>JADKKE010000012.1 GCA_016720655.1 Bacteroidota bacterium
ATGGATCACTGTAGAAACAATCTTATACCTGGCAGATAAATGTTGCAGCAAAGGGCAACAGATGCGGTCTTAAGAGCGAACATGGACAGATTGCAAATATGGATTATCCCCGTTCTCAACCCCGATGGATTCTTATACACACAAACCACCGACCGGTACTGGCGCAAAAACCGCCGAAACAATGGCGACGGAACCTTGGGGTTGATCTCAATCGAAACTGGGGTATCAATGGGGCTTGTCATCCGGTTCATCCGCTTCCACAAGTAGTGACCTTTACCATGGTACTGGTCCCTTCAGTGAATCGGAAACAATACGCATGAGAGATTTTCTAAGCAGTCTGACGAACCTAAAATCGTTGGTGAGTTATCATAGTTAGCGAGGTTATCTTGCGTCCATGGGCTTACATTACATCCGACCCACCGGGTGAACAAACATTGCGCAGTATAGTCGTACGTAACATCAGTAGAATTCAAGCTGTACACGGACATGTATATACTGAAACAAATAGGATACACTTCTTCCGGCGAAACAACAGATTATTTGTGGAACGAATATAGAGCAGCATCTTTTACTCCTGAATTGAGACCCTCAGCAACCGGTGTTGGTGGCTTTGCACCTGCCGCAACAGAAATATTACCCTGTGCTCAGGAAAACTACCCTGCAGCCCTTGCATTGATAAATGATGCCGCTTTACCGCGTGTATACATCAGAGATAATAATTCCGATGCTGGCGCGGAACCTTCTGCAGCTATCATTGCGGAAAGTCCGGATATCTGGACGGTACCATCGGTATTAAATCAAATGCTGTGGTGACACTACATGTTCTCGCGTACAGAACAACACTGGAGCCACGATCAACAATGTAAACGTAGAAGCATTTTTTACCGATCCCCGAATCACACTTGAGTTTCCAAGTCTGACAGCAACATCCATCGGAAACACAACGGTCAATGTTCCAAACGGCGGACGTGATGTAACCTTTTCATGGAGAACGCCAACAGGCGAGCTTCAAATAAATTTTAATCAAAACGAATTACCCGCCGACTGGCGATTTGAACTGCCAGAAATCAGTGAAATACAAGCATCCCTCCAATCCACACCCGGTACCATCAGAAAGTCGAAACTCCTAAAAACAAAAGGCATCCTTCTCGAACCCGGACAAACAATCAAAATTCCAATCAAGGTTCATTACACCCAGGTCCCGGCTTCTGATGTACTCGTACGAATCAAGGGAGACCTGTTACCAATTGTTTCGGGGAAACGGACGGCTGTGGGGAATGGGTATACGTATCAGATTACGGCGAAGTGATACCGACAATTATTCGTATAAATAAACAATTCCATTTTCAGTTTACATTTTATTGAAAATTGTTTTCAAAATCGAATTAATATGAAAGTGTTTTTAAAAAGGATTTCCGATGATGGGAAACAAGTCCTGGGTACACTCACTTTTGTGAAATCAGACGGGCAAGTATTTATTTGCAAAACGCTTGAGATGCCAGGGAAAGAAAATCAAAACCAAATATCCTGTATTCCGAAAGGTTCTTATACATGTAAGTATACCCGTTCAAACAGGCTTTCCACCCTAAAGCAAAAAGGATGTTTATACCTATGAAGTTTTAGATGTTCCCAATCGTGCAGGCATTCGATTTCATTCGGCAAATTATTTTTTCAATTACTTGTATTGCTCTTGGTGATTCGCTGAAGATTTGAATGCGGAGGGGGAGTTGATGTGAGGAATTCGGGAAGACGGTGAGGGGGTTTGAGAGGGAAATAAATAAGAATCCTTTTGAACTGGTTATAGAATAAGAAAACATGTTTTATAAAAAATGCCATGCTTCTTTCAAATTCAATTCAATACAGTGTTTCACATCTTTAAATCGTTTATTTTATGTCACTCTACAGATTTTTAGAATACCATCAAAACGAATATCAGGATATAGATGGTTTGTCATTCTAACGCTCTTAATATTATTGATCTCTGCATTTTATTGGTTTTTTACACTACTATGGAAATAGACACAGCGAAGAATGGCATGTTGGAAATTCAAGTGTTGAATATTTGAATAAAGACCAAATCGACATCGTAAACAGGATTATCGATTTGAAGGAGATACATGTATCAATTGCAATGATGATTCCACTAAAAAAGCGCTTGCCCTTTACCTTCATTCAAGCTTTCCAAAAATGGATAATCGTACTTCCAATAAATTGGACAGGGATTTATTGCTAGAAAAATCACTTAGGCAAATTAAAATTTATTACCCACATTCCCATTTAGGATCAATTTTGTTCTTTTGGTTGGAACAAAACTGGGTATTTTTTGAAATAGTTTTTGAGTTTATTTGGTGTATTGGCCAATTTATTGTACCATACTGTTGAAAATCTTGCCTATAACTTCAGAAAAACAGAAATATATGTTCAAATAGCTAAAATATTTTATACCCCGTTTTGTGTTTGCATCATTTACCTATGCTACAATAAAATTCAATCTTCAGGAGAAATATATAATATTCAATATAGTGTATATTCAATATCTGTATCCTTTTTGCTTGGGTTCTTTTCAGGTAGAATGATTGATTTACTGAATCGTTTAAAAGACATTTTATTGCCTCTTGGAAAAGGTGATCCGCAAAATGAAGCTGTTCTAATTGACGATGATGCCGTAACTCCTCCATTGATTTTAGAAGCAATCAAGAAGAATGGGGATGTATGGCGTAGTAAGTATCCAAATATACTTGGAATCTCCCTAGAAAAAAAATACATCAAAGGTAAACAGCGAAATCAATATGCTATTTTATTTGAAGTGAGTAAAAAAGATCCATCTATAAAAGAAGGGTTAATTCCAGAAACAATCAGTTATACCGATGAAAATAATGTACAGGTAGAAATACCTACTGATGTAAAGGAAGTTGGAGCCATCACATCTAATGCAGCCCTTTCTAATGTTATTCAGCCAGGTTATGTTTCTCGAAAGATAGCAATTTTTTCAGGTACAATTGGATTAATATTAAATAAGCATGATAATCAAAAATAAGTAACTATCTGGTAAGTTGCTATCATGTATTATTTCCAAATGAATTAACGAACGGACAATATGTGGTAAAACCAGGAGATGCAATTGTAAATCCAGAAGTTACAGAACCGTCATATATAGATGGTAGCGCATCAAATAATATTATTGGTAGGGTTGAAGAAGGAATTCTCAATAATGAAAATGATTTTTCAATTGTGAAAATTGATGATAGCATAAAAATCGACCATTCAGTTTTTCATATGGGAGTAAGTCCAGTCAAATTCAAATATGTAACTCATTATGATGATAATAAGACTATTGTAAAATTGTTTGGGAAAGTGTCAAATTATCGATACGGAAAAATCTTATGTAGTTATACCGAAAGTGAGATTGATTATGGCAATAATAGAAAAGTAATAATGAAAGGCTTAATAAAAGTTGAAAAAATTTCTCAACCGGGCGACTCAGGCGCAGTAGTCTTGGATATGGCAGATAATGGAATTTTAGGTTTATTGATTTCATCAACAGTATCAAAATGATTATTCATATGTTTTGCCAATTGATAAGTTTATAAGTAATAATAAATTCAATTTGTATTAAATTCTATAACCATGAAATATATATTATTTTTTTATTTTTACTATCTTCCTATATCTAACTGTAAGTTCTCAAGGGATTGATACTTCTATAATCACAATAGATTATACTAAATCAAGCACAATCAACCCTGTACCAGTAGATTTCAACCAAACTGAAACTGATCATATATTAAAAAAAACTAAAAAGATTATAGTTATCGCCGAAAATAAATTCGCGCTTGATATTTCCGAAATATGTATCAGAGACATTGAAAACAAAGTAAACCCAGATAGTTTAAAAATATCAACCGATAGTGTTGATGATGCCGGGTATATAATTTTAAATTGGAGTGTTTTTAAAGCCAAAAAAGATTCAAGTATTTTGAATTGCGATTCATGTGAAGAAATTTCATCTTCTACTTTTATTCTTGATATGTGTAGCCAGGAATATTGTAAGCATCAAAAAAGGCCAATGTTTTACAAACAAAAATATAATTCCAAAGCTAAAAAATGTGGAAATGGATTGATGATTGAAAATGATGAATTATTTTCATTCATAGGCCAATTATAATCCATTCCGTTATGACCTCGAAATTGAATATCAGGATGTAGAATTGAATAGCGACCACAGTGCTTTTGATGGGCTAATAAATAAAATCTCAAGCCAAACCCAAAAAGATACAAGTAACAAAGCAAATGCAGGTCTAGCTCCTGATTCAAGTAAAGCAATCAAAATTTTGCAAAAATAAAACAAGAAATTACGACATCAATAAATAATGCAAAGGAATTACTTCAAGAATTGCAGAATTATACTGTAGAATTAAAAAATCAAGAATGTGTTGAAGGTGATTTAACAGCAAAGAAAGGTATCGAATTTTTAAACAAATATCGCATTATATTTAATAAGCAGCTTCCTAAAGACTATTTTGAAGAACGAATACAACTACTTAAAAGATACCAAAGCAACCAAAGAACAAGTAGATTCAATACCGATTTTAGGAAACAGAAACTAAAAGAGTTTCAGGACAACATACTTTCTAAAATCGAAGCTATAATAGGTCAAATTTATGAATGCAACAGAGTCTTGCTTTGCTTCCAATTCAAATTACAAATGACAATGCTGATATTATAGAAATTAATGTAAAGAGAACTGATAAGAAGTTAAATAAAGTAGATCAATTTAAATACCAATTTTATGTACACGGTGGTTTAAAAATTGATTTTAGCGCAGGTCCATTTTTGTCGTTCCTTGTGGATCGGGAATATGTGACCGAAGATATTCCTATCACTTATCAAGGCATCACTGGAAGCGATAGCATTGTCGTCAAGAAATACATAAGAGAGCAAACACCAGACCATTTTGATTTTATGCTAGGATCATTAATGCATGTCCATTACCGCTGTCCGGGATATTTTAACTTTGCAGCAAATTTTGGAGGAGCATTGAATTCAAAACAAGACTTTGTTCTTCTTGGAGGTGTAAGTTTTATATTAGGAAGACAGCAACGATTTATATTGAATACGGAAGCTGCCTTTGGCAAAGTTAAAAGACTCAGTAGCCCATATGAAGTGAATGGTGAGTTCATTGGATCAGGTAATGTTCCTACTATTGATCGAAAAATAGCTGGTTGGGCAATTGGGATTACCTATAATTTAACTCCTCAAAAAGTATCTCAAAAAAAGGAATGAAACAGGCAACTCATATTTTAATGATGGTCATCTTACAACTTGCACCCATCTGTGCATTTATATAATTAAACGTCCATGAAAAAGAAACTAAGCGATGAAGAAAATGCAATTAAAATATCAAGAATTCGCGGCAGTGTAATATCTTTAGTTGCAATTGTTGTTCTAATTGCAAATTTCAAATTTACCGATATAAATTACCACTATCTTTAATTTATTCTTCACTTGCATTATTACTAATAGGCATTTTATTTATACTGCCCATCAATTATTATATTTTTGATATTAATGATTGGGAAGAAAGGGATAATATAAAAAGTTTTATTAAGAAATTACAGCTGAGATCCATAGTATTTACCAATTTGTCGTACATGATTTTATTAGTTTCAATTTTGGTCATCATTTATAGTTTCTATCGATTGACAAACCCAAATTTGGATCTTCCTACTCGCCAAGTTGACACTACAACTTATAGTTATTTGGTAGTTGTTTCACAAGTAGGATCAGTTATCATGCTTATATTTCTGGTTCAAATTCTGTTTAGAGTTTTCAAATATTTAGTAAGGGTTGGGGATTTTACAATGGTAAGGCTGATGCGATTGAATTGACACTTCTTGACAAAGAAAAAAACTATAGTGATCCTTTTAAGTTAATGGAGTCATTTACTCCGCAAGCTTTATGATATTTCAGATGTGAAACTCCAAATATTTCACTGAAACCATGATAAGTTGTGCAGTACTTGTTCGATCTAAATATAATCTCAGTTCAACCACTTGAATACGTGCCGTCCCTACGGGACTCCTACCCTGCTTGATTGCCGAGATATAGACATTTCGCCCCTGTCGGGCTAGGACATCAAGAATTCCATTTCTAATCTGAAAATAAAATTCAAGATGGCCTTCAGCGAAATCACAATAGTCATATTAATCACAGTCATGACAATGGCATACATGTCGTCCCTACTGGACTCCTGCCCTCCTGCTTGCTGAGCTACCGGCATTTCGCCCCTATGAGGCTGGGACATCAAACATTCCATTTCAAAGCAGAAAATAAAATTACAGATGGCCTTCAATGAAATCAAAAAAATCAGTGAAATCACAGTTCAGACAAAGGGTACACATGCCGTCCCAACGGGATTCCTGCCCTCTTTGTTTGACAGGATATAGATATTTCGACCAAGTCAGGGCTGGGACATCCGCAATTCTTACTCTGATTTTTAAATGAAAGTTTAAGGATGCTTACTTTTGTTTAAGATTTACATTTAACATCTTTGTTCTTAAAAAAAATCAACTCATCCGAAGTTTTTATTAATTTCCAGAAAAGTGAACAGGAAACTTATTGTACAATTAGTTTTCCGGTAAATTGCGATGAACTATTTTTCCAGCTCCGCAGGATATAACTTCAGTTAAAAGCTTACCACTGCGAAGGATGGTATCGCTGCGAAGGATCTGCAAGATCCTTTGCCCTTAAACTGTGTGAAATTTCAGTTTAGCGGCT
The DNA here is from genome assembly GCA_016720655.1 of Bacteroidota bacterium. Classification (GTDB taxonomy): domain Bacteria; phylum Bacteroidota; class Bacteroidia; order AKYH767-A; family 2013-40CM-41-45; genus JADKJP01. The sequence goes on from JADKKE010000012.1 coordinate 6,778, forward strand.
GGCAGGCCTGCCTACCGGCAGGCAGGCAATCCACTGTTCAAGGCTTATCAGATCAACTAAAGCGTGTACCGTAGTATGAAGGAAGATCATTTCTTAGAAATTAATTTATACAGTAAAAGCAAGCCAGGATAAGACCACTTTTTCCTAAAAATCAACATTGGATTTGCTTCACGTTCCATTTATTTGTTAATTTAACAGTTGATTTTAATTAAAGTGCCGGTTTGAATAATTTTAATTCAATTCTACTTTATACCAGTTTCACCAATTAAGACTTTTCCGGATTATCTGGAATATGGAATTCTGATTAAATTCTCATAAGTATATTTCAATTTAAAAATCTTCATTCTATGAAAACGATTACTACAATTTGCCTTGCACTGTTATTTGTTGTCTTTGCCAAGGCACAGGAAAATTCTTTTAGTAAAAAAAACAGCTCCACCTCAAAGACAGAAAAAGAAGAAGGAGAAAGAGAAGGAGCAAATGCAATGATTGATTATTTTCAACTTTTACACTACCCCTATTCATCTCTTTCAACAGAACAACTGCTTGAGATGAAAGCGGAAGTAGCGGCTACACCAAAAGAACAAACTACTTCTATTCAGCGGGTAGCAACATCAAATGAATGGCAAGCCGTTGGACCCTATGGAATGCACACTCACGATACTCCATTCAGAATATTTTCAGGACGAGTCACCGGTATTGAAACTTCTTCTGGTGAAATGCGGGTACTTTCTGCGAGTGGAAATCTCTGGCACTACTATAATTTAGGAATAACACTTGTTCCTGTATCCATCAGTGACAATTTAAATTCTCAATGGGGTGGTGCTTTCGTCACCAGTCCGCTTGATTCGGCCACAATTTTTTTAGGAACAGGTGAACCAAGAGTTCATATTGGAACAGGGCTATGGAAAACATCTGATCTTGGAAATTCATGGAATTCCATCGCGATGAGTCCAACTCCGGGATCATTTTACAAAATTTTCTATGATCCTTCGGATTCGCAAATTATGCATGCTGCAACAAATGAAGGATATTACCGATCAGCCGACGGAGGCAGCTCATGGACACGTTATTTGACAGGAGAAACAACAGATCTGGTCATCGATTCTCTTCATCCACAAACTTTATATACCATCGTATGGCACGACAGATTTTACAAATCCATGGATGGCGGACTTACATGGAATCCTTTGGCCGGAGGAGCACCAACGATCAATGTTGGCCGCACGGCCCTTGCCATTTGCAATGGTGACCCAAACATCTTGTATGCATCTGTGACCGATGATGTCAACAACTACACCATGCATATTTACAAAACAACCGATGGCGGTGGAACCTGGGATACCTGTCACATCGGTTTGAATATTTACGGTCAACAGACTACTGAGTTTCATTGGGGACAGGGTTGGTACAACAATGCGATGACAGTTCATCCGCAGAATTGTGATCTCGCCTTCGCGGGAGGTGGATCTATCTGGAGAACAACTGACGGATATGATTTTGAGGAGCCCACTTTTAATATGCATGTCGATCAACACACATTCAATTGGAATGCGGATGCAACAATTCTTTATGTAGGGTGTGATGGTGGAATTTTTACACTGATGATTATGGAGGCTCATGGAAATACAATGCATATAATTTTCTTCCTATTACTCAATTTTATCATTTTGATAATGGAACAACGGACCATTCAGTGATGGTAGGTGGTTCACAGGATAACTGCATCAATATCATTCATCCTGGTCAGTCTTTCTGGTCTGTAGAAATCGGAGGAGATGGGTATGGTGTTGCAGTGGATCCTAATACAACTAGCAATGTTTATGCAATCATGAATCAACAACGTTTTGCTTCTGATGATGGTGGTGTCAATTGGGCAGGTATCAATAATGGAATTGGAGATGGGCTTATTATCCGAACAGATCACAACAACCCAGCTCACGTTTACACAACCACTTTTCAATATATTTACGAAAGTTCGAATCAGGGGACATCCTGGTCCCTCCTTAGCCCTCCTGCCGGACTTCCTGGAAATGTTTTCGATATTTCGTTCAGCAGAGGAGCGCTGCCGACAGTCTACGCCCCGTTATATCCCGGCAATTCTTCAAGATTGTGGGTAAGAGATGGTCTTACCAATACATGGTATCAAAGGGATTCAGGACTGCCAACGAATTCTCCGGTAAGAAAAGTGATTCCGGATTTACTACAGGCAAATATTGCATATGCATTGATTGAAGGTTTTAATTCTGGCAATAAAGTTTTTAAAACTACCGACCGTGGACAGACCTGGTCGAATATCAGTGGCAATCTTCCGGATGTTCCATTGAGTGATTTAATCCCCTATCCTTACAACCCTAATCAACTTTATCTCGCCACAGAAGAAGGAGGTTTTAAAACCACTGATGGAGGAACCACATGGGTACGGTGGAACAGCGGTATGCCGGAAAGCATCCAGATGACAGAAATGAAAGCACTTGATAGTATTGCAATAAATGGTACATTTTGGGTGCGGACTTCTACTTATGGAAGAGGAATCTGGCAAAGGGACATATCTGGTGACGATGCATCAGTCGGACTGTCACAGGAGCCCGGCTATATTGATGCCCACCTCTATACTCCTCATTTTAATGCAAGCAACAATTCGCTTCTATGCAATTATCAGTTATCTACTTCCGGGAAAGTTGAAATAGTTGTATACGATTTATTTGGCAGAGAAGTGACGACCATTGTCAATGAAACACAGAGTGCAGGATCCCATTCAATATATAAAACTTTATCAACTCTTGCGTCGGGAGTTTACCTCTGCACGTTGAAAGTAAATGGGGTATCGGGCATCACTGAAAAATTTATTGTTTCACGATAGACAAATCCGCTCCGAAAGATATCCCACCCTGCTAAAAGCTAACCGCTGCAAAGGACGTACAGCTGCGAAGGATTTCTCAAAATCCTTTGCCCCGCTCCGCAGGATATGACTTCAGTTAAAAGCCTATCACTGCGAAGGATGGTATCGCTGCGAAGGATTTCCCCGTTGCGCAGGACATGTCTCCTATTCAATCCGTCCGGTAGCATAAAGCTAATCCAGTGCCCTAAAATTATGTCTTAATAAAATTCTTTGTTTGAATTAGTCTCTAATATAAGCGTGTTCGTGAGAGGAATTCTAACCTCCTTAATATCCAATCATCCAGTCTAATTGGAACCTCGTGTGCTAATAAATATTCAAAGTATTATTAAGCAGAAGTGCTGAACTTACGATCTGTACACCAACAAATCCATTAATTAATTATGAAAAATCGTTTTCAACAATTCGCACTAGTCTTACTTTGTTTAACGCTTGTTTGCCAAAAGTGTGATGAAAAAAAGAAGGAAGATTTTGAATTAAACGGCAAAACAATTGCTACAATCCCACCATCTGATGTTTGGCCTCCGAGATTAATTCAAGAAGATATTCTGAAATCATACCAAAAGCTTTATCCGCTTGATCTTGCTTCATCGGTTGAAAAAACAGTTGATAGTTTTCCAGTACGATTAGTGGAGTTAAGAGGTTGGCTAAGAGATATTCATCAAAAAGCAAATGAAGAGAATGAAGGAGAATGGAAAGATTGGCGCTACAACTTGGAATTAGATCCTGAGTGGTTAGACTCTCTTAAAATTGATTTCAATCAAATTTTTAAAGTTGGCAACTTGTATATAGACGGGACTGATTGGGTACGGGTTGGTAGATTAATTATCCATGTTGAATTGAACGGTTGGGATGACTCAATCAGAACGATGGATAAGGGAACTAACGGAAGACCATTAAATCCATTATACAAAATTACTTTTCCATTGGGTTGGCAAACATATAATGTTGACCCACAAGCAAGAAATGTTTATTGGCCTTATAATCCGCGCCATCCATTGCACTGGCAAGATCCATTGAAAGACGGACAATATGTTAGAATGTATGGGTCAATACTAACAGATGATCCGCATCAACACGATAAAACCAAAATTCAAGGAAATACAATAAAAGCACTTTGGAACGGACTAACTCGAGAAGAATCGGATCCAAACCATCCAGCACGATGGACAGAAATGCATTCTCCGGACATCATTAGCGTTTTAAAACATAAAGACAAGAAGGAAACTGATACAGCAGTAGCAATATGTGCAGATATATCACATACACCCCAAACTCTCAATATTACCTTGCGCCCTCCCGGAACCAAACCAAGACCTACAGCTCACGCTGAGGTTACAGAATTGGTAGGTCCTGAGTCTGACCTTGGAACAATTACGGCTGGTAGAATTGCCCCAACGGGTAGCAGTACTGTATTTGCAGGTGCATTCATAAATAATATGGGTGATTCAGCTAATATATCTATCACTGTTTCCTATAGTCCTTTTAGAACCGGACTTTTCAAAGCAATTTACAGAGTGAAATGGGTAGATTAAGTTTAAAACAATAATCCCTCCCTTATAAAGGTCATGACCCCAAGTGCAAAGGATTTCTTAATATTCCTTCCTAGTGCCAAGCAGACTTGGCTACCGGCAAAAGCATTCACGGTTCAAGCTTTCAGATAAGAAAAAGCAGGACGGTATTGAAAAGGGAGCATATACCATACCATGGATTAATGTGTTTTTATTCAGTAGAATGATGAATGAATCCGGGTAATAACTCCTGACATCCGGAATATCAGGATACAGTCATTCCACAACTATTGCAACCAAAAAGATTGAACTACTATTTCGTTCCTATCAAATCAATGTTGAACAGTGATTAATCTTGTTAACGCGTGTTCATCAAGATTGGCACGAATGAGATAAATACCATTCGGTATATCACGAACATCCAAAATGGCTTCCACACCCGGAGAGAATTTTTGAACGATCAATTCCTGACCGGTGATCGAAATCAAACTGATCGTAAACATACCAACATTATCAAATAAATCTAAGTGTATCAATTCGCTTGCAGGATTTGGATGCATTGCGAAGTCAGATAAAGGTAAATTTTCATCCACACCAGTCAGACCATCAATAGCAGCTACGAATAAATCCTGAAGATTCCCATTATTTGTAAATTGTGTGGAGTCAAATGAAATCACACCATGTCCATGATACCCTGTGGTATAAACACGTTCATTTCCGTCTGAAGCAACTGCTAACGCTTCATCAAGATTGACGCAACCGGCACCTCGTACCCAAATAAAGTTCCCCGAAGTGTCGCATTTCAAAACGAAAACATCTGTTCCGCCGACTACAGGAACGACGATTGAACCAAATGTTGTAGGGTGAGTGGAAATCTGCCCGCAAATGAAAATATTTCCGGATCGATCAATTGAAATTGATTTTCCCTGAGTGATACTTCCTCCTCCGGCACGCACAGCCCATACCACATCACCGCCCGGATTATATTTCACAATAAAAAGGTCACAGTATGCCTGGGCGATAAGGGTTGTGTTTCCAAATTCAATTGTATCCTGGAACCAACCCGTCATGTATACATTTCCCTGGTCATCGGAGCAAACAGCATTTGCATAATCAAGACCGCCACTACCTGCAGATTTGGCCCAAAGGACTTGTCCGGAGGAATCATATTTGGCAATAAATAAATCAAGGGTTCCCGTTCCATTAAGAGTAATATTATCAATATCCAATGAAGGACTATCGAATACACCACAAACAAACAAATTCGCTTCGCTATCACTACAAATGCCATATGCTTTTTCTTGAGAAGATCCACCGGCTCCTTTTACCCATTTACCATTGCCATCTGTATCATACTTTACAAGAAAAAAATCATCCCCACCGGAATTGGTGATTGATTGCCCTCCTGCATTCAAAGAAGTGCTGGAATAATTTCCTGCAACATAAATATTACCGGCAGGATCAGAACAAATATCATTTCCATATTCATTGGCTGCCCCTCCGCCATTTCTTGCCCAAATTGCATTTCCCGCGGAATCATATTTTGTCAGAAAATAATCTGCCTGTCCGTTATTCTGACAGTAAATGGATCCGGAAAAGAATACAGGATTACTCCAGGAATATCCTGTTGCGAAAAGGTTTTCTGATGGATCCATGCAAATTTTACTCCCACGCTCCCTTCCTGTCCCATGCATCCCATGTAACCATAAAACATTTCCGGCAGGATCCAGCTTCGAGATGATTCCATCGTCCTGAGGGTAACTTGCATTTGAATACATTATCCCCCCAAATGTAATGGACGAACTACGCATAAAGCCAGTAATATAGATATCACCGGATGCATCGACAACTATCCCTGTCCCAGCATCGTCATCATTTCCTCCTGCGTGTTCTGCCCATGTCCAATTCTGAGCAAATCCATCCGAAAAAAAACCGAATGAAATAATATAAATCAAAGCTATCTTTAGCATTCTAACTATTGGTATGTTTCCATTTTTCATTGGAATAGATTTTGAAATAAATGTCCAAAAAAGAATTGTTTTTATATTTGCTAAATCAAATGTATACTTTTTTTATTGATTCTATTCCCAACTTTTCACTTACAGTTTATTTCGAAATGATTCGTAATTGACAAGTAATACCCAAATACAATCCACTCCGATGCCTTGTGGCATTTGGTGCAAAAAACTTGTTTGTAAGATCAATCCATAGCGTAAGTTCCAATTGTCAGAATTATGATTTATTTGATTTCCGGATTGCGCAGAAGGGATTTCAAATTATTTTTTTGGATTAGACTTGCTGAAATGATCCCAAAGGCGGTGTATCCTCAAACCCATTTTCCATTTGCTCTGGCTACAATAATTTCACTCCTCCGGAGTGATTCGGGTGTGTTGATTTTTAGGCTGTCTGCGGATACTGTGCAATAGATTTCCTCCTGCTTGATGAGATTTTGTACATTTCACTCCTGCCGGGGTCGGAAAACTCTCATTCCATTTCTAAGCAGAAAATGAAAACTACAGATGGCTTTCATGAAATCCAAAAATCATTTAAATCACAGTTCAGACAATGGCATACATGCCGTCCCTACGTGACTCCTGCTCTCATGCATGCAGAGCTACCGACATTTCGCCCCTATGGGGCTGGGTCATCTGACATTCTTTGTATGATCGTACATTGAAAATTACAGATAGACTTCAGCGAAATCACAAAAATCACAATAATCACAGTTCAGACAATAGGACATCAGCCATTCCATTTCTAAGCAGAAAATAAAATTACAGATGGCTTTCATGAAATCCAAAAATCATTTAAATCACAGTTCAGACAATGGCACACATGCCGTCCCTACGGGACTCCTGCTCTCATGCATGCAGAGCTACCGACATTTCGCCCCTAAGGGGCTGGGTCATCTGACATTCTTTGTATGATCGTATATTGAAATTTGCAGATGGCTTTCAGTGAAATCAAAAAAATCATATAAATCACAGTTCAGACAAGCGAAATCACATAAATCACAATTCAGACAAAAGGTGGAAGAATGTTTCTTACCTTCGGAATAGCAAATTGCTAAAAGCCCTGCCTAAATGATTCGCATTTAAGAACCTTTGGATATGCCTCATGCATTTTAATATAGTTCCGCATCATTCATAATTCATAATTCATCACTAGTGTCCGATTAGATTAAGCTAAGTTCCAATTGGTTATAAATTTGTTCTTTGACATTTTGATTGACAGGGTCTGAAAGTAGTTGATTTAACTGGGTTTTATCTAAAAGTGAGACCCCTAAAATCTGTAGAATTTCGTAATTGCTACGATTTAGCTTAAGTCGACTTCTGATAATTGCAATCAAGGTATAAGTGATGATGGCAATGTAGATTTGTGTCTTCACAGCATTTGATGAAGTTCCCCAAAAGGATTTGATTTTTAAATGCTGCTTAATCCATTTGAAGAATAATTCTATTTTCCATCTGTACTTGTATAGAGCTGCAATATCAATTGCTTTCAGGGTAAAGTTATTTGTGAGGAATATCAAAGTGCGACTTTGTTCTTCATCATAAAATTTTATCCTTCGTAATTTTCTGGATAATCGTTGAGGATAGAAGTTAGCAGGTTTAACAATCTGGTCACTTCAATCCGGATTTCTTGTTCACTTTTGAAGAGTAGATCAGAGTGAGATCACTATTGTGTTTAGCTCGTGTAACAAAAAATGCCTGTTGTTGATGAATGTAATAGTCTTTTAAAATCAAGATATCCTCGATCCAGTAATAATATGCTCCTGCTTCATACTCTAAGACATCCAACCTTTGACTTCATGAGTATCACCGGAGTTATGTAAACAAATGATGGTATTGAAGTCTTAATGTCGTAAAGCGTATGAATTTTCACAGCCCCTTTGGTTTTTCTAAATGTAGCCCACCAAAATATATTTAGACACAGATCAAGAGGTTGCGTCAAACGCATAGACATTATCTTCAATACTAAGATGAAAATCTCCGTCGTTTTGACAAACATGGGCGATGCCAATCATCTCATAAGCAAATGCTCATAGATTCTATAGTCACGCTTCGCTTGCATTCGCCAGATTAGAACGTGAAACATTTTGCCAAAACCAAGATGATAAATTTGGTAGAGTGAGCTTCAATGCAAACGAGTAAATCACGTAAACTATCACGATTGAGTTGGCCAAACATCATCCCAATCATTTGATTCCAACAAGTAAATGTCTGACCTTCTTATTACCAACAAATCTCGCAACATATTTATCAACCCACCTTGCAGGAAGGTATTCAGCTACTTGCGCGAAGACGTATTTTATTTCATAGCATTTTGAAGAAAAGCTATGAAATAATTTCAAATCGTCACCGACTTAAAATCGTCTGTAACCCTTGTCAATCAATAATTTCAAAGAACTAATTCGTATCTTAATCGGACACTAGTGATAATTCTTAATTCATAATTCATAACTCTCAATTCTCAAAATATCTGAATTTTAAAAATGAAAACCCCTTTACTCCTACTGTTTACTCTACTAACATTATCAGCCACAGCGCAGACATCCGTTTATCACCCTTTTCCGGAGAGTAATGCTTTTTGGTGTGGTTATGAGCAATGGTACGATGGATCGTGTGACCATACTGCCCGCTTCACAACTTATTTCGGGACCGACACGCTCATTAACGGATTTATTTACCATAAATTAATTAAATCGGGTTATGAATATTCAAGCATCTGCGGTGGTGGTGGATATTATTATTACCCTGCCATCGCAATCATACGCCAGGACACATTGTTGCACAAAGTTTTTATGTATGATACTTCACTAGCGAGGGACACTACATTTTATGACTTCAACCTGGTAGTTGGGGATACATTTAGATAAAAGTAAAGTCATTTGGGGTAATGTCCAGTTTTGTACTGTAACATCGGTAGATTCGATCTTGGTCAGTGGTCAGTATCGAGAACGGGTTAATCGTAATTGCAGCTACGGGTGTCCGGAGTCCTCCATTATAGAAGGCATCGGAAGTATTTCGGGATTGATGTCCGGTCCATCGAGTTGTTTTGAATACTTTGCTTCGCTTTCCAGTTTTGAGCAAGACGATATTGGCTTGTATCCGGATTCATCATGGAACTGTGACATTATTTCCGGAGTAAAAAGTAGTTTAGAGGGCCACCGTGTTTTCGTTTATCCTAATCCAGTCTTTGATCAATTAAATGTCGTTGTAAACAATAACGAACTTACAGACATTTTTCTTTATGATATTGCATCGAGAGTAATCAATCAGAAGAAATTTATTGGATCTGTTTCGTTAAACACTGAAGATCTATCAAAAGGAATTTATCTGTACGAACTGAGTAATAAAAATGGAGTGATTAAGCAAGGGAAGATTGTTAAAGAATGAGATAGAAAATATTTGAGAAATGGATACGCAGTAAGCTCAACGAAATTAAAAATATATTACATGGACGAAACCTGGATTGAACGTTGGAATGAGCGATACAGTAAGCAGGAATTTGCCTATGGTGAAGAGCCGAATAATTATTTGAAAGAACAATTCGAGAAATTTACTGTCGGAACCATACTTTTTCCTGCTGAAGGTGAAGGAAGGAATGCTGTTTTTGCAGCCAAACTCGGTTGGACAGTGTCTGCATTTGATATCAGTGCTCAAGGAAAAAACAAAGCACTCCGACTTGCAGAAAGCAATAATGTAAAGATCGATTATCAGGTTGGTGAATTGAATTCCCTTCATTACGCAGACAATCACTTCGACGCTATTGCTTTAATCTATGCACACTTTCCTGCAGCGATCAAATCACAGCTCCACAAGGCTCTTAGCAAGCTTTTACGCAAAGACGGAGTGATCATTTTTGAAGCCTTCAGTAAAAAACATCTTGAGTATGCTACAGTAAACGAAAAAGTTGGCGGACCAAAGGACCTTGCTCAATTATTTTCTATTGAGGAGATAAAATCCGACTTTGAAAATTTTGAAATACTTGAATTGGAAGAAAAAGAAATTGAATTGAAAGAAGGATTGTTTCACAATGGAACCGGAATGGTGATACGTTTTGTTGGTCGAAAAAAATAAAATCCGAGTATAATTTCAAGCTTATTCAAGTTTTGCTTTGATTTGGATCAATTCCATTGCTTCAGCATGCATTTTTTCTTGTTCAGCATGATTTTATTTTGAAATAGTAAATTATACTTTTCATTTGAACATCTTTAAAGCAATTAAACATGAAAAAACTCTTACTTGTTGTAATTAGCTCAATTTCAATATTCTGTGTACATGCACAAATTACATTTCAGAGAACATACGGCGGTTCTGCAGCAGAAAACGGAAACAGTGTAAGACAAACCTCCGATGGTGGTTATATCGTTATTGGTACTACAACAAGTTTTGGTTCCGGTGGTCGGGATGTTTTGGTAATTAAAACAAATGATTTGGGTGATACAACATGGACGAAAACCTTTGGTGGTGCTGTAGATAACGAATACGGATTTTGTGTACAACAGACGAGTGATAGCGGTTATATCGTTTCCGGTGTTGCTTCTTCATTTACCGACGTGGCAGGTGATATGTATTTGATCAAACTAAATTATACCGGAGATACACTATGGACAAGAACATATGGTGGTTTTGGTTATGAGTGGGGATCTTTTGTGGAACAAACAAGTGATGGTGGATACATCCTGGTCGGACAAACACCTGTATTTGGTGCCGGAGGTTTTGATGCATATATGGTTAAAACAAATTCAAGTGGAGATATCTCCTGGACAAAAACCTATGGTGGTTCAGGTCTGGAAATAGGATCGGCAGTACACCAAACTACGGATGGTGGTTATGTTCTTTCCGGTCAGATTGATACTTACGGTGCCGGGTCTGGTGATTTTTATTTGATCAAGACTGATACAGCGGGAAACGCATCTTGGGCAAAAGCATACGGAGTTCCGGGTGAAGAGTCCGGTGTCACTGTAAAGCAAACAAGCGATGGCGGATACATCATCGGTGGAAGTTCAGAAAGCACAGGAACATTGGGCAAAGACATGTGCCTCATAAAAACGAATTCAATCGGAGATACATTGTGGGCCAAAACCTATGGTGGTTCTGTAATTGATGAATGTTATGAAGTCATCCAAACCAGCGATGGCGGATATATCATGTGCGGACGGTCATTCAGCTTCAACGCATCCGCCGATTATGATGTGTATGTTGTGAAGACCAATGACCAGGGAATTTTACAATGGTCAAAAACATATGGATTAACAGGAACAGCAAGTGCTACCGACATTGGATATTCAATACAGCAAACCCGGGACGGTGGATACATCATAACCGGTGAAACCTATTCTTTTGGTGTCGGGTTTAAAAATTTGTATTTGATTAAAACCGATTCACTGGGAAACAGCGGTTGCAACGAAGGTATCCCGGCTACGGTCACTTCTTTTTTTACGCCGCAGGTTATCTCTCCTCCTGTTCTTACTTCATCCGGAGGAGTCATTTCATATCCTGCAACACTCGTAAATGCCGGTGGAAATCTGACAACTATTTGTTTGATTACCGGAATTGAGGTACCAGAAACTGATTTCAATGTATCCATTTATCCAAATCCGCTTACATCGTCAACGAATCTGGAGTTTTATCTGTCCGAAATAAATAATGTTTCGCTCATAGTTTACGATATTGTTGGAAGAGAAATTAAAAATATACCTGCACAAAATTTTCAGTCCGGGAATAACAGCATTTCAATAGACTTATCCGGAGCGAAACAAGGACTTTACTTCTGCCAGTTAAAAGCCAAGGAAAAAGTTCAGACATATAAACTTTTGAAACAAAATTAAGCAGACGAATGGAGGAATGTAGAGGGAAAGTCAGTTCCAACTGCTGATTGTTACAACACATGCCGTCCCTACGGGACTCCTGCCCTCCTGCTTGCCGAGATATAGACATTGACCCTCCTGGAAAAAGTTTACAGTTTAGTTAATTAATCCTGTTATAAGTTTACAGTTTGTTGTTAGTCCTGAGTTGAGTTTACAATAGTAGCTTGTTTTCGGTAATAATTCTTCCACAATCTCTCTGTATTGATTTTTGTTATTGAATGATGAATAGTGTTTGGCGTGAAGTTGCTAATGCTCATGTGAGGCCTTTCACTGTTATATAATTCCACAACAGCTTTGAGCAATCCTTTTGCATCCTTAAGGTTATCAATGTCGTAGGTTTCTAAGTATTCATCTTTGATGATCCCATTGATTCGTTCTGCCACTGCATTTTCTAATGGATCACCATTTTCAGTCATGCTTATTTTTATGTCTTTGTCCTGCAATAGCTTTACATAGGAATGACTGCAATATTGAATGCCCCTGTCGCTGTGATGGATTAAATTCAAATGGCTCTCCGGTCCTAAGCCAGAGAGAGCCATCTGCAAAGCTTGGATGCTTTCAACAGCTTCCATTGTTTCTGCTACCTGATAACCTACAATTTTATGAGAGTATGCATCGGTAATAAAACTGATATAAAGATGTTCGCCTGTTTTTATTTTCCAGTAAGTAATATCACTTACCCAAATTGATTGGCTGTGGGAACAACTCGAATGAGTTGATATTTCCCAAGATAGGAGTTAGTGTTTTACCGTTTGGTTTTCTTACTAATGATTGCTGAAAGCTGTTGAAGCTCTCGCCATTTTAGTTGATGTTCCAGCATAAAGGGTTGCAGCATTTCATATAGTTTTCGGGTTCCCATTCTACGATGGCTTTTACGAATTTCCTTTACCCGTTGTATATTTTCAGGGTGGTTGAATCCTTCCCAGTTGTTTTGATAGGCCTGTCGGTGTCCAACCATCCACAACGGCTAATCCTATGTGTGAAAAGTTGTTTTTCATTGCTTCTATGGTTTGGTATTGAACTTTTTCGGATTGGAATATTAACTCCCTTTCCGCAATATCAACCATGGTTGAAAAGGCTATTGCTTTAAGTTCAGCATCTTTTAGTTGCTTTTCCAATTCAGCTATTCGCCTTTTAGTGCGGCCTCTGTTTTCTAGCTATTTTTTCTTACCATGAATGACTCACCATCGGCCCCACCGGATTTCCTCCCGTTGAAATAGGCAAGTTTGTGTTCTGGTAACTGATTTTTGCGTTTTTCAATATTTTATTAACCTATTTCAGGACAGCCGAGTGGGATATCAGCCATTTTATTTCTAAGAAGCAAATGAAAATTATTTAAGGCCTTCAGCGAAATCAAATAAATCAGATAAATCACAGTTCAGACAAAGGATATCTTCTGAGAAATCCGGAAATAATTTAAATGAAAGTAAAACAAAATTAAATCAACGGATCAAAGTCACTGCTCCTACTTTCCTGATCTCTGAACCATCCACTTTGGTGGCTTTGATCTGGTAAATGTAAACTCCTTCCGGAGCCTGAGCCTGGTGAGTAGAGCCGTCCCAAGGGGCATTGGGGTTGTTGGTCGAATAAATGTTTTCTCCCCAGCGGTTGAAAATGTCGAAAGAATAATTTTTTGTGTCTACAAAGCCATTGAATGGTCCGAAAGATTCGTTGAGATCACCGCCGGGACGAAAAGCATTGGGAATAAAGATGACCGGTTCCTGACGTACACATATTTCATTCGACATACTGGAGTCAAGGAAAAAATAAGGATTGCCCTGTGATTCGATGGCTTGTATGGTATAACAAAATTCTCCATCACTGTAAAAATCGTCAATGACGGTATCAGTTAAGACAAGCAAATTTCCATTTACAATTGTTGCAATCGGAACAGGATCTCTGAAACCGTTCACCGTGCGGTAGACATTGTAATAATCTACTCCTGTCGGCCACTGAATGAAATCATCCCAGAACAATGAATTCGTGTAGTCGGGATTGGAAAAACCAGTGAGCAAAATCGATTTCGAAATCTGTGAATCGAATACCTGCAATCCACAGGAGTCTATCGTTGCCAACTTGTAATAATATGCCTGAGCACTGGTATTGACGCCGTAATCAGATAAAGAAACATAGGGAGATCCATCCGCAGGCAGGGATGCTACCGATACAAAGGGTCCTGCCGCAGTGGAAGCACGGAGCAATTCATAACCAATCACAGCCGCAGCAGCATCCACATAGGCATCCACTTTGATGGAATTCGGTCCGGTTACTGTAACGCGACGGATATAGGAAAATGTTGGTGGTGGCGGGAAATTGGGAACAAGACAAGCCCGGTTGGAAGTTGACGTTCGTGCTCTTCCTACATCCAATGCACGTACCCGATAACAAAAGGTTGAACCGGAAATCAGGCTTGTATCCGCAAAATAAGTTGTAGTGGATGTGCCGACAACAGTCTCGGGACCTCCGTTCACACTGACAAGAATTTCATACGTTGGCGGTGTTCCCCAATAATCATAGGGTGTCCATGATAAATTAATGGAATGTGCGCATAGTTCAAAGCTTAGCTCCAGGAAAATGGTGGAATGAGGCGGACATTGTGCACTTTGATTGGCACAACTGTCTATTGTAATCATTTCAATAGTTTGTGAACCTGCAGAGGCATCCAGTACCGAACTGTACGAAGTGGTATTGATCCCGGGAAGTGTTGCGATCGGTTGAAACTGATTGAGATTGTCTTTGTATTGTACCTGGTAGAAACTCACGTCAGCCGGCGTTCCAACAAACCAGGCGACCAACACATTTCCATTTGCATCTACACTAACAGAATCAATTGTTGGGATTGAAGGGGCATTGTTGTCGACGAATAAATCTCCATCCAGATTCGATACCGACTTACAACCTGATGAATCCCCTACTTCGATTTTGTATTTAACTGTATCCGAACAAATACTGATAATGTCCGAGTAGGTCATCGGATTGCTTGCTGAATTCACATTGATTGAATCAATGAGTGTAAAGAATCCAGCAGGATATTCCCTGTAAATTTTATAGTAAGGATTGTTGGTCGCAATGGCCGGAACATGCGTAGGATTCCAGGTAAGATTGGCAATACCAGAATTCGGAGTTACATTCAAAAAAATCGCCTGAATTGTATCCGTGTAAAGATCAGGATCACCATTATTACTGACACAAACGACGTAATAATAAGCCAGGTTATTGTTGGCTGCGGCTGTCGGATCAATTACGGTAGTATTGTTAAAAATGAAAATACTGTCTTTCAATGAATAGGGACCGGCTGAAACGGTTGAGTGATAGACATAATATTTTGAAAAAAAGGCACCCTGGAGTCCGTTTTTATCCCAATTCAGTGTAACAGCTCCATTTTGGTCAACAGAAACACAGTGTATATCGAATGCATAAGAGGCAATTCCCAGGGAATTCAGAAGTATTGAAAAAAATACGATAAGCGGGAAATTTCGCATCCGGTTGAAATAGCGCCTAAATTTACATTTTCCCACCGAGCGAGGCAATTAAAGAGCTTGCATTTCCGTATTCTCATTCCTGAGAGTGGTGTAAGTACTCCGGATGCAGGTTAACATCTTTCTAATTGAAAGTAAATTGATGCATCGGACTATTTCCGGCCAACGACCAACTCATGGAAAACGCTGGAATCAAGGTATTTATTTGCCAAATCCATGATTTCTTCCGCTTGGATAGTGCGTACTTTTTCTAGGTAACGCTGGTAATAATCGTAATCCAAACCGTGCAAATGCAGAGATCTGAATCGGTCAGCCAAATGGAATGCACTTTCCAGTCCTTTGACAAAGGAACCACGCATGTAATTTCTAACCATGGAGAGTTCTTCTTCCTGAACTGGTTCTTTCTTCAGGAGGTCGATCTCCTTATAAATTTCTGTAAGCGCCGGAACGGTTACATCTGCTCCTACTTCTGTTGAAATGAAAAAATATCCTTCCTGCTTCATGGATACCAATGCAGATCCGATTCCGTACGTATAGCCTTTGTCTTCACGAATATTAGACATCAGGCGCGAACCAAAATATCCACCAAGAACAGTATTCAACACAGCCATTCCCGGATAATCCGGATGATTACGGTTAAACAATCGTCTTCCAATTCGAATCGCTGATTGCAATGCATCCTCTTTTTCGATGTACTGCTTTTTATCGCCTGTATACTTCATTGAAGAAGTTGCAAACTTCGCTTCCGTCCCACCCGACCAGTTTTTGTCACCAAAATTTTTATTCAACAACTCCAATGTGTTTGCATTGATTAATCCGGAAACGATGATCACACAATGATTGCTCACATATTGCCGCTTCTGATAATTCTGTAAAACTGTTCTGTTCAGTTTGTCAAAATCTTCCGGCTTTGAATAATAACCATAGGGATGCTCATTGCCAAAAAGTATTTCATTGAACTTTCTTCGGGCAACAGAACCAACTTTTTCGTTCTCCACCATCAGACGTTGTTTGTTGTTCTGCTTGTAAATGCCCAGTTCGGACTCAGGGTAAACGGCTTCCGTAATCATCTCCCGGAGGAAAGGCAATGTGGATTCCAGGTGTTTGTTGAGTGTATACAAATTAACTGTACAGTAATCTGCATTTTCTTCCGTCTCATAGAAGGCTCCATAATAATCGACACCATCGGCAAGCTGTTGCGCAGTATGTTTTGCTGTTCCTTCACTCAGCATGCGGTTGGCGGCAGAATGCAACAATGCATTTGCCGGATCAAAACTGCGATTTAGAAAAAGGAATTCCACTTTAATGAGATCCTGAAATCCGGAATTGATGGTATACACCGGAATTCCATTATCCAGTTTCATTTGAACTGCTTCCTGTATTTCTACTGCTCCAATTTCAATTAAACTTGGCTGAGTCGTTCTGTCGGGTTGTGTAGACATAAAAATTATGATGATGCTAAATTATTTTTTCTTCGCGAGATAGTACAAGGTGGAACAATTCTGCTCTTTGAATATTTTCGCTGCCTGCTCCCGAATCTCTTCACGGCTGACTTTCTGATACAACTTAATTTCAGTGTTTACCAGGTTCACATCGCCCATGTATTCTGCAAATGCAAGATTCAGGGAACGACTACTCAGATCCATTTCAGAAAATTCAATAGTAGATTCAACTTTATTTTTCACTTTTTGCAATTCATCGTCGGACACAAGCGCATCAGTAACTTTTTTTATTTCCTCTCTGATTGCAGCTTCAGCCTGTTCCATGCTTACTCCTTTCACGAGCTTACCTTCAATGATGAGCAGACTTTTATCAAAATCGGATGTCTGGTAAGCATTGATTTCGGTGAATAGTTTTTTCTCTTTCAGCAATGAATTGTAAAGTCTGGAAGATCTGCCACGGCTGAGAATATCAGTAAGCAAATCGACTGCATAAAATTCCGGGTCCAGTCGGGAGCAGCAATGGTATGCCATGTAAATGGAATCGAAAGGGATGTCTCTTTCCACAGTGAGTGAACGTGCTTCGGTCTGAACAGGCTCTGCTTTATAAGGAACTCTTGGAGCAATCTTTCTTTTGATTTCACCGAACCACTTTTCAGCAAGTTCAAAAACATTCTCAGAATTCACATTCCCGGCAACAGTCATGATGGCATTATCCGGACAATAGAAACGAAAGAAAAATTCCTTCACATCATCCATCGTAGCATTCTCGATGTGCGCAACTTCTTTCCCAATCGTCGCCCATTGGTAAGGATGCACTTTGTAAGCAAGGGGACGAAGCAAAAGCCACACATCACCATAAGGTTGGTTGAGATAGCGTTGTTTGAATTCCTCGATCACAACACTTCTTTGAACTTCGAGGCTTTTGTCAGTGAAAGCCAGACTCATCATTCTATCGCTTTCCAGCCAGAATGCAGTTTCAATATTTGTCGCAGGAAGTGTTTCGTAATAATTCGTTATATCATTATTGGTAAATGCATTGTTGTCGCCACCGGCAACCTGCAAAGGACCATCGTAATCCGGAATATTAACGGATCCTCCGAACATGAGGTGCTCAAACAAATGTGCGAAACCGGTTTTAGAAGGATCTTCATCCCTGGCTCCTACTTTGTAAAGAATATTCACATTCACCAATGGTGTTGAATGATCTTCATGGACAATTACTTTCAGCCCGTTGCTGAGTGTATGCGATTTAAAATCAATCATAAAATAGTAAATTCAGAATGCAAAGGTAATTTATACCTGTTAATGAACAGGAACAATAAGATCCGGTTATCAACAGTTGTGAACTTAAGGACACAGAGAGCTGACCCTAAAAAAGCACCACTTTTCGTGTTTCACTTATTCCCTTGTAACTTTTCCACAAAATCGTAATGCACTTTTCCAAGCACATCCAGCAATCTCAAATGTGTGGATGCATTTTTCTTCAGGGAATACTGCAAACGAATTTCATCGTGAGCAGGATTCGGATGAACATTCATTTGAAATGTGTGAGAAGAAATTTCTTCCAGACCGGTGATGGTATTGAGTGCCACATTGGTTACAACAGGCTGGTTGAAATCAAAATAAATATTCGCTTCCTCCGTGATCGTTGTGCCCGCTGAAAGATTTGGTGTTTGACGTATTGTGAAGGAGAAAAATCCATGACTCGCCGGTTCATCGTAGTTGGAATCAGGCAACATGATGTAATCGAATCCTACAGTGAGTAAACCTGTGGGAGAAACTGAAAAAGTATTTGTATGACTTGAAGAATATGGATTGAAGCTAAAAAGATCGAGGTCCTGATCCAGTTGCAATGTGAGTGTCACATTTCTTGCAAAATAAGTACCTGTGTTCTGAAAATGTATAGTGTATGTCAGCAAAGAATCTTCCGGAGAAATAAATCCTTGTGTCCCACTGCCTTCCGGCATTACTTCGATTGCATTTGGATCATAGGAACCAACGACAACAGCAGTGCAATAGGAATAATTATTATAAATCACAGTATCGCCCTGAAGAGGCAGAATGGAATCAGTAAAATAAAGAATGGAACCAGGGGCAGTGTATCGGGTACATAATATTCTATCGTGATAACATTGTTGTAGGAAGCCTGGTTGGGTGCAAGAAAGAGTGGACCAAAAAGTATTTCAGAGGTTGTAACATTGTAATTGGCCGGAGCTAAGGAAGCATTCAGGAACACCACACGTGGATCATGATGAATGTAAACATTTGCATTGGCACCCAATGAACCCAGGTTTCGGAGATCCACGTGTTGCGTGAATGTAAATCCGGGGATCGGTGGTGTGACATCATCACATGAAATAGCAAAATCGATTGCATTTCCATTGTTAGCGAAGTCATTGGTATCGATCATTCCAACAACCGGTAAAGTATCGTAATAAACGGATGCAGGACAAATTTGCGTGTTCCATGGAGGCGTGTATTGGTAGACCTCAAAATTTCCCGGAGGAAGAATGAATTGATAATTCCCGCCGAAGTCTGTCCATTCGAGATGAGATCCCGGTTCACAACGGATTTTCACATTGCTCATAGGTAATTCCAGAGGATCAAGGATACAATTTGTATTCGTATCCCGGTAAACTTTACCTTCGATGATCACTGCGCATGTAAGAATCGAATCGTAAGCAATGACAAACTGATTGGAAGAAAAACATCCTCTTCCGTCAGTTACAGAAACACCGTAATTTCCGGGTAATAATCCGCTTGCGCTGCTACCACTTCCGCCAAATGGCCAATTGAAAGTATAGGGAGGAACACCGTTGTTTACGATTGCCGTTGCTTCACCATCCGGAGTAAAAACACAGGATGCATTCTGAGTAGAAACCTGAACGGAAACAGGTGAATAATTGGATACATACACAATTACTTTCCGTACACAGGATGCACTGTCTGTAACAAAACAAGTGTACCATCCTGCATGCAATCCGCTGGCAGTATCAGAAGTCAATCCTGGTAGTTGTAACCAATTGTAGGAATAAGGAGGGATTCCATTCTGCGGAATCACAATCAATCGACCGAGGCCTTGTCCGCATGTATCCGCCCGGTTATTTACCTGCAATGTCATCTGACTGTTGTCAATCAAATATTCACTAACAGTAGTTGAACATCCTTGCTGATCGGTGACAGTGACACTATAGATCGCGTTTCCTGTTACAATAGCGGTGGAGTCCGTTTGTACAGGATTTGTGTGCCAATAAAATGTATACGGCCCGATTCCACCGGATGGCAATGCGGTAATACTTCCGACAAGGTTAACACAATCCGGATTCGAGTCGGTCAATGCAACCATGACAGGAGAATAATTTTGCAAATTCACCGAGCTTACAGCAGTACAACCGGAATCATCCGTAATCGTAAAGCTATAGAGTCCCGACAAAACAGAAGTCAACGTTTGAGTTGTATCACCGGTATTCCATTCATACGAATACGGTGGTATTCCGGAAGTAGCATAACCGATGAGGGAGCCAACATTTCTTCCACATGTATCAGGCATTGATGAGATCGCAGCACTGAGGTTGCTTAAACTCGGAATGTTCACCGTTTGCAATACAGTGCAACCGGAGTCATCCGTAACCTGAACGTTATAGTCAAGACCGCCAACGAGGCCCGTCGCTGTTGCACTTGTTTGCGCCGGATTCGTTGACCAGAAATATGTAAAGGGACTTGCACCACCGTTCACAGTGGCAGTTGCGGTTCCATTGGTGCAAAATGCCGGTGTGGAACTCATCGTCACAGAAAACCCGTTGCTGACAACAACTGTATCCGTAGCTGTGCAACCCATTGCATCAACGACCTGAACAATATAAATTCCGGGAGGCATTCCATAGAAACAACTTGTTGTAATCCCTCCAACCCAGCTATAAGCATAGGGTGATGTGCCTCCCGTTGCATTCAGACATACATCGTTCCCGCAATTGTTCATTGACGTATGCGAAAGCGTTATGTTGCAACCCGCATTGGCGCCGGAGTATTTAAAAAGTGCGAGGATGAGGAGAAGGGGGAAAAGTTTTTGCATCGGAGAAATTGGTGGTTAGTGGTTAGTGGTTAGTTGTTGGTACGGCATCGAATAATAAATTAATAATTCCAGTGTACTAATTTTATAGCGAGCATACCTTATACTTTATACTTTATACCAAAATCAACAATCAAAACTCCTTCGTCTCAGTCAATTTACCATTAATATAAAACTCTTCTTTCACCAGTTTCCCATTCTGGTCGTAGGTTTTCCAGGATCCGGTTTTCTTTCCAAAATAATATTGTCCGACAGTTTCAGTCATTCCGTTCTCAAAATACCAGGTCCAGGTGCCATGTTCGCCTTTGTCATTATAATAAGCGCTTTGTTTTCTATTTCCGTTTTCGTAATACCAGATCCAGTTGCCAGTTTTTTTTTCATCCGCTTTCTGGCCCTTTACTTTTACATTTCCATTTTCATACCAGGTGATGGTTTTCCCGTTTGGTTTACCTTCGAGATATTCGGTTTTGCTCTCCTTTTTTCCGTTCTCGTACCAGGTGCGGAGTGTACCTTCTTTTACACCATTGCGAACTGGCATGATACTCTTCTTATTCCCGTTATCCCAAAACACTTTCTCGGAAGTGTACTGGGAGAAACAAGATAAGGATAAGAATGTAAGTGAAAATGTTAAGATAGAAAGTAAAATACCGGACGTTCTCAATTTTATCATGAATAAAATAATCTTAAGTTCTAAAAATACATCAATTTCTCTGGTAATAAAATTCCTGAATCAGGAAATATCAACAGCGGCAAGTTTTGACTTTGCCCGCTTGAATTCCTCCCAAACCTCTCTGACAACATCACCTGCAGGTTTGATTTCACTAATAAAGAGGAGATCTGTCCGATTTCCAGTTCTCCCTGTTCCAAATCGCCCTCGAACATTCCTTTTTTTGCTCTGGCTCTGCCCAACAGTGTTTTCAGTTCTTCGACACTTGCACCGCGCAATTCAGCAGCTTCGATTTCTTCGAAAAATTTATTTCGAATCAGGCGAACAGGAGTTAATTGTTTCAAAGAAAGTTTGGTGTCCCCTTCCACTGTCGAAATAATTTTCTGCTTAAAATTTTCGTGTGCCGAAGATTCCACAGTAGCGACGAATCGTGTTCCCATTTGAACACCTTCGGCTCCGAGTGCGAAGGCAGCAAGCATGGCAGTGCCATCCCCGATTCCGCCTGCAGCGATTAAAGGCAGATCGCTCGCCTTTCGAATCATTGGAATGAGTACCAATGTTGTGGTCTCTTCCCTACCATTGTGACCACCGGCTTCAAAGCCTTCTGCAACGATTGCGTCCACACCAGCTTCTTCCGATTTTTTTGCGAATTTGGAATTGGAAATTACATGGACGACAACAATTCCTTTTGCCTTCAATATACCTGTCCATGTTTTGGGATTTCCCGCCGAAGTGAACACAATCTTAACATCTTCTTCCTGAATGATGGTCATGATTTCCTCGATGTTGGGATACAATAAAGGTACATTCACAGCAAAAGGTTTTTTCGTTGCCAGTTTGCATTTACGGATATGTTCCCGCAGAATCTCCGGGTACATCGAACCGGCACCGATAATCCCCAAACCGCCTGCATTACTCACAGCTGAAGCAAGCTCCCATCCACTGCACCAGATCATACCAGCTTGAATTATAGGATATTCGATACCAAACAGTTGTGTAATTCTGTTGTTTTTCATATTGTTGATTTAATCCAAAAAGAGTGATACGGGGTGCCTTCAAAAGTAATACTTTTACGGCTTGAACGAATTTGAAAAAAGGGACGCTTTAATTTCAGAATTTTCATTTTGAATTGAAGACAGAGACACAATTTATCAACTATGAAAGTAATTATTCCTGTAGCAGGAATCGGTAGTAAGTTACGTCCGCATACACACACGCAACCGAAAGCGCTTGTGCCTGTTGCCGGAAAACCGATCCTGTCGCATATCGTCGATAATCTCATTGAAGCCGGAATGCGTGAATTCATTTTTATTGTCGGCTATCTCGGCGATAAAGTTGAAGAGTACATCAAGACCAGCTATCCGGGTATTGTTAAAAATTTCATTGTGCAGGAACCGCGCGAAGGAACTGGACACGCGGTATGGCTTGCCCGCAATCATGTAAATGAAACGGATGAAGTAATCATCGCATTGGGGGATACTATTTTTGATATTCAGTTGCGCGATGTAATCGGTCAGCCGGAATCGGCTTTGGGAGTAAAAAAAGTTGATGATCCACGGAATTTTGGGGTGGCGGAGTTGGATGAACAAGTCTCACCGATGGAATCGCTCAACTGCTTCTGGAAGGAGCAAAAATGAAGACGTTTCCTGTAGAAAACTGGTACGATTGCGGAAACAAAGACAGCCTTCTCGAGACAAATGCAATTCTGCTCAAGAAAAATTCCAATGCAAATAAAAAATACACTTTCGAGAATACCATCATCATACCGCCGGTAAGTATTTCCGAGCATTGCAAAATCAGCAATAGTATCATTGGCCCGAATGTGTCAATTGGCGAGCATACCATCATCGATTATTCAATTCTCAGAGATGCAATTATCGGATCCTATTCCGAAATAAATAATGCAGTCCTACATCACAGTGTCATTGGTAGTGACGCTTCTTTACACGGACAAAGCCAATCCCTCAATCTTGGCGACAGCACCGAAATCGACTTCGGTTCCTGATACTATTCACCATTCACCATTCACTCTTCACTTCACAATGGAAAAAGACACCGAAATATTTGCCCTCATTACCAAAGAAAAGAAACGTCAGCAGCACGGCATCGAACTAATCGCTTCAGAGAATTTTGTGAGCAAGCAGGTGATGCAAGCCATGGGTTCTTGTCTGACTAATAAATATGCAGAAGGACTTCCCGGCCGTCGGTATTACGGTGGTTGTGAAATTGTGGATCAGGTAGAACAAATAGCAATTGATCGGGCAAAAACTTTGTTCAATGCCGAATGGGCGAATGTGCAACCCCATTCGGGAGCACAGGCAAATGCAGCAGTTATGCTTGGCTTACTTCAACCCGGCGATTCGATTCTTGGCTTTGATCTTTCTCACGGTGGTCACCTGACGCATGGCTCTCCTGTAAATTTTAGCGGAAAATTGTACCAGGCACATTTCTATGGTGTGCGCGAAGAAACCGGAACTGTTGATTACGATGCAATGGAAGTTAAAGCAAGAAGTGCGAAACCGAAATTAATTATCGCCGGTGCTTCCTCCTATTCCAGAGATTGGGATTTCCCTCGCATGCGTAAAATTGCAGATGAAGTTGGCGCATTACTAATGGCTGACATCGCACATCCTGCCGGATTAATCGCGAGAGGATTATTGAGTGATCCTCTTCCGCATTGCCATGTCGTGACCACAACTACACACAAAACTTTGCGTGGTCCTCGCGGAGGAATGATCATGATGGGAAAAGATTTTGAAAATCCATGGGGATTGAAAACTCCAAAAGGTGAAATCAAAATGATGAGTGCAATTTTGGACGGCGCTGTTTTTCCCGGAACTCAGGGTGGTCCACTCGAACATGTGATTGCAGCGAAAGCCGTGGCATTCGGAGAAGATCTCACTGATGAATACATGAAATACTGTATTCAAATGGTGAAGAATTCCCGTGCAATTGGCAAAAGCCTTTGTGGATCTCGGCTACAAAGTGATCAGTGGCGGGACCGACAATCATTCCATGCTCATTGACCTGCGTTCAAAAAATATCACCGGTAAACTTGCTGAAAATACATTGGTAAAAGCGGATATCACCGTGAATAAAAACATGGTTCCTTTCGACGACAAATCACCTTTCGTCACCTCCGGAATTCGTGTAGGAACACCGGCAATGACTTCACGTGGAGTAAAAGAAAAAGACTGTATTAAAATCGTGCAACTGATCGACGAAGTTTTGATTAATAACGAAAACGAAACGAAAGTTGCTGCTACCAAAAAGAAGGTGAATACAATGATGGAAAAATTTCCATTGTACTAAACACATTTACAGCTTCACAAATTTTTTGACTACAACTCCCTTTGTAGTTTGAATTCGCACGGTGTATAGCCCGGATTGAAAATCAGAAAGATTTACATTCATAAAAGTTGATACAGGCTCCCACTCTGCCTGCTTCATCATTTCTCCCAATGCATTTTCAATGGTCACAGAAAGTATATCTCCTGCTCTTTTTTCATCTGCAATAAACAGTTTGTCCTGAGCAGGATTTGGGAAAACAGAAAGTGAATTTTCATCCAGTTCATCCAGGCCGATAACGCAGGTGGATAGTTTTTGCAAACAAAACTGGTCAATCTCCCAACCTTCGTCTTCTACCGAAGCATCAGAACCAAAACGGAAGCGGAAAACAACAGCCGCATCTTGCGGAAAGAAGAGATCGTGCTTTGCAAGTTCCCACGACAAATTTGTACCGCTCCATCCCGGTACAGGTGGTAGCTTCAAACCTGTGATGTAGGAAGAATTAAACCAATCCGGTTCGCCGGCATTACCAATTACTTTCCAGGTTCCTCCATTGTCAATGCTGTATTCAACTGTCCCACCATCTTCGAATTGCTCAGTCTTGTACCGATGATAAAAACTCAGTGAATAACAACTTGCTGAATCAGCGAGGAAAACCGGACTGTACAATGCACTTGCATTTGATGATGTGTATGAGTTCAGTGCGCCGATGACCCAGGAAAATAAACCATTGTATGTTCCGTTCAAATACGTTTTGATTCGGATTGCCTATGCTCCATTCCTCCGATTGAAATCTTTGTGTATTCGGATCCATGGTCAACCATTTTGAATTCAATCCTTCAAAATCTTCACACCACGGACTTAGTGAAATAATAGGCAATGTATCAAAGACTCCGGCAACAGAACACTTTTCATCATCGGCTGTCCATTGATCCATTTGTTGATTTGGCAAACTCGTTTGCGTACAGAGAGTATGAAGTCCGGGAGAAGGAATCCATGCCTGCGAGAATGTATAGAGCACTGAATCACCGGGCAACAAAGGTGTCGCGAAAACAACACTGTCGGACAACACATTTTGTCCATCTTCAAGTAGATTCAGTTGCACATTCGTAATTGACATCGCTCCAGTATTCACAATATAACATCCTACAATTTGTGAACTTGCATTTGCACTAAATGGATTTTGCACATCCGTTAATACCGAAGGGCTGGCAGACCAGGCAGGTTGTGATTCAATCCGAAACTCATCGATGGACCAGCCATTTGCTGTGACAGAATCATTGCTGGACAAATTGAAACGAAACTGAACGAGAGCACCGGAATATCCGGACAAAGAATTCAGCATGTATGTACTTTCAATGTATCCATTCGACGTACCCGTCCATCCGGCTTTTCCGGAAGAAAAAATATTTGAAGAGTTGTACCAATTCGTAGCCATGGGATCGGATTGTGTTCCCAGCACCGAAAAAGAATTCCCGCCATCAGTTGAATACTCAATTCGGGTTCCATCCATTACGGCTTCTGTATTGAACCAATGCCTGAGATGAATTTCGGGATGATAAGCATTGCTGAAATCAAAGAATGGCGAATAAAGAAAATCATTGCAACGATTTGTATAATCTCCGTCAAGGTTGGTTTTCCAGGACTTATTTCCATTGGAGCCTGTATTAATTATCGTCGATGTTGGAACGCCCCATTCCCAAATAGAAGTAGCATTTTCAGAATAGAAATTCCGAACGGATTCCATATGATCAGAGAAAGGAGGGACAATTTGTGGAATTCCATACAAATCCCTTTGGATGGAATCATTTGTATTGTCACCATCACCCGCGGCAATCAGTTTCATTTCAAAAATGAAATCCGAATTTCTGTAAACAAGTGTATCAATGATAAAATCGAGCGATGAAGATGCAGGAAGCATTCCATTCCATGTCCAGGTTCGCAAGGCTTCTCCCTCAACGCCGTAATTCACGTCGAAATGTGTAATGTCATTTGTGCCAAGATTTCGGGTACGGAAGTGTATCATCGTGCTTGTCCCGACTTGTAAATTTCCATCCGGTGCAAACAGCTTGTTCAAACTCAAATCAATTGATGGTGCCAGTTGGATTGAAATATCATCGATGGACACACCGTCCGAAGTAGTACTTCCGTCGGATTGAAACCGGAAACGAAATTGGACACGGGAACCGGAATTGTTTAGCGAAGACAAAATGCACGATGATTTGACCCAGCCGTTGGAATTTCCATCCCAACCGGGATGATTTCCCAGCGCGGCGACGGAAGAATCATTGTACCAGTTCGAACTGTTTTCTTCTCCATAGGATCCAAGAAGGTTCCAGTTCATTCCGGCATCGGTAGAATACTCCAGGCACATTCCATCAAATCCTTTTTCTGTATTTCGGTTTTGCCAGAAAGATAATCTCGCATTCACCACATTTGTAAAATCAAAAAAGGACGAATACAAATAACTGGACGCATGATTCAGATAGGCTGAATTAAGATTGATATCCCAACAGGATGTTCCTGAATTCACAGAGGATGTTGAACCAAATGCCGGGATCCCACTCTCCCATACAGTTCCTGCATCTGAACTGTCGTGCCAATACAACTGAGCATTTTCAAAATCATCAGCATAGGGCAAAGAAATGAATGGAATGCCTTCGATCATTTTGCACACTGTATCATTTGACAAATCTCCATCACCTGTCAATTGTGTAAATACACACACTTGTGACATTCCGGAACTCACAAAGAATGGAGTAGCGAAACGAATTGTATCAGTTTCTGCAGGGAGTAGATTGCCGGTCCAGGCTTGTATCACAGGAGAACCGGCATTCACTGAATATGCAACATTCAATGAATTGATAGCAGAGCCGCCAAGGTTTTCAGTACACATTGGACTGAATCCATCGCGTTCTCCAATGCAAAATGCATGGGATAAAACAAGGATACAATTCCTGCATC
Source organism: Bacteroidota bacterium (assembly GCA_016720655.1). Lineage (GTDB taxonomy): Bacteria > Bacteroidota > Bacteroidia > AKYH767-A > 2013-40CM-41-45 > JADKJP01. Next base: position 34,973 of record JADKKE010000012.1, read on the forward strand.
GAATACAGGCGCCTGATCGATGAAGAAATCATCAATTGAATATCCATCCGCGTGAACAGAATCACTGGAAGTAAATACAAATCGAAATTGAACGTTTCCGCTAAATCCATTCAAGGGAACAAGAACAAATGAAGATTGAATCCAACCATTGGAACTTCCGCACCAGGCTGGTCTGTTCGAGGAAGCAATGTTATTTCGTGAATACCAATTTTCTGCATTCGGATCTGAAGCAAGTCCGAGTGTAATCCATCCGCCACCATTCAATGCAAATTCGAGACGGGCTCCGTCAAAATAATCTTCTGTATTGAAATTCTGCCAGAAAGAAAGTCGGGCATTGTATTCACCGTTGAAATTAATTTGTGGAGAAACAAGGTAGCTGATTGTCGAATCGCGATAACTGCTATTCAGTTCCACATCCCAACAGGAAGGTGATGAATGGGAAGAAGAAGTTGTTCCGTAAGATGGTGAACCTTGCTGCCAACTGCTGCCGCTCACCTGCTGCACCGTCCACACCGAAGAGGTATCAAAATTATCACGAAAAGGCAAAGAATATGTCAGTGCCTGAACAGGTTCAAATGAAGCGAATAGTACGATACCCACTACGATCAATCGTAGTGAAGAGCGGAACATGCTTGAAATTAAGCTGTTTTTATGAATAAACACCTGTGGCATCGTACATTTAATGTACGGCAATTACCAGACGGTGTTCAGGAAAATTGGACTAAAACTGACATAAAGAAGTCTGATTTCTTACACTTCAAAATGCAGCCTTTTTATCAATCGCTGAGCCAGGATTTGTAATAATCTCCTTTGATAATTTTCACTGCATCTTCAGTGATCCAAAGTGGTTTAAAAGTGTCGATCATGACAGCAAGCTCCTTTGTTTCAGTTTTGCCAATTCCTTTTTCGACAGTACCCGGATGCGGACCATGCGGAATACCTCCGGGATGCAATGTGATCATTCCCCGTGTAACGGATTTCCGACTCATGAAGTCTCCATCAACATAATACAATACTTCATCCGAATCAACATTGCTGTGATTGTAAGGAACAGGAATAGCCAGCGGATGATAATCGTACATCCGTGGAACAAAAGAACAAATCACATAATTACGCGCTTCAAAAGTCTGGTGAATCGGCGGTGGCAGATGCACTCTTCCGGTGATAGGTTCAAAATCATGGATCGAGAGTGCCCAAGGATAATGATTCCCGTCCCAACCGACAGCATCAAACGGATGTGTTGCATAGATATACGGATAAATCATTCCTTCTTTCTTAATATGAATCCGAAAATCGCCTTTCTCGTCGTACGTCTTCAGGTTTTGCGGACGGCGAATATCACGCTCACAATAAGGGGAATGTTCTTCCAGTTGTCCATATTCATTCCGGTAACGCTTCACTGTTTCTACAGCAGTAAAAGATTCAACTATCAGCAATCGGTTTTTCTCGGATTTAAATTCCAGTTTGTAAATCGTTCCTCGTGGAATGACGAGGTAGTCGCCATAAGCAAAATCAATGGATCCATAGATAGAATAGAATGTTCCTTCTCCTTCATGAATAAAAAGCACTTCATCCGCATCTGCATTTTTGAAAAAATAATCTTTCATTGATTTTTCGGTGCTGCGAGGGATATATACAAATCGTTATTCACCAGTACGGCTTTTCGGCTCTCGAGATAATCATCAGCAGGAACAATATCGAATCCTTCGAAACTCTGGTGCATCAACGATCGCTGGAATGCAAGTTTCGGCTCAACGCTATACGCGGCACCAATTTCTTTGATCATTGTTGGCGGATGACAATGATAGATCAATGAATACACACTGGAGAAGCCATGTGTGGAAACCAGTTCTTCAGCGTAAAGGCTTCCATCCTTCTTTCTAAACTGTGTATGTCTTTTCGCCGGGATTTGTCCGAGAACATGGTATTGTGGCATAGCGGTAAATTTATTCACCAAAATTAGGCAATTCTACCGAACATGAAAACAGAATAAACCGCAATCAAAAATTAAAAAAATGATAAAATATTGAAAATTGTGTATGCAACCATTAATAATCTGAGCTCCATTTCCTGGCTGAAAATTTATTCTCCCTGAAAGCTGCATCAATTGAGGCTTGCAAGGGTTTATTGTTTCAATTTCAGAAAAATCTTACAAATGTAAGTTTGGGTAGATAAGCTTGGAACCTGAACATGTGCTTTGCGATTAACTTGGTATCACAAGGCTACGTGTTTCTTTTCATGAACATGCAGACAAAAAAACAACCCATGAAAAAGTCTAAAATGCAAGTGTTTGTTGAATTTGCGGCATTGTTATCGCAAATCCGAAACACAAAAAAAGGAAGTACAAAAGCTACTGATAAATCTGCCGGAAAAGGCAGACGTATTGCATTGATAGCAATATTAATGTTGTGTACGTTTCAATTTTCACAAGCTGTTACTTATTATTCAAGAACCAGCGGTGGCAATTGGACAACCAATGCAACATGGTCAACTGTAGGTTATGGAAACGCAACCAATACTGGCACTTATCCGAAAGCGGGAGACGTGGCAAATATTGGAAACGGATTCACTATCTATATAAATGCTGTTGTAACCTGTGCCACCTTAAACATTGGTCAGGGAACTTCCGGTATTCTTGAATTCCGATCTACCGGTAATTTCAGTCTTACTGTTACCGGCAATATCACATTGAATACAGGAGCTAAGTTCTGGTACAATACAGCAACAAACCGTACTCATACTGTTATTGTCGGAGGAAACTTCGCCAATTTTGGTGTTGTCGATTTCTATTATGCACCCAGTCAAATTGCCAATGTGATTTTCAATGGTGTTGGAAACAGCGCGGTATCCGGAATCGGAACATGGGATCTGAATACTGTAACATTGAATAAGTCAGGTTCCACAGCTGCACTCTTAAATGTACAGTCCAATAATTTTGAGCTCGGAATTAAAACATTCGTGGGCACTTACGGTACTTATAATCACAACAATTCAGGAACATACAATATTAATCCTACTGCAGGAACATTCAATATTGGTCCGAACATGATCTACAAAGTACCACAAGGAACAATGTGGTTCGCTTCGGCTGCTCCGGATGTACTCTTGCAAGGATCCTTGTATGTGAATGGTGGTACAGTGAAAATCGGTACCACAGCAGGTGTTCAGGGACTTCGTTCTGATCAGAATGGAACATTCGTTCCTTACCTTGAAGTGAGCGCTGGATCCTTAATTGTATATGGGGGGATCACCTATGGCGGTGGTTCATCCAATGAACCATTCAGTTTCAAAATGACAGGCGGTACTATTTCTTTAAATACAGGTACAACCGGTACCAATCGTAATGTGTTCGTGGTGAATGACAAAGTAAACAGCGTCTTTAACATGACAGCCGGAACGATCACCATTGAGAAACCAAACATCACAGGAATTGCAACGATTGACGTCTCCATCCCGGGAACATTGGGTACGGTGACAACGACCGGAGGAACGATTGTATACGGAACAGCAGCAACAGCAAACGGTGCCATCTTCAATTTCAAACCCTATCCCAGCGCGACATATCCGCATTTCAGAATTACAGGCAGTGCAGTTAAAACCGCAACCCTGGCTTCTTCTACCGGATCGACGGCTAACATGAAATTACTCAGTTTGTATATCGATGTAAATAAAACATTTGATATTCGTTCTGTATCCGGAGCAACCGGAGATACCAAAACCATGACACTTGTATCGACATGCAATGGTGTGGATGCGTTTTATAACAACGGAACATTTACTGCCAGACAAAGTACTGTCACTTTCAACCCAACCGGAGCGCAAGCAATCGGTGGAACTGTGACAACTACTTTCTATAATTTATCGATTAATAATTCCAACCACATCACCCTGAACAGACCTGAACAGGTTTCGAATTTCCTGTCCATGGTGAATGGAAAATTGTTGACGACAAATACAAATGTACTTACATGTTTGAGTGCCGCGAATGCGAATCTTGGTTCTGTATCTTCTTATGTTGATGGTCCGATGATTCACACAATTGCAACAGCTTCGAACACAACAAAAACGTATCCGATCGGAAAATCCGGTGCCTACCGTGCGGTTGTATTGACTGCACAACATTTGAACGCATCTTCGGTAACTTACCGTGCCGAAGTGTTTAACTCAGCAGCATCCGGACTTCCTTACACACTTCCGCCATCCATTTCGAATGTATCCAATGTTCGGTATGTACAATTTACCCGTCAGAACGTAGCGAATTTCAGCAGTGGTAAACTGCAGATGTATTACGATACCGATGATGGTGTTGCGGATAAAAACACTTTGCTGGTTGCGCATGATAACGGAACTACACAATGGCAGAATTTCGGTGGTGTTGCAACAAACAACTGGACAGGAAACATCACTTCCGCGACCTTCAACAACTTCCATACATTCTTCGCATTGGGAAATCCTCCGGGAGGTGGAAATCCATTGCCTATTGAACTTGCAACATTCAGTGCAACATTAAACGGCAAACAGGTGGATGTGAAATGGACTACTCAGGCTGAAATCAATAATCACTTCTTTACAATTGAACGTTCTTCAGACAATGTAAACTTTAGTGAACTTGGCCGGGTTGAAGGTGCAGGTAACTCTACTTCAACAAATGAATATGCGTACACGGATTTTCACCCGCTTACCGGCGTTTCCTACTATCGTTTGAAACAAACAGATTATGATGGAAAATGTGCATATTTCCCGGTTTCAGTGATCCGGAACGTTCGCAAAGGAACATTCCTTGTTTATCCGAATCCTTCTACATCACAAGTTGTTCACCTCAATTATGGTGATGATCAGTTGAAATACTTCACGATAACGGTACAGGATATCACAGGTCGTATCATTCCTTCAAAAGTTGTTCCTGAAGAAAATGGCAACATGCGTTTAATAATCGACGAAGCCTATATCCGTCGAGGAGAAATGCTCCTGATCAGTGGCCAGGACGGTCACGAAAGCATTCAGCAAAAGCTTATTATAGAATAATAGGCTCAACATAAGATAGTTTTCATGGTTTAGTTAGATTTAATGGTTAGTCAGAAAGGGTCCTTTGGTCGGGGCCCTTTTTGTTTTTATTCCCTTTTCAGTCCTCCGTTGAGTTTCGTATTTTTGCATGGAAAATCTCCTGCTGATGAAACTTGTAAGCTATCGTACTGACCAACATGAACACCTCGGAATTTTTATCCAGGGGAAAATTTATAACCTGGCTGAAAATGCTCTGGCCCTCAATATGGCAGCACTTCCAGATAAGATGGGAGAATTCCTGGTTCTTGGTGAACAAGCGATGCAGGAAGCCAAGATTATTGAAAAGGCTATAAAATCCGGAAACCCGGCCACGAAAGTTAGTACTGCTTCTGAGGTCAATTTAATTGCACCTGTGCCTTCTCCAACCAGTTGCAGGGATGGGTATGCATTCCGTCAACATGTGGAAGCAGCCAGAAGGAACAGGAAAGTTCCTATGATCCCCGAATTCGACCAATATCCAATTTTCTATTTCACGAATCACAATGCGATTCAGGGTCCCGGAGAGATTTTCTGTATGCCGGATCATTTCCAGAAACTCGATTTCGAACTCGAAGCATCGGTTGTTATTGGAAAAAAAGGAAGGAATATCAAAGCTGCAGAAGCTGATCAATACATTGCGGGATACATGATCATGAATGATATTAGTGCCCGTACATTGCAAATGGAAGAAATGCTTCTCAATCTCGGACCGGCAAAGGGAAAAGATTTTAGTACCGTTATTGGACCCTGGCTCGTAACACCGGATGAACTGGAAAGTTATAAAGTGTCAGCGAAACCCGGACACACAGGAAATGCTTACAACCTTGCCATGAAATGCAAAGTGAACGGGAAAGTAGTAAGCGAAGGGAATATGGGAGATATGGACTGGACATTCGCTGAAATTATTGAGCGTTGTGCATATGGGGTAGATGTTCTTCCGGGAGATGTTATCGGTTCCGGAACAGTTGGTACAGGTTGTTTTCTTGAACTCAATGGTACCGGTCTTTTAAACGATCCGAATTATAAAACCCAATGGTTGCAGCCAAACGATGTTGTGGAAATGGAAATTACCGGACTTGGAACTTTAACAAATACAATTCGAAAGGAAAATTCTGATTTTTCACTCTTTGCACTCAAGAAAATGCCTCAGGCTACACCTCAAAGCTGATGAACTTGCATTTAGAATTGGGTTTGCAAAATAATTTGACTATTTTAGTTTAACACTTTCCTCCCCTCTTGTTTAGAATTGATTAATCATGTCTGACCCCGTCACACATATACAAAGTGCAGAAGCTGAAAAAGATCAGATCCTGAAAGCATACAAGGAGTTGCTGCGTGCATTGCGACCAACTCTCGGTAAAGGCGATAAGAAAATGATCCGCCTTGCTTTTGATATGGCTCTTGAAGCGCATAAGGACATGCGCAGAAAAACAGGAGAGCCTTATATTCTGCATCCTCTGGCTGTGGCTCAAATATGTGCAGAAGAAATTGGTCTGGGTCCTTTGGCAATTGTGTGTGCATTGTTGCACGACACAGTTGAAGATACGCACATGACACTGGAGAACATTAAAAGTTCATTCGGTGAAAAAGCTGCATCCATTGTTGACGGCCTCACCAAGATTTCAGGTGTGTTCGATAAAGGAACGTCTTTACAAGCTGAGAATTTCAGAAAGATGCTCCTCACTTTGTCGGATGATGTGCGTGTAATCCTGATCAAACTGGCGGATCGATTGCACAACATGCGTACACTCGATTCGATGACGCGTGAAAAGCAGTTAAAAATTGCATCTGAAACTGCTTATCTATACGCGCCTCTTGCACACCGGCTCGGTTTGTATTCCATAAAAACTGAATTGGAAGATCTGGCGATGAAATACACGGAGCCGGAAATTTACAATGAAATTACCAGTAAACTTGCTCAGACAAAAAGAGAACGTACCCGTTTCATCAATGAATTTGTAGAACCCATTCAGGATGAGTTGGGAAAGCAAGGATTCAAATACGATATTAAAGGTCGTTCCAAATCCATACATTCTATCTGGAGTAAAATGAAACGACAGGCAGTTTCATTCGAAGAAATATACGATCTCTTCGCGATCCGGATTATTATCGATTGCGATGAAGAGAATGAAAAAGCGATGTGTTGGAAAGCCTATTCCATCATCACTGATTTTTACCATCCCAACCCCGATCGTCTGCGTGACTGGATTTCAACTCCAAAAGCGAATGGCTATGAATCCTTGCACACCACAGTAATGGGTCCGGGAGGAAAATGGGTTGAGGTTCAGATTCGTTCCCGGAGGATGGATGAAATTGCTGAAAAAGGATATGCTGCACATTGGAAATACAAAGAGTCAGCGGCAGAATCCGCGCTCGATGAATGGATCCAAAAGATCAGAGAATTACTGGAAAGTCCGGAATCCAATGCGCTCGATTTTATCGATGACTTCAAATTAAATTTGTTCAGTGATGAAATTTTCATCTTCACCCCTTCCGGTGATATGAAAACACTTCCTTCCAATGCAACTGCACTGGATTTTGCTTTCGAAATACACAGCGATCTTGGAAGCAAATGTATTGGCGCGAAAGTCAACCACAAACTGGTTCCATTATCACACAAACTTCGTAGTGGCGACCAGGTAGAAATTCTCACATCCAACAAACAAAATCCTAAAGAAGACTGGCTGAATTATGTTGTCACTGCCAAGGCGAAATCGAAGATAAAAACTGCCCTTAAAGAAGAAAAGAAACGCGTTGCTGAAGACGGCAAAGAAATTCTCCAAAGAAAATTCAAACATCTCAAAATTGATTTCACGAATGAGAATATCAATGAACTCCTCGCCTATTACAAAATTCCAAGTTCGTTGGAATTGTACTACCGAATCGCGAAGGAAGTCATCGACATCCAGGATCTGAAAGAATTTCTGCAGGACAAAGGCACTATCAAAGCCAGAGCTCCGATGCGGATTGAACCACAGTCTCTTGAGCAAATTGTAAAAACTGTGCGCGGTTCCAGCGATCTGCTCGTTCTCGGAGAAAATCTGGAAAAGATAGATTACAAATTATCTCCCTGTTGCAGCCCTATTCCCGGAGATGACGTTTTTGGATTCATTACCATCAATGAAGGAATAAAAATTCACCGCGTGAGTTGTCCGAATGCAATTCAGTTGATGTCAAATTATGCATATCGGATCGTTAAAGCCAAATGGACCAACCAACAACAAATAGCTTTCCTTGCAGGTATCCGGATGACAGGTATCGACGAAGTTGGTGTCGTTAATAAAATTTCGAAAGTAATTTCAGTGAATTGAAAGTAAACATGCGTAGTATCGGTATTGAATCAAATGATGGTATCTTTGAAGGCACCATTATGCTCTTTGTGCACGATACACATCACCTGGATAAGCTCATCAAGAAGCTAAAAGAAATTCATGGTATTCTAACTGTGAGCCGTATTGATGGGGGAGCAAAATAATATCCAAACAAATTCATTTATTAGTCCGAATCCGAATCACTTTATTGAGTATCCCTAAAATGCCCACAAAAGAAACAAAACCAGAAGTCCGCAGACTCTTTACCGATTATCTCGAGCGGCAAGGCCATAGAAAAACAGCTGAGCGATTCGCCATTCTGGACGAAGTGTATTTATCGAACGAACATTTCGATGTAGATTCTTTGTACATGCTCATGAAAAGCAAAGGTCATCACATTAGCCGTGCTACCATTTACAACACAATAGAATTACTGATGGATTGCGAGTTGGTCACACGACATCAGTTTGGAAAAAATCTGGCGCGTTTCGAAAAATCATATGCCTACAAACAACACGATCATCTGATCTGTGAAGATTGTGAGCATGTCTTTGAATTCTGTGATCCCAGAATCCAACAAATACAAAGTATGATGGGCGAACTTTTAAAATTTAATATCACGCATCATTCCCTCAATCTGTATGGAAAATGCAAAGAGCTGGAGACAAAGGGAACGTGTAAACACCACAAGAAATAATTCCGCAAACGAGCGAAAACCCGCTACAGCATTGGATTTCCAGCCTTCCTACACATGATCCGGATCATTCCGATTTTTTTCAATTTTGAGTATTATAAGCTTCTCTTTTCGAACCGAAGAGAGGGAATGAAAATCCGGCTGTTGACAATTTGCACAATAATGGCGTTATTTAACTGAATAGCAAATACTTACACGTTTTGATTCATGTAAATATCTCGGCCGTATTCGCGAATCAAATAAGAATTAAACTCTTATCTTCACGCCCATGGACTTTAATTACAACATCACAAACAAAGGCACCTACGCCATTGTAGAAATGAGTGGAAACCTGATTGATAAAAATCAGGCAACTCCCTTGCTGGAAGAGATTCAGGAAACGATCAACAAAGGCATCAATAGCTTTGTTATTTCGATGGAACATTTCCGTTATTTAAACAGTAATGGATTGAATGTATTGGTTAATATATTAACGAAGAGCCGTAAAAATGGTGGTGATACAACGATTTGCAGTATCAGCGACAAAATAAAGGAGCTTCTCATCATCACTAAATTAAATACAGTCTTTACAATTACCGAAGATCTTCCAAGTGCTATTCGCCAGTTTCAAAACTAATGGCACAAGCACAAAATAAAATCATCCTGTGCTTTCACAGGATGATTTTATTTTTTAGGGTAGATTAAAAAATATTCTTGTTGAACTTTCCGGGTTCAAATCAAATTGGTCTGTAAAAAAACAATCATCCTAATTTTTCTCAATCATGTCAGTAGATGTATTGCTTGGCCTCCAATGGGGCGACGAAGGAAAAGGTAAAATCGTTGATGTGCTCACTCCGGAATACAGTGTGGTAGCCCGTTTTCAGGGTGGTCCGAATGCAGGTCACACGCTCGAATTCGAAGGCATAAAACATGTCTTGCATACCATTCCTTCCGGGATCTTCAGAAAAGAAACAATGAATATCGTCGGCAATGGCGTTGTCATTGATCCGGTTACTTTGAAAAAGGAAATTGATGCATTGTTGAAAATGAATGTGGAGGTGAACAAACTTCTTTTTATCTCCCGTAAAGCGCATGTCATTATTCCAACACATCGTTTGCTCGATGCGGCATCAGAAGCCAGTAAGGGCAAGGAGAAAATTGGATCAACCCTGCGTGGAATCGGCCCAACTTACATGGACAAAACCGGAAGAAATGGTTTGCGTGTAGGCGATATCGAAGCTGCTGATTTCATGGAACGTTATTCGCGTTTGAGAAACAAACACATCGAATTGCTCAACCACATGGAATTCGACTATTCACTGGATGAACTCGAAGGTCCGTTCTTTGAAGCAATTGAAGAAATGCGAAAATTGAATTTCGTCGACAGCGAATATCTCATCAACACTCAGATCCGTGCACACCGCTCGATTCTCGCAGAAGGAGCACAAGGCTCACTGCTTGATATTGATTTCGGCTCCTACCCTTTTGTTACCTCATCGAATACGATTACAGCAGGCGCTTGCACCGGACTAGGCATTGCTCCCGGTAAAATCGGAAAGGTTTTCGGGATCTTCAAAGCGTATTGTACACGAGTAGGTAGCGGACCTTTCCCAACTGAATTACACGATGCCACCGGTGAGGCGATTCGTCAGGCCGGCCGTGAATTTGGTGCTACTACAGGTCGACCCCGTCGTTGTGGCTGGCTTGATCTTCCGGCATTGAAATATACAATCATGATCAACGGAGTTACCGATCTCATCATGACGAAACCGGATGTGCTGAGCGGGTTTGATACCATCCAGGTGTGTACTCAATACAAAATTGATGGCAAGGTGATCGATTATATGCCTTTCGATGTTGTGAATGCGAAAATTGATCCCGTCTATACTCCTCTCAAAGGCTGGAAAAAAGACCTGACCGGAATTACTAAAGAAGAAGATTTTCCTGCCGAATTGAAAAGCTATATTCAGTTTCTCGAAAGTGAATTGAATGTACCGGTAAGTATTGTTTCTGTGGGCCCTGACAGAGTCCAAACAATTCGTCGCGAGCTGAATTATAAGACGGAAACTGTTTTGCATTGAGGGCAAAATTTTTTATTCTTCACGAATCCCGCTGATCACTTCTTTATTTTCTGTTTCATTTACTATTTCCATTCTCAGGGAATCTGAAATTTGATTCTTTTTTGTTAAGAGTAAATCCGGGCTCCCTGCATTGATCCAGGCTGTAGTCCAAAATGAACCTACATCGAGTATGGCAGCACGCAGCCGTCGTTCTACTTGTCCATCAAGGAGGCGATGGAATTCTGCTGAATACTCCTGGCTGTAAACTTTCACAGTTGTCGCTCCTCTGTTCTCAATCGCATATTTTCTATCCGAAGGAAATTTCTCATTCAAACTTCTTTCGAATTGCAAGACTGTATCCAATGCAGAAAAACTATCCTTCACAAATCTCCAGATATCATCCTGAACTGCATCCACGTAGTGAGCTCTTCCGGTTAAATAATCGTAATCGGAACCGTATATTTCCGGCAATCGTGATTCCCAAAAACCATGAATGCCTGCCTGATTTGTGAGTTGTCCATTGTAGTTCTCCGTACAGTGCAAAGGCACATGTGCATCACCTATGTAATGACCGATGTTCGCGGAATAATAAAGTATTTTGTCGGTATTCCGTTCCCGAAATGCTTCCGTTAATTTGTACATCATACTGTTTATTGTCCAGGGAACAATTCCGTAGGCTTTCAGACTATCCTCAGTATATTTTTCAACTGCTGCTTTCCAGAAACGAGGAACTGAATCAAAAGGATGCAAACCGTAATGATCCAGATCTATATAATGCCTTGGCGCTTCTTCTTTATCCGAATATCTTCGTTTGTCGGGATCAACGGCATGCTCAGTGAGAAAATCAATGTGCTCTTTGTAAAAACCGAATAATCCGGGAGGCAATGTAAAACAGGCCATGTAATTAATTTTACGATGACCATAAAATCCCCAGGATGAGCCATTCAGAGGAGTAAATAAAATGAAAATGCTCAGTAAAAAAATCTTTTGTCGAAACATCCGACAATTTTACAAACTCATCAGAATGCATACAACCAATACATGCAGGTTCTTATAATGCACTCAACGCAATCCAAACTAAAGTTACAGAATAATTACTTCTTCCCTGGTACAACCACACGTTCCAGACTTTGTGTGTTTTTAAAAACAATCGCGCCACTGGCATCGACTACATAATTGATGGTTCTTTCGCCACCGGTTGGACAGCAATCGGCATCCGACAAAAGATACAATTTGAATTTGTGCATGAGGAGATGTAAATTCTCATCCGTGAGCCATTGATCTTTTCCACGATATCCATTCTTCATCGCACTTGTCATTTCCGGAATGAGTGCCTCTTTAATTTCATTATTTTTTATTTCATAAGAATATAAACTTCCCCAGGTACCTCCGGCTGGGTTTTGCTTGCTCGTTCCTATATAAAACTCCGGAAATCCGTTTGAATTGAGATCTGAAACAAAACATTTTGTAAGTGTCTGGTTTGAACATTCTCTCGAATAGGCAGGGAGGATATTCTCCCCTTTTTGAACTGTCACCGACAATTGTGCTCCTTTAATAGCAGCCGTAAATTTATAATCTCCCAATTCCACATGGCGGATGTAATTTGTGTCTTCCGGTTCTTCCGGTTTCGCTACTGCAGGAGCAGCGACCACATCAGCAGATTTTGCTTCAGCTGCATCCGCAACCGCCGGCGAATTTTTTGTTCCCGAAGTACAGGATGAAAGAAAGAGAGAGAGGTAAATAAGACTTAGTTTCATAGATATTGTTAGTTCAGAGTTCAGGGTTTCTTGTTCTGTGTTTAGATAGTGGTTTGCTAATAACCTAATAACCTAATAACTCCCCTATTGGGTTCAGAGTTCAGGGTTCAGCGTTTCTTGTTCTGTGTTTAGATAGTGGTTAGCTTATAACTTAATAATTCCCCTATTGGGTTCAGGGTTTCGTGTTCGGTGTGTAGATAGTGGTTTGCTAATAACCTAATAACTTAATAACTTAATAACTCCCCTATAAAGTTCAGGGTTTCGTGTTCAAGGTTTCGTGTTCTGTGTTTAGATAGTGGTTTGCTAATAACCTAATAACTTAATAACTTAATAACTCCCTATAGAGTTCCGTGTTCAAGGTTTCGTGTTCTGTGTTTAGAGAGTGGTTAGCTAATAACTTAATCAATCAACAAGTTCTATGTTTTGACAGTTGTCAACAAACAAACAAACAAACAAGGATATGCTAAAAATAGAAAAAAAATTACATTCCAAAATCAGTTCAAAGAATAATATTGTCTTCCAAGCTCCCCCGTTTTACCTTATACTTTATACCTTATACCTTATACTTTATACCTCATACTTTATACCAAGTACCCAATTCCCTATTTCCCTACTAGCCCACACCTACTTCCCAAACACACTAAAAAATGTATCCGCATAGCTGTTGCCGATTGGAATTTCGGTGCCTTCAATATTGATAATGCGATTGCGGACGGACTCAATCCTGTTTAAAGGAACAATGTAAGAACGGTGGACACGAATAAATGATCCGGAATTCAGCTTTTCATGGATTGATTTCAGCGTCATCCTTGCGACAATTGTCTTTTGTTTGTCGAGATGAATTTTTATATAATCATCAAGGCCTTCGATGAAAAGAATGTCTGCGATGGGAATTTTGAGGAGACTGTAATCGGCCCTCACAAATAAAAATTGATCTTGCAGCGGATCGGCCTGAGTGGCCAGGGATTTAAAATCATTCGCTTTCTTTACAGCTTGCTGAAAACGTTCAAAGGGAAAAGGTTTTAACAGATAGTCAATGGCATTGAGATTAAACCCTTCAACGGCATACTGACTGTGTGCCGTGACAAAATCACCATCGTTTCCTGTTTTATAGATTTATAGAAATCGATTCCGGAGATGGCAGGCATGTGAATATCCAGGAAAATCAGATCCACAGGAAATTTTTCAAGATATTTCATTGCATCTTCTGTCTTTGTAAACGTCTTTTGCAAAGAAATAAAATCTATCCTGTTACAGAAATTTTCAAGAACCCGCAATGCAGGGGGTTCGTCATCGATGGCAATTGCATTGATCATTTCAAATGTAAAGATAAGAAGATTGAAAAATCATTTGCATCATGCTGAATTTTCAAAGTGTGTTGTCCGGGATACAACAACTCCAATCGCTGCCTTGCATTGTTCAATCCGAGTCCGGAGTACGCTGCTCCCTGATTGATGGTTTTATTTATGGTATTGTATACCTGGAATTCAAGATCTGTACTCTTGATCAGAATATTCACAAGTATATACGAAGGATAGTCAGGATTTACTCCATGCTTAAAAGCATTTTCAACAAACGGAATCAATAACAGTGGAGCTATTTTTTTTCCTTCTACTAGTCCGGTCATCGTAAAATCAATCTTCACTGTATTCCCCAAACGAATTTTCTGCAATTCGATATAACTCGTGATGTAATTCATTTCTTTCTCCAGCGAAACGTAAGTTTCACTTGCCTCTGTCATCACATAGCGCATCATCGCCGACAACTGTACAATTGCATTCGCCGAATGCATTGCTTTTTCATCAAGTGCGGTCGCATAAATACCATTCAGCGTGTTGAATAAAAAATGGGGATTAACCTGTGCTTTGAGAAAAGCAAGCTCCGCATTGAGCTTCTCTTTCTGAGTTTGCTTCCATTGATTCGAAATACGAATTACCATTGTATAGAGGAACAAAGCGATAAACAGAAAAATATTATGACTTAAGATGAAGAAAATGGGCGGGCCCTGCTCCATCCGTTTTGCATGTTCTTTCAGTTCAGGAGGAATGATGAGATGATGATGTTCGAATGGTGAAATGAGAATGGGAATAAACAGAACCAATACGAGTGCAATCAACGCAATCAGGTAAAATGGTAAATGTTTTTTTCTTAAAAAATAATTCGGAATGAAGTAAAAGTAATTTGCATAAAAATATATGATCATGATGCTGTATGCGATCAGATCACGAAAAGTCTCCCCGTGAACCATGAAATCCCATGTTGGGTTGGCGTCGGGAGCAAGTAAAATTGGAATACTAAGGAAGGTAAGACAAGCGGCAATGTTCAAAGCTATCCGACCCAATCGCAGATTCATCAATAAATATTTGTTTCAAAAATAGGAAAGCGAATGAAATTGAAAAGAAAAAGGAGGTGATTGTTAAGAATTTGCAGGTTAAGGCAAATCCAAGGTATCGCGATGAAGGGAAAAATCCGGGATTGTATTCCGAAGCACATCAACTATTCATAAGGATTTCGACAGGCTCCATCTTTACCAGAGCACCATCCTTTAAAATGGGGATCACAGTGGTAAGATTTGGAGTCAAACAATATTTGATATCCTTCTTTAAATTCAATTTCGCCAGTCTCTCCTTGTGTGAAGCTTGGGACATGAATTTATAAGGATCCTGCTTGGCAAGCTGGTAGAGATATTTCAAGGCCAGACACGCATCACCCAATTTAATCTGATCATTCTTAGTGGTCAGTGCTTCGGTGACGGCACCGGCGAAAATAGCATCTTCAAGGTTAAATTTATTCTTCCAGCCACTGCACAACAAAAGAACATTTCTTTGCTCCCGAATCAACCAATCGACGAGAGCGTCAATATTGAGGAATGAACCAATGACGACTTTGTATGCATCCTTTGCAGCTTCAATTGCCTGCGTTCCATTTGTTGTCGTGATGGCGATAGTCTTCCCTTTCACCGTATCACCCATATAGCTAAACGGGGAGTTTCCAAAATCAAAACCTTCTACCTGAATTGCATCTCTTTCGGCTCCTGCCAAAAATCCTTTACGTTTCCATTCTCTGGCTTCTTCTACTGTTGCTACAGGAATAATTTTTTCTGCACCATGTTCAAAAGCAGTACATATAGCTGAAGTAGCGCGCAATATATCGATGATTACAACGATACTTTCGTCATCCGCATAGATCGGATACAAATGGGGAGAGAAACAAGCGTCAACCTTTATTCTGGGTTGATTGTCGTCAATCATAGGAAAACACTTAATAAAAAACGAATATACTAATTATTCAATACCTCAATCAATTCACGCTTATTCTTACGATTCACCTCTGCTATTTAATTCATCGCAAGAGCCTCAGAGATTTATTTTTTATAAAATGGAATCTTTACCACTTTTGCTTTTAATGCTTTGTCGCGAACAGGGATAAATATTTCAGATCCTTCCTTTGCATACTCAGGAGTCACATAGGCCATGCCAATCGCTTTCTGTAAAGAAGGTGACTGAGTACCGCTGGTAACTTTCCCAATCGTATCTCCTGCTGCATTTTTTACTTCGTAATCGTGACGGGGAATTCCACGATCAATCATTTCAAAACCCACGAGTTTTCTTTTGACTCCGTTTTCCTTTTGAAATTTCAAGGCCGCAGAATTGGTGAAATCTTTCGTGAATTTAGTAATCCATCCAAGTCCGGCTTCAATGGGAGAAGTCGTATCATCAATATCATTTCCATACAGACAAAATCCCATTTCCAGGCGCAATGTATCTCTGGCGCCCAGACCAATCGGTTTTATTCCCTGCGATTCCCCGGATTCAAATATTTTATTCCAGATATGAATTGCGTCCTTGTTTTCAAAATAGACTTCAAAACCTCCTGCACCGGTATAACCTGTAGCGGAAACCAGAACATTGTCAATCCCTGCAAAACGTCCTTTATCAAAAGTATAATACTCCATATTTCGCAAATCCATATCCGTGAGTGGTTGCAAAACATCAACTGCCTTCGGTCCCTGCACAGCGAGCAAGGAAGTCTTGTCGGAGATATTGTGCATTTCGACACCTTTCGTGTTGTACTTCTGAATCCAGTCCCAATCCTTGTCGATATTACTGGCATTCACGACAAGCATATATGTTTTATCATCAATCCTGTATACGAGCAAATCGTCCACAATACCACCTTGTTCATTCGGTAAGCACGAATATTGAACTTTTTTATCAATCAATTTCGATGCATCATTGCTAGTTACACGTTGAATCAGATCCAGTGCATCCGCACCTTTCAAAATGAATTCCCCCATGTGAGAAACATCAAAAACGCCTACACCCTTTCTCACAGTTTCATGTTCAGCATTAATGCCTTCGTACGAAACAGGCATTAAATAACCGGCAAAAGGAACCATTTTCGCTCCTAAACGGGTGTGAATGTCAGTCAATGCAATAAGTTTCAGTTGATTTTCGGTCAGTTCCATGGCTGTATTCTTTAATGACGGTATGCAAGATAAGCTATTTCAGGGAGGACAAAGCCCCAACCCGGCCCAATTTTATCCTCAGCCTTTTGTTGTTAATTGGTTGAAGTAGCGAAGGTAGTTTTCCTGCTGAGAAAGCACTGAATATCGGTCGATAACAGTTTGCCGGGCCTTGCTTCCCATTGATTTTCTGAGGATTTCTGAGTCAATCAAAAGGCTGAGTTTTTCCACCCATTCCTCCGTTTCCTGCGCAAGAAATCCATTTTCACCGTTCACAATAATTTCTTTGTTTACCCCAACCGGTGACATAATCGTTGGAATTTCCAGGGCCATGTATTGCAATCCTTTCAATCCGCATTTGCCATTCGCCCACTCGTCGTCAGGTAATGGCATGATACCAATATCGAATGAAGACAATTCCTTCACTTCATCTTTACGGTTCCAGCCAATGCCCTCAATATTAAATTCTTCATTTCTATAAGAGGCATCGCCAATAACCTTTATCCTTATTCTCTTGCCATACTTTTCAATAATCCTTCGCAGGAATGGCAATGCAAATTCAAAGTGTTTGATAGTTGTCACACTTCCACTCCAGCCAATTGTGATGAAATCATTTGGAGGAAATTTCATGCGCTGGTATTCATCCGTATCGATTGTTGTTGGAATGATGACAACATTTTTACAAAATTGAGAAGCATATTTTGCCAGGTATGCATTTCCTGCAAAAACAATATCACAAAGAGCAATGATATCACCTGTTTTTGCCGGGTTTTTCAGCCAGTGAAAACGTTTGTTCGCTTCACTGATATCCATGTGCCAGATGGCATCATCGAAATCAAAAACAAGCTTCGCTCTCGATTTTTTAAATTGTTTTTCAAAATAAATTGACCGGGTCATAAATGCTTCCCGGAAAATGAAAATAATATCGTACTCGTTGCGCTGATGAACATTTTTTAAGCGCGTACGAATTCCTTTCAGAATCATTCGCAGCTTTTCGAAATAATGACCGGGTTTGTAAATAATTTTATCGGCTCTTTCATCAATAAAAAAAGACAATTCACAATCGTAACCTTTGGATTTCAGAAATTGAAAATACTGTTCAAAACGAAAGCGTTGTCCGGGTGCCCGATCAAAACGGTGGGAAGCAATGAAGAGAATTTTTTTCATTAAATTATTTTCGGGCAACAGCATGCCAGTACGGTTCGTTTTCACTGAAAATCACCTCTGTAAACCCGGCTTTTCGCAGCATCATTTCAATTTCTTTTCGACTGTATCTTTTTTCCAGAGGAGTTCCCAAACGATCCAAGGAATCGTTGCGAATGATCTGAAAACTCTTGTCACAATAATAGGCCAATGGCATTTTCTTGTACCACAATTTCGATGGAAATAAAAACCGGATCAATTTTGCCAATGATATTACCGGTACATACAAAATGACTGCAAGAATATCGCAAACAATCACTTTTAAACCATGCGGCAATCGGTGAACAATCATTCGCAGTAAATGAACGGGCAAAAACAACATGCGAAAAAAGAGAGAACGATTGTCCAGACTGTAATACAGGTAAATCAGAAAATGCCCACCCTTTTTCAATTTGTTTGCGGCCTTTTGAATTGCATCCTGTGTATCGGGCAGGTGATGCATGACACCCAGACTGAAAACAAAATCAAAAGATTCATCCGGAAAAGGAATGACATCCACACCGGATTGAGTGATCCGAATATTTTTATTTCCAGCCGTGAGCTTTGAAGCAGAAAGAACGGCAGAACTCGGATCAATTGCTTCGATGAATTTCACCCTCGAGGCAAGGTATTTTGCCCATCGACCGGTTCCACAACCTATATCCAGCACCATTGACGCCGGACCAATCATTTTATCAGTTACAATATCAAAATACTGATCTCCTGCTATCCGGATATCTTCATCGGAAAATGTCGAAAATGTTGTCCACTCTTTCCCAAACGAATCCACTGTATCCTGGTCAACATTACTGTCGGCCTCGGATACAAAGCTGGCAATTTTATTTCCGTCAAGGGAAATAAAATTTTTAGGGCTGATGTTGTATTCGATCATTTCTCTATAAAATCCAAAGCAAAGTAAGCATGATTAGTTCTTCAGCCAGCCTTTCAGCAAGAAAGGATACAATGGCACAAACCTTAAACACTATTAATTCTTGGGGGATTTGAATGTCTATTCGGTCCAGAAAGCAGGAAGGTTTTCAATCACTTCAATATCTTTAAACCGGACACTCGCTTTGATCCCGGTTTTTCTTGCCCAACCCGACATCTTCCGGATCCCGTCTTCGAGCGAAGTGAATCCATCGATTCCGAAGATCCGTTTCGCTTTGCTGTGATCAGCATAAGCATGCACAACTTCTTTTCGTGGTTCAAGGTATCGGATTTTACCGGAAAGATCCATTGCATTTTGAACTGTAATAGCGAGTTCATTGATCGTGAATTCCTGATCCGCTCCGATATTGAATACCTGGTTCATTGCAGCAGGCACATTCACGCAATTCGCAATGTGTGGAGCCACATCTCCGATATAGCTGAATGCACGTGTTTGTTTTCCATCACCAAAAACCGAAAGTTCTTTGCCCTGCATGAGCTGGTTCATGAAGATCCCAACCACATTCCTGTATTTGTCGCCAAGATTTTGGTATTCACCATACACATTGTGCGGACGAAAGATCACTGAATTGAGACCAAAGATTTCATGTGCTGATTTCAGGTCGAGCTCCACTGCATATTTTGCAATTCCATACGGATCTTCCGGTTGAGGAGTCATTTCTTCATTCATTGGAGGTTTTACTCCGCCGTAAACAGCGATGGAAGAAGTAAACACAAAGCATTTCACTTTCGCCTTCACCGATGCATTAATAAGGTTTACGCTGCCAATGAGATTATTGGTGTAATTAAATCTACGGATAAAATGACTCAGACCTTCTGCAGCATACGCAGCAAGGTGATATACATAATCGAAATTGTATTTCTCAAAAAGTTTGTCGATCAATGCATGATCTACGACAGAACCTTCGATGAAGGTCGCTTTGGGATTCACATTCTCCTGAAATCCACCGCTCAAATCATCCAGGACAATCACCTGATGACCCATATTGACGAGCTCATTGACGACATGCGCACCAATAAACCCCGCTCCCCCTGTAACCAATGATGTAGGCATAAAAGATCAAATTGATTTGCCCAAAAATATAAATTTAAACAGGAGTTTTGGAGTTTAATTCTAATAATTTGGGTAATGAAGGAATTGCTTAGGTCAATGAAAACTGAAAGCTAATCTGCATTGATTGAAGCAGTTAATGAACAGGATAAGTTTGAGTGAATAATAAACAGAATTGTATCTTTGAAACCCATGCAATTCAAACTAATCGAGAAGAACACCCCGCGCTGGATCATTTTTCTGATTGATATATTCATCTGTCTGGGTTCCATCATGCTGGCTTACCAGGTGAGGTTCAATTTCAGGGTTCCGGAGAAAGAAATCGAACATTGGGCTTATGTGATTCCAACGGTATTGCTTGTCAGGGTCCTTAGTTTTTACATTTCTAAAATTTACCAGGGAATTATCCGCTATACAAGTACCAGAGATGCTTTGCGGGTTTTTTACACGATTACTGTAGGGAGCATTTTCATGGCTGTGGCCAATATGGGATCGTATATGTGGGGGAAATTTTTCCTCGTTCCCTACTCCATCATTATCATTGATTATTTCACAACTGTCTTTTCGATTACTGCCTTCCGGATTCTTGTCAAATCCATTTACATGGAACTCAAGAATCCTTCACGGGAGAAAAAAGAAGTCATTATTTACGGAGCTGGTGAGTCCGGACTGATTACCAAACGTTCACTTGATCGTGATGCCGGAAGTCGTTTTAAAGTAATTGCATTTGTCGATGATGATCTTGCGAAATCAGGTAAAACGGTAGAAGGCATAAAAATTTACAACGCAGATGATGATCTGGAAGATTTACTGCGTTCAAATAATGTCACTCAACTCATTCTGAGTATTCAAAATATTTCAACCCTTCGCAAGCAACAGATTATTGAAAAATGTCTGCCTTATGATGTCAATATCCTGAATGTTCCCTCCAGTAAACAACTGGATTAACGGAGAACTGAGTTTCAAACAAATCAAGAATATTAAAATCGAAGATTTGCTTGAAAGGGATCCCATTCGCCTGGATCTTGATTCCATTCGCAATCAATTATCCGGAAAAACCATTCTCATCACAGGTGGAGCCGGTTCCATTGGCAGTGAAATCGTGAGACAAATACTTCCTTTCAAACCGAAATACGTTATTGTACTCGACCAATCGGAATCTCCATTGTATGAACTGGAACTTGAAATCCGGGAGAAATTCAATTGGACACATTTCGAAACAGTGATCGCAGATATCCGTCAGTCGGAACGAATGCGCCGTGTGTTTGAAGTCTTCCAGCCTCAGGTTGTATTTCATGCTGCTGCATACAAACATGTTCCCATCATGGAACACAATCCATCCGAAGCAATTCTCACCAACGTAAACGGAACCAGTATCCTTGCCAATCTTGCCAATGAATATGGAGTAGAAAAATTCGTGATGGTCAGCACCGACAAAGCCGTGAACCCAACGAATATCATGGGAGCTACGAAACGTATTGCGGAAATTTATTGTCAGTCGCTGAATAAAATCAGCAAGACAAAATTCATTACCACACGATTCGGAAATGTTCTCGACTCTAACGGCTCCGTCATTCCCCGTTTCAAAAAACAAATCGAAGAAGGCGGACCAATCACAGTCACACATACCGATGTCACTCGCTACTTCATGACTATCCCGGAAGCCTGTCAATTGGTTTTGGAAGCCGGAGCCATGGGAAACGGTGGAGAAATTTTCATTTTCGATATGGGTCAGAGTATCCGCATTATTGATCTCGCAAGAAAAATGGTGAAACTCAGCGGACTCACCCTCGGCAAAGACATCCAGGTTATTTTTACGGGTCTTCGTCCGGGTGAAAAGATTTTCGAAGAACTACTCGCCGATAAAGAAACCACCCTTCCTACTCACCACGAGAAAATCATGATTGCAAAAGTGCGTGAGTACGATTTTGAAATCATCAGCAAAGAAATCAATACACTTACTGATTTATTCAAATCGCAAGACAACGACACCATCGTGAGAAAAATGAAAGAGATAGTTCCGGAGTTTTTGTCGGCGAATTCGGTGTTCTCGGAGCTTGATAAGAAGTGAGTTTTTTGAGGTATTAGGTATTAGGTATTAAGTATTAGGTTCTGGATGCTTTGGGTTGTGAGGTTTGATTTTTTAGGGAATTAATAATTTTTGAATCCAATTTTAAGTCATTGGCATACTGAATCAGGTTACTGACAAAAATCATCAGCATTTTATTGGAGAATAATAGGTAACATTGATGTTGTTTCGTGGATGACAGTAGATTATTGAGTGTTGCAATTCTTAATTCATGATTTAATGAATTTATGAAAACAAGAGATTTTCGAATACACTCGAAGACTATAAAAAATAAAATTTAAGACATGAAAAAGATAAGCCTTTTGATTTTGTTTGGCTTGAGTTATTTCTTCAGCTTTTGTCAGGTAACATATGTAAAAAGAATCACTTTTAATTCAGAAACGAATTCATATTATACCCATCCTGGCGACTCTAATTTACAATTTTTAGATGTTTCAGAAAGTCCGGATGGAAATACATTTATCCACATGGGAACCATCAGAGGCTCTACTTCCATCTACAAAATTGATTTGTTGGGTAATATTATTTTTGATGCAGGAGGTGGAAGTCTCGGAAATTTAAATACCACCATTGCAACTGCCCTTCATGCCACACCCGATGGTGGTTGTATTTATGCCACAATTATTCAGCATGGTCGACGAATTTTGTTTCTTATTCATTCATTATTAAAATTGATGGAAGTGGTCAATTGAATTTCAATACTACATTACCCAGTCATTATTCAACTCCTAATATTCCAGAGCAAGAAACGTATGATGTTGCAGTTCTTTCAAATGGAAACTATACCTGCCTGACTTTGGATTCAATATATATTCTGGATCCCTCAGGAAATGTAATACGTACGTTGAATTTTAGAGGGCCTGGAAAAATGTTTGGATTTAATAACGGAGATTTTTATTTGGAATGCGGATCATTCAGAGGTAGAATGGACATGAATGGAAATCCGATTTGGAGTAACCCCAGCTTGATATTGCATCACGATACAACTCTTTACAGACTTTCAGGAAACACATTGAGTAAACTAGATGGGATGACTGGTTCGGTAATCTCATCCATTCCATTTACCCAAACCGGACTCCCGGAAATCCAAATGCTGAAAGATGGAGGCTGGTGTGTTTACAATTCGACAACAATAAATCGCTTCGATTCCAACGGAGTTTCAAAATTCACAAGTACTATTTCATTGCCTAAAAATGGGATGAATTATGTGGGCGGACAATCCGATGGGTCGTTGATTACCGGAGGTACATACCGAAGTAAACGTCCCATTTTTTATGAATACGATTTTTCTTCGTTCATCGGAACAATTGATACGTCAGGCAATAGTATAATAGACAGCACCACTCAAATATGGCCTGGCGATGCCAATGATGATGGCATAGTAGAATTTGGCGATGTTGTCTACATAGCATTGGCTCAGGGTTCTACTGGCCCAAACAGAGTTGATTCAGCAATTTACAATTATAATGATTGGCAATACTATGGTGGGTATGAAATAGGAGATATCGGTACAGATTTTCCCGGAAGTTTTGCATTCGGGGTAAATCACAAACAATGATGTGTATACAGATGGACTTATTGATTCCCGGATATAAACAGATTGGCAAGTAAAATCTCCATACAACAATATCACCCCTATTGGAGAATGAGATCACCAGAAAGTGCAAGAACTGCTCCTTATTTTAGCATGCTCTCTGATCGTGATTCTATTGTTGCCGGGGATACAGTTAGAATTTATTTTGTACTTGGCAACAATGGAATTGCTGTTGATTCCATTTTCGGCCTTGCCTTTGGCTTAGATCCATTTCCATCAAGTATTTGGAGAAAAGGGGAGGTAATAAATAATGAGCTTCTCAATAGTGATTTAGGCTTGATAAATGAGCTGATATGGATTCTATACTCTGATTTTGGAATACTCTATGCAGAAAGATTTAAATGCATACCATGTTCAAGATACGATTGGCTTTATAGATTTTAAATTATTCGATACCTTGAGTTACAATACAGACCTTGAATTTTCTCTGAGTTCATTCAAGGCCATCACTGCAGGTGGATTTCCAGTGGATTTCCAGATTCAAAATGCAACAATTTACGCGCGATCAATAATCGCATCATCACCGGAACTCTCCTTCAATAAAATTACATGCTCACCAAACCCGGCAAAGGAATCCATCACCTTGAATTACTTACCAACAGAACAGCTGAATATTCAACTTTTCGATTCTCAGGGAAAATTGTGTTTTTCAGGAAAAACAAAATACTCTTCAAATTATTCCCTAGATTTAAAATCTCTGCCTTCAGGAATATACATGTTGAATATTTTTGGCTCCGAAACCGGATCATTTAGCAGAAAATTTTTGAAACAATAATTTAACCCAAAAATCTCAACCAATTGACCTGAGATTTATTTCATTTCTGGAGAAATTCAATTTGTTTGCTGTAAATTTTGAGTAACTGCTTATGGCGAAAGCAAGAACGAGAGCAAATATCCAAGTTAAAGCAATAACTAATTTTCACACACACTACTAATAACTAACAACCAACAACTAACAACTAATCACTATTCACTAATCACCAACTCCAAATGTTCAAACACAAATCCCCTCTCCACATCCGATTCTCCGATGTCGATGCATTCGGACATGTGAACAATGCTTGTTATCTCACCTACATCGAAGAAGCACGGGTGAGTTATTTTGAGGAAGTGGTAGACTGGTCCTACGACTGGTCGACGAAGGGAATAATACTTGCCAAAGCAGAAATTGATTTCATACTCCCAATTCATTTCAAAGAAGAAATTGTTGTGTACACACGATGCTCACGAATCGGCACAAAAAGTTTTGATCTCGAATACCAACTCACACGTTTTCACGAGGGAAAAGAAATCATTATGGCCGATGCAGTAACCGTCATGGTCGCTTTTGATTACACCACAAAAAAATCTATCGAAGTCCCCCACGCATGGAGAGAAGCATTGAAGGCTTTTGAGGGAGTGGATGTGTTGGTGCAGTAATGGACTAGTGATGAGTTATGAGTTATGAGTTATGAGTTATGAGTTATGAGTTTTAAGCTGTGAGTTGTGCATTTATTATCATAAATTAGGAGACTTTGTGATTCTGATTTCAATATTAATTTGAAAAGTATTTTGTTCAATTCATAACTCAACCAAATATGTACAATTCTGAAATTAGACCAACGCTTACTCATAACTCATAACTCTAAACTCATAACTCAGTTCATCCGTGTATCGTCTCCCTCTTCCCATACTTTGAAATAATCTCCGCTTCGTAATCAAGGTATTCTTTCCAGCGTTGATCAACATCAACTCCATCAGCATATTTTTTCGCGAAACCAAGAAACAAAGTATAATGATTCGCTTCGCTCACCATCAGGTCGCGATAGAACTGTTTTAAATCGGGATCATTGATATTATCACTCAGTACTTTGAAACGTTCGCAACTGCGTGCTTCAACCAATGCTGAGAATAAAAGCTTATCGACAAGCACGATATTTTTTGTGAATCCTTTGCGGATAAAGTTATTCAGTTCGAAAACATATTCATCTCTTCGTTCCTTTCCTAAAGTATATCCCCTTTCTACAATCTTTTTATGCACTTGCTGGAAGTGTTGCAGCTCCTCGCGGGCCAGTTCGAGCAATGCATCCACCATATCCGGATACTCCGGAAACTGGATCACAATATTGATCGCGTTGGTCGCAGCCTTCTGTTCACAGTAGGCATGATCCGTAAGAATTTCACTGATATTTGTTTCTACAATATTGACCCATCGCGGGTCTGTGGGCAATTTTAATCCTAACATCTTCGTTTTAAGTAAAAATCAAGAATCGAAAATAGGG
This sequence comes from Bacteroidota bacterium, assembly GCA_016720655.1. Taxonomy (GTDB): domain Bacteria; phylum Bacteroidota; class Bacteroidia; order AKYH767-A; family 2013-40CM-41-45; genus JADKJP01. Next base: position 61,407 of record JADKKE010000012.1, read on the forward strand.
AGAAAAATGTAAGATTCAGAATGATGAAGAAATATTATTCAGGATGTTGAGGGTAACAAATTGATTGTATTTTTGTATTAAGAATTAATTATGCCTCCAATAGTATTATATGGCGATCGGGTTAGCGTGAAAATCACGCGTGAATTCAAGCAGCTGGTGAATATCTCCATCGCTGCCGGAAAGTTCATTTTGTTACATCCTGATTATGACCTGATTCGCGAAGCAATGCGATTGGAGATGTTCGAAGATGAACGACTGGAAGACTTCGAAGTCCACAACTGGCAGTTCGAAGTGGATGAAGTAATCACCTACGATCAGGGTGAAATACTCTTTTTTTATGCTCTCCTTGAACTGAGTTGCCGCATTTTTCTCTGCGAAATTGGCGACGACCTGAAAAAAATGGCCATCGATAGCGGCGAAACCGATGCCGAAGAATTTGTCCGTGTCAGAAGTTTCTTTCTCCGACAAGCCCAGGATTTCCTGCAAAACATCCGGGGTTGCTACGAAAGTGATGAAGAGTTTCAGGAATTGCTGGCGAAGATTGATCAGTTGAATTCGCTGGCTTGATTTTTTTCTAGTGGTTAGTTTTTAGTGGTTAGTGGTTAGTACTGATTGCAAACTTGAATGTTCCATACCATTTTTCTGGCTTCATATCTGGTCACCAACGCACGCGCTTCGTCCCTCGTCCCCTGTCACTCGTCATCATCCTCCGGGATCGTATCTGAAGGCACAACCATTTCCCTTGCCGGACCTTTTAACTCAATGATTGGAACCAAAGCATCGTGCTCTATTTGTGTGATCAGATTTTTTTTCAATAAAAAATTTGAAACAACACGATAATAATTTTCGAAATAAGGTTTCAGTTGTCCTGTTTTATCAAAACTGTATCGGAACCATTTTGGGTGCGGAAGCAGACTGGCAAGAAAATACTTTCCTGCAAAGTGAGATCGGCCGGTTTTTTGGAAAAATAAAATGGCGCTGCTTCACCAATACCATAAATTCCCGGACCCAGTTCAATGATGTTCAGATAGACTTCAAACATTCGTTCTTTTGAACACAAACGATTGTTCTCAATCAACCATACGATTAGTGCTTCTTCTGCTTTGCGTGAAATTGTTTTTTTTCGCGTGAGATAAACATTCTTCACCAACTGCATACTTATTGTGCTTCCTCCCCGCACAAACTTTCCTGCCTTAAAATTTGTTGCTATGGATTTGCGAAAAGCGTCTTCATTGAAACCATTGTGATAAAAAAAGCTGCCGTCCTCCGAAGTCATCACTGCATTTCTGAAATTTATCGAAATCTGATCCAATGAGGTGAATGAAGGGTTCGAAGGGCCAATCGGAAATGCTCTCACAAATCGATCTCGCTCGTACACAGAATGAATGAACTCACCATTCATCTTCAAGAGGTTACTATCTCCGTATTTGCGAATTCTGAATTTCTCCTTCTTCAGACTAGAGTTGAACTGCACACTGTCGGGCTGTTTTGAATCAAGTTCAAAATCGAGAGAATAGCGCAATGTTCCATCCGCTTCGATTCCTCTCACAACATCAAACATTCCTTCCGGTAATGACCTGAAAAAGTCAGAGGAGGGTGTTTTATCCGTCCTGATTTTCAAAGTATATAATTTTGAATTCAGGCTGGTCAGACTTGCATAGGGTCTGAATGTAATTTTATCCAGCACCACAACGGAAGTACTATCAAGTGAAGCGGAATTTTTTGTCACACTTATCCGTGCATCAAAAGTTGCATGCGGTACACGAATGGTATCATCGGATATTTTTTTATGATACAGATTGAAATTTTCGATAGAAAAATGTCCCTGCATTTCAAGTAATCCGCTCGCGTAATGCATGTCATACAAAGCCAGATGCATTGTATCAAAACTACAGGAAGCATTCAGCAAGGGCATTAGAAATGGCAAGGATTGAGGTTCGGTAGAAAGCGGAAAAATAGCAACGTCAAATGTTTCCTCCTTTTGAGAAAAATGTCCGGTACATTTCCATTGAGACATCGTGGAATCGTCAGTGATTGTTCCCTCCAGTTGTTTGCTTGTTGAAATAAAAGATGGAATACTGATTGCCTGACTCAATGTGTCATTGTGGAAAGAAAATCGAATATTCTTCAGCTCTGCCTGTTGGGGAGCAAGATTAAATGCTTGTCTGAGTACCTTGTTCAGGAACGCAGAATAATTCTTTTCCGTCCTCAAAGTATCCTTCTCCTCTTTTTTATGTTTGAGAAAGTTGGAATAATTGCATGTGCCGTCATGACAACGGATACTTAATTCTGCATTTTCAGAGTAAAGCGATTTGATACGAATATCACCTGAAATCAGGGAAGAAAAAGAAGGTTCTGCCCTGAGCGAATCCAGGTGCAACAAAGTATCTCCATCGATCGGGATTAATGTCACCCCGGTCATTACGACTGTTGTCAGTCCTGTGAAACCAGCTTCTTTAACATTTAAATTCATTTGGTAATCCGAATTCAAACGACCGCTAATTTTTGTCAAAAGACTCTGTAAAACCATATTCCTGAAAAGGAAATAACCCAACACCCTCGTCACGAGGATGAAAGTCAATACAATGGCAGATCTGACGAGTAATTTGCGGTTCATGAAAGCAATTCAGGGACTAAAATGAGGAAAGTTTGCTTACCGTTCAAGAGAATATTCATTCACATACCTTCGTTGATAATTTTTTGATAGTAAAGAGGATTGCAGGATGGCTCTCCCTAATTTGGATCACTGATTGAAATGTCATATGGAATGCAATTCACTCTCCATTCCGGGTTCATCCGAATTGGATTTTCTTTTCCTCTTTCTGCCTCTGCTTGTCAGCAGCCAGGCAACTGAACCTTTACCACCTGTTCTCAGCAATGCACAAGATCAGGCGATTCTTGAATCCTACAGATCCAGGGCAGAGTCCAATGTACTCAAAAATCTGAATCGATTTGGTTTGGAACAATTGCAACGTTACGACCGCGTTCTCGACTCCCTTTTTGAAATGGAGAAAAAGGACACACTCAATAAGATAGAACAGGCTTTTCAGAAAGCTTCCGCTGAGCGAAAGAATATTCTCACTGCTGAGTCCAGGCATATCGTTGAATTAACATCATCCAAATCCATCTCCCGGGATCGATATCATGGATTGTTGAGGAAGGCTGCTATTGCTTTCGCCACCTGGATTGTTCTCATCTTTCTCCTTCTCCAGTTCAGGAAAAGGAAACTGGGTACTGCGAATAAAAAACTCGACGCGACCCTTACTCAATTAAAACACAGTGAGAACAGAGCTGAATCCGGAAAATTGTTGATAAACTGGGCTCAGTTGCGGAATGATAAAGTTAAAAAAATGGAAGAACTGGGATCGGAATTTTCTGCCGCGATGAAACAAGCCGATGATCAATTGCCAGCCGGTCATCCTTTTGTAGAAGCCATGAGTGGCTGGGTTAAAAAAGCGGATCTATTCTCTCTCACCGGTGCAAAAGAACAACGATTGAATCAGGCAATTTTAAGTCAGGAATCAGCACCCGGGGAAGAGAAAATTGCAACCAATATGAATCAGTTGTGCGAGCAATTTCTGGAACTTTCTCAGCGTGGGCATCAACCTACAGACGGTTCATTCACAATTCTTGTAACCAAAGACCTTGAGAAAAACCTGCCATCAATTAAAGTGATTCCGGAAGCGGTTGGAAGTCTATTATTAAATGTCATGAACAATGCTTTTCAGGCTGTAATTGAGAAACAGGCAAAAGGCATTAAAGGGTATCAACCAAAAGTCACAGTAAGTACAAGAATTCTTCCTCGTTTTCTACAAATCAGAGTCAAAGACAATGGTGATGGAATGAATGATCTTACACTCAACCAGGCCACACAGGAATATTTTAGTCTGAAACCTCTGGAGCAAGGAGTTGGATTGGGCTTAAGTGATAGCCAGAATATCATGGCCCTCCACAAAGGAGAATTAAAACTGGAAAGTGAAACAGGAAACGGAAGTGATGTTTATCTTAAATTTTACCTGACATGAAAAAGATGAGCATCTCGAAATTAATCCTTATTTATTTTTTCTTGATCTCTTTAGCAACAGGTTTGCAAGGACAAAGCCCTGCTGATCTGCAACAGATCAATGCAGGTGCTAAAGTTATCTATGTGAAACCGGAATCTTTGGATCAGCTCCTGATCCGCCTACGTCCACTGGAGTCAAATCTTCCTTCCGGACAGGAAAGTCTGATGATGGATACTTACCGTACCATTGCGAATCAGTATGCTTTGAACAATCATTACAAACAAGCCTATGAAGTGTATGTGCGTTACATCCGGTTCAAAGAAAATTTTTACAGAAAAGAAAAGGCTTCTGCTTTGAACGCAGCACAAAGTACAATCACGAAACGAAAAGATGCAGATGAAACAGCCGTGATGGATTTGCAAAATCAGGTTTCTCAATTGCAAATCGAAAACGATCAGCTGATTAGCAAACGTTCGAATTTTAAAAAATATTTTTCAGCAGGATTAATTGCTCTCACTGCTTTGTTTGCATCCTTACTCGTGGGTTCCGGAATCAAATTGAACACCATTCGTGTTAAACTCAAACAAAGCCGTGAACGAATGAAAGAGATTCACCGGATTTCAACTATTGGAGCGTGTTCCAAAGAGATTTATCCCGGAACACAAAACCTGCTCAATCAACTGGATCAGGAAGTTCAGGAGATCAGTATGGCGGTCAAAGACCTTCAACCTTCCGGTACTGTTGTAAGTGGAATTGCAAAAAAAATTAAGGAAGTTCTGGATCAGCTCCGGAAATCAGACAAATAGTCTTGTCCAATGAAACAAGCACTGAAAGATGCCGTGGACGTAGTGTGTGTTGGCGCCTCTTTGGTTGACCTCACGTTTCAGTGCAAAGGAAACCCCATTCTTCATACTTCCAATCCATCTTCATTTGTCAGAAGTCCTGGTGGTGTCATGCGAAATATTGCTCATCATCTCGCTCTGTTGGGATGCTCTGTCGAACTCATCACCGTAGTTGGAAAAGATCCAGATGGTGAATGGCTCGAGAAAATTTCTGTCGATGCCGGCATTCGTCTGAACCATATTCACAGAACAGAAAGTGCAACCGGAATTTATTCCTCTGTTCTTGCTCCGGATGGCGATCTTTTTCATTGGAGCCGTTACCTCAGACACCGATGAGATGCTGAATATCGATATTCTTGCACAACGAATTCAGGTTTTAAAAAACACGAAACTCGTGATGGCCGATTGTAACCTGGCCACTGAAACGCTGCGTTGGTTGCTTTCGTTTTGCGAAACAGAAGGAATTCCGATTGTGATAGAAACTGTTTCAGTGCCGAAAGCGTTTCGCCTTGACAAAGCTTTGCCTGGAAAAGTATTAATGATGAAACCGAACAAAGAAGAACTGGAAGTTTTCGGTGGAGATAATAATTCCTTTTATTCTTCTGCGGAAAGAATTGCATGGTTGCATTCCAAAGGAGTAAAATACGTTTGGATGAGTGCTTTCGAGGATGGTTCCATATTATCCGATGGACAAAAACAAACATCAATACCTGCTACAAAAGTAAATGTTCAGGATACAACAGGTGCCGGTGATGCAGCAATGGCAGGATGGGTCTGGGCATATTTGCAAAACCTCGCTCCTCTCACCTGTGTTCAGTATGGACATGCTGCCGCCGCAGCAGTATTGGAAACGAAAGGCGCTATCCGATCTGATCTCAACATTTCTGTCCTCAAGTCATATCTGCTTCCATGAACTCCTCCTATCCTCTTCTTTATTCCTCAGAAGTAAAACAAGCACTGCAGGACAATCAACCGATTGTTGCATTGGAATCAACCATCATTGCGCATGGCATGCCCTTTCCAATGAATATAGAAACAGCAAAAGAAGTTGAAGATATTATTCGGAACCAGGTGCCGTTCCCGCTACAATCGCAATTCTTGATGGGGAATTGTGTATCGGTTTAAACGAAGTTCAACTGAATGATCTCGGACAAAAAAAAGGAATCTGGAAAGTTAGTCTTCGAGACATGCCGTATGTTGTTTCAAAAAAACTCAATGGAGCGACGACGGTAGCTGCTACTATGCGAATTGCAGCAATGGCCGGAATAGAAATTTTTGTTACCGGAGGAATTGGTGGAGTTCACCGTGGAGCTGAAACAAGTTTTGACATCTCAGCTGATTTGACTGAAATGGCGCAAACCAATGTTGCAGTTATCTCCGCAGGCGTTAAATCGATTTTAGATATCGGACTGACATTGGAAATGCTCGAAACAATGGGAGTACCGGTTGTTACTTATGGCAGTGATGATTTTCCGAGTTTTTATTCGCGATCCAGCGGCTTTGCCACTCCTCTCCGGCTCGACAGTCCTGGAGAAATCGCCGCTTTACTCAGTAGCAAATGGTCGATGGGTATTAATGGTTCGGTACTTATTGCAAATCCGATTCCTGTTGACAAGGAGGTCCCATACTCGAAAATTGAAAAGCATATTCTGCAGGCATTGAAAGCTGCTTCCGAAAATGGAATCCGTGGAAAAGAGACAACTCCATTTTTGCTTAAAAGTATTGCAGAAGCAAGCGGCGGCGAGAGTCTTGAATCCAATATCGCATTGGTGAAGAACAATGCATTCTTAGGAGCTGCTATCGCAGTAGAACTGAGTCGGAAGTGATCTTAAGAATGAAAAAGTATTTTAAAAAGCCTGAATAGTTTTTTTAATAATTTCAATACATTCTCTCAATTGAACTTCAGTAATTATTAAGGGTGGTGCAAAACGGATAATGTCACCATGAGTAGGCTTGGCAAGCAAACCATTTTCTTTTAATGCAAGGCAAACATCCCATGCATCTTTACCATTGGAAGGTTTGATAACCATTGCACAAAACAAACCTTTTCCACGAACCAGCTCAATACTTGAATGCCTGATGGATTTTAATTCATCGAGTAAAATTGTACCCAAGCGCTCTGCATTTTCAGCAAGTTTTTCATCACGCAACACTTCCAAAGACGCGATTGCGACTTTTGCTGCCAATGGATTCCCGCCATAGGTGCTTCCATGTTGTCCGGGTTGTATGCACAACATAATTTCATCATCAGCGAGAACAGCAGAAACCGGTAAGAGTCCTCCGGCCAATGCCTTTCCAAGAATTAAAATATCGGGATGGATTCCTTCATGGTCACAAGCCAGCATTTTGCCTGTCCTGCATAAACCTGTTTGGATTTCATCTGCAATAAAAAGTACATTCTTGTCTTTACACGCTTGATAAGCTTTTTGCAAAAATCCTGCATCCGGAATAACAACGCCGGCTTCGCCTTGAATTGGTTCGACAAGGAAACCTGCAACATCCGGATCTTTTAAAGCTTCTTGCAAAGCCTCAATATTGGTGTAAGGAATCTTTATAAAACCAGGTGTGAATGGACCAAATTTTCCATAGGAATCGGGATCAGTGGATGCAGAAATAATGGTGATCGTTCTTCCATGGAAATTCCCTTCACAAACGATAATCTTAGCTTTGTTTTCCGGAAGTCCTTTTTTCTCATAAGCCCAGCGACGCGCCAGTTTGATGGCAGTTTCAACACCTTCTGCTCCCGTATTCATGGGCAACACTTTATCATAACCGAAAAAACGGGTAATGAATTCTTCTTATTCGCCTAAACAATTGTTGTTAAAAGCCCGGGAAGTCAAAGAAAGTTTGCCAACCTGATCAATTAAGGCACGAACAATCTTAGGATGATTATGACCCTGATTTAGTGCAGAATAAGCACTCAGGAAATCAAAATACTGCCGTCCTTCAACATCCCAGACATATACTCCCTCTCCTCGTTCCAAAACTACCGGTAAGGGATGGTAATTGTGCGCGCCATACTGTTCTTCACGCTCAATAGCTTGCTCTGTAAGGGTCTTATCTGCCACACTAATTTTCATAATACGATATTATAGGGCAAATGTAACAAATTGACTCGCTGAAAGCCAGTCGATTTACCCAGTTTCTATTCACATTTACCAATGAAAATCAATTTTCAATGCTAATTTCGCAGCATTATGTCAGAAACAATAAATAAAGGGAGTCGCCTGGAAAGCCTGAGAGTCATCGATGCATCGTCGGATGGTCAGTCTGTTGCCAGAATCGACAATGCAGTTGTCTTCATTGAAGGTGGTGTACCGGGAGATCTCGTGGATGTTGAGGTTTATCGAAAAAAGAAAAAATTCTTTGAAGCCAGAATAGTTCAAATCATTGAACCCTCTCCGGATCGGCGCAATCCGGTATGTACGCATTTCGGTATTTGTGGTGGATGCAAATGGCAACACATGAGTTACGAGAAGCAGCTATTCTACAAACAACAACAGGTCGAACAGGCACTTGTAAGAATTGGAAAAATTGAGATTCCGGAAATTCGAACCATTATCGGATCAAACAAGACAGAATATTACCGCAATCGACTGGAATTTACCTTTTCAAATAAACGTTGGCTCACAAAGGATGAAATTGGTACCGATGCTTCCGCTCTTGAAGATGTCCTGGGTTTTCATGTGCCGGGGCGTTTTGATAAAATCCTCGATATTCAAAAATGTTTTCTTCAGGAAGATTTGTCAAATGAAATACGAAGAGCTGTAAAACAATTCTGCGTTCAGGAAAAATATTCATTCTTTGATGTAATAAATCTTGAAGGATTCATGCGCAACCTGCTCATCCGCTCTACATCAACCGGGGAATGGATGGTTGTAGTAGTTTTCCATGAAGACAGAAGCATCGAGCGAAATAAATTAATGAATTTCCTGAAAGATAAATTTCCTCAACTCACTTCTCTGCAATACATCATTAATCCAAAAAGAAACGATACCGTTTTTGATCTGGAGGTTCATTTGTTTTCAGGCAGAGATTATATTCTGGAAGAAATGGAAGGACTTAAATTTAAAATCAGCGCAAAATCATTTTACCAGACAAATTCCTCTCAGGCGTATGAATTGTATAAAATAACCCGTGATTTCGCGGGTTTAAATGGTAAGGAATTGGTGTATGATTTGTACACAGGGACCGGAACAATCGCTAATTTTGTAGCACGACAATCGCGTCATGTGATCGGAATAGAAAATGTTCCGGTTGCAATCGATGATGCCAGGCAAAATGCAAAAGAAAATGGTTTGCTGAATACTACATTTATTGCCGGTGACATCAAGGATACTTTAACAAATGCATTTGTTGCCGAACACGGACAACCGGATGTGATCATCACGGATCCTCCACGTGCCGGCATGCATCCGGCTGTTGTCACTAAAATAGTAGAATTATTCCCGGAAAGGATCGTTTATGTAAGTTGTAATCCCGGTACTCAGGCAAGAGATCTTGCCATGATGGACGAAAAATATGTTGTTAAATCCATTCAACCTGTTGATATGTTTCCGCACACCACACATGTTGAAAATGTAGTTTTGCTCAACAGAAGATCTTAAAGAAATTTGCTGCAAATGAAACTAAGGTTGCTCATTTTATTTATGTCATTCCTTGCCGCTCAAGCAGTGATGGCGCAGGATATTTCTCCTGTTGGGAATGAGAATGAAGAGGATCCCGAACAACAACAACTTCAATGGTGTTTCAAATATTCCAACCTGCTGGGATACGATATTCAATACATCTCCAATCCACGACTGTTTCAATCCATCGGTGAATGGTTGGGAACTCCTTACAAATATTCAGGTGAATCAGAATCCGGCATTGATTGCTCCGGCTTTGTGTGCCGAATGATGCGGGATTCTTACCACATTCTTTTACTTGGAAGCGCGAAGGATATGTATAAAAAAGTAAATCCGATAAAAAAATCCGAACTGAGAGAAGGCGATCTTGTTTTTTTTAAAATAAAGAAAGGCAGGATTTCACATGTTGGAATTTACCTTGGGCAAAATAAATTTGCTCATGCAAGCACACAACGTGGCGTAACAATTAGTGACCTGGAAGACCCCTATTATCAGAAATATTATTACCAGGCCGGAAGAATCAAATCCTGATTATAAAAGCATCCACCATGGAAGTATCAAAAACCAATTTATTAAGTGCCAAACAAAGTGAGCAACGAATTAACCGTATAGCCTATCAAGTGTATGAGGACAATGTGGATGAAAAAGAAATTATTATAGCCGGGATCCGCTCCTCCGGATTTGAAGTAGCCAAAATGCTCTCGGAAGTGCTGAAGAAAATTGCCCCTTTTGATGTTCAGCTTATCGATGTTCAAATGGACAAACACAGCCAGACACTCAACGATATCCGAATTCCACTAAGTACTGAAAACCTGCAGGGAAAAGTGATTATCCTGGTTGATGATGTATTGAATTCAGGAAAAACAATGATGTATGCCCTCAAACCTTTTCTTGCCGCGGATATTAAAAAGATCCGAACGGCAGTTTTGGTAGACAGAAATCACAGACGGTATCCAATAGCTGCAGATTATACAGGGCTGAGTCTTGCGACAACCTTACAAGAACACGTTACCGTGGAAACAGAAAATGGAAAAGCGATTGCTTTTTTAAGTTAACTTATTTTCCACCAGATTTTTCACCTGTTCAGTAAGGGATTTGATGTCCAGACTTGCAGCACTTACTTTGATTTGTGCCATTTGATAAAAAGGAATGCGATCGATCAGATGATTTTGGATTTGTTCCATTAAATCCACATCCGAAATTTTTTCAATCAAAGGTCTTCCTGCACGGTTCCGTACGAGCCGATGAAACAATAAGCCGGCATTGGCTTCAAGGTAAATGGTGAGTCCATTCGCATTCATCCAGTCCATATTTTCAAAATAACACGGCAGTCCTCCACCTGTAGAAATCACCTGGTCGTCTTTATTCCCGATGGAACGAATCACATTTTTTTCCATCAAGCGAAATTCTTCCGGTCCCGGTGCCTGAAAAATATCACTGATCCTCTTCCCTGTTTGTTCTTCAATTATGTTATCTGTATCCAAAAACCGGTACTGCAAAACTTTTGACAAGGCTTCTCCTGTCTTCGATTTTCCACTACCCATGTATCCGATGAGGAAGATATTCATAAAATAAAAAAATCAATGTGATAAAATTCTGCGGATAGCCGGACCGCTGGCAAGACTTGTTACAAGCGCCATGACAACCAGTGCAACAAACAATTCAACCTGGATGATCCCGGCTCGGAAAGCGAGTGTTCCTAAAATTATTTCCATTGCTCCACGAGCATTCATCCCCATGGCCACTGCGGCAGAGTCACGAAAATTGAGTCCACCTGCGATTGCTCCTGCACCTGCACCAACAATTTTACCGACAAAAGCAAGACCAAGTACAAGGAGTATTAGCACAAGATTGAAATGTTCTATAAAATTTACATGCAAGCCAATACTAACCATAAACAATGGCGCAAAAATATTGGTCACAAACTGATGAATAATTTCTCTGGCTCTTTCGTGAAGATGTACACTGTCACCCATTGCTATTCCCATGATAAATGCTCCAAGAATTGCGTGAATCCCAATCCCTTCGGTGAATGCTGCGGCAAGAAAACACAATCCCAATCCCATCGACAGTACACCACCCGGCCAACTGAACTTTGTTTGTATGAACGGAAGAACACGGTTTAATATTTTCCTGCCAAGAGTTAACATGAGAATCCCAAAAAGCAAAATGTATAAAATGGTTAAACCAATATCTGTCCCTACTCCCCTGTTTTCTACCATTGCCAATACCACAGAAAAAATCAGCCAGCCCAACAGATCATTAAACATAGCGGCAGCCATGATGAGCATTCCGATTTTTGTTTTGTAAATATTCAGATCCATCAGGATTCGGGCTATTACAGGCAAAGCGGTAATGGCCAATGCTGTTCCGAAGAAGAGAGAAAAGACCAAGGGAGATACATGTGTGGCACGGAGGAAAAGTTCGGGCCATTGCCAGGAGATCCAGAATCCCAGGCTAAAAGGAACAACCATACTGGTGAGACTGGTCGACAAGGCAAGCCTCCCCTGTTTGAGCATTACCGGCAACTGAACTTCCATTCCGGCAACAAACAAGAGCATCACGACTGAGAGTTTTACAATTGCCTGAATCGAAATCGCAACCGGTCCGCTGCCTGGAAATAAGCCTTCGTACCAATCCGGTGATATTGCTCCAAAAACTGTTGGACCAAGCAGAATACCAACGATCATTTCCCCCATAACGATCGGCAGCCCGATTCGTCTTCCTAGTTCAGCGAGGAATCTCGACATCAGCAACATGATGCCAATGGAAAGAAAAAGCACCACTACTTCGTGGTGTGACAGCTCTGCCATGCTACTCTACGTTGCGTGTATGTACGATCAACATATTACACGGCATGTCGGCAAGCATGTATTCTATATCGTGCGTAAAAATGCGGTCGAAAATGCTCAGGGAATGGTCCGGTGAATTTACCACCAACAAATCTGCCTCTTGTTCCGCTGCAAACTTGGATATAGTATGTCCGCTTCTGCCGGAAATAACTTTATTGTGAATCTGAATAGTTCCTGTCGGAATCGAACTGATCAACTTGGACAATCGTGAATTTTCATCGCTGATAAATTCCTTCCGGATCTGCTCACCTTCCGGTTCAGTGCTGTCTTCAGCCATGCTCATCGACAATGCGGGAATATCTACTTCATCCACGATTGTCAATTCTTTTGTTCCTTCAATCGTGCAGAAATGAGCCGCAGTCTTTAATGTGTTTAAAGTTTTCGGATGTTCATGACCATTGACAACCACCTTTTGGAACGGGCGTGGTTGCACGGAAGGACGAATCAACATCAGAACAGAACATTTTGCTTTCCGGCTTATCTCCCGCGAAATAGAACCCATGTAATACTTAATCACATTTTCCTTTTCCAAAGCTCCGATAATGAGCAAATCCACAACTTCACGCTTACAAACAGCCAGAATTACATCTACCGGATTCCCCTGCTCCCAGACAACCAAAGAATTGGTGTCGTTAAACCCATAGTGTGTAAGAAAGTTAGAAAGCTGACGCTGGTGTTCAGACGTTTTCTTGCCGACATGGATGAAAACAGACCTTGCATTGTGAACATTTGCAAGCCTTTTGGTTTCGGCAATCAACTGCTCAAGTCGGGGTGAAAATGCGATAGCTAAAGCAATTGTACTAAACGGATAAGAGGGTTTCCCTTTGATCATACGCTCGCAGGTTTGAGTATGTACAAATCTAATCTTATTCTCGTAAAAGACAAATAATTAACGTAGAAAGCTTGCAAAAAGTGTGAACATGCAGTAGTTAAAAGTTTGATGAAGAGGGGGGCGAAGGGACGAGGGACGAGGGACGAGGGACGGACACCACCTTCACACAAGAATGGACGGGGGACATGGGAGGAGGGACATCAAACTCAAACCCTAACTCACACTCACGCCCATCTGCAACGTGCGAAAAAACTTCCCGGATGAAACTTAAAGCTCTACAGCGCCTGGTGATTCACTCTTCTCATTCTGATATTTAACAGTTCAACAATCAGCGAGAATGCCATCGCTATGTACATATAGCTTTTTTCTACATGAACATGCAAACCTTCAAGGATTAAGAGAATTCCGATACATACCAGGAAAGCGAGCGCCAGCATTTTTAAAGTAGGGAATTTATTGATGAAGTTACTCACATACGGAGCAAAAAGTAACATCACAATCATCGCCAGAACTACAGCTGTAATCATCACAACGATATCGCGACTCAGACCAACTGCTGTAAGAATTGAATCAAAGGAGAAAATGATATCGATAATAGTAATTTGAACAATGGCTTGTGCTACTGTCATTGTTCTCCCTTTCGGTGCTTCCGGATCATGATCATGACCTCTTAATTTCACATAAATCTCTTTCACAGTTTTATACACCAAAAATACACCTCCGCTAAAGAGGATTATATCACGCCCGCTTGGCCCAAAGGATCCGATGTAAAACAATGGTTCAACCAGATGTACCAGCCATGAAATTCCAAGCAACAATAGTATCCGGAAAATCATCGCCAGCATTAATCCAATAGTCCGTGCTTTCTGCTGCTCCTTTTTTGGCAGGTAACTACAAAGGATGGCAATGAAAATAATGTTGTCAATGCCCAATACAATTTCGAGGAGAACCAGTGTTACCAGTCCAATCATACCATCCACTGTAAAGAGATCAAGCAACATAAAGAGAGAAATTTATTTGGGATTAATTAATTGCGTTTTTTCAAAAGGTGCAAAGGGTGATTCCGGTTGAAATTCTAAACGAAATCAAATTGAATTTCAGCTTTTCAATTTTAGAGTAATCGTTATCTGTCGGGGTGGCGGGATTCGAACCCACGGCCTCCAGCACCCCATGCTGGCGCGCTACCAGGCTACGCTACACCCCGATACTATCTTAGAAAAATCCTTAAAATTCAAAGGTTCTTCTTTAAGATTTTTATCAAAAAAATGGATTTACAGACTTAACGAAATTGCCATTTTTTTTAAAAAAATCGAGGTGCAAATGTATCAAATTATTGAACTGAAAATTGCATCCTAAAGTGTAATTTATTCAATCATTGCTGGTTTTTATTCTGGAATCTAATCCTTCTCAAAAATCTTCATTATAATCTTGCAAACTTTTCAAGGCTAAAAAAACAGCTTTTTTCATAGGAACCTCGTTTTTGTGATTTTTCATGAGTATGCAAAGAGAATTAATCAAATGATTCGACAAAACCTTACAAGTGATTGCCGGTGAGTGCATTCGACCACTTCTGCTGAAGTATTAGGATAGTTTTAGTGTGTAGAAAAAGTGGTGTGTTTTCAGGCCCTGCTCCCAAGCCAGACAGCCCCACATAATTCGAAGAGCATGAAACGAAACTTACACAGAAAATTCCTGGTAATCATTGCGCTTACTTTTGGCTTATTTACAGCCGGAAAAGTGCAAGCCAGTCATACGATGGGTGCTGACCTGACGTATCAATGTCTGGGTGGGAATACTTATCAAATCACCCTTTCATTTTACCGGGATTGCATTGGGATTGCAGCTCCTGCAAATCCTTTTGTGACAATTAATTCTGGAACGTGTGGACAAAGCCTGGGTGTTACATGCTATCCACGGCCCGGAACAGGACAAGAGGTAACGCCGGCCTGCTCTACTTCTGTCACTACATGTAATGGAGGTTCTTTCACCGGAATCCAGGAATGGGTTTACGATGGAATTATCACACTTCCAATGCAGTGCTCAGACTGGATTTTTAGTTATTCCTTATGTTGCAGAAATGCTGCAATTACGACCATCACAACACCAGGGTCAAGTACCTTTTATATTTATGCGACTCTGAACAATCTGATCGCTTCCTGTAACAGCTCTCCTACTTTCTCCAATAAACCGGTTCCTTTCATATGCCGTGGCCAACAATATTGTTTCAATCACGGTGCCTATGATACAGACGGTGACTCTTTGGTATATCAGTTGATTACTCCAAAACAAACTGCAAGCACCAACGTCAATTATATTTCACCTTACAATGCAGCCAACCCGCTGAATTCAATTCCGGCTACCAGTTTCAATTCTGCTACCGGTGACATTTGTCTTACTCCTCAGGCTTTGGAGGTAACTGTAATGGCAGTAAATGTGCTTGAATACCGAAATGGTGTATTGATAGGCAGTGTGGAACGAGATCTGCAGTTGACAGTGATGAATTGCATGAACACTCTTCCTACTCTTACAGGAATCAACGGAACAAATAATTTTTCGATTACTGTTTGTGCAAATCAGCTCAACTGTTTCAACATCTTTTCAAATGATGTGGATGCAGGACAACAACTCACAGTAACCTGGGACAATGGTATTGCAGGTGGTACATTTACTACCGATACTCTTGGACACCCAACCGGAACATTTTGCTGGACTCCTACTTCTGCTGATATTGGAAATTCATTTTCATTTACTGTCAGAGTAGCTGACGATGCATGCCCGTATGTGGGTAGTCAGATCTATTCTTATATCGTGAATGTGGTCGGGATCCAGGTGAATGCAGGCCCGGATCAACAGGTCGCATGTAGTGACCTGGCAACACTCACCGCCAATGCAACAGGTGGAAGCGGTACCTATACTTATTTATGGAATAATGGTTCAACCATGCAGTCCATAACTGTAGGTTCCGGAATCTGGGTAGTGACTGCAAGTGATGGTAGCTGTACTGCGACTGATACTGTTGTGGTAACAATGCCGTTTATACCTACGGCTGCATTTACATATTCACCAACATCCTGCGTGAATAACCCTATACATTTCATTGATCAATCCACTACACCCGGCGGTATTATCTGGTCATGGCATTGGGATTTTGGTGATGGAAGCATTTCCACCATTCAAAACCCCATCCACCAATATCCTTCACCGGGAACCTACGATGTATCTCTGATTATTGAAAATACTCTGGGTTGCCTGGATACACTGGTCCAACAAATTGTGATCACTCCTCCACCGGTAGCTGAATTTGCTGCCGCGAACTCCTGTATCAATACGACTGTCGGGTTTACCGATCAAACAAATCCACCGGTCAGTTCATGGAATTGGGATTTTGGTGATGGAAATTCTTCAACACTTCAAAACCCATCGAATGTTTATGATTCGGCTGGTACATATACTGTAACACTTATCTCCGGAGACGCTTCCGGTTGTTCTGATACTGTTCAACATCAAATTACAATTTACCCTTTACCACTTGCCAATGCCGGTTCAGATCAAACGATCTGTAGCGGATCATCAACTACATTGTCGGCCTCCGGTGGTGGTACTTATTCATGGCAACCCGGTGGTAGCACCGGTTCAACAGTTATCGTTACTCCCGGAGGTTCTGGTTCCTATGTAGTTACGATCACCGATGCAAATGGCTGCCAGGCACGCGACACAGTAAATGTCAATGTAAATCCGCTGCCGGGTGTTTCTGCCGGTGCTGATCGATTCTTGTGTTCGGGTGGTACTGTGAACCTTTCTGCCAGTGGAGCTCTTTCC
Source organism: Bacteroidota bacterium (assembly GCA_016720655.1). GTDB lineage: Bacteria > Bacteroidota > Bacteroidia > AKYH767-A > 2013-40CM-41-45 > JADKJP01. The sequence continues at coordinate 78,384 of JADKKE010000012.1, forward strand.
TACAACTGGCTCCCGGGTGGTTATACAACTCAAACAATAACAGTAGACCCTGCAACAAGCACAACCTACACAGTGATTGGTACTGACGGAAACGGATGTACTTTCTCGGATATGGTGGATGTGAATGTAGGTCAGTTGCCAATCGTTAATGTTGGACCTGATGTAGATATTTGTGCAGGATCAAGTGCAACACTTAGTGCTTCCGGCGGAGTAACTTATTCCTGGAGTCCGGGTGGTAGCACGAATTCCGGTATTTCTGTTACACCTTCCGGATCTACTAATTATACTGTTGTCGCTTCCGATGCGGTCGGATGTACTGCTTCTGCCACAGTGAATGTAAATGTACATACACCTCCACCCGTTAATCTTCAATCCTTCTTCCTTTGCGCAGGTTCAGTTGCAACATTGGATGCTGGTCCCGGAGGTGCTTCTTACCAATGGTTACCAAACGGCGAAACAACTCAGGTTATCAATATTGGTTCCGGTGGTACATATTCTGTTGTGGTTACTGATCCCTATGGTTGCAGTGCAACTGCTTCCTGTAATGTAAGTGCCGGATCATCAATCACCATCAACCTTGGAAATGTCTCATTTTGTCAGGGTGATAGCGCGACACTGGATGCCGGTTATTCAGGCATGACGTACAATTGGACAACCGGTGCAACTACACAAACAATTGTTGTGAATGCAGCCGGTACGTATGGTGTTACTGTTACGGATACGTCCGGTTGCAGTGGTGCAATCAATGTCTCCGCACAAGTGAATCAAATACCTGTCGTCAACTTCAGTGCAACTTCAGTGTGTATTGGAGGAACAACACAGTTTACAGATGCCTCATCTGTTGCAGGTGGAACGATCAGTTCATGGTCATGGGATTTTGGCGATACAAGTACATCAAACCAACAAAATCCTACACATTCATATGGTTCAGCCGGTAGTTTTACTGCCACATTAACCACTGTAAGTGCGAATGGTTGCAGCAGTACCGCGAATCAGATCATCAATGTAAATCCATTGCCGATTGCAGACTTCACTGCAGGAAACGCGTGTGAAAATTCAGCAATTGCATTTAATGACCTTTCATCAGTGAGTACAGGTAATATAACAAGCTATCAGTGGAATTTCGGAGATGGTAATTCTTCATCCGTGCAGAATCCTTCACACGCTTATTCCACTGCAGGAAATTATACTGTATCCTTACAAGTCACTACCGCAGGTGGATGCTCAGGGACAATTACGCATCCTGTAAACATTCACCCTACTCCTGTTGCTGCCTTTAGTACGAGCCCGGTTTGTTTGGGAAGCCCAACAAGCTTTATGAATAACTCTACAATCGGAACCGGATCTATCTCTTCTTATTTCTGGGACTTCAGCGACACGTATACATCGACTCAATCTTCACCTACACACAGTTTTACATCAGCAGGTACATTTAATGTGAACCTGATTATATCTTCCGGTAATGGATGTACTGACACAGTCTCTCAAGCTGTGACTGTAAATGCTTTGCCGGTTGCGAATGCCGGAAATGATCAATCTGTTTGTATCGGTTCGCCGGCTTCCTTAAGTGCAAGCGGAGGAACTGCTTATGTGTGGACGCCAGGTGGCCAAACAACTTCAACAATTAATGTTTCTCCGGCGACTAATTCTTCCTATACAGTAACCGTTACAGATGCAAATGGTTGTACAGCAAGTGATGTCGCAAGCGTTCAGGTGAATGCTCTTCCGGTTGTTATTGCCAGTCCGGATAAAAGCATTTGTTCCGGAGCTAATACTACTCTCACTGCTACAAGTACTGCCAATTGTGTCTGGATGCCGGGCAACTTCAACGGACTTTCCTACTCTGTTAGCCCAACGTCTACAACATCCTACATTGTAACAGGAACGGATGCGAATGGTTGTGTCAACAAAGATACAGCAAGGGTAATCGTGAATCCATTACCAACAATTTCTGCCGGTCCGGATCAGAGTATTTGTATCGGATCAACAATATCGTATACAGCTACAGGTGGTGCATCCTACCAATGGAATCCAATCGGTAACACCACTGCAAATGTACTTGTCACACCAAATGCCAACAGTACGTATACTGTGATTGGTACAGATGCGAATGGTTGCGTGAACAGTGATACAGTATCTGTCACTGTAAATCCAATCCCGGTTGTGAATCTCATGCCAGCATTCATTTGTCCGGGTTTCAGTACAACATTGGATGCCGGAAATCCGGGTTCAACTTTTGCCTGGTCTACAGGAGAAGTAACCCAATCGATTTCAGTATCTGATTCCGGAAATTATACTGTCGTAGTCACAAGCGCGAACGGTTGTTCTGCACTGGGTTCAACAAATGTAAGTGTCGGCGGTTCACTGAATGCTGTACCGACGAACTCTGCAGTATGTGCCGGACAATCAGCTGTTCTGAACGCTGGAAATCCGGGATGTACATATCTCTGGTCAACAACAGAAACAAGTCAATCCATATCGGTGACAACAGCCGGAACATATTTCGTGACCATCACAGATCCGAACGGTTGTAGTGGATCGATCGTGCACAACCTCACTGTCAATCCTCTTCCTGTTGCGGCTTTTGCAGCGACATCCAATTGCCTTGGAAGTGCTTCTGTATTTACGAATCAATCCTCAATTTCATCCGGAAGTATTGCTTCCTACAATTGGACATTCGGTGATACATATTCTTCCGCTTCTGCGAATACCAGTCACACGTACGCAAGTGATGGTGCCTATACCGCTACATTGAATCTGACATCCAACGCAGGTTGTACTGCCAGTGTTTCTCAGACAGTGCAGGTGTATCCATTGCCGGTCGCTGCATTTAGTGCACCTACAGTTTGCCGTACAACAGCAACAACATTTACGAATGCATCATCGATCTCTTCCGGTTCGATCACAAATTGGTCTTGGAATTTCGGTGATAATGGTAATTCGACCCTGGCGTCTCCTTCACACACTTACCTGATCACAGGCGCATACAGTGCTTCCCTTGTTGTTACATCGGATCATGGTTGCAGGGATACAGTTACAAATAATGTCTCCATTAATGGTTTACCAGTCGCGGTATTCTCTGCTCCGGCAGTGTGTGCCCAAACAGCGACACAATTTGTAAATTCTTCTTACTCTTCTACCGGTTCAATTTCAGGTTACCAATGGAATTTTGGTGATGGCTTCACTTCTATGACCAATAATCCATCGCACAATTATGTTGCTGAAGGAACATTTACAGTAGAATTGATTGCAACAACTGCTCTTGGTTGTACAGATACAGTGAGCGGAACAGTAACTATTCATCCATTGCCGGAAGCGGATTTCACTGTTACTCCGGCTTGTGCAAATAGTCCTGTTGGAATTCTAAATTCCAGTTCGGTTGTTTCAGGATCGATTGCGAATTCATATTGGTCTTTTGGGGATAACTCAACATCCAACCAAACAGCTCCGTCACATTCGTTCAGCAATGATGGATCCTTCGTCATCACGTTGATTTCAACAACCGATTTCGGTTGTCGGGATACAGTTCAGCGCCAGGTCGATGTCTATCCATTACCTGTAGCCAATTTTATCGGACAAAGTGTTTGTCAGGGAATAGAAGTAGAATTCCTTGACCAGTCAACAGTTTCTTCCGGTAGCATAGCAAGTTGGAACTGGGATTTTGCCGATCAAACCGCATCGAATCTTGACGAACCGGTACACATTTATTCAAACTCCGGTACATATCCTGTTCAACTCACAGTCACAACGAATAATGGTTGTACCAGTGTATATTCAAATAACGTAAATATCTTCCCGAATCCGGTAGCAGCATTTTCTACCAACAATGTATGTTTCGGGAATGCCAATCAATTTGTAAACCAGTCTTCAGTAAGTGGTGGTATTGCATACACAAGTGCATGGGACTTCAGTGATGGTATTAATTCATCCCTGGCAAATCCTTCCCACAGCTTTCTAAATCCTGGCAATTTCAATGTCAATCTGGTTGTCACAACCGCAAATGGTTGTACAGATCAGATCACACAAAGTCTTGCAGTGTATATCGGGCCTACAGTGGACTGGAATGCAAACGATGTGTGTATTGGCTTGCCTACACAATTTAATGATCAGACTGTTTCTCAGGATGGATCAATCGCTGCATGGAATTGGAATTTCGGAGATGGAGCTTCTTCCACTGAAAGAAATCCAATCCACCAGTATACTGCTGCGGGTAATTATTCTGTATCACTCACCACTACTACAACCTATGGTTGCTATGATGATTTGCTGGGTGATGTAGAAATTTACAGAAACATGGCTCCAGCTATTCAGGCATCCAATGCTTGTCAGGGAGCACCAGTACTCTTCGTAAATACCAGTGTGAATACAACCGGTGGAAATGTAAATTATTCCTGGGATCTTGGAAATGGAATCAGCTCCACGGACTCAGCTTTCAATTACATATTCAATACACCGGGAGTATACGATGTTACATTGGTAGCAACAACCGATCATGGTTGCTCATCAACAGATCTCAGAAGAGTTACAATCTATGACAACCCGGATGTTGATTTGACAGGAACGGATGTTTGTCAGGGTGCCTCTACAGGATTCCATAATCTTACCACCATCAACAATGGTTCTATCAGCAGTTATGCCTGGAACTTTGGTGATGCACAGGCTTCCACACAAACGAATCCGGCACACAACTACTCGGCACCCGGTCAATACAATGTATATCTGACTGCTGTGTCAAATCAGGGATGTGTCGGTATGGATTCAACAATAGTTCGTGTCAATCCAAATCCTTCAGTAACTTTTGCAGGTGGATTCCAGGGTTGTGCTCCATTAAGTGCAATCTTCCATGATAACTCAGTTATCACAAATGGCAATATAGCCGGCTGGCTCTGGAATTTTGGTGACGGTGCAGTTTCAACGGATCAGCATCCTGTGCATCTCTTTGATGATGGCGGACAATACGATGTTTCCTTGACTGTCGTTTCTGATTTGGGTTGTCAGGCATCGTTTACACAAGCCGGAGCAATCCGTGTCTTTGGTCAACCGCTTGCAGATTTTACAGCGGATCCATTGGTTACTGACATCCTTACTCCTACCGTACACTTCACAAATCTTTCACAAGGATTTACTTCCTATCAGTGGCAGTTTGGTGATGGTGGGTTTACAAGTACTTCCCTCAACCCGGTACATACATTCCAGGATACAGGAACATATTCCGCATTGCTCATTACTGTGAACTCCTACGGTTGTCGTGATACCATTCAGAAAACTATTGAAGTGCGTCCGCATTCAACATTGTTCGCACCAAACTGTTTCACACCAAATGGAGATGGAAAAAATGATGACTTCCGTCCGTATTTCACACAGATGAAAGACATCCAAGTTTGGATCTTTGACCGTTGGGGTTTACTTCTCACAAGCTGGGAAGGACTCCAGGGTTCATGGGATGGTTATTACCAAGGTAAAAAGTGTCAATCCGATACCTATGTCTACAAGATTAAAGGTTGGGGTGTTGATGGTAAATACTCCGAGTGGGTTGGACACGTAAGTATTGTTTACTAAAAAGAAAGTGCGTTTGGTTTTTCATGGTGTGTTTGAAAGGCCCTCGGCGTCGCAACCGGGGGTCCTTTCTTTTTCATACGGTCTCAGAATATCGTTTGCGTTTTCCTGATTATTTAAATTGCCAGCCCGGAGGATAAACAGTACGCGTAAACTTCCTTGTGCGTGCCAGTGAACGCAGGTAGGCAAATTTATGCGGTGTCCCAAAGATGCTGCGGAGCCTTTTAAAGTCTTCAAACAGATTGACCTGTCTATCATCCTTCGGTAGAAATCCCTGTGTATAAAACTCGTTGTATCCCATCTTTTTTGTAGTATGAAATCAAAAATAAGCCGACGATGAACGGAACTCAATTTTATTTGGTTTCAAGGCAGGTATCTCTGGTGAATCAGAAGTGAAACTGGGTGAATGAAATTTCTCCGGCCAGTTGAAGCGATGACAAAATTTTTTATTAATAATTTTCGAAAACTGCATAAAAGCTCAAAACCCTCCCGCGATGGAAGGGTCTTGAACATATTCACCTAAACAAAACTAACATATCCTAAAAGGCAGGTGTGGGTAACGGCTGATGAAAAGACAAGTTGGAAACACGAGGACCTGTGCACCAACCGCTACCAAAAAATTTCCAGGTATATTTTGAGGGATGAGGGATCACCATTGGCCTGGAAACAATTCCTGCATTATTTTTAACAGTATCAATGAAAATAATACCGCTTCAATGAACGATTCTGAAATTCAAAAGTACTTGCCTTGTTACTCCGAAATCTGGTTTTTTTGTCAATAAGCCCTTTTGCGAGGTAAATGGAAGATTTTTAAAGGTGAACATGTTAAGAATTCTTATAAAATGAAGGAATTTCCTAATTTTCGACCCGCATTCAGTAAACAGAACCCATTTCAGGGATGAATGTTCAATTCTCGTAAGCACTCCATTTATATGAAGAAAATCCTCTCTCTATCTGTCGTTTTATTCACGTTCATTCAATTCATCAATGGTCAACCGTTCAGCTATCCGGCCACCAAAAAAGTGGAACATACTGACGACTATTTTGGAACAAAAGTTTCTGATCCCTATCGATGGCTGGAAGATGATAAATCAGCGGAGACGGCTGCATGGGTCAAAGAAGAAAATAAAATCACATTTGATTACCTCGATAAAATTCCGTTTCGTTCCAAATTGAAAGACAGGCTAACCACGCTATGGAATTTTCAAAAAAGGTCAGTGCCTTTCAAAGGCGGAAATAATTATTACATGTACATGAATGACGGTTTGCAAAATCAATATATCCTGAATGTCCTGAAAGGTAAATGGAATGCTACTCCTGAACCATTTCTGGACCCAAATCAATTGTCCTCCGATGGCACAGTAAATATCGGTGCTGTTTCGGTTTCAAAAGATGGAAAATGGGTGGCGTATGAAATATCCAAAGGCGGTTCCGATTGGAGCGAGATCCATATCAAGAATACCTGGTCAAACAAAGAGTCTCCCGAAACCGTTCAATGGGTTAAATTTTCGGGGATTTCATGGGAAGGAAATGGTTTCTATTACTCACGCTATGACAAACCGGATTCTGCAAACATCCTGAAAGGCAAAAATGAATTCCACAAAGTATATTACCACGTAGTGGGTTCCCAACAAATTGCTGATAAATTAGTCTATCAGGACAAAACACATCCTCAAAGAAATTATGGTGCTGGAACAACAGATGATGAACGCTATCTTATCCTGTCAGGGAATGAAGCTTCATCAAACAACAACCTGATGATTAAAAATCAAAAAAGCGAAAGCTGAATGGAAAACAATTGTTGCTGATTTTGAAAATGAGTATTCCATTGTAGACAACGACAGCAATAGTATTTACATGCTTACCAACAAGAATGCTTCGAATTACCGGTTGGTGAAATTGGATGCAGAAAACCCAGCAGCTCCCTGGAAAGACATTCTGCCGGAGACAACTGAAGTACTTGAAGAAGTTGTTGTAGGGAATAATCTTTTTGTTGCCCGGTATATGAAGGATGCTCACAGCCTTCTGAAAGTTTTTGATAAAAAAGGAAAATTTTTATACGATATTCCTATGGAGACTGTCGGAACTGTGGATCAGCTCTCTGCTTCCAAAAAAGATCCCATGATCTTTTATTCGCTCAACACCTTCACAGCACCTTCCACAATTTACAAATGCAATCTGGCGACGAAAGAGAATAGTATTTTCTTCAGACCCAAACTCAATTACAATCCTTCCGATTATGAAACCAAACAAGTATTTTATCCCGGAAAGGACGGCACTAAAATTCCAATGTTTATCATTCACAAAAAAGGTGTAGTTCTGAATGGTACAAATCCAACACTACTTTTTGGTTACGGTGGATTCAATCTTCCTCAAACTCCTGTCTTTAAAGTCGAACGACTGGTATTCATGGAAAATGGAGGAGTATTTGCCCTGGCAAATATCAGAGGTGGTAGTGAATATGGTGAAAAATGGCATGAAGCAGGTACAAAACTTCAGAAACAAAATGTCTTTAATGATTTTATAGCAGCCGCAGAATATCTCATTGCTGAAAAATATACGAGTTCTGAAAAACTGGGTATCAATGGAAGATCAAACGGAGGATTGCTTGTGGGTGCTGTGATGACACAGCGTCCCGAATTATTCAGAGTGGCAATTCCTACCGGTGGGTGTTATGGACATGCTTCGCTATCATACATTCACTATCGGCTGGGCCTGGAAAGGTGATTACGGTTCCAGTGAAGACGAAGCCAATTTCCGCAACCTCTATGGGTATTCACCGCTTCATAATATCAAGGAAAATGTAAACTACCCTGCTACTCTGGTAACGACCGGGGATCATGATGACCGGGTGGTTCCCGCTCATTCCTTCAAGTTTATTTCCACATTACAAGAAAAGTACAAAGGGAATAATCCGGTTCTGATCCGGATCGATGTGAATGCCGGACATGCCGGTACCACTCCTTTAGGATCAAGCAAACCAATCGCCAAGCAAATCGAAGAACAAACAGATATTTTCTCCTTTCTGATGTTCAATCTTGGCATGACGATCAACTGATACTTTTGAACATCGTCATTGGAAAAGTCGGGGTGAACAGGTAAGCCTGCACCTTGAATTTATTAACTTTGTCCTCCGGGATAAAATGCCCGGATGCTTCATGAAATTAAAAATCGGAATTGTTTTTGGCGGCTTCTCCAGGGAGCGTGAAATTTCGTTTGCCGGAGGTCGTACAGTTTATGACAACCTCAACAAATCACTTTTCGAAGCGGTCCCGATTTTTGTGGACAGTTTTGGAAATTTTGTTTTGCTGAATTGGGAAAATGTGTACAAAGGAAGTATTCGTGACTTCTATCCACCAGTCGATTCCCTTCCGGCCTCTCCTAACGATTTTCAAGTGTATGCTGAAAGTCTGGGTAAGTTGACTCTTCCTGAACAAGAGAATCTCATCAATAGTTTGGGTAAGCGAATTTCTCCTGATCAACTTTCCGGAATTATCGATTTTGCATTTCTCTGTCTGCATGGTCCTTTTGGTGAAGACGGAAGAATTCAGGGATGTCCTGAATTTCTCGGAATTCCATATTCCGGTTCAGGAATTTTTTCATCGGCAATCGGAATAAACAAAGCCATCCAAAAACACCTGATGCAGCAGGCCGGATTTCCAAGCCCGGCTTTTTTCACCATGAAACGTACTGAATGGATAAATACGAATTCAACCGATCAAATCTTTCGCAAAGTTCAGGATGAAATAGGTTTCCCTTGTGTCGTTAAATCTGCCAATCAAGGTTCTTCCATTGGTGTGAGTATTCTTCCGGAAACGGATCAGGGGAAATTGTCTGCCGCTCTTGATCAGGCTTTTTTCATACGAAAAATCAGTGCTCAGGAATGGAATAAACTTGATGCTCCAAAACAACTAGAATTTTTAAGGATACTCACAGACATACGAACCGGAATTGGAATTCCTCTTGCTTTGCGAAATCAAAATTCTGTTGAAATTATTTATCATCCGGAAATCCTGCTTCAAAAACTGAAAACATTTTTTGCTTCCGGATCCCGGGAGATACAACTGGAAAGTCTGGATGCTGAGAGTGAAGTTGTAATCGAAGCCTTTATTGAAGGAAAAGAATTCTCCTGCATTGTCATCCGCAATGAAAATGGCTTGCCCGTTGCCTTGCCTCCTACTGAAATCCGGAAAGGAAAAGAACTTTTCGATTACCGTTCAAAATATCTCCCGGGCTTATCCCGAAAAATTACACCCATAAATTTACCTTACGAACACATACAAGCGATCCGCAAGGAATGCGAACGACTATTTCTTTCCTTACAATTCAATGTGTATGCACGTATCGATGGATTCATCAACGATGCCGGAAAAGTATTTCTGAACGATCCGAATACAACATCCGGGATGATGCCCTCTTCGTTCTTTTTCCACCAAGCTGCCGAAATTGGATTGAATCCATCGCAATTCCTGACGTATATTATCCGGACATCTCTGCTGGAAAGACAAGAAGATATGAAGAGCGTTGTTGAATTACCGGCAATGCTTAGCAAACTGGATGCAGACATTCATGCTTTAAAAATTGCGGGAAGAAAAAAAATCCGTGCCGCGGTTATAATGGGAGGATATTCTTCGGAACGACATATATCCGTTGAAAGTGGAAGAAATATCTATGAGAAACTTTCTTCATCAGAAAAATACGAGGCCATTCCTGTTTTTCTCACTGGAAATTCCGAAGATCATCAGATGTTTCAGATTCCTGTGAATCTCATGTTGAAAGACAATGCTGATGATATCCGTGAAAAGGTAATGCATTTCCATGTACATGAAGTAATCCGGGAGATCATGGATTTGTGTGATGGGATTACAAAAAAATATACTGACGACGATAATGTATTACAACCCCGCCCTCTCAGTTACCCGGCGCTTGCAGAAATTTGTGATGTAGTATTCATCGCCTTGCATGGTCGTCCCGGTGAAGATGGCGAAGTTCAAAGACATCTTGAATCCATCGGATTGCCGTACAATGGTTCGGGCGTGAGTTCTTCCAGACTTACGATTAATAAATACGAGACAAACGAAATTCTTCATCAGAATGGATTTTCAATTGCAAGACATGCCCTGGTGAACATTGCCGATTGGAACCTCGATAAAAATTCCTTTGTAAAAAATATTTTACAGCGATTTTCGTTTCCCTTTATTGCCAAACCTGTAGATGACGGTTGCAGCAGTGCAGTGAAAAAAATCCGGAATGAATCCGAACTGACTGCATTTGCAGACCTCATCTTCCGGCAACAGGAAGAATTGATCGCTGCAGATGCCAGTGTACTTCAATTGAAAATGAAAGAAGAGTTTCCACGGAAACAACAATTTCTGATCGAAGAATTGATTGAAAAGAAAAATGCAGTGCATTTTCTGGAAATAACAGAAGGTATGCTTACTCACCTGAATGATAAAGGCGAACGGAGATATGAACTGTTTGAAGCATCCGAAGCTTTGTCAGAAGGTGATGTACTCTCTCTTGAAGAAAAATTTCTTGCAGGTGAAGGACAAAATATCACACCGGCCAGGTATGCGAAAGATCCGACAGAGCGTTCACGTATCTCCAGAGAAGTGAGTGCTCAGCTTAAACGAGCAGCAGAAATTCTGAACATCGAAGGTTATGCAAGGATCGATGCCTTTGTCCGTATCTTTGCCGATGGAAAAGTTGAAGTGATTTTTATTGAAGTCAATTCCCTGCCTGGCATGACTCCTGCAACCTGCATTTTCCACCAAAGTGCCATTGCCGGTTACAAACCGTATGAATTCATTGATGGAATTCTCGAATATGGAATGCAGAAAAAGAAAAACCTGATTGTATCGACTGATTAAAAATTCTTATGCTTTCGAATCTCATTAAATTTATCAGGAGCAGGATCTTCTTTGTAAACCTACTGGCAGCTTCAGTCCTCATGGCTGCTGTATTTTTTGGCATTTATTTCTGGCTGGGAAATTTTACACATCATGGAGAAAGTATTACCGTTCCGGATCTGCGCGGATTAAAAATGGCAAAACTGGAAAGTTTTCTTACCGATAAACATCTCCGCTTTAAAGTTGTCGATTCTTTATTCCAGGTCGATCAAAGTCCGGGAACAGTCCTCGAGCAGGATCCCGCGCCGGATTCTAAAGTGAAGGAAGAGAGAACAATTTATTTGACCGTTAATTCTTCCCAGCCACCGAAAGTACGAATGCCTAATCTCATCGATGTATCGTACAGGCAGGCAGAAGCAATACTCGAATCCTTTGGATTAAAAGTAGGCCAACTGATCTACCGGCCCGACCTGGCGAGGAATGCAGTATTGGATCAGAATTACAAAGGATCATCCATCCTTCCAGGAAAAGAAATTTTCAAAGGATCTGTGATTGATCTTGTTCTTGGAGATGGTATGGGGAACACAGAAGTCCCTGTTCCTGATCTCAGTGGATTAACCCGCGGTGAAGCATTGTTTGTTCTAAAAGGCTCATCCCTCACAATTGGAACTGTTCATGTAGATCCGGGTGTCAGAGATTCCGGATCAGCGAAAGTGTACAAACAAATTCCGGAAGCCTCAGAAGAAGGAATGATCAACCAGGGAGAAGCTGTGGATATTTTTATACGGTAAATTTGTCAAAATGAACCTGATCCTCAGCAATCTTTGATATTCCCAAAGACCTCAAAACCCATTCTTTATTCGTATTTTCGTAGCCTTCATTTATTCCCTTTGGGATCAATAAATTGATCATATGCTCATCTTAAGATATCTCAAAAATCATTTGTCGAAATACCTCCTGGTGATCCTTTTACCCTGTTCTGCTTATTCTCAGGAAATACTCGTTCCATTGGGATCAAATCAGGAAATTATCACCTACCAATTGGAGCATCCCGGAGCAATAAGCCGCTTGTCAGCTGTGGATGACACACTTCTCTTGCCTTTTATAGACGATTTCTCCAGAGATGGGATCTATCCGTTTGACAGTCTCTGGCTTGATCAGGATGCGTTTATAAATCGTTCATTTGCGAATGCACCGCCAACTATTGGAGTGGCTACACTGGATGGATTGGACGCTCTGGGAAGACCACATGACAGTTTGAGTGGTTCGGAAGAAATTGCAGATCATCTCACCTCCCGCCCGATTGATCTTGGAAGCCTCGGACAGGATACCGGAACAGTATGGTTGAGTTTTTTCTACCAGCCCCAGGGCTTGGGTGATATTCCTGAAACCGGTGATTCGCTTGTTGTCCAATTTAGAAACAAATCAAATGAATGGGTGAATGTATGGTCTGTCCCCGGCCAAAGCGATACAGCTTTTCAACGTGCAAACATTCACATTAACGATACAAACTATCTCTTCAAAGGTTTTCAATTTCGTTTTTACAATATAGCGACTGTAAATGGGAACAGGGATCACTGGAATCTCGATTATGTAATTCTCAATAAACAAACAGTTGTAAATGATTCTATTCGCGACAATGCATTGATACTTCCGCATGTTTCAATGTTGTCGGAATTCACTTCAATGCCGTACACACATTACAAAGCACTTTCGACTCCTGCCAATGCGATGGTCACTGAAATCAATGATACCATTCTTGGATATTAATTACCGGCAAACATCCTTTATTCCTTCTGTTTCGGTATTCAATGAAGGTGGCTTGCAGATTTTCAATAACAACAGTGGTTCCATTTCAGCGACAACTTCCAATTCATTTATCCCATTCACTGTTCAGTTGAATGGATTTACTTTTCCAATTGTACCTGAAGACAGTGCCAAATTCTTCATGAAAGTTTATTTTACACAAACCGGTGGTATCACCAATGCACACAATGATACAAGCAATCTTACTCAGAAATTCTACAATTTTTATTCTTATGACGATGGCAGTGCAGAACTCGGCTACGGACTTTCCGGAAACACCGACCTGAAACTTGCCTACCAGTTTGATGTCAAAAAGCAGGATACTCTGCGCGGGGTTCAAATTTATTTCAACCCGGTTGGATTGAATGTACACAATAAATTGTTTCAGCTTGCTTATTGGAGCAGTGTAGATGTAGCTGGCAATTCAGAAAATCTTGTGTACAAAATGATTAATCAGAAGCCGGCAAACATTGATGTGATCAATGGTTTCGCAACCTACCTCTTTGATACATTGCTCATAGTGCCTGCTGGCACCGCCTATGTTGGAATTATACAGAATGAACCACAAACACTTTACGGAATAGGTCTCGATCGCAATACAGATTCGCATTCTAAAATGCGTTATCATCTCGATGGATACTGGTACACTTCTCAGGTGCAGGGATCCTGGATGATCCGGCCATTATTCGGAGATACGCTGACCAGAGGTGATTTGATTTCTGTGAATGAAATTGCTGTTCCGAATCTTGCTTTTTCGATTTATCCAAATCCGGTTGAAGATCAATTTCATCTCGATTTCAAAAAGCAGGCAGGAGAACAGTACTACTATGTCCTTTCTGATTTGAGTGGAAAAGAAATTCAATCGGGTGAAGCAAATCCCGGCAATAGTGTCTACACCAATGGCCTGTCATCAGGATTCTACTTCCTGACATTAACTGCAAAGAAGGCTGCTGTTTCTTCTACAGTGAAATTTGTAAAATATTAATTCACGAGTACATAATTGTCAATTATTTTTTTGTTGATCACCCCAACCATGTTAAACGAAGAGACCGAAGCCATTGAACAGGATGAATTGTATGAGCACCATCGGCTTACCGTTGAGAAGGGGCAATCGCTCGTACGCATTGATAAGTTCCTGATGAACCGTCTGGAGAACAGTTCCAGAAATAAAATACAACAAGCCTGTGATGCTGATTGTGTCCGGGTAAACGGAAAAGCAGTTAAATCAAGCTACAAAGTAAAACCGCTCGATGATATTCAAATAGTAATGCCTGAACCTGTTCGTGAAACCGAACTGGTCCCGCAGGATTTACCTATTGATATTGTTTACGAAGACGATGACATCGTCGTGATCAACAAAGCAGCAGGAATGGTTGTGCACCCGGCCTATGGTAATTATATGGGAACCCTGATGAATGCGCTGGTGTATCACTTTGAGCATTTGCCACATAATGAAAACAACCGGAGCAGGCCTGGCCTTGTTCATCGTATTGATAAAAATACTTCCGGTTTACTGGTAATTGCCAAAACCGAAATTGCAATGGCTTCCCTTGCGAAGGAATTTTTCGAGCGAACAATTGACCGGAAATATCTTGCACTGGTGTGGGGAGATTTCAAAGAAGAGGAAGGTACTATCACCGGGAATGTCGGACGCAATTTGAAAGATAGGAAAATCATGGATGTATTTCCATCTGCCGACTATGGTAAGCATGCTGTTACTCATTACAAAGTTGTGGAACGCTTTGGTTATGTAACTTTAATCGAATGCAAACTCGAAACCGGCCGCACACACCAGATTCGTGTACATATGAAATTCGCCGGTCATCCCCTTTTCAATGATGATACCTATGGCGGAAACAGGATTTTAAAAGGAACAACTTTTACCCGTTACAAACAATTCATCGATAATTGTTTTGAATTGATCCCGCGCCAGGCTTTGCATGCTCAAACCCTGGGCTTCATTCACCCGACGAAAAAAGAAAAGATGTATTTCGAATGTCCCTTGCCGACAGATTTTTCCTCTGTACTGGACAAGTGGAGACATTATGTGAAGTATGTGAAAGATTGAGTTGAAATTCTAATAGAATCTTCTTCAATTCAACATCATCCCATTTTCAGTTGCGAAATTGAAATCTGTAAAATCTCTCACAACATTGTATAATGTGTCGCGCTCGACAGGAGTTCTCCCGCTCTGGCGAATGAGATCAACAAGCTGACCTGTACTGAGTGAAGGATTCTGTTCCTCTGCTCCTGCCATGGAATAAATACGGGTAGTGTCATCAATGGTACCATCGAGATCATCGACACCAAAGGCCTGAGATAATTGAGCTGTGCTGCGGCCAATCATCGGCCAATAGGCTTTGATGTGGTTAAAATTGTCCATGAAAATGCGGGAGATAGCGTAATTTTTCAAGTCTTCCACTACACTCACTTCCGGTACATCCGACATTTCATTGTCTTTGTTCCGAAACTTTAAAGGAATGTATGTATTAAATCCACCGGTGCGATCTTGCAATATGCGCAGGCGGTTCATGTGCTCTACACGATTTGCATAAGTTTCAATATGTCCATACAAAATTGTCGCATTACTATGCATACCTAAACGATGCGCTGTTTCATGAATGTTCAGCCATACCTCTGAGGAACATTTATCACTGCAGATTTTTTCGCGAACGTCTTCGTCAAAAATTTCTGCTCCGCCGCCGGGAATTGAATCCAGTCCGGCTTCCTTCATTCTCTGTAATCCTTCTTCAACACTCACTTTTGCTTTACGGAACATGTAATCAAGTTCGACAGCAGTGAATCCCTTGATGTGCAATTCCGGACGGTAATTTTTAATCTGCTTCAGCACATCAACAAAAAAATCGAGATTCATTTTTTGGATGTACTCCACCGACTATATGAACTTCTGTAACAGGCTGTCCATCGTATTTTTTAACAATGTCCAGCATCTCTGACGCACTTAGTTCCCAACCTTCTTCTTTCTGTCTCAACAATCGTGAATACGAACAAAACTTGCAGGTAAAAACACAAATATTTGTCGGTTCGATATGAAAGTTTCTGTTGAAGAAAGTCTTATTTCCATTTTTTTCTTCTCTCACAAAATTTGCCATCGCACCAAGAAATCCAAGCTCCGCATTTTCATACAGAAATACACCTTCATCAACTGTGATCCGTTGTTTGTTAAATACTTTATTTGCGATAGATTTTAATTCTCCTGACAATGCATGATCATCAAGATAGGATTGAATGCTTTTCGTTTGCATATTTAAAATAAAACACAAAAATACACATTTGATCAATGTTCCTGCTTACATTCATCATAATGATGATTGACAATAATCAGTATTCGGAAGATTGTTTTGAGCTCGATAATGCTTAAGGGAATCAATCCTTCACACTTTGTTTTAAATATCAAGGGTATTCAATAAAACGTACAAATAAATTTTCCCCGAAAATCTATTTCAAGATCTAAACTCCATCATCAGTGTATAATTCATAATCCTATCACTGCCATTCAAACTCCGACTTTAACAATGAATTTGAACTCCATTTTCATTCAAACTTTAAAATCTTGCGAAATTCTGACAATTGCCCCATTGAATTCATTTAGTTTACACATGATTTGACCGCAGTCTGACAGTTCATATCAATCCTGAGTTTTGTATATTTATCATTAAAATCAACACCTTATGATTCGGATACTCTTAGTAGAAGATGAAGAACACCTCCAGGAAGCCATCAAGCTCAACCTTGAACTGGAAGGCTATAAAGTAGTTGCAGCCGGCACAGGTACTGAAGCTGTCAAGATCTTTAAAGCAGAACGGTTCAATCTTGTCGTACTGGATGTAATGCTTCCGGAAATGGATGGTTTTGCAGTTTGTGAAGCGATTCGCCTGCACAATGGAACAGTTCCAATTTTATTTCTCTCTGCTAAAAATGCCAGTGAGGATAAGATCCTCGGTTTAAAACGTGGTGCTGATGATTATATGACCAAGCCTTTTAATCTTGAGGAGTTTCTATTACGAGTGAATGTGTTGGTGAAAAGAAGTCTGAGTCAGGATGAAAAAAAGGAACTCAGCGATATTTTCCGATTCGGTGGCAACGAAGTCAATTTCAGAACCTATGAAATAATGGGAAAGGAGAATGAAAAGATCCGACTCACCAAGAAGGAAATCGCACTCTTGAAACTATTGATCGAACGAAAAAATGAAGTGGTTTCAAGGGAACAAATTCTCGAAACGGTGTGGGGATACGACATCTACCCTTCTACCCGTACCGTCGATAATTTCATCCTTGCTTTTCGAAAATATTTTGAAAAAGATCCAAAAGAACCTCAGTACTTCTATTCTGTTCGTGGAGTTGGTTACAAATTCATGACAGAACAGTAATAATTGAGGTAAAAAAGGCACAATTAAAGGTGAAGAACCCATTAGTTTTGCAGAAAATTCATCTTCAACTCCCACTTTTCCCTGTATAATTGGGCCTTGTTAACTAAAACCTATAAAAACGAATGAAAAAACAACTATTATTAGTGTTTTCGGCTCTTTTCATGGTCCTTTCCACGTTTGCCGGAACCGGTCATCGTAACTGCGGTACGATGGAAAACCTGGACAGATTGAAAATGGAAGATCCGGGCCTCGAGAGCCGGATGCAACAATTGGAACAACAAACATCTGCATTAATTGCTGCAAGAAATGGCAATGGATCGAATGCTACGGATGTGGTGATCACCATCCCTGTCGTTTTCCATATCGTGTACAGTTCAAGCACTCAAAATATTTCTGATGCACAATGTATCGCTCAGCTCAACCAGTTGAACCTTGACTATGCGCGTTTAAATTCAGATGCAGGAAATACACCTGCAACATGGCAGGGGATTTCTGCAAATACAAATGTTCAGTTCTGTCTTGCTCAAAGAACTCCGGCCGGAGCTGCAACCACTGGGATTGAACGTCGGTCAATTACATCTCCTACTTCTTTTAGTACTAACGATAATGTAAAGCGTTTCGCGAATGGTGGATTGGATGCATGGTCTTCATCAAGTTATTTAAACATTTGGGTGTGTAACCTGAGTGGTGGTGTACTTGGTTATGCACAGTTTCCCGGCGGATCAGCATCAACAGATGGTGTGGTGTTAACTTATTATTGTGTTGGTAGCATTGCTTCTCCAGGCCCAAGTTCAGGTTCGCCATACAATCTGGGTCGTACTGCGACTCACGAAGTTGGACATTGGTTAAATCTCTACCATATCTGGGGCGATGATGGTACTTCTTGTTCCGGTACTGATAATGTTTCAGACACGCCCAATCAAGCGGGTGAAAATTACGGTGCTCCTGCCTTTCCACGTACCGATGCATGTTCTCCTTCATCTCCCGGTGTAATGTTCATGAATTACATGGATTATACTGATGACAATGCAATGAACATGTTTACCAATGGTCAGTCATCACGAATGACATCACTACTCGGAACCGGCGGCTCACGTGGCAGTCTCGCTTCTTCACTCGGTTGTCAGGCTCCAAGTACAACTTGTAATGTGCCAACAGGAATGTCTACTGCAAGCATCACATCTTCAAGTGCTACCTTGAACTGGACAGCTGTTTCCGCCGCTACTTCATACAATGTTCAATACCGAATTGTTGGTGCCGCCAACTGGACATCAACTACATCTGCGACCAATTCAAAAGCACTTACAGGACTTACTGCTTCATCCAATTACGAGTGGCAGGTTGCTACTGTGTGTGCAAGCGGATCAAGTGCATTCACGGCAAGTACAAATTTCTCAACTTCTGCTGTTGCTACTTGTAATGTTCCTACCGGAATGTCTACAGCTAGCATTACTTCGTCAAGTGCTACCTTGAACTGGACAGCTGTTTCTGGTGCAACATCTTACAATGTTCGCTACCGTATTGTTGGTGCTGCCAACTGGACATCAACTACATCTGCGACCAATTCAAAAGCACTGACAGGACTTACTGCTTCATCCAATTACGAATGGCAGGTTGCTACAGTGTGTGCAAGCGGATCAAGTGCATTTACCGCAAGCACAAATTTCTCAACTTCTGCTGTAGCTACTTGTAATGTTCCTACCGGAATGTCTACTGCAAGCATCACTTCGTCAAGCGCAACCTTGAACTGGACAGCAGTTTCTGGTGCGACATCGTACAATGTTCGCTACCGTATTGTTGGTGCTGCCAATTGGACTTCCACTACTTCTACCACCAACTCAAAAGCAATTTCTGCTCTTACAGCTTCTTCGAATTACGAATGGCAGGTATCGACAGTATGTGCTTCCGGAAGTAGTGCTTATACAGCAAGTACTTTATTTACAACTCTTGCAGCCGCTACATGTGGTACTCCAACAGGCCAGGTAACTTCTGCAATCAATAGTACAGGCGCAACACTTGGCTGGACGGCTGTTTCAGGAGCTACCAGTTACAATGTTCGATACCGTATTGTTGGTGCCGCTAACTGGACAAGTACTACGAGCGCAACAAATACAAAGGCAATTGCCGGTTTAACTGCTTCATCAAATTACGAATGGCAGGTTCAGGCAGTTTGTGCTTCCGGAACCGGCGCATTTACAGCTTCCGCTACATTTACTACTTCAGCACCTTCGGGTTGCTCAGATGTGTATGAATCAAACAATACATCCGGAACTGCTAAAACGATTTCAACTAATACTGATATCGTTGCCTTGATCGGTACGACAACGGATTCAGACTGGTTTAAATTCACGACCACGTCTCCGAACACATACATTAAACTTACACTCACGAATCTTCCGTTTGATTACGATGTTCGTTTGTACAACTCGAATGTTTCTCAACTCAGCATCTCCCAATTGGGAGGAACCAGCAGTGAACAGATTATCCGGAACACAACAACTGCTTCAACGTATTATGTTCGTGTTTATGGTTACAATAGTGCATACAGCACTACTGCCTGTTACACACTCCGCATCAGTGTTGGCTCAACAGCATTCCGTACGGTTGAAGATATCGTTTCGGAGCCGGTTGCAGAAACAGCAATCAATGATTTCAACCTCTTCCCGAATCCGGCAAAGGATGAAGTGAATGTTACCTTTAATTCGATGCAAAATGAATCCCTACAGATTCGTGTATTCGACATGGTTGGAAAAACAATTCGTGAAGAAAGAGTGGATGTAATATCCGGTTACAATAAATTCAATCTGGATCTTACCCTTCTCAACAAAGGAATCTACTTTGTTGAATTGACGAATTCATCAGAACGTGTTGTGAAAAAACTCATTCTTGAGAAATAAGAGAAAAAAAAATTAATATCAAAAAAGCCGGTAAAGAAATTTACCGGCTTTTTTGTTTCAAAACGAAGAACGAATTTCTTTTTTGTTTCCGCTTATTCAAAATTAATACGCTGGTTCACAAATTAATTTTGTTGCTTGGGGAGAATAAAATCAACAGGTAAAATATACTGTACATCCACCGCTGCTCCTCCTGCACTCCCCGGTTTCCATTCGGGCATCATGCGTAGAACTCTCATTGCTTCATTGTCCAATTCTTCATTCACACCACTCAGAATTTTTATGTCTTTGATCTTTCCTGTGCGATCCACCATGAAACCTGCATACACCCGCCCCTGAATGTGATTTAATTTGGCTTGCGATGGATAGGTCATATTTGATTTAAGAAAACTTTGCAGACTATCCGGTCCACCGGGATATTCAGGTTGAACTTGAACGATACTCACTCCGAATCCCGATTTCACACGTTCAGATTCTTTTTTAGCAGGCTCTTGTGAGACAGCAAACATTGGAAGCAAACAGAGAATCGGAATGATTATTTTTTTCATCGCTTTTGAAATTTAGCCGCATTCATCAGAATGGAGAATTTTCAATCCCAAACCTAATAGTTTCAGCGTTAAAAACCAAACCTTGCAGAGCCTATGGAATTTCGAAATTTTGATACATTCATTGGAATAACTACCTTGTTTTACCATTACAAAACTGCGATTATCGATGAAAATACGATTCCTATTGCCCTGCCTCATTGTAGGTGGCGGAATTACAATTGGTCTGCTTCTGCCCTCTTCAAAAGAAAATAAATTGTCGCTTCGAAATGAAGTTGGGGAAGATTCTCATGCTGCATGGGATGCATTGCAGTTTTTGAGCCAATCTCAATCTTTTCCCTTTTCGGATATACCTGCAGATGGTTACCAGAAAGCACATGAATTTTACCGTCAGCATTTTTCACATCAGTCATCGACACATGCAAGATTAGCTGTATCGCCATGGCAAAATATTGGTCCGAACAATATCGGAGGAAGAACATTAGGAATGGCAATCGATCCTGTCGATTCAGCGACAATTTGGTTGGGTTCGGCTTCCGGCGGATTGTGGAAATCGACTAGCGGTGGAATTGGTCAAAATGCATGGACATTTGTACCAACAGGATACCCTGTAAGAGGTGTAAGTTGCATTGTCATCAATCCAAACAATCCTGCCATCATGTACATCGGCACAGGAGAATCGTATAGCCATGGAACCTCTGTGAATGGGCTCATTACAAGACCTACCCGTGGTTCTGTTGGAATTGGAATATTGAAATCAACAGATGGAGGTGCAACATGGTCTCCCAGCCTGGACTGGCAGTACAATCAGGCGAGAGGAATATGGGATTTGCAAATGAACCCTCTTAATCCGGATGTGATCTATGCAGCGACTACAGAAGGTGTATTCCAAACGAACGACGCTGGAGCTACCTGGAATCAGGTGTTGAATCAACTCATGGTAATGGATATACTTTTGGATCCTGTGGATACAAATACAATCTATGCCGGAATAGGAAATGTTGATACGAGTGGTAGCGGGATCTATCGATCTGTGAATAGCGGCACTTCCTGGTCAAGATTGTCAAATGGATTGCCCGCAGCAGTGGACGGACGCATTACTCTTGCAATGAATCCGCTGAATCACAACTCTATCCTTGCTCTCGTGGCAGGTCTCTATGATACACAGGGAATTTATCGATCCTATGACAAAGGTCTCTCATGGACTTCTATCAATGGTTTGATGGAAATCGTTTCGTATCAGGGTTGGTATTCGAAAGGACTCTGTTTTAAAAACGATGACAGCACAAAAATTTTACTTGGAGGTGTGGATGTTTTTGGTTCTGACCAATCCGGAGATTTTCCATTCCAATTGCCCAATTATTTCCAGGTGCATCCGGATGTACACGATATCGTCTGCAGTACAACAGATCCGAACAAAGCTTATATCCTCACAGATGGTGGACTCTACAGGACCGATGATTTCGGTACCAATTTTTATGATTGCAACGATGGTTATGTAACTTCTCAGGCTTACATCGGTGCTGTTTCTGCTCAGTCGGGCGATCTCATGTTAACAGGTTTACAGGACAACAACACAGCACGCTATGATGGAAATGTCTATTGGACTCCTGTCGTTGGTGGTGATGGAGCTTTCAACGCTATCGATCCAATCTCTGATCAATTCCAATATGCTTCTCTGCAATACCTGAATGTATTTAAATCGATTGATGCAGGACAATCTTTCAATTACATTTTACAAAATTCAGCGAGTCCGTTTGGCGGTAATACCAGTGCATTTATTGCACCTTTCGTCCTTGCCTCTTCCAATTCAAGTGTTATTTATGCTGGTGGTGATTCCTTGTATAGAAGTGATGATGCAGGAACTACTTTTTACACCACAAGCAGTCAACAGATTGACAGTGGAAATTGCGCACTCAGTATTGCTACCTCATGGTATAGCGAAGATTCCGTTTATGTAAGTACTGCACCGACAGATACCCGTCCCATGCACATTTTACTGAGTACGGATGGAGGGCAGACATTTCTCGACAGGTCCGGTAATTTGCCCAACAGATACCCAAGGGATCTCGCAGTACATCCAATTGACAGCAGAATTGTATTTGTTGCTTTCTCCGGATTTGGTTCAGGTCATTTGTACAAATCAACAAATGCAGGATTAAGCTGGAATGATATAAGTACTTCTCTGCCGGATGTCCCCTTTCATTGCATCACCATTGATCCCGACCATGCGGATACACTGTATGCCGGTTCCGATCTTGGAGTTTTTGTTTCTGTTGATGGAGGCTTGAGCTGGGATGCATTCAACAATGGGATGCCTGAGGGAGTGATGGTTTTTGATATTCAGTTTTCAAAAGCCGACAATTCCCTTGTTGCATTTACACATGGAAATGGTACCTACAAAGTTGAACTCACAAGTTTACCCGTCGGGATAAGTTCAGTTGATCCCGGCCTGTTTGACTTTACTTTATTATCAAATCTTGTGAATGAAAAAGTTGCGATCCGAATCAAAAGCGGTTTTGCCGGTAATGCTCAATTGCAAATCTATTCAGCAGAAGGAAAATGTGTTCGTACGATCGCTTCCTGTCCTATAAAAACAGGACTTTCTTCCCTTGAATTGAACACTTCTGACCTTGCAGGCGGTATTTACATTCTATGCGTGGAATATAAAGGGCAACGTTATTCAAGGAATTTATTAAAGGTAAATGACTGAATGTATAGAATGAATGTCCTTTATTCAGCAGGACATTCGTTCTTAAAGTTTCGCATCATCCGCAGTTACTGTCCGCTTTTTACCTTTGTCGAGTAAAATCTGGTGCATGCGCTCCACGACATAAAGAGTTGCCGGGCAATATTCGATATTTTGAAGATGGGTTCCTGCGACAAACAATTTAAAGTCCTTCAATTGTGTATGTGGAAAACCGCTGCAATCTTTCGGACGCACTTCGTAAATTGAGCACTTGTTATCCTTTTTCAAAAACTGACAGGGAACATTTTTATTCATGATGTCACCCGTTTCATCGAAATAAAGGTATTTATTAAAATACTCCTGATAACTCATGCCAAGATATTTCGCTATCCGGTGTACATCTGCTTTCTTATATGTCGGAGACATTGTTTTGCAACAATTGGCACATTCCAGACAATCAATCTTCTCGAACGCTTGTATGTGAAGTGCTTTTGCCAAACTATCCAAACCACGCACTTTGCGGTGTGTTATCCCTCTCAGAAAAGTGACATATGTCTTCTTTTTCTTCCTCAATGTGGACTTCATGTATTCAATCGGCACACGAATAGTATCTTTTTTAGCCATTTAGCTTATGTTTTTCTTTTTAGGGGACCAAATTTCGTTACACGGTAATTTAGGAACAGGGCGCAAAAATATCATTTCCTTGCTTACTGCAATCCAATATTTCTTTTTATTCCAAAGAGGAAACCAATATTTCCTCGTTTGCCCTGAGCAAATGAAGTAAATAGCTCTGCCCGGAATGCTCCGAATTTTTCAATTCCGAATGACAGCTCGAGGTAATTCTTCACAACATTGGTTTTAAGATAATGCAAGCCAACGATCTCATTCAATTTAAACTTTCTGATAAGAGGAATTTTATTCAGAATGAAACCTCCCAGGTTCAATTCTCCATGTGCTTCAAGGGAAGCATCTGTAGTACTGTAGGTATAATAATCCAGATTTTTGAATTCACTGAGTGAAAAACCGGAGAGCCAGGTTTTGTTTCCATTGAAATGCCTGAAATCCATGAAGAATATTTTCTTTACGGAAAGAAAATCACTGGCGGTAACAACGTAGTTCAGATGACCAAACAAACCAAGGTTCATTTCATCTTCTGCTGACACGGACAGGTAATCAAAATCCACATCACTTCCGGCAACCGGAAAACCTTTTCTGTAGTTGACCCGCAAAGTTGGATATCTGGATCCAATAATAAATTTTCCTTCCGGGTCTGTCAGCATACTCCTGACGGATCCGAATACGCAAAGTGAGTTCAGCAATGAAGGATTCATTTGTTGAAAAATGAAAATAATCAGATGCAGGATTCAAAGGGTCATTGGAAGTAAATTTTCTGGAGTCATCAGAAGCAAACGAAAAGATATTTGTATTGATCAAAGGCAATCTTTGAGCAAATTCAGCCTGGACACCCATGCTCAATCCATTTCGAATTTCATGGCGATGTGCAAGTTGAAAAAATCTTCGCTCATACATTTTCATGAAATTTTTACTTGCTATCAATGAATACAATGTATTGATTAGTGGAGAGATTGGTTTTGCCGGGTTAAACTGTACAACATCTGTTCCTGCTTTTGCGCTCAGTACTGCCAGTTTAAATGTATTGTAGCGATAACTTCCTTCCACAAATCCATTCCAGTGCCGGTTTGAAAAACCATACCTGATTTCAGGTTTGAAAATTAATTCCCTACGATCATCATTTCCAAAACCCTTTCGGTAACGAACACTCAAATGAGCCACCCATCCTTCCACAGTATTGTATTGAACATCCTCGGGAAGTGAAGAAAACGAAAAACTTTTGTCTTTATAACTTCTTTCCCATGTATAACCATTCAACAAACTTCCTGCCTTGAATTTATTATTCACCTTGTCAAGAGAATCCCGATACGGTTTTGATTCGTATACAATCCGGGTGCTATCCTTACGGTGATAGTCTGTTTCTTCCAGCTTTGTAAGAGGAACAGGACGCACACTCATCCAGTATGCCGAGTCTTTTTTGTTTGCCTCCTTTTCCACTTTCATCACTTGCCCGCTAAAAAATCCGTTTTTAAATTCGGGTGAAATAACATAAGAACTAAAGACTCCCAGTACTGAGCCGACGCCGTGAAATCCCAATGCTCTGAATTCAAAATTTAACTCATTGCTGAATGGCATCCACAATTCCGGCGTCACAGAAACAAAATTTTGCCGGATTCTAAATGTATCAATGAATTCGATCTGTTGGTTTTTTGTGATGAATAGATCAGCACTGTGAATTCGCCAGGAATCTTCCACGATATAAATGTCGCCGGTGAATACAGGGTCATTTTTCTCTTCGGAATTACTTTTATTTTATTCACCAGTTGATCATTCTCCAGATAAGTTCCTTCCAGTTTATAGTTATAATAAAACAGTGCATTGCCAGAAATCGGCGAGACAATTCCGCGCGGAGTAAGTCCGTTGATTTCAACAAGGTTTTCATAAAAGCTGAGCATCAGATCTGCAGCCTGATTAAAACTATAAGACCTGGGATTCCCACTCACTTTGGATGAGATCATCTCTTCCTTGATTTTTTCCGGGCGTTTGAATGATAATTTGGATACGGATTCACTCAGGTAAAATATCTTTGTTGCAGTATCCACAAACTCTTCAATCTGGACATCCTGTCCAAGTACTTTTTTCGGATAGGACAATAATTTCTGTGTAGATTTCACATATGCATTGCTTTGAAAAGATTCTACCTGATCCAGAAAAAACTTTCTTTTCTTTTGTGCATTCCGGATGATAGCATAAGCCGGGTCCTCAGCATCTGCCTTGATGCTTACTTCCTTCAACTGATAGGATTCCGGAATCAGTTGTACGTCTTTAATCACAGAATTTACTCCAATCGAAATTGGCTCTTTCACTTGTTTGTATCCGATCAATCGAAAAATAATTTGATACTCTCCCGGATCGAGGTCGAGAAAATACTCCCCTTCTATATTGGAAGTTGTTCCTTTTGTTGTTCCTTCCACATAAATTGTAACATAGGGTAAAGGCTGCTTGTGTTCATCCCGAATCATTCCGCTCAGGCGTCGGGTTGCAGCCAATGACTCTCCTGTTGAAAGGAAATAAAAGGATAAGGTCATTAAGAAAATGAACGGCTTAGATTGTTTCATAAAGCTGAAGAATTCCCTGAATAAATGAAGACCATGAGAATTTTTCCTTTTCCGCACGAACATTCACTGAAAATTCCAGTTCACGTTGATTTGTGTAAAAATCAAAAATCGCATCGGCAATTGCTCCTGAATTAATTGCTGTGACATAGCCGACTTTTCCATTCGGAACAATCTCGGCAAGTCCACCAACATTTGTCACTAACATCGGACGGTCAAAATGATAAGCAATCTGAGTGATTCCGCTCTGAGTTGCATTTCGGTAAGGTTGAACAACCATATCTGCAGCACAGAAATAATTTTTCACTTTATCCTTCGGAATAAAAGAGGTATGCAGCAACACACGATCACCAAGTCCATTCCTTTCAATTTGATTGATGTAACTTTTCTGGTCTTCGTAAAACTCACCGGCGATGACGAGCTTCACTCCTATTTCTTTCACCCGTGGATCTGCCATTGCATCAAGCAATAAATCAAGTCCTTTATACGGACGAATAAACCCGAAGAATAGAATTATTTTATCCTTTGAATTCAGATTGAGTTCTGCGCGGGCCTTTTCCTTAGAGACATTGTTTCCAAATATGGAATAAATCGGGTGCGGAAGAAATTTTTTACGGGAATTTGTTGTGAATGCATTTAAGTCTTCGAGAACAGCTTTTGATAATGTGACAAATCCATCACAGCTTTTAACAAAATAATTGGTAAGCATCCGATCTCCAATTCGCGCTTCATGCGGAATCACATTGTCAGTAATTGCCAAAACCGGAATTCCCTTTTTTCGAATCCGTCGTGAAATGGTGCCAAGTGCAGGAGCCATGAAAGGTAACCAATAGCGGACCAGAACCAGATCCGGTTTGGCCTGGCAAATTTCCTTTGCTGTATCAAACCACGACAAAGGATTCACTGAACTAATGCTTGAATGAATCTTCAAACTTGAGGGAGCTTCGCCGGTAGAAAATTGTGATGTGCCGGGAAATAAAAAGGAAGGATACTGATAATAAAACGAAAATACTTCGCAGTCGATTCCCATGTCAATAAATCCCTGGCTCAGGGCTTCATTGAAATCAGCAATGCCGCCTCGTAAAGGGTAAGCCGGACCAACGATAATAACTTTCAAAGCGAATGAATTTTAACAAGAATAATCAAAGATTGCAGGTCTTCTCTACAAGATATGAATTTCTGTCGCTGGAACTTCTCGCGATCAATTCACCAATAAACCCCGCTAAAAATAATTGTGTACCCAAGATCATTGATGTCAATGCAATATAAAAAGAAGGGCGGTCGGTCAATAGTCGTGCGGGCAGGTTAAAATAAACATGATACAATTTTCCCAATCCCAGATAGAGTGCTGTTATAAATCCTATCATGAACATAATGGAACCGAACAATCCAAACAGGTGCATGGGACGTTTACCGAAACGGGAAACAAAAGTAATGGACAATAAATCCAGAAAACCATTGACAAATCGTTCCAATCCAAACTTTGTGATTCCGTACTTCCGTGCACGATGTTCTACAACCTTTTCTCCAATCTTCGAGAAGCCGGCCCATTTGGCCAATACCGGAATGTATCGGTGCATTTCACCATAGACTTCAATACTCTTGACCACATCTTTCCGATACGACTTCAAACCGCAATTAAAATCATGAAGATTATTTATACCGGACATTTTCCGTGTAGTCCAGTTGAAAAATTTACTTGGAATCGTTTTGGAAATAGGATCGTATCTTTTCTTCTTCCAACCCGAAATCAGATCGAAACCACCACTTCTAATCAATTGGTACAATTCCGGAATTTCATCCGGACTATCCTGCATATCCGCATCCATAGTGATGATAACATCTCCTTTGGTAACCGAGAATCCTTCATTCAATGCAGCTGACTTTCCATAGTTACGACGGAAACGAATTCCTTTAACGGAAGAATTTTCCCGACCCAACTCTTCGATGATGGACCAGGATTTGTCCTTGCTCCCATCATCAATAAAAATTATTTCGTACGAAAAATTATTGCTTTTCATCACCCGCACGATCCAATCGTGGAGTTCACGAAGCGATTCATCTTCGTTGAATAAAGGAATGACTACCGATATATCCACCTGTGCTTAATTATCCAAGGTTGTTGCTGTTGAATGGATTCTCTTCTTTCTTCAGAAATATTGAAATCACCAGGGAAAAAAGAAAACCAATAAAAGTTGTTCCCAGAATCGAGAAAATAAACAACCATGTCGGAGTCATGAATTTTTTTGTGTAATCCAATGCTGTAGCAATTTGTTCTTCGCTCATTCCCTGATCCATCAATTGCTGTTGAGACATGTCCATAATCTTTTGGGTCATCTCAGGTGCAATCCAGACAAAAAATATCAGTGTAAACGCGCCGGAAACAATTCCTCCAAAAATGGAAATCAGTGTGCCTGTACCGAGCGCTTTACCATAAGCGATTGTTCCGCCAAGATCCTGGTCACGGTAATTCTTAACTCCCAATACAATAAATGTGATCAGTAATAACCAGTTAATCCATTGCGGGGCCTTTGACTTCACATCCGTACCCATAAAATAAAAGATCAACATGATTGCAGCAGCAGCCAATCCAAACATGACGCCGTAGGTAATAGCTACTTTAGTCTGAGAGCGAGGGTTTTCCATAATAATATTTTCAGATGCTTGCAAACCTACATGAATTCCAGCAATAGG
Organism: Bacteroidota bacterium; assembly: GCA_016720655.1. Lineage (GTDB taxonomy): Bacteria > Bacteroidota > Bacteroidia > AKYH767-A > 2013-40CM-41-45 > JADKJP01. The sequence goes on from JADKKE010000012.1 coordinate 107,996, forward strand.
CAAAAGAATTTAGCAGCTTCCCGCCCCTACTTTTTAACAGCAAATTCTTGCATTTCATTCAATGAGAATGAATTAAAAAAATTTAAAATTTATCGCCCTGACAGGTAATAATTGCTTTTTATTCTCGCTGAATGTTTACTTTTGCGTACGGGTAAGTCCTATACGACCAGCTCCTGCAAACCTCCCCAGGCCGGGAACGGAGCAAGGATACGTGGTTGAGCGGTGCGATGTAGTCAGCTTACCCGTATTTTTCTTTTTGTCATTGTCATTGTGTGTAATTATCTGATTTTTAGACACTTGCGTTTATCGGAATTCACACAGAAATTTCAAAACTCAGCACTTTAATTTCATCACAGAGCGAAAACTCTGGATAGCTCAAGTTTTTTATAATTATCTCAAGTGTTTGTTGTTTAAAAATTGCTCTCATTTTATCAGGCAGGGATAAAATAAGTTAATTTTAGAAACTCATTCCAACACTAAAATAAAACTCAATTCCAATGAAATTCTTTATTGACACTGCAAATCTATCTCAGATAAAAGAAGCTCAAGACTTAGGGGTACTTGATGGAGTTACCACAAATCCTTCCCTGATGGCAAAAGAAGGAATTACCGGTAATGATAATGTCCTCAAGCATTATGTTGATATCTGTAATATAGTCACCGGTGATGTCAGTGCAGAAGTGCTCTCAACTGATTTCAAAGGAATCATCGAAGAAGGTGAAATGCTTGCTTCCCTTCACAAACAAATTGTCGTGAAAGTCCCGATGATTAAGGAAGGTGTAAAAGCATTGAAATATTTTTCAAACAAAGGCATCAAAACGAATTGTACACTTGTATTCTCCGCAGGTCAGGCTTTGCTCGCTGCAAAAGCAGGTGCCACTTATGTCTCTCCATTCCTGGGCCGACTCGACGATATTAATTTGGATGGAATGGATCTCATCCATCAAATAGTCCACATCTATCGTACATATGATTTCGGAACTCAGGTACTTGCTGCTTCCATTCGTAGTCCTTTGCACATTGTGAAATGTGCCGAAGCCGGTGCCGATGTTGCAACCTGCCCTCTTTCTGCTATCCTCGACCTTCTCAAACATCCTCTCACTGATATTGGCCTCTCGAAATTTCTTTCCGATGCGAAGAAATTTAGTGATGTCGTGGTGAAATAGAGAGTAGAGAGTAGAAATTAGAGAGTAGAAATTAGAGAGTAGAAATTAGACGTTTGTCATACCTAATCCTCTAAAGCAATCATTTCCATCTACAAATTTGGAAATTTCGTTTCTCCCATTCTTAATTCTTAATTCTTAATTCATAATTCTTAATTCTTAATTCACAACTCACCAACCAACCTATGCTTCTGAAGATATTTCCCGACAACATGAATGACCGGTATATCGACAGGGCTGTAAAGTTGCTGAAAGAAGGTGGTGTTGTTGTTGTTCCTACAGATACAATTTATGCTCTTGCGTGTGATATCCGGAGGAGTGATGCATTTGAAAGAATCTGTCACATTAAACACGTAAAGCTTGACAAGGCGAACTTTTCATTTATTTGTTATGACTTGAGTAATATTTCAGACTTCACGAAACCTTTCAGCACATCTGTTTTTCGATTAATGAAAAGTTGTTTGCCCGGGCCTTTTACTTTTATTCTAAATGCAAACAGCAATGTCCCGGCAATATTTAAATCCAATAAAAAAACCATTGGTATTCGGGTTCCCGATAATAACATTACCCGAAGACTGGTAAAAGATCTTGGCAATCCAATCATGGTGACAACTGTTCATGGTGGTTCTGACATTCAGGATTACTCTTCTGATCCTTTGGAAATAGATGCCCGGATTGGAGAACAGGTGGACCTCGTAATCGATGGCGGATACAGTGAACTGGAACCTTCCACAATCATTGATTGTACAGATAACGATCCTGTTATTATCCGACAGGGAAAAGGGATTGTTGAACTTCAATAATTTTCAAATCAAACCGTGTATCCTTCAGGTTTTCAATTTTCGAAAAGCCAATGGGAGACATTTAATCAGATCTGAAGGAAGCATAGATATTTCTGTTTTAATTCCTGCTGCCTCATCGCCGGCAAGTCCATGAATAAAAACTCCGAGCTGTGCTGCTTCCAATGAGGGATATCCTTGCGCCAGTAAGCTTACTAAAATTCCACTCAATACATCTCCACTCCCACCTTTCGCCATACCCGGATTTCCGGTAGAATTAAACCAGGCATTTCCGTCCTGGTCTACGATACAGGTGTGGGCTCCTTTCAAAACTACTATTACCTTGTACTTTTTAGCAAACTGAATCTGCAATTCAAATCTTTCGAAATCATCTTTTGGTTCTTTGGTTAAACGTGCAAACTCTTTAATGTGGGGAGTCAGAATTGAGTTTTCAGGAATGTACTCCAACCAGTCAGGATGCTGAGCAAGGAGATTCAAAGCATCCGCATCCAATACAATCGGTTTCCTGTAAGTGTACAACAGGTGACGCAATGTTTCCCAGGTAAGTGCATTCGTTCCAATTCCAGGTCCGATCGCGACGGAAGTATAATTCGAATAATCCGGGAGTGATGATACCAAATTTTCATTCTCATCAATCAGTAACATTGCTTCAGGCGATGTTGTTTGCAAAATCACTTGCCCACACCCAGGCACATGCATCGTAAGCAAACCACAACCGGAGCGTGCGCATGCTTTTGAAGCCAGGACGGCAGCCCCCATTTTTCCTTTGCTGCCACTGATGATCATCGCATGACCGAAATTTCCTTTGTGTGAAAATTTTGGCCGTGCAGGAAGCAGGAACTTCGCATCCTTCATTGTAAAATAATTCCACTTTGTTTCCTGTTCCCTGAGAAATTGAGGATGCAATCGAATGTCCATCAAAACCCACTTTCCTGTATAACGACCTGTGGATGGAAACAGAAATGATAATTTAGGAAATTGAAATGTTATTGTCACTGAAGCCTGAATAATTGCAGCTTTCGAATCGGAAGGTTGATCTGCAAATAATCCGGAAGGAATATCAACCGATAGAATGTACGCTCCGGAATCATTGATGCGACGAATACACGTTGCTATTATCCCTGAAATTGGCTTGTTTAATCCACTCCCGAAAAGTGCATCAATCACACAATCCGACTCATCCATTTCCGGGATCTCAGAGGCTGAAGAAATTTCATAAATAATTGCCGGATCAAGCGAGTGCAGACGTTCTTGATTGACTAAAAAATCAACTGAAGAATTCTTACCATGCTTTAAGATAAAGACCTTAACAGAAAAACCCGATTGCAAAAGCATCCGTGCAATTGCAAGTCCATCACCACCATTGTTTCCCTGCCCGCAAAATATTTTAAACTTCTGATCTTTCTCAAATTTAGATTCTATCCATCTGCAACATGATCCTGCTGCTCTTTCCATCAAATCAATGGAAGAAATGGGTTCATGTTGAATCGTATATATGTCCGCCTGACGGGCCTGCGCATTGGATAAAATTTTCATCGTTGAAGATTTCCTTAGAATAAATTAAAGACCACATTTCCAATTGCTCAAAAAATTGAACAAGCAGCACCCGACATTATCGTCTAGTTCAACAATGTTACTTCAATTCCGGAGGAATTCAAATGACTTTTGAGATGTGTTCCGTCACCGTGCAGTGTATAGATCTTTTGTGCTCCTGTTTCTTTCACCAAAGTCAGAACATCATTCCAATCAGCATGATCACTGATGGAAAGAATTCGGTCACATCGAAAAAAAGACCTTTTCCAGCCGGTTGCGAAATATCGTATGACCGCTTTGTTTCGTGAAAATCGGGAGAACTGATTCGGTGGCAGCACACAAACACAATTCTTTTGTTGCGTGAACTCCTGTTTGGAATAGGGCTGCCAATTCCCGAGCGACATTCCATACTGCTCATAAATTTGATGGTAGGAATGTAAATCCGGATGTACATAAAGTACTTTCTCCGGACAATGATTGGACAAAAGTCGTGTAACTCTCTGGGCCTTTCCAATGGCATAAGCGCCAATTAAAATATTTTCTTCCGTCTCTGCCAGACGCTTAATTTCATCAATGGGATTGGGGTGAATATACGCCGGATCAGCAAATGTAGTCTCGGTAATCAGGTGATCGCATTTTGCAAATTGAAAAGGCTCGCAGCTCTCATCGGATTGCAGTTTAAAATCTCCGGTATAAAGGTATTTTTCCTGTGCAAATTCCATCAGAATCTGAGCACTGCCCAACATATGTCCGGCGGGAAGAAAAGTGATGACTACACCATTGATTTCAAAGGATTCGTTAAACTGAACATCAACAAATTGTGAACGCAAAGATTTCTGAAACCTCCTGTTCATGAGCGAACGCGTTGCAGGCGTAGTGAAAATCACACCACTGTTTGGTACCGCATGATCTCCATGGGCATGCGAAATGAGCGCTTTATGAACAGGTTTCCGGGGATCCAGGTAAAACTCCCCGACAGAACAATACAATCCCGTTGCTGTGTATTGAATAAAATTATTGACGCTTCTCATTCTACATTTTCCTTCTCCAACAAAAGGGATCAATGACCAGGTTCAGCTTTTTCGTTTACTTCTTTAAGGAGCGCTTCGTGAATGGCGAGAACCTGCGGCAGGATCAATTCCTTTTCATCATTACGAATTACAAAATCACTGCGATGAATTTTTTCTTCGTCACCGGATTGTCTTTCCATAATCGATTCAATCTCGATTTTTGTTTTTCTGTCCCGCTCCCGAACCCGTTGAATTCGCAATTCTACCGGAGCCACTACTGTAATAATCTTATCACAATCGGAATCAGCTCCACTTTCAAAAAGAATTGCTGCCTCTTTGATTACATAAGCCGACTCCGGAAATTTTTTCTTCCACTCCAGAAAGTCAATTTTTACCAGAGGGTGAATGAGCCCGTTAAGAATTTTCAGTTTTTCCGGATTCTGAAAAATTATTTCCGACAATTTTTTTCGATCAAGTTTACCGGTCTGATCAAAAGCATTTTCCGAAATCTGCTTTCTCACCGCTTCACACAGCTCAGGATATTTTTCATACAAAGATTTAGCTTCCGTATCTGCATCATACACCGGTATTCCAAACTGTCGGAAGATGTTACAAACAACAGATTTCCCACTCCCAATACCGCCTGTAATGCCAATCACTTTCATCTCTTTCGAAGAATATAATCCACTTTTTCTGGTTCAATAAAAATTGCCCGGATATACGATGGAGCAGTCATAAGCTGAACAGGAATTTTCGCCGGATTCTGATCAACCAGTTTCGCTCCATCCACAACGGCATCAAATTGTCCGGCATCCACATCATTGTACCGGCTCAAAGCAACCTGGTAACGGACCATAATTTTATCGGGAAAAGTTTTTAATGAATATCCGGGATCCACATTCATTGGGTGCACCGGGACTTCAGTTCTTCCTTCCGTAAATTTTTCTACAGGAACCTTAATTGTTACAATATCCGTAGCGAATGTAAGCAGTTTATTGGGCACTAATTTTACCGTCCGATGGATGGAAGATTTTACATCTTCAATTTGCAATTTCTCTGTCTCTACAAAATTCATATTCTCAATTACTGAAGGCGGTCCGGAAACATTAATACTATCCGGTTGCAAAAGTGTATGGCCGGATGAATCGTATTGTTTTTCAAATACAAAAGTTGCATTCAGGCGCACAGGCAGTCTCTTTACTATTCTGTCGCTGAAATTAAATACAATTGAATCGGGTTCAAAAGAGAGAATCGTTATTTCATTTCCCAATTGCCGGGAAAAATCTGTAGTGAATGAAACTGTTGGAATCGCAAGTACATCACCAAGAAATTGCTCATTGCTTTTTATCTTGGATGCAACATCGATTTCAATCGCTTTTTTTTGCTTTTGAAAATCATACGATAATATTTTGAAGCCGGATGTTTTTACCTGGAGTGTAATCTGTTCCGGAAGCTCATTCACAACCACTTTTTTTCCGGGAAGATTCCGGTATACAATCGGAAACGTCAAGGATGTAGGATAATCGTGCGATAAAGAAATAAGCAGCCAGAATACCGTAGCAATAAAAAAACACACCATGATCACGCTCAATCGTCTTTTTAATTTCAAACGATTGGCAGGATCATGGGTGGGCGGACTCAGTGGTGCTTCGTTCACAGGACGATCAGACTTTAAAGTCAAGTATACAAAAAAGAATTTGCTCCCGAAGGCGCAACCCAGGCCGGTAGATCTCTTTATTTTGCAGGAACTGGTTGTTCCAAAGCTCTTGTCGCATCTGCAGATACAGCAGATTTTTCTACACGTACTTTAACATTTGTATCAATTTCAACCATGAAAGTCTTGTCGTTCACTTCCACAATCCTGCCATGGATACCACCGATGGTTACCACTTTGGCACCTTTGGTCAATGTTTCACGAAATGTTTTTTCCGCTTTTTGCTTTTTTACCTGCGGACGAATCATGAACAGATAAAAACAACGATAATGGAAACGAGGAATACAATTTGCATTATTCCACCGCCCTGTCCGGATGTTGCCTGAAGAAGAATTGATAGCATCTTAAAGAGTTTGTGTTTAGATTTTGGTTAGATTAATATTTTCTGATAAGGGTATTGATTTTACTCCGGCTTCACTACATCTGCCAGCACAGAGATCACGTAAGTATTGGGGATTGTGTTTCCAATCAAAGTAATTGTTTTGTTCTGAAACCCTTCTTTTCCTTCACTGTTGAATGTAACATTGATGATCCCTCCTTCGCCTGGTTTAACAGGTTCTTTTGGCCATTCAGGGACTGTGCAGCCGCAACTTCCCTGTGCTGCCCGAATAACAAGATCACCTGTTCCTGAATTTGTAAATCGGAATGCAAAAGAGACTTTCTCTCCCTGCATAATCTTCCCGAAATCATGAACGGTGTCAGTGAAGTGGTAGGCAGGAATATTTCCTTTTTTATTTCCTGAAGCGGTAGCAGGATTCTCTACAACTGCGGGGTCTATGGCATTTTCCGGAACTGTAGACGTTTTAGAATCACCGGAACCGCATCCCAGGATAATCAGCGAAGTGATCCCAAGGAGCAGGAAGATTTTTGCTGAAATTGTTTTCATTGATTGTTGTTGAGTTATTGAGTTATTAGGTTATTAGGTTATTGGGTTATTGGTTTCTTAAAAAAAGGTCTTGTGGCTATCTAAATGAAGAATATTTTCAAGTTGGATGGGTTGAAACTTTAACCGATCAATCCTCTGCCTGTTTTAACAATTTTTCCTTGTTCCTTGTAATCCAGCGCAAGTTTATCGATCACTCCATTTACAAATTGTTTACTCTTAGGTGTACTGTACTCTTTCGAAATATCGATGTATTCGTTGATTGAAACTTTTACAGGTATTCCGGGAAAATTAACCAACTCTGACAATGCCATCTTCAATATAAGAATATCCATCAATGCAATCCTGTCCACTTCCCAGTTCTTCGTTCGCTCACTGATCGCGGATTCGTATTCTTCGTTGTTAATGATCGTTTTATTGAATAGAGTACGAACAAACAACCGGTCATCTTCTTCGTCCTTGTACAAAGGTGTGAACTCTAATTTACCGGAATCATAGAAGGTCCGGATATTCCGGATGATGATATGGCAAATGAAATCAAAATCGTCCAGCCAGAATATATTCTCCTCTTCAATTTCGTGCTGCAATGCTTCAGAAGAGAGGAAATATTTACGAACTACCTCACAAAGAAAATCTTTTTCACTCGAATTTTCAATGGTAAGCATACTTCTGTACTCGTCGGATTTTTTAATTTCCAAATACAATTTACGAACCAAATCCTGACGCGTCTGCCAACTGAGCTTTGTCTTTTTAATTGCATCCGAGAAATTCTTGTTTTGTTCCAACTCCTGAATAAACTTTAATTCATGCAGTCGGATCTTCGCATTCAATTCTTCTTCTTTTGGGAAAAACTTCAAATGCAAATCATCGGCATCTGTCTGATCCACATAGGCAAGTTCCTTCAACAAAAGCAAAATAAAAACATAAAGCTCGTGAACTTTATCAATTGCCCTGTACAATTCCCGTTCAGCGGTAGGCAAATCCGTTTTCTCCGCCTGGAAAAATGCATAAAGAGCCTGAAGCACTTTTATTCTTAATTGTCTTCTGCTGAGCATGTAGGAGATTGGGTAAATAAATTCCTTTGTGTGGGAAGAACGAAAAATAAAAACCGGTCAGGGTGTACCCAACCGGTTCCGTGATCATTTTAATTATACGGAACGTGCAATTGCAATGCGTTCCTCTGCAATCTTTTTGCAGCGGCAGCAGTAGTAATGTCTTCTGCTTTTGCTTTCTTAAAGATTTCTAATGTTGTATCGTAGATTTTTCAGATTGTTCCATTGCAGTTTTGCGGTCATATCCTTTCAACTCCGAATAGACGTTGATGAGTCCGCCGGCATTGATCAGAAAATCCGGAGCATACAGAATACCTTTTTCTGTCAGCATTTTACCATGGATATTTTCATCCGCAAGTTGATTGTTTGCAGCACCTGCAACAACAGCACAACGCAGTTTATTGATGTTTTCTGTATTTAAAGTAGCTCCCAGTGCGCAGGGTGAATAAATATCGACATCCATATCATAGACAGCATCCAGGGATACTATTTCAGCTCCGTATTTGGCAGCCGTTGCATTCAACTGCTCTTGATTGAGATCGGCAACATATACTTTTGCTCCTTGCTCAGTAACAAAACGAACCAGGTTTTCACCAACATGTCCGACACCCTGAACCATTACCTTTTTTCCATTCAAATTATCACTGCCGAAACTTTCTTTTACTGCAGCTTTAAGTCCCATGAAAACACCATAGGCAGTAACCGGTGAAGGATCTCCACCCCCGCCCATATTTTCCGGAAGTCCTGTAACATGTTTGGTCATTTCACGGATGTACACCATATCAGTCGTGTTGGTTCCAACATCCTCTGCAGTGATATATCTTCCGTTCATGGATTCAATAAACTTTCCATACTTGCGAAACATCTCAGGAGTTTTATCCTTTTTAGAATCTCCAAAAATGACAGCCTTACCACCACCCAATCCCAAGCCACTGATTGCAGCTTTGTATGTCATGCCCCTTGACAATCGGAGCACATCATTCAACGCTTCAGCTTCCGATTTATAATCCCACATTCGGGTTCCGCCAAGTGCAGGCCCCAGAGTAGTATCGTGGATAGCAATAATTGCTTTTAATCCGGTAGCTTTGTCGTAACAGAAAATGATCTGCTCGTGATCGGCAAAAGAAGGGTTACCAAACACGAAATCGGTCCCTGCTTTTGTTTCCTTTGCGTCTTTCACTTCAATCATGAGATTAACAGGTTGGATGATTAATTTTACGCTAATTTTTGATTAGCGCGGCAAAGGTAGGTTTATTTTTTGAGGCGACAAACGATTGATTTAAGATTCAAAATGAAGTCATTACAACATCTCAACAAGTATTTCCTGAAGTACAAATGGCATCTTGTTTTGGGTGTGATTTTCGTCGTTGCCCAGAATTTCGGTGCAATTTACCCTGCACAAGTAGTGAGAAAGTCTCTTGATGAGGTTATCGATACGATGAAAAAGATCGACTCCGGCTATTCACTATCTGCTAAAAATGAGTTGGTTACAGCTATTACACATCAGGTTTTTTTGTTCCTGCTCATCATGATTGGCGTTGCAATTTTGCGAGGAATTTTAATGTTTCTGATGCGACAGACCATTATTGTGATGTCGCGGCGGATTGAGTTCGATCTGAAAAATGAGATTTATCATCATTATCAAAGTCTGAGTTTGTCGTTTTACAGAAGGAACAATACAGGAGATTTGATGAACAGGATCAGCGAAGATGTTGGAAGGGTCAGGATGTATATAGGTCCGGCAGTGATGTATACAATCAATCTGGCAGTTCTTTTCATTCTGATCATCATTAGCATGCTCCAGGTGAATACCACACTCACACTTTATGTACTCGCTCCTCTCCCCTTGCTTTCCGTTTCCATTTATTATGTAAGCGATTTGATGAACAGAAAAAGCGAGGAAGTACAGGTGCAACAAAGTGCATTGAGTACGTATGTTCAGGAAGCATTTTCCGGGATCAGAATTCTGAAATCTTTTGTACGCGAAGAAGCATCAACAAAAGAATTTGTAAAAGAAAGTCTCGATTACCAGGAAAAAAATATGAGCCTTGTGAAGGTGAACTCTTTTTTTTATCCGTTGATGTTGTTGTTGGTCGGACTGAGCACACTCCTGACAGTCTATATTGGAGGTAGAGAAGTAATCGCAGGACGGGCAACCACCGGAAACATCGCTGAATTTATCATCTATGTAAATATTCTTACGTGGCCGGTTGCTTCACTTGGCTGGGTTACTTCGATCATCCAACGTGCGGCGGCATCGCAGGAGCGAATCAATGAATTCCTTCATACTGTCACTGATATTTCGTCAACACACGAAGAGGAAAAAGAGTTAAATGGAAAGATTGAATTCCGGAATGTTTCTTTCAAGTATCCTGATTCCGGAATTCAGGCGCTCGATAATGTTTCGTTTGTTGTCGAACCGGGAAAATCATTGGCCATCCTGGGTAAAACAGGTTCCGGAAAATCGACAATAGCAAATCTTATAGGAAGAATGTACGATGCTTCCGATGGATCTATTTGGGTGGACGACCAGAACATCAGACAACTTTCCTTATCCTCTCTCCGAAGACAAACCGGTTATGTACCACAGGATGTTTTTCTTTTTAGTGATACCATTGCAAATAATATTGCATTCGGATTGACAGATAGTAGTTCTCCTGCTGAACGGAAATCACTGATAGAACAAGCTGCCAAAGATGCTGTCATCCATGATAACATCCGTTCATTTCCGAAATCCTACGAAACATTTATCGGTGAACGTGGAATTACATTGTCAGGCGGACAAAAACAAAGGGTATCGATTGCACGAGCAATTATTAAAAAGCCTAAAATTCTTCTCTTCGATGACTGTTTGAGTGCAGTAGATACACATACCGAAGAACAAATTCTCAATAATTTGAAAGGGATTATGTTTGGCCGGACTTCAATAATAATTTCTCATCGTGTATCGAGCGTTAAACATGCTGATCAGATTATTGTTCTCGACAATGGCCGTATTGTTGAACAAGGAAACCATCATTCGCTGATGGACAAAAAAGGAATGTATTCTGAATTGTATGAAAAACAATTGCTCGAAGAAGAAGAAGCTGAACAATAACAAAAACTGGATTCACCCTGGTTTACTACAGGACAATTAAAAAGGCGTATCCTCAGGCATATCATTCATACGTGACCCCACAATAATTCTATTGTTTGGATAATCCGTTACACTACCACCCGGCAAAGAGTCAAAATCATTGGATTCAAGATCGGTGAATTTAGCAAGGTGATTGATAAATTTCAGTTTCACTGTATCCAGGGCTCCATTTCTGTGCTTTGCAATAATAATTTCTGCTGTGCCTTTCGTTGGATTGTTGTCTTCGTCGAATTCAATTCCATAATATTCCGGACGATAAATAAACGTTACCATATCTGCATCCTGCTCAATCGCTCCCGATTCACGCAGGTCACTCAATTGCGGACGTTTGCTTCCTCCCCTGTTTTCAACCATACGACTCAACTGGGAAAGAGCAATAATCGGAACATTTAATTCCTTGGCAATGGCTTTCAATGACCTTGAGATTGTACTGATTTCCTGCTCGCGGTTACCACTCTTTGTATCCACTTCTGCACGCATCAATTGAAGATAATCGACGATGATGAGATCGATATTGTGCATTGCCTTCAAGCGACGGCATTTGGATCGTAAATCGAATACCGAAAGTGCAGGGGTATCGTCAATAAAAATCGGAGACTCCGATAATTTACCTGTCATACTCACCAGCTTCTCCCACTCTGCTTTATCCAGGGCTCCCTTACGTAGTTTATCGGATGATATTCCTGTCTCGGATGAGATCATCCGCTGCACCAATTGTACAGAGGACATTTCAAGAGAAAACACTGCAACCGGACGACCAAATGTGATCGCAGCATTTCTTGCCAAAGACAATACAAAAGCAGTCTTACCCATACCCGGACGGGCAGCGACAATAACCAAATCACTACGTTGCCATCCGGAAGTAATCCTGTCGAGATCTGTAAACCCGGATTGAACTCCTGTAACACCTGTCCCATGCAATCGTGCAGCTTCTATTTGTTTGTAAGCTTCACTTACCATGGTGCTCATGTCCTGGAAATTCCTGCGGATATTTCCCTGAGCAATATCAAAAAGATTTTTTTCTGCTTTGTCAAGTAACTGAAACACATCACTGGAGTCTTCAAATGCATCTTTAATCGTCTCCGAAGAAATCCGGATTAGTTCCCGTTGAATGTGTTTTTGAAGAATAATCCTCGAGTGAAATTCAATATTTGCAGCTGATGCAACACGATTGGTAAGCTGGGTGATGTAAAAGGGTCCACCCACCAGATCCAATTCACCGCTTTTCTTCAGTTCGTTCGTGACTGTTAAAATATCAATCGGTTCTGAGCGTTCAAATAACCTTCGGATCGATTGAAATATCAGTCGGTGAGAATCCTTATAAAACGATTCGGGATTCAGAATATCGATAACCGAAGTGAGAGCATCCTTCTCCAACATCAAGGCACCCAACACAGCTTCTTCAAGATCCACAGCTTGTGGTGGCATCTTACCGAAATGTTGAGCCTGAAAAGTAGCATACGCCGATTTGTTCGTCTGCGCTGTACGTTTCCGGATTGCGGATTCACCCGTATTGGTTTGTTCACCAAATTCTGCCATGTTATCTCAAATATACTGAATCGAAAGAATCCCGATTCTGATGTTCTTAAATTTTTCCCGAAAGGGTTGCGAAGCTAATTAAAACGTAATCTTTGAAAAAGATTGTTGATAACTAAATATCTTTGTTTCCAGAAACGAAAAAT
>JADKKE010000013.1 GCA_016720655.1 Bacteroidota bacterium
TAAAGATGGGCTTTACTACATCATTCCGTTTGAACAGGAAGCAAGCACTTTTATGCCTGACTGGCATTTGCTTTCGCAATACATTGTTGGTGATGCAAACTATTACATTGGATATTTTTCAGCATTACAAATTCATAGTTTGACAACACAACCTTAACTTGAAAGAACAAATTGTTGTAAGCAAACAAATCAAGCCCCTCACTACTTAAAGTAAAAAGCATCCCTTTTCAATTCATTTATCACAACGAAGAACATTTCTTCGGTAGTAAAAAAACATGGATTGACAGCTTCAACAAAGTTCAATGTTCTGATTTGGAAAAAACTTTTATTGATTGTTTATTTAAACCAAGTTATGCAAGTGGTATAACAGAAATTACAAAAGCAATTTACAAATCAAAAGATACACTTAATTACCAAAAACTTTTTGAATATGCCTTGTAATTCAATTCTCAGGCAGTAATAAAACGGTTAGGATTTTTGGAATTGCTGGAGGTTAAAAATCCTGTGATTGAGAAACTTCAAAAAGAAAGAACCAACTCATTCGTTTTATTAGAACCTTCACACCCAAAGAAGGAAAACAATTCCCGATGGGCTATTCAACAAAATATTGACAGCAACTCAATTCTGTCTCCTATTTTCACTTGATATGATTGAACCAAAGGAAGTAAATAAATTAGCGACAGCGAAAAGAGTAAGCGACAAGCAAATTGAGAAAGATTATTTTTTATCTTGGGTTCTTTTTGCAATCTCAAAAACAAAATCCTCAGTAAAGCATTAGTGTTTAAGGGGGGAACTGTTTTAAAAAAGGCATTCATTGAAGATTACCGTTTCTCAGAGGATTTGGATTTTACACTCTTAGATGAAACCATTTCAAATGAGCAACTCAAAGATGAATTCAATAATCTTATTGACTTTATCAAAGAAGAGGCAAACATTGAAATGCAGATTGACAACAACAAATGGACAATACATGAAACAGGAAGTCCGCAGTTCTATATTGACTATGTTGGTCCGTTAAAAGGGAAAATGGGAAGTAGAGATTTGAAGATTGACATTACAAGAGGAGAAGTTTTGGAAACTGAAATTGAAAGCAAATCTATTTTCAGAATCTATTCCGATCTCAAAGAAGATTTTACATTACAATGTTATTCACTGTCTGAAGTGCTGATAGAAAAAATGTCAGCTTTAATGGGAAGGACAGAGCCAAGAGATTTGTATGACTTCTGGTACTTGACTGAAGTTGAAGGAATAAAAGTTGGAGAACATGTTGTCCCATTTCACAGCAAAGCAAAAAGAAAAAAGCATGATCCAAATTTATTTGCAGAGAAAGTTTTGAGTAAGGAGAAAGCATTCCAGCGTGATTGGGCAAACAAACTTGCTTCACAAATTCACGACTTACCAAAATATGAAGATGTTTTCAGAGTAGTAAAACGACATTTAAAATTTTGAATGATTAATTTTTCATTCCATGATCAAATTCAACTTTTCTAATCTGTTTTCAAAGGCAGAGAAGATGTTTTGCCGCTCCGCAGGATATACCCCCTTTCGTAGGATCTGCACCCCAAGTACACGTTCATAGTTGCGGAGGATTTTCACTCTGTGCCCTTAAAAGTGTACTATTCAAATGTCTGAACTGTGATTTGTTTGATTTTCATGATTGCGCTGAAAGGGTATTGCGGGTTTTAAAAGGATAATAAATTCTTGCAGGTATTTTCGGATTGTTAATCTAAATCATGCACGAAGATTTAGGCTCAAAATCTGCGAAATCAATAAATCATTTAAATCACTGTTCAGACATTTTTTTTTAATAAATTCGTACAGAAAAAAATTATCATGGCAGACAACAGTGTATCCTTACATCGAGTGCTCACGGCAGCTCCGGAAAAAGTTTATCGAGCATTTACCGATGCGAACGCAATGGCATCATGGATTCCTCCTTATGGCTTCTTGTGTGTAGTGCATAGCATGGATGTAAAAGTCGGCGGAACTTTCAGAATGTCATTTATAAATTTCACAACAGGCAACGGACATTCTTTTGGCGGTGAATATCTTGATCTCAAACCAAATGAGTTGATCAAATACACCGACAAATTTGACGATCCGAATTTGCCGGGTGAAATGACAACTACCGTTTGGCTAAAAAAAGTTTCATGCGGTACAGAGATTAAAATCCTTCAGGAAAATATACCCGGCAATGATTCCGGTGGAGATGTGCTACCTTGGCTGGCAGAATCTCTTGAGAAATTGAAAAAATTGGTTGAGCCTGTAATTCCGGATGGACAATAAACTATTTGTTTTTGTCCCAATCTCGACCCTTTTAATTCAGTCCTAAAATATAGAGGTGCCCTTAAGTTTATATTTAGTTTTGCAAGCTCTGAGCTGAGATCATTGCCAAATTGATTTATATTTGCATGAAGCGCTTAATTCAGTATTACAAATCTTACGCGAATAAAAACCTGCCGCAAAGAGTTAGGTGAACACGGACTTTGGATCCATTCAGATGACTTTTCTGAACTCAAAAGCGATGTTGATATTCTTGTTGAGTTTTCAAAACCAATTGGACTTGAGTTTATTGATTTAGCTGAATTTCTTGAATTAAAAATTAAGAGAAAGATTGATTTATTTAAGTTGGCGTCAAAATAAATCCAAGAAACGAGAAATTTATGCAAGCGTCAGCCTCTTTTGTTGTTGAAGACATTATTGATAGTGCTGAAAAATATTTCGTACACTGTAGATTATCATTTGAACAAATTTAGTGCTGATAGTAAAACCATTGATGCTGTAATACGGAATTTTGAAATTATCGGAGAAGCTGCGAATAGACTTCCTGAGGAATTCAAAGACAAACATCCCGAAATGGATTGGCATAGACTCCGAGGATTCAGGAACAGAATTGTTCATCATTATTTTGGAATTGATTTTAGGGCACCACTAATAACCTCTTCCGGGTGCTGCTAATTGAATTCACAATTTTTATCAATCGCTTTCGATGCTTGATCTTTTAGCTTTTGTTGTTCGTCAGTCTGATACTTAGATTCAGTACCTTCCTCGTCTTGCAAAAAATATCAAAGCACATCACCCAGAATAGGTTATTAGAGGTGCCCTTAATATTGTTTGGCAAATTAAAGAAACTGCTCTAAGAGAAATGTTAGAAAAACTTCGTCTCATTAAAGAGTGGAAGTATTACCTCTGGTAAGTGAGAGCCCCTGCCTCCATTCGGGTAGTGTTAAATCTTTTATATAAACCCTTGCTTAAAAGCATCCGGGATGAATAATCGTTTCAAAATTCAGCAAAATCATTAAATCATTTAAATCACAGTTCAGACAATCTAACTCACAAACACCGCATATTTTTTGAATTTGAAGTGTTAAGACCACCCAAAATCCCCAAATCCAGCTCTAATTAAGGTTTTCATTCACGGAATATATTTGTAAGCCTCTTTTCCTTTTCATAAATTAGTAATTCTATTGCCCTATTGCCATGGGGTTTAGTTTTATGAAATAAAAAAATAAAGCAGGTTATGACAAAAAAAATTACTCTATTCATTTGTGCCTTCTTGTTTTTTACATCGCATCTGTTTTCTCAGATTGATGTAAAGACCATTGATATGGCAAAATTAAATCAGGCGAAGCTTGATGGAAAACTTACAGGTCACGAAAAGTACGTCAACTATGATGTACTTGGAAAAAATCCGGCGCGGATTGCTGCGAATGTTCTGCCCGGAAATTCCGTAAACACTGCGAGTGGTTGCGCTTGCTGGATTCCGCGTGATGCAAACTGGCAGGTTGCTCAGTTCGATGGTTCAGGTGGCAGCGGTGGTCCGGGTCTCCCTCCAGATTACAGAAATGACGACTGGTCTACAGTTAGTATTCCCGTCCCTTTTCCTTTTTGTTTTTACGGACAACAAGTGAATGATGTGTTTATCAACAACAACGGAAACGTTTCAATCGCCAATCCTTACGCAACATTCACAGCAAGTTCTTTTCCTGACCCAAATTATACAATGATCGCTCCGTTCTGGGCTGATGTGGATACCCGTGGGCCTTTGAGTGGAATCGTCTATTATCAGGTCACCAGTACACACATGATCATCCAATGGGAAAATGTCGGATACTTTAGTATGCATGATTCCTTAGGCAATACTTTTCAGCTGATTCTCACAGATGGTTTTGATCCATTGCTTCCTCCGGGATCCAATGTTTCTTTCTGTTACCAGGATATGCAATGGACAACGGGTGATGCATCCGGCGGTTCAGGTGGATTTGGCGGAACTCCCGCTACCGTTGGAGTCAATCAGGGAAATGGAATTGACTACATTCAAATTGGAATGTATGATCAGACAGGTTCATCTTACGATGGTCCGTATGGCAACAACGATGGTATCGATGCACTCGACAATCAATCGTTTATTTTTAATGTTTGCCAGGGCGGAAGCAACATACCTCCCATCCTGAATTCATCTCAGGCTTGTGATACACTGAGTGTTTGCGAAGGCGATACACTCTTGATTGAAGGAGTATTCCTTTCTCCGGAACAAGGACAGATAACCACTGTTACAACCACTTCAAGCATGAGCGGTGTGACAGTAACCTCACTCCCTGGAAATACTTCCACTTTCACTGTTCAGGTTGTTGGCATGGCTTCGAACATCGGGCTGAATCAACTTCTCATCATTGCTACGGATGATGGTATACCTGCGCAAGCATCGCAGTTACCGGTTGTCATCAACGTGAAGCCTGCCCCTACTACTAACATCACGACATCCAACGTAAGTTGTAATGGTGGGCACAATGGATCAGCCAATCTTAATCTATCAGGTACCGGCCCGTTCGCAGTGATGTGGTGGCCGGGAGAAATGCAAACAACCCAGGTTACACATCTATTTTCCGGAGTGTATACTGTGGATGTTATAAGTCGTACCGGATGTTCTTCAACTCAATATGTCAACATTTACGAACCTCCTGTATTGTCGATTGCTACAACTTCACAAGACGCGGATTGTTCCGGACAAATGGGTAGCGCAATTTGTACTGTTGCTGGTGGAACTGCTCCTTACAGTTATTCCTGGAACACAACACCTCCACAAAACACCAGTGTAATTTCCAATCTAAGTGCAGGAACGTATTTAGTCAACGTCACCGACCATAACAATTGTCAGATATCCGGATCGGTAGTAATTCAAGGCGCGGTCGGATTCTCGGCTTCCATGAGCACTACTCCTGCAAGTTGTGTTGCAGCAGATGGTACAGCAAGCGTTCAGACAACAGGCGGTAGCGGAAACTTCTCTTATTCATGGACTCCTTCCGTTAGCTCCGGTGCAAGTGCTACAGGATTATCGGCAGGTGTTTATTCGGTTACGGTAATTGATAACGCAGATGGATGCCAGCAAACACTTTCAGCAATTGTTGGCAATACAGCGGGAATAGTTGCAAGCATCGTCTCTTCGACCAATGCAAGCTGTCAGAACAGCGAAGACGGAACAGCTACTGCAAGCGGCAGTGGTGGAACCGCACCGTATTCTTATTTATGGCTGCCGGGAGGCGATACATCGGCCAGTGTAGCCAACCTTGCTCCGGGCACTTATACTGTACAGGTTTCAGATTATAACGGCTGTCCGGATTATGCAACGGTAACGATCGCATACCAATTCGCTGCACCGGTGATTGATCTGGGTCTCGACACAACGATTTGCATTGGTGCCACGCTCACCCTCGATGCAGGAGCAGGCTTACAATATCTCTGGTCTGATAATTCAACCGCTCAGACTCTCGACGTTACAACAGACGGAACCTATTCCGTACTGGTAACCGATGGAAATTCCTGCGAAGCATTCGATGCGATAACGGTCACCACGATTTCTTGCAATCGTCCTCACACGGTTGCTCGTCCGACTCGTGGTATCGGTGTTTATCCAAATCCAAGTACCGGAGTAGTTGATGTTACTTTCAACAACGAAAGTTCTGGAGCTGTCGAAGTCAGCGTTGTGGATGTGTATGGAAAAACTCTCTTCGTTTCACAGGAAAACTTAAAGATCCGTGATACACGCACATTCGACTTGAACAACCTCTCCCCTGGAATTTATTTTGTCAGAATATCTTTCGGAGATGAAACACAGGCGATACGTTTGATAAAAATGTAAAAAAGCAAATTCCTGATTAAAACCAGGGATTAATAAAAATTCAGAAGGGGCCAGGATTGATGCATTTCAATCCTGGCCCTTTTTTGATTTTTGAGATGGTGTGTTTTCATTGTCTGTTCGCCGAATTTTTTCCGTTGGATGCTGATTTTTACACTGCTCGGCGGAATTTTATGTGAATGCTCGTGCGCGAGGTAATTCCGCCGTGGAAGTGATTCGTTTTTCGGATTCAACTGATTCAATTCGCACCCACTCTCTTTCTTTCGATAAACATCATTGAACAATAGTGCTTAAAATTAAAGGTGTTCGGCATGAACAAGGATATCAATAATCTGCGAAATCCATAAATCATCTAAATCACAGTTCAGACAAAAGAGCAGGGAATGCCTACCTTTGCACAATGAAATCCCAAATCACCAGCCGTATCCAGGTCGAACTACTTGTCAATACATTTTACGACCGCGTGAAAATCCATCCTGTGCTCGGACCGATTTTTAATGATATGGCTAAAGTTGACTGGACGCTGCATTTGCCGAAGATGTATAATTTCTGGGCGAGTATTCTTTTGGGGGAGCAAAGCTATGATGGCAACCCGATGACACGACACATTCAATTGAGCCGCAGCATACCCTTGACAGAAAATGAATTCAATGAATGGATCACACTTTTCACCCGTACCGTGGATGATTTATTCGAAGGAGAAAAAGCCGAAGAAGCGAAAACACGAGCTGCGAATATCGCCCGGTTGATGCTACACAAAATTCAATCGGCTTGAATAGAATTCATGTTGGGAGAAATCATCTCTCGTGATTCTCAGAAAATTTTTCCAAAGGATACGGAATGTGAATGCGTCGGATGAGCCGGAGCATCCATCAACGAAAGCAAAGCCAACAACAGAACGAAAGATAGCAGTGCAAGCACTATTGTTTTAAAAAACGTTTTCATAAAGAATTTGTGGATAAAACGAATTAAAGCCGCTCCCGAAAGAGCGGCTTTGAGATTTCAGATTTGCGATTTCCTTATTGCTTTGCGCAGGAAGAACAGGTGCAGGTTTCGCAAGTACAGATTTCACATGTGCAATTTGCTTTTCCACATTTCGCAATCTTTGACAATTGAGCACTCAGGCTCTTTTTTACATTTTTCATAGTGTATCTTTTTAAATTTTACACTACAAATGTACAGCCCCCGCAAGGCCTCGGTGTTATACTACTTTGGGAAGGTGTTATAGAATTTTGGGTACAAAGGCTTAAACTTTGTCCAGCGACTTCCGTTTTGATGCCCCTACAGACTTAAAAAACGAAGGCGTGAGTCCGGTAGTCTTTTTAAACTGACTTGAAAGATGCGCGACACTGCTGTACTCCAACTCAAATGCAATTTGCGAAAGTGTGTGTTGACCATACACCAGCAGCTCTTTTGCTTTTTCAATGCGTTGTTCAATAAAAAACTTTTCAATCGTCCGCCCTTCGATGGATGAAAATAAACTGCTCAAATAGGTGTATTCATGATTCATATGTGCAGAAAGATATTCGCTCAGGTTTCGCTTTTGATCTTTCTCATCAACTTCGTTCCTTGCCTTTTTTATTACAAATTTTTTAATCTTCTCAATCTGTCCGCTTGCATGCGTGTCAATCAATTCAAACCCCACCTCCTCGAGCAATTTCTTCAGCAAAAGTTTCTTTTCGACAGAAATAGCTTCCTGCAAATGAATTTCTCCGATAATTACTTTTTGAAACGGAATTTCTGATTTTTTTAAAATATTCTCCACCACCATTGCACAGCGGTTGCAGACCATATTTTTAACAAGCAAAATAGTAGATGACATTGGAGGGAATTGAGGTATAATACAAACATAGGCATTTCAGCATTAATGCTTAACACGGTCATTTTTTCCTTCGAATTGGATTTATTCATCACGGAAAAACCGGAATTCGAAAATTTAAATTTGTTTTAAGCATGTGTATGACCCCTATCATGGTTGAAGAATACCTGCGCCGACTACTTTTGAATACAGGGCGCCACTGAAAAAAATTTAATCCGCCTATTCCCGATTCCGATGCAAAGAGCATTAAAAATTCAGCACCAAATTCACTTCGTCAACAATTTGGGTTCAGCACGCATTCGTCTTAACACTTCCTCTATTTCGGGAGTATTTCTTCATCTGATTTAAATTAATTCTCCCTCTCAAAAATTCAGTTCTCCTATTTCTCTGTTCAGACTCTATATTCTCCCGCCCGGCACCTTTTGTACCATTCGCACCGGGTTCAGGATTAGATTTGTCGCAGAAAATTAATTCAGCTAATAAAAATCTTCCTCCAAAAGAAAAATATGCAAATCATGAAAAAAAGCTTACTCTTCCTTGCCTTGTTGTTTCTAAACACATCATTCACATTTGCCTCCTATTCCATTGACTGGATGAGTACACCCGATCTTTTGGCAAATACCGGAACTGCTATTGTCCGCGATGCCAATGACAATGTATATTCGACTACATCTACGGAAGGAACAATTCTTCTTGAAAAAAGAAACCGCTTTGGAGTATTACAATGGCAGGCTATTTCCAGCACAACGATTCCATTGAATTATGAAGATGCTGTACAAATCCATGTGGATCCTCAAGGTAACCCTGTAGTTATCGGCTACAGATACTCCTCCAGCAGTCACCGGATAGCGAATTCACTGATTATTCTGAAATACAGTCCTACCGGAGTGATGCAGTACAAACGTACAATTGATGGGACTTACAGTTATTTCAGCAACAGTCAGTATTGGACAAGAATCACAAGTCAGATGGATGTGTATGGTTATGTGTACATCGGAACCGCAGGCTTGGTGAGTGGCTATCCAAACTCAGGTTTCAATGTGCTGAAAATTTCTCCCAACGGATACACTGTTCGCATCAGCACCAAGAACTTTCCCTCCACTGCAAATTTTCATATGGTGAGTCAGATCCGACTCGTCGGAAATAAACTAGGCCTAGCAGGTGTGACCACATCTCCCTATCAAAATGCCACAACCTGGGTTCTGGACACTGCGGGTACAGATCTTTGGGATAATATCGTCACCGGCGAACAAGGCAAAGACATCGCCTTTGACAACAGTGGAAATGCCTACATGCTCACCTGGATTTCAATTGCTCAAATGGGTGATCTTGCCTTTTATAAATTCGATGCACAAGGAAATCAAACCTGGGTAAGGACAATCGATTTAGGCGGAAGTGAAGCAGGATTGAAGTTGTTGCCTACTCCCGACGGAAATT
Organism: Bacteroidota bacterium; assembly: GCA_016720655.1. Taxonomy (GTDB): domain Bacteria; phylum Bacteroidota; class Bacteroidia; order AKYH767-A; family 2013-40CM-41-45; genus JADKJP01. Next base: position 9,393 of record JADKKE010000013.1, read on the forward strand.
TTGCGATCATGGCTTCCGGAAACCAGGCTCCGTCGATCAGTTATTATATGGATTGGCTTACACTGAAAGTTGACACAAGTGGAACGGTTCTGTGGTCAGACCGCTATGACGAAACAACGCACAACGATGAATATCCCGGTGCATTTGTGGTTGATGCCATCGGAAATATTTTCGTCACTGGAATCGGTGGTCCATTTCCGGGCGGTACACCCATCATTAGTGCCAGACAAATGGTAACAGTAAAATACACTCCCACAGGGACGAGGGAATGGGCTTCCCCTGTTGATACACTTAGTGAATACAATCAGGGAGTAGGAATTATTATGGGAAGCGACAGTAGCATTTTTGTTCTTGGAAATGTGAATACTCTGGTCATTCATTATCTTGATCATACAGGCAGCGCTCCGTGTAGTATTCCAACGGCAGTCACTGCAACTGTAATGGCGAATGATTCCGCACAAGTATCATGGGCCGCCGTGAGCAATGCTTACTTATACCATGTACAATACAAAACAGCAACAGCAGTTTCCTGGGAAACAGTTTCCTGCAATTCGACAAGCATAGTTTTGAATTCACTTTATCCGGGAACGATTTACGATTTCAAAGTTGAAGCAATATGCAATAGTGGGCCAACCGGTTATTCTGCTTCACAACAATTCACCACAAGCGGAACAGGATATTGTGAATCCATGGGTCTCGATGCGACGCATGATTGGATCGATCTGGTGTTCATCGAAAATTTGTTGAACAGTACTTCATCCAGTGCCGGCGGCTATGGAGATTACACAGCACTGAGCACAACACTTGTACCCGGAAATACTTATACAATAACGCTGAGTGCAGAAATGGACCCGATGGGTTCAACAGAAAGCTGGAAAATCTGGATCGATTTCAATGGCAACAGAGATTTCTCCGATCCCGGCGAAGAAGTTGTTTCCTATACATCAACACAAATTGGCTGGGAAACAAGCACCTTCCAGGTTCCTGCGACTACAGCCGCGGGAATCATCCGCATGCGTGTGTCAATGAAAAATGGTTCTCCGGCACAAACCCCTTGCGAAATATTTGCACTTGGCGAAGTTGAAGATTACACAGTGAATATAAGCAGCATTACAGGAATACAGGGTCAGGAGTCGTCATCAAACATTTCTGTTTTTCCAAATCCAACACATGACTTTCTCAGGATTAATTCCACGCAAAACACCGGCACACTCAGTATTCAAATTCTGGATCTCAGCGGTCGTGTAGTTTTTAAAGATCCATTTGCTCCATCAGGACAAATGAATGTTGATGTGCATGAATTATCGAATGGATTCTATGTTCTGCAGCTTGTGGATGAAAACGGCTTTAAAAGCACAAAGAGATTTCTCAAAGACTAATTTTTTACAGTTCTGAATTCCAAAGAGGGCACAATGGCGTGTCCTCTTTTTTTTGGGTTCTTTTAGCACAGACAAAACTTATCCCATCGATTATTCCAAGGCTTCCATTGTTGCCTGTTTTTCGCTGCAGAAATGGAATTGGCAACATGAAAATCAGGCCTTAACACATTTTAATAAATTTCTTTGTCCTGAATCACTACTTTAGGTCCGCTAATCAAAACACCACGAATTTAATAACCACAAAAATCATGAGACATTCTACATTATTTTACTGCCTCCTGTTTTCTGCTGCATCGCAAATCCATTCCGTAAATGCTACGGAACCAAGCCGTGCAAAAGATACCGGTGCAAGCCCGACAAACACAGAAATGATAGAAACAACACTGGATCAAAACCCGTTATTGGAAAAATGGACAGGTCCAAATGGAGGAGTTCCTCCTTTTGACAAAATAAAAATTGCAGACTTCAAACCAGGTTTGGAAGCTGCGATGGAAGAAAACCTTGCGGAAATTATACGCATTGCCAATGATCCTGCAGCTCCGACATTTGAAAATACAATTGCCGCAATGGAACGTTCGGGCAAGACCCTCGATCGTGCACAAACGATTTACGGGATCTGGAGTTCAAGCATGAATAACGACGAGTTTTCTGCTGTTGAAAATGAAATGGAACCAAAACTCGCCGCGTTCTCAGATAAAATCGTACAAAACGAAAATTTGTTTAAACGTATTGAAGCGGTTTACAATAGTCCGGAAAAAGCAAAACTTTCTGCCGAGCAACAACGCCTCAGTTGGATTTACTACACTAATTTCATTCGTGCCGGTGCGCGTTTGGATGCAAAATCAAAAACACGCCTTTCTGAAATTAACCAAAGTCTTGCCGGATTATTCACCAACTTCAGCCAGAACCAACTTGCAGACGAATCCGGCAGAACACTCGTTTTGGAAAGCGATGCAGACCTTGCCGGTTTACCACAATCTTTGCGTGATGCTGCTTCCAACAATGCCGAGCGTAGAAAATTATCCGGCAAATGGGTGATTTCAAATACGCGTTCTTCCATCGATCCATTCCTCACCTATTCCGATCGTCGTGATCTCCGGGAGAAAGCATGGCGCATGTTCGTGAATCGCGGAGACAATGGCGATGAACATGACAACAACAAGATCATCACTGAAATTCTGAAACTTCGTGCAGAACGCGCAACACTTCTAGGTTACAAAACACATGCGCACTGGAGACTCGAAAATTCAATGGCCAAAACACCTGAGCGTGCAATGGAACTGATGGAGTCGGTGTGGAAACCCGCAGTGGATCGTGTTCACGAAGAAGTAGCTGACATGCAAGCACTCGCTGATAAGGAAGGCGCGAAAATAAAAATTGAACCCTGGGATTACCGGTACTATGCAGAAAAAGTACGCAAAGCAAAATACGATCTGGATCAGAATGAAGTGAAACAATATCTACAGCTTGAAAATTTACGCGAAGGAATGTTTTGGGTCGCAGGTGAACTTTTCAATTTCAGCTTTGTTCCGACTACGAACATCCCTGTTTACCAGGCCGACATGCGCGTGTGGGAAGTGAAAGACAAAACATCCGGCAAGCACATTGGATACTGGTATTTCGATGCATATGCCCGTCAGGGTAAACGCAGCGGTGCTTGGATGAATGCATACCGCAGTCAGCAGAGAATGGACGGAGAAATTTCTACCATCGTTTCCAACAATGCCAATTTCGTGAGCGGCAAACCCGGCGAACCGGTATTGATTTCCTGGGATGATGCAACAACATTGTTTCATGAATTCGGACATGCTTTGCACGGACTTGCATCGAATGTGACTTACCCTTCCCTTTCGGGAACAAATGTATTTCGTGATTATGTTGAGTTTCCTTCCCAGCTGCTCGAACATTGGGTTTCTACTAAAGAAGTACTTTCCCGTTTTGCATTGAATTACAAAACAGGCAAAGCAATCCCACAGGAACTTGTGGAACGAATCCACAAAGCTTCCACCTTTAACAAAGGATTCACTACTGTGGAATATTTATCCAGTGCATTGGTGGATATGAAACTCCACCTCGCCAAGGCTGACAATATCGATCCGGATGCTTTCGAAAAGAAAACACTGGAAGAATTGGGAATGCCTCATGAAATTGTGATGCGTCACCGTACTCCGCAGTTTGGTCACGTGTTCTCTTCAGACGGTTATTCCGCAGGGTATTACAGTTATCTCTGGTCTGATGTGCTTACGGCAGATGCCTTCAGCGCTTTTGAAGAAGCAGGTGGTGCCTATGACAAAGCAGTTGCGAAACGTCTGTATGACAATATTTTTTCTGTAGGGAATACAATTGATCCGCAAGATGGATTTAAAAAATTCCGTGGACGTGATGCGAAGACAGATGCGCTCATGAAAAAACGCGGCTTCCCAATGAAGACAAGCGGTGCCGGAAATTCTGGCAGTGGTGGTGGATTAAAATAATCCTTCTGTTTTCTCGCAATAGTGTTTGAGAATAAAAAAATGCCGGGTTTAGATCCGGCATTTTTTTATTTTCAAATTTCTCCCATTCCATATTCTCGTTCTACTTTACAGATTCTGATCTTGTATGCCTGGTACCAATTTTCTCTTCCTGTTTTCTGTGCCGTTTGATGCAAGGCATTCATTTTCCAGTTTTTAATTGATTCGAGATCTTTCCAGTAAGAAACTGTTATTCCAATTTCGTTTCTCGCACTCTCATGTCCCAAGTAACCCGGCTGGTTCACTACTAAGGTTTCCAATTCTTCGGACATCCGGTCATAGCCATCGGCATTGGGTGATTTTATAGATGTGAAGATGACTGCGTAATAAGATGTTTGAGACATAGTCCTTTTGTTTACTTGAACAGACAGAGATAAAACTATTAAATACCTCACAAATATGCATGATCCTTTTATTGTATGCATTGAATTGCAAGCATTTTATTCAACACTATTTTGAATCAAGAGCAGGAAAAGATGTTTTTTGCCTTTAAATTCCTGCTGTTTACCAATATTCCGGTCGGGTTTAAGAAAAAATGACACTAATTTATTTAAGTGTCAAAGAAAAACACATACATTGAATCAAATTCAAACTTATTGATAAAACTCTACACCATGAACATTTCTGTTCAATTCAAGAAAAGCGCTGCTTTTGTTTTGCTTTTCTTATTCCTTGCAACGCTTTCCGAAGCTCAGAATTATAGTGTGATGAATTCAGGAAGTTCTGCTTTTTTTAGGAGCGAAATTCAGACTTCACTAATACCTTTCGGTTCATACAATGGATATTTTACCTGGTCACGAATCAAAGAATCATTTATTGATTCCATTGCAAGCTCAGCGAATGAAACCAATTACTTTACTTTTCACACCTGGAGAGATACTGCTGTTACGAATCCGGGAATAGACTGTGGTGAATTGTATGGTCCATCCTGGATGGGGAATCAAATTATTGAAAGAAATAATGGAACCTCCTTGTTGTTTAATGAAGCCGGAGATTCCATTTTGATTGAACGCGATGCTTCACTGGGGCAAACCTGGACATTTTATCGTTATCAGAATAATGCTGAAATCAGGGCTTTGGTAAATTCAATTTCCTGGGTGAATTATGCTACATTTTCAGATTCTGTAAAAGAAATACAGCTGCAGGCTTATGATTCTCTGGGTCAACCGGACCTGAATCATCCTGCAAGTAATTTTATTTTATTGCTCAGCAAATCACATGGATTCATCCGGTATTTCTCTGTGCGGGAATTCCCTCAACTTATTCTTCCTTTGATTCAAATAGAAGCAATACCGCGAGTTCAAATTCAGGACATCTATAATTATTCCATCGGAGATGAATTTGAATACACAGGTTCTTGCACAACTATTACCGGACCCAACCAACCTCCCGGTTATTCCTATGTTCGCATCGATGACAAATGGTTGAATCCGGGTCAGGATTCGATTTATTACAAGCGTTTTGTTATCAATCTAACTTTGCAAATGAATTGGAATCCTGTTCAACACCTGGACAGTATAGTCAGCATTGCAGTGGACACGATTTTACTACCGTATACACAAACTCCTTTTTATACAACAGTGCCAGAAGAATACGGCATGCTATTACACAATTCATACTTTAATATCCGAAATTGCTATACTATGGATCAGGACACAGCGCTATACAATAACCGAATTGTATATACAGAAACAGATGGATATTTTGATATGCCCACGGGAGATTCCTGTATTATGTTTAATCATTTCGAACCTCTTCTATATCAATGGAATTATTCTACCGGACTTGGATTGGTGTCCTCACAATTTAATAATATGAGCACTACAGGCACTGCTTGTGAAACAGATCTCATCTGGTTTCACAAAGGATCTGAAACCTGGGGTACGTTTGTACAATTGACAACAGGAACAGCCGAAATTGAAACACTTCCTTCTTTTGATTTCTACCCTAGTCCTGCCTTGAATTTTGTTACAGTAGTTTTCCAAAATCAATTACCGGAACAAATATTGCTTTTTTCCAATGAAGGAAAATGCCTAAAATCAATTCTGGTAAACGAACAAAAAATCCAGATTGATTTAAGTGAATTCCCAAGCGGAATTTATACGCTGTCAGCACAGGGAATTGGTTTTACCGGAAAAAAGAAATTGGTACACTTTTCGGCAAATTAATTTATCGGAGCGGAAAAGATCACCCTCTTTTTAGGAGCAGAAACATATCTGTTCCATTCTTCTTCGTTCTTTCTTCTTTCCATTCCTTGACAGCATTCCGTACCAGCCATGATCTTGCCGGCAATGCAATCCAGAAAAAAAGAATGAAAGAAAATGCCTGCAGAAATTTTTTCAAGTAAAAATATTTACCACGGTCAGCTGCTTGAAATGCCATCGCAGCAAATGTGCAGAACCAAAAAAATATAAGTTTGTTTCTTAGCCTGAAGAGCGAAATTGGTTCTGCAGGATTTACTGCTTTCGAAGAATCGGTAAAATTAAGGATGAGTACCAATTCACTTTCCGCGATCCACTTTAAAGCCCCATAATATTGATTTGCATAATAATCTTTGTATACAACAAATCCATCGTGTAAAAACAATGCAGAAGTTTGGTCTACCGACAATCGTCTCAGGTGTGCCTGATCTTCAAAGAAAAATGTTCCGGTTTTATCATTGATTCCGTTTTTCATCTGACTGGAAACAATATACTCGAGGCTACCGGGATGATTGCAGGGTAAGCTATGCATCATTGCGCAAACAGGAGCTGCCAATGCAACGATTTCTTTTGCTGTTACCTGTACATTGTATGTATGTTCCAGCATGTGATGTGAATGAATAAAATCAAACTTTAATCCTGCCAACTCAGGATCTCCTAGGACAAAAAATTTAATTTCTTTGTTCTGACTGCTTGCTGCAGCAATCGCTTCCGAACTTATATCACATCCGAAAACTTCCCATCCCGGCAATGCCTCCTTGATGACTGCTGTGAAAATACCACGGCCACAACCAAAATCGAGTGCTTTTCCTCTGGATGGAAGATTCAGTTCTTTCACAAGGTCAAAGATTCGTCTCTTTTCAAAGACAGACCAATGACCCATGTATCCGTGAGAATAACGTTGATCGTAAAATGATTTTGATTCCTGCCTGTCAGAAAATTCCATAATGCCCTTGCTGGTGCGAATTAAAGGAAATTTCAGATTGCTACACGAATTGTTCTTAAAACAAATTCAATTCGTAAAGAGTATCGAAGGACTAAAATCAGGAAATTTCAACGGTATGCAACTGTACATACTTTTTTAAAATGATTTGTATTCCCCTTTGTGTCGTAAAAGTCACCGTATACGATATACATTCCTGGGCCAACAGGTTCTTTCTCCTCTGTTAATCCATCCCAAATGAGCAAAGACTGACTTCCAAACAAGGATTGATTCGCAAGTGTCCGGAGATAGCGACCTTCCGTATCAAAAATTAAAACTTTGCCGGAAGTTTGTACTTCATTCTGTTGAAGGTAAATGAACAACAAATCATCTATACCATCATTGTCGGGTGAGAACACTTCCGGTTCAATTTTTACAGAAGCAGCGGATCCACTTTCGATAAAATTTATCGAATTCTTGTACCCCGGGCTTGCAAATCCAACCAGGGAAGAAGCCGAATGCCAGTTGTCGGCAGCATCACTTGACAAGTTAGGACTTAGTCGTTCCAATGACACACCTTCTGTATTTGTCAATAATGGGAAATGCATTTCTTCGGAATAAATGAACGCATCCAGAATTTCTCCGACAGGATCCAGCAAAACAATTTCTCCTTCCGTGGAATTGAAATCCGGTAAATCAGGAACATCAAACAAGGCGTAAGGATTTTCCGACCGATACTCATCAAGCACCTTTCCGGGATTCTCCGTGATCACAAAATAATCTCCCGGAAAAAGAAGAACAGACTCTTCTGTAATCCGTTCATTCGATATTATTATTTCAGGCGCTTCAAAATCTCCTTCGCCAACTCTCCAGTCTTTCATATCCAGAATTTTCTGAGAACAATTGTACAATTCCGCAAAATCAACATTCCCTTCCACCGGATGAAAAAGTATTTCATTGATGACAACATCGCCTTTCATCACCGGTTCCGGAAACGCAAACCGAACAGCCCGATTAGTATCGGCTCTGTTTCCCGGACAATCCATGAAAGAACCGGCCAGCTTCAATTCGTAGATCCCGTCACCGGCCACAAAGGGAAGAGAAAGAATGATTTTATTCGGATCCTGGCCGTTTTGAAATGCAAGCGGATGTCCGAGAAATTGATTTCCGGAATAAAATGAATAATTATTCATTTCAGCTGCAGAATTTTCATCCGGAATTTTATTCAGCACTGCAAGCAAATGTGTGCTATCAGTTAGATAGGCTCTCAGGACAAGCGGAGCGATCAGATCGGTGTGAACTGCATTTACGCTGTTCTCTATACCGGGAGTACCTCCGCGGGAATCCGATGATGCACGCCAATTCAAATCATCCTCGCAAAGAAAGGAAGTGTCAATCCGCTCGAGGCTCCATCCACCATCATCCTTCTGGTCAGAATGATAAGTGTTGTTAGTGAACAGGATTTTATCAATCAACCGTCCATGTTCATCTCTCAACTCCAACTGATCCCCGCTGTCATTATTTAGTCCAGGGAAAGAATTCAAACCAATGACAGTACCATAGGATGCGAAAGCCTGTGTATTGTCAGGAGCACAGAGAATCAGGTATGTGCCCGGGAGCAGAATCTGATCCGGAAAAACTGCAGTACTGCTGCCGTCGCTGAGGGTCCAGTTTTTCACTGGTATTGCATCTGATCTTCGGTTCAGCACTTCAACAAATTCAGCATTCGGGAGGATGGATCCGGAAGAGGGCTCAAACATAATTTCCGTGAAAATCACATCTGCGTGTTCAGCCTGAATCGGTGGATAATAAATAAAGTCGCCGGATGATCCCGGCGATATCGCATTTCCCGAGAGATCTTTTACACCACTCACCGTAATGGAGAGCAATGTGGAAGGAGGAAAAGGAAAGTTAAAATCAAGGTGTACCAAAGATAAATCGAGAGTATCTCTCCAGGCATTTGCCGGCATTCCAACCTGTTGATTCACTAAATAATTGCCCGACACTCCACCGGAAACCGGATCCACAATTTCAGTAAAGCGAACTTCCAGGTTCCTGTCAGTCGTCGCAATTAAAGAGGAAAGTTCCGGAAGCAAGGTGTCCGGCATGAGAGGCCCGACAAAAAAATCATCGAAGAAGAAATTCTGACGGTTGCCGGAAGTATACGTACAGGCAATTCCAAAGAAACCTCCCGGAGTATACATGCCTTCTGCTCCCGATGCCGCCGGTGCGTAATTTGTTCCACCTGCCGGATCCAGCCAAAGAGTCCATACCCCGATTTCATCACGAGTGACTTTTACTCCCAGAGAAAATGCTGAAGCAATCTGCCCATCGCTGGCCCTGCAAATGGAAATCGAAGAACTGCTGTCCTGTCGGAACAATTCAACAGCATCATTTGCAAGCGATTCTCCAAATTGAAGATAATAACCATTTCCAGAATTTTCCAGGTTGACTGAATCCAGAAAGAGATAAACCCGGGCATAATTGCCTGAACTTGGAGAGAAATTCTCCCGGATAAAAAACTTCCATTCCACGGCACCGTTACCCGCAACAGGAAATGGCAGGGAAAGGTAGGATTCCCCTGCAGCAGCAGCATTCAGTTGCAGCTGGCCGGCTGCGCTGACTGCGAAGTCCCCTGCGTCACCGGACCATGAAGGATTGTTTGAGAAATCCCCGTCGTTAAAATCGTCCTGCAACTGAGCTACCGCCACTATTGAAGTGCTGAAAAAAAGTATTCCGAAGAGAAACTTCAGCATGTCTTTGTCGTTAATTTGCGGACAAATCTATTCTCTCATTTTCGTGGCCACAACCGCGAAAAAGAAGGAACTTATATTAAACGAGATATGAAAGTAGCCGTAGTGGGTGCAACAGGACTAGTGGGCAATATGATGTTAAAGGTTCTGGAAGAACGGAACTTTCCGGTGACAGAACTTATTCCGGTCGCCTCTGAAAAATCTGTCGGTAAACAAATCTTGTTTAAGGGAAAAAATTATTCCGTTGTTGGTATGGAGGAAGGTATCCGGCTTCGTCCGCATATCGCTCTCTTTTCTGCCGGCGGGACTACTTCCCTGGAATGGGCGCCCAAATTTGCTGAAGCTGGTACAATCGTCATCGACAATTCTTCTGCCTGGCGTATGCATGCCGACAGGCCATTAATTGTCCCTGAAATCAATGCCGATATTCTGGGGAAAAATGATAAAATTATTGCGAATCCAAACTGTTCAACGATTCAGATGGTAATGGCATTAAATCCATTGCACCACAAATATAAAATCAAGCGGATTGTAGTGAGTACCTACCAATCGGTATCCGGAACAGGTAAAAAAGCTGTGGATCAATTGATGAACGAACGGAAAGGAATCAGCGGAGAAATGGCCTATCGCTATGCCATCGACCTGAATGTACTTCCACAAATTGATGTGTTCACAGAGAATGGATACACGAAAGAAGAGATGAAAATGGTAAATGAAACGAGAAAAATTCTTCGCGATGATTCCATCCGGATTACCTCCACAACGGTGCGTGTCCCGGTAAAAGGCGGACATAGTGAAGCTGTGAATATTGAATTTGAAAATGATTATACCCTTTCTGACATTCGTGACCTGTTGTCCAAAACTCCCGGTGTAACAGTTGTAGATGATCCGGCAAATGCTAAGTATCCAATGCCTATTGATGCAGAAGGAAAAGACGATGTTTTTGTTGGCCGGATACGACGTGATGAATCACAGGCGAATACACTCAATCTCTGGATCGTTTCTGATAATCTCCGAAAAGGTGCAGCCACCAATGCTGTACAGATTGCAGAATATCTTGTGAGCAAAAAAATTGTTTGAGAAAAATTCTCTTTTCGTTGAGAACAATTTTCACTCTGGAAAAATAAACAAACGTAAAAGGCCCCGAACAAAAACTGTTCAAGGCCATTTACGCGTATACAGAATCTGGTTCTAGCAGTATTCTGGTATTTCTTTTACCTACTTCATTACAATTACATCCGGAATTTTTTTAGCATCTGCCGGTACTTCCCCGGTAAGTGCATTCAGAAAGACGTGGATTGATTTCAACTCCGCATCACTGAGATCTTTGTTCAATTGTACTTTGCCCATGATGAACACTGCCTTATCTAAATCCGCAACACTACCATCGTGGAAGTAAGGATAGGTCTGAACAATATTGCGAAGCCCCGGAACTTTGAAAATGTCCTTGTCGGATTCCAGTTTGGTTACATTTTTTCTTCCTTCATCTTTTGTATTGCTTCCTGTCAGTGGTCGGTAGTCGGCAAGCAATCCAAATTTCTGGTACATTTTTCCACCGAGGACAGGTCCGTTGTGACATGTTGTACAACCGGCATCCATAAATGTTTTGAGTCCGGCCTTCTCCTCTGTATTCATTGCAGTGAGATCGCCTGATAAAAATTTATCAAATTTTGAGGGTGTAATTAATGTACGTTCAAAAGCAGCAATTGATTTTTGAAGATTCTCATAGCTGACAGGATTCTTTTCTCCCGGAAATACTTTTTCAAATTGCGCTTTGTATTCCGGAACTTTAGCAAGGCGAGAAATGAGAAAATCTTTGTGTGGAATTCCCATTTCAACAGGATTCATGATGGGCATGCCGGCTTGTTCTTCAATATCTTTTGCGCGTCCATCCCAGAATTGCGTGCTATGCAATGCTGCATTCAGCACGGTCGGAGAATTTCGTTCCCCATTCTTTCCGGCATCACCTGTAGAAGTTGCTTTGTTGTCGACACCATATGTTGCCAGGTTGTGACAGGAATTACAACTGTTATTGCCGGTCTTGGAAAGACGCGTGTCGTAATACAACTGTTTACCCAAATGCACCTTCTCGGGAGTGATGGCATTCTCTGCATTTTCAGCCACGAGAGGTAAAGGCTCGAAGAAATTTTTCGCAGAACTTAATAAATTCTGATCCTGAATCATTTCTGATTTTGCAGCAGATTCGTCTTGTTTCGGTGCCGGTCCCTGACAAGCAAGGAGTCCAATCACCACAAAGAAAGTAAGAAGGCGGGTTTTCATGGTCCAGAAATTTGAACCAAAATTACAATGCTGAAAAACCAAAGGAAATGATGAGAATCACCATGAAAATTTGGTCAGGTACAGAAATTCTTCAGAATCAATACGGACAAAATGTGTTGAGAAATTTCTTTTTGAAACAATTTCAACAGAGATAAGGAAATCGATCAGAGTAGAAAAGGGATGAAACAAAAATTAATTAGCAATCGTTTTACAGAATTGAAATCAGGGGAAAAAACTGAAGAAAAAGTTTGACCCGAGCTGTGTCCTCCCCTACTGTTTCACCACTTTTTGCATCGCTATCTTTTTATTATTGCTGACAAAACAAAGATAGTATGTTCCGGAAGGAATGTCATCGAGTTGATTGATGTTAAACTCTTTTTTTCCGCTCAGAATTTTTTCACTCCGCACCACTTGTGCATCAGTATTCACCAGACTTAAAATTCCCGAACCTGCAGGCTCTGAAAAAGTACCGGATAATTTTGTGGAAAAGGGATTGGGATAAACCGTATAGATCTTCAGACTTTCCGGTGCAGAGCCATCCATCTTTATGGCAAGGGGATTATAGCTTTTCGATTTTCCGTCAGTCCCTGTTTGTGATAACCTGTAGTAATTTATTCCGGGTGAAGGATGTTCATCCATCCAGTCATAGTACAATTCCGAATTGCTGTTTCCGGCAGCGTTAATTACAGACAAGCGGATATAATTAATCCCATCCTGACTTCTTTCCACTGTAAAATAACCGGTATTGGTTTCAGAAATTGTGAGCCATTCCAAATGAACCATACCATTCTCCGGTCTCGCTTCTACAGATTTCAAATTCAGATTTTTCGTTGGACCAGTTGTTAACGGATTGGGAAGAGAGTTGATCACTTTCCCATCGATTGCTTTTCTGACAATGCCTTTTGCATTTTGTTCCGATCCAAAAACCAGACACTTTCCTGCTGTCACATTTCTGATTAAGCCTTGTGCAGGATTTGTTACTGCAATGCATCCGCCATTCCCACTTCCATATTCTGAAGAATTGCTATTGAATCTCTCCAGAAAAACGGATCCTCCTCTTGCAACCAAAGAAACACCACTAACACTGCCTGCAGATGTATAAATACATAGTGTACCTCCACTACCTGCCGATACATCTGTTGTTGCGACACTTTCTCCGTTGGCAATGAGGGAACCTGTGCCGGAAACAGATTTTGCATTCAGGAGATAAATAATTCCTCCACCAACACCACCGTGTGCACCTTCTCTCGTATTTGCGTCTGCACCTCCTTCACCGAATTGAATCCGGCCTGGAGAATTTGAAATGCTGTTTTTATTTTCTAAAGCAACAAGAGTGGATGCATCGCCTACACTCTTCCCTTGAAATCCTTTTGCGCTGACATCTATCGTTCCGTCTATAACAGACGCTCCGGTATTTTCAATGGCAAGAATCCCACCCGTGCTTCCATTCCATGCCGGACAAGTAAGGCTTGCTCCTTTGTTTACAGTAAATGAAGAATATCGTGGAACACGTATTACCTGAACAAGTCCATCGACTGAATAAGAACGGGCCAGGCCATTGGCAAGGCTAATACTTTTGTTCCCCTGAATAGAAAGGACTTCAACGAATTCAAAATTTCCGGAATTACTGCTTGCTGCTTTTGATTCTTTAAGAGATGAATTTGTGGTGCTCACATTTGTTTCATTCATTTGAACAATCATCAGCAATTCGCCTGCAGTGAGATTAGCAGAAAACCTTCCGTTCGTATTTAATCCTGAATTGGAAACATTAATTGTTGTTGCACCTGAATTTGCATTCGATGTAAGCGTCGTATATTCATTGACAATAACATTCGTGGTTGTCACGGTCCTGATGCCATGCATCCCGAAAGCTGCAATGGCTTTTTCCTGATGACCCAGGTTAGCAATCAAAAAGAATATACCGGAGGCGACGAGCAAACCCGCTGTGCTGAATAGGACAATTCTGGCACGAGGTGAAATCCTTTGTCTTGAACGAATTTTTAAACGAATCATAAATGAATACAAATAGGTTCGTATCAAAACGGCAGGACAGGCAGCGGGTTACCAAACTGTAAGGTTCTGTAAGGTTTGAATGAAAATAGATTCGAAATTCAAGCCGAAACGGCTTCCTCAAATTTTTACCGATGATTTCTGAAAAACAAAGGTCAAAACAGGATTGATTTTCCCGGGAAATAAAAGCAGCATTCGAAGCGCTGGTTTCCGGTAAAAAAGAATAAAATTATTCTCAATTAAATTTAATAGGCGCGGGCATTGATCCCTTCAATGTAATTGACAAAGGCCCGGCTTACAACTTTGTTGCCTCCGGGTGTTGGATAATTGCCACTGAAATACCAGTCGCCACGGTGATTCGGACATGCGCTATGAAGATCTTCAATCTTCTGAAAAATAATCTGCACTTCCGCCTTGCAATCTACGGGTCTTACCAATTGCGCAATCTTATTACTGATTTGCTCGGCTGTGAATGGCTGGTAAATCATGCGGACGAAATTTTTCATTTCATTCACCCCCAGTTCCAGTTGTTCTTTGCAACGCTGGTAAACTTCGTCAACAATATGCTCCATGTTGTGTTCATCGAGCAGTTCAATCGCCGCTCGAAAAGCAACAAGATCACCGATTCTTGCCATGTCGATTCCATAGCAATCCGGGTAGCGAATTTGTGGAGCAGAAGAAACGATCACAATTTTTTTCGGACCAAGCCGATCCAGCATACGGAGAATCGAATTTTTAAGTGTTGTACCACGAACAATGGAGTCGTCAATCACAACCAGGTTGTCGACACCTTTGCGAATAGTGCCGTAGGTGATATCGTAGACATGCGTAACCATATCACTCCGGTCAGTATCGTTGGTGATGAAGGTCCGCAGTTTTGCATCTTTGATTGCTATTTTTTCTGCTCTCGGACGGATGGAAAGTATATCGCTGAGTTTTTCATCAGTCAACTGATCACCCAATGCCTTGATCTTTCTTTTTTTCACATCCCGGAGGTAATCTTCCATACCCGACAACATTCCATAAAATGCAACTTCGGCAGTATTGGGAATGGATGAAAGGACAGTATTTCGCAAATCATAATCGACAGCCTGCAATGTCGACTGGCAAAGTAATCTTCCGAGTTCTTTTCTCTCCTTGTAAATATCTACATCACTGCCTCTGGAAAAATAAATTCGTTCAAAGGAGCAGCTCAGTCTTTGCGTAGGCTCTTTAATTTGCTCTTCTGTAATTTTTCCGTTCTTGCGAATGATCAATGCATGACCGGGCTTAATTTCCTGGATTTTTTCTACCGGAACATTCAGTGCTGTTTGAATCGTAGGTCGCTCGGATGTTACCACTACAATTTCTTCGTCGCGATAATAATAAGCCGGGCGAATTCCGGCAGGATCACGAAGTACAAATGCGTCTCCGTGTCCGATCATTCCTGCGATCGTATAGCCGCCGTCCCAGTTTTGAGATGAGTTGCGTAAAATTTTGGCAACATCAAGATGCTCTGCTATTAAAGCAGAAATTTCCTGCTTGCTGTTTCCCAGTTCCTTGAATTTGTAATAGAGCTCATCATTTTCTTCATCGAGAAAATGACCGATATTCTCCATTACAGTAACTGTATCCGCTTTTTCTTTTGGGTGCTGACCGAGTTTAATAAGATCTTCGAAAAGCTCGTCAACATTCGTCATGTTGAAATTTCCGGCAACAACAAGATTGCGGGTCATCCAGTTATTTTGTCTTAAAAACGGGTGACAGGCTTCTATACTATTTCCTCCATAGGTTCCATAGCGCAAATGACCGAGCCACAATTCTCCTGTGAATGCAACATTCTTCTTGAGCCATGCAGTGTCCTTCAGTTTTTCGGGATGTGATTTTCCGACTTGTTCGAATTTTGATTGAATCCGTGCGAAAATATCTGCGATGGCTTGTTTGTGGTTTGAGCGATAGCGGCTGATATAGCGAGTTCCCGGATCGACATCAAATTTTATATTGGCTACTCCTGCTCCGTCCTGGCCACGGTTATGTTGTTTCTCCATGAGGAGGTACAACTTGTTTTGAGCGTAGAAAGAAGTTCCGTATTTCTCCTGGTAATAAGAAAGTGGCTTTAATAAGCGAACCAGCGCAATGCCACATTCGTGATGGATAGAGTCCGACATGGGCTACAAAGATAGGGCTTTTACAGGGTTGAAAAAATCAGAAAACTATTCTTTCAGGTAATTTTCCTGCACTTGAAATTGAGTGGAATTTCACAATTATCCTCAGGAATTGAGGCTAATTCAAAGCTAAACCGTTCGTACGACGACTCGATCGGGCCTGAATTCGACATAAAAACAATGCATCCCGTTAATGTATTCGTAATGGAGTTGCAAATTACAGTGTCCTCCGATCTTTTTCACGATAGCAAGACCAAGGCCGACTGAATCAGGTGAATCGCCTTTTTTAAACCGTTCAAAAATCTGATCCCCGGGAATGGTCAATGGCGGCCCGGTATTCGATACCATCAGGCGTTGCGTTGTGAGCATGATAGAAAGCTCGCCACCACGGGTGCAATATTTAATTGCATTGGATAATAAATTGGTAAGGAGAATGTCGGCAAGATGCTGGTTCATACGCACACTCATATCATCATCAATGTGTGTCTGTACCTGGATTTCTTTATTTTCAATAAATACATCCAGACTCTCCAGTTGCTTTCTCAACAAATTGCCAAGAGAAACCAGGTCCTCTGTTGCGTATTGTTCATTCTCGATCCGCGTGAGGAGGATCAAACTTTTGTTCATCTTGGACAAGCGGTTCACGGAATCGAGTGTACTGCGGATATGTCCAACCTGATCTTCTTTGAGATTTTCAGATTGAAGCAGGAGTTCCAGTTTTGAACGGATGATCGCAAGTGGAGTTTGTGTTTCATGAGACATGTTCTCTGTGAACTCACGAAGGTTGCGATAATCGCGTGTGACTTTGTCGGTCAGTTTGGTTAATTCAGCATTGAGTGTGTTGAATTCCTCCACATTGGAACGCTGAAATAAAACACGACCACCTTTTTGCAAATCAAATTTCTTGAGCACATTGATGGCACGATAGAATGGTCTCCAGATCTTACTCGAAAACCAGCGATTGAGAAAATAGAAACAGGCGATGATATCGAGTGCGACAAGAATAATGGTCGTCACCAGTCCCCTTCCGAGATCCCTGTTTTCGGTGAGCCGTCTCCAGAGTGTAATCCTGTAACTTTTATTCGAAATTAATTGCTCGTAGGATAAGACTCTGTATGGTACTTTGAGAATTTTTCCGCCTTCGCTCAACAAAACTGTAGTGTCGCGAAGTATAACTTTGAATGTGGTGAACTTTGGAATCGGGTCGATCTGGATGCGATCACCGAGGACAAAGGGAATGTCCTGTATTCCGGGCTGTAGGGCAATTTGCTTTTCAATTTGCATTTTTTCATAACGCATGTGATCCGAAATTTCCTTGTCCATCAGGTAGATGACACGATAGGTAAGGAAAGACACGCTGATCAGCAGCAGAAATAATGCAATAACAATATAATAACGATTGGTGAGGTTGAGTAGCTTCATTATTCACCGGAAAACTTGTACCCTACACCGTACACTGATTTGAGGTAGTCTTTTCCACCGTGGTCAGTAATTTTTTTACGGAGATTCTTGATATGACTGTAAATGAAATCAAACGAGTCGGCCATATCCGCATGATCACCCCAAAGATGTTCTGCAATAGATTCCTTTGTGAGTACTTTATTTGCATTGCTCAGGAGGTACATCAAGAGCTCGTGTTCTTTCTTGGTCAGGCTGATCATTTTATCATTCACATACATTACCATTTCATCGGGGAGCACCCTCAATTCATGATATGTAATCTCTCTCTTCCCTTCAAACGTTCTCCGTCGAACCACGGATTTAATGCGTGCCGTCAATTCGGGCATATAAAAAGGCTTGGTGATGTAATCATCCGCCCCGATATTGAGTCCAGTGAGGCGGTCATCCAGTGAATTTCGGGCAGAAACGATAACAATTCCCGTTTTATGCTCTTTTTTTTGCATTTCCTCAATGAGTTTGAGTCCGTTCCCATCCGGAAGGCCGATGTCGAGAACAATACAATCGTAATCATAGAGATCAATTTTCTCCAGTGCGGAGGCTAAATCTATTGCCTGTTCGCATACCATTCCCGATTCTTTGAGAAAAGCAACCATCGATTGCAGGAGTTCTTTTTCGTCTTCAACCAGTAGGACTTTCATTGATTTTTGCTTATTTTAGTACAAATACATAATTAACCCTCAAGTGTTCAAATACATGACAATCGTTATCCCGGGTATAGCCTAATTACCTGTAACTTTGAATCATCATTTATATCAATTCAATTGATCGAAACAAATGCTCCATTCGGGAGCATGTAAAAATAGAATTCTGTGAACGCCTAAGAATATTATTTTTTATTGTTCTTGTTCAGAATTCCTCCAAAATCAACTCGTAGGTTTGTGTTCTAAATTGAAGGGCACACCTTATATACACATTTCATTACTAAACCCTTAAAACCATGATTCGAAAACTACTACTCGGTGTAATGCCCATTGCAATGATCGCTCTTTTCACAAGTGAAAAGATGAGTGATAATGGAAAAGCAGGATATACAGGTTCTCCCGGAGAACAAACTTGCATTAATTGCCATAATGATTTTAGTGTAAACAGCGGTGGCGGATCAATCGCGATCGGTGCTCCTACAATGACTAACTGGGAATATGTTTCCGGTACAACTTACAATATGAGTGTTACCGTTGCTCGTACAGGAAACGGAATGTTCGGAATTGCGATTGAAGCATTGGATGCGACAAACGACAATGCCGGAACGTTGAACATTACGGATGCTGCGTCCACTCAAATTAAATCACGCACAGTCTCTGGTATTTCCCGTCGTAATGTGGTGCACATGCTGGACGGTGGTCTAAATGCCGATTCCAAAGAATTTAATTTCAGCTGGACTGCTCCTGCTACAAACGTCGGTCCTGTAACATTCTTTTATTCAGGAATTGCTGCTGATGCTGATGGAAATGAAACCGGTGATTATGTATATGCAGGAAGCCAGGTTGCAAATCCAAATACAACCGCAATCAATATTGTAAAAGCAGAAGCGAGCACTTCAGTATACCCCAATCCTGCTTCTTCCTTCATGAATGTAACCTACACTGCCAAACAATCCGGCACGGTAAGTATGAATCTCTTCAACTTGAATGGTCAGCTTGTTCAAAAACAAATTGCTTCCAGCAGTCAGCCTGGTTTGCATACAGAATCTATCCGTAACCTGAATGAAATTCCTATTGGTATTTATATGCTGCAAACAATCGTTGATGGATCTGCGAACATCCAGAAAGTGATTATTCAATAATACCATTTTAATTAACCTGTGTGAAAAGAAAAAAAATCCTGTCGATACTCATTACTTCGACAGGATTTTTTTTAGATCGTTCTCCAATCAATGAAAAAAAATCTCTTTTTTATTGCCGGAATCAGCCTGATTTTATTGGCGTCCTGCAGACACGATCCGGAAATTCCTGTCACTCCGATCACTTCCTTTCAAACGGATGTTCAACCCATACTTGCAGGCAACTGCAATATGTCGGATTGTCATGGCGGACATGAAAAGAGCCTGATTACATTTGATGATGTGATGAACAATGGAGATATTCAACCCTTCAGTGCACATCAAAGTAAATTGTATAAATTAATTACCAAATTTTCAGGTGAAGATAAAATGCCTCCCGAAACGCCACTTACAGACCGGCAAATTCTGACCATTTATTTGTGGATTGAGCAAGGAGCAAAAAACAATTGATACCCCCATTCTCAAATCATTATGAAAAAACTATTTATCCTTGTCTTGTTTGCAACTGCAATCTTACAAGCATGTTATTATGACAACTTTGATGAAATTCATCCGGTTCCACTTTCCACTACATGTACACTTCCGGATACTATATCATTCGCCAATGATGTGCTTCCGATCTTTATAGCAAGTTGCGGCACGAGTGACAATGGTTGTCATCAGGATGGAAGTTCCAGCGGACTGGGCCTTGCTAATTATTCTGATACGCAGGCTACGATCGATGATTCAACAGAGCCGAATTTTTTGGCACGAATTAAACATGAGACTTCCGTATCCCAAAGCAAATGGATGCCAAAACCTTCCGGCAAGCTTACAGATTGCGAAATTCAGAAAATAGAAAATTGGTTCACACAAGGCCGCTTAAACAATTAGAATCCCCCATATGAAATTCCCTGCTTTCCTTCTCTCTCTTTTATTTGTATTGAGCTGTTCAATGGTTTCGGCTCAGGATTTATTGAGCATGGTAGATGATGGCAATACAAAAACCCATGATCTTACGATTGCGACTTTCAAGACAACACGACTAATTAATTTCCACACAATCGAAACGGTTGGTCCGCGCACCTTGGATTTCAGAATTTCTCACCGTTTCGGTGCCATCAATAGCAAAGGCTACAATGCCTGGGGAATCGATGGTCCGGTGAATATTCGTCTGAGTCTTGAATACAGTCCGGATGGTCGCTTCATGTTTGGAATCGGTCGCAGCTCCTACCAGAAAATGGTGGACGGATTTCTGAAATGGAAACTAATGCGTCAGCGTGATGACAACAGCATGCCGATGACCGTCACTCTCTTTGCCGGTATGTACCGGAACGCATTGAAGAACCAGATCGTGAACGGATTTGATTATTTCGAGCACGAAAGCAGTCGTTTGTCTTACAACTTTCAGATTCTCATCGGAAGAAAATTCAGTCCGAGTTTTTCTTTCCAGGTAGCTCCCTGGTATGTTCACTACAACATGGTAACAGCAATCTCTGATAAAAATGACATGTATGGAATATCCGGATTGTTCCGTTTGAAATTCAGTGCACGTTCTGCTATTACTGCGGAATATGCTTACCGTATGAATAAATATACGAATGCAAAAAATTACGACAGTATGGGAATTGGTTATGAAATTGAAACCGGCGGACACGTATTCCAGGTTCACCTCACCAATTCATTTGGATTGGATGAAAATCAATTTCTCCCGTTTACCGATTCCAAGTGGAACGATGCGGGGATTCGTTTGGGATTCAATGTATCCAGAGTATTTACTTTATAAAGGAATGCTGGCCACAGCGGAGGGCGAACGCAGGTAACACTGCTAAGGGGGCGTTCAACGTAGTGGTCCAGCTAGTTTAACCCCGTCTGAGAAATCAGGCGGGGTTTTCTTTTGGGGGTGCTATTGTTATGGAATTATTTCGCGGGAAGACGCAGAGGGCGCAAAGAAGGTGCTTGTGTATTTGAAGCTGACCCGTATTTACATTCACCTTCTGATTTATTAAGTACGGGCTTCGACAGATATTTGTGTGGGAAATTTTTCGCGCAAAGACGCAGAGTGCGCAAAGAAGATGGTTATGTGTTTGATTTATCCTTTATTTAAATTCTCATTCTGATTTACTAAGAGTGTATGACCTTGCTTCCGAATTACATTCTTTTAAAACATCGGTTTGACTGTTCTTTTATCCAAGCCTGAGCCCAGCTGGAGTTTTGTTTCGAATAGAATGTAAAATAGTTTCCTTGCTTTAAAAACCAAGTGTAAGTTAGTATATTCGTTGAGGTACCTAAGGTGGATAAATATCACACGATTAAAGGACAACGGATGGATATCCGTCGAAGCGCGTACTTAATAAATCAGAAGGTGGTAGTAAATACGGCACAGCTGAGTTTTGAACTTGAACCTATCTATTCATTCCTATTGAATAAAAGGACATTAACCGATATAAAAGCCGAATATATTGAAAATCAAAAAATGCTAGATATAGGTTTAGGACTTATATACACACTTAGAGAATAAAGGATCAGATTTTCAGTTCCCCGAAATGCAATTAGTTCAGCCGACTCGCTCCCAAAATCTTCATCGTCTGCTTGTGTTGCACAAAAGCCGTCCAGGAAAAATTTGAATCCGTTTTAAATTCTTTCAATGGAATTGCTGCCTGGCCTTTCGCACTTGGATTGTTTACCGAAAAAAGTATACGAACTACGGCATCATGCAAGAGAACTTTCCCGGCATGCTGCCCGCCTGTAACTTTGCTGCTTAGTTTGTTTTCAGCAAGAACGATCCGGAGAACGTAATTTTTATCTTGCTTCGAACAGGTGTAGGAAACATAGGCTGTATCTCTGAGAATAGAATCGATATGCATGGAAACTTTTAAAACCGGCTCCTGCTTCATCGCTTTGTCGATGGCAGTTTTTGCAAGCGAAAGATTGTTGGCATTCAATTCTGTTTGTCCGTTGATGACAAGCTGTGGCGTGTACATTTCTTTGTTCGGAAGTACGCGCGAATAATTTTCCTGGCGAAATGTAAACTGGTTTTTACTGAAGGGATCTTTCCATCCTCCTTTGTTCCAATAATCGACATGGTACTCGAGACAATAAATCGCTTTGCCATTTTGCTTAGCTTCTGCTGCAAGTTGGCTCAGAATTTTATCTCCGGTGGGACAACTTTCACAGCCTTCGGATGTAAATAATTCAACGACTGCAAAACCATTTTCCTGGGCGTTTACAAAAAAGTTATTTGAAAACAGAATCAGAAAAAATGGAATTAATTTTCGGAAGGACATGGATGAGAATATTTTTATTAATTCCATGCGGGGTTAAAATTAGATGGAAACAATTTTGTTACGCAAAGAGCACAGAGGTTTCACAAGGGACACGAAGAGTTATGAGAAGTTCAATCTTTGTGATCTTTGTGAAAACCTTGTGTACTTGGTGGTGCAAGATTGTTTTTTTGAAATTGATGTGCGAATAAAAACATGTTGAAAATCAGACTTGCTATGCTACATTACGCTTGTAGCGAAGGATAGAAATAATTTCAATTTTCTTTCCTTCCATTCCTTCTTCAATATCAAAATCGTCCTGAAGGCCAAGCCAAAACTTTGCTGAATTTCCAAAATACTGCGCCAAACGTAATGCAGTGTCAGCTGTGATGCGTCGCTTCCCTTTCACTATTTGCGAGACCCGGGTTTGAGGAATGCCAATGTCTTTTGATAGTTTATATGCAGATATTTCCAAGGGAATTAAAAATTCTTCCAATAGTACTTCACCCGGATGAATGTTTTTTAGTTTTTTCATGTTAATGATAGTCTATAATTTCAACGTCAAATGCATTTCCGCCTGACCATTTAAAAATCACTCTCCATTGATCGTTAATTCGAATACTATAATAATCGCTGCTTTTGCCTGATAGCTTTTCCAAACGGTTCGCAGGAGGGATTCTTAGATCTGACAGATTTGTAGAGTTATTAATCATTCTCAATTTCCGTCTTGCTGCTGGTTGGATTTCAGTTGGCAAACCTTTCACTTGCTCACCCATCCAAATCTTTTCAGTTTCTTTTGAACCAAATGATGAAATCATACTATCGAGGAACGTTACTAACGTCAAAGATAAGTATTTTATATTGAAAAGTCAAGAGGTATTAGATTTAGACTAAATTCACAAAAACATCCATCTTTGTGATCTTTGTGAAATCCTTGTGTACTTCGTGTTGCAAGATTGTTTATTTAAACGAACATCTCCTTCTTCATCTTCAACCATTCCAACGCTGTCCCGGAAAGCAAACGTTCTTTCACAACAGTATCGTAGGACATTGAATCGATCAATTTTCCGGGGGAAAGTTCCCCAAGAGGAAATGGATAATCGGTTCCAAGTGCAATTCTATCGGCACCCATGAGGTTCACGAGGTAATCCAGCATCATTGGATCATGAACGAGAGAATCGAGGTAAAATTGTTTGAGGTATTTTCTTGGGTTTTCTTTGTTGTCGACTGCGACGAGATCAGGACGGACATTGAAACCGTGTTCGATTCTTCCTATTGTTGCGGGAAAAGAACCGCCACCGTGTGCAAAAGCTACACTCAAATTCGGCAAGCGTTCAAAGACGCCACCGAATATCATCGAACAAATTGCAAGCGATGTTTCGGCAGGCATACCAACTAACCAGGGAAGCCAGTACTTCGGCATTTTTTCTTTGCCCATCATTTCCCAGGGATGTACAAAAACAGCAGCTCCCAATTCCTGTGCAGCTTCAAAAACAGGAAACAATTCAGGAGCACTGAGGTTCCAGTCATTCACATGCGAACCGATCTGTACACCACGCAAACCGATCTTCATGCAACGCTCCAGTTCTTTGATTGCCAATGCCGGCGATTGCAAAGGAATTGTACCCAAACCAATAAAGCGCTTCGGATAGCGTTGAACAATTTCGGCAAGATGATCATTGAGATACATCGATAAGTCCAGCGCATCCTCTGCTTTCGCCCAGTAACAGAACATTACCGGAATGGTAGAGAGCACCTGCACATCGATATGATGATGATTGCACTCTTTGATCCGCACATCCGCATCCCAGCAATTGTCTTCGATCTCACGGAAAAATTTCCCATCGATCATCATTTTTGCACAACAGGGTTTGTGATGCTCCAGCGACACGAATCCACCGTACCCGTATTTGCTTTTCAGATCCGGAAGCTTTTCCGGTAGAATGTGGGTATGGATATCAATCTTTAGCATTGTTCTTTTTTTGCTTCTCGAGTTTTTCTCTTTGAACTTTTTTGGCAAGTGCGGCATACTTCTCTGCCTTTGCTTCGTCACCGGTATAACGATATGTCATCGAAACCAGATTGTACGGATCCGGATAAGCAGGGTCAATCTCTATGGCCTGTAAAAAATAGCCGATAGCAGTATCGAAAAGTTTCCTCGCTTCTTCCAGATGCTTTGCCTGATTAGCAGGATCTTTTTGAGCTTGCTCCCTTTGTCCTTCTGCATAAACACCATACACACTTGCCATGTTATTGATCGCATGCGCATAGAAAGGATTGTATTTTGCAGCCATCTTAAAATGCTCCATCGCCTCCGGGTACTTGCGTTTGTTGAATAACAAATTGCCGTAATTGTTATGTGTGACAGGATGCGTGGGATTGTGTTTCAATGCTTCCAGGTAATCTGCTTCCGCTTTCGTAAAATCATTCCGCGTATAATAAATATATCCTCTTCGCTGGTATGCATCAGCATATGCCGGATAGATTTCTACAGCATGCGAGAGTATTGCTATGGCTTCATCCATTACTGCTTTTTTCTGCAAACTGTCGAGTCCCAGTAATTCTTCTTCTGCCGTAATATGATTTGCCCGATAAAATAACATGTGAACACTGTTGGGTACCGTTTGAAGATCCGTATCAAACAAAGTGGTATCACTTTTCCAGTCTGCGTTGCGGGCGACTGTTTTAAGACTAAACAAAAATGCAATGAATGCTGCAACATAAACCGGTCGGCCTGCAGTTTTCAGAAAGGCAGAAACAGAACCTGCTTTCGATTCCTCTGTTCCCAACTTAAAGGCTTTTTGTAACACCACACCAACAACAAAACAGAAACCAAGGGAGGGTAAAAACAACAATCGTTCACCGTAATTGGTACCAATAAGAATAAGAACATTGCTGACAAGAGAAATTGTCACTAAAAAATAAAGGATCCCAAAAGCAACCGGATCTTTTTGACGGAAACGGACGATCGCATAAATTCCCATACCGAGGAACAGAGCCAGGGAGACAAGTACACGCCAGTCGGTGAGCGAGAGCGCCGGGAAGGTATTGAAAGAACCATCCGAACACAATGTTAGCGGAAGCACGAAGAGTTTGAGGTAATATCCGAGGATGGAAATTGCATTGGCACGCTGAACAAGAAAATTGTCTATCGCAACCAGTGAATTATCTACAACCGGAATGGGCAGATCTACATTTCCAAGAATTTTTCTTCGAATCAATAAAAAAACCACTGTCGCAAAAACAAGCATGGACGAACTGCGGAGATAATGCTTTGATTTGGCTTCAGTGAAGAAATACAAGAGCAATGGAATTACCGCAAGCCATGTGATTGCAGATTCTTTCGAAAGCAGCGCAAGAAAAAAAACAATCCCGGAACCGAAAAGATATTTGATTTTATCCGTGACAGAATACCGATACACCCACAATGCTGTGAGAAGTAACAAGAGCAATGAAATAATTTCATCCCTGCTTTTGATATTGGCCACGACTTCTGTATGGAGTGGATGCGTTACAAAGAGCAGTGTGGTAATAAAAGGAACGATCAAATTCCCTTTCATAAATACTGTGAGTACATGAAATAACAGAAAGCATGTAATGGCAAACCAGATCACATTCATCCAATGACCCAATGCAGGATTGCCCGGTGAAAATTGCCATTCTAGTGCGAACATTGCTTTTGACAGCGGACGATACAACTGGTAATCGTTGATATTCATCCCTGCCCGATAACTCGACTGAAATATTTCCGGGATCCCACTGATTCCTTTTTTTACCATGGTATTCTCCGGCATCAGTCCCCAATCGTCGAGTACATACCAGTGTCCGAATGTATTTGCATAGAGTAAAAAAGCAAGGACAGCCACAAAAATGCCGAGAACATTTTTGACATTGGAATTTTTCTGTTGAGTCGGTTGCCGTTTCGCTGACGGAGTAGCACCGCCTTGCTGTTGCAGTGCAATCTTTTCTTTCCGTGTTAATTTTTTTTGCATACTTAATTTCTAGACCCTTGGATTTATCTTCAAGAGTGTAAATGGATTCATGAATAATTTCGAAGAAGAATTCAACTCTTGTGAATGAATTCAGGAACAATTACCCTGAACTATGCAAGTTTTGGTGGCGGCTCCATCACAGAACCACAGTTCTTACATGTACGGAGTTCTTTATTTTCATAGAATTTATTCATCACAACAGGCAACTGAGCGACAATGTCAGTGAGATCAAGGAACTCTTCGTATAATTTATGGTTGCATTTTTCGCAATACCACTGAAATCCATCTTTCATTCCGTCTCTGCGCTGAACTTCCATGACCAGTCCAACGGTATTGGGTCCACGTTGCGGACTGTGAGGAGTTCTTGCCGGGAGAAGAAAAATTTCCCCTTCTTTGATCGGAATTTCTACCGGCTTTCCGTCTTCAATAATTTTTACTGAAACATCTCCTTCAAGCTGGAAGAAAAACTCTTCTGTTTCATTGTAATGATAGTCCTTTCGGGAATTGGGCCCGCCAACCACCATGACAATAAAATCCTGATTCGGTTTATAGACAACCTGGTTTCCAACCGGAGGTTTGAGGAGATGACGGTTTTCATCGATCCATTTTTTGAAACTAAAAGGTTTGGTAACGGGCATGGCGTTCGAAGTTTGAGATTTTGAAGAAGAAAACTGATCAAAATAGCTTTTGCTACTTTCTGACATATCGTTTGATTTGAATTGTACGATGAACTAAGAATTTCTTTTCGGACCAAAGAGCTCATTGAACTTGTCGCGGATTTCACCGGCAAAAGCCTCGGCTTTCACACCCACCTGTTTTGCTGCTTCCTCCGCTTTGTCGCGCAGACCTTCGAATTTTTCCCTTGCTGCATCACCAAAATCACCTCCCGCAGCCACTTTATCCAGTTCATGATGAAGGATGGTTGGGAATTTCTTTTTCAGTTGATCAATTACAATCTGAACTGCAGCTTTCGCTTGTTCATCAGTAATGCCTGTCTTAGCTTTTACCAGGTTTTCAAGGTGTTCCATAACATTTCTTTTTTCGGGAAGGGAAGTGTAGATTTGAGGACGAGTGCAGGACAAGGTTCGGTGATCTCCTCACCTCATCCTATTTCCGGATTCGTTCTAATTCATCAAATGTAAAGAAATCCTTCAAAAAATGAACCTCAATTTATCGGGTAAAAAAGCCATGGTTTGTGGTAGTACTCAAGGCATTGGAAAAGCTTCCGCCCTGGAACTTGCAAGCCTTGGAGCTTCTGTAATCCTGGTGGCAAGAAATGAAGAGGAACTGAAAAAGGTTAAATCAGAACTTCCCGGACCCGGAAACCACGATTTCCTTGTTGCCGATTTTTCAAAACCGGAAGCACTCAAAACAAAAATAAACGAGTACATCCAAACCAAAGGCTCTGTCGATATCCTTGTAAACAATACCGGCGGTCCGGCATCAGGACCAATTACGGAAGCAAAGACTGAAGAATTTATTCAGACGTTTTCAAATCATCTTGTATGTAATCACATTCTTGTACAAGCTGTTCTTGAGGGAATGAAAAAAATGGCTACGGCCGGATTATCAATATCATCTCTACCTCCGTGAAACAGCCGCTCAAAAACCTGGGCGTTTCCAATACCATTCGTGCAGCGGTTGCAAATTGGTCGAAGACGCTTGCCGGTGAAGTAGCAAAATATGGTATCACCGTGAACAATGTACTTCCCGGTGCAACTTTAACCGTTCGTTTGCAAAGCATCATTGAAACCAAAGCATCCAAAACCGGAATGAGCAAAGAGGATGTGGAAAAAGAAATGCTCCAGGAAATTCCAATGCAGCGTTTTGCAAATCCTTCTGAAATCGCAAATGCTGTTGGCTTTCTTGCTTCTCCTGCAGCCGCTTACATCACCGGAATCAATGTTCCGGTGGATGGAGGCCGGACTTCTTCATTGTGAGTTTGAATTGAACAGAACCACGCTAAACCAGAAATTGTGACAGTAAGCAATTCCTACCGCGCCAAGCAAGCTAAGATTTCACTGGTCATTCTGGCCGTACTCGCTGTTTTGTATTTTTTCTTCGGGAAAAACAACACCAACACAAGCATCGACCGACGAGAAAAAGCCTTTCGTCACAATGAAATAAAACTCACCAAGCATGCACAATGCAGAATGGATTGCAGACAGATCGATGAATCTGAAGTAAAAGACATTCTTGCAAAAGGAGCGATCAACTATAACAAAAGTGATCTCAAAGATAAACCCTGCCCTACCTATGCACTGGAAGGAATCACAAAAGACAATCAACGTGTCCGTGTTGTCGTTGGTGATTGCAACAATGAAGCGGTCATCATTACAGTGATTGATCTAGATCATGAGTTTGAGTGTACTTGCGATTGAAAGGAAGTTAGAAGTCAAAAAGGTATAAAGTATAAAGTATAAGGTAGAAGGCATAACACGGAAATTTTTGTGAGACGATAGCAATAAGTGTTAAGCACCAACCACTACCCACTAACCACTAACCACTAACCACCAACCACCAACCACCAACCACCAAAATGCATGCAAAAAATACAGAACTACATAAATGGCGGGATGCATGCTCCTTTATCGGGGCAGTATCTGGATAATATCAATCCATCAACAGGAGAAGTATATAGTCTGATTCCAGATTCAGATGAACGCGATGTGGCATTGGCGACAGAAGCTGCAGAGGCTGCATTTCCGGAATGGTCAGCGATGCCGAAAGAAAAAAGATCAAGACTGTTGATGAAACTCAGCGATATGATTCTAAAAAATCTTGATCGCTTTGCCATGGCAGAAACTGTGGATCAGGGAAAACCTTTGTGGTTGTCGAAAACTGTTGATATTCCGCGGGCAGTTGCAAATTTTCATTTCTATGCAACAGCTGCCTTGCATACACATACGGAATCGCATTCGATGGAAGACACAGCATTGAATTATACTTTGCGGACACCTGTTGGTGTTGCAGGGTGTATTTCTCCATGGAATTTGCCCTTGTACTTATTCACCTGGAAAATTGCTCCGGCTCTTGCTGCAGGATGTACTGTCGTTGCAAAACCAAGTGAAATTACTCCGATGACAGCCTACCTTTTGAGTGAGCTGTGTATTGAAATTGGTTTTCCAAAAGGTGTACTCAACATTGTACACGGGTTGGGTCCAAAAGTTGGCATGGCGATTGTCTCACATCCAAAAATTCCTGCGATTAGTTTTACCGGCGGAACAAAAACCGGAGAAATCATTGCACGTACTGCTGCACCGATGTTTAAGAAGCTTTCCCTTGAATTGGGTGGGAAAAATCCGAACATCATTTTTGCTGATGCTGATTTTGAAAAAGCAGTGCATACTTCTGTTCGTTCTTCATTCTCTAACCAGGGAGAAATTTGTTTGTGCGGCAGCCGGATTTTCGTTGAACGCTCCATTTATGAAAAATTCAAAGTGGCCTTTGTTGAGGAAACGAAAAAACTAAAAGTGGGAGATCCTTTGCAGGAAGAAAGCTGGATTGGCGCCATTGCTTCCAAAGGACACAAAGAAAAAATCCTCTCCTACATTCAGCTTGCGAAGGAAGAAGGTGGAAAAATTATTTGTGGAGGAAATGAAGTAAATCCGGGAGGTGCATGCAAAAATGGATATTTTATCGAGCCTACTGTGATTGAAGGCCTGGCATTTGATTGCAGAACCAACCAGGAAGAAATTTTTGGACCTGTAGTTACTCTCATGCCTTTTGACACAGAAGAGGAAGTTTTAAAATACGCGAACAGTACAAATTACGGTCTGGCCGCAACCTTGTGGACACAGAACCTGAGTCGAACACACAGAATGAGTGCAAAAATTCAAAGTGGAATTATTTGGGTAAATTGTTGGCTGCTTAGAGATCTCCGTACGCCTTTCGGCGGCATGAAAGGTTCCGGAGTCGGACGTGAAGGTGGTTTCGAAGCATTGAATTTTTTCACCGAAGAAAGAAATGTTTGTATCCGTCTTTAACCCCTCCGTAACAAAGTCAATATCCTACCTAATACCTAATACCTTATACCGCTTCCTACCACCTTACTCAAAAACCAACAACCATGAAACGACCTCTCCTTTTAACCGCATTACTCTTTTTCATCTTCTCACAATTCAGCCAGGCAGCTGGTTCCTACATTGAATATGCGATCACAAGTGAAAAAAAGCCTTCACCGGGAAATATGAAAATGTATTATCAGGATGGAAATTCACGATCAGAAATAACAATGGCGATGCCTGCTGCTGCCGGTGGAGTAGAAATGAGTTTCGTAATGATTTCTCTGAAAGAAGCCCCGTTGAAATCCTATCTGTTGAATACAAAAAGTAAAACATATACTGAATCTGAAATAAAAGAAAGTAAAACAGAAGAAGCAGAAGCGATTCAATATGAAATCACAGTTGTTGGCAAAGAAAAAGTGAATGGTTACAATTGCATTCATAGTATTGTAAAGAGAAAAAATACAACTTCCCAACAGGAAATGTGGACGACAACGGAAATTAAAGATTTTGAAAAATACAAGAAGATCAATAATCAATACACCAACAAAGGAATGTACAAAGCTTTGCGTGATAAAGGTGCTGAAGGATTTCCTGTGAGAATGAAAACAATGGAACGCAGCACCAACATGATCATTGATCTGATTAAAGCCGAGAGCAGAGAAAATCCTGCGTCTTTATTCAGTTTGGATGGATACACCAAATCTACTGCTCCTGCAGGAGGAATGATGAGCCCGGAACAAATGAAGGAGATGAGAGAGAAAATTCAAAACATGACTCCGGAAGAAAGACAAAAATATATGGACGAGATGAAAAAACAATCCCAGCCACATTGAAAATATCATTCAAACAAAAGGGGCTCTGAATTCAGTGCCCCTTTTGTTTTTCCCGTTGCCCTAAACATTTTTCTTCTGCGTCTCAATCCATCGGTTAATTTTTTGTTCGAGCACAGACAAAGGCAATCCGCCACTATCGAGTACCGCATCGTGGAAGCTGGCCAGATTAAATCTTTCTCCCAACTCCTGTTCCGCTTTGTGACGAAGTTCCCGGATCTTTAATTGTCCTACTTTATAACACAGTGCCTGCCCCGGATAAGCCATGTAACGTTCAACTTCACTGGTAATTGCTTCCTTGCTTTCGCCTTCATTCTCCAGTGAAAACTCAATCGCCTGTTCGCGTGTCCAGCCTTTCAGGTGCATGCCTACGTCCACTACGAGACGAAGCGCACGATGCATTTCTTCACTTAGAGAAGCAAAATACTGGTAGGGATCCTTGTACAATCCGAGTTCCTTTCCCAATGATTCTGTATACAATGCCCAGCCTTCTACATATGCACCATAGGTAAGAAAGCGACGAAACACAGGTAAAGAATCATTCTCCTGAGCCAGAGAAATCTGGTAATGATGTCCGGGAATTGCTTCATGCAAAAATAAATCTTCCATCCCGAAAGAGTTAAACTTTTTTGGATCCGGAATCGGTGTATAGAAAATTCCGGGCCTGGATCCATCCGGTGTACCCTGGCTGTATTCCGCACTGGCACTGGCTTCTCTGAATTTTTCCGTCTCCCTGATTTCAAATTTTGTCTTCGGGACTTTATTAAATAGTTTGCTCAGTTGTGGTTTCATTTGTTCGTGGATGTTGTGGAAAGAATCCAACACCTCCGCAGCAGTAGTGAAAGGAAAAAATTTACGATCTGCATTCAGATAGGCAAAAAAGGAACGAAGATCTCCTTTGTAGCCGGTTTCAATCATCACCTTTTCCATTTCTCCACGCAGGCGTTTCACTTCCGACTGACCCAAATTAAAAATCGAATCCGGTGTAAGTTCAGTAGTTGTCCAGAGATGTGCCAGGTAGCTGTACATTTCCTTTCCGCCCGGTAAATTTCCGATACCTGCTTTTTCCTGGCAATGAGGAATGTATTCAACTTTAATAAAATCATACAACTTCTGGTAGGAAGGAATTATTTGCGTTAGAATTGCTGTTTGATACAAGGAATCCAAACGGGCTTTATCCGTTGCCGAAAAATCTGCGGGCATATTTGTTATCGGCATGTAAAAAATACTCTTCTTCACATCTTTCTCCAACATGTCCTTCAACTGCGGAAGCACGCGTTCCATCAAGGTTTTATTCTGTACTATCCCCTCCTGAATTCCCTGCTTCATATTTTGAATTGCAGTATCACACCACACGTTGAATCCATTCACTCTACCGAGCCAGTTTTCGTAATCAGATGGTGTAAGAAAAGGTTGTGCGCCCTGACCGGTTCCCAGCTGACCGAAGACCAATGTCAAGGAAGTAAACTGATTGATAGGCATCAGGTAATCCTTAAATTCAAGTCCTTTCAAACTGGTTTCCATTTCGTATTGCAAAATTTCAAAACTATATCGATCCGATTCATTCAGATTATCCGGATTGAATTTCGCAAGACTGTCGAGATAGGATTTGAAAAATATCCGGAGAGATTCCCGATATGCCTGGCTGATGTCGTTCGGCAAGACATTATTGTATCGATTGTCTCCCTGGAAAGTCGCTTCGAGCGGACTGATTTTCATCCGGGCTTCCTGATAATTTTGAAAAAGTGTTTTGATGGCTGCACTTTGATCCATCTGTTCGGTATTTGATTTTTGAGATTGATTGCAAGAAGTCAAAACGACCAGCAAGAGGCTGAGTGTGCGGAATGCTATTTTCATCATGGTGTAGTTTGTCGCAGGAAAAGTACAAAGATTTGCTTCACAATTTCTTCTTCGCACAGGAGAATGACGATTATTAGTACCCAAAACTTAAGAAATAACTATCCTTAAGTTTAAATGTTATGGAGTGTTAATTTTTTCTAATTGAAAATCATCACGAACAATTAAATCGGCTTGCAATGGATCCTGGTTGAGTAATATACACAGATGTCTGTATAACTGAGGAAGGTTTTGTTTAAAGGCATCACCTGCTTCGAAAAAATGTTCAATGCAAACTGCAAAAAACTCCTGCTCATTTGTCGCGGCATAGGATCTTAAAAAAGAAGGATGGTCTTCTTCCTGCATTTTCGAAAATTCTTCATTGGCATACTCTTGCCATGTATTAAAATACGTGGAAAAAAAATCATCAGAATTGGTTCCGAGTCTCTTTTCAAGTTCCAGAGCATGTGCCATTTCGTGTAAACCTACATTGTACGTATCGTCGCGATGGGCATATCCTTTTTTAAAATCTTCCCAGGAGATGACAATAAGGCCTTTTGTGTTCGCTTCACCAATATGGAATTGTCCGGTTATTCTGCTCAAAAACTTTTCAGGATACACAATGATTTTTTCAAAATGATCCAAGGTGTATTTTTTCAAACCAATTGTCAGCTGGATAGCAGAGGCCGCAATCATCACTTTCATTTCTTCAGTGACCACAAGTTCTTCGCGGCCGATAAATTCTTTCGATCGAACAAATCCTCTCACACGAATAAGAAATTTTAGTTTTAAATGCTCGGGTAAGCGATCGTAATAGTTAAACCTTCCGACAAACCAGTTTGCGTATGCGCGTTTTAAATTGCCATTGAATTTCCACCCCATTCGCAGGAAGTACGAATCTGTGAGTTCCCTGAATTCATGAAATACCAGACCGAGAATAAAAAAAACAATGTAGCCAAGGAAACAGAGTACAAAACCAATACCAATAAAAAAGAATATTCCCTGGATCATTGGCAAACAAGGAAATCAATTTTTAATCGATTCGCAAAAATTTCAATTCAAAACAGCTTCACTTTGTACTTCTCTCCCATTTTTCGAATTTGCTCATCCGGGATCGCATGAATATTATCACCGTTATGGTACTTTTCAACTGTTGTAACGAAAATCTGATAATTGAACTCAGCAGCCATCCTTACATAAGGTTCGATTTCCCATTCCAGAGTAAAAGTGTTGTCGACAAGAATCAAGTCGGTGCCTTTTTTCATTTCAGCTTTGGTATTCTCCTGGCATTGCTTGTATGCAACGTGGTTTTTATCAAATTCAAACTTGTATTCTCCTGTTGCTGCATTTGTAAAAAAATCATCAACGGAAAACACAGGATACTTCCCATCCCTGCTTAAGATTTTTGCCAAAGTTGATTTCCCGCTGCCTGGAAGTCCGCGCAGAAGAAGAAGTGTCGGAGAATTCATGAATTTTTATTCAATTATAGATAAAATGGTCGAATGCACGCGGTTGAACAGGTGGTAAATATATTCAATCCTTTCCTGGAAATGCGATGTGTCCTTGCTACAATCCAGATTGGTTCGGTGATTTTGAAACAGAAATACCGGCTCAATAATATGTGAATGATGTAACATTTTCCATAAGTTATATAACATTTATATTTTGCCGGATGAAGACCTTTGTAGGACAATTCGATGCATGTATCCTCGTTCTAACCGGATGTTAATCGTTTCGGCGGATTTTAAAATCTACCGACGAATTCAATTGTTCTTTTGGATAATTGTTCAAGACCGGCAATTTGCACTGAATGAAGCCCCCCCGGTAGAATTAAAGTGTTCAAAAATCCGATGATTTTATCTCGTGAAGAGGGAAAATTAAGGATGAAGAATACATGATGATAGCCTTATTAAACTGTTCAAAAAATTTAAATAAACAGATTTCAAATTGAGGATTTTATCAAACAATAAAATTCATATTCACTCTAATTTATCCAAGTACTTTCCAACCCTAAAGCATTAAAACTGTATGCAGATCAAATCTTTACTTATTATTTCGACATTCCTGATGTCACTCTTTACCAGTACGCTTAGCAATGCCCAGGTAATTTTGCCATCCGGATTTAATGAGGTCCTGGTGGCTCCCGGAATCACCGGTCCCACGACTATGTCAATGGCACCGGACGGTCGCTTCTTTATTGCCCAACAAAATGGTTTACTGCGTGTTGTTAAAAACGACACTTTGCTTGCTCAACCTTTCATCGCGTTGAACGTGAACATCGATGGAGAACGTGGTTTGTTGGGAGTTGTGTGTGATCCAAATTTTGCTGTCAATCAATATATCTATTTATGCTACTCTGTTCCGAATGGAGCATTCAATCGCGTAAGCCGGTTTACCGCAAGTGGTGATACTGTAGTACCCGGTAGCGAAGTTGTAGTTATCGATCTCGATACGCTCATCGCCAATTATCACGGTGGCGGTCACCTTGATTTTGGTCCGGATGGCAAACTGTATATCGCTGCAGGAGAAAACGGACGACCTTTGTTGTCACAAAATCTCGATAGTTACCTGGGAAAAATTTTGCGTATTAATTCGGATGGAACTGTACCGACCGACAATCCATTTCCGGGACCAGCAAAAAGACAACGTGTATGGGCCTATGGTTTGCGCAATCCATTCACTTTTTCCTTTCAACCGAATACAGGGAGAATGTTTCTCAATGATGTGGGAGAAATAACCTGGGAAGAAATCAATGATGCAACTGTTGGCGGTCATAATTTCGGATGGCCGGCTGCAGAAGGATTCAGTACAGACACTGCATTTGAAAATCCATATTTCGATTACATACACGGCACATTGGCCGGGCAAGGTTGCGCTATTACCGGCGGTGCTTTTTTTAACCCTTCTACTACCGATTATCCTGTAGCCTACCAGGACAAATATTATTACATTGATTATTGCGGAAACTGGATCGACATGATTACTCTCAACGGTTCACCTGTTCGTTCCAATTTTGCATCGAACATCGCGAATTATGCTGTGGGCTTACTTGCGGGGATCGATGGGAACTTGTATTACTTATCCCGCAACAACGAAGCGCTTTACAAAATTGCATATTCGAATGTTTCTACACCGATTGTAGTGAATCAGCCGCTTAGCCAGACAATTTCAGTTGGCTTTCCGGTTACATTTACTGTCACTGCAAGTGGAGCAAGTCCATTGTCTTATCAATGGAGAAAAGGCACTGTCGATATTCTTGGCGAAACCGCGACAAGTTTTACTATTCCGTCTGTTGCATTCAGTGATTCCGGAAATTATAATGTTGTTGTTACAAATTCATTTGGTGACACAACCAGTCTGGATGCACACCTCACTGTTATTGCAGATCAACCTCCGCAAGGTGTAATCAATTTACCTGCACCGAATTCATTCTACCGTGCCGGTGATGTGATTAGTTTTGATGGAACAGCCAGTGATCCTGAGGATGGCGTTTTGCCTGATAGCATGTTTAACTGGGTAGTCGAATTTCACCACGATACACATGTGCACCCAGGTCCTCTTGCAGGCAGTGGAATCCATTCCGGAACGTTCACAATTCCGAATACCGGGGAAACCTCCACAATAGTTTATTACAGATTGTATTTAATCGTTCACGATTCCAATGGCTTAATCGATTCAACACATGTCGATTTATTTCCACGCCTTTCTACTTTCACATTGAATACTCAACCGCAAGGCTTATCCATCGATCTTGACGGACAGCCACACCTGACTCCGTACATTGTTTCAAGTATCGAAGGAATGTACAGAACCATCAATGCTCCTTACACTCAGAATCTCGGTCAGACTCCTGTCTATTTTACCAATTGGAATAATGGAGGTACTCAATCACAGACCTTCACAACACCCTTGAATGATACTGCCTGGACTGCGATTTATGATTCACTTCAACTCGCGTACAACTTAGGACCCGATACTCTAATCTGTACAACCGATACATTCGTATTGGATGCCGGTTCGAATTATACAACCTTCGCCTGGACTGACGGTTCCGTAAATGAATTGTTGAGTCTCCATTCTTCAGTGGCAGACACTATCGCTATCGGCGTAACCGTTACGGATGCAAATGGTCTTACAGGTAACGACTCGATCAATGTGATTTTTGATATTTGTTCCGGTGTAGGAACAAATCAAATTGAAGGCATCAGCATTTATCCTGTCCCATCCACCGGAGATGTGACTATTTCTTCTTTGAAAGAAAATTATTTACTCAGAGTTGTTGATATGACAGGTAAAATCATCATTCAAGATGAACTTGTATCTGCAAATCATACAAGAAAATTGCATTTACAGGTAGGAATATATTCGATCATTCTGACAACACCGGATCATCGGTTGTTGTACAGAAAAAATGTTGCGGTGCTGGATTAATTTTATCCGCATTCTCATTTCGTAAAAGTTCAAAGGGTTGTTTTCAAAAAACGACCCTTTTTTCATTCTTTAAAAAAGATCGGTGGAGCAAATATCAATTGTAAAATATTTTCTGTCTGAACCCGAAAAGATTTGCCTTTAAAATAGTGTGAGGCACAGCAGGGTTCTGCGATTGCGCATCACCTCTTCGCCATGCAATTTATTATGCTTATTTTTGCCACCTATTTTAACGATTATGGATTTCGAACAAGAATTGAAGGAAAGAAGTGGAAATGCCTGCGAACTTTGTGGAACAGCAGAAAATCTTTCTGTTTATACTGTACCACCGAACACCAATATTCAGACAAGCACTAGTTTATATGTTTGTGAAAAATGTTTGAAACAATTGGAGAAAAAAGAAGAGCTCGACACAGCACATTGGGCTTGCTTGCGGGACAGTATGTGGAGTGAAGTTCCTGCTGTTCAGGTGGTGGCATGGCGTTTGTTGAATCGATTGAAGCACGAAACCTGGGCAGCCGATGCACTGGATATGCTATATCTCGATGATGATAAACTGGAATGGGCCAGAGCCACCGGTGAACATTTAGAATCAGAAGCTGATGAGATGCATCGTGATAGTAATGGAGCTTTACTGCAAACCGGCGATTCAGTTGTACTCATCAAATCACTTGATGTAAAAGGATCTCAGATCAATGCAAAAATTGGCACTGTCGTGAAGAACATTCGCGTGGTTCACGATAATACCGAACAAATCGAAGGCAAGATTGAAGGGCAACAGATTGTTCTTCTTACGAAGTTTGTAAGAAAGTCATCCTGATACTTTCTAATACACTGCTACTTCTTCCCCTGGTATTTTCTTGATCCAATCCAGCTCGCTATAAATTATTCTGGATTCCCAAATCTCTTAGCAATCGATTGGTTTGCTCCACCGGTGATTTCTGGTTTGAGTAGCAATTTTAAAAATCCATGAAAAACTTTTATTTCTTAAAATGCTTTTGGAAGAGTGATGAAACGTTGAGGGATTTAAAGTGGATAAACATCGCACAACGAAAGGACAACGGATTAATATCCGTCGCAGCGCATACTTAATAAATCAAATTGTGGTAGTAAATGTGGCTAAACTGGAAAGCAAATTCAGCAAGGATGGTTGCATTGGTAAAAGTTTAAAGCAAAAATACACTTGCACTTACTCTTAAATTTGAAAAACTAAGTATGAGTTATAAAAACACAAAACGGCCGGGTTATTCACGCGGCTGTTTAACTGAGTTTTTTTGAGTTAGTGGATGTGGATGTGGAAGTTTGAAAACATTTGAACTTGAAACTCTAATGGAGAACAAAAACAAAAACGGCCACCTTATCCAAGTGGCCGTTTAATTGAGTTTTTGAGTTTGGTGTAAGTGGATGTGTAAGTGGAAGTTTGAAGAAACTTACATTTACTCTTGCACTTGAAACTCTATGCTCTCCCTCCTGGGCTCGAACCAGGGACCCTCTGATTAACAGTCAGATGCTCTAACCAGCTGAGCTAAGGAAGAATTCAATGTAGATCTCTGTTGTCTTCTGATTAATCCCGGTCGACCGGGACTCTAACCATCTTACTAAAGAGGAATCCTATTCGAACTCCGTTTCTTTTGTTTCATCCCGTATGTACGGGACTCAAACCATTGGAAACTAGGAAGATTGTTCCTTCGCTTTGTGTTGGCAAGGCGAAGACCAACCTTTCTCCCGCTGAAGCCGTCCCGTACATACGGGACTAAAGCATACAGATCAAAGGTGTTTTAGGGGCGACAAAAGTAATGAATCTACATAAAAATCCAAGATAAATTGGAAAAAAATAGGCTGAAATTGATTTGTACCGATAAAATCCGGGCTGCTTAGATAAAACAGCTTATTTCTTTATATTTGATTTCCCCCATTGCTTGAATGAATAGCTTGTTTTTCACGACTTTATAAGGAATGGCAATTACAAATGGAATTCCAGACTTTTCTTGACAAAATGCGCACGGTGAAGTTCCAAATTCAGGAACCACTGGAGCGGACAACTGTGATCAAAGCCATCGAGGAACAGAGTCTTGTTACCCTACACGATCATTTTGTTCTTTGTCTCGATATCCAGAACATGATCCCTGAATATCTTTCTCCTTCCATCGAAAAAATTCTTGGCTACCCATACGATGTTTTCACACCGGGTTTGATTTTCAGTTGTATTCACGATGAAGACCGCACCGTTATCGCGGAAGCGCTTTTTAAATTTTATGACAACATCAATGAGCTGGCTTCTCAGGGAAATATTTTTGATTATGCATTCAAAGCCGATTACCGCATGCGGAAACAAAATGGGGATTATATCCGCATCCTTGGAGATGTTAGTTGTTACAAACTGATTCCTGAAGAAACCGGTGGTGTGTATACTATTCATAATTTCATTGACATCAGCGCATTCAAAAGCTCGAATACGGTTCAGTTTTATGTGAGCGGGCCTGAACACAATACGATCGTGTTTCCGGATGAAGCTTTGCTGGATTACAAACAAACACATTCCCTCTTTTCAGGCAGAGAAAAGGAAATTCTAAAGCTGCTTGCTCAAGGTTATAACAGCACGCGTATAGGCGAACAACTTTTTTTGAGTCCGCATACAGTGGATACACACCGGAGAAAAATGCTTTCAAAAGCCAAACTCGAAAATACGACGGAGTTGATTTCGTTTTGTATTGAAAATAAAATCATCTGAATTTTTCCGGGGGAATAAAAAGGTCTTAGATAATTAATACCCTGGCTGAATTTTAACCGCAGAGTTTTTACCGCAGAGTTCGCAGAGATTGATTCTCCTTCTGTAAACGATTTGAATACTATTAATGAGTAATTTATTTTGATTCACATTTTGATCAGAATCATACTATGTAATCATCCAAACCCTCCTCTGCGAACTCTGCGGTAAAAACTCTGCGGGCTCTGCGGTTTAAGCCCCGCCAGAATCCAAGTAAATATGAGCGAGCCGGAGAAGAATACTCAAAATTGAGTATTGTACCAATAAATCAATACTCTGTTCTTTGCACCCTAAATCTTCATAATCAAATGAATAAACTCTACAGTATTTTCAGCATTTGCCTGCTTTTCTCTCTGGTTTCTCAAGCACAGCCGGCAGGAACTCTGGATTCCACTTTCAACGGTACCGGAATTATCCAGTCCAACAACCTCATGCACGATATCTACAACGATGTTCGCGTTCAGGACGATCAGAAAATTGTTGCCAGCGGTGTTTCTCTGAACACGAGCTACACCGGAGTTGTGGTTG
The DNA here is from genome assembly GCA_016720655.1 of Bacteroidota bacterium. GTDB lineage: Bacteria > Bacteroidota > Bacteroidia > AKYH767-A > 2013-40CM-41-45 > JADKJP01. Next base: position 50,463 of record JADKKE010000013.1, read on the forward strand.
TGGATCGCTGGATGCAAGATGGCAGCGCTGATACTTCTTTTGGAACAAATGGAAGAGTAGTCGTTCCCGTCGGTAATGATTCCTATGGGTACGATTCCTATATCCGTGCCGATGGAAAAATCATCATCGCCGGAATTGCTTACGGTCATCTCGGCGGTTTTGCCGTGATGCTCTTGCAATTAAATACAAATGGAACACTGGATTCAACATTTGGATTCAACGGTGTTTCACTCACAGATCTCACAGTCTACGACGACCTGGCCTCCGCTATGGCCGTTCAACAAGATGGAAAAATTTTAATCTCCGGAACTTATACCGATTCACTCGCACAAAATGTACCGATGGTGATGCGCTTCACAGAAACCGGTCAGCGTGACTCTACATTTGGTATCAATGGTGTAAGTGAAATTCCGGTTATTGGAGGAGACAATGAATTGACCAGCATTAGTGTGATGCCGGATGGACGGATCATCGCAGCAGGACATTATGAAACTGCGTTTACATTCTTTGATGTCCTGCTGATCCGCCTCCACGAAGATGGAAGCCGGGATTCTTCATTCGGTACAAATGGTGTTGTCATCCAATCGCTCACTGCGGGCATCGAAGATTGTTTTGGAATGCAATTGGCTGCAAATGGAAAAATTGTCATTACCGGTTTTAGCACGCTTCCGGATTTTTCATTTGATATGTTATTGATGCAATTCGACAGTACAGGTGTTCTTGATCCTTCCTTTGGAACGAATGGTGCTGTTACTTTTAATCATGGTACAAACGATATCGGTTTGGATCTTGAAATTCAACCCAACAATAAAATCCTTGTCGGTGGCACCAGTGGTGGATCCTGGGCTGATGATCGCGATTTTCTGCTCATGCGGTACAATCAGGACGGTACACCTGATCTTGCATTTGGAGACAGCGGGATTGTGTACACACAAATTGATTCAAGTTTCGACGAAGCAAATGCAATGGCCCTTCAGGAGGATGGAAAATTGTTCTTGCCGGCAAGGCAAATGATGGTGCAACACAACTTGATTTTGCAATCACTCGTTATACCAACGATTTATTTGTATCGGTGAATGAATTAAACACGGAAAATACTGCTTTCATTTATCCGAATCCCGCAGAACTGAACAGTACTGTCACAATTCGATTTGATTCAAAATCAAAAGAAACATTGCAAGTGGAATGGCTTTCTATTGACGGAAGAATGTTCCTCACAAATCAACCTGTTGAAGTGGACCCCGGCACGAATGAATTACACATTCCGGTACCGGCAATAGCTGGTCATGGTTTGTATTTTGTCAGATTTCAGGGAGCAAAAAACAATTTTATCCAACGGGTAGTCATCAATTAACTGGCCATACAGTAGAATTGAATTAATAAAAGCTTTAATTTACATCGCGTCGGCATTTTGTCAATCACGACAACTATTCTAAAACTGTATCCATGAAAAAAAAATACTCTGTCATTTTTTTGCTCACGATTCTGTTGTTCTCATTGTCAACAAACGCACAATGGTCAACCACAACATTGTCGACCGCAAGATATAACCTGTCTGCTGCTTCCAATGGAAACAAAGCGATGTTTGCCGGAGGGATCGGAATGGTAAGTATTCCCTACGATGTTGTCGACATTTACAATACTTCAGGATCTCCATTAGCCGGTGCAAACCTGGCAAATGGTCGAACAGATATTGCAGCGACAGCATGTGGTTCGAAATTGTTTTTTGCCGGTGGTGCAGACGACGGAATACTCATCAACTTCGACATCGTAGATATCTATGATGGAGTTACGAATGGCTGGACGACTAAAAATATGAGTGCAGCCCGTACAAAACTTGCAGCTGCATCCAGCGGGAATCAGGTGTTCTTTGCAGGTGGAGTAAATGATGGCGCAGGAACATGTTTCAAACTGGTGGATGTTTATGATACTGCTACTCTGGCCTGGACAACGACAGATTTATCAATTCCCCGCTACAATCTTGCAGGAGCATCGGCCGGAGGCAAAGTCCTTTTTGCCGGAGGAACCGATCTCAGTGGGACCGTTTATGATGTTGTGGATATTTATGATGTGGGCACTTCCACATGGACAAGTGCCACTCTTTTTGAAGCACGATACAATTGCACAGCTACTGCCTGTGGCAATAAAATTTTTATCGCAGGAGGCATCGGTTCCGGTGGTACAGAAAGCAAAGTCGTGGATATTTATGATGTTACTACGAATACCTGGAGCCATGATTTATTATCAATAGGAAGGTTTCTGATGAGCTCAGCTGCTGTTGGAAATCTGGTGTTTTTTGCTGCAGGTGCGGATGCCGGTTTAAGTTTTGTAACCGATGTTGTCGATATTTATGACACCACATCACAGACATGGAGCACTTCTCATCTTACCCAGGGCCGTGCCTGGGGAGCAGCAACATCAATTGGAGATCTCTTCATGATTGGAGGAGGGATCAATGAAACTTTTACTCCATTAAATTCCGTTGAGATATATTCCATTATCACAGCGACTTCCTTTCTTTCCAATGAGAAATCACTCGCCATTTTTCCAAATCCTGTTGGAGACAATTTAAATCTCATCAACAGCCTTCATCAAGGGAGTCTGGAAATTTCAAATTCGCTCGGACAAGTTGTCCTCCGAAAAACTCTTAGCGAAAACCCGGGACTATTGTCTGTTTCGGTGGACTTTCTTTCTCAGGGAATTTATACTATCGAGATTCGTGATGGAGAAAAAAGAGTTTTCCGGAAATTTGTAAAAAGCTAGTACAATTGAATTTGTATTGCTGATTCATTCGGATAAGTGATAAGATCGCGGGACTAAAAACAGTCAATCATCCGTTTCTTTAGAAAAGCAGAGGTATTTTTAACAGAATAGGTCAAAAGGGTGTAAAGTCTTAGAACTTTATACCCTTTTCTGTTTTGGGCTGAATATTCCAATATCTTTGCCGCAAAATTCTGAACTCATGAGCCTGGTTGTGATTGGAACGGTGGCCTTTGATGCCATCGAAACACCATTTGGAAAAACGGATAAAATCATTGGCGGAGCGGCGACCTATTCGGGCACCTCCGCATCGTATTTTACTAAAAACATTAAACTTGTTTCCGTTGTCGGCGACGATTTTCCGACTGAAACGATTGAACAATTCCGTAAATCCGGAATGTCGACTGAAGGACTTCAGATTAAAAAAGGACAAAAGACGTTTTTCTGGTCCGGGAAGTATCATATCGACATGAATACCCGTGATACACTCGACACGCAGTTGAATGTGCTCCTTGACTTCGACCCGATCATCCCGGATTCTTATCAGGATTGTGAATTCCTGATGCTCAGCAACCTCATGCCACAGCTCCAGAAAAAGGTGATCGAACGCATTCACAAGCGTCCGAAACTCATCGTGATGGACACCATGAATTTCTGGATGGAAACACAATGGGATGCGCTGATGGACACAATCAAACTGGTTGATGTACTCACCGTGAATGATTCTGAAGCACGTCAATTGACGAATGAATATTCTCTCGTTAAAGCTGCTCAAAAAATCCTGAGGATGGGACCGAAATACCTCATCATCAAAAAAGGAGAACATGGAGCATTACTATTCAATAAAGATCAGGTCTTTTTTGCACCGGCATTACCACTGGAAGATGTTTTTGATCCAACCGGAGCCGGCGATACTTTTGCCGGAGGCTTCATTGGTCACATCGCACAAACCCGCGATATCAGCTTCGATAACATGAAACGCGGAATTATATACGGTTCTGCAATGGCTTCTTTCTGTGTCGAAAAATTTGGAATGGAACGTCTGATTGATTTGAAACAAGCAGAGATCGAAGAACGCGTGCAGCAGTTTATTGATCTAGTGCAGTTTGATATTGAACTGGTCTGAAGTTGGAAATTAGAGATAAGATGTTAGAAGTTAGAAGTTATTAGGTTATTGAGTTATTGACACTCTCATTAAATCGAGTACAAATAACTCAATAACCTAATATCTTAAAACTACTATTCCGTCTTATTTTTTACCTGCGAGATTCAGATTAGCGGCTACCTCTTCCCAGTTTACCAGATTCCACCAGGCCCCAACATAATCCGCGCGCTTGTTTTGGTATTTGAGATAATAAGCATGCTCCCAGACATCGATTCCCATGATCGGAGTTCCTTTAAAATCGCTTACATCCATTAATGGATTATCCTGATTTGGAGTTGAGCCAATCGCAAGTTTACCATTTGCATCGACAGCAAGCCAGGCCCAACCGGAACCAAAACGTTTCATCGCTGCATCATTGAACTTGGTTTTGAACTCATCGAAACTTACGAAGGATGCATTGATTGCTTCCGCTATTTTTCCGGAAGGAACACCGCCACCGCCTGGTTTCATAATTTTCCAAAAGAAAGAATGGTTCCAATGTCCGCCGGCATTGTTGCGAACAGGCATTGAATATTTTGATGCATTGAAAATAAGCTCTTCTAAAGTTGCATGGATATTTCCTTCAGCAACGGCTTTGTTGAGATTCGTAACATAAGCCATATGATGTTTGTCGTGATGGATCTCCATTGTCATTTTGTCGATATGTGGTTCAAGTGCATCGTATGCATAAGGCAGAGGAGGAAGGGTAAATTCCGCGTGGGAGTTGAGACCTGACCCTCCTGCAGCTTTGAGTATTGAGGAAGAAAATAACTGTGTGCCAAGACCTGCAAGAGCAAGAAATGAGGACTTTCTTAGAAAATCCCTGCGAGAATTGTTAGAATCGTTCATAGTTATCGGTTTAAGTCTATCAAAGTTCCTCAATTTCTTTTAAAAATCGCTTAAATTTTGCATTTTTAACGCTTTGGTAAAATTTCTTCATTATTCACCCAGAATTGTTAGATCTTCATCAAAATCAGCCTATAAGAATGGTATTCTTGTTTTAGATTTGTGAACCTGACGGAAGTCAGTCGAATCCTCCCGATTCACCCAACCAATAAACTCTAACCTTATCCGAATGAACCAATTTTTTACGAGAGCATTTAGCTTCATTTGTTGCTTTCTGTTGCTCGCTGTTTCGAATTTACATGCACAAGTTTTAATCAATGAAATTTCTGCATCCAATTATTCAACGATCGCCAACAGCGATGGTGAATACGATGATTGGATTGAATTGTTTAACGATGGATCTTCTTCGGTAAACCTGCAAGGCTACGGTTTGTCTGACGACAGTCTGGATCGTTTCAAATTTGTATTTCCGAATTACTCCATCAACCCGGGACAACGCATTCTCGTATTTGCTTCCGATATGAACATCGGTACTCTGGCTGATCATTGGGAAACCGCAGTTACCGCATCCACAACATGGAGGTATTTTGTTGGAACTTCTCAACCTGATACAAATTGGCGAAACCTTACATTCAACGATGGATCCTGGTCAACAGGTCAGGGAGGAATCGGTTATGGTGATGTTGGTCTTGGCAAGACAATTACTACCTCCGCTCGCTCAGTGATGATGCGTAAAACTTTTTTCGCCCCTGATACTTCGGATATTCTTAAAGCAATTCTGTATATGGACTACGACGATGGATTCGTAGCTTATCTTAACGGAATTGAAATTGCACGTGCTAATTTAGGCTCTGTCGGAGACCGGCCAACATACGATGTCTATGCTGGTATTTCTCACGAGGCTCATTTACCCAGCGGCGATGCTCCGGATTCCTTTTATGTCGACAATGAACTTTTAAAAAAGAGCCTTGTTGCAAGGAATAAATGTTCTTGCTGTTGAAGCACACAATTACACAAATACATCGAACGATCTGAATTCTACCCCATTTCTGCTGTTTGGAATGAGTACTCCGGGATCTACTTTCGGAAACAATCCGAGCTGGTTTTATAGCTCTGATGAATACTTCAATGCAAATTTCAAATTGAGTAGTGCCGGCGAAGCAGTGATTCTTTCGACTCCGGCTGGTGTAACAGCCGACAGTAAAATATTTCCTGCCCTTGGCATGGACAACTCGATTGGTCGATCGACTGATGGAAGTTCCAGTTGGTGTATCTTTTCCACACCAACTCCGGAACACAGTAACGGATCTTCGACCTGTTACAATGGCTATGCTGCCTCCCCTATTTTTTCGGTGGCGCCAGGATTCTATTCCAACTCACAGTGGTTAACCCTTACGACGACCACACCGGGCGGAGTGATTCGTTACACTACCAATGGAAATGATCCGAAGACAACATCGCCAACTTACAGTTCGCCAATCCTGTTGAACAATACGAAAGTTGTGCGGGCGAAAGTATTTGCAAGTGGTTATCTTCCGAGCCCGACAATTTCCAACAGTTATTTCTATCACGAAGATGTAGACCTCCCCATTTTCACAATCTCAACGGATTCGTTAAACCTCTGGGATTACAATACGGGAATTTATGTCAAAGGCCCGAACGCAGATGCAAATTATCCATATCAGGGAGCTAACTTTTGGCAAGATTGGAAAAAACCTGCCGCAATAGAATATTGGGATAAAGATAAAATCAGGCAATTTCACTCCAATGGTGAAATCGCCATCTACGGAAATTACTCTCGCGCCAAGCCTCAAAAGAGTTTCAACATCACATTGAGCGATCGATTTGGAGAAGGCAATATTAATTTCCCTCTTATTCCGGATAAACCAAATATTGACAAAACCGATGACATCGTTCTTCGTAATTCCGGAACAGATTGGAATACGGTTCACTTTCGTGATGCTTACATGGAACGAGTAATGAAAAACACTCACTCCGGTTACCTTGCAACAGAGCCGGCGGTTCTATTTCTCAACGGTGATTTCTGGGGCGTTTATACGATTCACGAAAATCACGATCACCACTGGATGGATCACAATTACGGATTGAAACAAGGTGATTATGATTATCTGAAGGAAGACGGTAGCACAATGACAGTGAAGAACGGCAGCAGCGCCGAGTTTTTCAATATGTACAATTACGCGACAACTGCGAATACAAGCACGCAGCAGTTCTATGATAACATGGACGGTTATCTCAACCTTGAGAATTTTGCAGACTATGTCATCGCTGAAACATATTATAACAATGGAGACTGGATCGGAGACTGGACGAACAATATTAAAATGTGGCGCTCTCCAAAGGTTGATGGGAAATGGCACTATCTGATGTATGACCTTGATTTTGGTTTAGGATATTCCGGTAGTGTGAATGACAACAGGCTGAACATTGCATTGAACCCACAAGCTTTCAGTTATACCTCCAATCTGATGAATGCCATGCTGGACAATCCGATGTTCAGAAAGTATTTCATCAATCGGTATGCGGATTTGGTAAATACAATTTTCAAGAATTCAGAAATGGACGATGTGATGCATCAGTTCCAGGATTCGATGTCGCATGATATGCAGGATCATTTTGCATTGTGGGGAAGTACCATGAACGACTGGCAGGACAATATCGATGACATGATGAATTTCGTGAGTCGTCGTCCGGCAAAGGCAAGAGATTATGTAGAGAGTGAATTCAACATGACAAGTCAGGTAACGCTTACACTCAATGCATCTCCTTCAAGTGCAGGGCGGATTCAGATCAGCACCATCATTCCTACATCACTCCCCTGGTCGGGAGTATACTTCAATGGCAATCCGGTTACGATCACTGCCATTCCGAATCCGGGTTACACCTTCGATCATTTCCGTTCCAATGTGACAATCAATTCAAACAATTACAACCAAACGGTCACATACAATTTCACGAACAACGATCAGATCACAGCTTATTTCACAGGCTCCGCTGCTACACCCCACATCACCATTAGCGAATTTAATTACAATGCCAGTCCTGCGAATGATGACGGCGATTGGATTGAGTTACACAATTTTGGAAGTAATGACATTGATATTACCGGATGGATTATTCGTGACGAAGACGATTTTCACAAATACACTTTCCCGCTAGGCACTGTGATTCCTGCAAACGGTTATCTCGTTGTTGCGGAAGATCTCGTAAAATTCAACGCACAACATCAGGGTGTATTCAATGTAATTGGTCCGCTCGGATTTAATTTTGGAAATGGTGGTGATCAAGTGCGCCTCTTCAACAATCAGGATGTTTTGTATCTCTCTTTTTATTTCCAAGATCTCGCGCCGTGGCCGGTATTGCCTGATGGTGGAGGATACACTTGTGAATTACTCAGTTCTTCCGGTGATCTGAATGATGGCGCAAACTGGTTTCCCGGATGTGCCGGTGGTTCACCCGGCAGGGAATACAGCAGTATCCTCGGCGTTCCTGTAACATTAACCGGTAGTACGACATTTTGTACAGGAAACAGCATCACACTTCAGGCGACATCGATTTCCGGTTATAGCTATCAGTGGCAACGGAACCATGTAAATATTCCCGGTGCTACAAGTCCAACATTGGTTGCAACACAAGGTGGCACATATGCAGTAAACGTCAGTTACCAGGGTTGTTCTTCCTTAAGCGACTCAACGGTTATCACTGTTGTAACGCAAGGACCTGATCCTGTTGTATTGCCTGCTTATCGTTGTGGTCCGGGTTCAATGATGCTCACTGCGACTTCAACGGATACTGTGTATTGGTTTGATTCACCGGGAGGAAATATCATCGCTGTTGGTGATACACTAAATACAAATTATCTGACAGCATCGGTAACGTACTATGCACAAACAAGTTTATCCTGTCCTTCCAATCAAATAGCCGCACCGGCAACCATCCTTGAATTTACGGCGCAACCTTCCACCCAGGATGTGTCACGTTGTGGAACCGGCTCCATCACTCTCACTGCTACAGATACAGCAACGATACATTGGTTTTCTGAACTGAATGGAGGTGCTCTTGTAGGAACCGGACCTTCAGTTATTGTCCCATTCGTTCCAACCGATACAACATTTTATGTTGAAGCCGGGGATATTTGTCCGAGTCCGCGTGTTGAAGTACATGTAAATATCAACTCCTCTCTCGCTCCTGTACTCGGATCAGCCTCCCGATGTGGCAATGGACAAGTTGCTCTTACTGCATCTTCTCCGGATCCTGTATATTGGTACGACGATCTCCTTGGAGGTAATTTATTAGGATCCGGCTATACTTTCATTACACCATTCCTCACAAGCACCACTCGTTTCTATGCGGAGGCCAATGGAGGTTGTGCCAGTCCACGCTCAGCAGTGGATGCACTCATAAACCCAATCCCGCCAAATCCTACAGTCACTGATTCCGGAAGCTGTGGTCCCGGAACAGTGAGTTTGTATGCTACTTCTACAGAGCAAATTTTCTGGTACGATGCTCCAAGTGGAGGAAATCTGATCGGATCAGGCTCTTTGTTTACAACACCATTCCTTACAGGACCTGCAACTTATTATGTTGAAGCAGGCTATATCTGCCGCAGTGGACGTGTTCCCGTGCAAGCTTCAATTTACACACCTCCAACTGTGGATCTTGGTCCTGCATCTGTAATTATCCAGAGTGGACAAACGCTTGTGTTGGACGCAGGCTCCGGCTTCAGTAATTATTCCTGGTCAAACGGAGAGACAACTCAAACAATTACCGTTGGGACAACAGATACGTTCACTGTTGTCGTTACTGATATTCATGGATGTACTGCGACAGACAGTACAATGCTCACTGTGACAATTGGGGTAGAACATCCGGATGCTGTTGTAGCCTGGCTGGTGTATCCAAATCCTGCTCATGATAAATTGAACGTATTGTTTGAAACCGTTCGTGCTGAATCCTGCCGAATTGAATTAACCGATCTTCAGGGTCGTATTGTTCAGGAACATGAAGCGAAACTCAGCGGTGGTCAAAATAAAGAAGTTGTCAATCTTTCAGCATGTGCAAAAGGGTTCTATTTGTTGCATATCGAAGCCGGATCGTTTTCTAAAACGGTGAAAGTTGCTGTTGAATAAATCATTGATTTAAAAATTCAAAATCCCCGGAGAATAATTCTTCGGGGATTTTTTTTGCAAATGCGTTTTTTAAAAGATGACAAAAATCATTCGCAGGATTTTCATTTGAATGAGTTGAGAAAGGGAAATCTACATAGTACTGTCATTTCAGCTCTGAATTTTTCTGATTCCATGTGTTTTTATGGAATTTGTTTAGGAACTTCATCTCCAGAAATCGACCCGGTATTCCAGAATATTTCCGGAGTGTTCCAAACAAAATTTCACCAATGAAATCCAGAACAAAAACTCTTCTTGTCCTTAGTATTTTCGCCGTTTTCTTTGGCACAATTACACTGGCTCTTCAACAGAAGCAAAAACAGAAACCTGTCAATTCAACACCGTCAACGGAATCCTACAAACAAAGCTGGGAACGGGTAGATGAGCTTACGGAGAAGGGGCTGAGTAAATCTGCGCTTGAAGTGGTTCAGACGATTTACCAAAAGGCAAAACAGGAACACAATTCAGCGGAGCTGGTAAAGGCAGTTATACACCGGATGAAATTTCAGTCTTACACTGAAGAAAACGATATTGTAAAAATCACGGAAGGACTGAAGGAAGAAATAAAAGGAGCAGTTTTTCCGGAGCGTCCACTCCTCCACTCCATGCTGGCGGAAGTGTACTGGAGTTATTATCAGCGCAATCGATACCGAATTCTTAACAGAACCGAAACAGTAAATTTCAAGAATGACGACATTCAGACCTGGACAAATGCACAATTTGTAGATGCCGTTCTAAACGAATACACAAATTCATTAAAGGATGCGGCGGCTGCGAGGAAAACTAAAATAAATGTTTTTGATCTGGTATTGGACACTGGAAATACAGATGGAAGAAAATTTCGTCCTACACTTTACGATTTCCTTGCACATCGGGCATTGGCGTTTTACATGAATTCAGAATCCGGGCTTACCCGGCCTGCAGATAATTTCGAACTGAACAGTGCATTTTACCTGAACACTGCAGACATGTTTTTGAATTTTATTTTGACGAGCAAGGATACTTCTGATTTCAAATTTAAAGCCATCGTTCTCTTGCAGGATTTGATCGCCTTTCATCGTGATGATTCACATCCCGGAGCGTTCATTGATGTCGATCTGATACGCTTGAAATTTGTCCATCAGGAACTAACAATTCCTACAAAGGATTCTCTTTACAATATCGCATTGGCAGCCATCGCTGAACAATACAAAGAATATCCCGGCTGTACAGAAGCACTTTACGAACAAGCTGAATTATCATACAATGAAGGTGGAAAATATACCGAGAACAGGGAACAAAAGTACAAATGGAAAATTCGTAATGCTGAAAAATTTTGTGATGAGGCAATCAGTCGCTTCCCTTATTCTGATGGAGGGATAAATTGCAAAGCGCTCAAAAGACAAATCAATTTAACGAGCTTTTCACTGTTAACTGAACAGGTAAATATCCCTCAACAAATATTCCGGGCCAAGGTCGACTATAAAAACATACAAACTCTGTTTTTGCGTATTGTAAAGGACGATCAGGATCCATTGAGCGAAATGGAAGGTTCAGAATCTCAGGAAAAAATTGTGGGCAGGTTGCTTAAACTTTCCCCTATAAAAGAATGGAAAATAGAATTGCCGGAAGATTCCGACAAACAAAATCATGCGACAGAGATTTCATTGCCCGGACTGTCTTTCGGCCAATATTCTGTCATCGTATCTTCCAGCCCGGATTTTAAAATATCTGAAAACAGAATAACTTATGCACATTTCCGCATTAGCAACATCGGTGTAGTCTACCGAAGTCTGGAGGATGGTGGTTCAGAAATATATGTGATGAATCGGGAGAGTGGTGCGGCCATGGAGAAAGTTGATGCACGGGTAATCGTCAGGGAATACAATTACAATGCACGAAAGTATTTCACCAAACTTGTAGAGACATTTACTTCTGATGCAGAAGGTAGAATTGAGATTCCGATGAGAGGTGAATCGTACAGGAATTTTAATATCGAATTTGTGAAAGGTGAAGATCATCTGTTTCTGAGAGAGGGATTTTATCAATATGCTCATGCACGTTATCCAAATAATAAACAGGAAAGAACCTTTTTCTTTACTGATCGTGCAATCTATCGTCCCGGACAAACAATTTATTTCAAAGGAATAATATTGCAGGGTACCGATGAGGATGCAGAATTGATCCGGGGAAAATCTACCACAGTTACATTCTATGATGTGAATGGTCAAAAGATATCAGACCAAACCTTTATCACATCTGAATATGGCACCTTTCATGGATCCTTCGTTGCCCCTCAGGGAGTCTTAACAGGACCCATGAGAATTCAAAATAAATCAGGTAGCGCATACTTTAGAGTGGAAGAATACAAGCGTCCAAAATTTGAAGTCACTTTTGATCCTGTGAAAAGTTCTTATCGTCTTGGTGAGACTGTGAGTGTGACCGGAAAAGCAGAGGCTTTTTCAGGACAGTCGATTGATGGAGCTAAAGTTCAATACAGGGTGGTTCGGATGGTTCGCTATCCCATTTGGTGCTTTTGGAAGCCTTATTATTATTCGCGAGGAGCTGAGCAGGAAATCCTGAATGGTACAAGCGAAACAAATGCGAAAGGAGAATTTACTGTGACTTTTTCTCTTCTTCCGGACCAAAGCATCCCGAAGGAGAATGAGCCGATTTTTAATTATAGGATTACAACAGATGTTTCGGACATCAATGGTGAAACGAGAAATGGCGAAACGATTCTGAATGCTGCTTATACTTCACTTGAGTTGAGTTCCGACTTAGGACAGGAATTAAATTTTCAGAAGAAAAACTCCTTTACAGTTTTTTCAAAAAACCTGAGCGGGCAACACACTCCAGCTGAAATTCATCTCACAATTCACGAATTAAAATCACCTGATAGAATATTGCGCGAACGCTTATGGCCGGAATCTGACAAACATGTGATTATTGAAAAGGACTATATACAATCATTCCCTTTCGATGTGTACTCAAATGAAGATGATGAAAGCAAATGGGAAAAGAAACGAGTAGTAGTGAGCGCAGACCTGAATACAGCAAAAGACTCCATATTCACATTGAAAAAAAGTGATTTACCGGCAGGAAAATACATGCTGGAAGGAACCGCAAAGGATCAATATGGTCAGAAAGTTCGTCTTGAACAAAGCTTCACCGTCATCGATCCCGAAGCAAGTACTCCTCCTCTGAAGAAGCTGGATTGGTTCACAGTACTGAAGGACAATGCTACGCCGGGAGGTGTGGACCAGATCTTAATTGGTAGTTCCGACAAGGATGTGAGAGTTTTGTATGAAATCGAATTGAAAGGAAAAATTATCAGCAAACAATGGCTTGAATTGAATCGAAGTCAGCAGTTAATTTCCATTCCTGTTAAAGAAGAATACCGCGGAAATTTTTCCGTGTATTTCACTTTTATAAAAAGAGGTAGATCATTTACACATTCTGCAGTCCTCAACGTTCCGTGGGACAATAAAGAACTTAGTTTTAAGTATGAAACTTTCCGTTCAAAATTAACTCCCGGACAAAAAGAAGAATGGAGAATCCGTATCACTGGAAAGCAAGGCGATAAAGTGAGTGCAGAAATGCTTGCATCGATGTATGATGCTTCTTTAGATGCTTTTGCGCCACACAATTGGAATTTTTCAATTTATAATTTAAGAGGGAATTCTATTCCGTTTCGTTCGGGAAGTTTTGGAACAATTGGTTCGATTTGGTACTCTGCTTTAGACATTGAAGAAGTTCAACCGTTTGAATTCAGAAACTATGATTATTTGAACTGGTTTGGATTTCCCATGGCAAATTTCAACCTGCGGGGTTCGCGTGCAGATGCGACTTCCTACTATGTTGATGGAATAAAAGCGAGAGGAAATATTGGACTACCGGCCGCTGCTTCGGAAACCGAAGAACAGCTTTCCTTGTCTTCAGGTGCAGTAATGACGAAGGAAACAGTAGCCTTGCAGGTCAATGACAGTAATGCCTCAACACAAAATCAGGAACAACAGCAAGGTTCCAAAACAAACGCTTCTGTACCTCCTTCGGTAAGAAGAAATTTATCAGAGACTGCTTTTTTCTATCCACAATTATTAACCAACGATAGTGGCGAGGTCGTCATCTCCTTCAGTTCACCGGAAGCGCTTACAAAATGGAAGTTCATGTCTTTTGCGCATACCAAAGATCTCCGATTTGCATTGGATGAAAAAGAAATCGTCACACAAAAACAAGTGATGGTAATTCCAAATGCTCCGCGATTCTTGCGTGAAGGAGATAAAATTGTTTTCCCTGCAAAGATCAGTTGCATGTCGGATACTCCACTTACGGGCAGTGCAAAACTGCAACTCTTTGATGCGATAACAATGCAGCCCATAGATGCTGATTTTGGAAATAATTTGCAGGAAAAGAAATTCAGTTTACGCAAGGGAGAAAGCGCTCCAATTTCATGGTCATTGATCGTACCGGAAGGTCAAAGTGCTATTGTCTATCGTGTCACAGCAATTGCCGGTGAATATTCTGACGGTGAGGAACAGGCATTGCCGGTGTTGTCAAACAAACAACTTGTAACCGAGGCATTGCCTTTGTGGCAACGCGGGAATGATTCCAAAACTTTTGAACTCAGCAAACTCGTGAACAACACATCTCCGTCATTAAGAAATGTGAAACTCACCCTTGAATACACTTCCAATCCGGCGTGGTCAGCGATACAGGCTTTGCCTTACCTGATGGAATTTCCGTACCAGTGTTCGGAGCAAATATTTTCGCGCTACTATGCAAATTCAATTGCTTCACACATTGCAAATTCATCTCCTCGTATCAAAGCGGTGTTTGATTCCTGGAAGAGTTCCTCTCCGGATGCTTTTTTATCCAATCTGGAAAAAATCAGGAACTGAAAAGTTTGTTACTCGAAGAAACACCTGGGTGATGCAGGCGAAAGATGAGAGTGAACGGAAAAAACGTGTTGGCTTGCTTTTCGATTTAAATAAAATGAGTCAGGAATTAAACACCGCCTTGAATCAATTGCAAAAAGCACAATCATCCAATGGTGGATGGCCCTGGTTTGAAGGAATGCCGGAAAGCCGATACATCAGTCAACACATTGTCTCTGGAATGGGACATCTTGATCATCTCGGAATCAAAACTATACGGGATGATGCAAAAAGTTTTGGTATGATCAACAAAGCAATTCAGTATCTGGATATTCGGATCACGGAAGATTACAATAATTTGAAAAAGTCAAAAACTGATCTTGATAAATACCATTCTTCCGGCGAGCAAATTCAATACCTCTATGCAAGAAGCTATTTCCCCGACGTACAGCTTTCCAAAAATGCAGCTGAAGCTCATGCCTATTACCTGAAACAGGCAAAAAAATTCTGGTTGGGTACAGGGGAATATCTTGAAGGAATGATCGCCCTCACTTGTTACAGATCAAAAGATCCAGAACTTGCACTTGGCATTTTGAAGTCACTCAAAGAGAATTCTCAAAACAAAGAAGAGACCGGAATGTACTGGGCGAATAATACCGGTGGTTATTTCTGGTCGCGCGCTTCCATTGAAACACAAGCTTTATTGATTGAAGCATTTGATGAAATCACTGATGACAAGAAAGCCGTTGAAGACATGAAAGTGTGGCTGCTACGTCAGAAACAAACACAAGACTGGAAGACCACAAAAGCCACAACAGAAGCCTGCTATGCCTTGTTGCTTCGTGGTTCAGATTGGTTGTCTCAAGTTCCGCAAATGGACATTCGTGTTGGCAAAGAAAAGGTGGAAATTCCAACAGACGCACAAGCGGGAACAGGATATTTCAAAACAAGCTGGAGTGGAAAAGAAATTACGCGAGACATGGGCAAAGTAAGTGTCCAGAAAATTTCTTCCTCCGGAAATAATAATGAAACAGTATCCGGTATTTCCTGGGGTGGATTGTACTGGCAGTATTTTGAATCGCTGGATAAAATTACTCCTCATGTAACTCCATTGAATTTAAAGAAAGAACTTTTCGTTGAACGTACTTCAGCAAGAGGTCCGGTAATTGAACCTTTAACTTCTTCAACAACACTTAAAGTGGGTGATCGGATAAAGGTGCGAATTGAATTGCGTGTAGACAGAGACATGGAATATGTTCACATGAAAGACATGCGTGCTTCCGGATTGGAGCCGGAAAATGTTTTGTCACAATACAAGTGGCAGGATGGATTGGGATATTATGAAAGTACCCGTGATGCATCTACGAATTTCTTCTTCTCGTATTTGAGGAAAGGAGTTTATGTGTTTGAATATCCTTTGAGAGCATTTCAAGAAGGTGAATTTTCAAATGGAATTACTTCGATCGAATGTATGTACGCGCCGGAATTTTCTGCCCACTCACTTGGTGAACGAATTGTAATTCTTGGTAAATAGTCTAAACGCTCTTTAAGCGGGATGTTTTTGGAGTGAACATGAAGAAGATTTCAATGTAAACGCTTGGTTAACAATCAGAAAAATTGTTAATTTGCGTTTCAACACTGCGAAACATCTTTTACTAATAGGCCATGAAAACACCCCAGATTTTCCCGAAGCGATTATTATTTACAGGACTGATGTTCTGCTTTTTTTTACTACAAAATAGTGAATCAAAAGCTGCCTGCAATATTCCTGCTGGGTTAACAACTACAAACATCACCAGCACAGGAGCAAAACTAAATTGGGCATCGACTGTTGCTGATAGTTTTCTTGTTCGCTACTATGTGAGTGGTTCGATAACGTATTTGTACAAAACCGTAAAACCCGGAACTGTAATAACGACAACACTCGCCGGTTTGTATCCCAATACAACTTATTATTGGCAAATCCGTTCATGGTGTTCTAATGGAACAAGCGGCGCCTATCAAACCACTCCGGCTACATTCACCACGATGAATCAATCGGTGAATTGTGTAACGCCAAATCTCACTGCTACAGGAACCATTACTGCAAACACGGCTGCAATTTCCTGGAATCCGATGGTCACTGCGGATAGTTTTCAGGTTCGCTACAACGTAAAAAACACAACGAATTATGTTTGGCTGAAATATGCGGGCTCTGTACACAATACGACGATCACCAATCTCCTTCCGAACACTCAGTACGTATGGAGTGTCCGTTGTATTTGTGCCAGTGTACCTGCTCAAGCTTACAGTCCGGCGTTGACTTTTACAACACTTTCAACCAGTTGTGGTACAGCTGACGTATATTATTTCTCTTCTTCTTCCATTACATCCAACGGCGCCACAGTAGGGTGGCGCGCAGTGAGTGGTGCAACAAGTTACAACATCCGCTATGCTGTCCGGTATTCCGGGAATTGGATAACGGTTAGTTCCACTACAGTATCCAAGGCATTGAGTGCTTTGGGTTCTTCCACATGGTATGAATTCCAGGTGCAATCTGTTTGTGCTTCCGGCGCCGGATCATGGTCTGCATCCGGAATTTTTCTTACTCTCTCTGGAACTCTATCGATTACCAGGGGTGCATATCTCCAATTGTCAACACCCAGCAGTATCTACATTCGCTGGAGAACAAACAATGCAAGTGATACAAAGGTTAAATACGGAACGAGTGCATCAAATTTAAATCTGGCTGTTTCGAATTCGGTACAAACGACAGAACACATTCTTCAATTGACCGGACTCGCTGCAAATACAAAATATTATTATTCCGTTGGTTCAACAACGACAACACTTCAGGGAGATACGGGGAATTATTTTGTGACCAATCCTGCTGTGGGTTCTACCGGTCCGGTTCGGATCTGGGCCTTTGGTGATTTCGGAGTAGCAAGCAATGCACAAGCTCAGGTAAGGGATGCCTATCGAAATTATACCGGTGCAACGCATACCAATGTATGGTTGTGGTTGGGTGATAATGCTTACAACGATGGAACCGATACTGAATATCAGACGAAGGTATTTAATATGTACCCTTCTCAGTTTAAGAAATTCGTAGTATGGCCGACTTCCGGGAATCATGATTTGCATACAGCAAATGCTACCAACCAGACAGGGCCTTACTTTGATAATTTCACGATGCCAAAGAATGGTGAAGCCGGTGGTTTGGCTTCCGGTACGGAAGCATACTATTCATTTAATTATGCCAATATCCATTTCATTTGTCTTGAATCGTACGACGCTGCCTTCCGTGCCACGGGTGGAGCAATGGCAACATGGCTTACGAATGATTTAAATGCAAACACACAACGCTGGACAGTTGTTTATTTCCATCACCCACCCTATTCAAAAGGCTCACACAATTCCGATACCGAAACAGAGTTGATTCAGATGCGAACCAACATCATGCCTATTCTTGAGGGCAAAAAAGTGGATCTGGTAATGGCCGGTCATAGTCACTCATATGAACGTTCCATGCTTATTCGCGGACACTTTGGATTGGAAACAACTTTCAGTGCATCTACTATGGCAGTAAGTTCGGGCAGCGGAATTTACCCCAGCTCTTACATTAAGTCTGCTCCAAATTATTATGGAACAGTATATCTCGTTTGTGGTGTAGGTGGACAAGTGGGAGCAAGTACATCCGGTTATCCGCACAATGCTATGTACGCTTCTTCCATATCAACCTATGGAAGTATGGTTATTGATGTACAGGGTGACCGAATGGATACAAAATTCCTCACTTCAACAGGAGGAATCTGGGATCAGTTTACAATTCAGAAAACCGGAACACCGTCTCCGACTTTACGATCAGAAATGATCGATCAGAATGTGCCGATTGCGGATCCAATGTCTGTGTTTCCAAATCCGGTGCGTGACTACCTTACTATTGATTATAATTTGAACAAAGCATCACGGGTTCAGATAGACGTTTTGGATTTATCCGGCAGACTAGTATATGAAGTTGCTGATGAAATGGAACAACCGGAAGGTCGCAACCAGATCTATTTCCCTGTGCGTGATGCCAATCTTCCAAAAGGAATTTATATTATCCGATTGATGACTGATGAAGGGACACAATCAAGAAGAGTTGTGATTGATTAATCCATACCAAATTTTTAAAACAAAACGCCGCCGGATATTCCGGCGGCGTTTTGTTTTTTATTCATTCCTGAATTTGAACGCCCGGAAATTATTTTGGAACAATTTTTAATTCCTTGTAGCCCGTTTGTGTATCTGTTTCCCGCATGAAGATTACATCTTCAGGTTCCAGAATAACAATTTCAGCAGTGGTACGAACAATGGCTCCTTCTTTAAGATGGCCTCCGCTTGCCTTCCCATTCTGATCAGTAACAGTGATATGAAAATGGGATCCGTGTGTTGAGAATGTTCCGGTGAGAGAAGTGATTTCCAAGGGTCCGGGTACAGAATCTGTTTGCTCTTTTCCAGCGAACCGGATGCTGGCAACGGTCAGACTCCCAACACATGTTACGATTGCTGCAGCATCCAATTTATTGTCTGCAGCGAAAGTGTCGAGAGAATGCTTCAAATCATTGCCGGGCGAAAGTCGGATGGAGTGGATTTTCATGAGCTGATTTAGATAAATGATAGTGTCTTATTTTGAATGATTCTAATTAAGTTGCATTAGAAACCCATTGTAAGGAACAGAATATTTCCGAAAGCACCAGACAGCACTATTCCATATCCAAAATTCATAATCATTGCTATTCTGTATTCGCTTAAATTCAATTTTTATCCTGCTAATGAGGATATTCTGGAGCGGGAATGAACATGATAAATTTCAGGAGCTGATATGATGAAAGTCCGCACCACCATTGACTTTAGCTGAGTATCTTCGCAGGACAAACCTATTCTTTTATTTAATTAATTTTTTTCTTAAGTCATCTTCGAAACCGAAATAATAGCCTCTCGAACGGCCATAAAGACCAATACTAAACTATAATTTAAACAGCCATGATTAGAAAATTACTTTTAAGTTTATTGCCACTCGCATGCATCGCACTTCTTACGAGTGAACAAATGAGTGACAATGGGCGAGCAGGAAAAACAGGATCACCTGGAGAAGGTACCTGTACAAGTTGTCACGGGGATTTTGCACTCAACAGTGGTGGAGGATCCGTTTCGATTTCCGGTATCAGCGGAGGAGTTTACACACCGGGCACAACGTACAACATGAGCATTACTGTTGCCAGAACCGGTAGTACTGTTTTTGGTCTTGGCTGTGAAGCCTTGAATTCTTCAAATACAAATTCAGGAACATTGGTGATCACGAATTCAGCAGAAACACAACTGAAGGCATCCGGAGGCAAAACGAATGTAGTTCACCAATTGGATGGTGGTCATACACCCAACACTCACACATTCATTTTTAATTGGGTTGCTCCAGCAGCTGGTGCCGGTGCAGTTACATTTTATTTTACAGGTTTAGCCGGAGATTACCAAGGAGATGAAGGTGGAGATTATGTGTATGCTGGTACACTCGCACTTGCTGAACAATCCTGTGCTTCACCTGCTCAACCGGGAAGTATTACAGGAAATACAACTGTTTGTACCGGTGCAAGTGTTACCTATTCTATTGCTTCTGTTGCAACAGCAACGAGTTATACATGGACATTGCCCGTAGGTTGGTCAGGAACTTCGACCAGCACTTCGATTACAGCTGTAGCAGGAAATGCAGGTGACATTTCTGTTACTGCAAACAACACTTGCGGAAGTAGCAATGCCAGAACTTTAGCAGTGTCAATTACATCGGTTACAGGAACTGCAACCAGCAGTGACGTTAATTGTAACGGCGCAAACAATGGTTCTGCTTCTGTAGTTGCAGGTGGAGGAACGGCTCCCTATACTTATTCATGGTCACCATCCGGAGGAACAGGAGCTACTGCATCCAATTTGGGTGGCGGGAATTATACAGTGACAATTACCGATGCTGTTGGTTGTACGCATACTTCGTCGGTTAGTATTTTTGAACCACCTGTTCTCTCTGCTAACACTTCTGCTACAGATGCAAGCTGCGGCAGTGCAAATGGAACTGCTACAGTGAATGCATCAGGAGGAGTTTCTCCGTATACCTATGCATGGAATTCTGTTCCATCACAAACAGGAGCTACAGCAACACAACTTGATGCAGGCACTTATGACGTAACAGTAACGGATGCGTATGGTTGCACTTTAACAGCAAGCGCTCTTGTGGGTCAATCCTCTGCAATTTCTGCTTCGGTTTCGACGTCCGATATATCCTGCTTCGGTGCAAATGATGGCAGTGCAACTGCTGTTCCGAACGGAGGTACCAGTCCTTACACTTATGCATGGTCACCTTCCGGAGGTTCTGCTGCGACAGCGAGCAATCTTGGCGCAGGCACATACGATGTTACCATCACTGATAACGGTGGATGCAGCACGACATCACAAATAGTCATTATCGAGCCTACTGAACTCATCGCAGATGCAGGTACAACAGTGTCTGCATGCGAAGGAACAGGAGTTGTTATCGGTGGATCACCCACTGCAAGCGGTGGCACCACTCCTTATACATATGTATGGGATCCTGCAACCGGTTTAAATTCTGCGACAGATCCAAATCCAATCGCAACATTATCCGGAACTACCGATTTTACAGTGACGATCTCTGATGCACATGGATGTACTTCTGTTGCGATGACTACTGTTGGCATCAATGCATTACCAACTCCGGTGATTACAATGAACGGAAGCGATCTCACTACATCCGGTGGTGTTTCTTATCAGTGGTATGTTGATGGTACCCTTATAACAGGAGCAACAAATGCATCCTGGCTCCCATTAGTAATTGGTGATTATACAGTGGTTGTAACAGATGCCAGTGGTTGTGAAGGAACATCCCCTGTTTATACAGTTACTTCAGTCGGCATTTCTTCACTCGGTACAGGAATTTCTTTGGTTGTCTATCCGAATCCGGCTTCACAAATCCTGCATGTGAAAACAAGTGCTGATTTCAACGGTGCATTGATACACATTTATGATATCGCCGGACATGAAATCTTCCAGACTTTGATTTCTGAAAATGATCAGGTAATCACGCTCACATCATTCGCAAAAGGAATGTATACACTCGCTGTTGATAACGGCAGAGAAAAACGGATGACTCGTTTCGCGATAAGCAAATAATTCTAACACATTGAATAATAAAAGGGGTGAGAAAATTTTCTCACCCCTTTATTTTTTGAATCTGAGCTACTTTAATATGTCAGGTTCTCTTGCTTTTATGAAAACATTAAAGTTTAACAGCGGCCAAACCTTTAAATTTTGATGGTCTGAATGGATTCAACTATTATCTTTTTGTTAACAAAAACAATTTATTAACAGCCTTTTCCCCCAGAAAAGCCCAATTGGCGCAGCTTTTACCAAGAAAATCCCCGCTTTCGCCCAATAGGCGCGGGTTTAAGAAAAAAAAACCGCTGAAAGCCTTGATTTTATTATATTTTTACAAAAAATACAATTCTGGATTTTACATTAAGAAAAGTGTAAGATCTGTATGATTTATATCAGATCGATTTTAATCTTTTGCCGTTTGATAGAAAACCAAACTTATGCGTTTGAAAAAAATTTACTCAATTTTCATTTTATGTTTTTTGTTTTTGGCAATTCAATCCACGAATGGTCAACAGGTTTCTGTTGTTTCTACTACCCGAAACCAACAGGAGTTATTGCTTAGAATGCCTTTGTTATCTGATAAAAGTGCCGGCATCATAGAAAAGGCATTGAGCACGATGAATGGTATTCAAAAAATTGAGGCGAGTTATGAAACCGGAACAATGATCATTACTTATCTCAGTGATATTATCGGGGATGAAAACATCATTGTGGAAAAAGTCCGGCAGCAAGAAATCAATTCAACTGTGGAAGCTTTAAGCACACGTGACATTCCTTTGATTCGGAAAAAATTTGAAGTAGTAGTTCTTCATTCAACCATAATAAATTAATCCAAAAGTATGCTTACAAAATAACCGAAAACGCAACCCACCCCATGAACGCTTTTAAATTTTTCCTCACCCTGTACAGTTTTGCATTTCTTTTTGCGGCAACCGAATCACTTGCTCAGACGAATAATCTTTGCCCTCAAAACAGTGTTCCAACATTGCCCGTGAATCCTTGTACTGGTTCTACCGATTATTCAATTGATCAGTCCTGGAGCGTTGACAATACATCAAACGTTTCCAATAATACAGCATGTGTTTCTTCCGGCAACAACCGTCGTGATGGTTGGTTCCGGTTTGTTGCCACTGCTACAACTTCTTCCATTGTTGCCACCGTTGAAAACAACCGAAACGTAGCATTGGCTGTTTATTCAGGTGCGTGTGGATCGATGACCGAACTTGGTTGTGTGAATGCAGGTGGAAATGGTGTTACAGAAACGCTGACCTTTACAACTGCGATTGGAACAACATATTATATACGTGTGATCCGTTACAATTCCGGATCAACAAATAATGACATGGATGGAACCATTGATGTGGTCACCGCCGCAACAAATGACAATTGTGCAACAGCAACACCATTAACACCAGGAGTAGTCGGTGCAGCTTGTTCCTCAATTTGTGCAGGAGTATTCGGCGCAACGGCTTCCTCCCCTGCTACCGGTTGTTCCGGGACAGCGAACGATGACGTATGGTTCTCCTTCACCGCGACTCAACTTTCACATGTGATAACTGTTGATGGTTCGAGCAATTTCAATGCAGTTGTAGAGTTGCTTGGCGGAAACTGTGGAGCTCTATCCAATCTTGCTTGTGCAGATTTAACAACGGATGGAGGAATTGAAAATCTTACATTCAACAATTTAACTGCCGGAAATACTTATTTCATCAGGGTGTATGATTATGATCCCGGCGCTCCCGGAGATTATGAATTCAGTATTTGTGTCACTTCTCCTGTGATTCCCACATGTCCTGCAAGCTTGGGCGGAGGTGTTGTGAATGTTGCTTCTCTCCCCTATGTTTCAACTGGTCGAACAACAAATGGCAGAGGAAACGACATCACCGCAACGAACGCGGTAGTTTGTGGTAACAGCAATTATTATCAGGGTCTCGATGAAGTCTTTGTCTTCACTCCTGCAGTGAGTGGAAACTTGTCAATCAGTCTAACCAGCGGAAGTTCCAATGTGGGTATGATGCTATACGATGGTTGTCCGTTTATTGGGCAAGGCGGAGTGTGTGTTGAATATTCACAAAGCAACTCCGGCAATCAATTTATTTGCGCAAATGTTATCGCAGGTCACACCTATTATCTGGTTGTTGACAGAAACAGTGCAAGCAATCTGAACAATTATAACATCTCAATCTCCGCTCCTTCCCCGGGTGGTGCTCCCGGTTCAACATGTGCCAATGCGATTACTGTGCCCTCCTTGCCTTTTTCCACCACTGGTCAAACAACACAATGCAAAGGCAATGATTACACCAATGCAAGTACAGGATCTTGTACTTCCTTGTATGAAAGTGGTGAAGACATGGTCTTTTCATACACGGCCACTGGTTCCGAATGTATTCGTATCACATTGAGCAATACTTCTTCAACACAAGCAGGATTTTTGTTGTATGAAAATTGTCCGGGAAGTGCTGGTGCCAATTGTCTCGGTTATATTGGAGGCGGTAACGTAGCGGGAAATTTTTCCTTACCAGGGGCCGGAACTTATTATATAATTGTTGATTCGTGGGATCCTCCCAGTTCTGTCAATTTTGATTTAAGTATCGCCGCATCCGGAGCAACTTCACCGAATGACTTTCCATGCAATGCCCTCACCCTTCCATTAGGAGTAAATACCAATGGCAACAACAGCTGTTCCAGTGGCTTGCTGGAACCTGCAATTCCTTCGTGTTGGACCGGAGGTGAATTAAATACTGTCTGGTACAAAGTTGTTCCAACAGGGACCACTTTGGTCATCAAAACTTTCCTGGTACTCTTTCAAATACTCAAATTGCATTGTATCAGGGTTCGTGTTTCAGTTTGACACAGGTTGCTCCAACCGGAAGTTCGTGCAATCAGGATATCACCTGTGGTTCAAACTCTACCAACAATTCACAGCTCAATGTTACAGGTCTTACTGCCGGTGCGACCTATTACATTCGCATCGATGGGGAGAATGACATGACTGGAACTTTTGGTATTCTTGCGGAAGACGGTATCACAGGACTCCCAGCGGTGTATGGACAAGAATGCGTTTCTCCTACTCCTGTTTGTCAAAACAGCATCAACGTTGGTAATCCGGGATACAATGCATTCGGTAATTCATGTGACTTTTCGAATGGATTGAATTGTTTGAATTCCGGTGAGCGTTCTTCAGCATGGTATACAATTCCAATTGGTGTGGATGGTTCCCTCGAGTTTGATATCGTTCCGAATGATTGGTTAGGCGCACCCAGCACAACAAGTACTGATTACGATTTTGCCATTTGGGAAATTGGTGCCAGTGGATTGCAGTGTTCGCAGCTTGGATCTACGGCCCCTGTTCGATGTAATTACAGTGCACTTGGAGTAACCGGATGCAGCGGAACAGGGAATTCACCGGGGATTTATCCGGGTTTCAATGGCTCTTATGAATCCAGTATCAATGCTCTCGCTGGGCAGGTCTACTTGTTAGTTGTGAGTAATTACACCAATAGCACTTCCGGATTTACTTTGAATTTTACCGGTTCTCCGGATCCGGTGAATTATTCTGCTAGTCCGGGTACAATGACCTGGCTCGGAGGAACGAATACCAGCTGGGGTGTTACAGGAAACTGGGGAGCATGCAACATTCCAAATTGCGCAGTGGATGCAATTGTTAATGCAACTTCCATCAATCAGCCTGCAGTCCTTGCTAATCAAACTGTGAACAGCATTGTCATTAATGCAGGAGCATCGCTTACTATTAATCCCAATATCACACTTTCAGTGTGTGGGGATTTTACCAATAACGGATCTCTTATCACCGGTGCAGGATCTACAGTGAAATTTGTTGGATCCGGAACACAGGTAGTAAGTGGAAATCTGACGGGCGTGAACGGTTTTGCCAATTTTACAATGGAAAAACCTTCAGGAACTTTGGTTATTAACTCAAACATTTACATCAAAGAAAACGATTCTCTGAAAACCGGATTTTTCGATCCCGGTGTAAATACAATCCGGATCGGGAGAAATTTATACAATTCCGGAGGCACATCAACTCATTTAAGTCCGGCTACAGGAACTACTTATATTTTTGCCGGAACAGTAAATCAAAATTACACCAATTTGATAGATGAAATTATTTTCGATAATGTTCAAATGGTTCAAACTGCCGCTTCCTCACTTACATTGGGAGCCGGATCATTCAACAATTTAAATGTCGCTGGAAATCTGAGTCTCACGAATGGAAAAATAATCACAGGTGCAAGAGAAGTTGTTGTCAGTAATCCTGCAAATGCGGCAGTTACAGCAGGAAATATAAATAGTTATGTGGAAGGAAATTTGCGCAGATTTTTAAACCCAAATGCTACAGGTATTTATGATTTTCCTGTAGGGAATGCTGCGAAAGGTTACCAGTTAGCTCGCATGGATTTCACTGTTCCAACAAAAATTCCTGATATTATAGCCACCTTTACTTCATGGCCAAGTGTACCCAATGGTCCGGTTTCAAGTGAATGTGTTTTGGCCAACTATTCTCTCTACCCGGCACTCAACAATGGTTTTTGGACCATGATTGCATCGGATGAATCAAATTCCGGATTGTATGATCTCACTCTTTTTAACCGATCATATACCAATGCGGCTTCTCCGGGTGGTTGGAGTGTGATGAAACGTTTGCCTGCAGGTTCCGGTCCATGGGCACTGGATGGTTCCTGTGTCTTAACCAGTACATTAACTGCAACACAACGAACAGGAATGAATGATCTGGGAGATTTCGCAACTGTTCAAAGCACCTCCCCATTGCCGATCGAATTGTTGATCTTTGATGCAAGTGTGACTCAGCAGGGGGTCCTTTCCATTTGGAAAACCGCTACGGAAACAAACAATGATTATTTTCTGGTTGAAAAAAGTACAGATGGGGTTCACTTTGAAACAACAGGAATGGTAGATGGTGCAGGCAATTCAACAGAAATCAAATCTTACTCATACCTGGATAAAGAGCCTTTCAATGGTCTCTCCTATTACCGTTTGAAGCAGGTTGATTTTGATGGTGCATTCAGTTATTCCGAAATTATTGCAGTGCGAATTACAGGGACATTGGGAGAAATTCATATTTTCCCAAATCCTGCGAATGAAATTCTACAATTTGATTTTGAGATGGATCGCACAGGGAAAACTACTGTTCAGATTTTGGATGTTTTGGGAAATGTAGTCGTGGAAGAACACAAAGAATTTCACAAAGGAATCATTCATTCTGACATTCAAATTAAGCATCTTCCGGAAGGAGTCTATTATCTGAAGATAGATTCGGATGAACTCAATGGAAAAGCAAAATTCATGAAGTACCGCAAGTAACCTGCATTTAAAGGACTACTTCCCATCCGTGAACTTTAGTTTTCTGCACGCTCAGCCCTCAGCATTTCTGGGTAGCCCATTTTTTAGATAATGCGTTCAAGGTACGGGCGATTCTGCGGGCTTTGGTTTCAACCGACTTTGCATCCGCAATCCACTTCGAAAAATAATGCTGATGGGATAAAGCAAGTGTTTTGAAAAACGCGCACGCTTCCGGATCTTCTTCAAGACACTCTTGAAATTCAGTATCAAGTTTTCTTTCTGATTTGTCGGCAAGCAGCTCTACATTGAGCATAGCTCCTTCTCGTTTCCCCAACTCTTTGCGAAGACCTGCATTCAGGGCCATGATAAACTCCCCTTTCCCCATTGGAATAAGGGCAATACCCTTGATTTCGACATCATCAAGCTTTCCTTTTACCCGAAAAGATTTTTTATTATCTGGAGAAAGTTTTTGAGCAATGTCAGCCGGTATGACAATGTACGTCCATCCGGTTTTTTCACCATGCTTCTTGAATTTCAAGATCCTTGTTTTGTACTGAATGGCTTTCATATATAAAAAACAGACCTTCGTTATTTTACTTCCCTTTTCTTTTCTCCTTAACTGTTTTCGTTGATTGTATTTTCCGGATAAGATTCCAGAATTCCGTTCCGTATTCCACAAAAATTTCTTCCCCCTTCAGGATTTTCCGAGTCGAATCAATATAACATTTGGATCCTTCCACATTGTATTCAGAATTGTTCCGCAAGCCTGAACCTCTTGTTAATCCCTTTGCATCATTTGCATAACGGCCCTTTGCTTTTGTATAGGGAAGGGCATTGATTGCAATTCTGTTATTAATCCGGAAGATATACGCATTGTGCCCGTCTTCTTTTTTTAATTCCTTCCAGGGCTGAAGTCGGCCTTTGTATTCTACAATGCGTGTTCCTTTCGGAATGTCAACTTTTGTAAACAAGCCTTTTCCTGCTGCCGGTAAGCCGGATTTTTTTATGATCAGATTTTTTTCAAGCCACGCCATAATCAAATTCTTTTTGCAAAAGAATAAAAAATCTGCGAACATACTGGTCCTTTTGTATATGCTGAGAGATTTATCCGCCATGACTCAGCTTTTCAAACCAATCTTTTTTAATAACATAGATGTGTATTGTCCTTCAAACTGCATTCAATGAATGCTTCAGTGACGGCAAATGCGATATTAACATTTTCAACAGAAAGTTTGTGTAAACTTACCTCAGAGCCGTTTGAGAGTGGTTGATTTTTATAACTTTATTACCTGTAAATAAAAAGGTAAATGAGGAAATCACTATTTGTATTTGCTTTGAGTTTTGTTGTACTTCGGATAAACGCCCAGATTGCATTGCCCAATCCGGGATTTGAAAACTGGACTTCGGCCGGAAACTATGAAGACCCTGATGACTGGCATACATTGAATCCTTCGACCGCATTTGTAGGTGTTCTCACTGCATTGAAAGCAAATCCTCCGGATGTCCACAGTGGATCTTTTGCAATTAAATTGACAACAAAAACTGTGTTTGGACAGACTGCCAATGGTATTGCAACTACCGGAACAATTGATGTACAAAATCAGACCATAACCGGAGGTCTTCCGTACACATTGCGACCCGATAGCATCAGTGGGTGGTATATGTATACGCCAGCCGGTGGTGATAACGGATTTGTTGATTTCGTACTCCTCGACAACGCAAATGACACAGTGGGTTTTGCTGATTTTACAACACCGTCTGCTGTTGTTTCAACGTATACCTATTTTTCTATTCCTATTGTCTATAGATCTGCTGCAAGTCCGACCCTGTCCAGGTTCACGCTTTCTTCAAGTGCAGGTTATATTTCTGTTGTGAACAGTACCATGTTTATCGACGACTTGTCCCTTATTTTTAATCCAAATAAAATTGTTGAACATGGCAATCCTTCTGAAACCGCCTATTCCTATCGCTCAACCAGCAACACATTAATTTTTCATTCACTTGATGGCGGGAACAAATCTCTGAGCCTTTACAATTCACTGGGACAGCGTGTTTTTTCAGTAGAGTTGAGCGGAAACGAATCGGAGATCAGCGTACCTGAATTGGCAAAAGGGCCTTACATTGTACGGATCAATTCTTCATCAAATTCCAGGATGAGCGTTGGGAAAATAATCATCAACTGAAATTACTTTATCCTCCAGGATGAATTTTATTTACTATCATTTCAGAGACAACTGTTGTTTTCTTCTTCTGATATTTTTGTGTCTGAATGCCTCCGGACAGAATTTTACAGGAGTGAAGGGAATTGTTAAGAGCGCAGAATATGATGAAGCTATTGCGGGGGCTCTGGTGTTTGACTTGTCAAACCCTCAACAGGGAACTTCTTCGGATCCAAACGGAAATTTTCAGTTTGCCTTAAGCCCGGGAACACATACACTAGTCTGTGCCTTACTTGGAATGAAAAAAGATACTTTCGAAGTTGTAATTAATGAGGGCCAAACTGTTTCTCACAACTTCGTCTTGCAGCCTATTTCAAAAATGCTTGATGTTGTTGTCGTATCCGCCGGCAAGTACGAACAAAAACTGGAAGAGCTTACTGTCTCAATGGAGATCCTAAAACCTGCATTGATTGAAAACAAGAATACGACGAACATCAGTACAGTATTGAACTCTGTACCCGGATTAACAATCCTTGACGGCGAACCGCAAATCCGCTCCGGCAGTGGTTTTTCATTTGGAGTTGGAAGTCGGGTTGGAATTCTGATTGATGATATTCCAATACTCATTGGAGATCAGGGACGACCGGAATGGTCTTTTATTCCAATAGAAAATATTGAACAAATCGAAATTGTCAAAGGAGCATCCTCTGTCCTGTATGGTTCTTCCGCTTTGAGTGGAATTATTCATGTACGAACAACCTATCCGAAAGAGAAACCATTAACGAAAGCAGAAGTATATTACGGACAGTATGCAGCTCCTGAAAATAAGGAAGCAAAATGGTGGACAGGTGCTGCATCGCAATACGGATTGTCTTTTTTGCATGCTACACGATTGGGTAAGAAAAAAAACCTGGATTTAACAATTAGTGGAAGAGGCTTGCAAGACCACAATTTTATCGGACCTGCACAGCCGGTGAAATACATCGCAATTCCAGTCGACACCACTCAGGGTGATAAAGACGTGGCCACACGATTGGGCCGGTTCAATTTTAGTCTGCGCTACAGACCTGAAAAAATCACCGGCCTTGCTTACGGAATAAATGGTAATTTTTTTCAGTCTCACGATAACTTTACTCTCATCTGGTTAAATGACAGTTCAGGGATGTATCGCGCTTTCCCCGGAACAATGACTGTATCGGAAACCAAAATGTATTACGTTGATCCATTTATTACCTATTTTTCTTCTACCGGTTTTAAGCATGAATTGCATGGAAGAGTATTTGGAAATGATGTGAAGAACAACAATGGTCAATCGAATTCCAGTACTGTCTACTATAGTGAATACAGGATTTCTAAAGAATTAGTAAAATTAAACGCACTTCGATTTACCGGTGGAATTGTTATGAATGCTGTTGCTTCCCATGCAGAATTATATTCTGCGAGTGGACATCCTGATAATACACTCAGGAATTATTCCGGATACATTCAATTGGATAAAAAATTGTTTGAAGTGCTGAATCTTTCCGGGGGATTCCGTGGAGAATATTTTTCAATCAACAGTGAGCCTTCCTCATTTAAACCTGTTGTCCGTGGTGGCTTATCGCTCGCAATTTCAAAAGGAACCTTCTTCAGAGCTTCTTATGGTGAAGGATATCGGTATCCAACCATTACTGAAAAATTTATTTTTACAAGTGTTGGTGGAATTTCGGTTTTTCCAAATCCAGAACTTAAGCCGGAAACAAGCCATGGAGCTGAGCTTGGTATGAAACAGGGATTTAAAATACGTAACGTTTATGGTTTCCTGGATGCAGCCGTTTTTCAGGAAACGTATTCCAATACTATCGAATACACGTATGCACTCTGGCGTCCTGACTCCGCCGGATTCAAATTTGTAAATACAGGAGAAACGCGCGTGCGCGGATTTGAACTTTCTCTTGCCGGTAAAGGAAAATTAAACAGGAGTTGGTCCATCTCATTTCTTGCAGGATACACCAACACACTTCCTCAAACCCTCGAACGGGATCTTGTCTATGCAGTCGACAATCCGAGTCCGGGTTTTACTCCTACTCAACTTAGCTATTTATCAACCAGTACAGATACCAGCGACAATATTCTGAAATACAGATTCCGTAAAACCTGGAAAGCGGACTTGGAAATCACGTGGAAAAAAATCAGTATTGGTTGCAGTATGAATTATTATAGTTTCATGGAAAATATCGACAAGGTTTTCTACGATATTGATGTTCCTTTTCGACTCCCAACAGGAATAAAAAAATACAGGGAAGCCAACAATGACGGAACGCTGGTTTTGGATGGTCGAATTCGTGTTGATGTGACTCAACATTTCACAATTGCGCTGATCAGCTCCAATCTCACCAATTTATCGTACTCCCTGCGACCATTGAAGATTGAATCTCCCCGAACGATACGATTTCAGCTAAGTGCAAAATTCTAATTATTGTTGCTCCCCTATTCTGTTTTGAAAATTGGAATACTGAACGGACGGAAAATTAATTCACCTTTTAAAGAATGAATTGATTTCTGTCCGACTCCTTGTCTTCTAGTTGATTTTAATAATCTTTTTCTTGACCGTAGATTCCTGCGTTTTGACAATTACAAAATAATAACCGGGCCGCAACGCCGTTACATCCAGCTGAACGGAACCGGTATTCTTTTTCATCAAAAGTTGTTTGGAAAAAACATCCACAATTTCATAATCAAAATTCGACTCCGCGGAAATGGTCAATTGATTTGTCACCGGGTTTGGAAAAATCGAAATCATTTCCTCGTTGGCAATCAGTGTTGAAATGGATGTTGACGAATTACAGATAGGCGTCGATGCCTGAAGGTTGGTCTGAAATACACCATTGACGACATACCAATCCTGCCATGTTCCACCCGATCCGGAGTTCCAATTGCTCAATTGGAAAGTGTTGATTCCTGAAGGAGTGCCCGGAACTTTATACACCTTGATTGCTTGTGCATTTCTATTCCAGGTTAATGGTTGTGAAATTGAACAGGCTTCAGGAAAATTGGGCAACACACAATTTGCTTGCAGAAAAAAAGCAAATTCCTGATAATTCGGGTAATCACCATAGACTCTTGCAAGACCATTGGTGTCAATACAAACAGAGACATATTCATTGCAGGCAATCCCGAAAACCGAGGGCATAGTATAGTCTGTCATCGCTCTCGCCATAAAAGCAATATGACGCCCACGTCGATCAGGATTGTCGTAATGTGTGTCCGTCACAACATTATTTAGCCAGGGGCAAGAAATAAAATCATCTTTGAGCAAAGTCAAATTCGCAACATAGGGATTCGCCAATGCGGCCGTTGATGTGGCGGATCCATATTGAGCCGTATTCACAATATGACCAAGGATTGCCATGCCTGCAGATGTTCCGCCGACAGGAATTTTTTTTGTATTGATCAAATAATTTATTGTGGAATCAATTGGTGTGTTTTTCCAATAGGAAACATAATCCCATTGATCGCCACCGGCAAACCAAAGCGCTTCAGCATTTGCCAATTGTCTGATTACATAGGGATCAAAGGAGGCTGCTGCCTGGTTGAAAACAATTGTCTGTACCGAATTTACCACAACACCGAGTTGAGAATACATATAATTATTGTAGCCGTTGCTTCCGCTTGCCCGAAGTACTACGACATCACCGCCTCCACTTTGCTCCAGAAACCAAATCATCGCGCTGTCATTTTCTGAAGCTCCTCCCATCAATACAATTCCGGGAATAGTATTCGTAAACACATCCGCTGTATCGCCGGTAAAGTAACTGGTATAATTCTGTGCGGATGCACAGTTTGAAAAAAGGACAGACAAAAAAGGGAAAACAATTCCGACTACCCTGAAAATATAATTCATGGATTCGTTGATATTAAACATTCAAATGTAACAAAACAGAAAAGAATCGATTCGCTAAGAACCGCGGTTCAAATGGTGCCTGATGTGTTTAAAATCGTTTGGTCCAATCAGCCTTATCAATTCTATAAATAAAATTCAGATTATTAAGCTCTCCATAATAGGCCATGTTCACCTCATCGACTTTTTTTGCTCCAAGCTTTTCTATTGCTTTTTGCGACCGAATATTGAGCGCTCCGATATGAAAGAAAACACTCTCAACGTACTGAAAAGCATGATCCAGCATCAGGGATTTTAATGCATGATTGTATGTTGTCCCCCAATGATCCTTTGCAAGAAAAGTGTAGCCAATTGAAACGCTTTTTTCATCCATTTTCCAGTCATAATACCTTGAGCTTCCTATAACTTGATTTGAATGTGTATCAACAACAAGAAAAGCCCCGCCCGATTCGATAGCACCTGCAAAAAAATTTTCAAAAACTTCCTTCCTGTATCGCTCCTTGTTTGGATGCTGCTCCCAAATTAATGGATCGGAAGCCACAGCAAACAGTGTCTCAAAATCAGAATCCCGGAGAGGCTGGATCCGGATGTGTTCATTTTTCAGACTTGGTTGCAAATCAAACATCTGCTTAATCATTGATACAAATTTTTCATTTAATCAGATGGTCGACAGTGAGAATAAAGGCAATGAAGTTTTGGAATAGTGAATGCAAGTTAATAAAAATATTTTCGGAATGATATGGAATGTAAACACTCAGAGGTTTGTGAAATTACCTTTGTCAAATAGCGGGAAAATCATATTTTTACAAAAAAGCATTTGATTCGCTTATTCATTTCTAGTTCAGAAATTATATGAATACATCACTACCATCCTGCTCAGTGCGTTTGTTTATTCTATTCCTTTTTATGAGTGCAATGAATGTGAGCACTACATTCGCACAGGAGCAAAAAACAATTTCCGGAAAAATTACATCCGCCAGCGGAGAAACTATTCCCGGTGTCACAATTCTTGAGTTGGGTACATCCAATGCTTCGGTAAGTGATGCAAATGGAAATTATTCAATTAAAGTTTCAGCTACCGCACTGAAATTAGAGTTTTCTTCTCTAGGATTTCAAAAACAACAAGTTGAAATCGGCGCGAACTCAATTATCAATATCAGTATGGAAGCGGACATTAAATCTCTTGCTGAAATTGTTGTTGTAGGATATGGAGTGGAGCAAAAAGCATTGCTTACCGGTTCCGTAGGAATCATCAATGCTGAAACACTGAAAGACATTCCCGTTTCTACAGTGGATGGTATTATCCAGGGACAAACAGCAGGTGTTCAGGTATTGCAAAACTCCGGCACTCCGGGGACGGAAATGTCGGTACGGATCAGAGGCACGAGTTCAATCAGCGGCTCGAGTCAACCCTTGTATGTAATTGATGGTATCCCGGTGACAACAGGTGATTTTGCACAAATCGGTTATGAGGGTCAGGGGATCAATGCATTGTCTGATCTTTCTCCGAACGACATCGAATCAATCAGTGTGCTGAAGGATGCTGCCGCTGCATCTATTTATGGGGCTCGTGCATCCAATGGGGTTGTATTGATCACGACCAAACGAGGAAGTGTAAAGAAATCTGTGATTAATTTTAATGCCTATTACGGCTGGCAACAAGCCTGGCATACACTTGAGATGTTGAATGCAAAAGACTGGATGATTTACAGAAATGACCTCGCTGGAACAGAAGTGTATTCGCAACAGGATATCAATAATATCTCAATAGATACCGATTGGCAAAAAGTAATTTTCCGAACTGCTCCAATGGCGAATTATGAACTTTCGTCTGCTGGAGGAAATGACAAAACACGATTTTTTATTAGCGGAAATTATTACAACCAGGAAGGAATACTGATCGGTACTGATTATAAGCGAATCAATGGGCGTGCTAATATTGACCACAAGATCAATGAGAAACTAAACATCGGGACCAGTATCGGTTTAACCTATGCCAAAACAAACCGGGTAGAAGGAGATCAATCTCTACAGGGACCACTTCCGAACGGAATCTCTACTCCTGCAATTTACCCGGTATACAATCCGGATGGGTCTTATAACCAGGACGGTCCTTATTCAAACGCTGTATCCATTGCGAATGAAGCAATCAATGAAAATTTTTCGTTTCGTACACTTGGAAATATTTATGCAGATTATAAAATTCTACCACATCTTGTATTCTCCACTAAATGGGGCGTTGACTTTTTGAATTTCAGGGAACACGCTTACGAATCAATAAAAACTGTGCAGGGTGCAAAATACAATGGGCTCGGATTTGAAACCTATTCGAATGTATTGAACATTGTTTCAAACAACCTGATCAAATATCAAACGATATTAAACAAAAGTGAAATAGAATTTCTGGCTGGCTATAGTTTTGAGAAGTACCAAACCAGAAGTTCATTTATCCGGGCACAGGATTTTGCTGATCAGAATTTACAGTACATCAACTCCGCAGCAACAATTGTTTCAGCGAGTACGGATGCTTTTGATGATGGTCTGCGTTCTTTCTTCGCAAGAGCGAATTATAATTTCGATAACAAATACATTTTGACTCTTACTGCACGGGTTGACGGCTCCTCCCGGTTTGGAGAAAATAACCGGAATGGTTTTTTTCCAGCTGTATCCGCAGGCTGGAGAATTTCCCAGGAAAAGTTTTTCAAAATTAAACCTGTTTCAGAATTGAAAATACGAGCGAGCTACGGTTTGACTGGAAACGACGACATTCCTCCTTTTCTATATGCAGAGTTGTACGGCAACACATCGTATGGCGGACAACCGGGAATTTATCCTTCCAACATTCCCAATCCGGATTTGAAATGGGAAAGTACAGCACAATTGGATGTTGGTTTGGATATAGGCTTGTTCAAAGACAGAATATTACTCACCGCCGATTATTATAACAAGCAAACCAAGGACTTGCTATTGAGTCGACCATTGCCCACAAGCTCCGGATTTTCAACGATCACAGAGAATGTAGGGGAAGTTGAAAACAAAGGAATCGAATTATCGATCACCTCTCAGAATTTACAAAACAAGAAACTTACCTGGACAACAACGGTAAACTTTTCTGCCAACAGGAATAAAGTTTTGAAATTGTATAATAATCAACCCATCGATGATCTGGGCCGGGGAAGCAATCGAATTGAAGTAGGCGAACCAATTGGTATTTTCTATAGCTATGAATCATTGGGCGTTGATCCTTCTACCGGTGACATTGTGTACAAGGATGTGAATATTGATGGCGAAATCACCTCTGCCGACAGAACCAAAGTGGGGAACCCGCACCCTGATTTTATTGCCGGCTTGACAAATACATTCACTTACAAGGGCTTTGATTTAAGTATCTTTTTTCAAGCATCGTATGGCAATGATGTTTTCAACGGTTCACGATTGTATCTCGAGTCGCTCCAGGGCGGCGACAATCAGTTGGCCGTTGTTCTCGACAGATGGCAAAATCCCGGCGACATCACAGCAATTCCGGATGCGACGAATGATCCTGTAAGAGCGGCCTCGAACAAAAGGGTTTCATCCCGCTTTATCGAAGATGGCTCGTATCTCCGATTAAAAAACGCAACTCTCGGTTATTCATTGAACAAGAAATTTTTGCAAAAAAGAAAAATTGCAAACTTCAGATTTTATGTAAGTGCACAAAATTTACTCACGTTCACAAATTATACCGGGCTTGATCCGGAAGTCAATTACCGCGGAAATGACAATGCGGTTATCGGTACCGACTTCTTCACCTACCCTCAGGCGCGTAGTTTTACAATTGGTTGTAACCTTGGATTCTAAATCATGAAAAAATATATATTAATACCGGCACTTATATTGATTCTTTCTTCCTGCGAAGTTTTGGATGTGGAGCCTCAAAGCGCGATTCCTGCGAGTGAAGCCATCAAAGACAAGGCAGGAGTTGAACGCGGAATTCTTGGCGCATACAACGGCCTTCAAAGTCTGAGTTATTATGGAAGGACGTATTGCATTTTCTCTGATCTTGCTGCTGATAACCTCCTACATCCACCCAATGCAACAGCAGTGAGTTACAGTGAAGTCGACAACAATGCAATTCTTCCTGAAAATGAATCTGTGGATGGAATCTGGAGCTCCATATACGATGCGATCAATGTTGCGAACAACGTCATTGCAAAAATTCCGGACATAGGAGACATGAGCGTTGAAGAAAAAAATCGGGCTTTGGGAGAATTGTATTTTTTGCGTGCCCTGAATCATTTTAACCTGCTCAATTATTTCGGTGCCATTCCGGTAAAGACAAGTCCCACAATTGGTGTGAATGGAATAAATGTTGCACGGGAAGACATTGGGTCTGTATACAATCAGATTATTACGGATCTCCAATTTGCATCTCAATATTTACCGGCTTCTTCATCGATAAAAATCCGGGCCTCTAAACAAACAGCTAATGCTTTGCTTGCCCGTGTGTTTTTGTACAAAAAAGATTTTGCCAACGCTATAGTCTATGCATCAGAAGTGATTAACAGCGGAAATTATTCCTTGCTTGGAAACTATGCAGATGTTTTTTTGGATGAAGAAACGGCAGAGTCAATTTTTGAAGTCGATTTTACAGCCTTGGATAGAAATAGAATTGCTGAATACAATTTCCCGCTCACAATGAATGGAAGACGGGAAGTTGCACCGGCACTCTCTTTAGTGAGCGGGTATTCACAAAACGATGCACGGCTAAATGCAAGCATTGCTTTCAGCGGGACCGAACCTTATGCTATTAAATATGATGACCTTTCAACAGGTAGTGATAATTTCATTGTCATCCGCCTGGCTGAAATGTACCTGATCCGTGCAGAAGCAACTGCAATGCAAAATGGAGATCCGCTACAAATCCGGAACGATTTAAACACAATCCGCGTCCGATCCGGACTTCCGGTTGTGAATTCCAGTGATATCGCGGTATTGCTCTCCGGTATCGAATCCGAACGCCAATTGGAATTTGCATTTGAAGGACACCGTTGGTTTGATCTGGTGCGAACAGGAAGGGCGATGGCTTTAATCCCCACTGTTAGTAATATCAACAAAACTTTATTCCCGATTCCTTTGAGTGAATTGCTTTCCAATACAAATCCGGGAATGACACAAAATCCCGGTTACTAATTTTATTGAATTTCTCTGATGATGAAAACGACAGAACGATTAACTATTCTCCTGCTCTTCGTGTTTGCACTATTTTATTCATGCAAGAAAGAAGATGATCCGACACCGTCAAATGCGTCATTCACAGCAAACAAAACACAGGTTGTCGTAAACGAAGAAATTCAGTTTACCAACCAATCTGCCAATGCAACTGCTTTTAAATGGAGTTTTGGCGACGGCACAACATCAACTGAGTTTTCTCCAAAGAAAACTTTTCTTTCCTCCGCTGTCTTTACGGTTAACCTAGTTTCTACTGGTTCCGGTGGTTCCGCTTCATCATCCATGCAAATTACAGTATTGCCCTCCTGTTCCTTTGTTGTGCAACGCGAAGATTCACTGTCTGCAGCCGTGCCAGTCCAGTTTACAAATACATCGCTTGGAGCCGATTCCTATGAATGGTCCTTTGGTGATACAGGCAATTCAACTTCTACTGATACCAATGCCACATTCACGTACACTGCCGGCGGAACCTATACCGTAACACTCAAGGCACGCGGTGCTGCAGGTGAAACATCGATTTCCAAACAAATCACTGTTGCCGGAGTTCAGGTCGTGAGACAATTGTATTTTATTGAATATGGAAACAACCTCATTCAAAAACTCCCGCTGGATGGCACAGGAGTTCCTTCAAGCTTTCTTGATATTACAGGCAAGGCAGGAGTAGGATTGGCCTACGATGCTGTGCATCAAAAAATTTATTTCAGTGATTTTGAAATTGCAACTCTGGGAAATATCTGGAGTGTGAATTTGGATGGAAGTGATTTGCGTGCAATTGCTTCCAACATTTCTGATCCGTATGGTATTGCCCTTGATGTTGCCGGAGGAAAAATTTATTGGACAGATGATGCCGGAAATATTTCCCGCGCTAACCTTGACGGCTCTTCTCCTCAGATTGGAATTGTAAATATAGCCAGTGGACAAATGCGTGCAATCGCACTTGATCCCGCTCACAATAAAATGTATTTCTATGAAGTGAATGCTGAAAATTTGTACATGGCAAATATGGATGGTACGGGTGCAACAATTATTCTATCCGGTGTTTATGGTTATGCAATTGCCGTCGACAATTTAAATTCACGAATTTATTTTGATGAACAAAATTCCGGCTCATTGAAGAGTACCGACCTCAATGGAGCTGGCAGTATTACAGTAGCTGCTTCCACTACCAGAATCTATGGATTGCTCGTAGATCCTTCGGATGGAAAAATTTATTGGTCAGGCAGGGATTCCGGTGAATTGAAACGAGCAAATACCGATGGATCCAATACGGAAATATTGCAAAGTGGTTTGTTAAGCCCTCGGGGAATATTTATAAATTAATTCAAATGAAAAAATTAAAAATCACTATGTTTCTGGGTCTAGTTGCAATTCTTTTTGGGAATTGTAAGAAAGATGATTTTCCGGTTCCACCGGCCAGTACTGTTCCTCTCTTTACATATACTGTAGACAATAATTCTTTTGCGCCAGCAACTGTAACTTTCACAAACACTTCCATTGTCCCTGCAGAAGCAGGTGCTGTAAGCTACTTTTGGAATTTCGGAGACAGCACTTCCTCTGAACTCATCAATCCGGTTCATTTGTTTCGGTATCCGGGAGCATACGTTGTGAACCTTGTTGCGGTAACTTCCATTTCTCATGAAATCAAACAACTTTCAAAAACAATTATCATCAAAGACCTGAATGCAACAGGCACTCCACTCTATTTTACAGATGGCAGCCTTGTCTTCAAAGGCCTGGTAAATAGTCTTTCTCCTGTAATGGAACAGCTAGCAGTGAGTGGACTTCAGGATTCTTATGGGATGACATTTGATACAGTAAACGAAAAATTATACATCACCGATTTTGATGCTGGACAGATTTTACAATGCAATTCTGACGGGACAAATCAAGTGGTCTTCCGAAGCGGACTTACCGGTCCCGACGGACTGGCGATCGATTATCAGCAGAATCAAATTTACTGGGACAATACGAGCGGAATACAAAGAGCAAATTTGAATGATTTGAATGTTAACCAATATGAAGACTTTGTGGTTGGGCAGGCAAACGATCCGGATGGATTATGTATAGATCCTGTCACACGAACATTATTTTGGGTGAACTACAACGGTGGCGTATGGAAAAAGAATTTAGATGGAACCGGCGAAACAGTAATTATTCCTACGGTTGGTGGTGGTGGAAGTATTATTGTTGTCAACGATAAAATTTATTACGACGATTATGCGGCCTCCGGTGATATTCATTTGCAATCTGCCAATCTGGATGGATCCGGTATTGCCTTATTAGCAACAGGAATTTCCCGGGTTGTTTATGGATTAGCATATGAGCCAATCGGTCAAAAAATTTATTGGGGAGATCGAAATACAGGAACAATTATGCGAGCAAATCCTGACGGGTCATCTCCCGAAGCCTGGTATGTCTCCGCAGGTAGCAGTCCGCGTGGTATCGTATTCGGAAAAGCATTCTAAAAAACATTTGCAAACCTAAAAATTCAAATGAACAAATATCGAATCACATTTGTGCTCTTTGCATTTCTACTCTATGCACATCAGAGTACTGCAGCCTCCGGGAAGCTGGTTATTATTGGAGGCGGGGAAAAGACATTTGAAATAATGCAAAGGATCGTCAAGGAATCCGGTCTCGACAAAGGAGGATATGCAGTGCTGTTGCCAATGTCCAGTGAAGAGCCGGACACAGCTTTTTATTATACACGGCTTGAATTTGAAGCTGTGGGATGTAAAAGTATTTATGAATTGTTTTGTACCAAAGAGCAGGTGAACGATCCGGTAAAGGTTGACTCCATTTTAAAAGCGAAACTCATATTCATTTCCGGGGGAGATCAAAATCGTTTTATGAAACTGGTGTCGGGCTCATCAGTGTTGAGGGCAATTCAGGATGCTTATAAAAATGGCAGCGTACTTGCGGGAACAAGTGCCGGTGCTGCGATGATGAGTGAAATTATGATAACAGGAAATTCCCTGAAAGACAGTGTCTATTCCTCCACATTCAATTGTATTGAGCCGAATAACATTGAAACCGGAACGGGTCTTGGTGTGCTTAAAGATGCAATCATCGATCAGCATTTTGTTCAAAGAAGCCGTCACAACAGACTCATCAGTGCAATTATCGAATTTCCTGAAATGAAAGGAATCGGAATTGATGAGTCAACTGCAATTCTGGTGAACGGGAATGATGCAGAGGTTATCGGAGTTTCACAGGTATTGGTATACAGTAATCCGAAGAAATCAAAAATGGATAGAAACGGGAAATACTCAGCGAAAGGACTTACACTTGATATTTATTTACCCGGTGAACATTTTTCCATTAAGTAATTTTTAATTGTTCTTCCTTCCTTTCCGAAATAATTTAAGAATTGCGTGAACACCTGTGCTCCATTTCAACTCCATTAAATCCATGAATCAAATTATCCGAAATTATCTGTGGATCGTGTGTCTTTGCATTTTTAGTCCGGCATTTTCACAGCTCTCCCCGGAAGAAAATAAAATTATAAAAGCAACTGATCTGAGAACATCGGCTGCAATCGAGCTGTTAAAAAAAGTTGTAAATACCAATAGTGGTACGATGAATTTTGAAGGTGTTCGTAAAGTTGGCGGGTATTTTATGGATGAGTTAAGCAAACTCGGATTTGAAACGCGCTGGTCTCCCGGTGATCATTTCAACAGAGCCGGACATCTAATTGCAGTTCATCATGGAACAAAGGGTGCGAAATTTCTTCTCATTGGTCATCTGGATACGGTTTTTGAAAAGGACAGTCCATTTCAAAATCTAGAAATGCTGAATGATTCAATTTTACATGGGCCGGGTGTTTCGGATATGAAAGGTGGCGATGTGATTATCATTCTCGCCATGCAAGCTTTGCATGATGCCGGTCTATTGAAAGACCTAAGCATAGAAATTGTAATGACAGGTGATGAAGAATTGAATGGAGAACCCATTGAGTATTCAAAAAAGATCTGGTAGATGCCGCACATCGTGCTGACATTGCCCTCGGTTATGAAGATGGAGACGGCCTCCCAACAACTGCAATCGTTTCCCGACGAGGCTCTTCAGACTGGGAGTTAAAAGTAAAAGGAACTGCGGCGCATTCTTCTAAATTGTTTACAGAAGATGTGGGTACAGGTGCGATTTATGAAACCTCAAGAATATTAAATTCTTTTTATACCACTTTAAGTATAGAAGAAAATCTGACATTCAACCCGGGAGTCATTGTTGGGGGAAATAATGTTTCGTTCGATGAAGTAACAAATACAGGGACGGCATTCGGAA
Organism: Bacteroidota bacterium; assembly: GCA_016720655.1. Taxonomy (GTDB): domain Bacteria; phylum Bacteroidota; class Bacteroidia; order AKYH767-A; family 2013-40CM-41-45; genus JADKJP01. The sequence goes on from JADKKE010000013.1 coordinate 93,293, forward strand.
AAAACAATATTGTCTCTCAAGATGTTATTGTCAGAGGTGATTTAAGAGCGAGTTCAAAAGAACAATTGTTGCGAGCGAAAAAAATAATGAGTGAAATTATTTCTGAAAACTACCACAAGACCTCCGCTACAATCGATTTCGGGGATGGAGGCTACCCGCCAATGACGCTGACTGAAGGAAATAAAAAATTATTGGGCCATTTTAGTTCCGTAAGTATAGATCTTGGTTACGGTCCTGTTGAGGCAGTAAATCCGCGTAAAGCAGGTGCTGCTGATATTTCATTCGTTTCCGATTTTGTGAAGATGTCAATGGATGCAATCGGACTCCCGGGAGCGGATGGACATACCGTTAAGGAAACAGGTAATATCAATTATTTATCCCGCGAAGCAAAAAGGTCTGCAGTTTTAATCTACCGATTGACACGGGGAAATTAACACTTGAGACCAATATAGCATTCCCATCCTTTTCTTAGAAATGGAATTTCTGAATTCGTTCTTGTTATTTTTCTAACCAAATCTAAAAACTAAAACACAAGGCCATTTTATTATTCATTGTGTGAGAAATTGTAATTCAAGGAAAATGAATTCAAAGGTTGATTGTTAAAAAGCGGGATTGCTTATACTTTTTCTCTAAATTTATTCTAATAAAAAACCATTTCTATGAAACACTTCCTGTTATCATTAGGAATAATTTTCCTTGCATTTCAATCGATAAAAGGGCAGCCTGTTCACTACTTTGAATTTATCACCACTTGTGGACATGGAAATTGGCAAGACACATCCTTTATTGCTGCCACTTCCGATCAAGCGGTGATCGATACCTGCCTGGTGGATCTAAACAAACCTCTTGTTCAACGACGGTTTATTTCGGGCACTGTTGCTCATGGCAATGCGGGATACAATCACAACCCATCGCATTGGTTCCAATGGCATTTTATTCCGAATCAATGGAACCTTGTTGAATTGGCTGCAGAAGTATGTGATGGTTGTCCGTATTCAGATTTGGATTTATATCCTGAATATTGGTTAGATACTTTGGGTATTTACTGTCCGTGGTCCGGGCAGATTGCAAGAGAAATTCAAAATCCATCAGAAGTCAACGAAAATAATTTTCTTTCTTCAATTGTAGCATTTCCAAATCCAGCCAGCGAATTCCTTACGATTGAAACAAATTCCAATTCAGTATTAATAGCAAGTATTTATAATTCGATCGGGGTAAAGGTTCTGAATGGAATTGTTGTTATAAAACACAAACGAATAAATCTCGAAACAATTGAAGATGGAATCTATTTCATTCGAATAAGCACTCAGCACGAACCGTTCCTGTCAAAATCAATCGCAATCCTGAAAGCAAAATAAAATTGTGGGACGAAATAAGATGAGACGTATGCAAATGAGTTGAAAAAGGCTATTCCATTTTGGTTTTTCAAAAATTAAAACTGACAGAATTTTGCAAAAAGTTCATTTTCCTGATAATTGAAGATTCATTTTTAGAAACGTTTCCAAATTTTTACAATCATTTCTTTTATTAAGCCCTTTTCCTGCTGGCATATCCATTACGAAATCAGCCATTTTATAGGTTTTTATTCCAGCCACCCGGAATTTTAATTGAAAAATCTAAAAATCTTACACTTTTAATAAAAGGTAGGAAAGGGTCCGATGGTCAATTAACAAAAGAAAATAATTGAGGTATAAGAAAACTTAATTCAGAAGAAATTCCAGGAAAAATAAGATAAATAAAAGCTCGGACACTTAACATCAAGGTTTTGAATCGCCGAATACGTTTTGTAATAAACCCCCAAATAGAATGAATAGCCCGACGAATAAAAAAAGTAGATTAAAAATAGAAGGAAGGCAAAGGACAAGGTTGACAAGGAAACAAATTGTTATTCTATCAACAGGTTTGTTTCTTATGCTTGTTGGCAGTTTCACCATTTTCATCAATTTACGACAAACAGAAAAAGCTTATGCAGCAGTAAATGGAGAATACAGATCTGCCGGTAGTGGGGCCTGGAATTTGCTTACCACCTGGCAAAAATACAGTGGTGGTTCCTGGGGACTTGCACTAACTGTTCCCGATAGTACATCCAACATTATTACAATTCAGAGTGGACACACTGTAACTGCTACGGCGAATTTCAAGGCAGACCAGGTTGTCGTCAGCTCCGGTGCTACATTGGTAATAAATAGTGGTGTAACATTCACCGTAGCGAACGGAACTGCGACGGATTTAGATGTCAGCGGTACTGTTACAAATGCAGGAACGATCACCAAAAATCCAAGTGCTACAATAAACTTTAAAAGTTCCGGTAAATACCAGCACAACTATACAACAACCGCAGGAACAATTCCGGGTGCAACATGGACAAGTGGTTCAACGTGTGAAATCATTGGATACACATCTAACGCAAGTGCGCCCTCAGGATTTCAGTCTTTTTCAAATTTTACATGGAATTGTCCGTCCCAAAACAAAGACCTTGTTTTAAATGGAGGATTGATGACTGTGAATGGTATTCTAAACATTGTATCTACAGGAAGTAAATCACTTACTCTTGCTGCAGCGAACAGCACTTTGTCTGTTGGTGGTGATCTGAATATGTCCGGAGGTAATGTAGTATTACAATCCCAAAGCGGGGGAACTTATACTCTCAATGCGGGAGGAAATATAAATCATAGCGGAGGAACATTCACAGCATTGAATAATTCCAATTCTAGAGCTACTGTGAATCTTACAGGGAATCTGAACATTTCTGCAGGAACATGGTCAGTTGCCAGCAATGACAATACAAGATCCACCCTGACAATTTCAGGAAACTATTCGCAAAGTGGTGGTGCAAACAATATGCTGACAGGAAAAAATTCCAGTGTTACTACTACACTTACAGGAAATTTTTCACTCACTGCCGGAACCCTTGATTGTGGGAGTCAGAATAATGATACTACTGTATTCAATTTAAGAGGGAACTATTCGCATACAGGCGGAACTCTCAGTATGAATAGTTCAAGCTCATCGTATGCCCAAATGATTTTTTCCAAAACCGGAAGACAAACGTTTACCGCCAGCGTAAATACTGTTACGGGAAATGTAGACTTCCGGGTGAACAATAATTCCATATTAAGTTTTGGAACGAATGTAATGACCGGGCGAGATTTTACGCTCTTCGCCGGAGGAGAAATAGAAATCGGATCCCCTGCAGGTATTACTTCTACGAGTGCAAGCGGAAATGTTCAATGTACCACTCGGTCGTTCAATACAGGGGCGGATTATGTGTACAATGGAAGCAGTGCTCAGGCAGCCGGAGATGGTTTACCCGCAACAGTTCGTGATCTTACCCTCAACAATAGCAATGGACTAACCATCGCAGCAAACGTAGCAGTGTCAGGTATCCTTACATTCACAGCAGGAAAAATCACAACGGGAAGCAATGAACTTCAAGTAACAAATGCATCCACAACATCTATTTCCGGATATTCCAATGCTAAATATGTAATAGGAAATTTGCGACGAACCGTAAATGCAAGTGGAACATATGATTTTCCTTTGGGAACAGCTGCATATTACGAAATACTCACGCTTAAGCTCACAAGTACTTCGGGGTTTTCTTCTGTTTTGGCCGGCTTCACATCTGCTGATCCATTAAATCCATCCTACCCTCTCAGTAATATCACTGTAAGCGGTGTAGACATGAGCGATCTTTTGGATTATGGCTATTGGTCACTTGCTCCAAATACACCAATGACCGGAGGTAGTTTCAATGTGGATGTGGATGAACAGGGATTTACTAATTCTATCATTGACGGAAACCTGTTCTCATTGCTGACTCGCCTCAACAGCAGTTCTGCCTGGACTTCTTCCGGGACTCATAGTGACAACACACAAAGTTATTCAGGTGGCATTGTTGCAGCGGCGAGGACTACAATGAATACATTTGGGGATTATGCTATCGGCTTTGGGGACTTTCCGGCATTTACTTCATCCTCTCTACAAAGTGGTACTGATGGACAGATAGGTGCGATATACATTTTTCCGAATGTTATGCGCGGAGTAGATGCATGGGTAGAAATTCTGGATAAACAAGGAGGTGCAACACTCGACAATATTGACGATCAGAGTACCGGATACAAAGCATGTTTCCAGCCATTCATTAATTACGCTCCAACTTCGGATGGATATTTTGACTGGAAAATAAGATTTAAGAAGAACGGTACTTCAACTGACACCACACTCAGGAAATTAACAGCAACCGGTGTTGACGTGGATGGCGGGGTTTCCAGTGGAAAGACAATCCGTGAATACATTGAAGCTACGATGCCAACCAGCTATAGTCTTGATCCTGCAACAACCTTAACAATCACAAACAACAGTGGTCGGTACAGAGCCACCGGTTCAACTGTAACTGTCAGCAATATTGATACGACTGCGCATGAAGCGATGTATGAATTGTACTATACAAATGTGAATTCAATTTATTACCGCACCGGAGCAACAAGTACGTATACATCAAATCAGATTCGTCAAACATCTTTGTATTTTAAATCTTTCAATCTATCGGTTAGAAATATAGCTTTGCCGATCAAATTGATGTACTTCAATGCACAACTTCGGAACGAAATAGTTGAGCTCGATTGGGCAACTGCAGCAGAAATCAATAATGATTTTTTCACAGTAGAAAAATCGACAGACGGAATTTCGTTCGAGCCTGTTCTCACGATGCGTGGAGCTGGAAACAGTACCTCTACTCTTACCTATTCAGCAACGGATCCCAATCCACTTTCCGGCTATTCATTTTACCGACTTAAGCAAACGGATTACGATGGACATTACTCCTACAGTGAAGTTCAAACTGTAAAAACCAAAGGAGGAAGCGCCCTTCAGGAAGCACTCGATGTAAAATCTGTTTTCCCAAATCCGTTTAATGAACGGATCGGTATGAATGTAATCTTGAAAGAAGCAGGACTTGCCAAGCTCATCCTGCAAAATGAAGCCGGAAAAGAAATCAGCTCACGAACTATTGAGGTAACAGAAGGATACAATACTGTTGATTTTGATAATCTTGGGGATCTTCCTAAAGGAATTTACTTTATCACGATTCAGTTTAAAGACCTCAGGATCACTAAAAATATTGTCAAATCCTGATTGGAGTTACAGGATAATAGAAACAAGCTTGAAAAGTCATCAGGTTGGGATATTTAGTTTAAATTCATTCTAAATAAGCCACAGAATATACCTGCTCACCCCCGATTTTTTCCTGTTCAGCCAGGTTCATTCGGGATTGTTTGTAATCACTATTTTTTCAGTCTAACTTTACATAGTATCATCACAGAAAATCCTGTCAATTTCTGTGAAAAAGAATTCCCCCTTTTCTTTTCTGCGAATACCGGCAATTCTGCACACTTGTTTCATTGACTGGCCATGAGGTCAGAATAATGGAAATGTTAGATCTCAATGGAAAGATGAATAAGGCTGAATATTTTTTTACGCGAGTCATTCCTTCAATGCTCTTGCTGCAATTCAGTCTTGCTAATACTGCCATTTCACAAAATCTTGTTTCGAACAACAGTTTTGAAACGTATACTTTGTTGCCAAATAATTACGGTGAACCTTGCCGTGCTTCAGGATGGCAGAATCCAAATGGAAATTGTGTGATGGTAGCAGGAACAGGAAGCCCGGATTTTATGCACGCTCTGGGAACATATCCCGTAAGTTTACCCAATTCAATTTTTGGAACCTGTGCTGCACATACCGGATCTGCATTAATGGGATTCGGAACATGGTCTGCTTTGATTTCAAATTATCGCGAATATGTGAGTACTACGCTGAGCACTCCAATGGTTATTGGGCAATCCTATACTATATCTTTCTGGATGACGGCAGGAAAAGCAACGTATTATGCCTATCGTTCCAATAATATTGGTATTTATTTATCGACATCAACTCCGGTACAAATTGGTTCCGCGCCAATTAATGTAGCACCGCAATGCAATGTGACATCAGTGGTTCTGGATTCTGCCTGGACATTGTATTCATTTACCATAGTTCCGAGCATAGCATATTCAACACTAACAATTGGAAATTTTTTTCCGGATGCCAGTACTACGCGAACATTGTCCGGCCCGGGAAGTCCGAATGCTTCATATTATTTCATTGATGATGTTGTCGTCACTCCTCAGGCGCCTCTTCCTGTTGAAATGATTTCATTTGAGGGAAAAGGCGATGGTGATCATGTAATTTTAGATTGGGCAACTGCTTCGGAAATCAATAGTGATTACTTCATCGTAGAGCGATCTTCACCGAAAACTAATTTTGAGCCAATTGGTTTTGTAAAAAGTGCGGGAAATTCAGACCATCTGATTGCATATACTTTCGCTGACGAAAGCCCTGAACCAGGAATTTTGTATTACAGGCTAAAGCAAGTTGACTTCGATGGGCATTTTACATACACGAGTCCCATTTCTATAAATTTTGGTTTCGAGAATTCTGTTTGTGTTGTTCAGTATAATCCGAATTCCAGAACAATTAAGATCATCCGAAACGATTCCGATCAAAATGATTGGTCGCTGCGACTTTTAAATTTGCAAGGGCAGGTACTCTGGATGGACATACTCCACCCCGGAGAAAACAGAGACGTGTCAATGAATGAATCGAACAATGGAATTTTCCTCCTACAAAATGAGGAACACTATTTTTCTACTCGAAAAATAATCGTGTATTGAAATGTTTTTTCTAATTATTTCGGGCGCCCTGCAACATCCAAATTGCAATTGTATCAATTGTTCCGGGACGTATATGATCTCCATCCGGTGGCATGATCGGGTATTCTACACCACGCAAACGTCCGATGAGTATACTATTCTCGGGCAATAGAGTATCAACATACGGTGCCAGGTGTCCGGTAAATAATAACTGATTGTACGAAAGCCCTTCACGCAGATCCAAAAAAGGATGGGACTGATTGTGACAACGCACACAATGCAAATCAAAAATCGCCTGGATTTCCAAACTGTACGACATCATTGTATCTCCGGGAACAGGTGGCGGTTTGATAACTAAAGGTCCTTCATCCTTGGTACAACTGCTAAGATGCATCAGGTATCCTGACAAGAGAAAAAGTAACGCAAGCCTTTTAATGTGGTAGAATCGTTGCATCATTTGATTTTTGCTTTTTATACCAGAAGGTGCGTTTAATATTAAACCCAAAAAGAAATTCTCCTTTAAAATAATCGGTCGTTTCGTTTGAATAAATTTGTTGTTCATTCAGGTCGCGAACAGAGCTTACGACAATCTGGAATGCATGACCAACTGTACCAAACTCTACACCGAGCGACAAAGGGTAATACCCATTTGCTGGCGGGTTATTGAATCGATATGCGTACTCAGCAAGAAGAGAGGCATTTTGAGATGTTTTGAATGCGATTCCTCCCGTCAGACCGAATGTCTGGTTCTCTTCTCCCGGTGGAACAAGATTTCGGTAGATGTAAACTGGATTTAGTTCAATAGATAAATTTTTACCGAATTTTCTTGAAATAAGTATCTGTGAATTGTACGATAACCGGTGTTTAAATGTATAAGCAAAGGGTGTCACCCCATCACTAAAAAAAGCATACTTCGGAACCGGAGCAAAATCATCTGACATACATGCAGCATTCACATAAGCAGCAATGGTAAATGGCATTGAATTGTCTGTTGTTTGAACAAGCAGCAATCGTTTCGCTTCAACATCGTATGTTTTCCCGAATTTAGTTCGGCCGACTCCAACGTATGTTTTGTCACCTATGGGGAAAACAAAACCAAAACGAATATTCGCAACCAGATCCGTGCCCAGGAAATTCTTCAAAAATGTGTTGTCGGCTTTTATTGCACCGAATCGGTGCCGGATATGAAACTCCCAACCATTTTTACCCGGAGTAAGTGTTGATTGCGAATTGATGAGGACAGTAGAACGAAATGCATCGTATACTTCCGGATTGTCGGTAAACAGAAAGTCCTGAGAATATACTGTTGAAGAAATCAATATCGACAATAAAACAAAGTTGTATTTAACACGAAATATTTTTAAAAACACTACCGGGTATAATTTCTTCATTATCGATTTTATTTTTCTGATTTGAAAAATGCTCAATGATTCGTTTGAGAAAATCCTGACTTTCCATTGCCAGAACTGAGGGAACGGATATAGTTGACCAATGCCCAGCGTTGTTTTACGGTAAGCAATTTGGAGTAGGGTTGCATGTTTCCTTTTCCGACTGATATTTTCCAGAAGAGTGCGCCATCGCTTTGATGAAGTACTGTAGCGCTCGTGTGGTCTGCAGGTTTGGGATTCATCTGAACACTCGCCGGCCCGGTGCCCTTTCCATCCAGTCCGTGACATGTCCAACATGTGGTATTGTATATTTTCTTGGCATCCTCCATAACAGCACCACCAAAAGGAACCGGGTTTCTAACAGAATCAACGAACGCAGGTGCAGGCCATGCGGTGATTTGTGCTTCTGTGTTCTGTGCTGTTCCAATACCCAACACCAGGCAACAGAAGAATAGAAAATAATTCATCTCGGCAAAATTCGAAGTCCGCTTTTTCATATTAATTACTGGTGTTCGACTTTATTTCCTGTTCCATCATGTTCAATGCAGCCCTCGCATTTCGGTGTTCAGGATGTGCATACAGAAGCGATTGAATTGCAGCATAGGCTTCCGCTTTTCTTCCATTCGCATAACGAATCATGGCTAGATTGTACTCCACCTGAACATTTCCCGGCTGAATCTTATTCACGGCAAGAAGATGTTGCTCTGCTTTCACATATTTTTTTTGTTGCAAATAAATAACCGCCAGATTATTTTCGATTAATGCTGAATTCTGATAATTCACAGAGGCATCAAGTAAAAGTCGTTCGGCTTCAGCAAACTGACCTGTTCGTGTAAAGAGAACACCCAGTGCGAGTTTTGCTTCCGCATTGGAAGGTTCATCCAACAACGCGCGCTTGTAAAATGGGATCGATTCCGAAGAAAATCCTGCCTTCTCTCTCAGATGACCAACATTCAAGGCTGCTTCAGCACGGAAATGCTTTTCGCGATCGGTTTCTGCTTCACCATCAATTGCAATTCTCAGCTGTTCTTCGGCCTCTGCGTTCTTTTGTTGTGTGATCAGAAGTTTTCCATATTTCAAGCGGCCTTCGAGATCATTTGGAATTTGTTGGAGCATTTTGAACAGATAATTTGCAGCAGCTTCCTGATCGTTTTTTAACAAACTCAATGAAGCCAATTCCCGCTGCAAACTTGCCTGATGAATAATTCCTATTTTATCGGCGAATTGAAGTCGTTGAAAAGATTGATTCACAAGAGTTGAATTGAGCGTTCCTGTAGATTGAAGTCCGGCTGACTTCTGTTGATTAAACAAAGCAGCATAATCCTTTTCACCACGGTATGTATAGTAATGAACAATGAAACTGTGGATGGAAAGTAGAATAATCAAAGACATAAAAACTGAAAATATTTTCCCTTGCGGAGTAACTCCATGTGGTCGCTTCAGTGTGTAATGCCCTATTCGTACAAATTCAGTTCGCCACAAACGCGTGAAAGTAACCAACCCGAATGCGAAGAGTATTCCAAAAGCAATTGCCAGGAGAAATGGAATTGTATCATACAAGCCACGGAAAATAGTTATGAATACAAAAGTACTGACTGCGAGGAATATGTCTTCTTTCAAACTGAAGTCAAACTTCTTTCGAAACCCATCAAGTTTTTTAAGTGATAAAAATCCGGAAGGTTTTGTAAATCCAAAAGAAAGCGCGTTTTCCGGACATACCTGAACACAATCCAGATCCTTAAGGCAATTGGGGTCGACAACTTTGTTAAATTGAATCACTTCTTTCTGCACCTGAATATGAGAAGAACAAATTGCTGTACACTTTCCACACTGAGTACAATCTCCTGTGAGTTTTATTTTACCCGGTGCAACTCTGTCTGCAAGAGCGAAAACAACTCCATACGGACATCCATATTGACAGAAGCTTCGGGATCCCAGAACGTAAATTGCCATTCCTCCACACATCACAAATGTGAAGAGAGTAATACCTACAGAAGGTAAGTTGCGCCAGAAATTACTTGTCATAAAAGAGGCCCAACCT
>JADKKE010000014.1 GCA_016720655.1 Bacteroidota bacterium
AAAATCGTAAAGGGAGTTTTCTCCATGCCTGCCATCGCCATTTCCATATCGCCGTAACGGTGAAAATTCATCCTTGAACTCCAATTCTCCACTCCTATCAAACCAATTTTCTCTCCCTCTTTTTCCAGGTAAGTATGCGAATTCAACAAAAGTTTCCATCCCAATTCTCCATGAAAATTTTTCAGGTCCACAAGATTCCGGGCTTTCTCTTCCTGCGTATCCCAGCGAAAATAATCTCCATAATCGTGATTCCCGAGAATAGAATACACACCCATAGGAGCTTTTAAGCGAAGTAGCTGTTCTTTGAATTCCACGGTTCAATATGCGGTCATTCACCAGATCCCCGGTAAAAAAAAATTACATCCGGTTTTGTTCAAGAATAAGATCAATGGCTTTAGTAATCTGTGAGGGTCCCATGAAACTTCCGGTGTGCAAGTCTGAAATCTGTACAACTTTAAGACCGTCAAAATTCTTCGGTAAATTCCCTGCACTCAATTTAACCTTTTCGAACACGGTAATTATAAGCCCCTCCAGCCATACCATACATCATGGAGAAAAAAGGGATGGAGCCAACAATAAAACCGAGTTTCACAAGAAAATCCAAACGTGAAACCCGTATGGTCGTTTCTGCAGCTTCTTGAGGTGTACTAAAGAATTTCATTCCGATATATGCACCTATCAGTCGAAATAAACGAATGACATCATCCAGCAACATGAAAACTGTAACCAGAATCTTCGAAAGATAAATGATTACAATAATTGCAAAAGCATAGGTCCGCAGAATCTTTGGCCATAGATGCCAGTCGACATATTGTCCGAGAATAATTACTCCAAGAGAGATTGCCGAGATTGCCCAGTAAGCATAAGCAATAATTCGCTGTGTTTGAACTGCCCTATTCTGTATCAGCACCTTCACTCCCTGAAAAACATAGAGATCAATGGCAAAAAGGACGAGGAGGAAAATGAGGATGCGGATGGCCAATGGGAGTTATGAGTTGAGAGTTATGAGTTATGAGTTGAGAGTTATGAGTTATGAGTTATGAGTTTTGAGTTATGAGTTATGAGTTATGAGTTTTGAGTTTTGAGTTATGAGTTATGAGTTGGGAGTTGGGAAGCATTTAAAGGAGGCGATGTAGAGAAAATTACAATTCTTAAACCCGCACCTGGTACCTGGTACTTAATACCTAATACCATTATTTGATCCCCACCTAAACATACAAGACGCTTAGCCTCATTAAATATTGTACTCTCTTAACTAAGGATTAACACGATAAATCTTCCATTTGCCGGTTTTGGCTTTTTCGTAGACAATTCTGTCGTGCAGACGGCTGGGACGGCCTTGCCAGAATTCGATGTGATGTGGTTTCACGCAGTAACCACCCCAATGTGCAGGACGAGAGACTTTTTTGCCGGCAAATTCGAGTTCCAATTCCACGAATCATGCTTCGAGAGTTTCTCTACTTGCGAAAACTTCACTTTGGTGTGAGGCCCATGCACCAATCTGGCTTTCACGCGGACGAGTATTGAAATACGAATCTGATGCTTTTGCAGGAAGTTTTTCAATGACTCCGAGAATACGCACTTGTCTTTGCAATTCAGTCCAGAAAAAGTTAAGACATACTTTTGAATTGGCAGCCATCTCCTTTCCTTTATGACTCTGATAATTTGTAAAAAAGGTAAATCCTTTCGAATCAAAATCACGCAGCAGAACCACACGCGCATCCGGCTGACCTTTTTTATTGACTGTAGCGAGAGTCATCGCATTCGGTTCTTCAGCCTGTGCTTCGATAGCATGAGCCATCCAGCTTTCAAATTGTTTGTATGGATTTTTAAGAGCAGACTTTTCATCCAATGTATAAGATGTAAAATCATTGCGCAGGTTCCGGATAATTTCCTGAAGTTTTACCATAATTTTATTTTAATAATTCGATTATCTGTTCTGAATGATTTTTTGATTCTACCAAAGAAATAACTTCCTGAACTTTTCCCTTTTCATTGATAAGAAAAGTCGTGCGGAATATTCCGAAAAATTTTCTCCCGTACATTTCTTTCTCACCCCACACATCATATGCTTCCACAACTTTTCCATTTTCATCCGAAAGCAATGGAAAAGGAAGCGAAAATTTTTTCACAAATTTCTGATGCGATTGAACAGTATCCTTACTTATTCCCAAAAGTACCAGGCCTTTTTTCTTCAAGACCGCGTAATTATCTCGCAAATTGCATACTTCATTAGGTCAAGTAGGTGTATCGTCCTTTGGATAGAAAAATAATACCACCTTTTTCCCAGGAAATCTGCAAGGCAAATGCTTTGGCCGTCTTGATTTGGCAGACAAAAGTCAGGAGCTTTGGCTTTTTTCGTCAGTTTAGGTACATGTATAATCATGATATTCAGTTAATTATACTATTTGCAAAAAAGCTCAAAATCGCAGACAAAGAAGCTTTTCGTGTAAGTTTTAGCAGGTTTATAGCTGAACCTGCACGCAATTTCAGGGTAAAACTACGAACAAAAAACAAACGAGGAATACTGTTGGTTTTTGGGTATCCACTAAATTGTCGGATTCACCTTTTCTCCCGGAGCCCCTCTTTATCTGCGAATAGCATGAAAAAAATAATACATCTTGATCCAGGCGTTGGCCGCATCCTTGTTTCTGAACCATTCTTACTCGACAGCTATTTTAAACGTGCAGTGATTCTGCTTGGAGAACATAGCGAAGAAGGAACTGTTGGCTTCATTCTGAATAAGCCTACTGATCTGAATCTCAACGATGCCCTGGAAGATTTTCCTCCATTTGAGGTTCCACTCTATTTTGGCGGTCCGGTTCAAACTGACACCATTCACTTCCTGCACACACTTGGTGACAAACTGGAAGGTTCCAAGAAAATTCTTCCGGGAATATATTGGGGTGGCAGTCTGGAAATGCTCAAGTTGCTCATTGATACCAACCAGGTTACAAAAAATGATGTTCGATTCTTCGCAGGGTATAGCGGTTGGGAACCTCATCAATTGGAAGAAGAAATGAAAGGCCGCACCTGGCTCATCTCCAATTGCAAAAAGGATTTCGCATTCTCCGAGCATCCCGAAGATCTCTGGGGACAGGTACTTCGCACGATGGGAAGTCAGTATGCCATTCTTGCCAACTTCCCTGAAGATCCAAGCCTGAACTAAAACAACACATCATAATTAGCATTAACACAGGGCACCCGGAAAATTTTCCGGGTGTTTTTTTTTATAAATATCTTCTTTAAAATTTTTAAAAATGGAATCGACAATTCTAAAATGAAATTCAGAACATGAATTCAAAATCTGAATTCTTTATAATCCCCCAGGATCAGAAATAAAAAAAGCCTCCTTTAAATGGAGGCTTTTTTTAAGTGGAGCTGGCGGGATTTAGGTATATAAAAAAAGCCTCCTTATAAGGGAGGCTTTTCAGTGGAGCTGGCGGGATTTGAACCCGCGTCCAGACAAGCAATCAACTCGCTTTCTACATGCTTAGTGTTATTTTTTTGTCGGCCTGAAAGCTGCTAAACACTCGCTACCAGCAGGCGTAGTTCCGATAGTCTTAATTGCAGCATCGGAACAATACTGCAAAGCACTCTCCATGCGATACTTCGGATTAGAGAACGGGTGAGCAGGTCCTCAGGAAGTAGCTAGCAGGTTAATCTAGGATTAAGCGGCTAACGCGTAGTCTGTGTTGCCAGTTAGGCATTTGGGAACCGGTTTTAACGAGCCTTACTCCCGACGCTCGGCATGCTTACTGGTCAATTTCACAAGCTGTCAAGTCCTGTCAACCCCAGTAGGTATGGTGCAAAGATACGGCGGAAAAATGAATTATAATAGTGGTTAGTGATTAGTGGTTGGTGGTTGGTACTTTGTCGTTAGACGCAAATAGTCTGCGATTAACTGTGGCTTCCGTCCCTCGTCCCCTGTCCCCCGTCCCTCTTTTTAATGGACATGGCTGCTTTGGTTGAAACATAATTGTTTAATGGGGGATCAAATTAGAAATTAGAGATTAGTGGTTAGTACTTTGTCGTTAGACGCAAATAGTCTGCAATTAACTGTGGCTTCCGTCCCCGTCCCCTGTCCCCGTCCCTCTTTTTAATGCACATGGCTGCTTTGGTTGGAAGCAGAATTATTTAATGGGGGATCAAATTAGAAATTAGAGATTAGTGGTTAGTACTTTGTCGTTAGACGCAAATAGTCTGCAATTAACGGTGGCTTCCGTCCCTCGTCCCCTGTCCCCCGTCCCTCTTTTTAATGCACATGGCTGCTTTGGTTGAAACAGAATTATTTAATGGGGGATCAAATTAGAAATTAGAGATTAGTGGTTAGTACTTTGTCGTTAGACGCAAATAGTCTGCAATTAACTGTGGCTTCCGTCCCTCGTCCCCTGTCCCCCGTCCCTCTTTTTAATGCACATGGCTGCTTTGGTTGACGCGGAATTATTTAATAGGGGGATCAGAAATTAGAGAGTAGAGAGTAGACCTTTGTCCTATTCGAGATTGGAAGCAATTAACTGTGGCTTCCGTCCCCTGTCCCTCGTCCCCCGTCCCTCCTTTATACAGATAAGTCTGCTTTAATTGAAGCGGCCTCTCGAGTTTAATAGAGGTTAGTATTTATTTTATTTACTCAACAACCAACTTCTGTACATATTGTCTTTTGTCATTATATACAGAGATAAAATACACTCCACTTTTTAAATTTCCTTTTCCAATTCTATATTACTACCATTAAATGTTTTACGCATCACAATTTTGCCGATAATATCTGTGATAATTAATTCAGCCCTATTCAATTCTGCATTGAATTTAAGGGTAGAAATACGTGTGAGTGGGTTTGGAAATATTTGGAAACTCCGGTCCTCAGATAATTCATCTATTCCAATAACTTCATTTAAATCTCGTATCCAAACTCCATCACCATCTGTTCCTGCAAAAATGTTGGAGCCGATTATGGCCAATGACTTGATCGCTTTATTGGTCAGGCTATCATCGATTGCAATCCATGTACTACCATTATTGGATGACCAAAATATTCTCCCATTTTGCGTACCTGCAAAAATGTTTGACCCGGTCACAGCTAATGACCAGATGTAAGAATCTGTTAATCCATTGCTAACTTCATTCCAACTGTTTCCATTGTTGGAAGAGAAAAATACACCTGTACCTGTCCCTGCAAAAATGTTTGATCCGCTAATTGCCAATGCCCGGATAATGAAATTGGTCAATCCATTATTTACCGCTGTCCAATTGTTACCATCGTTATTCGATATATAAATACCACCGCCGTATGTTCCTGCAAAAATATTTGACCCACTGCTGGCCATAGAATAAATTGTAAAATTCATTAAACCATTTTGACAAGCTATCCAACTACTGCCATTATCGTCAGATTTGAAAACTCCGTCGCCAGTACCAGCAAAAATAAATGCATCCCTTTCAATGAACGATGAAACATAACCACTACTCAAACCATTACTGCAAGCAAACCAATTATTTCCATTGATCGGGGATCTATAAATGCCGTCGAATGCTGTACCGGCAAAATATTCGAACCGTGAATTTGTAGTACTTGACTTCCATGCTATTCCAAACCACTGCTGAACGATATCCAACTATTTCCAAAATCAGAGGTTTTATAAACTCCACTAATTCCAGAATTCCCAACATATATTGTGGAATCATCTTGAGCCAAACTAGTGATCGAACTATATGGCAAACCCTGATTAATCCTTACCCAACTGTTTCCATTGTTAGCACCTAAAAAAATTCCATCAAAAGCAGTTCCGGCAAAAACCATCGTTCCGCTTACTACTAAGGATATGACTTGCGTGTTTGTTAAACCACTATTAATATGTGTCCAATTATTGCCATTATTGGAAGATAAAAAGACTTCCGTCCTCTGTTCCTGCAAAAAATATTGGTCCCTTAAAACAAGGGTATATACAACCAAGTGTTTGTTAACCCGGTATTCACTGCAATCCAATTACCACCATTATTGGTCGATAAAAATACGCCGTCATCATTTCCAATGAAAACACTTGATCCACTTACAACTATTGTACGAACTAAAGAATTTGTTAAACCAATATTAATTGATGACCAACTATTACCATTGTCGGAAGAAAGAAACAGTCCCTGGTTGGTACTTGCAAAGACGTTATTGCCACTGGCAGCAATAGATAAAATGGTATTTCCTGTCAATCCGTTGGTGACAGCCGACCAATGGCTCCCGTTATCATTAGATAAAAACATCCCTCCCCCTCCGGTACCTGCAAAACATTGGATCCATTTATTGCAAATGATATCACAGGAAGACTTGCAAATACATTATTTATTTGCGTCCAAGTTACTCCTGTATCTGAAGAAATATACAATCCGAAAGAGGTGCCAGCAAAAATGGTTGAATCATTACATGCTAAGGCCCAAACATCAATACCATTACGGACCAAAGTCCAATTACTACCGTCGTTGGAAGATGAATAAAGTCCGAGAACATCTGTACCAGCAAAAATCTTTGATCCACACAAAGCTAAGGATCGAACATTGTAGTCAAATGGACCATTGGTTTGACGCCATTGTGCATTTAAAAGCATTGAATAAAATGAAAACACAAATAAAATCGGAATCAGTTTTTTCATTTAATAATTTATCAATATTGAGTTTGAAAAATTTCTTCGTGAAAGAATTTTACCATTAACCTGAGAACATCAGAGTTATGAAATTTAATTAGAATTTTTAAAATAGCAAATACTTCTTTAAATTTATCCCAATGAGGGCCACGGAAATCGCGAAAACACCCAAAGCCGTTTGTTCGGAGTAGCCTTGGGTGCTTAATGAAATGATTAGTTGTTAATGATTGGATGTTGGTTTGCTATATCGCTGGCTTCTGTCCCCCGCCCCTCTTTTAAACGGACAAGGCTGCTTTGGTTGATGCAGAATTATTTAAGGGAGGATCAAATTAGAAATTAGAGATTAGAGATTAGTGGTTAGTCCTTTGTCGTTAGACGCAAATAGTCTGCAATTAACTGTGGCTTCCGTCCCCCGTCCCAACGTCCCCCGTCCCTCTTTTAAACAGACAAGGCCGCTTTGACACAAGCAGCCTCGCTAGTTTAATACAGATTGAAAAGCAAATTGCTGCGGCTTCCGTCCCCCGTCCCAACGTCCCCCGTCCCTCGTTTCACATTTTCACAAACTTCAACTCCTCACCTTCATCCGTCCGAATGATGTAAATTCCTTTACTCAGATTTGTTACGTCAAAACGATCGGAGTTTTCGATACGCATCACGATCTTTCCGGTTGGATCGAACATTGAAAAGGAATAATCTTTATTCAGCTTCACTTCATTAGTTGTAGCCGGATTCGGGAAGGCTGTTAAATTCGGATACAGGATAGACGGATCCCACTCAAACATTGCTGTCATCGTACGGTCTCCAATTAGTGTTACCGTTTCAGCAGAATTCTTATTGCCTGTTTCTACCCATTTCACAAATCTGTATCCGTATTTCGGAACAGCACGAACACTCATCGGCAAATCCATAAAATATGTTCCTTCCCAGGGATATACATTTGCATCAACTCCCGGCAATGCTGCATTGATCCGTAGTGAATTAATTTCAATGTACCCTTGTGCTGCATCATTCACATCCAAACGGATATGCGCAGTATCCGAAAGATAAAAGTAATCGCGCAATTGACCAAATTGTATTCCCGGCCTCAATGCAGCAAATTCCTGTTTGTCATCAAGACCCAAATACCAGTTCGACATCGACGATGGTGTGCTCCAGCGATTGATGTGCTCCTGCATCTCGGGTTCGAGTAAATTTTGAATTTCTGTCAGACGATTGGAA
The DNA here is from genome assembly GCA_016720655.1 of Bacteroidota bacterium. Classification (GTDB taxonomy): domain Bacteria; phylum Bacteroidota; class Bacteroidia; order AKYH767-A; family 2013-40CM-41-45; genus JADKJP01. The sequence goes on from JADKKE010000014.1 coordinate 7,851, forward strand.
ACAAAATTCGTCCGGAAATGAGAATTCATCAGATCCGCAAAACGAATAATCCATCCTCTCCTGTATGTATTGCAGGTGAGCATACGCTTCAAAAGTGAATCGTGCTGAATGTATAAATTGAAAGCAAGGTTATTATCTGTTACATGATCAAAACCACCGTCAAAGTCATTCGCTATCCATCTCCATTTTCCATCGTAACCATAACGTTTATTCGCAGGTGTTCCATTCCTTAACTTCCAATATGTTTTGTTATGATCCGCATTTGATTTGTTGGTGAATAATGTTGCAATCCAATAATCCGCAAAACTACTCAGATCCATTTTCGATGCGACGGTATCCATATTTGCAGGAATGTTCAGGTCATGCGTAAGAATAAAGTCTCTCAACCCGGTGTATTCCAACTGATCTGCATCAGTGCCATTCACAAGCTGAAACTGCCCTTCCAGATTGTCTTCCATCAGGATTATACTATCGGGCTCCAAGTCGTACGAGTATTGCAATCCGCGTACATCGTTGAGTTCACGGATATCCTGGATTCCCCAATATTCACCATTGATGAAGGTGACTGTCATACGGAATGGCTGGTACCCGAAATTTAATCCGCTGAACAATGACTGTATCGCTGCATCACGCATCATGGTATTTTTAAAATACCCCCATTCATTCCCATTGTTCCGGAGAATAAATCGTTTGTACTTGGTCTGGTATTCACTCGTTCCGGGTTTTTTCAGACCTTCGAAAAAAGGATACTTGAAATTATTCTCAGTATCATAATCACTTCGTGCATACACTGTCAGTGCTTTTTGTCCGACAGCACGGATCCACTCCCCGCGAACACGGATACCAACACTTTGTGACAATTGTTTTACACCTTGCTCATCAAAATATTCAAAGTGACACATTTTTTCTGATGCTCTTGCTTTGAATTCATAATTACCGGTCCAGGAACTGTCTTTGAAAGTTGCTCCGGGAATATAAATACCTTTATAATAATCAAACAAATTTGCCGGATCAGTTACCAATGAAACAACCGGTAAAGTATACCGGCCTTGCGTCATCTGCGGATGGATAAAATACGAATGTGTTTTGATTGGTCCGAGTCCGTTTACAGGATCATAAACTCTCGCGCGAAGAATGTGTGCTTTGAAAACTGTACTTGTCGGACGACGCCAGAATGCAACCGTTGGTCCTGATTGCGATACAGGAGAAGTACGGATATAACTATACGGCTGGTGATACGATTGAGATGCTGTAATGTTCAGCTCCGGTTGTCCTGCCGGAATTGAATCGTAATCCAAATGAATGGGGCCATTGTAAACAGGTGAAAGATCTGTCGGGTCAGAACCATCCAAAGTATACAAGACCATACTTCCCGGTGGAGCTGTAATTGAAACATCTACGGGCAGGTCATAATATCCGGAACCAATCGAGAACTCAGGCAGACCGGTAGAATCTGTAGGTGGTAAGATGACGAATGGCAAAACATTCTGAGCAGAAATCAATGGGTTTGTCGCGGATTCTATTTTCACTCTGCATTTACTGGAATACAAATTCGGAATTGTCCAGGCCATCCCCTTTTGGGATGCATCAACATTCATTTGCAATGTTTGCCAGCTATTTCCATCATCCGAAGAAAAATAAATATTGATGCGTGAAATGCTTGCACTGTTCTGCCACCAGATTGCTGATTGCTCTCCTCCTTTGTAAATACTGAAAGGATTTGGGACACCAAGTGTCAGTTCATTTTGATGATTGAATGTTGCACCAACCGGGTAAATGGCTCCTAAATCTTCTCCATTCATTCCAACGCCTATCGCCGGAGAACCCGGGAGTAATCTGTAATCCGGCAATACATCATTGGTGAATAAAGGATCGTCTTTGAAGATATGCCGACTTGCATCCGGATGCATTCCATCCACATCACTGTATTGAATGTCAACAGTACCTGTGCTGTTCAGATAAAACGGAGCATCGTTTTTCCACAAAATGTTGTTATACGTATAACCATGTCCTCCTCCGAGTCCCGGATTTTTTTCTACACATTCGATTCCTGCTTCACATCCAACAATCGTATTGTTAAAAATGTGAGCAACAGAATTGTCTTTACAGCAACACCTGCACCACAATTGTAAAAAACACTTCCGTGAATGGTTACATCCAAAGCTCCTTCTCCGACAGAAACTCCTTTATCAGAAATATCATGAACAATACACTGATCTACCAAGGCTACCGATCCATTGCCTGTGAAATTCACTTTACCGAAATCAATTGCATCAATGTTAAATCCGCGACCATACTGCAAAGTAGATCTGCGTAAAGTTGTTCCGGGAGGCGAATTATCGAAATCAATTCCATCGGCAGTCATGAATTGAAGCAAACAATCTTCCACTACCGAGAGTGTCCTGACCAGGTTGACCTCATAATAGTTGCTGATTTTACACCTGCGGATATCAACTGACGATGCGTCTTCTGAAAAAATGATAGGATTATCACCCTGGAAATAATCATGGAAATAACTATCTTCAATCACAGCGCTTGCATTTGCCATGATTCTGAACTGTCCCATGCCGGACTGCACATGATGTACTTCCAGATGTCCGCCGGAGCCATTTACTTCTACCTTACCCCAGTTTTTTCCATCTACAGGATTTAGTTGAATGGGTTTACTTGCACTGCCCGAAAAAGTAATTTTTGCTCCATCATTACCAATGAGAGAGGCACCCGCATGCAGGTTCAGGATTGCACCTTCTTCGAAAATGAGTGTGACATTGGAGGAAATGTTAACATCTCCAATAACTTCAACCGAACCGGACAATGAGAGGTTCGATGATATTGTTCCCTGAAGCGTGACAGCAATCGCTTCCTTACTGAGGAAAACGATTAGTAATGCAATAAGTAATCTGATTTTCATGAAGCCGTAAACATTTCATAACACACGGTTTAAAAAATTGTGTTATTTAGCACGGCAATTTAGGATTTTTTAATCAGAATTCAAGGCTGTGAATTGGGATAAAATCGGAATCAACTTCTTTGCATGAGGTATTGATGAAAAATACTAAAATCAGAATTTAAAATCGTTGATTTTTTTGTTTTATGGGCGATTTCAAGAAGCTGTTTGGGTAATTCTACATCTATTTTTAACGTTTCCTCTACAACATCTTTGAATTTTGCAGGATGTGCTGTACCCAATACAATTCCACGAGAATTGCTGCCTGTTTCTTTTTGCCATGATTTGAAGCCGAGATATGCAACTGCTCCGTGCGGATCGATGACATAACCGGCTTTCTGATACACGTCGAGCATCGCTTCCTTTGTTTGTTCATCAGAATAAGAATAGGCACTGATGTCACGTCGCATATTCTCAACATCGTTATCATAAATGTCAATCATCCGTGCAAAATTGGACGGATCACCAACATCCATCGCATTGGAAATAGTCGCAATTGTTGATTTCGGTCGATACACTCCTGTTTGTAAATAGTCCTGCACACTATTGTTCTTGTTGTTTGCAGCAATAAAACGCTCCACAGGAAGTCCCATGCCTTTTGCAAGCAAACCGGCCGTGAGGTTCCCGAAATTTCCACTGGGAACAGAAAAAACCACAGGACCTTTTTCGATCGCTTGCATTTGTTTCCAGGCATCGATGTAATAAAAACTCTGCGGGATCAATCGCGCGATATTGATGCTGTTTGCACTGCTGAGCCGGTATTTTTCACTGAGCTGAGCATCCAGAAATGCTGATTTCACCAGACGCTGACAATCATCAAAAGTTCCCTCTATTTCAAGGGCTGTGATATTTCCGCCGAGAGTAGTGAGCTGTTTTTCCTGAAGCTTACTCACTTTCCCGGAAGGATACAGAATGATCACTTCAATTCCCGGGACATTGTAAAAGCCATTGGCGACAGCACTTCCCGTATCCCCGGATGTTGCAACCAGGATCGTCAGCTTTTCGTTTTCGTTCCGGTTTAACCAGGCCATCACCCGTGCCATAAAACGTGCTCCAACATCTTTAAAAGCAAGTGTGGGTCCATGAAACAATTCAAGGATGTGGGTCTGCTGATCGAGTTGCACGACAGGTACCGGGAAATTCATTGCTTCTCGTGTGATCTGCTCAATGGATTTCAACAGGCATGTCTTCGCTCAGGTACAGGGATGCTACTGTATCAGCAATTTCAGCAAAGGAATAATCAGAAATATTTTTCCAAAAGGCTTCCGGTAACAAAGGAATTCTCTCCGGCATGAACAAACCATTGTCGGCAGGAAGTCCTTTCAGTACCGCTTCGGAAAGAGTAAATAATTTGTCTTTATCTTTTGTGGAATAAAATCTCATGAATACATTTCTTAAGAAGGAAGAATCCGAACGCCTTTTTTGTTGACTGCAGAAACAAATACATCGCATTTTGTTTTGTGCTGCCGGAAAACTTTTTTCATTTCCGCTGCAACCAAAGCTGCCTGCTTTGCTCCTTTGGTCAATGCAAAAACCGAAGGTCCGGAACCGCTGATGCTACAAGCCAAAGCACCTTTCAACAAGGCTGCTTCCTGCACTGTATAAAAATGTGGAATCAAATCCGCACGCGCAGGCTCAGCGACATGATCTTCGACTGATCGTGAAATAAGTGAATAATCCGACTGATACAATCCGGCAACAAAAGCAGCCGTATTTGCCCATTGTGTGATTCCTGTTTTCAGACTAATTTCTTTTGGAAGTACTGCCCGGGCAACCCGCGTGAGTACTTCCACATGCGGATGAACGACCACGACATACAATTGATTCGGAACAGGAAGTGAAATAATTTCAAGAGGATCATATGATCGAATCAATACAATGCCTCCAAGAATACAGGGAGCCACATTATCAGCATGTGCTGAACCGCAGGCAACTCGCTCCCCTTCCATCGCAAAGTGGACAAGCGATTCACGGTCGAAAGGCCGACCGAGCAATTCATTGGCCGCCACAACTGCTGCCGCACTGCTCGCTGCACTTGAACCCAAACCGCTGCCCAAGGGCATATTTTTCTTCAACACAATATCGAATCCCTGTGTAGATTCCATGTAACGCATCATGGCAGCAACAGATACGGAGGCTGTATTTTTATCCGCGTCACGGCTCAGTTTTCCTCCATCGCCTGTCATTTTACAATCCTGATTTCGGATCGATCATTCTTTGTGATTTCAATAAAATCACCGGGCTCGTCGATGGCAAGTCCCATTACATCGAAACCACAAGCAAGATTTGCAACCGTTGCCGGAGCAAACACGCGAACTGATTTATTTTTTTTAATTGCCATTCGAAACTAAGGTTGAGAAGAAATCCAAAATCAATTCGTATCAATCAAAATAATTTCCAACACTAATGATTTCGGCGAAGACACCTGCAGCAGTAACTTCTGCTCCCGCTCCCGGTCCTTTCACAACTAGTGGTCGATCATGGTACCTTTCTGTTGTGAAAGATATAATGTTGTCACTTCCTGATAAATTATAGAAAGGATGCATCGCATCCACTTCCTGCAAACTTATTTTTGCTTTCCCATTGGAAAGCGATGCAATGAACCGCAATACCTTGTCACTCTTCACTGCTTTGTCACGGCGTTTCGCGAAAACACTGTTGTTTTTTTCCAGTTCATTTAAAAATTCCTGAACCGATTTTGCTTTCTGACAGGATGGAGGTAAAATTTGTTCGATCTGAATATCTTTCATTTCAATATCCAGGCCTGTTTCTCTTGCAAGAATCAACAACTTCCTGGCAACATCTTTACCGCTTAGATCTACTCTCGGATCCGGTTCTGTATATCCCCGATGCATTGCTTCCCTCACAATTTCGCTGAACTTTGTTCCTTCCTTAAAGGTATTGAAAATAAAGGACAAGGTTCCGGAAAGTACAGCTTCGATCCGGATGATGCGGTCACCGCTGGTAAGCAAATCCGTGAGTGTATTGATTACCGGCAATCCGGCACCGACATTTGTCTCGTATAAAAATCTCACATTGCGATGACGGGCAATTTCACGGAGCTTTTTGTAATTGCTAAGCTTTCCGGAATTGGCAATCTTATTCGGCGTGACAATAGAAATACTGCTTTCCAGAATTTCGGCATAGTGTGTCACGATGTCCTCGCTGGAGGTACAATCAAGAAAAATACTTTGTGGCAGATTGAGTTCCTTCATCCGCTGTATAAATTTTTCAGGATCCATTTTCTCCTGTGAATCCGACAGCAATTCCTTGTACTTCCCGGGTGCAATTCCATCCGGATTGAACACCATGTTTCGGCTGTTGGCAATACCCACAATGGAAATCTCGAGTGATCGTGCACTACGCAAATGCTGTTTGTGCTTTTCGATTTGTTTCAAAAGTGTGCTTCCAATTAATCCGCAGCCAACCAGGAACACCGAAAGTGTTTTTACATCCGAAAGGAAAAATGCCTGGTGCAAAGAGTTCAATGCTTTATCAAGATTTTCTCTTTGGACAACGACAGAGATATTCAATTCCGAAGAACCCTGCGCGGTGGCTACCACACTGATCCCGTTTTTTCCCAATGCCTGAAAGAGCCTTCCGGAAACACCGGGAGTATTGCGCATATTTTCACCAATGACGGCTACGATGGAAAGCTTCTCTTCTACTCTTACTTTTTCGATCAGCTTCGCTTGTATTTCCAATGCAAAAGCTTCCTCAATAGCCCTTCGTGCGAGCACTGAATCACCGGGCTTCACGGCAAAACTGATCGTATGCTCTGAACTTCCTTGCGTGATGAGAATCACATTCACTTTTGCCTGTGAAAGAGCGCCGAACAAGCGTGCAGATATTCCGGCCACACCAACCATACCACTGCCTTGAAGTGTGAGCAATGCAATGTCGTCGATGGATGAAATTCCTTTGATCAGAAAATCATGATCACTGGAAACCGTTGAGATTAATGTTCCCTTGGATTCGGGACGAAATGTATTCCGGATCCACAGCGGAATTCCTTTTTCCAAAGCCGGTTGTATCGTTGGCGGATGAATAACTTTTGCTCCAAAATGCGACATCTCCATGGCTTCTTCATAGGTCATGGTTGGAACACAAAATGCTTTTTTCACTTTGCGCGGGTCCGCAGTCATGACACCGTCAACATCTGTCCAGATCTGTATTTCAGAAGAATCAAGTGCCGCCCCAAAAATTGCTGCGGTATAGTCAGAACCACCACGACCGAGTGTTGTCATCTCACTATTTTCTGTAGAAGCAACAAATCCTGTAATTACTTCCACTCCTTTTGATTTTCGGAAATGATTTTTTATCGTTTCATTCGTCACTTTAAAATCCACACGCGCAGAACCAAAATGTTCATCCGTGCGAATCATTGTCCGTGCATCAAGAAAATTGGATTTTATTTTTTGCGAATTGAAATAATGGGTGATGATCTTCGCGGAAAGTACTTCACCGTGTCCGCTCACAAAGTCGAGTGTACGTGCTGATAATTCTCTCACAAGAAATACTCCATGCAGGATATCATGCAATTCCGCAAAAGTCTCCTCAAGAAAGTCATGCAAGGGCTTGTCTTTTTTCAATCCAAGTTCTGCAATCGCCTGTTGATGCCGGTGACGGATTTTATTGAACACATCAATGTATTCTCCGTCCTGAGAAGCGGCCATTCTGCTCATCCGAATGAGCTCATCGGTAACTCCTCCAAATGCAGAAAAAACGACAGCGAGTCGTCCATGTTTTTTTTGAAGTCCGGAAATAATTGGAGCGATACTTTCGATGCGCTTTGCTGTGGCAACAGAGCTTCCGCCAAACTTAATTACAATCATATTTTAGATAAAAGATTATCTAAATACGTGAAAAGGTCGGAAATGTTCAGTTGCACTCAGGCCTTCAGCCAGTTGACTATCAATTCTTTGCCATAATCTGTAAGAATTGACTCGGGATGGAATTGAAAGCCCCAAACAGGCAATTCAACATGCTTGATTGCCATGATGTTATCCTTTTCATCCACTGCCAAAACCTGTAACGATTCAGGGAAATTCTCCTGTGAAACAACCCAACTGTGGTAATGTCCTGTCTTGAACGTTGGAGGGATTCCATTAAAAACCGGATCATGACTGTTCACTATCCTTGTGATCGTACTGATGCCATGTTGTACTTTTTCCAGGTTCTGTAAATGTGCTCCACAATGTTCAGCAATTGCCTGATGACCGAGACATACACCGAGAATTTTTTTTCGGGTAAAATAGTTTTTCAAAAGTTCCTTCATCCGTCCGGCTTCAGAAGGAAGTCCGGGACCCGGGGAAAGAATAATTGCATCATACTTTGCAACATCCCCGATGCGAATTGCATCGTTTCGGATGACATCCACAGTGTGTCCGTCAACCTGTTCAAGCAAATGAAGCAGATTGAAAGTAAAGGAATCGTAATTATCGAGGAGAAGAATTTTCATTTGAATGGAAAGCGAAAGGAAGCAAATAAATCAATCCCATCATGCATTGAAGTTAAATGCAATTAGATCCTGAACATTTGCATAATCTTTAATTTGTTCGTTGCTTTGAGCAAATTGATTTAAAATTACAATGAAAAAAATCATCCGCACCGATGCTGCTCCGGCTCCTATCGGTCCTTATAACCAGGCTGTTGAAGCCGGGAATATGCTTTTTGTATCCGGACAAATTGCAATGGATCCTGCTACCGGTCAAATGGTTACCATCAATATTATCCGTGAAGCCAATCAGGTGATGCTGAACATTGGCGCTATATTGAAAGCTGCTGGAATGGATTTCGGAAATGTGGTGAAGACGACAATCTTCCTTACCGACATGAACAATTTCTCGCATGTAAACGATGTGTACGGACAGTTTTTCCAGAGTGATTTTCCGGCGCGTGAAACTGTACAGGTCTCACGTTTGCCGAAAGATGTGAATGTAGAAATATCGGTGATTGCCGTGCGTTAATTTATCCGACGGGATAAAAATCATTCTTTAGCCAGGCCTTGAACATTCGCTGTTCATCCGGACTCGCTTTTTCCTTTCGACGAATAAAATAGTTTGAAAAATATTCCTGCTTTGAAGGAGCAAGTGAAATGTCTTTCATTTTTTGCAGGGGTGAATAGGTCGTCAGAATTATTTTCTCACCTGCAAACAGGTGCAGCAAATCCTGAATATTCTCACTGACTTTCATTTCATTCACACTGATAATTTCTTCGTCCTTGCCCAGTCCGGCTGTATCGGCCGGTGATCCGGGGAGCAACTTGTTTCACTATCGTTTTTCCTTCGGAAAGAATTGTTTTGAAACCGAAATATTTTTCAGAATCGAACGTGGAAGATCTTTTTACGAGCTGGCATCCTGCAAGACTCAGGGATTCGGAAAGCAAAGGTTCGTAATCTTCGGTTCCGTATACATAATCCATGAAAAAGTCTGCCATGGATTCTCCACTGAGCTTTTCTACGATGGATAAATAATCACTTTCAGTATACCCGATTTTTCGCTTTCCAAAATCCCGGTACAATGTGCGCATGACTTCATCGAGTGATGCCTGTCCTTTGGATTTTGTCCGGATGAGGATGTCCGTCATCAATGCAATCAAACAGCCTTCATCATAGATCGATGTTTTCCTGTTTGGAATTCCCGGTCCATAGCCATCCAACCAGGTATCAAAGGATGAATCCGCTACACTCAGATTAAAGCGGCCATAATTATCAAAATGTTTTTGCAAACGAGCATTGATTTCCATAAAAAACTGATCCACGGAATAAACACCCGAACGAACCAGGAACAAATCGCCGTAATACGTCGTCACACCTTCGTAAACAAATCCCAATCTGGAATAATTCTCCCGTGTATAATCATAGGGAAGCATTTCAGCAGGTCGGATCGTTTTGATATTCCAGGAATGAAAAAGTTCATGAGAAGCGACTCCAATGAAATCAATATAAAGAGCCGGTTCCATAAGGTTGGAACCCGGACCCAGAGCCAGCACTGTTGATTTCAAATGTTCCACTCCGTGATAAAAACGGAAAGGAAGAATCTGGATTAGAAAGTGATATTCATTTACAGGGAAATCAACCATCGTCCGGATTTGTTCTTCGGAGAATTTCTTGAAATCCTCTACCACCCTGTTCCAGTCAGGTTTGCAATCACCCTGAAACCAGATATTAAAAATGGTACTGCCGGAAGTGAATGCTTTGTGCTGCAATGTTGGACTTGCGATCACCGGACTATCAACGAGCTCATGGTAATCCTGAGCCTTGAGAACATGATCGGATAATTTTTCCATCGAAGTCGCCAGCTTGTAGCTCATCGGCAAATCGAAAGACACTTCGCACGCTTCGTGCATTCGCTCCGGTACATAAAGCATGCAATGAACCGGGTTAATGTACAGTTGATTTTCATCGAGCCAGCATCCGCCTGCATCCAGTTGAGCAGCAAAATAATTGTACCGAATCACCACTGCACTTGCATCATTAACATTCACTTGCCACAAATCTTTTCCGGTCTTGCGAAAAGGCAAGGGCATACCCTTTTCATCGAATGCATTCCAACGCTGAACATTTCTTGCAAAATTCCCCAGCTCGTAACGTCCGGGTCTCCAGGAAGGAAGCTGAAAAGACATTTCAGCACCGGAAGGATTTTCAACAGTCATTTCAATTTCAATCAAGTGATTGACAGGATGAGGCGCAGAAATTTTATAACGCATAGTTCAATATTGGGTGAAAAAATGACGAACAAACTAAGTGCGAATATCCGATGAATTCATTTGTTTTGAAATGCAAAAATGAATAATTACAAACACTCCGCATTTCTTCATCCTGAAAAAAAATTGCGAAAGCTTTGAAGATTAGATGGATAGAAAATTTATTCAAGTATTTCCTCAATTAAAAAACCTCAAATATTTTCATTACACTTTGATTATCTGCATTTTACAACATTTTTTCAAGTCTGCCGGAATCATCGATACTTCAAAATGAATTGTCGGAACCTGCTCCGTATAAGGGTTTTGAAAACCCGTCATTTACCAAACTATCTTTATCTTCGCAGCTAAAATATTTTAGAAGATGAACTACGATGTAATCGTGATTGGCAGTGGTCCTGGTGGATATGTTGCTGCAATACGTGCTTCACAATTGGGAATGAAAGTAGCAGTTATCGAAAAAGCGGAGCTTGGCGGTATTTGTCTGAACTGGGGATGTATCCCAACAAAAGCTCTTCTGAAGAGTGCCCAGGTTTTTGAATACCTCCTGCATGCCCAGGATTATGGAGTGAAAGCTACAGGTGTAGAAGCTGATTTTCCAGCCATCGTAAAACGTTCACGCGGTGTTGCTGATGCCATGAGTAAAGGTGTTCAGTTTCTGATGAAGAAAAATAAAATTGATGTCATCGCCGGTACAGCCAAAATAAAAGCAGGAAAAAAAGTTGAGGTCACCGGTGCCGACGGAAAAGTTACAGTGTACGATGCGAAACACATTCTCATTGCAACAGGCGCACGTTCACGTGAATTGCCAAATCTGAAGCAGGATGGAAAGAAAATTATCGGCTACCGGGAAGCAATGGTTCTCGACAAGCAACCGAAATCGATGGTTGTTGTCGGCTCCGGGGCTATCGGTGTTGAATTTGCATACTTCTATCATTCGATAGGAACCAAAGTTACCATTGTTGAATTTATGCCGAATGTAGTTCCAATTGAAGACGAAGATGTTTCCAAACAACTGGCTCGGTCATTTAAAAAATCAGGAATTGAAATCATGCTTGAATCAACTGTTGAATCTGTGGATACAAGTGGCAGCGGCTGCAAAGTAAAAGTGAAGACAAAGAAAGGCGAAGAGATTCTGGAATGTGATGTTGTTTTGTCTGCTGTTGGAATTGCTTCGAATATTGAAAATCTCGGACTGGAAGACGTAGGTATCATCACGGATAAAGGTAAAATCGTTGTCAACGAATGGTACCAGACGAATATGCCCGGCTATTATGCTTTCGGGGATGTGATCAATACTCCTGCTTTGGCACACGTTGCTTCCCACGAAGCCATTACCTGTATCGAAAAGATTGCCGGAATGCACGTGGATCCGATGGATTACAAAAATATTCCCGGATGTACCTATTGTCAGCCTGAAGTTGCTTCTGTCGGTTACACCGAAAAAGCAGCCAAAGAGGCCGGCTATGAAATCAAAGTTGGTAAATTTCCATTCACTGCTTCAGGGAAAGCAAAAGCAGGCGGAAATGCCGAGGGATTTGTGAAAGTAATTTTTGATGCGAAATATGGAGAATGGCTCGGCGCTCACATGATCGGTGCAAATGTTACGGAGCTCATCGCCGAAGTCGTTGTCGCACGCAAATTGGAAACAACCGGACATGAAATCATTAAGTCTGTCCACCCGCACCCAACAATGAGTGAAGCTGTGATGGAAGCTGTAGCGGATGCTTATGGGGAAGTAATTCATATTTGAGTGAATGGTGAATGGTGAATGGTGAAGAGTGCGCCATACCTTATACTTTATACTTTATACTTAATACTTAATACCCAAACCCCATGATCATCGGCATAATCATCCTCCTTGTACTCCTTGTCTTCTGGGTCATCAGCATTTACAATAAACTTGTTCTTCTCCGAAACACCCGGGAAAATGCGTTTGCGGATATTGATGTGCAATTGAAACAGAGTAACGATCTGATTCCGCAATTGGTGGAAACAGTGAAAGGATATTCCTCTCATGAGAAAGATGTGCTGACTAAAATCACAGAAGCGCGTTCTGCGGTGATGGGTGCAACAACAATTGATGATAAGGTGAAGGCCGACAACCAACTGACTTCTGCATTGCAGGGATTAAAAGTTCAGATCGAAGCGTATCCGGATCTCAAGGCGAACCAGAATTTCATGCAACTCCAGGAAGAAATCTCGGATATCGAAAATAAACTGGCAGCGTCGAGAAGATTTTTTAATGGAGCAACCAGAGAACTCAACACAGGCATTGAATCCTTCCCGGGAAATCTCATTGCAAAACAATTCGGCTTTTCAAGACAAACAATGTTTGATCTTGGTGTCGAGAAACGGACGCAACTGGACGAACCTCCTAAAATTAATTTCACATCATGATTGAATACACCGGTATTCAGGGTCAGAAAAGCCGGAACAACAGAAATTCGATTTTTTTATTGGTTCTGTTTCCGGTGCTGCTTTTGGCAATGTTCTGGACTATTTTTTTATTCCTCGATCAAAAAGACACGGTACAAATTAATTTTTTCACTCAGGTTGCTCCTGTCATTCTTGTTTGTGTTGGAATTTGGTTCCTGATTGCCTGGGGACTCAACACAAAGATGATTCAATGGGCAACGGGCGCTAAGACTCTGGAAAGAACCGAGAACAAAAGGGTTTACAATATCGTCGAAAATCTTTGCATTGCGAACGGTATGAAAATGCCCGCGATCTATTTGATTGAAGACAGTTCTCTCAATGCTTTCGCAAGTGGTATCAACGACAGTTCCTATTCGGTTACTTTTTCAAAAGGCTTGATCGACAAGCTTGATGATGCAGAACTTGAAGGAGTGGTTGCACATGAACTGTCACACATTCGAAACCGTGACACACGAATGCTCATCATCTCTATAATATTTGTTGGCGTCTTTTCTTTTCTTGCTGAAATAGCTTTACGAAGCATTCGTTTGGGCGGGAGGAAATCCGAGAAAGGCGGAGGTCTGATCATCCTCGTAGCTATTGTTGTAACTGCATTGGCTTATTTTCTTTCCATGCTCATGCGATTTGGCATCTCCCGCAGTCGTGAATACATGGCCGATGCCGGCGCCGCTGAAATGACAAAAAATCCACAAGCCCTGGCTTCCGCACTGAAAAAAATTTCAACAGATCCTTTCATCGAAGCCGTGCAAAACAGAGATGTAGCCCAGCTTTTCATCAACAACCCCACTCCTTCTCACCACCGCGCCTCCTGGGACAACCTCTTCTCAACTCACCCGCCTATTGAAAAGAGGATTGAGTATTTGGAGCAGTTTTAGGTATAAGGTATTAGGTATAAAGTATAAGGTACGGCCACACAAACCAACATTCTCCCTTTTAAAAGGATTGGGGTTTTAAACAAGGGTTAAATACTCATAGAAGGTAAAAGGCCTTTGCAAATTCTTAATGTCACCTTTAAAATGACTTCAATTATCAATCAAGGAAGCATACCTAATACTTAATACCTTATACTTAATACCTCATTCAAGTATAAGGTACGAGGCCATCACGAATCCAACATTCACTCATTATAATGAATGCAGGTATCAATCAAGGGAGCATACCTTATACTTTATACCTAATACCTAATACCACCTTCATTTCCTCAACAAATCCCTTATCTCCGTCAACAATACCTGATCCTTCGTAGGAGCCGGCGGTGCTGATGGTGCTGTTGCTTTTTTTCGTTTCATTTTGTTCACGGCTTTCACGATCATGAAAATGACGAATGCTACGATGACAAAATCAATAGTGGCTTCCAAAAATGAGCCTAGATTCATAGTTACAGGAGCAATTTCTTTTCCATCGGCTCCCATTGAACCGGCTTTTAATGTAAGCTTCCATGCGCTGAAATCCGTTTCTCCGATGAGTAATCCGATGATCGGTGATACGATATCATCGACAAGGGACGAAACAATTTTGCCGAATGCGCCGCCAATGACTACACCGACAGCCAAATCCACAACATTTCCTTTGTTGATGAACTCTTTGAATTCTTTCATGAAACCCATAACATGTTCGTTTTAAGATTATGAAATTAAAATTCGTTTTATCCTTTGGACAAATCGAATCCTTTCCTTTGCATTCAATATTAGAAAAAAAAATAAATGTTTGTAAAGTTATTCTCCCGATTTATTCGTTGTAGAAGTTGATTCAGAGCCAAAACCATTCTTTTACAATGTGTTTGAATAAAATATCATTCGTTTTAGAAATGAAATTTATCGAAAGAAAATTTCCGTGCATGAATTGAAATTCACATTTTTACAGTGTAATTCAGAACTATGTGCGGGATAACCGGTGTTGTTGCTTATACTGATAAGGGTTTATCCGCTCTTGGCAAAATTCAGGATGCAGTTTCCTGCCTCAACAAACGCGGTCCGGATTCCCATGGTGTTTTTACAAAGGACAAAGTTGCCCTCGGGCAAACCCGTTTGTCTATCATTGATACCTCGGATGCCGCTATCCAGCCGATGACGGATGCGAGCGGACGGTATACGATAATATTCAACGGAGAATTTTTCAATTTCAAAGAACACCGGAGCTTTGTAGAGTCTAAGGGAATTCAATTGCGGTCCGAGAGTGATACTGAAGTTTTATTGTATCTCTATATCCTTGAAGGAGAACGTTGCCTGGAAAGAGTCAATGGCTTTTTTGCTCTTGCCATTTATGATCAGCTGGAACAAACTCTTTTTATCGCCCGTGACAGAATGGGTATCAAACCCCTGCTGTATTTTCAGGATGATGACCGTTTTCTTTTCGGGAGCGAAATGAAAGCATTGATGGCTTTGGGAATTCCGAAAGAACTGGACTTTGCATCTCTCTCGATTTACTTTCAACTCAATTACATCGCCGGACCTGCTTCGATTTTCAAAGGAGTACAGAAGCTGGAACCCGGACATTTTCTGTACCTGAACATTTTGGATCCTGAAAAAAACAGGAAACAATGTTATTACGAAATTCCATTTCCTGACGAAGCCACACTTGCCGGATCTGCTTCACTCAGCTATTCGCAACAACAACAACGTTTGCGTCAATTGCTGGATGAATCTGTGAAAAGGAGATTAATTTCCGATGTACCACTGGGTGCTTTCCTCAGCGGCGGAATTGATTCTTCTGTGATTGTTGCCCTGGCTTCAAAACACACGGATCACCTGCGCACTTTTTCTATTGGCTTTCGCGATGAACCGATCTTTGATGAAACGGAATATGCCTCCCTGGTTGCAAAAAAATTCAATACAGATCATACTGTTTTTAAATTGAGCAATGATGATCTCTTCCAGCACCTTTTTGATACGCTGGATTATATCGATGAACCCTTTGCCGACAGCTCAGCATTGAATGTGTATATCCTGAGCAAAGAAACACGTAAACATGTGACTGTTGCCCTGAGCGGAGATGGAGCGGATGAACTCTTTGGTGGATATAACAAACACGAAGCAGAGCGAAAGGCACGTGCCGGCGGACTCATGAACAAGATTTTGAAGACCGGTGCCCCCCTACTCAAAGTATTACCACAATCCCGTAATAAAAAAAGCACTGATTTTTCCGGCGTGCTAATCGAATGGCAACAGGTTTGCAACTCAGTGATGCGCATCGCTATTGGCGCTGGGCTGCATTTGAAGATGAAGCGGAAGTTCAGAAACTTTTTCGTTCCGGTACTCCCTCATATCATGCAGAATACAAATCCAGAAAAGCTGAGATCCTGAAAAACATTGGAAGAACAAAAGATATTCAGGATGTCTTGTACACAGACATGCACCTGGTTCTTGTGAACGACATGCTTGTGAAAGTTGACCAGATGTCCATGGCCAATTCCCTGGAAGTTCGTGTTCCATTCCTGGATTATACAGTTGTCGATTTTGCTTTTTCTCTGCCAATAGAATCCAAAATAAATCCGGAAGGCCGAAAACGGATCCTCCGCGATGCATTCAGAAATGACTTACCGGAAGAATTGTATCACAGAAGTAAAAAAGGTTTTGAAGTTCCTTTGTTGAAATGGTTTCGAAAGGAATTAAAACCACTCATCACGGATGAGCTTCTTTCCGAATCTTTTGTCGAAGCACAGGGTATTTTTAACTATGGGGAAATTGATCGTTTGAAGAAAAAATTATTCAGTCTCAATCCGGGTGATGCACATGCAAAAATCTGGGCACTGGTGGTTTTCCAGTATTGGTGGAGAAAATGGATGAAAGACTAAACAATTGAAACACAAATTACAAAACACCAAGACTATCCAGTTCTTCTTTTGAAACACTTGGTGGCATAATATTCTTCCGGATCTTAGTAAGGATAAATTCTCCTGCCTTTCTCGCAGCCTGTTCCGTTGCAAAACCACGGTTCCCTGCAATTGCCGGGATATGCGGCTGATGAATATACGGTTTGCCATCAGCGAAAATATCATAGCCAAATCCACCGGAACCTTCTACACTGGAAAAAATACGCAATTCGAATTTAAGATCCGATGATGGGCCCGAGGGAAGCTGAACACCTCCGCTATCCGCAACATCAGAAATCTGCGATGCACCTGAAGCAGCCACAGAATCAGAGCCTTCTTGTTGAGTGATTCCTTTTTCCTGCGATGAATTTGATGTGCAGGAAATGATGGCAGTACACAAACCTGCAAAAACCAGATTTTTCAGTTTCATAGAAATAAATGTCTATTCCTTAGGGTGTTGATTTTATTGAAATGAATAAATTATTTCTGAGATTATTTCATCTCCGGCATCGTATACTTTCTGCCCTGATTTTCTTTCTTCAGCCAATCCATCAGAGGTGAAAAATACTCAAGCATTGCCCGAGCGCTCAGGTCTTCACCGGTATTGTCTTTCAACAACACTCTCCAATCCATGCTGCTTCCGGGTTTCATGATGTCTCCGATAAATTTTCCAACCTCTTTGTTCCCAAAATAATTCGTTGCATGCGGATCTTCGTGCAAAATATTTTTTGAAATGTAATCGTGCACCTGGAACAAGAGGATGAATGACAAAGCATAATCATAATACTGCGCAGGGTAAAGGGTTTCTGCATCGCTGCAAGTCCCATCATACTTCCCAAAGCTTCATGGTAAGCACGATTCGCGCCTTCACGAAGCAGATAGGGAACATTGGGATTGCTGTATGACAAATAATAATAGATGTGTCCGTACTCATGATGCACGGTTTCATACCACTGAGAATTGGGGACAATACTCATCAGTGAACGCACATCCTGATCAAGATCCATGTGCCAGGCGGAGGCATGGGTATTTTTCTTAAAGCCTGCATCTTTGGCTACAGGATACAAGCTGGATTTATCCCAAAATGATTTTGGAAGCTCCGGAAATCCCAGGGACACGTAAAACTTTTCTCCCTGTTTCGCTACCCATTCTGCATCTTTCAGTTTCAAGGCGCTGTCCAGGTTCAATCCTTCAACAGTCACCATCTCACTCCAGTCCTGGCCCCAACGATTGCTCAGCCAATGTGCCGGAATATAATCCGGAACATCTTTCACTCCATATTTTTTTGCGAGTTCATAACGCAAATACGTATGCAATTCACGATAGAGCGGATTCAACTCCTTGTTGAATTTGCGAAGCATCTCCATCATCTCTTCGGTTTTCATTCCATAATCCGAGACCTGATAAGTGAAATAATCAGGATATCCCAGGCCTTGCACAACTTTGTTGCGCAAATCGCGGAGATTGATCAATCCGGGTTTCAGAGTCGCACCGATGGCTTTGCTGGATTCCCATGCTTTTCTTCTTGCAGTAGTATCCTTTGCTTCAGCAAGAATGGAATCGATATCATTCGGTGTTACTTCTTTTCCGTCGATTTCAAATTTGTAACCGTAGAGGTGTTCCGTTTGTGCTGTACCAGCTTTGATGAGTTCTTTCACTGTCTCTTCCGCACTCTCCGGATTCCCTGCTGCGAGGTAGAGAACTTTTTTCAACTGCTTCACCTGGAGCGGTGTAAGGTCTTTCTCCCATTTCAAAAACTCCGTCGCCTTATCAATATTCTCCTTGCTCCCGGTGAACTTTGCCATTGTTTCGTCGGCAAGTCTTGAGGTATACGCATTCATGGTATCGCCTTCAACAATATGCGTGTTCACCGACCACTGTCCTTCACTCGAGACAGCACACAATTCTTTATACTTCGCATTGTAAGTGTCGAGATAAGTCTGAACTTCTTTTTGATGATCCGCAGATTCATTTTTGCAGGCAAAGAAGATCAATCCAAGAGAGAGAAAATAAATGACTTTTTTCATGCTATTGTTTTTACAATTTTATGATTGAGAATTTTGAAGGCTTTGGGGATGCAAGTATAAGGAATTTTGGGGACGAGGGGCGGGGGACGAGGGACGGAGCTATATCCAAAAAAAAGAGGCCCGCGATGGAACCTCTTTTATGGTGGAGCATATCGGAGTCCCGCACGAGCGGGATGACCTTCCCGTTGACACGGGACGCTCTGGCAAAATAAAACTCCCACTGATTCGTGTTGTGGAGCATATCGGAGTCGAACCGATGACCTCTTGCATGCCATGCAAACGCTCTAGCCAGCTGAGCTAATGCCCCATTTTTTAGTGGTTAGTAGTTAGTGATTAGTGGTTGGTATGACTTCTGTTAATTGCTGAATAAACAGCCAATAGCAACCCGTACCAACCACTAATCACTAACCACCAACAACAAAAAAGAGAGTTGCAAAGAAAAATAAAATTCCCACACCGACACGTCAATTTTGGAATTTCAAAGGTATTTATGGTTTATCAACAATTGATGTTGGAGAGGAGATGGAAGAAAAGCCTGTTTCAATTCTATTTGTATTATTTTTGCCAGAACCGCTGAAGAATCCGGCAAAGTGTATTTTAAAAAATATCCCCTTTACATTCTCTTTTTTGCCCTGACTTTTTACGCCTGTAATCCAGCACGTAAATTGCCGGAAGGTCAATACCTTCTCACCAAGAATGTGATTGTTGCCGATACAGGACTCATCGAGAAAGACCGTCTGGCATCTTTGATCAAACAAAAGCCAAACAGAAAAATATTAGGCGTTTTCCGATTTCACCTTGGGGTGTATAATCTCGGGAATCATGGAAAGCCAACCAAATTTAAAAACTGGTTGAAAAGTATCGGAGAAGAACCGACCATCCTCGATACCGCACTTGTAGAAAAATCTCGGAATCAAATCAATCTCCTTGTACACAAGCAGGGATTCTTTAATTCCACAGTTACTGATACTGTACTGTACAAGCACAAAACTGCGAAAGTGAATTATGCCATAAATTATGGCAGACCCTACCTCATACGGAATGTTGTCTACGATACTAAAGATCCTGTCTTAAAAAATCTCCTTTTCCTCTTTGATTCACACGGGATCCTCAACAAAGGGAGTCGTTACGATGAAGATCTCATTGAAAAGGAACGTGATAAGATTGCCAGTGATATCAAAGACAGGGGATATTATTTTTTTAGCAAGAATTACATCACAATTCAGGTAGATAGTTCGCTCGGCACGCATGAGACGGACTTATTTTTTTACATCAATCGTAAAAACGAAAATATCGATCCTGCACTGATCGGCAACAGTCCGATTGAAAACCATCACAGCTATACTTTACGGAATATTTATATCCAGACAGATTTTAATCCGAAAGATCCTACCCACTCGATTCCGCAGGATACTATTTATTATCACGGATATTATCTTTTGTCGCAGGATTCCGAGCGTATCATCCGCAACGATCAGCTCCTGGGTACAATTTTTTTTAAAACCGGTGACTTGTATCTGCAGCCGAGTGTTGATTATTCGTATACACGCCTGCAGGATCTGAACATTTTCAAATTTATCAATATCCAGTTTTCAGAAGTACCGAGGGAGTTTGAGACCGATAGTTTCAAACTTGATGTAACAATCCAGCTCACTCCGATGGATCAGCAGGATGTGACCTTCGAAGCGGAAGCAACGAATACCGGCGGTAACCTCGGACTTGCCGGAAGTGTTGGTTATCGAAATAAAAACCTCTTTCGAAATGCGGAGGTTTTGGAAATAAAAGTTAAAGGAGCCGTCGAAGCCTTACCGAATTTTAATCAGCCCACAGAAAATAAAAAAATATTTGCCTTCAATACCTTTGAACTGGGTCCGCAGGTGAATCTGACTTTTAAGAAATTTTTACTGCCGAAATTTATTACCAAAGGAACCTCCCGGTATTTCAATCCGCGGACCAACCTGAATATCGGTTACAATTACCAGAACCGTCCTGATTTTACACGATCCATTCTCAATATATCTTTGGGATATCTCTGGAAAGGGTCAAAGACGCAACGCTTCGCAGTGTATCCCTTTGAAGTGAATTCTGTTTATGTGAACCCCTCCCCTGCTTTTCAGGCCAAACTCGATAGCCTCAACGATCCGCGGTTGTTGTATAGTTACGATACACATTTGATTCCTTCCGGCCGCTTTACATGGGTGTTCAACAACCAGGAGATTCGTAAAAACGGAAACTTTTTTTTCGTTCGTGGAAATCTGGAATTTGCAGGATTGATACTTACCGGTCTTGCCAAACCATTAAATCTGAAAACAGACGCGGAAGGAAATTACAAAGTTTTTGATATTAAATATTCCCAATACATCAAGCCGGACATCGATATGAGTTATCATCAGCTCCTCGATCCGAACAATTCTCTGGTGTACCGGATCGCGGCAGGAATTGGAATACCGGTTTTCACTTCGAGGGCATTGCCTTTCGAAAAAAGTTTTTTTGCAGGAGGAGCCAACAGCTTGCGCGCCTGGAGTGCGCGAACCCTCGGTCCGGGTGCATACAAGAAGCTCGTCAATATTGAACAAAGTGGTGATATTAAAATCGAAGCGAATTTCGAATACCGCTCTTTTCTCCTCCACCTGCTGGAAAGTGCACAACTGGAAGGCGCGGCTTTTGTGGATGCAGGAAATATCTGGACACGCAACGATGATCCTGCACGACCCGGATCGCAATTCGAATTTCAACACATGATCAAGGAAATGGGACTGGGCGCAGGTGTCGGACTTCGTTTCAATTTCTCTTTCTTTATCCTCCGCCTCGATGCTGCGGTGAAACTACGTGATCCTTCTCTCGACCTGGCCAAACGTTGGGTGTATCCCAATCAGAAATTTGTCATCGGCGACATCACTCCGAATCTGGCGATTGGTTATCCTTTCTAAAAAAAACATCCCGCAATTATTTGCAGGATGTTTTTTTGTTGCAGATTAATTTTAGAAAAGCAATTTATTTATTTCCTGTTGAACCCGGACTTGCAGGCTTGTTCTCTTTGTATCGGGCATCAGGTGTTCCGTCTTTCTTCAATTTTTTATTCTCGTGAAAACGCTTGTCCGGTGTGCCATCCTTTTTTATAGGATGAACCGGTGTGATGTGTGTAGGTTTGATATGAGACTTTTTATTCGAAACCGCCACTGTGTTTGAACCTGCCTTTTGAGGTATCGCAGGTGCCGGTTTTGTTTGAGCTGCCGCTTGAACTGATGGCTTTGTTGATTTTTGCGCAACACTGGATGCAGGAGTTTGGCCGATGACAGATCCAAGACTCAGGCCGAAAGCTGTCATCCAAATTATGATTTTTTTCATGATTGTTTTGTTTGAATTCTAATGTAGGGTACAAAGTGCATCTCTTCACATGATTCAAAGATGAATACCCGTGTTAAGATCTCTAAAGAGCCTTGAGTGATTCTAACCTCTTGCCGTTGACAACCTTGTTTATCTGCCAGGGATAAGGGTTTCGATTTTCAAAATTCTCTATTAGCTTTGCCTTGCGATTAATCAAATTAAATTTCCTATGTCTTATTCGAAAATTGTAGAATTATTAGGTGCCGGTGCCGATAGTTTGTTAAAACACGAATGTAAAACGGTCAAAAAAGAACTATTGCATTTGCCCGGACCGGATTTCACAGACAGGATTTTTTCTCCTTCCAACCGATCCAACCAGACCATGAAGAGTATTCATCAATTGTACAATCATGGCCGATTGAAAGGATCCGGATACATGTCTATCCTTCCTGTTGATCAGGGTATTGAACATTCTGCCGGTGCTTCTTTCGCGCCGAATCCAATTTATTTTGATCCTGAAAACATAGTAAAACTGGCAATCGACGGTGGTTGCAATGCTGTCGCTTCTACATTTGGAGTGCTTGCTTCCGTCTCCAGAAAATATGCTCACAAAATTCCCTTCATTGTAAAAATCAATCACAATGAATTTTTAAGTTATCCGAATAAATACGATCAGATCATGTTCGGTTCCATTCAGGAAGCCTGGAACATGGGAGCAACAGCCGTTGGTGCTACAATTTATTTCGGTTCCGATGAATCTGCACGTCAGATTCAGGAGGTAAGTCAGGCTTTTGAAATTGCTCATGAATTGGGAATGGCTACAATTCTCTGGAGTTACCTGCGGAATCCGGGATTCAAAAAAGACGGAATCGATTACCATACTTCTGCAGATCTTACTGCTCAGGCCAATCATCTCGGTGTTACAATTCAGGCAGATATTATCAAGCAAAAATTACCGACAAATAACGGTGGATATACTGCAGTCAATTTCGGCAAGACTCATCCGAAAGTGTATTCCGAACTGAGCACTGATCACCCGATTGATCTCTGTCGCTACCAGGTTGCGAATTGCTATATGGGACGTGCCGGCCTGATCAACAGCGGCGGTGAATCCAAAGGTGCCAGCGATATGAGTGAAGCGGTGACAACTGCTGTAATCAACAAACGTGCAGGCGGACAAGGATTAATTTCCGGCAGAAAAGCATTTCAGAAACCGATGAAAGACGGTATTGCATTGCTGAACACAATTCAGGATGTTTATCTGTCGCCTGAAATTACAATCGCCTGATCGAATTTCTGCGGCAAAATATTTGCAGCTTCCTTCTGAATGATTAGCTTGTATTTTATTTCCCAAATAAAAGAAAACAATGTCCTGGTTTAAACGAATCAAAGAAGGCATCACCACTACCGAGAAGAAAGAAACTCCGGAAGGTTTGTGGCATAAATGTCCATCCTGCAAGCACATTGTGCCAAGCAAAGATCACATGCAGAAAAATTATGTCTGTGAACAGTGCGGCTATCACGACAGGATAGGTTCTGAACAATATTTCGAAATTCTTTTTGACAACAATGAGTTTACGGAGATCAATCCCAACCTGAGTTCCGATGATCCCTTAAATTTTGTGGATACAAAAAAGTATACCGACAGGATTGTAGAGTCACAGAAAAAAAGCGGGCTCACAGATGCGATCCGTACTGCAGCCGGAACCATTGATGGAGAAGGACTGGTCATCACGTGTATGGATTTCACTTTCATTGGTGGATCCATGGGTTCCGTTGTGGTGAAAAAATTACACGTTCCATCGATTATTGCTTACAACATAAATTACCTCTGCTCCTGATTTCAAAATCCGGTGGAGCCAGAATGATGGAAGCAGCCTATTCGCTTATGCAAATGGCCAAAACATCGGCGAAACTAACTTTGCTGGCGGATGCTAAACTTCCCTACATTTCTTTGCTAACAGACCCAACGACCGGAGGTGTAACCGCCTCTTACGCAATGCTTGGGGATATGAATATTTCTGAACCCGGAGCCTTGATCGGATTTGCAGGTCCGCGGGTTGTAAAAGAAACTATCGGTAAAGATTTGCCAAAAGGCTTCCAAACCGCTGAATTTGTGCTGGAACACGGCTTTTTAGACTTTATTGTCGACCGACGGGAGTTAAAAAGCCGACTTTCACTCGTCCTTAAACTCTTAAAAAATTAAGCTCATTTTGCTTGTTATGTTATTGCAAAAGACTACATTTGCAATCCTAAAAAACGTAAAAAGCAATTCTCACAATGAAGCTGACCAGTGAAGGAAAAACCTCGATTTTTAAGAAATTCGGAGGTTCAGAAAAGAATACAGGAAGTACAGAAGGACAAATCGCATTGTTTACAGAGCGTATCTCCTTCATGACTCAACACCTTCAGGTGTTTAAGAAAGATTTCTCAACTCAACGCGCGTTGATTAATCTGGTTGGTAAGCGCCGTAGCTTACTCGATTATCTTCAAAAGAAAGATATCGAGCGTTACCGCAAAATCCTGACCGAACTCAATATCCGTAAATAATTTATTATTACAATAAACAAGAAAGGCAATTCCAGGGATTGCCTTTTTTGCTTTTAACCTAGAAACAAAGCAACGATGTCGAACAAAGCTATCATTAAAGAATTTGATCTCGGCGATGGCCGAAAAGTAAGTATTGAAACAGGCCGTCTTGCCAAACAAGCCGATGGATCTGTAGTCGTAAGAATGGGAGATGCAATGTTGCTCGCAACGGTAGTCTCCAACGTGAAAGCAAAAGAAGGAGCCGATTTCCTTCCGCTTTCTGTTGATTACACAGAGAAATTTTCTGCTGTAGGACGTTTTCCGGGAGGCTTCCTGAAACGCGAAAGCAGAATGTCAGAATATGAAATATTAATCAGCCGCTTGGTGGATCGCGCATTGCGCCCGATGTTCCCGGAAGATTATCACTCCGATACTCAGGTAGCTGTGACATTGATTTCCGGTGATCCAAGAGTACAACCGGATGCATTGGCCGGACTTGCAGCTTCCGCTGCCATTTCTATTTCGGATATTCCATTCAATGGACCCATCTCCGAAGTTCGTGTGGCACGTGTCGATGGAAAATTTTGCATCAATCCGTATACAGAAGACTTAGAGCGTGCCGACATCGATCTGATGGTTGCTGGTTCTATGGACAGTATCGTGATGGTAGAAGGTGAAATGAATGAAGTGAGCGAAGAAGAAATGCTCGAGGCAATCAAGATCGCTCACGAAGCAATACGTGTTCAATGTGCTGCTCAAACTGAGTTGCGCGAAATGTGCGGCAACAAAGCGAAACGCGAATATTCACACGAAGACAATGATGCTGATCTGAAAGATAAAGTACGTTCATTCTGCTATGATAAAGCATATGCAATTGCTCGTTCGGCTAACCCGAACAAGCACGAACGTTCCGCAGCATTCCACGCTTTGTATGATGAATTCATGGCTTCCCTGCCGGAAGAAGAAAAAGCGGCGAAAGCTACAATGGTAGATCGTTACTTCTTTGAAGTGGAAAGTGACGCGATGCGTAATTGTCTCCTCGATGAAGGCGTTCGTTTGGATGGACGTAACAGCACGACTATACGTCCGATCTGGTCGGAAGTAAATTACCTTCCTTCCACTCACGGTTCCGCTATTTTTACTCGCGGAGAAACACAATCCCTTACTTCTGTAACTCTTGGAAGTAAAATGGATCAGCAAATGATTGATGTGCCGATGAAGGACAGTTCAACAAATTCCTTCTTCATTATAATTTCCCGGATTCAGTACCGGCGAAGTAAAACCAAACCGTGGTCCTGCCCGTCGGGAAATCGGTCATGGTAATCTTGCCATGCGTTCTTTGCGCAAAGTACTTCCAAGCGAAAGCGAATGTCCGTATACAATCCGCGTTGTTTCCGATATCCTTGAATCGAATGGTTCATCATCGATGGCTACCGTTTGTGCAGGTACTCTTGCACTGATGGATGCCGGTGTGAAAATCGTTCGCCCCGTTTCCGGAATTGCAATGGGACTGATCATGGATAAGAAAGGTCGCTTTGCTGTATTGAGTGATATCCTCGGCGATGAAGATCATCTTGGTGACATGGATTTCAAAGTTACCGGTACCTCTAAAGGTATTTGTGCATGTCAGATGGACCTGAAAGTTCAGGGACTCTCTTTTGACATTATGCTGAAAGCTTTGAATCAGGCAAAAGAAGGCCGGATGCATATCCTTGGCGAAATGATGAAAACCATTTCTGAACCACGTGAAGATTACAAACCACATGCTCCGCGTATTGAGAAACTCATCATCGCGAAAGAATTTATTGGTGCTGTAATCGGACCTGGTGGAAAAGTAATCCAGGAAATGCAGCGTGAAACGAATACGACTATCTCTATTGAAGAAGTGAACAACGAAGGAATTATCGAGATCGCTTCTTCTGATAAATCTGGTATCGAAGCGGCGAAGGCAAGAATCAGAGCTATCGTTGCTATTCCTGAAATCGGTGAAGTGTACGAAGGCAAAGTGAAGAACATTATGGACTTCGGTGCTTTCGTTGAATTCATGCCGGGAAAAGACGGACTTCTTCATATCAGTGAAATCACCTGGGATCGACTCGATACAATGAAGGGTGTTTTCAATGAAGGCGATAAAGTGAAAGTAAAACTCATCGATATTGACAAAAAGACCGGTAAATACCGTCTCTCATTGAAAGTTCTGCTTCCAAAACCTGACAATGCTCCCGCTGATGCAGGCCGCCCACAAAGGCGCCAGCCAACTGCCTGATCATTTTGATATCTTCAAAACAAAAAAAAACATGCTCTATTTCAGGCATGTTTTTGTTTCGATGTGAAAGAAAAGTGTCGAAATAAGAATTTTATATAAATCGCTGTATTTCAATAATATGCAAGCGTTTGTTTTCGGATGTGTAAGAAAGCATTTCCTTTTTAAGTTGCTGAAACATACACGAAAGCTGAGCGTTTCAAAAGCGTATTCTTTTTCAGAAATACATAGCTTTTTCCATTTAATCAGGAGCACAGGGATGAGACAGCTAAAAATTACAAAACAGGTTACCAACCGGGAAACAGCCTCGTTGGACAAGTATTTACAGGAAATCGGTCGGGTCGAATTGATCACAGCGGAAGAAGAAGTTCGTCTTGCGCAGTTGATCAAGAAAGGGGACCCGAAGGCTCTTGAACGTTTGACAAAAGCGAATCTTCGATTTGTCGTTTCAGTAGCCAAACAATACCAGAACCAGGGTCTTACCCTCGGTGACCTTATCAATGAAGGGAACCTGGGATTGATCAAAGCTGCTCAACGATTCGACGAGACACGTGGATTCAAATTCATCTCTTATGCAGTGTGGTGGATTCGCCAGTCGATCCTCCAGGCATTGGCTGAACAATCCCGTATCGTTCGGTTACCTCTGAACAAAATCGGTTCAATCAACAAAATCAACAAGACATTTTCCAAACTCGAACAGGAATACGAACGCGAACCTTCTCCGGAAGAGATCGCAGAATCGATGTCCGTTTCGGTTGACGATATCAAAGAGGCCATGCGTACTTCCGGCCGTCACGTTTCCATGGATGCTCCTCTCCAACAGGGAGAAGACAGCACTCTGATCGACGTACTCGGCGACGATGACCAGCCTCATCCGGATGCTTCTCTGATCACGGAATCCCTGCGCAGGGAAGTTGAGCGTGCACTTTCTACTCTCACTCTCCGTGAAGCAGATGTGATCCGCCTCTACTTCGGTCTCGCGGCAGGCGAACAACCGATGACTCTCGAAGAAATCGGAGAACGTTTCGACCTTACCCGTGAACGTGTCCGCCAAATCAAAGAAAAAGCCATCCGCCGCCTGAAGCATACTTCACGAAGCAAGATTTTGAAGACGTATCTGGGGTGAAAAATACTCGGATTTAATTAAGAGGAGAGAGACTTTATGGAGTCTCTCTTTTTTTTTGGGGGAAGGGACGGGGGACGTTGGGACGGGGGACGGACGGGTAAGGTATTTTGAAAGTACTTCAATCATTGAAAGTGACGTTGGACGATGGGACGGGGGATCAGACGGGTAAGGTATTTTGAAAATGCTTCGCTCTTTGAAAGAACCTGGGGACGAGGGACGTTGGGACGGGGGACGACGGGATGAGCAATTCTATGTAGAATACTCTTTAATAATTACAGAGAAAATAGACCTCATTTACTACTTTTGTCAAAAGCTTAACTCTCCCCGTCCGTCCCCCGTCCCCCGTCCCTCGTCCCCTCTCTACAATCAACAATCAACAATCCAAAATGCCCATAATCGCTCCCTCCATCCTCTCCGCCGATTTCGGAAATCTACAACGCGATGTGGAGATGATTAATAATTCCAAGGCGGATTGGTTCCATGTGGATATTATGGACGGTGTTTTTGTTCCCAATATTTCCTTTGGCTTTCCGGTGATGAAGAATATTTTCAAGCATGCAAAAAAACCCTTGGACGTTCACCTGATGATCGTGAATCCGGATCGTTACATTACACAATTCAAGGAAGCCGGTGCCGCGATATTAAGTGTGCATTATGAAGCCTGCGATCATTTGCACAGAACAATTCAACACATCAAAGATTCCGGAATGCAAGCCGGAGTGGCTATCAATCCGCATACTTCCGTGACTTTGCTCGAAGATCTCATTCAGGATATCGACCTGGTGTGTATGATGAGTGTGAATCCGGGTTTCGGCGGACAAAAATTCATCGCCAATACAATTCTGAAAGACGGAGCAGCTTCGCAACATCATCGCACGGAAAAATTCCAAGACTAAAATTGAAATCGACGGTGGTGTGGATCTGGAAAATGCAGGTGCATTGATCAAAGCAGGCGCGGATGTATTGGTTGCCGGAAATACGGTGTTCTCCTCCCCTGACCCTACGGCTACAATTGCTAAACTGAAAGCAATTTGATTTTTTCGAATTATTTTCCGTCTACATAATCCCGCAGGTATTCAAAACGCGGCATGAGATTTCCGTCTTTTGTAATGGAAGCTCTGTCGATGACGCCATCAGCATCATTCCCCAACAAAGAAGGAAGCACACGTTCCATCAGGTGTTTTCCAAAACCATCAGATGCATCACGGGGTAATTCGCAAGGCAAATTGTCTACCGCCATTACGGTAATGCTTTGTTTTCCAAAAGCTTCAACAACTTTTTCTGACATCGGGTCATAACCATAGAATTTATCATCGATCGTTGTCGCTTGTGTTGTGCTCGGAATACTTCCGTTTAAATCACAGGTAACATCGGCAATCACGCTGATGCGGAAATCAGGATCGCGCATTCTCGCTTTTGTAAAAAGTATGTCGGCTCTCGGATCCCAAAATGTACAATGAATCAAAAGATCGGTGACTCCCGCGAATGAAACAGGATCGCTGAATCTGCAACGATATTCCTGCGGATGATGGTGAAAATCCCAGCTGCTAAATGCGGAGCCGTCCTTTGCATCATAATAATCTTCCGAATGCAACTGAACATACACCGGTTCACGGAAAGTATAGTTCATGAATTCATAGGGCGTCACTTTTCTCAGATCCAAAGCTCCCATTGTTTCACAGGCTCCATTCGCTACTCTTCCACCGCCGGTGACAACGATTTTAATATTCGGCAAGCGCACTTTCTCCAATTCTTTGAACAATTCCTTTTTATCATGACACAATTGTGCAGGCTTGAGATCAAACAAATTGTATTTCAAACCATAGGCCATGATGCCGTTATACGCTCCTACAATTCCGGCAAAACGACCGAAACCAATAATGCGATTGTCATTCTTATCGACCAGACATTCGTAGTCGATCATCTGAATTTTTTTTGCCAATAATGTTTTCAGCAATTCACGATTGTGTGGTTGCTTCTTGATGGTATGGGAAAAGAAAAAATATTTTTTTCCTTCGATCAATTCCGGTTTGGGAACTTCCTTTACTCCCATCAATACATCACAATCCGAAAGATCTTCTTGAATTTTGATACCAACAGCTTCGTATTCACTATCCTTAAAACTTCTCCATTCACTGGGTTGAACGACCAATTCTAAGTTCGGAAACTCCTGCAATATGCGCGGACATTGCTCCGGTGTAAACGGACTGCGTTTGTCATGCGGCACTTTTCCCTCTCTGATAATTCCGATTTTAATTTTCTTACTACTCATTGTCTGATTTGAAAAGCCCACAAATGTAGGATTGTAGGGCGGATTATGAAAGGAGTTTTTGAAAGAGGTATTAAGTATAAAGTATTAAGTATAAGGTATAGCATGAGCAGGCCGCGGGTGTTTAATTATGAAGGGTACCACCAATGACCTCTTCAGGAGCTGCTAATTTAATTTACAATTTAAATTGTTTGATGCTTGATTTTTTAATAATTGTGTCTCTGATACTTAAATCAGTCATCCTCCTACGCCTGCTTGCAAAAATCAAACACCCAGAACAGGTTTGTGGTGCCTTTTTAAAGGGAAAAATATGGTCTTTGGGAAAAGAGAAATAATTGGGAATTATTTTCGATCAAACCATAGTCACTTGATTCAACCAAATTATCTCCGGTGAGATCATCCACCTGATAGCCGAAAAGGAAAAGCTGAGATTTATTTTCTACGTCACCAAAATCCGTCGATTCGATGACTCCATCCTGATTGATATCACCGCTAAAGAGGCAGTACTTTCCACCGTTAAGTACCATGTTATTGCCATAAGATTTCGCAATTCCGGTTGTAAAATCGTAAGTATATGTCGGACCATTGAGGAGTTGTGGTGCTGCACTCCAGGTCTCGAGAGAATTGCGATGCTTGATTACAAAATAACAAGCGGTGTTGTACAATGTACCCGGACAATTAAATGTAATACTTCCGTTCGTCTTTAGAATAGTCTTGATACTGTATTTCAAAGTATAAGGCGAATTCGCTTCACGCATTTCTATAGTCACAGAATCACAATTGAGCGGTTGTCCGCCCGGATTGACCACGGCATTCATCATTCCTCCGCCAAGATGGAATCCTTCGATGATTGCTTTGAGATTCATCGTGAGCGTAGAATAAGTACCTACGAGATTGATATTATCGATGTAAAGTTTGTTTCCAAAATTCGCGACATTCTGAAATTCTACAATCACACTGCTTTGGCCGATATACGAATTCAAATTAATCGTTTCTGTTCTCCATTGCGCAGCCGTTGGAACAAAATTATTTGAACCGCTTCCGGCAGTCGATAAAGTTGTTCCACCTTTGAAATACACACGGGTAAATGTATTTCCGCAATCTGTGGAAACAAGCACAGCAAGAGAATCAGAATAGCCGGTGAATACCTGGTAAGCAACATCAAAAGTAAGGTTCACTGTGCTGTATCCTGTCAGATCCAAACGCCTGACTTGCAATTCGTCTTTTTGTCCGGGAATATTCCAGGTGTAATTATCGAACATCATCGAATACGTTGATCCACCAAAACCTCCAGCAGTACTTACTTTTGTCCACAGATATCCTGCTGTTCCGTTGTCAACATTTTTCCATCCGGAAGGAGGATTGCTGCTTCCTTCAAAACCTTCAGCGACAGGCAAGGCTCCACCATATGTTGTGATGTATGTGCTTTTTGTAAGCGGACTCGTGTTCACTCCATTCGTTACAGATAGAGAAACATTGTAAGTTCCCGGAACTGCATAGGTCACAAGCGGTTGTGCTGCAGTTGAAGAACTTGGTGTTCCCCCGGTAAAGGTCCATGTTCTGCTTGTTACACCACCGGTCGACATATCACTGAACTGAACAGGAATTCCTACGCATGGATTCGTATCCAATGCTGCAAAATTCGCAGTGAGTGTGCGTAAGGATGTGATCGGAGTTTCCCACATGCCACGACCATAGGTTGAAAACGTAAAGATGTATTCGTCGTGTTGTCGTTGAATATAGACATGTCCACTACGGTTGTTCGGGAAGGAAGATTTGTGTTGAACAAGTCCAGGTTAGTGCAGTTCCAACTTTGTAGTAAACAGTATTATCACTCGCGATCATTACCAATTCGTTCGTAGCATACTCATCGGTGAGGATCTTGGTATGATTCACCGGAGGTAAATTTGAAGTAATATTAACCCAGGTAGCACCATTGTCTGTCGAGCAATAGACTTTTGTATTGCAGGTAACATACACAGTGTTCGGAAAATTCTTTACAGAAGTAATACTTGCTGCATTATTCGTTGGATTCGGTAGTGTATACGAAACAAATGTTGGCGTTGCTGCCAATGCATTGGTCGAAACATAAATCATATTGTCGCTCGTCACGATATACAATCGATTGGCATCATTCACGGATGAATGAATGTCCATGATTTTCTTTCCAAGGTTTGCAATCTGCGTCCATGTCGGTGTTGTCGCAGTGAGATTCGTCGTCCGGCAAATAAGTGTACCGCGACAAATGCAAGATCGGCACTGCTTCTGTTGAATGCGATTCCCTGCAATACGGTGATTGCTGCCGGAAGTCCGTAGGTTGCTTCGGATCCCGTTACCAATCTTCGTTTGTTCCGGTTGTAATAATATACCATGGCACTGTTGGTGCGGTAATCGAAGGCACATTGTGATCCCCAATCACCTCCCCTGTTGGTGAACCAACCCAGAGTATTTGCATACAATTCTCCGTTGTCCTGGGTTCCGATACTGAACATATCCCTGCGTGTCGGACTGCAATTCCCATGATAAATTTCGTACCCGTAGATTCCATCACTCTTCGGTACCCAGTTATTTCCTCCATCGGTACTCAGCCATACTCCTCCATCGTTCATGTTCCAGACTTGCGAAGAATTGTAGGGACTGATGGAAATCTGGTGCATATCGGTATGTACCTTTTCATACCAATTGGTGAGCTGAGTCCAGGTAGCGCCGCTATTCGTCGACTTCCAGACATTGTGCGCGACGAGATAAAGAATGTTCGCATTTGTTCTGTCGGCACCGATTCCGAAATTGTAATCGCCCTGCGTAGAAGATGTGCTCATATTGGATAATACGTGAGATAATCCGGAATCACATCTTTCATCACCGTGAAATTTGTTCCCCCATCCGTCGATTTGAAAATCGTTCCGCCTTTCACCACCATTGCGAAATAAACGACATTGCTATCCGCCGGTGTTACAGCAATCCGACAACCCGCACCGGAAGTGAATCCTGCGGGAATATAAATACCGGAAGTGATCTGCGTCCATGTTTCGCCAAAATCAGTTGAGCGATACAAATCTGATCCTGTTGTCGCGGCAAAAAGTACCCGAGAACTTGCATTCTCTTTCTTTTTCAGATCATCAAATTGAATCGATGTGGAAGACTTGGCAGTCCAGGACGTTCCGCCGTTGTATGTTTTGTAAATCCCGGCATTCGTAATGGCCACAATGATGTTATGATCCAGAGGATCCATGATCATGTCGACAACCAGATTTATTTTCAAACCTGTTTGTGAGAACGTCACTCCACCATCCGTAGATTTCCATACTCCTGTGCCGTTATAATAATAATCATGATCTCCTGTACCGAGATAAAGGATCTGATCGTTGGTATAATCAATACACACCGAAGCCAGTCTCGAGTATGGCATGAAATCCGTTCCCGGAGTAACTGCCCAATTCGCTCCCGCATCCTGACTGATAAACAATCCACCTCTTGCACTCACCGCATACATTTTATTCGGATTCGTCGGATGCCATTTCATCTGACTCACCCTGCTAATCCCGTGGATTTGTCCACTTGCGTTGGTGGGAAATTTTGCAGGCAGTACCGCAGACCAATTTGCTTGAGCGTTAGCTGAGAGTATTGTACTTGCAATAAGGATGAAAGTGTATAGTATTTTCACTGTCTGCTGAGTGGTTATTAGGTTATTGAGTTATTAAGTTATTTGTGGTCATTGATTATTGAAAATTTGGTTATTAAGTTATTTGTGGTCATTGATTACTGAAAACTTGGTTATTAAGTTATTGTGTTATTAAGTTATTTGTGGTCATTGATTAATCAGTTTTTATCGTTGTAATTTGGTTAGTAGTACATGCAGTAAAAAAATCAGTACAGAGACTACGAATAATGAGTACAGGCACAAATAACCTAATAACCTAATAACTTAATAACTCTATTTCTCTTTCGACTGCTGCTTATTCCAAATTTCAGCACGCTCTTCCAAACTGAGAATTCTTCCATCCTCCTGAACAAACGGAGCCACTTCGCGCTTCCAGTTTTCAAACCGTTTGATCTGAAGAATCATGTAATTTTTTTCTTCCATGGCTTTCAGTTCATCTTTGGAGAGTCGCTTGCCAATTTTCTTTTCTTTCTTCGCCGCTCTCTCCTGCTCACGTTCATTCTGTGATTCATTCATGAAGCCTTCTTCCTCTTCTTCTCCATTCAATGGCTTCACATGATTCTCCCAATACGAATCATAGGCTTTGATCGCTTCATAATAATTTGTCGACGGATTATCGATCATCGATATCCAGACGGGTGTATTCTTGTATTCGGAAGGAGAAGGCTTAGCTGTTTGTGAGCTTGAACTGTGGGGGCAGACAAACAAGAACAACATACAAACCAAAGACCCCTGCAGTAGGGTTTTCATGGAATTGAGTATGGACAAATGTATGAAATTGGCTTGCTATTTCAAAATGGATCAGTTGGTGCTTGGTGATTGAGTGGTCGCTTGGTGCTTAGTCGTTGGTTCTTGTGGTGAGTGCTTAGTATTTTCGAATGTTCATTGGGCCCATGAATTTCAAATGATTTGCCACCTCCAAACTAAAGCCAAATCACCAACCTCCGAACGCCAACCACTAATCACCCTAACACCCTAGCAAATTGCATTTCCAGATATTTACTTCCACCTTTGCAAAAAACCAGATACCATGTTCAACCGTTTTCGACTGAATTTATTCCTTGTTGGGGGTTTATTGCTCTCATTTGTAAATGCCCGGGGGCAGGATTCGCTGCAGGTGATGGAAGGCAAAAATATGTGCAGTCTGGGTTCACAATCTTCATTTTCAATCCAGATTCCGCAGGTGAAGCAAAAGGAGATTATGTCGGGGTGGAGGAAATATGTGAAGCAGGGAACGAAGAAATCGGCGGAGGAAGATGGTGGAGAAATTATTCTTTCCCAGGCTGTGATTCCGGCGCTGGGGATTGATACGTTCACGGTGTATGCTAAGACTGAAGCGACGGATCGGGGTGTTTTGTTCACGAGCTTTTATCATTGGAATGATTCATTGTTTATCTCCTCGTCCATCGATGTGAGCAAGACTGAAAAGATTTCCGGTTTCATCCGGACCTTTGCAATTCAGGAATACAAAAATGCTGTCGAAGATGAATTGAAGACCAATCAAAAAATGCTGAAGACGCTCGAAAGCAATCTGGAAGATCTGATTTCTGAAAATGACAATAGCGCAAAAAAAATCAATGAATACAAACGCAATATCGAGCAATTAAAATCCGACATCAAAACCACCGACAAAGAACTCGATCTGAAATCGGAAGAAGTGATTCGTCAGAAGCTCTATGTTGAATCCTACACGGGTACACCCGAAGCGAAAGCAGTTGAAGAAAAAAAGTTCAAAGACCTCAGCAAACAGAAGAACAAGTTGATCGACAAGAAAGAAGACATGTACAAAGAAATCGACGACAAAGAAAAAAAGATCAAAGACAAAGAACGCCTCATCGAAAAAAACACCAACGAAATCATCCCCGCGAAGAAGGATCAGATAACGGCGCAGAAAGTGGCAGTGCAGCAGGTGGAAATAAAACTCTCAGTAATTAAGTAATGGAAGAATGATCAAGTTATGAGTTATGAGTGCAAGTTATGAGTTATGAGTTATGAGTTATGAGTTGATGCTCCCAATTTGAAGATGTCAGTTATCAGATATGAGTATTAAATCATTGCTGTCATAAATTAGAATTCACTCACAACAGATTCTTGATACGCACTTATAACTCATAACACTCAACTCATAACTCATAACTCATAACTCGCACTCAATAACTCATAACTCATAACTCATAACCAAACTCCCATGCGTTTCGATATCCTCTCCGTCGTCCCCGGTCTTCTCGACAGCCCCTTCGCTCATTCGATAGTGAAGCGTGCGATCCAGAAAAATCTGGCGGAGGTGTTTGTGCACAATATCCGGGACTATGCGACGAACAAACACAAGACGGTGGATGATTCGCCCTATGGTGGTGGTGCGGGAATGGTGATGATGATAGAACCGGTCGCGGCGTGTATTGAGAAATTGAAAAGTGAAAGAGAGTATGATGAAATAATTTACATGAGTCCGGATGGTGAATTGCTGGACCAGAAAATTGCGAATCAATTGTCGATGAAGGGGAACATCATTATTCTTTGCGGACATTACAAAGGCATCGACGAACGGATTCGTGAGCATCTCATCACGCGTGAAATATCGGTGGGGAATTATGTTTTGTCGGGAGGAGAAATTGCGGCGGCGGTTGTTGTCGATGCCGTCATCCGTTTGTTGCCAGGAGTTTTGAATGATGAGACCTCTGCCCTTTCCGATTCCTTCCAGGATGATTTGCTGGCACCGCCGGCGTATACAAGACCTGCTGAATTCAGAGGCTGGAAGGTTCCGGATATCCTTCTTTCCGGAAATACCCCGGAAGTCGACAAATGGAGGCATGAAAAGTCCCTGGAGCGGACCAAACAAAGGCGTCCGGATCTCCTGAAAGGTGAGGAAAATTCTTAAAAAAAGGTGTTTTAGCTCTTTTTTGTATTAAATATTTATCTATATTTGCGCTCCGATTTCGGAACATCCCGGGTCGAAAATTCTGTGAATCATGGATTTAGTGAAAATTGCCGAACAAAGCTTCGTTGAAAAGCGTGAAACCCCGGGCTTCAAAGCAGGTGATACTGTCACCGTTTTCTATAAAATTATCGAGGGAAATAAAGAACGTATCCAGCAGTACCAGGGTGTTGTGTTGCAACGCAAAGGTTCCGGTATGACTGAGACTTTCACCGTTCGCAAAATCTCCAACGGTGTTGGTGTTGAGCGTATCTTCCCTGTTCAAAGTCCGAAGATCGACAAGATCGTTATCGACAAACGCGGTATCGTTCGTCGCGCACGTATCTTCTACCTGAGAAACATCAGCGGTAAGAAAGCACGTATCGAAGAAAAAAGATCATAATTTGTGCTCTTATAAAATTGAAACCTCCTGTGGAAATGGGAGGTTTTTTTTGTGCTTACGCGAGGGGAGTTATGAGTTATGAGTTATGAGTTATGAGTTATGAGTTATGAGTTCGGGAGAGCAAATTGTACAAACCCTCTCTGCGAACCTGCGGTTTAA
>JADKKE010000015.1 GCA_016720655.1 Bacteroidota bacterium
CCTGTTCATCATGCTGTTAAATTTCATGGCGGCAATATCCTCGACTGCTGCAATTCTAATTCCATCCAGATTTTGAACCGGTTTCAACAACGGATAATTATGACGAATAAAGTCTGCCTTGACATCATTTAGGTTCAATGTTAGGGAGTTTATTGCCTGAGATAAAATTACAAAGGAGTATTTATCCTTCAACTCTTCAAGAAAAGAAGCGGCATTAAATTCCTTTCCCGTAAAGAAATCCAGGTCCACTGAAACCCTATGTCCATAATGCAATGCTAAGGCTGTTCCTCCTACAAGATAAAAGTCTTCAAGAAACTTAGTCTCTTGAATTTCTTTTAATAATCCCAATGCCTGGGGACTGATGGCTGAAAGGAAAAGCATCGGAATTTTTCTTTAGGGATATTTAAAATTAAACTAAAAAAATTCAATGTTTTTGGATCAAGAAATCGTGCATTTAAAAGTTCAGATTTTATCTTCTCAAGTCCATACATTTCTTTTAGCAGAAGCCAATCTTCCCAGGTTCCCAACATGCATACACGCACAATGATATAAGCGGCATGCGTGGTTTCAGAAAGAGTATTAATATCAGTATCCCAGAAAAGCGCGGGAGTGAAACGAGCAATCATAATTACGAAGATACATCTTTTCAAACAATATTTGCAAGATGAACATTTTAATCCCGAATTAAAAAATCATTACCTCTCTTTGCAAATTTGGAAATTAAAAAATTCAATTGCTCTCAATTGATCCATCGAAATGTATCAAAGCGGGTACGGGAAGATGAAAATATGAATGCGAAATACTAACAGCATCCATTGATCTTAGGATTGCCCTTACAATAAACTTCTCCCCGGTCTTCCAACAAAGGTTTAGTATAACATCCTGCATATATTGGTTGTCTCGAATAAATTCTCATTTTACTTTTGCAGA
This sequence comes from Bacteroidota bacterium, assembly GCA_016720655.1. Lineage (GTDB taxonomy): Bacteria > Bacteroidota > Bacteroidia > AKYH767-A > 2013-40CM-41-45 > JADKJP01. The sequence goes on from JADKKE010000015.1 coordinate 931, forward strand.
ATTAGAATTCATTTTCCAAAACAGCAATTCAAATATTAATTCTACTTCCAACAAAATTCTTCAAAATGGAAAACGAAACAATTGAAATAATTAAAAAGTTATCTGAAAGAGAAGAAACAGCATTGGGCTTGAAATCAACGACTCCATTGATATTTGATGGTGTAAGGCAATACCTGAACGTTTACCATGTATTTCTTTCTTACTTTCAGAAGATTCCCAGCAGAATCAGTATCCTGCATAGTGCGGCTGATAAAATAATTAAGCGCATTGAAACTGAATTTGAATCTGAAATATTAGAAAAACATTATGTAAGGTTTTCGATTCCGGAAAAATATAAATACAAATACACAAATGTTGTCTATATCCTTGCGGATCAGATAATAATTGAAATTGAATTTACAGGTGAAATCAAAATTTTCTTTAGTTCTAGTTCTGAAGAAAAAGCAAAATATTATGAGAAATGCTTTTTCGAGAGAAGCAAAAGTAAAAAACAACAAAATATCAACCTTCTTTCATCAGGTCATTACGGACACGAACTACTTCCGATCGTAGTTAAAAAACCAAAATTGAACTTATCCTTAAATTACAACGATGATTTGGAAGCGGTACATTCTTTATTGATAGACACCATGTCGCAAAAAGATCAATCCGGACTTGTGCTCCTTCATGGTGAACCCGGAACAGGAAAATCAACTTATATCCGGTACCTGATTAACCTTCTCAAAAAACAAATTATATTTCTTCCACCTTCAATTGCCGGTGAATTGGATTCGCCTTCCATGACTCGCATACTTACCGAAAATCCTAATTCAATATTTATTATTGAGGATGCGGAACAATTGATAAAATCCAGGGAAACTACTGTCAACTCTAACATTTCCATGCTGCTCAACTTAACGGATGGAATTTTGGGTGAATGTCTGGGTACTATTGTAATTTGCACATTCAATACGGATTTAAAGAATATTGATGAAGCCTTGCTGAGAAAAGGCCGACTGATTGCATCGTATAAATTCGAAGGCTTAAGTTTGCAGAAAAGTCAGCTTCTCAAAGAACATCTGGGCTTAAGCGATCTGGAGTTGAATGAAACTATGCGCTTATCAGATTTTTATCATACGAAAGAAAATCAATTTGGCATGTCAACTACTAAGCGAACAGAAATTGGATTTTAAAGAAATAAATTCTTCCAAGGCAGAAATGACAAAAGCTCCAACGACATGTAGAATTTCTAGAAACTAAAGTGATTTACCAGAATTTCTGTATCCGAATCAATTATCTTTACCTGACAATTCAGAATGAATGAACCCAATAAAAACCGAAGCTTTTGAACTTGCTTTAAAATTCGTTAACGAAACAAACGCTAACATTTTCCTCACAGGAAAAGCAGGAACAGGGAAGACGACATTTTTAAAATACCTGAGAGAAAATCCAACGAAGAATATGGCTGTTGCTGCGCCAACCGGCGTGGCAGCGATCAATGCAGGCGGACTTACTTTGCATTCACTTTTTCAGTTACCCTTTAGCCCGTTTATTCCGGCAACGAATGAAACACCTTTCGGCGTTGACAAAAAATCGCTCTTATCAAGAGTCCGTTTTAATTCCGAGAAAATAAATTTACTCAATGCATTAGAATTGCTGGTGATCGATGAAGCAAGTATGGTTGCCGCGCATACAGTCGACGCAATTGATACGCTCCTCCGGGCTGTCCGACACAAACAAGCTCCATTCGGTGGAGTCCAGGTTCTTTTCATTGGCGATCTCTACCAATTGCAACCGGTAGTGAAAGAAGACGAGTGGCAAATCCTGAAAAATTATTATTCTTCGAACTTCTTTTTTGACAGTCATGTGTTGAGAGACAACATCCCGGTGATGGTTGAATTGAAAACAATTTTTCGTCAAAAAGATGAAAGCTTTATCGATATATTAAATGGTTTGCGGGAAAATATTCTTACAGCGGAACATCTTGAGCTTTTAAATAAACGGATGAAGCCGAATTTTATTTCTCATGATGGAGATGGATACATCACGCTCACTACTCACAATGCAAATGCGACTAAAATTAATGAAGTAAAACTAAACCGACTCAGTTCAGCATCTTTTAAATTTAAAGCTGTTGTTGAAGGCGATTTTCCAGAACACATTAACCCGGCAGAAAAAGAACTTGTTCTCAAAAAAGGTGCACAGGTGATGTTTATTAAAAATGACCTGGAAGGAAAAAGATTTTACAACGGAAAGATCGGAATAGTCTCAGAGATTTCCGACGACGAAATTGTGGTTCAATGCGACGATGTCAGGATTACAGTAGGCGAACACGTCTGGGAAAACCTTTCCTATGCAGTTGATCCGGTTACAAAAGAAATGAAGGAAACAATTCTGGGAACTTTTACCCAGTATCCACTTCGCTTGGCCTGGGCAATTACCATTCACAAAAGCCAAGGTCTCACCTTCGATAAGGTTGTGATCGATTCTGAAAATGCATTTGCGAACGGTCAGGTATACGTTGCATTGAGTCGGGCAACAACACTGGAAGGATTGATTCTCACAAGTCCGCTTAACGACCGATTTCTTGGTCCGCATGCGAATTTAAAATTCTGGCAGGAAACAAAACACGACGAGAAATCTCTTCCGATGGTGTTTGAGAAAGCCCGTCAGGATTACATGAGACAAATGTTATTCAATGTATTTTCATTTGATCATTTGAACTTCCCGCTTGAAAAATTTAAAAAGGAAACAGAAGAATATATGAAAGTGCCGGAAAACAGGAATTGGCTGAACAATCTTTCAATCAAATACCTGAACACAAATGGCACAGCTGTTAAATTCAAGCAACAATTGCAAAGCTTTTGGAACGAAAATCCGAATCCGGAATCCAATGAAAAATTAAAAACGAGAGTCATTGACGCAGCGGTTTACTTTTCCACGCAATGGAATGAATGGAAACAACTTATTCTTGATCACCCTTTGAAAATCAGCACACGAAAAGAATCGCGATTGGTCGATAAGCTGTTGCAGGAAATTCATGAACATTTGGTACACAGTCTGATAAAAATAGATTTATGTAAAAATGGTTTTCATTCAAATGAATTGGCAACATGGAAAAAATTGCTTCCCAAGAGCATCGTACAACCAAAAAGTTCATACCTCCCGAATGAAAAGGAAAAAACAGCTGAACAGCGTTCCGGCTTGCATGAATTGATCGCGGCATACCGAAATGAAATTGCTGAAGAAACCGATACCCTGGCATATATGATATTCAGTAATCAGGCAATTAAAAACTGTTGCCATGATTTGCCCGGCGACAAAGCTTCACTCCTGGATGTGGTTGGCTTTGGAAAACAGAAAGTGAAGGAATATGGAGATGAGGTTCTCCGACTCATTCACGAATACTGTGAAGAAAACAATATCCCCTTAAATTACGCGGGTGAAAAATTAAAAAGCAAGAAGGCAATAAAGAAATCCACTCTCCTCTCTCCTACTGTCAAAGAAACCATTGAACTATTTAAATCCGGTAAAAAACTTTCCGAAATCTGTTCAACCCGGAATCTGGCAGAGTCAACGATTGAAGGTCATCTCGCGATTGGAATAAAAAACAAAGTCATCAATATCGAACAGTTGTTAAAGAAAAAAGAAATTGAATCAATATCAGAATTTTTCTCAGATGGCTCATTGGAATTAAATGCTGCCCGATTGAAGTCGGAGGGTAAAGTACCGTTCGGTAAGTTGAGAATGGTCCAGGCCTGGTTGATGTCGAATAAATAAGTTGAGATCTGCGCATAGAATTTGATGCCGCTGATAGAACACAGGAAATAAGAAATTCAAGTAAAAGAATTTCCAACTGAACTATCCAACCCACGATATGAAAATTGTTCCCGAATGACGTTTCGAATCAACGGCATTATAGTATTTCCAGCAAATTGACCCAATCACCTTTAAAGGAAATCACTGACCGGATCGAGTATCTTTGGTCGATGCCCAAAACATACCCAAGGTTGGAAGTCTTTTTACACGAATCGAAAACGTGAGAAACCCGATTTATATTTTCCAGCATGCAAGGCTTTGAATTGTCAAACCTTTTTTTTATCTTGCAGTATTATCTGCCTCTCCCCCCAATTCATCTGACCAAAGATTCTATTCGCAAGAATGGCATGAAATCACATTTTAAAATTCTATTAGTTAAAAAATCAGGGCATTCAACAGAATTGTATCCGGTTAAGGGCACGTCTGATAACCTATTCCGGGTGATGTGCATTAACCCAAATTGAACCTGTCCTCTCTAACCGATATCATTTGACTTGTGCATTCAAGATCACTTCTAAACATCAAACACAAAACACTAATTCTCATTATGAAAATTTTCAACAAAGTTCTTTTATCATTTCTTCTATTCCTTGCAGTCAATGTTTCAGCGACAATTCCACAAGCAATTCCCTATCAGGCAGTCGCTCGTGACAACGCTGGCAATCTGATAATAAATCAGAACATTTCACTTCGGTTCAGTATACGTGATGTAAGTGTGCTCGGCACTATTGTATACCAGGAAACACAAAATTCCGTCACCAATTCGCTTGGATTATTTTCTGTAAACATCGGAACAGGCAGCATTGTCACCGGTACTTTCTCCGGAGTCAACTGGGGTAGCAATTCCAAATTTATACAAGTTGAATTTGATCCGACAGGCGGCATTAGCTATACAGATATGGGCACAACTCAATTCATGAGTGTTCCATACGCACTTTATTCCGAAAAAAGTGCTGATCTCCCAGCCGGAACCGGTATCGGTAATACCATGCATTGGAATGGAACAGCATGGGTTGCAGACAATGTTCTTTTTAACAACGGGAGCAATGTAGGAATCGGCGCACCAATACCTGCAGCTAAATTAGATGTTGCTGGGACAATTAAAATTACAGACGGCTCACAAGGTGCAGGTAAAGTTTTAACGTCAAATGCATCCGGCCTTGCTTCATGGCAGCAAACTTCCGGTGGAGCCACCTACCGATGGGCATCTTTTCACACGTATGATCCGGGCCTGGGCTTTGCTTTATTCAATGATGCAAACATGTTTGGCGGAGTAACCCCTTCCAATTGGTCTGATGGAAATGCATTGGCAAGTCAAATATCCGCCAATAAAGATGTTCAACGAACATTATTTCAAAAGAAGGGATATGCCAAAGAAAATGGAATGCTTTTCTGCGATCAATTTTACGAAAACTCTTCAACGGATGGCGAAGTGTTCACTGCACTCTTCAGAATTAGCAATACAACAGGTGCTGCAATCACATGGACACCAAATTTTATATATACAGCATATACGACATGGGGAGAAAAGGCAAGTATTACTGTTAACGGAGCCAACTCCTGGTCTTCCGGCACTTCTGGTTCTGCTGCGGTTTCTTTGTCAATTCCATCCGGACAAGTTAGTACTGTAATTTTTGTTTGTACATCGGGCATACCAACTACAGTCTCAGGTGCATTTTTATTGCGCTCCTGTCAATTTGGTTTTTATAACAATAGCCTCACTCTGCCCGCCGGATTGCAGTATGTCGACGATCTGGACACAGCAACTGGAGGTTGGGGAAATTAATATTCAAAGTACATTTCATCAATTCATCAAACCTGCTTTTTTATTGCCAATGTTCTTCGGGCTGATTTGCTGCTCAAGGTTCATAACCTTGCAATGGACTGCCAGTGTAATTCCTCCGAAATCTTTTTATTAAGGTGCGAGGTGGATTCCTATTGTTAGGAATAATGTGTAAATCCAGATCGGACCTTCTTAGTCCATAGATATGGCTCAATGGATTTGATTATAAATTGCATCAAAATTCAACCATTGCACTTTTTTCTGTAAGAATTCCAGTGAACAAGGCTCAACATATTTGATGTCAGTTCGAATAAGAACTTATAAATCATCAAAATATGAAAAAAACGATTCTGCTATTCATGAGTTTATTCAGTGTAAGTTTTTGCATCTATGCGCAGATGGATAATCTGACTAATGTTAGTGCGAATTGGATTGCATCACCTGCACGTAACGCAGCAACAAACTCTGCTGATATGGTGATTTACAATCCGGCAGCCACTCCTGATTTGACTGAAGGAATTCACGTCAATATCGGGAATCAGTCGCTATTCCGTAAACCAACTCATTCCTATGATCTTGGTGCGGGCAGCAAAACTTCCGGTCAAGTTGGAAGCGATCCGGTTTTACCGAATCTTTACGCTGCGTATTCAAAAAACAACTGGGCAGTTTTTACCGGCCTGTTTATTTCCGGTGGCGGAGCAACATTGAATTATCCCGATGGTTCGCTCATCACGGACCTGATCGGTTATCAAACAGTGTTGGCTACACAAGGTGCATACAATGAAGCGCGTTCACAATATCTGAAAGCAAGCTCCTACTATGTGACCGGTACAGTAGGTGCTGCGTACCGAATCAATAAAATAATTTCCGCATCACTCAGCGTACGTTATCTCAGTGGGATGAATAGCACCAAGGCAGGAATGACACTTGCGGCATCTCCTTATGATTTAGCAGATCTGCCAATGGTACTTGACTATGAAGAAAACGCGAGTGCATTCGCTGCAGTAGCGGGGATCTCAGTAAATCCAACCTCAAAATTGGGCCTTACATTACGTTATGAATCCAAAGCCAAACTGGATTTTAAAACAAAGCTCAACAAAGATGATTTTGGGATGGTAACAGATGGATCTAAAAATCGCAGGGATCTTCCTTCGGTATTGGCATTGGGATTATCCTATGAAATCAATCCGAAACTAAAAGTACTTTCAGATGTAAATTATTATTTTCAGCAAGATGCAAATTGGGGTACAACCACAAATGCAAATGGTGAAACGGTTTCCTTATCGAAGACTGCAGGAGACGCAATCACCTATTGTGTGGCATTGAATTATCGTATCAATGATAAAATTACATGCAGTGCAGGAGGAGGCTATACCGATTACATGTACAATGACATGGCAGCTTACTACACGCATACAGGAGTATTCGAGACAGTACAAAACGACAACATGAATATTAACTTAGGTGGATCTTACCAGGTAAGTAAAGGCATTAATCTCATTGCAGGATTTATGCATACTTCATGGACGAAGGATACCAAAGTACAAGCATTACTTATTTCACCTGACAGTGAAGTAACGATTAACAACTCCATGAATGCAATTGCAATCGGAGCGGATATTACATTTTAATTTAAGCAATAAATATAAAAAAATACGCAGGCATCAGTCTGCGTATTTTTTATTTAAACCGGCTTTGATTTTCGACACTGAATAATTTTCCAATAAATCGAAAATTCCTTTTGCCCATTGATGTAAACACCAATCCAAAAAGCAATGGACAAAATCTACTTGTTCCTTCAAAATGGCAAAATGAAGAGTCTCAATTCCCAACAATAAATTTCCCGGGAATTTTTAGATCACCTGTACTTACAGAATAGAAGTATATACCATTTGCAAGACTTTTCACATCCATTTGCAAGTTATTTTCACCGGCCTGCATAAATCCTTTATCAATCCACATTACTTCTTTGCCAAATATATCATTAACGCGAATAGAAACATCTGAGCTTTTGTTCAATGTCAAAGGGAGGAACGTAAAATCCCTTGCCGGGTTTGGATAATTACGTCCAACAGTGGCCGTCACCGGAATTGTTGTTTCATCGATTCCGGTGAGACAGTTGAATGACAATTCATCAACAATAATCTCCGTACCAAGTTGTGCGCCTAAAAAATTACCGGCAATTATCATCACAGTTGCTGAATCAGGAGTAAGAGATGAAATATAGCTAATTGGAAAATCAAAACACTGGAATGTGTTGGTAGTAGTGTAAAATTTAAATGTACAACTATCCATCGCGGCAATACTGCTGTCTCCGTTGTGCAGCTCCATCAAAACAAAACCAATATCCCCTGACATAATAGTTGTTTTAACGCAGACATGAATTTGTGTTGGCCGGCAAGCATATGGAAATTCCACATAAGCAATCCCCGGCTGGGCTCCAATACCCGGATCATACGTTGCAACACGCATCGAATAATTTCCACTGTAAGCAGGTGTGTATTGAAAAACACAAGTATCCGGAACCCCATTCAGTGTTGCCCAACTATCAGGATTCAGATTCCCGTCAATATCCAGTGACCAGTTTTCGAAGTCTCCGTTAGGAATCTGGGCTGCTAAATAAAATGGTCTTAAGAATAAAACCAGAATGAAGAGTGATGTAAAAATTTGTTTCATGGTGCATGGTTTTAGTACTGTTTAATTAAATGTACAAGGATTTTCCATATCTCAGCACAGAAGCATAATAATTCATCCTTTTTTCTATAATTAGTACAGTATTTTCGAATATCAAGCTAAGATCTATTAACCGTAAATGAGCGAAACACCGTAACCTATTACCGAATCCAATTTAAAACAGTCCTACCCTGCGGGAGGAAAATTGGACCTTATTTTAATTGCTCCAGGCAAGAGCTGGTTTCACATTGTCAACTTGGAATTAAAAAACAATCAAACAGAAAACTTCCAACTCTAGTCTTATAGCAATAGGATTTTTACAAAAAACCTTTAAAATTCTTTCTCATTGAAAGCAACAGTATTCGATTCATCATGTGATTCTTGTCATTTCTTCGTTCATGTGGATCTCCTAATTTCGCTTTGTGGAGAAGTGGCTCTTTTTTCAATGGCACTACTTTACATGGCAAGATTATATATTCCCAATTATTGTGAAACGTTCCCAATCGTTCTTTACCATAAAACAAAACACGATTATGAATGCATTTAATAGATGTATCGTATTGCTCCTTTTTACAACACATTATTTGTTTGCACAAGATACGATCACCAAAGAAGGCTTAAAAACAATCCGTACACCGCATACATTTTCATCTCCGATTCCTAAAAACAATTACGATTCCCCTGATCATGAAGTGCAGGTTTGTAAAGCATGTCATGGTCCGGATCGAAATGAACTTGTTACAAAAGATTCACTCTTCTTTAATATCAAACCATCGAAATCTTTTTATGAATTGTTTGGTCACTATGCTTTCAGTAATTGTGCGATTGTGACACAAGTAAATGCACCGGATGGAATTTCTTCCAATTGCCTGACATGTCACGATGCTTCTGTTGCATCGGATCGAGTGTACCGTCAGCCCGGAGGAATCGTCGGAACCGGAGCGCTCACTTTAATGAGCAGTCATCCGATATCCTTTGTCTATGACACAGCATCAACCGAATTCTGGCCAATCACTCATAAATATAACGCCACGAATACAGTTCGGGATTTACTGGATGAAAATTTCATGGTGCAATGCACTTCCTGTCATACGATGCACGGCAATGAATTCCCTCATTTCCTGAGAACAAGTAATGAAAATTCGGAATTGTGTATTGTTTGTCATAAGCGTTGAATAATACTCATGTCCTTGATCAACATCATTGAAAAGCAAAAAGCTCCATTCTTGCGAAATGAGGATTAATGGCTTCTGAAAAAGCAAAAGTAGAGGTCCCGACTGGCCATTAATTTAAATGGTCTTAATTTGCCTTGCCGCTGCAAAGAGTAGTTTTGAAAAGCGTTCGTAGGTGAAGCGTTTGGGAGCCGGAAGTAGAGAAATTGTAGCAAAAAGGGTGTTTAAATTGTTTACTTTTTCCTTGCCCAAAGCTAATTTGAAAGAAATCGTCAAAGAATTTATTTTGCAAAGGTAATATATATATTACCTTTGCCAAATGAAGTACAATGAATTTCTGAGGCTCCTTAAAAAAGATGGGTGGTACATTCTAAGAGTTGAAGGTAGTCACCATATCATGGCTCATCCAACAAAGAAAGGTACACTCACAGTACCGGTTCATGGAAGTAAGGAAATCGGAAAAGGACTGGCAAATAAAATACTTAAGGCTGCAGGGCTCAAATAAATGTGGAATTCAATAAATAGCAAAATAAATTTCAAGTAATAAATTCGGAAAAAATGAAAATTAAAGTAATTATCGAAAAAACAAGTGATGGCTTTTCTGCCTACGCGGAGAAGATTTCACTACCTGTTGGGACAATGGGAGATTCAATCGAAGAGATTCGAAAAAACATGATCGACGCATTGAATCTTCATCAGAAGCATCATCATAAAACCTTGGTAAAAGAAACTGATTTGGATTTTCAGTTCGACCTCGCTTCATTCTTTGCCTATTACAAGGTTATCAATGCAAAAGCACTTGGCGAACGAATAGGCATGCATCAATCATTGCTTGCACAATATATCTCCGGTAAAAAGAAACCTTCTTCACGCCAGGTTGAGCGTATTATGGAAGGTATACAAGAGGTGGCTCATGAACTAATTAGGCTGAAGATTGCCTGAGATTATTTGTTAATACTCTTTCACAAGAGCATTCAAAGGTATATTCAGAAATTCATTTAGATTTCGAATCATCTCAAGAGTTAATTTCCGTTTCCTATTAAGAATTTTCGAAACTTTATCCTTACCGCCTAAATACTGTGCGAGATCTTTTTGTTTCAGGTTTTGTTGTTCCATTCTGTACTTGATTGCTTCAATTGGATCGGGGGAGTTGATATGGAAATTTTCGTTTTCATATCGCTCAATTAAAATTGCAAGAACATCAGCAATGTCGCTTTCCTTTGTTCCCTTTTTAGCTAGGAATAACTTTTCAAACATGGACAGTGCTTTATTGTATTCCTTTTCGGTTCTAATTATTTTGAATTCCATAATTACCAATCTTTTGTTTTAGTAAACTTCTATGGTTGCCACATCTATTTTATTGTATTCTGCATGTGGGCCGATAAACTTAATGAATAACCAACTCTTTTGATAATTTATGCTGGCGACAAGTCTGTATTTATTCCCTTTAATATTAAAGACTACTCTGTCATTCGTTACGATATCTGCCGTTGCAAAATCGCCAATGACATCGTTGGGTTTACGCCAGGATTTTGATGCCACATCGTTATACCATAGTTCGAGAGGCTTTTTGGAGTCCGCATGCTTTTTCCAGAATTTTATCAAAGTCCCCCGGTTGTGGATATTCATTGAACCACTTTTACAGAGCTAATATACAACATAGTTGCCATAATGGCAACTTTTAAAATAAGGGTATTTTATAGTGTTTTTGTGTCCGGCATAGTCCTAATATTTCCTAATGAAAAGCAAAAAGCCTCATTCTTGCGAAATGAGGCTTGATGGCTTCTAATGAATAGAAATTGGAGGTCCCGAGCGGATTTGCGTGGTTTTTATATGCTCTTGGTTTGCTTGCCGATGCGGAGAGGGGTTTTGAATCGCGAGTCATGGGCGAGTCGAATTGGAATTTCTTTAATAATAAGTTAGTAGAGTTTCTTTATTCTTCATTACCCTCTTTCAGCATACACAAAAATCACATCAAAGTCTAATTTCTCCACTGACCCCAGTATCTCTATTTCTATACGTATTGGATATTCATTCATCTTAAGTGGTTTCATTGTAACACTTAATGGAATATTTAGAGCTTTCGTGAAATTGAATATTGGTTCATAGTGCATTGGGCTAACGTATGCACCTATAAGGTACGTATCTGTAAACGTGCCACCTCTGCTTGTGTATCCTTTAATGATGAAATACAATCCTTGATCTAGTAATTTCTTAGACCAATCTTCCGGTCTTTCCCATTTGAATAGTGGAGTCAATATAATTTTATTAATCTCAATGTACGAGCTATTGTTTATTAAGGTGAATTCCTTCTTGCGGATTCCATCAGTGAGTTTAAACATCAAACCCGTTTTTAGTATGGTTTGATTTTCTACTACATAGTTTGTTCCGGCACCGATGCCATACTTAGAGATTATTTTATTTTCAACCATGTTATTAAGGATTTTTTTACTGTTGGTAATGGGATATATAAACTCTTTGCTATTTCGCTCGACTTACTTCCGGGACGATTTTCAATGAACGAAACGATGTTTTTTTCTTTAGGACCCAATGGCGAAGAACTTTCCTTTGTTTTTAACTTCTCCATTAACAATTCCTGTATATTCACTAAACAGTCTAAAAAGAAAACGACCCACTCATCAACATTTTCTCCCGGTCTTTTCCTTTGGGTTTGCATCAATACTTCATAATACTCTATTTTTCTGCTTTCAATTTCATGTTCGAAACTGATGTATTGAATCCATTTATATCCTTGCTTCAGTAGTAACAGGGTGCCTAACAATCTACTCAGTCTACCGTTCCCGTCTTGAAAAGGATGTATGCTTAGAAAATCATAAACGAATATTGCGGACTTTACTATTGGTAAAGTTTCTTGATCGGATTGATACCATTCGATCAACTGTCGCATCGCTTCTTCTGTTTCTATCCCAGGCTCTGTTGTTTTAAAAACAATTTGTTTACTTCCGTCGACATGATTTGCTTCGACGGCATTTGAAACTTGTTTGTAATCTCCTCTATGCCATTCGTCTTTTTCGCTATGGCGCATCAAAATCTTATGCAGATTTTTAATATTACTTTCAGTAAGTTCAATATCATTGAAGGACTCTGTGATTACATTCAAAGCATCAAAGTATCCGGCCACTTCTTGCTGGTCTCTTTCCTCGAGCTTCGATACTTTCAATCTATCAATTAGCACTTCTACTTCTGCATCTGTCATCTTGGAGCCTTCGATTCGGGTTGATGCACCAACACTTCTGACTGTTGCAATCGCTTTTAATTGTTTCAGACTTTGCCCTTCTCTCTTCTCAATGATTGTCCATTCAGCATCGAAGCGATCAACTTTGCTGATGTCCTTCATGAGGGACATCGTTAAACTGAGCGAGAATAAATGTATTTTTTGAGCCATTTGATACGGTATGATGCGCAAATATACGACAATTGATATCAAAAGTCAATTAAAAGTGATACGAAATGATACACTAATATCCGTAAAATGATGCGGAATGCTGAAAAATGCCCTAATTAAACTAAAATGGCAAAAGATTGAAACATTTCATTACACTGAAACATCTCCGAATCATTTATGAGCAGTATCTAGCGGAACGGAGCAGAAATGACACTTGAAATCAATTCAGAAAAGTGCATAAAAGCGAAAACCGCCAACCTTTTATGGATTGGCGGCTCTGGTTGAGGTCCCGAGCGGATTTGAACCGCTGTACAAAGTTTTGCAGACTTCTGCCTAACCACTCGGCCACAGGACCATGAAATCGGGTTGCAATGATAGTAAAAAGTAACGTAGGTTCATCGCTACGAATGGCTTTTTTTACGTGTTTTTTGGTAAAAGTTGAGGTTTTCGATTAAATGAGGGGGAGTTTTGGGGCTGAGATTCAGCAGTCTGAGAGAAGGGACGGGGGACGGGGGACGGGGGACGGAAACGGGGAAGGGAAAGAATGAAGACTTCCTTTGAATTCTCGAAAGGTGTTTAAGAATCGAAATCAAGAAAGAGTTCTCTTCTCTTCTATCGTAATGCTGACTGATTCAACATCTCCATTCATCGGCGGTGCAATCTTGTTACGCAAACTTTGACTGCATCAATGCGCGGAATGGAATTCAAAAGTGATAAAGCAATTCTTCTTCCTACATGCTCAATAAGCTTCGAAGGAATCGCCATTTCTTTTTTTACAATTTCGAACACATCACAATAATCAACTGTGAGATTCAGGTTGTCGGTTTTGGCGGCTTCGGAAAAATCTGTTTCAATCGTAACATCAACAGAATAGTTGCCACCGATTTTTGTTTCCTCCGGAAGACAACCGTGGTATGCGTAGAAACGGATTGAATTAAGATGGATGATCATGTCGAAAGAAACCGATGGGTTAATTGTAGATTTTAGATTGCTGATTGTAGATTAGCGTGGCGTTGAACTGGGGCTCATAACTCAATAACTCAATTGATTGCTGATTGTAGATTGATGCTCGGTTAAATGAACGGAAATAACTCAATAACCTAATAACTTAATAACCCAATTGATTGTAGATTGATGATTGCTGATTATAGATTATCGCGGCTTTGAACTACGGCCAATAACTCAATAACATAATAACATAATAACCACACAATTATTCAAACGTCACAACCGTCTGATGCTTCGCCCAGGAATCTTTCAACACAACCGTGCGATTGAACACCAATTTTCCGGGTTGGCTGTCTTTGTCGGCGCAGAAATATCCTTTGCGGATAAACTGAAATTTATCACCGGCGACAGTTGTGGCAAGCGATGGTTCTGCTTTTGCATTTGCAATTACATGCAGACTCGTTGGACTCATGTATTCTTTGAAATCACCTTCTTCACTCGCAGGGTTTTCTACACGGAACAAACGATCGTATAAACGTACTTCTGCATCGATTGCATTTGACACACTCACCCAATGAATGGTTCCTTTCACATTTATACCACTGGTATCATGCCCACTTCTACTTTCCGGAATATACGAGCAACGGATTTCGGTAATGTTACCATCATCATCTTTGTCGTAACTATCGCACTGAATGATATAGGCATTCTTCAATCGCACTTTTAAGCCCGGACCCAAACGGAAAAACTTCTTCTCGGGATTTTCTTTGAAGTCTTCCCGCTCAATCCATAGTTCACGACTGAAAGGAAGATCCCGCTCTCCCCCATCTTCTTTCTCCGGATTATTTTCTCCTTTGAGAATTTCGGATTTGCCTTCCGGATAATTCGTGATGACCAGTTTCACCGGATCCATCACCACCATCACACGATTCGCGATTTTGTTGAGATCTTCGCGTACACAAAACTCCAGCATGCCCACATCAATCACATGCTCACGTCGGGCAACACCTATCATGTCGCAAAATTTCCGGATGCTTTCCGGTGTATAACCGCGCCTCCGCATCCCACTAATGGTGGGCATACGCGGATCGTCCCATCCGCTTACATGATTCTCTTTTACCAGTTGGAGCAATTTGCGTTTGCTCATCACTGTGTAATTCAAATTCAAGCGCGCGAATTCGTACTGATGACTCGGAAAAATTCCAAGCTTCTCAATAAACCATTCGTAAAGCGGACGATGAACTTCAAATTCCAAAGTACATATTGAATGTGTGATGTTCTCGATTGAATCGCTTTGTCCGTGCGCGTAATCGTACATCGGATAAATACACCAGGTGTCACCGGTGCGGTGATGCGGAGTGTGTTTAATCCGATACATGATCGGATCACGCATGTGCATGTTCGGCGAAGCCATGTCCACATTTGCACGCAATACTTTTTCTCCGTCTTTGAATTCTCCTTTGCGCATGCGTTCGAACAAGTCGAGATTTTCTTCTATACTCCTGCTCTTGTACGGACTGTCTTTCCCGGGAACAGTTGGTGTGCCTTTTAATGCAGCAATTTCTTCAGGAGTTGAATCGTCAACATAGGCCAGACCTTTTTTAATCAGCTCGACTGCAAAATCATACAACTTAGGAAAATAATCTGATGCATAAAATTCATTTGCCCATTCGAAGCCAAGCCATTTGATATCTGCTTTGATGCTGTCGACATATTCGGTTTCTTCTTTCTCAGGATTGGTATCGTCGAAACGAAGATTTGTTTTACCATTGAATTCTTTTGCAAGACCAAAATTCAGGCAAATACTTTTGCATGGCCAATGTGTAAATAACCATTCGGCTCCGGTGGGAAGCGTGTGAGTACACGTCCATTGTGCTTTGCATTCTTTATGTCTTCCCGGATTATTTCTTCTAAAAAATTCGGACCTTTTTCTGTGCTCATATACTTTCTTTCTTCGCTTTGGGTCTTAAGGTCTTTACGAGAGATTATTTCGCGCAAAGACGCAAAGAGCGCAAAGGTTTGATGGGTGTTTTAAAAAGTTGTTAGTTCTTAATATGTGGAATACTTAAAGCAAGTTTACATCCTTCTCTGCGTACTTTGCGTCTTTGCGCGAAACATTTTCTTCCCAGCCGGACAATGGCCACAACGTTTTTTAGGCGTGTGTTTGTAATGTACTTAATGCTTTTTCAATTCGGCTAATAATTTCATCACGACCGAGTAATTCAACCATGCTGAAAAGATGCAATCCTCCGCCTTGTCCGCTTACCATGACACGAAAGAGCTGAAGCAATTCATTTGGTTTCCGTTGAGCTTTCTCTGCAACTGTTTTAAACATTGCTTCCGTCTCTGCTTCTGTCCAGGAAGAAATTTTTGTATGCTTCAATCAGCTGAACAAAGAATTCTGCCAGTTCCGGTTTCCATCTTTTGAAATTACCTGCTCATCGTAATTCTGCTGGAGCTTCAAATAAATAAGAACCGATCTCCAACATTCCTGTTTCGAAATGTATCCGTTCTTTCATCAGCCGAACTGCATGTTCAAGAAATGAATCCTGCATTCTGGGATCCGTATCTGCAAAATGATATTTTTCCTTCACAGCAATTTTCAAATTCGCTGCAAGATCTGAATCGTCTTGTTGCCGGAGGTATTGTTCGTTGAACCATTTTGTTTTTTCCGGATCGAATTTCGCTCCGCTCTTACTTACTCTTTCGAGTGAAAAAGCCTTGATAAGTTCATCCATGGAAAACAATTCCTGCTCATCGCTTGGATGCCATCCCAACAGTGAAAGCATGTTCACGAATGCAGCAGGATAATATCCTTTCTCTCGGTATCCCGATGAAAGTTCTTTTGTTTCCGGATCAATCCAGTTGAGTGGAAATACCGGGAAGCCCAGACGATCGCCATCGCGTTTGCTCAATTTTCCATTGCCATCCGGTTTCAGAAGTAATGGAAGATGCGCAAACTGCGGCATCACATTTTCCCAGCCCAGATAACGATACAGCAAAACATGCAAAGGAGCAGAAGGCAACCATTCTTCTCCACGAATCACGTGTGTGATTTTCATGAGGTAATCGTCGACAACATTTGCAAGATGATAGGTCGGCATACCGTCACTCTTGAACAAAACTTTATCATCCATTTGCGACGTATGCACTTTCACATCTCCACGGATAATATCTGTAAGATGTACATCTTCATCTGCAGGAACTTTCAAACGAATCACATAGTTTGCATCTTCTGCTAAAAGTTTTTCAGTTTCAGCAGGAGAAATTGTAAGTGAGTTTTTCAAATTGACACGCGTCACAGCATTGTAAGCGAATGTTTGCTTTTTCGCTTCCATGTCTTTGCGCAGTTGCTCAAGCGCTTCTGATTCATCAAATGCATAATACGCATGACCGGATTTCACCAGTTGATCAGCATATTGTTTGTACAAATTTTTGCGCTCGCTTTGTCTGTATGGTGCATGCGGACCATCGCCAAAACCAACACCTTCATTTGGAATAATTCCACTCCATTTCAATGCTTCGATGATGTATTCCTCCGCACCCGGAACGAAACGATTCTGATCGGTGTCTTCAATTCTCAAAATGAAATCACCATTGTTTTGTTTTGCAAAGAGATAATTATACAATGCAGTCCTCACCCCTCCCATATGAAGCGGGCCGGTGGGACTCGGAGCGAAGCGTACTCTTACTTTTCTGTTCATTGGGCAAAGATAGTTTTTTCTGTGCGAGGGACGTACGGCGAGGGACGAGGGACGGGGGACGGGGGACGGAGTGCTCGCAAATAAATTATTATTAAATTCTATTATAAGGGGTTGTGGTTGTGATTTTTCAGGGGCATTTTTGGGCATGAATCGTTTGGAAGAAATCAGATATTATATGCTTTCCATTCAATTGTGGGACGAGTGTTGGGGAGATACTGAAAAGATGCTAAGCGATATTCGAGGTAAAGAAATTAGCAGACAATTAATTAGATCAGTCGGATCAATTTCAGCGAATATTGAAGAAGGATACGGACGTGGATTTGGAAAAGAGTATTCTCATTTCCTTAAAATATCCAGAGGCTCCGCAAGAGAAAGCCGAGGCTGGTATTCAAAATCTAAATTTCTTTTATCTGAAGAAACAATCAATTCCAGAATCAATGTGATAGATTCAATAATCGGAATGATTTCCTCATCCATCCAAACTCTGGAAAAGAAAAATTTAGCTAAGACAACGAAATGAAATGCCAATTTCTGTCAAATTTATTCGCCGCTTCGTCCCCCGTCCCTTCGCCCCTTTCACCTATTTCCTAAATAAATTGAAAAAGACCTCAGAAATAAAGGTCCCTCGTCCCCCGTCCTATGTCCCTTCCCTCTAAAGGTCCCCCGACCCTTCGTCCCCCGTCCCTCTTTCTAAAGGTCATTATGATCCATCGGTGCCGGTTCCGGAATTCTAACTTCCGATTTTACCGGAATGCCACCTTCGGAAATAGCAAATGACGATTGACTATCAGATAGTGATTGCGAATTTACAGGCTCCTTTGATTCTATGAAAGCAGTTCCTGCATTTGTAATTTCATACGACCCTTTTTTACGGGCTCCTGTGAAACGGATCAGTCCGAATTTCTTGAGAGAAGATACATAACGGGCTCCTGTTACACCACCCACTCCGGTGAGATTGAAAAGTTCGGAAGCTCTGAGGGATTTGTTGTTATACAAATGAACCATCATCAAAACCTGTTTCCGAAGGTTCGGTGCGTTCAAGGCAACTTGTCCGGGGAAAGCTCTCCAGCGATCATACAAAACATCCAAATCAAATTGAGTGGATGGATCAAATGATGCAGAATGGTTCTTTAAAGTATCATTGTAAGGACTTAGATATTCATTTCCAGAGATTCCAGGATCATTACCGGTAGAAATTGCCGTATCTGTTCTTTTTCTCAGACGGTCATTCAACTGGAGCATATTGCCATTGATCAACTGCAACTCCTCAATCCGGATGTGCAAATCGTCGATAATCTTTTGCAGATCATCTACTCTTTTCAGCATTTTCCCATTTCTGATCATCAAATGATTGTATTGATGATACAATTCCTCATTTTCATTCGTTAATTGACCTATCAGTTTTTGCTGATTTTCTACTTTCAGTTGCAGGTTTTCAATAGTCATTTGTGAATCAGTGTGTTCTGAGGACATCTTTTGCTATTATTTAAAGTTTTATTGATGCTATAAATGTAGAGCAGATATTTAGATGTGCAAGGGGTTTTGGAAATAATTTCGGGTTCAAATTGAGAGGCGCCGGGAAATTGGGTACCAGGTATTAGGTACCAGGTACCAGGTGTCCGTGCATTAGAATTATGCGGAATGTTATTAAATGGGGTAAAAATCCTGAAAGATCTGGTAGATCGACTTTATTAAAGTGTAGACTACCCTATTCTCAAAATCTCTTAATAAATGTGTCTTTTTCGAGTAAAATTCAACTTTTTTGATGTTCGGGTGTAGACAAAGAGAAAAAATAATTATGAATAGGTTTAAAGAACTTATAGTTTGGCAAAAGTCTATCGAATTGGCTACAGAAGTATATCAGCTCACAAAATCATTTCCTTCTGATGAACGATTTGGACTTGTCTCACAAATGAACAGAAGTGGTGTCTCTATTCCTTCAAATATTGCAGAAGGGTCCGGAAGAAATTCAAATAAGGAATTCGTGCACTTTCTAGGAATCGCTACCGGATCAGCTTCTGAATTGGAAACACAATTGGTGATTTCCAAAAACTTAAAATTTGGTGACGCAATTCAAATCAATTCACTGATTGACAAAATCACTTCTGTACAAAACATGCTTCATCGATTGAAAGCATCATTAAAATGACGGAACCTTTTTAACTGGTACTTGGTGCCTGGTACCTGGTACCTAATACCTAATACCATCAAGCAAATACCTAGCAACAAGCACCTGGCTACTTTCATTTAGCTCCCCAAATCCCTACTTTCGCATGCTATGCAACTCCTCACTCCCACCCATTTCCCTGATTACGAACTGATCGACTGTGGGAATTTTGAAAAGATGGAAAGATTCGGGAAATACATCACAATTCGCCCTGAACCTCAGGCGGTTTGGGATCCGAAGTTGTCAAGGAGAGAGTGGGAGAAAACAGCGCATGTCATTTTTGAATCCAGATCGAGTTCATCAGGAACGTGGAGAGCACTTAGGGATATGCCCGAGCGTTGGGTGATTGAATACCCTTTGGCAAACCAAAAGTCAGAAGGTAAAAGTCAAAAGGTTGCTGACGCTCCGTCACCCGTCCCCCGTCCCTCGTCACCTTCAACAACGTCCCCCGTCCCCCGTCCCTCGTCCCTTTCTTTCAGATTAGCTCTCACTTCTTTCAAACACGTCGGCATATTCCCTGAGCAAGCTTGCAACTGGGATTACATTGCCGAAAGTATTTCCTCTTTAAAAACAGAACAGCCGAAAGTCTTGAATTTGTTTGCCTACACCGGCGGTGCTTCGCTTGCTGCAAAAGCTGCCGGTGCGGACACAATTCACCTTGATTCAGTAAAACAGGTTGTTACCTGGGCAAGAGAAAATATGGAATTGAGCAAACTAAGCGATATCCGTTGGGTAGTCGAGGATGCACTCACTTTTGTAAAACGCGAAGTAAAGCGAGGAAAAAAATACCAGGGAATTATTCTCGATCCTCCGGCATACGGACATGGTACCGATGGAGAGCGCTGGAAGCTGGAGGATTCGATCAATGAAATGATGAAACTGGTAAAGTCTCTACTCGATGAACAAGAACATTTTCTCATCCTGAATACATACTCACTCGGTTTCTCTTCACTCATCATCGAGAATCTTTTATCCGGAGCCAAAGGCCTGAACACGGGTGAACTCTACCTTCAAGCCACTTCCGGGCATAAACTGCCATTGGGTGTTTTTGGTCGATATATGAAGAGCATTGAATAGATTTCACACGATGATAGAAAAGGCCGAAAGCCTTCATTCCTTGCGCCTTTTGCGGCTTTTCAAGGAATCAAGATCCTGAAATATAAATCCCGTTTTTTTAACAAAGTTTCACAGAAAATAAGCGCATCAAAATTTCGTTGCTTACGTATATTTGTATTTCCCCAAAACCCCTTATTCCAAGCACCTTTCGATGCAAGATAATTACCAATTACTGATTCAAAAACTGGATGCTTTCATCCGGAAATATTACAAGAACCAATTTGTAAAAGGAGCGATCTATGCCTTTACGCTAAGCCTTGCTTTTTATTTGCTCGTTACCACTCTTGAATATGTAGGACATTTCAGTACTACACTCCGAACTGTTTTGTTTTATTCCTTCATCGGAGGGATTCTTTTTATTCTTGGCAGATTTGTCATCATTCCACTTCTTCACCTGTACAGAATAGGAAAACTGATTTCTCACGAACAGGCTGCAGAAATTATCGGGAAGCATTTTTCGAATGTCGAGGATAAGTTGTTGAATGTATTGCAGCTCAGAAAGCAGGCTGAAGAGGGACGGGGGACGAGGGACGAGGGGCGGATCGGCGAGAACAACTTTCATACGGAATTGATCGATGCGAGTATTAACCAAAAAGCAGAAGAACTCAAGCCTATTCCATTTGTAAGTGCAATAAATATTGGCGACAACAAACGTTATGCGCGTTATGCATTGATTCCTTTGCTGGTTCTTGTAGTCATTCTTTTTACTGCTCCTTCATTGATCAAAGACAGTACAAAACGTTTGCTTGAACACGGTACGTATTTTGAAAAACCGGCTCCTTTTGTTTTTGAAATCCTCAACAAAGATTTAAAAACAATTCAACAACAGGATTTTCAACTCGACATTCTGGTCAAAGGAAAAGAAGTTCCTGCCGAAGCATTCATTGAAATTGGAGATAATCAGTTCAAACTTGACAAAGAAAACCTGAGCAACTTCCATTATACTTTCCGGAATATTCAAAAGACAGAAAGCTTCCGGCTTTTCGCCGATGGATTTTATTCTCCGGAATATACACTCGAAGCATTGCCCAATCCTGTACTCATGAATTTCCAGGTGAGCCTGGCTTATCCTGCTTATTTGCACAAACAAGACGAGAACCTTGACAATACAGGAGATCTTGTTATTCCGGCAGGAACGAAAGTGAGTTGGACGTTTAATACACAGAATACTGAAGCTATTCGGATGGCTTTCCAGGATACTGCGCTTTCTCTGAAACGAATTGGCGAAAATGCCTTTAGTTATTCCCGAAAATTTTCACGTAACGATGGCTATACAGTCACCACGAGCAATGCTTTCCTGAGCAATAAAGATTCCATGCATTTTGGAATTTCAGTGGTACCCGATATGTATCCAAGTATTTCTGTTGAACAACAAAAAGATTCTTTTTCTACAAAGCGTTCATTCTTCAAAGGTCTCATTAAAGACGATTACGGTTTTACAAAACTGTCATTCACCTACCGATTCCTGAAAACTACTGATTCGAGTGCCAATAAAAACAAAACATATTCCGAAAATATTCCTTTCAACAGAAACAATACAAGCGATCAGTTTTTCTACTATTGGGATTTATCAAATGTGAATATTGATGCCGGTGATGAACTGGAATTTTATTTCGAGGTTTCCGATAATGATGGACTTGTAGGCCCGAAAACAACACGTTCGCAGACTCAGATCTTCAAAGCTCCTTCCTTAAAAGAAATTGCAGAAAACACCGAGAAGAATAATGAATCGATAAAAAATGATCTGAAAGAAAGTATTGCTCAGGCCAAAGCTTTACAAAAAGATTTGAACGAACTCACCAAGAAACTTCTGGATAAAAAGGAAATGACCTGGGAGGAAAAGAAAAAAGCAGAAGACCTTTTGAAGAAACAGGAGGAACTCGAAAAGAAACTGGCTGAGCTCCGTGCCAAGAATGAAAAGAAAAATAAAGAAGAACAGGAGTATAAAAAGCAGAGCGAAGACATCCTGCAAAAGCAACAGCAGTTGCAATCGCTGATGGATAAGCTCATGACTCCGGAAATGAAAAAGCTGATGGAAGAACTCCAGAAGCTGATGGAGAAAGTCGACAAGAACCAAATGCAGGAACAGTTGAGTCAGATGAAACTCGACAACAAAGATCTTCAGAAAGAACTTGAACGTACCATTGAGTTGTTCAAGAAAATGGAATTCGAACAAAAGCTGGATGAAAATATTGAAAAGCTTAATGAGCTTGCAAAAAAACAAGATGAGCTTTCAAAAAAATCGGAAGAAAAAAATGCCGACAGCAAAGATCTGAAAGACAAGCAGGATGAACTGAACAAAGAATTTGAAGACTTCAAGAAAGACATGGATGAACTGGCGAAGAAGAATGATGCTCTTGAAGAAAAGCAGGACTTGCCAAATACAGAAGAACAACAAAAAGACATTCAGAGTGAAATGCAAAACAGTTCTGAATCTTTAGACAGCAAGAAAAACAGCAAAGCATCGAAGTCTCAAAAAAATGCGGCCAAAAAAATGGATGAGATGGCGCAGCAGATGAGCAAGATGCAACAACAAATGGAAGAAGAACAGGCGGAAGAAGACATGCAGGCGATGCGTGCGCTTCTAGAAAACCTCTTGCGCCTGTCGTTCGACCAGGAAAAACTAATGCAGGACTTGCGCACCATTGATATCAACAACCCGCAGTATTTGAAGCTGAGTCAGCAACAACGGAAACTGAAAGACGATGCAAAAATGATTGAAGACTCTCTTTTTGCATTGAGTAAAAGAGTCATCCAGATCCAAAGTAAAGTCAACCAGGAAATCAGCGCGATCAACCTGAACATGGAAGAAGCGATGGATAATCTTGAAGATCGTTCTGTTCCGCAGGCAAGAAGTCGTCAGCAGTTTGTGATGACTGCCGTGAACAATCTCACCTTGTTATTGAGCGAAGCACTGCAACAAATGCAACAGCAACAAGCCAATGCCAAGCCATCGGCTTCATGCAAGAAACCGGGCAATAAAAATCCATCCTTATCCCAGCTCCGGAAGATGCAGGAAGAGCTGAACAAGAACATGCAAAAAGCCAAGGAGCAGATGAAAAAAGATGGCAACAAACCGGGCAAACCGCCGGGCAAAGCCGGAGAACAGGGTAACAGCATGAGCGAACAGTTGGCGAAAATGGCTGCAGAACAGGAATACATCCGCAACGAATTGCAAAAACTTAATCTTGAGGAAAATAAGGACGGCAAAAACTCCCTTGGAAACCTTCAGGATGTGGCCAATCGCATGGAGGAAACGGAGAAAGATATCGTAAATCGGATGATTTCTGAGGAAACCCTGAAGCGTCAGCAGGACATCCTTACCCGCCTCCTGGAGAGTGAGAAAGCAGAGCGTGAAAGGGATCAGGATGAGCAGCGTAAGTCGGAAGAAGCAAAAAATTTACAGCATCGTAACCCTACCGAATTTGAGGAGTATAAAAGATTAAAGTTAAAGGAAATGGAGTTATTGCGGACTGTTCCGCCTTCCCTCAATTCCTACTATAAACAGAAGGTTAACGATTATTTCCAATCACTTGAAAAATAGTTCACTAGATATGTCCGTGGACGGAGAAAGCCAAACTTTGAAACTACAATCAAACCCCGATAGTATATCTGTCGTCGAACGGATGATCGACGATGTGCGCAGCAAATACAATGTTAGCGAGGACATGTTTGGTAACATGCTGGTGGCAGTGACGGAAGCCGTTACAAATGCCATTTATCATGGCAACAAATCGGATCCTCATAAAAACATCAGTGTTTCCTTCGCCCACAATCACAACGCAATCACCGTTACGATTGCTGATGAAGGTCCGGGTTTCGATTATTATAATCTCCCCGACCCAACTTCTCCTGAAAATCTTGAGAAAGAATGTGGACGTGGTATTTTCCTGATGAAACACCTCACAGATCAACTGATCTTTTCAGAAAATGGAAGAGTCGTTGAAATGAACTTCAAGCTCGCAAATTAATAAAGTCAAAATACGTTTTGGTTAGACGGAAAAGAGGGAGACGAAAGTTTTTCCTCTTTTTTTGTGAAGAGTAAATGGTGAAGAGTGTGTGCATTAATGATTCATTTTTCCATGCACTATAATTCCGGCACGGATTCCCTGAAAAGGGAAATCATGCAAACCCCATTGATACCAGAGTTTGTAATCGATATGCTTTTGTTTCACTTTAAAAACCGCGCGATACACCATCGGTTGATCACCATTATTAAAATAGCCTGAATAGCCGCCAAACTGCTGAGCAATCGAAATCTTTTTGGAACTGAAATCAAGACCAATTCCATAGAGCACTGCATCGTTTTGCAAATGCTGAATATCGTAAGTTTGATAGGAATAAAATCCTCCCATAAAGTAAGGACGAAGAGCGAATTCCTTTTCTTTATTGATTACAATGTTTTTTCCAAACGAAAGATCGAAGAAATACCCGGCAGCATCGGTGTAGCGTGCATCACGCAATCGTGTACCGGAAGCAGAGCGAAAGGCTAGTTCCAGACTGATGTCCGGCCATGTGCTTTTATCTTTTAGAATCGAAATGTGCATGGAAAAATAAATATCTCCGCCTGCACTTCCTTTTCCGCTTCGGGTGCGGGCTGCGCGTACATCACGGGTGATGGTATCTGTTTCAAAAAATTCTATCGGGACAACATACATTTCCAGACCAACTTTATCCTGATGCAATGGAATATACACTCTTGAAAACAGGTCTGTGGTTTTATCACCAGTACTAAATTGGTATCCTGCCAATTGCTCCACCTGAATTTCATCCGAAAGCCTCCCATTCTGAATGTCCGGAACAGGCAAAGCATTGGGTCCCATGAATGCAGAAGAAATGGTCATGTACTGCTCCCAGCTTGTATGTCCGTCCCACTGATGAATAGCATTCCACCAACTGAAATCTTCGCCGGTCTGCGCTGCAAGAGCGCACGGAAAGATGAGTAGTAAGAATGTCTTCAGAATTCGCTGCATGCCTGAGAATCTTTTTTTCAAATGTACAAAGGTCTGGCACATTTCATTTGTATTTTCGTGCCATAGAATCCGACAAATGAACATACATTTTTTCAAAGAAGAAGTAAAATTTCGACTGCTACACCAGGATGGGCTCAGAAAATGGATCATCAAAGCGATTCGTTCGGAGGGATACCAACTGGAAAACCTCAATATCATCTTTTGCAGCGACAAAAACTTTTGCAGATGAACAAGGATTACCTGCAGCACAATTATTACACAGACATCATCACATTCGATCTTTCTTCTGTGAAGAAGATCGTTGAAGGTGATATTTTTATTTCTGTTGAAACAGTGTTGACAAATTCCAAACGATTTAAAACCACTTTTCAGGATGAATTGCATCGTGTGATGATCCATGGTGTGCTTCATCTGCTCGGTTATTCCGACAAGAATCCAAAAGCGCAGGCCTTGATGAAGAAGATGGAGGATAAGTGGCTGGATAAGCGGGGTTGAGAAGGTTGGTCCGATTGCTGATGCGTTTTTAAAACCGCAGAGATCACAGAGATTTTTCCGCGAAGGTCGCAGAGAAGCGTACACAATCTTTGCGCTCTTTGCGGTTAAACCTTTGCGTCCTCTGCGAGAAAATTATTATTTTTTTATTGCTAAAGTGTTTTTAAACCGCAGAGATCACAGAGATTTTTCCGCGAAGGTCGCAGAGAAGCGTACACAATCTTTGCGCGCTTTGCGGTTAAAACTTTGCGAGCTTTGCGAGAAAATTATTTTTTTGTATTGCCATGGCGTTTTTAAACCGCAGAGATCACAGAGTTTTTTCCGCGAAGGTCGAAGAGAAGCGTACACAATCTTTGCGCGCTTTGCGGTTCAAACTTTGCGAGCTCTGCGAGAACTAAAACCCCTTAAATCCCCGGATGCACCTAGAAATGATTCCACAAAACCGCCCCGATAAAAATCCAAAGCATCAGCTCCGCAGCCCACAGTCTCTTTTTTGCCGAAACAAAATAATAAGCATAGAACACTGCCAGAGGAATTGACAGCGATACAAAATGAATCCAGGCAATTTTATGTATGAGCAGAATGGCAGCACCATTGATCAGGAGAAAGAAAAAAACAATCTGCTGATACGTTCGTGTTCTGATGATGTTCTTGAAATAATTACTCCGGAGTTTGACAAGAGAAAACAAGAGCAATGCACCCATCACCACGAGCAATACCTGTTCGGCCGGACTAATAACAAGATTTAATTGCGGCCAAAGGTGTTTGAATTTTCCGATGTACTCCTTCCAAAAAACGATCAACTGCTGTTTCCAGAAAAAATAAACGCTGACAAAAAAATACGGAAGAAAAAACGCGATGAACATCACCAGCCATTCTCTTGAGCTAAAAGGCCGGAGCAAACTCACTGCGAGCAGCAACAGAATATAGACAGGAAGAGCAGGAAGATAAAGCAAGGCAGCGATTGCAAGTAAAAAGGCGCTGTCGAACAAGCCCTTAACAGGCGATTCATTTTTAAACAAAGAAAAGATCTTGTCGAAGACTCGTAAAAAAATCAGGTTAACAACATGGACAGGGTGAATTTCCAGAAATGTTGCCGATGCCGAAATCACCAGGACGAAACAGAGCGAAGGCAAATAAGAGTTCTTGTACAAAACTTCATGCTTGTTGAGCAGTAAGTTGAGGTAGATCGCTTGCAGACTGATCATTCCTCCGAAAATCAGGAAGCGGAGAAAGGAAGGCATGGCTTCCATGAAACCGGCTATCAGTCCCCACAAAGGCATCACGGTTTCGTCGTGCGACACCGGCATGTTCATGGCCCTTTGTCCCCATAAGATCAAGACGATGAAGGGAATAACAATAAGGGCTGCCGGTTGCGGGGATTTAAAAAAGCGAATCATTGGTGTTAAAAGTAGAGAATTTTAAGTGTTGAAAATCCGGAATTCCTCCTATATTTGCCCATAGAAATCAACAAAAAAAATGGACGGATTCTGGTACTTTCTCGGCGACTTCTTCACAGGAATCTTTAAAGCGGTTCCTTTTATGGGCTTGTGGTTTAACAAGTTCCTGATTGTCATTGGCTTCATTGCTTTTTTCGCATGGCTCAATTACATGCGTCAGAACAAAGAAGTAGAGAAGTTTGATTGAAAATTCTTGGCTATTTATTAGGCTGTTAAAATCCTGTCTCCTTTGGAGGCGGGATTTTTATTTGTGTAGTGGTTATTAAGTTATTGAGTTATTAGGTTATTTCTGGTCATTTAAATTAGGATGGAATCATAAGAGTTGATCTATTCTATTGATAGAAGTTATTGTGTTATTAGGTTATTAGGTTATTTCTGGTCATTTAAATTAGGATGGAATCATAAGAGTTGATCTATTCTATTGATAGAAGTTATTGTGTTATTAGGTTATTAAGTTATTTCTGGTCATTTAAATTAGGATGGAATTTTAAAAGCATAAAGTTTTATAAATAGAGGTTTTAAATTTAGTGAGACATTAATTAGAAAAGGCACAAATAACTTAATAACCCAATAACTCAATAACCTATTTTTAAAATGTTCGTCACCAATTAAAAATCCGCCGGAATTAGAATGACCACAAATAACTTAATCCGAAAGCAGATCCAACCCTACATCCCTCCGAAAATATGCTCCATCAAAAGAAATTTCTCCCAGACTACGATACGACTTTTCTCTGGCTTCTTTGATATTCGCTCCGAAGGATGTAATGGCAAGAACTCTACCGCCTGCAGTTACAATAGAATGATCTTTCTTCGTTGTGCCGGCATGAAACACAAAACTATCCTGCACATTTTCGATTCCATTGATCACTTTGCCTTTCTCGTAATCGCCGGGATATCCTCCACTCACCATCATCACCGTGACAGCCGTGCGCGGATCAATTTTTAGATCGATGGTAGAAAGTTTTCCTTTTCCCGTTGCAAAAAACAATTCCACAAGGTCTGTTTGAATGCGTGGAATCACAACTTCCGTTTCCGGATCGCCGAGACGCACATTGTATTCGATGACGAATGGATCTCCGTTCACATTCATTAGTCCGATAAAAAGAAATCCTTTGTAGTCGATACCGTCTGCAATCAGACCTTTCACAGTTGGGATCACAATTCGTTCTTCAACTTTTTTCAGAAATTTTTCATCCGCAAAAGGAACAGGTGAGACCGCGCCCATTCCACCTGTGTTCAAACCTGTATCTCCATCACCAATTCGTTTGTAATCTTTCGCGGACGGAAGAAGTTTATATGTTTTACCATCGGTCAAAACAAAAACAGAAAGTTCGATGCCTTTCAGAAATTCTTCGATCACAACTTTCGCACTGGCATCACCAAATTTTGCCTGTCCGAGCATTTCATCGAGTTCGCGATCTGCATCTTCAAGAGATGTCGGGATTACAACACCTTTTCCCGCAGCCAGACCATCCGCTTTCAACACATAGGGCGGAGAAAGTGTGCGCAGGAATTTTTTTGCCTGTGGAAGCTGGTCTTTTGCAAACGTTTGATACGCAGCCGTAGGAATGCTGTGCCGTTTCATGAATGCTTTTGCAAAATCCTTACTGCCTTCCAGTTCCGCGCCTGCCTGAACAGGTCCCACAACAGGAATTTTATGCAAGACCGGATCCGCCAGAAAAAAATCATGTATCCCTTTTACCAATGGCTCTTCCGGACCCACAATCACCAGGTGAATATCTTCTTCCATCACCAATTTCCGAATTCCCTGGAAATCAGAAGCCGCAATACTCACATTCACACCACATTCCGCTGTGCCTGCATTTCCGGGCGCGATGAACAGATGTTCACAATGTTTGCTTTGTTTCATTTGCCATGCAAGTGCATGTTCACGACCACCGGAACCGAGGAGAAGGATATTCATGTATAAAATAAATTAATTCTTAACAGTAAAATTCCATTTCATTCACCGGATCAAAAATAGATATAAAAACTGCAATGACTAGCCATCAAATGATCAATAGTGCCAATAAAAAAAACCTGCCATAAAAAGCAGGTTAGGGGGCGGGGCAAACGGGGGTGTTCTATATCAATGAATGAACCGGAAGCTTAATGCTACCAGCACAACAATTCCAAACAAAGTCCAGGCGAAACGTTTGTTTTGTTTCTTTACTGTTTTACGGAGTGATTTTACTTCCTTACGAATCGACAATACACCATTGAGGTTAAACATCACCTTGTCCAGGTTATCGAAAGCCATATCGTCTTTCAAGACATAATCATAAGCGCCGATTTTTAACAAGTCGACTACCTGTTTCACATCTTCCATCGAACTGAGCATTACGACTGCCTGTTCGGGGTTTCTTTCTTTGATGATTTTCAAGTAATCAAAACCTGTTTTTGCAGTCTCGTCATCCACGTTGAGATGGAAATCAAGCAAAACCACATCCGGGTTTTCTTCAAATGCAAGCATGCAATCTTCTCCATTGTAAAATAGCTTCACTTCACAATCAGGGTACTGCGTCAAATGATTTTCAATCATCGATGCATACATGCGATTGTCTTCTACTACAAATATTTTTTTCTGTTTGGTGTTCATGGTATTCAGGCGTTCAAAAGGTGTTTAATAAATTGATTCGATTTTTTATAGGCATCAATGTTTTGGGCTGCTTTTTCCAGACGTTTGCGGGAACGTACGAGGTGTGCGATCGTAAGCGTTTCCGCGAGTGCAACTGCAAAGGAAAAAAGCAAGACAACAATGAGCGTAGTATTTAAGGGTTGAAAAATCCAGGAGAAGACGAGAAATAAAATTGTGGTGGCATACATCGCGATACAAATTCCAATGGAATTCAAATTGTTTTTTTGTAACAAATGATGCAAATGTCTGCGGTCAGCACGGAAGGGAGAATGTCCTTTCGTCATGCGAATGCTAAATACCCGGATGGTATCAAATACCGGAAGAAAGAGAAATCCAACAAGCAAACTAAAAGGATTGCTGATTTTTAAAGTCTCTAAAATGTGTTCAGGAATGGATAACATTCTTATTCCAAAGATGGCGAGCAGGAAACCAAGCATTAAAGACCCGGTATCGCCCATAAATATTTTTGCGGGATGAAAATTGAAATTCAGAAATCCAAAAATGGAAGCGGCTAGAATTGTCGAAAGTGCGCAGAAGAGCATGTCTCCTGAAAAATAGAAGATGATGGAAAATGCAATTGCTGCAATCAATGAAATTCCCCCGGCTAATCCGTCTACTCCATCCACAAGATTGTATGCATTGATTACTGCTGTCACAAACAATACCGTCACAACATATTGCATCAGCACAGGCAAAGCATGAATTCCGAACAATCCGTGCAAGTCGGTCACACGATAACCGCCGATCGCAATAAGCAATACAGCGAGCAATTGAAACAAATATTTTTTTCCCGGCGCTCAGGGAATGAATGTCATCCCACAAACCGGTTGCAAACAATACAATCATCGCGGGAAATAAATACTTCACCTGATCGATGGTTCCGGAACCAATCCAGAAGAATCCTACAGTAGCAAAGGCAGCAAAGATGGCAATGCCTCCCAAGGCCGGGATGGCTTCCTTGTGTTGCTTGCGTCCATCCGGACGATCCAGCAGATTCCTTGACTTCGCAGCAGAAATTACATAGGGAATTAATAAACGTGTAATAAAATAACTGCTGAATAAAGAAAGTAATAGGTAAGTAGTTGTGTTCATGCGTTCGCCGTTCTCCTTTCTTCAAAAACATTGGCTTGTTGCAAATGGCGGAATCCATACCGTATCGCTGTCTCGACAGGAATCGCCGCTGCGCGTGGTGTAACAGGACGTTTTGCAAATGACGTATTGAGTACAAAACGATAGCGCTGCGCAATTGCATCCCAGGTATAGCGACGAGCTGCAATTTTTTGCATTGTAACAGCAAGCGTTTTTAGTTCCTCTGAATTTACATGTTGTAACATCGCCAACAATTCCGATTCACTTCGGAAATAGCGGCTTTCCTTCTGTCGTCGCACGATTGAAATTCACATCGAAAGCAAAAACAGGAAGTCCCAGGTACATAGCCTCAACGAGTGAAGGATTTGTTCCTCCCGCGCTGTGACCATGTACATACACTGTGCAATTCGAACGCAATACATTCAATTCACGCTGATCGTAAATCGGATCCAGCAGAATGAGATTTGAATTGGATGAATATTTCTTGCGCAGATTTTTACTGTATTCACTGTTATTCCAGTTTCCTACCATCACCAATGGAAAACCTGAGAAATTTGCAAAGGCTTCCAATACCATTGGATATTGTTCTCCGGTTCAATTCTGCACACTTTAAATGCATACTGACTTCTCAGAAAATCATAGTTCCCGGAATTTGAAACAGAAATTTTTTCGCGCGAACAATGATCCGCACCATACGCAACCAGATGACTCAGCGTTTTGTAATGAATTGCGGTGTATCGTTGAATTGCTGCATTGTCGGTAATGTCTGCATCCGAGAATTTTACAGCACAATATTCTGACAGCTTTAAAAATTTTCGAACCAACCAGCTCCATTTTTGTCTCCTCCACTCCATCCCATCAATGTTCACAATGATTTTCTTTTTTGTAAACATTTTGATGAAAGGCAATAGAATACAACCACTCACACCAAGGATCAATAATTTATCTGCATAACGCAATGCATGCAGAATAGAATAGATATCATAAAAAATACTCTGCAATCCATTTGCATTTAAAGGAACATACTTCAATTTTGCTCCGTTAAATTCTTTCATGCGTTCATCGCGATGGTAATACGAAGAACTGCAATACACAGTGAGATCGTAATCCGAATGCAATTCATCCACCAAATGATGCGCGAGCGTTTCAAAACCTCCGTAACGCGCCGGCACCCCTGCTGTCCCAATAATGGCGACTTTTGTCTTCTTCATGCGTTCGGAATTATTTGTATTGATTAAAAAAGAAATCGATGAGCTGACAGAGTGCATCGCTCTTGTCAGGTGATTTTCCGGAATTGTATTCCTGAATCACAACTTTCATTTCCTGCGTAGTGATGATCTGGTTTTTGTCTTTGTCATAGGATGTAAATTCCTTTGGCAATGCACGCGATGCTTCCATCCTGAAAATAACAGGAAGAGCTTCCACAGGATGATTCAGACTTGCTGAAAAATCACGGATTGCTTCCAGTGAATTCGTATCGAATTTTTTAGAGAAGCCATCTGCCGAGCGGGAATTTGCATCCGTCGCCGACAAATGAAAGGATATCGTTAATCCGGCGATAACCAGACCAAGTGTTCGAATGAGTTTCATGTTCTTTGTGCTTGATTAATCAGGGAAGTGTGATCAGCTTTTCCTGGTACAATTGTCCGTCGGCCACCACTGTGAGAATGTACAAACCATTTCTTCCCAGCTCGAAATCATCGAGATGCAAAGTGCCATCGAAACGGCTTCCCTGGATCTGTCGCTTGAACACAAGCGCGCCATCCGAACGCTTCAAACTAATTTCAAGATTTTCGGAACGGATATTATCCAATTGAATTGTAAGATCATTTCCCGTCACCGGATTTGGCGAAACTGAAATTCCGGGTTTTTTCCCAAATTCTATTTTCACAGGATCAGAGTAGGTAAATACACCATCGTAATCTGTCTGCTTGAGACGGTAATAGGAAATTCCGGCAAGTGGATCTTTATCAAAAGTTGCATAATTCAATACTGACGTGCTGTTGCCGGCACCTTGTATAATTTCAAGCGGACTGTATTCCTGATTGTTTCCGGATCTTTCTATTGTGAAATAATCATTGTTGATTTCAGACGCAGTTGACCAATCCAGTTTTACATCCTTTTCATATTGTTGAGCCGTAAAACTAAGGAGCTCTATCGGTAGTGCATTCGTACCTCCTGTTGCATTTGCCAAAGTGTAAATACTTCCCCAGGTCGAGAATGAAGTAGAAGTAATCGTTCCTGTTCCATTTGCTGTTCCTGTTCCATTGCGATTGTACCAGTTGGCAGGAATTCCCTGTGCAACTCTCAGGTTCAGTCGATCTGTAACACCATCATCTGTTCCATAATACAATTGTATTGTTGCATTATTGAAAATACTTGCTTTGGTATTTGTAATCAACCAGTATCGGGCATTCGAAACACTCGACAAAGTTGGAGGCAAAGTGTATCCCAAAGCAGAAGCAGAAGACTCAATCATTTCTCCGATGTAATTCACACTGTCATTCGTTGTGTGCGAAGGCGTGAGCACCATTGGTCTCCAGTTATTGCCTTTCCCCAATGGAAAATATCCGGAAGCGGCAGAAGATTGTCTGTAAATCTGATTCATCGGACCGATGATATAAGAATTGGCATTTCCGACATTTGCATTTGCCGAAGCTCCGATATGGACTAGATTCGTGTAATCCGAATTGATCTTTCCCAAAGTCATCGAAAGATAATTGTAGATATAAACAGGAGTATTCAGCGTTGAACCTGCCGAATTATTCATGGTTAGATTGTAAAACACAGGCATCACACTACCGCTGATGTCCTGTGACACAGTTCCATCGAGACTAACGGTTCCGGAGCGACAAACAAATGTTCCGTCATTCGTGAATGCATTCGTTCCATCGTGCGTCCCACGCAAACTCATACTCTTGTTGTTTCCCGCTGAACCGCTGATGGATCTGTTATCGAAAGTGGTTCCCGCTTCTATATCCAATCCCAGGAGACGGTAATTGGCAGTTGAACCGTTTGAAGGTTGTAATTTATTATTACTCGATGATGCTCCTGAAATCCGAAATGCCGGATACGTAGCATTTGGAAACGGCTTAAAATTAAATGTGGAATTATTTACAGTCGTTGCATTTCCAAATTGTACTACACCACCGGTCACCGTCACTGTACCGACATTACCACAAATTGTCATGTCCATAATACTGGAGCCTGTTGTGTTGTTCTCTTCGATTGTGAGCGTTCCTCCGCTCACCACAAAAGAACTCGCAGCAAGATCGGTGATGTAAAATACTTCTGTGCTTACTCCGGTTGAGCCGCAATTGATAAGAACGTCTCCTCCACTCATGACATAAGCGAATGGTTCTGCAAAGGATCCGACTTTAAAACTGATGCTTCCGTATACACGGAGTAAACCATTGCTCACATTTACAGTAGGAACAATACCGGCAGTTTGCTGGTCACTGCGAATCCCTCCCGTTCCTGTTGAAGCACCTACGTTTACGGTTCCACCGGAAACAAACAATCCACCCTGCAAATTCAGGAAGGTAGATGTTGGAGCAAAGTTCAATGTACCAGCTCTGGCTTCAATATTTATATTTCCTATCAGAGTGTAATCTGCAGATGGGCCGAAGATGTATGTACCGGAATTGTTATGGACAAATGTTCCATAAGTAAGATTCAATGTACGTATGGCAGATTCAAAATTGAAATCCTGAACTTCGAGCGTATATGTTTTCGATGTAATCTTTTGCATGGCAACAATGTTCAGGTCCCATGCTCCCACACCGGACACAACACTATTTACTGCACCATCAAAATTCAATGTTACATTATCATTTGCATCAGCATAAAAATCAACTTCACCATTGTTAACCAGATTCCCGGAAAGGAAAACCTGGTGTGTCCGCGTGCTGTTATAGGTGTAACGAAATTTCGCTCCGTTGTAAACAGTAATATTTCCTGTGACTGTGAGCCAGTATGTAGCGAGATTATAAAATTGCAATTCTCCCGAACCACCTTGTCCGACGAAAATATTTGCTACCGTCGCATTCGTGTTGAAGTAAATAAGGTAGCCATCTCCAATGTAGGCATTGTCACCGGCCTGAGGATAGGTTCCCGTGTTGGTTGCATTGCCATAGGTCACCGTTGACCAGGAAGCCGGAGCCGTCCACAAGCCACCATTTACACGGCTGTAATAGTTCACGCCTTGTGCCGGATTAAAAGCGAAAAGAAAAATCGCTGTTACAAGCAGGCTTAAACAAATTGATTTAAAATAATTCATGATACGGGAGAGTTTCATTAGGCGCTGCCTTTTGCCATAGCCATGCCATCAGGATAAAAGTGTGTTTTTAGCATTTTTTCGACGTTTTTATTTTGAGAATATTCCTATAATGGGAACGGTTTCTTTTATAAAGA
Source organism: Bacteroidota bacterium (assembly GCA_016720655.1). Taxonomy (GTDB): domain Bacteria; phylum Bacteroidota; class Bacteroidia; order AKYH767-A; family 2013-40CM-41-45; genus JADKJP01. Next base: position 36,765 of record JADKKE010000015.1, read on the forward strand.
CAAGACGTCCGCAATTCTGTGTTCTGTAAGATTTCAAATTGAAAATGAGTGGTTTTCTCTCAGAAAATAATTTGTTTTCGAGAAATAATCGAGGTATTCAAAATATTTACGATTCAGCGTCAGCTTTTTCCTAAAATTGGAAAACGAATCATTATGAAACAAAAAAAGCCAGAAGGAAATGTCCTCCTGGCCCAAAAGGAGCATCCGATTCTTAATTCGAAATCACCGAATTTAGCCTCTCGTTCATAGTAGCGATCGTAAAATGCTCCGCTTTTTCTCTTGCCTGCGTCGACAAACGCAAACATTCTCCTTTGTTAGACGAAAGGAAAAGAATGGTCTCTGTTATTTTATCCAGATCCTTTACATCAATGCGAAATCCATTCAGCCCATGTTCAACAATTTCAACCGGTCCGCCTACATTCGGAACCAATTCCGGAATTCCATAAGACATCGCCTCCAGAATTGTCATTCCAAAAGTTTCAATCCATTTGTCGGGATGTGAAAGGTTCAATACCAAATGCGCACGTTCGTAAAAAGGATGAACATTTTTTTGCTTGGGATACAAAGTAAGATTCACCGGCAACTCTTGTCCGGAAAAATATTTATCAATTTCATTTTTCTCCGAATTGAGAACCAATTCGAATTTTACAAGATGAAGTCTTCGTGCGAGTGTTACAAATTCATTTACGCCCTTGTATTCCTTCAATGAACAAAGCATCAAAACAGTGAACGCTTTCTCATCACTGATTTCATATTGATGGGCTCTGCCTTTGTGACGAAACTCTTCACTCAAAGCATTGTACACCACATGCGGCTCTGGTCCGGTGACAGATTCTTTCTCTTGCAAAAACCGGGAGACATAAATCACATTGGAGGCTGTCCATTTCACAACTTTTTTCAAAAACCATTTCAATACAGGAGGATTCATCGATGTTTCATGCAAATGATATATCACCCTCACACCACGAAGCTTTGCGGCGAGTGCTGCACCGAAAGGCAACAATGTATTTACATAGACCGTATCGTTTTTCTTTAGATGAAAAAATAATTTAGCAAACAAATGAAGCTGACTGAAAGTCAATGCCACCAGACGCTTCATTTTATTTTCGTGAAAGCGATACCAGAAACTTTTTTCCTGCACACCCAAGCCGGAGAGAAATCCATCCTGCGTTGCCGAAGAAGTATACAATTGAACTTGCCGGCCCTTTTGAACAAAGCCCCGAATCGCATTGGACAAAACCAATGGACTTCCACTGAAATCATTCAGCAAGTGAACGCAAATTATTTTCCCTTTAACAGGAAGTCCGGCATACACTTTTTTCAGAACTTCACCTTTCACATTCCATTGATATTTATCCTGGAAACTCAATTGTGCATAGGTCGAAAAACTTTCCAGCAGAAAAGGATCGGAATGCAAAGTGTTGAGATGTTCGGCAAAATCCTTTACAGATTGATCATAAGTACTGTATTCTACTTTGAGTCCGCTGGCGATATTTACAAATTCACCGGGACCACAATTGTCAAAACAGATAACAGGAAGTCCGTACGACATTGCTTCAGCAACCACCATTCCCGCGCCTTCATGCGAAGGGAACAGAAACACATCGGATTGCCTGTACAATATTGATAATTCAGCTCGCTGAATCCAATGAATAAATGTCACTGCTTCTTTTACCTTAAGATCTTCAGCAAGCTTTTCCAATTGCTTGCGTGCAGGACCATCGCCAACCAATGTCAGAGAAACATTTTTCTTTTCTTCCTTACTTAAGGAATTGTAGAATGCAGCGAAAGAACGAATTGTGATATCAAAGCCTTTCAGCCACACAAATCTTCCAACTGACAGAACACGAAAACCATCTCTGATCTTTTCACCTTCATTTTTCGTTCGCTCAGAGGCTACAGAAGAGCAAATTATCATTTTGGACGAATCAAATTTCAAATGCTCCGCCACTGCGGAATTCATGCAAAGAATTTTATCCGCTTTTGCTGCTGAGATTTTCAGAAATGGATCCAGATGCCAGAAAGCTTGTTTCAAAATCCAACGAAAACGATCCGCGATATAGGATTTCCAGCCATACACAGGAAGGAGATATTCTTTCGGAACTTTTGGATGATGTCCTACAGGTCCCCACACAAGAGGTTTTTTGAATACCCACAAAAATGTCGGTGTCCAGTCGTTGTGAAAATTAAGGTTGTGTGCAATATCAAAGGGAATTTTTTTTCGTTTCACAAAGACCGGCAAAAACAATTGCCACATGTAATAATAGATCATGGAAAGCAGCGGACCTTTTTTCCAGAACCGTGTCCATTTCGGAAGATCATAATACTGGAAATGAATATTCTTCGCTTCCGGAACAGTATTCTCGTTCAGATATTTTTCAATTGCTTCACGATTATTTTTTCGTGTGATGGCAATAACTTTGTTAAAGCGTGCAATCTGACAGATATAATTCCAGCCCATGCCGTCTTCTGAACCTTTGTATGGATTCACAGCATAAGCGGTCGCAAGTATTGTTCTTTTCATAATCTTGTATTCAAAATATTTTCAGGAAGCAACAACTTGCATCTGACTAACTTGTATTTCATGTGTTGATTTAATTACCCTTGCCGGCACTCCGCCGATCACCGAATTCGAGGGCATTGATTTCGTAACCACCGCTCCGGCCGCAATCACACAATTGCTTCCGATAATGACGCCGTCAAGAATTGTCACCTTCGCTCCTATCCAGCAATTCGAACCAATGATGATTCCCTTTCGGCTCACGCCTTGTTCGCGGATGAGCTGTTTCGGGTCTTCGTAATTGTGATTTTCCGGATGACAGGAAAAATATTGTCCGACGATGCAATCGTTTCCGATTTCCAAACCACCACCTCCACCGAGATATGCAAACTCACCGATCCCCACATTTTCTCCTATATAAATATGACTTCCCAGGTTATTGAAAGAGGTCGAAATCACAATTCTGCTAAAAGCACCGATTCCACTGTTTCTTCCGATCACCAATTTTCCTTTTCCGGTAGCATTCAATGTTGTATGATCTCCGATTTTTACAAATTCACCGAGTTTCATATTTGATAAATAAAAAAACTGAACACCTTTGCCCAAGGCAATTCCTTTTGCATATCTGCCATAAATCAATAATCGCAGTCCGCGCAAAAGCTGCAGTGAGAAATTTGCAAAAAAAGAAAACAACAATCCGCCGCGAACTTCTCTATCGAAAGAGAAGCTGGGGTTACGCAGGCGGATTGATTGTTGGATGATGTGTTTCATTTGATTGACTGTTTGGTTGTTACGTGTTCAGAGTTCCGTGTTCGGTGTGAGGACCGCTTAATTAATCTAAAGTGTTTCGGGTTCAGGGTTCCGTGTTCTGGGTGTAGATAGTATATCGCTTAATTAATCTATACTGTTTCGGGTTCAGAGTTCAGAGTTTCGTGTTCTGTGGGTAAATGCTTTGTTATTATTATTTTCTGAACTGAAATCATAAATCTATTTTAAGCCATTCATAAGTTTATCGCCAACCTCAACACTGAACCCTCAACACTGAACCATTTTACCTTGAAACTGTAAAGCCACTGAACGCTGAACCACTGGAACCACCTTCAGTCTGCCCGGACAATCGCTTCCTCAATCACTCTCAAAGTGTTCACCTTATCCGTATTCTCCACCGGCACATACACTGCACTGGCAGAATGAATCGAAAGTTTATTGAATAGATTTTTATATCCGTTTGTGAGATCATTGATTGCCGTTTCGTCGAGCTCTTGTTTGCGACTAAGGATGTCTTCCACAGGTGCAAAGAGAAGGATGTTGACTTCCGGTTTGAACAAGAGTCGGTACAACACTTTCGTGACTTTTTGATTTACATGAATATTGGATCTGCGTCCGTCGACGATGAAATCGAAATAATAACGATCGTAGAGAACGATGTATCCACGGAGATTGTATTTGAAGTAGATATAAAACTGTCCGAGGAGATAATCAGTATAGTAATAGGCAAAGCGAAGAATGGAAGAAACAGAACTTTTGTTTGTTCCGGTTCGAGGCAAATGACTCACCGAAATTTGCTCCGCTTTTTCTTTTCCGTGTTTCCAGGCACTCAGAATCGGGAATATCGACGGACGGTGACGCACAACAACAACCTTTTTCCGGAATTTCTCACGAAGAATTTGTTGCAGCTCTTCGATAATGGTAGATTTTCCTGCTCCATCAACTCCTGTCAGCGTAATCATCATGCCACGACGATAATTCAACTCACGAACCGAATCGATTAGATAGTTGATTTTAGATTTTAGATTGTTGATTGGGGTGTTCGAGGGATATTTGCTTATCGCATGGATTATGTTCTTGTGTTGCTTTGGCTGGTATTTTACAAAATCCTGAAGATCATCGCAACGAAATTTGAAAGATGAATGCAAATGATTGAGGATTTGTCCGCGCTGCACATAGTCCAGAGAATTGTAATAATTTACATAGCGCTCGGGCAAGGATGCTCCATTGAGTGTATAAAACAACCATGTGTATTCGAAACAAAAACGTTTGTCCGGAACACGAATTCCTTCAGCATTGCTGATGGCGCTTCTGAGAACTTTCTTCGCATCCAGGTATTCCAGTCCTTTGCGCTGGAACTTATGAATCAGATCAAGAGAAACAAAACTCTGGTCTTCAAAATAAAGTTCCACCGTTGTCATGAAGGATTTGCGATAAACTTTTGTCTTCACAACTCCACTTTGCCTTTTGAGTAATTTCAGATAATCCGGAAGATCTTCTTTGCTCACCAACATATCCAAATCAGAGTATTCAGGAATGTCCTCAATACTTGCATGGATAAATTTCAACATTGCATACTTTTTGAATCTTATCTGTTTGAAATAATTACGGATAAATAATTTTCGCTGAGAAATACCTTCGGCAGCAGGCAAAGTGCGGCTGAGTGCTTCATCCCAGGTATCCATCAACCAATACGCTTGAGCATGCAATTTTTCCTGAAGGAGATATACATTCAGATAATAACTAACCGTTGAAAGAAGATAAAGTTTGTAATGCAGATCAGCATCGATCTTAAAAACTTTGATGAATTCTTTAATAGCAGGGAGATCCAAAGCCTTACGAATTTCCGCTTCAATTTTCTCCAGTGATGATTTGCGAATCATCACTTCTTTTTGAAAGATAAAATGAAACAAATCAAACAAGACCGGCGCATCGCGTCGGGCTAATTCCCAGTCGTACACATGCAATTTATTCTCGCTGGAATACATGTTCCAGGGAGTAAAATCTCCATGCGAAATTCCAAAATGTACCGTGGACGATAAATCAATATTTTTTTGCAATACCTGGAGTTTCTCGAGCAATTGCTCCGCAACAGGCAAGGATTTCTTCATCACATTTTTCTTAACCAGATAAATATTCTGGATCACACGCTCTGCAAATTCCGATGAACGGATTTTTTCGGCAGTTAAATTCTTCATATACAATTCCACCAATGCTCCGGCATGCAACGCGGTAAATTCAGTGGAATGAATGATTTTCTCGGGCTTGATGTTGTCGACGACCTCTGCATCCATCTCTTCCACATGAATCACACGCGGACATGTCATGCTTTTAAAACCGGAATTCTTCATCGCTTCCAGCATTTGCTTTTCGTTGCGGATCAGAAAACCGGAATGAGTGTTCAGCGGAATCTTTATAAAATGACTTGTTTTTCCTTTTGAATTTACTTCAACTATGCATTTCCTGTTTACACCTACTGTTCCTGTAAAAATGGAATATTGATGATGTTCAATTTGTTGGAGTAGATTATCCAGGCGTGAAGGCTGACGGGAATACAAAGTGAAGGATAGTGATGCCGCACTTGAACGCAATCCCAAATGAAAAGCGATCTTGATCAAGCCCTGGAACAATCTGCCTTTCCAGGTGCTGGCATTGTATAAATTTAAAAATGTTGGCTTTGTAAGTTCAACAGGATAGATCCATCGCAATGTTTTATCCGGATTACTGATTCCGTGAAAAGATTTGGAATGAAATCCCGGCAATGTATGCCGACTGCCGGAAAGCAAAATAATCTGCGAGAATTTCTCCAGGTCTTTTATCTCCGAAAGATAATCGGGATCAGAAATCAGCAAGATCACTTGTTCACTTTCTACGATCGATTCCTCATGATGAAAAATCTGGATCGGAAAGCTTCCGCGTTTGTCGATCCCCTGATCCTCAGCGAGAACGAATACTTTTTTTCCTTCGCCTGAAAACAGTCGGAGCAGGATTGACAAATCGGAATTTTGGAATGTAGACATGACGATGATAGAATTCGGTCGCCATTACCGTAAACCATGCCACCCGCAAATCAGGTCATTTTAGAGAGAAAAAGGGGTGTTTTCTTATTGTTAAGTTGTAAAATGGGAAGGGAATCCCAATTCCGGAAACAGGCTCCGTTTGCCAACGGTGATTTAAACGCAGAGTGCGCAAAGGTTATCCGCATGGTTCGCAGAGGAGGAATTCGGTATTTGCTAAGAACGTTCAAAAAGCATGTGTCCAATAATGTAAATATTGTTTTGCATGCGCTTACAAAAAAGAACAACAACCTCTGCGAACCCTGCGGTAAACCTTTGCGTTCTCTGCGTTTAAACCCACCCCCACCCCGACAATCCCCCAAATTTTTCCCCCCCCCCCTTACAAAACCTTTTCCCCCCCCGGGGGGGGCCCTTTTTTTTTAAAATTTTCCCCCCCCCCAAAAAATTTTTTCCCCCCCCCCCCCCAAAGAAAAAATTAAAAAGGGGGGGCCCCCCCCCGGGGGGGGGAAGTTTTTTTTAAAAAAAAAAAAAAAAAAACACCCCCCAAACACAACCCACAAGAAAAAAAAAAAAATTTTCCCGCGGGGGGGGGGGGGGGGGGGGGGGGGGGCCCCCCGGGGCCCCCCCCGGGGGCTTTCCCGGGTTTTGGGCGTTTAAAATATTGGTCTGCTAATAAGAATGTCCTTATTGAAATGGAAGATGTTTTCTGAAAGTGGATCACCTCAATGCAAAATCCTTTTAACCGTTGCCAACGGTGCACAAAGTTTTACCGCAAAGGACGCGGAGACGTATATGGAATTTGAAAGAACGAAATTCAAAAGAAGTGACAGCCCAACCCCGTAGGGGTTAAATGTTTATAACATCAAAGAAATGTCAAACATTCGGAGAATACACACCGGAATTTCAAAACAAAAAAATCCCTAAGAAATCTGAACAGCCCCGCCCACCTTCACCATCACCCTCTCCCTCCTCGACAGATGCGCATTGTACTCCATCACACCATAAAAAATCAAGAGCTGATAAAAGAGAATCCCATAATTCGTCTCTCCAAAAATTCCAAACTCCGTAAATGAATTAATCAAAATCGGAATAAAGAGCGCCACAAAAAAACTTTTCTTCTCCAAATCTTTTGTCTTCAAAAAATAACGAACTGTCAATACCAATTGCACCAGCACCAACAACAAACCCACAATCCCCAGATTCATCAAAACCTGGATAAAAGTATTGTGCGTCATCTGTCCGGCATAGGTATGCACACTCTGGAAATAATCCTTGTACGCAATCCGCATGTACCCGAAACCAAACAAAGGCTCCTTCGGCAAACCCTCTGTGAGCAAGGCTTTCCAGAAAGGCAGACGTCCGGTCATGCTCATCACTTCCTCTACATTTCCCTGTTTGAAAATGATCATCGAGATCGCGAAAGGCATGGCAACAGCAAGCGATATAAGTACGCCGACTTTCAGTTTTTTGATTCTGACTTTTTCCTGTGAAATACAAAAGGATCAGGACGAAACCAATCAACGAAGAACGTGAACCTGTCAGCAAGAGCACCGCAATCGCAATGCCCAGCATGAAAATCAAGAGCACTTTGTTTCGCTTTTCTTTCAGCTCCACCGCCGACATCGCAGCACCAATCACCGCCAGCATTCCCAGCTCATTCGGATTCATCAGGTATCCGCCCAGCCGCGCTTCTTCACCACCATGCGTCAGACGGTAAAAAATATCGGGAGCGACAATCACACCGACAATAAATGTTAGCAAGACAAAGAAAACCGAATTACCAACAAGATAACTCAGCCTCAGATTTGCTTCTGGAAGATATTTTCGAATCAATAAAAATACAGCGATGAAATAATACGCAAAGAGAAAACTTTCCAGATTCATCAGCAATTGCAAAGCTGAATAGGCCACATCCGAACTCCAGAAAAATGAAATGAAACCAAGCGCCAGATAAGCGCCGTAAAAAATCGGAATCAAGGAATTTTGCCAGGACCAGCTCGCCAGCCAGCCTTTATTCTTCAAAGAAGTATACACGCCAAAATCGCCAGCGTCATTCCCGTTCTGAAAAAAATCTTCAGCACACGCGTGATGACAATATTTTCCGAAATCGTAAAATACCCTACAATCTTGATCAACAAGATCAGAATGAGGATATTAACAAGCTTTTGGATGCGTACTGTGTTCTCCATTTTTCTCAGGCAGCATAGGCCTTCAGCAACTGGCGGGCAATATTTTGCCAGTCGAATTCCGACTGAACCATCTTACGTGCCTGCATGCGCTTCTGTTCCCATTTCCGGTCAGAAATTTCACGAACAGCCTGTTTCATCGCCCGGTAAAGATCCCAGGAAGTGTTCGCCGGCAAGGCAATGCCTGCATCGAAGTCCCGGATATAAGCGGCCATATTTGTTTCTTCACTCACTATGCAGGGAATCATCAAAGCCGAAGCTTCAAGTACCGACATCGGCAAACCTTCATTGCGCGAAGGATGCAAAAACACATCCATGTTGGCGATGAGATTCAGTTTTTCTTCACCATAGCTGGCGCCATAAAAAGTGACGGAGCGTTTCAGACCGAGGGACTCAACCCTTTGCTCCAGAAGCTGACGATCTTCCCCATCACCAATCAACCACAATTCTCCTTCGGAATTTTCATCCTGCTTAAAACGAGAAAATGCCTCCAGCATCAAATCCAATCCCTTGGTATAGGCAGTGAGCCGTCCGCAAAAACCAAAGACAGTTCCGCTGTTCTTCGGCATTTGAGTATAAGTGAATTTTAATTCATTTAAATCCTGTCCGTTTGGAATCAGAATTTTATGGGTTCCCGGAATGAGCTTCTCAACAGCTTCGTACTCTGTCTTGCCAAGGAAGTGAATCATTTTCGCGGAACTCAGCACCGACTTCTCAAACAATGGGAAATACAGACTTTTCACAAAATGATTTTTCTCCAATGCAATTGTATTGTAACTGCCATGCGGAGTGAAGATGAATTCACGATCCGCAGCACGCAATATTTTTACAGCATGATAAAATTCAGGTATAAAACCACCATGCAGATGAAACTTCGTTTCCGGCGACGTTTCACGAATCGCTTTCGCAAGCTTATGATCGATTCTGAATTTATTCGAATACGACTGAAACAAACGCGTTTCATAATTCCTGTCGGGAAAACTTCCTTCCGGTGATGGAGTAATTCCCCATACCTGGACATGCTGACCGAGTAATGTTTGATGTGTAGCCAATTGGTGAACAACATTATTAACGCCATTCATCCGTTGCGGATTCGCTTTTCCTAAAATGAGGTGAATTATTTCCATACAATAGTGAGTTCAGATTTTAAAGAGTATAAATACCAGACTTGAACAATAATTTGAGTTACAATTAATCCCGCAAAGACTCCGGCCATGCCGAAAGTACTTACCATGGGAGCCGCCAGAATCAGACTGAAGCCGGCGCTGAGTACATAGGAGATAAAAATGTCGCGGTTTTTTTCTACCGTTCTGATAAAGAAACGCAGCAACAATCCCGTGAAGACAAACAAATACAAAAGCGCGAAACCAAAGAGCACATTTTCGTATTTGATATAATCATGTCCGTACAGGAAATCGATAATCTGACTGGAGAACACTACGATGCAGAGGATCAACATAAATGTCGCCGCACCTGCCAGCAACATCACCTGGCGCAAGTAAGCGTAGAGATTCTTCAAGCCTTTTTCATGGTAAATCTTCGCTGCATTCGTCGGAATGAAATTTTCCATAGCGAGAAACAGGATGTTCAGCACGCCGATAATATTTTGCGCCATCCGAATCGCACCAACCGAAACCGGACCGAGAATTCCTCCTGCCGTGACAATAAAGAAATTTCCGCTAAACCATTGCAGCAAGGAAGTTCCAATCAACCAGCCCGAGTAATTCCAGGTTTCTCTCAGATGTGTTCCGAATTCCTGGAAATGCCATTGCAGACTTTTCGTTTTCAGCAAACCATAAGTCGAAGAAATACTGTTCGACAAAGCAATGATGATGATGGCACGCTGAAGGTTGAGTTGGTGCAGATAGGCGACTGCGACCAACCCAACAATCTGCGTACTATAAGAAATGAGATCCAATACGAGGGCGGTACGGCTCCTTCCTTCAACAAAAAATAATTTTCTGAAATATTCATTCATCAGATAGGTGAGCACAGCCAATGGCATAATGATCTCAACCGACCGGAGTTCAAGCGAATCAAAAAACATCACCGTAGAAAATCTGCAAAACAAATACGTAATCGCTGCAACCAATAATGCAAAAAGCAATTGTTGCAGGAACATCATATTCAGGAATGCGTCTTTTTCTTCTTTCTCTTTTTTCGGTAACAATGTTTGCAACGGCGCAATGATAAATGCCTGTTGGATACTCCCAAAAAACAAAACCACAAGCCATGACATCGCAAACACACCATAACTACTCAATCCCAGGAAACGTGCAAGCAGGACACCGGTAATAAATCCGGCACCGCTCACCACAGCCTGGTCCATCAATGCGATGGGAGCCTGACGGTTAGTATTGTATATGTATTTTAATTTTCTCACTTCCAGTAATGATTAACGTAATGTGCAATACGGGCATTCCAACCTTTGGCTTTGTATTGGTAGGAATATTTTGTTCCCGTAAGGTCACCATTGAAATTGGTTGCCTTGTGCAAACCATTCAATACGATATGCATGTTCTCAATCGCGTAATCCTGTTTCAGCATTTCAGAATAAGTAAGCAAATGCGAAGAAGTAAATTCAGAACGAACAACATAGAGATTCAATCCGGAGATCTTCATCAATGCCAATGCATCAATTGCATTCGCCGTTGCAGAAGTATCCAGAATGACGATATCACCGTACGCATACAAGCCTTCGAGTTTTTCCTTCAGGTTGGGCTGACTAAACAACAGCGTACTGTCCTTCCTGTTTTGTCCGGCACCGGCAAGTGATAATGTCGGAACATCGGAATGATGTACGATTTTATCGAGCGAACTTTCATCCCTGAGATATTCACTCATCCCCGGAACGAGAGCAATATTTGATTCCGTATGAATCGTTGCATTGTGCAAATTCAAATCCGCCAAAACAACTTTCCATCCGCTGCGCGCTAGAGCAAGCGCGAGATTTTTTGCGACAAAACTTTTCCCTTCACCGGCAACAGAAGAAGTAACCGTGATGATTTTCTTCCCTCCTATCAGTCCGTGCAAAATGAGATTGGTCGCGAGATCCGAGAAAGGATTGTTTCCTTCTTCAATCGCTGCACCGTTCATTTCACGAATCACACCGGCAACAGGAGAAGTCGTCATCTTCTCGATCATTTCCTTGTCTTCAATTTTTCCACGCGCATAACGACGCAGGTATACGAAGAGAATCCCAGACAATAATCCGGTGAACCCGGCGAGGATTAATAAAAATCCTCGCTTAGGGTATACCGGTGTCGTGGGAACCGACGCATATTGTATGATCCTGTGAAAAGAGATCGTCGCTGCTTCAGCAATCGACGCTTCTGTTCTTTTCTCCAGGAGAAACTGATATACTTTTTGATTCAACTGGAAATTTCGTTCCAGCACAATCATATTTTTTTCTTTCGTAGGCAGATTATCAAATTCATGATCCGCGAGTTCCACAGCAGCATCCATCTGCGCACGTTTTGCCTTGATCGCATTCTTCGCATTGCGAATCGCTTCACGGCTGTATGTAATTACATCTTCAATTTTCCCGTCGATCAGTCGTACTTTTTCATGATCCGGAGTAAAACGTGTGAGCAATTCCCTGCGTTCCTGTTGGTAGGATTTCAGATTCTTGATCATGTCGGTAAACAAAGGATCCGCGATCGCATCGAAAGCCGGACCGGCATCATTGAAATCCTTTCGCATGTCCACATACTCCTGCAATTGCTCCAAAGCAACCGCTTCCATATCGAGATTCGTTTGTTCCACTTTCAATTGCGAAAGTTTACGCAAACCCGTTTCCGTTTCCTGTGTGGTATTGATGATCTTGTATTTCAGTCGGTATTCTTCCAGCTTGAATTCAGATTCTTTCAGCTCTTTCCCAATCTGGTCCAGACGATCATCGATAAACTGAACCGTTTTCGCGGCAGCTTCCGATTTACTTTCGATGTAATCCGTGATGTAAGCCATTGCCAAAGCATTGGCGAAGTCGGCAGACTTTTGTGGAACTTCGGATGTATATGTAATCCGCAAAATCGGAATATCCTTATCCATCGCCTTCACATCCAGCTTCTCCCCGATCACATGGTTGAACAAAGCATCATCCGAGTGAATGATAAATTCATAATTATCAACCAATGCAAAGGAAGGCGTAGCCTGGATCAGCGAATCATTCTTTTCAATTTTGAAAGCAGCAGAATTGGTAAACAACATATGACCAAAATGTCCTGTCGTATCAATTAGTTGTTTGCCAAGATTCGCTTTCAGATGATAGGAAGAATCATTCAGCACTTCCATCTGCACTGTTTTGTCGAGAATACTGCTGTCTTTCAAAACATAATGAATGAAAAACGGAGTGCTCTTGTACAATTCACGTTTGCGAATATCACCGATACGGAAAACAGAAACCCTGAAATCAAGATTACGCATTGCCTTCTTGATCAGGACCTGACTTTGAATCACCCGTTCTTCCGTAGCAATTTTTCCTGTAGCAGTAAAGACGTCGAAATCTTTGTAAAGATTATTATCGCTCACGCCATTATTTTTCTCGTCGAGTTTTAAAAGGGCGGTGCTTTCGTATTTCGGTGTAGCATAATACAGCACACGCGAACCGAAGAGCATCGCCACGACAAAGAACAAGGCGATCACCGGGAATCCTTTGATTGCCGGGAGCAGGAATTTTTTTATTTGTTGAGTATCGCTCATCTTCTTTTACTTCACAAGGGTTAAAAAGATGGCGATACTCGACAAAATCGCTGCAAGCGGTACAAGTGTACCGGATTCTTTCTGCAAAGTTTTTCTTTTGAAAGGCGGAAAGTAAACCACATCGCCGCCCTGCAGCCAGATGTTTTCTTTCTCTATCGTACTCAGTTTGGTAAGATCCAGACTGTACTCTTTTTTGCTTTCATCTTTACCGCGAATCACTTTCACGATGCGTGCATCCGCATAATATTCCGTACCGCCTACGCGGCCAAGAACTTCCACGAGATTCGTATATTCTTTTTCCAGCTGCAGTGTACCCGGTGATTTTACTTCTCCAAGCACCGTCACCTCACGATTCAGTACTTTGAGAACAATCACCGGGTTCACGATCAACCGGGAGTAAATAATAGTTAATGTATCCGTAGCCTGGGAAATGGTAAGACCACCAAGTTTCACCGCGCCGATTTTCGGGAGCATTACTTTCCCCGCATCGTTCACCAAAACCCATTTGCCATACACCTCATTGGAATTATAAATACCAAAAAGCGAACCGATACTCAGTTCCTCATGATCCCAGATACTCAGTGTGATTTTATCATCCGGCTGGATGATTTGCGCCTGCTTCGCAAACACTTCCTGTGCAGAAGCATTGCTCATCGCATCGCCCACAAACAAGCGTTGTGTGTGACAAGAGCTCATGATGAACAGAGCTGCAAGCGCACAAAGCTGTTTGATCTTTTTTATTTTAGTGCATCCGATGGTTCCCACGCCGATCAAGATTTTAAAAATGGTTAGCTCCCTGAGGAAAATAATGACGTAACAGCGACGACAAATGAAGCCGGCAAGCCAAGACGATGTCGCAAAGTCTTCTTCCCTTTTGTATTCACCGCTTCAATTTCTTTATCTACAATAGTCAATCGGTCGATCATTGATAAAAGTCTGCCGAACGAATCCTGATTTTTTTCTACATAATCAAAAGCACCATATTTCAATGTGCTCACCGCATTGCTGATATATTCCTGTCCGCTCAGCATGATCACATGAATCTCCGGATTGAGTGTTTTGATTTCGCGCAACACATCCAGACCAGTAGTATCATCAAATTGAAAATCGAGAATCACCAGGTAAGGTTCATCAGCGAGACCATTCAAAAAATCCTGCGGATCATTATACGTCTTCACATTTGTGAATCCATTCATCTCCAATTCGTATTCAACCAGTGAAGCGAAGTGGCGATCATCATCGACGATAACAATAGATTGAGCTTTGTTAGACATATCCTGCATAATTTCCCGCCCGCCCTTGCCAAATCCAGACCAAGCCCCAAAAGCACCCTTTTCTCCAAAAAAACAAAGATTCTCAATTTCCCGATTTCCCGTTTTGGGAGAGAATTCCGGAGCTGGGATGTTAAAAAAGCAGGGATACTATATTATATATGCGTGCTATTTATACATCGCTAAAGAATTCGATAAAACTTTTATTCTAAATAATAATTAAAAAATTTGGAGCGATAAGGCATCCTCCGCATCTAACGGTTTTCCCGTCCTTACATTCGTGACCTCGTTTCGGCCGGGGCTAGGTTGCTAAATATTGGAATCGATTTTAGGGGGGAATTATTAGGTTAATTAATTGGGAATCTGGGTATATTTAGAGTTGTAATTTTAAAAATAACAAAATTGAAAGTTTTAAATCGAATTCCATTTTCAATAAAAACTTGTTAATTGATCAGTTGCATATTTAAGAATTGCGATAGTTTAATGTGGGTTCAACCTTATTTGCCGTCAGCTTTAATTTTGGAATGCTTTGAATGAACTGTTTTAATTACACGGACAACAACGGACACTGCTTCTAATGCCTACGCTAAAAATAAATTTGTAAAAAAAGCCCTCTCACTCCAACGCAGAAAACACACTTTCATTTTTTTTGCCGACACACTAATCAACACTAAAATAAAATGAATGCGTGTTTTCACCACTCAAAAAGAAAATAAAAAAAAACAACCCCGAAAAACGGGATTGCTGTTATTTCAAATCTGGAATCCTTTGGTAAAGTTCATGGACAACTTTAATAGCTTCCAAATAATCTTTCGTGACCCAACTTGCAGAATACTTTGAAGGAATACCATGCTCTTTGGAATCTCTGATGTCCTTTATTCGTTGGGTTAACTCTGAATATCCGTTGTTCATTAAGTGATACTCTTTCCCATCAACTGGATTGGCAATCTTCTTATTCAAGTAAAGACCAAAAATCAAATTTAGTTTGTTTGGAAAGGAAATATTCAAAACTCCCTTTCTGTCCTTCGTAGCAGTTTTTAAATAATACGGTTCAATGAATGTTTGCTTATCAGTTGCGTTTGAGAAATCAATAAATTTATTTGTCTTAGTTCTGTATTCATAAATATACCAACCTGGAAATGAATTAATGTAGTGAGCAGAATTTACTTTAGGATTTCTACCAGTTGCATCAAGGTCAACATTATCATTGCATTTCTTTACTTCAAAAAGGCAATGATTTGTAAATATTTCTAATTGCCGATAAACAGAAGCACAAAATGACGAAAGGCTATTTGTAACAAAAGCCCATTCCATTTCTTGAAATGTATCTACAAGATTTTCCTTTATTAAAATATTTGCATTGCCGTAATAGCCGTGAGCTTTCAGCAAAATTCCTTTCTTGACAAGGTATAATTCACTCTGATGCAACTCCAATTCAGAGTTTACTTTCAAAAGATTGTCACCAATACTTTCAATTCGCTTTTCCATAGAAAGAGAAGCATTCTTAAAATCTTCGTTAAAATTGTTTTTTTGAGTTATGCTCATTTTGTATTTTTTAAATCTGTTAATGTTTTGAGTTGGTTACTATACCTGAGATACAAAGCATCTTCTTTTCCTCTTACCATTCCAAGAAACATAATTTTTCCGCTGACAACACTTTCAAGTGGTGGTATAATTTTGTTTCGGAGAAAACCCTTTTCCTTCGGATAGAACTTTGCAAATTTAGCGTTAGCTATTTCATATCCATATTTTTCCCAGTTGTGCAACATTGCACGAACATTCCGAATATAATCTGGCTGCAAGTTCAGTTTTTCATTTACAGTTACTCCAGTTACTTCTTGTCTAAAAGCTCTCTTTTGAATACGAGTTTTCTTTTCGTTAATCACAAAACCTTCCGCTTTCACAATCTCATCCAACTTTTTTAAAAACTCATCATCAAACCTTGCTTTGTCACAAGAGAAAGTAATATCATCAGCATAGCGAGTAAAATAACAGTGGTGCTCTTTTGCAAGTTGAACTAACTTGTAATCCAATTTCTGACATACAATGTTCGTAATAATTGGTGAGGTTGGAGCACCTTGTGGCAATTTACTTTCAAAACAACAAAAGTTTGCAACCACATGAGCATACTCTGGTTTCAACCTGAAAGGATAAAGTTGTAAGACGGCTCTAATACGACCAAAGTGAACAGACGGAAAAAAATCTTTCAAGTCAATGTTCAGAACATATTTCTTACCGACATGAATTTTTGCATTGCTGACAATACTTCGGTTTGCAAGGAAACCATGAGCAGCAGGTTTAGGAACAAAAAGTAAACGAAGAATTAAATCAATTCTTCGTTGAACTTTCTTTAAATATTTATCGGGAGCAGTAATGGTTCTTTTGCCACCTGTCTTTTGGGAATCTCAAAATTTACATAACGTTTGTTGATGTTTGCGTAGTAGAATTTCACTCTCTTATTCGTAAGAGGCTTGTATGTTGTCTTGTCCTTTTCATTTTGCAACTTAATGACATGATTAAGCAATTCAACAAGGTCTTCTATTTTTTGTCCTTGTTGAAGTTGGGTTAATATTTCGGATATTTCTGTTTGAGTAAAGTCCATATTTAAAAAAAACACCTGCGGGATTTCTTTTCTTAATTTCTATATCTAATTACATTAATAATCTCTATCAATGATTAATTAATAATAACTAAACAATTAAAAACAATTAATACAATAATCACAATTACAGCTACATCGCTAACATCATAATCATTACAATTATAATCTACAATGAAATCACATTGTGGAGCATGTTGCGAAACGCAACACAAATAAAATCCTTTCCGCAGGTGTTTAATTTTGTTCGGCAAGTTCTTGAAGTTTATCAGCATTACAAAACCAGTGGCACAAAGTTAAGTCAGAAATCTTTCCATCCTTGAAGTCCAGAGTAATTGCTTTTGGTATATTTTCTTCTTCTTCCAATATAGGAAAAAAACCATTATGAAATACAAGTGCAGGGTTTCCGGGTTGACAACCACGGCAAAACTGAATACATGCACCCTCTGAAATCAAGTCAGCAGGAATTGGTTTTTCAAACTGCTCTTTAAAATACATCAAAGTATCCCACTTGTTCTTAGTATCAAAGTAAGTGTGTTCTTCGTGTAGCAATATTTCAAGCAAAGACAAATCTTTGTTAATGGTTGCAGTAGCAAACTCAAAAGTTTGTTGCCAAACTTTATCAAGTTCTTCAGGCGTTGGTTGTTTCAACGACTTCAATTCATTCAATCTAATCATGAGTAAAATGTTTTGTGGTTAAGAAATCAAGCGGCAATTGGATATTCATTCTTTCTTTCAGCAATTGCTTTCACATTTCCATGCGGCACATATTCACCTTCCCATATACCAGTGAGCAAATACAATTCGTAAAACAAAATCCATTCGTAAATCCAAGGGATTGTATTTTCCGAAATACTTGTTGTGTCCCTCCATTTCAAATCGCCGGGATAAAACAGGCAGAGTGAACCTTCACTGTAAATATGGATGTCGGTGTTAGGTTTGATTGAAGGATTGAGAACATAAACTTGTGGGAAGCAGCCAGCCCGAAACTCAAGCCGAACATCGTAAGCATTTGCATTGGGTTTAAATTTACCCCTGCAAATCAGAGTGTCATTTTCAATTCTGCATTTGAGAAACGAAAACTTTTTTTCAATCTCTCTCTTTTGCATCATTGCTGACGAATAAGAGTTTGGCTGCTTTTGCCCATGAAACTTTGTGTGCAAACGACCGCCATAAAATTTATGTGGTTTGCTGACAACACCGCTTGTATTGCTTTGAAGCAAACCAGTTATAGCAACAGAAACCTTTGCTGACTGCATTGCCTTTGCAGTTGCTCTGATTTTCTCTTTCTCAATTTCGGCTTTAATCAGAGCATCTCTTTCTGCAACATCCTTTGCAACAAACTTTCTTTGCTCTGCATCAAAAGTTGATAGCAAATTTTCACGAAACTTTTCTTGCATCTCAAAACTTTGCACGACAAGTTTTTTCACAGCATCAGGATTTTCAAAATCAATTGTGTAATCTTTTGCAGTTGACCACCAGTTTTGATAATCGTTTGTCAACGATTGAACTTCCCTGTTTGCATATTCTTTGAAGTTCTCATAATTGTAGTTTGCACCATCAGTAAAATTGAAAGAGCCACCGTAAGCAACTTTGCCGTCAACAATCATAAACTTTGCGTGCATGAATCCTTTTACACCCGGTGCATTAGTTCCAGTTTTTAAAACGGTTGCACCTTTGCTTTGCAATTCTCTTATTGACGAGTAACGCCAAACATTCAAAGCATCACAAGAAAGAAGCAGCTCCACTTTTTTCCTTTGAGCAGCTTCGCCAAGTTTGCTGATTATCACTTCATCTGTAAGCCATGAAACAGCAATTTGAATTCTGTTTTCGGCTTTGTCTAAAAGGCTAATGATTTGTTCCCGATTGTTATTGCGGATATTCTCCATCATTGTTGAAACGATTTAATTGTTCAGTTCTACAATTTCAATCATCGTTCCAATTGGCACAACAACTAAATTCACTTGATATTCAATGGTTTAAAATTTTTTTATTTCAACTTTAGTGGCTAACTTTGCGGCAGAATGACTAATTTTTAGCCACTATGAGCAAAATTCTAATTTCATGGTCAGCGTTTAACAACGATTTTACATGGTTGTATAGAGGAACAATTAACGAACAAAAAGACAAAGTAAAAGAAAACGGTCCAACCTTCACCGTTCACAAATTTTTCGGTGACGAATATGATAAGCATATCTTGCTTAATAGTAGCAGTGAACAGAAGGACAAGAATTTTTTTGACCAACTTGTCAGTGAGGTTAAAAAAGAATTCAAACATGTTGTTGTACCCCGACAAGTTGTAATTAAAGATCCGATAAACATTTCAGAAATTTTTTCAAAAGTTAGTGAATTGCTTTTAGAATTTAAGAATTCAGATATTGAAATCTTTGTCAACCCGGGAACGCCTCAAATGCAAATTGCTTGGTATTTGGTAAAGCCGAACTTCAAAAAAAATGTTTCACTGTTTCAAATACGAGACGCAAAGTTTACAAAGACAGGAAAGCCCGAAAGAATTTATTCAAATATTGATACGCTTTTCAACCCAACGGTTTTAAGTGTCGCTAGTGCAGTAGCATCAAGGCAAGCAACAGAAAATAAAATTCTTGTTTCTGAAAGCCTCAAACCAATTTATAATAGAGCAGAACTTATTGCACAAACAAATGGTATAGGTTGTTTAATTCTTGGTGAGAATGGAACAGGAAAAGAAAATTTAGCTTCACACATTCACATAAATTCTGACCGACAAAAGAAAGAGTTCAAAGCGGTGAATTGTGCAGCATATTCAGACGACCTTTTACGAAGCGAATTGTTTGGACATGAGAAAGGTTCATTCACAGGAGCAGATAACCAAAAAATAGGAGTGTTTGAAGAATCAAACGGAGGAACAATATTTTTAGATGAAATCGGAGATATCTCACCGAGGATGCAAGTTTCTCTTTTACGAGTTTTGCAGGAAAAGAAAATTCAGAGAGTTGGAGGCAATAAGGACATTGCAGTTGATGTAAGAGTAATTGCAGCTACCAATAAAGATTTAGAAGCACTTTGCGACAAAGAGTTTTTTCGTTGGGATTTATTTTTTCGTTTAGCAGTTACTACCTTAAAGCTTCCTGCACTTCGGGACTGGACAAAAGATGAAATCAAAAAACTAATTGAGCATTTCAATAGTATTTACTTTTCGGAATTCCCAAACCGACAACAGAAATTAATATTTCGTAAAGAAGTAATTGACCGTTTGATGAATTACCACTTCAAAGGAAATGTGAGAGAGTTGCAAAATCTGATCATTTCGCTTTACACTTTTTGCGACAAGGAAGTAACACTGACAGACCTTCCAGACAGAATCAAAAAAGAAGTAGTTCATCCGACAAGCAAAAGTGAAAACGAGAAAGAACACATCAAGAATGTTTTTGAAAGTAAAAATAGAAACATCAAAGTGACAGCCGAAGCTTTGGGAATTGCAAGAGATACCCTTAAAAGAAAACTTGACAAATACGGATTGAGAAATACGAACGAATAAACCAGCTGCGCAGGATATGCTCGCCCGTTTCTCCAGCTGCGTAGAATATGCACCCCTCGCCAGCTCTGCTCCGCAGGATATGTAATTCGCTAAAAGCTAAGCCCTGCGAAGGATGGCACAGCTGCAAAGTATTTCCAACCTGCTGCGCAGGATATCCCTCAGATAAAAGGTTCAGCACCGCTCCGCAGGATATCTCTGGATACCCACAGCTGCGAAGGATTTCCAATCCTTTCCCGCGCCCGCTCCGCAGGATACCCCCCTCCAGCTAAAAGCTAACTGCTGCAAAGGACGCACAGCTGCGAAGGATTTTCAATCCTTTGCAGCTGTACCCTCACTTCGCAGAGGTTCGCATTTAAAGGTGATATATCCTTAGCAGCTGGTGCGGTTGAAAACGGTAGTTTCCTTTTCATGGCAATCAATTTCATTTCGAATTACTTTCGACAATACGTTTCTCAAACGGATATGCTTCATCAAACTCTATTAGAAACGTCTTTATCTTTTCAAGCAATGCTACGATTTCATCAGACGAGGGCAGATTATTGTTCCATACCAATTGACCAAGCTCATTCTTAAATGTCGTTTCTAATTCTTTCCAAGTTGCAGATGGGTCTTTAAATAACGGGGAGTCCGATAGTTTAGCATTCATCCAATCACCAGAAAAGATTTTATTTGACGCATCATCTTGTAAAGCAAGATTGATCAATTGAAAGTTATCTGAGGAGAACAGTTTGTCTCCAAGATCGCTTTGTTTGTACAACATGAATAAATCGTAGAAGTGGCGAATCTTCTCCTTTAGTTTATCATTTCCTGAATAGGATAATCTGACTAACGACAAAAGTTTTTCAAAGAATGTTCTTTCTCTTGTCAGGACTAAAAGTGTGAATGGTTCTAAGCCATGATTAGAAATCAAATCATGTTTTCCCTGAAGTTTTAAAAACTGGCCCACATAAGATTGAATCTCCTTTTTATCATGTGGAACAGGATTGGTAAATGTATTTATCTCAAGTTGAATCTTGTCTTTTACCGCTTTAACTTCACCTTTCGATTTCTTATCGTAGCTATAATAAGTAACACGTTTTCGTGCCATTTTATCTCCAGGTTCTCCGTCTTCTTGTTTTAATTCTTTTGTTATTTCTGGCTCTATCTTCTTCATCAATTTATAGCATTTATCATCCGATTGTTTTTCTTCATTCAGAAGAGCAAGATCAATGTCCTCTGAAAATCTTTCGATGCAGTGAAATGCTTTCGATAAAGAGGTTCCTCCTTTAAAAACTACTTTGGCAACAAAATCAGACTTTGATAGGTTTCTCAAAACGTATGTAACCCAATAATCCTTCTCAATGAGTGCTGGATGGATTTTGAAATGTTGTGATGAAGCATCAATTGCATCTACAAATTCTTTATCATTATGAAATGTCATTCAATATTCCATTTAGATTGGTTTGGCATAACTTCCTTACTTAAATTTAAACTATACTTTGTAAGTGGATGAAGGGTTTTATAGATTGTAGAAACAGATACATCCTTTCTGTATTGCTCCAATATCGCTCCTAATAAAGCACGTGTAGATGAGTTATAGTTTAACGCAAGTTGAACTAATCTTTTCAGCTTTAAAGAAGATGTATACTTTATTTTTTTGATGATTGCATTTAAAACTTCGGTAGGATTGCTATCAGGAATTTTCTTAATGTCTTTAATTGCATCTAATAGTTGAAGCAATGGAATGTCCCTTTCTTCAAATTCAAAACCCTTTCGCAGAAACTTAATTCTGTAGCCACTCACTTCTCTTGCTGGTTGGGGATTTATAGATGCAATTGTAATTGTATTAGACATTTGAGTTGTAAAACCTAATTGATTGTAAATAGAAATGCCGGTTGCATATCCTGTGATTTTATCTCCTCTTCTTGTAAGCGCTTTTACAATCTCACTTACATCTGGTCTCAAATTTCCAAATGATGTTTTACGAGGTTTGCAATACTTTCCTTTTTCAACTCTTACAATTTCCCCTTTTTTAGCCAGGCGGCTTAACGATTGGGCCAAAGCAAATTCATTCTCCTTTGGCAAACTGAAATCCGAATAGGTAAAGATGATACCCGGGGAGTAGCTGGAAATAGTGTTGTTGATCCTAGAAGCAATACTGGTAGTCATAGGTCTCTTGTTAATACTAAACTTATTAAACGTAAAGATAGGGATAATGTTAGAGAATGTCAAGTTTTTAATATGAATAACTTGACATAAAGTGGAAATAATTATATTTAAACTATTGATTATGAATTAAATACATGTTTATGGGGGACGGTCATGTTAAGCCTTGTCAACATATAGCCGAAGCTCTGTTTCTGTTAATAAATGTGTATAGGATGTGATCTTAAGCTATTGATTTTGCAGAAAATTTTCGGTACCTTCGACTGCCGGAAACAGTCACACCGTTTGAGAGCAAGCTCTCACGGCGCGAGAGCCGCCGGCAGTCGAGCAATATTTTTTCTGATTTTAAAATAGCTTGACAACATTCCTTTTACACTTTATCATTAATTAAGAGCTTCGGCTACATTGTTAGAAGTGTTGATTATGACTGGCGATGTTAATGATTAAAGATCCGTCAATTAAATACCCCGCTCCTCAGTATATCCCACCAGCTAAACCCGCTCCGCAGGATATCCCCTCAGCTAAAAGCTAACCACTGCGAAGGATGCTACAGCTGCGAAGGATTTCCAATCCTTTGCCCTTAAACTGTGTGATATTGTCTGAACTGTGATTTATTTGATTTTTAGGATTTCACTGAAAGGGCATTGCTAATTCTTTTCCTTCCCTTCAGTATTTGCAATCAAATGCAAATGGCTTGGCATCAAACACCAGCCATAAATGTGCAAACCTTTGTGTTCGCAACAATATTTCAGCGAATCCACGATGAGCTGTTTGTGATTCGGTAGTGTGAACAGGTCGATCCAATCTACAACCGTCATCGTTAAAAAATACGCGTGATCTGTTTTAATGGAATAATGATGGCCACTTTCAATTAGCATGCTTTGAATTTCGTGTAAAGAAAAATATTTGCTACATTCGAAATGCAATACACAATCAATTCATGCTTTTAAAAACCAGCATCCAATAAGCATATCTGAAAAGCCTTGATCGGTGGATGGATATCACACAGCTTAAGGGCAAAGGATTTTTGCAAATCCATCGCAGCTTATCTTCTTCACAAGGCATAACATTTTACTAAGGCGATGACAAGTGCAGTTGGATTCTTGAAATCAGCTCCAGTGTAAAATATTATAAATTTTTGATTGTGCTTGGAAAAATCTAATGATAACTTTTAAACAACGTCAAAGATGAAAAAAAGATTTTTTTTAATACCAATTTTTATCGCTGTCTTTATTGGCTGCAAAAAACCTGATGGAAAACTATCTGGAGTTGTAACATATTATTTTAACGAAAACTATGGAGATAAACCTGATATCAGGGGCAAAAATTTATATTAAAAGTTGTACTGAAATTGACACGACAAGTATTGATGCTATTGAAAAATATTTAATCGCTAAATTTTGGATGTCAACAATTGAAAGTAATGAACTTTTTATGGCATCTGATTCAAGTATGTTGGTTAGTTACATGGACAACATGAACAGCCCATACTTGAAAAATGAAAATGATTATTTCAAAAATAATATTGATGACCTAAACAAACAACTTTCGGATTTCCAAAAAGACATAACAACAAATTGGGAACGATTAAAGTTAATGGGAATCAACTCTAAAGATGAGTATGAAAATCTCTCTAAAAATGCTTCATCTCAAATTCTTGATTTCAAAATTTCAAAGAATATCAAATCTTTTACTGCTGATGGTGCTGGAGCTTATTCCACAAATTTGCCACCAGGAAAATATTATGTACTAATTCAATCTAATCATCGTCATGGTCATTCATATGCTGAATTGACAGGACAGATTGAATTTCATCGAGAAACGATAGAATCGGAAAAGGAGACTACATCTGATGCCAAATTTACGATCGATTAAACATTTACAAATCACTGGGATTTCATACTGATTGTCTAGCTAAATTTTTTCACAGATTCGAGCAGAAAAGTGTGAAACCCAACGCAGTAGTTAAAATATTGCATTTATAAAATACTTGATGCTGAGGAAATGTTCGTTTTGTAGAATTTAAATTTACCTTCTTATTGATTCACATTTGAAAATATTAAAATGGAAACAATACTTGCAAGTGCCGCAATAGCCGCAATAATTTCTGTAACAGGAACAATTGTTCTTAATATTTATCTAAATCGTAAGACTTTTAAGAATGATTATTTTAAAATTATAATTCAAAAGAGAATAGAAACGTATGAACTTTTGGAAGACCAAATCTCTATTCTAAAGTTATCGGTAATTAATAATGACGGAAGAAATGATTCGCCTTATCATCAAATATTTTCTATGGGTACCAAGCACTTACTAATCTCCACTCAGAATTTAGTTTTAGCCAATGGGAAAAGTGTTTGGCTTAATATGAAGACGAATAATAAAATGACAGAGTTAGTACAATTAGGTAATGCAATTGGACTGAATAGTTTAAACGATTCTGACCTTATTGATGCTGGAAGGAAGCATTATTGGAAAATTGCGCAATTACGAGATGAATTAGAGATATTGATTCAAAAGGATATTCTTACTCTGTATGATTTTAGTCAAATGATAAAGCGCAAACTTGAGGACCCAAGAATACATAGCTCAAGTAGGACTTGACGGATATATAATTGAAATGAAAACTTCAAACTAACCATATGACTAAAAATACAATTTCAGTTACAGCTTACATAGTTACTGGTAGCGATATTAAAATATTGCTAAATGAATCACCGCATCAAGCTATTGAAAAATATCTTTGTCCAGATATGCGGCCACCAATTGAAAATATTCTGATCGAAGCAATGACAGATGATGGTAAGTTGGTAAAGATTTCAATTACCCAAGAAAGAATTTATGCAACGATTGTATGAATTTACTACCTTCAACAAAATCAGTTGCAGACTCCAATTTTTTGCGCTTCGTTATGCACAACCAATTGCGACCTACCAACTTGAGAGTGCCTGCAAGAAACTAACTTTGACAAACTAAATTTACATTGAAAAACATTTTCCTTCCATTGATTTTAATATTAATTGTGTCGTGCTCTAAAGAAAGCAAACTCAAACGCATTATTGATGACTCATATTATGGCGTGCATGGATTAAAAAAGATGAACGAAATCAAAAAGCTGGATGAAAATATATTTAGCTTGCCCGTGTATTATACCATGCTAAATAAATACGAAGAAACTAAGGAAGGAAATGAATATGAAGTAGTAAGGTACATCTACAAAACTAATGATGGTGCTTACAGAATGTTCTTCATAGTTGATTTTACTAATAAGCGAATTTTAAGAAAGTCAAGTGAACCAAATGATTTTTTCATTCCAATTGCGAAAGAAATTCTAGGAGCGCAAGCAGGTGTTTCTGATTTGGAAGGAAACAATTTAATGGAGATAATGAGATATTAACTTCCCGCTCCGCAGGATATCCCCCCAGCTAAAAGCTAACCGCTGCAAAGGACGCACAGCTGCGAAGGATTTCCAATCCTTTGCCCTTAAACTGTGTGATATCCATCCACTGTTCAAGGCTTTCCAGATCAGAAATGAGGAGGACAGTTTTACAAAGAGCGAATCGCAAGCAAACCGATAAGAGCTGTTGCAAAGCCATAGTTAAGAATATCTTTTACATCTTGAAAGGTCATTCCTGCTTTTTGAACTTCGACTGGTCTTAGTTCAGATTGTTCCACTTGATAACCGGGTTGGGCTTGGAGTTCTGAAACTAAGAACAGAACTCCTATTTATAAAATAATTTTTCTCATTGAGTTTTACTTATCTTCATCATTAATTTCTAAAGCTGCAATAAATTTTTGCATCGGGTAAATTATACCTTCATAAAATTCAATTTGAATAATCCCATCCTTCTTCTCTCTCAAATCCCATATGAAGGGAAATCTCTCTTCAGGGTCTTTCTCGTCACCTAAATTCAAAATCATAAACTGAAAGAGATGGAAATTCATGTCAATAAATTCCTGTAGAAGGCTTGTTAACTTTTTGGATTCTTTTTCAGAAACATTTGCGGCTATTATAATATCCTGAATCGGTTTAATAAATTCTGCCATTACCAAATCCCATTTATCCTTTTCACTATTAATTAAAGTATTTGCCTTTTCTACTTCCTGAACATCTCCTGGCGTTGTTCTTTCTCTACCAAAAAGCATTCTACTATGATAGTATGAATAATGAAAGTGGAACTCCAACAACTGTTTTCCATGAGTAGTAAATTTAAAAATTAATGCTTGAATTGTTGTCTTCAAATCATTCAGCTTCTCTTGACTTCTCTTTTTCTCATCTTCCTTTCTCCGTTTGTCATCTTTAGAAGAGGAAAGGCGGAAACCTATTATGGTTCCAACAATTCCTATCAATGCTGCAACAAGATTTGAATTACTAAGCGCAACTACAGTTTCCCAACTCAGCCTTGCTTGTTGAGGTTTGTTTTCCAAAATTGAATTGGCTTGTTTGAATTCATAACCGGGTTGTGCTTGGGGTCCTACTGATGATAGCAATACTCCAAATAATAGAATTAACCTTTTCATCTTTGGGGTTCAGGATTATTTAAACTAACAACTACTTCCAAATAAAAATCTTTAAACTCTTTTTCTTCTCCTTCTTCCAATGCTCTAATGTAGGCAGACATGTACATAGTTATAGGTTCAACAATAGTATTTATAAAATTATTTGATTCGTCATGAGCTTTCTGCCAAACAATGTCTTCGTCTTCAACTTCATTTACAGGAGCAAGAGTAAAAATATCAATCTTAAATTCATTTACTTTCTGAATGTGTTTGTGCCAAGTTTCATTATATACCATTCTTGAATTAAACAATTCTAACTGCTTTCTAAAACTCTTCATTGCAACAATAAACTTTTCAGAATTATTTTCATCTATATCAATCCATTCTTGCCTCAGCCTTTCATGTTCTTCAATCTGTTCTTTTGACATTCCAGTTTTATCTTCTACAGCAAAGTAGGCAGCACAACCATTTCCTTTTAAAGCCTCAAGAGAATATTGCTTAAGTTCTGGAATCAAGCTTGCAGCTTCAGCGAGACAATCACGAAGTTTTTCAGCCTGAGCCTGTCTCAGATCATCCTTTCTCATCGTTTTATCTTTCCAAAAATTAAATCCCAAACCTAAGAACACACCCAATAATGTACAAATGGGCGCTATAAAATCCTTTAATGGAGAAGCTTCTTTTGTATGTAAGACATAAATTGGTTCAAGACCTTGAACATTTTCTTTTGTAGGGAAAACATACTTTGTTGAGTCTGCATTTACAGAAACAGACAGGAGTAAAACTCCAATTAAAATGCTTAAAAATAGTTTCATAACTGCAAGTTATTAATAATAATTACATTGCATTCATGGATGCTTCATTTATAATATCTGCTGTTCCAGCTGCACAGGATATGCACTAAGTGGATACAACCACTTTAGCAGTAATGGCAGGACGACCGTCATCACAACAACAAACAGGACAACAGCAATGGCAGAAATAATTAGAAATAGAACTATCAGACCTTCGACCAGACTTGAAAAATCGAAGAGTTATAAAATCGACACCAAGACTGTTTCTGGAGGCGACATTTTAGTGGTTAACATTGACCATGAGACAAAATCATTTCGTAAGTCTTACAAGTTTAATGGTTCAGATGTTGCACATAAAGATAGTATTAGTTTTAGAGTAAATGACTACGGAACTACAATTGACATATGTTGGAGCGGTGCAACACCAATAGGAACAATATCAAAAGCTACAATAAAATCAACAGCACCAAAACCGTTGACAAAAATAGTGGTGGACAAAGTTGTTTCTAAACCAATCTCGACACATACTAAAACATCCTTCGACCCAATTTCAAATGCTGACACGATCACTTTGATTTTAGGAACTATGCCAGGCGACAAATCACTTGAACTTGGTGAGTACTACGGACATTCAAGAAATAGATTTTGGAAAATTATCTCAACAATTACAGGCAATGATTTACCACTTTCATATTCCGACAAAAAGAACTTTTACTTAAATCTAAAATTGGAATTTGGGACGTAGCTCACAAAGCAAATAGAAAAGGTAGCCTTGACAGTGCAATTGAAGACGAAGAACCAAATGACTTGGAAAACTTTATCGCCAGTCACAAGAGTTTAAAGGTTATCGGTTTCAACGGGACAAAATCGGAAACACTTTTCGACAAGTATTTTGACAGAAAAAGTGATTTAAAGTATATTTCTTTACCAAGCACAAGTCCTGCAAACACAGGAATTGGCTTTGACAACATTTGCAAATTATGGCGAAAAATATTGACCAAATAATATACGGACGACCCAGAGCCAATACTGCCAACCGCGGGTTTAAGAAATTGGCAGTTCAATGCATAAATGAACATTTGTTCTCCGTATCAAGTGTTGTGGTGGCAGACAGTTTTGTGCTTCGAAATCGCCAACTTCTTGCAGCTGCAAACCGTTAGCAGTCAGGTAATTACGACAACCTAAATAGATACAACAAAAATGGAGATTCTTTTTATTTGGCTGTTTGACTACAAAAATTTCAAGGAACAGGGCTTCAATTTTTCCTCTGAATTTATTTTTAATGTTGAAAAAGAAGGTAAGAAGTCATACCAATTGAACATTTCAAAAAACAAGAATTTCATTCCAAACTTTTTTGAAAAGAGCAACATTCTAAATGTAACAGCAATCATTGGGCAAAATGGTTCAGGTAAATCAAACATTCTTGACTTTATCAAAAACTCTTTCCCCGAAGGTTACTCTTCAATCCAAGCCCAAGCAATTATTTCTTACAGATTAAAAGGAGATACTGATAGGAAAATCCTATTAACCCCAAACAATAGTTTCAATGTAGAGGTTAATCAAAACGAAACAGATTTTGAAATACATAACTATCCTTTTGACATGCCAACCGAAGCAGACGGACTTTATGGGCAGGATTATTCAACAGCAGAATATGTTTTCTATTCCAACATCTTTGATTTAAAAAGTGAGGAAATAAATATGGCAGGTATGCACAACCTGTCAACTTTGGCTTTACTCAAAGCAGATTCAAGTGAACATGACGAAAAGCAATTACAGGCAAGTGGTGGAAATTATGACAGCTTTAGGGCAAATGAAATAAGAAGAAACATTCAATTTTTACTTTCGGATTATACAGACCTTTTAAAAAATTTTCCATTACCCGAATATTTATTCATTGATATACTTGATAACGACTTGAAGTATTTTCAAAAAGATAAAAACCCTGATGTTCAAAAGCTACTTACTTTTTTTAAAAAGAACTTTCACAAAAGGATTTAAGTAGTGACACAAGATTTTTAAACAATCTCTATATTTCTGTTTTCCTAAACCTTTTGACAACTGACAGAGAGTTTTCTTCATTAGGAGGTTTCATAGGTAAAGTAATTTTTTCAAAAACCGATACAATCAAAAGTTACATTTTCAACTTCTTTAAAAATATTCCGAATGTTAAATACCGCGATAGATATTTAAAACAGGAAATCCCAATTGACAACCATAAAAAGAAATCCAAAGTTGCAATAGAGTTTTTCAATTACATTGAAAAACTTCTTGAAAATAAATCCTTCAAAATTGAAAAGTATAATAGAGCAAACAGAAGCACGATTAAGTATTCCATAAACGAAGAATCATTTTGAAGAACTGACAAAGTTTTTGGACTTGTATATCAACCTTAAAGGTTTGACAGATTTTCTTGATTTCAACTGGCGAAACCTTAGTTCAGGTGAACAGTCAATGTTTACTTTCATTTCAAGATTTTACCACCTGAAGCACCATCAAATTCAACACGAAGATTTAAAGAAGAACATGGTAATCTTAATTGATGAGGGGGATATTTATTTCCATCCTGCATGGCAAAAGAAATTTTTTCAAATAACGATTGACTATTTAAGTAAGCTACTTAAAGACCACAATCTACAATTCATTTTTACCGCCAACACTCCTTTCATTACATCTGACTTGCCAAAATCAAATGTGATATTCATTGAGAAAAGATCAAGAAGAAAAGTTCATGTTCACGGTGCTGATAATGACAGAGCAGAAACATTTGGTGGCAACATTCATACTCTATTCGCAGATTCATTTTACATGGAAGGTGCATTGATGGGAGAATTCGCAAAAGACAAAATCAATAAAATAATTAAATACTTGACTGGCGAATCCAAACAGAAAAAAGACGATTACAAAAAGACAATTGACATAATTGGAGAACCTGTATTGAAAAGAAAGTTGCAAGAAATGTGGTTTGAAAAGTTTGGAGTTGAAGAAGAAATAGAGGAACTGCAAAGAAGAATTGAAGAATTAAAGAAAAAGAAGTAATGATTAAAATTGGTAAAACCATAAAAGAACTTGATGCTTTGGCTGAAACTTTCTATACGGAAGTTGTGGCTAAACTTGGTTTGCCAAATCTTGTTCAACAAATAATTGATGATGCAATACTTCATCATTTAGATGATGAAGTAAATTTCTACAGAGAGATTCAAAATAACTTAAAAAAAATAATTGTTAGCAAGCCAACAGAACTTGAAAACTTATCTCTCCTTCTTCACCCTCTCTATTCGGCTTTAGAGAATCATAGAGTAAATCCTTTGCCAACAAGACAACAAAAGACTGCTGCTAAAAAAACACTCCAAAGACGAAATATTTTTACTCTTTAATTATAACTTCTTTACTACAGATAATGACGGCAAGTGGGCTTACAACCATTCATTAAGAATGGGCTTAAATGTTTGTCCTTACTGTAATACCCAATACACATTTACAATAAAAACTTCAAGAGGAAGAACAAGACCACAATACGACCACTTCTTTAAGAAATCTAAACACCCATATTTTGCATTATCATTTTACAACTTGATTCCAAGTTGCTATGTATGCAATGCCAATCTCAAAGGGCAAAAGAATTTAAACCAAGCACACATGTTCATCCTTTCATTGAAGGAACGGAAGACACAATTCATTTCAAAACTAATGTCAAAAAAGTGGATTTCCTTTTAGGTAAAAATGATTTTGACCTTGCCTTGCAAACAATCGCAACAGCAAATGCAGGGAAAGCAGCCCGAGCAAATAAAAGTGCTGGTGTTTTTCACATAGAGGAGCAATACGCATTTCATAAAGCGTATGCAGGAGAAATAATTTACAAAGCATACCTTTATACAGAAACAAAAATTCAAGAACTTATTGAGCAATTTCATGTAGCAAATGGCTCAAAAGTTTTTCTTCAAAGGAAGAAATTATTGAAATGCTGTTTGGTAATCATCTCCGAGAAGAAAAATTACATGAAAGAGTTTTAGCAAAACTCACTAAAAATATTGCAAATGAAATGGGAGTAAAATTTTAGATTCTGTTTTTAATTAATTTTGAAAAACACGAACCGCTAAACCGCTCCGCAGGATATCCCTCCAACTAAAAGTCAACCCCTCCGAAGGATGCTACAGCTGCGAAGGATTTCCAATCCTTTGCCCTTAAACTGTGTGAAATTGTCTGAACTGTGATTTATTTGATTTTTAGGATTTCACTGAAAGGGCATTGCTAATTCTTTTCTTTCCCTTCAGTATTTGCAATCAAATGCAAATGGCTTGGCATCAAACACCAGCCATAAATGTGCAAACCTTTGTGCTCACAACAATATTTCAGAGAATCCACGAAGAGCTGTTTGTGATTCGGTCGCGTGAACAGGTCAATCCAATCCACAACCGTCATTGTTAAAAAATACGCGTGATCTGTTTTAATGGAATAATGATGGCCGCTTTCAATTAGCATGCTTTGAATTTCGTGTAAAGAAAAATATTTGCTACATTCGAAATGCAATACACAATCAATTCACACTTTTAAAAACCAGTATCGAATAGCATATCTGAAAAGCCTTGATCGGTGGATGATTATCACACAGGTTAAGGGCAAAGGATTTTTGCAAATCCTTCGCAGCTGTACCATTCTTCATACAGGTTCGCATTTTAACAGAGTCATATAGTTCGTAGCGAAAAGGGGAAAATGAAAAAAATCATTCTACTAATTTTAATTTTTAAAATAAGTCCTGTCGTAGCACAAAAAGATACTGTTACAATCAATAAAATTGACTCATCCGGAATGCTTAGGAGTTTTCTGGCCGGATGTTGGGAAGAAGATTCTACCCGAAGCAGAATTGAATTTGTTGTCGAAGCGAATGAGCTACGTTTAATGGGTGCCAGACCTTTTGTTTATGAGTTTTTTAACCCTGTTTCGTTTCCTTTAAACGGTGGTACCATATCCTGGCCACCACATAATTGCAGGGTTGAAAAAATGAATGAAAGGAGTATTGAGGTTACTTATACTCTTTTTGGAGGTGAACCAATGAAGATAAAATATAAAAAGGTAAACGAATATCCGAATGAATGAGAAGATCCAGCTCGCATTTAAATTACTTTGAAATAGGTTTTTTGCATCTTTCCATCGTAGAAAAATATTTGCTACATTCGAAATGCATTACACAATTATTTCACGCTTTTAAAAACCAGCATCGAATAGCATATAAGGAAAGCCTTGATCGGTGGATGCCTGCCTAGCGGTAGGCAAGCTTGTCTGTCGCTAGGCGGGCCTGCCTACCGCTAGGTCGGCCTGCCTGCCGCTAGGTCGGCCTGCCTGCCGCTAGGTCGGAATATCATACAGTATAAGGGCATAGTAATTTAGAAATCCTTCGCAGCTTAACATCATTGACAGGGGCTATCATTTGACTGAAGGCAGCTACTACGCAAAAGGGTAAAGAACTAACGCAAATCATTTCCAAAGAGAAATGCCGGCCATTTAAACCATTTATAAACTAACAACTAATTCCTTCTTTAAGTTTTATGAACTTCTTCAAATTCGTTTCACTGGCTTGTTTTACTTTTTTATCACTCACTTTATTTAGTCAAAACAGAAAACAACTTGATTCAATGTTGTTTGTACTCAGTAAACAAACAACAGAAGACACTGGTAAAGTCAGTAATTTACTGAGGATAGCGAAAGGTTTCAATAAAATTAATCCTGACAGTAGCTTAATTTGCATTCAGAAAGCGCAAATTATAAGTGAAAATATTAAGTATGATGCTGGAATTGCAAAGTCGGTGGAATCCTTGGCAATTACTATGCTAATAACGCAGGAGAAAGTCAAAAGCACTGGAGTATCATAAAGAGCGATAGAACTCATCCTTAAGCAACGACCCATATACAGAAGCGGAGTATTAAATTTTAATTGCGAGCGATTATTTAAATCTGAATGATTATCCGAGTGCACTTGATAACTTTCAAAAATCCGCAGCCATATTTATAAACCTGAAAAACTGGGTGGTGCCGGAGCTTCGCTAAACAATATCGCAGTTTTATATATGAGACAAGACAATTATGACATGGTCTGAAATATCTCAAAAGAAGCAACAACATGTTATCGACAATTAAATGATTCCAACAACATGCATGTTACATTGGCTAATATGGCTAGCGCTTTTTCGATGAAAAAAGATTACAAGAATTCATTGAAATACAACCGTGAATCCTTGAGTCTGACACATTCAAAAAATAGTACAAATTACTTTGTAGGCTTGATGGCTATTGCCATTGATTTAATAAATTAAAAGAATTCGATAGTGTGCTGGTATACCTTGATCAGGCTACGATAGGTTTTGAAAAGAAAACAACAATTATTTTGGCAGAAGCTTATTATACCCGTGCACGATTTTACAATGGGCTTCCTGATTCTTTGTTGGGCAAATTTGGAATTTATCTTCATGATAAATCATCACGAATCATCAGTGAATTGGAAAAAGCTGTCAATGTAATCGATGAAAACACGGAAATGTCTATGAAGCGTGACATCCTCCAATTGCTTTATACACAATATGAAGAAAAAAACGATGTTGTCAATGCATATCGTTTGTTTAAGGAATATATAAGCCTCCGAGATTCAATAAATAATGAGGAAAACAAAACGGGATTGCTGAAATTGGAATTGAAGTATGAATATGAAAAAAAGGAAGCAGAATTGAAATTACAAAAAGAGCGTAAAGATGCTCTCAGCAAACGTGAACTCGACAAACAAAAATTACTTCGCAATGGGTTTCTGTCCGGTTTTACATTAGTTTTAATTTTTCGCAAGCGTCTTTTTCTGCAGCGGAAACAGGATCCAGAAATGAAAATCCAGGAGCGATGAACTTTTTATTAAATATTTTACCTTCGAAACAGCAAATGAATTAAAAGTATGGAACTGCAGAAGCTAAAAATTTTTGACAAGCAACTGTAATGTTTACTGATTTTAAGAATTTTACTCAAGCCAGCGAAACGAGTGTCTGCAACTGAACTTGTGAGAGAATTACATTATTGTTATAGTGAGTTTGATAAAATTATAACGCGTTATGGGTTGGAAAAAATTAAAACAATAGGAGATAGTTACATGTGTGCCGGTGGTTTACCCTTGCCGGATGTCTTGGGAGCTGAAAAGGCTGTATTAGCAGCACTTGATATTCTGGATTTC
Source organism: Bacteroidota bacterium (assembly GCA_016720655.1). Lineage (GTDB taxonomy): Bacteria > Bacteroidota > Bacteroidia > AKYH767-A > 2013-40CM-41-45 > JADKJP01. Next base: position 71,967 of record JADKKE010000015.1, read on the forward strand.
ATGTCCACGGAAATGCAACGTCGAAAAGAAAAGGATGAACCCTTTTTTGAGATTCGAATTGGTTTGCATACAGGGCCTGTTGTTGCCGGGATTGTCGGCATCAAGAAATTTGCTATCACGATATTTGGGGGGATACAGTGAATATCAAAGCAGATGGAAAGCTCCGGGGAATCAGGCAAACTCAATATTAGCGGATCAACATATAAATTAGTTAGTGCAAAATTCAATTGCATCGCACGAGGAAAAGTAGAAGCTAAAAACCTCGGAATGATTGATATGTATTTTGTACAAAAAACAATTTAAAGAACAGTTTGCAAATTTTTGTTCTCATTTTTTTCCAAATAATATAGCCTCCCAGCTCCACAGGATATTCCCCTAGAAAAAATCTAAGCGCTGCGAAGAACAAACAGTTAGCCGGCTCGGCGGATTTTTTTGCGAACACACGAATGTGAGGTAATTCCGCCGCTGAAGTTCTTGGCATACGATAATATGTAGTAAAGCCTGGGCGGAATGAGCCATCACACAAGCTTTCACACAACATTCCGCCCAGCAGCCAACATTCCCCAGCATCTGAAGCCCCGCTTTAAAATTATTTTGTGATTTTGATATTGCATCTTTCTTCCAGTGAAAAATATTTGCTACATGCGGAATGCAATACACCATCATTTCATAACTTAAAATCCAGTATTCAATCCCTTATCGGAATAGCCTTGATGGAGATATCGTATAGAAAATACCAATCATGAAATATATTTATGCCAGCTGGTTTGTTTTGTTCTGTTGTTATGGCACATGCATTGGGCAGCCAGTTATTGAATGGCAGAAATGCTTTGGTGGAACCTGGGCGGAGGATGGCACCTCGATCTATGAAACACCGGATGGTGGATTTGTGATTGCTGGTGAAGCCCGTTCACAAGACGGAGATGTTTCAGGCGTACACGCGAATGCACCTTTCGGGACGTCACAAAACCCTGATTTTTGGATAATCAAAATCGATAGTCTGGGTAATTTGCAGTGGCAAAAATGTCTT
>JADKKE010000016.1 GCA_016720655.1 Bacteroidota bacterium
ACGTTAGTTTTTCAAATGCTACGAGTGTGAACAATCTTGCCAATTTCATCCGCAAAGCGCGTGAAAATTATGGTGTAATAAATATCGGCGCTGTAGGCGAATCGTACAGTGCTTTCCGTGATAAGATTGCTCCCTATAATAATGCACGCACAAATGCAAACGAAAAATTCAATGTATTCAATCTTGAATTTGAATTCTGGACTACCTCCTCTGTAAACCCCGGAGGTTACTATTGCACACAATATCTCCAACCGAACAATTGCGGATGTGACTCAGCAGGAGGATTTAAATACTACATTAAGCAAATGCATTTGATTGATTCAATTGCGAGTGTTCAGGGAGCAATTTCAGAAACATATGTTGGTTGGTTTAACCAGGGACAAGCACAACAGATTGTATCGAACACTGATCGCGTACTATTGCATGCTTACCGAATCAATCCTTCATCCGTGTATGGTTACAGTCAGACACGCTTGAGTTACCTTGCATCTTTGCACCAGCCAGTTGATGTAATGCCGATCTTTTCTTCTGAGCCAAATTTTATGGGACCATGGCTGGCTTCACATTCCAACACAGAATCGTATACAAAATATGCTGCAGACTTTACAGCAGATGGCAGCTCCTGGAAATCCTACATACGTTTGCAGGGATACCATTGGTTTGACTATGGATATATGCCACATCCGGTGTATACAGGTACAACAACGACAGCTCCTGTAGTTACAGCATCCGGTCCGCTTTCATTCTGTGCAGGTGGAAATGTAACCTTGACAGCTCCTGCGAATGCTACCTATCTCTGGACAAATGGAATGACAACACGGACCATTGTTGTAAGCACAGCAGGAAATTATTCCTGTTCAGTTACACAAAACGGAACAACACAAAGTTCAAATGTATTGTCAGTGTCAGTGAATGCAATGCCATCAAGTTCGTTTGCAATTGGCACAGCCGGAGCTTCCGGAGTACCTTTAACATCAACATCGAGTGCCGGTAGTGGTTCCATTTCATCGTACCGCTGGTACCATGACGGAGCTTCTATTTCAGGAGCAACCAGTTCATCCTACATGGCCATACAAGATGGTTCGTATACAGTACAGGTAACCAACAGCAATGGATGCAGTCAGCTGGCGAATGCACAATCGATCACTGTTCCTGTTGTTTCATGCATTTTAACAGCACCGACAGGATTGGGTTCAGCTGCAGTAAGCACTACAACTGCCATGGTAAGCTGGTCAACATTGCCACAAACTGACAGTGTGATTGTTCGTTACAAAAAAGAAGGCACAAACACCTATTACTATTTGCGCATGCCGAACACAGGACAAAATTCAATTCTGCTTACGAACCTTGCTCCGAATTCAAGGTATTCATGGAGAGTAAAAACAATGTGTGGAAATACTGCAAGTTCATATTCAGCAAAGGCATACTTTGGAACAGGAACAAGTTCAAACTATACATCGAACAACTCACATGGCAGAACAATTTTCCAGGAAGTGGATGCACAAAATGATGATGATGAAATCCTGGCTTATCCGGTTCCTGCTAATGAATTCATTCAATTTTATTTCTTTGCAGACAATGAACAGAACGGTGAAATCAGCATCGTAGACATCTCCGGAAGAATTGTACGTTCATCAGCAACTCAGTTGATCGAAGGAGATAATACACTTCGTTTGCATACAGAAGATATTTTACCGGGGATTTATTTTGCCTCAGTAAGGACAGATGGAATCGTTCTCACGAAGAGAATTATGATCCATCATTGAGCTACAAACCACCCATTTTCCGAAACACCCTGTCAAAAACAGGGTGTTTTTATTTATAAGAGCCCTTCGTAGAAAAAAAGTTTTCAGCTTCATCTATTCCAAAGAATTCATTTTTGCTCCAAAGTCTATGGATTTAAGGGCATTTTTCGACATCACTTTGTAGAAAAATGCTCCATTTTCTGCTCCTGTTTTGTACAGGAGTGAGCCACTGTTAAAAACTAATGAACACTTGATAATCATAGTATTAATTAACCGTTATCTTCGCAACCTATTGAGGTAAGAGGGGGAGAAATTCAAAGTCTGACCGGAAACCGGATCTTTGAATATTTCAAGCAAGAAACACACAAGGGGGGAAAACCTTATGCTTGAAATCCGATTGACACTCATTTATGTGAACCTGGACGATTCCGATCAACAGAATCATTCATAACAAGGAAATACGATGGTTAAAAAAACAATTAAGGGATTACTGTTGATGTGCCTTCTAACATGGAGCACAATATCTTTCGCACAATCCAACAATGTGCGTGGGTTCTACCTAAGGAACATCAACACATGGATTGGTAATGCAACTTCTGAAAATACTATTTTAAGTTATGCTCAGGGAAACGGGTATAACTACATTATTTTTTATGACCTGGGTTCATTTGACTGGAGCAGTACAACACAGAAAAACAAACTTGCTGCATTTTTAACCAAAGCAAGAAACACATATGGTATCACTGAGCTGGCTCCCTCCGGTGAAATCTATTCCTTCTTTTCAACATACATTATACCCTATAATAACAGCAGAACTGTTGCCAGTGAAAAATTCAATGTTTTGAATTTTGAATTTGAATGGTGGGTATCCTCCAGTATCAGTTCATTGTATTGCAGCAGATATTTGGTACCGAACGGTTGTTCATGTGATACAGCCGGTGCCTGGTCATTCTCCTGGAAAGAGTTCAAAAAAATCGATTCACTTGCGGCTGCTAACGGCCTTACTTCGGAATATTATCTCGGTTGGCCAAACAAAGGTCAGATCCAACAGGTTGCTTCCCGCTCCGACAGGATTTTATTGCATGCTTACCGCACGAACGATGTTGACGTTTATCAATATTCCAAAAACCGTTTGATTGATGCAGCTTCATTAAATACATCAGTAAAAATTATTCCTATCTTTTCCAGTGAGACTTCCTTTATGGGTCCCTGGCTGGCTTCACATCCAATCACACAGCCTTATCAAACGTATTCCGGTTATTACACAGCTGAAACCGGCACATGGAAAACCTATATCAACCTTCAGGGTTATGTTTGGTTCACTTATTCTACAATGCCACAAACTACAACAGCGGCGGTTGCGGCAATCACTGCAAGCGGGCCGACATCCTTTTGTACAGGAGGCAGTGTAACGCTTACAGCCAATAGCGGATCTCAGTATTTGTGGAGTCCGGGTGGAGCAACAACCCGATCCATTACCGTTACTTCCAGTGGCAGTTATACTGTTCGTGTGACCAATTCAAGCGGAGTGAATGCAACGTCCTCAGCTGTGGCCGTGACTGTGAACAGCACATTGGCAGCACCAACAATCTCAACCAGCGGGCCAACATCTTTTTGTGCGAATGGCAGTGTAACACTGACTTCCAGTACTGCTGGAGCATATCTCTGGTCCAATTCAGCAACAACTCAATCGATCACTGTTAGCACAGCAGGTAGTTATACTGTGCGTGCAACCACAAGCGGATGCAGTGGAACGTCTACTCCTACAGTTGTGAGTATTACTACCTTTAACTTCTCCTACTGTAACTGCAAGTGGCTCATTGAATATTTGTCCTGGACGTCCCATCACCCTTACTTCTTCTGCTGCGAACGGATATCTTTGGTCCAATGGAGCAACGACACGTTCTATTGTGGTGAGCACTGCAGGAACTTTCTGGGTAAAAGGTTATGGTGGACCAAACTGCTTCGCACAATCAACAAGCAAGGTGACTTCACTTTTAGCTGCACCAGCAACTCCTACGATTACGGCGAGTGGATCAACAACTTTATCTACTTCGAATCCAAGTATCAGTCTTACATCAAGCACTGCAACTACCTACAGTTGGTTATCCGGTCAGTCTACACGCAGCATCACTGTGAATTCACAGGGAAGTTATCGTGTAACCGTTACAGGTTCTAATGGCTGTGTAGCAACATCCAGTGCAGTGAAGGTAATTGCAAACGGTTGTACACCTCCTGCAGCTCCAACAATAACTGTAACAGGATCGACTATTCTGATCAGTGGTCAAACAGCTACACTGACATCAAGCACTGCCGGAGGTTACCTTTGGTCGACCGGAGCTACAACTAAAAGCATTACAGTAAGTGCTGCCGGAACATACACGGTGAGAGCGTATAGCGGTGGAAATTGTTTTTCAACTTCTTTGCCTACAATCGTCTATGTCGTTTCTGCCCGTCTTGCTCAAAGCAACGCAGATGTCATGGACGCGGTAGAATTTGCAGCCTATCCAAATCCGGCCAAAGATTTTCTTTCGTTCAGCTTCAATGCAACGAACGAACAAAGCACTGAACTTAAAATGATGGATCTCTCCGGACGTATTCTCGAAAGCAGAATAATTACAAGTGCGATTGGAGAAACCGAATTGATCTTGGGGTTGGTGAATATGCAAGAGGCATTTATCTGGCTATTCTAAGTACGAACAATGATCAAAGGTTCTGAAAATTGTGATCGAATAACACCACAATAAACATGAAAGGGCGGAGATTCTTTGGATCACCGCCTTTTTTTTGTTCTTATCGGTTACAGATCTCGGCAAAGTCGCAGTACTTGCATCTGTCAATGTCATCCGTTTGAGTAAAAGCAACAGAAGGATCAAGAATTTTCGAAATCAGTAATCTCAATTGATTTTCAAATTCAAGAAACTGTTCATTTGAAAAAGGCTCTCCTTGTTGCAGGTACCAAATCCCATTACTCATATCTTTTAGAGTGATCAGTCCGGAACGAATTGCCGAATCCAAATAATTCTTTCGAACAAGAAATGCATACAACATCGCCTGAAACTGCTCCTTGTAAACCGGATCATGGAACAAATCAGCAATTTCATTGAATTTCTTTTTCGCAACTTTTCCTGTTTTGTAATCAAGGATCCGAATCCCTCCGTTCAACTCATCTATCCGATCAATATATCCATGGATTAATACACTTTGTGTGTCATTGATCTTAAAAACTTCGTTCACCTCCTTTTCAAGTGCAAGGATCCTGAATGGAACCTCTTTTCTGTCAAGGCGGAATATTTTTTCAATCAGTTCCAGAATTACATTTTTCAAAAGAATATTTTTTCCTTCCAGTTCTCCTGCCGCAGGAAATTCCTTACGTATTGCCTGATCAAGAATGTGTTCAGTATTTTTTGAGAGATTATCCAGTTTCTCCTTAGTGAGTTCTACAACATCGGTATATGCAATTTCCATTGCTGCATGAAGGATATTTCCAAAAGTGTTGGCCTCCATCTGTTCTTCCGGTTCTTCTTTCTCTGAAAGTTTGACGATATGCCTGAAATAGAAACGAAGCGGGCAAGTAATAAATGCAATCAAAGCCGAAGGAGAAAACTTGACACTGAAATTGCTCTTCAATGCCGAATTGGGAAGGTATTTACTTAAAGCTTGCATGACTTCCGGTGACTTCGAAATATCAATCGGAAGAATTTTTTCCTTCTCAAAACCAGTGCTGATAATTTTCTCAGTCAATTGTATACTTTTCGGGAAGCGTGCAGCAAGTTCATGTTCAATCTGCAATAAAAACCGCGACTTCTCCCCTCCTGCTACTTTCTTTGATTCGGTATTGTATAGCAAATGAATGTTCGAAGCACGTTGCAACAAACGATAAAAGTGATAGGCCGAAACGGCATGTTGCTCTTCGTATGTTGGAAGTCCGAATGCCTTGCGAATAGAATAGGGAATGAAGGAAGGACTATTTCCTGACGATGGAAGCACATCTTCATTCACAGACAAAATAATCACATTATCGAAATCAAGTACACGTGTTTCGAGGAAACCCATTACCTGCAAACCTTTCAAGGGTTCACCGGTAAAAGGAATTTTTGACGAATAAATAATTTCCCGAAACAAATACCACATTGTATCCAATCCCGGCTCCACGTCCTGCTCAAGAATTACTTCTTCCAGTCGGTGAAGCTGGGTATAGAAATGATAGACAAACTCCGATTCCAGTCTGTGAAACCGAAATTCCTGTTCTTTCATGGAGTCGAGAATCAATCGCAAAACTTTTCGTCCCCATTCAAATACGTTCTGAACGTGCTCCTGACGCGTAAAAATCAGTCTGAACAATTCAGATTTTTCATTCACTAATTTTCCGGAAACAATCCGGATATTTTTTCCTTTTCATAGGCGATCATCCATGTACGAATGGCACCGGTATCAATTAGCAGGATGTAAGGATGATTTAAAATATTGAGAACATCACGAAAATAAAAAGTATCGTTCTTTTCTTTATCGACCGAGCAATTCCTTTGCAATGCAATGAGGGATTCAAACAGACTGAAAACCGGTGTTGCATGCAATGGATAACCCATAGTCACGTTGATGTCTTCCAATTCAGCCGGCAGGGCATACAAAACAGGAAACAGCAGGTTTTCATCCGGAATCACCACTACTGTTCGCTCCGGTCTGAAATCTTTTTCTTTCATGAGTTCCTGAACGAGTGATCCGGCATATTTAGCCTGACCAACCTGTAAAGGAATTCCTGCCATTTCAATTTTCTTTGGAATGGATGAAAAGAAATCTTCCTTCCACTTAAAGGCATCACCCACCAATGGATGATCGCGCAAAAAAGAACCGGCTTCCTGTCTGGGGTCATCGGTATAATATGCATCCGCATCCCAGATAATTTCAGATTTTCCTGTTTTTAAAAACGACTGAATGATTTGTTCTTCCGCAGGAGAAAGAGCATAAAATCCCGCAAACACGATCGCATCAAAGTTATCAGTCGACGGCGCTCCATTTATTCGGAAACGTTCTGCCAGTTCACGAATGGCCATGCCTTCATAGGCAATGGAGCGTTTGGATAAGGATTCTTTGAATTCATGATAAATAGCACCGAGGTGTTCCCAGGTATTCATGAATTCTGTTTTCAGTTTGGACGGATCTTTATCGAAAAAACTCTTCCAGAATGTTTTGAGTTTTTCCATGTCTTCATCAGCAAGCGTGAAGACCTGATCAATTTCACGTATGTCGGTGATGAGTGAAAATACTTTTTGAGGATCGGCGAGGTAACGATCGAGGTCATCGAAATCGCGGATCAATAATTCGCCCCAGGGATAAAAGCGATCAAAAGATTCTCCCGGAAAAAATTTCCTGTAGATCTTATACAACTCAAATCGTAAAGTGAGAGGATCAGGAATGGTAAAAGTGGTATACGCAGAAATAAAATCCTGGACAGAGAAAATCGCCGGAGCCCATACGGGTCTGGTCAGACGGGTAGCCAATTCCTTACGAAAAAACAGTCCGGCCCTTCGTGTTGGAAATATCAGCTGTATCCTGCTGAGATCCTCGCCATATTTGGATGTAAGTTCATCCGTTAATTTCTGGAGAAAACTTTTCATGAAAAATCAAAAAAACATTCAGTTTTGAATTTGGTCTAAATTAGTTCAAAAATTGTATCCCCAGAACACTTCCCTTCCTTTAAATTTTTACAAATGTCATCTGTCGAATCTATTCCAAAATCTGTCTCAAAGAAATTTGAAACGCTGAATTTCATTGTCTTATGAGATTTTCTGGTTGCACAAATTGCCGTACATTTGAATCCTAAAATTGCCCGGCAGAAGTATGCGGTTTCTTTCCATTTGTATTCTATTCCTTTTGTACAATCTGCCAATTCAAGCAATTACCGGAGATTCGACTGCATTCCCGGTGACTGTTCCAACTTCAGTCCGTTATTTGTACGAGAATGATTTCCAGGCAAGGCTTGAAAAGCATGCAAACTCAGGATACAAGCCTTACAGATCATGAAGAAAGCAATCCGGCTTTCAACCTTCATTACAATTTCTTAGGTAATCTCGGAAGTGCTGCTTCCTCACAGCTTTACCGGCCATTGAAAGAAGTGTATACATCACCCTCTATCCGATCCTATGATTTGTATTTATTTCATCACGAGGACATCCAATATTACCGGACGAACAAGCGGTATAGTGATTTATCCTATCACAATGCAACATTCAGGGAGCAGCATATCCGAATTTTACACACACAGAATATTTTAAAAAACTGGAATGCCGGTTTTGATTTTAACCGGATAACAGTGAAAGATTTTCTTCCCAACTCGGATGTATTTCACAGCCGGTTTGCCGTTTTCACCTGGTATGAATCACCGAATAAACGGTACAATTTATTTGCAAATGGATTTACGAATGTCATCAAGAACCAGGTGAATGGCGGTGTGAGCGAAGACTCTTTGTTTGAGAATGTGAAACTAACAAATGTTGCATTGAAAGGATTACCTGTGAATCTTACCGATGCAGAAAACCGTTTCCGGAAGAAAAGTTTCTCGCTGAGTCAGTATTTTGATCTGGGAAAGAAAAGCGATACGACATCCGGTGCAGCAATACAGACCTGGATTCGTTTGCATCATGAAATCAAATTGGAAATAGGTTCATTCTCCTATGTTGACAAATCGCTTGACAGCACTTATTATTCCGATTATTATTATTCCACAAGCACTTACGATTCCCTGCATTATACTGATTTGCGAAATCGTGGCGGAATAGTTTTGCCCTATCTGGAAAACGGTGGTTCATTCCGCAAAAACTTCTCGGCGACAGCCATGCTGGAGCATCAATCGTTCAGCTATAGTCAAAGAAGCGATACAAGCTGGCAGAATATTTCCGTTTTGGGAAACATAGCAACCCGACCCGACAGTTCTCGACTACACTTCAATCTGGATGGACAGTATGTACTCAGTGGTCATGATGAAACGAGCTACAGCGTGGAATTGAAAATTCATTCCCCACTCTATTCCTTCGGAGAATTATCTGCCAGTGTCCATACAGATTTTCACGAAACTCCGCTGATCAACACCATTTACGATTCCAATCACATCATTTGGAAAAATACTTTCAACAAGGAAAAAGTTTCATCCTTAAATGTTTCTTATTCATTGCCCAACTGGAAACTCAAACTGGAAGCTTCAGTTTTCAATCTGAACAATTATGTATACATGAATAGATTTGCCAGACCTCAACAGGCTTCCTCTGCAATTCAAGTCACACAGTTTGCATTGACAAAGAACTTTGTGTTACGAAGTTTTCATTTTGACAACCTGATCTATTTCCAATCCACTACTGACGCAGCGCGTTTGCCATTGCCGGATCTCGCCAGCACCAATGCACTGTATTACCAGGGATTCTTATTTAAAAAAGCAATGCTCGCGCAATTGGGATTTGACATGCATTACAACAGTTCTTATTACGCGGATGCTTTCATGCCGGCAACGGGAAGTTTTTATTTGCAAAAAATCAAGAAGACCGGAGGCTACCCAGTCATCAATTTTTTCTTCAATATGAAAATTAAAACTGCCAGATTATTTATAAAATTTGAAAATCTGGGCAATGGTTTGATTAGCGATTCATACACCTATACTCCTCAGTATCCACAACCGGGAAGAGTGATAAAGTTTGGTGTGGATTGGAGGTTTTTGGATCAGTAGATTTTTTGGTGGTTGGTGGTTAGTGGTTGGTGGATAGTATGGCTTCTTTTAATTGCCTAGGATAAGCAATACGCAGGTGTTACTATTCACCATTCACTCTTCACTCTTTATTTTCTGTTTATAAAATTAATTGTTAATTTTCCCTGACAATTACTTTATTTTTATTTAACTAGACTTTAAAATTTCTGAAATGATGAGAGCCTATTTTTATTTTTTTTATATTTATGCAAGAATTCTTATTCACAAACATGGATTGGACTTGGAGCAGGTATGATTTTAACACGGCAAACTTGTTTTTGATTCTGCAACTGGTTTATTATATGTTGGCGGATTTTCGATATGTAAATAACAATTTATTAGTCAATCGAATCGCTACATGATGGAAATCAGGACCCAATGGGACCTGGGGCCAATCAGTTTTCTGGTTCAATTAGATCAATTGTCAATTTTAATTCCAATATAATCGCTTGTGGAAATTTTTTCACCCCGGTTTATTCATCAAATATTGGTATTTGGGATGGAATCCAATGGTATCCAATGTCAGGTGGCCCAAACACGAGGTATAATTTCAAGTCGTCAATCGATACTTTATACGCCTTCGATATTTGATAGCATACCAACATGCCCTCAACAGGCATTGGCAAATGGGATGGAATTAATTGGTATTCGCAAACTTTTTCTTTGTACTGATTTTTCATTCGTTTATGATGGTACCGTACCAGAACCATTTTATCGGCGGAAATTTTATTGATACCATCAGTGGTAGCAATGATTTTGCTATTCTTTACAATGATAGCTTACATAATGTTGGAGGAATTAATATTGCTAATGGTTTACAGGTGCTTAAATTAGTTGAATTCCAAGGAAAACTTTACATCGCCGGTAATTTCCCGAGCTATGGAAATTTTGGAGCAAATATTGTTTCGTGGGATGGACAACAATTTTCTAGTGTTGGTGGTGGCACGGATGACTTTATTTGGAATATGAAAGTCATCGATGATAACCTATATGTAGTTGGTGCCTTCCAAAATGCCGGTACAGTGCAAAGTCAATACATTGCCAGATGGGACGGCATAAACTGGCATACAGTTGGCAATTCAATATTCAATTGTATTCTTGTTGATGTTGAGGAATATAATAATGAATTATACATCGTCGGATGTTTTGACATCATTGATGGTCTAAATATAAATCACATTGCAAAGTATTCTATTCCATTTTGCAATAGAAACGAAAAGAAATTAATGTCAATATTTATCCAAATCCTAGTAAGGATGAATTGAACATTCGAATCCAAAATATTGTACAAGGTTACAAATCCACTCGAATTTACAATTTACTCGGGAGTGATTTTTTTTCAATGGCACTTTCACCAAATCAACACAACTATTCTGTTAACACAAGTTCATGGCCTGCCGGAATCTATTTCGTTGAAATAATTACCGAGGAAGGCAGAAGTAAAAGGTGATCAAAGAATGAATCGAATGTAAACTCATCAATTAGTAAAAGGTCACGTCTTCTGCTTCTTCTTCTTAGCAGCCGGAAATAAAACGTTGTTCAGAATCAAACGATAGCCGGGGGAATTGGGGTGAAGTGAAAGATCTGTTGGAGGATCGCCGACCTGGTGCTGGTAATCTTCGGGATCGTGGCCGCCGTAAAAGGTCCAGGTTCCTTTGCCGAATTCACCGTGGATGTAACGGGCTTCGTCCTGGGCTTTCGTTTCTCCCATTACGAGGACTTCGGGTTTGATGTACTTCTTTTTAAAAGCTGTTGTTTGTCCCATGAATCCTTTGATCACTTGTTCGTGGTCCTGGCACAACATGGTTGGAACCGGATCCCATTTGGCGGAGAAATCAAAGAGCGTGAAAAAATCTTCTGTTCGCGGGAGGTCACGCGCCGGTGGTTGATTGTCAATTTCACTGAATTCGTATTCGTATGGGTTGGTGCTTAATTTGAAATTCCGGAAAGCAAAACCTTTGGAATAATCAATCTTGGTATTCATTGCCGGATCGGCAGGATCACCATCGAACATGCTCTCGCAAATATCAATTCCTGCAGCGTCAAGGGCAATGTCATAACTATCCGTTGCAGAACACATGGCAAATAAATATCCTCCGCCCACGACAAAATCCCGGATCTTTTCGGCTACAGCCAGTTTCATCATGGAAACTTTGTTGAAGCCCAATTTCTTCGCACTGGCTTCCTGCAATCGTACATCTTCCTGGTACCAGGGGGCGTTTCTATAAGCCGCATAGAAGCGTCCGTATTGTCCGGTGAAGTCTTCGTGATGCAAGTGCAGCCAATCATACAGAGGCAATTTCATGCCGATCACTTCCTCATCGTAAACAACATCATAGGGGATTTCTGCATATTTCAGTACCATGGTCACAGCATCATCCCAGGGCATTTTGTTTTTCGGAGAATACACGGCAATCTTCGGAGCCTTCTCGAGTTTCATCACTTCCATGTTCACTTCCGGATCTGCTATTTCACGAAGAATGGCAGCAGCTTGTACGTCGGCAATTACCTGGAAAGAAACTCCGCGAATGGTACATTCCTGTTCAAGTTTCGTTATGTCGCTGAGTAAAAAACTTCCGCCTTTGTAATTGAGCAGCCATTGTACATCTACCGTATTCTGCAGTGCATAATAGGCGATACCGTAGGCCTTCAGATGGTTCTTTTGCGTCTCATCCATAGGAATGAGGATGAATGCAGCCTGAGCCTTTAAAAGGGCTGTAAAAAAGAAAAGAAGCAGGATGAGTTTTTTCATTGAATGTGAAGGTAAACGAAATACATGAAGGAAAATTGAATCCTGAGCCGGAATGTCAACAGCTTTCCTCTTAATTAAGGAGTTTTAACATTCAGGGATTAATTCATAATCGTTCTGAAACGAAAAAGTTCCTTACCTGTCTGTATTAGAACGGTAAAGAACTTCTTCATTGTTTATTTCAAAAGGATTTAGAGTTCAAACAATTCTGTTTGCGAGTTATCTTTTCCTTTTGACTTTTTTTCCAGTTCGTTTAGGATCCGGTTTCTGTCGTTTGTTATCTTCTCGTTTGCGGTCATGTCCCACTCCACGGTTACCGCCGCTTCTTCCTTGAGTGGTTGGGACTTTTTTGCGGGTGATCCTCCCGAAGCTTTGACCGGAAATGGCTTTTGAGCCGGAGGTGGTGGCGGAGCTGTTTTCTTCGCCGATGGTGCAGGAGCATTTGATTTTACAACCGCATCAATTTTCATTTGCTCTGCCTTTGGTGAAGGTTTTGCATCCGAAAGCTTGATCACCTTACTTGCAGAATTCTTTGTAAGAATATTTCCGTTCGTACTTCTCCCTTTCACTTCGTAGTCTCCGAAATTGACATCGATCTGGGTAATCCTCAGTTTGGGTTTTGGTCGGAGCATCACACGAACAACGGGAGCTTCTTCCACTGTTCCAAAGGATAGCCACAGCATTTTAGAGCCTTCGCTGCCTTTCGTGAGAATATAATCCTTGTCGCGTGTGGTTCCACCTACAGTGAATCGTTTCACCATCACTGCTCCTCCTCTGCCGTCCTGATAAATCATATTGTACACAGGCTCCGCTTCCGTTTTCCGGAGAATGGCGATGTGGCGCACATCTTTCCCTACATATTTCTTCTCGTCCACTTTGGTGACGATCATGGTTCCATCACCACGGAACACAATGATATCATCGAGGTTGGAACATTCGGTAACGAATTCATCTTTCTTCAAACCATAACCTGCAAATCCGTCTTCACGGTTTACATACAGCTTCTGGTTGTTGATGATTACTTCGGAAGCAATGACCTGTTCGAATGAACCGATTTCTGTTTTGCGTTCGCGGCCTTTTCCATATTTGCGAAGCAATTCTTTGTACCAGTTGATGGCATACGGTTTGATATTCGCCAAATGATTCTCAACTACTTTCAATTCATCTTCTAATCCACGGAGCTTTTCATCCTGCTCCTTGACATCGTATTTTGAAATCCGTTTGATCTTGATTTCTGTCAGAGCAACGATATCATCGCGGGTAATTTCGCGTTTGAAACGTTTCTTGTATGGTTTTAAACCGAGATCAATGGTTTCAATCACACTTTCCCAGGTTGTACATTCTTCTATGTTCCGGTAGATGCGCAGTGAACTGAAATGCCATTCTTCCTCAAGCTCTGCTTTGCGGATTTCAAGTTCTTTGCGGAGCAGTCTTACCGTTTGCTCTGTATTGTATTTCAAAATATCATTCACACTCATGAATCGTGGCTTGTCTTCCACAATCACACAGGCATTCGGAGAAACACTTACTTCACAGTCGGTGAAGGCATACAATGCATCAATTGTTTTGTCAAGATCTTCGTAGGAATCACTGTGCAAGTGGATCATGATTTCCACATTTGCTGCAGTATTGTCTTCTACTTTTTTGATCTTAATTTTGCCTTTGTCATTCGCAGTTAAAATAGTATCAATCAAACTGGAAGTATTCGTTCCAAAAGGAATCTCGCGAATTACAAGTGTCTTCCTGTCCTGCTTTTCAATTTTTGCACGAATACGAATTCGTCCACCGCGTAAACCATCGTTGTATTTACTGAAGTCGGCGATTCCACCCGTTGGAAAATCCGGAATAATGGAAACCTTCTTTCCACGAAGAATATCAATAGAACCTTCGATCAGTTCGATAAAATTGTGTGGGAGAATTTTACAAGCGAGTCCGACAGCGATACCTTCCACACCTTGCGCGAGCAACAGAGGAAATTTTACTGGCAGCGTAATCGGCTCCTTATTTCTTCCGTCGTAACTCAGTTGCCATTCGGTAGTCTTCTGATTGAATACAACTTCAAGTGCAAATTTTGAAAGACGAGCTTCGATGTACCGGGCTGCTGCTGCACTATCACCTGTATAAATATTACCCCAGTTTCCCTGCATATCGATAAGCAGGTCTTTTTGTCCGAGCTGTACCATTGCATCACCAATGGAAGCATCCCCGTGCGGATGATACTTCATGGAATGCCCGATGACATTGGCAACTTTATTGTACCGACCATCTTCCATTTCCCACATGGAATGCATGATGCGTCGTTGCACTGGTTTCAATCCATCGTTGATGTGTGGAACAGCACGTTCGAGGATTACATACGAAGCGTAATCCAAAAACCAGTTCTCATACATCCCATTCACGTGTGGAATCACTGCAGCTTCTTTATGCTCAGCAACTTCCTCGTGAATTTCCTCCGGCGGGATTTCTTTTTTCTTCTTTGCCATTATGTATTCAGTTCAAGGTTCAAAGTTTAATGTTCAAAGTTGGTTCCGTGTTCAGGGTTCCGTGTTCCGTGTTCAGGGTTCCGTGTTCAGGGTTCCGTGTTCCGTGTTCAGAGTTTAGGGTTCCGTGTTCAGAGTTCAGGGTTTCGTGTTCTGTGTTTGAGGTTCCGTTCTAATTAATAAGTACTGCCATACTAACCACTAACCACTAACCACTAACCACTAACCACCAACCACCAACTACCAAGCACCAAGCACCAACCACTATTCCTCCGCCATCATCTCTTCCTTCACAATATCCTTCTCCACTCGTAGTTTGGAAATAATAAACTCCTGGCGATCGGGGGTGTTTTTGCCCATGTAATAATCGAGCAGTTGATGAATGGTTTCTTCCTGACTCAGGAGAACGGGTTCGAGGCGGATTTTTTTTCCGATGAAATGAGAGAATTCATCCGGAGAAATTTCTCCCAATCCTTTGAAACGAGTGATCTCCGGTTTTGTCCCGAGTTTTTGAATCGCACGCTGGCGTTCAGTGTCGTTATAACAATAGATTGTTTCCTTTTTATTTCTAACGCGAAACAATGGTGTTTGCAAAATATATACGTGACCATTTTTTATCAGCTCCGGAAAGAACTGGAGAAAAAATGTCATCAACAATAAACGAATGTGCATTCCATCGACATCGGCATCTGTTGCGAAGACAATTTTATTGTAACGCAATTCTTCCAATCCATCTTCAATGTTCAATGCATTCTGGAGCAGGTTGAACTCCTCGTTTTCATAAACGACCTTTTTGGTCATGCCATAGCAATTCAATGGCTTACCTTTCAGACTGAAGACAGCCTGTGTATTTACGTCTCTTGATTTTGTAATGGAACCACTTGCTGAATCTCCTTCGGTAATGAAAATGGTAGATTCCTGTCGGTCGATATGCTTTGTATTCAAATGCACACGGCAATCGCGCAATTTTTTGTTGTGAAGGTTGGCCTTCTTCGCGCGTTCATTCGCAAGTTTCTTGATTCCGGCAATTTCTTTTCGCTCTCTTTCGCTCTGTTGAATCTTTTGTTCAAGAGCCTTTGCAGTCTCAGGATATTTATGCAAATAATTATCCAGCTCTGTTTTTACAAAATCATTGATCCAGGTACGAATTGCCAGACCTTCCGGTTCACGGAATTGGGAACCGAGTTTGGTCTTCGTTTGAGATTCGAAGACCGGCTCCTGGACACGCACAGAAATCGCGGCAAGGATAGATGTGCGAACATCAGAAGCATCAAATTCCTTTTTATAAACCTCCCGAATGGTTTTTACAATGGCTTCGCGAAAAGCGGCCTGGTGCGTTCCTCCTTGTGTCGTATGTTGTCCGTTGACGAAGGAGTAATACTCTTCACCGTATGAAGTAGTATGTGTAAATGCAATTTCTATATCATCGCCACGCAAGTGAACAATTGGATACAAAATTTCATCGCTGAGATTCCGTTCGAGCAAATCTTTCAGTCCGTTTTCAGAGAAAAATTCCTTGTCGTTGAATTTAATGACCAGACCTTTGTTGAGGAACACATAATTCCACAACATGCTCTCGACATAGTCGCGGTTGTAGCGGAAATTGCTGAAAATGCTTTCATCCGGATGAAATGAAATCAATGTTCCATTTTTTTCATCACTGGCTTTTTCTTTCTCGTCTTTTACAAGATTGCCTTTGCTAAACTCCGCAGCTTTGACCCGACCTTCACGGAAAGATTGCACTTTGAACCAACTTGATAAAGCATTTACAGCTTTTGTTCCTACTCCATTTAAACCAATTGATTTTTTGAAAGCATCGCTATCGTATTTACCACCGGTATTAATTTTAGAAACACATTCCACAACTTTTCCCAATGGAATTCCGCGACCCAGATCCCGGATATCAACTCTTCCGTCTTTAATCTGAATATCGATAACCTTGCCGTAGCCCATCACATGTTCATCGATACAGTTGTCGACCACCTCTTTGAGCAAAACATAGATACCATCATCTTTCGAGGAACCATCTCCCAGTTTTCCGATATACATCCCCGGGCGGGTACGAATATGTTCTTTCCAGTCCAGCGAGCGGATGCTCTCTTCAGTATACCCGTGGTCAACAGTTTTCTTTTCAGCCATTTTATTGTGATCTATTTAAACAATTCTCAATAAGCTCATTCCTTAATCTTCAAAAAAAATGCAAAACCGAACATTTCCGGTCATTTTTTGGCTTGCTAAAATTAGCCTTCCCTGTAAATAACTGTCAATTTGAGGTCTTGAGTTATTCACAAAATGTTGTGTATGATTCACCGGAATACAGCACCATTCCTCAGGAAACGAGCTGTTCCGTCAATTTGCCTGTGACAAAATCCTCTTCCGCATCAATTTCAACACATTTTATGCGGGAAGTCTGACCTTTCAGCAAGCGAATCCTGGACTTTGGCAGATCCAGCACTTTAGAGAGGTAAATGACCAGATGATCATTGGCTTTTCCATCGATTGCCGGTGCTTTCAGCCTGATTTGCCAGTCCTTCCCAATTTTTTCAACTTTGTCGAATCGCTGATTGGGCTTGACTTTCAGGTAGATCTGCATTTTCAGGAAAAGGATTGCGCAAAGGTAATCAACTCAGGGAAAAAGAGATTGAATTCATTTTCGAAGGCCTGGTAGTGTTCCCTCAAATCGGCTACTGATTCATCCATTTTGTTCTCGAAGGAGACTCTTTTGGAGAGCCCGCTCAGTGCTCTTCCAATCCCTTCGATGCTGGCATAATTGAGGAGCCAGTTTCGTTCGATCATGAAAGGGAGAAAATAATGTACTCCTTCAGGTAGGAATTCAGAGTATTCATTCAGGATTTTATAAGTCTGTGCTGAATATTCTACCAATGGAATTTCCGAATACCGTGAAAAATTGTGTGCCAGGAAATGATCGTAGTAAATATCCACGATTACCCCGGAATACTTGCTGTACTTGGGTCGAAGTCGGTCTTTACTGAGGCTTGTAATCGGATGATGGTCGGTATAATCATCTATTTGCCTGTGCAATTCTATTCCTTTCCTGATGCCATCCGGGTAGTCGAATTTTTTTCGTCCCTTGACAAAATCAGCAATAAAATTGCCGACCATTAAGTCTTTGTTTTCACCGGAAAGGTAGATATGTGCAAGAAAATTCAATGGTTTACAATTGTTTCAGGCAAAAATACGTTAATCGGGTTGACCTTGGTTTATGGATTTAATATCTTTACAGATATATGAAAAGACTAGTCTTGATTATCGGATTTTTTTCCCTCTTCCAGAGTTCTTCACTTTTCGCACAAATCCCCTGTACAGATTCTACCCGAACTGCAAATGAATATATGCCTTGTGGAAGGGATTATCAGCCTGTGTGTGGCTGCGACAACAAAACGTACCGGAATGCGTGTGCAGCATTTAATTGGGGAGGACTTTATTCAAATAGCTGGACAGACGGTACTGTTTGTGGGAATTTTGATTTTGATTTTTTTCCTACAGCGATTGATTACTACCCTTCACATTTGAATATATTTATGAAAAGTCCGGGGTCGGCAGTTTTGTATATTTATGATACCTACGGCCGATTGAAATATTCGGAATACTATTCTGCAACCTATCCGGCACAAATTATACAGGATGAAATCCCTGTTCAGAATTTGCTTTTAGGAATTTATATAGTTGCAGTCGTGGTCGGGGAAGAAATACAATACAAGAAGTTCGCGAAAGTCACGAACTTCAATTAAAGACATTCCACTATTCTTCAGGAAGTGCTTCAGGAAGTGCCTCTGAAGGAATTCCAAATCCACCCACTACATCCACCATTCCATAACCCTGAGTACTGAAGTTGCCGATTCCACACTCCCATATGAACTTCTGCACCTGCGGATGAGCGTGGAGAGTAAATGGCAAGAGATAACCATACATTGTCTGGTTATTGTTGTTCTTGTAAATGCGGGCAAACTTTTTGTGCGTTTCTGAAATTTTCTGGATGTAACCCGGATCCGGAACAATTTCAAATTCAGCAAAACTGGTAATCTGTTCTTCTGTAAAGCCTGCTTTTTCCATACGGTCAAGAACCGCATCGTAAAAGAGGTCAGAGAACTCATGACTTCTCGGATCGAGAGGTTCAGGCAGAACTCCTGTTTCATCGGTAAGAAACGGTGGTTGAGGGATCATCGGTGAAATACAAACATATTTCATCTGTGGCTTGAATTCCGGATCAGGAATGATGTCAAAAGATTTCGGGACAAGCGTAAGTTTTGCAAAACTCACCAACCTGCGATCGAAAATTTTCTTGACCCAATCTTCTGTAAATTCATTGTGCGGTGCAGACACCACCAATGAAACTTTTGAAGAAAGAAACCGGATTTGCCCACTTTGAACTTTAGAAGTTCCCTTTAAGGAAGAGAAATTGTAAAAGTCAGAAGTAATCGGAAGTTCACGGATGATCTCATCCATGAATGCAGAAATGATTTTCTGATGGTGAAGGGGTACGGTGCCACTGCTTCCGTGTACCTTCAGGAACGAAATTTTAATTCTCATATCAATAATTAATGAAAAGGTGTTTCCCTCAAAAATGGTAGCTAATATCTAGCCCATCACAAAAATAGAATTTTCATACGAGATATGAAATATTTTATCGGATTATCTTACAAAGCTTTATCAATCGGTGTTTTCAGAACTTTCTACCCTGGCTTTTCTCAATGAAAAAGATGGATCACAGTTTTTAGAATGATCCGGAGATAATGCAGCCAGGATGGGTTCTCAATGAAGACCCGGTTCAGTTTAATTTTTTCCGGCATAATCACCGAAACGTAGTACTTCTCGGGATCGTTTTCTTTGCTAAGGAGCTCGTTTTCATTGGAAAAGGTGATTGAAGCAATATCGGTAATGCCCGGTTTCACCTTTAATACTGCCATCTGTTCGCTGGAATACATCTCTACGTACTTCCTCACTTCCGGCCTCGGACCCACCAGACTCATATCTCCAATGAGTACATTCCAGAGCTGTGGCAGTTCATCCAGCTTATATTTTCGCAAAAACACTCCCGCCCGGGTGACTCTGGGATCCTTTGCTCCTACGGTGATCAGCCCTCCCCGCTCGGAGTTAATGCTCATCGTTCTGAATTTATAGAGATAGAAATCTCTATTTCCTTTTCCGACTCTTATTTGCCGAAAAATAAAGGAACCTTTTGAGTCAAGGGAAATCCAAATACTAAGAATAAGCAGGAATGGCAGCAGGATCAATAATCCCAAAAAGGAAACCCAAAGATCAGTGATCCTGATAAGCAGTTTATTCATTCCCGTTCGAAAGATTCATCATTTAATCTTACCCAGCTGAATCCAGGAAGCAAGATCATCAATCACAGTGGATGCAACATTGCCAACTTTGGAATACTCTGCCGGAGAACTTTTTTCATCGCCTTCGACAAAGAAATGATTCATCTTAGGATATGTCTTGAATAGCACATTCGATTTTGACTTTAGCCCGGTTTTCCAACCATTGAGGTCTGCGTCTGTCACCTGGTAATCTCTTCCACCCTGAAGGAAAAACATCGGAGTTTTTTGTTTCAGAGCAGTTTTAACCGGATTGTAATTTTTTAAATCAAGCCAATAGGTATACGGAAGACGCAGAATCATGCCCGAGTCGTTTGCATTTGCCGGAGTCAGAGTCTTCACTTTGTTTGATTCATTGCGGATGGAATCCAGAGTATGATTGTTCTTTTCAGAAAGTCCATCCAAAGCGAGAATGTATTGTGCCTGTTCGTAGAACAAATCTTCAAGCGGACGACTATTGGCCGCAAGGTAAATCAAGCCTTTGATGCCGGAAACCTGACTATTGATGCGAGGTAAGAGCATTCCACCCAGACTATGACCAAGTAAATAAATGTGAGTTGTATCAATCCGGATTTCACTTTTTACGGTAGCAATTGCCGCTATAGCATCCTCTATCGTTTCCTCTTTCACGGTTAATGTTTTCATCAGGCTGGTAATTTTCGGTCCCGCCACACGTGTACGTTTATCGTAACGTAACACAGCGATTCCCTGCGCAGCAAGCCCGCTGGCGATGTCCCTGAAAATTTTTGTCGGGCCCACAGATTCATCCTTATCATTCGGACCGGAACCATGAATCAGAATCAAAACAGGATATTTTCCTGTTCCCTTGGGGAGAGTAAGAATTCCAGGTAATTTGTAATCTCCATTCATCACGAAAACATTTTTCTCTTCGTACAATTCAGGCTTGTCGTAGGGAGGAATTTCGTAATGCATTTTTTTATCTACGGGAAGAAAAAACAGACCTTTAATTTTTTCATTTGATCCGTAAACCAGTTTGAAGTCAATCTTCTTTTTTTCAAAAACGCAATGTTGAATCACCACATCATAGGTAGTTTGGTGATCCGTAGAAATACTGTCAACGCTTTGAACCGGGCCAATTGACCCTACCATTCGCATCCATACTGTTGCCAATTTAGTAGAATCCAATCGTCTGGAAACGCTGGTATCAAATTGTTCGCATACTTTGCCGAATTCTTTTGCTTTAAGTAAATCAAGAATAGCTTTTGAACGAGGAATATAATCCTTTGCAGGGCCCTGAGCATTCAGTACTACAGACAAAGAAATACAGGTAAGTAATAAAATAACTCTTTTCATTTTTTTGATTTAAAGTTCTGATTCAACTGCATTCACAAGTGCACGTATGACAGTATTCACCTGATCATCCGTGAGGTCATAAAACAAGGGTAATGAAATTTCGTTTTCGTACAATGACAAAGTTACAGGATAATCGGAGATTCGGTAACCAAGGCCTTTATAAAAAGACATCATGGGAACGGGAATAAAATGAACGTTTACCGAAACATCCTGATCAAAAATCTTTTGCATAATCCGATCACGCTGTTCCTCCTGAATTCCTTTAATTCTGAGTGCAAATAAATGGTAGGATGATTCAGTATCCGCGGAGCTGAGCAAAGGCAGAATAGCCCAGGATTTTTCTTTGAGTGCAAAAGCATACAAGGCACAGATCTGTTTACGGCGGACGAGCGTATCGGTATCGTAGCGTTCCAATTCCACGAGGCCGATTGCGGCTAGAATATCTGTCATATTCATTTTGTAGCCTGCTTCAACAATATCATAGCGCCAATTTCCCTTTTGCATTTTCGCGAGAGCATCTTTGTTTTGTCCATGCAAAGATTTCACACAGAGGGCCTGATAAATTGCAAGATTGTCAAAAGGTGGAGGAAGATTCAGAGCAACGGCACCTCCTTCGGCAGTGGTGAGATTCTTCACAGCGTGGAAAGAGAATACAGAAATATCCGTAAGCGATCCCGCCTTTTGACCATTCACCACAGCTCCGATAGAATGAGCAGAATCGGAAAGGACAAGTATACGTCCCAAGCTTTGTTGTTCAGGAGTCGAAGGATTAAACAGTTTGAGAATAGAATTTTCCTTTACCAATCGGTTGATCCTTGCATAATCGCATGGCCATCCTCCGAAATCAACCGGCATGATCACTTTGGTACGCGGACCAATTGCTTTTCTGATTTCTTCGGGATCAATATTGAAATCCTGGCCTACATCAACGAATACTGGCTTCGCTCCGCAATGCATCACAACATTCGCTGTTGCAGAGTATGTATAAGCAGGAAGAATGACTTCATCGCCTTCTTTTACTCCGTACCAGCGCAGCATCAGTTCTAATCCTGCCGTTGCAGAATTGAGACACAAAACAGCAGGAACCTGAAAATAGGCAGCGAGTCTTTTTTCAAACAACTTGGTCCTTGGACCCGTTGTGATCCACCCGGACCGCAAGGTGGCCACCACTTCATCTATGATCTTTTGATCTATGCGGGGCGGTGAAAATGGGATCATGCCTTTTTTAAGAATTGCAAATTTACTTTTTCTTTTCAGATTCTGATTCCTTGCGAATGTAATGGTAAAATGATGAAAAATACGAACGTGCTTTCTTCATCAGCAATGTCTGCCTGAAACCGGGCCTTTGCAGCTTTGAGAACTGATAGGGCGTGCTCCAGGAATAGTACTGAGGTTTGCTGTCAAAACGAACGGCTCCATAATCATCAATCGCGATGTAAGACATAAGATCAACAGCAAAAAATGCTGAACGATTATTGGTTTTTTGTAAAAGATTTGTTCCCCCATTGAAATATCTTGTATTCGACAATGCAAGATTAAAAAGTGTGGGAAAAATATCCTTGTGAGAACCCCATCGTGATGTATCCACGCGGGAATTGTGGAGATAGTCTTTCGGGACATACATCAGCATTGGAACACTCAATTTATAATAGGCCATACTTTCCCTGAAATCAAAAAGCATCAGATTATTATGATCGCCGGTTGCTACTACTATTGTGTTTTTCCCAAATGGTGATGCTTTCAGCTGATCTAAAAATTTACCTAAACAATCATTCGAATATTGCAAATTGGTGAGATTCTTCCTTGCCATTGTTTCATCTACTTTCAGAATTTTTTTAATGGAATCCGAAAGGACAACCGGATAGGGCTTGTAGGATTCAGGCAAATGAAAAGGAGTGTGATTTGTCGTGGTGAGCGAAAATATCATTTGTGGTTTTCCGGCGGCTTGTTTGAGCTTATTAAAAACATGCTCGAAAAGAAATTCATCGTAAACACCCCATTCACATTCCTGTGTCGAGGGAATGGCCGTTTTAATATTCGCATCCCCTTCCACTACATCGAATCCCTGATAGGGAATGAATGTGTTGATATTTCTCCAGTTTAATTTTCCCCCTGTGATAAATGTCGTTGAATATCCATTTTCCTTAAAAGGAATAGCAACTGAAGAAGGATACTGAATCGTGCAATATTTGGATTGAGCAAGAGAAGTAATCGGGGAATTCACCATGATTCCTTCCAGACTATTAATTGTACCATTCTGACAGGGAAGGAATTTCCGGAACAGAATATCATTGTGAAAATGTGGTTCCAAGGCTCCGAGGACATTCAACTGAGGAGAATGAAGAAAGAGATTGTTATTGCTCATACTTTCCATCAGGAAAAAGATCACATTCGGAGGATTTTCTTTCGCAAATGTGTTCGAATCTGTAACACTAAAAAAACTTTCCTCAAAACCTGAGTCATCAGTAATTTCAGCGCCAAAATAATCGGTGACAGATTTCACAGGATCGGTATACCGGATCGCTTTAATTTCAGAATCAAATTCCTTCAATTTATTTTGAATGCTTGCGACACTCAATGCTTCCTTCAAAGCGAAGACTCCGTTCACCGGGATCAGGTTTACCTTAGCATTATCCGAAATATTCGCATCGTCAATCTGAACGGGAAATGTACCAAAAGATGCCCGCATGGCTGAGAAGAAAAGTCCCAAAGAAAAAATGCAAATGACCAGAGCAAGCGGCAAGGAATAATTTGCTGTCTTTTTCGGTAAATGAAATAGTTTTTTAAAAATAAATCGGAACAAAAGTACAGTCCCCAACAATCCAAGGAGAACACGAACCAAAGGATAGTCACTCCAAACAGATTGCATTACAGCACCTGTGTCATCCTGAAAAAAACCGAAAATCAGAATATTGATGTGGGCCTGGAAGTATTCATAATAATAATAATCGATAACAAGGATGAAAACGAAGAGTGAAAAGAGGATTCCGATAAACACAGAGGCGAATCTGTAAATTTTTGGAAAATAATTTTCCTTCCTTATAAAAATTCCGGCGAGAGCAAGTGTTAGAGGCAAAACCAGTCCGTATGCAATGACTACAGAATCGAAGCGAAGTCCGGTAAGAAATGCCCTGGAGAACATTCCACTTGGGATAATTCCATCCTGTTCATTTATTATGTGATGGTAATACAGCCAACGGTAAATAAAAAACAAAACAAAGCCGATTCCGAATGTCAGAAAGATCCTGAAAATAAAATCCAGAAATAGATTAATCCTGCGAATCATTTTATGGTCTGGGGTTTATTTGTAGTTGAAACGCACCAGGAATAGAGCATGCAATTAATAAACGCATAAAAAGAGCCCAGGGTCGCATGCGAAATAATATCTGTAAATCCGTTGACAAATATGAGCACAAGAAAACCCTGGTAGATGAAGAATTTATGTTTCACACTCCATACGAATGGCAGCAGGATTGAGGCGAGCAAGAGAAAGAGTCCCGGTAATCCAATCATGATCCATGTATGCAAATATGAGCTGTGTGGATTCATGAAATGTTCGAGTGCATAAACATCATTGTGCCGGGTATAAACTTTGCTGAGTTCATCGCGTGAATCCCCTGTTCCTACTCCGAGCAACCATTTGTCTTTCAAAATTTCCATGCTGTAGCGAAACTGAGCAATACGAATGGTGGAACTGTTGTAAACGAGTGAATCCGATGAGAGCATTGTTTCCTGGGGCTTTTCGGAAATTGTACGGATAGCCTGACTTACTTGTCCAAATCGGTTGTTCAGAGAAATGCTGGTATAAAAAAAGGCTATTGAAAAGACTGAAAGAATAAGGAAATTCCTGTTTTTAAAAATCTGAAAATTTTTACTGAACACTGCTGCTAACAGATAATATATTAACAGTGCAAATGCAACCAGATAAACAATTCTCGAAGAAAGTAAACTCATGGCAGCAATCTGGAGCAGGAGCAGAATAATCACAATCGAATTGTTCTTCTTATCCTCTCCTTCGGGAAAAAACAAATCACCAAGTAAAAAAAGACAGGAGACGATGAGGATCATCCCAAAATAAGTGGGATGCAAGAGAGCAGAAAACAGTGCGTAAAACATATGGCCTGTATCTCCAGTGCTGAGTGTAAAATAAATTCCCTGCACAAAACAGATCAGACTCCCGAGAACTGCTCCTGCAATAAATCCTTTTTTGATGAAATTGAAACTGCCGCTTCGAGGTTGGTAAAGAATAAATAAAATGGGAAAAATCAACAGGTTCAGATCGTCTTTTATTTCTTTCCAACCATGGCTTACATTGCTTGTCCAGACCAGGCCAATTATGTGCATTAAAAAATAACAAGCAAAAAGAATCAGGAAAGGTTTGGCTTTGACTCCTTCAATGAAACTCTTTTTGCTAAAGGAGATTAAAGAAAGCGCCAACCAAAGCATTGTGAGAATAATTGTACCCAATGGCCACAAAGGGATACAGAATGCAATTGCAAATATGATGACATCGGCAGCATTGGCTGTTTTATTCAAAATATTTTTCATTGGCATAGAGAAGAATGAAGTACAAATAAGTTTTTGTAGTATTTAATATTTCTGTCGTTCATCAGGAATTCCTTCCTGGCTTTAGAAATCGAAATAAGCATGCGAAAGTACGACTTGTGGAGCACCTAAGCATCTGAATTCCTTCAAAGTTGAAAAATCAAATGCTTTATATTTTACTAATTACCAATAACTTACTATCTACTTGCAGCAACTGTGTGAATCCTTCTTTTAAAGATGATGAATTTTAAAATTCCGCGGATATATCCCCAGCCATAAGCGGATTGCATTAAAAAGAAGAGCCAGGGAAGGTAAAAGATAAGTCCGAAGCGTTTTGTTTCACTCACAATTTTAATTCCGAAGAGAATTCCTAAAAACAGATGCAATAGAAGAACTGCTCCTAGCAGGTAAAACAATTTTGGAAAAAAGAATCCGAAAACGCATGAAAAAATAATATAGGAAACGAACAAAAAAGGCACCAGTTGTCGAACAGTGCTTGGCTTTCCTATTTTCAATGAAACCAATGGCTTGAAAAAACCATACTGATAAAACATTTTTACAAGCGATTGAACAGTGCGTCGTGTGTAGTAGGACACAGAGATTCCGGGGATCAGGTAGATGCTCCCATTATTTTTTGTAAGCCGCGCATTTAATTCATCATCCTGATTCCGCAACAGTTCTTCATCAAAATAACCTATTCTATCAAAGACAGAACGTTTGTAGCAGCCAAAAGTCACAGTGTCGACCTTTTTGATGTCCTTGCTGCCAATCCTGAAATGCGCGTTCCCTACTCCGAATGGAGAAGAAAGTGCCGTCGCAATAGCCAAAGCTTTTGTAGAATTATCCGGTGGTTTTCCGATACAGAGTCCGCCTACATTATCTGCATTCAATTTATGCGAAACCTGAATGAGCGATGAAATATAATTTGACGGATAGGCAGAATGTGCTCCTAAAATGATCACATATTCACCCTTTGACTCTTTAATTCCAAGGTTTAAGGCGAAGGGTACGAATTGCTTTTCATTGATCAGCAATCGAATTGAGGGAAACTGCTGTGCGTATTTTGTCACGATCTCCTGAGTCTTGTCAGTACTCATTCCATCCGCGACAAACACTTCCATTTTTGAAAACGGATAATCCTGCTTCAACAACTGCTCCAGTAAGGGTCCGATGTATTTCTCCTCGTTGAATGTTGGAATGATCAGAGACACAAGCGGAAAATTATTCGCTTGTACTCCCACTCCTTCCTCCAAACTGATTGCATCCATACGAATTGCAGAAATTAAAGATCACAAAATTGCCTGAACTATTCTTGCAGCAGCGTGCCCATCACCATACAAAGCAATATTGAAGTTTTTATCACAATGTAACATTTCCTTATAGGCAGAAATAATTCTGGACGTCTCTGCACCTGCCAAAACATTGAATCCATGTTCCGTTAATTCAGTCCATTCAGTTTCATCACGCAGAGTAATACAGGGCTTTTGGAAAAAAAATGATTCCTTTTGCAAACCACCACTGTCTGTAATCACCATTTTGCAATGCCGCAATAATTCCAGCATATCAAAATAACTTGCAGGTTCAATTACCTTAAATTTCAAATGAATTTTGTGTTCATCTATAAATTTTCTGGTCCGTGGATGAAGTGGCAGTACGACAGAACAAATATCATTCAGATGATTAAATGCCTCGATGATTGAGCTTAGATTTTCTTTGTTATTGGTGTTCTGTTCGCGATGCAAGGTACAGAGCAAAAAGGAATCCAGCCCTAGCTGTCGAACAATGCTTGATTTTTCGGCAGCGATCAAAGAATAAAAATCAACTGCATCTTTCATCACATCGCCTGTATTCATTCGTTTGCATGGGAAATGAGAAAAACCTTCGATCTCAAGATTCATCATCGCTGCGTCTGTCGGACAAAACAAATAATCAGAAATGCGGTCAGTAAGAATGCGGTTGATCTCCTCCGGCATTGACATCGTGTAACTTCTTAATCCCGCTTCCACATGGGCAAGCGGAATTTGAATCTTCTTTGCTGCCAATGCCCCTGCAAGTGTTGAATTGGTATCGCCGTAGACGATAACAAGATCCGGTTTCTCTGCGAGTAAAACCGATTCAATGCTTTTTAGCATTTCACCAGTCATCGCTCCGTGTTGTCTTTCCTTTACTGTTAGTTGAAATGCCGGTTTTGGAATATCCATTTCTTTAAAAAATACTTCCGACATGTTTGAATCGTAATGCTGGCCGGTATGAATTATTTTTTCTTCCACACCGTTATGCTTCGCAAATTCACGACTCAATACAGCAGCTTTGACAAACTGAGGCCGGGCACCAACAACAGTAATTATTTTCTTTTTTTTCATTGCTTGTCCTTCGTTTGATAAAGTGAAATGAGCTTCACTACACTTCGTTCCCAGTCAAAATTTTCATTCACAAATTTTCTTCCTTCTTCTCCCATTTTCTCACGAAGATTTCGATCTTTAACAAGTACCGACAAAGCAGCTGCTGTTTCGTCAATACTACCAATTCCAACAGCAAGTCCGGTCTGATCCTGCACAAATACTTCCTTGAGTCCTTCTGCGTTGCTGAGTACCACCGGTTTTCCACAAGCGGATGCTTCCAGTACAGCGACACCGAAACTTTCTCTCAGAGAAATATTTACAAAAATATCCATCTGGTTGTGAAAACGGTGAACTTCGTTATAATTTACTTTGCCTTCGAACGTAACTTGCTCAGAAATATTCAATTCAAGTACCAATCTTCGAAGCATCGGTTCCAGGGAGCCATCACCAACAAAGAATAAGCGTAAGGAATGGGAAGTATTTTCTTTAACCAGTTTTGCAAATGCTTTCAGTAGAATTTCAGGAGCATAGACAGGCTCCAGGGATTTTATTGTGCCAATGATTATTTCCTCCTTAAATCGTTTCCGTTCTTCCGGCAATGGACGAAATCGATTTGTATCAATTCCAAAAGGAATAATTTGAGCAGGCAAATGAAAGTTCTTCTCAATTTCTTTTGCCAGAATTGAACTGGATGCAATTCTGATGTCAGCACATTCAAGATTTCTTCGAATCAGATTTCTATGCAGAAAACTACGCTGTGGGAAATCCTGCAGATCACTGCCCCAGGCCGACACAATCAGCGGATGAAATCCACATAGCCTTCCAAGCGTTCCATAACTACTGAGATAGTGTGCATGGACAAAATCGGGCTGAAAATCCCGCACAGCCTTTTTCACTTTTCCCCCGGATAAAAAATATATCGATTTTAATATATCAGCAGAATAAAAATGCTTACGATTGAGTCCACCTTCTGAAAGTAATCGAATACCGAGTGCTGTATACCAATCATCAATCGGAGCAGATAAAGAATAAATTGCTGTAGTAAATCCTGCTTTTGCCAAGGCTCCGGCCCACTTTTGAGTGTGAGCTGAATTGATATCGGACAAGAGCAGGATTCGTTTCATGTATTTTGTTCAACGAATGGTTGATTCCCCAAAGAACTGGTAGTTCCAAAATTTCTTCAAAGAAAAGAAATAGGCATTTCTTTTTACTGATTGCGAAGGAATAATTATTGACAGCAAGGTAAAAACAAACAATCGTGAGAGAATGTGTAAAAAGATCAGGATTGATGTAATGCCGGCTGTAAGCCAAATAGAATGCTTTTTCATATACTTCACTTTACTCAGCAATTGATTTGCAATCACTACATGCAAATTTTTCGAAGAACTTTTCCCGGAATGATGAACGATCGTTGCGCCGGATACATAGTGAATCCTCCCTCCTGCTTTTTTTATTCTGTAGCAAAAATCAGTATCATCCATCCAAAACAAATCAGGATCGAGTCCGCCAATACTCCGGTAAACTGTTTTCCGGAAGGCCAATGCAGCACCGGAGGCGGCTTCCGGATTAAAATCCTTTTGGTAGTCGGCAGTAGCGTAGGAATTCAAACGAAAGAGCTGATGGAGGTAAAAAGTTTCAAGGAAAATACTGAATACACCTGGTAATTTCCATGCAGAAGGCTGTAAAGTAAGGTCTGAATTGAGTAATCGCGGTGCAACAACATCCAAATTTCCGGAAACCTTCAATCGATTCATGAGCATTTGCAATGCTCCTTCTTTCACTTCCGTATCCGGATTCAACAATAAGATGCAATCGGCATTACAAATTTCCATTCCCTGATTATTCGCTTCTGAAAAACCTGCATTGCTTGTATTGGCAATCCACTTAACTGATGGATATACAGAACGAATAAAATCTTCACTGCCATCAGAGGAGGCATTGTCCACAACAATTATTTCAACATCTTCATTTTTTATGGATTCATAAATCGAACGGATGCAATTTTTCAGCAATTCTCTGACATTGTAATTCACAATGATCACACTTAGTTGCGGCTGCATAGATAGGATGTGGCTATTGGAAACTACGATAAATACGAAGAACTAAATATACCGGAATAAAAAATGGCAAAAGAATACAGAAAAACAAATATTTCAGAAAACCATTTCGCTTTACGATGAGGTGATCCAGCATCCGAAACAGAACTCTTCGTTTTTTATTCAACAATGCATTGCACAATTCTTCTTCCATTCTAACGATTGTGTATAGAGAATCCAAAAGAGAATTCGTCAGGGGTTTGAATTGCATCAGCAAAACTGCCAGATAATGCGATCGCATGCCACTGGCGTCCCTGCTCAGGCTACCTTCGTGGTATCTGACAAGTGCTGAAGTTTTTTCGACTTTACAGTATTTAAAATTACGGATAAACGGAGCCATTCGCAGCCACAATTCCCAATCTTCGAGCTGCTTCAAATTTTCATCAAAAAAACCTGATTTATCCAATACACTTTTGCGAATCAAGGGTGAATTGATCACGAAAATATTTTTACGCAATAGTATTGGATACAAACTTTTACCTGTACCATCGTGGCCATTTTTACCGGCATCCGACAAATCCATTATTTGCTTTCTTGTTTCCTCTGGAAAATCAGAAGTGAAATATTTCACTGCTCCGTAGACCAGATCAATCTCCGGTTCTGCATCCAATACAGAAACGTGCTCTTTCAGTTTGTCGTGTGCAAGTCGATCATCCGCATCAAGAAACTGGATGTATTTTCCGGTCGCAACTTTCAATCCTACATTTCTTGCTGCTGAAGGTCCGGTATTCTCTGCTTCAAAGTACCGGAATCGATTGTCACTTTTCAAAAAGCTGTCGACTGCTGATTTTGTATCCCGGAACGCACCATTATTTACCAAAATACATTCCCAATCCGAATAACTCTGGTCAATTAATGACTTGCAGGTCTCCGGTAGAAACGACCCATAATTGTAACAAGGGATGATGATAGTCACAACAGGGTTGATACGTGGCTCAGCCATTGTACGATATTAGACAAGTTTCATGAACCTCGCAATCCTGTACCACTTACTTTGTAGAATTATGTTCAATGACTTAGCACTTTGAATTACTTTTTCTGGAAAATATCGGGACTGAACTATTTCTCTTTCTTTTAACCGCAATTCAACATTCCGGGGATCTGAACTGAATCCATCCAGACTAAAGACTGCAACACTCACTCCACTATGCCGGGTGGTAACTTTATTTACGATCACCGCTTTTAGAAAAAAATCATAATCGGCAACCATTTTCAATGATTCATCATATTTTCCCAGGCGTGTGAAGAGGTCCCTTTTAATAAAAGAAACAGGATGCCAAAGTGTATCCGCGATCATGTGATGAAAACTTAGCTCGGCAGGCATTTTACCAAGCCTTTCCTTTCCCTGCTGATCACGAATAATCATGTTTCCATACACAATATCCTCCGTGGGTTTCGATTCAAATATTCTTTGCAAGACATTACTCTGGACCAGAGAATCTCCGCTGTTGAGAAATAAACAATACTCTCCACCAGCCTGTTCGAGTCCTTTATTTTGAGCATGGTATATCCCGCGATCCGGTTCGGAAACCCAGAAATGAATTCTATTTTCATGTGAACGGATCAGATCCACACTGCCATCTGTTGATCCTCCATCAACCACAATAAATTCAAAGTCAGAAAAAGTTTGCGCAAAGACACTATCCAAAGTCTTTTGCAATCCTTCACGATTATTAAAGCAAATTGTTATGATTGATAATTTTGTCAAAACTATTCTGTGTAGATTTGATTATAAACCCGGATATATTTATCCGCAACGACTGTATCAGCCATTTGTTTATTTATGGATTTACTGATTTCATTTCGGTCATAATTTTCCGGATGATCCAAAACATATTGAATGGCATCGGCCAGAGATTCGGTTCGACCGGGTTCCGCTAATTTTCCGTTCGAAGGAACAAGCAATTCCAGTATTCCTCAATATCCAAATGCAGCAACAGGAGTGCCACAAAGAGTGACTCACAAATTGTATTGGGGAGATTTTCCGCCTGTGAAGGTAAAACAAACAAATCAGCTGCGGAATATACTTTTGCCATTTCTATTTCATTTCGGATATAGCCCAAATGCCGGATTCCGGAAAGCTCTTCCTCTTTCAATTCGTTGCCCGCGGAACAGACAAGCACATCTTCACGATTGAGGGTTTGCAAAGCATTCAGCAAATTCTTTAATCCTTTGCGTTGGTTATCGATATGATGGGAAATGAATAAAATGATCTTTTTATCATTCGGAAGTCCCAGTTCATTTCTTATCCCCGACTTTTCTTGTGGATAAAAGACTTTTGGATCCAGTGGATTAGGGATGACACTATGTTTGAAACGTTCAAACAATCTGCTCTTCATGGAAAGGTTTCCCAGCCATTGGGAGGGACTGACAATGTGCAGTTGATTATTGGGAATATTTTTCAAGGATTTTATTTTATCCTTTAACATCACACATCCAAAATTCTCATCTATTGTATTTTCCAATTGTGGACAGAGCGCGCAATCATTCTGAAATTTTTGGCATTCATCTGAATGATGGCATCCCCCGGTGAATGGATTCATATCGTGAAGTGTCCACACAAGCTTATGTTTCATTCCGGGGAAAAATGAATTGAAATCAAGGTAGCCCTCACTCACCCAATGCAAATGAACGATGTCTGCATCCCGAACCAGAGGATGATTTTGCAAGTGATAAGGAGAAACTGCAAAACTGAAATTTTCGAAACCGTCCGGCCGGTTCTTCAGATGCTTGTTTGCCATCCGTACATCTCGGGGAGGAAGAATGCCGGAATATTTTAAGGCTTTTCGAACGGTATCGATACCTTTTGCAAGGAAAGGAATTCCGGCTCCTTCTGATGCCTGATATCGGGAATGAAAAGGAACATCCGTAGTGAATTTATAAAGTGTAAGCAAATGAGATTGAATACCAGCGTTCAGCAAGGACAAATGCAAACGTCTGCAGGCCATACCCGCACCGCCAAGATCACTTGTACTCAGGTGAACAACTTTCATTTAATTAAAAAATCTTTTAACTTCAGAAGTGAATTGCCATAAATCCCAATCACGGACAAGATATCTTGGCACCTGAAAAGGATCTGTTCGTGAAGGAGTAATGTAAGGATAGTTAGCAGCGACAAGATTTAGCCCAAGTTCCTTGCACAATTTCATTGTCTTTGAAGTATA
This sequence comes from Bacteroidota bacterium, assembly GCA_016720655.1. Classification (GTDB taxonomy): domain Bacteria; phylum Bacteroidota; class Bacteroidia; order AKYH767-A; family 2013-40CM-41-45; genus JADKJP01. Next base: position 33,516 of record JADKKE010000016.1, read on the forward strand.
ATCCAATTTTGTACCGAAAGGATATGAAAAATGATCAATGAACTTTCCTGTATTCGCTTCGAGCAATTGGACAGACTGTTCAATCTCTGATCTTTGTTCATCGTGAGAAAGTACAGCAAGCGAAGGATGGTTGTGTGTATGCGCTCCCAGTGTTGCAATTTTCGAAGCAGTCAGTTGCTTTACCTGATTCCAGTTCATGGAACGATGAGAAACCCGGGGTTCGGTTTTTCCCACCTGCTCTGACAATTCCCGGAGACTTGCTTTTCTTTCTTCCGGAGCGCTTGAACGGAGAAGTGGTAGTAAATCGGAATAGATTAATTCTCTTTGCCTACCATCTGTTGTTGATGCCAGCGTAATTCCTTTGACTTTTATTTTAATTTCCGATCTGACATTTGGATTCAGTAAAAGCATTCGTTCCAGTTCATCCCACCAGAATTCATCCGGAGTTCCAATGTTTCCGGTGCAGATGTAAAAGAGTGCTTCAACATTGAGTCTCTCAAGAATCGGAACTGCATTTAAAATATTGTCTTCATAACCATCGTCAAATGTGATTACAATACTGCCGTTTTTGAATTTCTTATGATTGAGGATATTGTATTTCCATTCTTCAATGCTGAGAATAGTATAATTCTCTCTGAGAAAATTGATTTGCTTTTCAAAATTTTCAGGTCGTACACACAATTGTTGCGGATCGTGCAAATAATCGGCTACACGATGGTAGAGCAACACTGCACAACTGCCATACATCCGGGTTTCCAGTTGCTTCCTGAAATTCTTCGCAAGGGAAGCTGCTTTATGCTTTGTGTTCCAGATTAATTGCATGAATGTCAAGTTGAATATCCATGCCGGCAGACACAGGTAGATGAAGAAATGGTTGTTTGCCAATTCCGTTAAGTGAGTGAATGGTATAACGAAATCCGGCCTTTGTCAGAATCTGAAGTAAGTGATCCAGGTGTTGGACATTCCCGGCCCATGAATGGTATTCGAGATAAATATTTTTTACTTTTTTTAATTGTGCTTCACAATCCGGGATCACATCAATTTCTGCACCTTCAATATCGATCTTTAACAAGTCAACAGTTTTCTCCTTTGCTAATAGATCTGCCAGTCTCACACTCTTTACCTGGCTTTTCTTTCCTTCGAAATAAACAGAGCCACCGTCCGCACCTTCTGCTCCAAAACTCTATTCCCTGGTCATTTGTCCAAACTGCTGCTTCAACTAATTCTACGCCCTGAATTTTATTATTCTCAATGTTTTGTCTGGAGACAGGAAAACACTTTGGGATCGGGTTCAAAAGCGACGATTCGCGCATTTGGAAATTTCGACTTCATGTACAAACTCACAATTCCAACATTGGCCCCACAATCAAAAATCCGGGGTTGGTCATTTGTAGATTTGAATAACAATCTTTCTTCTTCCATGATCTCCAGAAGCTGATAGGCTACTGAAAGATAATCTGTCATCTGAATTCGATAGACACGGAAGGTGATTTCCTGTGCTGTATACCGAGGAAATTTATGTGCATCGCGGATGAGCCGACTCATTTCATCCGGGAATAAATAATTTTTAAGGGTTCGAAAAGGATTCATCTGAACAGGATATCGTGAATAAATTTCGGCAAATTCTCCCGTATTGTATTCAATAATTTAACTTTTCTTGAACTGCTATGCAAAAAACGGTCTTTGATAAAGTTCCTCCAGTCCTGAAATGCGATTGGGCTCTCGGTCACATTATCATTCATCTTGCTGACCGCAGTGTGCGCCAACACAAGGTCCGCATTGTAATCTGCCATGCGTTCATGAGTACCATCTGAAGAAAAGCCCATGTGTTTCACCATCGATACCGGAGGAAAAACACTCAGACCCTGGTGTAAAATAGAAGTTGCTGTCCACCGAATCGCCCAGCTGTCAATTTTTCCATCAATAAATGATTGTAACATGGGTTCAAAATATTTCAAATTTCTAAAGCCATTAAAAGCTGACATTCTCTTTGTAGCGATTAATTTCTCCTGCAGATTTTTTGCATCGTATTCAAACAAATCCCATGAGCGCTTGAATGTTCCCCAGGCAATACTGTCAGGATAACGGAGGAAAAATGTTTCATTATTAAAATCACTCCGTGTAAAATACGTCCAAGCACCAACGGCAAATACTTTTGAATTCGATTCATAGTGATTCAATGAATCATTCATGTATTGCAGGAAGAATGCAGAAAGCAAAATGTCATCTTCAATCACTATTACTTTTTCATGTTTTGATAAAACCATGCTCACTCCTTCAATAACCGATTTTGCAAGTCCATTATTTTCCGGAGCTTCAATAATGGTGATGGATTTGCACCAATTTTTTTCCCGAAGGATTGTACGCACTTCCCGGATTTTTTCCTGCTGAATTGTTGTTGCATCCGGTTTGGGACCATCAGAAAAAACGATCATATCTGTCTGCATAGCGATCGTATTTTTAGCCAGACTTTCAAGAGTCTGTCTGAGTAAATCCGGACGATTATACGTGAACAAAACAAGCGGAATCGTTTTCATCGAATTTTCCTCCACACAGTTGTACAGGAAAACCATTCACCAAAAGGAACCGGAGCCATTCCATCGACAAGCACTTCGAATTTTTTTTCGATCAAGTCATCCATCTTTTCATGATAATGGACTCTTTCAGAATTATCGAGAATCAATATGCCACCAATTTTCACTTTTGAAATTGAATGATACAAACAGGAAGGCCGTGCTCGTCCGTCTACAAGGACAAGATCAAAGTAACCATCAGTGTAATCCTCAATTGCCTTTGCATAATTTTCAAAACGAAATTCTTTCGATTGCGCATCGCTCGACAGATAAAGCAATGGATCAGCACTCGAACCGCTTGTGTGATTTGATTCAGCAGAAATAAAGCGTCCTTCTCAGTGAAGTACATTTTTATCAATCAGAATCAGACTAAGCTTTTGGAACCAGTCTTTATCATGTTCAACAGTAACCAGCTCAGCTACTCTTTTTGCAAAAAATAAAGTGGAACCACCGCCACCATATTCAAACACCCGCATGTCTTTGCGGAGATAATTTTTCAGAAAATCAATTACAGGATAAGTCAACCAAACCATTTCCCGGCTGACTGAATTTCTTTTGCTACCCTGATCGATTATCCATCTGAAAAAATATTTCCAGAGAGAACGAACAGGAACCATGGGTCGGGCAATTGTCCTGCTCCTTTTAATTTCGGCGCGAAATTGATACAGTTGATGACGAAATGAGCTCAATGGTTCCGGAGCTTAAAAGTGTGATCGATATAAAAACTTCCTTGTCCATCAGGCAATAATTTTCCTGTTCCAAAAAAATCACCATGTTCCACGTGAAAGTTTCCTGCATTGCCAATCCAATCGGCCACATCATTGTTTACAGTTCCATACAATGTGAAGGAATAAAGTCCGTGACGCAAGGGCAAACGGGGAATAGAAATTTCTATCGTTGCTTTTGAGCCACTCATCTCAGGGAATAGTGTTCCGGTTGTTTCATTGTTCAGGTTGGTAATCCGTTGTCCCATTTCATCGTCGATGCCCACAGCAATATGAATATTTCGCAGGTCAGGAATTGTTGTGTTCTTTTCAATTTCAAGACATAATTTTCCCGGCTTACCACTTTGCAGAGAACTTAACTGTTGGTCATCCGAATCCTTTAAAGAGAATGAAGTGAAACGAAATGCGGCATTTCCGCTACGGTCTTTTCTGCTGGCAAGATCGATGGAATTAACATCGGCTGTAGAGCGTAAATAAGTAGAGATTACGTGTTCCGCTTCGCCCATTATTTCAAGCCGGCCTTTGTTCAGGTAAATCGCTTTGCTGCACAAATTTTGAATCGCTGCCATGTTGTGGCTCACGAATAAAATTGTTCTTCCCGAACTTGCCACATCCTTCATTTTGCCCAAACACTTCTTTTGAAATTCTGCATCACCCACAGCGAGTACTTCATCAACGACAAGAATTTCCGGTTCGAGGTGTGCGGCGACAGCAAAAGCCAGTCGAACATACATTCCGGAGGAATATCTTTTTACCGGTGTATCGAGGAATCTTTCCACCTCTGCAAAGGCAACTATTTCATCGAACTTTCGCTGAATTTCTGATTTACTCATACCGAGAATAGAGCCGTTCAGAAAAATATTTTCTCTTCCGGTAAGTTCAGGATGGAATCCGGTACCCACTTCAAGCAAACTGGCTACCCGGCCTTTGATGGAAACTCTTCCTTCAGTTACTTCAGTAATTCTACTCAGTATTTTCAGGAGCGTGGATTTGCCGGCGCCATTCCTGCCTATGATTCCAATTCGATCACCCTGATTGATTTCGAAGGACACATCCTTGAATGCATAGAATTCTTCCTTCTTTGCAAATGTACCGACACCTTCCGCATTCATCTTTGATGATTTCCGAAACGCATTAGAAATAACATCACGGAGCGCGACATAGGGTTCTGATGCCCGATGACTCAGGATATATTTTTTACTCAGATGTTCAACGCGTATGGCTACACTCATGATTGATGCATCAAATGATATCGGCGAAGCTTCTTTCCATTTTCCTGAAAAAATATATTCCATAAATGAAGAGAACAAGGGAAAGAACAACAGAAATTGTTAGTCCAGTAAAATTTAGCGGACAATTTCCCCCGAAAATGCACCAACGGAATCCATCGATGACACCAACCATCGGATTCAGGTAATACAAGATGCGGAGTTTTTCGGGAATCACAGCACTGGTGAACCCGACAGGGGAAACATACAATCCGAACTGTACTATAAAGGGAACGACATAACGGAAGTCGCGGTACTTTACATTCAATGCAGCGATCCAGAATCCTGCGCCGAGGGTTACAAAAATTGCAAGCAAAAGAAATACAGGTAAGAAGAGAATCTGCGGACCCGGAACGAAACGGTACCAAATCATCAGCACAATTAATATCCCGAGAGAAATACAGAAATCGATAAGTGCAACAATCACAGAGCTGGCGGGAATGATGAGTCTTGGAAAATATACTTTGCTGAGCATTGAACTATTTGCAACAAGTGAATTACTTGCTTCCGAAAATGCATTTGCAAAAAATTGCCAGGGCAACATTCCCGCGCAAACCAATAGAACGTATGGCACTCCCCCATCCGGTAATTTTGCAAGCTTACCGAAGATGATGGTAAAGATTACCATTGTTACCAGCGGCCGGATAATGCTCCATGCAATTCCGATTGCCGTTTGTTTGTATCGGACAAGAATATCGCGCCAGGAAAGGAAATAAAACAATCCGCGAAACTTCCAGAGATCTTTCCAGTAATTCGCCACACTCCGCTTGTGTTCTAGGACGATGTCGAATTCCTGTTCACTCATGGTTCTGAATGGGTATAAAATTGAAAATGCTGATGCGATCTTCTCCCATCAAATTCTCACAAAATGGATATACCTTATTTGGCATAGTTCACGGCACGCGTTTCACGGATCACCGTTACTTTCACCTGACCGGGATAAGTCATTTCTGTCTGGATTTTATTCGCTATGTCAAAGGAAAGAACCTCCGCTTGTTTGTCGGTCAGCTTTTCACTCTGTACAATGACGCGCAATTCACGACCGGCCTGGATGGCAAATGTTTTTTCAACACCGGGATAAGAAAGCGCCAATGCTTCCATGTCTTTCAGACGCTTGATGTAGGATTCAACAACTTCACGTCGTGCACCCGGACGAGCACCGGAAATCGCATCACACACCTGAACAATAGGAGAAATCATACTGTTCATTTCGATTTCATCGTGGTGAGCACCGATGGCATTGCAAACTTCCGGATTCTCCTTGAATTTTTCCGCGAGTTTCATCCCGAGAATTGCATGTGGCAATTCCGGTTCATCCTCCGGCACCTTCCCGATATCGTGTAAAAGTCCGGCGCGTTTCGCAAGCTTCACATTCAGTCCGAGCTCTGCGGCCATGATTGCACACAGGTTGGCTACTTCACGTGAGTGTTGCAGGAGATTTTGTCCGTAAGAGGAACGGTATTTCATACGGCCTATCATGCGAATCAGCTCAGGAGCCAATCCGTGAATACCAAGGTCGATCGTTGTGCGTTTACCAACTTCTACAATCTCATCTTCGAGCTGGCGTTTTACTTTGGCGACGACTTCTTCGATACGTGCAGGATGGATCCGTCCATCGCTCACCAATTGGTGCAAAGCGAGACGGGCCATTTCGCGGCGAACCGGATCGAAGCCGGAAAGGATAATGGTTTCCGGCGTATCATCGACAATAATTTCTACTCCTGTAGCCGCTTCCAGGGCACGAATATTCCGTCCTTCACGACCGATAATCCGTCCTTTTACTTCATCATTTTCGATGTTGAAGATCGTGACAGCGTTTTCAATCGCATGTTCTGTTGCTACACGCTGGATGGTCTGAATGACGATCCTTTTACTCTCTTTATTTGCTGTAAGCTTTACTTCTTCCATGATATCTTTGATATAAGACATCGCTTCTGTTTTAGCCTCCGCTTTTAATGCTTCTACGAGCTGTGTTTTTGCCTGATCGACACTCAGTCCGCTGATTTTTTCCAATTGTTCAACCTGACGCTGGTGAAGTTTTGCCAATTCTTCCTTCTTGGCCTCCATTATTTGCACCTGATTTTTCAGGTTGGCCTGCAAAGTTTCATATTCTTGTTGCTTCCGTGTGGTTTGTTCCAGTTTTTGGGCAACAGTAGCTTCTTTTTGTTTGACTCTCGCTTCAGCAGCATTGATTACTTTGTCTTTTTCAAGAATGGATTTTTCATGTTCCGCTTTAAGTTGAAGGAATTTCTCCTTTGCTTCAAGAATCTTGTTTTTCTTAATTACTTCCGAATCCGCTTCAGCATCTTTCACGATTGCTTTCGCTTTTTGTTCAGCCAGTTGTTCTTTGGTATTCATGGTTTTGTTGAGAACATATCTCGAAATCAGAAAGCCAGTCAAGAATTGCGACCAAGCCTTCTAACAGAATTATCAATGTATTTCCCTCCATAATAAATTGATTTGTTGTTAAACGTTCGGTTACAGAAACACTGTGAATAAACAGGGATAGTATGAATTGTCCGTTAGCCCCTTTTTAACCCCCGGACAATAAAAAACCCGCACTCTTTCCAGGACTTAGATAAACCCCTGAAGTCATGGGTGGAGCTGCCTGGCCTTTCTGGTGTCTGCTGTCGCGAAGGAACCCCGTTTGCACGGGATTGCAGCCTGCCATAGGTGCCATTGAGCGCTAATGCTCCAATGGTTGAAATGTTGAGTTTATTTAAGTGAACCGGAACTAATGCGGGATATCCCGAAATAGTCTGAAACGCAATTCCTATTGTGTAGGAATGCATGTTTCATTTTTTTCTTCAAAGAACGGTGCCCTTTATTGAGAATGATCTTCTTTGGCGAGGTATTCGTCGATCAGCAATGTCAGGTACTGAATATTTTCATGGACTTCTTTTTCGTCGTCCTTATTTTCCTGTTTATGCTGTCCCATTGATTCACTTGCAAACTGCAATGCACACATCGCGAGGAGATCCTGTTTATCCTTGACGGCGTAATTTTCCTCGAAATCTTTGATGCGTTTATTGATAGTCTCCGCTGCGGTCATAACACGTTCGTGCTCTTCCCGGGTTATTCGCAGTGGGTAAGTGCGGTTTGCAATTGAAACTTTTATGGATAAATATTCTCCCATAAAGGGTTGATTCACTTATTTATGTACATCCATCAGGGAAATATTTTTATCTATTTCACCGATAATATCGTTAATTCTACGTTTAATCTGAGTAATGTTCTGTTTCGTGGAAGTTTTTTCGACTTCCTTCAAATTCTTATATCCCTCTTCAAGGCGGGCCGATTTAGTCCTTTGATCTTCCAACTCCAACAGGATACGACGGTTCTCAGCAAGCAGTGCCTGATTATGATTTTTCAGCTGCTCATGCAAAAGTATCATTTTTTGAATCCTGTTTTCGAGGGCTGTAAAATTTGTTTTGAGTTCGGCTTGCTCCTGCATGAGGTTCGCTTTTGATGTGAGTAATATAAGGTACAAATAACCGAAAAATATCTGAATAATCACATAAATTATTAACAAACAGTATTCACAAGATCAAGGAGATGAGATAAGGGATAGAAAGTGAAATCAAGGGACGAGGGACGAGGGACGGGGGACGGGGGACGGGGGACAATATGCCATCTCATACATCCCATGCCCTCAGCCAACCCCACCCGTACTAACCACCAACCACCCAACCACCACTTAACATAACATTTACTATTCAAGATAACTCCCCCAATTCTTCTAAAAAGCTTTTCTTTGTGAAATGAATAAAAAGAGCATTTGTTTGTCTTTTATGGTTCTCCTTGCCTATTCTCACTTGCAGGCTCAGGACTATCCTCAGAATTACTTTTCCTCGCCACTCGACACACCATTGACATTGGTAGGGACATTCGGGGAAATCAGGGACGATCATTTTCATTCCGGAATTGATCTGGGCACTCAGGAGCTTGAAGGTGTTCCGGTGATGTCGGCAGCAGATGGATACATCTCCCGAATCAAGATTGCTCCGGATGGTTTTGGCAAAGCTCTGTACATAACGCATCCGAACGGTTACGTGACAGTGTATGGTCATTTGCAAAAATTCACTCAGGTTGTCAATGAGTATGTCCGCAAAGCTCAGTATGAGCAGCAAAAATTTGCCATCGAGCTTTTTCCAAAACCAAAAGAATTTCGGGTAAAGAAAGCGGAAGTAATTGCGTATTCAGGAAGTTCCGGAAGTGCAACAGGTCCTCACCTCCATTTTGAAATTCGCCACGAAGAAACAGAAGAACCCATCAATCCACTGTTGTTTGGAATTCCTGTTCATGACAATGTTCCTCCGGAAATAAAATACATCCGCTTCTTCCCTACTCCTGAAGCCGGAATTGTGGATAAGACAGACACAGCAGAAACTTTCGAAATCCAGGTCGTGGATGGAATCAATATTGTGAACACGCCGGATTTTATTCAGGCTTTCGGAATGGTAAGCATTGGTTTTTCTGCCGTTGATCATCAGGAATATTCGACGGCAAATCTTGGAATTTATTCTGCTGAACTATTCATCGATCAGAATCCGGTATATCAATGGAGAATGGATCGGTTCAATTTTGATGATACCAGATATGTCAATGCGCACATCGATTATCTCAGTAAGAAACGGGATAACATCACCATTGAACGTTTCTTTCGCTTGCCCGGAAATCATCTTCCGATCTACGGCGACAGTACACAGTTGGGTTACCAAAACTGGACAGAAGATGCACCGCACGACATTCGTATCGTTGTGAAAGATTTCAATGGCAATACTTCGCTGATAGAATTCCAGGTAATTTCCTATTCATCGATGTTCGACCGACCTTACCAGGCAAGGATTCCCGGGGCTGTCCTGGTGACCAACCAAAAAGGAATTGCTATACACAAGAATGACCTCGATGTGATCATTCCTTCCGGTGCGGTGTACGAAGACTTTTACTTTTTCGACTCGCAGAGAAAAAGCAATAACTACTTATCACAACTCTATACAATTGGTGATCCATATGTAGCGATTCAGAATCCGGTAACCATCGGCATCAAACCTTCAGCAACCATTGCCGATAGTTTGAAAAGTAAAGCTGTAATTGTGAATGTCCGTGAAGACGGCTCACCGAATGCATTGTTGTCCGCATGGAACGGAGCATTTTTAAGTGCGAAGACAAGAAGCTTCGGAGATTTTGCAGTATTGCTGGATACAATTCCTCCCCAACTTGTGAAAGAATATGTTCCGGCAGATCTGAATTCGAGTCGGGGACCCGTAATCCAGGTGAAAGTGAGCGATGATTTATCAGGACTTAAATCCTATTCCGGGACGCTTGATGAAAAGTGGATCTTGTTTGAATACGATGCCAAGAACCGGCTTCTTCAAGCTGATCTTTCTGCAGTTGATACCAATCACGAGCACACTGCGCGCATAAATGTTATGGATAATTGTGGCAACACAACAGTTTGGGAATACAAATTCTGGTTTTGAGGGCCATTTTTGGACCTCAACAAGCTACAATTCAGCCACTAAAATTTAATTTGCTGAAATCATCATTATTTTTTGCAGGAAAAAAGCAACTTTCTATCTTTGCCGCCCTGCCAACAGGTGAGGTGCCTGAGAGGCCGAAAGGAACAGTTTGCTAAACTGTCGTACGGGAAACCGTACCGTGGGTTCGAATCCCACCCTCACCGCCACCAAGCCTTGAGATTTAGGATTGTAGATTTAGGATTGTAGATTGTAGATTGAAGATTGACGTTCTTTATTAATAAGTTATTGAGTTATTAGGTTATTATTTATTAGTTCAGAAGCATTCTAAAAAATGCATTCCCATACCAACAACTAACAACTAATCACTAACATAATAACTAAAATTTCGGGGTGTAGCGTAGCCCGGTATCGCGCATGGTTTGGGACCATGAGGTCGTAGGTTCGAATCCTGCCACCCCGACGAAATTTTGAAATTAAAAGTGAAGGGTGAATAGTGAATAGTGTCACTATACGTTCTTCACTTTTTAGTATAGGTCCCGTAGCTCAATTGGATAGAGCAACTGCCTTCTAAGCAGTAGGTTATGAGTTCGATCCTCGTCGGGCCTTTTTTGGGTTAGGTTTTGAATTTCTTCAATCCTCTCTACCTTCAACTCATTGATCGAGCATCCCGGTTTTTAACCGGGAAGGTTATGAGTTCGATCCTCGTCGGGATCACTTCTTTTTTTTATAGTGATTAGTTGTTGGTGGTTAGTGGTTAGTATGGGCTGCAAAATTGCGTATCCCTCCGTTTGAATTTCCTTTTCATTTTTCACCATTCAATCTTCAATCTAAAATCTACAATCTTCAATCTCAATTGATCGAGCATCCCGGTTTTTAACCGGGAAGGTTATGAGTTCGATCCTCGTCGGGATCACTTCTTTTTTTTTATAGTGATTAGTTGTTGGTGGTTAGTGGTTAGTATGGGCTGCAAGATTGCGTATCCTCCGTTTGAATTTCCTTTTCATTTTTCACCCTTTGGGTTGATTGGTTTTTGTGGCTTGTAGGGGGGTTGGCTTCCTTTTGCCTTTTTGGAGTTTGACAAATATTTTTAACTTTGCACTGCTAAATGGAATTTCAAACTACACTCGTAAAAATATCGCCATGAAAAAAAACATCCTCATTCTCTTCTTCGCGTGCCTCTCTTATGCTGCATCATTCGCTCAGGAATTCAAAATCATCACCATCGTTGAATCAATTGTTCCCGGAGGTGGTGGTCGTTCTCGGATTGTGGAAAATCAGGGTACGGTAGACATCAATGCGGTAACAACCGAAAGAGAAGGCAACAAAAGCAAAGCAAATAATGTTGACCGTGGTGATTTGAAAGAGGCAGGAGAAAATTTGAAGGAAACAAAACTCCTCAATTTCTATTCCCTTGTTGGTATCAACTTCCAAAACATCGCTTCCAACGATGCAGTAATCGGTGCGAAAATTAATGAAATGATTAAAAACGGATGGCAAGTTGCCAATATCACCAGCGGCGTCGAATCAGATGCAGGAAAAGATGATGGTAACGGGATTTTTATTACGAGGATATTTTTTGTGAAGCACTAAGAAAATTGGTATTAGGTATAAAGTATAAAGTATAAAGTATAAGGTTGCTACCTTATTTCTAATTCCAAACTTTGAAATCAGGAAGGCTACCTTATACTTTATACCTAATACTTTATACCTAATACCTGGTACCTAATACTTAATACCAGATATTAAATACCACCCAATCAGTTCACGAACGATTCCGCCAAAAGACCCCCACCGTAAACTACTCCACCTTCTCATCCATCGCATCGAACTTTTCCTCTGTGTAAGCTCCTGAAGTTCGATAGACAATTTGTCCGCTTTTGTCGAGGAGGGAAAAATAAGGGACATTGTCTTTGGTCATGTTCAATGCAGACTGCACTGCCGACAAATCATTTTCACAAAATAAAATGTGTGGCCATAAATCCTGCTGCGCGTTCTCGCGAAACTTTTGCTTCAGAGTTGATTTCATTGCTGCATTGGCACCCTTGAATACAGGAACAAAAAATACATTCACATCATAAGCCGCATCCATAATGCCGGTTTTGGCGATGTAGTGATTGTAAACGGGTTCCAGCCAGGTTTCAAGATCGGCCTGAGATTTATTGGAAGCTGCAAAACACAACAAAGTGTATTTCCCATTTACTTCTGATGGAATGCTTACTTTTTTATTATCGGCTGTTGTTCCCTGGAAAGTCGGAACACTTTGTGCTCGACTGATCACTGTAAAGCCACATAAAAGGGCGCAAAACATCAGGATTTGCTTGTTCATAGGAAGTAAACGGTTTTTTTAATTTATTATTGAATCTAAAATCATGCAATCCCTCTCCAAAACCGTGCTAGTTTTTATTGTAGAAATAAAATTTCACCTTTGATCCACTCTCATTATCTTAACAGAATGAATTCAAAATTATCATTTGTATTCCTTTTCCTACTTATTGCCTGCTCCTGCAAAGAAAAAGGAAATTCCGAGGATGCACATTCTGCTCAACTCTCAACTGTCGTTCATATAGATGATGCGAAAGAATTCGATCCGACATGGTCGAAAGAAAATACACTCATTTACCATACTACTAGCGAGCCGGATAACCTCCATCCAACGAATGGAAATTCACTGCCGCGATCTGAAATATTATTTCACACACAGCAAACGCTCATCCGTGTTGATTTTGAAAAGCAAACTCTCCTTCCCTGCCTTGTAAAATCAATGCCTGAAGTGAGTGCTGACGGACTGGAATACACTTATGATTTGCGCGATGATGCCAAATGGGACAATGGTGATCCGCTCCTATCCGGAGATGTTTTGTTTACAGCCAAAGCTTCACGCTGTATTCTTACAAATAATCCGGCGACAAAATTGTATTGGCAGAATATCAAATCTTTTTCCATCGATCCTTCCACAACAGGAAGATTTACCATTCGGATGAAAAATAAAAATATCCAAAACATCAGTTTCTTCACCAGTTTCTCTATTCTTCAGCAGAGCTTTTACGATCCGAAGAATATCCTTTCACATTATTCGTTTGAACAATTTGACGATACTGCCTTTCACGCCGATCAGCATCAGGATCTGGTAGACTGGTCTGCCACATTCAATGATGATAAATACGGACGAGACCCTCAATTCATGAATGGACTCGGTCCGTACAAAGTTCAAAGCTGGGAAGCCGGTCAATCGATTACACTCGTGAGGAAAGAAAATTATTGGGGAAAAGGAAAGAGTGATTATTTTCTCCAGAGCGGTCCGGAAAAAATTATTTTCCGGCTGAACAAGGATGAGAATTCAACACAATTGGAATTCAAATCCCAGGCACTTGATGCATCAACGAGTTTTTCAACAAGCTCACTGATAGCCTTGCAACAGGATGAAACGTTCCGGAAGAATTACAACTATGCACTCACATTGACCTACAATTTTACCTATATCGGTTTCAACGAAAGACCGGAAATAGCAAATCGAAAGGAATTGTTCACCGATTCGAAGACCCGCAGAGCATTGGCCTTGCTCACTCCGGTTGATCAGCTCATTCGTTTGGTCTACAAGGATTATGCTGCCGATTGCAAACGCATGATCTCAAATGTTTCTCCTCTGAAAAAGGAGTTTAATGCCGAACTTAAACCCTTGCCTTTCGATGCGGGTTCAGGAAAAAAAATGCTGCTTGATGCAGGATGGGAGGATTCTGATCAAGACGGTTTCCTCGACAAAAGTGTCAACGGAAAAAAAATTGCATTTGATGCTGAGTTGATATTCCTGAATACATCTTCCGACTGGAAAGACATGGCATCACTCATCGCACAGGAATATTCGAAAGCCGGAATAAAAGTTACCCTCACTCCTCTTGATCTTAAATTGTTCGGTGAACGAGCCCGCGCTCATGATTATGATTTGATTCTTGGCAGCTGGGGTGCTACATCATTGCCGGAAGATTACACACAAATTTGGCATTCTTCCTCCTGGAAAAACCATGGAAATAATTACACAGGTTTTGGGACGAATGCATCCGATGCATTGATTGATTCGATCAAAATTGAATTAATACCGGAGAAAAGAATTGAAATGGTACACAAGCTGCAAACAATTATTTACGAGGATCAACCTTGTGTATTCCTTTATTGCAGTTTAAGAAGAGTTGTGGTGCACAAACGATTTGGAAGCGTTTCCCTGTATGCGGAGCGTCCCGGAGTGATTCTGAATACATTAAAGCTACTGAATTCAAATACAGGAATTTCAATGTTGGAAAATCCTGCTCCTCGATAGGATTTCCCTGAAAACATAAACCTGGGAAAAAGCAAGATATCTTCGACAAAAAATTGGACCCAAAACCTGTAAAAAGACCGAAATAACCTCAAATTCTTAACAAATTTTAACCTCATCGTTCATCTGACTTTCACTCATTTTTTGATAATATTGCGTTCCTGAAAGATGCTTAAGCCCTTAAATGGAACTTTCAGATTTATAAAATTATTTATGGTGTGCTCTTCATAAGAGAAGATGATTTTTCTCTTCGGGCAACATTTGGATACATGGTAAAATGTTAAAATTAAATTATGGACATTAAAGAAATCAATGAGCGTATCCAGCGGGAATCTGCATTTGTAGACCTGTTGTTGATGGAACTGAGCAAAGTAATTGTCGGACAGAAATACATGACCGAACGTTTGCTCATCGGTTTGTTGGCCAATGGACATGTATTGCTTGAAGGTGTTCCGGGATTGGCAAAGACACTTGCGATCAAATCCCTGGCCGCGGCAATACAGGCCCAATTCAGCAGGATCCAATTCACACCGGATCTCCTTCCGGCCGATTTGGTTGGAACCATGATTTACAATCAGAAACAGGAATCCTTTACAGTGCGCAAAGGACCTATTTTCGCCAACTTCATTCTTGCGGATGAAATCAACCGTGCTCCGGCAAAAGTGCAAAGTGCATTGCTCGAAGCCATGCAGGAACGTCAGGTTACGATTGGGGATACTACATTCAAACTTCCTGAGCCTTTCCTTGTCCTTGCTACACAGAATCCTATCGAACAAGAAGGAACCTATCCACTTCCTGAAGCGCAGGTGGATCGTTTCATGCTGAAAATAGTAATCGGATATCCAACCAAGGAAGATGAGAAACTCATCATCCGGCAAAACATTGGCAAGAGCTTCCCGGAGACTAGTCCAATCATTCATCCGGAATCAATTTTGCAGGCCAGACAAATGGTCCGGGATGTTTACATGGATGAGAAAATCGAAAAATACATCGTCGATATTGTTTTCGCATCCAGAAGTCCCAAAGATTATAACCTCGGCAAATTGCAACAATTGATCAGTTACGGCGGATCGCCACGTGCCAGTATCAATCTTGCTCTTGCATCAAAAGCCTACGCTTTCATCAAACGTCGTGGCTATGTGATCCCGGAAGATGTACGCGCGGTCTGTCATGATGTGATGTGTCACCGTATTGGTCTCACGTACGAAGCAGAGGCTGAAAATGTAAGTGCGGAACAGATCATTAACGAGATTTTGAATGTAGTAGAAGTTCCTTAGTTTATCCGATCAATTTCTTCTTCATTTTCATACCAGTACTCATTCCTTTATGGAGACCAACGAGCTGCTCAAAAAAGTACGTAAAATTGAGATCAAGACCCGCGGCCTTTCTTCGCATATTTTTTCCGGAGAATACCACAGCGCGTTCAAAGGAAGGGGTATGGCTTTCAGTGAAGTGAGAGAATACAATCCGGGTGACGACATCCGCGCCATCGACTGGAATGTCACTGCACGTTTTGGACACCCATTTGTAAAAATTTTTGAAGAAGAGCGGGAACTCACAGTCATGCTGCTCGTCGACGTAAGTGGTTCAGGTGAATTCGGAACAAAGACACAGTTCAAAAAGATCTGGTCACCGAATTGTGTGCTGTCCTCTCCTTCTCTGCCATTCAAAACAATGATAAAATCGGAATTATATTTTTTAGTGATACCATCGAAAAATTTATTCCACCGAAAAAAGGCAAAACACATATTCTTCGCATCATCCGTGAACTCATCGAATTTCAACCGAAGAATAGCAAGACCAATATTTCTGAGGCCCTGCGCTATCTCACCAATGTCATTAAAAAGAGAAGTATCTGTTTTGTCATCTCTGATTTCATCGACAAACCCTTTGAAGATGCATTAAAACTGAGCAACAAAAAACATGATGTCGTTGCTTTGAGAATCTATGATCAGCGTGAACACGAAATGCCGGACGTCGGATTGATTGATCTTGTGGATGCCGAATCCGGAAAAAAGATGACCGTAGATACGAGTCACACGAATTTTCGTATTGGATATAAAAAAATGTGGGAACGAAGAGAACGCGAACTTTCAGAATGTTTTGCCCGGAGCGGTGTGGATGCTGCAAAAATAAGAACAGACGAATCCTATGTTCAGCCATTGATGAAATTATTTAAGAAAAGAGGAAAAAAATAAACGAGCAATTTTATTCGACAATGAACATTCTTTTTGTTCGTATTTCTATGCAACTAATACTAAAAACACTCTTTCGATTTTACCACGTGCGAATGATATCCTCATTCCGTCTCCTGCTAATCGGAATTGGAATGAATCTCTTGTGCTTTGTTTCCTCCCTTTCCGCGAAAGCTGTTCCTGATGATGTAACGGTATTTGCAAAAATTGATACAACTCAGATCCGAATCGGCGAACAAATCAAGCTCAACCTGACAGCCAGTGCACCGCCCGGAGCGAAATTTAAATTTCCACTCATTCCGGATACAATGAATGGATTGGAATTCGTGAACCGATCCGGAATTGATACTTTGAAATCAGAGAATGGAAAAAATATTATCTATTCCCAATCCGTAAAAGTCACCGCTTTTGATTCCGGTTTTTTTGTTCTTGAACCTTTTCATTTTCTTCTTTTGAAAGACAATCAATTGCCGGATACACTCTCAACGGAAGCATTATTGATTTCCGTTCGTACCATTCCGGTAGATACCACAAAAGAAATTAAGGACATCAAAGCGACAATGGATGTTCCGATTTCCTGGAAAGAAATACTCGTTTATGTAATTGCCGCGCTTGTCCTCATCCTTCTCGTCTTCTTTATCATTCGTGAGATTCGCCGCAGAAGAAAAATGCCGAAACCGGAAGTAAAAATTGTTGTACCCGTAATTCCTCCTCACATCCTGGCATTGGAAGCCTTGAAAAAAACAATGGAGGAAAAATTATGGCAGCAAGGGCTGTACAAACAATACCATAGTTCGGTGTCGGACACCTTACGTGCTTACATCGAAGGACGTTTTGAAATCAATGCACTTGAGTTGACAACCGACGAAACCATGAGCAGGTTTCGCGGAAATATGCTTCGTGAAGATGCCCGACAAAAATTATTTGGCATTCTCCAATTGGCAGACATGGTCAAATTTGCAAAAGTCATTCCGATCGGTTCCGAAAACGAACAGTCAATGACGGATGCGGTACAATTTGTCATGCTCACAAAGCCCGCTGAAGAATCTGATTTTAAAGAGCTGGAGGTGAAACAATGATGGAGGGAATCAAATTTGCACAACCGGAATTTTTCTGGCTCTTGCTGATCATCCCTGTCATGATCGGATTCTATATTTATTTTGTTACCAAACGATCCGCACAGCTAAAATTCTCATCCTTTGAAAACCTGAAAGGATACCGACCCAGTCTGCGACAACGGATTCGTTTTCTTCCTTTCATTTTAAGAATGCTTGCCGTTGCAGCAGTTATTATTGCAATCGCGAGACCGCAATCTTCTTCAAGCGGACAGAACATTACATCAGATGGAATTGATATCATGATGGCTCTGGATATCTCTACGAGTATGCTTGCTGAAGACCTACGTCCGAACAGGATTGAAGCTGCCAAAAAAGTTGCACAGGATTTTATTGAATCACGTCCGAATGATCGGATTGGTCTGGTTGTATTTGGCGGAGAAAGTTTCACGCAATGTCCATTGACAACAGATCATTCTGTTCTAAAAAATCTATTCGCCGGAATCCAATCCGGAATGCTTGCTGACGGAACAGCAATTGGCGAAGGATTGGCTACAGCGGTGAACAGAATACGCAGCAGTAAAGCAAAGAGTAAAGTGATAATTCTTTTGACTGACGGTGTCAATAATATCGGAGCCATTGCACCGGTAACAGCCGGAGAAATCGCAAAGACTTTCGGTATTCGTGTATATACAATTGGTGTAGGAACACAAGGTTTTGCACGCTACCCTTTGCAGGGGCCCTTTGGAATTCAGTACACCAATATGGAAGTTAAAATTGACGAAGATGTGATGCGCCAAATCGCAGCTGACACCGGAGGAAAATATTTTCGTGCGACCAATACCAAGCAGTTGAACGAAATTTATACTGATATCGATAAACTTGAGAAATCCAAAATCGATGTCACCGAATTCCGTCACAAATCCGAAGAGTTTTATCCCTTGATCATGTTTGCGCTGCTCCTTTTCGGACTGGATGTATTGCTTCGTTTCACCTTACTAAGATCCTTGCCCTGATATGATTCGCTTTGTCCACCCCGAATATCTCTATGCATTGGTCATCGTTCCGCTGATCCTGCTCGTCTTTATATGGATGGCCGCATGGAAGCGACGTGCATTGAAACGTTTTGGCGATCAGGTTTTGGTTCGTGAATTGACAGAGACTACCTCCCGTGCGAAACCCGTCATCAAACTGATCTTTTTACTCTTGGGTTTAAGTCTGATTATTGTCGGCTGGTCGAATCCTCAAATGGGAACACGACTCGAGGAAGTCAAACGGGAAGGTGTAGACATCATCATTGCTCTCGATGTGTCGAACAGTATGCGTGCGGAAGATATCAAACCCAACCGACTGGAACGTGCGAAACAGGCAATCAGCCGTTTGATCGACAAAATGGAGAATGACCGAATTGGTTTGATTGTTTTTGCCGGGCGAGCATATGTTCAACTACCGATTACAACAGATTTCGCAGCGGCTAAATTATTCCTGAGCACTATCGAAACCGACATGATTCCAACACAAGGAACGAGCATTGGTTCTGCCATTGAATTAGCTCAACAGTCTTTTGTTGGAAATGACCAAAAACACAAGGCTCTGATTATAATCACCGATGGAGAAAACCACGAGGATGATCCTGAAGAGGCTGCAAAAAAGGCTGCCGAAGCAGGAATCATTATTCATACCATCGGTTTCGGATCACCGGATGGCGCACCGATTCCTGTTTATCGCAATGGTGTCCAGGTAGATTTTTTCAAAGATCATGATGGAAATACTGTATTGACAAAACTGGATGAGCTGGGTCTGGAAAAAGTGGCCTCAGAAGGCAAAGGTACCTATGTGCGTGCGACCAATAGCAATGATGGTTTGGAAACAATTATGAGCCAGATTGGAAAAATGGAAAAGAAATCTTTCGGAACCAAGCAATTTACCGATTACGAAGACCGTTTTCAATATTTCCTCGCAGCAGGATTGTTCTTTCTGCTTCTGGAAGCATTGATTAGTTCGGTTAAAAGCAAATGGATCCAAAGGATGAATTTATTTGGAGAAGAAAACAGAAAAAATAAAAAAAATCAAAGCAGCGTATGATCAGTGAAACACAAATCTTCTGTATCCGGAGAAAGCACTTGCACGGCGAACGAATTTTCCTTGCAAGCATCCTTACTGCGCTCCTGCTCTTCGCTTCTCCTTGCGATGCGCAATCGGAACGCAAACTGATTCGCGAAGGCAATGAACTCTACAAAGAGAAAAAGTTCGCAGAAGCCGAAGCAAACTACAAGAAATCACTCAGTACAAATAATAAATCAATCGAAGGAAATTACAACCTTGGGAATTCCTTGTACAAGCAGGGAAAAATTGAAGAAGCGGAAAAGCAATTCCAGTCGATCGCGTCGGATAAAAATATGAACGATGAACAAAAAGCGATGTTGTATCACAATTATGGAAATTCATTGCTCAAAGATCAGAAATACGAAGAAAGTATCAATGCGTATAAAAATTCGCTCAAACTAAATCCCAAAGACAACGATACGCGTTACAATCTGGCCTATGCGAAAGCCAGACTTCAACAGCAACAACAGCAGCAACAACAAAATAAAGATCAACAGAAAGACGATAAAAATAAAGACAAAAAAGACCAGCAGCAGCAACAAAAGCAGGATCAACAACAGGAAAAGAAAGATCAGGAAAAACAGGAAATGAATAAAAAGGAACAAAATCAGGCACAGAAGAAAAAAGACATTTCCAAAGAAGACGCTGAGAAAATTTTACAGGCTCTGAATAATGATGAAAAGAATACACAAAAGAAATTGACAAAAAAGCAGGCCGTTCGCGTGAACATAGAAAAGGAATGGTGATCGAAACTTCCTTTCAGTGATGATTAAAAATCAATAGGATCAATGATTCCGGATCTCTTCACTTCAAGACTACTGCTTCGGGCAATTTCATTGGACGATGCGCAAAACATGTTCAACATGAATGCAGATCCTGCTGTTGTCCGATACACCGGCAACAAAGGATACAAGAACATTGAAGAAGTTGTGGAATTTATCAGTACTTACGATCAGTACGAAAAATACAAACAGGGAAGAATGACCATCCTGGATAAAAGTACTGGAGAATATATCGGCTGGTGTGGATTAAAATTTCTGGAGGATATCAATGAAACCGATCTCGGATACAGATTGTTACAGAAATACTGGGGAAAAGGAATTGCCACTGAATCTTCAATTGCCGTGCTTGATTATGGTTTTCTTACCTTGGGCTTGAAACGAATTGTTGGCAGAGTTGTACAAGAGAATATTTCATCTCTGAACGTTCTGAAAAAACTGGGGATGAAATTTGAAAAGAAATTCGAAGCCCATGGTTACCAATGTGAACAATATTTTTTAGAAGGACAGATGTGGCAAGAGCATCGGGAAAAACTGATTGAAAAAAAATTTGATTGAAAAGAATGATTTTGAATAAACATATTTCTAAAATGAACTCTGCTTCAGCGGTGAATTCCTTAATTCGGAAGACACTAGTGCTTGTGTTTGTTTTCCTGAATGCATTGGGCATTCGTGTACATGCGGAAGCGGAAAAATTCTCTGCTTCAGTCTCCTCGAATGCAGTTTCAGTTGGCGAACAAATCCAGGTAACATTTACACTGAACGGCAATGGCAGCAATTTTCGACCACCTTCCTTTGCTGATTTTAATGTGCTGGCAGGACCTAGTCAATCAAGTCAGGTACAGATTGTGAACGGAAGTTTCTCTCAGACACTTTCGATTACGTATGTCCTCCAGGCAATAAAAGAAGGAACCTTCAAAATTGGCAGCGGAGAAATCACTGCCGGCAATACAAAAGTCTTTAGCAATACCGTAACAATAGTGGTTTCCAAAGGTACAGCGAAAGGTTCCGGAGGAAGTACACAAGGCAAACAAAGTGGAACTCAGGATGCTGCCCTTGCAGGCGGAAAAAATGTTTTTCTCAAAGCCAGTGTCGATAAATCCAATCCATACCTCGGAGAAGGAATAGTCGTTACCTATCGTTTGTATACCAAAGTAAACCTTGTCACTTATAGTATTGACAAAATCCCGGCGATGAGTGGATTCTGGAGCCAGGAAATTGCATTGCCCCAGCAATTGGAATTTCATTCTGAAAATGTCGATGGTGTTGCCTATAAAGTTGCCGATGTAAAAAAACTTGTTGTGTTCCCACAGCGAAGTGGCAATTTGCAATTGGATCCGATGGAAGGCGATGTCACAGCACGGATTCAGGTAAAACGTCAGTCGAATAATAGTAACGATCCATTCGGACAATTTTTCAACGATCCTTTTTTCAACAACCCGTTTTTTAACAACAGTCTGCAAGATGTCAAAGTCCCGCTGAAAAGTGATCCCATTCGGATTGCAGTAAAGGAATTGCCTGCCGGAGCTCCGGCAACATTTAATGGCGCTGTGGGCCGACTGAATTACGAAGTGTCACTCGACAAATCAGAAACAAAAGCGCATGAACCTGTGAGTTTAAAGATAAAAGTCAGCGGAAAAGGAAATATCAAACTGATTGACGCTCCGAAAATCCAGTTCCCTCCGGATTTTGAATCCTATGATCCGAAAGAAGCTTCCAATATCACGGCAACATCAGCAGGTGTATCCGGAAGTAAAACATTTGAATACCTCATCATTCCAAGAAACCCGGGAGAATTTAAAATCCCTGTTTCTTCATTTTCGTTTTTCGATCTTGAAAAGAAACAATACAAAGAAGTGAATGTTTCTGAATTGATTCTCAAGGTTACAAAAGGTGATGAAAATGCATCCACGAATACTGTAAGTGGTGTAAACAAATCTGATTTACAAATTCTCGGCAAGGATATCCGTTTCATCAAAACGTATAATCCGGTATTTATCCAGCAGTCTTCTCCCCTCTTTGGTTCCACCCTATTTTACACAGCCGCTGCGGCTCCGCTCGTTCTTTTCGGATTTGTTCTTTTTCTCCGGAGAAGAAATCATGCGATGCAGGGCAATCAATCCTTGTTAAAAAGTCAACGCGCGAACCGTGTCGCACTAAAGCGGCTAAGCCTGGCGAAAAAACTTCTGGCAACAAATGAGAAAGAAAAATTCCTTGACGAAATGTTCAAAGCACTTTGGGGATTTGTGAGTGACCGCTTGCAGATTCCTGTCTCCGGTTTATCCAAAGAATCTGCTTCTGAAGCTTTGTCAGAACGAAAAGTACCTCTTGAACTCATCCAACAATTCAATGAAACTATTGATAGCTGTGAATTTGCAAGGTTTGCCGGCAGTACTGGTGATAGCAATGAAGTGATTTATCAAAAAGGAATCGATATCATTTCCAAACTGGAACAATCCGTACGACTGTAGTTATGAAGAAGAAAATAAAATTCGGGATCTCCTTTTGGATACTATTGTGCAGCTTTTGTACAGCATGGCTCAACGTTGCCGCAGAGAGCAAGGAACTGGAATTGTTTCATCAGGGAAATATTGCTTATCAGAAAGATGATTTTTCGACAGCTATACGCACCTATCAGATTTTAATCAAGAGCGGGTATCGCTCCTCAGAAGTTTACTTTAATCTGGGGAACGCCTATTTTAAAAGTGATAGTCTTGCAAAAGCTATTGTCAATTACGAAAGAGCAAAAAAACTAAATCCTGAAGACGAAGATATCGATGTAAATCTTAAAACAACATCAATACGCGTTGTGGATAAGATGGATCCGGTTCCACAGATTTTTTATAAACGCTGGTTGCACTCCCTCTCCATCGCGATAACATCAGAAAGCTGGAGCATTCTATTTCTCGTTCTTGTATGGTTGAGTTTTATCGCTGCCCTCTTCTATATCCTGAGCAATTCGATTCTTCTCAAGAAAATATCCTTCTTCCTGATCTTTTTGTTTCTGATTTGTTCCGGAGCGTGTTTTATTGTTGCCAAAGAAAGTCATTCCATCACTGAAATTGACAAGCAGGGAATTGTTACCGCGAGTTCCGCATACATCAAAAGCTCTCCCGGAGAAAAGGGAAATGATTTATTTATTCTTCACGAAGGTGCCAAAGTAGATGCCTTTGAAGTTTTGAATGGATGGCAAAAAATCCGTACTGCGAATGGCAGCGTGGGCTGGATCTCTATCGGACAATTGGAGATTATATAATTCCGCACGCGGAGAATTTTCTGTACAAAATTTATTTGCCAGAATTTTTGAATGAAAAAAATCTGTCTCCTCAGTGACACACACGGATACATGGATCAGAGAATTCTGGACCATTGCAAATCCTGCGATGAAATCTGGCATGCCGGTGACATCGGAGCGGCTGATGTCTCCAATCAACTGAATGCTGTAAAATTACTGAGGGCGGTGTATGGAAATATAGACGGAAGAGAAATCCGTTTAATGCATGCCGCGGAGCTGTTTTTTGAATGCGAAGGTATAAAAGTCTACATCACACATATCGGAGGATATCCCGGGGCCTATGTTCCCGAGGCAAGAAAAAAAATCGAAGAGTACCGTCCGGACCTTTTCATTTGCGGACATTCACATATCCTGAAAGTGATGCCGGACAAGAAATACAATCTTCTGCACATGAATCCGGGAGCAGTAGGCAAGCATGGATTTCACAAAATAAGAACCATGCTTCGATTTACCCTGGAGCAAAAGAAAATTCGTGATGTGGAAGCGATTGAACTCGGACTCCGGGGTGCAATCGAAGATTAACGCAAACGATCAGCAGAACGAACCAGCTCATCATCCTTGCGGATATAGAAATTCGCCAGGAACAAAAAGAGTATTTCGAAAAACGGAATATACGCTCCGTAACGAAAGTGGATCTGTTTGTTCATGCCGGAAGACAAAGTGTCCACAGCAAAATAGAGCAATACCATCAAGACACAGGTGAGAAGAATGTTGAGTCGGCATACACGCATTTGCAGGGAACGATTCTTATAAAGCAAAATCGCCAGAAGCGAAAACACACCGATAGCACCATTGAGTATCATGAGCAATGTGTTCCCGGCAATGCTGAGGTCCTGAGCCGTTGCCGCAGCAGCAGGATCCGGTACTGTACCGGGAAGCTCAGAAAATCCGTATACAGGAATGAAATACAAGAGCACCGAGAGTATAGAAACTCCCAGTAAAAACAGGCTTTGAATTCGTTGGATCATAGTGGGATTGAAAGGAATGGCAAATAACGTGGTTTTTAATCAATACTAAAACCCGTTCTTGCTGAAGAAAACAGGTATTTGTTAAAGAAATTGTTAGTTTTTTTTCACAAGAATGTTGTATGAACAAATAAAAAGGTCTATACTTGTCGTGAAATTCTCCTTCGATCCGGATTTTTTAATTATCCGTTCTGGCATTTCCCCCCAAATTTACGGTCTAATCATCACCAATTTTATTTCAATTATTCTTATGATCTTCTGCATTTTGTCAGAAGTCCGTTAGCCTTATAGAATCCTAAAATGTCTTCCTGACATTCCAAACCAACTTCCCTTTTCATGTACGACATTCTCGAATTGAATGACAAACTCGTCAATGAGTTAAAAGAAATTGCCCGTTTAATGAGTATCCCAAACTACGATGAACTTCGTAAACAGGAACTCATTTACAAAATCCTTGACCAACAGGCTTTAAATCCAACTGCAAGCAACTCTATCAAAGATTCGCTCAGCACTAAATTCGGCAAAACCGAAAAAGTTGAAGTCAAAGACGTCAAAGAACCCAAGGAACCCAGGGCTCCGAGAGAACCGAAAGCTGCCCGGGAACCAAAAGAGCCGAAAGAAAGTCCTGTACACAAGGAAACTAAAGAAGCCAAAGAAGTCAAAGAAGAAAAATCTGCTCCAGTTGCAGCTTCCAATGACAGCGATGATCAGAACGGTGGTCGTCCGAAAAGAAAACGTGTGAGTCCGCTTACCGGAGAAACAACAATTGTGAAATCGGCACCCATTCAACTGGAACCGAGTGTGAAAGTACCGCCTACCCGGCAGGAACCTCTTCCTCCTCCCCCGCCACCTGTCGTTTCTGAACGGAGTTATGAGCCTGAACAAAGGACTTATGTTCCCCGCAATAACGACCACGATCGCAACAATAGCAGCAATAATAATTTCAGACCCCGCAGGGATATCCAACCTTCGGCACCGGTTCCTGAACCACCAACAGAACTGGACAGTGTAATTGTCGCTGAAGGTGTTCTGGAAATCATGCCGGATGGATTTGGTTTCCTTCGTTCCAGTGATTTCAATTACCTCACCTCACCGGATGATGTTTATGTGAGCCAATCGCAAATTAAACTCTTCGGATTGAAAACCGGAGATACCGTTCGCGGTTCTGTTCGCCCGCCAAGAGAAGGAGAAAAATATTTTCCACTTACAAAAGTAGATTTCATCAATGGACAGGATCCTGCATTCGTGCGTGACCGTGTTCATTTTGATTTCTTAACTCCTTTATTTCCTCAGGAAAAACTGAATCTTATCGGTGAACGTGCGAATTATTCCACACGCATCATGGATATGTTCACGCCGATTGGTAAAGGTCAGCGTGGATTAATCGTGGCCCAACCGAAAACAGGTAAAACAATGTTGCTGAAGGATGTTGCGAATGTTATCGCAGCAAATCATCCGGAAGTGTACATGATTATTCTCCTGATCGACGAACGTCCGGAAGAAGTAACAGATATGGCCCGCAGTGTTAAAGCGGAAGTTGTTGCATCGACCTTCGATGAACCGGCTGAACGACATGTAAAAATTGCAAATATCGTTCTTGAAAAAGCTAAACGTATGGTCGAATGCGGACATGATGTTGTCATCCTGCTCGATTCTATCACGCGTCTTGCCCGTGCATACAATACTGTTGCTCCTGCCAGTGGAAAAGTTCTTTCCGGTGGTGTGGAAGCAAACGCCCTTCACAAACCAAAACGATTTTTCGGCTCTGCCCGTAAAATTGAAAATGGAGGAAGCCTTACCATCATCGCAACTGCTTTGATCGACACCGGTTCCCGAATGGACGAAGTTATCTTCGAAGAATTCAAAGGAACAGGTAACATGGAATTGCAGTTGGATCGTAAACTTGCAAACAAACGTATTTTCCCTTCTATCGATCTTGTGGCTTCAAGTACTCGTCGTGAAGACATGCTGCTCGACAAAGAAATGTTGCAGCGCATGTGGATTCTCCGGAATCATTTGGCTGACATGAATCCTCTCGAAGCAATGGAATTCCTCCTGACTCAAATGAGAGGAACAAAATCGAATGAGGAGTTTTTGGTGTCGATGAATGGGTGAGAAAAAAGGTATTAGGTATTAGGTATTAGGTATAAGGTATAAAGGAAACAAATAGCTTACTTTATACTTTATACCTAATACTTTATACCTCTCTTTATTGCATGGAGCCCGAAAGAACAATCCTCAACCCGGGTTGTGGATCTTGAGCTTCGGCATGCATGGCTTTTGCAACTTTTTCAATTCGGATTCCTTTGTAATTTTTTAAAGGACCGATGAAAAGAAAACCAAGGATTCTTGCGATGAAAATTCCAATTCGTTCACCGGGTCTGCTTTCTTTTCGGTTTCCGATTAACAAGGATGGACGAAAAAAAGTGATGCAGGGAATTTTCTTTTTGGAAATATCACGTTCCGCTTCACCTTTCACTTTGTTGTAAAATATGCCGGATGCGACATCGGCTCCCATTGCAGTGATGCAAAGAAAATGATTCACATTATTTTGTTCCGAAAGTGTGGCAAGTGCAAGCGGAAACTCGTAATCCACTTTTTTAAATGCTTCTTTCGATTTTGCTTTTTTAATAGTTGTACCCAGACAACAAAAAACAGCGTCTACACCTTTGAACCATTCCGCAATTGTATCCAATCTTTCAAAATCTGTGACAACTTGTTGCAAACGATTGTTCCGGATATCGAGCGGACTTCGCACCAAAATTATTACTCTTTCTATTGATTGATCGGCAAGTAAATCGCTGAGTAATTGCGACCCGACCAAACCGCTGGAACCCGCTATCAAGGCTGTTTTTAATGCTTTCATAAAATTTTTCTAAAGAATTGTGTAATAAATTACAACTGTTGATAAATCAAAATCTTCCAAAAATCCATTAAAACGAGGCTCCCCTTTGAATTTTCAAGTATCAACTATGATTATTTTAAGATTTGTTAAAATTCAGTTCATTTTCCCCAGATTCTATCCAGAATCATTTTGCCTTTTTACATCCGAAACACAACCTCTGAAAGCCTTATCCAATAAGGGCTGCGAGCTTCAGGGGCAGGGAAATCGCTGTACTTCGTGTACGAATGTCCCACCAAGTATTGAGGATTATCAACAATTAACAATTCAAATGTATGCTTAAAAGCACTAGCCCCTATCGTGCACTCTTGTTGTTGCTTATACTTTTTTTTGCAACAATTTTTTATGTGTTCGGACAATCAAATCAAAAATCCAGATCAACACATCCGGTTTCCTTTGCTGTCGCCTGCGGAACACCCGCTGGATTAAGCAGCAGTTCAGTCACAACATCTTCCGCGACATTGCAATGGACAAGTGTATCCGGCGTAGTTTCTTACAATGTACAGTACAGGAAAACTAGCACCAGTACCTGGACAAGTACCACTTCAGCCACCAACAGTAAAAACATCAGTGGTTTATCCAGTGGTACATCGTATGAATTCAGGGTACAGACAAATTGCAGCAATGGTTTGGGAACGTATTCATCCAACACAGCCTTCAGTACTCTTTCTCCCTGTTCCAAACCGACAGGACTTTCTACAACACAAATCAATTCAACTTCTGCAAGGATCAACTGGACAAACATCACAGGAATTCTCTATTTCAATATCCGCTATAGGGTGAATGGAACTACTGCCTGGACAACAGATTCATCAATCAGCAATTCAAAATTACTGAATGGATTAAGCCCGGCAACTGTTTATCAGTTCCAGGTACAAACACGTTGCAGTGCAGGATTGCTGAGTGCCTTTACATCTTCATCAACATTTACAACATTGGCTTCAGCCTGTTCTGTTCCGGATGTAAATTTATTTTCTTCCACCAATATCGCGGCAACTACCTGTACTGTCGGTTGGGCCGCAGCAGCAGGAGCGGTGAATTACACCGTACAATACAGGATTCGCAACAGCGGTTCTGCCTGGGCTTCCGTAACAGCAAGCGGAAATTCTGCAAACCTCAGCGGACTCAGTCCTCTTACCTTGTATGAATTTCAGGTCAAAACAAATTGTGTTTCTTCTTCCAGTGCATATTCCACTCCGGGAATTTTTACAACAATTTCAAATCCTTGTAACGTCCCAGACCTGAATCTGTTTTCCTCTACAGCTATTACTACAAATTCCTGTACAGTCGGTTGGGCAATTGTAAGTGGAGCATTGAGTTACAATGTTCAGTACCGCATTCGCAATTCGGGAAGTGCATGGACGACAGTAAGCTCTACAACAAATTCTAAAAACCTCAGCGGATTATCAGCATCTACACTGTATGAGTTCCAGGTGCAAACGGTTTGCAGTGGAGGAACCAGTACCTATTCAGCACCCGGGATATTTACTACACTTGCTTCCGGTGCATCTTGCGGTACACCGGGCGGATTAACAGTAACAGGAATAACGACAAGCGGAGTAACCTTGAACTGGACTGCTGTGAGTGGCGCAATAAGTTATTCTGTTCAACACCGGCGCACCGGAGCGACATCCTGGATCACAGCAAGTGCCACATCAACATCCCTTGTATTAACAGGACTGACAGCGAGCAGTGCTTATGAATTCCAGGTCCAAACAGTATGCAGTGCTTCCAGCGGTGCATATTCATCTGCAGCAACATTCACTACTTCCGGTTCGAGCGGAGGAACTATTCCGGTTCCGGATCATATTGTGATTTGCATGTTTGAGAATCATGCATATTCTCAGATAATCGGTAACAGTGCAGCTCCTCACATCAATGCGCTGGCGAACGATGTGATGAGTGCTAATTTCACTGAATCGTATGGACTCACGCATCCAAGTCAGCCGAATTACATCATGTTTTTCTCCGGCGGCAACCAGGGCGTAACAAACAACGTGATGCCTTCTTCTCATTTCACCGCTATGAATCTTGCAAAAGCTTTACAAAATGCGGGGAGAACATTTACAAGTTATTCTGATGGAATGCCCAGCGTCGGTTATGACGGTGAAGCCAGTGGCACCTATGTAAGAAGACACAATCCTGTTGCCAATTGGATGGGTACCGGGACGAATCAGGTAAGCACCAGCACCAATCAACCCTTCACAGCATTCCCTACAAATTATTCAAATCTGCCTACTGTAAGTTTTGTTGTCCCGGACATCAACAACGGTATGCACGATGGTGGCGGAAACACTGCAATTACGACCGGCGACAACTGGTATCACACGTATATGGAACCCTATGTTCAGTGGGCAAGAACGCACAACAGTTTATTCATTCTCACCTTTGATGAAGATGATAATCTCCACAGCAATCAAATCCCGACAATTTTTTCAGGGCAAATGGTGGTTCAACTAGAACAATTGAAGACATGTACGGCACACCGATCCATGGCTGCTGGACAACAGGATCCGAATGATGCGGAATTCTTCAGAAAATTCTAAAGAATTCCGGGCTAAATGGCAATGGTTCAATTACTATGTCAGGTCTCCGGGTACAACTCAACGGTTCAAACTGAAGGTGGCATGATCTCGGTCTCAGATTTAAACCCAATTTTTTGAATTGCAGGTGAATGACAACGATTTTGAAGATATGTCGGATTTTAGAGATTTAAGTGTGATTGGAAGTGTGCAGGATGCGAGAGTATATTTTCTGCGTCCTTTTTTGCAAAATTTTCACCCAATTTTGTATCTTTAAATCCAGAATAATGTAAGGTTGCTGGACCATTCGTGGGTTTCCGGCTGGAGGGTTTTATATTCGGATTCAAATGGAGATCAGTCAGGTAATTGAAAATACATTTCTGTTGACATCAAACCCCGTTCAATGAGGAAGAACTATCTGTTGGATGATAGTTTAGGTGAACTTGCTGGCAAAAATGTTGGTGGAGGCGATGGAAAATAAACAAGTGATGGCGTAACTGTTGCAGGGCATAATGGAAACATGATTTATCAGTCAAAGGATCTTGGCAACAAGAATGGAAATGTGCTTATGTTGGGTCAATGAATGAATTGAAATAATTTCCAATTGCAATCGTGGCTGTTTTGTTGAATCTGAGAAAATTTAGTTTCTCGAATTGAGTGAATGATTGGAGAAGTTCGGTTTTTTATCATTAAAGAGCGGTTTTTGTAAGGAATTTTAGCGAGAGGATTCTTGACCAGAGTTTGTTCAATGGTGTTAATACATTTTAAAATTATGCTTATAGTTAAATTTCTACAGATTGTTCATTTAAAGGGAACTGAGCGCAGCAATCACAGATTTTGCTTTGAAGAGCACTACACTTAATCTTGGAACGGAGTTTTTGAAAATATTCTGCATTAGTGGCAGAATTCACACAAACTTATCACTGGATTTATGTTCTGCAGCTGTCGGAGGGAGGGAAAGAATAATTGAGACTGGCCTCTGTGAAAAGTTCATTTTGTGTAATACTTTATAAAAAAAATGGACAGGAAAATTTTCCCATCCATTTTATAAAATTATTTCAATTTAGAGTACTCAGAGCAATTCTCTCTTTTCCTTTTCCGTCATAAATTTTACATCGATTGCATTCTTTACCTTTTCCTTCAGCAATGCAAGCTGGATCACTTCGATCATTTCAGTTACATAATGGAATTTCACATCTTTAATATAATCCTTGCGGATTTCTTCGATGTCCTTTTTGTTCTCTGCACATAAAATCACGTCTTTGATTCCTGCTCTTTTCGCAGCAAGGATCTTTTCTTTGATTCCACCAACCGGAAGAACTCGTCCGCGCAATGTGATCTCGCCGGTCATCGCCATTTGATTTTTCACCTTACGTTGTGTAAAAGCAGAAGCCAATGCAGTGAGCATCGTCACACCAGCAGAAGGTCCGTCTTTCGGTGTCGCTCCTTCCGGAACGTGGATGTGTACATCCCACTGATCGAAGACACGTGGATCCAGTGAAAGCTGATCTGCATGCGCTTTTAAATAAGCCATTGCAATGGTTGCGGATTCCTTCATTACATCACCCAGGTTACCGGTGATGGTCAATCGTCCTTTTCCTTTGCTCAGACTTACTTCGACAAACAGAATGTCTCCTCCTACTGATGTCCATGCTAAGCCTGTTACAACTCCTGCAACATCATTTCCCTGGTATTTATCCTGCTGAAAAATTGGTGCACCAAGAATGCGGGTGATGTCTTCTTCCGCGATAACCGGGTTATACTTCTCTTCCATTGCTACCGACTTTGCCAATCCGCGTACAATGGCTGCAATTTTTTTCTCCAAACCTCGAACACCGGATTCACGCGTATAGCGTTCGATCATGTACTCAATCATCTTTGCAGACAATTTCACATGTTCTTTTTTCAAACCATGAGCTTCCAGTTGTTTTGGAACCAAATGCTTGATCGCGATCTGAACTTTCTCTTCAAGTGTATACCCGTTGATCTCAATAATCTCCAGACGATCAAGCAATGCAGGCTGAACACGACTCAGTGAATTTGCTGTGGCAATGAACAATACATTGGACAAATCGTAATCGGTCTCAACGTAATTGTCATAAAACGTGTTGTTTTGTTCCGGATCCAAAACCTCCAACAATGCGGAAGACGGATCACCATGGAAATCATTTCCCAGCTTATCTATTTCATCCAGTACAAAAACCGGATTCGATGATTTTGCTTTTTTAATATTCTGAATAATGCGTCCGGGCATTGCACCGATATAGGTCTTGCGATGTCCGCGGATCTCCGCTTCGTCACGCAATCCACCCAATGACATTCGTACATATTTTCTTCCGAGCGCACGTGCAATGGATTTTCCCAGTGAAGTTTTTCCAACACCCGGAGGACCGTACAAGCACATGATCGGAGATTTCATGTCGCGTTTCAATTTCAAAACAGCAAGGTATTCCAGTATGCGTGCTTTTACTTTCCAAACCATAATGATCCTTGTCCAGAATTTTCTGAGCATGTTTCAGATCGAAATTATCATTTGTGTATTCGCTCCAGGGAAGATCGAGCAATAATTCCAGGTAGTTAATCAGAACCGAATACTCTGCCGCTGCAGGATTCATTCTCGACAAACGATCACATTCTTTATTGAATACTTCTTCTACTTCCTTGGTCCACTTCTTCAGCCGACCGCGTTCCCGGATCTCCGAGATTTCCCTGTCAGGAGAATTCCCACCGAGTTCTTCCTGGATCGTACGCAATTGCTGATTGAGAAAATATTCGCGTTGTTGTTTGTCAATATCTGTGCGCACTTTGCTTTGAATCTGGTTTTTCAGTTCAAGCATTTGCAATTCCTTACTCAGGTGTTCGAGAACACGTGTGGCTCTTTCCTTGTGATCCGCTATTTCAAGCAACTCCTGTTTTTTAATAACATCCAAATTGCTGTTGGACGAAATAAAATTAATCAGGAATGTGTGACTTTCAATATTGCGAATCGCAAAAGCAGCATCCGAAGGAATGTTCGGACTTTGTTGAATAATCTGGAGAGCAAGGTCTTTCAATGAAGCAACAACCGCCATGAATTCTTTGTCGGTGGTACTCGCCTTCGTTTCAGGAAATGCTTTCACCGTGCAACGGATATACGGCTCCGACTGAACACATTTATCGAGTTTGAATCTTCTTTTTCCCTGAATGATAATGGTTGTATTTCCATCCGGCATCCGAAGCATTTTCAAAACATGCGCAACAGTGCCCACTGAATTGAGATCTTCAAATTTCGGATCTTCAATACCTACATCACGTTGCGCAACTACGCCGATGATCTTTTCACCTTTGTAAGCGTCTTTGATGAGATTGATGGATTTATCGCGTCCGACAGTAATCGGAATTACAACACCGGGAAATAAGACTGTATTTCGTAAAGGGAGAATCGAGAGAATATCCGGGATATCCTGCTGATTCATTTGATCTTCGTCTTCCTGGGAAAGCAGAGGGATGAACTCCGTGTCGTCGTCGATAATGTTCGAAAGATCAAGCGGATTCAGCATGTGGATCGTGAATTGTCATGAATTAAGTATTAAATAACGTCAGGATGGCAGATGTTGATCATCCTCCTGTGGAGCTGCTGCCAGTCGAAATCCGTGCCATGAGAGAAATATGCCAAATCAAGGTGTGATTCCGGAAATTTCTGCCGGATTTTATCAAAAACGGATGATTTGACAGCAAATTTTCTCTTTTGAGCAACAAATTTCGTCTAAAGTATGAAACCTTCTACAAGCTTCCTAAACCATGAAACCCTATGTGGATTCATTGGGTATTAAGCAGGAATCTTAGTAGGTTTGCACCCTTATTATGGAACAAAATCCCTTGTCCCGCCGAGTGACATCTTTAGCTGAAAGTCAGACCATTGGAATGTCAAAACTGAGCCGGGAATTATCTGCGAAAGGAATTGATATCGTAAACCTTAGTCTGGGCGAACCTGATTTCGTGACTCCCCTGCATATCCGGGAAGCTGCCAAGAAGGCCATTGATGAAGGATATACTTTTTATCCACCGATATCCGGATATGCTGAACTCCGCAAAGCCATCTCAGCAAAATTCAAAAGAGAAAACAATCTCGATTACACACCTGAACAGATTGTGGTTTCTACCGGAGCTAAACAATCCATCGCGAATGTTGTGCTTTGCCTGGTGAATCCCGGTGATGAAGTGATCATTCCCCTGCCTTATTGGGTGAGTTATATCGAAATTGTAAAACTCGCAGAAGGCATCACTGTCCCGATTTCTGCAGGTATCAAATCTGAATTTAAAATTACTCCGGCACAACTTGAAGCAGCCATCACGCCGAAAACCAAACTGTTCATCTTTTCTTCTCCCTGCAATCCAACCGGATCAGTGTATACAAAAGCGGAACTGAAAGCATTGGCAGATGTGTTTGCGAAACATCCCGGAATATTTATTCTCTCGGATGAAATCTATGAACATATCAATTTCCT
>JADKKE010000017.1 GCA_016720655.1 Bacteroidota bacterium
TTTCGAGTGTGTTCCGGTGTTTGATGACGATGTACAGGTTCTGATTCAGAACTGAAGCCGGAAAGTTAACGACAGCACTTCCATTCGTGTTGAGTAATGATTTTTCTGAAGAAACAGTTGCAAATGGTGCAGTGGAATTGTGCAGTTCAACAGTAATTGAATCAAAAGCAGTGGCATTTGCATTCATGCCATTGAGGAACAATACAGCTCTCATTTGTCCGCCTCCCATGTAATACCCTTCGATGAATGCATTGAGATTTACTACCGTAAATGTGGGGCAAACGACAGTTGTGTTGATTGTTGTTGTTATCGCTCCAACGCCTGTATTGTAACCTTCAGACACTACATAATATGTTCCTGCAGCAAGTGTAGCCGATATTGACGCTTTGAGCCCCGTACACAGCGGGCCATTATCGTCATTAAATGTAATTGTGCCAGCGCTATTGGTATATGCAAATAGGAATCACTTAACACTGTCCCGGTGCAATGACTTACTTGCACTGTTGCTGATGAAGCCAATGTAAACTGGTACCAGATATCCGGCGATGCCTGATTATTTGCTCCTGAATAATTATTGGTAAAACAGTTGGCCGTTGAATTCGTTTGTGTATTCGTATACGCTGCGGTTGAACACGGCACCTGACCAATAAGAATCGGATTTGCAAAGGAGCTTCCCGGTAAAGTGCCGGAACATGAAGTAAGAGTGGTAAATGCAAATGGTCCGGTCCAGAGACTTGTTCCGTTTCCTGCAGGACTGCAATCGGCAGCAACCCAAAATTCATATGCGGTATTTGGATTTAGTCCTGTTCTGTTAAATGGATTTCCAACACCTGGATTTGATGGCGCTCCGGAAGGTGCTCCTCCACCGGCATTGGTTACGTGCACATTCCACAGTGTTTCTGAACAACCTATTGTCCATCCCAGCGTTGCTGAATTGGATGTAATCGCAGTTGCAGTTTGTGCTGTTGGTTTCGGACAGGCGACAGGACTGCTGATGGTAATTGTATAGTCTTCGGCTTCTCCCCAATTGCTTTGATTGATGCAAGGATCGATGGTTGGACCAGCGAGGTTATAGATGCAACGAACCCGCATCCGGTGCTGACCAGCCGGCGCAGTACAGGAAATAGAAATTGGAATGGCTCGTGAAGAGCCGATCACACCAACAGATCCACTACCCGCTACAACGGATGTCGTATTCCCGACTTTTTCAGTAGTAGAGAAAACTCCATCGTCATTGAAATCGATCCACAGTGCATATCCCTCTCCATATTGCCCGGCGGTGACAGTACAGGTGTAATTATTGCCTGCCTGAAGTGTAGTCGTGTGTAGGGGATTTGAACTGGCGGAATAATCAGAATATCCTGCAATACCGGAAGGGCAACCTGCGCCGGATAAATTGTCAAGTGTGTTCAGCACTACATGCGCAATCACATCGCCATCCAGACAACCTGAATTTCCACTCGTACCGTATGCCGGTATGCAATAACATACATTCGAGCTTACTAACATCGTAATTGCATTGGAAGTAGCAGTGCTTGTTGTGACACAGCTCAGACTGGAAGTCATAACACATGTCACAACTTGTCCGTTGGTGTAAGAAGAAGTGTAAGTCGGACTGTTGGTTCCAACATTGACACCATCCACTTTCCATTGGTACACAGGCGTAGCTCCGGGAAAAGTACTACTTGCGGTAAGTGTGACAGTTGCTGCTAAACACATCGGATTACTCCCGGCAGTGATGCTGATGGAAAAGTAGGAGTAACATCCGAACTTGTCACCGTTACTACAACAGGAGAAGAAGTTGAAACCGAAGAGCCACATGTACTTGAAACCGTATAGCTTCCGCTCATATTCACTACGATTGATTGTGTGGTTGCTCCGGTACTCCATAGATAATTGGGAGCAATACTCGCGTTTAGGGTTACACTATCACCCGGACAAATTGTCGTAGATCCGCTTGCGGTAATGGATGGAGCAGGACTTTGCTGTGTGAGTGTAATGGGAACTGCAACAGTGTTATTCGTTTCATCACTTTCAAGGAAATTGTTATCCGGATCGGTGATAGACACAATGTAATATGTACCGTTACACACATTATTTAAAACAATCGGTTCGTTGAGTCCCATGCTATAAACGTCGTATTGCCCGGGATAAATTCCCTGGTTCAGTCCGCAGCCGGTGTGAAAACCAACACCATTGTTCGGAACAGTTAAAATTGTATTGCCATTGTTGTCGACACATTCTCCAGGATTGCTGGAACAAGATCCGAGGTTAATCAGACAAAAACTTTGTTTCGTTCCCGTACCAATAATTGGCCATGTCTTCGGATCAGGATTTGATGTGGCTACCCGCAATGTATATTGAGCCCAATTGTCCACATGAATATGCCCATGCGTTGCGTGGTAGGTCATCATCCCTGCAAAACGGTCGTAAAAACTTAGTGTATCCTGTCCTGCAGTTTTGTGATAGACTCTCTGTTTTACCACATGTTGAATATCATCTCCATTCGGACATACGGTACCGCACGGAACATGAGTGGTACCACAAAAACAGGAGTCCATTCCATAAATTTCAATCGGACCGTAACCAATATTTGGTGTTGCATTGGAGATGTCAAGAAAACCGGGTGTTTCGGAATGATTGAGATTAATCTCTTTGTAGGAAGAAGTCATATCCGGTAATAAATCACAATCCGTCGCTCCACCCGGACAGACACAAGTTGCACAAACAGCAATACCGGTGGGTCCTCCAACACTACCGCCACCGGGAGGATTATTGGTGAATTCTATGTTGACTTCGTGAATGGAACCTGTATCTGCATTCGCTAAATCAGTAACGATAAGTTTCCAGGTCCCGTTTGGATTCTGTCCGTTATTCATGGAAGCAAGATTCCCGACAGGAACAAACAAGCCTGTATATGGAGCAATCAGATTTGTAAATGCAGTTCCATCCATACCCATACACGATCCGATGAAATTGTCATTCGAGCCTCCCATGTTTTGAAGAAGAGTCACCAAGGAACCATTGGGTGACATCAATGTGATGGATAGATCATTGTCGTAGGTATGCGTAATGGTAACACAGGCATGCCCGATTCCAAAACTGTTGTCGATCACCGAGGGAAGTCCGGACACCACGATGGGCACTGTGTCCGTTTGCAAATCAAAGATTGGCATAAAGCCGTTCCAGGTGAAAGTTTGGGCTTTTGCGAAGACTGAACACAAAAGAAGAACGAAAATTGTAAATAGTTTTTTCATCACTGGACGGGATTGTTTGTGCGATCAAATGAATAGTTTGATGATTTAAATATATAAATTTTTACGTAACCTCATTGTCTTTTTGATGCGAATTGAAATAATGTTGCTTTTATCCTGAATTTCCCATAAACAGATCTGGCTGGAATGTCAGCGATGTGTTGTTTAGTTGCTGTTGCGAAATGAATCTTGTCCGGTTCCTGTTTAAATGTTACCTTAGATTTAGGAGTTCAGAAATTATTGGTTTGAATTCAGGAATGAGAATGCGTGCCACTTCTTTGTTTTATAAGTTCTTGCTCAATAAACTTAAGCATTATGAATAAGATATACTGTTTAACAGTCCTTCTGTTTCTGAGTTCTGTATTTGCATCTGCACAGGTGACTGTAACTGTTCCCTTGAATGCAATTGATGAGGATGCGACAGTCGATGACTTTGGGCCTGCTAATAATTATCCAAACGAAATAGAATATCATGTGAGCGCCTGGACGATTTCGGGAATTCCTGTAGTTTGGAGAAATTATTTTAAATTCAATCTCTCCTGCATTCCTTCCAATGCAATCATTCAAAATGCTCAACTTTCACTTTTTTACGCTGATACAAATAGCTATACAATTTATGCAAATGGGGAACATTCTTCTTTGACCAGTTCCAATGAGAGTGTTTTACAACGAGTAACATCAGCTTGGATGGAAAATACTGTTACATGGAATAATCAACCTTCCACTACAACAACAGATGAGGTGATTCTTGCACAAAGCACAAGCGGTACACAGGATTATACAAATATGGATGTGACACCAATTGTGCAAGAGATGGTGAGTGACCAGGCCATGAATTATGGCTTCGTCCTGAAACTAACGAATGAAACGTTTTATGCTCAACTGATATTTGCTTCCGGTGATAATCCGAATGACTTGAAACATCCCTCTCTTCAAATCACCTATACTGTACCGGTTCAAATCTGTCAAACATTTAAACTTTCTCCTGCCGATGAAGATGCGACCATTGATGATTTTAATGTAGCTGGTAATTATCCTGATGAAATTGAATATCACAGTGCCGCATGGACAATTACAGGAACTCCCGTTATCTGGAGAAATCTATTCAAATTTGATTTATCCTGTATTCCCGCGAATGCAGCTATTCAAAGTGCACATGTTTCTTTGTTCTATGCGGATACTAACAGCTATTTAATTTATGCAAATGGGGAACATTCTTCATTAACAAGTTCAAATGAAAGCGTACTCCAACCATTACATCAGTCTGGACTGAAAATACTGTAAACTGGAGCAATCAACCATCAATTGACACATCCGGTCAGGCAATTCTTTCAGAAAGCACCAGTGGAACTCAGGATTATACAAATATGGATGTGACACAAATGGTGCAAGAAATGACCAGCTCGCCAACAGCTAATTTTGGAATGGAGCTGAAATTGACGAATGAAACTTTTTATGCGCAAATGTTATTTGCCTCCGGAGACAATCCCAATGCCGACAAGCATCCGATCCTGGAAGTATGCTATACAATTGGAACCGGCATTGATCAAATTGCATCCGGATATAATGTTCAGGTTTTCCCTAATCCTGCTCATGATATTTTAATAATCCGATTCCCGGAGAGTGGTAGTAAAGCGCAATATCAGGTTCGCGATGCAATCGGCAAACTGATTTTTGAAGGCTCGAATTTACACTCACATTCCTCAGTTGAAATTCCAATTTATATTGCAGACTTACCATCAGGAGTTTATTTCCTCCATGTTATGACAGATAGTCAAAGCATAACTAAAAAGTTTGTGAAACAGTGATTCAGACTCTGCAATAATTTTACCGGATAACAAAACGGTTGCCGGAGACATCAAAATGACAGTCGCTGGTATTGATGCAGCTGATCCTGTTGAAGCCGATAATGTGCGGATCATTCATCACAAACAGGAACCAGTAATTCATAATGTGGAAGATTTTTTATTTCTTAATTTTCTTAGCCGACTAATCATCTTATCTCCTTTACACAAATTCCATAAACATAGTTCTGTTATCAAAAAAGGAATTTCCAATTTCAGCCTGATCGTCGCATCCAATCAATTCAAAATTTACATTAACTGGTAGAAGGTCAACTGGAAGTATTTAAAATTTGTGTCCATTCAGAAATCATTATTTCAATTTCCGTCACAGATTTCTGAAATAGTCCAAATTCTATAAGCAATGCAATTTTAATTTTGAAGGGAAACATTTAATTTATACATTGTTCTTAATAATCCTTTTGTTGATACTACGTTTTGATTTTCATTTAGAATTTTCTTCAACGCATTCAAACCACAAGCCATATAACCATGAAAGCACGTCTAATTATTTTCATCATCCTTTTTAGTTTTGAGTTATCTTACAGTCAGGCGCCACTTGCGATTCCTTATCAGGCTGTTGCCAGGGATAATTCCGGCAACCTGATCATCAATCAGGCAATTTCGCTTCGTTTCAGTTTGCACGAAGGGTCTGCCGGGGGAACCATTAGTTATAAAGAATCTCATAGCACCACTACGAATGCACTTGGTTTGTTCAGCGTGAACTTTGGGCAAGGGACTCCGCTCACTGGCACTATTGCTTCGGTTAACTGGGCTACATCCGCAAAATTTTTACAAGTTGAAATGGATGCTAGTGGTGGAACAAACTATATCAATATGGGTACCACTCAAATGATGAGTGTTCCATACGCATTGTTAGCAGGCAAAAGCAGCGACCTAACGAGTGGAATAAGCGATGGAAATACTTTGCGATGGAATGGATCAGCCTGGATTGTAGATAGTACATTGACAAATAAAGCAACGAATCTTGGAATAGGAACTACGAATCCGAATGCATCAGCATTGTTGGACATCAACTCTACTTCAAAAGGATTATTGATACCGCGTATGAGTACCACGCAGCGCAATGCGATCGCTTCGCCTGCGGTGGGGCTGCAAATTTTTAATACAGATGATCAGTGTATAGATATGTATGATGGATCAAATTGGATCAAGACATGCGGATTGAAAGTAACAGGAGTTGCAACAGATCCTTCCCATCCAACTACGAACAGCTGGACTCAGAAATCAAATTTTGTTGGAGCGGGCAGGCAACTTGGAATTGGGTTTTCTATTGGAACAAAAGGATATGTCGGGCTTGGAAATGATAATTCTACTCTTAGTACCTTTTCTGATTTTTGGGAGTTTGATCCAACGACAAATGCATGGACTCAAAAAGCAAATTTTGGCGGAGGTGCAAGAGTTAGAGCTTGTGGTTTTTCAATAGGTAACAAAGGATATGTTGGTACTGGAGTGAATAGTGCTAGTGTAGCCTTTAATGATTTTTGGGAATATGATCCTTCTTCAAATAACTGGACCCAAAAAACTAATTTTGGAGGTGTCGCACGATACGGAGCGGTTGGTTTTTCTATTGGCACGAAAGGATATATTGGAACTGGATTTACATCAACATTAGCTAACGATTTTTGGGAATATGATCCGACCACCAATGCATGGACAGCGAAAACAAATTTTGGAGGAAGTGTAAGGAGGGATGCTGTTGGATTTTCGATTGGCACAAAAGGTTATTTGGGAACAGGAATTGGCGCATCTTACTTAAATGATTTTTGGGAATTTGATCAGACTGCAAATACATGGGTCCAAAAGACAAGCTTTGGAGGTGTTGCAAGAAATTTTGCAGTAGGATTTTCAATTGGTTCAAAAGGATACATAGGAACGGGAGATGGTTCCGGCCCGCAAAATCAATTTCAAGATTATTGGGAATACAATCAAGCCACAAATTCCTGGCTGCAACGCGCGAATGTTGGCGGAGGAGTAAGGCAAATGGGAATTGGATTTGCAATTGGAAACAAAGGTTATATCGGACTTGGGAGTTCAAGTGGATTAAAAACAGATTTTTGGGAATGGTTAGACGATAATGTTACCGGAATTCAATTGAGTACCAGTACAACTCCATCTACCAATTCTTCATCAGATGGCAAGTGGGTCTCTAGCAATAATCTGCTATATAATGCGAACAGTGGAAGCGTTGGAATCGGAACATCTTCTCCTGCTTCAAAACTGGATATTAAAGGAGGAACAACAATTGGTTCAAGCTATGCCGGTTTGAATGTGGCTCCAAACAATGGAGCCCTTATTGAAGGAACAGTCGGAATAGGTACTGTTTCTCCTGTGTCTAAACTGGATGTAGAAGGATCAGTGAGTATCGGGACATCCTATTCAGGATTGATCCCGGCACCAACAAATGGAGCTATAATAGAAGGCTCTGTTGGAATTGGAACAACAAACCCTTTGTCAAAGCTCGATGTTGATGGATCTGTCGCGATTGGCGTGAGTTATTCAGGGTCAGTTTCGGCACCGACAAACGGAGTCATTATTGAAGGAAATGTAGGAATCGGAACATCAGCCCTAAATTCTCCGGATCAAAATTGGAAGTGGCAGGTGAAGTAAGGGCTACCAGTAACAATGCAAGTCTCAATTTACAAAGAACTACAGGTCCCAATTATGTGAACTTTAATGATGCTCAGGATTTTCATTTGAGAAGCCTTTCTCCAAGTGCTGCCAATGCGAATAATAGAATGACAATTAGTTCTGCAGGTTTTGTAGGTATTAACAACGAGACGCCTGCTAAACAATTGGAAGTAATTAATGCAAATGATGAAGCTATACGTATTTTGAGTGGTTCGACAGCTGCGAATACGTGTTATTCAATGGGCCGTACCAG
Organism: Bacteroidota bacterium; assembly: GCA_016720655.1. Taxonomy (GTDB): domain Bacteria; phylum Bacteroidota; class Bacteroidia; order AKYH767-A; family 2013-40CM-41-45; genus JADKJP01. Next base: position 8,001 of record JADKKE010000017.1, read on the forward strand.
CACTGAGGGTAGATTTGCTCTTGCTTCAGGAAATGCTCAGTTTTCTCCTGATGCAGTCGCAGGTGATGTGATTCTCCGCGCCGAATCCAGTTCACAGAAATTAATTCTTGCTACAGGAACAGGAGCTTCCGCAATGATAGTAAAAGGAAATCTGGTGGGTATCGGAACAACTGCACCTAAAGCACGATTGCATGTGGTTGGAAATAATGGAACTATCAATAATATTAATATTGGATTTTTTGATTACCATGCTGTGATGACGACTCTCACGCCATGGACCGGTGGACTTGCCACGGCAATCTTTGAAGGAAATGTTATTACCACACAGAGTTTTATTGCTACAAATGGAACACCTACACTTTCGGATATGCGTTTTAAAAATGTAGCAGGAAGAAGTAATTCGGTTCTAGATTTAATTACACTTAACCAAATAAAGATTACTGATTATTTATTCATTGATACGATTACACTTGGGAATAAAATTCAGAAAAAAGTTATCGCTCAAGAAGTGGAAAAAGTTTTTCCGAATGCAGTAAATACAATTAAAACACATATACCGAACATTTATGCTCTTGCGAAATCAATCACAAATGTTAATGGGAATTTACAAGTTACGATGGCAAAGCCTCACGATTTAGTTAAAGGTGACCAGGTTAAATGGATTGACCCTGCCGGAACTACCCATTACAATCAAGTCTCTGCTGTTCTTTCAGAACAATGTTTTGAACTCGATGCTAAAGAGGATGTTTCTCAGGCATTTATTTATGGAAAAGAAGTGAGTGATTTCCGTACTGTTGACTATGACGCAATTGCCATGTTGAATGTTTCTGCAACACAGGAGCTAGCCAGGCAAATTGTAATTCTGCAAGCAGAAAATGAAAAATTACAAGCCGAGAATAGTTTGTTTAAGTCAGACATCGCTTCCATAAAAGCACAGCTGGGTATGGATGTGAAGGCTGAAAAGTAAGCGTAATATTATTCCAGATATTCTGAAGCTACAAATCAAAATACCGGATTTGTCTCGTGTTGTTTTATTGTCAATCTTTTTTTTGCAATAGAATTCAATGCACTATTCATTAGCGTTTTATCAATTTCTCCCCCTGGATTTTATTTAATTCTTGTTCCCGAAAATTTCTACTAACAGAAATTTGTTTGTTGCTAACTGTGATTTCATTTTATATTCGTGTATTCGTGGCAATTAAATGTTAAGCTAAGTAGTTTAATATTCTTGTCAAGAGGAGTCGAGAAAAATTAAATCGATTTTGTTTTGAGAAATAACCGAAGAGCGTTCACCGGATTTTCTGCTTTTCCGACCAGGAGAGAAAGTCAGTTTCATTCTCATACTCTTCCATGCCTTTTCGTGCCAAAGGCTAATCGTCAATGATAAAACAGCTTAAGATTTTCATTATAATAAAAATAATTTTTAATTTGTTTTGATAGTTCCACATTTTGTAGGATCTCACATTTGCATTTTTTATGCAAAGTGAAGGGGCTTGCATTCTGATTAAAAGAACATATCAATAGATGATTTATATTGCAAGTGAAACACTTAAAAAGCCAGTAAAATCAACTGTTTGGAGCGTGTTGTAATTTTTTATATTTTGTACTTGTTAATGTTTTATAAAACATCAGGGTTATTTGAACCGTTCAGATTTTCTAGAAAAATTCATGTTAAAGAACAATCCATATGAAATCATTTTGCAAATTTTTGATTCTCATTTCCTGTTATTCATTCAATTTTGCTCTTGGGCAAGCACCGCAGGCAATTCCTTATCAGGCGGTGGCAAGAGATAATGCGGGGAATCTTATTATTAATACTAACATTTCAATTCGCTTTAGCGTGCGGGATGTTTCTGCAGGCGGTACGATTGTGTATAGAGAAACACAGTTATTAACAACAAATTCACTTGGACTATTCAGTGCAAACATCGGTCAGGGTGTTGTAGTGAGTGGAACTTTGCACAATCGATTGGGAAACGGAGCCAAGTTTATGCAGGTAGAAATGGATGTTACAGGCGGGTCTTCATATGTGACTAGGGTACACAGCAACTCATGAGTGTTCCTTTTGCATTGAACGCAGCAAATGGAAACTGGAAAAACAAGGAACAGATATAAAGAATAGCAATACCGGAAATGTTGGAATTGGTTCGCAAACTTGACATCACAAAACTTGTCGTCAAAGCTCCGACGTCATTTGATGGCTTTGTATTGGAGCGAAAATGGTACCGCCGCAAAATTGATAAGGATGTTTGAATTCAGGCTGATGGTTACATCGAAGTAAGAAGTGGTTTGGATAGTATTATATCCAAAATCAGTGGTTATGAATCAACACCGAGTTATTTTAAAAGCGCCGTCGGAATTGGAATAAGTGTCCCTTCAACGAATGCACAATTAGATGTTAGTTCCACCACCAAAGGATTTCTCCCGCCAAGAATGTTACAGAGTCAACGGGATGCAATTTCAAATCCTGAGCAAGGCCTGACTATATTCTGTACCAACTGCGGTACAGATGTTGGCGAACTTCAATATTTCAATGCATATTCCTGGAGGAATATGTCAGGATCGGTTGCAAGCGATAAAATTACTCCGACCGTCGGAATTTCTTATCATGGAGGTGTTGTTGCCTACATCCTCGTCCGGAGATCCTGGCTATGATGCAAATACAATACACGGGATTATTGCGGCTCCAGCTGACTGGTTCGATGGAATGGGGATGTTTTGGAACCGGAATTCCCGGTGCAGCCGGTACAGCATTGGGAACGGGAAGCCAGAATACAATCGACATCATGGCCGGGTGTTCTACAGCAGGTATTGCAGCTCGTTTGTGTGGTGATTTGGTGCTCAATGGATATTCTGATTGGTATCTTCCCAGTAAGGATGAATTGAATAAATTATATTTAAGTCAAGTTGCCATAGGAGGATTTGATAATGCCTTTGTTTATTGGACCTCGAGTGAAACAAGTAATTCGAATGTATGGGTCCAGAATTTTGGGGGCGGCGCACAAGCTTCTAATGGAGGCAAAAATGTTTTCGTACGGAAAGCACGCGCTATACGGACTTTCTGATTTGGATTCAAAGCGACTAATTGATTTTATAGACAAGCAGGTAATTCAATTTTCATTTTGATGTTCAATGGCTATTGTAAATTTAACAATAGGCAGGATTTGTATCGTCTAATAAGCCTCTTGCCTAAAATTTTATTCAACGCCAGTTCCCGAAAATTTCTACTGATAGGAATTTGTTTGTTCCCAACAGTAATTTCATTTCCATCAATACTTTCTATGGCATTCATCGCAACAAGATAGGATTTGTGAATCCTGACAAACAATTCTTCCGGAAGTGAAGCTTCGATTCCTTTGAACGTGAGATAAGTCGTGTATTTTTTTTCTTTTGTTTGAATCACCACATAATTCTCCATGGCTTCGAGGTACAACACATGATCGTACGGAATTTTTTCGAATTTATTCCCGCACTTAACAAAGAAATGATCACTGGACGGAATGCCGGCTTGCAGAACCGGAATGTTTGAATTGCTAGTGAGTAAATGATAATCATACGCTTTATTGCATGCTTTGACAAAGCGTTCCAGGGAAACAGGTTTTAGTAAATAGTCAAGAATATTCAATTCGTAACTTTCAATTGCATATTCGGGGAAAGCAGTAGTGATAATGATGAGAGGAGGACTTTTCATCGTCCGGATAAAATCAATTCCGTTTAATTTAGGCATGTGTATGTCGAGAAAAATTAAATCGACTTTGTTTTCACAGATAATTGGTAGTGCTTTCACCGGATTTTCTGCTTTTCCGACCAGGGATAGAAAGTCAATTTCATTCACGTACTCTTCAATCCCTTTTCGTGCCAAAGGTTCATCGTCAATTATAAAACAGTTTAAGACGTTCATAATTTTAATTTTAAATTGACTTCAAAAGATTTTTCCTGTTTGTCTATTTTCAGTTCATGGTTGCCATTGTAAATTAATTCTATTCTTCTTTTCACATTGCTCAGGCCAATTCCGCCTTCGTTGAGAACTACTGTTTCTTTTCTGATTTCATTTGTATTGAAAACCCTAAAATGAAATTCATCTTCTTTTTTATCAAGTTCTATACTGATTTTGTTTTCCTTTCCGGAAAAGTTGCTCACATGTTTGAACGCATTTTCAACAAAGGAAATAAGTACCAATGGTGCAATCGAAAATTCTTTGACGGATTCGCTGCAATTAAAATGAACGACAACATTTTCTTCTTTTCGTAATTTCTGAAGTTCCACATAGCTTCTGAGATAAATGATTTCTTTCTCTATGAAAATTCTTTCCGCCATGCAATCGTAGAGCTGGTAACGCAGCATTTCTGAAAACTTCAATAAACTTTGCCGGGCATTGGAATTATTTTTGTCGATCTGAAAGAAAATTGTGTTGATTGAATTGAAAAGAAAATGCGGGTTGATCTGCGCTTTCAGGAAGTTTAGCTCTGCTTCCGTTTTTTCCTTTAATAACTGCTCGGATAATTTATCGGACTCTACCCGTTTTGCCAGCATTTCAATCGTAAATCCAAAAACAGTTCCGACGATCATGATGATGTAGGAATTAAAAATCTGATAGGAGAATTTAGAGGACAGCTCCATGAAGCGATCAGAGAGTGTTCCGCTCAGAACATGGATTTGCCAATCTGCGAATTGGAAAAGTTGACTGAAGAAGACGATACATGCGATGAAGGAAAGTACGAAGATGAAATATTTATTTTTCAATAGAAAGCGAGGCACCAGAATTCTGTTGATGATCAACGTCGCAGTGAGAATGCAGCCAAGATCAATTACTACAAGAAGAAAAGTAGTAAGAAATCTCCCGTCTGTAGAATATGTCCAGCGATAACCAAGAATGATTAGAAAGAATGCAAGGCCGGAGAATATTTTTAGACTTTTCACAAATGTTCTTTAGGCAATGATAACGAGATACCCTGTCACAGAAAAGTAATTTACACAAGAGCATCTTCATCCGGGATGTAAGGATGCAAACGCCTGACGAGAAACATTCGCTCAGCCTTTTACTGAAATCATGTTGTCTTGTTTTTTATGTCAGGAATTTCCTGCAGGTCGTGGAAAAAATTTGACGGCTTCACTTTTGACTTCTTCTTTTATAAAAAAATGAATAGCTATGAACAAGCAAACTATTATTGGGATTCTAATTGTACTCTGTACAGGAATTAATTTTTATTCAAGCGCACAATGGGTAGCGAAAAATTCTATTCCCGGAGTAGCTGCACAACGCGATGGTGCGGTTTCCTGGGTGATCGGATCAAAATGTTATGTGGTCGGAGGGAATGGCCATGATGATTTGATGGAATACGATCCGGCAAATGATCATTGGACTGCCCGGGCTTCAATTCCACAAGGCATCACAATGTTTGGAATGGGCTTTGTTTGCAATGGCAAAGGATATCTCTGCGGAGGGAATGGTCCGAATTTTACCTATTATCAATCACTCTGGGAATACGATCCGGATTTTAATCAATGGACCCCACGGAAAGATTTCCCTGCCGGAAAGCGTGCTTCAGGATGTGCTTTTTCTATTGGTGACAAAGGGTATGTAGGCTGTGGTGACGACAGTACTTATATTTATTCGGATTTTTATAAGTACGACCCTTTGACGGATGATTGGTATCCCATGCCGGCATTTGCCGGTGGATACCGGTCTTTCCCATATGCGTTTTCAATCGGAGATAAAGGATTTATTGGTGGAGGCTGGCAACTCACTGAGCTGAATGATTTGTGGCAGTATGATACTTTGTCGAATGCCTGGATCCAAAGATCGTCACTTCCGGGTGATCCGAGAGAATGTGCAGCTTCATTTTCTTCCGGTGAATATGGCTATGTCGGACTCGGGCAAGCCGGTTTTTCAACAACCTTCGATGATATGTATAAGTTTGATCCAATCGGAAACTCCTGGAGCCCTTTGCCTGTTTTTGCCGTCGGGGGAAGAGCGTGGCCAACGGGTTTCGCATACGGCAGCAGTATTTACATCACCACCGGTTGGGACTTCAGTACATTTTATAATGACTTGTATCAACTGGATTTTTCGACAGGGATAAATTCAGATCCTGAAAGTTCCGCGTACTTCAATGCATACTTCAGGCAGGGAAAAATTGTTGTCGACTACAAAAATAAGAACAATGAACCTGCGCAGATTTCACTTATCGATATGCAAGGCAGAATAGTGAAAACGATTCATTCGAAAAATGAAGGAAATGATGCGCAGCAAATATTTCTGGAGACCGAAGGAATTAATTCCGGAATATACATTCTGAATTTTCAAATGGGAAATACAAACGCAACATGTAAGTTGAGTGTCTATTAAAAAAATCCAGATCAAAAGGATTGAACTTAATCTCGATACTCAGGAAAAACTATTCATTCATTTTCCCGGATTTGATTTTGAATCAAGTCCGGGAAAATGTTTTTTATTTCTTCAAAGGTGCTCCAACAGCGATAGCACAATCGTGTCCTGGTTGTCCGTGTGGTGGATTCATTCCGGGTGCAGTGGGACCTGACGCCGGTGCAGTAGTTTGCATTTGAGGTTGACTCGGGTTTACGGCGGGCATTGTGATTGTTTGCGGAGAACTACCATTTGGAACATCCGGTGTTACATTCGGATTTTGTCCCGGAGGTGAACTGAGCGGTGCACCAACTGCTATGTCACAACGGTGACCGGGTTGGCCATGTGCAGGATTCATTCCGGTCGCTGCTTGAGCAGACGCTGGAACAGCTGCAGGTTGGGTGTTTGGAATTTGAGCTTCCGGGCCAGTCACAGGTTGTTGACTATTTTCCTGGATGCCTGTATTATTTGGAACCGAAGTGGTTGTATCTACAGTTGTAGTTGAAGATTCATTGGTGTTTTGCTTTTTCTCCTCATTGCATGCTTGAAGCGCAACGAATCCCAAAACACTCATTACTAACAAAGCTTTTTTCATTTTGTTGATTTTAGATTTTTACTACCCAATTCTATTGTTTTGTAATATCGGGATTATTCCGGGAATTGAGATACTATTTTATAAAAGTATAATCCAAGTCTAAGGGGCGGAAACCAATCGGAATTCTGCTTTTTTTATTTTCAAATTGTCATTCATGAATTACTACAAATTTTTTTCTATATACAATTCCGTCCGCATTTTGAATAACCAGCAAATAAACTCCTGTCTCAAGATTTTTTACTGCAATAGAAGTAGAATTGGTAGAACTTAAACTTGAAAAACAGAGCCTTCCGGATTGATCAAAAATATTCAGTGAACAATTGTTTAACTGCTCTGATTTTAATTTGATGTTTATAAAATTGTTGGCAGGATTAGGGTACACAGAAAGCTCAGCCTCTTTTTCAACCGATGAAAGACCTACGTAATTACAACCGTCTTCAGTGGTGAATGAATACTGAAAATAATCCGGTAAAAAAGTGGATGGTGCGATCTGAATTGAATCGGCAATTAAAAGTCCTGATTCGCTGATTCGAAAAGGTTCATTTGTTAGAATATAATTCAAATTAGTGTCAGGTGATTCGAAACATGGAGCATGTCCGGATGGATCAGTTCTCAATATGCAAGTGGTATACGGATTTGAGCGTAGCCAACCTGGCATTGCAAGCGGACCCATGGAATTGTAATCAAATATATAATCAGTAAGGATTGGAAGAAAATATGATTGTAAAGCAGCCCCTGAAGTATCAATTGGAATCATACGTCCGCCGCGACCAAACAAGATTAACGAATCACTTTCTGTCTTCACAAGAGCCATTAATTCAGTCATGTTATGTTCAATTCGTTTTACCCAAATAATATTTCCTGTTGCCAGATCAATTTTGGAAAGAATATAATCCAGAGGCACCATTGATGAACTGTAATAGCCAAAGGTGTACAAGAAGCCATCCTTTTCTTGAATAGATTCTATACTGCTTTGACTACTATCCAGAATTATTAAGCGTGACCAAATTGTTGAGAGATTTGTATCGCAAAGCATAACCCAGGAACAATGGAAATTTGAAGGTTGATGGGATGCTGCTCCAAACATTATAATTTGTTGTGAGCTCGTTTTGTGAATTTTAATTACTCCAAGAGTGGTGTCATTGAAAGTGTTTAGTTGCGCAGATTGGATTATATTCAAGGATGTATCGGCTATTGCTATGAAATCTTGAATGTTTTTTGAACCAGCAATCAGAAACCTGGAACTGCTCAAATTTTGGAGATTATGAACCCATACTGTTGTTGAAAATTGATATGCATTCATGAAATTGCCTACAGAATCAATTCTCAATAGCCGATGTCCAGGGTTTATTGTAATCAGAAATTGTTTAAAGGGCAACTCCACAACTTCAGTTGTAGACATGTTTATGGAGTTTTCCGAATACCTGGAAATTTTATTCCACAGAATATTTCCGGTTGAATCTAATAACGCAAAACCAAGTTGATTTGAATCAGAAACAAAAGCATAAAAAACTCATGCTCTTTGGTTTGTAAAAGTGCTCTGTGAGCATGGATGGATCCGGAGCTTAATTCTGCTTTGAACAAAACGCCTTGGGCAGCACTTTGGAAAAATCCAAGATAGCAGCAAAGACATATTAGTACAAGAATCTTTTTCATTCTAAAAAGTACTTAATAAATAGGTAAGAAAAACCGATGAATTTTCTTTAACAAAATATGTAGTCAATGATGGATCACAACTAATTTTTCCCTGTAGATTTTTCCTTCATCATTTTCTAAAATTAGAAAATATATTCCCGATTCGAGATTTTTTGTAGAAACAGAAATTGCTTGAGAATTACTTGCATACATATCCCATAAACAAAGTCTTCCCGATCGGTCAAAAATCTTGAGCGAACAATTTCCTGAAGATGATTTGAGTCTGATAGTAATTATATTCTCCGCAGGATTTGGATAAACTGATAGTTCAGCTTCCTTTTCAATGGATGAAAGTCCAACATAATTACATCCATCCTCGGTTGTAAATGAATATTGAAAAAAGTCTGGCAATAGTTGAGTTGGAATAATATTAATAGTGTCAGCTATTAAAGTAGCTGAAAAATTCATTGATGTGAATGGTTCATTGTTTACAACTGAAATATAATTTGAATCCGGCACTTCAAAACAAGGAAGATGGCCGGTTGGATCTGTTCGAACGATACATTTTGTAGTAAAGTTTGAACGCAAGTTTCCGGGAAATACCAACCCGCCCATGGAATTAAAATCATAAATATAATCTGTGTAGACAGGAAGAGCGAAAGGTTGTGATAGTACTCCACTACTATCTACTGACATCATATGTCCGCCACGAAAGAATACAAGCAAGGAATCGCTTTGTGTTTTTACTAACCACATCATCTCGCCCGCATTTCGCTGAAAACGTTTTACCCAATTTACATTTCCGGTAGTGAGATTAATTTTGGAAATAATATTATCTCCACTACTGGTTTGCTCACACCAAGCTAAGGTGTAGATAAAGTTATCCCTTATTTGGATTGAATGGAGCCAGCTGTTGCTGCAATTTACATTGATAAGGCGTGTCCAAATTGTTGAAAAATTCATATCGCACAGCATAAGCCAGGAAGCATGATATCCGGTTGGTGAATAACTGGCAGCACCATGAATTAAAATTTGACCGGAATTCAAATAGACCGCATTTTGAATGCTCAGTAGAGTGTCACTTAGTGAGTCCAGATGGTACGAATGAATAATGTTGAGTGATGTGTCTGCTACAGCTATAAATTCACCTGAATTTGTAACGTATTGTATCAATACATTTGAGTCATTGAAAACTTGAAGTGTATGAATCCAGATATTTGAGGGATCGGTGAAAATTTGTATGCATTCATATAATTTCCAACTGAATCAATTCGCAATAAATTATGATGGGAGTTTGCTGTTAATAAAAACTGTTTACCCGGAAGCTCTACAGCTGGGGAAATATCCATATTCCCAGCATTTTCAACATACCGTGAAACTCTATTCCAAAGAAAATTTCCAGATGAATCCAGTAATGCAAACCCAAGTTGATTCGAGTCTGATACAAAAGCATAAAAAAAGCCGTTGTCTTTTGTTTGTAAAAGCGCTCTATCGCCGCGGATTAATCCGGAACTTATTTCCGCTTTGAATAAAGCATTTTGAGCAAAAATGTTTACATCGAATAAACAAAAAAGCAGACTCAGCAGGAATATTCTTTTTTTCATTTGCAAAAATGATCAATAAATGTACCCAATAAATTACTTGATAAATCGGAAATGTGGTGAATCAATTGAATTTTGATGTGAAATTGATTTCAAAAGGAAGTTAGATGTATTTTGAAATGGATTTCTTAAAAAGAGTTAAGAACGACTTCGTTTTCAGAAATCTTCAGGAGAATCCAAAAAAATGATTCATCTTTAGTCCGATCAAAAAAATCATACATCTGAATGAAACAGCTCTACTTAATTGTCCTGGGTATTGGAATCGTATTCTCTGCCTTTTCGCAGACTCAAAAAAAGACCGAATCATCCTCTCAAAAAAGCGACTCCTGGAAATCAGGGACCTTCAATGGTCTCAAGTTCCGCAGTATCGGGCCTGCTGTGACTTCCGGGCGTGTGGTCGATTTTGCTGTTAATCCCGCCAACCCTAAAACCTATTTCGTTGCTGCAGCATGCGGTGGTGTATGGAAAACAGAAAACGCAGGAATTACCTATGAGCCTGTGTTCGATGGAGAAGGGTCTTATTCTATAGGTTGTGTAGAAATCGATCCGACAAATCCGAATGTAATCTGGGTCGGTAGTGGAGAAAATAACAACCAACGTAGCGTTGCTTACGGTGATGGTGTTTACAAATCTGAAGATGGAGGGAAATCCTGGAATAATGTGGGTTTGAAAACTTCCGAACACATCGGAATGATAGCCATTGACCCTTCGAATTCCAATATTGTTTATGTCGCTGCTTATGGTCCTTTGTGGAGCGCCGGTGGAGAACGGGGAATTTACAAAACCACCGATGGAGGGAAATCATGGAAGCGGATATTTTATGTAAGCGAGAACACCGGATTCAATGAGATCCATCTTGACCCACGGAATTCAAATGTCTTGTATGCAACATCCCATCAGCGAAGAAGGCAGGTGTATACCTACATCAATGGCGGACCGGAATCAAATATTTTTAAAAGTACAGATGGCGGTATGAACTGGGATACATTGTCTAACGGACTGCCAAAGGATGTAGACAAAGGCCGCATTGGACTTTCTATTTCTCCTGCAAATCCCGATTATATCTATGCAATTATTGAAGCCGGAGATAAAAAAGGAGGAGTTTATCGTTCCACAGATCGTGGTGCAAGCTGGGAAAAACGTTGTGATAACACGACATCAGGAAATTATTATCAGGAAATATTCTGCGATCCGAAGGATGTTGAAAAAGTATATTATGTTGACTTTTGGGTAATGGTTTCTACCAATGGTGGAAAATCATTTGAAAAAATTGGAGAAAAATACAAGCACGTCGACAATCATGCATTGTGGATCAATCCGGCAGATCCCAATCAATTGATGGTTGGTTGTGATGGTGGAATTTACAATACAAATGATGCCGGTGCCAATTGGGAATTCAGATCCAATCTTCCTGTCACACAATTTTATAAAGTTTCTACCGACAATGCTGTTCCGTTTTACAATGTCTTTGGAGGAACACAAGACAACAATTCTCTCGTCGGGCCCTCACGCACAATTAGTTCAAACGGGATTACCAATTCAGACTGGAAAATAACCCTCGAAGGAGATGGTTTCGAAACACAGGTGGATCCGGAGAATCCGGATATTGTTTATCCGCAGGCTCAATATGGTGGAATCGCCCGATACGACAAGAAAAGTGGTGAAGTTGTAGACATCAAACCCATAGAAGGGGAAGGCGAACCGGCATTTCGTTGGAATTGGGATTCGCCTTTGCTGATCTCTTCACATAAACACACACGCCTTTATTTCGCTGCGAACAAACTTTTCAAAAGTGATGATATGGGCAATACATGGCAAACTATCAGTGGTGATTTATCGCGTCAAATTGATCGCAACAAATTGCCTGTCATGGGAAAAGTCTGGGGTATGGATGCCTTGTCAAAAAACGGATCCACCGACATCTATGGAAACATTGTCTCTATCGCGGAATCTAAATTTGATGAGAATCACCTTGTCATTGGAACGGATGACGGACTCATTCAGGTGACGAAAGACGGAGGAAAAAACTGGACGAAAATTGATAATATCCCGGGAGTTCCGGAGCGTACTTATGTGAATCAGATCATCGCATCGCAACACGACAAAGGTGTTTTCTATGCAACCTTCAATCATCACCGCTATGGTAATTTCAAGCCTTTTGTATTCAAAAGTAAAGACGGCGGAATGTCATGGTCTCCGATCCAGGGAAATCTACCTGAGCGAGGCAGTGTCTATTCAATTGCCGAAGATCATGTGAATCCTGATTTGCTTTTCGCGGGAACGGAGTTCGGTATATTTTTTACCAATGATGGAGGCGTGCAATGGACACAATTGAAAAGTGGTCTGCCTACAATTGCAATTCGGGATATCGAAATTCAGAAAAGAGAAAATGATTTGGTGCTCGCATCTTTTGGCCGCGGTTTTTATATTCTTGATGATTACACGCCTTTGCGGACAATCACCAAAGCGGATTTGACGAAAGAGGCATGGATTGCACCCATCAAGGATTCGTGGATGTTTAATGAGTCCCGTTCCTGGGGAGCTCCGTTAAAAGGATTTCAGGGAGAAAGTTTTTTCTCTGTTCCAAATCCGAAAGTAGGAGCTGTGTTCACGTATTATTTGAAGGATGATTTGAAAACGATGAAAGAGAAACGTAAGGAATTGGAAAAAGAAAAAATCAAAGCAAGTCAGCCTCTTACTTATCCTTCTGCTGATTCCATTCGTCTGGAAGACAATTATCCGGATCCATACCTCTTGTTTACTGTTAGCGATGAAGGAGGAAATGTGATCAGGAAATTGAAAGCTCCTGCGAAAAAAGGAATGAGCAGAATTGTGTGGGATTTCAGGTACAATTCTCCCGGACTAATTAACTTCAATACACCGGATCCTTCAAACCCCTATGATGTACCGGAAATAGGCTATGCTGCAATGCCCGGTAAATACAAAGTTTCACTGAGTAAATTTGAGGATGGTAAATTATCAGAGCTTGTTTCACCACAGTCCTTTACAGTAAAATCACTGAATGCAGCGACGCTTCCGGCTACAGATAAAAAGGCATTCGATGATTTTTGCAGGAAGGTAAGTGAGATACGCAGGGCTACAGCCGCAGCGGATGCTTACCGTGGAGAACTTCAGGGTAAAATGAAATTCATCAAACAAGCGATCATTGAAACGCCTGCTCAAGTATCCACTGAAATTGCATCGGTGAAGGATATCGAAAAGCGCCTGGCAGAAATAAACCTTCAACTCAATGGCGATGCAAGTCTGGCACGCAGAGAATTTGAAACACCTCCTTCCATCAGTTCACGGATTTCCTCCATTGAAAGCACAATGTGGAGTGTAAGCTCTGCACCAACGCAAACGTTTCTTCGTTCTTACGAAACAGCCGGAAAACAATTCGCTAAAGTGTTGGATGAACTCAAGAAACTGGATACAGATGTACGGAAGCTGGAGGATATGTTAGAGATGAATAAAGCGCCGTATACACCGGGAAGGATTCCGGAATGGAAGATGAATTGATTAGCGACATGTTGGGTTTCTGACCAGGAATTAGCTGGAATTTCTTCGGGGAATCCGGCTAAGAATCCTGCATTGTGAGAAATGTTTTTTTGCAGGAATCAAACAATTCCTTAGGTTTACCTGTGATGGGAAAATCGAAAGGGAAAAAGAATATACATGTTAGTGTAAACAGAAAAACGCAAACAGGTTTGGCGAAGCGAAAACCTGTTTTGATGTTTATTTTCTTCTTTGCCTTCAATATGGCTTTGTTCTATGTCGTATGGCTTTCCGGTTATTTTAATGCGAATATCCATCCCCGAATCAGTTCAATGTATGCTCACCTTAGTAGTATTCTTTTAAACTTTCTAAACCAGGGCACATCAGCAATTCAGGATACAGTCAATTCAACTGCGTATACAATCCGGATTAACCGTGGATGTGATGCCGTTGAAGCCATGGCTTTATTTGCTTCTGCGTTGTTGGCCTTTCCTGCTGCAGGGAAAAAGAAATTCTTCGGACTTGTAAAAGGACTAGCCTTTTTATTTGTATTGAACCTTATTCGTATTGCCAGTTTGTTTTTAACAGGAAGATATTATCCTGAATATTTTGATTTTATCCATGTAGAAATTTGGCAAATTCTTTTTATTATCTTTTCTCTTGGTCTATGGATGTTTTGGGCAAAATCTCAGACTGAAAAAAAACCTGTCCTTGAAAAATAAAAAACTACCATGGTTTCTTGTCAAGGTAATGCTACTCTATGTATTGCTCACACTTCCTGTAAGCTTCCTGGAAAGTGCGTATCGAAATTTCTACATGGGAATCTCCCGAGCTTTTTTTAAGGAAATTCACGGCACCGGATTCGTTCGTTTTTTAACTGATAAAAATCCATCCATCACACATTTGCAAGTTGGAAATACGGCTATCCGCCAGAGCGATGGAACCGGACGCGCTGCGCTCACGGATGTAAACACACGGATCCGGGGATATTTACCCACAGCATTGTTGTTCTCCCTCATCCTGGCTGGTTCTCTGACCTGGAAAAGAAAATTGACAGATCTATTACTCGGCTTTACAGTGATTACACTTTTTGTGATGTTCAAACAATGGATTCATATCCTGTATGTGTACAGTGTAAATTCATACCTGAACTTATATTCATTTGGGTCTTATCAAAAAAAAGTGATTGAATTCGGATATGAAAACTTTAATCACTACCGTAGGGCCATCGCTTTTTGTTGTTTTGTTGATCTGGCTCATCCTCACATTAAGGGGAAATAGCATTTCTCAAATCCTTCAGGCGGAAAAAAATCAAACTAATTCCTGAAGGATTTGCCGGGTTTTTTGTTCCGGCCTTTGGAAACCTCCCATTTGCAAGGAAATGCATTAAAAGAACAAGCATTCTGAATTTTGATTTTCCGGATAATATTCTATCTTTGGTCATGCCAGGTCCCTGAAACAGGCCGGAAATACAGGGATTTCAGTATATCACGTATTATCGAAATTATTCCAACAAAATTTATATTCATTTCTTTCACTGAATTTTATTACGGATTTCTTGATCGTTCCTCATCGCCTGATAATTAAATTTCCGTTCAACATTTTTTAAAATAAAAATATCATCCCATGAAAAAAATGTATACTCTTCGTTGTTCTGTTTTGCTGCATTGTACTTTCAGCAAATTCACAAAATTATCGTTTATGGGCGACGTATTATGGTGGAAGTGGGCTTGATGCCGGCTATAATCTCACTACTGATATTGCAGGGAATGTATACCTGACGGGGCAAACTGAAAGTGTAAGCGGGATTGCAACTGCAGGAGCACATCAACTGACTTCAGGTGGCGGTGGAACAGATGCTTATCTCGTAAAATTTGATGGAGCAGGGAACAGATTATGGGCGACATATTATGGTGGTTCCGGTTCAGATTATGGTTTTGGTGTAAAAGTGGATGGAGCTGGAAATGTCTACATGACGGGTTATACTTCAAGTACAGATAGTATTGCTTCTCCGGGATCGTATCAAACAACAATGAATGGAACAACCGATGCTTTTATCGTAAAATTCAATGCAAGTGGTGTTCGTCTTTGGGGTTCTTATTATGGAGGAGTTTTTTTTGATCAGGGAATGAATATTGCATTTGATGCAACGAACAATGTTTACCTCGCAGGATATACAGTCAGTACAACCAATATTGCTTCGCCCGGAGCCTATCAAACAACTTACGGCGGCGGCGGTTCCGATGCATTTCTCGCGAAGTTCAGCAGCAGCGGAGCATTTCAATGGGGCACTTATCTCGGAGGTGTAAATGAAGAAGGGAATATGGATATCGCATCCGATACTTCCGGAAATGTGGTGCTCGCCGGTTATACTGCCAGTCCGTCCGGAATATCTACTCCGGGTAGTTTTCAAAATACATATGGTGGTGGACAGGATGCTTATGTAGCTAAATTCAACGGATCCGGAAATCTTCTTTGGTCAACGTATTACGGTGGTGTAAATCTTGAATATGGATTTGGAATTGCTGTTGGGCCGGGAAATGTGATCTATCTCGGCGGACAAACATTCAGTCCAACCGGAATTGCTTCGGGCGGATTTCAGAATACACCCGGTGGCGGTGGTTTAGCGGATGCCTTTCTTGTAAAGTTTGATTCCAATGGAAACCGAATCTGGGGAACTTATTATGGAGGATCCGGAACGGAAGAAGGTAACGATGTTGCTGTCAATTCCTATGGAGATGTATTTCTTGCCGGTGATGCTTACAGTTTGAACATAGGAAATTGTATAGCTACGAATTATGGATTTCAAACCAGTTTGGTTGGTTCTGAAAACTATTTCCTTGCCGCTTTTTTACCATCCGGACAAAGAGTAAGTTCAACCTATTACGGACGTGTTCACGAAGAGGAAGGGCATGTTACAGTGAATAGTTTTGGCGATATCTATATGGCAGGTTACACACCAACAACCACCGGTGTTACTTCCGGAGGATTCCAGAATACATATGGTGGAGGATTGTACGATGCACTGCTTGTCAAATTTGCAGCGGCGATTCCACACGAGCCGATACCTGTTCCCAATGATAGCTTACCACCGACTCCGCCATCACCTACGACATCCCCAGTCATTATCACTTGCGTTGATATTTTTAATGGAGGAGGAATTTCATGGACAAATGTTGCGTTAAAGAATTTTTCTCCAGGGACCACATTGCCTGCTTCCGGATCCAGCATAATTACATTCACCTGCGATTTCAGCGCAAGCTATTCCAGTAGTGGGCCAACGGTCTTTGTAACAGCTCCCGCAACAGTAAAGATGAAAGTAGATTTCTCTTCTGTTTCAGGAACTTCGCGTGTTTATGATGTTGAAATATTGCAATTGGATATTGCCGGAGGCACTTTGCCAACCGGTATGCTGCTCAGAGAAAGCCCAACCAGGATTTCTCCGGGAGAACTTATTATTGCCGACAATGGTGGAGGGCAATATCTTTTGTCCGGTTCATTTATTGCATTTACTGAACTGAGTTCCGACAATGGCGAAAATTGGCAAGCGAATAGCGCACCATTAGCACGGTTGGTGTTTGAAAATGGAATCTCCGCTGCAATTCCTACACTTGGTGAATGGGGATTGATCTGCTTGGGAATTTTGATGCTTGGGTTTGGTGTGTTTTATATTCAAAGCAAAGGATCCTGAGGAATTAAATGTTCATTTATTTTTTCACGAAGAAAGTTGTCGGAAGTACTGTTGCCAAAAAAATTTGGTAACAGTTCAGCATCAATTTCAATAATAGAACAAAGCTTCAATCCTGGAGAAAATCTGGATTGTCATATTTAAAAATATTTTTTTTAATCTTTTCATCACTTTGCTCTTTTCGAATTCTTTTCTCTGCATGAATTTTTACGTGTACGGTTGCAGAAATCCTTGAGTTTATAAAATATTTTATATTCTGGAACGGTTTTTATGAATGTATACTGTATCGTATAAATTCATAAAAAAAACTCTTATGAAAGAATCTGAAATTACAATTCAGCAAACAGGGCTCAAAGCAGGTTTGCTCAATGCTACTGCGTTAATCTTGTATTTCATGTTGATGAGGTGGATGAATTGGACCGGCAGCGCTACTGCCTGGGGATTCAACTTCATTATTCTGTTGACTGGAATAACGCTTACCTATCGATTTTACAGAAGCAAAACGCAGCCGAACATCGATTATTTACCCGGTATGATGTTGGGATTTGAAACGACAATGGTCACGGTCATTGCCTTTACCTTGTTTGTATTCCTCTATTTTACCTCTGTAAGTCCGGCATTACTGGATTCTCTTGGTGATAATGTTCTTTTCATGAAAAAGAATGTGTCTCCAGCCAGTGCAGCTATTTCGACATTCGTGGAAGGCTTGAGTTCCGGCGTTATCATCTCCTTCACGATGATGCAATATTACCGGTCCGGTTTCCGTAGGACAAGAATGGAAAAGAGCCTACAAGGTTGATGAATCACGGTCACCTCGTAAAACCAATTTTGGGTGAGATGCTTTCGTATTTTATTACATGCTTCTTGACTGAACATTGCCAATACGAATGGGGAATAATTTACCCGCAAGAATGGATTGTTGAGGACGAATTGCCCCATTTCAGGAGAATACACGGTTAGTATTTCTGACACGATCTTTGCTCTGGTGATTGTGGACATTTAATCAGAATAATTATCAGAGTAACCCGTTAAAACTAATTCTATGAAAACATTTGTGAGTAAATCCATCTCAAAGTTTAAAGAAGAAATGTCTGAAAATTTTAACGAGCAAAAAGGAAAAATTATTAAACGGTACAACATTGCCCTTGAAAGACTTGAGCATTATTTTATTCCTTCAGAATATATTGAAGATTATGAACACGCTCATTTCAATCAGGATCCGGAGGCCCACACACGTTTCGGGATTTTTGTAAAAAGGGCTGGATTTTAAAGACAGGAGTTTCGATCTTCTGCACAATAAATCAAAACAACAACAAAATCATTAATCCAAATTCTTAATACGTAAAATTAAATCATATGGCACGGAAAAAATTAATATTAACACAGAAAGAAAGCACTGGAGATAAGATCAAAGTCAGACTCGATCACAAAACCCTGATCATTATTAACAAGCTCTCTTCCTTTGATACCTGGAAGAAACTGTATCCGGAAGCACGGATCGTTTGATTTGAATGCTCACCTCTAAATTCAAAATCATGGCACAAAGCGAACAACAAAGTATCCTGAGATCAAAAAATGAGCTGATCATAAGACAAACCAGGAGAATTGAACTGTTGGAGAAGAGACTAATGGCTGTTCGGAAAGAATACTATCGCTTGAAGTATTCGGATGTTTCGAGTCAGTTGAGCATCGAAAATGTGTCCCACCCATTCAATAAGTGAATTATGTAAATAAATTTCAGTATTGTGTAACAATCCGCTACGACAAGGTCCGCACCTTTGTATACAATATAATGGAATACTAAAAATCACACATCATGACAAATTCAACTGAATTAAAAGGAAACTGGAATGAGCAAAAAGGAAAATTGAAGCAAAAATTTGCCACTCTTACCGATAATGACTTACTCTATGCAGAAGGTAAGAAGGACGAAATGATGGGAAAACTTCAAATAAAATTGGGCAAAACGAAAGAAGAGCTTGAAGAACTTATTTCAGGGCTTTAAGTGTGATTGTTTAAAGGGTATCGTTCGACTGCGAATTTGAACGGTATCCTTTATTGCTTTCAGAATGGAGGATCCCATTTGTTTACGTTTAATATAATGAAGAAATGAAACCCAAATTGATTTTATTAGCCGAGACCAGCGCACTGTTTTTCTTAAATACGACAGTAGTATTGCTGAAGTCATCGATTAATCTATTGTCTTCATTTCGTTAAACAAGCATATTTTCTAACCAGGACTTTTTTCAATAAATTATTAAATCTCTTAGGAGACAATGAAAGACTGCGATGAAAAAAAATAGTATACTCTATACCTTTATTCTTGGGTCAATGCTGGTTGGTTTAACCAATTGCAATAAGAAAACGACGATTCGTGAAACAGATAATAAAGCCGGCGTTTCTACTGGATTAAAAGCGGGAACTGCAGGAGGAGAAATCGCATTCGCACAAAAAGAAGTGAACAGTGATTTTGAAAAATTTGTCAGAGAAGCGGAAGAAAAGATTCAAATCAGCGGACAGAATATTTTGCAATTGAAACTTCGGCCTGTTGAAAATAAGACCGCATCTAAGAATGAATACCTGATGAGGATA
This sequence comes from Bacteroidota bacterium, assembly GCA_016720655.1. Taxonomy (GTDB): domain Bacteria; phylum Bacteroidota; class Bacteroidia; order AKYH767-A; family 2013-40CM-41-45; genus JADKJP01. The sequence goes on from JADKKE010000017.1 coordinate 27,974, forward strand.
GGAGATCTTGAAAAAAGAAATAATGTATTGAAAGGTGATCTGGAATCATATATCTTGAAAGGAAATGGAAACTGGCATTCATTCAGACAAGAATTATATAAAGGACTGAACAAATTGAATATAGAATGTGATGAAGTTTTGCTGGCGCAAATGAAATAGCTCTGTCGAAAATTTACAAAAATAATTACTGCAATGGAAGATATTCACAACGATCAGATTCTGAAGTTTAAAAATGAAATGTCAGGAATGCCTAAGGCCAGGGAGGGTAAAGTGATACAACGATACAACATACCTGAGGGAGCTTTGGAGTATTATTTCATTCCTTCCGACCAAGTCGAAGAATATGAAAACGCACATTCCAGACAAGAGATGGAAGCGCATAAAAAATACGGAACTCAATTGAATCGTGATGGCTTTTGACATCAACGGATTTTAATGTTTTTTGAGTAGCAGTAAGTTTTTCCGTCCCGGACACATTCAATATCATTTATCATAATACTACAATTGTTAGAATCAATTACGAATAAATTCTGTAGACAATCTGTGGCTTTTTTTATTTTTCTGTGAATGATGTAACTCATTGTGGTAATTGTGTAAGACTAAAAATTATTCTCTGCAAGACCTTTAAGTTTTAATTCACATCACACGATATGGGCTAGTGTGAAAAAAACTGCGGGTCATGAAAATAAATTTACACAACAATCAAATTATCTATGTTATCATTCTTGGATTGAGTCTTTTTGGATTTACATCGAAAGCTCAAACGGTAATGATCGCCGCATCTTCCAGCTGGAAGTATCTCGACAATGGGTCGAACCAGGGTACTTCCTGGAGAACCGGCACTTTCAATGATGCCGCATGGCTGAGTGGTGCGGCAGAACTTGGATTTGGGGATTCTCCAATTACAAATATTGCGAAATCAAAAATTGGATATTATTTCAGAAAACTGGTAAGTATATCCGACCCTGCACAGTTTACGAATTTCACATTGAAGGTCAGACGGGATGATGGCATTGTGGTTTATGTCAACAATGTTGAAGTGTACCGGAACAACATGCCTTCCGGCACAATCAATTATAACACTGCTGCCAGTTCCACGTGTTCGGATGATGGAAACACAGTGTTGGTTTCCACTCTGACAAGTTCACGTTTTGTAAGTGGAAATAACCTGGTGGCGGTTGAAGTGCACAATCGAACAGCTTCATCTTCGGACCTTACATTTGAACTGCAATTAATAGGGAATGGAAGTGTTGTAACAACTTGTGCTCTTCCGGATGTAAATTATTTTGGAAGCCGAAATGTTACCGGCGCCACTGCTGAAGTATACTGGAACGCTGTTGCCGGAGTTTCTTCCTACAATGTTCAATACAGAATTCGGAATTCCGGAGCTGCATATTCAGCTTCACTGAATACAACACAAGCATCTTTAGTGCTTACGAATTTGCTTCCTTCAACCAACTACGAATTTATTGCACAATCCGTTTGTAGTGGCGGAAATGTCAGCGCCTTCTCTCAAAGCGGCTGGTTTACAACAGGGATTGCTACTACAACATGTACCACTCCGGATGTGAATTGGTTCGGAACAAGGAATATCACTGGAAATTCAGCTGAAGTCTTTTGGGCTTCCGGAACAGGCGTTGCTTCCTATAATGTAGCATACAGAGTGCGCAATTCCGGTGCCTCTTATTCTACTGCACTGAACACGATTGGAACCTCACGTGTGCTTACAAATCTTACCGCATCAACGAACTATGAATTTATTGTCCAGGCTTTGTGTAGTAATGGTGGATCGAGTGCTTATTCTGCCAGCGGATGGTTTACAACTACATCTTCCGGTGGTGGTTCAACAACAACTCTGGTGCGAGGCCCATACCTGACAGTTGCAACAAGCAACAGCATTACCATTCAATGGAGATCCGGCACAGCGACAAACAACGAAGTGAAATACGGAACAACAACCGCGCTGTCAAATGGTACTGCAACAAATAGCGTGGTTAGTACTGAACATTCTGTTGTGCTTACAGGTTTAGAGGCAAATACAAAATATTATTATTCTATTGGCCAGGTTGGCTCAGTGCTCCAAGGTGATGCAAATAATTTCTTCTTTACAGCACCGGCGGTGGGAAGTTCAGTTCCTGTTAAATTTTGGGTAACAGGAGATTTTGGGAATGGAAGCGCCGGTCAGACTGCTGTTCGAAATTCCTTTTCAACATACACTGCTGGGCAGACAGTAAACGGGTGGTTATGGCTCGGAGACAATGCCTATTCCAATGGAACAGATCAGGAGTATCAAACGAAAGTTTTCGATGTGTACAATTCACAGTTTAAAAATATCCCGGTGTTTCCGGCTCCCGGAAATCATGATTATGGTCAATCAGGATATCAGAGCTCTGCTTCCTTAGGTGTCAATTTCCCTTACTTCAACATTTTTGCATTGCCTTCTACAGCAGGAACAGAAAAATATTATTCAACAAATTACGGTAACATTCATTTTATTTCTCTCGACAGTTATGGTTCCTACAATAATTCTTCGAGTGCAATGTATAACTGGTTGAGGAATGATCTGATATCAAATACACAACAATGGACTGTGGTTTATTTTCATCATGCACCATACACAAAAGGAAGCCATAATTCTGATACCGAAATAGAATTGATTGATATGAGGCAAAATATTATTCCATTGCTGGAGTCCTATGGTGTGGATCTTGTATTGGCCGGCCATAGTCATATTTACGAGCGAAGTTATCTTATAAAAAACCATACCGGTCTCGAAACGTCATTTAATTCAGCCACATATCCTGCCGGAAATATTATTCAGGCAGGAGGTGGTCCGTTCACAAAAACAACACGCACCGGGAATGGAACTGTATACGTAGTTTGTGGAGTTTCCGGACAAGCAGGTGGCGCAACCCAATCCGGGTACCCGCACAATGCGATGTTTAAATCCATCATTAGTAATTACGGCAGTTTGCTCCTCGATGTAAGTGGATCTACATTAACCTGCAAATTTTTAACATCCACCGGATCCATTGGCGATCAATTTACAATGCAGAAGACACTGAATGTGCCGGCAACAGCGGCGAGTACTTTTGGATCTGGAACGGAATTCGAATCCCTTCCTGTGTTGTATCCAAATCCATCCATGGGTGACGTTTCAATTTATGTCAACCATCCGGTGGAAACACAATTCACTGTTTCAATCTGTAATCTTTCCGGAAGTGTTTTGTTCAGGAAAACATATACAGGTATAAAAGATCAGATTATCCTGATTGAAAAGGCGGAAAGTAATTTGCTGCCAGGAATTTATATCATCAATGTTTTTGGAGAAAATATGAATGCATCGATGAAGCAGGTCATTTATTGATCAAGCAAATCTGCGAATCCATGAAACATCAATCAGAGGTGTGAATAGTGTAACATATAATTTAAATTATGTAACAAGCCGGACTTTTTGCTTTCCGATCTTTGAACTGAAAACAACAACACAACCAATTAAAGAACAAACACTATGAAAAAAGGAATCAAACTAGCGATACTGGCCATGATTGGAAGTATGAGCTTTGCAACGGCACAAACACCAGCAGTTGTATTAAGTGACAAAGCAGGTTGGCATAAAATCGGTGAGCGAACTGTGGATTTCAAAAAGGATCGCGATGAAGTAATGGTCGTGGGCGCAGATCGCTTTTCTGCTCTTCAGTTTAAAGTGCGGGAAGCAGGAATTAATCTCGCCAGCATCGAAGTATATTATGAAAGTGGCGAAAAACAGGATCTTGCTTTGCAAACCAAGTTGAAAGCCGGTGATGATAGTCGTGTTATAGACCTCAATGGCGGTGAACGCAATTTGAAAAAAGTTGTTTTTGTGTATTCGACATTGTCAAATATGAAAGATGAAAAAGGACATGTCGAGATCTGGGGATTAAAAACCAATCTTGATGAAAAGGCAAAATCTGAAGCATCTACTATGCAAACACCAAGTTTAATAGTCAGTGATAAAAAAGGCTGGCATAAAATCGGCTCACGTTCTGTTGATTTTGTAAAAGATCATGATGAATTGGTTGTCGTAGGTGCGGATCGTTTTTCGTCTATACAGTTCCGTGTGAGTGATGCTTCCATCCAGTTAATCAGTCTGGAAGTGTATTACGAAAGCGGCGATAAACAAGACATTGCTGTAAACTCACCCATCATAGCCGGAGCAGAGAGTAAAATTATTAGTTTGAATGGTGGAGAAAGAGATTTGAAGAAGATAGTTTTTGAATACAAAACAGTGCCCAATCAAACAGCTGATAAAGCAACAGTTGAAGTATGGGGATTGAAAACTAATTTAGTTACACGATAAATTAATTGATAAGCTGTGTGATGGAAATTCTGTCACGCAGCTTTTTTTTATTTTCCAGTGATAGGAATTGCAAGAATATTTGACCCCTGTTACCTCTAAAATGTTACGAAAATAATACTACTTGATTCATGAATACTGCAAATGAAAATATTTTAGTTGAGGGAACTGAAGTCTCAATAGAGAGGATCAGTTTTAAAGCAGGATTTATTGTGAGCGCTTGCCTGATCATCTATTTTATGGTGATGCAGGCATTTCATCTTGTTGGAAGTGGAACTGCCTGGGGATTCAACTTTGTCATTTTATCGATCGGCCTTGTTTTAACCTACAGAACCTATCGCTCTCATACTTCTCCCAACATCGATTATTTTCCCGGTGTAATTTTAGGAGCGATGACAACTGCTATCTGCACTGTTGTTTATGTTCTTTTTGTCTACTTCTATTTGTCAGCGATTGATCAGGAATCACTGGTGTTATTGAAAGACAATGTCCTCTTTCTCGGAAAAGAAATTACTCCTTTAAAAGTCGCAGTTGCTACTTTGATAGAAGGAATTTGTTCCGGTGTAATTATTTCATTTGTTCTGATGCAGTATTACAAATCCGGTTTCGGAAAAAAATCATTTAAAAGTGTCCCGGACCGCATTGTTCAGGACTCTTGATTTCAGCATTAAAAGGCTGAAAAAGGGCTTTAAATCAGTAAATTATGTAAATTTTATCAGGAATTATGTAATAGTTCCCGGTTTATAAATTCTCAAATTTGACTATTCATTCGAAAGCTCTCAAATCTAAAATTATGACTCCTAATACTATCAATCAAGAATCACCAGAAGCCAAGAACGGAAAATCTGACGGTCGTAAAGAAGAGAAACCGAAACAGGATTTCCCCGAAGCGGAAAAGACACCTAAAGTGGAAGATGAAAAAGTAAAGCCACAACCTGACACGGAAGGCGGAGAGGTTGAAGGAATAGAACATCCACATGAAACTTCAATACCTGTCGCCACAAAAAGTGTGAACAAAGGCAGACTCTGAACAGGAGGATAATTTAACACGAGATGTATCATTATCGTTCTGTTTATTAACGATAAGAAATATCGCTCACATCAGGAAAAGCAATGAAAAGAAAAAAGATAATTCCTCCACAACAGGTGAGTTTTTCTGAAAAAATCAAAGTACGATTGGATCACAAAACTCTTATCATCATCAATAAACTATCATCACTCGACGTATGGAGGAAACTCTATCCGAACGCAAGAGTAGTTCAATAAAAAGAGCATACCTAATAACCAGATTTATGAGATGCAATTCAACTATTTTTTCCAACACTGTTTCCACAATGGTTGAATATTTATTTTACAAGAAGAGTATTTCATTGGTCAGATACTTTAGTTGGGTATCTGCCTTTTCCCTTGCTGATGAAATGGGCTCAGGCCTTCTTGCTGTAGAAAAAATTTTATATGCATCTCATAAATCTGGTTATTAGAAACGCTCCTTAAATTTATCATTTCACCGGGAACCTGAACTTTAATTCAAACCCGATTTCAAAACAACCATACAAATGGAAAATATCAATAAGCTTAGGAATATGAAAATTTCTATTCAAAAAAAGCGGATTGAACTTCTTGAAGAAAAATTGACTGTTCTGAGAAAGAACTATTTCCAACTGAAATATGCTGGATTATTTTTAAACCTGAATCAGGGTCAGTAATAGGCCTCCTTCAAATCCTGGCAGCAAGAAAACAATACATTTCAATTCGCGATTTGATTGCATCACACTTGAAAGCTGCTGCTGCTGATTTCGGCTTTTTTGAAGAGCTATAAGAATTTGAGTTTCCTGCGAACAATCCAAAACGTTAACACTAAGTTCAAGATCAGTTTTTGTTTTCTAAAAAATTATTTACCGGATCTTCTTTTCAGATTTAATAAATTAAAAGAAGGTGTTACTGTTCTTTCTTCGATAGAATATGCCTACCTTTGAATCCTGCGCTAGTAAAGGCTTTCCTGTATTCATACTAAATACAACATCAGTTCAGTTTTACTCAAAAAATGAAGATGATTTGTAATGGATTCAGAATGTCCCTTTTTCTTTCGAGCAATTTCCTTAATACCTTTGAGTATCAAAATATGGTTTGGAATTGAATTCCAAAAAAATGAAATATGAAAAAACTTGAGAAGGATTTAATAATGTTTACTGGTTTTAAAAATGGAAACAAACAATCGGTCGGTAAAATTCTGGCTGTTTTGTTTATTTTTCTGTTTGCAAATAACGTGCATGCTCAAACGAGCCAATGGGCAAAAAGTATTCAGAGCGAAGGCTTCGATGAAGGCTTTGATTTGGTTACGGATGCGGAAGGAAATACTTATATAGCCGGACAGATCGAATTTGATGCAAATTTTGGAAATGGTGTTGTGATCCCTTCCGCAGGAATTCACGATATCTTTTTTGCTAAATACAGCCCCACAGGTAGATTGGTGTGGGCGAAAGTACAGGGAGGTAAAGGTGGAGATAAAGTACAATCGATCACACTTGATGATTTTGGACACCTCTATGTCGCAGGAGAATTCGATGATACTTGTTATTGGGATGGAATCATGAAGTATACCAATGGTCCGGGAGTAAATAATATGTTCATCGCCAAATACGATACATCAGGACTTATTCATTGGGTAAGGAATATTGCCATTGGAGGATTTCTGCAAACAAGAGGATATGGCGTAACCTGTGATGAAGCCGGCAATGTATATGCGTGCGGAGGAACGAAAGGAGATACGTATTATGACAACACATTTCTGTTTACATCTGCAGGTGATTACGACGGAACATTGGTAAAATTTGATCCAAGCGGGACTTTGCAGTGGGCGCGTCGCATGGGTGGTACCGAGAGTGATAAAGCGTATGGAGTTGCGAGCGACAGAAACGGGTCTATTTATGTGACCGGTTATTTTGTCGGCACTGCGGATTTTTCTCCTTCCGTGAATCTGGTCGGACAGGGCCACACAGATATTTTTCTTTCTAAGTATGATGTCGATGGAAATTTGCAATGGGCGAAACAAGCCGGCGATACCGGATTCGATAGAGCTCATGACATTACAGTGAATGTGAATGGACAGATTATTATTACAGGTGAATTTCAGACAGGTCATTTCGGACCAAACATCGCCTACTCAAGAGGAAACGAAGACATGTTCCTCGCTGCTTACGATGCTTCCGGAAATAATCTTTGGGCTATTTCAGGCGGGAGTGAAGAAGATGATATCGGCAGAGGTGTCTCTCACGATTCGTCCGGAAATATTATAGTCATTGGTGATTATGCCAGCTCCGGAATATTTACTCCCGATACAGTTGTCTCGAATGGATATGCTGATGTTTTTGTTGCGAGCTATCGTTCCGACGGAGCTGTTTTAAATTGGGTGCGTTCATTTGGCGGACTCGATAATGACAGGGGTAGAGGAGTGGGTACTGACCTTGCAGGAAATGTAAGTATTTGCGGAGAGTACGTAGACTCAACTCGGTTTGATGCAATCAATCTTATTGGAGATACCTTACTGGATATTTTCATTACAAAAATTATTCCCGGGAATTATTGTGCAACACAGGCGATTGTTACAACGCCTGCAACATGTCATGGTTCCTGTGATGGTGTTGCTGTTGCCTCCGGAATCGGCAGTGGGCCATTCACCTATTCCTGGTCTACCAATCCGGTTCAGTCTGGGCCTACCGCGACCGGATTGTGCGGAGGAAATTATTCCGTTACAACAGTGGATGCCAATGGATGCAGCTCCACTGCATTGATCTCCATTGTAGATCCTCCTTTGCTTCAGTCATCAGCAACATCTACCAATGCTTCCTGTGCAGGATCTTGCAATGGTACAGCTCTCGCAACAGCGAACGGACAAGGACCATTTACATTTATCTGGTCTACCGTTCCACCGCATTCCGGTGCGAGCGTCAGTGGATTGTGTCAGGGAACATATACGGTTACCGTTATTGATTCTTTTGGTTGCAGCACGCATTCGGATGTAATCATAACAGACCCAACTGCAATGCTTGCAACAACATCTTTTGTAAATGCAAATTGTGCCGGATCCTGTAATGGAACGGCGATTGCATCCGCGTCCGGACAAGGAGCAGTTTCATATTCATGGTCGACCAATCCACCACAAAATAGTTCGAATGCTACGGGATTATGTCAGGGCACCTATACAGTAATTGCTACCGATGCTGCGGGTTGCACGGCTTCTTCAAGTGTAACACTTACTGATCCTTTACCTTTGCAACAAACATCAACATTTGTAAATGCGAGTTGTGCCGGATCCTGTGATGGCGTTGCTTTAGCATCCGCATCCGGACAAGGTCCGTTTACGTATTCATGGTCGACCAATCCACCGCAGAATAATTCAACTGCCAGCGGATTGTGTCAGGGATCTTATACGGTGACTGCGACAGATGCAGGAGGATGTACTGCTACTTCCAGTGTCACTCTTACGGATCCACAAGCGCTGCAAATGACAGGAGTAGTTGTGAATGCAACCTGCATCGGATGTTCTGACGGATCAATTGATATACAAATAAATGGAGGGACATCCGGATACCAGTATTTGTGGTCGAATACTTCCGTCAATGAGGACCAACAAAACCTTTCTGAAGGAATTTACAGTGTGTGTGTGACAGATCAGAATAATTGTAGTCTTTGCGATACGTTTACGGTATTTGATCCGGCTACCGGCTTGGAAGCCTTAAATCCAAATCAGGCATATTCCGTTTATCCGAATCCTTTCAGCTCCTTTACAACCATTCGCTTTGAGAATGCTTCTGCAGAATCTACCCAATACAACGTTTTCGCGGCGACAGGTCAATTGATTTTCTCCGGCGAATTCACAGGGAATGAATTGCATTTTGATGGAAACGAATTGGAGAGCGGTGTCTACTTTCTGCAGGTGATTCGCAGTAGAAATGAAGAAATGTTCATTGTACCTCTTCTGGTAAAAAAATAATTGCCAAATGATTTCGCTCAATCGGGGGCGAAATCATTTTTCAATTTCAGTTTTTAAAGCGGCAATGTTCGAAGCAAGGACCGATTTGTCGGCCGATGTTTTTGCAAGTGAAAGGGCAGTTTGCAAATGATTTATCGCTTTTGTATTGTCAATGCCGGTGTAGAGATTCCCCAGCAGGGAGTGATACAAATGATTCTCGGACAGGTTTAATTTTTCTGCTTCTTTAATTGCATCCGCTTTGCCATTCGCTTTGGAGAGAGCATATGTACGGTTCAGTGCTGCCATCGGAGAATATTCAATTTGTAGCAATCGATTGTAGAGCTGCAAAATATTCTCCCATTTTTCTTTCGTTTCTTTCTTTTGTGTATGCCAGTATGCAATTGCTGCTTCCAGATGAAATTTAGAAAGCGATTTTCCAGTTGACGCCTGATTCAAATAATATTCACCATTTTGGATCAGTTCCCGGTTCCATAAATTTTCATCCTGATCTTCATAGAGGACAATTTCTCCATTGCTATTGATGCGGGCATCAAATCGGGAAGAATGGAAACACATCAAGGACATCAGTGCATTTGCAGAGGGAATATTCGTCAGCTGATTTTGAATGAGCATCAGATTCAATCGCATCGCTTCTACACAAAGCTCCTGTCGCAATGTTGTATTTTGGGATGTCGAATAGTATCCTTCGCTGAAAAGCAAATACAAAGTTGTTAGAACGGTTTCCAGTCGTTGATTGATTTCTTTCTGAGCCGGAAGCTCAATTTTTATTTTTTCAGATTTTAATTTCTCTTTCGCTCTTGCCAGGCGTTTGTATATGGTTTCTTTGTTGCTAAGAAAGGCGTCGGCGATTTCTTCCACACCGAATCCACACAAAATATTTAAGGCTAGACCGATTTGAGCTTCTGCAGAAATACAAGGATGACAAATTGCAAACATCATTTGCAATTGACTGTCGTTGATATTTTGAACAGACCAATCGATTTCTTTTTCGATTATTCCTGTCTGGTCATGCATAAGTTCCGGCACAATTTTCTGTTGAAATAATTTATCGTGCTTTAAAACGTCGAGAATTTTATTTTTGGAAACGGTATAGAGCCAACCAGTTGGATTTTTCGGCAAACCTTTAAGACCCCAGGTTTCTGCAGCGAGAAGAAAAGTATCGCTCACCATGTCTTCGGTCATTTCAAGATGCTCCATACCGAAATGCTTACAGAGTACAGAAATAATTTTTCTGTACTCTGTTCGAAATAAATGGGGGATGAGTTCTTGTTCTTGCATTTAAAAGGAAAACCTTACATAATCAGGAGGATGTTTTGAATTTAATTGGTTTCTTCCATGGGCACTATGCAGCGTACTTCTACACTTCCACCAACTGAAAATATCGGACAATCTTTTGCTAGAGCAGTTGCTTCGTCCAGACTTCCGGCTTTTACAATAATATATCCTCCGATGGCTTCTTTGATTTCAGCATAGGGACCATTCGTGATAATATTATTTGGTTTTACAACGCGTCCCTCGGAATCCAATCGATTTCCGGGACTGGTTAATTTATTTTGTGCGGCAATACTCCCAATCCAGTCCTGCCATGGTTTCATCATGGATTGCATTTGCTCGGGCGATAATTGCGAATCTTTTAGAGCTGCTTCGCGACGGAATATTAATAAGAATTCTTTCATAGAATTTTAGGTTTAAAATTTGAGTTAATCAAATTAAATTAACACAGAGGTACACCGGGTACACACAGAGGTTCACAGAATAATCTTTCTCCGTGAACCTTTGTGTGTACTCTGCGCACCTCTGTGTACATAATAAATTCATCAAAGCGCTTATGCTTAACGAATGAGAACTTGATATAAATTATTTATTCGAATGCAAGGCCACTGTATTTCCTTCCGAATCTACGAAAAATGCCATGAATCCGATGTCATCACTGATTTTGGTTTTTGGCAACACAACTTTGCCTCCGGCTTTTTCGATTTTTCCCAATGCATTGGAAAGATCCGGATTGCCATTCAGGTAAACTTTAGAACCATCCGCACTGGGTTTGTGCATAGGTCCCTGCACCAGACTGCCGGATACTTTACCATTCATGTCTTCGGAAGGGAAAAATGCCATTTGCATGCCCATGTTTTCCTGTTGATCCATCTTGATACCGAATACTGTTTCATAAAATGATTTTGCGCGTTTGATATCTGATACTGAGATTTCAAACCAGTTGAGAGAATTTGCTTTGGGATCCATGATTTTTTTGTTTTTAAGGGTTAGAAATATTGTTTTATACCCCAAAGACGATTGAGTTCCTGGTATTGGACAATTCCTAAAAGAAAAATATTTTGTATCAAAAAAATGAATTGACCTACAAAACGATTGATTTTACCAAATAATAGGTTAAATCTCTTCCGGAGCTCAGGTTATTCATGTATTTTTAAAATTTTAAATTCAACAAATGTTAAACTGATTTGATTTTAATCAAGCGACCATGAAAAAACTGTACATGAGCACATACTTGATTTGTCTTTCCTTCCTTTTAAATGCCCAAGGCAATTGGCAAGCGAAAAGATCTTTTCCAAATGGTAGCAGGGCAGGAATTGAATTCTTCGGGATCCAGAATTCCGGATATTTATTTGGCGGATTGGATGCCTCCGGTGTCAGTCATAATGATTTGTGGAAGTATGATCCCGGAACAGATCAGTGGATGCAAGTAGCATCGATGCCTGCTCCCGGTAGATATTCCCCTGCTAAATTTGTAATTGGGAGCAATGCCTTTGTAGGGACAGGATTTGATGGCACCACATATTTTTCTGACTGGTGGGAATATTCAGGATCATTAAATACGTGGACACAAAAAGCAAATTTTCCCGGAGGTGCACGTTATCATTCCATGGGATTTGGATTGAATAATTTGGGTTATCTCGGACTGGGAAAATTGGGCGGATGGTATAGTGATTGGTATGAATACAATCCAAACACAGATGTATGGACAGCCAAGGCAGACTTCCCGGGAACTCCAAGACAAAATGGTGTAGGGTTTGCTGCCGGAAATTTTGGCTACGTTGGTCTTGGAGGTGATGATAACATGGCTTACAGTGATATGTACATGTATGATCCATTAACTGATACCTGGACAGCAAAAGCAGATTTTCCGGATGTCAACGGACGCTATTCCGCTCCTTATTTTGTTATCAATTCACAGGCATTTGTATGTGGCGGATATAATTATACTACCTTATTTCATAGTGATTCATACAAATACAACACTTTAACCGACACCTGGACACCCATTGCTGATTTCAACAATGCCGGTCCTGCACGAGCAACAAAAGGCGGGTTTTCTTCTGGAGGAAAAGGTTATATCGCGATGGGAGAATCCGTAACAGGATTCCTGAGTGATTTACTCGAATACAATTCTGATTTTATTGGAGTCGAAGAGACTGATGCGCTGTCATTTTTGCAAATTCAGTTTAACTCAACATCTTCAATTTTGAATATTCGAAATTCAGGGATCATGATCCCTGAATTAAATATTGAAGTGTACACAACGAATGGTCAGTTATTCAAAAGTGTGGATTTGCACAACAGCAAGGAAGCAAACATTTATTTACCTGATCTTTCTTCCGGAATTTATCTCTATTCAATTCTTATTAAAGACAAAAGAGTTCGGCAAGGGAAGTTTTTGGTGGAATAAAATATTTGTCACTGAATCAATTTTCATCTCATGGTCTCGCCGCAATTAAAAACAATTGCGAATTATTTTCCACCAAACTGTAATCACCGGATTCAACAAGATTATCACCGGTAATATCATAAATGGTGTAACCGGAAATGAATTGTTGTGATGCATTTTCAATTTCACTGTAGTCAGTTGATTCGATAAATCCATCTTGTAATCCGGGTGACGTTCCATCAGAGACATCAGAGCTCCAGAGAGCAAAGAACCCGTCTCCCAGAGGAGCAAGATTATTTCCGTAAGCCTTGTTTATGGCCGTGGTAAAATCCAAAACAAGATTGTTTTGCATTGTTACCGGTGCATCGTTCCAGGTTTCCAATGCATTCCTGTGGTGTACTGCCAGATAGTATGAATTGCCAGTTACAGAAGAAGGAAATGTTACTGTACAGGAACCGTCGGTATGTAACAGTGCCCGAGTACTGTATTCCAGATTATGAGTTGGGGTTGAATTATGAAGCTCGACAGTGATCGAATCACATGCTGTTGGGTCAGTACTCAGACCGCTCGAATACAGGGTTGCCTGCATTTCTTCATTGCCGGTATAAAATCCCTGAAGAAACAAGCGAAGGTTTAATGAGACCAGAGGATTCTCTGTTGTGAACGACCAAACTGGACCTGTGGTTGTCGTTGTTCCGTCACTCACTTCCACAAACCATTCATATTCCGTGCCCGGCTCCAGGGATGGCCATTGCAAACACGTTGTAGAACCGGATGGAACATTTGAATTTGTTCCTATCAATTGGAAACCCGGACTAAGATTCACCGGCAATGTAAATTGGCTGCTTGTTCCTGTGAAAGAGGTGTTGCTGTATGGAGAATACGTCTTTACACTCAACAGATTTTGAGCAGGAATGAATTGCATGATACGCAAATACCCATTTCCACCATTCACATATCCTGATTGGTAATCAGCCATAATCGTGTGCACGGTATTGCCACTAAATGTGTCGGAGCGTCTGCCTTCCCCGGAGACATGTCCTGCGAGCATGAGCATAAGATTTGGATTGTCTTTCAAATCATCGTAGATCTTTTGTCCCGGACCCTGGAAACTTGCAGGGTTACCGGTTGTAAGAAGGTTATGACTGGAAATAATTCCTCTCCTGTTACTGTGAGTTTTTAACAAAGCATCCGCCCAATCTAAAACCGGTTGCAAAGAGGCCGTTGTTCCATTTGGATAATATTCAATGCTGATATGAATGAAATCAATTCCACCGGCACGGAAAAGTTCATAATGATTGTCGTTATTCCCTCCGTAGTGACCACCATAATAATTTCGTGTTGAAAATCGTGATGTTCCAAAAAACTGATTGTAGTAATTTGAGTTTCCATCCGGATTTCCACCGGCAGTCTGATCGTGGTTTCCAACACAAATGCCATACGGTATTCCATGTGGTATCGGAACATGTGGAAATTCAATGTTTTTCATTGCCGTATCTGCACGTTGCCATTCAATAATATTTGCATCTCCATTTTGGGAACAATCACCCAACTGCACAACAAAGGCAATGCTACTATCTATGCGGTGATTGGCGATCCATTGAGTTTGTGCTTTGAAAATTCCGTTGTGACCGCCACCGGAACTGTTTTGCCCCTGTGGTTCTTCGGTGTAATACTGTGTATCAGGCAAACCGATAATTGTAAATTTATTTCCGGGTGTCAAAGGCCGGGCATAGAAATTTACAGTGAGATTTCCACCATTTGGGTCGCTTACCGAAACACATAAATCAGGACTGGTAGAAACATTGGTGGCATTGTCTGCGGGTGAAGGATTGCTGGGTTGATTTGGAGCTGATGCACTGAAAGAACCGATGACCCAAACCGCACCATTCATCAGTGTTCCATTTACTCCTCCTCCAATACTGTTGCTTGCTGTTGTACCATTGCAAAAACCCGCTGCTGATCCATCGTTGAATCCCCATCTACCAAGCAAGCCGGTTCCACTGCTAAGTTCTGTCGAATAATTTGCCAGAATTTGTGATCCGCTGCGTTCAACGTTCCAAATTCTTGCTTCGTCAATTTTTCCATTAAAGAAACCAGCCGCTACACCCGTTGAAGTCATCGCGGAACCGACTCCTGCATGTTGAATGCTTGTATTCGCCGGCAAAATGTTTGAACCGATATCAAGAGTTTTATCGAGCACGCCATTAATGTAAAGTTTCCACACAGCAGTCACCGGTTCGTATGTAGCCGCAACATGTGTCCACACATTTGATGGAATTGTTGCATTACCAATGATCGCGTGATTGGGTCCTGTGGATTCTTCAAAGTCGGCAGCCAGTTTATTTCCAACAAGTCCCAGAAAATAATTCATGTTTACATTCGCGGGAGTTTCCGCTTCACCTCTTCCTTTTGTAAGGATTGGAATTACAGAAGTACTTCCTTCAAATCCGCCACCACCGGCACCACTGGTTGTCGTCGTTACACCGGTTCCTTCAATGTTGATCCATGCTTCTAGTGTAAAAGCAGAAGCGTTTAATCCCGCTCCGGCGCCAAATGTAACATACTGTGAAACTCCATCAAGATCAACGTAAGAGCCAAGCGCAACTGTTTGATTAAAACCGGTACCCCAATTCGGATTGTTTACTAATGAAAGTGCAGGAGATCCGGCCACGGAATTAGCAACGTTTGTTCCTGTGCCTTCAATGAATCCCCAACGTGAGACGAGTCCAGTTCCCGGAACTGAGTTCCAGGTTGTAGTTGGCTAGGATTTGCGCATCGGATCTCACAGTATTCCAGATTCTGACTTCATCAATCCGGCCATTAAAAAAACCAGCAGCGGTTCCACCTGAAGTGAGAGCTGAACCGATACTGGCATTCACATTGCTCAAAGATTGCGGAGTAAACGAGCCACCAAGTACCAGAGTTTTGTCAAGAGCTCCATTCACATACAACTTCCATGTGTTTGTCGAAACATTGTAACTCGCTGCCACATGCGTCCAACATGAACCAAGAACGGCATTCCCGGTAACCGGATGATTTGCAGAGCTGGCATTGTCTTCAAAATCGGCTGCCAATTTATTTGTTGTTGGGTCATAACCGAAAAAATAATTCACATCCACAGCAGGACTTTCAGCTTCTGCTCTTCCTTTTGCGAGTATCGGTACCAGGGTCACTCCGCCGGAACCTGTACCTGTACTCACGCCTGTACCTTCAATTTTTATCCAGGCTTCCAGGGTGAAATTCGTGACATGCAATGAGGCGCTGTTGCCTGCATTTGCATATTGATTCGTCCCATTCAGCGAAATTGACTGGGAATAAACTCTGGAACTGTTTAGACATAAAAAGAAAAAAAACAGGGTTACAGATTGTTGTACAAATTGTTTCATTTGCATGTGTTTCATTTTTTGTTTTGCATGAATTGCTCCAATTTTGGATACAAATTTTTACACAAGTGTTTCAACCTGTGCATGCAAATTTTCGGATAAACTAATCGTGCGTTGTACTAAAAAAAACCCCTGGCACACTTCCACAAATGTGCGTGTGATTTTTTCGTATTTCTATATTCTTTATTTTTCACCTTGAATCGAATAGATCAATCAAGGAGTTAATAAATTGAAATTTGTTAAAATTGAGAACAAACGTATTTGTAATGATTCTAAGCAAGATACCTATTCATCGGCGAAAAGCAAGTTTTAGGTATGAAAATTGGGTAAGCGGCATAAAAAACTTGGTAAAAAATTGATTTATTTATGATTTGCAATTAATTTCAAATTTGTCAAGGAACCTTTATTTACAATTGATCTTGCATGCATTCCATTTGGTCGGTGAGAAATTAAGATCTGTTGTAGAGTTTTCGACCCAATGAATTCTGTATTTACTTTTTCTGTGATATCAATGGTTCGAATTTGTTTTGGCTCTGAATTTTCAAAAAGCAGTGACCTGTTGGATTTGACGAAAGCTTTATTCCGGAACTCGATAATTCCTGTACCAAACCGGATGGAGCCAATTCCGTGATGCCTACTTCGACCGGTGTGATCGCCTGCTCAGTCCTGCTAATACTTAACATTGCTGTATTTGAAACTAGCACACTTGCTCATGAACTTTATTTATTTGTTTTGTCTTTGGTGTATCCTCTTTATCAAAGGTGAAGACGTGCTTGTAAATTTATTTATGGCAGTAGTTACTCTGGGCTATATATTGTTATCTTTAAAATGTATTTTATTTTGAATAAATGATTAACTCATCCTATATGAAAACAATATACTCTCATACGATTTCAAAAGTATGCATTAAGATTTTGTTGTTTGTGTTTCTTTCAGGATACTCAATCTTGTCCGCTCAGCCAACTGCCTTCCGATACGACTCTACACTGATTCAATCCGGTTTGCAAAACGAGGACGAATGCGATGCTTATACTAACAGTATGCGCCAGGTTTTAGTAGTTACAAATACGGATAGTAGTTTCATGACATTCCTATCCGATGCAGATTACCTGAACCCTTTTTTGAACGAGACAAAGCAAGTTTATTCACTCGATTCTAACAGGAGAGTGCAATCGCTCAGCTATCACTATGGTGATTCCTTGTCCTGGATCAACAATTCAAAGGAGATATATGCCTATGACGCGTCCGGAAGAGTCATTTGCACAACAATCCAATCCTGGTCAGACTTCCATTCTTCCTGGGTAAATTATGAACGCGACAGTACACAGTTTTCAGCTTCGGGTTTGATTACCAGAAGTGCTCAACATCTCTGGGATACGCTTTCGGCTTCCTGGACTATCCTGAGATCTTTTGATTACACTTTTGATGCAAATGACCGACTTCTCGAGCAAACAGAATTGTATTTTTTAAGCTCAGGGTCTATATTTTCCGGCACGAAATATTTGTATTCCTACAATATTAACGGGAAGCTTCTCTCATCTTATTCCCTGTTCTATTCGGTACCCTATGCGTATTGGCAAAATGCAAATGGACAAGAATATTATTATGATGCTGCCGATAGAGACACGATGGATTTAACCTTGACCGGTGATTCTGTTTTCTGGATCCCTGATACCAGGCAGGTGAAGATTTTGAACGGACTGGGATTGGTAATTCTGAACACATTTTCAACCTGGACAGCAGGAAACTGGGTAGATGTGAACCGTACTTTTTATGATTACAATGTTCAAAACCTGGATTCACTTGAAACAACTCAAACGTTTGATGGTACAGGTTGGGCTTATTCCGGTCAAATCTTTTTTACATATACGCCTACGAACCGGATTGCCGAAAGAGTAACTCAATATTGGGATGTTTCGGGCTGGGTAAACAGTTCGGATTTTCGTTTTACCTATGATGCAGCCGATTCACTTACCGAAGCGTTGTCTTCTTCCTGGGTGAATGGTGCCTGGTTGGATAATTCAAAAGACATCACCCTATATTTTAGTTATTCTCCACCGAGTATTTATACTGCTTTGCAATTGTATTCCGTCAATGATGGCTGGCAAACAGTCGATGAGCAGCGGGTTACTTATGATACAGCAAACCACATTGTGTATACCTGGTACGACGGTCATGCCGGAATAAGTGGAGGTGAGATGTGGTACGACTTCTATGCTGACGGTACACTTTATCATGAACATGGTTATGGTTGTTCGATGGGAGGACTTGGTAGTATTGTGGACCGCTATCATTATCATCTGCTCAATGTTGACGTTCAGCTTAACCCTTCGTCAGGATGTCCGGGTGATACATTGATGCCAGTTGTAAATGTTACAGGCGATAATGCACCGTTTACATTTTTATGGACACCCGGTGGAGCAGTTTCGGATTCTACGTTGGCTGAGCCTTATTTATTTCCAATTGGTTCGACCGATTATTATCTCTCGGCATATGATGATAGTGGCAGTGTGTCAATTCGGGAAGTGATGGCTCGAACATTTGTTCCTGTTCCTGTAGATCTTGGCCCGGATACACTTCTTTGTACCGGAGTAGCGTATGTTTTGGATGCAGGAAATCAATTTAATCAATACTTGTGGCAGGATGGAAGTACTCTCTCATCTTTTGCATTTACTGCCGGAGCGCCTGGAAATTATTACTATTCTGTTCTTGTTACTGATTCGAATCAATGCAGGAATGTGGATTCTGTTCAGGTGACTGTTGATGCATGCAATGCGATTGCAGAGTATAATTTCAATGATGTTGTTTTTTATCCGAATCCAGCGGACAATAATTTCTGCATCATTCAGAAAGGTTCGTCTGAGAAATTTATAATAAGCCTGAATGCATTTGATGGTAAGTCGATTCTGGATTTGGAGAGTGAAACGAATTCGATTTGTATAGATACAAAAGCGTTATCTGATGGTGTTTATATTTGTACGTTCCGGACGATAAATAGTGTACCGCGGAAAAGTAAAGTTATTGTAAAGCATTAAACTAAAAGGAAAGCAGGTTGTTTTTAAAAATCAGGTTTGAATGATTCAATTTATCCTTGCTGTAAAGAATTTGATATCATTCCTGTTTTTGCCGGTAATACGAGTCAATTCTTTCTTGTACATTTTCCCTGATATTCGAATAAAATAAATTGTAATCACTCACATGGTAATTTCTACCAACACGAAAATAGCCTCGCTTTTTCGGTTTGTGTATCCATAACAGTCCGTTTTGAATTTTTGCGTCAGTAATTCCCTTGTCAACGCGGTCAAATCGCCTGGGCAATCCACCAAGATTTAATTCTTTTCCTGCGTACGAAGTATCGCATTTCCAAAGCAGGGGATTGGTGCAATATACATTTGAGCCGATGAATTCATTTGTACTTTTTGCTCCCCACTTGTATGTATTCCAGGAAAGGATGCACCCGGTTTGTGTTGCTGAATCACAAGCTGGGATATTTTTATAAATACTGTCGGTTTTAAATCCTATGATGTAAGCAGCCACCAATTGTTTTTGCAATACAGGATTGTTATCAAAAAAATCGTGCAGGAGATGATATGCATGCCGGCTTCCCTGACTGTGGGCTGCAATCACAAAAGGCCTTCCCTGATTGTAATTAAGGAGATAATATTGAAAGGCACGGACCACATCTTCATAAGCGAGATCGAGTGCTTTTTTTCCATTCTCTCCGGCTCGTTTTGTAAATGAGTAAAGTGTGGCCTGCCGGTATCTTGGTGCGTAAACTTTACACGATCCGTTGAATGCACTGGCCTGAAAACGGATTGGGTAAATATCAACTCTTTTGTTCAACTTCTTGTTGTGGATATCACCGTTCCAGCCTTTTCCACTAAAATCAAGAGTAGGATGGATATAAAACACATCGACTTTAGCAAATGCTTGTCCGTCGATCATTCCGGAGCCCGGAGGGATTGCATCCGCACTATCTTTCATGCCCGGTAAGGCAGCCCAGCTACTGGTTTTTGAATAATCCGGAACTGGTGGTTGTTCGTACTTTGTGAAATTACGCACAGGCTGAAAACAGCCGGTCAGCAGAGTAGAGGTGATGAGTATGAGTACTGAAATTTTTCCAAAGAATTTATTGGCCGGGAAATTTGAATTCATGGCTTAAAGGTAAGATTATAGATTACTTATTCCGGAGTCATAATGCGGATCATCCGAAAGTCAATTCCGGATTGGTTCGGTTTTCGGAAATAATTTCCATACCATGACGAATCTCAGTTTATCCGATACCTGCAATTTGTTTATCTTTATCCTTCTTCTGCGTTCCCCTTGCGCTGATCGTGCGTTTTTTAAAAATTATAATTATGAAATTTGCAAGGGCATTAAGTTGGGTTGCTGGATTTCTGTTTTTCTTTTTGGATTCAGAAAAATCAGTGGCATTTCTTCCAACACCGGATCATGTTGTTGTTGTTGTTTTAGAAAATCATGCATACCAGCAGATCGTTGCTTCGCCTGCAGCACCCTATATTAACGGCTTATTCAATGATCCGAGATGTGCATTGTTCACACAATCTTTTGGTCTTTCTCATCCTAGTCAGCCGAATTATATTCAGCTTTTCTCTGGTTCTAATCAAGGAGTCACTGATAATAATGTGCCTGACCTGATTCCATTTTCCAGCTTAAACCTGGGTGCTTCATTAATTGGAGCGGGCAGAACCTTTGCAGGATATTCGGAAGATCTTCCTTCCGTTGGTGCTACCGATTCAATATTCGGATTGTATGCACGCAAACACAATCCCTGGGTCAACTGGCAAGGCGCTGTCTCGAATGCAGTTCCGTCCGCGTGCAATCAACCATTCACTGCTTTTCCATCCAATTTTGCATCGCTGCCTACTGTTTCTTTTGTTGTACCCAACCTGGCAAATGATATGCACAATGGTACTGATCCTACTCGTATTACTACAGGGGATAGCTGGGTGCAAAATCACTTTGATGCTTACATTCAATGGGCAAAAACAAACAATAGTTTATTGATACTGACTTTTGATGAGGATGATGATGTTTCCAGTCAGCATATTTTGACATGCATTATTGGTGAACATGTGATTTCGGGATCTTATTCCAATACAATCAACCATTACAATGTATTGCGGATGATTGAAGACATGTATGCATTGCCTCATGCCGGAGCAGCGGCTACGGCTACAACAATTGATTATTGCTTCAGTGCTTGCGCCCAGCTTCCAACGATTTCTGCAAGTGGACCATTGAGTTTTTGCCAGGGCGGTTCAGTTACATTGACAGCATCTGCAGGTGCTTCTTATCTCTGGTCAAACGGAGCAACAACAAATTCAATCAATGTAAGCACTTCAGGGAATTTTTATGTTTCAATCACTGATGGACTGGGTTGTACTTCCACAGCTGCAGCTGTCACTACTTCTGTTTTAAATTTTTCTGCAACAGCGACTGTTTTTACAGAAAGCATGGGAAACGTTAGTGGGACGACTGCTATTTCGACTCATGAAACTGCAAATGGATTTGACAATGATTCCTATACAATGTCAGGAACAAGTGACATCCGGAACACGTCGGCGTCTACAACAAGCAATTATCCCACTGCTTCAGGAGGCGCAAATATTTTCATCACCAATACTGTGGGAAGGAATTTTACTATCAGCGGAATCAATACTGCCGGACTTTCCGGAATGCAACTCTCATTTGGAATCCTGAAGAATACCACAGCATCAAATGGTTCCGACTTCCAGGTCCTCGTGAGTACGGATGGTGCCAATTTCACCCAGGTGTTTTTCCCGGTCTTGCCAAGCGGTTCAGGAACAGCTGTCTGGACATATCGGACGATAAGTTCTGGAATTCCGTCAGCGTCTAACCTGAGTATTCAGTTTAAGCAGACTGGTACAACAACTCAATACAGATTGGATGATGTTGTGTTGACCTATCCTGTCAGTTTCCCTGCAATCACTGCATCCGGTCCGACTACTTTTTGTCAGGGTTCATCCGTGATTCTTTCGTGTACACCGGCTCCGGCTTATACCTGGTCCAATGGTGCGACAACATCTTCAATTACTGTCACGAATTCCGGAAATTTCTCAGTTGCAGTTGCCGGAGACAATGGCTGCACTGCAACAAGCAATACGATTGCTGTAGCAGTAAACTTTCCTCCGGTCATTTCTTCTTTCAGTCCGTCTTCAGCTATTTCCGGAGAAGTTATTACAGTGTTAGGGTCGAATTTTAACGGAGTGAGTTCTGTTAAGTTAAATGGTGTTTCCACACTCTACTCAATAGTCAATTCATCACAACTTACTTTCACAGTTCCGTCAGGGGCAGGAAGTGGGACCATCTCAGTGACTACATCATGCGGTACTGTCAACAGTAGCGGAACGCTAACTGTTCTCCAGTTTTCATCTCTTCAGATTCATCTTCTCATCGAAGGATTTTATCTTGGGAGTGGACTCATGCAGGAAGTAATCAGTAGTGCTGTTTGCGATACTATAACCGTGGATTTGCATAACCCCAATCCGCCTTACAATACAGTTGTTTCCGATACAAAACCAATCACCACTTCCGGCACCGGCATATTTTTATTCCCTTCACAATTTAGCGGAACATCCTATTACATTGGTATCCGGCACAGAAACAGTTTAGAAACATGGAGTGCACTTCCGGTTTTTCTAAACCCCACTTCAAGTACATTTGATTTTACAACTTCAATTCAACAAGCTTATGGTGCGAATGAAGTGCTGTTGTTCGATGGAAATGCAGCTCTGTTTAGCGGGGATATTAATCAGGATGGATTTGTGGAATCCGCCGACCTGGGTGCAATTGAAAATGCAGCGCAAATTTTTTTAAGTGGGTATTTTCCGGAAGATATTTCCGGAGATAATTTGGTTGAATCGACAGATTATAGTTTTATTGAAAACAGTACACAACAATTCATCATCGGAATTCATCCCTAGTTTTGTTAGAATGACAAATTGGACAACTTGGCAAAACAATGTTTATGCTTGGTTAAAACATTTGGCATTGGAAAAATATAGTGTTTTGGCTTTTTCATTTCGATCCGATTTTAAATTTGAACCTGATTTTTTATTTCATCATTATTCGTATATTGTCGATTCAAATAAAGTCCTTGATAATCATTTCTGTTCCTGGTGCTTTTTTTGAAACAATAAAGACTCTAATTCTTTGCAATTCCTGAACTCCTTCAATTAAAATTCTTCTGCTTACGTGTTCAGTGACATGACTCCTGGATTGAGTTTGATCAACCTATTCATTTCTTTTAAAACATCATCCCAACTTATATGAAAAAAGTATTCTTCAGTCTCCTGATTTTCCTATCCTACCAAACGTTGATGATTGCTGCACCTGACACCTGGGTTCAGAAAAAAGATATTGGATATTATCAGGTAGGAGGTCCGCAAGCAACAAATTTTCTCACGGCCTTTAGTATTGGAACCAAAGGGTATATTCATACGGCTGACGATGATATGGAAAATACTGATTTGTGGGAGTATGATCCTTCATCAAACTTGTGGTCGCAAAAAGCAGATTTTCCGGGTGTGAGAAGAACGGCTGCAGTAGGATTCGGTGTTGGCAGCAAAGGATATTATGGAACCGGTTTTAATGGGTCCAGTTATTTGCAGGATTTCTGGGAATACGATCCTTCAACGAATGCATGGACAGCAAAAGCATCTTTACCCGGGACAGCAAGATCAGAAGCCGTAGGTTTTCAGATCAGCACCAAAGGATATGTGGGATTGGGTGGAGGGAGTGCAGGATATCTATCCGATTTTTGGGAGTACACTCCATTCACAAACAGTTGGGTGCAACGTCTCAGTTTCCCGGGGACAGCCCGAGTGAGAGCAAGCGGTGTTGGTATCAGTACGAAAGGGTATGTCGGATTGGGAGTAAGTAGCGCAAATGTAAATTTTGCTGACATGTGGGAATACTCAGCAGTGTCCAATACATGGTTGGCCAAAGCCGCATTTCCGGGAGCAGCGAGAAACAGGTGTGTTGCATTTCTCATTGGTTCAAAAGCATATTTCGGATTGGGCGGAGGTGCTGTCAGTAATTATGCAGATATGTACGAGTACGATCCCGCATTCAATTCCTGGTCAACAAAAGCAAGTTTCGCAGGACTTGCAAGATCATATGCAGTTGGTTTTAGTATAGGAACCAACGGCTATGCCGGACTGGGAAGTACCACCGGAGCTGTAGTTGATTTCTGGAAATACGATTCCGGATTAAATTCCTGGACACAAGTTTCTGCTTTCGCCGCTGTGAACCGATTGAATCCTGCCGGATTTTGTATCAATGAAAAAATTTATTTTGGCACAGGTGATTCCAATGATAAATTACTAAACGACTTATGGGAATGGGATCCGGGAACAGAATTGTGGACACAAAAAGCTGATTTCATCGGTGTTGCCCGGTACAATGCAGTTAGTTTCAGTATTAACGGCAAAGGATATCTTGGATTGGGTACAGCTGCAAGTGGAACGGTATCTGATTTTTATCAATACGATCCGGTAACAAATGTTTGGACAGCCAAAGCTTCCTTTGGCGGAGGAACACGAACACAAGCAGCAGGATTTGCTATCGGCGACAAAGGATATGTCGGAACAGGAGCGTCCACAACGGCTTTGGCATCGGTCTTAAATGATTTCTGGGAATACAATCCAACAACAAATCTGTGGACACAAAAAGCCAACTTCGGCGGCGTTGCAAGATATGGGGCATCCGGTTTTGCTATTGGTACCAAAGGATATCTTGGAGCCGGTGGAGGAACAGGAACACTTGATGATTTCTGGGAATACAATCCAGCAACAAATACCTGGATTCAAAAATCAAGTATACCATTCGGGGTGAATCGTTGGGGAAGTGGTTTTAGCCTGGGCGCGATGGGTTACATTGCCGGAGGAGATTATGCCGGTTTTATGAATCGACTGATAAAATACGACCCACTCGCGAATACCTGGGTGCAAAAAAATGATATGCCATTTGATCGCTATCGTGGATTTGCAATTTCCAGTTCAACCCGGGCGTATTATGGTGGTGGTTCGAACATGAGTCGCCTGATGAATGATATGTGGGAGTACGAACCTGAAAATCAAATAGTGCTTTCCGCACTTGCAAGCAATAATTATTGTGCAGGCGATAGCATTCACATTTCTTTTTCGGTTTTATCCTCTTTCAGTGGCGGAAATGTTTTCACCGCACAATTGAGTAGTCTTACAGGAAGTTTTTCTTCTCCAACGACATTGGGGACACTGACATCCACAACTTCGGGAACAATTTCTACTGTGATTCCTTCAGGACTTGGTTTTGGAAACGAATACCGTATCCGCGTTGTCGCGTCTTCTCCTGTTTTGAATAGTAATGACAATGGTGCAGACCTGACCATTCGACGGTTCGAGAAAATTGTATTTACCGAACAGATGGGAAGTGTGGGAGCAACGACAGCCATATCTGCGCATGAAGCAGCCAATGGTTTCGATAATGATAGCTACACAATGACCGGTACCGGTGATATCCGGAATACAGTTCCATCTGCAGGATATTCTGATGCATCCGGAAATGCCAATATGTTTTTTAATACTATAAACGGCAGAACTTTTCAGATAGAAGGGATAAATACTGCAGGATTGACCGGATTGCAATTGCGTTTTGGCATTCATAAAAACGGAGTGGTCAGTACTTCTGACTTGCCGGTTCTGGAAGTAAGTTCGAATGGATCAAGCTATGCTCCACTTACCTATTCATTGCCTTCGGGGACTGGAACAGCAACATGGTTTTATAAAGTTGCCACAGGAACAATTCCTTCCACTACGAATCTTCGAATCCGTTTCACACAAACGAGTCTGATTCCTGTGAACATGTATCGTATTGATGATATCCGTCTTACAGCGAGTGATCCGGGTGCAGGTATTACAAGTGTTTTGCCTAATTATATTTGCAATGGGAGTTCGGTTGCATTGAATGCAACAGCAGGATATTCCTATTTGTGGTCGAATACCGCTACCACACAAGCAACAAATGTAAACACCGTTGGTCCGCACAAATGCACCATCGGGGCTTACAATGGGTGTTCGATTGTTTCGAATTCCATTCTGCTTGTGGATACAACACCGGCAATGTTTTCAATGACCGGTGGAGGTTCTTATTGTTCTGTTCCGGGAACAGGAGTAGCCGTTGGATTGAGCGGTTCTGAAATTGGTACGAATTATCAATTGTTGTTGGATGTGTTCACTCCAATTGGTTCGCCTATGATTGGAAACGGAACGCCTCTTTCTTTCGGACTGAAAACTGCGGTTGGGAGTTATACTGTTGCTGCCATCGATGTGTTTACAGGCTGTTCAATCTATATGAGTGGTAGTGCGAATGTTTCTACCACGGCTGCGACAACATATTATGTTGATTCAGATGGAGACGGATATGGAACAACCCTAAGTACTATTCAGGCATGTTCGCCACCAATTGGATATGTTGCAAATTCATCAGACTGCAACGATGCAGATACAACGGAACATCCCGGACAGGTTTGGTTCATTGATACAGATGAAGATGATTATGGGAATGGTAGCACGGCATTGCAATGTGCAAGACCTTTGCATGGATATATTCCTGCTGAATTGACAGCCACTACAGGTGATTGCAACAATTCAAATGCTTTTGTTTTTCCGGGAGCACCAGAAATCTGTAACGGGATTGATGACGATTGTGACAATTATATTGACGAAGGATGTGGTACACCAATTTACTGCATCGGACCCAGTGCTTCCTACACACCTCCATCCGGACCATCCTATGCAAATCAGTTTTCTCCATTTCCATCAATGAGTGCTGCGATTGCATTTTTAAATACATGGTCACCAACACAGCATGTCATCTTTGAGATTCAGAATAACTACACAAGTGGCGCGGAAATTTATCCAATTGCCATTACCTATTCCGGGAATGCTTCAGCCACCGCAGTGTTCAGGCCGAGAAGCGATGTAGCTTCTATGATTACAATTTCCGGCAGCTTGAATGGAGGTTCACTGGGATTGTTTCACCTCGATGGTGCTGATTATATCACCTTTGATGGTTCTCCCGGAGGGATACTGGGAACAACGTCAAATCTCATGTGCCGCAATACGGCTTCTTCCGGTACAGCGAGTGCAAATTTTCTCTTGAAAAATGATGCTACACACAATGTGATCAATGCGATGACAATTGAAGGAGGAAACGCCGCCGCGAATTGTATTCTTCTGGGCTCCACACTCGGATCAACAGGAAATGATTTCAACAGTATTCAGAATTGTAACATCAGTAACCGCAGTGATCTTGGGGTGTCGAATCCGAACATTGCAATTTATTCTTTCAGTTCAAATTCCGGTCCTTCCGGAAATAGTGATAATAGCATTACCGGGAATAAAATAATAAATATCAGCGATGGTGTTGTTTTGTCGCCCAGTGGAAGTAATGGAAACTGGACAATCAGCAACAATCATTTTTATTTTACAATTCCTTCCTCATTTAAGATATCAGAAGCAATCAGTGTAAATAGTAATGAGCCATTGACTGCAACTATTACTTCGAATTATATCGGCGGATCAGCACCATTCGCCGCAGGCTCTCCAATGGTAGAAACAAGTTCGGGTCTTGGTTTTAATGGGATTTACTTGAATGTATCAAATACTTCTCCTAAATCCATCGTATCAGGAAATACAATAAAAAACTACCTGCGATACAGTACGGGTCTGTGTTCTTTTCAGGCAATTGCAATTGGGTCAGGTCCTGTGGATGTGATAAACAATACAATAGGTGATCCTTCAGTTAGCGATGACCTGAGTTTTATAAGTGGAGTCGATCTGTTCTTCAATGCAATCATTTATATCAGCACTCAAAATTCCCTTCCGGTTACTGTTTCAGGAAATACTGTAAATAATGTAACAATCCAGAATACCTTAGGCACTTCCGGTAGTTTCATAGGAATTCTCTATTCGAACGAATTTCTGTCAAGTGCCACAGCAACTCTGTCGGATAATATCATGCGAAATATTAATTATGCTGACAGAAACGCGTTTACAGGAATGTTCGTAACACCATCGGAGAGTGCAACCGTTTCGGCCATTATTTCGAATAATAAATTCGAAACCTTCACACTTAGCAGTGGTGTTGGTGCCGGTTTTAAAGGGATCTATTGTGACAGAGGGAATGCAATTATTTCAGGAAATCGGATTGGGAAATTTTCAACACCCAATGATATTCTGATCAATAGCCCTGCAACACATTACGGAATAAGAATAAGCAAGCAAACGCTTGGAAACGGTCTTATTTCCAATGATACACTGGCCAATATTAATTTTACGAATAGTTCATCTGCCAATGTATTTTTCGGAATTTATATGACTACAAACGGTTCAACACAAAATGAGGTTTCGGGAAATTGCCTTAAGAACATTAGTTGTGCAGGGACAAAATCGGGAGTCGAAACAGATTCTCAAATCGCTTACGAATTAACAGGAATTTTCCATTTAGGAACTGGTTCCGGGGGAAATGTTGTTTCGAATAATTCAATCCAGGGTTTAAATGCTACAACCACATCTGCTGTAACAAACCCTATCGTTTCTGCCATTAGCATTAGCCGGGTGAACGGTGCCGGTAGCGTCACAGTTTCCGGAAATACGATTCATTCGCTTACCAATACAGCTGCAAACACAACTACATTGCCAATCATCATTGGAATTAGTATGTTCAATGTGCAGTCAACTTCGTCATTCGTTACCAACAACATGATTTCGTTGAGCAATACACCAAACTCGAATGCTGTAAAAATGTATGGAATCTATGACGCGTTGTTTAATGGTTTTGCAGGAAATACCAAGAACTACCATTACAACTCAATTGCAATTGGAGGCACAACATCCGGGATTGCCCGTTCCGCGGCGTTCTGGCACAACCCGTCTTCTGCCACACTGAACCTGCGCAACAACATTCTACACAATACACGGAGCGGTGGTACAGGGAAACAGTATGCAGTCGTTCACGAATCCGGATCCGCTGTAACATGGATTCCATCAACTTCGAATTACAATAATTTGTATACCGCAAATAGTGCAACTCTTGGCGCATGGCCATTGGCGACAGACAAGGATTTTACTACATGGAAAAGTACCAGTGGCGGAGATGCGAATTCGAAAAATGTGAGCGCGAACTTTGTGAATAGCGCGAGTGATTTGCATTTAAATCCTATTGGGAATTGTGACCTGGAAAGTACCGGACAGGCACAGCTGCTTACTCTTGTTGATTTCGATGGACAAAGTCGGCATGCAACAACACCTGATATCGGAGCCGATGAATTCACCGGTGTTTGTACAACACTGTTGAATGTAAAAGCATTCATCGAAGGATTTTATAATAGCGGAGGAATGATGTTTTCTGCTCTGGACCCTGGTGGGATTTCTACTGATTGTGATACTCTTATTCTTGAACTTGCAATGGGTAGTCCTCCTTACACAATTCTTTATTCAGACACCTCCATCCTTCAAACCAACGGGATGGTGCAGTTTACTTTTCCCTCGAACGTTTCCGGTAATTCTTATCATTTGGTACTCAGGCACCGCAATGCATTGTCGGTTTGGAGCACAAATCCGGTGTTGATGACAAATGGTTTCACCTACGATTTCAGTACATCTTCTGCACAAGCTTATGGATCGAATCAAAAGTTGTTAAGTGCCGGAATTTTTGGTCTCTATAGCGGTGATGTGAACCAGGATGCTTTCGTTGAGTCAACAGATTACCAGGAAATAGAAAATGGAAGTCAGGCATTTCTCTCTGGATATGTACCAACGGATCTTACCGGTGACTGGCTGGTGGAATCTGCGGATTATGGAATCATGGAGAATAATTCGCAGTTGTTTTTATTTGTGAATCAACCCTGAGAAAAAGTTTGATTATTCTGTTTATTTCATTCGTTCACCTGGCGGTTGCTTTGTAATCAATGCCAAAGTACTTTGCGTACTCTTCGATCGGAGGCATTCCGAGAGAAGCACGTCTGGCATTAACATTTTTCTCGTCTTCGATGGGCCAGAATTCCTGTAGCCCTGTTGCTGAATTCATCCAGACCTGAGTTCCATAAATCTGGTTTTTATTCTGACGCATCAGTACTCTGTCTTTCAGATAAGCAAGATCAACCGCACGTGACTCACTGTTTGCAACTGATTTTTCAAACAAGGGTAAATATTTTTCCTGAGTTTCAAGTTCAGCATGCTGGATGACAAGCCACACGGTATAATTTCCTTTTGCACCTACAAAACTTTTTCCAGGCCAGCCATACTTTGCGATCAGCGCTTCTACTTTAGACAGGTTAATACTGTCAATCATTGTCCTGAATTGCGCTGAGTCATCTGATTTACGAATGTATTGATCTCTTTCGAAAATTGCATTTAGCTCTTTTTGAATTGCAATAGTGTCGATTAGGGTTTGAGAAAATGCGAATTGATTTGAAACAAGCAGCGCAATAAATGTGATTGCAAGGATGATTTTCATTGGAAGAACTTAGGGTCGTTATTAACTGTATTTGGCAGAATTATCTATAGAAGCAACACCTGCTATTCAGAAAGTGATTGAATGCTTGTATAGGAAAATAATCATAGTCGCTTGTATTTGAGAATTGAAGCTACAATCCGAATGTAACAAAAGTTCAAATCGAATTGCAAGATTTTTGTCGTATTTTGAATTAATCAGCTGAATTCAGACTGTAAATTGGCATTTTATAAAGCATCATTGATTTTGACTCAATTCAAAATGCGATTAAATTCCCAGATCATACAACTAATTCAGTGGATTCGTGTAAACAATCAGATGTGCAAGTGTTTTCTTGCTTTTAAAGACCGATTCTATGAAATCATTATTCAAAATCAGCGTACTCGTGAATGTGTTAAGGCTGTTGGTGCTGCTCATATCGCCTGTGGGTGCTGCAGCTCAACCCTTCGTTGATCTCTTCAATGCGAAGATGCAATTCTTCCCTGCTCATTCCTATGCTACCGACAATACCAACAAGCTGTCAGGCTATCAGGCAGAAGCCAGTTTTCTGTTGCCGATGGAACAAAAGAATAAAGATGTAATTCTGGTTGGTGGCGACTATACACAATTGCATTTTAAAGAAAGTGGGAGCATCAATCTTCAGTCGGACTTATACAGCACTTCACTAATTCTTGGTGCTGATTTAGGATTGAAGAATCCAAAATGGAGGACGACCTTGTTGGTTCTACCGAAAATAAATTCAGATTACAAAGACATTAGCACCGATGATATGCAAATGGGCGGTGTAGCGATGTTCAGCTACAAGAAAAAAGATAACCTCAAATACCATTTCGGCCTGTATTATAACCGTGAATTCTTCGGCGATTATTTTCTGCCATTGCTTGGTATCGACTGGAAGATTAATCAGCGGATGAATTTGTTTGGAGATTTGCCGAACTCCATGAATTTCGAATACAAAATTTCCAAATCGCTTTATACAGGTGCAGCTTTGTTCACCTGCATCAGCTCTTACCGACTAAGTTCTGCTTCCGGCGGAATGTATGTTCGCGAAGGTGACAAGACAATGGGACACGATGAAATTAAGATCTATGTGAATGCTTACCTGACGAAACACCTGGTTTGGTATGCTGAAGCAGGTGAGACTTTTTATAGAACATATACACTATTCAATTCAAACAATGAGCTCCAGGAAACGACAAGCATTTACCGCAAAAGTAACGATGGAATGTTTGTGAATACAGGGATTGCATACCGGTTCAGGTTGGAAGAGTAGATGTGTACCTGGTACCTTATACCTTATACCTTATACCTTATACCTTAAACCTGGTATTAAGTATAAAGTATAAGGTATAAGGTAGGAATTACCTATTTTGATTTGGTTGTTGGGAGAATGCTATCTTCACCATTCACCATTCACCATTCACCATTCACCATTCACACCTTCCTATCAATATATTCTTGAAAAAAAAGTAATATGTTTTTTCCGGGCTCTGACAAATAAGTTCATAATTCCTGATCTTGTTTCTTTCCTTCAGGTATGTCAGAAGCCAATTCAGTTATCAACCACACGAAAAAATGGATCAACGATGTAGTCGTTGGCCTGAACTTTTGTCCTTTTGCATCGAAAGAGGTACGACTTGGAACCATTCATTTTGAGGTTATTCCTGAAGTTGAACTGGCCATCGCCCTGGAAAGTTTGAGCATTGCATTTTTACAGCTCGACGAAAATAAGTCCATAGAAACCACGCTAATTATTTTCCCTCATGGATTTGCTTCTTTTGATGATTACCTGGAATTGATTGCATTCGCCGAAGATTTATTGGTAGAAATGGAGTATGAAGGCGTTTATCAAATTGCCAGTTTTCATCCTGACTATTTATTTGCTGGTTCATCAGAGGAGGATCCCGCGAATTACACCAACCGCTCCCCCTATCCCATGCTTCACGTGTTAAGAGAGGAAAGTTTATCAGCAGCTATCGATAGTTATCCCGATGCTGATAGTATTCCTGAACGAAACATTGAACTGGCAAGAAAAATGGGACTTAAACAAATGATGGTTCTGAGGGAAGCCTGTTTTAAAACTATTTAACAAGCACAGGCGAAGGAATTTTCAATAGCAATTCTATATCTTAGCCTACCAATTTTATCAATCATGATTCGATTCCTCTGCGTATTTTTAATTTTCAACCTGTTCGTTCGTTCCTCATCCGCTCAACAAAAGAGATACAACGCAGCTGAAATTCGACTGAACCTTGAAAAACTCAATACACTTGGATCAGTCCTCTATGTAGCAGCCCATCCGGATGATGAAAATACGAGATTGCTTTCGTATTATGCCAATGAAAAACATTTTCGTGCGACATACATTTCGATGACCAGAGGAGACGGAGGTCAAAATCTCATCGGTTCTGAACAAGGTGAACTGCTTGGCGTCATCCGCACACAGGAGTTGCTCGCAGCCCGAAGAATCGATGGCGCCGAACAAGTGTTCAGTCGGGCTGTTGATTTTGGGTATTCAAAAAATCCGGAAGAGACCTTCAGTTTCTGGAACAAGGATTCCATTCTCGCCGATGTTGTATGGGCAATTCGAAAAGTGAGACCGGATATCATCGTGATGCGTTTTCCCACAACAGGAGAAGGCGGGCATGGTCACCACACTGCTTCAGCCATTCTTGCAGTAGAAGCATTCAAAGCTGCAGCCGATCCTTTGCGTTTTCCTGAACAATTAAAATATGTACAAACGTGGCAATCGGAACGAATCTTCTGGAATATGTTTCGTCCAAAAGAGGAGGAAGTAAAAGGGAAACCGGATATCACCGGTGTCGATATCGGTTCATTTAATTATTTACTCGGCAAATCCTATGGAGAACTTGCTTCAGAAAGCAGGAGCATGCACAAAAGCCAGGGTTTCGGAACAGCACGTAGCAGAGGAAAGCAATTGGATTATCTCAAATTGATTGATGGTACTCCATTCCTTGACAATGAACTTTCCGGAATAAATACGACATGGAACAGGGTAAAAGGAGGAGAGGCGATCGCAGCAGATATTCAGAAAATAATTGCATCGTTCAGTGAGGTGAATCCGTCCAATAGCATTCCTGCACTTTTTGAATTGAGAAAAAAAATCAATACAGAAATCAAAGATGACTATTGGAGAAATCTGAAGTCAAAGGAAGTTGAGGAATTGATTCTCGCCTGCGGTGGATTTTTTATCGAAGCTTTTGCGGATATTTCTTCTGTGACTCCGGGTGAACAAATAAAAATTACTGCATCGGTGATTCATCGTTCCGATCAGCGGTTCACACTGAATGATGTTCGTTTCAATGATCAGGATTCGGTTTTAAATTCAAAATTGGAACAGAATATTTTATTCAATGCAATCGATACAATTGTAGTTCCATCATCAACGGTATTTTCAAATCCGTATTGGCTGAATAACAAACACGGTTCCGGAATTTATTCTGTGAAAGATCAATTGCAGATTGGATTGCCTGACAATATCCCGGCGATGAATGCGGCATTCCGACTGAAATGGAACAATGAAGAACTGCTCGTCAATCGTCCGGTTGTTTACAAATGGGTGGATCCCGTAAAAGGAGAATTGTACCGGGCTTTGGAGATCCTTCCTCCGGTGAGTATTATTCTTGCCGAGAAAGTTTTTGTTTTCGGTGGACAAGGCCCACGACAAGTACACCTGAAACTGAAAGCGGGAATTTCAAATGTGAAAGGAGTCTTTAAGCTTCCTATGCCTTCCGGATGGACCTGTGAACCAAACGCTTTTCCGTTTGACCTGGTTTCAAAAGAAGATGAAGTTCAGACTGTCTTCACAATAACTCCTCCGAAATCAGATTCCGAAATTCATTTGCAACCGGTTGTTGAAATCGGGAGAGTGAAATATAGTAAAACCTTGGAACGGCTGACTTATGATCACATTCCCATTCAAACGATGGTCCGTGATTGCGAAATTAAACTTGTTCATTTTTCCATCACCACTCCCGCGCTTCGTGTTGCTTACATTGAAGGAGCCGGAGATAAAATTCCGGAATGTCTGAATCAGTTGGGATACACTGTGCGTCGTTTGGATGACGAAAGCATTACCAATGGTGATTTGTCGCAATACGATGTTATCATCACTGGAATTCGGGCATACAACACCAATGAACGAATGCCTATCTATCAGCCGAAGTTGATGGAGTACGTGAAAAATGGCGGGACTTTGTTTGTTCAATACAATACAAGCAATTTTCTGAGCACGCTGAAAACTGAAATTGGACCTTATCCATTCAAAATTACACGAGATCGTGTTACTGATGAAAATGCAAAGATTACTATTTTGGATTCTACCGATGAAATCGTAAACCGTCCAAACAAAATCAGCATCACTGATTTTGACGGATGGATTCAGGAACGAGGAATTTATTTTGCCGGTGAATATGGCAGCAACTACAAAACTATTTTCACCATGAATGATCCCGGTGAAAAAGCATCGGAAGGAAGTGTGATTGTCGGTCCTTATGGAAAAGGTAATTTCATTTATTCCGGATTGGTGTTCTTTCGCGAACTTCCAGCCGGAGTACCGGGTGCGTATCGGTTGTTTGTAAACCTGATGTCTGTGGGCAGGAACAAAACACAATGATGAAAATTCTGAAACTGTTTTCTATTATTCATTAAACGATTCATTCAAAACAATATGTCTTCAGAGGAGAAACCCCCCTTCTTTTCTTCGTGGCGTAACATGTACATCGCGGTACTTGTTCACCTGGTCCTGCTTATTTTTCTTTTGTACTTATTTAAGAACTGGTTTTCATGAGTATTCTTGACTGGTCTGTTCTTATTGGTACGCTCGCATTCATTGTTATCTATGGAATGTGGAAAAGTCGTGGAGATAAGGACATCGAAGGCTTTCTCCTGGCCGACAAAACAATGCCCTGGTATGTTGTCGGAATTTCCATTATGGCGACGCAGGCGAGCGCGATAACTTTTCTTTCAGCTCCCGGACAAGCATACACAGACGGTATGCGATTTGTGCAATTCTATTTTGGTTTGCCAATTGCAATGGTCATCTTGTGTGTAACATTTGTGCCGATTTTTCATAAACTCAATGTCTTCACAGCCTACGAGTTTCTCGAAAAGCGATTTGACCTGAAGACCCGCGCACTCACAGCGTTTTTGTTTCTTGTCCAGCGCGGACTCGCATGCGGACTGACAATTTACGCACCATCAATCATCCTTTCTTCTATTCTTGGATGGAATATTTACTACACCAATTTATTTATGGGCGGATTGGTCGTTATCTATACTGTTGCGGGAGGAACCAAAGCTGTCAGCATCACCCAAATGCAACAGATGGCGGTGATTTTCATCGGTATGTTCATCGCGGCCTTCATGGTTGTTCGCCTGATGCCGGCGGAATTATCATTCACACAATCGTTGAAAGTTGCCGGTAAAATGGGCAAATTGAATGTCACCGATTTTTCTTTCGATCTCAAAAATCAGTACAATGTGTGGTCGGGTTTGATTGGTGGTTTGTTCCTGATGCTTTCCTATTTCGGAACAGATCAGTCTCAGGTTGGAAGATATCTCGGAGGACGATCGATCGGACAAAGCCGTCTCGGGCTCTTGTTCAATGGCATTCTCAAAATTCCGATGCAGTTCAGCATTCTCCTCATCGGTGCATTGTTATTTGTTTTTTATCAGTTTCATCAGCCACCTATACATTTTAATCAGGTGGAAGTAGATAAAATTTCACAGAGTTCATTATCGCCTCAGTTTAGGGAGCTGGAAGCGAAGAGTGAAGTGATTTACCAGGAGAAACAGGTATATTTAAATGGATTGGTTCAGGCGATCAAGGAAGGGGATGAAGTCAAGAGTGAGCATTGGAGCGCATTGGCAAAAAACAAACAGGAGGAAACAAATAGGATTCGTACAGAAGTGAAGTCATTAATGAAGCAAAATGATTCTGCCGCCGAAACGAACGATACCAATTACATCTTTCTTTCGTTTGTGATGCGTTTTCTCCCGGCCGGACTTATTGGCTTGCTTATCGCTGTAATTTTTTCCGCATCCATGTCATCCACTTCTTCAGAATTAAATGCTTTGGCTTCCACCACAGTAGTTGATATATATAAAAGAATGTTCAGGCCTGAAGGTAGTGATCAGCATTATTTAAAGGTATCCAAATTCGCTACTGTTCTCTGGGGGATCTATGCAATCCTTGTGGCGATGTTCGCGAATCAACTGGGCAGTTTGATTGAGGCCGTCAACAAGTTGGGGTCCTTGTTCTATGGGACTATCCTTGGGATTTTTGTGGTTGCATTTTATTTTAAAAGAATCCGGGGTTCCGTTGTGTTCTATGCCGCACTGGTGGCGGAAGCAATTGTGATTTACTGTTTCTATATTGACTTGACAGCTTTTTTATGGCTTAATTTAATTGGCTGTGTTAGTGTAGTATTTGTTTCCTTCCTGTTCTCAATCTTCATGTCGAATCGTTTGCCGGAACGAAATTAAAAAAGCGCAGAGAGCAATTGCCCGCTGCGCTTTTAAGATTCAATCAGTATTTATTATTTACTTTTCGCTTGCCAGTCGGCAATCGCTTTTTCTACTTGTGTTTTGAAAAAGAAACCTTCCGGGTTTTTGTCACCCAATTCTTTTGCTTTAGTTGCGTATCCTAATGCTTCTTTGTAATTATTTTTCGCAGCGAGTAATTGCGCTTTTGTCCAGTTGTTGTACCACTCATTTCCAAGTTGCAACGATTGATCAACATATTTCAAGCCGGCGTCATAATCTTTTTTCGTATCCATCATGTAACGCGCAGCAGAATTGTAAACTCGCCATGTACCTTCAGTACTGTTTTTGATATTGGCCATAGCTTGTTCGCTTGTTCCAATGGTCACGGGAACAGTAATACGAACTTTTTCCCATTCGAGATTGATCTTTGCATTGTCATCATTGAAATCAGAAATGCTGAATGCCATACGCTCACGCATAGGACATGCTTCCGGTGTTACATTCAATCTCAATAGATCCTGATCTTGTTTGTACTCATCCGTTGAGGCTGTTTCGTTTTTATTCAGAATGAATGTCCAGCTGGTCTTGCCGGGAATTGTGAAAATTGAATAACTCCCTTTTGGAACAGCAGTTCCACCGATTTTAACATCTTTACTAAAAGTAATTTTGGTTGCAGAATTCGCACCGGTACGCCAGATTTTGTCGAACGGCACTACATCGCCCCAAATGGTGCGGTTCTTAACTCCGGGAGAACTATAGTCAATTGTAATATCCGTCAGACCGACAGCTTGCATCACGCTTGCTTTTGGACTGGGTTGTGGTAAAACCAACTGAGCGGATACATTTCCCGGTAAAATAATTGCCAAGAACAGGGCAATGGAAAGGAAGAAGAATTTTTTCATGGTGTATGTTTTTTATTTGCCGGCAAGATACGTAATTTGAAGATTTTCCATGAAAAAATTAACACTGAAATGAAAATTTTCTGGAACGTAATTTTTTAATTAACAAGTATTTATACATTCAATTCCTCCATCTATCCCTTGAATTTTATTCTCTTTTATTTTTACATGTTACAAATTGGATTTCGAGAACAGCAATGCAATTTTCTTCTTAAACCGCAAAAACCCGAGTTTATGTTCGAAGCAACCTGGTGAATTCTATTTTCTGTATAAAAAGAGCATCTATTTGCTCGATATCTATTAATTTGATACTATTATTGTTCCAAACCAAACCTCCTTCTCTATGGACCAGATTCTTGACACCGTTCAGCTTGAAAAAGCGCCAATGAAATATGCCGGATTCGGCGATCGTCTCGTTGCAGTAATTATTGATTCCATCCTCTTATGGGTAGTGAATGCAATCATCACTTTTGCTTTCATGGGAAGCATGATGGCCAACGCTTCCGATATTTCGAGTGGAAATATTGGTTCTATTATTTTAATGTATATCGTTATTGTGGGAATTAACTATGGCTATTTTGCAGGTATGGAAAGTTCAGCACGCATGTCAACTATCGGCAAAGGTGCAATGGGACTCAAAGTGTGTGATATGAACGGCGAACGTATCAGCTTCGGACGAGCAACAGGACGATATTTTTCTAAAATAATTTCCGGTTTGATACTTCTGATCGGATACCTGATGGTGATCTGGTCTGATAAAAAACAAGCACTCCATGATCAGATTGCCGGAACACTGGTAATCAAAAAATAATCAGATCATTCCTCTTGCTTTCAGTTCCAGGTATTTGTTAATTGTCTGAACGGAGAGTTCTTTCGGATCCGTGAGAATACTCTGGATTCCATACTGACGAAGTTGCTGAATTATCTGATGCTTCTCGGCCGAATATTTCTGTGCTATTGTTTGCACATAAATATCCCGGATACTTTCTGTTTGTTGCTTTCCGAATTCTTCGATCTCAGTATTTTCAAAAAATACAACAACAAGCAAGTGCAAACGGTTGAGTTTTCGAAGAATGGGCAACACTCTTTCCATCGCATATTGACTTTCGAAATTTGTATACAGAAAAAGTAAACTTCGCCCTTTTACGGTATTGCGCACAGTTGTATACATCAATTCAAAATTCGCTTCGTGCTGATTTTCTTTTTGTTTGTAAAGCAACTCCAGAATTTTTCTCAACTGCATCCGGTTTCTTTCAGCTGGAAGAATTGTGTCCATTTTATCCGAAAAAGTAATCAGTCCGGCTTTGTCCTGTTTTCGCAAAGCGATATTGGAAATCACCAGGCTCGTATTGATGGCATAATCCAGCAAACTCATCCCACCAAAAGGCATGTGCATGCTTCTGCTTTTGTCAATCAGAGAATATATTTGTTGTGCTTTTTCATCTTCGTATTGATTCACCATCAGGTCCGACTTACGACTGGTTGCTTTCCAATTGATACTGCGGTAATCGTCTCGGGCGACGTAGTTTTTTATCTGTTCAAATTCATAACTGTGCCCAAGCCGTCTCAGTCTTTTGATGCCTTGCAGGGTCGAGATTTTTGAAAACGCCCGCAACTCCATCGTTTTCATCTGGAGGATGGATGGAAATACAGGAACATTTTTTGCTTGTGAAAAAATGATCCGTCGTACCACGAGACCAATTGAATTTTGAATGAATACATTGATATCACCAAAAATGAATTCACCACGACGCAAGGGTTGCAATCGATACACCACAGTTTTTTGTTCACGCGACTGCATCGGAAGTGTAATTTCAAAATCTCTCTTCTGAAATTGTGCCGGCAATTCATCAATTATTCTCGCCTGAACCGGTATCAAGGACAGGTTGGAAATTTTAATTCGGATTTCGTTTTCATCACCCAGCGACATCATGGTTGGAGTACTACGCTCACAACTGAGCACGCTGGAACTTCTGAATAAACTATAGATGTCTGCAATGAAAAGAATTCCCCAGGCAAGAAAAATAATTTTCGAGAGGGTGAACATCACAGGAAATGCAAAACCGAAAATGAAAAGCATGACGAGAATGCCCCCAGTGAGGAAGAATCGCTTCGACAAATAGAGATTTTTCAGCAATTTAATCACCTGGGAACTTCTAGGTTTTGAATAATTCCTTTGATAATATCTTCCGGACTCAATCCTTCCATCTCTCGTTCCGGTGTAAGAATAATCCGGTGGTTGAGAACCGGATAGGCTACACGCTGGATGTCTTCCGGTGTCACAAAATCACGGCCGGCTATTGCTGACAATGCTTTTGATGTTTTGAGAATTGACATGGATGCTCGCGGAGATGCTCCAAGGAATAGGTCGGCATTGTTCCGTGTTGCATGTACAATTTGTGCGATGTAATCGATCAGCTCCGATTTGATGTACACTTTTTCGATCAACGAACGGCTGTTGGCGAGTTCTTCTTTTGACATCACAGCTCCGACCTCATCAATTGCCTTCATTGAAAAGTCTTCGCTGAATCGACGTAGGATTTGTTTCTCTTCCTCGAGAGCAGGGTAATTTAGTTTGATCCGAAAAATAAACCGGTCAAGTTGTGCTTCCGGTAATTTATAGGTCCCTTCCTGTTCAATCGGATTTTGTGTTGCAATCACAAAGAATGGGAAAGCCGAGTAGGTGAGTGACACCATCAACAGTAATCTGCCTTTCTTCCATTACTTCAAACAGTGCAGCCTGAGTCTTTGCCGGAGATCGGTTGATTTCATCAATCAATACAATATTTGAAAAGACCGGTCCGCGATTGAAGACAAACTCCGATGTTTTCAGGTTGAATACCGATGTACCAATGACATCGGTTGGCATCATGTCCGGAGTAAACTGTATCCTTGAAAACCCGACTGATAAAGTTTTTGCCAATAATTTTGCCATCAGTGTTTTTGCAATTCCGGGAACACCTTCCAGTAATACATGACCGCCACTCAACATTCCGGCGAGCATCAGGTCGATGGATTCATTTTGTCCGACAATGACCTTTTGTATTTCTGTTTTCAAAGCCAGCGCTGCCATTTGCAGTGGTGAAACATGCACGGAAGGTGTGATTTCAGGACTCGGAGTGTTTTCTTCCATATTATTTACAGGTTTTATAGAATTTTTCTATCTGTTGGTGAAAATTAATCAGCATTTGATCGCTGATGTCTAAATTTTTATCGATCCAATTGTATTGCGAAAAAATACTTCGGATAACTTCTTTGTCCACTGTCGATTTTACCGCAATCTTTTCGATCGTATCATCATCCATCTCGTACGTGTTGATAAAATATTTGCTTCTCAGAAATGCCTGGAACAATTTCATCTTATGAATGCAAATCACACGGTGGTTTCTTTCCTGATAATACAGTTGTCCGACAGTACGAATGTATTCCAATGATGTATTTTTTTTCGGTTCCAGAATCGGAATGATCCGCTGACGGCGCTTGCCGAAGAATATCATGTAAAGGATTGTCAAGGCAAGAACAAGATACCAGGCCCAACGCAAACTATCCTGTGATAAAATAT
Source organism: Bacteroidota bacterium (assembly GCA_016720655.1). GTDB lineage: Bacteria > Bacteroidota > Bacteroidia > AKYH767-A > 2013-40CM-41-45 > JADKJP01. The sequence goes on from JADKKE010000017.1 coordinate 69,862, forward strand.
ATCCCAAAGGGCTCTGGCTCAAACGCAATTCGGAATTAAATGCCAGGTTCCCGGCATGTTGGTTGTAATCATCCCAGATGATGTCTCCCGGCTTCAGAAAAGAAAATACACCGGAAGCATAATCCAGATTATCCGGATTTTTAAGAGCAAAATTTGTAAATACAAGAGGCGTGGTGTATAAATAAAAATCTCCTTTTTCATAGGTTGCATGGAAGTAATTGAATCGCCCATTGTTCATCACACCCAGAACTTCCTGGTTGGGAAGATCTTTACAAAAAAAAGTGCTGTCGAAATAGGCCCAATTGTATTTGTATGGAATATTTCTGAAAACATAACTGAGTGTGGCACCTTTTGATGATTGTAGATTGTTGGGATACAATCGCAGAGAAACAATTGAATCGGATGCTTCATCATAATACATGTAATCGCCATTGCAGGTATCCGTGAATAGTTTGTCAAGGATCTCTGAGGGACAGGAACCTGCAGCGATAAATGCTGAATTTCCATTTGCAACAAAATCCAATACTGTTTCTACCAATGCTGAATCGGAAGGAAATTCTGTTCCCATGAAAATGTAATTGGCAGCTTGTTTTGAATTTCGAAGGGAAAGGAAATCATGCAATGGCTTTTTAGAAACACTGAAAGTATTGTTTGGAAAATAACTGCGTAATAATTCAGCAATTAAAAATCCACCATAAGGTTCTTTGCTTTCAATCTGGTAAGTTTCCATCCAGTTATAACGCGGTGGCCGGTTCTTGAAAAAATAGAACAACAAAAGCAGCAGCAAAGCTCCCGTTGTTCCAAGGATCCATTTTTTTGCCTTATTCATTGCTTGCTGCGGAATTATTCGGACTTGTATCTTGGCTCTGTTCCGGTTGATTTACTGATCCAATTGACTGCAGGAATGTTTCAAAAACAGAAAGTGTGTTTTGGAATTTTACTTCATTGATTTCAGCCTCTCCGTACCAGAATCTTTCAAACAGATTTGTAACCTGCGCGAATGTGACATACAATCCCGTTTGAAACGTTTCGAACAGATAATCGTGATTCGTTTTATCTTTTTTCCATCGGATAAGATTGTGCTTCGACAATTCACGAATCGCCATCAGGTATTTCAAGCGAATCGCTTCACGCAAATTCTGATCTTTCAATGCTTTGGCAAATTGATTTTCGAGATCCGCTGCATGAATGTTATCTTCCGGACTCAAAGCAATAAAATCTTCTGACGGTTTTAATTTTTTATTCCTGTTGATATAATTTCCCTTGAGGATGCGGACGAGAAAATAAAGAAGTAAAATACCTACTCCGGAAAACAGAATTAGTTTCGCCAGATCCTGGTTCATCGAGAAATTGAAAGGACGAGCAGACTTGGCTCGCGGTGCCTGTTCGCCTGAATAATCAATATCTCGGGAAAGCTTCTGCCATTTTTCCTTGTCGAATGAATGTTTTTCGATGCTGCTGGTATCTGTTTTGATGCCGCCACTAGCCGTGTGTCCGAAGAGAAGAAGCAAGAAGAGAAAAATGTAAATCCCGAGTGTCCGCATCATCTTTTTCGCCTTTCTTTTAAGCGTTCTGCAAAAAGTTGAATGGTTTGAGAGAGTCCTGCAGCCTCATCAATTTCGGATAGAGAAAAATAGAGCAGGCCGGTTCCAAAGAGGAAAATCGGGATCACGAGACCAAACAGCAGGTAAGATGTGATCAACATCAGGAACAATACAATTTCACGGACAAGTTCATATTCGAGATTCAGATTCCAATTAATTATTTCATAATAGAAATAGACCAACGGTGAGTCGATCAGGAAGAAATAGATCATGCCGGTAAAACAGAGTATGAAAAATAAACCATAAGATTTACTGAAGGAGATGTTTATACTTTTCAGAGCAACAGAGAATGCCTGCATCAGGTCAACCCGAAAGAGGAGGGAAGTTGTAATCCACATCAAGAGAAAAGGTGTCGCGATCATAAATACCAAAAAGGACAGACCACCATCCATAAAAAACACCGACTGCAAAAGGAAAAGGACAAGAAATGTTTTCAAAAAATCAAACAAACCTGAATTGTTTTTTTGAGGAGCAGAAAATTCCTTTGCATCCAGATGTTTTCGAAACCATTTAAAAGCATTGACGAAAATCAATGACATAAAAACAGTATTGATTGGGAATAACATCGGAAATTTAGAGTAATTGAGAAACTGTACTGCAAAAAACCAGTCTCTGTAAGCATAGTGATACTCTTCAGAGTTTCCGAAAATACCCAATTTCGGGAGGAAATAAATACATGCTGAAAAAAGTATCCCAAGGCCGAATGCAACCCGAAATAATTTGCCAAATTCCTTTTTATAGTAAAGGAAAATATCCCGAAAGATTTCACCATTGCTTTTTATTGTTTTGGTTTCAATGATAAAGTTCTCCATCACCGGTAAGAGAATTTCTTTTTCCTCTTCCTCAAAACCTTTTCTTGCTTTCATGATCGGATACCAGACAAAGTAGCCCAGGACAAAGGCGAGCGAAATAAAAATCAATGCAGCTTTCAGGAAGTCCGGCATTTCGGTGTATCGGGTCATGAAACTCTCGATGATCGCTGCGAGGACGATCACCGGAACAATCCCCAGCAGAATCCGAAACCCTTTTCTGGCACTGAGCATGAAGGATTGCAAACGGGAATATGTTCCCGGAAAGACCAGACCCTTTCCCATCGTGATGCCTGCTCCGGCCCCGATAATAATTCCTGAAATTTCAAGGGTGCCGTGCAACCAGATTGTAAGTGAAGAGGACAATAACAATCCTTGCTGGAAAAAGAAATATTGAAAAGTGCCAACCATAATTCCATTGTAGATCACAAGGAAAATAGTTCCGATCATGTAAAATGCGCCAAAAATAAAAGTCAGAAATGCAACACGAAGATTATTGAGAGAAATGGCGAGAAACATTTCCGAACTACCGCCTTTCTTATAAACGGCCATTGGATCGCCTTTTGATATTCTCCAGTGTCATGTCGATGTATTCATTACCTAGAATAACACGGGGAAAATGACTGTCATAGGCAGTAGAGACAACACCTATGATAAATGAAATGAGAAAAATTATAAGGGACAGACCTAACTGTTTCCTGGATTCATACACAAGGCGTGGCAATTCATCTTTCCAGAAATGAAAAAACCGACTCTTGTGCTCCTTCCTGTTTTTATATATTTTGTGAAAAACCTGTTGGGCAATATTGTTCAGGTACACCCTGACAGTTCGGTTGGGATAAAAAGTCTGAGAATAAGCAAGATCCTCCGTTACCTGTACAAACAACTGACTGAGTTTGTCCGGATCCTTTCTTTCTTCTTTCAGGAGCCCTTCGAGTTCCCGCCATTTTTGCTTATTTTGTTCAATGAAATCCGTTTCGCGCATACACTCAGATTGCCCTGTAAAAATAGCAATATTCTAATGCAGATGCCTGCAGCGAATAAAGAACATGAAAACAATTGACATTACCACCGCCCAGAATGTAACCATCGAACACCAATTGGCAGCTGTGGGCGACAGGATATTTGCTTTCATCATCGACTTCCTGATAATCGTGCTTGGAATTGTTTTTTTGAGGCTAATTTTTGTCAGCATTTTTGCTGAACCCTTCCACAAGTTTGCTGATTATTTTATTTCGGTTCCGATTTTTCTGTTTTACACACCTGCATCTGAAATGTTAAGCCATGGCCGTTCTATCGGAAAGATTGCAGTAGGCCTAAAAGTGGTGAAATTGAATGGTCAGGAAGTTGGATTCACCGATTACCTGATCCGATGGACTTTCCGGATGGTCGATATTTATTTCTCCCTCGGATCTGTCGCTACTTTGTTAGTGAGTTCTACAGAGAAAGCACAACGATTGGGTGATATGCTGGCGAACACCACTGTTGTTCGGGCGAAACCAAAATATTCTGTTCAGTTGAAGAGTATTTTGTCGATGCAATCCATCGAAAATTATTCTCCACGATACCCTGAAGTGAAAAACATGACCGAAAAAGACATGTTGCTTGTTAAGGAGACTTTGGAAAGAATGAAAAGGCATCCGAATTCAGCGCATCAGGCAGCAGCAGAGAATCTGGCAAAAGTAATTTGTGCCCATCTTCACATAACCAATGAATACACGCAAACAGATACCTTCCTGAGAACGCTGATTAACGATTACATTGTACTCACCCGTTGATTCTCTGCTTCACGGAAATTTCCGGGATCGAATAGAATTAATTGCTATGTTTACGCGATTCGCATTTAGAGTCCAAATGGAATGAATTGATCGATACAGAGTATGTAAAAAAAAGTATTTTTTCCAAACCTTGATGGTCTGCGCTTTTTTGCTTTTCTGGCTGTTTTTTTGCACACAGTTTTTATACAGAGATCGACGCAATCAAAGAAACACCCTTGTGGAACTTCTGTTACACATTAGCAAGAAATGGGGTGTATGGAGTAAATTTCTTTTTCGTACTCAGCGGTTTTCTGATTACGTATCTTTTCCTCGATGAAAAAGATAAAACGAAAACAGTTGATGTTAAAGCATTTTACATTCGCCGTGTACTTCGAATCTGGCCATTGTTTTATGCTGTGATAGTTGTGGGTTTTGTCATCATCCCGAACCTGATGCATGCAATCGGTGAACCTTACGAAGAAAAGTCGAACATATTTACATATTTCTTTTTCATCAACAACCTTTTCCCTGTTCCTGCAACGGCTGTACTCGGAGTTTTGTGGTCAGTGGCAATTGAAGAGCAATTTTATTTGTTCTGGCCATTGATCATGTTTTTTACACCGGCGAAACGGTATCCCCGCGTATTTTTTAGTCTGATACTTCTCTCTTTTGTATTCGCTATTTTCTATCCCGGTCATCCGGAACATACTTTGTATTGCATTTCTGATCTCGTTCTCGGAAGCTGGCTTGCTTACCTTGCTTTTAACAAGAGTCCAATGATAGATAAGATTGCATCCATACCAAAGTGGTCGACACTGTTGATCTATATTGCTGGTTTTGCAATGATCATTACACACCGCTCATGGAACAATGAATACTTCAATCCCTTTTTGCGAATTCTTTTCGGAATGTTCTTTGCATTTATCATCATTGATCAGAATTATGGAAAACATTCGGTGATGAAAATGTCGAAAAGCAGGTTTGTTACCTTCTGGGGGAAATATACTTATGGATTGTACATGACTCATTTTATGGTCATCTATTTCATCGGGAAAATTATGCGAACGTATTATACAAAATCTCTTTTTGATGTCTTGATTGTAGAGACCGTGATCACCTTTGTATTTTCATTGGTAGTAGCCTACGTAAGCTATACTTGGTTCGAAAGTCCGTTCCTGAAGCTCAAGGAAAAATTTGCTTACTATCGAGGGACGAACTATCGAGGGACGAGAGGCGGGGGACGAGGGACGGACGTGTCGGTATCAAACTTAAAGGGACTAGGGACGAGGGTCGGGGGACGGACGGTGTCAGTTAGCTGAATGTCCGCATTGAATAGGAATCATTCAGCAATTAAGTACACCAACAACCTAATAACTTAGAACAAGGACTAGGGACGAGGGTCGGGGGACGGACGGTGTCGGTTAGATGAATGTCCTCATTGAAATGGAATCATTCAGCATTAAGCACACCAATAACCTAATAACTCAATAACTTAATAACTCAAAGAGGGGGTCAGCTGAGTCACCAATAACCTAATAACCCAATAACCTAATAACCCAATAACTTAATCACCATTTACTGCTTTTGAAAATTCTTCTCCATGATTCCGGAGTTTCCGTCAAAATCAGTATTGATAACCATCACCGATTTATTCAGTTTGATCACCTGCCAGGTTCCATTGTAAGAAGGCATTCCTTCGATCGTTACTTCAACTTTTGTCAATGTAGTATGAACAGAAATTGTTCCACGACTGATTTCACGAAGTGAAGTTCCTTCTGAGTTGGCTCCTTTACGAATGATTACTCCATTGTCGATGGTCCAGCTTTCGGCAGGTAATGTACTTGGAATCTGAATCATACTCCAGGTTCCGTTCAACTCCGACATCACTCCTTTTTCAGATTTCAGAAATTCAGTTTTTTCACAGGAAGTGAGTGCAACGCCCGTCAACAAAAGGATACAAGCAAAGATGTAAGTAGAAATTTTCTTCATAGTAATAAAGATTATGTGAGGAATAAATTAAGCATGCATTGAGGATAATGGACACACCATGCTCAACGCAGTGTTTCTTACGCACTGTTTTTTATTGCGTTCCTGATTGAAAAAATCTGAATTGTAAGAAAATGAAAATTATATTCGAAAAACAGGGCACTTCAATCGATGATTATTGATTTGAAGTCGTATTGTATAAAAAGCAGGTGTAAGGAATTGTGCTAAATAATAAACTAAGCTGTGTGTTAGAGCTTTTAAAGAACGCCTGGAAGTTTGAAATTGGAGGTATTAACCGCGGAGTTCGCGGAGTTTTACCGCAGGGTTCGCGGAGATGGGTTTGGATGATTGCAGAGAATAATTCAAATCAAATTTGTATTAAAATAAATTATGTTTGAATGTTATTTATAGGTTTTACAGAGCGAGAAAAAACTCTGCGAACCCTGCGGTAAAACTCTGCGTACTCTGCGGTTAAAAAAGCAATATAGATCAAACCTTGAAACTTTCAATATCGCATAAGTTTCACACTCTCACTGATTCCCTCACCACGAATACGTACAGTGTAGACACCGCTCGCTATATCAGCAAGGATGAATTTTTTCGAAATAAGATCTTTTTCGACATCCATTTCTCCATGCCAGATCCATTTTCCAATTGCATCGTAAATATCAATTTCAATACCGTGCATTGAAAGCCCTTGAAGCATCTCCACATAAAAATATCCATCATTCGGATTGGGATAAACGTGAATGTAGTATTCAGGACCTTTGCATTCTTTCGTGAACACCTCGATGCTGTCGCTCGCGATGCACCTGAAGTCTGCTGAAGCGGAAACCCAGTAAACTCCCGCTGCATTGATCAGCAAAGTAGAATCATGCGAGCCATTCGACCAGTTGTAGACATAAAAATTTGTTCCTGCGTGAAGTTGAAGATTTTCGTTTTCACAAATAATTGTATCTGTGCCGAGATCGATGGTCGACAGTGAATAATATGTAACCTGAATAGAATCTTCGGCAATGCAATTTTCTGAAGTAGTTGCATGCAGTGTAATAAATCCTGCTGTGTTTACAGTGATGGATGAGGTAGTCTCATTCGTGGACCACAAATAATTTGCAAACCCGGCATTCGCCTGGAGAAGAATTTCTTCGCCCGGACATAAGGAAGTATCCGCTCCCAGTTGCAAAGAAGGAACGGCTTTCGCGTCAATATGAATTGAATCGGAAGAGACACAATTATTCAGGGAAACAACATCCACCCAATAATCTCCGGCTTGTGTGACCGTAAGTGTAGGTTGTGAACTCTGGTCCGACCAATGATAGTTAGCAAAAGAATTTCCCGGACTTAAAACCAGTGAGCCTCCCAGACAAATTGCCGAATCCACTCCGAGATTTGCATGCACAGTATCGATAACGATGTCAATGGTATCACTCGCCGGACAACTTGCTGCAGAAATAACCTGTACCCAATAAGTTCCGCTTTGATTCACAATAAGAGAAGCAGAAGTCGATTGGTCAGACCACAGATAAGATGCAAATCCTGCACCCGGACTTAGTGTGAGCGAAGCTCCGGAACAAACAGTAGAATCACCACCGAGTGAAATCTGTAGTGTGTTGTCGTAAATTACATGAATGGAATCCACAGCAAATGAATTGCAATCACCCGCACTGCTTACACGCACCCAATACGTTCCTTCCTGCCATGCAGTGAACTGAGGATTTGCAGAACCATCCTGCCAGCGATACGAAGTATATCCGGCACCGGCATCGAGTACCACTACTGCTCCCGGACAAATAATTATATCCGGACCCAATTCAACACTTGTTTGAGAAGAATTCGGGTTGATGTGTATCGAATCGCGAAGGATACACGAGTTTGCTGTTGTTACATCCACCCAATAATCTCCCTGCTGAACAGCGGAAAATGTAGGATTCATCGAGCCATCCTGCCAGGCATAGGAAAAATAGTTTTCCGGCAAACTCAAAATCAATGTATCGCCTGCACACAAATTCGCATCGGGACCGAGATCCGGATAGGCAGGAATTGCATGAATGAAAAGTGTATCTGTAAGTAAACCACAATTTGTGGTTTTACTAATCACAAGAGTATCCGTTCCTGAGCCGGTGAAGTTGATTGAAATGGTACTGTCCGTAAATGTGTTCACAGAAAGTTTCCCCAATGCCGACCATGTATAATTTCCCAGATTCCATGCATTCGCATGAATGCTGTATTGCTGAGCTGTGGCGTTTGGACAAACACTATCCGGACCTTCGATCTGCAAATCATCCGTGAAGAAGGAGGTAGACATGAAATTGGGAAGACCGGAAATACTTTGTTTGCCATTCAGGTGAAGCCCTGTTGCAGTAGCACCACAGGCCAATCCCAATGCATTCGGATTATTAATCACTCCGACATACGCATCCCATGGAGTGAAACCATTGCTGAAATAGATTCTTCCATCCGGACCAATCTGCAAAGCATTTTGATTGCCGGGTGCGCTGAACATCACTTGTGTTTTGGAATTTGCAATTGTTACCGGATTTCCGGAAGACAAATCGTACTGATTGATATGACCATCACCGGAATTGGTATGCTCAAAATGGTAAAACTTGGTATTGTCAGGAGAAAATTCTACACCTAAATTGTAATTGGATGCTGGAAAAGAGATCGGATTTGACAGCAAGCCTGTTGCATTGTCGAAGCGATAAAGTTCCAGTGGATAATCAAAAGTGCTTATCGCCATCCATTGCCCGTCATTCGAAAATTTAATATTACCACGCCCCGGTTCATAAAACCATCCCGTATGAATTGGACCAATGGAATTCACCACCGGTGTTGTATTCACACCACTCGAATCCACGAGGTAGGCCAGAAAATTATTTGTTCCCCACTCGTGAACCATCACCCAGATCGAACGACCATTGCAATGCATCGTGCCGTTAATTTTTTCTTCAATCGGTGAATGCAAAACAATGTTGTAGGGAAAAATATCACCCAAGCCACCATCCAAAGTCATGTCCACAACAGAATAACGGAAAGGTGCAGCAAAAGAATCTTCTGCAACAGCAGTCTCGAAATAAATATATTTATCCGGATGATCCGGCCAGGGAACTGCGAGACCGGATTGACAGGAAGACAAGCCACCGTAAATCTGAGTAGAGTTAGCCATCGCAACATGATTTCGGTTGAACATCGTATCGCCATCAGTATAGAACAACAGATTCCCCGCCTTGTCCGACATGCTCACCGTTCCTTCGAAGGCCCACATTGCATTGTTCGTTACAGCCACAGCAGTTCCCGAAGTGAAATCAAGTCCGGCATGATTTCCGAAATACCAGTGTGCAGCTTCCATGTCCTGGCATCGCCCGACTTGTAAAAACACAGTAGCCGAAGTATCGTAACACGTTCCGTTAAATGTCACAAGAGAAATCTGAAATCCCCCTGTCTGCGGAAACATGTATCCAAGTGTAGTATTGGTTCCAATTACTTGTCCGTCTTTCAACCACTGACAGGACACAATTCCTGGCGTCGTATTGCTAAACAAAACATTTGTATAACGCGGAATACATGCCGAAGTACTCATGCTAAAGCTGCTGCCTGTTCCGCACACAACATGAATTGTGTCATAAACAAGTTGTGTACAACTGCTATCGCCATTCATAGCAATCATTTCGATTATAAAGGTTCCCTGGGAAGAGAATGTATAACTGAGATTCACTGATGACGAAACAGGTAGATTGTTGATCAGCCACTGATAGGTACTCGATCCGCTGCTGAAATTTGTAAACACGAGATTTGTACCCAAAGTAATTGTATCATTACTTGAGTCGAAAGTTGCGGTAACCGGATTCGCACACAAGCTCCAGCAACCACGCGAAGCCAGTAAACTTGCACGAGCACCGTTCAATGCCGTTGTCATGCGATCTTTTTGTCCGGATGTAAAGAGCGTATGGCATCCCAGGAAACCATAATCCATATGGTTCTCCACCTGATCCTGCTGATCACCGATCCCGCCGGATGAAACAGGACGGAAGGGATTATTTACCGAAAGATCGTCATCGTCAGTTGTACAGGTATTTCCTCCCGACTGACAGGGAACTGTTGCGGTAGAATTATCCGGAGGTGTATCGCATACATGATCACCATCGGCCAGACAATCATTGTTTGTACAACCACCTTCGAACGTATGGTAGAGTCCGAGATAATGTCCGCATTCGTGGATATGTACTTTGGAATTATCCGGCGAGCTTCCAAAAAATCCGGCTTCGTTTACAATGCCGTCTTCAGGATTACCATGAGAAGAAGGAAAGTATGCATAGCCTGCAACACCACTGCCCATCGACAAGGAAGAAATTTCTTTCACGAGCCAGATATTCAGGTAGCGTAAGGGATCCCAGCGATTGAGATCTTTCAGCAGGATATCATCCGTTTCCATAGTCATGTTCGTGAGCGGAGAAACATCCCGGGTGATACCTGTAGTCACAAGGCCATTCGGATC
>JADKKE010000018.1 GCA_016720655.1 Bacteroidota bacterium
CAACTCCCGCAGGTGATGCCAGTGAAGCCCAGTCCATTGTAGAGGTTTTCGGGGATGCCAAAACTCCTGTAAGTTCAACAAAATCAATGACCGGACACGAGTGCTGGATGGCCGGGGCAAGTGAAATTGTGTACTCTATGTTGATGATGAGAAACAGTTTTATGGCGCCAAATATTAACTTTGAGAACCCTGATGAATTTTCGGCGAAATTGAATATTGTGAAAACAGCTACCGAAAAGGATATAAATGTATTTTTATCCAATTCCTTTGGATTTGGCGGGACAAATTCCTCGCTTGTGGTAAGGAAGTGGAAACCTTGATGAATATGAAAAACGAAGAGATCATCGCAAAGATTAATGAATTCCTTGTGGAGGAATTTGAAGTAGAAGCAGATACAATTACCCCGGATGCAATCCTGAAAGATACTTTGGGCCTTGACAGTCTGGATTATATCGACCTCGTTGTTGTTATCGAAAGCAATTTCTCTTTTAAAGTAAAACCTGAAGATTTCGTGGGGATTGTGACATTCCAGAATTTCTACGATTATGTCATCTCCAAGGTAAATTCAAAAGAATTGATCTGATGCCTTCCTGGCAGGGGAAATCAAAAGGGACAAAAACCGGTTACCGTATTTTTGTTGGTATTCTCAGGCACTTTGGAGTATTGCCTGCTTATTTCCTCCTCCGGTTTGTCGCGTTTTATTATTTCCTTTTTTCCTTTGCGTCATCGAAAATTACATTTTCATTTTTTAGAAAAAGAATTGGGCAGAAAACATTCGCTTCGATCATGAATGTGTACAGGAATTATTTTTGGTTCGGGCAGACATTGATTGATAAAATTGTGCTGATGTCAGGATTGCCGAATAAATTCAGTTTTAATTTTGACGGGGAAGAGAATCTCAGAGAAATGGTTGCCGGAGGAAAAGGTGGAATGCTCATTAGTGCTCATGTTGGAAACTGGGAGATTGCAGGATTTCTTCTCAAACGCCTTGACGCACGTATCAACATCGTGATGTACGATGGTGAACACCGGAAAATAAAGGACTATTTAAGTTCGGTGATAGGCAACAGACAGGTCAATATAATTGTGGTCAAGGACGATATTTCGCATATTTATGAAATCAATGATGCGTTGAGTAAAAATGAATTTGTATGTATGCATGCTGATCGCTTTGTGGAAGGCAATCGCACAGCAAAAAAAGAATTTCTTGGCAATTTGGCTTCCTTTCCGCAAGGACCTTTTGTCCTGGCAACGCGTTTTAATGTTCCCGTTAGTTTTGTCTTTGCCATGAAAGAAAGTAAATTACACTATCATTTTTTGCGAGTCGGCCGAAAAACTACTTGGTGAAAGATAAAAATAGTGCGAGCGATGAAATGATGAAAGAGTTTGTATCCGAACTTGAACAAAAAGTAAAACATTATCCTTCGCAGTGGTATAATTATTATGATTTCTGGAAAAATTAAAATGTTCCCGATCAAAAATATCAATGATTTGATTCCGCAAAAGTTTCCTTTTGTGATGATAGATCAGCTCGATGATTCTGATGAGACAAGCACACGATGTAGTTTCACCATCCGGGATGAAAATATTTTTACGGTGGATGGTGCATTCAGGGAAGCGGGATTAATCGAGAACATTGCGCAGACGGCAGCGGCACGTGTTGGATTCATCGCCATGATGGAAAAGAAAGATGTTCCGGTTGGATTTATTGGTGCTGTAAAAAATCTTGAGATCAATGATTTGCCAAAAACAGGAGAAACCATTGTTACTGAAATAAAAATTACCAATACAGTATTTGATGTAACAATTATTTCCGGTACTGTTTGTCTCGGAGATAAAATTATTGCACAATGCGAAATGAAAATTGTGATTAACCCAGAACTAAAAGCATCGTAATGGAGAAATCTTCCGGGCGAATCATTCACCCGCCAAAGAAAAGCGGATTAACAGAGCGTATTGAAATCCATGTACGTTTCAATGAAGCAGATCCCTTGGGGATCGTGTGGCATGGACACTACATTCGTTATTTCGAAGATGGTCGTGAAGCTTTCGGACAGAAGTACGGTTTGGGTTATCTCGATGTTTACAAGCAGGGTTTTATTGTTCCGATCGTCAGTGTGGAATGTGATTACAAAAAATCATTGCGGTATGGGGATCGGATGATTATTGAAACAACCTATCTTCCCTGTGAAGCAGCGAAGATTCAGTTTCGCTATACTTTATACAATGCAAGCACAAATGAACAGGTAGCGACAGGGTCAACGACCCAGGTATTTCTGGACAAGGAAAAATCGGTACTACAACTTGTCAATCCTCCATTTTTTGAAGAATGGAAAAAGAAGCAGTTGTTTGTATGAGTGGTCTTTATTTGAGGGTTGAATTTAACGAATGAGAAGTATTGGGGTTTTGAAAAATGAAGAAAGTATTTGTTGTTGCTGATGCTATTTTTTCTCCTTTGGGCTCGGGCACCGAAGAGAATATGCTTGCTCTCCGGAACGGGAGGACAGGTGTGAAACAACACAAAAATTTCTTGTCTTATCCTGCTGATGTTTGTGCGGCTTTATTTAGCGAACAAGACCTTACGAAATGTGTTCAGGGGAATAATTTGTCATTGTTTGAAAAAATTATCATCACCTCCATCAATGAATGCCTGGAGAAATCTTTTGTAAACATTACAGATGCAAGTACCATTCTGATTATTTCTTCCACCAAAGGAAACATCAGCATGCTGGAGCAAAATCCTGTGCCTGCAAATCTTCAGCATGAAGTTGCGTTGACAAGCTCGGCGAAAAAAATTGCTCAATGGTATGGAAACCCAAATGAACCGATTGTAGTCAGCAATGCCTGCATTTCCGGACTGGCAGCTTTGTTGGTGGCGAAAAGATTAATTCAGCTCGGGAAATACGATCATGCAATCGTTTCCGGAGCGGATTTGATCTCGCGATTTGTTCAAAGTGGTTTTGAATCCTTTCAGGCAATTTCTGATGTGGTGTGCAAACCTTTTGACAAGAATAGAAATGGCATTAATCTCGGAGAAGCCGCTGCTACGATGATATTGTCGAAAAACTCCAATCCAAATTATACTGAAATAATTCTTGCAGGTGGATCTATCAGCAACGACGCGAATCATATTTCTGGTCCATCGCGAACAGGTGAGGAACTTGCTATGGCTATTCAGAAATCATTCGACGAAGCGGAACTGGAAGCAGCAGAAATTGGTTACGTCTCTGCCCATGGTACAGCAACAATTTACAATGATGAAATGGAAGCCAAAGCTTTCGGCCTTGCCGGGCTTACCGGTGTACCTGTAAATTCACTGAAAGGATTTTACGGACACACCCTCGGCGCAGCGGGATTACTGGAATCTGTTATCGCCATCAACAGTATGAAGGAAAATAAAATATTTGCTACCTACGGTTTTGAAAATCCGGGTGTATCACTTGCCCTAAATGTTTCTGCAAAATCTCTTGACAAAGAATGGGATCATACACTGAAAACGGCTTCCGGATTTGGTGGATGTAATGCTGCTCTTGTGTTTTCAAAAAACTCCTGATTTGTTATGGTAAAATTTTATTCGGAAGATAAAGACTCTGCCCTCGAGGCTAAAGACAAAGCACAAAGAATCGCTTTTGCACCGGTCGTTTTTCAGGCGTCCAGAGTTTTGCGCGATAGCGGAATTTTAAAGGCGGTTGATGATAACAGTGACCAAGGAATCCGTCTGGATGATATTGCAGCACAGGTAGAACTTCCGATTTATGGAGTGCGTGTGTTGGTCGAAGCTGGACTGAGTATTGGATTGGTATTGTACCGTGATGAGAAATATTTTCTTAGCAAGACGGGATATTTTATTTTACACGATGATCTCACACGTACCAATATGGATTTTATTCATGATGTGTGTTATCTCGGATTGTTTGCTCTGGATAAAAGCATTGCAACAGGAAAACCGGAAGGACTGAAAGTCTTTGGTACCTGGAATACCATTTACCAGGCTTTATCAAAATTGCCATCGGATGTACAGAAGAGCTGGTTTGCGTTTGATCATTTCTATTCTGATCATGCATTTTCTGAAACCCTCCTCCAGGTATTCAAAACTCCTCCATTAAAATTGCTGGACATTGGTGGAAATACCGGTAAATGGGCGATTGCATGTACCCGTCACAATCCTGCTGTGGAAGTAACGATCATGGACCTTCCCGGACAGCTAGAGATGGCTAAAGGTAAAATCAAAGAGCTGGGATTAGAGGACAGAGTTCATTTTCTGCCTGCCAATATTCTGGATGAGAACGAGTTATTTCCAAAAGGTTTTGATGCCATTTGGATGAGTCAGTTTCTCGACTGTTTCTCTGAAAAGGAAATTATATCTATCTTAATGCGATGTCAAAATGCGCTTTCCGAAAATGGAAGGGTATTTATCCTGGAGCCTTTCTGGGACCGTCAGCGTTTCGAAACGGCTTCGTTTTGTTTGCAGCAAACATCTCTCTATTTCACAAGTATGGCAAATGGGAATAGCCAGATGTATCATTCCGGGACTTTTCTGGATTGTGTACGAAAAGCCGGTTTTGATGTGGAAGAAGAAATAAATGATTTGGGTTTGAGTCATACTTTATTAAAATTAAAAAAGTCAAAATTAAATTGACATTGTCATGAACACAGAAAATGTTGATGTCCTGGTTATCGGCGCCGGTCCTTCCGGAACTATCGCTGCATCCATTGTAAACAAAGCGGGTTTCAAAGTTAAGATCGTGGAGAAGATGAAATTTCCGCGCTTTGTTATTGGAGAAAGTTTGCTTCCGCGTTGCATGGAAGCACTTGAAGAAGCAGGATTTTTAGATGCGGTAAAAGTAAAAGGTTTTCAGGAAAAATTCGGTGCGAAGTTTGTCCGCAATGGAGAAATTTGTGATTTTAATTTTAGCAGCCAGTTCACCAAAGGCTGGAACTGGACCTGGCAGGTTCCGCGAGCGGAATTCGATAAAACACTTGCCGATACAGTCGAGTCCATGGGCGTTCCAATAGACTATGAAACAACTGTTACAGCAATTGAATTTTCAAAGCAAGGCTCAACCACTACGGTCATTGATAAGGATGGGAAGACAAAATTCATTCAAGCCCGATTCATCATCGATGGCAGCGGCTACGGACGTGTAATTCCAAAGTTGTTCAATCTCGAGAAACAAAGCAATCTGATTCCTCGCAAAGCTTTGTTCACCCACATGAAAGACTTAAATCGGTCCATGGCGGATGAACCGAATCGAATTACGATCGTTGTGCACGAACCCGGAATCTGGATCTGGGTGATTCCATTTTCAAACGGACTAACATCATTGGGATTCGTGGGCGAACCGGAGTTCTTCAATAAAGTATCGGGAACACCGGAGCAACAACTGCGAGCGCTCATTCAATCACAACCGGAAATTGCAAAGCGCTTTGAAAATGCTGAAATGGCTTTTGATCCGAGAGTTCTTGAATCCTGGTCTGCTACAACAGATAAATTTTATGGTGATGGATTTGTATTGACAGGAAATGTGACGGAATTTCTTGATCCTGTATTTTCTTCCGGAGTTACACTCGCAAGTGTATCCAGTCAGCTTGCTGCTCATCTCGTGATTCGAAAACTGAACGGAGAAGATGTGGATTGGGCAAACGAATACCAGCAAAAAATGATGAATGGTGTAAATACCTTCCGTTCGTATGTTATGGGATGGTACGATGGAACACTCGATATAATATTCTTTGCTGACAAACAGGATCCCTTGATTAAAAATCAAATTTGTTCAGTACTGGCAGGATATGTTTGGGATGAAAATAATCCGTATGTCGCTAACCATGAAAAAGCACTCCAACGATTGGCCAGAGTCATCACTCTGGAGAAGGCAATCAACGCAAACTGATTTCAATTGACAAAAGATCTTTCCATAACACACAGTTGTTTAATTGAAAAGAATAAAGTTATTCTGAATGGAAGGGATGTGTTTAATTCACAGGGAATGGATCTGTCAGCTTTTCTCCTGGCTTTATACAAGCATGCAGGTATCAATTATCCGAAGTTTTACAAGATGGACAATCTCAGCAAACTGGGATTTCTTGCCGCTGAAATGATTCTGAAAAACCCGGCTCTCATTCTTGATTTCAAAAAGGAAGACATTGCTATCGTATTATACAACCGTAATTCCAGTCTGGATACTGACATCAACTATTTCGAAACAGTCAAAGAAATGGCCAGTCCGGCTTTGTTCGTTTACACATTGCCCAATATTCTCATTGGTGAATTGTGTATTCGGCATGGATTCAAAGGCGAGAATATTTTCTTTCTCTCAGAGACATTCAAAGCGGAGGAGATGATGGATTATGTAACTTTTCTTCTCGAAAACAATCTGGCAAAAGCCTGCCTTTGCGGCTGGGTCGATTGTTTCGAAGAGGATTACAAAGCCTGCCTGATGTGGGTCGAGAATTCTGAGCAAGGCGAATATTTCACAGCAGACACAATCAATAAAATATACAATCAGGGAAATGGATAAACTCATGCACGATCTGAAAGTACAGATCATCGCACAACTAAATTTGCAGGACCTTACTCCGGAGGATATCGGTGATGACCAGCCTTTGTTCGTCGAAGGACTTGGCCTCGATTCCATCGACGCGCTGGAATTGATCGTACTACTACAGCAGCAGTACAAAATCAAACTCAGCAGTGCTGAAGAAGGACCGAAAGTATTTCGTTCTGTAAAAACCATAGCGGAATATATCACTGAACACAAACCGAAAGTTTAGGCGGAATGCATTCTTCGGATATTTTCGTGACAGGCATTGGTGTCATTTCCGCTCTTGGAAAGGATGTAAATGCCAATGTCCATGCTTTGCAATCAGGAGAATCCGGAATCGGACCAATCACCAGACTAAAGACCATTCATCGAAATGTGTTTCCGGTTGCTGAGGTGAAATATTCGAACGAGGAATTAAGTCACTTTTCAGGAATGTCTGATGAAATTTCACGCACGGCTTTGTTGAGTGTGATTGCTGCAAGTGAAGCACTGGAAGATGCAGAGATTCATACGGATTCAGGTTTACGAATAGGTTTTGTTTCTGCAAATTCAGTAGGAGGAATGGACAAGTCTGAAGATTTTTTTGCTGAATTTCTGAGCGATCATTCAAAAGGAAAACTCCGGAATATCGTCCATCATGAATGTGGAAGTATCACTGAACTGGCCGCTCATTATCTGGGAATCCACCATTATGTCAGTACTATCAGTACCGCTTGTTCTTCTTCTGCAAATTCCATTTTTCATGCTGCACGAATGATTTCTGCAGGTTATCTTGACGTTGCAATAGCCGGAGGTGTCGATTCCTTAACACGATTTACTTTAAATGGCTTTAATACGCTGATGATTCTCGATACTCAACCTTGCAAACCGCTGGATGAAAATCGAAAAGGATTGAATCTCGGAGAAGGAGCAGGGTATGTTGTTTTGGTTTCAGAAGCAGCAATGAACAAAATCGGAAAGAAAGCTTACTGCCGGCTTTCCGGTTATCACAATGCAAATGATGCGCATCATCAGACGGCTTCCTCCCCGGATGGTATTGGCTCATTCATGGCAATGCAAGGAGCCATAGCAAAAAGTGGAATCAGAAAAGAAGATATCGGTTATATTAATTTACACGGAACCGGAACGCAAAATAACGATCAATCGGAAGGAACAGCAATACTCCGATTGTTCGGAGATGCTTTGCCAAAATTGAGTTCGACAAAAGCCTTCACAGGACATACATTGGGTGCGAGTGGCGGAATAGAAGCTGTTTTTTCAGTACTCTCTGTTGCGAATGGATATGTCTACCCCAACCTGAGATATGAAACACCGATGAAGGATCTGCCTTTGCATCCAGTGACATCTTTCCAGATCGATACAAAGATCTCTCATGTACTTTCGAATTCATTCGGCTTCGGAGGAAATTGTTCTGCTTTACTATTTTCCAAATGATGATGGAGAACAAAGTTTACATATGTTCCACTGGAATTATTTCTCCTCAAGCAAATTTTGGGAAAAAGGAGGACTTTGCTCTAGCAAGTGAATACACAGGCAGCAGTTTGCATTGTATCGAACCGGATTACAAAAGCATACTCGATCCAAAATTAATCCGCAGGATGAGCAGGATCATCCGCATGGGCGCTGCTGCTGCACTGGAATGTATGGTACATTCGGAGGTTCAGCAACCGGATGGAATTATCACCGGAACAGCCTATGGTTGTGTGGAGGATACTGTTTCCTTTCTCACGAAAATGGTGGAGAACAAAGAAGAATTACTTACGCCTACCGCATTTATTCAATCAACACACAATACCGTTGGATCGCAGATTGCTCTGCTTCTGAAATGTCATCAGTATAATAATACTTTTGTTCAGCGAGGTTTTTCATTTGAACATGCATTAATGGATGCGCTTTTGCTGTTGAATGAAAATGAGGCGAAAACTATTTTGGTTGGTGGGATTGATGAACTCAACGAAACAAGTGAAGCAATTCTTAAGCGATTCGGATTGTATAGAACCAATCAAAATAATTTGCAATTGCTCACGACAAGTGGTAAAGGGTCGATGGCAGGGGAGGGCGCTTCATTTTTCCTACTTTCTTCTGAATCTTCTTCTGGCAATATTGCTTGTTTGGATGATTTGAAAATGCTCTTTGATCCAAACGAGGAAACGGATGTAGTTCAATGGATTCATTATTGTCTCAGTGAAAATAATCTTACCTGGGAACAAATTGATCTTGTAATCACCGGGAGAAATGGCAATCAGCAAGGTGATCTGATTTACGATAAGCTCGAATTTTCAATAGCAAAAAAGACGAGGTTTGCTTATTTTAAACATCTCTGCGGAGAATACCCAACAGCAAGTTCTTTCGGAATGTGGATGGCTGTTTCGTCGATCAGAGAAAACAAAATTCCTTTCACGGTCACTTCGAAAACTCAAAGTGGAACGATCAGAAAAGTGCTGCTATACAATCACGATCAAAACGGGCATCATTCCCTAATGCTTTTTTCAGCATGTTGAATTTTAAAAATGCAAATATCCTGTTGCTTTGTGTTGTCACAGCTATGACACTAAAATATTTTAGTGCGCCTTTTTCACCGACTTATTTTATTTTGCCTTTTTTTATCTGGTCTCTCTTGGTTTTCTACGGTTGTTACCGCATTGATTCCGGATTTTTTATAAAAATAAAATGTAAAGAGGATACTGAAGAAAAAGTGATGTCCCTTACATTTGATGATGGTCCTTCTCCGGAACACACCGCAATAATCCTGGATATCCTGAAAGTTAACAATGTCAAGGCTACTTTTTTTTGCATTGGCAGGAATATTGAAGGGAACGAAGATCTGCTTAAACGAATGCATCGGGAAGGTCATACCATCGGAAATCACAGTTATTCTCATGCTTTCTGGTTTGATTTATTCTCAAAAACAAAAATGACCCGGGATCTGGAGCAATTTGATTTAAAAATGAGGAGCATTATCGGTGTACGTCCGAAATTATTTCGTCCGCCCTATGGTGTCACCAACCCAAACGTCAAAGCCTCAATTATAAACGGCAATTATTTTCCGGTTGGCTGGAGCATTCGTTCGATGGATACTGTTGCAAAAGATAAAGTTCGCTTGCTGAAGAATGTAAGTTCCGGATTTGCCGCCGGAGAAGTTATCTTGTTCCATGATACCTGTGAAATAACAAAAGAGATTCTACCGGAACTTCTCGCCCTTGCCCGTGAGCAAGGATTTCACTGGAAGACAATTGATCAATTATTCCACACTCAGGCTTATGTATAGAAACTTATTTGTACTTATTTGTATCGTAGTGGCCGGACTGAATGGGAATGCTCAGGTTCAGGGATACACAAAGATTGTTGATTATGCATCATTCAAGACTCAGTTTGCCCTGGCTGCAAATAAAACAACCACCATTCGCAGTGATTTTACACAGGAAAAGAACATGAGCATGCTTTCCGAAAAGATTATTTCGAAAGGAAAATTCTTTTTCAAAAAGCAGGATAAAGTCCGGATGGAATACCTGACTCCCTTCAGTTACCTGATGATCATCAACGGAAGCAAAGTGTATATTAAAGACGGGCAAAAGGAAAATACAATTTCAACTAATAGTAATAAAATCTTCCGGCAAGTCAGCCAGATTATGTTGGATTGTGTAAGTGGTTCTGTGTTGGCCAATCCTGATTTTACTATCGTTGTCTACGAAAACAAATCGGAGTATCTCATTGAAATGATCCCTGCTTCAAAGGCCTTGAAGGGTTTTTTCAAAAAGATTCTCGTCTTTGCAGGCAAGACAGATTACAATGTTTCCAAAGTTGAAATGATAGAAATGTCGGGTGACAATACCATCCTGAATTTTACAAATCGTGAACTCAATAGCGACATCCCTGATGCAGTATTTACGCTTCATTAGTATTCTTATTTTACTTGGTTCGTGCACTTCTGAATTTAAAAATCTCAGCGCAAGGGAGAATGTGAATTGTGAGGTGGATCGATTTCAACCCCGGTTCCAGTCGGATTTGTATTCAGCAAATGTGGATGTCATCAACAAGCACCTGAGCGGACTCTTGTTTATCAAATTAATGCCGGATAGCAGTATTCGTGCAGTTTTTCAAAGTGAAATGGGACTTACTTATTTTGATTTTGAATGGACTGCTACAGGTAATTTTACTGCACGAAGTGTGATTAAACAAATGAATAAAAAAGCAGTCATTACAACCTTGCGAAGAGACTTTGAATTATTGTTGATGAAAGGAATGGATGCTTCTATGGCCACAAGGTTTTCCGATGGAGCATTTCTATACACAAAGTTTCCAAAAGAAAATGAATACATTTATCTGGTTTCAGATTCAACATGCAGTCAATTTGTAAGATTGGAAAGTGCATCTTCTCGTAAAGTTAAAGTAACAATGACGCGAACAATGCCCGAAGGCTCCCACACGCCTGATTCTGTCTTCATCCAACACCGAAATTTCAAATTCACAATTTCACTTAAAAGAATTCAACACTAATGTTAGCCGGTTCTTTTTTTAAAATGAATCACACAGTGATCGCTGGTGAAAAACTTAGTACAGTTTTGCATCTGCTTCCTTCTCATGAAATATTTAAGGGCCATTTTCCCGGAATGCCTGTTGTTCCCGGAGTCTGTATGGTGGAAATGATGAAAGAAATTCTGGAAGAAGTAGTCGGAAAGAAAACCAAAATGAAAAAAGCTGGGAACATCAAGTTTCTGCATGTGCTCGATCCAAATGCTTATCCTGAAATTGAAGCAGAACTCAAAATAAAGGAGAGCGAGAACACCTTCATTGTTACAGCAAAAATCCATAAAGGAGATCTGGTGTTTTTTAAAATGGACGCAGTGTTTGTTGCTGAATAAGCTGGTCAGTTCATACAAAACTTCCGGTTCCGTCTCAGCATATACAGAATATCTTTTTTACCTGATTATAGAGTGTCCATCTTGCTGTATTTCTGCCCTGCTCTTTACCACTCACCATTCAATTTTTACTCTATTGTATTTTCGAAATCATTTGTTTGAAGTCAAAAAATATTTTGGCTTTTATTATCACATTGATTCGTAATATTTTGGTCATTTCTTTGTTTGAAAATTAACACTCTCAGTTAATATTCATCCATTCCGGTACACGTGCTGTTAAACTTTAAGTTAAAATTTAACTAGTGAGTGTGCTTTCCACCTATGATTGTATTCAGTTTTAACAATTTATTTTTGATTCTTTGAACTCTTTTTTCATTTCAATTATCTTTCATAGAGTCAATTTCAATGCTCTGTCGATTCTGTTTTGAATTTATTTTATAAATAAAATTCAATTTAACTTTTCAACTTCATTTAACACTCCTCTGTTATTTTGTGTTAAGGAGATTTTCTGAATGCTGTTTGGTGAGAAAATGAATCGCAAATTTGGTCTGCAATGATTTCCTTTTTACCGAATATTTTAGCTGGACGGGTAAGCTGCATCATTATACACAAGAATAATGAAAATGTGTTTTTCTCTTCTTGGTTTTGGTTGCTGGCGTTTCCTGAAAATAGATGTCCTGTATTTCATCAACAAATTGAACAATGCACGCGGCTTACCCGACCAGGTAAAAAAATTTAATCCTTCGATGATAAAAAACCAAAACGAAACATTATGAAAAGAATCTTTACCTGGCTGATTTTATTCTGCCTGATTTCATCGGGAACTGCATTTGCACAATCCCGCACTATCACCGGTAAAATTACCGCTAAGGAGGATGGTTTAACCATCCCGGGTGTATCCGTAGTTGTGAAAGGTACTTTGACGGGGACAGTTACTGACATGGATGGAAAATATACCATCGAAGTGCCTGCTTCCGCAAAACTTTTGACTTTTTCATCCCTCGGAATGAAATCCAAGGAACTTGCAATTCCCACAGGTTCAACATTGGATCTCGTGATGGAAGCAGATGTATTGAAGCTTGACGAAGTCGTTGTTACTGCGAATGCAATCCAAAGGGAGAAAAGAAGTCTTGGATATGCTGTTACTTCTGTTGGTGGCGAAGAGCTTACCAAAGGAAGAGACAGGAGTGTTCTCAATTCTCTCCAGGGTAAAGTTGCCGGTGTGCAGATCTCAAATGGATCCGGGAGCGTGGGAAGTTCTACCCGTGTTGTTATTCGCGGTGGTACTTCTTTCCTTGGAAACAACCAGCCACTCTATGTCGTCGACGGTATCCCGATTGATAATGCATCCTACGAATCAGGCGATAATCTGAATCGTCAGGTGGATGCCGGTTCACGCGCGAATGATATCAATCCGGAAGATATTGAATCAGTGACGGTGTTGAAAGGTCCGGCCGCTGCCGCTCTTTATGGTTCACGTGCCTCAAATGGTGCTGTGATGATCACTACCAAGAGTGGTAAGACAATGAAAAAAGGTGCAGGCAAAAATTCTGAAATGTCTTTCTCCAGCGGAATCACATTTGAATCTCCTCTGAAGCTTCCTGAATTTCAGAATACCTACGGACAAGGTCTTTTCAAACAACCTGACTTGCGGGAGAATACCAGCTGGGGTGCTCCTCTGAATGGTGAAGTTTTGCCTTGGGGAAATTTTGTGAACGGTGTTCAACAATCCAAACCCTATTCTGCCGTGAAAGACAATGTGAAAGATTTCTTTGACCTCGGTCGTACTTATACCAATGATCTTTCACTTTCCGGAGGCGGCGAGAAATCAACGTACTATATGTCTATCGGAAATGTGAAGCAGTATGGTATTATGCCTGGAACAGAGTACACACGTACTTCATTCAAAGTATCAGGATCAACACAATTGGCAAACAAATTCAATAGTTCTGCTTCTGTATATTATATCAAATCAAAAGGTGATCTCTCTATTCAGGGTCAGCAAACAAGCTTGTCGGCATGGGAAGATATCATTCAGACACCTCGTGATATTAATTTGCAAGACTTGAAAGATTACAACAGTCCCTACAACAACCTTGATAATTTTTACAGCCCGTATACAACGAATCCATATTTCGCTCTGAACGAAAATTCTTATCAGAACAATGTGGACCACGTCATCGGTAATGTGCAACTGGGCTACGAAGTGAACGACTGGCTTAATCTAAGTTACAGGATCGGAACGGATTTCTACGATGATAACCGAAAAGAAATAAATGCGATTCAGGCTTTCACTCCTAGCTCTCCCAATGATATCCAGGGTGCAGGAACCTATCCCAGGAGATACGAAGTCACGAATTTCACGAGCCGCGAAATCAATTCGGATATCATGCTCACGGCAAAACGTAAACTGACTGATAAGATTTACCTGAATGTTTTGCTCGGACAAAATATACGAGAGAAACGTACTACCGGACAAATCTCAACAGCGAACGGACTCGTTGTTCCAAATTTTTATAACCTTGCTAATGCACAAGGAGCCCCAACAGTTGGAAACACATTGATTCTGGATCGGCTCTATGGTTTTTATGGAAGCATCGATCTTTCCTACAATAATTATCTCTTCCTGGGCTTCACCGGAAGGAATGATAAATCGTCTACACTTCCCATCAAAAACAATTCGTTTTTCTATCCGAGTGTGAATGCTTCTTTTGTTTTCACCGATGCATTTAAAATCAGTTCGAATACATTCAATTTTGGTAAAATTATGGCTAGCTATGCCAAAGTCGGTAAAGCTGCAGCCCCCTACGTTCTTCAAAATACTTACCAGGCTCCGAACATAACCTATGGCCATGCCAACTCACTCTTGAATTTCCCTATCAATGGTGTTGCAGGTTATACATTGGGTGATGTGGTTTCCAATCCTGATCTGAAACCTGAATTCACGAAAGCTTTTGAAATTGGTGTTGATCTCGCTTTCTTCAATGACCGTGTGGGAATCACTGCTGATTATTACGACAATGTCAGCGATGGACAAATATTTACAGCTCCATTCCCGGCTTCCTCCGGTTTTCTTGGGAAAGTGATCAATGCAGGAATTTTTACGAACAAAGGAATCGAGGCATTGCTTCGATTAACTCCGGTAGATTCTAAAAAAGGATTGCGTTGGGATCTTTCATTTACTTATACCAAAAATACCAGCCTTGTAAAGGAAATTTATCCCGGTCTCGATCAGATTTCTTTGAATGTCGGTCAGGCTCCTTTCAGCGCTAACCCCGGCAATTCATTTACCGGTGGTGCCGTCGTGCTTCAGGAAGGAGAACCCTACGGTTCTTTGTTGATGACCAGCTTTGAACGTGACCCGAACGGGAACGTTGTAGTGGATCCAAGTACAGGCTATCCAATCATTGCGACAGATGATCAGATCCGTGGAAACATTCAGCCGGATTACATTGCCGGAATGACAAACAAATTCACATACAAGAGCCTTTCCCTTGGTTTCACCTTCGATGTTCGTAAAGGTGGAATGATGTACTCGCGTACCAAGAGCACGATGATTTTTGCAGGTACGGATCCTATCACAGAGTATGGCGACAGGGAACCTTTTGTGATTCCCGGAAGTGTTGTACAAAATGTCGATGGATCGTATAGCGCAAACACTACACCTGTGCAGGATGTACTCACGTATTGGGCAAATTTCGTAGCATCAACCGGTGGAGAATGTCTCATCGACGCGTCTTATATCAAACTGCGTGAGCTTAGCTTGTCATATTCTGTTCCTTCTAAATTAATTGGTAAATCTCCCTTCAGTTCAATCGTTGTTTCTGTGAGCGGAAGAAACCTGTGGATCAAGACAGATAAAGACAATCATTACATCGATCCGGAAGCAAGTTCATTTGGAAATGGGAATGCTCAGGGATTTGAATACGGCACTTTGCCTTCTGTGAAGAGTATTGGTGCCAATGTTCGACTTACCTTCTAATTTTAAACTCATGATGATTATGAAAACATCCATTATAAAATCAATATTCTTTGTTTCTCTCATTACGATGTTCGTTTCGTGTGAGAAGAATTACCTCGATGTAAATACAAGCCCGAACAATCCACTGAAATTATTACCAAAGCAAATCTTACCTGCTGCGATTGGACATACTGCTTATGTCATGGGTAACGATTACCAGATCCTCGGTGGTTACTGGGGTCAGTTCTGGACACAGGGGCCTACCGGAAATCAATACAATGTCTACGATCAATACCTGATCTCCAATACTACATTTGATCGTCAGTGGTCGGATTTGTATTCTTCCCCGCTAATGGATTTTAACGATATCATTCGTTTGAGCGAGGGAGGAAATACAAAGTATTCCGGTATTTCCTATATCATGCAGGCTTACACCTACCAGGTATTGACAGATTTGCATGGGGACGTTCCTTTCACGGATGCACTCCAGGCAGAAACAGGAGTGTATACGCCTCACTACGACTCACAACAGAAAATTTATGATGGTCTGATTACCTTGATCGATAAAGGTATTGCAGCAATCACATCCTATACGGGTGATGATGTTTATCCGCAGGAGGATGATTTTCTCTATGGCGGTGATACGGATTTGTGGATCCGTTTCGCGAATACTCTCAAACTGCGGGTATATATGCGTCAAACTGAAATTCGTCCCAATTTAGCACAAGCCGGAATTCAGCAAATGGTGGCAAACGGTGATCAATTTATTTCTGATGGTGAAGATGCTTCCATGTTGTTCTTCGATGCTAATTTTAATCAGAACCCATTGTATATGCAAATCGCATCTCTCGGTTCATTTAATGTCCTTGCGAGCAATACCACATTAAATTATTTGAGAAATAATAATGACCGCGCATTGACATCTTCTACAGAAGAGCAACTTCCGGAGATAGTGCCGGTTCGCATAATGGGATCAATCAGGGTGAAGGTAAGCTGCCGGGTTTTGGTGGACAAACTGTAGTCTCCGGCTGGTTTTCCAAGCCAAGCTTTATTGTTGCCGGACCGGAATCACCGGTTCTTTTCCTGAGTGCGGCTGAAAGTTATTTCCTGCAAGCAGAAGCAGTCACTCGCGGATGGATGAGCGGCGACGCGAAAGCATTGTATGAAAGTGGAGTCAATGCATCCTTCGCATATTGGGGTCTGGATCCTGCGGATGCAGCTACATACATTGCCCAGTCTTCCATCGCTTTTCCGGATGCAGGTTCTCAGGCAGATAAAATTAAAGCGATCATCACACAAAAGTGGATCTCCATGTGTGGCTCTGAATGCGTAGAAGCCTGGAACGAATGGAGAAGAACCGGATACCCCGATTTCTTTGTGATATCTGCAACAAGCCAGATCGGAAATCGCTTCCCGGGAATTCTTTTCTATCCTAACTCAGAGCAAACATTAAATCCAAATACTCCTCCACAACATGCAATTACTGACAAAGTCTGGTGGGATGTAAACTGATTTTGCATTACAAATTTTAGATTTTAATAAGTCCCCGTATCCAATGAGTTCCCTCTCCGGATACGGGACTTTTTTTTATTTCTTTTTTAAATTGCTCATATATTATTGAATTCGTTATCCTTAACAAAGATTAACAGGAAGCAACATAGAATTTTATTGCATTTCCTTAGTTTTACAGTATAAGATTTATCTTGCACTCGGCTAATGTTCTGTTTATTTGTTTCCAAATCTGCCACATGAAAAAATATTTTGCCTTGTTTTTGATTTTAATTCCTCTGCTTGGATTGGGCAAAGATACAACGAAAGTTTGTGTGGCATTCAGAATTTCCACGCCTCCAAAGATAGACGGCGTTCTCAACGAATCCTTTTGGTCGGAACTGAAAGGAGTTTCGGATTTTGTAATGAATCGCCCGAATGAAGGGGGGAAACCTACACAAATAACAGAAGTGAAAATTGGTTATGACGACAAAGCTGTCTACGTGGGTGCTATGTTATTCGATGATCGTCCCGATAGTATTCTGCGCGAACTTGGAAACAGAGATGATGAATTGAACGCAGATTATTTTCGATTCGTCATCGATCCGTATAACCTCCGACAGGATGCATTTGATTTTGGTGTATACGCATCCGGAGTGCAGGTAGATTCTAAATTCACGGATCCGACTTTTAATGCTGTCTGGGAGAGTGCAGCAAAGATAAATGATAAAGGATGGAGTGTGGAACTGAGAATCCCGTATTCAGCAATTCGTTTTCCCAAAAAATCCATCCAGGAATGGGCTTTTCAGGTGACACGGAGTATTCGCCGTTCACGGGAATTCGATCAGTGGTCGCTGACACCAAATACGGCTGCGAATAGTCAGGTGTATTGGGGTGTATTGAGAGGAATTGAAAATATTCAAACACCTCCGCGTTTATCCCTCACTCCATATGCTTCTGCCTATTTCGAAAGATCTCCTGATTATTCTTCGGCTACCGAATATCATTATTCGAATTCCTTTTCCTACAATGTAGGTGCCGATTTGAAATACGGTATTGACGATCGCTTCACACTGGACATGACCTTGCTGCCTGATTTTGGCCAGACTCAGTCCGACAACAAAGTGAAAAACCTTAGTTACCGCGAAATAAATTACAATGAGAACCGATCATTCTTTAAAGAAGGAACAGATTTGTTTTCCAAAAATTCATTGTTTTATTCCAGACGAGTAGGGAAGACACCGACTTTTTTTTACAATGTTCTGGATTCCTTGCAGGATGGTGAAACAATAGAAGAAAATCCATCCCAGGTAAAATTGATTAATGCATTTAAAATTTCCGGGAGAAGCAATTCCGGACTCGGTTTTGGATTGTTCAATGCAATTACAAACAATATGTATGCGGAATTACAAAATGCTGAAGGTGTCCGCAGAAAGGTGCTCACTGAACCACTCACAAATTACAATGTACTTGTCCTTGACCAGCAACTGAATGATTATTCAAATTTCTATGTGATCAATACCAATGTAACCAGAGATAAAAAGTATAACGATGCAAATGTTACCGGAAGTGGATTCACTTTTGCGGATAAGAAAAATAAATATGCTGTTGACGGCAGTTTTGCACTGAGTCAGATTCTGGAAAAGAACGATTCTATTCCGAATACCATGGCGACGACATTCGGAAATAAATATTTTTTTGGTGCACGAAAAATCAGCGGCAATTACCAATTTGGAATCAGCCGGACGTTCACCAGTGCCACTTACAATCAACTGGACCTTGGCTATTACACACTTCCCAATTACCAAAACACCCGAGGCTATTTTACCTTCCTCTGGTTCAAACCCTGGAAAGGATGGCTCGAAGGCAATATGAACTTTGCAGTGGATTATTCTCAGAATCCTCAAACAAAAAAGCAAACATTTTTTCAATTTGCAATTGATGGATATGCCAACAGGGTAAGCTACAATTCAATATTCTTTGGTGGCGGAATCACACCGACTTCGGGATATGATTACAACGAACCAAGAGTAGAAGGTCGTTACAATAAAACAATCCGATTCTGGTATGCCTATATCGGTTTCAGCACAGATTACAGAAAGAAATTTGCTGTTGATTTTAATTTCAATCCAAGTAATTTCATCGGAAGATTTGTCGGAGAGGGTTTGGGGATCAGTACTACATTGCGTTACAGGTTTAACGATAAGTTCACTCTCAGGCTGATCAATAGCTACAATTATGATCCCTACAACCTGGGCGTTGCTGACTATTCCAATCCGGATACCATTGTCTATGGTTTGCGTGTCATGAATACCTATGAAAATATTCTTTCGGGAAAATATATTTTCAAGAATGACATGGCGCTTTCTCTCAATGCAAGACATTACTGGACCACCGGGCGCTATCGTAAATACCTGACACTTCAGGAGGATGGTGGACTAATCGACAATACTGATTATTCCTACAACAATGACTTTAATTACAACGTTTTCAATATTGATTTCGTCTATTCCTGGCAGTTTGCACCAGGAAGTAATTTGTCTATCGTTTATAAAAATGCAATCGAAACTCAAACAGATAAAGTAACAAGAAGTTTGTATGATGACTTCAAAATGACCGTGCGGGAACCTCAGCAGAATAGTTTGTCCGTAAAAATTCTGTATTACCTCGATTATCTGTCTTTAAAGAAAAAGAGCAAGGCTTAGTTTTCTCCCTAAATATTTCAAACGAGAAACGCCGGCATTTCTGCCGGCGTTCTTGTGTTTCATGCTAAGAGAAAAGTTTGATAAGTTGAGGGGCGTTTTTCAGGAGGTGCCGAGGCCTTTGTGATTGATGATTCAAAGTAACATCATTCTGCAAGCGAATACCATTGGAACTTTACAATTGGAAGTTAAAATGGACAAATGGTCGGAAATTCCCCGCTGGTGGCTGGTTTCCAGCCTGCTTGTGTCTCCAGAAATTTTATTCTTGGCGGATTTATTTGTTCAGACTATCAAATTCTGAAATTCATTGCATTTCTTCAAGGCTGTTCATATTTTTTTCTTTCAATATTGCTCTTGAATGATTTCATTGCAGTGAATTTGTAAAGAAAACACAATGACAGAAGCCATTCACTGGGATAAAATTGCCAAAACGTACGAAGATGAAATCTTTGATGTTTTCAAATCGAACAAAAACGGGAAGCTCCAGACTATTGTTCAGAAATATGCCGGCAAGGAAAATTTGCTGTGGACTTCGGATGTGGAACAGGAAAAGCCTTGTCCATGCTCTCCCCACTGTTCTATAAAGTCCTTGCTGTGGATATTTCTCAAAAGTGCCTGAATATTGCATCTGTCGCCGGATATAAAAATGTGGAATTCGACAGAGTAGATCTTGCAGCTCCTAAAAATAATATCCCACCTGCTGATTTCGCTTTTTGCTGCAATGTGGCTATCGGTGATGATAACAAACGCAATTTTTCAATTCTGAAAAACGTTCTGAAGTCTCTGAAGAAAGGCGGGACAGCTGTTATTGTAATTCCATCCCTTGAATCAGCTTCATTTTCTTCCTGGCAAATGATCAGGGTGTATGAGAGTGAAGGAGTAAAGCCAACAAAAATTCCAAAAGCTGAATTTGATCACCTTACTCCGGCACATCATAATTTAATACAAAAAGGTATTTTTTACATTGATGGGCATCCAACCAAACATTATCTCTTTGCCGAATTGTATTCATTTTTAAATGATGGTAAGTTCGCTGTTCAAAATATTGACAGACTGGAATACAGCTGGGCTACCGAATTTACTTCACCACCAAAATGGCTTCGTGATCCGTATCCATGGGATTGGGTGGTGGAAGTGAAAAGGGTAAAATAAATTTTCTTCAATCAATTGTGCTTGAAGCCGGAATCTTTCGACTTTAAAGGATTCTGCTCTGATTTAGTGGAACTACAGGGTCATCTCTTGCCAGGATACTATGTTCAATTGTTAAAGTTTAGTGGATGTTTAACTGGAATGGATTTTAATTATAATTTCATTTTATGAGATCATTCTACTTCCTGCTTCTTTTTCTTCCGTTTTCAGTTTCCGGACAGTTACAGTTTCAAAAAATTATTGAAAATGCTGCGACTCCTCTTTGGACCTACAGCTTTGTAAATACCCCACACAATGAATTGGTATTTGCAGGTAAATCAATACATTTTCCAAATCCACTCTTCAGTGATGTGATGATGGCGAAAACGGACATGTCAGGGAATCTCATCTGGATGAAATTTTTCGGGAATACCGGTCTGGAACTTGCCAATAAAATTATTCGCACAGAAAGTGATGAATATGTTATGGCAGGCTATTCCTCCGATTCTTCAACTCAATTTGTCTTTGTTACGAAGACTGACAGCGCTGGAAATTTACTCTGGGCGAACCAATTCCTCATTGATCTGAGATGCCAGGGGAATGATATCGTTGCAGCAAAAGATAGCGGGTTTTGGGTAGCCGGATATTCTGTTGTGGCAACTTCTGTTCTCAATGGAATTGTCTTGCGTCTTGACAATAGCGGAAATCTTATTTGGGCGAAAAAAATTGACGGAAATTTTAGCCAGTTCAATAAGGTCATTCCTCTCGACAATGGGGATGTGCTTCTCTCCGGTAATTCCTCCGATTTTACCGCGAACAGTAAAATCTTATTGGTACGCATGAGTGCTTCCGGATCTATCATATGGAGTAAAATTTATGGGAATTCGACCAATGATATCGGTAAGGAAGTAATTGAATTAGCAAATGGTAATTTAATGCTTATTGCTGATGCACAAGGTGATATTTTATTTACAGAACTCGATGCAAACGGTTCCGTACTCTGGGCGAAAACTTACGGTGGAACACTCGCAGAGAATAATCCGCATATCAAAGCCGGTGCGAATAATGATTATTTTATCGCTGCATCAACATTGAGTTTTATTTTCGGGACTCTCTATCCGGATGCTTTGCTGATGCATGTGGATGCAACGGGAAATTTGCTCAATTCATTTCACGCTGGTTCTGTGGATATTGAATTCAGCAATGACTTATTGCCGACCCAGGATGGAGGATGCTATGTCGCTGGTGTTACGGATGGATTTAATGGAGACAATAGTATTTATTTACTCAAAGTCGATTCTCAATTTACAACAGGTTGCAATCAGGGCCCGACAAATCTTTCGGTGAATTCCATTGCATTGTTTGATTCGAGTGTCACAATTCAAACAACTTCGGGCGCTTTGCAATATCCAAGAACAGGTATGATCACAGCTTCCGGAGGACAAAATGTTATCCTTTGTTTCACTACAGATATATCCGATGTTTCTCTTGTACAGTGCACGGTTTTTCCAAATCCAGCTCAGGATCTCATCAACATCCAAAGTAAAATTCAAGTGCCTTCACAAAGTTACATTACACTCACCGACTTAAAAGGAAGAGTCCTGTCGGTAAAACCATTTTTAAATTCGCAGGAATCCATGAGTTTGCTAGGATTGAGTCCGGGTGTATATCACCTCAAAATAACTAGTGGAATTTTTGCCGAAGATTTTAAAATTCTGAAATTTCAGGAATAGAATTATTCTATGCAAATCCTCATGACGTGTTTACATTTTAAGGAAACGATAACTTCCTCCATTTTGATCCTGGAGCCAATACACTCCTTGGCTTAAATCAGTGATATCCAGAGTAGCTTTTTCGTTCGTGATACTAAATTCTTTGACTATTCTTCCTGTATAATTTCGAATCAAAATTGTCTGTGAAGTTGGAGCTTGCATTAATTCAATATGCAAATAGTCCTTGCTTGGATTTGGATAGAGTTTGATTGCAGCAGCCGGTTTTACTTCATCGGTTTTTAAAAGAGTAGTACGGATGTCGTAATACAAGGATGAAACTGCTGCATTCGTTTCAAAAATAACAACTCCTACATCCGACAGGATTGGACAAACTGCAGGGTAAGTATCATCATCAGTGCACACAGCGGTGAAATCATTAAAATTCTCTTCCGGTGAAAATGAATTTGGTGATGAAGTCATCACAGAAGTAAATTTCATTTCGGCCTGGGCAGGAAACATTTCGAAAAAATATACCAGGTACATTCCGGAATCACTTTGGTTTTTATACCCTGCTATATCAAAACAACCCGTGTTGCTGATTGCATTACCCGCAAGAACTGTCTCCGGACCATAGGTGGACCCATTGTTCGTACTTAGTTTGTATTTGATAAGTTGAACAGTATCATTTTCTGAGAAAACAAACCAAACATTTCCGTTTTGAATTACTGATTGAAATTGTGGCCGCTCAATTCCGGAAGCAACAAGTGAATAAAATCCACCGGGAACAATAGTTCCGGCTCCGCCTTCATCAAAAATCATCATTCGGATATCAGACGTAATCAGATTGCTCAATACCGGTCCATAGTAATTCAGGATCAAACGCGTTCCATCCATCGTGACTCGCGGTTGTGCTGCATTTACTGATACGGTTCCATGACTGCCTGTCCACGTTGCCCCACCATCAATACTGGTTGCATAGAAAAGGTAATCAGTGGATGCTTCATCTACAAAGAGGTAAATGGAATTTTCGTTCGGAGAAGCGGCGATATCAAAATCAGAAATGGAATGTGCTGAATAAGTGAATCTTCTGTGTGACTGCAAACTATAGAAATACAAGGACGATCCCTGCTGGTATGCGCAATAGACGGAGTCTGTCCCAGTAACCACAAGTTTTGATTTCGCAACGAGTTGTCCATTACTGAGATTGACCACAAGCGACCAGCTTGCCCCAAGGTCCGTCGATTGTAAAATATTAATTCCACGCTGACCCGTGATTCCCGAAGGTACCGAACAATACAGCTTTCCGGAAGAGGTAGCGACGATGGACGTCCGGCCTACAGGTTCCGTATGAATATTGATATCGTTTCCCCATGGAAATGCACGAAGAAAAATTAAAAAACCCAAAAGTGAGTGTGATTATTTTCTGATACATAAATAATATTTAATTTTAGAACAGGATCTCCCATTCAATACAGACAGCGATAAAAAAAATATTAAATCCTATAATTTCGTGAATCGGACAGCTTTTCCATCCACTGTTCGGATCCAGTAAATTCCACTGCTGAGATCACTGATATCGATAGAGGTTTTTTCAACCTCCAATAGAATTTCGCGAATTATTCTTCCTGTTCCGTCCATGATCTTTGCTTCCTGAAATGTATGCTTGTCATCTATTTGGATAGTCAAATTGTTTTGAACGGGATTGGGGTAAACACTGATTTCCGATTCATTTCCAATCTCAGAAACTGAAACAACACCCGAACGTAAATCAAAATACAAATCCGAACCACCTGTAGCGATTTCAACCCAGATGACTCCTGCATCTCCTCCAAGAGAGAAAACTGTTGGCAGTGTTGATGCATCTGTACACTGTGGGTTGAAATCATTGATCACTTCCAATGAAGCAAAGGAAGTAGGCGCCAGTGTACTTACTGAGGTAAACATCATTTCCGCTTGCGGAGGAAGCCCTTCGGTATAACAAACCAGCATCATGCCTGCATCAATTGCACTCATGAAGGGTGCAATGTCAAAGCATTTTGTTGTGTTCGATGCAAGTGCCGGAACCACTGTCTCTGCTCCATATGTTGCGCCATTGTCGGTACTGAGCATGTATTTAAGAACCGGTGACACATCTCCTTCTGAATATACAAACCACACTAGTCCGTTTATAATCACAGACGCATATTGAGAACGTACCGGTCCGGCAGCTACCATATCAATGAATGTACTTGCTGTAAGTGTGCCCGGAGTAGTTTCATTATAAATCGCCGAACGTATAATTGAAGTGGCTGTGTCGTTCAATACCGGACCATAATAATTCAGGATTAAACGTGTGCCGGTCATACAAATCCGTGGAACTGCTCCGTTTCCTGTCACCAAAGCAGTACTTCCTGTCCAGGTGTATCCACCATCCGTTGAAGAATAACGGTTGATATTGTTCGTGGTAAATTCATCGGTATACAAATAAACTGCATTGCCATTCGCTGAAGCTGCGATATCGAAATCGGAAATCGAAACTGTAGTGAAAGGTGTAGTAACAAACGATTGAACACTGAAGAAAAATAGATCCGGACCAATCTGATATGCACAATACACCGAATCCGTTCCCGTGACAACCAGTTTC
The DNA here is from genome assembly GCA_016720655.1 of Bacteroidota bacterium. GTDB lineage: Bacteria > Bacteroidota > Bacteroidia > AKYH767-A > 2013-40CM-41-45 > JADKJP01. Next base: position 25,016 of record JADKKE010000018.1, read on the forward strand.
GATTTTTCAATCCATTGCCCGCTTCCGAGGTTAATAATCGGAGTCCAGCTCAGTCCCATATCTGTAGATTCTAAAATATCCATTCCGCCCACTCCACTGGCTCCACGGGAAGAAGAGCAGTACAAGGTTCCGGATGATGTGGCCACTAAAGATGATCTCCCTGTTGGCTGAGCTTGGACGAAAACATCACTTCCCCAGGGATAGGCACTTATACTGTATAGAAGTACAAGACAGCAGAGTAAAGTTTTTTTCATTTTATTTGATTTTAGGGTAAGGGTAAAAATATTTAAGGTATCTGTCTTACGAAAGATACAAAAAAATGTGATTTTCAGGAAATTGTTGGACAAAAGTGGTGAATGTCAGAGGTCCTCAATATTTGAAAAATGCAGAAATTTCTCCAGTTTATTTTACTACATTTATATGTCTCGTAATTTGTAGTCGGATAATTTTCAGGACATATTAAATTGTTTTATTTCGTTCGGGTAAATCTCTTTTTCTGAATATATATTCTACATGACCCAAAACAAATTATTTGCCATTTTTTTTATTGTGATTTGGTTTGGGATGATAGAAAATTCCATTGCACAAACAATCACAACGGATACACTTCCTGTCCATAGTGCTAATTGTCAAGTTTTACGTGTCTCTCCTGATGATCATGTGTGGATAGGTACTGCCAATCGTGGAATTCTGGAATTCGATGGTTCCAATTGGAATGTCTTTTCTTCTGCAACAGGTTATCCTATCAATAAAGTAAATGATGTTGCCTTTGATGGACAGAAAACTTGGATTGCAACCGATTCTGGATTGGTGAGATTGGATAGTTCCGGTTATGTTTATTTCACACCTTCAAACAGTAGTTTAAATTCTTTATTTGTAAAAAAAGTACTTTTTGATGGAGCACTCTTGTGGGTCGGAACAGATAGTGCTCTGTTTAATTTTGATGGATCTTCCTGGGTGAAATATGATTCTTCCAATTCAATTTTAAATTCCTCTGAAATCAAAGCAATAGGGAAGAACAATTTTGGAATTTATGTATCTCAGGAAAGTGCCGTTTTTGTATTTCACAATGCCCAATGGATAAAGTTAAATTATTATTTTGTTAGAAGATTTGTTCCTGATCGAACCGGCAGAATCTGGCTTGAAGGATCATTTCTTTATCCAACAAGTTTTACATTTGACACTTTGGTTTATGATGCAGTTTCTGAAATGCGAATAGATCCCTGTGAAACAAATAATATTTTATATTTCGATCCGTTTTACGTGTTAGGGCAGGATAGCATTGGGGAGCTAATTGCTCTTTCTTCAAGCACATACAATTGGATGAAACTCTCATCAAATTTGCAAAATGCTAACATATTTATACAAATGCCGCATTCATCTTTGATCCGAATACAAGCTATAATACGTTTGATTTTGATTCGCATGGTAAATGCTTTGTTGTAAGGGATTGGCGAGTGTTAACAACCCGACTTTGAAAAGTACATTTTTTTCAGATCTGACTGAAATTGTAGATACTTCAAACTGTCCATGGTTAGATATCAATAATGCCAGGGTTAGAATAATGAACAATGGATCAAATTTTTGGGATCAGGTAGGAAATCCTAATTATGAGATACCAAAAAATTCCCTTAAATGTGCAATCTTAGCCGAAGGTATTTGGATGGGCGGACTGGATGATCAGGGTGATTTGCATATTGCAGCGCAAACCTATCGTCAAAGTGGAGATGATTACTGGCCCGGACCTTTGGATACACTTTCCGGATTGGCTGATAGCGTCAGTAATTCAATATATGATAACGTATGGAAAATCGATAAATCTACAATAGATACTTTCAGGTTGAAGTTTCTGGATGGTTCCGTTTCCAATGGTAGTTTTTCTGTTCCTGATATCATTTTAAACTGGCCCGCTCAAGGCACAGGAAATTTCAGCAGGCATCTGGCGCCTTTTGTTGATCTTAACCAGGATGGTGTTTACGATCCCTTTGATGGAGATTATCCAAAGATCAAAGGTGATCAGATGATCTGGTGGATCATGAATGATAATTTTAGTCAGCACGAAGTCACGGGAACACCAAACAATCTTGGTGTGGAAATACATGCTTCCGCTTATGCTTTCAATTGCCCTTCAGTAAGTGACGATGATTCGGTTATTAATTATACTACATTCTATTCATATGAAATAATTAACAGGAGCTCGTTTAATTACCATGATTTTTACATGGGAATTAGTACGGATATTGATTTGGGAAATGCTTTTGATGACTATGCCGGATGTGATTCTGCGCGGAGTTTTGCCTTCGGGTATAATGGTGATTCAATTGACGAGGGTAGTCATGGATATGGTTTGAATCCCCCGATGATCAATTTTGTTTTACTGAAAGGGCCCTTGGCTCCACCGGGAGACGGTATTGATAATGACAGAGATTTTATTATAGATGAATCTGATGAGTCGCTAAAAATGACGGGGTTTATGTTTAATTACGGAGGGCCTTTTGTGTATGGTAATCCTAGTACAGCAAATCATTTTTACGATCGTATGAAAAGCCTTTGGAAGGATGGCTCACCCATGACTTATGGAGGTAATGGTTATTCTTCAGATTCTTCAGCTGTTCCGGAGAAATTTATGTATACAGGTGTGCCGTATTCAGGCAATGGTTGGACTGAGCAAACGCCTGGGAATGGTCCTATTCCAAATGAACCTCAAGATCGTTCTTTTGTTTGTACAGTGGGTCCTGCATTCCTTCCTGCTAATGGTAGTGTAACACTTGATTACGCTTATGTTTATACAAGAGATCAAAATAATCCCAACGGACTGAATACATCTATTGCAAGAAATTATTTTGATGTTGCAAAAGTACAGTCTTGGTTTGATACTGACAGTTTTCCCTGTTATACAAATACTATTGGAATCCCTGAATTGGAAGAAACGGTTCACCTGATGCTTTATCCTTCGCCTGCACTATCTGCTGTAAAAATTTCCGCGGGAACTCAGACGATTCTCCATGCCGATGTTTCAATGTATAATATGATGGGCGAACTTGTGTACTTTAAGCAAAATCAGAATGGAAATTTAATTATTCCGGTTGAAAAGCTGAAGCCAGGAATCTATAGTGTTCAATTAAAAATGAACAGACAATCGTATTCCGGAAGGTTCGTTAAGGAATAATTGATTCTGTTCAATTTCAATTTTTAAAATTGAATTATAAACTATTGTTCAATACATCCACTTAAATATTTTACTTTGGTAGATCACCGTTTTACGAAAAAATTTCTCGCTAAAATCTCATTATTTGTATTCAATAAAGTCAAATAATAGGATCCACTTGATAAAGCATCAGTGCTTAAAGTCAGTTTGGTAGATCCATCAGAAACTGTTTCTTCCTGAGTTGAAATTTTTCGGCCCGAGACATCTTGAATGATGACAGACACATTTTCATTCCCTACATCATTCAACAAGATGTTAAGAACATCTGTTACTGGATTTGGAAACAAAAATACATTACTCGTGGAACCTTTCATTTCAATCGCAATAATGGAAGAGTAGGAAAATTTTCCATCATAATCCACCTGCTTCAACCTGTAATAACTGATCTTCCCCGGAGGATGCATGTCGACTGCCTCATAACTCAATAAACTTGTGTTGTTGCCTGCACCGGATTTTCTTTCGAAGGGCAAAAATGAAATTCCGTCAATGGAATGTTCCAGCTGGAAATATTGATTGTTCAATTCACTTGCTGTTGTCCAATGCAACATGTTTTTCTCTCCGATATTTTCTCCTGTGAATGAAATCAATTCTACCGGTAACAGGATTGGTGTTCCAAGGCCTGTTCCAAAAACTCCAAATCCATTCATGCCTGTACGGATGGTAGTCGCCGGTGTACTGCCGGGATCACATGTTCCTCCCAGAGTCCAGGACAATGAGCTCGGTGGACTCACCGTACTTTGTAACACAGTGGCGTAATTACCTGTCGGTGTGTAATTCAAATTGCCAAGAATTGCATCAAATGTTCCACTCGTTCCATTGGTGGATGCATTGATGTTCCAGTATCCGTTATCAAGTACGCTCGACAAACTGTAATCATAGTTCGAACAATCGTTGGAGACAGGACCTACAGGCAGACTTGCATAGGTTTGGAAATTTGCTCTCAGGTCCGGAATAAGTGTAGTAGTGGTAAATAAAATCGTAGCATTCTGAAATCCTTTTACTGAATGTCCTACAGGGAAATCATAAGTGCTCGCTTGTCCGTCCAGAAACCTGCGTAAATTTCCTTCTACATAACTTGTTGTATTAAAATTGAAAACAGAAAACGGATCATTGTTTTGAACGATCACTTCCAAAGCCGGTGTCGTGATGATTTTTCCTCGTGTGAGATCCAGTGTCCCTGTGGAGCCGATGATCATATTGGAGCCCACAAGACTCACACCGGTGCCGGAATGATTCAGCACTACATTTTCCAGAGTAAGCGTTCCTCCGGGAGAATAGTTCTGCGGGCCTGCTCCATAGAATTCAAGGAATCCGCCCGGGACAACATTAGTGAATGTTGCATTCCCTGCGGCGTTAGTAAAATGGCCTCCTACTCTTATGTATTTATTGTTTGTATTAAAAATGCTCGTTGGGTTTGAGGTGGTAAAGTTTCCAGCTATATCCATATCAACATTGGCATTCGCCGGTCCTGTTTTTGTGATCGTAACATTGCCCAGTTTATTCGTGCCGGTTAATAAGCCGTCAAATGTTTGAGAAACTGCCGCATTGTTCATGATGATGGTCGAACTTGGTGAAGCATTAATGGTTCCGAAATTATTCAGATCACCACACACCGTCACCGTTACTCCCGGATTAATCGTGAGACTGGCTCCGCCAAGAATATTGATCGTCTGAACTGTTGTGTTCGCCGATATTACCGGTGGAATGGCGGATGGAAATATATTCGTAGTCACACCGCACGCAGGAACATTGCAACCGACCCAATTTGTACTGCTTGCCCAGGAATTGTTTGTCGCCGATGCCGACCAATTGATCACCGGTGAGTTTCCTATGCCTGCTGTTGAACCGGAAAAATCTAGAGAGTATCCTCCTGTCGTGTAACTATAATTGGACAATGCGAGAACAATTGTTTGTCCTGCTACCACCGGCAGTGGATCCTGGAAATTGAATGTAGAACCTCCCGGCGGAACAGGATTTTGCATCCCGCATAAATTGGAAGACGCTCCATTCCAGTTGCATCGTACCGGAGCAAGTGTATTGTTCAATATATCATTGCATGTTGAGGAAGTAAGATCATACATGATCCAGTCATAGAAACCAAAAGGATGTGTATGCGTCCAGGACAATAATCCGGGAGAATTGATGTGTATTGTATACCACACAATGTTGAGTTCGCCGGCAAGCAAACAACCGGAATTATTTCCGGCAGGGTTGATATCCGGATTGCTGGTATTCCCCGGATTCGGAATCTCGGGAATCAGACCACAACCAAAGAAACTTACAGGTTGTGAAATCAAGGCATTGCCACAAACCGGAATTGCTCCCAGACAATCCTGGTTATTAAATCCGGATTGAGAAATACTGTCGGATGCCATGATGTTGAAGGAACCGGTGAAGTTTCCAACTCCATCCACACGAATGTATAATGTAGATCCGGGTACAAGTGAATTCAATTGCAATGTAGCGGCAGTTGTTAAGCCACCACAACCGAGAAAGGAGTTGTCATTGCAACCATCAATGAGCGGCGTAAGTGCATTGCATGTTCCTGTAAATACTTCAATCTGATTATCGACAATGGAAACAATTTGAGTTTCTATCGCCATCAGACCCGATGCCGGAACGATGGCTTTGAACCATACTGTATTCAAATTCCCGGGATCACTCCAGCACAATGGTGCTCCTGCTTCGGTGGCTCCTGTAGAACAATTGTTGTCGCCAAGTACAAACGTACCCATCGGAAGATTGATGGCATTGCAAGGGAGATCATTCACTGCTCCGGAACCGAAGGATGCTATCGCTAAATCATAACTTACCGCTGCCGGTGGAGCCCAACTGTCGATGACAATGTAATAGGTACCGGCAAATGGCAATGTAACGTCTGTTACCAGGGGCGAGAAGCCACCATCAGTCGCAATACATGTTCCTGAACCCGGACAACCAAAGTAAACCTGGAATCCCATCAAGGATGTTGATCCGTTATTTATTGTAATGCTGATACACTGATTTCCTGCCGACACATAGCTGTACACTTTATCTTCTCCGGAATTGTAAACTGTGGCGCAGGTTCCCGGTGTGAGATCATTGTAATCATCACCCATGCAAGCTGTTGTTTCATTTACTGTATTGTAGGGTAATGTAGAAATCACAACAGGATTCGCACAGGTGGCGCCGATAGAAGTAGCACTCACAGCGGAGATATAGAGATTGTCGTAATCATTGCAACTGAAATTTCCGTCATCCAATACAAGATAATAGGTCGTTCCTGCATTCACTGTAACACACATGCTTTTACTTCCATCGTAATCCTGGATATAGGAAACGCAATTTCCCATAATGCCTGAACATCCGCCAACCGGACAATCATCATAAAGTGTGAGCGATGTTGCAAATGCAAGTGGAGCATTCAGGTCAATTGTCACTTGTCCTGAACTTGTTGGTGTAAATGACCACACAACATCCTCGCCGTCGAGGAAAGAAGGATCATTGCAATAATTAGCCGTGAAACTGTTGATGTCATCATCGAATCCACATGTTGTTCCCGGACCGCTGTTGTAAGGGAGAGAGCCAACATTAAAGTTACCCAGACCTACATCACAGGATGTCCCGATGCGCGAAACAACAGTAACACTGTCGATTGCAATGGCAGGGTTATTTCCCGATGCATTATCATTGATCCAGGAAAAAACCAGTCGTTGAGTTGTGCCGGCAACAGTACATGGCAATTCAATTGAATCGATTTTCCATGTGGTTTGATTCCTGTAATCTGTTCCAAGTGTTCCTGTGTTCAATGTAACACCGGCAAGAGGTGTAACAGATGTAGGAACAAGGGACACTTCCATGAAATCTTCGTTGGAACGTCCGCGAACTTTATACTTGAAATAGAGTTTGATCAGATCTTGTCCGAGAGGAAAGGTGACGTTTTTATAAATGTGAACAATCGATGCAGCCGTTGCAGTATAATTGTTGTTCGCTGCCGTAGTTCCTACATATGCACAACGCACTCCCGCTTGTCCGGCCACTGCAGTGCCACACCACCATTGATTGGTTTGTCCTGTATTAACTGCAGTCCAGTTGTTGAGTGCAAAAGTGGTTCCAGTTTCAAAGCCGCCATCGCCGGTTCCGCTGAGAAGAGTCGTTTGCCCGAAACTGTTTTGTGTAAATGACAGGATCTGCCAGATGACAAGAAGGAATATGCCGATTTTAATTTTCACCTGTTGATAGAAATTGATCCTGGTCAATCTATTCAGCAGGGGGCGAACCGAATATTGATCTTGAATTTATTTTAATAGTGCTGATGCTCATTCAGGCTTCAGCGAGATATTTTTTTACATTATTTGTGCAGATTTTTTTCGCAGATCTTTCGTGCTTCATCAATTGGGATGTCAGACTTAATAGTGTATTTGTAATTCAATGAATGGAGCAGGGAATTCACCTGTGATCGGATTGATTTCGCATCTGATCGTGTATGAATAATTGTGAGGCCGGACTTTTCGCAGTAGTCGACCACATCAATTGCGGCAATAGTTTTGAGTTGGGCTTTCAATTCCGGCGCACCACGTTGTTCACTGAGTCCGCGGATTTCCACATAGAGATAATGCCCGTCCGATTGCCCAATGGCGTCAGAAAGGAAAAAAAGCATGGAAATACTAAAGAGGAAGAGTAATCGTGTTTTCAATAGCTAAGCTTTTCATGTGAATTGTGTTGCAATAATAGATTGGTTTCAGATCAAATTTTAACAAATGGTTCTGAACCAGTAAAAATGGCAGCTGAACGGGAAAAGGCATGTAGCATATAAAAAGCTCTAATTTTTCGCATTATTTCAATTCGTCTCTTGTATTGACGAAAGCCGATAAATATTGATTGCGTTTATAAATCGCGTCGAATGTCTGTTTAATCTTGAAATTCAATAATTTATAGATAAATGTTGCTAAATACCAACAAAAGATGTATATTTGACTTATAACGATGGAATTAAGCAACAAATAATTGTAAATTTAATGGTGGTTTAATACAACATTATAATATAATATCAGTTTAATGATGGAAAATACAAACAATAATATGTATTCACAAAGTGATCCTGCTATTCTGAGCTTATTAGGAAGTTTCATTCAACATACCCGGCTGCAACAAAACAAGACACAGCAACAACTTGCAGCTCTATCAGGATTGAATCGATCGACTATTGTGCAGATTGAAAATGGGGGAGGTGGAACCTTACTTTCTTTTATTCAACTTCTGAGAGCCCTCGAATCTTTGCATGTATTTCGGAATTTTGAAGTACAGCAACAATTCAGTCCGCTGCAGTTGGCGAAAATGGAACATAAAAAAAGAAAAAGAGCCAGAGCGAAAAAGACAAACGGAATGGATAAACCCAAAAGTCTCTGGTGATGATAACAACAGCGTTTATAAATATCTGGAATAAAAGGGTTGGAGCCATTGCCTGGGATACAGAAACAGAATTAGGTTTTTTCGAATTCGAACCTTCTTTTCTACGACACCAGATTGATTTGTCTCCTCTAAAAATGCCAATTGACAGAGCAGAAAAAAAAATATTCTCCTTTCCCGAATTGCGAAGCACAAATACTTTCAAAGGCTTGCCCGGTTTACTGGCCGACAGTTTGCCGGATGCTTACGGCAACAGCCTCATCAATGCCTGGCTTGCAAGAAATGGCCGTCAGGGCGACAGCATGAATCCTGTTGAAATCCTTTGCTTCATCGGAAAGAGGGGAGTGGGTGCTTTGGAATTTGAACCCGTTGTTCCGGAAGATAAAACCGGAGCAACAAAAATTGAAATTGACAGCCTGGTCCGGGTTGCTCAGGAAATACTTTCCGACCGAAATGAATTTGCAACGAATCTTTCCATCGAAAATAATAAAGCGCTGATCGATATTTTAAAAATCGGCACATCGACTGGTGGTGCTCGCGCAAAAGCTGTCATTGCATACAATCCCCTCACAAAAGAAATTCGTTCCGGACAAACAGATGCTCCGACAGGATTTAGTCACTGGCTTCTGAAATTTGATGGTGTTGCCGACAAACAATTCGGTGCATCTTCTGGTTATGGAAGAGTAGAAATGGCCTATTCACTGATGGCAAAAGAAGTGGGAATCGAAATGACGGAATGTATGCTGCTGGAAGAAAATGACAGAGCACATTTTATGACGAGGCGTTTTGATCGGGAGGACGGGAAAGGGAAAATCCATGTCCAAAGTTTCTGCGCACTCGGGCATATGGATTTTACAGAAATCGCGACATTCAGCTATGAACAATTATTCGAAATCATGCGCAGTATGCATTTGCCTTACACCGATGCAGAACAATTGTACCGAAGAATGGTCTTTAATGTGATGGCAAAAAACTGCGATGACCACACGAAAAATTTTGCATGCACGATGGATCCATCCGGACAATGGAAACTTTCTCCTGCTTTTGATATATGTCATTCCTATCGCCCTGGAAGTACCTGGGTGAGTCAGCATTCACTGAGTGTGAATGGCAAAAGACAAAATATTCTTCGTACAGATTTACTGGAAGTCGCAAAAAAAATGAACATCAAGAAAGCAGTTCATATTCTTGATCAGGTGAAAGCTGCAGTCGCAAACTGGAATCACTTCGCTGCCAAAACGGATGTAGATTCTAAGCTCAAAGAGGCGATTAGGCAAACGCTGTTGCTTTTATAAAATCAATTGGTATCAAGTATAAGGTATAAAGTATTAGGTATAAAGTATGTATAAAGTATTATGTATAAAGTATAAGGTATAAAGTATCGCAAACTCTAAATTCAAATCTCCATATCCTGCACTCAAGCGACAACCTACTAAACTAACAACTAACAACTAAAAACAAACACCTAACCACTAATTTAAAGCTACCTTCGGAAACCCCATTATCTTCAAACACGCCAATTCCGGCGAGCGTTGAGCAAAAAGAATTTTTCCAATTTCAACAAAACAATCATCTGTAAAAGCGAAAAGTCGGTTCAACTCATCATTACGTTCTGCTTTACTCAGGTTCATGATATAGCTTCCATCTGCGCCAAAGGAAATGAGGAGTTTGGCTTTTTGTTCGATGAAGAGAAGCCTGTATTCACTTTGATACAACGCATGCTGATCAATAAATTCATTGATGATTCGAAACTTTTGTTTTGGAACAATGATCGGGATCTGTACGCTGGCAATAAAATTCCCATAGGGATGATGCAATGAATACTGAACTTCAGCCCTGCATTTTTGCAGATCCATATCCGCAAAATAAACCTTCCTGTCATCAAATTCCTGGATGAAAAACGGACATTTGCGTTCCTCCAGCCACTCCGCCACCCAGTTCAGATGCGACATTTGCCCCGCGGCTTTCAACGCTTCTTCTTCAGCCTTATTCTTTTCTCTTTTTTTCTCTGCCCTTGACTTATAAATGCTGACAACGATAAATAAGCAAGAATATACAATGAATCCGACAAGCATAGTTCAGTTTTAGAAGAGTTTCAAAATTTGTCCAATACAAGGAATTATAAAGGTACGCAAATAGATGCTTTCCGGAATGAATTGGTGAATGATTTAAGAATGAAGTTTTGTTGCAATAAGGCTTGTCATTTTTGAAATTTTAACATGTAATTACAATATGTTCTGAACAGGGTATGGAATTTTATTTCAATCATCTTATTTTTTTGATTAATAAATACCGAGAACTCTCGGATCAGGTGTGTATCTTTATAAACTAAGTTCAAAAAATCGCGCCATATAATATGGGAAGCCGGCTATTTTATCCTGGAAAATTTCTTTTTATTTTATATCTACTTTGTATGCACTGTTCAATAATGAATGGACAAGGCATTAGTAATTTATGGCTGATGGGCTATGATTGCGGTGCTCCAGGCATATGTGGAGGGACGAACATTGATTTTATAACGGTACAGCAGACACTCAATTTGTAAATCGTCCATTGAATTTCAGGCAAACCTTTGCTGGAATCTCGGATATGAGTGGTCAATTACTATTTTATACTAATGGAGTTTCCGTTGTGAACCGATATAACCTGTTAATGTTGAATGGTGATAGCTTGAATCCGAGTGATTATACAGATACCTGGAGAAATGATGGTCTAAAGATTCAACAAGGAGACTTGATTTTACCAGCGCTGTATGATTCTGCCGTATATTATTTGTTTCACGAGACGGTTTATACGATGGAAATTTCTTTTGGGAATTATATCTATCAACCAACGGAATTATATTACACAAAGGTAGATATGCGGTTGGATTCAGGGAAAGGGGCTGTAGTATTTAAAAATATTCCAATTATTTCAGATACATTATTGTATGGTGGAGTAACAGCATGCAAGCATGCCAACGGCAGGGACTGGTGGATTATTTGTCATCGTTATAATTCAGACATTTGGTATACTCTCTTACTCACTCCCTATGGGATAAACGGGCCATATATACAGCATGCAGGACAATTCATTCCTTCAGGGGGAGGTGGACAAAGCGTTTTTTCAGCTGATGGTACAAAATTTATCCGACACCAAATTAATAATAACTTGGATATTTTTGATTTTGATCGTTGTAATGGGTTGCTTTCTAATTACAATCACATAGCATTTTTCGACTCTTCAGGAGCAGTTGGAGCAGCTATATCTCCAAACTCCAGGTATTTGTATATTTCTGAAAATCCGCATGTCTATCAATTAGATTTACAAGCTCCAAACGTATTGAACAGTCTTGATACAATTGCCACTCTTGATGGGTTTTACGATCCCTCCCCACCGTTTTATACTTCATTTTACTTATCTCATTTAGCCAATGATGGAAAAATATACATAATTACAGGAAATGGAACGCAGTGGCTTCATGTTATTAATCATCCTGACAGTGCAGGTATGGCTTGTGATTTGCAACAACATAGTTTTAAGCTCCCAACCGTTAACGGAACCACTATCCCAAATTACCCAAATTTCTTTCTTGGAGCTCAAGGCGGAACTGTTTGCGATAGTCTTATCACAAGTAATTCAAATGTATCTGCAAGAAGGAGTAATAGCTTACTGGTTTTCCCGAATCCATGCCATGGATTAGTATATGCACAAATACCCGAAGATTTGATGGAAGCAAAATTGGAAATCAGAAATTCGATTGGGCAATTAATATCCGCACCTGAAATCTTTATAAAAATGGTGAATACTATCAGGTGGACATGTCAATTTTTCCATCAGGTGTATTTATTCTTGTGGTTCAAACCGATAAGGAAAGGTTTGTCAAACGCATCATTAAAAATTAATTCGAATAATTTGAGTAGATCAATTTTGAAATATTTAATTATAGAAAATTCAAATAGTTCATGAAGAGAGTTTATTTATTTATCATGTGTGTCAGGATCTTTTGCTCTTCCGGTCATGGACAGGGAATTAATATTTATGGTTGATGGGCTACGCCAGTCGTTAATCTGGATTCGGTGGAACAAACATTGATTTTTATAAAGGAACACCGGATACAGAATATATCAATAGGAACATGAATTTTCGGTTGACATATGCAGGTATATCTGATAGAAATTGACAACTATTATTTTATACCAATGGAGGATATAAGTGTGGTAATCTCTTTTATTCGTTTCTAACAAAATTCATAGCTCCAACCAGCCCTTTACCTGGCCGCTCGGAAGTTCATTTAAAACCCCAATTATGTAAGTATCATTGTGGCGGAAACAGATAGAAAAATACCAGGGATCAGTATCAATAGGGTAGAATTATTGAAGACATTGAGCTGAAAATCATCAGTTTTACAACAATCATAGTATTTCAGGTTTATTTATCCAAGATTGTTTTACATGACAATCCTCTGTTAAATCTACCCTCCTTAAAACATAGCATAAATGGTTAAAAAGCACTATTCCTCAGGACTGAATTTAATTCCGGCATTACTACTTGTAAGTTTTTCACTGTTTTTTACTTCCTGTTCAAAAGAAGAGTTACTCCCGGAACCTCCGGTCACATCCGATATTTCTAGAATTCAGCCAAGTCAATATAATTTGTTGCTTCCTGAATTATTCGGATTTATTACCCATCCGAATTACCTGACAATTGGAAATACTACAAGTGAAAATAATTGCCTTGACTATTTGAGAAACAAAGGTGGTAACATGCTTAACTGCTATGCCCGCAATTCAATGACTACATCTGCAGGAAGAAGTCAGTTCGCTGCTTTTTGTCGTAAGGCAGTGAATACATACGGGGTTAAATTCATTTCCTGTGATATTAGGGAAACAACTGAAATTGCCACCTGGGATGCATTCTACACCTCCTATCCCGATTTACGCACAATCGTCTCTCCGCTCACTGAAAAAGAACCCTGGGTGACTGGTGACTATACCGGATGCTTTTCTCTGTTGCGATTAACAAAAGCAATGTGCAATCGTTACGGAGCTAAATTTTATTTTTATGAAGGCTGGATGGGAAAGAATTACGCCTATCCGCAACGTGCTGTAGATTCCATGGTATACTATTGTGACGGAATATTTTTATCAAATTATGTAACTGTTACTGATTATTTATCTACTGCAAGCGGTTATGGCAAGTGGGATAACAGGATAAAGTTCAGAATCGATCAGGGTTCTTCAACCTATGGAGGAATTACTGTAGCTGCGAAAAAATTCAATAAGCTCGATTATCCTTTGATTGAGTTGCAATCGGTTGAACCTTCCTTCTTATACACTTTGTATGCAGTCAGCGGTTCTAACCGTTCCTTTTATGGCACCATGTACAACGATGCCAAGTTGCTGTACAATATGTCATCTACGGATGTATTAAAATATACTGAGCTTAGAGGCAAAAGTTTATTCTACCAAAAATATGTTTTGCAGGCGCAGCCAAATTAATTTACCTGGTTTTTTTAGAATTTTAAAAACATTTAAAAAAGCTCTCGCAAGAGAGCTTTTTTATTTTGTGGTCCGCGAACGGGACAAAATAAATTCAATTTTCACTCTGTAAAATTAATTTTACAGAGTGAAAAATTTCTATTCGTCGGAAGCTTTTTGTTTTCAAGGTTGAACCATCAGCAATATCAATATGGGTCGTAGTATGAACATTGGTTTTGTTTTTCTCATTGACCGAAATAACCGAAATATAAGTGTGTTAATTACGTTTACTATATAGTAGGCCGTTCTACATTCATTTAGACCACAGCTTATATAGGTATCTTTGTGCACGTGGAAACGTACAAGAATACAGCAGGGATCAGTATCTAAGAATAGATTTTTTTGACTGACATTGAGGAAATACTCCTCGGTTTTACAACGATTATAATATTTCTGGTTTAACAATTTAAGATTGTTTTACGCCTGATTCGTCTTATTATTCTAACCGACTTAAAACAAAAAAAAATGGGGAAAAAGCAATATTGCTCAAGTCTGAATTTAATTCCGGTAGTACTACTGGTAAGTTTTTCGCTGTTTTTCACTTCGTGTTCAAAAGAAGAGTTCCTTCCGGAGCCCTCTGTCACATCTGAAATTCCTTCCAGCCAATCACGTATGTATACTCCGGGGATTCCGGATGTATTCGGAATTTATACACATCCGGATTACCTGACAATTGGAAATACAACAAGCGAAAATAATGTTCTTGTCTATTTAAGAAACAAGGGTGGCAACATGCTAAACTGCTATGCCCGCAATTCACTGTCAACATCTGCAGGAAGAACGAAGTTCGCTGCATTTTGCCGCAAGGCAGTGAATTCGTACGGGGTTAAATTGATAACATGCGATATCAGAGAAACATCTGAAATTGCCAAGTGGGAATCTTTTTATACTTCCTATCCTGATTTGCGTACAGTCGTCTCACCGCTGACAGAAAAAGAGCCCTGGAATACCGGTGACTATACCGGATGCTTCACTCTGTTGCGATTAACAAAAGCGATGTGCAACCGGTATGGAGCTAAATTTTATTTTTATGAAGGCTGGATGGGAGCGAATTACTCCAACCCTCAACGAGCTGTTGATTCGATGGTATATTATTGTGACGGAATATTTTTAACAAATTATGTATCGAAGACAGATTATTTATCCACCGCATCCGGTTATGGCAAATGGGATAACAGGATAAAGTACAGAATCGATCAGGGTGCTTCTACCTATGGAGGAATTACTGTAGCAGCGAAAAAGTTTAATAAGCTCGACTATCCCATCATCGAGTTGCAATCTCTTGAACCAATATTCTTATTAAATATGTATGCAGTTACCAGTTCCAACCGAGAGTTTTTTGGAACCTTGTATGACGAGGCCAAAGTGCTGTACAATTTGTCATCTACGGATGTATTAAAATATACTTCGCTTAAAGGCAAATGTATATTCTATCAAAAATATGCTTTACAAGCGCAGCCGAGTTGATTTGTAGCTAAGTTTAGAATTATAAAAGCATAAAAAAAGCTCTCGCAAGAGAGCTTTTTTTATTTGGCGGTCCGGACGGGACTCGAACCCGCGACCCCATGCGTGACAGGCATTACTGATGATTAGGAGTTAGTTGCCGTTGCAAGGATGTATTGACCGTTACAAACAATTGTACTTGAGCACCGGAATAAATACCGGTAAAAAGCACACTTCTCCTCCAAGACAGGTTTGAAACAGTCCGCGATGCTCCATGATAAAAAGAAACTGTCTGCGTTCATGGATAAGCTTTTTGAGAAGCTTGAAAATCTACAGCGGGAATATGTACTTGATTTTGTCGAACCGAAGGAGTTAAAAGAACGATTTCTCACCGACGATTTTTCCTCCGAAAGTGACAAGAGAGTCTCTTTATCCGGATATATTAGTTTATGGGTGGAAGACCAAAAAAAGCTAACCATAAATCGACTCGATGATGAAACACTCAGTATCTATAATGCTCTCGCAGCAAAGATTAAGGAGTACGGTGACATTATGATTGGTAGACTAACTGAAGGTTGGGTCCATGGTTTCATGAATCATTTAGGAAAAACCCTTAAAAAAAATACTGTGATAAAGTACTGGCGAAAAATGAAAAAGATATGCCGGATGCTTAAAATAAAGCTGATGATCAAGAGTTCACTAAACAAATGGTAGAAGAAAAAACTGCCAAAGTTTATTTTTCTTTTGAAGAGCTACAGCATATTGAAAACTTTAAATTTAAAAACAGTAGTGAAAGACTTGAACGTGTCAGAGCAAATTTCATTTTCCAGGCATATACCGGAATGCGATATTCAGATTTCATACAGCAAGCAGAAATTCAATCAATCAATGGGAAAAAGTATATCATCATTGATTCTGGAAGTGAAAAAGACAGACGAGCCGATTGCTATTCCGGTCTTTGCACCGGTCGAGCGAATCTTAAAAGGAGGATATCTCGGAAAGAGATCAGTAATCAGAAATATAACGATTACCTGAAGGAAATCATTGGCGAAATATATCCGGATAAAACGATCACCATTAAATATACATTGAATGGCAAAGAAAAAAAAGAGACACTCTTTGTAAAGGATAAAGTAGGCACACACTCCGGTCGGCGTAGCTTTGCTACAAATTTTACTCACCTCGGAATCATACTGAAAAAGTTTATCATGGAGATTGTCGGAATTAAAAAGGAGGTGACTTTTGACAATTACATTGCTTCTCCTAAAGTGGTAAATGCAGAACAGATGGTAAAACATTCTACAGCGTGAACAAGAGAGAAATCCTAACATTGCTTATCTGTTGAATGATGAAATGACCGGTCCAGGTAAAAAGAAAAAAAGAGCCTGATATATCCATCTAAAAAACAAAACCCGGAACCGTGATTGCTCAGGGGGTTCCGGGAACTGTATCATAACCCGATTGTTTGAATTGCTTCAGGGACATCCGGGAACTGTATCTTGGCTACAAAGGTAGCGTATTTATTCATAAATATGCATAAAAATGCATAAAGTTTCATAAAAGTAAGAAATAGTTCAAATTAGACTATAAATATGAAATTTGTCGATTTTCAATATGTCATGTCCTCCCATAGAATGGGGAGATATCTTAATGCTGTTGGAGGCCAAACGAAAAAGGCTATGACCTTATATCGTTTGAATTTGAGACTTGCCCAGGAAATGTTTACCATCGAAAGTTGTTTTGAAGTAGCATTGAGAAATCGAATCGATAGTCATTATTCTTCAATTCATGGTTCAGATTGGATCCGAGATGCAGGGAGTTCAACCGGAATGTTTAATAACCAACATTGCAGCAAAACTGCAGCAATAATTGCAACAGCAATGCGAAATCTTCGGCTTATTCCATCCAAAATTAGTAGCTGCAATGGACTTTGGATTCTGGAGATACATGTTTGCACGTCATCAATTTTGCTGGTGGCCAGACTTTACTCAGATTTTTCCATCGAAGCCAAGAAGTACGGCAACGCTTTTATACAACCACGGTTTTATTTTCAATGAACTTGAAAAGATTAATGAACTTAGAAATCGTTTGGCTCATCATGAGCCAATTTGTTTTGCAAACAGTATTCATACAAAAGATACCACCTACGCTCGTAATAATTATTCAAAAATGAAAACAATTTTTCAATGGATGGATATCGATGAAGATGCATTACTTTATGGCTTAGATCATATAATTAAAGTTTGTGCTGAAATTGATACTTTATAAATAATTTGAATTTTTAGTCGCAATATAGTGCTGACTCCGAACTTATAACGTTTATGAAATTTATTGTAAATGATTGTATTACAGATCAATATTACTCAGCCGTTACATCATTGGATGATATTTCAAAATTGATTTCGATTGAACTTCAGTAACTTTCATGTACAACTTCATACCAGGTATTTCTTCATAACGTTCTGTTAGTTTCTCTCGTAATCCAAACAATCTCTTCTCGGCTGTGGAAACTAATTGCGAAATAAAGTTACTCGTACCTTTCCTTTTCAACTTCATTCTCATTTTTTATGGTTGTTATGGGTTGCATTTTTTTCAGAGTAGCTTTTGCCAACAACAAAAGCGTCGACGTAAGGACTTCCAATTAAACTTCCGGAATTAATAAATTCTTCAGCATAGCTATGAGCCTGGTTTCTCTCTTCCTTGGTCAATTTAAAATCGCCCCGCTTAAGTTCGATGATCAAGATTTTATTTACAGTGGCAAGCGATTCTCCTTCGTTGAAATTTTCTATGCCAGTTACTGAAAGCGTGGAGTTAGGAAGTACAACGATATCAGGACGTTTTTTGGCATTATTGAAAACTTCCTTGCTAATTTTTTTCTTGAAAATTGCGCTTACTACAGTATGCAACTGCTTATTGGAGGAATATTCTGCAGATTCAAATTCCGGCCCGAATAACCATCGAGCAGATGTAATTAGTGGATGCAGTACATGAAGCTCGTCTACTGATGGATCTTCAGATAATTTTCGAATCGCTTCAATGACGGAAATTCTATTATCTATTTCATCTAAAACTGTCAGCGCATCACGGATGGACCAATTGGAAAGAAGGTTATTAAGACCCACTATGTCGTCTGAAGTTAACATTGCAAGCTTAACCAACAACTGTTTACCTGACTTAGTTTTCTCCATATTGATGAGAGTTTGGATTGCAAGAGATACCGATTCGCTTTTGGCAGTTGGATGCGTAGCAGCAATCGTGGCAATTGCTTCTTCAACCTCATATTTTGCCAAAGGAGAGAGTGTTGCAAATTCCTCTGCAAACTCGCTCCGAATATTTTGTGTGGCTTCTCCGATATTTTCCTTCGCCTGTTTTGAAAACATTTCATTCACGTAATCACCTACCGCTCTATAAACATTATCCATTTGTATTACATCCTGGAATCCGCTCCAGTCTTCAAAAATAAAATCCGACAGATCGTTTGAAGAAACTACAACGTTGTATCTCTTTGCCTCACGAGTTCTACCATCAACATAGAATTCCTTCCCTAAAATCCAAGTTGGCTCCCCAACGAGACGACCAGCCTGCCAAAAAGCGATACCTTGGTATAAAGTGGTTCTTCCTGATTTAACAGTATCAACAAAATGAACCTTAAGTTTGATATCATTAACCATCAATTCCTTGTATCGATTAGGCCAGATAGCTGTTCCAGTTTAACTGTTTTCCGATTTATTGAAACTTTAAAATTGGGATCGTGCAAAAACGAGAAGAGATAATATCAAGTATCCTTTCAGGTTTAGGCAAATTCTGTTGAACGATCACTTCCAGACGAGTACCATGATTTCTGGACATTTCAAACTCAGAATTCTTAACTGAAATGGATGCTTGTCATCAATGGTAGTTATAGTAAATGTCGATTTTATTCCCCTCTGCTTCTGTGATCACAAGATATTCCTTATTAAAGCAGAGCAAACCGTGTCGGCCAACGCCATTTCTACCGCAAGCTAATCTCGTACCTTGAACTCCTTTCGGAAATATTACGTTTTTGCCTTGATGTTTAATTCTATTGTATCCAAGCCTCATCCAACGATTCAAAAACTGTTCTTTAGTTAGACCAGTGCCATTATCTATGATTGTCAATTTGCCACCATACTCATCAGGGATATAAATTTGAACATCTGTAGCTCCGGCATCCCAAGCATTAGCAACCAATTCTGTAAGGCAGTTTCGGAGAAGTAGCCAAAAGTCCTAATGTTCTAACTAAATAGTCCTCTTCGAAAAGAGAACCTTTAAATATTTTTTCAGATTTGGCCATGACCAATATTTGTTTGTAATGCAGTCCGAGAACATGGGTTAAAATACTAAAAAAATTTGAATAGACTATTGATCCAATAACGATTTTAAAACTACAAATTTTCACGTATTTTACAGATTGCTCAAAGGATCCTTTACTTTCTTCATCAGGACCAAAGGCACTGAGACAAGGTAAAATCATATAGAATTCTGAAGTAGGGGATAAAGTAGTTTTGTATACGTTTATTGATAATAAAAAAAAGTAAAATTGGGTCTCTTGCCTTGAAAGTTCTTCACCTAATATCCTAACACTTTCTTCTCGAATTTCATCATTGTGTGATTTTAGAATTTTGAAATGAAGTTCAAGTTTGATATTGTTGCTTCTCCAATCAGTGCTTTTGAATAGCCACCAATACTTACTTATGCTCTCAACCAGTCGTTTGTTACTTTCAAATTCAACAAGTATGACTTTGTCCTCAAAATAATAAGCCTCATCAGGTCTAATTCTATAATTCTTTTTCAGCCAAATAAAATCTGCCCGTTGCGAATGTCGAAGATATCCTGCAATCCCAAGAGTCTCTAAAAACTCTTCTCAGTCATGATACAAAATATTTTGCATCAAAGAATTAAACAAATTCTCAACTCTTTTCGCTTTCTCTTTGCTTTATGATGAAGTTGCTCCACCCGTTCAACTAATTTTGCAAATGTTTGCCTGGAGAAGTGGTGGAAGAATAATTGGTATTGAATTACAAATGGTTTTGTTCATATAAGGTAGTGTTGTTGAACTCGCCATCTTGTACATATATAAGCACTTTGGAATTTTAAGCAATGCATTAAAAGATATTGTTGATTTTTCTGAACATTGAAAAGAATGTAATTGCTGATTGATTACCATTTCTATACCGTAATAGAAACAACACCAAGGTCTCCAATGTATGTAATCAATACACTTTCTTGGAATTACCCTTTGCTCTTACTTCATTTATTTCATCTGGCGTCAAAACCAAAATTTTTCTTCGAAAAATGTTATGGCTCCATCATTTAAATCATCAGTTGTTATCCAAGGAATCGCACCTGAAAATTTTTTTGGTTTGTCTCTACCAGGAACAATGCAATCACAAACATCAATAACCGCAAATGTCTTCCACCCCTTCTCATTTCGCACAGGATCCCCAAACATTTCAAGAAAAGCAGATTGCAGAAACTGCTCTGTAAGTTGGTTGGCTTGTTTGCGCTTTTGCCTTGCTGCATCGGCTTGTTCAAGGATGTTGTGATTTTTTGTTGGGTTTTTAAATCCGGTACATTTATTTTTTTCTTCTTCAAGATATCTTTCAAGTTTAAGATTAAAAGTATTCCAGTTGTCTTATTCTGATACCGCAGAGTTACATTATTTAAATGTTTGAATATAAAGACCAAAAAAAATATTGTGGGTAAACGCTTGACTTTGGACGAAGAATCGCAGTAAAATTGTTACAAAGATAAGGTTCATCGCTCTTTATGTTAAATAAAACAACTCGACCTACGGGTTGGTTTGGACTTCCGCCAGATTTTTCAATTATTGTATCTCCAAACTTTAATTTTTTCTTTTCAACGATTTTCGAATCGATTTCTCTATCAACAACAGAATCAAATCTTTAATCTACCTTCATTTGTAAAGTTGGTTGTTCGTAAAACTTTTACCCCATTTCCATTAAGTGATTCAGTTCCCCATTCACCGAAATTTTTCTTCAACCAAATCAATTATTCGTTGCTGATTCATTACAC
>JADKKE010000019.1 GCA_016720655.1 Bacteroidota bacterium
AGATTAGGACGAAATACTATATGATGAAACTCAGAGGAATCACTGAGATTCATCAAACATGGAAGTATTTTTTCATAGTATTCTGAACCCAAATACCACACACTTTTTCAATTACAATGCATGGATTTTCAATGAATTAAGTCATTTTTAGCCCAAATTGACCATTTTCTTCATTTTTTAACAATCAGCATCGGTATGGGCAAATCTTTACATTTTTATTGATTTCATCTTGGGAAGAACAAGGTATTTTAGTGTGAATATTGAAAAAAAACACTTATGATAAAAGCGCTTTCAAATTAAAAATTACAGCACTTTTTTGGTTTTTTTGCATTTGTATTGTTCATTCGAACTGTTTTCATTCATATTGATAATCTGCCAGGTCTGCAATCAGATGGAAGCCTAATAGATTGAAGACACTGATATCGCTACATTCCATCCACGGTGAAATAGAAAATTTCGAAACAGCTGAAAGAGCCTATTTGCAAACCGGAAACAGTATTTTCCGGGTTCACTGCTAATCTTTTTCTATCTCTTCACTAATTATATACGACACAAACGCAAAGTGAGAAGAGAGCTGGATGAGACCACATCAAAAATTCTGGACTTATATGACAATGCACCTTGCGGCTATCATTCGATTGATAAAAATGGTTGGATAGTCGAGATCAATCAAACAGAACTACCGTTTGGAGTTATGAACGAGGGAAATAATTGGAAAGAAAAAATTTTATTGATTTGCTTTCCGCTGAAAGTAAAAACCGCTTTGAGATCACTTTCCCCGGATACATTCCAGCAAAATGTGATCAAAGATCTTGAATATGAAATGGTCCGTGAAAATGGAGAAACTTTTTTTGTTCAACTTACCGCAACAGCCATCACAGATTCAAATGGAAATTTTTTGTACAGCAGGGCAATTATTGTAGATATCAGCGAAAGAAGGAAAAATGAAACAAAAGTTGATTACCTTAATAGTATCGTGGAACAATCGAGCGATGCAATGTCATTGGCAGGAGAATCAACAACAAAGAAAGACGGAAATTATATCAATGTACTAAGCTCCCTTACGCCCATCCATCAAAGCGAATGGTGAATTAACCGGATTCGTTTTCCATCAATCAGGATATATCAACACAAAAACTTTACGAGAATCAACTCAAGCAATTCAACAAAGAATTATCTCTGAAAGTAATTGAAAAAACGAATGAGATCCGACAGAATCTGGAACGAATGACGGACGGTTTTATTGCCTTTGATAAAGACTGGAGATTTACCATGCTCAACGAACAATCGGAACAAATGTTGGGCATGAAAGCATCTGATTTATTGGGTAAAATTATCTGGGATGTATTTCCCGGAGTGCAAACGCATCCATTGTTCAAAGCGGATATTGATGCTATGCAAAGTCAAAAACATGTAGAGATCGAAGAGTACTTTGAACCACTCGGCCGTTGGTTCTTTAAAAGTATTTATCCGTCACCCGATGGAATCACCATTATTCTCAAAGACCGGACTGAAGTTCGAAATGCAGAAATCAGGCAAGCTAATTCCGAACGCAAATACAAATTGTTATTCCGCAACAACCCGCTTCCAATGTGGATGGTCATGTGGCCAACAACAAAAATTCTCGATGTGAATGAAGCCGCAATTAAACGGTATGGATACACCCGTGAAGTGTTTCTCACTATGGGGACGATCGATTTGTTGACACCATCGGAACGACCGGCTCTTAAAATGTATTGACAAACCGATGGAGAATGTCCGGAATCCGGGCGTTTGGAAACACATGAAAAAAGATGGCAGCCTCATCGACGTTGAAATCATCAATAACGAAATTGTTCTCGATGACCAGGTTGCCTTGCTTGTATTGGCAAATGATGTTACAGAAAAAATTCTTGCTGAAGAAGCCTTGATTGACTCCAATAATCAATTGAGAAAATTATCCACGCATCTTGAGAAAATACGGGAAGAAGAAAGAACCTTCATTGCTCGCGAAATTCATGATGAGCTGGGTCAACAACTCACCGGATTAAAAATGGATATCTCCTGGCTCACTAAAAAAATGCACGCAGTGGATCCTGAATTAAAATTAAAGGCTCAGGAAATGTTGCTATTGATTGATGATACTGTAAAAACAGTCAGGCGAATTGCTACTGAACTTCGTCCGGGAATACTTGATGATCTGGGTCTTATCGCCGCATTGCAATGGCAAAGTCAGGAGTTCAGCAAACGAACAGGAATTCAATGTCAATTTAATACGGACCTTCACGATCAACATTATGATCAAAATCTCGCAACTGGAATTTTCCGTATCTTTCAGGAATCGCTCACCAATGTTGCCAGACATGCTTCCGCTGCTAAAGGTCAGCTCATCACTTTCTTTGTATAACAACGAATTGGTTTTGATTGTAGAAGATGATGGCATCGGTTTCAAAGAAACTGAAAAACACCAACCACACAGCCTGGGTTTATTGGGCATGCGGGAAAGAGCACATTCTCTTAAGGGAGCACTCACAATTTCCAGTGAACCCGGGGCCGGCACCAAAATTCAGCTTACCACACCCTTCGTCATTGTTTCCTAATTACCCAAATCAATGATTAAGATCCTGCTTGCAGACGATCACAGTATTGTTAGAAAAGGTTTCAAACAGATATTACAGGAGGAGTTTCCGGAAGCACTTTTTGAAGAGGCTGCAGATGGACTCGAATTATTAAGAAAAGCCAGACTTTTCAATGCAGATATTATTATCAGTGATCTTTCTATGCCCGGTCGAAGTGGCATGGACACACTCAAACAACTAAAGGCTGAACTGCCTTCCACTCCTGTTATTATACTCAGCATCCATCCGGAAGATCAGTATGCTATCCGTGTACTGAAAGCCGGCGCTCAAGGGTATATCACGAAGGAAGCTGCACCTGAGGAACTTGTCCTGGCAGTTAGACAGGTTTTAAAAGGCAGGAGATACATCACACCATCACTTGCTGAAAAACTTGCGGAAGCAATCGGTGGGCATTTTCTTGATCATGAAATGCCACATCAATCACTTTCAGACAGGGAATTTGATGTGCTGAAAATGATTTCTTCCGGCAAAACTGTCTCCGAAATAGCAGAATCACTTTCTCTAAGTGTGAATACCATAAGCACTTACAGAGCAAGAATTCTTGAGAAAATGAACATGCGTACGAATGCTGAATTGACTCACTACTCAATTTCAAACAATATTATTGATTCCTGATTCACCCCTATGTATCTACCCCTTAGGGGGTAGATGGATCTTTTTGTAGTGATGAATGTGACAGCAAATACCACTTTCCTGCGACGCTTGTATGCTATCTTACCCTATGGCAATTGGGTAACTTTTTTGCTGTTTTACAGCTATAATACAATATGC
This sequence comes from Bacteroidota bacterium, assembly GCA_016720655.1. Taxonomy (GTDB): domain Bacteria; phylum Bacteroidota; class Bacteroidia; order AKYH767-A; family 2013-40CM-41-45; genus JADKJP01. The sequence goes on from JADKKE010000019.1 coordinate 3,390, forward strand.
CCCTCACTCCACTCAAAGTTTTAATCGCCGACGATTCGCCAATCATTGTTCAACGAATAAGGGACTTGATTTCAGATATGGAATTTGTAAGTTCAATTGGATATGCCAACGACGGCAGAGAAACTCTTGCTTTGGTCGAGTATATGAATCCTGATGTGGTGATTCTGGATATCAAAATGCCGGGACTCAATGGGCTCCAAGTCCTCGATGAAATCAGGAAACAACAAAACCACGTTAAAGTTATTCTGTTCACTAATCATACAGATGAATATTTCAAAACTCAGTGTCTCCAGAGAGGTGCTGATTTCTTTTTAGACAAATCAACAGATTTTGAGTTGATACCGGAAATACTTAAAATGAATTTGTACAGAGCAATCGCTTCTTAAGACAGGCATTTTTATGAACTTCTCCGCTCCGTTCAACAACATTCTTCTTCTCGACGATACGGATGTGGATTTGTTCATTAGCAAAAAAATTATTGAAGCTGCTAATTTCGCCAAATCGATTTCTTCTTTTCGATCAGGCTCCGATGCTTTACTCGATCTCCGGGAGAAAATTAATACCGGTCATCACTGGCCTGATCTATGTTTTGTTGATGTGCGTATGCCGGAAATGGATGGCTTTGAATTTATCAGTAAGGCCGGAGCTTTGGCACCAAAAAACATTCCGACAAAATTTATTCTTATCACATCGGAATTGTCCGAAGAAATAAAAATGAAGGCCAAACAGCATTCTTCAATTTACAAAGTGCTTAGAAAACCTTTCACGATCGAGGATTTACAAACCCTGCTGCCGGAATAAATAAGGAATAGTCCTAAACAGTCCGTGAATAATAAGGAACCGTTGGGTTTGAAACATTTTCCTTTTGCTGCCAATAAGCAAGTGTGACAACTCTCCCTGTTGTGTCCTTGAGTAGCCTTCCAAAAACTGCATTGGTCGCATTAAACCTGACATCTGTCACACCAATCGTATAGGTCTCATTCGCAGGAATACTCTCCTTTTCTGGATCAGGTGCCGGGGCTACTTTCGGTGGTGGACTTACAATAACAATCACACTGTATCCATTGTATTCTAACAGGGGCCTAAGAAAATCGACACGACTCTGGCTCGCATTTTTCTCAACAACGGAACATTTAACTCCGTCCATGTCTTCAAATAAATGGTTTTGATTAATTGCCATGATCAGATTTTAAGAATTTACAAACCGAAGCCAGATAAATATTTTGCATACCAATTTACTTACATCCCGTGGCTCAAGGATAGGATGTACTCATACAAACCGTTGGCAAAACCCGTAACAAGAATACCGGCGACACACAAAATGATGGCCAGCTTAATACTTGTTTGACTTTTAATTGGTTCAATTGCATTTTCGTTTGAATCCATAAATACTGCGCGGATCACACGAAGATAATAGTAGAGTGAAACGATCATGTTCAGAGATGCAATCGTGATCAATAAATAATTTCCTTTTGCAGCCCCGGCTGTCAGCAAGAATATTTTTCCAAAAAAACCGGCTGTAGGCGGAATGCCTGCCAGCGAAAATAAAGACAATGCAAGAACCCAACCCAACATTGGATTTGTTTTGTACAAGCCTTTATAATCATCAATCGACTCACGCCCGGTTTCCGAAGAGATAAGAGAAATAACACCAAAGGCTCCGAGATTTGAGAAGATATAAATCAGAATGAAATAAATCGATGCTGCCATTCCGGATTCAGAGCTTCCTGAAATACCAATCAGAATATATCCCACCTGTGCGATCGAACTGAATGCAAGGAAACGCTTCATGTTGTTTTGCCTCAATGCAAACAAATTACCAACTACCATTGTCAGAATAGAAAGAACCACCATGGCGTCATACCAAACTGTTGCAATCCCTTTAAACGTGGTATACATCACCGATGAAAAAACAAATACCATAGCACCTTTTGAAATGACGGACAAATAGGACGTTACACTCACAGGCGAACCTTCATAAACGTCTGCGGTCCAGAAATGGAATGGAACAACGGATAATTTGAAAGCAAATCCACTGAATAACATGAGGAATGAAAGCACCTGCAGCGGACTCCCATCGAAATTATATCCGGAACCAAGGAGCGAAAAAGTTCCTGTCATCCCGTAAAATAAAGAGATACCAAACAGCAGTATTCCGGAAGAGAATGCAGATGACATTATCATTTTCATTGCTGCTTCGCTGGAATTTGCTTTCTCCATATCAAAATTACACATGGCCGCCAGGGGAATAGTCGACAATTCCAGACCAAGATAAAACATCAACAAATTACCGCTTGAGAGCATGAAAAACATTCCAATCAACGTTGAGATCAACAACATGTAAAATTCAGGAACATGCTTGTGATCCTTTAGCCAACTCGATGCCTGCAGGCAAATAATAAATGTTCCTAAGTTGAGAATATTTTTTTCAAAAGCCAGCAGACCGGAATTCAAAAACATGCCGCCAAACAATGAACCATCTTTGTTCAAGAACCAACCCAAAATGAAATTCAGGAAGAACACAACATTCATAACATTGATCAATGATGAATTGACAATAGGCTTCGTCCTGATTTTCAAGATCAGGAGAAAGACAAGAATGAGTACGAGACTCAGTTCATGCTTCATCAAAAAAAAGAATTCCGTCATTCCATTCATTTTAACAGAGCAAACCTGCTCAATTGATTATAGATAGCTTCAGCACCCGGAGAAACAAGATCATTTAGCCAGAAAGGCATTACACCAATGGCAACTATTCCCACAATCAGAACACCTGCAGCGAGTTTTTCATTCCAGTGCGCATCCGTCAATGTCAGGAATTTCGGATTGTTCACCGGTCCCATCACCGATTGTCCGGTTGCACGAAGGATATACACTGCCGTGACAACAATCGACATACATGCCAGGATCGTTGCGATGTGATAGAACATTCCGCTTCGCTGCCAGGAACCAACGAAAATTGTCATCTCGGCTACAAATCCGCTGAAACCGGGTAATCCGAGGGAACACAAACCGGCAATAAAAAATACTGTACTGATAAAAGGCATCATTTTCATGAGACCTCCCAGTTCCTTTACAGCCCGGGTATGCGTGCGTTCATACAACATCCCGATCGCGGCAAAGAAAAGTGCCGTCATCAATCCATGAGACACCATTTGCAATACAGCTCCGGTTATTGCTGTCTTCGTTAACATTCCGATACCCAGCAAAACAAATCCACAATGACTCACGGAAGAATATGCGTTGATATATTTCAAATCCGTTTGCATCATCGTTGCAAAAGCTCCATAGATAATTGCAATCGCCGCAACAAGTACAATATATCCGGAATAATACTGTGCTGCTTCCGGCATCAGGTAAGTAGCGACTCGCAAGCAACCATAACCGCCAAGCTTCATTGAAATTCCGGCAAGGAACATGGATGCAGCTGTAGGCGCTGATGAATGTCCGTCAGGAACCCAGGTGTGAAAAGGAAAAATTGCAGTGAATACACCAAATCCAATGAACAGAAATGGGAAGAATATTTTCTGAATATAAAAGGGAATATGAAATGTGCTGAGGTGAACAAGATCAAAACTGTTCCCGGAGTTGTAATACATTCCGATCATCCCAACAAGTACCAGTGCCGAACCACCCATGAGCATCAATGCAAGTTTGTTGGCACTGTATTCTTTCTTTCCACTTCCCCAGATTCCAATCAATAAATACTTCGGAATTACTGCAACTTCAAGGAAGAAAAAGAGCAGGAATAAATCCAGAGAGATAAAAAATCCATAGGCGCCGGCACTCAGGATAATGAGCAAAAGGAAAAATTCCTTTGTCATCTTTTCGATTTTCCAGGAAACGAGAACACCGGCAAAGACCACAGAGGCAGTCAATAAAATCATTGCGATAGAAATTCCGTCTACTCCAATATGGAAGTTGATATTCAATGCCGGAAACCAGGCGGAGCTGGATTCAAAAAGAAAGAGTGCGGTATTTCCGGCAGCTCTTTCAGTCAGATAATTCTGAAGTAGCAACAAAGAAAATAACAACTGAATTCCCGAACCGGCCAGGGCGACAGTGCGTGAAGCCTTTGCATTACTCATTGCAAGAATGAGAGCTGTGAGAAGCGGAAGCAGGATAAGTATCGTGAGCATCATAGATCGTCCTTAATGAATCCAAACATAAATGAAGAGCAGCGCTAATCCAATGATACCGGTTAGGAAGTAGGCAGCATAATTCTGCACCCTTCCCGATTGAATTCCGCTAATCGAGAAAGAGAAAACCTGCGCTGCTGCTCCGAAAGTATTCATCATTCCGTCAACAATATTCCGGTCAATCCATGCTGCAGGGCGACCAACCAGATTAAAAACAATTTTCTTTGTCACAAAGAGATAAATCTCATCGATATAGAATTTATTTTTTACAGTATGTGTAAATGACCCCAGACGATTCGCGATCCTGTCAGGATAAGCAGTAGTCGATTTATAAAAAACAAATGCGATCACGATCCCGCCTAAGGAAAGTGCTACCGGCAAAATGCTGGAAGTCAAGATGTGTTTCTGTAGCAAGCACTTTCCCATCTGTTGAAACAAATTCTCCAAAAGGTATCCAACCGGATGAAATGGCAAGAAGTCCCAATACTGCCAATGGAAACAGCATGCTGGCAGGTCCTTCTCCATGGTGGGATTCTCCATGGCTGACAAATGGTTTATTCCAAAAGATAGAGAAGTACAATCTAAACATGTAGAATGCAGTGATTCCCGCAGTGATCAGTGCCACATAATAAATCAATGGATTTGAATGGAAAGCTGCCAGTAATATTTCTTCTTTACTGAAAAATCCTGAGAACGGTGGAACTCCGGCGATGGCAAGACAAGCAATTAAAAACGTAATGTGCGTAATCGGTAAGAATTTCCTAAGCCCACCCATGTCTTTCATCTCATTGCTATGCACATAATGAATCACTGCTCCGGCTCCGAGGAACAACAAAGCTTTGAACATTGCATGGGTAAACAAATGAAACATTGATGCTGTGTAACCCAATCCTGATTCTCCACCAAAATCTGAAACACCCAAGGCAAACATCATGTAGCCAATCTGAGACATGGTTGAATAAGCAAGTACTCGCTTGATGTCTGTCTGCGTGCAGGCGATTAATGCTGCGATGAGTGCCGACACTGCTCCGGTGTAAGCAACAATTTCAAGTGCAACCGGACAAGCGATCGAAAATACCGGAAACAACCTGGCTACAAGATAGACGCCTGCAACGACCATCGTTACAGCATGGATCAATGCAGACACCGGAGTCGGTCCTTCCATGGCATCCGGCAACCAAACATGCAATGGGAACATTGCCGATTTTCCCGCGCCACCCACAAACACAAGCGTAAGTCCCCAGGTTAAAGCGGAAACTCCAAGAAATGTAGCAGATGATGCTGCTTGGGCGAAAGGAGAACCTGTGGTGGTAAACCGTTCAATGAGGGTTCCGAAATCAAGAGTTTCGGAATAATAGGACAATATGAGTATTCCAATCAAAAACCAAGATCCGCAAATCGGGTAACAATGAACGCTTTTTTTGCCGCAGCAACAGCGGAAGGTTTGTTGTAATAAAATCCGATGAGCAGGACGGATGAAACACCCACAAGTTCCCAGAAGATATAGGTTTGGAAAATATTCGTAGACAACACCAATCCCAACATGGAAAACGTAAACAAGGAAAGAAATGAATAATATGTCGCATAGCGCTCCTCCCCTTTCATGTATCCCAGACTATAAATGTGAACCATCAGTGAAACGAAAGTCACAACAACGATCATCATTACCGAAATCGGATCCAGGAGAATACCCATATTGATCGACAGGGTTTCACTGAATCGTAACCACACGAACTGAAAAGGAATTGTGGCAACAAATGCATCTCCTGCTTTTCCAAATCCAAAGAAATAATTGTACGCGGTGATAAGGCTGATTGCTGCTGATACAGCAAGCGATAAAGTGCCGATAATCCCTGAAAAATTACCAATAAACTTTCTGCCAAACAATCCCAGCAAAAGGAATGTAGCGAGTGGCAACGCGGGGATGAGTATTAGTAGCGAACTATTCATTTTTTATTTCTTCAATTCAAACTCCTGATTCCAGGGTACACTTAAGATTCGATTTAGTCCCTCATTACTTCCGCGTCTTCAACATCTATTGATTTGTGTCTGCGGTAGAGATTTATAATAATTGCAATTGCAACAGCTGCCTCTGCCGCTGCAATGGTGATAATAAACAAAGAGAAGAATACCCCGTCAAGTTTCCCGGGAAAGAGGTATTTATTGAAGGCCAGAAAATTGATGTTTACACTATTCAACAACAACTCCACTGACATTAACATCACGATAAGATTCCTTCGTGTAAGAAAACCATAGACACCAATGAAAAACAAAGAGGTGCTTAAAACCAATAAATGAGTAAGTCCGATCTGGTTCATTTGTCTCCGGGTGCTTTTATTGCTATGACAATACAACCGATCATCGCGGCAAGAAGTAAGATACTCACAACTTCAAAAGGCAAGGCATATCCACCCTCCCCAACACTCAACATTTTCATTCCAATTGCAGAAACACTGGTATCACCTTCGGGTTCAAGTGAAGGAATGAAGGTGTGCTGTAGAAGCAGTGTACTCGTTAACAAGAATCCACAGAGAACTGCAAGTCCGGCAAATAATCTCCGGCTCAGGTTTGGCCGGGGCATATCCAGGGAAGATGTCTGCGTAAGAAAAATCGAGAAGATAATTAACACGACAATCCCCCCAACATACACAATAATCTGTACTGCCGCGAGAAACTCATAATGCATCCAAAAATACAGGCCTGCAATGCCAATGAGAGAAAAAAGCAGGTAAACTGCAGAACGAAAGATCTTTCGTGACGTCACAGCCATAAACCCTCCGCCAATAATCAGCAAAGCAAGCAGATAAAAGACAATCGAATTCGCACTCATTACTCTACGCCCTCCATTAATTTTGAGCCCGGTTTATTCAATACTTTGGTAAGATCAGCACGCTTGTAAACACTGTGCTCAAAAGATTGAGCCATTTTAATTGCATCTGTCGGGCATGCAACAATGCACAAATTGCACATGGTGCACAACTCCAAGTGATAGATGAATGTATCAATGGCTTTCTTCTTTTTTCCCTCCGGGCTTACTTCGAATTTCGTAATGATTTTGATCGTTCCGTTTGGACATGCCAGTTCACACGCCGTACAACCTGTGCAGCGATGCTCATTCGATTCCGTGTGCGGCATCACTACTTCACCACGGAAACGTTCCGGCAATATTAAAGTATCACGATTATCAGGATACTCCTGAGTGATAATCTCTTTGTGATGCGTAAAGTAATAACCCGTCATCTTCATTCCTTTCAGCAATGAAGCAACAGATTTGTATACTGTACGAATATATTCACCTAAAAATCCCATGTTCAATTTTTCAAATCAATCCTCAATCTACAATCTACAATCCTACAATCCTAAATCCTAAATCTACAATTCAAAAATGCCATCCCAATATTCCGATCACCGTCATCAACAAGAGATTGAACAAGCCAATCGGTAATAAATATCTCCATTCCAGATTCAACAACTGATCAATTCGTAGTCTTGGGAAAGTCCATCTGAACCACATGATAATGAAGATCAGAAAAAACGTTTTTCCAAAAAACCATATTGAAGAAGGAATGAAATCCATGATATGGTTGAACGCTTCCCAACCCCCAATGTGGAAAGGCATCCAGCCACCAAGAAATAATGTTGCACCAATCGCTGTCACAATAAAGATGTTCACATACTCCGCAAGGAAGAACAATGCAAATTGCATTCCGCTGTATTCCGTATGGAATCCCGCCGTGAGTTCAGACTCGGCCTCCGCGAGGTCAAAGGGTGCGCGATTTGTTTCTGCTGTGACAGCGATAATGAAAATCACGAATGATATCAAGGCTGGAATATGTCCTTTGAAAATCCACCAACCTGTTGCCTGACTGGCAACAATGTCAGAAACCCTTAAACTTCCTGTGAGAATTACAATGGAAAGAATTGCCAGACCAGCAGATAGTTCATAGCTGACAATTTGCGCGCCGCTTCGCATGGCACCCAGCAAAGAATATTTATTATTACTCGACCAGCCCGCCATCAGTATTCCAATGACAGAGATAGAAGAGATTGCAGAAATATATAGAACTCCAATATTGACATCCCAGATTTGAACATTTCTTGCAAATGGGATTGGTGCCATCAACAACATAGCAACCATCATCACAATATAGGGTGCCAGGTTAAATAAAAACTTATCGGCTCCTGTTGGTCTTAATCCTTCTTTCAAAATCAATTTTAAAGTATCGGCGAGCGTCTGAAATATTCCTTTCGGTCCTACTCTGTTTGGTCCGAGTCGAATTTGCATGTAGGCAGAAACCTTCCGCTCCATGAAAACCAACACCAATCCGAGAAATGCAAAAAGTGAAATCATCAGAATACCCACGATCACAAATTCTGAAAGCAATGCAATTCTGGCAGGCAGGTGACTTGCCAGCCATGTGTGTACTACTCCGCTTATCTTTTCAATACTAAACATTCTTCTTTATTAATAAATCAATTACATCAACGGTCGATATCGGGGATAACAAGATCAAGAGTACCCATGGTTGCAACGAGATCTCCAATTTTCCCACCGACAGACATGTGATCGAGTGCCGACAGGTTTGAAAATCCGGGGGAACGAAATTTTATTCTGTACGGAGTGGTGCCGCCTTCACTCACGACATATACTCCGAATTCTCCCCTTGCTGTTTCTACCATGGTATAAAATTCGCCTTTCGGAAGTTTAAGAACTGCTTTGGTTTTGGCCTGAAATTCACCTTCGGGAATTGCATCAATCAACTGATCAATAATATTCAGGGATTGACGCATTTCTTCCATTCGCACCAGATAACGTGCATAGGAATCCCCTTCTGTACGGATCACTTCTTCAAATTTCAATTGGGAGTAACAGTCATAGGGATACCATTTACGGATATCACAACTCACACCGGAAGCGCGGGCAACAGGTCCGCTACAACCATAGGAAATAGCGTCTTCTTTTGAAATGAAACCAACTCCTTTCATCCGTGACTGGAAGATGATATTGCCAGTAACCAGCTCATCGTATTCGTCTATCTTGGATTTGAATTCAGTAACGAACTCTTTTACTTTGCGCTGAAAATCCGGATGGATGTCGGCCATGACACCACCGGGCACCATGTAATTCATTGTGAGCCGGGCACCACACGTTTCCTCCATGATGTCGTTGATCATCTCGCGTTCGCGGAATGCATGAAAAAAAGGAGTGATCGCTCCCACGTCCATTGCCATAGCACCCCACCACAACAAATGAGATGCAACACGGGTTAATTCATCCATCAAAACCCTGATAACCTGAGCTCTTGCAGGAACTTCAATCTGCACCCCCTTTTCAACCACCAGAGCACAACCATGATTGTTGATGTGTGAACTGAGGTAGTCCATTCTCGACGTTACATAAATGAACTGGCGATACGTCAGACTTTCACACATCTTCTCGATAGAGCGATGAATATACCCAAGATGTGGGTCGACTTTTTTTATGGTCTCTCCGTTCAAGGTGATAACAAGATGCAAAACCCCATGTGTTGCCGGATGTTGTGGCCCCACATTGATTATCAAATCTCCCTGCTCAGTTGTTCCTATTTCTTCTAACATAAATAAAAATGGCCTCTTTCTTTTACCCTTGCAGGAAGAGGTCTGAATCTATTCTCTGCGATTATAATTTTATCATATTGACCGGATCATCATAATCCTTTCTTAAAGGCCAACCGATCCAATCATCAGTTAGTAATATTCTTCTTAAATCGTGGTGATGCAAAAATTTCACTCCAAACAAATCATACACTTCCCTTTCGTTGAAATCGGCTGTTCTCCATATCTCATTCACAGTTTCAATCTCCGGGTTATTTCTGTCAAGTTTCACTTTAATCGTGAGCATGTGTCGATGCGTCAGCGATCGAAGAAAATAAACCATTGTAAAATGGGTTTTCCAATCAACACATGTTAGGCAAAAGAGGTAATCGAAATCCCAGGCATCCCGGGAACGAAATTCCATCGCCATTGATAAAAAAGCTTCCGGTTCAACCTGCAGCGTCAGCCACTCCCCTGTTTCTTCAAAACCGATTCCGGGTATTGATTGAGTATTGATTCTTTTAATTCTTCTTTCGTCATTTTACGGATTCAGTGCTCAGACAAAGGATAATTTTAATCATGAATTATTTATACAACAGCAGGAAAACAATTTACATTATTTTTTTCCCACCACTTTTTGTTCGTCAATCATAATTTTTTCTCTCAAACCGCCATCTTTAATTTTTGCCTGCAAGGTGATCAGTGCGTGCATCAACGCTTCAGGGCGCGGTGGACAACCCGCAACATATACATCAACCGGAATTACGTGATCCGCTCCTTTTACAACAGAATATGTATTGTAAAAGAAGGGACCTCCGGAGGTAGCACAGGCTCCCATTGCTATCACATAGCGCGGTTCTGCCATTTGATCATAGAGTCTCTTCAAAACCGGAGCCATTTTATTCACTATCGTTCCTGCGATAATAATCACATCTGCCTGACGGGGTGTGGCACGTGCAACTTCAAATCCAAATCTCGACCAATCGTATTTTGCCGACGCTGCTGACATCATTTCAATAGCACAACAGCTTGTTCCAAAAACCAATGGCCATAAAGAATTGGACCTGGCCCAATTTATCACGTCATCGAGTTTACTTACCAGTATTCCTCCACCCGGCGATGGGTGTACAGAACCCGGAAATGGTTCGACAGGAGATTTTTGATTTACATCCATTTTAATGCGCCTTTCCTGTGGGCATACAAAAACCCGAGAAACAGGATGAATAAGAAAATAACAATTTCAATCAGTGCAGGCCATCCGACTTTTTTCACAACAACAGCCCAGGGATAGAGAAATACCAATTCGACATCAAAGATCAGGAACAATAAAGCAAATAGATAATAACCGACATTCAATTGAATCCAGGATTTACCGATTGTTGGCACACCACATTCATATGCTTCGCCTTTGGCCAGATTAGTGGATCGGGTAGCTAAAGCACGCGAAAGCAAAATACCTCCACCGGCAAATGCCACTCCACAAATCATTAGCATTATCATTGAACCTGCTCCCATAGAAAGAATATACCTTGTTTCTAAGCAATCAAACCTACGGGAATGTTTGGAAAAAACAAAGGACACCAAGCATGTAAACAATGAATCTTCCAACCATTGTATCCGGTTGAAAATGAAGAGGAATAAAGAATGTATTGGGATCTCGGGCCTCCAACGGCTTGCCGGAGCTGTAGAAATCAACATTTCACAAGGATTCCGGAACACTTTATTAAGATTTTATCCAAAAAAAAACACCGGGAATCAATAGCTTCCCGGTGTGATAAATATCATTGGATTTATTAATTCTTCAAAAGTGGTACTGTCACTACCGAAGTACCGTGTGAAAGTTTCACAAAGTATACCCCTGCAGCATAATCAGTAAGTGTGACACGTTCCTTAAAGCTATTCTGCATTCCTTTGATTTCCCTGGTCATCATCAGTCTTCCATCGACTGAATAAATCTCCAGCAAAGTAGCATGAGCATCCGCTATCATCCATTCAATTGAGATACTTCCTGAACTTGGATTTGGATAAACACTAACTCCTGAGAAATCTCCCTTCGTATAAATACCTGTGATCACATTCACAAAAACAGAGTCACTCACTGAGCATTGATTGGAATCAGTAACAATAACTGTATACATATTTTCCGAATTCACTGTGATCTGTTGAGTGGTTTCAGTAGTCGACCACAAATACCCATCAAATCCGCTACCTGCATCCAGTGTGGTTTGTTGCCCGGAGAGTATGTTAATAGTATCTGCACCAAGATTAATTTGAGGCGGAGCAAATACCGAAGCAATAACCGGAACCGGATTACTTGGACAGAATGTCCCTGCAACTACATAATACGTTGTTGAACTAGTCAATGAAGGAGTTACAAACGTGTTTCCTGTGCCAAGAATTACACCACCGCTTGCCTGATCGTACCATGTAAGCGGATCCGTTGAACTGGCGAATAAACTTACACTTCCCGTTCCACAAGATTGTCCGGCGGTCACCACCGGATCTGCGGAAATCGCGTTGACAATTGCCTGTGCTGGGGTGCGCAAACTTCTACATTGATTTGCTGCTTCAGCATAATAAGTTGTCGATGTTGTCAAAACCGGTGTCGTAAACGATGATCCGACCGACACCTGGTTTCCTCCTGAAATTGCATCGTACCAGTATACAGGGTCTGCTGCATTTGCAGTGAGTGTCAAAGTACCTTGCCCGCATCTTGAATCATCAGTTGTTACTGGTGGTGCGGGTACAGGATTAATCACAGCATTTACAGGAACACGAATACTGTTACATCCTAGTCCTGCATCGGCGTAATAAACTGTTGTGGATGCAATCGAAGGAGTATTATATGTAAATCCTATTCCCAATAATGTTCCGCCGGAAAGTGCATCGTACCAGTTCACCTGAAGGGGTGCCGAAGCACTTAGGCTTACTGAACCCGCACCACAACGGGAACCATCTGTAACAACAGGAGCTGCAGGTACTGTGTCAATGAGTGCATCAACTGAGATTCGAATACTTCTGCAATTATCCCCTGCCTCTACATAATAAGTGGTGCTCACCAACAAAGAAGGCGTGGTGTAATTGATACCTGTTCCCAGCAATGTACCACCGGAAGGCTGATCATACCAGTAAATCTGTTGGGGCGAATTTGCCGTGAGTACAATCACTCCCGTTCCGCATCTGGAAACATCAAATGCAACAGGAGACCCTGGAATTGGTTCTATGATTGCCTGAATGGCTGTCCGAATACTTCTGCATCCATTTCCTGACTCAACATAATATGTAGTACTTGAGGTAAGAACAGGTGTCACCAAAGTATTTCCTGTCGCCAGCAATGTCCCGCCTGAATTTGCGTCAAACCAGAAAATGGAATCTGTAGACGTTGCCACGAGTGTAACACTTCCATCACCGCAACGTGAAACATCGTTTCAAGAGGAGCTGCCGGCGCTGTGTTTACAATAGCTTGAACAGGTACCCGAATACTATTGCAACCAGCACCTGCTTCTGCATAATAAGTAGTCGTACTGCTGATGGATGGTGTTATAAATGTCAATCCGGTATCCAATAAGACTCCACCATTTGCCACATCAAACCAATTTACTCTCGAAGTGGAAGATGCTGTCAATATCACTGCTCCGGTACCACATCGAACTCCGTCTGTGAGAACCGGTGCCGATGGAGCCGAAGTGATGATTGCCTGCACAGCAACCCGTGAACTCCTGCACACATTTCCGGTTTCGAGATAATAAGTTGTTGTTGTGCTTAAAGAAGGTGTAGTATAGGTGGTTCCTGTTGTAAGTAAATTGCCTCCACTCGGTGCATCATACCAGTAAATTGTCTCCGGGGAACTGGCTGTGAGTGTCACTGTACCATTTCCACATCGTGAAACACTTGAACTGGAAGGCGGACTTGGAATTGGGTTAATCACAGCATCCACTGAAATTCTGGTACTCCTACAAACATCTCCTGTTTCCAGGTAATACGTAGTGGTACTTGCAATCGAAGGCGTTGTGTAGCTTAATCCTGTTCCGAGCAATGTGCCTCCGCTGGCTGCACTATACCAATACACTTGTTCCGGTGAAGTTGCGGAGAGCGTGACGGTTCCGGTTCCACAACGACTTGCATTGCTGGTCAATGGTGGAGAAGGTACTGTGCCAATGATTGCTTGCACTGCAGTTCGCGTTGCACTCCGGCAAGTATTGCCTGCCTCTGCATAATATGTAGTAGTTACAGATAAAGAAGGTGTAGTGTATGAAGATGATGTAGCAAGTAAAGCACCTCCCGTAGCTGCACTATACCAGTACACTTGTTCGGGTGAAGTAGCTGTGAGAGTGACCGTGCCGGAACCACAACGACTTACATCTGCACTCTGTGGAGCAGCAGGAATTGCATTAATAATTGCCTGGATAGCTGTGCGTGTTGCACTTCTGCAAGTATTCCCTGCTTCAGCATAATAAGTTGTCGTAGAACTTATAACGGGTGTGGTATACGAACTTGAAGTTGCCAAAAGTGTTCCACCGCTGGCAGCACTGTACCAATATATTTGCTCGGGTGAGGAAGCACTTAATGTGACAGTTCCTGCACCACAACGTGAAACGCCTGAACCTGTAGGTGCAGCAGGCAATGGATCAATGATTGCCAGTACCGCTGTACGACTAAGACTCTGACAACCACTGCCGGCCTCAGCATAATACGTTGTCGTTGTACTGATAGAAGGAGTTGTATACGTTGTTCCAACAAACAAGGCAGTACCACCGCTTGACGAAGTAAACCAGGAAATTTGTTCCGGTGAACTTGCACTGATGGATACTGTACCGGGACCACATCGGGATCCATTTGAAGCAAGCGGTGCTGCCGGGGCTGTAGTCACAAGTGCATCCACTGCAACCCTTGCACTTCTGCAAGTATTTCCGGTTTCAACATAATACGTTGTGCTTGAACTGATGGAAGGTGTTGTATAAGATGCTGCTGTTGCCAACAAAGTTCCACCGCTGGCTGCCGAGTACCAATAAATCGTTTCAGAAGAAGTTGCTGTCAACGTAACTGTCCCTGGTCCGCATCGGGAAACATCATTTGCAACAGGCGGTGATGGGATCGGGTTGACGATAGCCTGAACTGCAGTGCGTGTTGCACTTCGGCATGTATTCCCTGCTTCGGCATAGTAAGTAGTTGTACTACTGATCGAAGGCGTTGTATACGAACTGTTCGTCACCAGCAAAGTTCCGCCTGAGGCAGCACTGTACCAATAGACTTGTTCCGGTGATGAAGCAGTAAGTGTTACTGTTCCGGGGCCACAACGTGAAACATTTGATGCTGTTGGTGCTGCAGGCAAAGCTGAAACAATAGCCTGCACTGCAGTCCGTGTCAGACTTTGACATCCACTACCTGCTTCTGCATAATAAGTAGTCGTGGAACTGATAAACGGCGTGGTGAATGTAGCACCAACAAACAAAACAGAACCACCTGATGATGCCGTGAACCAGGAAATCTGTTCTGGCGATGATGCTGTTAAGGAAACTGTACCAGGGCCGCATCGTGAAACATTCGAAGCACCTGGAGCAGCCGGAGGCGTAGTTACAACCGCATCGACAGCAATCCTGTTACTTCGACAAGTATTTCCAGTTTCAACATAATAAGTTGTTGTCGAGCTGATCGATGGTGTTGTATATGAACTTGCTGTTGCAAGCAATGTGCCTCCACTTGCAGCGGAATACCAGTAAATCGTTTCGGTAGATGTTGCTGTTAAAGTAACAGTTCCCGTTCCGCAGCGCGATACATCGGATGCAGAGGGAGGATTTGGCAATGGAGTTATTATTGCCTGCGCGGCAGTACGCGTTGCACTGCGGCAAGTGTTGCCGGCTTCTGCATAGTACGTAGTTGTACTGCTGATCGAAGGTGTTGTATATGAACTGTTCGTCACCAGCAAAGTTCCGCCGGAGGCTGCACTGTACCAATAGACTTGTTCCGGTGATGAAGCAGTAAGTGTTACAGTTCCCGGACCACAACGTGAAACGTTCGATGCTGTCGGCGCAGAAGGCAAAGCAGTAATTATTGCTTGTACCGCTGTTCGTGTTAAACTCTGACAACCGCTTCCTGCTTCAGCATAATAGGTTGTGGTCGTACTGATGACCGGAGTTGTGTACGCGCTTCCAGTAAAGATGGATGATCCACCACTTGGTCCGGTAAACCATGTGATTTGTTCAGGTGATGAAGCGTTCAAAGTAACTGTACCCGGACCACAACGAGATACATTGGAGGCCGAAGGTGCTGCAGGTGGAGTAGCGATGATTGCATCCACTGCAATTCGCGCGCTTCTGCACGTGTTCCCGGTTTCAACATAATAGGTCGTCGTTGAACTGATCGATGGTGTTGTATACGAAGATGCTGTTGCCAATAAAGTTCCTCCACTGGCTGCCGAATACCAATAAATAGTTTCGCTGGAAGTTGCAGTCAGGGTTACTGTACCTGTACCGCAACGGGAAACATCCGAAGAAACAGGTGGTGCAGGTGCAGGACTAATGATTGCTTGCACCGCAGTACGAGTCGCACTCCGACATGTATTTCCTGCTTCCGCATAATACGTTGTAGTAGTACTGATGGAAGGTGTTGTATACGAACTATTCGTTGCAAGTAGTGTTCCACCACTTGCCGCACTGTACCAATACACTTGCTCTAACGAACTTGCCGTGAGTGTGACAGTACCGGTTCCGCAACGTGAAACATTGGAAGCACTTGGAGCTGCCGGGATCGGACTGATGATTGCCTGAACTGCAGTTCTGTTTGCGCTGCTGCATCCGTTATTTGCTTCTGCATAATAAATTGTGGTAGAGCTGATGGATGGAGTTGTGTATGTCGCTCCGGTTCCAAGGAATGTTCCTCCACTCGATGCACTATACCAGTTAATTGTTGCAGATGAAGTTGCATTCAAAGTAACTGTTCCGGTTCCACATCTGGAAACATCAGATGCAGTGGGTGCTGCCGGAGCGCTATTCACTATTGCCTGAACTGAAATTCGTGAACTGCGGCAATTATTTCCGGTCTCAACATAATAGGTAGTTGTTGTACTGATCGAAGGTGTTGTATAGGAAGCTCCTGTAAACAAAAGTGTACCTCCACTTGGAGCACTATACCAATAAATCGTTTCGAGCGAAGTTGCTGTTAATGTAACAGTCCCGGTGCCACATCTGGAAACGTTGGAAGCAGAGGGTGCTGATGGAACGGCATTGATGATCGCCTGAACAGCAGTTCGTGTGGGACTCTTACACGTTGTACCTGCTTCAGCATAATACGTAGTAGTTGTTGAAATGGATGGCGTTGTATACTGATCGCCTGTGAATAATAAATTTCCTGCCGTCGGAGCGTCGTACCATGTAATTAACTCAGGTGACACTGCAGAAAGTGTCACTGTCCCGGTACCGCATCTTGAAACGTTAGAAGCGGTCGGCGCTGCTGGAATAGTATTGATGTTTGCCTGGACTGCTGTTCTTACACTACGACACGTGTAGCCCGCTTCCGCATAATATGTTGTGCTGCTGGATAAAAACGGTGTATCAAAAATGGATCCTGTATACAAGAGATTTCCATTGGATGCTGCATCATACCAGTAGACTTGCTCCGTTGATGTTGCAGAAAGGGTGATGATTCCCGGTCCGCAACTGAACCCGTTGGAAGCAGTCGGCGCGGAAACTATCGGATTGACAATCGCAATAGCTCTGATTCTCGCACTTGGACAACCTGAATTTGCTTCCGCATAAAACGTATCTGTTGCAGTTAAGGATGGTGTTGTGAAAGAGAGACCGGTACCAAGCGAAGATCCTCCGGAGGCCACATTAAACCAGGAAACGGGTGCGGAAGAGATCGCGGTTAACACCACAGTTCCATTTCCACATCTCGAATTGTCAGAAACTTCAGGGTCTGCAGTTGAGGTGATGTAAACATGCGCTTCAATACGCGAACTCGGACAAACTGTCCCGGCTTCAACATAGAATACAGTATCGTTTGAAATAAAATTCGTAACAAAAGTCCCTCCGGTTTCAAGCAATCCTCCAGCCAATGGTGCATTGTACCAACGCATAGAGGCTGTGTCTGTTGCTGTAAGTGTAGCTATACCGGGTCCGCAGCGTGTTACATCACTGGTAACAGGTGCCGCTGTTTGTTGTAATATCTGAGCAATTGTTGCCACCGCATTTGAAGGACAATTCCTGCTGGTCTTTGCATAATAAGTAGTAGTCGCTGACAAAAGTGGTGTCACCAGACTATCTCCAAACCCGAGCAAATTTCCGTTCGGTGCATCGTACCAGAAAACTGTATCTGTAGATGTAGCATTTAATGTCAGGCTTCCGGCACCGCAACGCCAGTTGGATGTTGTGACCGGATCCGGACTCTGAGAAACAACTGTGACGATAGTAGGATCTGAAACCACGGAACAACCGAGTGAACTAACAACTACCGTATATGTTCCACCTTGAACCGCGGTATAAACTGCTGAAGTTGCTCCTACAATTGATGTATTGTTTCGTTTCCACTGATAGGTATAATTCGGATCATTGGTTGCTGAAAGCTGAACATTCCCGCCATTGCAAAAAGTTGTGTTGCCGGTTACATCAATTGGTGCTGAAAGTAAAGAACTGTATGCCCGACCGGGTGAACCACCAACACAACCCGCAAACCAGTTGTTCCCATCGTTCAGATTACCATTTACATTCAATAATTCACAGGTATACCCTCCTCCGTCGGGAGTCAG
The DNA here is from genome assembly GCA_016720655.1 of Bacteroidota bacterium. Lineage (GTDB taxonomy): Bacteria > Bacteroidota > Bacteroidia > AKYH767-A > 2013-40CM-41-45 > JADKJP01. The sequence continues at coordinate 21,846 of JADKKE010000019.1, forward strand.
AGGCCATGGTGCCAGATCCGAATAGAAAAAGGACAGATATAAATTTCCCAGGTGATCAAACAATCTCACTTCATCGCCTCCATTGCTGAAATTAAAACCAAGCAATCCGAGTTTATTGCTGACAGAAGGAAACTGCGTAGTAAACTTAATGGAATCTTCCATTACCACTAAATATCCACCGGCACTGATCACAGTTCCGGTTGGAAAAACAAACATGTGATTGTCGGCACCGTCGCTTAACTTCCAGCCTGAAATGTCTACCGATTGCGAACCGAAATTTTTCAATTCCATCCAATCTCCTGCATTCAATGCTGAATCCGCATTGTAGTTAAACTCACTAATGGTAATCTTAGGAACTGCTGCGGATCCTGTGAAATAAGCTGTGATCACATCATTCGCGGTAAAATTATAAGTCACCGATTGATTTGGATTGTTACTGCTGATAGTGACATTGGAGCGCCAGTGATCAAACGTATAGCCTGGATTTGGAATGGCAGTAATGGTTACCGGATTCCCGTTGAAATAAACTCCAGACCAGGGATAAGTGGTAGGAGTAATGGTACTGATTTCTATTCTCCCGGATCCTGCAGGACTCGTCTGAAGGGTAAGGGTTACTTTTCCTGCAAGACTGAAATCGGTTTTAATATTATCACGCATAATTGTAGGGCGTGCATTCACAAAACTCATCACCCCGTTAATGTTCGTCTGCCAGGTACTCATGTTATTTCCCCATTTTGCAAAATGCGCAGGCATATCATAGGCCATGGAATCCTGGAATTGGTGCAGTACAGCATTCACATTCGAAGGAAGATAATTTGTGTTGATCAAATCCGCATAGCGGTTGATGAAATATTTTTTGAAAGTCGGATTCTTCAACATTGCGTCAAACATTTCTGAAGAATGACTGAAGGATGCGGGGTTGCGAGCAATTGCCAGTCGGTCGTCATTCACACTTCCCTGAAGTCCAAATCCGAAATCCGTGTCGTACAACATGTAGCGCCATTTTGAACCTGATGCATTGGGTCTCCACAACTTGATGTTATTGGTCCAATCTCCGATCCAGTCTCCATTGTTGTAATATGTTTGAGCAATAAAGTAATCCGCGTAATTTCTCAGATCCAAAACACTATTCATGTAATCATAAAACTGTTGTGTTATTGGTGTCTGGGTGGTTGCATAATTGTACATTGTCCAGAATGTTGCATCTGAACCTTCTTTGAGAGTGATACTACTTCCGTCTTCCTTCAGATAATCAACCTGACTTTTACTCAAACCATAATTGTAATCCATCCAGTTCTCATCATGATTTTCATGAATGGTAAAGACTCCCCAGAATTCTCCGTTCAGGAACATCACGGTTGGTTCAGCACCAAGATAGCCTGACCAGGTATTTTTCATTACCCTTTCCATCAGGGCATCACGGAAATGAACTTTATTCCAATCAGTCCCTGAGTTTCTTAGTATGATATCATCCATCTTATCGATGTACGGCTTGTCTGTAAAAAACGGATAGTTTACAGAACCTGTCCCATATTTATCTCCAAGCTTAATTTCAATACTCTTCTGTGGTTTTGCGCGGGAATAATTACCGTAAACACTGATGTCCGCATCAAAACGAACAATCCGGATTTTGTCCTTGTCATAATATTCAATGGTTGCCGGTTTCTCCCAGTCTTGCCAGAAATTAGCACCAAAGTAAGGCGACGTTGTTTCTGCATTCGGACCCATTACATAAATTCCGGTGTTGTAATCCCAGAGATTCAGTGAATCTGTGGTGATCGAAAAAACAGGAAGATGTATCGATTCATTGATGAAGTACGAATTCGTGACAACAGGACTAGGAAGAAATCCAGATGCAAAAACCTTGGCACGAATTGTCTTTGTAGAAGAAATTGAAATTGCACTGGAGTAAACAGGATCCGAAGCTATTGGATCATCACCATTACTTGTGTACCTGATTACACCTCCGGGAGTGGATGTGGACAAAGTGAGAGTGCGTGTGGATGAATAAAATCCTCCGGTCACCGAAAAAATCGGAATTGCGGCATACGCAGTATAACATGTAGATGAATTGTTTGAAGAATTGGGTGTTGGAGTACCGAACAAACACCAACTGCCGGAACCATCCGGTTTACGTCCATAGGAATTGTCGGAACCCATCGCAGGATATAACTTCCAATCTATCCGAGTTCCTCCCGGATTGTACAGGTGAACAGTTTCTCCCGTACGGCTGAGCTTGAATTTAGCATTGTAAAAATCTGTGCTCGGTGGATGAAACCAGGAAGGGATTGCTGAAAAAGTTGACCCGGAACTTTTCATTCCAAAGAAGAAATAAGGAATGGAAGATAAATCGGTGGAAGAAGCGGTTACGTTGTGCGTCTCCACAGCAAGAACATTCGTACCATTGCTCAGCACCGTTTTTAAAAATGTCGGATCAATAAAAAATGAATCCAAAGGCAGGCCTTGGTAATTATTGGCCTCGTGTGAACTCATGGCAAGATCATTCCAATTTGGACGTGTACCGGAAACACCAAGATTCGCACGTGTAATTTCTACTCCATTCAGGTATGCTACAAATCCATCATCGTAATCCATCATCAACACGGCTTTCAGAATCTGCGAAGTATCCGGAATGTTAAACGACTTTCGCATCATAACTGAAGTACCTACAGCTACTGATGTTCCGTCATCACTATCTCCAAAACCAATACCACCATTGCCGGTAGACCAGGGCGCTTCATTGAAAGAGAGATTTCTCCAGTTCGTATCAAGTCCGGCAGATCCGGATGCATATTTCCAACTGCCAATTCCATTCACTCCCATTTCCCAATGGTTCACAATCACAGAGCTGTTTGAATCCGATGCGAAGACGAGAATACGTCCGCCTGCAGCAATCGTTTGGGAAGGAAATGTAAAACGAAAGGGTTTCAGACTATCATCTGTAAGACCATAGCCGGAAAGATTTACAGAAGATCCTCCGGAATTGTAGAGTTCAATCCAGTCATCGTGCTGTCCGTTCGAATTAAGAATTCCGGTGATATTTGATGGGGAAATTTCATTAATTACAATCTGTGCTTCTGAAAATGGGATTGCCAAGAAACAAATAAATAGCAAAGCCGATACTTTTCGTAAAAGTGAGGTCATGTTTAGGGGTAAATAAATTAAATAAGACGATTAAATATAGTCTAATCGCAGGGCGAAAATACAAAATCAACAGAATTCCTCCAGAATTTAATGGCCAACACCCTAAAATCCTTGGTGAATGTACGCTCAGAGTATTTCTCTGAAAACGGCTCTGGTGGCTATTTTTAACGTATTTTGAATACTTTTTACTTTTATCCGAAAGAAAAATTCTAAAAAATTGGAGTTACCAACTGATGTTAATAAATGGCGAATAAAAACAATTGTTATCAACACTTTTCGCTGTGTGTTAATAACATCCAAAACCCGTAATTTTAATTTGTTAAATAATGATCTTACCGTTTGATCATTTTCAGCACTTCAGTGGCTCCATTTTCAAAATTAATGCGAATCAAATAGACCCCGGAAACCAAACTTGCCACCGAAAAAGTTGCACTGCCGGAATCAGCATTTTCATCCACACCAAGCACTTGAATTTCTCTTCCCTGCAAATCTGAGATCTCACATTTCTTCACTCGCTCCTGAGCCGGAAATTGAATGCTAACTCTTTCCTCAGAGGGGTTCGGGAAAAGAAAACTGCGACTTGAAGTTCTCAACTGTTGGTTTGAGGTATACAAACATGCATCTTCATTATCAGTATTCACAAACAACTGAATCAGGTTTATATTTCCCGGGGAAATTCCGGAGGATTGCACAAATGAAACAGGTCGTGCAACAAGAGGTGCATCGCCCAGGATGGGATGAGAAGTAAATTCATGACAACCGGTGAAACCAAGTGAATCCGTTTTTATTAAAATCATTTGCGCACTATCCTGAAAAGCATAATTCGTAGTGAAACCGGAAACCAGATATCCACCGTCTGCAGTAGGATTGTTTCGATACGCTTCGTCTTGCAAACCATCACCATATGTTCGGGTCCAGATTGTATCTCCCAATGAATTAATCTTCATGAGAAAAATATTTGTGCTGTCGTCACCACGGTTTTCATGTCCATATCCAAGACTGTTTGTATAACCGGATAAAGTATACGTCGAATCCGCATTCTGGATTATACCATAGCTTGCGTCAATCTCAGCTCCTCCATACGTTTTCCCCCAGCGTACTGCTCCCAGACTATCTGTTCTCATTGCCAGGATATCGTATTTACCGGCTCCAAAACTGGTAATTGAGCCACCCGTTACAATATCACCCGAAGAGGCAATTTGAATGGATTGCAACTCTTCCCACAAGGAATCTCCATAAAGATTCGACCACACTAAATCTCCGGAGGCATCTGTCTTCAGTATGAATCCATCTGCATACGGCAGTCCGCCAATAATCAAAGTTTGTTTTCCACAAATAACAAAACCTCCTTGTGCATCTTCAGCAATGGACAGACCCACTTCTGATTCAGCAGTACCGTAAGCACGTGTAAATAAAGTATCCCCATTTTCATCAGTACGGATAAAAAGAATATCCTCAGAACCTGCACCGATACTTTGTGTTGCACCTATCAAAGCATATCCGTGATCTCTCGTTTCAATCATAAAGGGTATTCCTTCATTATTACCGGAGCCATAAGTTTTCCCCCAAAGCAAATGTCCCACAGAATCGGTTTTGAAAAGCAGTGCATCACTTGTAGTATTCCCGGGAAAGAACGTACGCCCTACTCCAAGAATACTGTTATCATAAGCTTGTATTGCATACTCCGCATTGTCATAGGAACTTGTCCCGTAAACAGCAGACCAAACAAGATTACCCAGGGAATCGGTTTTCACAAAAAAACAATCTGCACTTCCTGCGCCATACGAAAGCGTGGCTCCATCGTACAAATACCCTCCGTCACTCGTCTGAAAAAGCGCTTGCCCTCTTTCCTGACTGACGCCTCCAATCAGTCGCTGAAAGGAATATTGTGCGTTTGAAGCATGGTAGCAGAAAATCAATGAATAGAAAATGATTAAATGGGAGTATCGGTTTGGCATAGGGCAAAAGTAGTAAAAACTGGTAGGTATTAGGTATTAGGTACCAGGTACCAGGTACCAGGTAAGGGATAATTATATCTGAGGATGTTGCTAATAAGTACCGCCAATCAACAATCTAAAATTTACAATCAACATTTCACACAATCTACAATCAAAAATCTACAATCAAAAATTCAAAATTCCTCTTACTTTTGCAGAAAATTGAAAGTTCGGTAAAGATGCCGGAAATTGAATCATGGAGCTGGAAAAAGAAATCTCGAAACGCAGAACATTTGCCATTATCAGTCACCCGGATGCTGGTAAAACCACACTGACAGAAAAATTTCTGCTCTTTGGTGGTGCGATTGTTACCGCTGGTGCTGTGAAAAGCAATAAAATCCGGAAGACGGCGACTTCTGACTTCATGGAAATTGAGAAGCAAAGAGGGATCTCTGTGGCAACCTCTGTGATGGGCTTCGATTATCAGGGACATCGCGTCAACATCCTGGATACACCCGGACACAAAGATTTTGCTGAAGATACTTACCGGACACTTACAGCAGTGGATTCTGTTATCCTTGTCGTTGATTGCATCAAGGGTGTTGAGGAGCAAACGGAGAAGCTGATGAATGTGTGCCGTATGCGGAACACACCCGTGATTATTTTCATCAATAAAATGGACCGCGAAGGAAAAGATCCTTTCGATCTCCTCGATGAATTGCAGGAAAAACTTCAAATTCATGTTCGGCCGCTGACATGGCCGGTGAGCCAGGGCGAGTCTTTTAAGGGTGTGTACAGTTTGTACAACAACCAAATGAATCTCTTCGAACCAAGCAAAACAAAAATCTCTGAGAATATTGCCGAAATCGATAATCTGAATGATGAAAAAATTGCCGCACTTATCGGAGAACGATTTACAGAAAAACTTCGTGAAGATGTACACTTAATTGAAGGTGTCTTTGAACCATTCAATTTAGAATTGTACCGCGACGGATTACTTGCACCTGTATTTTTCGGCAGTGCAATCAATAATTTCGGAATCCGTGAAATGCTGGAAACGTTCCTGGAGATCGCTCCTCCTCCATCGTCACGGGAAGCTGTGGAAAGAGAAGTACTGGCCTCTGAAAATAAATTCTCAGGATTCGTTTTTAAAATCCATGCAAATCTTGATCCCAATCATCGCGATCGAATCGCTTTTTTAAGAATCTGCTCCGGAAGATTTGAACGAAATAAATTTTATTTTCACACACGTACGGAAAAGAAAATTCGTTTCAACAACCCGACTACCTTTATGGCAAACGAGAAAAGCCTGATTGAAGAAGCCTATCCAGGCGATGTGGTTGGATTGTATGACAATGGAATTTTTAAAATCGGAGATACTTTAAGTGAAGGTGAAATGCTTCACTATACCGGCATTCCAAGTTTCTCACCGGAGATTTTCAAAGAAGTAGAAAACCGTGATCCGTTTAAAACCAAACAGCTTGAAAAAGGTATTCAGCAGCTCACGGAAGAAGGTGTTGCGCAACTTTTCACACAACAACCCGGAAACAGAAAGATCATTGGCACGGTAGGAGAACTTCAGTTCGACGTTATAAAATTTCGTCTGGAACACGAGTACGGCGCGAAAAGCGATTTCCGCCCATTGAATTTCACAAAAGCCTACTGGATTACTGCGGATACCAATGCACAACTGGATCAGTTTATTACACATCGGTCGAATGCGATTGCATACGATAAAGAAAATCGTCCGGTCTACTTTTCAGAAAACGATTGGATGATGAAGCTGATCAAACAAAGTGCTGTAGGTATTCACTTTCACACTACTTCTGAATTCAATCACTGGGAGAAAACAGAAATTTAAAAAGCAGTAAACAGCAATTTTCAAATTAATAAATTAACCCTTTTGTTGAATTTATTGATTTGTTGCTTCGTAATACTTTTTCTTCATATCATTAAATAAATACTGATAGAAAGTTTTTTCTTCAAGGATGATGGTAAGGTTTCCATTCATCCCAATCTGAACAAGATTTTTGAGGTGTCCAAAATCATCAATCGCAACTTTCATTGAAAACACCCCATTTTCGTCAGGTGTAAGACTAAGATTATCCACATGACCTTTCAATGTTCCCCACTCATAAAACGGGAATGACGAAACTTTCAGAACTGCCCGATTTTTTGCCCTGACTCTTCCTACCAATACAGGCGGGCTTTTCACCATCGCGTACAAAGAAGAACTGCTATACATAATTTTCAGCAGGATGCCTCCTTCTTTCAATTGCTTGTCTCCGTCGAATATATAGGAAACTGTACCACTCCCTTTGGCAATAAGAATGAGATCATTGTCAGAGAGAATAAAATCGCCAAATGTATTTCTGATCCTGTTCTTTGCCAGCTCAAACTGGTTCACAAGTGAAATGGAATCGTATTTTGTGTCAATGGCCAATTTGCCGAGCTCTTCCCCATAGGAATTATTATCGAGCATCGACTGTACGTTCATTGAACTCAGATTGAATTTTGCTTTTTGATACTCTTGTCGCGCACTGGTGAGCGCATCGGAAGCTTTCAGTTTTTTTGTTTCAGATTCAATCAAATCATATTTTGAAATATGGCCTTCTTCAAACAATTTTTTATTCTGCTCATGCTTCTGGGCGGCGTCATCATTTTCATATTGCAAGCGAGCAGCATTGCTTTTCCATGTGCTGTCAAGAACAGCTAATTCATGCTCTGTCTCATTGATTCTTGAATCGTTTTTACGGATTCGTGTAGAAATGATTTCTCTTTGCTTCTGTACAGACAATATTTTTTGCGATGAGAAAATCTGAAGGTTCCGTTCCGCTTCGATGTAGCCATTCACCAGTGTGACAATTTCAGGGGATGTGATCCGCATCATTTGCTGGCCTTTGACAACCTTATTTCCCGGTTGCTGGAAATTTTCAAGTATATAAACCGGATACGAAAATCGATAAATATCTTCCGATTGATCACTCTTCACTACGAAGGGCAATTCCACTTCATCCGGGAACTTAATAAAGATAGCCAGAATGGAAAAAACCAGGCACAAGCCACCGCCAACATAGACGAGCTTACGCAAGGCACTCTTGCGCACATCCTTCACCGGAACATCTTCGTCCCAATAAATTCGTTCGTACTGTTGAGGTTCTAATTCGTCGGTTTCTTTCATAACAAATCAATAATCAACATACGTTTTCATGAACTTATAATACAATCCATTGAGAGCTATCAATTGATCATGGTGACCATCTTCCACAACTTCTCCACTTTCCAGAACAAGTACACGGTCGGCATTCTTCAGTGTATTCAAGCGATGCGCAATGGAAATAATTGTCTTCCCTTTGAAATGCGATCGGATATTATTCATAATGATCGTTTCCGATTCAATGTCAAGCATACTGCTTGCTTCATCAAGTATAATCACATCCGGATTGCTAATAAACAATCGGGCGAAACCAATTTTAAGTTTTTGTCCGCCTGACAAATTCCCTCCGGTATCTCCTACTTTGTGATTGTACCCAAGATACAATCCCTTTACATAGTCGTGCAGGTTCGCCAGTTTCGCTGCCTGAATAATAGCATCCAGATCAGCATCCAGATTACCAAACTGAATGTTTTCTTTGATCGTTCCGGAAAAAATATAAATATCCTGCGGAAATAGGAAAATTTTAGATCGCAAAGCATTCGGATTGATCTTTCTCAGCTCGTGCTGATCCATACTGATTTCGCCTTCGTAATCCGGATAGAGATTCAATAAGAGCTTTACCAGGGTTGTTTTGCCGGATCCATTCCGACCAACGATTCCAATATTCTCACCCTTGTTTATTTCCAGGTTTACATTCCGAATCTGATAATTCTCTTCGGAACCACTATATCGAAATGAAAGATTTTTCAGTACAATTTTATCAGTTCCGAAATTATTCACCAACTCCAGCATATTTGTATTCTCTGTCTCCTGCAGGAGAACTTCATTCAACCTGCCTAAACTCACCCACAATTCTGTGAGGTTGTACCAGATCATGCCCAGACTGTTCAGTGAATTCATCACCACCACAAAAATCGCTGTGAAAGCAAGGTATTGTCCGATCGTGATTTCACCATTAAATGTCATGTATGCACCGAGCCAGAAAATAGAAATCTGACTGAGAAAAAAGAGGCTTCGTTGAAGTGAATGCAGCATCGCATTTTTTGATTCAGATGCCATCACCACGTTCAAGGCCTTTTTGTATTTATTCTTCCACTGCCAGAATTTGAAATTCTCGAGAGAAAGTAATTTTACAGTCTTCACCCCGAGCAAGGAATCCAGAAATTCACCCAGTGTTTCAAGATTTTTGTAAAAAACCTTGTATACCAGCAAACGCATTACCGGAGCATAATACAGCGTGAAAATGAAAAATATTACAACAAATAACAATGCCAGCAATCCCAGCTTGAGATTGTAAATGATCAGTACCGGGAGATACAATAAGATGAAAAGTATATCGACAATACTTTCAATCACAGCCGGGTTCACCAGTTGCCGGATGGTAATATTTTCCTGGAAACGCGCCATAAAATCTTCGCGTTTGTTGTTGTCATAATATTTTTGCTTCAGTGAAATAAAATGCCTGAAGAAGCGGCTGAAGAAATCCAGTTCAAAATTAATTTGCAACTGGATCAGCAAGACATTTCGGACATAAATCAACAAGATCTGGGTGAGGAAAATTCCTGCCATACCCACCAGGATGGCAACAAGCAATTGCTTATTCTGATTGACGAGTACGTCATCAACGATCAATTGAGTAAAGAACGGAATCGCCAGTCCGAGGAACTGCAGGAAAAACGTTGCCAGCAAAACCTCGATGATCACTTTCTTTAGGGAAGTAATCACCGGGGCATAGAACTTCTTCCAGAGTGATTTCTTCTCCTTCATAAATTCCTCAACAGATTCAGTGAGGTCTTTATTCTTGAAGATTTCCTCAGTAGGTTCCACAACCAGGATGACACCGTTCCATCTGTTCAGGAATTCTTTCTGGTAAGCTTATCCTTCCCATAGGCAGGATCAGCGATCCACACATGGGTACGGGAGAATTTGTATACGATTATAAAATGTACGCCATTGTAATGCGCAATGCATGGCAATTGGACCTCAGCAAGGTGTTCGTAAGCATGCAGCTCATATCCATCCGCCTTGAAGCCAAATTGCTCTGCCAGCTGGGCCATGTTGTACAAACTTGTACCTTCTGTCGTGACTTCACCAAGTTTGGTGAGCAGGGTCTGGATATTGTAATAGCCGTAATGTTTAAAAATCATGGCAAGGCAGGTTGTCCCGCATTCCATCATTCCATTCTGCTGTATAAAAGGAAAAGATTTATTTAGTTTCACAAATACTTCAATTTTTAATCAGAACCAGCTCCGACCCTCGCCAAATATAGTTAAATCTTTAAGAAATTAAAGGGAGGGAAGAATTCGAATTGATTAGACAAGCATAGCAATTTACTTTGAAAATACAAAATTGAATATATTTCCGGATTGTCGAATTGTGAATTTCAATATAAGTCTTGAAATCTGGCACTTAGATCCAAAGATTGTCATTGCTATCCATAAATCAACGATTGCAGGCTTAAGTAAAGTGCAAGATGAATGCTGAAAAATCTTATTTTTAATGTACCATACCACTATAAAATTTATTGAAGAAAGATTAAAAAACCAACAGTAAAGGTAAGAATGGATTTACCACACAAAATTAAATTGACAATGTTAATTTAATATTTAAAACTATCCTATTTATGAATCAATAATGGAATCATTTGAACCCCATTGCTTTCAAGAATCCTAATAAAATATATTCCATCCGATAAGTAGATCGAGTGAATTTTCAGAATCCAATGATCTGCCAAAGTTTCTCCTTTGAATAAATTGACAATGGATTTTCCATCCACATTCAGGATATCAATTGCATAGACAAGACGATTAGAAATCATCAAGGATGCATCTGAATTTGTTGGATTCGGAAATAACATTAAGTCGGGTTCCTCTTCTTTGATCATTCCGGTTCCGACAATGAATTGTTGAATTGAACTCATCGCTACACAACCATTCGTATCAGTTGTCTCTACCTGGTAAAATCCGTTAGTAACAGGAAAGTAACTTTGACTCTCTGCCCCTGGAATAGGAGAAGAATTAAAATACCATTGATACTGTACAGCAGGAGATGAATATAAAATACTTGAAGATTCTATCACAACAGGAATCACAGGCACAAAGAAATTCACAGCAACTGTGTTTGAATTCACACTAGGGGTGCTCAAACAACGATCATTACTATGTAAAACACAATAAACCTGATCAAGTGGTAATAAAACAGAAGAAACGAATGAACCATTCGTAGTACCGGAAGGAACATTATTCACGAACCAATCGAATATTGGCAAGCTTCCGCCATTCAATGCAACCGGTACAAAGGATATTGGCATACCTGTGCACGAAGTATCCGGAGAAGATGCGATTGTCACGACAGGTGTGATTAATGAGTCTACGGCCAAGGAGATCGTGTTTGATGCAGCTACTGCAGGAAATGCACAAGGAAAGCTACTCGTCATTTCACAACTCACCTGATCATTGTTATTAAACACATTCGAAAGGTATACAGGATTGTTTGTTCCTACTGCCAATCCATTTATTTTCCACTCATACACTGGCGAAATTCCTCCGTTTATGGCTACAGCTTGAAAATTTACCGGTGACCCTTCACAAATATGAGTCGAATCCGAATGTATCGATACACTTGATGCCATGGTTGAAACAACTGTTATCACAATCGGATTGGATTGAGTAACTGCTGGTGAAACACATGGAAATAAACTAATCATTTCACATGTGACAATTGCATTATTAGTCAATGCAGAAGTGATAAAATACCTGTATCATTTCCAACTGAAAATCCATTAATTTTCCATTGAAATGAGGGAAGAAGGCTGCCGTTATCAGGCGAGGCTTTGAAAGTTACATATTGTCCTGGACATACAACGTTGAAATCAGAAGTGATGCTAACACTCTGTGGAATTGCAGGGATCACAGTGATTTGAATGGTATTGGATAATGCAATTTCAGGTTGAACACAAGGATCACTGCTTCTCATGGTACAAGAAACAATATCTCCACTAGTCCACGACGAACCAGTATAAACTGCATTATTTGTTCCAGTGACTTGGCCATTGATCATCCATTCATAAACAGGGTTCGATCCACCACTACTTGAAGTTGCAGTAAATGAAATACTTTCACCCTGACAAATTGTACTCGATGTTGCGCTAATCGAAACTGAAGAAGATGCTCCCTCATTCCAGAGAATCATCACTTCCTGTGCACTGAGTGGTCGGTTGTAAATTCTTACATCATCTATTTTTCCTTTGAATGCACGGTACGTTGAATCTTCTGTTCCGATTCGGAGGTCAGTCGTGGATGAGTTGTTGATAGTATTGAAGGCCGGAAAAATTTGTGAAGTATCCAATACTCCATTGATGTAAAGTGAATGCAAACCTGTGCTATCCCATACTCCAACCAGAAAATACCAGGCAGAATCTGCCAGACTGGTTGCAGATTGAATACCACTTGCTGGCAACACTGGATTACTAATCACAAAGTTTGGTTTTTTATCATATAACCAAAGCAAATACTGATCATCCACCACATTAAATTTCCACTTTGAAACCAATGCTACTGCGAAGAATTGTTCGCCCGAGAAACACCCATGAAGAGACCGTCAATCCCGTACTGATGGTATTCAGGTTCTGAGGACTTCCAACCTGCACCTGATCACGCGCACCATTAAAAGTGTAGGAATTATTATCAATGCCAAATCTGTCTTTGCTGAGGACCGCACCATCGGCAACACCATTAAAATTATTACCACTATTATCATTTGCATTCCCATTGAAAGGGTACCATGCCAATAAACCATTGCCAGGAATTACCCCAATCCCATTCACAGTAACTGAAATGGAATTTGATGTTGCAAAAATGGGAGTTGCACAAGAACTATTGCTGGCCAAATCACAACTTACAATATCTCCATTGTTCAAAGCGGTTGTTGAAAATATGGAACTGTTGGAACCAACAGCCAAACCGTTCACTTTCCATTGATAGAAAGGCAATGATCCTCCATACAAAGAAATAGCAGTAAAAGTGCTTAGTGCACCCTGACAGATAATTGTCGAAGGAGTTGAAATTGAAAGCGACGGAGTAAGCGTACTACTGATCGTCATTGCAATTGGATTGGATGTTACCGAAGATGGATTTGCGCAGGAAAGGTTACTGGTAAATACACAGGTTACAACATCACCATCTGCCAGTACACCAGGGCTGAAAGCACTCTGATTAAAACCCATTGTCACTCCATTCACCTTCCATTGAAAAGCCGGCAGTAAACCTCCATTTACAAAAATGGCATTAAAGGTGACTGATTCTCCCGGACATATTGTAGTACTCTGTGTGCTGAGACTAATAGCAGGTACAACAAAATTATCCACAGACATTATAATTGCATTCGAAGTAACCGTCTGCCCCCCTGCACATTGATCAGAACTTGTCATTGAACAGGTAATTTCATCGCCATCAGCCAGGAAAGAAGTTGAATAGGATTCAGTAGTAATGCCTGTACTGGTTCCATTCTTCATCCAATTGTAAACAGGGTTTAATCCACCACTATACGGTGTAGCTGTGTAGGTCACATTGTTTCCGATACAAATAGTTGGTGATGGTGAAGCAAAAATATAAACGTCAGGATAACAATTACATGAACTCAGACATGCCGATCCATTAACAATCGAACGGATGCGATCTCCCGGCTGAGTTCCAAAACCATTCGCAAAGTTAATTCCATAGGCAGCCAAATGACAATAGCTCATAATTGTTCCACCATTTACTGGTGCAGGACCGGGAGCACAACCTCCTTCTGTAGTATAGCAATTATCCAAAGCACCTCCTGTCCAGCCACACCACTGAGTGTGATTGGACCCAAGATTATGGCCTATTTCATGAGTAACCACCATTACAGTCCAGGAATAGGCAGGAAAAGGATTGAAGGAATTGTGGATGTTACTATAGCCATGAGAATAGGATGAATTGCACAAAATATCCAGGAAAGCAACTCCGCCAACATTGATGGAACGTGTACTTAGTAAATGTGCGATGTTTCCATTAAAAGACGTTCGTGTAGATTGAAAAGCTGAAAGACAATCGAGTGAAGATGTATAGGAAAGATATGGATCCGGCACCACCCAGGTATTTATTTCAGAAATCAATGTGGTGATTGAATCATTATCATAAATCGTTGCGACTTCATTAAAAATAGAAGTTACAAAATTATTCACATTAGTAATATCTGAACCGTTATCAAGATACATTTGATAATCACATTCAAAATATACACGAATGCACTTTGATGAAATTCCACGAGTCTGGCTTTGGAACTGACCTTCAATTTGGCCTCTCATTTCGGACTGCTCGGAAGAATTGCAAATAAAATCATTACGAATAATTAATTTCCGATCATCATAAATAACATACCTTCCCACCCTACCGGATATGAAATCGTTCAAAGGAGCAATGACCATGTTTCCTTCCGGTCTGCTAATAAAACCCGCTTAAATAATGATCAAAAAAGCTAAATGAAACGACAGATTTTCAACACCTTTAATTTTACCTCTATAATATAAACCCGGAGTGTAGTCAATTTTTGATTTGCCCTCGCTTGAGAATTGCCCCGTTTCGAGAATACCATCAAACAAATTGTGTTGTACCAATTCAACACTGATGAAGGATCCATCCGGAATGGGTACCTGAAGTTTTAAAATTTTAGGCTTGATTGAAAGAATTTTATCTACCAAATCCCAATCCAGAAGGGCAGTAACAATTTCATCCCCATATTTTAATAATCGTTGACTGGCTTCAGAATTGAATTCCAAGGACAAAATTTCATTTGTTTCTTCCTCGTTTAGGTAAACAACTTTCCCTGACTTATCCGCACTACCTCCAGAAACCACTTCGCAGAAAGAATCTGTGGACACGAGCCAGGCAATCTGGAATGAAAGAAATAAAATTGTGTAGAAGTGGATTCTATTCTTCGGTTTCCTTTACTCGAAAGTGTTCGGGTCTAAAAAAAAGTCCCGTCCATTGAGGTATAAGAAAAGCAAATTTCTGTTTGAAAAAACAATCATTTTTTTCAATTATTAACAAAAGCAGATCCTGAAAAATGTTTTTCAGGATGCACAACCAGAAAAAATTAAAATACTATAAAAAGAAAAGGCTTGAAGAAATCATTTTCCCCAAACCTTTTTTGTGTTTTCGAGAAGGCGCTTATTATGAAATCGCTCCCTTACCGCGCACTGCAGTATTTTTATGCATCGGTTTTTGGCCGCCTTTAACTTTTTTCAAAGATTCAGGATCAAGTTTTTTAAAGTCACTTTTACCTGTTTTGTAATTTTTGTCAGTTACATTTTTCATGACGATTGTTTTTGTGGTTTAAAATTGAGTTTAAATAATTGTTGTTATAAAAATTTTATCAGGGATCATTTCCGAATATCCAAAAGTACATTCATGAGCCATGATTCATCAAACAAATTCCTTAATCAAGTGTATGTCCTGTAACAATCAGGAAATAGCTCCTTTTCCTTTGGCTTGCGTAGTTCTGTGGATTGGAGATTGTCCTCCCTTAATTTTCTTCAAAGAAGAGCTGTCAATTTTCTTTGCGTCTTTCTTAGACGATGATGATTTTTTTGGCGATGCGTTTTTCATGATGTGTTTTTTTTAAGAATTAGATCAGAAACAGTTTAAAAATCCAAACGAAATAAAATTCAAACACAAGTATAACGATTGTACATTAAAAATCCAAATTTTTTACAAACAAAATTCCTGATTTTGTGAACCGGAGGATGTTTTTGTGAACAAGATTTCAGTCCCAAAAACATCAAGGTTTTTCCTGTTAAGGACGCTGAATCAATTCCGATTGAATTTATATTTTTCGAAATGAATTTTCCATTCCAGTATTCCAAATTAATCTGCGCAATTCATTGTCGAGGTGTGATTCAGATCATGGGAATTCTCGGACAATTCCCGGAACTTGCATCGGTGTAATACATGCAATACGAAAATGAAAAAGATCTGGTTGATCATGGTATTGGGATTCATTTCCTCGCAATCTCCTGCACAAAACTGGACCCAACTCCAGGTACCAAACACAAGAAATCTGTATGGCTGTTGGTTCGATACCAGCCGACCGGATACGGGTATTGCAGTTGGCTGGTATCTGCAAACTACTGACAGGCTCCCATTTGCATTCTATACCAAAAATGCTGGTGCTACAATTACTGCAGGAAGTTTGTTTCAGATTTACTTTTATGCATCCAGTGACGTTTGGTTTACGAATTTCTACAATGGAATTGTAGTGGGAAATGGGATCATTCAGACAACTGATGGCGGGGACAGCTGGAACCTGATAGTTGATGCAGCATCAACTCAGGCGGGAAATCCTTGAAAATGTCATGTTTGTGGTTCGACGGATGGTTATGCTGTTGGCCAACGCTATGATTTCAATTACACTTCGATGGAAGGAATGATTTACAAAACATCGAATGCCGGAGGAAGCTGGTTGGATTTTACAGTAAGTCGGGAAGTAAACAATCAAAATACATTACTCCATTCTGTTTTCAGTACGGGAAACGGAATTATCTACGCCGGCGCTGACAATACGATTGGATCCGGGAGCACATTGTTTAAAAGCACCGACAATGCAATCACCTGGACACCGCTTTCATTTTCACAAACGATCTGGTCACTCTATTTTACTTCTGCTGACACGGGATTTGCAGCAACTTCAAACGGTTTGGTGAAAACCACCGATGGTGGAAATAGCTGGAACAATGTCCTTACTTCATCTTCTGCATTACATACCATTCAACTTAAAAATGAATTTGGAATAGCGGCCGGTGAAAACGGAATAATTTATATGACTGCTGATTCCGGAAACAGCTGGACTTCTGTCCCAAGTCCGGTTACAACAACCCTTTCAGACATTAGTATCCTTTCATCGAATCTGGCATATGCCGTAGGTGCATCCGGAACATTTTTGAAATACACTAATTCAACAAGTACTCCTGAATTGCCAAAACTGGTTGATTTCAATTGCTGGTTAAGCAATACTTCATCCCTCAACATTGTATGGAATAATTCAAATGACCAGGCAACATTAATTGAGCGCTGAATCCAAACGGGACCATCGTTTACACATATAATTCCATTGTCGGAGTATCCGGAAAACAACATATCCAAACCAATGTCACAAACCTTCCCAATGGAATCTATATCATTCGCGTGACACAAAATTTAAGTACTGCGATAAAAAAATTCGTACTGATCAAATAGCACGAAAAGAGGCAAAGGCTCATCATCTTCATTTGATCTTCTGATCAAAACCCGTTCAACAGGCATTTTTTCCCATTCAACAAAGTTCTGATTGTGTTTTCCATACTTGATGCTAATTTTAAAATCGTAACTTCTAAATGCAAAAAAGGTGAAATCCACTCTCAATTTCCCAACATTTCCAACACTCTTGTTGGCTTTTGCATTTATCATTCTTTTATTAATTACTCCAGGTAGAAATTTCGCACAGACTCTATTCAACGGGAGTTTTGAGACCAACACTGCCGGAGCCAACCTAATCAACCTGTCGAATCCTGCTTTTTCAATTCTACAGTACCAAATACATTCGCCTTTGGTACATTCGGCGATATGGATGTAATTACCACAGCAATCTATTGCGGTCTGCCTCAAAATGGAAACTGGTATGTCGCACTCACCGGTGATGGTACAGATGCATTTTCCATGAAACTAACTTCTCCATTAATTGCCGGTTCCAATTACATTCTCACTTTTTACGATCATGGTTGCGGTTCACCATACTCTACCGGTCCCTGTCCGGTTCAAATTGGCACCTCAGCAACTAACAATTCAATGGGAACTATAGTAGGAACAATGCCTGTTCCAAATCCCGGCATTTGGACCCAACGTACACTCGTTTTCACCGCACCGCCCAATGCAAACTATATCACAATACAACTGGTCGGCGGTGGTTTGCAAAACTGGACACAAGTAGACAATTTTGTAATCTCTCAACAGTCTTTGCCCATTGAGCTGACATCATTCATGGTTTTCCGTGATAATGATTACAATCACCTTGAATGGACAACAGCTTCAGAACTGAATAATGATTATTTTGATTTAGAAAATTCAACAGATGGTATGCAATTCAAACACCTGGCTACAATCAATGGCTCTGGCAATTCGACCGAACTCCGGATGTATACCTACAACGACTATTTTCCGATAAACGGTACAATTACTACCGTCTTCGTCAGGTTGATTACGATGGAATTTTTCATATTCACCTATTGTCTCAAGTCTGAATAAAAAGAATGGCAGACTTGACTTTGTATGTCACTCCGACAGATCGGGAAATCTTATCATACTATTCGAAAGTCGTTCTGAATTTGAAAACATCCGGATTTCGGTGATGGATATGACGGGAAAAGAATTAATAAGTTCGTGTGCACGGCAAGATTCACGTGTGGAAATTCCACATACCATTGCATTATCAGGAATTTATATCGTCGAAATTAGTGATGGCGAAACAATATCCAGAAAAATTTAATGATCGGGAGTTAAACTACTTCTCCACCACTACCTTTTGATAGATAGCTGTATTCGACGTAGCAATCCGGATAAAATAAATTCCATTGGATAATTCTGACAGCGGAACACGTGTATTCCCATTACCAATAGCTTGATGCAGGACGATCTTTCCTGTTACATCACTGATGTAAATCTGAGCTTCAACATCTGAAGAAATCAATTGAACAGTCAAATCGTTTTTTGCAGGATTGGGATATACCCGTACCGATTCGTTTCCAATGGATACAATTCCTGAAGTAATCACAGGATAAATAGCCGATTCCCGTTCGCAGCCGTCAGAGTCAATCAGAATCACAGAATAATTGCCGGATTGATTTGCGATCACATATGGCAAGGGTCCGGATGCATACAGATTCCCATTGAAATACCATTCGTAGGTGACCGCAAATAAATTGGTATACAAGGAATCTCCCGATTGAAATACTTGTGGCAGTGAAACAGTAATAGTATCCGATGTCACACTACAATATCCGGACCCATAAAATTGGGAATAATAATAGGTTTGCATGACAACCGAATAATCCCCCGGTTGATCCACCACATAACCGGAAGAATCTGCACCGGGAATTGCAATTCCGTTCGCATACCATTGGTATGCGGTAAAATTCGGCACGGGGGTCGTCGATAAAACGCCAAGGTTGGTGCAACCGGATGTGTCCACCATCAATCCCGGTTGAAGTATGGGATAAATATTATAAAAAGTAGTATCTGTATGGCCTGCATTGTCTATAACTATTATCGTATATGTAATCGAATCATTTACTTCAATGCTTGGATCACTTACAGAGTCGGACGACAAACCACTTGACGGATACCAATGGATCTGATATGGAGCACAGCCTCCGGAAATTTGCAGATGTGGTTGGTAACTTGATCCACTACAAACAGCAGGCGTTCGGTCCCAATCCGGAATGAATACAGCCACGGTGCTTGAATCCGAGGTTCTGCTGATCATAGGTGTACGTAGCAGTGATGGACCGGAAATAATCATACCACAAGGTATCGCCTGCATCAATATCCATGAAGGCTTCGCGGTAACTGGTTTGATGCAATTTCAGCTCTCCCCTGATACTGATAAAATCCTGAATGTCCTCAAAGGTTTCATTCCAACCTACGTTGACAGTATCCATCAAAGTAAATCGTGAATGCCGTGTGTATACAACATTTTCCAGCGTATCCAGGTCGTAAACCAAAGTATCCACCGTTGGAATACCACTGACAATGATTGGTGTATTCAACACCAGCCTTGCACTCCAATCACCATTCAGCAGCACATATGGAACCTGGGCTACAGAAGGCCAGGTATTCAGTGAATCCCAAATGCTGACATCCAAATTTGTCCGCAATGAATCGAGATAACTGAATACAAACAGTGAATCGTACTCCCAGGCATTAATATTTCCATTGCTTAATGTCTTTGAATACGGATGATCGCCAACATAAACAATTTCAGTCCGTGAAGAATTCTCCCAGTTACCTGCATTCATCAGATAACTTTCAGTGAGGGTCAATCGGTCCAACCCGTCGTATTGCAAAAGAGTCTGGCCGACAGAGTCCCATGAAGAACCGTTCCAGGATCTGTTTACAGATTCAATCAATTTTCCTGTTAATGAATAAACGAAAGTCTGAGAGGTGCTGTTCTGCCAACCAGACGAAGATCCCGTGCGGATTAAAATTTCATCAACCTGGCCGTTTAAATTCCAAACGGTATCGACATCATTCCAATACACCGAAAAATTTGCCGGACTGGTCCAGGGAAGTCCTGTCTGACTGCTGGAATCAACCACACCGGAATCCAGATCATAAATTGCTATATCTATTTCAAAAAAAGTACTTGGAATTGCATCATTGGTTTTAAATGTTGTTGTCACAATCGTAGAATCCGAGCTACAGTTTCCCGGTAAACGAGAATTTTCCTTTGCAATACTCTGAATGCTCAAAATGAAAAAAGCAACAATTAAGAATCGAAAATTGAACATCAGTGATTTCTTTACAATGGTTTAAAAAAACAGACAGTTATGGATGCTACTAAAATAGAAATATTTATCCGCTCCTCTCCCCCTGTCCATTAACAAAACAACAATATATTCAACAGGACTATGCTCAAAACCTCCTTCTGAATAGACGATTTGAGGCAGATTCATGAAATTTCAAGTGTTTTTCAAAAAAGAAGGTTTTAAAATGGTTTGGACCATTGATCAAAAGCAGCACCTCTGAATGAATTCACACTGTTTCATATGAATTCTATGATTAATATTTGAGATTCAGGTGACAGGAATATTGAGAACCTCTCCTCATAAAAACGTTACCGGCCAAAGAGTTTTTAAATAATCGAGGGTCCAGGTACCGATGCTCCCCCACTCACACTCACACTAACACTCACACTCACATTCACACCCACACTCACACCCACACTCAAACTCAAACTCACACTGAAATAAAGCAAGCTGTCCGAGACTCAGTGCTATAAATATTAAATATTTTCTTCAAATTTTATTATTTTTTACTATCCTTGAATAATTATTAATTCCATTGCATTCCCACTATGTACATCCAACAAGACTATCCCAATATATGAAAAACCTACTTTCATTTCTTTCCACTTTTCTATTGTTTTTTTATTTCAATTCTTTTTCCCAGAGTTTCAGTTATAGAAAAGTGGATTACACATGGCCGAAAGAAAAACCCGAAGCTATCAGTCTTGAGAATCAGTATGCGAAGCAAGATGCAGTAATTCTGGATGAAAAATGTATGTATAATATCTCAGGCAATCAAACTCCTCCCTACAATTTTCTTGTCCTGGCAGGCCGGGGATTTTACATTGACGAATCCTCCGATAGCAAGAACCCGATTGTTCAGAAACATCTTCGCATCAAATATCTGAACGATGCAGGAATAAAAAAACACTCCACATTCATTTTACCGGAAAGCTTTGATCCTTCACATGACAGGGTCCTTGTACCACATCTGAAGCGGAATTCTGTTCGCCGTCCAAGGGGTGAATTCGAATGTATCCGATATTTTGCAGCACGGATTATCAAACCGGACGGAACAATACAGAAGGCCATTGTCAACGAAACTACAGAAGTTGAAGTGCAACCACGTAACGGTCGTGATGAAACATTGTACAGTTGGGTTTTCAATGTTCAAAACCTGGAACCCGGTGACGAATTGGAATTGGAATATGCTTACGAAGGCGCATTTACAATTCATCCATCCGGACATGTTTTTTTCAATGGAGAAATGCCAAAGCAAAATTATCAACTCACAATGCGGCATCGAAGCACTGACTATTTTATCATGATCAATCACAATGGTGCTTTTGCAGGGGATACTGCACTGGTAAAAGGAAGCACGATGAACTACAAAGACTACATCTATCACGCGAAGAATTTAAAAGGGGGAATTACCGAAACAGGTTCTCGTCCTGTGAATGAACTCCCATACATATGTTATTACAGACATCATATGGATTTTGGCAAATACGCGAACAACTCCACTACAATAACTTATCCTTTACCTTATCCATGGTGGTACAAACTATCGCCCTTACTCAGTTTTCAACTTGAAAATCTTAAATTCTATCTCAAAAAAATGGACATGACCACCTCACGTATAAATGCATTTGTTGATGAGGAAAGAAAAAAAATCACGGACACCACAACTGCGGCTCTTATGTCATCCATCCAGCACACAATCGCTGATCAATTTGAGTACCAAGACGATATTGATTACATCGAAGGAGCAGATAACAAACTGGAAAAACTTGGCAAAAACATTGAGAACAAAAATTTGCGTTACATCAGTCGTTATCGTTTCTACGATGAAATTTTCCTGCGAATGGACCAGGACTATTACCTGACTGTTTTGCATGACAAACGCACCGACAATCTGGATCCTCAACAATATGAACAACTCGGTTCTGATGAAATTGCCTATGCCGTTCCGTATAAAAATAATTTATTTTATTATTATCCAAAAACAAACCGTTTCGGCTATGAGGCAAATGAATTGCCATTTTATTATGAAAATATTATTGTCCCGTTAATTCCCCAGCACCTGCCCTTGGAAATGAAGAGTGATATTAATCCTGAGGTGGAATACAAATTCGTTCGCACTCCCAACAGCAGTATCAGCGACAATTCCCGAAGAACAAATGCATTGGTACAAATTTCAATGGATGCTCTCACAGCTTCTACGAAAGGTAAATTAAAGTTAAGCGGACAATACTCAACACTTACCCGTGGATACTTTTTGTACCATTCGGTAGATACTACGGTGAGCCCTGAGTATTACCGATCAATTCTTGATCTGGCAGATGCCGGACAAAAAACGAAGGTAGAAAAGGAAGTCATCAGCAGTGAGTATCCCTTTGATGCTTCTTTTTCCTATAGCTTTCAGAAAACGAATTTCATCAGGAAAGAAAATGACCGGGAATTTTCATTCACTTTGAATGGATGGTTCAATAATGTTACAGACAAAGACTTCGATGCGAAAAACAGGCAACTCAGCTATTTTCCGGATTTTCAATCCGAAGATATCCATCGATTCATGATTCAGTTTGATCAGCCTGTTCAACTCCTTGAAACCGCTGCTCTTCAGGATACAATAAAAAATAAATTTGGATACTATGTCCGTAATGTGGTACAAAAAGATCCGCAAAATATCCTGATCGAAAGCACACTTGTTATCCATGCAGAAAAAGTACCTGCAGAGAATGCAGCCGATGTTCAAACCATTTACGATGCGATCCGGGATTGGAATTCTAAAAAATACCAAATAAAAAAGCTCTGATTCCTTTCTTCAGATTTCTTGAAGCGTATGAAAATGAAAATTCTTCAGGGTCGCATCACCGAGAGAAATATCTGACCGTTATTTTCCACAAGTGCATAATCTGCTGATTCCACAATCCCGTCTCCTGTAAGGTCATCCACAAGATATCCCGATAAAAATTGTTGAACTGAATTTTCAACTTCAGCATAATCAGAAGACTCTATAATTCCATCCTGTTGTCCGGAAGTCGTCCCATTGGAAACATCGCCGGAATAAATACAAAATGTTCCGTTGTGGTCTGAAAGATTATTCCCATATGCCTGAGCCACACCGGTGGTGAAATCATAATTCGCCATTCCTCCTGGGAAAGATACCGGGATTGAGCTCCAGGTTTCCAATGAGTTTCTGTGCTGAATCACCAGGTAATAGGAATTACCGGAAACAAATGAAGGAAATAAAAATTGCCCCCTTCCATCAATTCCGATTACACCTTGCACTTCAGCAACTATAGAATTGGGACTTATTGATTCTGCAAGACTCACCCTGACAGTATCGCAAACCATCGGTTGAAAAAGAGGATCTGCAACTGAATTCATCACCTGATTTCCCTGATAGAAGCCCTCAAAAAATAAGCGAATATCCAGTGTTGCAAAATTGCAGGATATGGATGAAACACTCGTTGTGTCGGAGGATATGCAATCGACCAACACCGAGTAGGCTCCTGAATTATGGACAACAATACTCTGCGTTGTTGCTCCTGTATTCCACAAATAAAAGCTGCCCTGGCTTGCTGTTAAGCTCAATGAATCTCCCTGGCAGAATGAGAGCGGTCCGTTGGATGTAATGGAAGGCTGACTAGTTGAATATGTCAACACAACATCATCAATTCGAAATTGTGTTGCAGTTCCATTCTGTTTGAATTGAATAAACAAAGCAGGACATGAAGGAATAAGTCCGGATGCATTCCGGTAACTCCAGTTCGCAGACCCGGTAGGAAGAGCAGCAAATGATAAAGCTGTATAACTTACGCCATCCGCACTCACCAATACTTGCAAATCGGATCCGGTTGAATTGGCAGTACTTTTATAAACACCAAATGACAATTGTAGATTGTTCATCCCGGATGTATTAATTCCGGAAATAATAAAATTCTTCCCTAAACTATTCGTCAGAAAAACATTCGCACCACCTGAAGCCTGGGAATATGTTCCTGCTGATGATTGCGTATTCCGCACATCAGCGGAACCTGACATAGAGAATACATCCATATCGAATCCATTATTCAGTTCATGATTGGGTATGGAAACAATTGCACCAACTGAACCCATGCTTTCCGTGAATAATGTTCCAGCCTGGAATGATGCACCTGAATATACTTGAACAGGAGTACTCATCGAAGTACATCCTCCGGAGTAATTTACTGTGACTGAATAATGGCCCGTATCGGATACTGTTATCGATGAAGTACTTGCTCCATTCGACCAGGAATAAGCATTCCCGGGAGATGCTGTCAATGTTAAAGTACCGGAACAAAGCATCAATGGACCTGCAGGTGAAACTGAAGCAATTTGACTGCTGTTTACAAGAACATTTATTGTCGCCAATGAATCGTTCAACAAATTCGTATCCCCGGCCAATGTTGTGAATCCGGAAAAAGAATATGTTCCTGTTAAATCCATATCAAGAGTACTATTGAAAGTGATTGGAATGCTTGAACCGGGGGAAATATTTCCTGTCGAAATAGTTTTTGTGAAAGTGCTTGGAACGGAAGAGGAATTAATTGCGTGAACTGTCACTACCAAAGGATGAGTTGCAAAATCGATAGCATTTGCACCGTAATTTTTCACTTCCACTTCAATCAATTGAACCGGATTGCTGCACATTTGCAAAGTCGGAGACACAAGGGCCGATAATCCCACATCAGGAACAACAACAGAAGCAGAACCATATTCAAAATCGAAAACAGCTTTCACAGGCAAATGATCTGATGCATTGTGAAGTGCGTTTGCGACAGCGATGCCAACTGCTGTGTTTGGTTGTTTGTTTATTGAATCATTGTAGTGATTGCCATCATTTCCAAAAGGAATACATGAATTTGCTACGTAGGTAATGTCACCCGGCTGTTGAATAGCTTTAGAAAATAATATCAAGTCGAAGCGGTCATCCATTCCGCCTGTAGATCCTCCCCCAAAAGCACGGGTCCGGGTGGATTGAGTATGATGACTAGAATATCCTGCAGAATTCCATGTACCCGGCATGGAAATAGGGTCTATAAAATGTCCTTCGTTTAATGCTTGAACCTGAAGTAATTTCTGATACCCGCTTTCGCTTGAGGAATAAAAATTAAAATCTCCACACACAATAAAATTACTGCCGGCAGGAAGTACATTCGTTACTTTGCGCAAACTGTCAACCTCCAATGCCCGTTGAGCTTCATTGGCAGCACCGGCACTGGCTTTCAAATGCACTGCATAAACACGAAGTGTATCGCCCGACAAAATATGCACAAGTGTAAATTCACTAATTGTCCGGAGGTCCGTTTGTATGGCTCTGTTACCATGGAATGAAAATTTTGAGGACTTGAAAAATATTCCATTATCCGTATCCGGACCATCCAGAAAAGTTCCTGCAGCATATTCAGAAGTAGTTGCGTTTAAAACATTCGACAAAAATACATTCACACCAAATTGCGAATTCATTTCTTCGACAACAAGTATATCCGGGTTTGAAGATGAAAGAATGGTTCTGTAATGTGGATTTCGCAATGCCGTATCAGCAGCATTAGCTGATGCATCAGGATAATTCAACAGATTATAGGCCATGAATTGAACATGATCCTGCTGTTGTCCGAAGACACAGAATTGCAAAAAGAAAAAAACCAATAAAAGCTGGATTTTCTTTTGACAAAAAAGGCAATGCGAAAACAACCCGTTAAACGGGTATTTTCTTCTGTTAATTTTCATCAACCAGACTATGGATTAAAATCGGGAAAATTCAGCAATGGCGCAGGGGGGCAGCATTGCGAATATAAAAATAAAGTTGCAAAAACAAGTGAATATTACACAGCCATTGAAAATAAGTCATTTAGCGGCCTTTTTCAATCAAATTGATATCCGCTACAATTTCATTCTTGCCTCATTCCTCAGTATTCTCCAGCAACTGGATCTCAAAATCCGACAAATTGATACGTTGATCTTTAAACAAACCACCAATCGCTTTCTTGAAAATCTTTTTACTCATGTTCAAGCGCTTGTAAATTTCCTCCGGGGTGCTTTTATCACCAAGTGAAAGAATACCGGAATTCAACTTTAACGACTCAACAATTGTATTCATTGCATCCTGGACTGCATCATAGCCTTTTGCCTGCAGGCGAAGATCAATCTTGCCGTCCTCACGCACAGCTTTGATAAAACCGCGGACTGAATTCCCGGGTTCAAGTGGCGAGAAAACTTCATTTGCAAATACCAGCCCTTCGTACCGGTTATCGATGATTGCTTTGAATCCAAGTTCCGTTTTTTCGGCAATCAACAATTGCACTTCATCGCCCTCTTCATAATCCGGATCTTTCGAGATGTGCTTCGCCCATTTGGAGGTCGCTGAAATTCTTTCGGAGACTTTATCAATTAATAAATAGACCAGATATTTTTCCCCTTTGACCATTCCTGTTCGTTGCTCTGCATAAGGAACGAAAACATCCTTCGCTATTCCCCAATCCAAAAAAGCACCATGCGCATTCACATCCTTCACTTTGAGAAATGCAAAATCACCAACACACGCAAAAGGCTTCAATGTAGTTGCAATCGGTCGGTTTTCATTGTCAAGATATACAAAAACATCCAACAGATCACCGGTAGACGTTCCTTCCGGCACGTACTTTCCCGGAAGTAAAATATCCGTTTCTCCATCATTCAAATACATTCCAATGGTGGAAGTACTTTTTACTCTTAGTTTGTTGTATTTCCCGATTTCAATCATTGTACGAAGGTAAGTTAATTCCGTCTAAATTATCCTCCTGAGTAAATTCTAAGGAAAACTGCAGCGGGCTAATTCTTAGAAAACAGAATAAATTAAATATATTTACGATGTTTGAAATTTTACCCTTAATCCATTTACATTATGTCTTACAATACTCCTTTGGATGGACCGGATGAGTCTGCACCGAAATCTGGCATTCCTAAATTAGAATGGATTCTCATTGCACTTGCACTGATTGGAATCCTCTTCAAATTTTCACATTGGCCATTCAGTGGAATTATTCTGATCCTGTCACTTGGCTCACTTTCCATATTCTACTTTTCTCAGACATCCTTAAATTTGAAAGGCACATCCAAAGCAACTGCCCGTGTCCGATTTGGAAGTATGGCTTGCAGCATTGCCACAATCGGAATCCTTTTTAAAATTCTCCATTGGCCAGATGCAGATTTTCTTTTAATCCTTGGTTCTGCAGTATTGTTCATATTGATTTTTACAGGTTCCATTATGGGCAATCATTCGGTTTTTCTTAAAAAACAAATTATCCTACTCGTGCTTTGTCTATTACTTTTTTGGAAATACAATTCATTTTTCCCACCACTAAGCAGGCCCTCTCAAGCTTCAGGCATCAATGTTCCCGACACTACTGATTCTAAATAATTTTTTTCCGGAAGAATTTAATTTCACATAACACAATGTCCAATTCGAAAAAGAAAAGTCTGTCCGGGAATGCTGTACAGAAAAATCCGGGAAAGGAACAAAGTGCTTCCTCCATCCGGAAATGGATGGGCATCATTCCGATTCTGATACTCACATACCTGGTATATACTCCCGCATTGAAAAACTCCATCACAGGCTGGGACGACAACAATTACATCACCGAGAACAAAGACATCCGGCAGCTAAATACTGATTTTATTAAAAAGAGTTTTGCTCCACATTCCGGCTATGTAATGGGAAATTATCATCCTCTCACAATGATCTCCTATGCATTGGAATACAAATCAGGTAAACTGAATCCGAAAACTTTCCATACCACCAACATCATATTTCATCTCATCAATGGAGCATTGGTGTATTTATTCATTTGGCTTTTGTCGGGGCGAATGCTTGTGAGCAGCATTACTGCTGCGCTATTCCTCTTGCATCCAATGCACGTCGAAAGCGTCGCCTGGATTTCGGAACGGAAAGATCTTTTGTATTGCATGTTTGAAATGGCAGCCTTGTCTGCTTACATCGTGTATATTAAGAAAAAGAAAAACATCTGGCTCCTCCTCTGCTTTGGTTTATTCCTCCTGGCGATTCTTAGCAAAGCCATGGCCGTTGCAATGGTCGCTCTCCTCCCCTTGCTTGATTATTATTTCAACAGAAAGCTCTCCAGTCCAAAAGCTATTCTCGAAAAAATTCCCTTTCTGATCACCGGGATCATTTTCGGGTTGATTGCGATTGAAGCACAAAAAGAATTTGAAGCATTTGTGAATGAGATCCGGCCGATTACAGACAGATTTCTGTTGGCTGCATTCAGTTTTATCACTTATTTATGGAAATCGATTCTCCCCATTAATCTTTCAACGTATTACGATTATCCACCCATTGGAACTTATTCCTGGTACTTTGTTTTCATCCTGTTAACAATAGCTCTGTTCGCTTTGGTATTCTGGTCGATTCGAAAAACAAAAAAGATTTTGTTTGGCTTTTTATTTTTTTCCTTCAGCATCGTATTGGTCCTTCAATTTTTACCGGTCGGCGGAGCAATTCTTGCGGAACGCTATACCTATATCCCATACATCGGTATATTTTTTTTAATTGCAGAAGGAATTTCATATTTAAATGAAAAAAGAAATACAGGACAATACAAATATTTATTTCCTATCGCTGTTACGAGCATGTTTCTTTTCTTTCTATTCATTACAGTCTCAACACATAGCCGTTGCAAAGTCTGGAAAGACACTGTGAGCATTTGGGACGACGCCCTGCTTCAGAATCCGTCATGCGTAAAAGCCTATGGTGGGCGGGGGAATGGCTACAACGACAAGCAGATGTATCAACAGGCTATACAAGATTTAAATAAGGCCATAGAATTAAAAACCGACTATGCTGATGCTTATTACAACCGTGCTCTAGCCTATTATTTTATTGCCAAACAAAATCAGGATGCAGGAAAAAGTGATGATGCATCGCGCTATTATTCGCTTTCCATTCAGGATAATAGCGAAGCCATCAAATACAAACCCAATCTTGCACGGGCATATTATAATCGCTCCGGAAATTACTTCATTCTTAAACAATTTGATCTCGCCCTGACCGATGTGCTGAAAGCAAAAGAACTGGGAATGGAAGTTGATCCGGCATACATTGAATTTTTAAAAAAACAAATTATTTCAAAATAATTGTAAATCGATTTGAATTTTATTTCTGCATCTGTTGAAAAATTAACCACATAAATCAGCTCTCGTGGCCCAAATTTTGCAAAAAACATATACGCCTGGGGATTGGACCCTTGAGATAAGCCAAAGATCATCTCTCAATTACAAGATAATTTGTTCTGCCTTTTCTGGGCTTAAAAAAATTACTATCATTGTTAACACTTCTCAATTGAACAAGGTCGCTCTTTATTCAAATTGCCCAAATGCAATTTATTTATTTCGATTAAATATTTTCACAATTAAAATAAATTCAAGCCTATGAAAAAACAATTACTCCTGCTTTCTGTATTCATTATATTTTGTTCATCCCTCACTTGTGCCCAAATCCCAAATGGCGGCTTTGAAAACTGGACAATAGGAACCAACGGATTTCTGAATCCCGATGGATACCAGTGTTCCAATGATGATCACCCGGGAGCATCTATACTGCAGGGAGCGGGATATACCGGAAATTACTGCGTACAATTTGCTTCTGCCTATGATTCTACAACGGGTGACTATGAACCGGGCATGCTTCGTTTGGTCCATCAGCCCTTTCCGGCAATATCCAACCCCACTACACTTTCAGGTTTCTGGAGAACTTTTAATCCCAATATCACCGATGCATTGGGACTGGAACTGCACCTCTACGATGCATCCAATATGGAAGTGGGAACAGGCGACATCAACACTCCTTTCACCGGAAGCATTCCAAACTGGACACCCTTCAGCATACCCATTCATTACACCAGCGCCAATCCTGTTACAAATTTCAGTCTGGATATTCTCTGGATTCTCCTGAGCAATGACCCTAACACATATGGAGAATTGGATGATCTGACTTTTGACACAGGAACAAGTGGAATCACAAATGGTGTAAGATCAAACGAAAGCATTCATCTTCTCCCGATGGACGGAAACGGAAGATTTCTTATTCAGCCAGGCTCCAATTTTCAAGATCAGCTGACCCTGGATATCTGTGATCTCTCCGGAAAAATTGTGCAACATCAGAATGTTTCAAAAGCAAATTCAGCATCACTGGAATTAAACATTAGCACACTTTCCCAAGGACTGTATATCTGCAACTTTTATAATAATGAAGCGAAGATCAGTTTGAAAATAGTAAAAGGGAACTGAGAGAAATCAGTGTGGGTGTGAGTGTGGGTGTGAGTGTGAGTGTGAGTGTGAGTGTGAGTGTGAGTGTGAGTGTGAATTCCCGCCGCGCTCACACCCAAACTCAAACTGCTCTTCCCTTCCCTCTAAAAAACTGTGGGTGTCAAGCTCAAGCGTGGATACCACACTCAAACCTCACACCCACACTCATTTTCAGTAGCGCCTTCTGGCCAAATTCCGAACTCATTATTGCATAAAATAGCCAACTTGAGTGTTTTCAGGGTTTTTAGAACTCCTAGTACTCCTGTATCGAAAGCGTAAGCATAATCAAATCTAGACTTTCTCAATTTTTAGTATATTAACTACTTATAATTACCTCATCATTCACAAAACATAAATAATTTTTCAAGATCAAAGAAAAATGAGGTACAAAATTTCAGTTAAAGAAGGGATTTTATTTCGCCTTGCCAAATATTTATGCACTTCAATTACTTGTTATTTTTCGATTTCTATCCTCTTAACCGGCAACTTAATTGATTGTCAGGCTGAATCTCCTTTTATATTCCGTAATCGTTCTCACTCATATGTTTGTGAAAAAATAATTACAAGTGACTCTTCAATTATTTTGGGTTTCCATATATGTAATGGAATGGTAAAAATTGGGTTTAACATAACCAAAATTTCAAATTTCAATCATATTGAGTGGTCAAAAGACTTCTACCTCAACCAAACTACAAATCATTACTTTTTTTACAACCTTTGTAACACAAAAGATAAGGGACTTATTGTAACTGGTACAACCACCGCATTTTCTTCATATACATCGGACCATTGCTTTCTATTAAAACTGGATAGTTCCGGAAATAAAATGTGGGAAAAGTCTTATTTTTCATACGATAATTACGGGCTGGTGTCAAATTATTGCACAGAACTAAAAAATGGAAATATACAATGCTGGGGTGCCATGAATACCGCTATTTTCTATAATGATACAACTAATCAACAATTATTTTGTCTTAATGTCGACAGTGCTGGAACAGTGATCAATTCAACTGTATATAATGCTAATTTTCTAAACCCTCTCAATAATTTTTATAGGACTATAAATATTTACAATTCCGAACTTATCCTGGGAATGCAGAATGAATTAAATAAATTCACACTTGTCAGAATTGATACATCAGGAAATATCAAGAAATCGAGAGACGAATTTCCAATTGGATTATCACTTTATAAAATTGAATATTCAGATAAAGACAGTTCATTTATCTTGATTGGAGATTATTATACATATCCGAATACGCAGGGGGATATTTTTATTGCCAAAATCGATATCAACGGCAATACAAAATGGAATTATCGTTATACTGGCCATGGCTACGAACACTACGTTCAGTCAAAACTATTAAAAAGTGGAAATACTCTGGTAATGGGAATAACTTCCAGTAGCTCTTCCAATTACACAGAATCCGCATTAATATTTTGCATTTCTAAAGATGGAGAGTTATTATGGACAAGAAAATATCTGGAACAAGGATTAATCCCTCCGGCATTTGCTGCAAGCATAAATGCATTCGAACTTGAGGATAGCATAAAGATTCTTGCAGCTATGGCTCCTGGTATATTTAAACCAGCTGATTATGGTTTTTTTGATATCGATACGCTGGGTGAGTCAAACTGCCTAAATAGAAACTTTTCATTCTACAAATACCCGACAGCACAACAAACAAGTTCGTTACAGGTCATGATATCTCCTATCCAAGTAATTTCGGAACCTACATTCTTTAGAACTGCTGATTGTCTATGGGAAACAGAAGAAAACTGCTTACGGTATACAATAGAAGAAGTTGTAATCGATAATATAAAATTCAAAGTCTATCCTTCAGTCTTCTCAGAATATGTGACTATAGAAAAGAATTCAAAACTCGATTTCAGATATAATTTAAAAAATCTTTGACTCCAAAGGATCCTTGATTCGATCTATTTTTGATTGCACAGAAAGCCAAGTATTAAATTTGAGCCTTTTATTGTCAGGAGTATATTTTTTATCATTAGAAACAGACACAAGCAAGGAAATTTTAAAAATCACTAAAATCAATTAGGGTTGTAATTTTCCTGCTGGGTCAAGTCTTAAATGCCAGCCGGTGCTCCCGCTGGGCCAAGTCTTTAACGAAAGCCTGTGTGCCAGCAGACTTGGCCCTTTATAAAGACTAAGATAATGATGGGACAAGTTATTGCGAAAGCCTGAGTGCCAGCAGACGCAGCCCAGCAGGAAGCCTTAGTAAATCCGAAGTGTATACCCAATTTCCACATTCAAGTCCTTTAGAAAAATACTCACTTTCTTTGTCAGAACTCCAAATTTCAATGTTTGGTAAAATATTATTCAACGCAATTTGTTTTTTTTCGCCATTTGTTACACCCATTAATTAATCAACTATGATCTTCCTTGATATTGATCCATTCCTATCCTTATAATTAATTATATACAATCCGGAATTCAATTTGAGACGAAGCGTTTTATTTTCTTCAGAAATATTCTCATTTGAATAAACCAATCTTCCGGGAAGATCAAAATCCTGATCGAATTAATAGCATTGCCATTGTTAACATTAATCGTGACATTGCCTGACGTTGGATTTGGATATACTTCTAAAAAAGTTGATGCAGCTATCTCTTTTGTGTTAGTTATCATGGAATCCAGATTCAATCGATATAGACCACCATGTGTTGAGGCATATAAATAATTATCGAGCACTTCTAATGTAAAAATATCCAGATTTTGCAAACCGACATTAATCGGACTCCAATGCAGTCCATCATCAGTTGAATAATGAACACCATCTGTTTGAGTACCCAAGAATAATGTCGAATCTTTTATTGCTGTTGTTGTTGCAATTAAAGGCAGATCACCAACGGCCGGCATCCATGTCACACCTTCGTCATCAGATACGTATCGACTGATACCCGGTCCACATTGACATGAAGCCATTACTCTGTTTTCGCTGGTAGAAATCATAGTTAAAGGAAGTGGAAAACTTATAGAATCCCAACTTAATCCAAAGTCATTTGATGAATATATTCCGGTGAAAGAAGAAATAAAGAATTTCGAATTACATGCAATTTCCTCTCCAATCATTTGTGGAGAAGCAATTCCATTATTTCGGGGGACCCAACTCAACCCATTATTGTTTGAATAAAAAACACCGTAAGTAGTTCCTGCAATAATGTTAGGTCCGATGTTAGTCATCCCTGGAATCCACATACTGGTAATTCCATTATTTACCTGCTGCCAGGTAGCCCCTGTATCTAATGAACGATAAACGCCATGATTAGCAGATCCTATAATTATTGCTGAGTCTGCAATTGTACCTGAAAAGTAAGTGTCAAAAGGCAGATTATTTAAAGTGTATCTCCAGTTGCTTCCGCCATCTTTTGAAATAAATATTCCAACGATTGCAGGTGTAGCAGCTAATATCACATCTCCTTTCTTTTCATATATTTAAAACCACCTACGTTCAATCCTACAGAAGTCCAAGTGTTTCCTCTATCATATGATATAAAGAGGACGGTGGATGAACCATAAAAGAGAGTGTATCCGTTAATACTCATACAGTTTCCATAAGGCATTGTAATTCCATTTGAGATCTGAGTCCAGAGCGCTCCATTATTTTCTGATTTCCATACTCCCGGATCTGCGGTTACAAATAAAGTGCTAGAGTCGTTAGCAATTTCTATGGAATAAGAAATACTGAAGGCTCCTCCTGAAATCATTGTCCATGAAGAACCGTAGTTCACCGATCTGAAAACCCCTCCCCGAGTTGATACAAACAGATCGCTTCCTTTCATTGTGAGATTATTCGTCCAGAGATTGGTTAGTCCTGTATTGATTGTATCAAACGGCCCGCCATTCTGAGATAGAAATACTCCATTTGTCGTGGTCCCTACAAAAATATCATTGCCATTTACAAGTATATCTGATATGGCAATAAAAGGTAGAGCAAGAAAAGTCCAGTTGTTTCCACCATTAGTTGACAAAAACAAACCATCGTCAGTGCCGAGATAAATATCTGTTCCTTTGAATTCAATGGAAGTTACATAAAGTGAAGTTAGTCCGTTGTTGAGAGTTTGCCTGGTATTACCATTATCTCCCCGCTGGGCAAAGTCTTTAACGAATGCCTGTGCGTCAGCAGACTTAGCCCATTATTAATACAAAGACCTTAGAAATATAATCATTTTATTCTTTTCAGCAGCATAATGCTTACAACCTCATCTTGAATTCCTATAGTGGTTTAAATTTTTAGTAGCATAAGAATCTTTCAATTCCGAATCAAAAATTCATACCATAAGAGCCAGCTTATTTGGTTTTATTTTTTTCAATGAAAAATAAAATATTTGTGGAATGGGACATGCGGATAGAATGGAGAAAAGCGAACCTAATGGGGTGAGAAAAAAACTTAGAGGGGTGAGAAAAATAATTCAGAGGGATGAGAAAATAACTTAGATGGGTGAGAAAAAGTGAAAGGCAAAGAACTATTTCACAAGAATGATATAAAATAAATTTCATTTTCCAATCCCCAACCTTTGCTTCTGCTATTCATAGAGTGAATACCTATACACTCACCACTGATTGAGAGCAGTTGATTTTATATACGGCATCAACTTTAGGACATAAAATTCTCTTAAAAGGCTAACGTTAACCTTTATCCCATCTGGATACAACATTTGTTATGTTACAAGCATTATTGAATTACAATTTTCCTTACATCCACTACTATGCCCTGTGCATTTAACAAGTAAATCAGGTAAACGCCGTTGCCAGTCCAGGTGTTTAAATCCACACTATATGTTTGTTGATTTAACGAGGTTGAATAAACCGTTTGACCAAGAGTATTATCAATTCGAATAGTATACCCATTCATTGTACTGTAGTTACTACCACAATCAATTGTAATGTGATCGTTGGATGGATTCGGGTAGACTTTGATAGAATTTTGATAGGTGACCGGGTTGAATCCGGTAATGTTTGCATTTATAATAAGGGTATCAGTTACAGTAATTGTTTGAAAACATAAACCTAGATTATAAAGTTGTTGAACTTCCTGCACGGACAATGCCCGATTCCATAATCCTATATCATCCAACTTCCCTTTAAAGAATTGCTGCGACGTTTGGTATCCACCTGTTCCTATAGAAATGTCTAAAGCATTTACAATGCTGTCTGAAAAGGAAATACTTGACACCACATCGGTATCACCATCTAAATACATGGTTATATTCAAACCTGAATTAAAAACACAAACAAAATGATGCCAATTTGCATCTGCGATAAATCTGCTCCCTCTTGTTTCATTTGAACCACCCGGAGATTCAAAATATGCATAGCCGCCTGCAGGGTTAGGAACATCCTGGGTCCCAAATGCATAAGACGGGCCCTGCCCCATTGATCCACTATACTTTGAAAAAAAGTATTTCGCACTATTCAACGTATCCTGCTTCAGCCACAATGCTATACTGAAAGATTGACCAGTTCTGATATTTAATTCCGGAGCATCTGCTACCCTGATACTGTCGGATATTCCATTAAATTGATACGCGCTATTTGTATTCCCGAATCTATCTGAAGTAAGGCTTGCTCCATGAACTATTCCATCATTTCCATTCCCACTCTCATCATTTGGATTGCCACAAAATGGATACCAGGCCGCAAGCCCATTTGCCAATGAAGCTGTTATCTGACTTCCCTGACAATTTGTTGAGGAAATTTGAGGAGTATACTCCCAAAAATCTGCAGATGTACCACTAATATCCCCTGCTCCAATATATCCTCTATTACCTACAGAAAAGCCTACCGCCTGACCTCTTGGCAAACCTCCGAAATCAGCCCGTGCTGACCATGAATTATTTTGTGAATCCCATTCGTAAAGATCAACAACTCGATATGGTGGAGTTGCAATAAATCCGGTCCCAACATACGCATTTGATCCAATTACAAAAGAGGCTGCATAGTAACGAACGGGCCCGGGAAAATCAGCTATTGCATTCCAACTATCAGTTGTCTGGTCCCATTTATAAAAATCCTGAGTAAGATTTGTGGTGCTCGCTCCATCATTTCCTAAACCTACGTACCCTGTCGTTCCTATTGAAAAACCGGTAGCTCCAAATCTTGGTGTTCCGATAAAATCTGTTTTTTGAGTCCAAATATTAGTCGCTTGGTCCCACTCATAAAAATCCTTCTTTAAAATATTAGTATTTGATTCCCGACCCATTCCAATGTACCCTTTTGCCCCGATAGAAAATCCAACTGCTCCTTGTCTTCCCGTTCCAGGATAGTCAGCTTTTTGAACCCATGTATTTAACGTTGGATCATACTCATAAAAATCGTTCATACAACCGCAACCGAAAGCAGTATAACCCATTCCAAAATATCCTTTGTTGCCTATTGAAAATGCTACACCAAAAGTTCTTCCTATACCAATAAAATCAGCCTTTTGAGTCCAAACATTCAGGCTTTGATCCCATTCCCAAAAATCCTGATGATAGAATTGGAAATCATCGATCCCTACCCCAAGATATCCCTTGTTACCAATAGAAAAGCCAGCAGAACCAGTGCGAACGCCTCCTGCATAATCAGCTTTTTGATTCCAGGTGTTCTGAGCAAATAAGAAATTAGAAATAATAACAACAGACCAAAGTAATACAATTGTTCGTTTCATATCATTAATTTTAAATGCAAGAAAATATTCCAGCTGGAGAGTAAAACTATATTTAATTTTAACTCATTATCAATATTGATTGAAATTAAAAAAAGAATCCTCAATAACTCAATGCAACACGAATCACATCCTGTTGTTCATTTCGAATCAAGTGCAACATGTAAATTCCCGGTGCCAGTCCATTTTCACGAAATGGTAGTTCCAGAGTGTAGTCACCTTCCTTTTCATTCACCGTTGTAATTTGAAACAATACCCTTCCCGTAAGGTCTAACACATTTATCAAAACTTTGCCTTGTTCCGACATTCTATATTTCAAATTTACACTGCTCGATGATGGGTTCGGGTAAACAGCCACCTGATCATTAGTAATTGGTAGTTCGACTATTTCCCTGCAAGAAATAGAAAGTGTTTTAGATCTCGAAGAACTATAGCCACAAGAGTTTCTTGCTTTCACACTCACTTGGCCGGAACGATTACTCATTTGTAAACTAATTGAAGTAGTTC
This sequence comes from Bacteroidota bacterium, assembly GCA_016720655.1. Classification (GTDB taxonomy): domain Bacteria; phylum Bacteroidota; class Bacteroidia; order AKYH767-A; family 2013-40CM-41-45; genus JADKJP01. Next base: position 60,147 of record JADKKE010000019.1, read on the forward strand.
CCTGACCTGTAAGGATTGTCGCACCCTGTGGGACAGACCAGAAATAATAAGTTGCACCCACAACCGTACTGCAGCTATATGAATACGTTTGATTCCGGCAAACACTGGAGGATCCTGTTATTCCTGAGGGTGCGGATGGTAATGTAGAAACATATAAACACCGTGAAGGCGATGAACCACATGCATTGATGGCGCGAACACTAATTGTCCCTGCGTTGGAACAACTGCTTGAAAAAGATACAACAATTGCGTTAGTCCCTTGGCCAGATAGAATCGTAATGCCAGAACTTACAGACCATTGATAGGAACTTGCTCCACTCACTGAAGCAACCGTATATATTTTGCCGCTTGCATTACATAACCCAAAGGTTTGCCCTGCAATTGATCCGGGTAATGAAGGTCTCGGAAGTACCTGAAGGGTAATTGAAGCACATCCGGTAGGTCCGCAGCTGCCGCCTTCACCCCGTACATAGTAGGTCGTGGTGCAGCTAATATTCACTGTAAGACTCGATCCAGTTCCGACTGAAGTTCCTATACCACATCCGCTTTTATACCAACGCCATCTACTGCCTGATGGTAATAAACCACCAACCACCGACAAAGTTGTCATGCTGTTTGCACACACAGACATTCCTGCAGTACTAAGAATAGATGTTGGTGGCTGACAATTAGAAAGCGGAATAACCGTAACAGTAACAGAGATGCAAGCAGTAATATTACACGTACCTTCTGCACGAACAAAATAAGTAGTTGAAGCCTGAGGTGCGACAGTTAAAGCAGAGCCGGATCCAGCGGGAACTCCTCCACAGGACCCAGTATACCACTTCCAATCTGCTCCTGTTCCAAGAGCTCCTCCAATCACCGTTAATAATACAGGTGTTCCCGCAGATACATTATTCGTACTTATTCCAATCGATGAAGGATTAGTACTTGAAGAGTTGATCGTTAGATGTATTGTTGCGATGCTATCACAACCTTCAATATTTGTTGTTGAATATGTATAGCTTCCGGATTGATTGTATGTCTGGCCATTCCACATGTAACTATTGCATGCTAATACAGTTTCTGAAGAAGCCGAAGGTTGTCTGATTGTCAGATTCAATGTTGCTATACTATCACAACCTGCACTATTCGTAGTTTGAAAGCTGTAAGTGCCGGTCTGTGTATAAGACTGCCCATTCCATGTATACGGGGTACATGAATTTTCCTGAGTAACAGAACTTGTTGCATCATTGACAGTCATAGTCATATTTGCTGTACATGAACTTAAACCGTCGGTAGCAGTAATTGTATAAACTGAAGTCAAGGATGGCGTTACCTGAATGCTTGATGTGGTTTCACCTGTTGACCAGAGATAACTTAAAACTCTCTCGTTATACAACTGAGCTATTTCTGAAATTGATAGTGCCCGGTTGTAGAGCATCACATTATCCAATGCACCTTTCAGTGGGAATAAATAATAAAAATTGGATGCTGAGCTTCTACCACTTTGTGATCCGAAATTTAAACCGGTCAAACTAACAGAAGAATTATAATCAGTAGACCAGCCGCTATTAATTACAGTTTCCGAAACATCCAATCCATTGAGAAAAATAGAAGAATTTTGATCCCGAATAATGGTAACGTTATACCAAGTATTGGCTTGAATCAAATTCGGCAGAGAATAAACATCATTTAACGTACTAAAGTTATAAAGTGTAAATATTAACCTATGGGAGTGTATCTGGTTTACACCATGGTATTCCACAGCTAAATAATTGTTTCCTAAACTTGCGTCTTGTGAAACATAGCCCCTGTGAATCAGATTGTAAGTGCTATCAGTATTTTCGATTTTAAACCAGAACGAAATTGTTGAAGCTTGCTGGCTACCATAGATATTAATAGACGGATTATTGGGTGCAGAAATCCTACTCATCATTCCATCAAATTGATAAGCTGATTGTGAATTCCCATATCGGTCGTTCGATAATGTCGGTCCAAAAACTGTTGCATGATTTTCCGTTACACTTGCATCAATCGCATTCCCGCAGAAAGGATACCAGGCCGCTAAGCCCTGTTGAAGATTTAAAGGCAAATGGGTTAATTCGCAAGGCGCCTCTGTTTCGAAACCTGAAGCAATAGCTGAGAGTGTAACACTGCTACCGGAACAAATTGAAGTATCATTGTTTAGAATATCAACATTTTTCAAATCCAGGAAAGTACTATCCTTTGCTGTGCAGGCACCAATACTCACAGTACAAACATTCCAACCCGACTGCTCTGCGGAAATTATTTGGGAAGTTGAACCGGTATTCCAGGTATACGTATCGAATCCGGAACCAGCATCGAGAGTTGCGGAACTACCACATGAAGAAATACTGTCTTGTAAATTGAAGACAATCGGAACACCGCACTCAGAATACAAACCAATTATTTCGGAATCAGAAAGCGCACAGGAATAAATCCTGATTTCATCAAGTTTGCCGTTATATGACTCCAAGGAATTATGAGTATAAGCTCTTCCAAATAACAATGGCGCGTCCCTGTTCTCCAGTTGCCCTGTATAGGCAATCGATTGCTGGAAGACACCATTCTTGTAGTATTTAAACTCTGTTGGTGTTTTCACAACTGCATACATATTCCAGTCACCGTTATAAGGAATTACATTTGACGCTCCAGAACCCCAAACAAGATTGGCTGAACCCAGTCCACCAGTAAACAATATCGATCTCCAGTAATCATACCCATCGTTTGCAAATTGCAATGGGATCCAGGAGGAATCCTTTCTGATCACTGAGATATAATCATTGGCAGAAGGGCGTGGCTGAGGATCTGTGGTACTCATCCACCAACTCCAGGTGGCTTCGGACAATCCATCAAGGTAGCTGACATCTCCGGCATTGATATAATCGCCAAGGCCGTTGAAATAATATGCGCTGTTAGCATTTCCAAATCTATCCGTTGTCAAGCTGGCACCATTAACAACACCGTTATTACTCAGCCCACTGCTGTCCGCAGCATTTCCGGTAAAAGGATAAAATGCTACCATGCAATTTGCAATTCCGTTTGGGTCCCATTCCCAAAATTCATTACTTGCTCCTCTCACAAAGTAGGCTTTCTCATTTACAACTTCAGCCATGTCAGCAATAAAATTAATATATGAAGGAGAAATTATTTGCGACCAGGTATTTGCTACAGGATCATATTTATAAATCTGACCTAAGTTTAAGTAATTTGTTGAATAACCATATCCATTAATAGTAAATGCACAATTACGTGAACTGGTAGAAGCAAAAGGAAAATCGGCTATTGCGGACCAACTATTATTTAATGGATCATACTTATAATAATCACTCAAACTAACACCCAAGTCATCATTACTACCCACTCCCATATAGCCAAAATTCCCTATTGAAAAAGTTCCGGAAGAACGACGCCCTGGAGCTGGGATATCAGCTTTTTGTGACCATGAATTTAGCAGTGGATCGAATTGATAAAAATTAGAAATGGTAGGATTGCCATACGGACCATCACCACCTCCAACATAAGCTTTTCCATTTACGACAAAACTGTTCGCATCATTTGTAAGCGGACCTGGCCATGATGCCCTCGTGATCCAGGTGTTTGAGGATGGATCATATTCATAAAAATCTACGAAAGCATTTCCTGACAACCAACCCATTCCTGCATAGCCTTTGGTTCCAATAGAGAAACCAACCCCTGCCTGCATGCCCTTTGGAAGTGATGCCACTTGTGTCCAGGAATCGGTTGAAATATCATATTTGTAAAAATCGCTACTTTCCGCATTTCCGCCAACTACATTTCCTGTGCCATAATATATTTGATTCGCAATGGAAAATTTTACTGCACGCGTTCTTGGCCCTCCAATAAAATTTGCTTTCCGTGTCCATGAACCCTGAGCCTTTAAATCCATGATGTAGCTGAAGCTGAGAAATAAAATCAGCAATCGTTTAATGTGTTTCATGACGATTAACTTTATATATAATAATTAACAAGTGGAAAGGTGATTTACTGAATATTTAGATGAAGATCCTTATCAAAATTTGAAATGCAGGCTTACTCAAAATATTTTTCGGTTAATTTTACCATACGTATACCTTATAAAACCCCGGCCCTGCTGCGATCAAGACCGGGATATTCAAGGGGGGGGGGGAAAGCTTTAACCTACCATTAATACCCCAGAGTATTTAAAGGTAACCGCTATTCAGCAAATATTTTTTCTTCGACCGAACTGCTGAAATGCAGTAATGGAAAAAGATTTCCGAAATGGTGCTACTATCGTAAAAACTTAAGAATTTCAATTGAATTCGTTGAATAATTGCCTGCATTCAATTGACTAACCATTTGAAATTTCGCGATGGCTTTCGCAATATCATTTTCTCTCCAGTATAAAAGGCCAGATTCAAATTGTGATTTAGCAAAGTAAACAGAATTTGGATCTTTTACCTTTTCAAAGCAATTAGATGCTTTCTGATAATCATGCAATCTAACGTATACACATCCTGAGAAATAATTCAAAGTGTCATTATCGGAATCGCTACGTAGCATTGTTGACAGTAATGATTGCGCCAATTCAAATTTTCCTAGCTTGTATGCATTCATCACCTCATCAAGATTCCTCTGATTTGACTCACCCATCAGCACTGGCAGACCAGGCTCAGGAATTTCGTATTGTGCAATTCGCGAATCAATTGAACTGTGAAAAAATAAAAAATAGGAAGATAACAGTATAAATACCAAAGTAGCAGCAATGGCCAGATATGATTTATAACCACGGTTCGAGCGATTTGGATATCTGGGTTTGTTGGCTGCTCCCATTTCCAAATCCAAAATATTCATTTTTTTTCGCAGGTCGTTTCCGGAAAGAGAATGCATGCTTTCCACAACTTTCTTGTAAAGCTCCAAATCTTCCTGCAACTCGTTATCAAGGAGAAGTCGTGCTTCAAAAGCAGTCCTCTCCTCTTCAGACATGAGGCCCTCAAAAAAACGTTCAATTTCCTCGATATGTTTAAGCTCCACTTTCAAATTAGTCTTTGTCTTTTTTGATCACAGTAACATAAATGTCCGTAGGTTGTTTTTTACCAACAGGGCAAGTTTTTTAAACACTTCATACTTCCTTTTCTTAGCGACATCAGCATTTTTATAGCCCAATTTATTAGCAATTGTTTTCATATCAAGACCTTCGATATAATAAAGACGCAGGATTTCTCTGTCCTTCTCAGGCAATTTATTTAAATTATCCTGTACTATTTGTCTATTGTGGTCTTTGTCGTGCTGCATTTCAAGGGAATTATCACTTCCATTAATCAATACAGCATCATCTAAAGTAACCATCCTTGCATTTTTTTTTGCGAGGTTCAATAATTTATACTTTCCAATTCCAAAAATATAAGTCTTTAGATCACAGGTCAGATATGTCAATTGACCATTTTTCACATTTTCATAAAACACAATCACTGAATCCTGAAAAACATCCTTTGCTTCTGCTTCCGAGCAAGAATAATGAAAAGTTGCCCACGTCAAAAATTCGTTGCGATGCTGACGATAAATAGCAAGCAATGTTTCCTGTCCCCCATTCCGGATATCCTTCAATACACTATCAAATGCCATAAATCAGAAAAATATTATCAGAACGGAATTTACACAAAAATGATATCAGCCCTCGGAGAGAAAGACAAACCTATGTTTAAGTTTATATATAATATTGTTATTCAGCAATTTACATTAATTACAAATCAATGAATAATATTCCCTACTGGATCATTTCCGTTTGATTTTAACAAGAATAATGGATATACAACCTATAATACATAAAGCCAGAACCAAATACGTTGACAAACCAATTTTTTTCTGAAGTGAAATGGGCCCTCCTGCTCCAGTCAAAACCAAACCACTCCAATAAAAAGGGCTGGCAATTTCGGAATTTCGATTTTGAGCAAGAAAATCCAATTTTGCATTACGAAGAGCATCTTCTCGATTAACTCCACGTAAAAGGTATGAATAGAATATTCTGAGCAAATCAGCTGTTGCTTTGTCGTCAACTTTCCATAATGTTGTTATTGTGCTTTTACATCCGGCATATGTAAAAGCCCGCGCAAAGGAAATTGTCCCCTCTCCATATGAATCCTCACCGATGGCATTTTCACAGGAGGAAAGTACTGCGAGAGTAGCAGAAAGCTTAAGCTGGTAAATTTCTGCCAGTGATATATAGGATGCTGTGTCAATTTGTTGATCCGAAAAATAGATCCTAGAAGAATCTGAAGAATAAAAATTACTTGTAGAATTTGTACATAAATGTATCAGTGAAGCAGTTCTTGCATTTATACGAAACTGATCATAAACTGCACCTAACACAAAATAAAAATTACCGCGTACCTCTGAACTAAGTGATCTCAACAAATCCATTGAAAACGGTAAATCAGATTGCTTTGAAAAATAAGGTGCGCAACCAAACATTGTCTGGTCAGAGCAGGAAATCTCCTTAGAACTTAGCATGCCTATTGTCCCACTGTACGCGTACGAAACGACATAATCGTTCAAGAGGTAATGCAGCTTTGAAAAATCATCTGCATTTACATCCTTCCTGGTTACAAGACCTTCAAATGGTATTTTCTGCAAACGCCCCTGAGGTGAAATAATTAATTTATGAATACGTGCTGGCAGATTTTTCAACAGAGGCAAAACAAAATGTGAATAAATCGAAAATGACGCATCTTCATATTCATTTACCCTAAATGATGTAACAGTATTGTTGAATCGATTTAATAATGAATCGAATTCTGCATTCGCAGGAAGTTGAATCATCTTCAAACTATCACGCGTTAATAGAAAAGCATAATTGTCTTCGGACGCGCTTTGCTTGGAATCAAAATATTCAAGCAATGCTGATGTACTGTCAAGAAGCCCCTGCTGTAGTTCTTGCAAAGTATAAGCTCTGAATCCCTTTAATTGTTGCTTCATTAAAGTAACCGGATCTTTTGATCTTTCCAGAATCTGTGATTCTAAAATCGATTTCAAGAGTAGAGCATTTTTTGATTTTTCTGTCGTAATGAATGCCTCCTTTAATAGATTTTCATCCGGATGTAGCGAATATTTTTCGATACAAGCCCATATCAATTCACCAAAGAAATCGTAATTCCAGAGTCTGACGATTTTGTTCGCGTCCGGAGACTGAAGCTGAAAGATAATTTTGTCCCATATCCTGAGACGAGTCTTTTCAATCTGATAATATTCTTCCAAATCATTTTCATTTTTAAAATTCTGAAAATTAGTCTTGTAAACTACACATTTCATTCCCAGGATTGTCGACAGAAAATATGGATCTATTGATTTTTCAAAATCCGGAATCGTATGAGCTTTCCTGGAATCGAATCCAGGGGTTAGTGCCGCCAAAGCCTTGTCAAAATAAGATATGATATTTATGTTTTCAGTCGATTTTCTAAAATACAATTCAACAAGTCCCAGCGTATAATATGTTATTGCAACTTCTGTATTCACCGGACCTAAAAGACGTTCTTTGAGTTTCAGATCCATGAAATAATAATAGCGGGCAGAATCATAGTATTCGACAAGAAACTTCTCCTCCGGTAACAGTCGAAGCACTTTATCTGTAAATGTATTTCCGACCTGATGAAGAGCCTTCGCTTCCTGCCAGGAACCTTTCGGATATTTGCGTCGGGCTATGGAAGCAGCGCGACGAAATATTATAGCTGCAGAATCAAGCAATTTAAAATCGGTTCGCTCGTATTTTCCCGGTTTGGTTTTATAAGAAAATCCATACTCAATTATGACTTCTTCAAAATTAATTTCTTGCTGATGAACTGTGTCTGCTTCACAAATCCGGAGAGATTTGAAAGCATAAAAGCGGGCAGAATCATAGGACCTTTTGAACTGGTAAAACGATGCAAGATGTCGGTACAAATGTCCCGTTCTTGCGTCCTTATCACCATATAAATTTTTGGCAAGTGAAATTGCTTTATCGTAGTAGTCCTTAGAAACACCGATATCACTCATCATCTCATACGCTTTGCCAAGATTTTCAATAAAATCAATATAAGTAGGATGATTCTCGCCAAGAGTGGAAAGTATAACAGTACGAACCGAAAGCATGAGTTCAACTGCCTTGCTGTCCTGATCTGTTACAATTAACAATTCCACCTTCTTATTTAAAGCTTCAAATCTGCCAACTGCGTTACGTTCATTTATATACAAATATTCCGCCTTTTCAAATAAATCTAACGCTTTGAACTATTCCGCATTTTTATACATCTGCAAACCAGATTTAAAAAGCTTCTCCGGCAGACTGGGCGAAAGTGTGAGGAGTGGTTCCCGTAAATAAAATAAATGCGAAACAAAATACGCAAGAATTTTTTCTATTAAAAAGGAAGGATTCTATAAACCACATATATACCCTTTGAAATATATCAATTTCGAATGATAGAAAATCGGCGCATCATTTTTTTGGAAAATCATATTTTAATTTATTCATACATAAACAGGACAACGGTGGAAATTTTTGAATTATGTAATAAATTCAACCGAATTCAACAAGTTGACAAAACCGAGTATCCATTCGCTTTATAACCATTATGTAAACAATTTTTTTCAGGCTAAGAAGAAGAAAGAATAGAATTCAATTATTCTAATCTTAAATTCAATTCCTTTGTTGCAATATATATCAATACAATTTCAGACGCCAAAATTGCTGATAAAAACGAATTTTATACCTCTTTGGCCGAAATGTAGAAAAAAAATGCATTGACCGGTTACTTTTGGATGTTTGAATTGATTCATGTATACGAAACTAAAACCAAACCCATGAAAACACTCTTTACGACACTCTTTATCACACTTGCAGTTCTGCTTGGGCATTCCAGACATTTACTCCTGTTAGCACCAATATTTTAAACCTATCCTTTAGTTCATTCGATTGGGCAGATTATGATAACGACGGGAGACAGTGATTTGGCCATCATGGGACACAATTCTAATGGATGTTTTACTGAAATCTATCGGAATGATGGTAACTTTGTATTTACTGATATAAATGCCGGACTAACAGGCATAGATAATCAATCTCGTGATGCGATCAAATGGGGTGATTATGACAATGATGGCTTTCCTGATTTGTTAATGTGTGGGAACACCACAGGCGGTGCAAACAGTTTCACTAAAATATTTCATAATAACCAAAATGGCACTTTCACTGATCTTAATGCCGGATTACCCGCAAATAATTCCGGTGAAAGGTTCGGCGGGTCCTTGGCCTGGGCCGATTTTAACAATGACGGATATCTTGATTTTGTTTTGAAAGGATACAGTTCTCCATGTAATTATTTCACGAATGTATATAGAAACAATAACGGAACAGGAACTTTCACTTCGGTAGCCACATTGTTTGGCACTGATAACGGTGCGCTTGATGTAGGCGACTTCAACAATGATGGCAGAATTGATATAATTACGAATGGCTTTAATTATTGTGCAACTTCTAATGGCTCTACCATAATTTATCGAAACGATAGCGCTTTCAATTTTACAAGTGCTTTCACATTGCAGGATGCTTTAAGCGGAGATGTACACTTTGCAGATATAAATAATGACGGCTTTAAGGATGTTATGGTTAGTGGAAGAAATGCAAATAATCCGGTTGTTGCAGTTTATCAGAATAATAGTGGAACATCATTTACTCTGGATACTGTTCCCATGCCTGCGCTGTCGGGATCAGCATTTTCATTTGGGGATTATAATAATGATGGT
>JADKKE010000020.1 GCA_016720655.1 Bacteroidota bacterium
TATTTTGAACCTTCAACAAAGGAGTTCATGATAAACTTTCGGGTGGAAAATTTAGTAGCTCTTGTTGATCAATTGAAAAAAGAAGGTGTTACAGTAACCGACACCATCGAAACCTATGATTACGGTAAATTCGCTCACATCATGGATATGGAAGGTAACAAGATAGAATTGTGGGAGCCGAACGATATAGAATATGAAAAGCTCGGAGTCCAGATGGGGAGCAAGACGACGAAATAAAACGGAAAGAGGCTCTTCCCCCAATACCACTTGCACATGATTTGTAGGATGCAAAAATAATCCTTGAAATCTCCGGAGTGCCCGGAAGTTTCTCAATGTTTATTAAAATACAAGATCCTTTTATTTGTGATCCCACACCTGAACAAAAATTCAGCATTTAATTCTGACTCTTGGGGATCCCGGATTATACCCCATGACAACAGTTTACAATCGGCAGGAATTTGAACCAAATCCTCTTTGCTTTCGGATAACTGTTTTAACGTTTCACGTTCACAGGAATTTTTCTCAAATTGAGCTTTATCAGCATAAGTAAAAATCAATAGAATACCAAGAAGAAATGGAATGTATAAATTCAATTGATTTTTCGTCAGCGATTTAATCAAGTAAAAGGAAGAACTTCCAAAAATATACATCAAACAAAAGGTGATCGGGATAATTGTATCGTAACGTAACACATTCGGACGATATTCCCTCGATCCCCAAGTGGCAACAAACCAATATATACTATAGAAAACAGTCCAATCCATTTATAGATTGCCAGCATCCAAGAACTTCTCCATTTTTATTTTCCCGCTTAAGGAGAATTATATTCAGTAAAATGGAAATCAACAAAATCGGCATTCCCAATTTTTGAGTAAATTGAAAATAAATTCCTGCAGGTAAATTTGAATACAAATCCGTTAATGGCAACGCCTGATTGTTTGAATTATAACTGCCGATATACAAAGAATACAGAGAAAACAAACTTATCGGAATCAGATAAAACCAAAAATGCGTGGGGATTTCCCGAACACCATCAACCATTCTTTTCAAAGGTCCTTGCAATGCTGACTTCAGATATCCTTTTCTGATGTACTTTAGGTACAATAAAACTGTACCAATAAGAATTATTCCGGGGTTCAAGGGGCCACTCAAACTGCATACTAAACCAATTGGAATAAATAAAATCCGCAGCAAAATTCTGAATTCCGGTTTGGTCGAGCTCCGGCTCTCCACTAGTAAAGGTATAGAGTAAGTCAAAAGCATTAAAAATGGCAAGGCATAAAAAAATGTATAGGTTGGCGACATGTCTATAATTCCCATGTAACCCTGGTAACCATTGGTTTGAAATAGTGGAAATACCAGAACAGAAGCTATAACAAAATTCAACTTTTGCACCCTCCATGTTCCCGAAATAAAGAGTGAAAGAAAATAAATCAGAAATAGTTGAATTGCCGTTTTTAAGAGTGCAGACGATAAATAAAGACTTCTATTGGAGATACAAAACGTTGCAAATATATTGGCGTTGTATCATAAAATCTCTTTATAGACCAATGACTGAAAAATCGATTTGGATTTGGATAGGAATGATGCATAAATAATACATCAAAGCCCAATGGGTTTTCTAAAACAGGTTTTAAAACCCGGGCAGGAATAATATGCCAGGACATATCTCCATCCAAGGGCTGGTTATACGAAAAAAATGTCTGCAAAAAGAAAATGCTTATGGAAATCAACCGCTATAACTATTCTGGGTGATGCTAAAGAAAGAAAAGTGAAGTATCAGCACGCTTATGCTTAAATCGTTTGATAGAAATTCACTAAATTAAACCAAAGGTTATTAAGGTCCACAAGTAGCTGACCTTCAAAATTAAGGATGCGACGAAATCAAAAACAATTGGCTGTTATTTTCGACCACACTATAATCCGTAGATTCAGTAATCGCATCACCTGTCAAATCTGTGGTAATGTACCCAAATGAAAAATTCTGAGTATCGTTTTCGATCGCGCTGAAATCTCCGGAATCAATGAAACCATCCTGGACATCAGGTGTTGCACTGATATCGGCGCAATCACCACTCCAGACAGCCCACACACCCGGCTCCACCTGAACCATATTCCCTCCGTAGGCACTGGTATCGGAAATACTGAAATCGTATGATGACACATAGGTCAAAGGTACTGGATTGGCCGACCATGTTTCCAAAGTGTTCCGGTGACGGATTTGTATGTAATAACTATTTCCACCCGGCGAATGTGTGAAAGCACAGCTCAGACTTCCATCATCTTTCAGAATTCCATCGTAACATTCAACTTGCACAAGTGTATTTGGATCAATCAGACAAACATGCACCGTGTCAATCTCTGTCGGATCCATTCCAACACCTGAATTGTACAATGCTGAATTCATCACACTTCCCGGATTGTAATAACCCTGAATAAATAATCTGACATTCAAAGTATCAAATGCAGGTTGTACTTCGACTACCTGTGTGCAAATTGCGGAGTTACCATTGACATCATTAACAGTCCAGGTTACAGTTGTGAAACCATAAGGGAATACCACTGGCGCGTCATTCGTAGTGGATGAAATTCCACAATTGTCACTAACAAGCGGTGATCCCAATGCCGGATTTACAGAGTTTGAGAATAAGTCAGAAGGACAAACAATTTCAGGATTCTGTTCATCTGTCACAACTACAGTTTGAATACAGCTTGCACTGTTGCCATGAACATCCAAAGCAGTCCATGTAACAAGAGTTGTCCCTACAGCATAAGGTCCTGCCGGAGAAAACGAAAACACTACTCCGGGGCAATTGTCACTCGCGCTTGCCGTTCCGATTGAAGCGGACGAACTACACAAACCTGCTTCCGCTATCAGTGTTACAGTTGTCGGGCAGGAAATGATTGGCTTGAGTGTATCCGTAAGATTTACGAAGAATGAGCAGGTATCACTGCCACATCCATTCGTTGCTGTTAGTTTCACTTGTGTTTGTCCGGGATTAAACAACTCTCCGCTTCCATTTCCATTCCCACTACCGAAAGTAGCACCACTAAATTCGTAAGTCAGTACCGGACTTGTTCCGGACACAAGAGGCATTCCGTAATTTACTGCTTCATCACAATTTCCGGGCGTATTCCAGACATTGACATCAGCGATACAAGTCAGCACAGGAGGAAAACAATTTGGAATAAAGCTCACTTGAATAGTGTGGTTACTTTGAATGTTATTGAAAACGTAACTTGAAAGATCACCCTGGCTGGTTCCGTCAACCACTACATCCAGAACCAGAAATCCGGAATCCGGAACAATTGTGTAAGCAAGACTATCGCCACAATTGATTACACTCGTCCCGTTCGGTGAAATACTTCCGTGCAAACCTGCAGTAGCTGTAATAGTATATGTGATCAAACTAAACGTAGCGGAAATACTATGATTAGCAGCAACAGGATTAAATGAATACGTACTCACCGGCCCTACAGAATTTCCATCTATCACCACATCGCTAACCTGGTAACAGGATTGAGGAATAAAAGTATACGTCTTGTTCGTTCCACAATCTACTGTTTCATTCACACCCGGATCAATTGAACCAAAGGGTCCGGATGAAACTGTGAAATTGTATGTGAGCAGATAGAATGTTGCATGAATAGTATGTGATCCGGAACTTCCTGTGAACGCGTAACTGGAAACAGCACCCACAGATAATCCATCGACCACTACATCAGCTATGGCATAACAAGTATTTGCACTGATTGAATAATGAATGGTGTCACCGCAATTGGCTGTAGTCAGCCCCGGAGGAGTGATTGAACCGTTCGAACCTACACTTGCAAATACAGTGTATGTAATCGGAACGAAATCGACAGAAATTGTATGATCAGCACCTACACTTGAGAATGTGTATGAACTTAAGAATCCAATATTTATTCCGTCCACAATCACGGAATTAATCTGGTAACAAGTATCCGCAACAAATGTTATGGTCAATGAATCACCGCAATTCACAATACTATTTCCTGCTGGTGAAATGGAACCATGCAATCCGCCTGACGCATTGATTGTGTAGGAACGCAGAGCATAGCTTACAGAAATGGAATGGTTTGATCCAATTGAATTGAATGTCCAGTCTGCCTGCACACCCTGTGAAACACCATCGACAATAACATCACTGATTTCATAACAGGAATCCGGAGCAAATGAATAGTGTTGATCACTACCACAACCTCTAATCACATCACCATCAGGAGTAATACTTCCATGCAAGCCGCTGGACGAATGAAGAGTATAATTGATCAGATTGAAAGTAGCAGAAATTGTATGATTGCCTGTCACAGATGTGAAAGTCCAGGAACTGATTGGACCTTGCGAGATTCCGTCAATGAGCACATCTCCAATAACAAAGCAAGTATCCGGCTGTATGATGAAAGATTGATCATCTCCGCAGAATACTGAAACACTTCCGGAAGGAGAAATTGATCCGCCGCTGCCTGCACTAACAGAAATTGTGTACGAGATTTTGCTGAATGTTGCCTGAATTGTATGCGAAGTTTGTACAGATGCAAATGTAAATGTACTCAGGGCTCCTTGTGATATTCCATCCACCACTACATCCAGAATCTGATAGCAGGTGTCAGGTGTAATCGAAAAACTAATGGAGTCACCACAATTGACTGTATTGATCCCGGATAGAGTAATCGTCCCATTCGGACCTGCACTTGCAGTAACAGAATATGTGAGCAATACAAAACTTGCAACGATGTTGTGATCTGAATTCACATTCGAAAAAGTATACGAAGGAATTGCACCTGCTGAAATTCCATCTACCAGAACATCGAGTATCGCATAGCAAGGATCCGGAGTAATGGTGTATGTAAGTGAAGTATCACAAGGAACTGTTAGTGTTCCCGCAGGACTGATGTTTCCATTTGCTCCGGCACTTGCACTGAGGGTATACTGATTCCGTTCAAATGAAGCACTGATGCTGTGATTTGCCCGGATATCTGTAAATGTATACGATGAAACAGAGCCTTGCGAAATCCCATCCACAAGAACATCCTGAATGTGAAAACAAGGATCCGGAGAAATGATAATGCTGAGACTATCTCCGCAATTTTTCACTGTAGTTCCTGACGGACTGATGGAACCGTTCAACCCTGCGGAAGCGGAAATGGAATATTGAAGGATATTGAAAGTTGCTGAGATAGTATGGGATGCAGTCACATTACTAAAGGTATATTGTGACAATGCGCCGACTGAAACTCCATCGATAAGAACATCTTCTATTGTATAACAATCATCTGCAACAATCGAAAAAGTAATCGAATCACCGCAATTCACGAGAGAATTTCCCGAAGGTGTAATACTTCCATGAAGTCCTGCACTTGCAGAAACTGTATAGTTCAACAAAACAAAGCTCGCACTGAGAGTATGGTTCGCTGTGATTCCTGAAAAAGTATACGAAGAAACGGGGCCCTGGGAAATTCCATCCACGAGGACATCCTGGATCTGGTAACAGGAAGCGGGTGAAATTAAAACTGTCTGCGAGCTTCCGCAATTTACCGTGATAGTTCCGGAAGGAGAAATACTTCCATTCGGACCAGAGCTGAGCGTGAGCGTGTATGTTTGTAATGAAAACGAAGCGACGATTGTGTGGTTGCTGAATACACCGGAAAAAGTATACGATGATACAGGACCTTGCGACACTCCATCCACCAATACATCTGCGATATCGTAGCATGGATCAGCTGTGATCGAATACGTAAGCGTATCACCACAGAAAACATTTGAATTTCCGGAAGGTGAAATACTTCCATTGCTGCCGGCAGATGCTGAAATTGTATAAACTATTTGTGTAAAGCTTGCAGCGATTGAGTGATTCGCGTTCACATTACTAAATGTATAAGATGCAATTGGTCCTTGTGAAACACCATCCACTGTCACATCAGCAATCTGATAACAGGAAGACGGCGAAATAGTATACGATTGTGAATTTCCGCATAGAACACTTGTGCTTCCGGAAGGAGAAATGTTTCCGTTGGCTCCGGATGAAGCGGAAATGGAATAAGCAAGTTGAACAAACGTTGCCGAAATGGTGTGATTTGCAGTGATGTTGGTAAATGTGTAGGAAGCAAGAGCACCTTGTGAAACACCATCAACAACTACATCCTGAATAGCGTAACATGCATCCGGAGTGATTGTATACGTTTGATTGGAGGAACAGGAAACAACTGATACACCGGAAGGACTGATATTCCCATTCGCTCCGGCTGTCGCAGTCACTGAGTATGTTTGTTGTATAAACGTCACCGAAATGCTGTGCGAAACAGTAACATTTGTAAATGTATAAGAGGAGATTGCTCCCTGAGAAACTCCATCCACAATCACATTCTGTACAGCATAACAAGCATCCGGGATGAAGTTGAACGTTTGGTTGTCCCCACAATTGACGGATGTGGATCCGGATGGACTAATGCTTCCATTCGCTCCTGCCGATGCGGAAATTGTATACACTTGTCTTACAAAACTTGCACTGATTGAATGACTCGTTATAACATTGGTGAACGTGTAAGTGCTGATTGCACCTTGTGAAACACCGTCCACAATTACATCAGCGATATTGTAACACGCGCTCGGAGTAATTGTATAACTTTGATTCGTACCGAACAATACCGGTGTAATTCCTACAGGACTAATCGTACCGTTCGCTCCTGCTGATGAAGTAATATTCAGATAAAGAGTTCCATTCACAGTCCACCAGTTTTTTAGCGTAGACAAACCATTTGCCTGTACAGCAAAAGTCTGAGGTGTTTGCGTACCCGGAGGAGGATTTGTCCATGCACTCGTACTTGTATTCCATCGGATCGCCCTGAAATCTGTTATGCTTCCGGCTTCGGATGCAGAAAAAGAAAAATTCAAATTCATGGTCGGCGTGGCTCCGGCAGTATTTACATACCAGAATCGGTCAATCATGATCGGACTCAGATTATTTCCTGATCCATAAGTCAGATTGCTAACAGTTGGTGGCAAGGGAAGATTTGCAGTGCTGGTACGATATGTTCCCGCATAAAAACTTCCTGCATTACCTGATGTGATTGCTGCAGTGAGCGGAATATAGGTGCTGGAATTGTATCCAAAAGGAATAATGTGTGTGGTTGCATTTGTGCCAATTACCCATTTGAACAATCCATTTCCATTCTCAACTTCACTACGAATATACCCTGCTGTGCGACTGAGACTCGTACCGGCTGCAGCTTCCAGCGTAATCCATCGACCTCCTCCATTGGAAGGATTGTGATCATTGTCGAGATTTAATTCACCTGCCAAAAGATTAATTGAACCCCTTACCAGTACAGATGAATCCGTCGGAGAATTGGTCGGATAAACAAATTCAACATCCGGTGTGCCTGAAAAATTAATGACCAGAGCAAAGTATTTGTGTTGAGCAAGGAGTGCCTTCCCTACTCCTATTCCTGTGATGATCTGATTGTCGGCACCATTGTATTCAACAGTGGATCCGGCACCGAGAAAATAATCAAGACTGTCGGTAAGAGTTGTGGCAAAAGAAGCTGATGTGGTTCCATTGTAGAGACCATTCGCATTCATCGTTTTCAAAGTACCAAAAACAGTTACCCCGGAATAGGGATTCAAGACATTACTGAAGATTCTGTTCGTGCGCATGTTCAGCGTTCCAATGACAGTAAGCCAATCAGGGGTGGGCCGTTTTGTGTTGTGCGAAGCAAGAAGGAGATCTCCACTGACCATATCAAGTGTACATCCGGATTGAACTGTTTGGATCACTTGTTGGATAGTATGTGTTCCTGTTCGTGTACACGAAATAGTTCCTGCTCTTGCAAATGACATATTGCCGTAAATGGTTCCTGTTCCGGCTTTGGTCATGGTGATCAGACCGCTTCCTCCCAAAGTGTAATTCGGACTTTTTATAATTATACTCAGGTTCAATGAAGCCGGTGTATTCGTGGCATTATCATAATTAAGGGTACCTCCGGTATGTGTAAAATCTCCTGAATTATCTCCATCTGAATTCACATTCATGGTGATGACAGCAGCTGTATTGAGATCATCCGTCGGTGCATTGTGCAAATAAAAACTTCCGCCGGTTTGTGAATATCCGCCGGTAATATTCAATACTGCTGTTCCTGTATTGTCGCCACCTTTCATAGCGATGCTGCCATTGCTAAGACTAAGGTTACCATTCAGGTTAATTGTAACGGCTTGGGTACTCGCGGAGAAATAACTGGTTCCGCCGCTCACCTGGACATTCCCGTTAATGGTCATCAATACAAAATGCCCGTTACCAAACGTTGAACCGGGCAATGCATTAAAACTATTGATTCCGCCGGAAATACTTAAACCGGTCATGGTCACTGTTTCTTGTCCAAGAGATTGACTCGACACAAAAGTCCCGTTCACTCCACTGAGAGTAAGCGTCCCACCGATGTTCAGGGAGAGCGGCATATTGTTCAGATCAAAAGCTGTCTTGGGCAAACCAATGAATGAGAAGTAGTCACCTGTGGACGTAAAGTTCACCTTGCAAGCGTTGGTGATGGTAAATGATCCGCTGGTTGTAGTGGTATTGCAGGCGTCGTAAGCACTAAAATAACCACCGTCATAATCAATTGAATTAACAAGAAAAGTAATAAGATTTGAAATTGGTGAAATCCGGTTCGTGATGCAAAAGAAATTCCCTCCATTGATATCAAGGATTCCGGAAACTGTAAAAGTTATATTTCCACTCCCATTTTGAATTCCTGCAAATTGTCCACCGTTCTGCACGAAGCTTCCACTCACAGAAAACGTAAGATTTGCACTGGTAGAATCAATTCCTATCACCCCTTGTCCATTCCCTGTACCTGAATTCTGTACTGTAAAATTTCCTCCTGTAGTTATTGTAGTTGGACCTATACCTCTATTGCATTTCAGGAAGTCCGTCGAAGTTGCTGAATTAAAAAGAAAATTCCCGCTGGTAATAAGTGAATCCAGATCTTTATTCAGCGTAAAAGCTTGTCCGGTAAAAGTTCCATTGGTTTGTGAAAAATTTCTCCCTGTTTTAAAAGTCACTGGACCATTTGTATATCCGATCACACACGTTGATCCGGCCGCGTTCAAATTAGCATCCCGCCCTGTACTGACTCTCACTTTACCAATACTCGAATCGGACCATGCAAAATACGTCGTTGAATTTCCGGTGATGTTCAGGTCGTTCGCAATGGTATACGTTCCGGTACCTTTCGGATTGTAAACAGCGCCCGGTTGACCAAAAAGATAATTGTTCTGACAAGCAGAAATATTCAGGTCGTTGGATGTAAAGATGAGATTAAAATTTCCTCCATCAAGGAATGAAACAGAACCACCTGAACTTGTATCAGCAAGTGTTGTAGTGCCGGTCACATTGATGCGCAAAGGAGCATCCACTTTGGTAACGAAATTACACGTTCCTCCGGTGATATTCAGATTGCCATCAATGATAAAACGGGCATCACTTCCAAGTTGATTGAGCGATCCGGTAATCCCTTTAAAACTGCTGTGAAGATTCAGACTTCCGGTAAGTGTCAATGTAAGTTGTCCCATGGAAGAATCCATGAGAATTGTCGGCTGGGCAGAAGTACTATTCACCGTAAAGTTGTTTGCATAAATCGCCAGATTGCGGTCAAATCCGCGTTGAAAAACAATGTTCCCATTTCCATTCACGAGAACATCGCCAAGGTAAATCTGGGAGGTGTTGCCATATCCATTATCCATCACAACAGTGCCTGTCGATACCGTGAAGAGTCCACGGATCCGGTTGAATGCAGGAACCGCGAAATATCCGTCCTGCTGCCAAATACCACCGGGAACACTTGCATTCAGGGTGAGGTTTCCGAAAAAACTGGTAGCGATCCGCGATGGATCACCGAGCGGAATCGATCCATCTTTCCATTTCAAAATGCTGAGGTTACTGGTAATTGAAAAAGTTTCAATGGAATTGTAAAAAATACTTTCATCAACCGAATCACTTAACAGTGGGTTATGAATATAACTTGCAGTTCCATTCAGAAAGAAATTTTTTCCATTTGTATTAAAGTCAATTCGTCCATCATTTTCCAGCAAGGACCCTGAATTCACAGTGATATTTCCTCCTGAAACCAAAATTGAAGAGGATGTACTACTAACGATGACAGTCCCGTTGATGATTAAATCACCAATGTTGGGAGTGATCGAATCCACTGTGAGAGTAAGGCCTGAATTCACAGTAATGAACTGACCTGCAACCGGCGGTGCAGGAGACCAAATAGCAGGATTTGTGAAATTACCGGAACTGATACAAGTGACCTGGGCTTTGCCTGGGTTGGAATTCAACAACACAAACAAAAATATAAGGTGCACAAACCATCCTTTGGTTTGCAAAAATGCATGTTGAACCACGTGCTGTAGAGATTGGACTATTAATGAGGAATTAAGCAGAATTGTTGGAATACGAAATATACTAAAAATATCGAAAAGCGCTATGGATAGCTTGCTTCAGCGGGAAAAAGTATCTTATTTTGGGGCAAAATGACTACCACTAGCCTGCTTTCCACGAATTATTTTTAAAGAAAATTAACAGCACGCGAAAGAGCTTATTGCATCTTCCCAATAGCTAAGCATATCAATTTTGACATTTTAAACGATCACATTCCCGATCTTGCAGACAAATACCCCCATTTTGAATAATAGTTTTCCAAAACAGTCCAAAAACGTTCAATTTTGTCCGAATAAAGCACAAAATTGGAATTTATGAAAAAGTCGATCATTGTACTCTTGCACATTGGTTTTTGGCTCTGCTATCTTCTCCTGATTGCAATCATGGTGGGCGTATTCTATAGAAGCAGTGGACATTCAGTTGATCAGACTGCAAGAGTCCTGAATGCCTTTAGAAGTATTTTCACATTCGCCCTGTTTCCTTCTGTGATCACTTTTTACCTGTACTATTTCCTCATCTTCCAAAGACACCTCAAGCAAAATAAAATCTTTCTTTCAATAATTTCCGGACTGCTCATCTCACTCGGCGCTGCTGTCTTAGGATATATTTTGATTCGCTACCAGATAGAAACAGGTCAGATGGTGGATATGGATGAAGGCGGCAAACACGGCAGGTCTACCGCTATTCGTACAATTATTGTAATGACCATCATTGCATCAATATCAGGTATGGTTGCATTGGTTATAAAAGGATTCATTACATGGTTTGATGAACTGAAACTGAAAGAAGAATTGAAACAAAAAAATCACGATACAGAAATGGCATTGGTAAAAGCCCAGCTCGATCCACATTTTTTATTCAACACCCTGAATAATATCGATACCCTGATTTTAAATAATGCAAAGGAAGCGTCCAATTATTTAAACATGCTCAGCGATATTTTGCGTTTCATGTTGTATGAGACCAAGACCGACCGAATTCTTCTCGAACACGAGATCGAATACATTAAAAAATACATTGAATTGCAAAAGATAAGGACCTCCAATTTAAATTATGTACATTTTCAGGTGACAGGTAGTCCGGGAAACAAAACAATAGCTCCCCTGATTTTTATTCCATTCATTGAAAATGCTTTTAAACATTCAGCCAACAAGAAAATTGACAATGCCATTAATGTTCAAATTTTTATCAATAAAGGAAGCATCCTCTTTGTATGCGAGAATAAATTCGACCCCAACCGAAAATACAAACAAGGCAGCAATGGCTTAGGAAACGATCTCATCCAAAAACGTCTCAACCTGTTGTATCCGGGGAATCACACTTTAGAATTGGATAAACAAACCGACATATATAGTGTACATTTAACGATTCAAAATGGATAGACATACGTGCATTATCATAGAAGATGAACCCCTGGCCCTCCAACGAACCAAGGGTTTTGTCGATAAAATACCTTTCCTCAATTTAATTGGCACCTTCGAAGATTCTCTCAGTGGTCTTGCTTTTCTACAATCCAATAAAGTGGACTTGCTTTTTCTGGATATAAACATGGATGAATTATCGGGAATAGAATTGCTGGAAAGTTCAAAAATCACCTGCCAGGTTATTATCACAACGGCCTACCAGGAATATGCATTGAAAGGCTATGAACTCAATGTAACTGATTACCTTCTTAAACCGTTTACTTTTGATCGGTTTTTAAAAGCCGTCAACAAAGCCCAGGAAAATCTCAAACAAATCGCTCCGACTGTACCTGCAAATTCTTCTGCAGCTTTTATTTTTGTAAAAACCGAAAATCGGCTGGAGAAAATAAACATTGGCGACATTTTATACATTGAAGGAATGCGGGATTACAGGAGAATTCATACTGTGGAAAAAAGAATAATGACACTCCAGAATTTTTCAGAACTTGAACAGATCCTCCCCCCTAACCCTGGTCTGCAGAGTGCACAAATCATTTATGGTGGGAATCAATAAAATTGAATCGATAGAAAGGAGTCGGATAAAAATCGCAGATCAGCTAATTCCCATCTCAGAAACCTACAAAGAACAATTTTTTCAGATCATCAACAATCGAATTTAAATGCCGGGAAATTTTTGCAGATCGAAAAGAGGGATTTGCAGACACGCACGCTTGCCTTGCATAGTTGAGTTGTAGAGACACCGGTATTCGCGGACTTTTGTATAAACAATCAAACATTTATACAAAAAGCCCCAAAATGAAAAAAACTAATTTCTACCACTTTTCTACTTATCCTCTTAGCGGGAGTAGTTAAAAGTCAAATCCTGACACAAACAGTTAGAGGTACGGTACTCGATGCCGACAGCAAATTGCCACTCTTCGGAGTCGTTGTTCAACTCAGTACAGATCTCAATGTAGGAGCATCAACGGATATCAATGGTGAGTTTAAACTTGAAAAAATTGCAGTAGGCAGAATCGCCCTGAAGTTATCCTATTTAGGATACCAGGGTAAAATGATTTCGGATATCGAAGTGAACTCCGGGAAAGAAAAAGTTTTAGAGCTGACCATGCAGGAATCTCTTTTAAAACTCAAGGAAGTCGAAATTAAAGCTGTCAAAAATAAAGGAGAGGCAACAAATGAAATGTCTCTCATTAGCACGCGTTCAATTTCTGCTGAAGAAACAAAACGCTATGCAGGTGGTCTTGATGATCCTTCTAAAATTCTCGCCAATTATGCAGGAGTTACAGCTTCTCAAAATGGACAGAACGATATTATTGTTCGTGGCAATTCACCAAAATATGTTCAGTGGCGATTGGATGGCGTTGAAATTACCAACCCCACACATTTTGCAGATCAAAACTCAGTGAATGGCGGAGTGAGTGCTTTAAACAATAGTCTGCTCGGGACTTCTGATTTCTCAACAGGCGCTTTTACTCCCGAATACGGTGATGTATTATCGGGAGTCTATGATGTAAAATTCAGAACCGGAAACAACGAAAAGCACGAGACTTCTGTTGCCCTTGGAATTCAAGGCTCTGATGTCACTCTGGAAGGACCTTTCAAAAAAGGTTATGGCGGTTCTTACCTGATCAATTACAGATATTCTACGATTTCACTTCTTGACAAATTGAAAGTGATTAAATTGGATGGCAAACTGAGTTATCAGGATGGAGCATTTAAAATTGTTTTGCCAACTAAAAAAGCAGGAGTATTTTCTGTCTTTGGATTAGCAGGCACCAGTGATGCTTCACTCGAAGATGTACGAGCAGACATGGTAGCAACCCCGGATAACGGAACAATCACTGCTGCTTACACTGAAAATTATGATAAAAGTAATTTCCTTTCCAATTACGGACTGAATCATACGATTGCTCTGAATGCGAAAAGTTTTATTAAAACTACTCTATCGTATTCTACCGAGGGCATTGATCAGAACGTATTTAAGATCAAAACAACCAAAATGGTTGATGACCAGGGCGGAATATTGACAGATTCCATTGGAGAAAAAGTATTGAACTACAAAAGCAGATTAAAAAATTCAGCCTACAGAGGAGCAATTACTTATAACAACAAAATCGATTCAAAGAATACAATCCAGATAGGAGCAAAATATTCGCTGTTGGGTTACGATTATGAACTCAGCAGTGCGCAGGACAGTACCGGTAATCTGTTTACAATGGGCGATTTCAATGAAAATATTAGTACGTTCAATAGTTTTGTAAGCTGGAAGCATCGCTTAAGTGAAGACATTACTATCGTCGCAGGTGTACAAAACATGAATGTATTGTATAACAAGAAAAGCACCATCGAACCAAGATTACAGGTGGATTGGAAGTTGAATGGAACAAGTTCTTTGAATGCAGGGTATGGCAAACACAGCACAATGGAAAGTGTACACAATTATTTTACTCGAGTAAAACAAGCGGATGGAACAGTATCCGAGCCAAACAAAAACCTTGATTTACTTAAAGCGGATCATTTCGTATTGGGTTATGAAAAACGATTTGGAGAAAATTTAAGATTAAAAGCGGAATCGTATTACCAACACCTGTACAATTTGCCTGTAGAAAACAATCCCAACAGTTCGTATGCAACTCTTAACGAAGGTATCGATTTCAGATATGTTGAATTGGTAAACAAAGGAACAGGCTCAAATTATGGAGTAGAACTGACGCTGGAACGTTTCTTCAACAAAAGCTATTACTATTTGATTAATGCTTCTCTCTACAATTCAAAATACAAAGCACCGGATGGAGTGGAGAGAAACACACAATACAATGGAAACTACCTTGTAAATGTTTTGCTTGGAAAAGAATTCGCAAATCGCGGAAGAAAGAAAAACCAAACATTAAATGTAAATGCTAAAGTATTTTTTGGTGGTGGTAAAAGATATGTTCCACTGTTAAGAGATGCTCAGGGAAATTTAGCAGTCAATCCGACTGAAAACAAATTCTACGATTATGAAAAAGCTTACGAAAAAAAGTTTGACGATATCTACCAGGTCAACTTGTCTGCCAGCTACAAATGGAACAAACAAAAAGTTACCCACGAACTTTTCATTACAATAAATAACGTTACCAATGCTAACGGAAAATTATCCGAGTTCTATGATGGAAAAATCGCCGGCAATGTTGGATATGTAAGACAGTTCGCCATGTTTCCAAACCTGATGTACAGGTTGTATTTCTAATCAGCAGAATTATTTCGCCCGAATAGGACAAAAGCGTACCACTCTTCCCTGCGCTCTTTGTCCTGCTTGGGTGATAAACTTTACATCAAATACATTAACATAATTTTATCAAAGCCTTCCCAAAAGTCAGATAATATCCTTCCCGGATGCCCGTAAGACATTTGCTCTATAATTTCATGACATAATTTTAGTGTGTACTACTTTCCTGCAAACCACATCTTGTCCAATTAGTGCAAATAGTTGATGAAGTTTGTGATGAAATTAATGAATTTACATCCACACTATTCTATGGTATTCATCCAAATTAGGGTAAGTTGCTTACCGAAAATAAAATACCTTTACACAATCGATAGAAAACACTATATTCCTTAGTTTGGAGTGCTTTAGCATTTTTGTAAATAAAATAAATAAAATAGCCTGTGAAAATCTACGTAAAAAATATGGCTTGCGAAAGCTGCAAATTGGTTGTGAGGGATGCTTTGGAAGAACTCGATATAGCACCGGTTAAAATTGAATTGGGAGAAATAGAAACGAAAAATGACATTTCTGATGAAGAGAAAAAAAAACTTAATAGCATAATTAAAATCGCAGGATTGGAGCTGATTGAAAAAAAGCAAGGTGTGCTAATTGAGAAAATCAGAAAAGTCATGATTGACTATGTTTACAACTCAGACGAAAAACCAAACATTACCTTTTCTGTTTTATTGAGTGAGGAATTAAATCACAGTTATACTTACCTCGCTAATTTCTTTTCAGAGATTGAAGCTACAACCATCGAGCAATTTATCATTGCACTAAAAATTGAACGAATAAAGGAATTGATTCTTTTTGGAGAAGATTCCATATCAGAAATCGCGCATAAATTGCATTACAGCAGCGTTGCACATTTATCAGCACAGTTTAAGAAAGCAACAGGATTGACACCTTCGCACTTTAAATCATTGAAAGAAAAAAGAAGAATTACCATTCAAAACATTTAGCATTCGGATCAAGCTGCAATGTTCACTAAAATATTAAGTCAATGAAAATATTACTTCTCAATTGTTGGCTAGTGCTATTGACTACGACATTATTCGGACAGTGGCTAGGCGATGAAGGTTACACGATGAACTTTGAAGACACATCGGTGATGAATCATTTACGCATTGACACATTGACCAACCAAAATAATTTGTGGCAAGTTGGTTCTCCACAGAAAACACTATTTACCGGTGCATTTTCAGCGCCGAATGCTATTGTTACGGATACCCTCCATCCCTATCCAGCAAATGATACATCTTCTTTTATCATTGCGAATGTTGCTACCGGTTATGGCTGGCTTTTAAATCATACTGCTCTTTTACAAGGAGAATATTTTGTCGACACCGACACATTGAGTGACTTTGGTACTATCGAGTTTTCACCCAACAACGGCACATCGTGGTATGACATTATAAATGACACCTTCATTACAAATCATCTATTTACAGCTCCCGGATGGGCAACACTTAGCGGAAGCTCAAATGGATGGCAACAATTTTATATCAACCTTGCGCCTTTAGGACAGTTATTCAACATCCAATTGTACGATACCATTTTGTTTCGCTTCACTTTTATAAGTGATAGCATTCAGACAAATAAGGATGGTTTAATGTTTGACAATTTGCATTTTGAAGATTATTTTGAAGGAGTTCAGGAAATTCAGAACGATAATCTGATTTCAATTTCTCCGAATCCGACATCCGGTGAATTAAGAATTTTCAAACCCAAAACCAACGGTAAAAAAAAGATTCAGATTCTGAATCACACCGGGCAAACTCTTTATACGAACACAAACTTCAACGAAGAAACCATTGACATTGGAGAATTCCCCAATGGAATGTACTTGTTGAGGTTTTCTGATTCAAAATACTTCGCAATTAAAAAATTTGTCGTGCATCATTGAAGAAACACATCGGATACCAGGAGATTTACAAATCTCTTTGCTTAAAGGCGAGGATAATTTCTACAGTTTTGGAAATTGCACCAATTGAGAGATCTTGATTTTGAGTACGAACACTGCCTGGAACGAAAAAAAACTCAGCTCAATTTCCCCAATTCTACTTCCGTCTTCTTCCAATGCTCCTGCAATTGTGGAACCAGTGATGCACAGTCCGTAGGATTCGGTGATTTTCCAATTGCTTCAATCTGACGACAGATTTCTGCCAGATGATTGGCACCTATGTTCAATGCCGAACCTTTCAGCTTGTGAGCCAGTTTGCTCATCCCCTGCCAGTCCTTCTCCTTGCACATCTTTTCTATATCTCTGGTAATCTCTCTTCCCTGATCAACAAACATCGCGAGCACCTGAGTGAAGAATGTCGGATCCGATCCCATAGTCATATCACGTAGGCGTTGCACAACAGCCATATCGATAATTGCATTTGGATTGACTTCGACTTTCCTGATTGCTTGCTGTTGGCTCATCTCCGTTCTCACCTGAATATACCTTCCACCCCACTTCCGGATACGCTCTACAATTTCTTCTATCAAAAACGGCTTGCTGATGTAATCATCCATTCCGGCTTCCATGCATTTCTCCTTGTCACCTTCCAAGGCAAAAGCTGTCATGGCGACGATAATCGGACGATGCTCGAGATGCATTTTCTGAATAATAAACCGCGTTGCTTCCAGTCCATCCAACTCCGGCATTTGTACATCCATGAAAATCAAATCGAAATTTTCCTTTCGCAAAGCCTCAATAACTTCCAGCCCGTTTCCAACCATGGTTGGTTTGTAGCCCAATCCTTCAAAAATATTCATGGCGAGCTTCTGGTTAATAATATTGTCTTCAGCAATCAATATTTTCACAGGAACATGTTGGGCAAGCTTAATGTCCATACGCCCAAGATCCTTGTCATGCTGGTTTCGTGTATGATCTTCTATAGAGAAAACTCCGATGAGTATATCCAGGATTTTCGAACGATCTACATTCTTTGGGATTACCGCGGAGATCACATCGCCCGAATAGTCAAAAACTACATCGTCCGATTCTACAGCATTGAAAATAACAATTGGCAATTCTCCTTTTCTTCTTACCTGACGGATCTGTTCAGCAAGATGAAGAGCTTTTGCACTGATCATCTGTGCATCGATCAATACCAGGTTGAATTCATCGCCTTTGCCGATCAGATCCATGGCTTTCGATGCATCGTCAGTAGATCGTGGAATCATATTCCAGCGACGGAAATAATTCGAATAAATATCTGCTTCTGTTTGATCGTCACTGATCAACAGAACATGTGAGTTCACTAATTTGTTACTTCCATTGCCTGTGTTTCGTGGTGTATCCGCACTCGCAACAGGCTCTGTTCGTATTGTAAACTGGAAATTCGATCCTTGTCCGGGAATACTGTTCACCCAGATTTTACCACCCATTAACTCTACAAGGTTTTTACAAATGGCCAGACCCAATCCTGTTCCTCCATACGTCCGGGCCGTTCCTGCATCTGCTTGTGAGAAGCTTCGGAACAACTTGCCAATCTTTTCCGGAGGAATTCCAACTCCTGTGTCTTTCACTTCAAACAACAAATCAATTTTACCTTCACTATCCTTAGAGACAGAAACACTGATGGTAATAATACCTTTCGGAGTAAACTTAATAGCATTTCCAACCAGGTTCATCATGATCTGGCGCAAACGGGTAATGTCACCATATATATAGGTAGGAACATTTCGTGCAATTGTGTACTGCAATGACAATTGTTTCTCAATGGCTTTTGAAGACATGAGGTCAAAGGTTTCTTCGATCGCACGCTTTACCGGGAACGGCTTATGCTCCAGTTCCATTTTGGCGCTTTCAATCTTTGAAAAATCAAGAATGTCGTTGATTACTGATAATAAAGCTTCACCACTCAGCAAAATGGAATCGACGTAATCCTGTTGTTTTGGATTTAGTGCAGTTTGATTGAGCAGTTTTCCCATCCCTATCACACCGTTCAAAGGTGTCCGGATCTCGTGACTCATTGTAGCGAGGAAACTTGATTTTGCTTCCGTAGCAGCTTCGGCTTGTTGCTTGTCCTGGATCAACTGTTGCTCCGATTTTTTTCGATCGGTAATATCATGTCCGAACAAGGATACGCTCATCACATTCGTGAAATCATCTTTCACCGGTGTGACTACTATTTCAATATCCACACGCTTTCCATGCATCACTACATTCCGGTCATGAACAAAACTTTCTCCCTGCAATGCGCGTTTGTGCAAATCGATATATTCAGCATGAAAATTTTCCGGTAAAATATCCAGCAAATTAAATCCTGTTTCGACAACAATTCCGGTGAGTGCAAAGAGAATATCACACAGTTTTGAATTGATGAGTAAAATCGTATGATGTTTGTCTACCGACAAAATAGAATATTCTGCATTCTCGACAAGTGCATTCAACTTCTCCTTACTATCCGACATCGAACGCTCAATTCGTTTGCGTTGAGTAATGTTCTCAACCATGGTAATCACAAACTGAGGTCGGCCTCTTTCGTCTCTTGCCAAAGTGGAGCTTGCATTTACCCAGATGACTTCATTGTTGCGTTTGATGAATCGCTTTTCTTTCTTGCTGATTGGCACTTCGCCACGGAATAGAAGGGAAACATTTTTCCTTTCTTTCTCTTTATCATCCGGATGAAGAATGTCAAGAAAACTCATTTGCTGTAATTCCTGTTCGGAATACCCGGTTAGATTGCAGAAGGCTTTATTCGCACGGGTAAATTTGTAATTGATTCCCACAAAAGCCATCGCCTGAAATCCTTCTTCAAAATATTTTTTGTAGGTGATATCAAAAGTATCCAAAGAGGATGCGGATGTGGAAACATCGGATTTCTCCTGCTCAGCTTTCAGGTTGCTCAGGTCTGTTATTCTGGCTGTGAGTACCCGCTGATCATCCACAGTACTTTTCACAACTTGCATGACCCCTCTGAACTTTCGTCCACGGAGCGAAACATATTCGGCTGTTGCGGATGCTCTGCCTTGACTATCCAGACTCCTTCGAATCTGCAGTTTCTCTTCCGCGGTCCAGTCTGCTGTCATGAATGAATTCAGATCGTGTCCGAGCAAACTATTTTTATCATCCGTTTCAAACAATCGCAATGCTTCATCCGAACAATCCAGGATGAGTCCTGAAGATGTACTGATAATAAACACCGGATCTTCAAAAGCAGGAACAACTTTTTTCTCTTCTTCAAGAGGAACTTGTTCTTCATCCACTATTACTTCCTGCGTTCCCGATACTCTGAACCACATGTACAACAATGTGAGGATAACAAATCCAAAAAGACTTAACAACAAGAAAAAAGTAAAATGCAATTGCAATAAATAATCGAGCACGAATACAAGTGCATACACCACTGCCACTGCAAAAAGCAGCAAGCGGTATAAAACCTTGCGCCCTTCATCGGGGATAGGTCTGCGGATATATTTTCGTGACGTGCTCAAAGGGTTTAAGCCCAATTATGACTTGTTCTTTATATGGGTTCTATCCGAGGATGTTTTGAAATAAACATATTTAATAGAGAAAAAACATTGATTTTATTACAAAAACGAACAAATCACTTAGCTCTCTCCAAATGAACCCATGGAATTAGGAATTCACATGATTCTGTCGGAGAAAGCCCTGAAACTCAAGCCACATGCGGATTTGGGAGGATTTCACAAAAAAACCGGTCCAGAAAGAGGAATTCTCTCATCAGACCGGGTTTTGGAAACTGCATTTTTATCGATTTCGATAAAAAATCAGTACTTGATTCTTACACTTTCGCAAGTTCCACTTTTACAAAATCAACGAGTTCGTGTATGTATTTTTCTGAAAAATCGAAACGAATCCCTGCTGCACTGTACACCTCCGGAATTGAACAACTGTAGCCCAAACGAAGTGCATTCATGTATTGTTCAATCGCTTTTTCCGGATTTTGTTTGTAATTTCTCCAGACAGCAATCGCTCCAAGCTGAGCCATTCCATATTCGATATAGTAAAACGGAACTTCGAATAAATGCAATTGCTTTTGCCACATTGCTTCCAGTGCACTTTGATCCGTTGACCAGTCTACAATTTTAGAACTGAACTGCAAATAAATTCTTTTCCACGCTTCCGTTCTTTCAGTTACAGTATGATCAGGATTCATGTACAACCAATGCTGGAAATGATCCACACAAGCGATCCAGGGAAGTGTTTCCAGCACATTTTCCAATTGCTCACGCCGCGCTCTTCGCAGGTCATCAGGGTTTGGAAAGAAGTGATGCCAATGTTCCATTGAAATCAATTCCATACTCATCGATGCAAGTTCTGCCACTTCAGAAGGCAGCTCTTTGAAACCGATGAAATCAAGATCACGAGTCAACATGGAATGAATTGCATGTCCACCTTCATGAACCATCGTAACCACATCACGCAGGGATCCGCTGGCGTTCATGAAAATAAACGGAACACCGGATTCATACAAGGGATAATTGTATCCACCGGGCGCTTTGCCAATTCGCGAATCAAGATCAACATAATTCAATCGTTGCAGGGTCTGTGTTACTTCACCGAAGTACGGATGAATCGCACTGAAGCAACGAATGGTCTGGCCCATCAATTCTTCGCCTTTCGTGAATGGCTTCATGTCCTCACGACCTTGTGTATCCACTGACAAATCCCAGGGCTTTAATACGTCGAGATTCAATTGTGCTTTGCGCTCCTCTTGTAAAGTGTCCAGTACAGGGACAACAGCAGTGCGCACCGATTCGTGAAAACGCAAACAATCTTCAGGTGTGTAATCAAACCTGTCGAGTTCAACAAATTTGTAGTCGCGGAAATTGGCAAAACCGGCCTGGCGTGCCATTCGGTGACGCAAGGCGATTAGCTCAAGAAACAATGCATCCAGTTTGTCACGGTCCTGCTGACGACGGGCAACAATTTTGTGATACACTTCATCTCTTACTTTCCTGTCCGGATTTTTGAGAAAATTGGAAGCCTGTTGCAGAGTCAACTCCTTGCCATTCACTTCCACAGTCATAGCCCCGGCAGTTTCTCCGTACTTCTGTTCCTTCACGGTCATCTCTGCTTGCAAAGCAATATTTTCTTCACGGAAAATACGTATTGAATTTTCAACTTGCTTTACATAAAGTGCATACCGTTTATCCAGTTCAGTCCGGAAAGTGCAATCCAGAAATTTCTTGTTAAGCCGATCCGAAAAAGGTTCTATTTTCGGATTAATATTCTCAACAAAATGAGTGTAGGCATCCGTAAGTTTTTTATCGGTTGTGTCGCAAGTCATCCGAATATACAACCACCCCACATGCTCCTGGATTATCGATTCAAGTTCGGTACTGTCACTCAACCATTTTTTCAGATCAGCAATAGAATTCAGTTCCCTGTTTTGCAAATCGAGATAAAAAGGTTCGATGGATTCCCATTTCAGAAGGTCCAGATTGGCCGGTAAAAAATTACGCCGGATTTTTTCCGGCGCATTTAAAATGTTTGATGTCATCGTGCTTAAACTTTCTTCCGGGTTTTTGCAGTAGTCGCTTTTGCTGATTCTGCTTTCGGTCCGTGTGATTCGTGCTTTTTCGGAATCGGCTTGTCGTGTTCTGCAGCAGAAATTATTTTCTCATCTGCATCACCACCGGTTTCTTCCGCTTTGCTGAAATCAATTTTATCCTTCAGCAATTCGTACCACACAAGCATTTTCTTGATGTCAGAAGTGTAGACTCTCTCTTCATCAAAAGTCGGAACAACTTTCTTGAAGTATTCCCGCAGTTTACTTCCATCCGCTTTCGGATCAACACCGAGTTTCTGTCCTTCCGTCTGCTGAATCTTTTTGTAGATTTCACGCAAAGGCATATCCTCCTCTGTTGTATACACAGCAATATCGACAAGGGTCATGATGCGCTGATTGGATGCGATCATGGTGCGTTTCGAATCGGAAAGCGACTCGACGATAAAGCCATTTTTATTGTTTGCCACAACTTTGTAGAGGCCGCCCATTCCAGGCACAGAAATAATATCTTTTAATTCCATAAATTGATTTCCTTAAGATTACAAAGTTAAAACGAAAATCGAATGTAGATATTGAAATAGGGAAATATTCTACAGATCAGAGTGTGCAAAAAAACCTGTATTGCAAGGCTTTAGCATTCGTATCGCCTGATTAGCGGCGAAATCAATTCCAACGTAGAATTCTTTTGATCATGAAAGGCCTGATTTGAGAGTACGCTTACTTTGATGATTTTTTTGGATCCTGTCTATTGTCAATTATAGTATGTACCAGAATTGAATTTCGCTTTACAGAGTAAAGAATTGAAATCTGTTTGAGAATTACAGCCTTACGATAACCTTTCTTCTTCAATGTGACCGGATACAATTCCGGGAAATAAGAAACAATTTCTTCAAAGCCTTTTAATGTTTCCAAAAAATTAAATGCCTCTTTTACCGTCCATTCTTCGAGAAGATATTTTATTATCTGATCCGAGCTTTTTGCTGCTTCATAAGACCAAATAACCTCCAATTTATTTCTCATACCTTTGCCAGAATTCACTACTGGTCAATGTTCTTCCCTTGCGATGATCTTCAATACCCCTCAGTAGAGATTTTTTTTGAGCTGAAGTCAATGAATCATACCAATCGCCAGACTCTTCAGAGTCTTTTATGGAAGCCAAAGAGTTTAAAATCTTCTTGTCTTTCAGGTTAGTCAACCACGTAATAAGTTCGTGTTTCAGATCTCTTGTTGCCATATGTCAAAGATAATAATTTATTGAAAGATTCTGATGCACTAAATTATATGAAGACTGAATCAAGCTTACCCAAAATCAAAATAGAGAAATTCACAATAAAAAAACCCGCAGTAAATGTTACTGCGGGTTCGTATCTTCAACGATCTTGATTATCTCACAATAGTAAGCGGCAAAGTTTTCATATTCGTACCGCTTTGCAAACGATAAAAATAATTCCCTGCAGGGAATTTACTTACATCAACGGTGACGGTGTATTTTCCTCCGTTCAGTCTTTCAGAAACTATTGTCTTCACTTTTTCACCCATTGTATTGTAAAGAGATAATTCTGTACTGTTTGATTGAGGCAACACGAATGTGATCGCACTCTGTTCAGAAGCAGGATTCGGATAACTCTGTGTCATCGAAAAGGCACCGGCCATAGGAATCTCAACCAATCCGGTACTCAGATTATCATATTTAATCTGAGCCGCATCGGCACTCGCCTGAATCATACTCAAATCTTCACCGGCGATGAGGGCAAAAGCAACAGTCACTGAATCTCCATTAGCAAGGTTGAAAGGTCCGGTTGACACCACTTGAATAATATCATTTCCCGTTGCAAGAGAAGTTCCTCCATCCTGCCGGGGTGTTGACAAACTTTGGTATTTCTCAACTGTGCTGTAGCCATCAAACATATCCAGGCCACCGTTACCACCACTAATGTTATCAATTGAATAATTATTGAATGCTCCGGGAGTCAATAATTTCATCCCTGCATACAATCCTGCTGCATCCGTGCTCCATGCATAACCCATACGACGGCTGTTGTCAACGGTACATTTATTATTTCCATAGGCAGGAATATCCCAGTCGGCAAACAAACCCGCATACAAATTTGACAGACTTCCACCGTTCGTATTGCGAATTGTGTACTCTACAATTACATATTTCCTATCGGCTGCCGACATCCATGCAAAAGCACGATGCGTTACAAACACACTGATTGGTGTGACTGAAGTAGTACCATTGTCACGAAATGTTCCGTGTGCATCGAAGTCTGAATACACTCCCGGTTCCTGTCCAACAACATTTACAACAGATGCGAAATCTTCGTCATAGGTGGAACCATCACCACGGATATTATCCGAAACCTGTGTGCCCGTTGCACCGACCATCAAGCCCATTTCATACAAAATCGTTGCTCCACCCATGTACATGAAACCAAGTCCACCGTTCTGCTGACTGGCATTGTATCCAATAAGTCCTTTACTGGTGATACTTGTTCCAATATCATTGATAGCAATATTGATATAATCAACATTCACAGTAATCCGGAAAGCATAAAAATCAGTCCAGGTACCATCTTGCATGCTCAGTTTAAAACGTACTTCCGTATTGCTTCCTGCACTTGGATTGATCACAACCTTATACAAGCTGGCATAATTTGAAGCCGTATCCATGCTTGCAATAACTCCTGCTGTGTATCCACTTGCGACAACGGTTACCACCGGATTAGTTGATGATAAAATTGCCGTAAAATTCGCAGTTGGACGTAACAAATTCTTAAAAATCGCTCGGATGTAAAGTGTATCTCCAATGATGAAAACATCATCCTGATTGTCAGTGATCAATAGATTATCGACAACAACTCCGGGAGAAACAGAATCTGTTATTGCTTCGAAAAGATTTATTCTTCCGCTGCCAAGTTTGTTACGGTAGGCAGTATTTCCACTCGCAGAATAAATATCATCACAAGTTATCCGCAATTGTTCTCCAACCTGGAGAGCCGTCATGGAAGGGAAACGTGATTTCACAATGGCTGCACAACCTGCTGCAATTGGTGAAGCCATGGATGTTCCGCTGTAAGAGGTATATGAATCATCGAAGACAGTTGAATAAATCTGGTCGCCCGGAGCGCACAGATCCACATTGTAACCATAGGTTGAAAATCCTGCCTTGCTGTCGGAACTTGTTGTTGCCGCAACGCACAAAACATATTTGTAACTTCCGGGATAATGTTCTTCTTCCATATATGTATTACCGGCAGCAGCAACGACCAGGGCATTTTTATCAATCGTTGCATAGGTAATTACATCCTGTTCGAATTGACTGATTCCACCGGTGCGACCCCAGGAACAATTGATAACATTTGCTCCATGATCTGCAGCATACACAATACCATCATAACCGTTATCAATAGCGGAAGTACTCGCATCAAGAGAAACTTTTACGGGTAAAAATTTACAACGGAATGCCGGACCTGCGACTCCTGTATTATTGTCGACAACAGCAGCAGCGCAGCCGGAAACGTGAGAACCGTGATCACTATTTACAACCATAGGATCATTATCGTTTTCACTAACGTCCCAACCGCGGTAGTTGTCAATAAAACCATCATTGTCATTATCTGAACCATCTATCGGATCAGCATAATTGTATTTGATACTTGCGGCCAGATCAGGATGATCCCAATCCGTTCCACTGTCTACAATTCCCACAACAGTATTGCTGTCACCCTTCCAAACATCCCAGGCATTGTACAAATTGATTTTGGTATTCTGGTATTGAGATGCAATCTGGGGATCGTTCGGAGTATAATCCATCCGATTCAGATAAACAGGTTCAGCATAAACCACTGTACCGCTCGCCATGATTTTGGAAATTGCTTCAGCGATTGAAACAGTTGCTGGAAGACGAACAGAATAAATTAAACTGAGGTCTGTCGGCTGAACTGCATTTCTTTCCAGGGACACTGCAGGTGCAGACTTCGCAGGAAATTTCTTTTGAATACTACTCACTTGCAAAGCTTGCAGAGCAGAACTGAGCTTTGACTCAGCAACTCCTGAAAGGGAACACTGGTTTCTGAATTCCGGTTTAACCTTTACAATGATTTGACCGGCCTTGATGCTGGCTCCATTGTATACCAATTCAACAGGATTGTGTTGAGCTGTTGAAACTGAGCCAGATGCATTTGGATTAGTCGCTTGAGAAACGAATGTTTGTGTTGCCAGGAGGGCTCCAAGGAGCACTCTTCCTATTGGTCTTTTCATAGATGCTTTGATTTTTTAGCTAAACAGAAGGCACAAGGTAATTTGATTTTTTTGGATGTCAAAGACTGAAGGCAATCACTGAAGGAGCTTCATCAATTTCTTTGATTCTTTACAGTTTTTCATAGAAAGGCACTTCTTCAAGAAAGTGATATGTTCGGTTTACATGATCCAGGGTGCAACAATAGGTCTGTAATCCATTGGTGAGCACAAATAACCTTGCATCGACAGTCAAATTATACCTCGCAGCCTGATCAAAAACCTCTTGCGTGATCTTTACATCCACCGATTTGCATTCCACCAATAACAAGGGCTTCAGGTCTTTATCGTGAATCAAGACATCGTATCTTCTCTCCAAACCATTCACAACCACTCTTTTCTCTACTCCTGTGAGTGATTTTGGGTAATGCTTGTCATAGATCAGAAAATGCAAAATATGCTGTCGCACCCATTCTTCCGGATTTAAACGAACATATTTTCCTCGTACTATGTCGAAAATTTTTAAACTTTGTCCGCCAGAAGTGTCAGACCTTAGCTTAAACTTGTACTCAGGGAAATGCAATTTGGGTAATTCCACACTATTTTTTTTACGAAAATACCTTTATGAACAATAAAAAAGAAATCGTTGATAATTGGCTTCCGAGATATACCGGAACGGAACTGAAGGATTTTGGTGAATATATTCTTCTGACGAATTTCAATCATTATGTCAGACTCTTTAGTGAATGGAATAATGTACCTATCAACGGACTCGATAAACCGATGCCTAATGCGACGCACGACGGCATCACGATTATCAATTTCGGAATCGGAAGTCCGAATGCTGCGCTCATTATGGATCTGCTTTCTGCAATCGCACCCAAAGCCGCTTTGTTTCTCGGCAAATGTGGCGGACTGAAAAAGAAAAACAAACTCGGAGATTTGATTCTTCCCATCGCAGCAATTCGGGGCGAAGGAACATCCAACGATTATCTTCCACCGGAAGTCCCGGCGCTTCCTGCTTTTAGTTTGCAAAAAGCTGTATCTACAACCATTCGAAATTCGGATAGAGATTATTGGACAGGCACCGTTTTTACTACGAACAGGAGGGTATGGGAACATGACAGGGAGTTTAAAAAATATTTGCAGACAACCCGATCGATGGCCATTGATATGGAAACTGCATCTATTTTTATTGCAGGCTTTGCAAATAAAATTCCAACAGGTGCCCTTTTGCTCGTATCGGATCAACCCATGATTTCTACCGGAGTAAAGACTGCTGAAAGCGATAAAAAAGTTACAGAAAAATATGTGAATGCCCACCTCAAAATCGGGATCGCT
This sequence comes from Bacteroidota bacterium, assembly GCA_016720655.1. Taxonomy (GTDB): domain Bacteria; phylum Bacteroidota; class Bacteroidia; order AKYH767-A; family 2013-40CM-41-45; genus JADKJP01. Next base: position 28,184 of record JADKKE010000020.1, read on the forward strand.
TCACTCAACGAATTAATCAATAACGGACTCACGGTTAAACACCTTCGTTTCTAAGCCACCATTCAATCCGGCATGACTTACGATCAGATCATCGGCGATCTTAAAAAGAAAATCTATTCACCTGTATATTTTTTACAAGGTGAAGAACCCTTTTACATAGATCAGATTGCATCGTACATTGAAAATGAAGTCCTGTCGGAGAGCGAAAAAGAATTCAATCAAACGGTTTTGTATGGGAAAGATCTGGATCTCCCTACTTTAATCAGCTATGCGAAACGCTATCCGATGATGGCGAATTACCAGGTGGTGATTGTAAAGGAAGCCCAGGATATCCGCGGACTTGCAGGAAAAAAAGACGACGATGTACCGTCTGCAAAAAAAGGTGGTAAATCCGAAACGAAAGATCCTTTCCTGGAATATCTTCAGAAACCTACACCCACGACAATTCTTGTTTTCTGTTACAAATACAAAACGATAGACAAGCGAACCAAAGCGGCAAAAACCCTTGATAAAGCAGGAATTGTTTTTGAATCGAAAAGGATTTATCCCGACAAAGTCCCGGCCTGGGTGAACCAATATGTTTTGTCGAAAGGACATCGGATCAATCCGAAAGCAGCTGTTCTCATGGCTGAATATTTAGGTGCTGATCTGAGCCGGGTTGCGAATGAAGTCAACAAATTATTACTCAACCTGAAAGCAGGAGATGAAATTTCCGCGAAACTGGTGGAAGAAAATATAGGCATCAGTAAAGAATTCAATATTTTCGAATTGCAAAATGCATTGGGTAAAAGAAATATTCTAAAGGCAAATCAGATTGTCAATTATTTCAGCGCAAATCCAAAAGCCAATCCCATACAATTTACACTACCACAACTGTACGGTTATTTTTTGAAAATACTCCTCTTGCATTCTATCTCCGACAGATCTCAAAATAATGTAGCAAGCATTCTTGGAGTTCACCCCTATTTTGTTCAGGATTATGAATCTGCCGCGAAAGCCTATTCGCGAGACCATTGCATCCGAAACATCAGCTATATCCGCGACTACGACCTCCGCGCAAAAGGCATCAAAGCCTCCAGTGCGAACGATGGGATGCTGATGAAGGAATTGGTGTATCGGATTTTGCATTGAGAGTGAAGGGTGAAGAGTGAATGGTGAAGAGTAGTCCAGTACTTAATTAAAAGCAATTCACTATGAACTGATTTAAAATATCTTATCACTATCTAGTAACCACGAATCACACTTCACACTTCACTCTTCACTCTTCACTCTTCACCCTTCACCCTTCACTCCCAAATGAATTACTGGCTCGTCAAATCCGACCCCGACACATACTCCTGGCAAGATCTATTGAAAGATGGTAAAACCAGTTGGGATGGAGTTCGGAATTATGCAGCTCGAATTCATTTACGAGGAATGAAAAAAGGTGACCTGGTATTGGTTTATCATAGTGGCGGAGAATCTGTGGTCTTAGGTATAGCTTCCATTTCTAAAGAAAACTATCCGGATCCAACAACGAAAGATGATGCATGGGTTTCTGTTGAGTTGAAAGCAGTGAAAGCACTGAAAACCGGTGTTACATTGAAACAAATTAAAAGTGATAAATCACTCAAGGATATTGCACTCATTAAGATCAGCAGACTTTCGGTAATGCCAATACGCAAAGAAGAGTACGATCGGATTTTGGAAATGAGCGATGGGGATTAGAATTTTAGATTTTAGATTGAGGATTGTAGATTGAGGATTGTAGATTGAGGGGCGGCTTATTGCTTTGGTTTTTTCATAGAAATGTCAAATTTTCGAACGGCCTTAACACAAAATGTTAATTCCGGGTTTGAGGTACCATCTCATTCAAATTTTCTTCATCATTGATCAAATAAAACATTTTCAGTTCTGTGAAATACCAGTCCATTGTATACATTTGCGATTCTTGTAAATTCTATGATCCGACCACTTCTTTGCCTCCTGGGACTTCTGATCTCCTGTTCTTCTTTCGCTCAAAATGCTGAAATCCGCGGATTCATTTATGAAGCTGAATCTTCTGAACCGTCCATTTACACAAGCGTATATTTAAAAGGAACTACCTATGGAGCCCAGACAAACCTGGATGGATTCTATTCGATTTCAAAAGTTCCGCCGGGCAGCTATACATTAATGGTAACTTCTGTTGGTTATGATAGCATCACGATTCCAATTGTACTGAAAGCCGGTGATAAAATTTCTAAAAAAATATTCCTGAAAAAATCGTCGGTGCAGATGAAGGAAGTGAACGTATCTGCAGAGAGTGAAGAAAAGAAAACCGATGTACGGATCTCGGTGAACAAAATCACGCCAAAAGAAATTCGACAAATACCAACAGTCGGAGGAGAACCGGATCTCGCTCAATACCTGCAGGTTCTTCCCGGTGTTATTTTTTCAGGTGATCAGGGCGGGCAGCTTTATATTCGCGGTGGTACACCCATTCAAAACAAAGTATTGATGGACGGAATGGTGATTTACAATCCCTTTCATTCCATCGGACTTTATTCTGTATTTGATGCAGACATCATACGGGGAGCGGATATTTACACCGGAGGATTCAACGCAGAATACGGCGACCGGATTTCATCCATCATGGACATTACTACGCGCGATGGAAATAAAAAGAGGATTGCCGGAAAAGTAAGTGCGAATACCTTTACAGCAAAAGCTCTGGTTGAAGGGCCCATCAAAAAAGAAAAAGAAGGAGAAGGCGGAGGAATTTCCTTCCTGATGACAGCAAAAACTTCGTACCTCGATCAAACATCCAAATCACTTTATTCCAATCTTGATTCTGCCGGATTGCCTTATTCATTCACAGATTTGTATGGTAAAATTTCATTCAACAGTTCATCCGGAAGCAAGTTAAATTTGTTCGGATTTAATTATTCCGATGATGTTGATTACAATGCCGCGACTAACCTGCATTGGACCAGCAGTGGATTTGGAACGAACTTCCTGGTGGTACCAACCGGTTCTGCTGCGATCATCGATGGTAACTTTGCTTATTCAGGGTACAAAATCAATCTCAAAGAACCCGACGGAAGAGATCGTTTTAGTGAAATCAATGGCTTCAACACAGGATTGAATTTTTCCTATTTCCTGGGCAAGGACGAATTCCGCTATGGTCTGGAGATGCTTGGCTTCAAAACCAATTATCAGTTCACAAATAGTTTTGGTTCCAGTACAGATCAGACCGAAAACACGACTGAACTTGCTGCCTATATGAAATTAAAAAAAATTATCGGCAAACTGGTGATCGAACCGGGTGTACGTTTGAATTATTATTCTTCTCTGTCCGAAACATCCATCGAACCACGATTGGGTATGAAATTTAATTTGTCGAACACGATCCGTTTGAAAGCTGCCGGGGGTTTCTATAGTCAGAATCTCATGTCCGCCTCCTCCGACAGAGATGTTGTGAATTTATTTTATGGTTTCCTTTCCGGTTCGGATGACTTGCCAAAAACGTTCAATGGGAAAGATGTGGATTCAAAACTTCAAAAAGCACGGCACATTATTGCAGGAATTGAATTCGACCTTCCATTTCATTTAACATTGAATGTAGAAGGATACTTCAAAGATTTCAATCAGCTTGAAAATATTAACCGTGATAAAATTTACGAGAACGACGGACAACATTCGGAGAAACCGGATTATCTGAAGCAGGATTATATTATCGAAAACGGTACAGCAAGAGGTATCGATTTCCTTCTGAAATACGATTACAAAAAACTCTATGTGTGGGCAGTATATTCACTCGGTTATGTGAAAAGATTTGACGGCATCAGAACCTATGAACCAAGTTTTGACAGAAGACACAATATCAATCTGGTGACATCATATAGGTTCGGAAAAAAAGATGTGTGGCAAGCCAATGTCCGTTGGAATTTTGGTTCCGCATTCCCTTTCACACAAACACAAGGTTTCTACGAACAGTTAGGCTTTCCGGATGGAACCGGAACGAATACATCCAATCAAAACGGACAACTCGGAATTTTTTATGGCGAATTAAACAAAGGTCGTTTGTCTACTTTCCACCGCTTGGATGTTTCCTTACAGCGATCTTTCCACTTGTCCAAAAATTCGAACCTGGAAATCACTGCCGGTGCAACAAATGTATATGACCGCGAGAATATTTTTTATGTCAACAGAGTTACCAATTCCAGAGTCTATCAATTGCCTTTCCTTTGGAACTTTGGGATGAATCTTACTTTCTGATTGATGCGTTCATGTAGGAATACATTTGTGTTTACACCAAAATTGGTGTAGGATTTGCTTCTAAAAAACCAGCGAGTAATGAATTCGCACACCTTGTGAATTCGTAAAATAGAAACTTGATTGAGACTTTTTTTCATTGGCACTGCTTGTTGCAGGAAAAAGCTTGCGGTAATAATTCACCACTTCCTGTCGTTGTATGTCGCCCCCGGTCGCATGCGGCCGGTGGATATTTTAATTACTCTTACCCATACTCCAGCGGTAATTGCTGCCTGACTCGCAAGTACAGCGGTATGGAAGTGCTTTCCTTTTGTGAAAGACAAGAGAATATGCTCCATAACCCGCGAGTAATGCGTACCCGTAATAATCTCCGAGTTGAGTGAATTCAGGACTGAATGACTTTAACCAGGGATTTCTATCATTCAAGGGTCGTACAATCCTTTCTACTTCCTGATCGGCAAAAAATACGGAGGCAGAGGCGATAGAAATACCTGTCAGCCAAAGAGCATCCCGGCCTGTCATATGAGAAGGTGCGCAGGCCTGTTCGCCAAAATTGTGCAAGAGCATCGGAACATATCCCTTATGATTCCTGAAGGTGTACAAGGAATCCTCCCTGAATTGTTGCCAAAACAAGCTTCCTCCGGATGGTTTGAGGGAATCAATTCCATGTCCTGAGACAGTTTTGCCAGACATTCCAAGCATGACTATGGAAATAAAAAACACTAATCGCTTCTGGTTCATGGTTATGGCAAAACAATCGGCTGCAAATTAACCAAATCTGCATTTATTTTTTTTTCTCTGTCCCTTATTCTTAATTTTGTACCCCGTGTTGATGAATTTTGATTTCTTCAACTCATTTCAGTTCTAAACGAAAACGGATCAACACGGTGGCTTCAGCAAAATATATTTTCGTAACAGGTGGTGTAACCTCCTCATTGGGTAAAGGAATTATTTCCGCTTCCCTCGCCAAATTATTACAAGCCCGGGGATACTCGGTCACTATTCAAAAACTTGATCCTTATATCAATATTGATCCGGGAACATTAAATCCCTATGAGCACGGTGAGTGTTTTGTGACCAATGATGGAGCCGAAACCGACCTGGATCTCGGACATTACGAACGATTTCTGAATGTCCCGACATCTCAGGCAAACAATGTTACGACCGGGAGAATTTATCAGACTGTCATCAATAAGGAACGTGAAGGAGCTTATCTTGGAAAGACAGTTCAGATCATCCCTCACATTACTGATGAAATCAAAAGACGCATTCAGATCCTGGGAGAAACCGGTGCTTTTGATATTGTCATCACAGAAATCGGAGGAACAGTTGGTGACATTGAATCACTGCCTTATGTAGAAACCGTTCGACAGCTCAAATGGGAACTCGGTAGTGCTGCTTTATCAATACACCTTACGCTTATCCCCTATCTTGCCGCGGCAGGGGAACTCAAGACCAAACCGACTCAACACAGTGTGAAAGCATTGCTTGAACTCGGTGTTCAACCGGATATTTTGGTTACCCGTACAGAGAAACCAATTTCCGGAGAGATCCGAAGAAAGATCGCTTTGTTCTGCAACGTCAATGTAAATGCAGTCATTGAATCCATCGATGCGGAAACAATTTATGATGTTCCATTGCTGATGTACAAAGAACAACTCGACAAAGTTGTACTGAACAAATTAAAACTACCGCTTCAGCATGAACCGGAGCTTACCCAATGGAAAGAATTTTTAGGCAAGCTTAAAAATCCTGTTCACGAAGTGAGAATCGGACTGGTTGGAAAATACATTGAATTAAAAGACGCTTACAAATCCATAGCAGAATCTTTTATTCATGCAGGTGTCGCGAATGAAGCAAAAGTCAAAGTGGAATGGATTCATTCCGAAAAAATAGAACCCGGCAATGTTGCGGCTAAACTCGGAGGTTTACACGGTGTACTCGTAGCACCCGGATTTGGCGATCGCGGCATTGAAGGAAAAATCACTGCCATTCAATATGTCAGGGAAAATAACATTCCTTTTCTCGGTGTTTGTTTAGGAATGCAATGTGCGGTGATCGAATTTGCACGCAATGTTATTGGCTGGAAAGATGCTCACTCCACAGAAATGAACCCTGCTACCAAACATGCAGTGATTGATTTCATGGAAGGCCAGAAAAATATCACCAAAAAAGGAGGCACGATGCGGCTTGGTGAATACAATTGCAATATCCAGAAAGGCACAAAAGCGGCAAGTGTATACAAGAAAGAAAAGATCGGTGAACGGCACAGACATCGCTATGAATTCAATAATAAGTTCCTGAAAGATTTTGAAGAATCAGGAATGATCGCATCCGGAATTAATCCGGAAAGTAATCTCGTTGAAATCGTGGAATTAAAAAATCATCCCTGGTTCGTGGGTGTGCAATTCCATCCGGAATACAAAAGCACTGTAGAAAATCCACATCCGCTTTTCGTACGTTTTGTGAGAGCTGCACTGGATCGATCCAAACTAGCTTTGGATTGAAGAACATTTTTCAAAACAGGTTTCCTGAAAGGTTTCTCTAAATATTCGTTCAAAAAAAAGATCCGGAGACCGGATCTTTTTTTTTGAACAATGATTGCTTTGTTTTTTTATTCCAATATCATTCGGTCCTGACGAAGAGTTCCTTCTGAGAATGCAGAAACCAGATAAATACCGCGAGGAAGGTTGGCTACATCCATGCGAATGTCTGCTTCACCGGGTGAACTTGAATGTGTCCACTCTTTCCAGATCCTGCCGGTGAGATCCATAATTTTGAAATTGATATTTGAAGGCTGGAGAACAGAAATAGCAATGTTTGCATAATTCTGTGCAGGATTAGGATGTATCTGAACAGAAGAAATTGAAGGTGTTGAAGGATCATTGATTCCGAGACCGAAATCAGCAACACCTACGAACTTGGTATATCCGGTTGCAATTCCGGTGGTTGTAGATGTCACCAGTTTCATCAAGGGTCCATCATACAGTGCAGAGTACCAGTAATAACTGACCGTCAGAATATTTTCATCCACGCCGGGACCAAAACTATACGTGATATTTTCTTCCCGTTTCACGCGAAGAACATTGTTGTAAGTCACGCTCGGTAATTTTAGTGTACCTGTTCCGTCACCTGTAATGGTCACTGTTCCTGAAATTGTTCCGGCTCCGGTAGACCCGCTAACTGTATTGACAATTGTAGTTCCAAAGCTGAACGGATAATCAAAATATACATAGTTGGAACTGGTGATCAAGGCCACATCATTGATTGATCCTTTTCCGTTGTACTTGAACGAAGATGAAGAAGTGGTATAGTAATCGTATTCCCCGGGAATGGTGTAAGAAGCAAGGTTGGATCCGGGATAAGACGATGCATGAGGAGTTTGTGATGGCAAAACATAGTTTAGAATAACAGTATTCAGTGTAACCTGAACACCGGTGAAATTCCAAACTTGACCGGTACCTGCATAACCAGGCTGAGCAATTGTATCTGTAATCCTGTAATAATACCTTTCTCCGGCCTGAGGGTTGTTTGCAGCCCCTAAAGTTGGTTGGGCAGAAAGGAATTTTCCACCGAGCATCAGTAAAATACAGAGAAGTATTGGTTTTTTCATAGTTGTGATGTTTTACAGCTGCAAGTTAAAACGCTTATTTGAATTCCCCTAAATTCAAACAGAATTTTATGCAAGATTTACATTCGCCTAATAAAATTTTAGGTTGCCGAACGAATTCCTGTTGTTCACCAATTAAATGGTAACTAGGGGTATAATTAATTGAATTTTCAATAAAAAATGCTTAGATTTGACCATCCAATATAGGCTTATCGTGGGGGGTGAATCTGGTAAATGGAACTGGAATAAGTCAATGTTATGTAAACAAAATTGAACAACCTGCGAAAACCCTTATCTGTTAAGGCTTTCAAACTTGATAAACAACACGTCTAATCAATCGCATAATCCACAAACCATGAAAATCAACTTTACCCGAAATTTGTTTGTGTTAACCCTGGTCTTGATTTCCTCCTGCTTTTCGGCCATGGCTTTACCCGGGATTCAATACGGTCTTACAGCAAGTACGGTGGCTTTTACTACCATCGGTGCTCCTGCAACCACTGCTACACAGGGAACCCCGATAGGTGCTAACGTTGATGAATCGCTCATCGGACCTATTTCTCCTACAGGATTTGCGGTAAATTTTGGTGGAATACGTTACACCAGCTTTTACATCTCCTCCAACGGATTCATTTCTTTTCAAAATCCCGGAGGTGCTCTTCCGGCAAACAATATTGCTACTGCTCCAAGTACATTGATTGCTCCTTTGTGGGACGATATGAAAACCGGACCAGCAGGCCGGGTTGCTTGGATTTATTCATTTGGAACTTTAACGGTTGAATGGAACAATATGCTTTGGGGTAACAATGCAGCGGCTGCATCAATGAACTTTCAGGCAAAAGTTGTAACAGCGTCAGGAAATATCCTCTTTGCATATCAGCAGGTAGCAGGTGCAGTAGATGTTTCTACTTCACTAGGAGCCTCTATCGGACTTTCAGGATATTGCCCTGGAGATTATTTTTCTCAAAACAACAGTTCTGTTCAAACTATCAATGTATCCTGGGGGAAATCAGTATTGTTCAACACTATTTCAACCAAGCCAACCACCAACCAACTTTTTACTTGGGCACCCACTGCGGCAGTACCTGCCAACGATACTTGTGGTAGCGCAACAGTAATGGCTTTCAACCCGGGTTCAATCACAACGCTGACAAATCAGACCACGGTGATGACCAAACAAATTACCATGGCAGCAGTGAATCCACCCAGACCGGCTGCCTGGCCAGCAACAGTGTATTCCAATGATGTTTGGTATTCTGTAACAAAACCGGTTGGGATCACCAGTTTCGAACTCCTTGTGAACAATACCTGTCCTACATCTTTCACTACCCAGATGGCTGTTTATACCGGGGCTTGTAATGCCTTCACATTGGTGGCAGCAGACGATGCAAGTAATACAGGCTCGCCTGGAAACCCTTATCTGTATATTCAAGGACGTCCATGTAACGTTGCAGAAACGTTTTTAGTACGTATAGAAAGTGATCAGGACAACTGGGTCGGAAATTTCGACATTACACTTCGACCACCAGGAACAAACTGTACTTCTGCTACTGGTCTTGCAAATGACATTACCTGCTGGTTCTATGATCCAGCAAATCCTTCACCGGGAAGTTACAATACAACAGTTGCTCCTACCAATTGGATTATGAGCAACAATGGATTCATCAATAATTTTGATACCAACAACGTCAATCCAAGAAACCTTGCGACTTCCGGTAGTGATTATCTTTTCGCATTCACACCAACAGCATCCGGATGCTATGATTTCTCTTTGTTCAACACTGCTGCCAACTCAAATCCGGGGATGTTCATTTACACAGCTTGTCCTACTTCAGGTGCTGTAGTGGCTTACAACATCGGTGCAGGAGGTTCAGCAATTAACATCAACAGCCTTACGCTGGGTGCCGGCTTTACGTATTATATCATGATTGATAATGATACCGCAGCAGCTCCATCCACCAACTTCTCATTTTCGATGACGCCCTCTGCATTTGGAGCTCCTCCAAATGATCTCTGTGCTAATCCACCATTGAGTTCTGCCATTACTCCGATCACCGGTTCATCTTGTATCGGGGCAATAAATTATACTGTTTCCTGTGCTACACCTTCTGCAACCGGATCTGTGATCAATCCCGGTTGTGCCGGTTTTGTTGATGGGGTTACAGGTGATGTCTGGTTTACCATGACTTCTGCAAGTGCCCAACCACATTCCATCTCTGTACAACCCGGATCTACCGGAACTTCCGCGACAGATCTTGGAATGGCAGTGTATACCGGTGCTTGTGGTGCACTGTCTACCATGATCGGCTGCGATGATAATTCTGCCGGTTCAAATATGCCAGCCATCACTGTTGTTCCTCCGGGAGCCGGAACTGTTTATTATGTCAGAGTCTGGTCGAATACCGGTGCAACTCCGGGTACTTTCAGAATCTGTGCTATCTCAGGATGTACACCTGCAAATGACCTTTGTTCCGGTGCCGTTTCATTGGCATTGGGAGTAAGTGCTACTTATCAGACGAATATCTGTGCCAGCGGTACGGGCGCAAGTGATACTGGTCCGGCTACATGTTGGGATGCAGGGTCACTGAATACAGTATGGTACAGAGTAACAATTACCGGAACCAGTCTTCGGATTCGTACTCGTTTACGTTCCCTGACAGATTCTCAAATAGCACTTTATTCAGGAGTTTGCGGTGGACTCACTCAGGTTGGCTGTAATGATAACTTCACACTGTGTTCTTCCGGTGGAGGACGAAATTCTGACCTCAACGTCACCGGACTCACACCGGGAACCTATTACATTCGTGTGGATGGTCGAGGCGCTGCAACAGGAACGTTTGACATTATGGCAATCGACGGAGCTTCTTCCTTCCCTCCGATTCCGGATCAGGATTGTGACCTTGCCACACCGGTTTGTACTGCAAATACTACTGTTGCTGACCCTGGATTTACCGGATCAGGAAATATCTGTGACCTGAATACCGGAACCTGTCTTGGTTCAGCGGAGGCATCCGGTGTTTGGTATACTTTCTCAACAACATCAACAGGTCCCGGTAGTAATCTACAGTTTGTAGTTACTCCGAACAACGGATTCTCTGACTATGACTTCCAGATGTGGGAAACTACAGGAATGGGAAGTTATTGTTCTCTTATCCAGACAAATCCTACATCCGGAACGTTCCCATTCCGCACATGTAACTACTCTGCGGTCGGAACAACCGGCTTGAGCAGCAGCGCGGGTGGTGGATTTAATCCTCCGTATACACTCAATGCGACAGCAGGTACAGTACAAACATTTGTGCTGTTGGTTTCTCACTTCGGTAACTACGCCGGTGGAAGTACTGCAGGATTCACATTAAACTTCCCGGGTACTACTCCACTCAACATAGGTGCGCCAAACGTTCAATACTGGAGACCCGATGCAGCAAGTACTGCCTGGACACCTGGAACTCTTTCAGCGAACTGGGACCCATCCTGTATTACAACTATGGGAACTTGTGCCGGTGGACCTTCAACATGTGTAATTCAAGGTGGACCAAATCAACCTATTATTACAGCAAATACCAGTGTTAAAAATCTGATCATTAATGCAGGGGCTACCCTCACCATCAATGCCGGAATTACACTTTCTATTTGTGGTGACCTTACTGTCAATGGTACTCTTAACTGTCTGGCCGGTTCTACTGTTCAGTTTATTGGTAACGCGGTGCAACAAATGTCAGGTAACCTTACCGGTATTAGTTCATTCTGGAATTTAACAATGAGCAAATCAGGTGGTACACTTACCCCGAATGCCAATGTTGATATCAAAGGAAATTTCACACTGAACACGGCTGCTCCTACAGGCCAATTTATTCCAAATGCTAAATACTTTAAAGTTGCAGGTAACTGGGCGAATAATGGTGGTATCGCAACACATGGCGTTGCTACCGGCAGTACATATGAATTCAATGGAGCTGCGGCGCAAACGTTTACAAACCTGGTCAACCTCGTCGATTTGTATAATATCAAGATGAACCAGAGTCCGGCGTCTACGCTCACATTATCGGTTGGCGCTTTCAATGATATGAATGTGACAGACTCTCTTGTTTTCACTTCCGGTAAAATTGTGACCGGAGTTCAAAAGGTATATCACAAAACAAATACCTCACCGGGTCTGGTAACGATTGGTAATGCAAACAGCTATGTAATTGGGAACCTGAGAAGGGCATTGAATACAGGTTTACAAACCTGGAATTTCCCATTGGGCAGTTCAAGTTTCTACAATCTTGGACAAATCCAGTATACTGCAAGCCCGGTCACAGCTTATGATCTGACGGGTACATTTACACTGGCCAGTCCATGGGCACCGGTTGTCGGCCCTACTTCATTAGAATGTATTATCAATACCTATGATGCTTTGATGTTATTCGATCAGGGCTACTGGACATTCACTGCAAGTGTGGGTATCGGAACAGGAACATATACGATGCGTCTCTTTAATAACGGAGAAACGAACAACACAGGTATGGGTTGGACCGTATCGAAATACATCACCGGAGCCTGGAGTCTGCAGGGATCGTGTTTCATCCCTTCAACAGCCGGCAATACACAGCGTACAGGCATGAGCGGTTTCAATACTGATTTCGCTACAGCACAATCTCAGCAACCTTTGCCTATCGAGTTGATCAGCTTTACTGCGGAGCCTTATGGTGAAGGAGTAGAATGCAACTGGGTAACAGCATCAGAATCAAACAATGCATATTTTGAAATTCTACGCAGTTACAATGGTGAATCTTTCGAAGTGGTGAATACAAACAATCCGATTGCAGGTTGTGGTGCAGGAATTTGCAATGAAACGCGATACTATTCTTATCTCGACAAAGACCATTGCGAAGGAATTCAATACTATCAACTTCGTCAGGTGGATATCGATGGAAACTTCAGCACTTCAAAAGCTGTTGCCGTAAATTGCAAAGGAAAATTGGATGAGCTTACCTTGTATCCAAATCCAGCCTATACAGATCTTACGTATACATTCTTTGAATCGGGCGACGGACAAGTTTCTGTTGAATTCGTGGATGTACTCGGCAAGGTTGTTAAACAGGAGACTATTGCTGTACACAAAGGTTATAACACAATTAAGAGTGGCCTAGAAGATCTTGCCGGTGGTATCTATTATCTCAAACTCAAAAGAACGGGTGATACTCAGGAAATTTCAAGACAGGCAAAATTCCTGAAGAAATAATTCAATGTTTGTTAATCCGGTGATTCTAAACCGGTTCTAATTTAGTTTAAGGTTGTTAACCGCCTGAATTGTAAAAATTCAGGCGGTTTTTTTATTGAGTACAATTCGTTTCCAAAAACAATTCAAATCGGGGTAAACAGGCATTCCTAAGCTTCAAAGGCTCATGCTTTTTTCTATCTTTGCCATCCATTTTTATAATCCCTCATGGACAAAAATTCCATTATTGGTCTTTCAATTATAGGTCTGCTCATCGTAGGCTATTCTATTTTCACACAACCCAGCAAGGAGGAACTTGCTGCTGCCCGTCATAAACAAGATTCTATTGCTGCTCTTCAGGTTCAGGAAAAGGCAATGGATACTATTCAGCAAACCGCTGTGGTGCCTGTTAATGCTACGGATTCATCATTGAGCATTCCGAACGATTCCATACTTGCACATAATGAAAAACAACAGTTCGGTGATTTCTATGAAGCAGCGAATGGCACGGAGCAATTACTGACGCTGGAAAACACCAAAATAAAGGGTGAGATCTCTTCCAAAGGCGGAAGAATCAGAGCTATCGAACTCAAAGACTATAAATCGTGGCAAGGAAATCCTGTACGACTTTTTTCTTCTGATTCGAGTGTATTCAATCTTACACTGTCTGCGCAAAACAGGATTATCAATACTGAGGCACTCTTCTTTCAGGCTTCCGGAAGTGATGGAAATAAAAAAAGTGTGACCATGCGTTTGCCTGCCGGTGACAAGAGATATATAGAATATGTTTATACACTGGAAGACGATTCTTATCTCGTAGATTATAAAATCAATGTTGTCGGTTTACAAGATTTGATTTCTCAAAATGCCGGCTACATCAATCTCGACTGGAAAGATCAATTGATCAGAGAAGAACAAAGTTTGTCTTCTGAACGGGAAGCATCCACAGTCTATTACAGATTTGCTGAAGAGGATGTAGATTTTATCAGTTATACAACAGATGAAAAACAATCGCTGAAGACAAAAGTAAAATGGATCTCCTTCAAACAACATTTCTTTAATGTAACATTGATTGCAGAAAATTCATTCGATTCTCCGGTAGTTGAAACGTTTACTGAAAAAGACAAAGATTATGTGAAGTCCATGTCCGCTTCATTCGCTTTGCCTTATGAAAGAAAGCAGATTCAGTCCTACAACATGCGTTTTTATGCAGGACCGAATCATTGCCAGACACTGAAAAAAATAGATGACCTCAACCTGGAAAAACTGATCCCATTGGGCTGGGGAATTTTCGGATGGGTGAATAAATACCTTGTCATTCCTACATTCAATTTCCTGAACAGTTTCGATATCAATTATGGAATCATCATCCTGTTGCTTACGGTGCTGGTAAGAATCATCCTTCTTCCTCTCACCTATGGCTCTTTCAAGTCACAGGCAAAAATGAAAGTGCTGCAACCCGAAATGGCAGAAATCAATGAAAAGTTCAAGGATGATGCGATGAAGAAACAACAGGAAGTGATGGGCCTGTACAAGAAGGCGGGTGTAAATCCACTTGGAGGGTGTATTCCCGGCCTCCTGCAGCTTCCTATCCTCATTGCCATGTTCCGTTTCTTCCCGGCATCCATTGAGCTGCGACAGGAACCGTTTCTTTGGGCTCATGACTTGTCGACGTATGACAGCATCCTGAATTTACCGTTCACCATTCCTTTTTATGGCGCTCACGTAAGTTTGTTCACTTTATTGATGACAGTTTCTACCTTGATCTACACGCGAATGAATATGCAGATGTCATCGGCCATGAATCCTCAGATGAAATGGATGATGTACCTGATGCCTATTCTCTTCCTCGGATTCTTCAATAATTATTCAGCCGGATTGAGCTACTATTATTTCCTCAGTAACATCTTTGGTTTTGGCCAGCAATACCTTTTCAAAGCCTTTGTGAATGAAGATGCGATTCACCGCCAAATTCAGGAAAACAAGAAAAAACCCGTTAAAAAATCCGGATTTCAGGCCCGTCTGGAACAAATGGCCAAAGATCGTGGAATGCAGCCTCCAAAGAAACGTTAATGGCTTGATTTTTAAAGAAGAAAGACAGAACTTTGTGTTAGAATTATGAGTTTAGAATTATGAATTATGAGTTTGGTATTGAAGATTGTTTGTCCCGGTACTCCTTATTTTAATTCTTAATTATAATCTATCAAACAGGATGTGAAAATTTAAAATCTAAAATTCACAATGTCCCAAGACTTCCTTCCTCTCCTCGGCACAGACCATATTGAATTTTGGGTAGGCAATGCAAAACAGGCTGCTTACTATTATCAAAAAGCTTTTGGTTTTGAATTGGTAGCTTATGCCGGACCTGAAACCGGAATTCGTGACAGAGCATCCTATGTTCTGCAGCAAGGAAAAATCCGATTCATACTTACCACTGCCATGCAGCCGGATACGGAAATTGCCAAGCACGTGATGAAGCACGGTGATGGTGTGAAAGTGCTTGCTTTATTGGTTGATGATGCAGAAAAATCTTTTTATGAAACCATGTCACGCGGAGCAAAAGCTCATACACAACCGCAAACTGCGACAGATGAATTCGGAGAAGTGAAAACTGCCACCATTCATACGTACGGTGAAACACTCCATAAATTCGTTGAAAGAAAAAGGTATACAGGTGTGTTCATGCCCGGATACAAACCTGCTAAAGCGTCGTTCAAAGCTGAACCGGTTGGTCTCGAATATGTAGATCATTGTGTGGGCAATGTTGAATTGGGAAAAATGAATGAGTGGGTGAAGTTCTATGAAGATGTGATGGGCTTTAAAATGATCATCACGTTCGACGACAGTGATATTTCCACAGAATATTCTGCTTTGATGAGCAAGGTTGTTTCCAATGGTAACGGGTATGTGAAATTTCCGATCAATGAGCCTGCTGCCGGAAAGAAAAAATCTCAGATTGATGAATACCTTGAATTTTACCAGGGTCCGGGAGTACAACACATTGCCATCATCACGCACGATGTAGTGAAGACTGTAACCGAATTGCAGAAACGCGGTGTTGATTTTCTACAAGTTCCCGGAAGCTATTACGATGAATTGGAAACACGCGTAGGTAAAATTGATGAAGACATACAATCGCTTCGTAACTTAGGGATTCTGGTCGACCGTGACAATGAAGGTTACCTGCTTCAAATTTTTACAAAACCTGTTGAAGACAGACCAACTGTTTTCTTTGAAATCATCCAACGCAAAGGTGCCAAATCCTTTGGAAAAGGAAATTTCAAGGCACTCTTTGAGGCTATTGAGAGAGAGCAGGCTCTGAGGGGAAACCTTTAGAATTGATGATTTTAGATCGAGGATTGTAGATTGGGGATTGTAGATTGGGGGCTTTCTAGTTCTGCTATGTACCATTAGCAAATCCTTATTCCTTTTTTAAACAGTATTGTAGATTTTTGAGGCAAAAACCGTCTATTTATCAATCCTTCATGTTTCCAATCTCTGGAATTGTATTTTTGTGTAACCTATTTATGGAATAAATGTTGAAATTCAAGTCATTATAAAGATTATGGTTAAAAAACACAACTTTTCAGTTCGCAATTTTTTCTCCTTCACCCTGCTTCTATTGATCTTATCCTTTACAGCATCCGCTTCCGGTGGATATGAAATCAGGGTGCGCATGAATGGATTGAGGGATACAGTTTGTTATCTCGGAAACCATTTTGGCGACAAGCAATATGTGAAGGACACTGTTCGTGTCGATCATGATGGCTGGGCAATATTCAAAGGAAACGAGCCGCTTCCGGGTGGAATTTATCTGGTTGTTTTGCCGAGTCATACCTATTTTGAAATTGTAGTAAACGAGCAAAAATTTTCCATAGAAACGGACACGACAGATTTTGTTGAGTCAATGAAAATTACCGGCTCATTGGAGAATAAACTTTTTAATGATCATCAGAAATTTATCGTTGAAAGAACCAAATATTCTCAGACGGTTAAAGGAAGGATGGATGCAAATAAAGACAACAAAGACAGCACCGCTGCTTTGAAGAAAATAATTGCTGATGTTGATAAGGAGGTAAAAGAATATCGTCTGAAACTGATGAGAGACTTCCCACAAACCTTCATGGCGAAGATCATCAAAACAATGTCGGAGCCGGAAGTTCCTGAAGCTCCAAAAGACGAAAAAGGAAACATCACGGATTCTACTTTTCAATTCCGGTATTACAAAGCTCACTATCTTGAAAATGTAGATTTCAGTGACGATCGTTTGTTACGCACACCCCTGTTGCAAACGAAAATAAAAACCTATACACAGCAGCTTACAGTTCCGCTTCCGGATTCCATTATCGCCTCTGTAGACACAATCATCGACAGATCCAAAGCGAACAAGGAAGTATTTAAATATGCAGTTGCAACACTGGCAAACTTTTATGAAACGTCCAATATCATGGGCTATGATAAAGTCTTTGTCCATATCGCTGAAAAATATTACCTCTCGAATGATGCCTATTGGGCCGACTCTACTTTGAAAGCAAAAATTCACGAACGGGTAATGAAGATCAAGCCAAATATCCTTGGCGAAAAAGCCTACAACCTGGTGATGCCGGATACCGCTTTTGTGATGCATAGTTTACAGGATATAAAAGAAAAATATACCATTCTTGCATTCTGGGATCCAACCTGCAGCCATTGTAAACATGAAATTCCAATGCTCTCTGCCTACCGCGATAGCGCACGGGCAAAGGGAATCAGTGTAGAAGTCTTTTCAGTCGGTATCGAATCGGATATCGAGTTGTGGAAAAAATTCATCCGGGACAATAAGCTCAAATGGATCAATGTTTCGGATTTGTACAACAATACCAATTTCAGAAATTACTACGATATCTATTCTACACCCGTAATTTATTTATTGGATGATCAGAAAAGGATCATCGCCAAACGTCTGGATACAGAAAAAATCCGCGACTTCATTTCGAATAGCATGAAAGGAACGAAATAAGATACGTCATCACACTTCAAAAAAAAACGCCTTGTAAATACAGGGCGTTTTTTTTGTTCTATTTCGATTCATTTTCTTCCGACTCCGCCGCGCTTTTCTCCGACTCAGCCTGGCTTGTCTTATCGGGATCCTTCACTTCAAACAGACTGAATTGTTTGTTCCCTGAATTATCACTGATTTCAATTTTGTATTTTCCCGGAACCAGATAATAGATTTTATTTTCTCCTGCTTCAATTTTTATTTTATTCTTTCCGGAATTCGCCTTTTGAAAACTGCTTACTTGCACGGGATCAACACTCAGATCATAAGACAGATAATTTAATCCCGCTTCTGCTGTATCTCTGAATGACTTTAAATTTAATCCTTTTTCATTTAAAATTTTCACATCCACAATGCCTGAAACTTTTTTGAAATAACAAGCAGTCAAAGTGCTCGTAAGGGGTTCCGAAAACTCATCGGGTTTTGTTCCCCATTTTTTAGTGTAGCGCACTGCTTCCGGATCGAACACAAACAGGTTTTTCTGAACCACTGAATCCTTTAACTTCTGAACTTCGCTTAAAGAGGCGATGAAAATACTTCTTCCATGTGTTCCAAGTACCAGTTCTTTTTCCCGGGGCTGCACGACAAGGTCATGGACAGCGACCCGGGGCAAATTTCCTCCGATTGTCATCCAGGATTCACCACCATTGAGAGAACAATATGCGCCATTGTCGGTCCCGAGATAAAGTATATTCTCGGACGTCGGATCTTCACGGACAACATTTACAGGCTCATCCGGCAAATCCGAACTGATGTTGATCCAGGTTGC
Organism: Bacteroidota bacterium; assembly: GCA_016720655.1. Taxonomy (GTDB): domain Bacteria; phylum Bacteroidota; class Bacteroidia; order AKYH767-A; family 2013-40CM-41-45; genus JADKJP01. The sequence continues at coordinate 47,040 of JADKKE010000020.1, forward strand.
ACCCCCATCATCGCTTTTAAATACATAAGGATTAAAATGGTCGTTCCGGTAGCCGTTCAATGTTACATAAAAACGATTTTCCTTATGCAATGACGCTACTACCCTGCTTACATATAAATTCTGTGGCAATCCGTCGGATATTTTTTTCCAGGTATAACCAACATCGGAACTTAACCAGACAAAACCATCATCGGTTCCAACGATTATCAGCCCGAATCGTGAAGGAGATTCACTGATACTGACAATCGTATTGAAAGGTACATCACCGGTTTTATCATTGTGTGTAAGGTCAGCCGAAATCGTTTTCATTTCTTCTCCTTTTTTCATCGAACGATGAAAACGATTGGAACCTAAATAAAGAATATCCTGATTGTGGCGAGACAAACAAATCGGTGTTTGCCAGTTAAAGCGAAAATTCGATTCCCCCAGATCATTTTCAGGTTTGATTGAAACTCCGTCTTCAGAATCATTCTTATTGATCCTGTAATAATACCCAAACTGAAATCCTGTATACACAGTAGCATTGTCACGGGTATCCACCTCTACCTGCATTCCATCGCCACCCATAATGAATTTGTAAGGATACTGTCCCTCTTGCAACCATCCATTGGAATTCGTATTCGTTGATGGACCTGTCCATACACCATTGTCCTGCAATCCTCCATATACGTTATAGGGTTTTGCCATATCCACATTCACAGAATAAAATTGTCCGACCGGAGGAGTATTCGCCTTGAACCAATGAGCCCCATCATCATACGTAATATTCAATCCTCCGTCATTGCAAATGATCATGTGTTTCTCTCTGCGATCGCTCATCCAAACTGCATGGTGATCGCCATGTGTATTGTCGCCATCAATGGATTTAAAGTTTTTCCACCATCCGTCGACATAATTAAGGAAGGCCACAAACAAGATTTTTTATCATCGAACGGAGACACTGAAATTCTTCCGAAATAATAACCGTATGTATAGAAGAGATTTTTAAGAATGCTGTCATGAGTCTTTTTCCAGGATTTTCCTCCATCCTCCGATCGGTAAATTTCCGAACCAATAATTGGGGTATCAAACAAGGAATTATTAGCATCATTCAGATAGTCCAGCACTGATGCCGGTTTCACAGAATCTTTACGAATTAGATCCTTTACAATTTCTGCAGTGTACTTTTCCGGAAATCCGTTGTGCCGAAGAAATTTTTCAAGCTTAGAATCATTCAGAGACATAAAATTCTCTTTTGAAATGTCTTTCAATTGTTTTACGACAAGAACAGACGTATCCACTTTTTCATCCTCAATTCTTTTCGCCTGATTGTCCAAAACTGCATAAACAATCTGCGGGTTTTTAGGATAAACTGCTAATCCTATTCTTCCTACACCCTCGCCAACAGGAAAACCGGAACCTTCTTTGGTCATCAGATTCCAGTTTTCACCGGCATCCATGCTTTTGTAAATTCCGGATGTACTGCCACTTTCCACAAGATTCCATGCACGTCGTTCCCGGTGCCACATTGCAGCATACACAATATCCGGGTTTGAAGGATCGATGCAGAGATCAACTGCACCTGTGTTTTCATCAATCGCAAGCACCTGTTTCCAGGTGTTTCCGGCATCAGTAGTTTTGAAGACACCGCGTTCTTTGTTGGGAGAATACAGGTGACCGAGAGCTGCCACCCAGGCTGTCCCGGCTTTTGTAGGATGCAAACAAATCCGTCCGATGTGATGTGTTTCCTGCAAGCCTTTATTGATCCAGGATTTTCCTGAATCAGAACTGGTATAAATTCCGGTTCCGGAGTAAGAACTCCGACTGCTATTAACCTCCCCGGTTCCAACCCAGATCATTCTGCTCTTCCAATCCACTGCGATGTCGCCAATAGTAATGACATCTTCCTTATCAAAGATTGGATCAAAGGATTGTCCGTTATTCACCGTATGCCATAAACCGCCGGAAGCATAGGCAACATAAAATTCTGTCGGATCATCCGGATTTACATCCACATCCACCGCCCTCCCACTCATGATGGTTGGGCCTACATTCCGAAAATTCAGGTTATTGAAATATGATTTTTCCTGCAACTTATTACGACGTGCAATTCCGTCAAGTCGATCCTTTGCAGGAGTCGGATTGATTGTTTGCTGAGCAAAAATTTGAAATGCAAAAAGTAAAGCAATGCTGAACAATGTATAGTGTTTCATCCCGATTGGATTTCTTGTGGTAGAGAGAATAAAGATGTGATTTTTTTTTGAAAGAAAGAATTCCAGTCCGAACGGAAAGCTTTGTTCAATGAAATTGTTCAGGCAATTGCCTCGGTTGTATTGAAATGAATTTCCTGACATTCCTCGGAATGTATTGACAAGAATTTTCAATCCTGAATCTATGGTACTACTTCATCAATCTGAAAAACAAATGGTCGAAAGAACTCAAAAACAAAAATTTCATTTAATTCAAGTACAATTGTGTGCCTGTTGCGGGAATAACAAATTCCCGGGTCAATTTTTAACTCAAATTGTCCCGGGAAATGCAAGGTTTGATTCATAGAATGTTTTCCAGTTCAGCCCACATTGAATCGCTAGATAAAAGTGCTATCTCATTTGAAATAACGAGAAGAAGATCTTTAATTAGCGAACAGTTTTTCAAGTGAATTATCGTACAATGCTTTTGCCTGATCAATTGTACCAAAAGATTGTTCGTCGATTAAAATTTCACCTTCTGTAACTGAGCCCAGATTGGAGAACTCCACATCATAAGACGCAAGAGCATCAACAAAATTATCCAATTTTTCAGGGCTTACGGAGACAACGATCCGACTTTGTGCTTCGCCAAAAAGGAAAGCATCGGCACGGCAATCAAAATCAGTTTCGATTGCGAATCCAAGATTTCCAGGCATTGATGATTCAGCGAGGGTGATAAACAATCCACATCGGAAACATCATGAGCAGATTCTATCAGCCTTTTACGAATAAGTGTTTTAACCACTTGTTGGATCTTGTATTCTGTATCGAGATCGAAATGAGGTGCTGGGGAGTTTTTTATCCCATGAAAAGAATACAAATATTCCGAAGAAGCGATATCGTTTACGGATTCACCAATTAAGAAAATGCTGTCGCCGGCATTTTTAAAATTGAGCGACATACGGTGCTGCTTATTATCAAGAACACCAAGCATCCCGATTGTAGGCGTCGGAAAAACCGGACCTTCATCTGAACTTTGGTTATAGAAACTAACATTTCCTCCGGTCACCGGCGTCTGAAATTTCCGGCAAGCTTTGCCCATTCCTTTAATTGCCTGAACGAACTGCCAGTAAACTTCTTTGTTGTATGGATTTCCGAAATTAAGACAATTGGTAATGGCAGAAGGTTCAGCACCGCTGCATACAATATTGCGGGCAGCTTCTGCAACAGCAATGGCGCAACCATTTTCAGGATCAGCATACACATATCTCGCGTTGCAATCGACTGTGAGAGCAATTGCTTTTTCGGAACCTTTGATGTTCACTATCGCGGCATCAGAAGGAGCATTGGTAGTCATGTTCACAGTTCCAACCATGGAATCATATTGTGTACTCACCCAACGTCTCGATGCAATGTTGTGATGACCCAAGAGGTAAGCAGCAACTTTTGTAAGGTCTTCCGGTTCTTCCACCTGATCGATAGAGAAGCGTTTGCTTTCATAAAAATATGCAGGGACAGAATATTCGCGATTGTAGACAGGAGCGCCACCACCAAGAACAAGTGAATCAGCGGGAACATCAGCCACAAGTTCTGCATTCATGTAAAATTTAAGTTGCGTTCCGGAGCTGACTTCTCCAATTTGAACACAATTCAAATCCCATTTTTCAAATATTTTCTGTACTTCCTTTTCTTTGCCTTTGCGGACAACAATCAACATTCTTTCCTGTGATTCGCTCAGGAGAATCTCCCATGCTTGCATGTTCGTTTGACGGGTTGGAACTTTGTCCAGATGGATGATCATCCCGTGTTTGCCTTTCGCGGACATCTCCGATGTTGAACAAATAATGCCGGCCGCACCCATGTCCTGCATGCCGACCACGGCACCTGTTTCAATAAGTTCGAGCGATGCTTCGAGCAACAATTTTTCAGTGAACGGATCACCAACCTGAACAGAAGGAAGATCATCCGCAGAATCTTCATGCAAATCTCCGGAGGCAAATGTCGCACCGTGAATGCCATCCTTTCCGGTTGCTGAGCCGACAATAAAGACAGGATTGCCGAGTCCGTAAGATGTGGCGGAAATTGTTTTCCCTACTTTCACGATACCTGCTGACATCGCATTGACGAGCGGGTTAACATTGTAACAATCGTCAAAAAACACTTCTCCACCCACTGTAGGCACTCCAAAAGCATTTCCATAATCACCAATTCCCTTGACAACACCACGCACCATCCATTTTGTTTTTTCGAGGAGTGGATTTCCGAACCGGAGAGAATTCAATTGAGCAATTGGTCTTGCGCCCATTGTAAAAATATCGCGGTTAATTCCACCTACACCGGTTGCAGCTCCCTGAAATGGCTCAATAGCAGAGGGATGATTGTGAGATTCAATTTTAAAAGCGCAGGCCAAGCCATCGCCGATTCCCACCAGTCCGGCATTTTCTTCTCCTGCAGCAACAAGCATGTGGGGGCCATCCTTGGGCAGAGTTTTTAACCAGACAATGGAATTTTTATAGGAACAATGTTCACTCCACATCACACTGTAGATACTCAACTCTGTGAAATTCGGGGTCCTTCCGAGGTATTCTTTGATTTTTTGAAATTCTTCAGGAAGTAGTCCCAATTCCTTAGCGGTATCGATTGTAACCGCTTGTTCCATAACGTCTGACATGTATCTTGAAATAAAATTAGTGGATTTATAGGCCACAAAAATAACGATAATTTATTTCAGTATTTTTGAAGAATCGTGAACATTTACGAATGTTGAAAACTTCAGCCGGAAGTTCGACATCATCCTGAAAATACTGGCTTATGCAATGGACCCTGGTAGTGGGTTATACTTTTTTAATCCTGGCGATCCTGCCACGCATATCCTTTTTCAATTTGCCCTCCATTCCGGTAAGATGGTTGCAAGCAGCCTTCATCATCAAAGTGTTGGCAGGTATTGCACTGGGAATCATCTACTCTCGTTATTATACCGACCGAAGCACTGCTGACACATTTAAATTCTTTGATGATAGTCAGATTATTTTTAATGCACTGAAAGAGAGCCCGGGAGATTTTTTCAGAATGTTGAGCGGTTACCATGCAAATGCACCGGATTTGGAAAAAGAGTATTACGTAAACATGACGGCATGGAACAATAAAGAAATGTTTTTCAATGATAACAGAACTATCATACGGTTGAATGTTTTATTCCAGTTCATCTCTCTTGGGAACTATTATGTTCATGTGGTTCTTATAAATCTAATTTCATTTACCGGTCTCATTTGTTTTTATAAAGCATTTGCGCCCTATTTGGAGAACAAACTCAAACTCTTCTTTTTCTTCCTTTTCCTCTTCCCTTCTTTGCTGTTTTGGGGTTCCGGAATGCTCAAAGACAGCTTGCTTCTTTTTTCTGTCGGGCTTTGCATCCTTTCTTTTATCCGGATCAACAAAAGTTTCAGCTATTTGAATCTGACAGGCATCCTCCTTGGAATTATCGGATTGATCCTGAACAAATTTTATATCTTTCTTCTACTCTTTCCCGGACTTCTTGCTTACTTCCTAAGCAAGAAGAATTCTAAAAATGTTTTCGGGATTTTCCTGGGCACCTATGTGTGCTTTGGAACCTTGCTCATTCTTGCAAAATATATTTCGCCAAATTTTGATTTCATCGCTATTTTGGAAATGAAACGAAATGCATTTGCAGAAATCGCAATTACAGGCAAAGCGATGCACCAAATCGAACTCCCGACAGAACCCTTCACACTATTTTCTCTCGTCCAACAAATTCCGATAGCAATATTCACTGTACTTCTCCGACCATTTCTTTGGGAAGCTGATTCACTCCCTGTTTTCTCTGCTGCTTTGGAAAATATTCTGTTAATTTTATCTATTGCTCTGATTTTTGTTTTTCCTTCCAGGCAAAATAAAAAGAATCCTTTACTCATCCTCTCCATTTTTTTCGTCCTGAGTTTATTTGTTCTTATTGGTCTAACAACACCAATTCTTGGTGCCATTGTCAGGTATCGCATCATTGCAATACCATTTATTTTGTTTGTATTCATTTACTTCATCGATACTTCCCGCCTGGTCAGAATCTTTTATAATAGGCTTACACGCCAATCGCAATGACAATTTTTTTACTGCCACTGGCTTTTGTGGCGTTTTTTATCTTTCTACTCCGTCAATCCGGCTCTCTTCAAGTGCCCGGATTAAGTGGCAAGTATTTGCAGCTGTTGTTTCTTATCAAATCATTAACGGGTATTTTCATCACCTACATTGGCATTCATTTCCTGGAGCCAACAGATATGGTAGGCTTTTTTCATTCAGGCCAGAAATTTTTTCAACTTCTCAAATCTGATCCCGGACTTTTTGTCCGAGTTTTTATTGGTTTTGAAGATCAATCGGCCGAATCCTTTCTCAACACCATTGGCGGATGGTATGTGTATGTTTGGGATGCAGGATTGAATGACAACCGGATTATCATTCGGATCAATGCACTCATTTCATTCCTCTCAAATGGTAACATTTATGTTCATTCTGTTTTCTTTAGTTTTCTCTCAACATTGGGAATGATTTTTTTACTAAAGTCTGTTTCGAAAATAATAAATACCAGGAATCTTATCCATGCTGTAATTGCACTGACCTTTCTGCCGGGTCTACTGTGCTGGACATCGATTATTTCCAAAGAAAGTCTGGTTATTTTTCTGATTGGCGCGCTCTTCAATTCCTTCCACGTATTTCTAAAAAATCCAAAAAATCATCTGAACACATTTTTATTGCTTCTGACCCTTCTCACTTTTTCTTTCTCACGCGTCTATGTATTGCTTTTGTTATTGCCTTCACTAATGGCCTGGGCATATTGTCATTTCAGAAGAGTAAAAAAGAGCGGGCTTGTATTCCTCATCGTGCATTTGGTAAGTATAAGCTCCCTGATTATTGCAGGTGAAATGAATCCAAAGTACAATCCAACATGGATCATTTATCAGCGGCAAATGACATTCATGCAATACACTGCGGAAGTGCAGCCTGACACCAAGATCAGTTTACCTGCACCTGCATACACGTACTCGAATTTAATTCAGCGCATACCCGGAGCTTTTTTCAATTCGCTGATCCATCCGGGTTTTCATGAATTAAAAAATATTTTTTTGATTCCGTTTTTCCTGGAAAACATTATGCTGATTCTGTTCCTGCTATTTCTGGTTTATCGTATTCGCAGTGTAAAAGACTCTCCTTTAAACTGGACTGCATTGTGGTTTTTTGCAGGATTATTTATTCTGATCGGACTCACCATTCCAATGAGCGGATTATTGATTCGTTTGCGTGTACCGGCTTTGCTCATGATCATTTTCCCTTTGGCGCAAATTTTTACCAAAGCCGGAAACCTTCCGGATCCACAGGCTGAGAAAAGAAACTAATCCCTTTTTAGAAGTGGTCATTATTTAGTACGTTTACCAGCATAAGCAATTCACACGTATGGATCTTTTCCGAAAAAATCTGTCGAAAAAATAATGGCCCAGGCATCGAAAGATGCGGATTCAAATGAACACATTTCACTTTCAAAACATCTTGGCGTCAGGGATCTGACCGCATTTGGAATTGCAGCCATCATCGGTGCCGGTATTTTCAGCACGATTGGCAATGCCAGTGCAAGTGGGGGCCCTGGAGTTATATTCCTCTTCCTGTTCACTGCTGTTGCTTGTGGTTTTGCAGCTTTTGCATATGCTGAATTCGCTTCTCTCGTTCCTGTTTCCGGAAGTGCGTACACCTACAGCTATGTTGCGTTCGGAGAACTTGTTGCCTGGACCATCGGCTGGGCCTTGATCATGGAATATGCAATCGGAAATATCACTGTAGCCATTTCATGGTCTGACTATTTCACCGGCTTGCTTTCCAACATGGGCATGCACATACCCGAATGGATGACAATGGATTTTCTTACAGCAATGAAAGGATTCAAACAAGCGGATGCATTGATTGCAGGCGGCAAAGAATTTGCCAATCTTGGTGCTCCGCTTCAGGATGCCTATACAGCCTGGACCGGTGCACCACAATTGTTCGGATTGCATATTGTTGCGGATTTACCGGCATTGCTCATCATCATTTTAATCACCCGTCTTGTGTATCGGGGAATTCGAGAATCGAGAAATGCATCAAACATTATGGTCTTGATAAAAATTGCCATTGTGCTTCTGGTAATTTTTGTGGGCGCATTTTATGTGAATACTGAAAACTGGCATCCGTTTCTGCCCAATGGAATCTCCGGAGTGTTGAAAGGAGTCTCGGCTGTTTTCTTTGCTTACATCGGATTTGATGCAATCAGCACAACGGCTGAAGAATGTAAAAACCCGCAACGCGACCTTCCCAAGGGCATGATGTGGGCAATTATAATTTGCACAGTTCTGTATGTTGCAATTGCACTTGTACTCACCGGCATGGTGAATTATTCCGAACTCGCAGTGGGCGATCCACTTGCTTTTGTTTTCCAGAAATTGGACATGCCCTGGTTCTCGGGAGTTATCGCTATTAGTGCGATTGTAGCAATGGCAAGCGTCCTCTTGGTATTTCAACTCGGGCAACCGCGCATCTGGATGAGCATGAGCCGTGACGGACTATTGCCAAAAAAATTCTCGAAGATTCACCCGAAATTTCATACTCCATCGTATGCAACTATTGTGACAGGATTTGTTGTTGCTGTTCCCGCACTTTTCATGAATCTCACCATGGTAACAGATCTTTGCAGTATCGGGACTTTGTTTGCCTTCGTTCTTGTTTGTGCTGGTGTTCTCAAACTGCAGACTATCCCGAATGCGCCCCGGGGAAGATTCAAGACTCCATACATGAATTCAAAATACATCATGCCGGCAATGGTAATCCTGGCCGGGGTATTGAGTTATACCTACAACAAAGAAAATGTGATGCGCTTTCTCAGCAACGAAAGCCGTGTACTCGATGCGACAACATTGGTAAGTCATCTCGATAAAGAAGAATCCGATTATGCAAAATATCAGGTCAGCCTTTCTGATCCTGAAGGATACAAATCCACAAATGGTGATCTGGAAGCATACCTCAGCAAACTTGATGAGAGTGCATACAATTCAACAATCCAAAGTCTGCGAATTCCTGAAACTAAAAAATTTGAAGGTGGATGGGATGTGTTTAAACACAAAATACCAACCTGGATATTTATATTCACTTCACTTTTGCTCACGTACTGGGCTTGGACTAAAAATTTATCGCTCATCCCATTGCTCGGCCTCGTCAGTTGTTTGTACATGATGAGTGAAATGGGCGTAAGCAATTGGATGGGCTTCGGGATATGGTTGGTTGTCGGACTTATCATTTATTTTAGTTTCAGTTACAAAAACAGTAAGCTAAATTTGCCGGAAGCAAAGTCCTGAAAAATTAAGCAATAGCACACTGTAAATTGCCGGAACTCCTCAACATCGTTTCGGTTCACTCAGCATTGATTCAATACTATCGCGCATGAAGAAAATTATTTTTATTACCGGAGCTACCGCTGGATTTGGAAAAGCCATCGCGTTTAAATTTGCCGAACATGGATACAATGTAATTCTCAACGGAAGAAGAGAAGACCGGTTGCGGGCTATAGAACAAACACTCACAGAGCAATTCGGTGCACAGGTACTTTCACTGGCATTTGATATCCGCGACCGGCAGGCTGTGGAGCAATCCATCAATAGCCTTCCGCATGACTGGAAAAAAATCGATGTCTTGGTAAACAATGCAGGTCTGGCAGCCGGATTATCGCTCATCCAGGATGGACAAATCGATGATTGGGAACTGATGATAGACACAAATCTAAAAGGCCTGTTGTATGTATCGAGAGCGATCATGCCGCTGATGGTGAATCAAAAATCCGGGCACATCATCAATATCAGTTCGATAGCCGGCAAAGAAGCCTACCAGAAAGGAAATGTTTATTGCGCGACCAAGTTTGCAGTGGATGCATTGACCAAAAGCATGAGGATAGATTTGCTGGAGCATGGAATCAAGGTGACATCAATCGATCCGGGAGCAGCCGAAACCGAATTCTCATTGGTACGCTACAAAGGCGATCCTGAACGCGCAAAAAAAGTGTATGAAGGATATGAACCACTCAAAGCTGAGGACATTGCCGACATTGCCTTTTTCGCTGCAACACGGCCAAAACATGTAGTGTTAAACGACATTGTAGTGACTCCATTGGCACAGGCGAATACGGCATACATTATTAAAAAACCGATTGACAAAAACTAAGACCGTGTGAACGGACAAAAATTCACACTGATTTCATTTTGAACACGTGCTTATCCTTTTTGGTGCCATTTTTCTGAAGGAGGAATTGTTGAGTCATTTCAATTCTCTATTTGTAAATTTTTAATGATCTTGCAGGAAAATATGATGAAAACCCGGCCTGCTTTTTTATTTCTTGGCTGTTCCTTAATCAGCGGATTATTGGGATGGATGGCCTGGCCGGAACGCGGGTTTGTTCCCTTGATTTTTCTTGCTTTTGTTCCTGTTTTCTGGATGGATTACATCGCAGCTTCCGGTATCGCCAAAAGATCCGGGATTCGTATGTTCGGCAACTTTTTTCTGAGCATGATGATTTGGAACAGTCTCACCACATGGTGGATTTGGAACTCCACCGATGTCGGCAGCATTGTTGCACTCGGCTTGAACAGTCTTTTCATGGCCATTATTTGGCAATTATTTTTCATTACAAAGAGACAATTTGGTTCTTTCTGGGGATATCTCTCTTTCGTTCTGTATTGGATTGCTTTTGAATACCTGCATCTGAACTGGGAAATATCCTGGCCCTGGCTTACTCTCGGGAACGTTTTCGCTACCAAGCCCGAATGGATTCAATGGTATGAATTCACAGGATCCCTGGGCGGATCTCTATGGGTTTTGCTCATTAATATTCTGGTATTCCTGATCACTAAAAGTCTCTGGACAAAAGACCTTCTCATTAAAATACGAAGAATTAATACCCTCGTACTTACCGCTGTCTTGCTCTTACTTGTTCTCGCTCCTCTTCTGGGATCACTCTATATGTACAGGATTCATAAGGACAAGGGAACACCTGTTAAAGTCGCGGTGATTCAACCCAATATTGACCCCTACAATGAAAAATTTAAAGGCACAGGACCCACTCAATTAACGAAGCTGCTACGACTGGCATCCACTGTCCTGGACACAGGAACTGAGTACGTGCTATGCCCTGAAACAGCATTGCCTGACGGAATTTGGGAAGAAAATTTATACACGGATCAGGAAATCCAATTTATTAAAAAGTATATCGCACAATATCCACGATTGAATTTTATCACAGGATTATCTTCGTACAAAGCCTATGGTCCTGATGAAAAAATAAGCCTTACAGCCAGGAAATTTAAAGATGCTGAATCCTATTACGATGCTTTCAATTCCGCGATTCTTATAGATATGCGTGACAGTTTTCAGGTCTATCATAAGTCCAGACTTGTACCCGGCGTAGAAAAAATGCCTTATCCCAAAATATTTGGATTCCTCGAAAGCTATGCATTATCTCTTGGCGGTATTTCCGGAAGTCTGGGAACTCAGGACAGCCGTACAAATTTTGTGGGCATGGACGGAACGCTCATCGCACCTGCCATTTGTTACGAATCAATTTACGGTGATTTCATGGCAGCTTACATGAGAAATGGTGCTCAGTTTATTGCAATTCTTACCAACGATGGCTGGTGGGGAAACACTCCCGGATTCCGACAACACATGAACTACGCAAGGCTGCGTGCCGTTGAATTCAGAAAATGTGTTGCACGTTCAGCGAACACTGGCATTTCATGTTTCATTAATCAACGTGG
>JADKKE010000021.1 GCA_016720655.1 Bacteroidota bacterium
ATTCACACAACATTCCGCCCAGCAGCGTCATATCGTGCGCCATTGAATACCGAACAGATAGCATTATGGAACCTCTTTGGAGAGCAGATTGAATTAATTCTTATATTTATTAAAATTTTCTGTTCATGAAAAATCTTCTCCACAAATTAAGAACCACTATAGTTTTAGTATTCATTATTTCTCAGTCAGCCTACACTCAAACACCTGTCAATGGTTATATTTCCAGCAACACCATTTGGAATCAGGCAGCAAGCCCATATATCGTGACAGGAAACATACTTGTATCTTATGGTTACAGGCTAACCATTGATGCTGGTGTAGTTGTTAAGTTCGACAGGGATTGCGCAATACAGGTTGATGGAGAGATGATTGCTGTGGGCACAGAATTGAACAGAATTACATTTACTTCCAACCAAACATCTCCTCTTGCTGGTGACTGGGCGAAAATTCAATTTTCTGATTCTTCTACCGACGCAGTTTTTGACACATCAGGAAACTATCTTTCAGGAAGCATATTGAAATTTTGCGACATTCAATACGCAGGAGGGTTAGGATATGGTGCCTTTCATAACATTGGCGCTTATCCATATTTCAATAATTGTAAAATACTTGATTGTGAAAGTTCTGGTTTTTATATAATCGGAGGTGACCTCAATTCTTCTTCTTCCCCATTGTCTGTTATTGATTCCTGCTGTATAAGAAATTGCCAAGACTATGGAATCTACAGCCACTATAACGAAGCAAGAATGTTTATCCAACACGATACCATTGAAAATTGCAAAGGTGGACTGCAATTTTCTGGACTGGATCAACGTGCTTATTTCCAAAATTATATAGCATCAAATTATGGAGCAATAACATGTCGATTTTCTTCCACGTTTCTCATCAAAATTTCAGAAAACAATTTTGAAAATAACGAAGGCGATAATATCATCTCTCATTCCTCTTCCGGTTTTTCAGGCAATTTTTATGTTGATTGCAATCGCTTCATTAATAACCATTCCACTTCTGATTTGTACAAAGCAAGCCATGCACACGGAAGCATTAGCAGTAATGTATTTGATGGCAATGAGTCCACGTATGGTTCAATAGTAGGACTCTCAAATGATGTCTCCGTGCATTTTATGATTACAAATAATATTTTCAGAAACAACAGAACCTCAAATGTTTCCTGCTTGTCTTTTAATCTTTCTCCTAATTTTATTTTTGAAAGCAATTCACTCCTTAACAACGAGGCACTTTACGCTGTCCGTTTAAGAAATTTTGGCGGAACCAACTTTCGAAACAATAATTTCGATAACCCGAATTCTACCTACGAACTCTATAATATGAATGCATATGGCGAAGATAATATTGATGCAAGTAACAATTATTGGGGTAGTATTAATGCACAGCACATCGATACGGTAATTTATGATTTTTTTGACAATGCAAATCTTTCAGTAGCTTCCTTTACTCCATTTTTAACCAGCGCTGCTATAGTTGACACCTCATGTAATTCCATTCCATCCGGATTTGATTTTCCGCAAGCTGCGGGTCCGGAAGGCGTGATTTTTCCCAACCCGGCAATGTCGTATTGCAAGATTCAATTGACTAAGATGATTGTTGATGGAAGTCTTGAAGTTTTTGATATACTTGGAAATAAAGTTCTCTATGAACACATGCGTTTCCAGTCAACTTTCGACATTAATCTTCAAAAGTTTATTGCCGGCCTATACATTGTGAAAATCACAGACGGTCAACGCAGTTTGAATCTAAAATTGGTAGTCAGGTAGATTCTTGAAGTCCTGAAATAAAAATCAATTGAAGAAAGAAGTCCCTGTGCATCAGAAGGTCAGGAGATGTCATTGCGCTAGGCAATTCCGCTGCAGAAGCATTAACATTCGAACAGATTTTTACTTTTAAGAAATCATGTGCTGAATGAGCCATCCCACATCCTTTCTCACAACATGCCACCAATCATTACTACAGTAAACGATCAATTGCACACATGCCAATTCACTCCACCACTACCCTACAAACCTTTACCTCATTCGCCCTGTTAATTATCCTGCAAAAATAAACACCCGGAGAAAGAGATGACAGATTTATTGGTTCATTGGTGTTGACAGAAGCACGCATCACCATCCGGCCCTGACGATCATACACGAAGAGGATATTCGGATAATCTGTAGCTTTTAAATTCCCGATGTTTACGACACCTGATGCCGGGTTTGGATATACCTGGACATAATTGTTCTGATCAGTTGGATTCATAATACTCAAAGGAATTGACGTTGTCCATACTCCACTTCCAAGAGTCGAAACAAATAATTGATCGTGTGAGATGGTTACGCCTGTGGCAACAAAGGGTGATGGACCACCGAAGGGTTGCCAGTTATTTCCGGAATCATATGAATACAATACTCCCGCTTTGCCGCATGCTGCAATCCAGTCACTGCCTCTCGCAACAATGGAAGTTGGGTAGATCTTCGCACCGTTGATGCTCAAGGGGAGTCCGTTACATGCGGAAGCTGTCCAGGTAGCACCGGTATCGTTGCTGTAAAAAATTCCTAAGTAGCTTGAAACTACAACTGTATTGTTCAAGGTAAGCATGATGGGCTCATCGTATGTTGCAAACGGATCGAAACCTATACAGAAGAGGTATGTCCAGCTATGGTCATTTTGATCCAATCGGAAGATTGCTCCAAAATAATCATCAGCAAAGAATAAATGATTTGCATACGTACATAAACTTCCGCCGTTACTGCTGAAGCCGCATGCAGTTTGTTGCGGTGGATCAGGTACCAAAAGCCAGGTATCGCCAAAATCGTCAGAGTAATATGTCGCCCCTGTGGAAGATGCAAATAGTCTATTGCCTTTTTTTGCCATATAAAAAACCATAGACGGTATTGTAAAAGTTGACCATGTTAGACCTCCGTCGAAACTTTTGTATACATCGAAGTTTGTTGCAAATAATGTATCCCCTATAATAATCTGAGGCGCTACAAAAAATCCCGGCGATGTTACAGCATCCCAGGTGCTTCCATCATTTGTAGTCTTAAATACATCAAAATAGTTCATACAGTAAATTACGGAGTCATTTGAAGATATACTTTTTATTACAGAGCCTGTAATTGTATTTGGAATTGACGTGGCTGAATCGCTCGATGTATTATAAATTGAGAAGCCAATTCCATTCGTTACGAGCAAATTACTATTGCCAAGGTCAATAGAATATTTGTATTGTAGAAAATAGGGATAAGTATTACCCGGCACAGAATCCCAACTGACTCCAAAATCAATTGTAAATTTTAAATAGGAAGATGCAGTCAGAAAACAGAAAACAGAATCTACGGCAATTGTGGAAAAATTTTGATGCGAATTGGTAGTTGTAATTGTGCTCCATGTTTGACCGTAATCAACACTTTTGATGATGTCAATGTAACCGGGAGTAATGGAATCAGAACCAAAAAGTACAGAGTCTACTGCACATTTATCTCTCACACTATTTGCTGTATCAGTCAGAATAAATGAAATCGTATCTAACCTGGAAAGATAAAAGAGATACTCAAAACTGCCATCTTCCATCATGAGAAACATGTAATTTTTACCAGTGAATTTTAAATCAGCAAAATTTCCGGGAGGCAACTGAAGCGGGCTCCATGATAGTCCATAATCATACGTTACAGATGGACCATTATACACATCCACAGCAATGACCTTAGCGAAGGCATCATGCAGAGTGGCAGGTATATCACCAAATATACTTAGCATAACCGGGTTGGTCCATGTAATTCCATTGTCAAAACTTGTGACACTAAAGGTGGAGTCGTAATAATAGTCTTCGAGGAATCCGCTGCTAAAAAGCATGATGAGTGTGTCCCCTCTTGAATAGATGGACTGAATATTCTTGTTTTGAAATTGCGAATATTGCTGCCAGGTATATCCACTATCCGAACTAAAGTAAATTCCTTGTTGTGTCCCGCATACTACCACTGTATCATGCTGAATCATACAATTTACGGTTACGCCAATTGGACCGTTTGTTTGTTGCCATTGAGCACTCGCGTTATTAAGAGAAAGGAACAAAATACATATCAACACAAATGCAATAGATTTGCAGACTTTGGACGAGAGCGTTTTCATGGCAGTTTTTAATTTAGCATAACCATTTGTTGTAAATCTATAATAAAAAATGATTAAAACAAGGGGCATTTATATGAATGGAAAAAGGAATTAACTATTTGTGGGTTTGCATGAAATATTTCCACAGCACCAGCTTGGGAATGTTGTGTGAATGATGATGTGATAGGAACACTGCTCGGTGGAATTTTGTGTGAAGGCATGTGTGCGAGGTAATTCAGCCGCGGAAGTGGGTGGCGATTCATAATTGACTTAATTTCGGAACAGTCAAGGCGGAACAAGGCATTACACATTTCCACTCAAACATTCCCAAAGCAAAAATGTTCACGGGTGGATAAGGTCGAAGTTTGTTGTGAAAGTTTTAATAGAATTTAGAAGTGTGCCCACACGTTGAGCGATTCATGGTGGATTAAAATCACACGGTTAGAATACAACGGATGGATATCCGTCGAAGCCTGCGAAAGTTTTGCAAAATCATCACCCTTATGGGATTTTAAAAGTGCTGCATCCAGTAATCTAACCCCGGGCACAGCGATCCCGCTTTTGCGGGAGAGCGGAGCACGGGAAGTGCGGAATTAAAATGAAAAATAGTATCGTTCCAAAAATAAATAATCCGCCAAGCATCTAAAGCCCTGCATTAAAATTATTTCAGCCTGTTCAGCGGAGGAAAAAATTCCGTTCTTTGCAGAATGTCATTACAGATTGCATCGCTTAATTCGGGGAGTAATGGAAATTGCTATTATGTTGGAAATCACAACGAGGCTATTCTCATCGATGCAGGCGTTTCCTGTAAAGAGACAGAGCAGCGCATGGAGCGATTGAATTTGTCGCTCGATAAAGTTAAAGCCGTTTTTATTTCTCATGAACACATCGATCATATTCGTGGTGTAAATCAACTTTGTAAAAAATATTCTCTGCCTGTTTACATCAATCCGGGGACGTTTAAACATTCAGGGATTCGGATAGGCAAGGAAAACGTTTATCATTTCAATCATCATGAGAAAATATCTTTCGGTGGTCTCACTGTTGTCCCCTTCAATAAACACCACGATGCGCAGGATCCTGTGAGTTTTATTATTGAGCATGAGGGTATCAAAGCGGGCGTGATTACCGACATCGGACAAGTTTGCAAAACTGTTATTCATTATTTCAGGCAATGTCACGCATGTATTCTGGAGAGCAATTATGACGAACAGCTATTGCAGGAAGGCGGCTATCCCATGCGTTTGAAAAAACGTATCAGCGGTGGCAGAGGACATATTTCCAATATTCAGGCACTTGAGCTTTTCAAAAAACACAAAGCCGGATATATGAATCATTTATTGCTTGGCCATTTGTCGAAAATCAACAATCGTCCGGAATTGGTCGAACAACTGTATCAGTCTTTTCAGGATGATCTGACCATTGTGATCGCCTCCCGCGACAGAGAATCAAATCTTTTCGAAATTGACCATCCTGTGAGAGGCAAAATTATTCCTCTGTCCTTGAAAAAAGAATCAAAGCAATTGGATTTGTTTTATCAGGATTGAATAAGGACAATTTCTGAGAGAAAGGCTGGTGAATTTTTTTTAAAAGCCAGGAAGGAATGAGCTATCACAAATGCAATCACACAACATTCCTCCCGGCATCTGAGGGCTCGTATATAAATTAATTTGAAAATGATATTTGCAGCTTTCTATCAAAGATAATTATTTACTATATTCGGAATGTCAAACACAATGGATTCAATCTTTTAAAAACCTGGATCAAGTTGCATGTTTGAAAAGCCTTGATCGGCGGATGCCGGTATGCAAGAATATCATACAGTTTAAGGGCCAGGTATTTTAGAAAATTCTTTGATCCGGTACAGACAATGGGAATATTACACTCTTGATTGAATGTTTTTGATCAGGTTTTTATATATTTAACGGCACATAAATCATTTTCAGAAATATGAATTATTTAAATGAATCCATAGACGTTTTAATTGGAATTGGCCCAACCTTCAAAGAAGAATACAATAAAAACAAAATCTTTATAGTTCAGGATTTACTTTTTGTTTCTCCAAATGCATTGTCAAAAAAAGTGAAAGAAAGTTTGAGCCTTTCTGAACTCATTCGATTTCGTTCCATGGCTTTACTTCTGGAATTAAAAAATACCACTCCTGCTCTTGTAGATATATTGGTACAAGCAAAAATTGCCAAGCCCTCCGATTTGCGCCTGAAAACCTATTCTGAACTTCAGACTATCCTCTCTGCCGGTAATGAAGAACTCAGCTCAGATGCCATGGCCGAAATGTTTGCATCTGCATTCGTATTGCATAATTCCGGATCACTTTCAGGCAAAGTCCTCTCTACAAATCAGGAGCCAATTGTGAATATTAAAGTCAAATGCGGCGAATCTACGAGCACTACCGACAGCAACGGAAGGTTCCGGATTTCCACAATTCGATCCTCCAACAATTTCACCCTTTGGATTTACAAGGATGGAGAAGTTCCCGTTCAATTCCCAAATCAACGCATTTTTCCACACGATCAGATTCAAAAACTGGTTAGCTATGTTTATCGCTCTGGTCCGCCTGAAAATTACTCCCAGGATGAATTTTCTGGTCAAAGGATTTCCCCTCAAATGAAAAGGAAACATAAAACAGTATTTGTAAGTGAAAATCTGAGGCCTTTGGACTTTTTCATTGTCCATGAAATAAAAGATGGTTTGGTCACACTGGTAAGTAAATTCAAGTCAGGAAATCAGGAAGAGATTACAATTTTAAAGTGGAAAATCCCGCTCGACAAATTCTCTGACTTACCAATGAAAGGCGATTATTTTAGAACCGACAACAAAGGTGTTTTGAAAAAAACCCGTTTCAACAGAAATAAATTCAAAATTACTATTGCTTTGAAAAAAACCATAGCAGAATTTTCTACCAGGGCAAAACCCGAAACAGCGATGGAACGTGAAACTTATATAAAAAACTTTAGGAATCGATTTCTTGAGAATTCTAAACGATAAGATTATGGGCGAAGATCTTTATGATGAATATGAAGACATCGACACTGAAGATGGTGTGTATGTTTGGACCACAAACGGTGGTTGTCCGATTTGTGATGCACTCGAAGGTGAATACGATGAAGAGCCTACGCGACCGCATGAATTGTGTGATTGTGAAATTACATTTGTAAGAAATATTCTTTCAGGCGATGGTCCGAATTGCAGCGACGATATTGACATCGAAGTGCATGGTTCTGAACAGGAAATCAATATTAATGGCGATGATGTCAGGTTACAGTTTTCGTTCACCATCACATGCTATGACGGATCCACTTATGATAAAGAAGTGGAATTGTTTATAAGCCTGGATGAATACGAGGCGGGATTTGATTCGTTTGAAGAATTTATTGAAGAAGCCATGGAAGAAGCGCTGGAAGATGGATATGCAGAATGTGAATCTTGCCAGGAATTGTTCGTCTGACATTTTCTTCAATTGGAGTGAACATCCATCGCGTCTTTTAAAATTATTTCCCGGACTATTTTTTTTCGAAAATTCATGCGCTGAGATATCCCGCCTTCAATGAAAAAAGTATTTTTAGTTATCACGATATTATTTTTTTCCCTTGATTCATTTTCCCAGTCACCTCAATTGTGGGGAATGACAGAGGTAGGTGGAACGAATGGTCGAGGAACAATTTTTAAAATTTATGGCGATGGGACAGGATATCAGACCGCTTATTCATTCGATACATTAACAGGAGCTACACCGCAAGGTAATTTGGTTTTTTGTGAAGGGAAATTTTATGGGGTGACAATCGGTGGTGGACTTTGGAATCGTGGAGTTATCTTTTCGTTTGATCCGCAGCACTCCGTCTTTACGGATCTTTTTGATTTTGATAATACCACAGGATATCAAAATTTAGGAAGCCTTATCGTCGCTTCGAATAATGTATTGTATGGGATGAATAGCGCAGGCGGTATTTTTCTAAGAGGATCAATTTTTAGTTTTGACATCAACAGTTTACAATTTTCAATGGTTCATGAATTCATTAATTCCGATGGTTACTGGCCCACAGCGAATCTTGTGGAAGCAGATCAACAAACTTTATACGGACTTACGGCTTTCGGTGGGACTTATGGTTTAGGGGTTTTGTTTAGTTTGAACACAACAAATAATAATTTGCTGAATCTCTACAGTTTTTCTCAAGGTACAGGCGGTGATCCACAGGGTGCTCTCATAAAGTCAGACAATGGAAAATTTTACGGCTTGACTTCTGGCGGAGGTCATGGAAATCATGGAGTATTGTATAGCTATGATCCGGATTCGAATCTATACCTGCCTTTGCATTATTTTGACAGAATTAATGGACGTTTACCTTTAAACAGTCTGCTGAAAGCTGACAATGGCTTGTTCTATGGAGTGACTATGAGAGGTGGAATAAATGATTTGGGGATCCTGTTTAGTTTTGATCCTCTCACGAATACCTTTTTCAAATTGCTAGACTTTAATGGGTTTAACGGAAAATATCCACGTTGTAATTTAATGCAGGCTAGTGACAGTATTGTTTATGGTCTAACCTACCAGGGTGGCATTCATAGTGGGGGGACACTATTTTCATATAATCCTTCAACTAATATTTTTTCCAAGATCATCGATATGGGTCAAACAAGTTACGGAGGACCAATTGGAAAATTACTTGAAGTAGACTCAACACTTTATAATTACACAAATGATATCGATCGAAAGCAATTAATGTACATTTCACCAAACCCCGCTACTTCATCCTTAACAATTCATCTCGCAGAAGGATCCGGAGATTCAGAAATAACAATATTCACTGTCATGGGTAAAAAAGTTTACTCAACGCTTCTGAAAAATTGTAGCCTCAAATTAAATATAGATTTTGATCCCGGAATTTATTTTGTGCGTGTAGAAACACGATTTGGAAGTGTAACACAAAAGTTAATGATTGATTAATTTCTGGATCCCTGTTCGGGAAATGTTGGATGAAAGCGTATTCGCCATGCCCTTTCGCTGTGCTGGAGCTTCGCCTTGACACACATTTCAATTTCAGAAAAGCTCTGGCAAAACGAGCCCGGAAGAAATCATCCTGGAACAAAAAGCGTGAATGATGTAATTATTTCTTGAAATTCTGTAACGAATATTGTTTTATAGATGGGCATTTTTGTAGTTCACATTCGTCACAATTAAAAACCCCGCTACTATGCCAGAAAATCTGACTGCTGAAAAGCACAAAACAATTACCATTAAGAGAACATTTAATCTGCCTCTTTCTGCTGTCTGGAAAGCATGGACAGAACCGGAAAGCATGAAAAAATGGTGGGGTCCGAAAGAATATACCTGTCCTGACTGCAGCATTGATTTTAGAGTTGGCGGAAAATTTTTAGCATCCATGCAGGGAGCGGATGGTCAAAAGATATGGTCAACGGGCACCTACAAAGAAATTGTACCTCTAAAGAAAATAGTGAATACCGACAGCTTTGCAGATAGTACCGGCACTATCGTTCCCGCTTCGTATTATAAAATGTCAGGAGACTGGGGACTGGAACTATTGGTAACCACAGAATTTGAAGAAGTTGATGGTAAAACAAATATTAGCCTGCAACATGCCGGTCTGCCTGTTGAATTATCCGATGAATGCATGCAAGGATGGCAAAGTTCATTTGATAAACTGGAAAGCAACATGAAATAAAATTGTGGTCTATAAAACTTAAAACAAATAACCGCTTGGTAGATAAAATCAAATAAATGTCACGACCTCAGGGAAAATAATTGTTGAGTAACAATGTTTTGAGAAATTAAATATGTCATTTGATCAGGGCAGGAAATTTTTCCTGCCCTGATTCTTTTCATAAAGTCCCCTACTCCTTAAACATGAATGAACGATCATGCGAAAGTTGAGCTCACCCAAATCTGTAGACCCTCAATACTAAATTCATAAATAGAATTTTGCACTATTCATCCATCGAAAAAAATGCTAATACTATTCGAAATGTAAAACACAGTTTTAGCACACTTTTAAAACTTCCCTCCTGCAGCGCTCCAAAGATTGTATGGTAGAGGCTAATTGAAGGGATGAAGGACATCGGATTCGAGCAAGTATTTCGCAGATTGAAACACTATAAAACGCCACAAAAAAATCATTTTTCAAGGCTGAATATAATTCATATACTAAGGATGACGATCGTCATGTGTCAGTCAATTCCAAAAGGCTAATATTATTTTTCGGAAGGATCTCTTCCCCTTTGAGGTTTGTTTGCCAGAAAAGCACTACGATGAAAAATCTTCTATACTCTGTCTTGTTGACAGTACTCACATTGCCCGCAATTTCACAAACACCTGCAAATTTCATTTCCAACGATTGTTCCGGTAACAGTCATGATTTCTTCGCGGAGCTGAATTCAGGAAAAGTGATTGTGTTGTGCTGGGTAATGCCCTGCATCAATTGTGTTGCACCGTCGATGACAACATACAATGTGGTACAAAGCTACAACACAACACAGGCAGACAGAGTCCGTTTTTACCTTGTTGATGATTACGGCGACACGCCATGTTCCTCCTTGATGAGTTGGGCAACTACCAATCACCTGACCTACGCGAAAATATTCTCCGATGCGGCTATTTCAATGACACCCTACGAAACGACCGGAATGCCTTTGATTGCAGTTGTTGGAGGAATCGCTCATAAAGTATTTTACATCGGCAAAAACACCGTCGATATTCCATCACTTCAAGCCGCGATTGATTCAGCACTGGTGACAACGGACATCGAAGAAAGAGATGCCAACATTCCAAATATGTCCGTTCAAAATAATCCTGTTCATGAAAGGACATTGCTTAAATGTGTTCTTTCAAAACCAAGTCTGGCAGACATCCGCTTGTTGAATGCTGAAGGGAAACAACTAGGGCAAATATACAGGGGACAACTTCACACCGGTTTGAATGAAATCCCGATGGATCTTTCGAACTATCCAACAGGCATGTATTTTATTTATTACAACGATGGCCTTCGCAAGAAATCTATTAAAATCAATGTTGTTCATTGAATTTGGAAAATGTTAGTGAATTCAATACTCCGAATGAACATTTCAATCATGAGGTTTATGCGTAATCAGAAAACCGGATTTCAATTTATACTTATTCTTCTTTGCCTGTTTCTTCCCTGGAGACAAAGTGCAAGTGCTCAATGTTGTGCAGGTGGCAGCGGAAGTCCGATTGCAGGAGGAGCTTCGCAGGGAGTATTGCTGGAACGGCAGGTCGAACTGAATACCAATTTTCAATTCATCACTACGAATAAATTTTTCAGCAAGGATTCTCCGGATTCCACTAAGTATTTTGACCGCTTTCACAGCACCTATCAATATTTCCGACTGGCCTACGGTGTAACGAAGCATTTTACGATGTCGGTTGAAACTGGAAATTATCTTGAGAAAGAGGAAATTGGTTTACATAACAATCCGGCGACGACTTATTCAAGCAAAGGAATTGGCGATCTTATTCTCTTTCCGCGGTACGATTTGATTAACCTCACAGAGGAAAAGAAGAGAACGGAACTGACTGTAGGTCTCGGGTATAAAATACCACTTGGTTCCTACAATGATTCTACGGGAAATGTCGAACCATTTTCCGGCACAAGCTATTATGTAAGCAATCCCCAGGCTGTGCAGCTTACATCCGGAGCACAGGATGTCATTTTTTATTTGTTTCTATTCAGAGGCTACCCACAAAAGAACTGGCGCTTTTTCTGCAATGGATTTTATATCAAAAAAGGATGGAATCCACTTGGAGAAAAGATGGGAGATTTCGCGAGCGTAGGATTGTTCGCCGGAAAAACATTTTTCGACAAACTTGGAGTGACGCTGCAACTGAGAGGAGAATGGATGGACAAGATGCAATTGAACAAAAACATCCTGTTGTATGCCTATCCAAACTATGATCCGGAAGCAACCGGATACAAAAAAGTGTTCTTCACACCTCAACTGAGTTTCACGAAAGGGAAATTTACTGTGTACGGACTGTATGATTTACCGGTGTATCAATATGTGACCAAGACACAGGTCGGTTCCGAATTGCAAGTAACAGTGGGTTTATCTTTTCGTTTTTTTGCTGTCAGAAGTGTTGTGACAGATGGAAAAAGTTCGGTACTATTTTCCTGCCCGATGCATCCTGAAATCACTTCTTCAAAACCTGCCAGCTGTCCCAAATGCGGCATGGATCTTGAAAAAATAAAATAAGGCAGGCATATCCGATGTCTTTACTGAAGTTTTAATAGATACGGATTTTCCAAAAATACGAAAGAGAACCCGGAGAAGAACCACACTAATTGTGCCTTGCCGAGCAGAATGTTGTGCGAATGTTTGTGTCCCGGACTATCCTCTTAAACGGAATATATTATTCCGAATTTTAATTATTTTAGCCATGCATTATTGGTTCACACATAAACCTCCTTATGAAAAAAGCCACACTTATCTTCCTCCTGCTGACAGGAGGAATAGCATCGAAAGCACAAACCCAGCTTCGTGGTCAGGCCCGCATTGATTCCTTGCTTGCAATTCTTCCCAAAGCTAGCGATGATACCATCAAAGTGAACCTGCTCGTTGATCTTAGCTTCACATACTATTCCATTAACCCCGATGAAGGTATTCGTTATGGAAACGAAGCGCTTTCACTTGCTGAACATTTGCAATGGGAAAGAGGAATCGCAAACGCTCACAGCCGTTTGGGTGTGAACTACAGTTTTGGAAAATCGGATCATCCCCATGCTCTCGAACATTATCTTGCTGCACTGAAGCTCAATGAAAAACTGGGTGATAAAAAAGGCATCGCCGGTTGTCTCAACAATATCGGAACAATCTATGACGATCAAAATGATGATAAGAAGGCACTAGACTATTATGCGCAGGCGATGAAGATCAACGAAGAAATGGGAAACATGCCCTGGCTGGCAAATAACCTCAGCAATACAGGTATTATTTATACAGAAATGCAAGAGTATGCAAAAGCAGAAAGCTATATTAGTCGTGCAGCTAAAATTAAAGAAGACTTGGGTGATTTTCACGGACAGGCTATTAACCTGAGCCAGCTTGGACATATCTACGGAGCACAAAAGCAATACGGAAAAGCGTTGGATTTCCTTTTCAGATCACTCTCCATTTACCGAGAAAGTGGTGATATAGATGGGATGGCCAAGTGCTATGACTTTATCTCCAATGCGTATAAATATATCTCAAGCGATACATCGGTCGATGCTAAAACTCAACTGACACGGATTTTTTCAGGCAATAAACTCAAAGCATTGCAAGCATCCG
Organism: Bacteroidota bacterium; assembly: GCA_016720655.1. Taxonomy (GTDB): domain Bacteria; phylum Bacteroidota; class Bacteroidia; order AKYH767-A; family 2013-40CM-41-45; genus JADKJP01. The sequence goes on from JADKKE010000021.1 coordinate 13,423, forward strand.
CAGCATACTCTGACAGCAGCATTGCATTCTACACACAAACAGGAAACCTGCTGCAACTGTATTCAGCATACATGCAGTTTAGTGAAGTTCAGGCCTTATTAGGAAACGACAAAGTCGCGTTGCAAAGTCACAAACAATACACGCTGCTTAAGGATTCGGTCTTTAACATGGAAAAAGATAAAAAACTTACTCAAAGCGCCATGCAGTACGAGTTTGATAAAAAAGATGCGGCAACAAAAGCGGAGCAGGAAAAAAAAGATATCCGGCAACAAAATATTCGAAACTCTATCTCAGCCGGACTGGCCGGTGCTTTGATTTTTTTAGTGGTTGTGTATCGTCAGCGAAATAAAATTTCATTGGCAAGAAAGCGGAGCGATGATTTGTTGCTGAATATTTTACCTGCTGAAGTGGCGGAAGAATTAAAGTCAAAAGGCAGTGCCGATGCCAAACAGTTTGATGAAGTAACAGTAATGTTTACCGATTTTAAAGGCTTTACTCAGATTTCAGAAAGTCTTTCGCCTGCGGAGCTCGTGTATGAGATTCACCAATGCTTTAAAGCATTTGATGCGATTATCAGCAAACACAACATCGAAAAAATTAAAACCATTGGGGACAGTTATATGTGTGCAGGTGGTTTGCCGGTTGCAAATAAAACGCATGCCTCAGATGTGGTGAACGCTGCATTGGAGATCCAAAAGTACATGGAAGAGCATTTAAAAGCTTCGCCTTTCGGAAGGTTCGGCGGAGCCCGGATAGGTATCCACACCGGGAATGTGGTAGCCGGAATTGTTGGTGTCAAAAAATTTGCCTACGACATCTGGGGCGACACGGTTAATATAGCTTCACGTATGGAAAGCAGTGGTGAAGCAGGGAAAATAAACATCAGCGGCAGCACTTATGAATTAATTAAAAACCCGCCTGCCGGACAAAGCGATAAATTCAAGTTCATTCACCGCGGAAAAATTCAGGCTAAGAATAAAGGAGAGATCGATATGTATTTTGTGGAAAGTATCTGATTTATTTTTTGCAAAGATTGACACTTCGCTCGCCATCAAAAATGCCTTCGCAATAATGCTGCTGCATCCAGTACAAGGGCTACTATATGAAAATATTCCTTTCCCTGATCTTTATATTCCAGACCATATGTGCGTTTACCCAAACGGAAAAGGATACCAGCAATCTCTCCATTTCTATAACAGCCTATGCTTTTCCGAAAAGTGTTGTGTATACTTATGAATCGATAGCTATGGGGCCAACATTCTATTTGAATGACAATAAATTTTCCATTCAATTTGGATTACTTTTTGATCTTCGAACGTATACCACTTATTCTATTTTTGTCTCACCACAGTCTTACGAAAAGTCGAAAGCTTATCATTTCTTTTTTCCTATACTCTTCCATTATACAGCTAAAACCACAAGGAAAATTGATTTCATTTTTTCCGGCGGTTTACTATTTGAATCAAGGCCTTTGGAAACAGATATTAAAGGATATATGAATTTCAGCTCCGGATTAGGTATCAAATATAAATTTACAAAATCACTCTCTTTCAAAGCTACCCCGGCATTGCAAATGACTAACCGTATTTTACCCGGTATATTTCTCGATTTGACCTATTCCTTTAATGTCCTCAGAGCTTTAAAGAAGGAATAAAAATTCGCGAATCGACAATCTGGAATTCCCTCTTGGTCTCTACTGCCTATCAACCATAATTCGAAAGAAATTACTTCAGCATCAAACGCCCAAAATAAATCCTCTCCCCTTCCAGTGTCAACTGCAAAAAATAAACTCCGCTTGCGAGGCTGTGGAGTTCGAAGCGAATAGTTTCTGGAGAAAGAATGGATGCAGGACTTTGTTTTATTATTTTATTTTTTTTCAAAACCACAATCCTGTCCTGAATTGGAAAGCGATGGCAATAAATAAAGAGCAACTCTAATAACCTATTCCTGGCGCTGTTAATTTTTGACTATTTCGATAAATCGCTTTCGATTCTTGATCTTTTTTTGTAATAATCGTTGTTCGTCTTCTGATACTTAAAAGAAGGTTCATCCTTCCTCACATCTCGTCTTGCAAAATAATACCACAGCACATCACCCAGAAGAGCTTATTAGAAGTGCCCATAAAATTATTCAGGAAAGTACAATATATAAATACCTCACAGGCACTCAAGGGAGGAATTCCTATTTATTCTCTTTCTGAGTCCGTTTATTCGACCATGCATTCACTCCCTCTGCCCTTGGATTTCCTGCATTGGCGGAAATTTCAATTTAATTTGAACCATTTCAAAAGAGGAGTAGTATTTTTAATCTGTAATAAACAATTAATTATTTTTTTCAGATCCGTTTATCATGCTACTGATCTCTCTGCCTATGAAGATGCAATCTAAACATACGGAAACCGGGTCGAGTCAGAAATCAAATTATCCGAATACAGTTCCGCTCCGGCATCTGTTCAGCGCTGTTAATTTTCTTCCAAATTATTTTTCAACACGAATAAATCAATTGTTCCGGGAATAAAAATACGGATGTCGTGTATCCGCCAGAATTAAATTCGTCGGCAAATAAATAATACAAGTAATTCAACGCATTGAAGTATTTTATTTCGGTGGTGAATTCTATTGTCTTCTCCGGTCCTCCCCCGGCCTTGTTTCTCCTTATAGAATTCATTTTCAATTTTGCTCTTTTAGAATAATTACAAACAGCAAAACAAAGATGACATGAAAAAACGCATTTACTTTGAGAATCTTGACGGGCTGAGGTTCCTATGCTTTCTCTCCGTTTTCTTTTTCCATAGCTTTTACACGGATTCGAGTGAATTAAAAACCAGTTCCGTTTATCATTTTGTTAAAGTTGGAATATTCGGAAATGGAAATATCGGCGTGAATTTTTTTTTCGTTCTCAGTGGTTTTTTAATCACGTTTCTACTTCTGGAGGAAAAGAAATTAAGAGGACAGATAAAATTAAAAAACTTCTGGCTGAGAAGAATATTGAGAATCTGGCCTCTTTTCTATTCCTGTGTGTTTTTCGGTTTTGTGATTTTTCCGAAATTAAAATTATTGCTCGGACAAATACCCAACGAAACAGCAACACCGTTCTTTTACCTTACATTTTTAAATAATTTCGATTTTCTTATTAAAGGCATTCCGGATTCATCCATTCTTGGAGTTCTCTGGAGCGTAGCGATAGAAGAACAATTTTATTTGATATGGCCGATAATCATTTTCATTTTCCCGATTCATAAATTATGGATTCCTTTTTCGATCATTGTCCTGGTCAACTTAATATTCAGAGCGTATTATGACACTTTTCTTATCCATGAACACCATACCATTTCCTGTATCGGAGACATGACGATAGGTGCAATCGGAGCATGGCTTATCAATATTTCAGAAAACTTTAAAAAGCAAATCGAAACATTAAGCAAATCCAAAATCGCCGCGATATATTTCATTTTTATCACACTTTTCTTTTTCCGACAAGAGTTGCTTTTTTCACATTATGGAATACGGATTTTTGAACGAATGATTTTTGCCTTTATTATTTTACTAATCATCCTGGAACAAACTTTTGCACACAATTCATTCTTCAAAATGTCAAATTTTAAAACCATCTCCAAATTAGGAGGAATTACCTATGGCTTGTATTGTCTGCATTTCGTTGGCATTCTCATCACCATTTCAATAACAAAGAAACTGGCTCTCAATACTCACCTCTGGCAGGTATTCCTGTTGGATACATCCATTGCATTGCTGCTAACAATAATCATCAGCAAGATCAGCTACACCTATTTTGAATCGCCTTTTTTAAAGTTGAAAGATAAATACTCAATAATTACAAAATAAATATATACTGAAGGATGTAATAGACGAGAATGAATACAAAGCACCAGTGTATACGTTCATTCCACCACAGAAGCAGAGGCTATAATTATAAAAAAGCCGGCCATGATTTAACACGACCGGCTTTTGTAAACTCCGCATAATTTATTCTTTAATCACTTTTACCACTTTACTCCCTTTCTTTCCGTTGTAACGCAAAAGGTAAAAACCACGCATTAAGGAGGAAGTATTCAGAACCGTAGTTTGTTCTTCAGAAAGTTTACGAAGCACTTCTTTACCTGTCAAATCAAACATGTGGATCATCCCACCGGTTTGAGTGCCATTGATGGTAAAATCCATAGTGAATGGATTCGGGAACACACGAAGATCCAGATCCTTTGGTTCGGGCTCTGTCAATCCGACATTGATTTCACTACAAAGGAATTCTGCTGAAGGACACCCACCTGTCGATTGAAAGATTGCTGACCAGCCTGATGCTGTATAAACATTATTGGAAACAAACTGAAAAGTCAAACTTCCATCGCCTGCCGAAGAAGTAATGGTTCCCGGGTTCGTTGTACCGAAAAAAGTTCCAAGCACAGTTGAATTGGTGTCGCCACCGTTATAGATACGCATATAATCCTGAGCAGCATCTGTTCTAAAATCACTAAATGAAACCTGCATGTTACCAGTACCTGCGGGTGGAACGAGTGTAACAACATTGTTCTGGTCATTATTATAGACTCCTGCAGCATAATTATATCCGGCATCATAAAAATAGCCCGAACAAACGGTATCCTTCCGCGAAACAAGTGGAGTTATTATTTCAGGAACACTAGCATTGGATGATATACTTGCGCTCCATCCTGCACCATTGTAATTTGCATCGGAGACAAAATGGAAAGTAAGGCTGCCATCCGGAGCAGTTGAACGAATAGTACCGAGTCCGGAATATTTCCACATTTTACCAATGAGTGGAGATGACATGCTATTCCCGTCATAGACTTCGAGGTAGTCGTATTGGTTATCCGTAACGAAAGAATTAAATGTAACCGATAGAGCAGTGCCAGATATTTCAGGGATAAGCGTGGTGACATAATTCTGACTAACAACATAATCTCCCTGAGGACCACCGGCATCATAAAAGAATCCCTGTGACACATGATAAGTACCGGCCTGACTTATGACAGTGGGTTTTGCGGATAAGGAAATACTTCCCTTCCATCCGGTCGCCGGGTAATTTGCATCAGAAATAAAGCGAAAAGTGAGACTGCCGTCTCCTGCAGAAGATGTCACCGTACCAAAACCTGAATTCACTTTGAATCTAGTGAGGAGTGGTTGAGCAATGTCATGCCCATTAAATACTTCAAGGTAGTCTCCGACATTATCTGTTTGAAAATCAGAAAAATTAACTGACACGAGTTTTGAAGTATCTGCTGGTAAGAGAGTAACAATCGATGTCTGATTATCCGAATAATTGAATTCTGGTCCACCATTGTCCGTAAAGAATCCGGATGAAACTGTATAGGTGCCGGGTAATGAAATGTTTTGAATCGATGGAGTGCAGGAAATGACTCCAGCCCATCCAATTGATGCTGTCCCGGCATCTGAAATGAATTTCAAAGTCAAACTACCGTCCGGCGCAGTCGATGTTACTGTCCCATAGCCACCAAGATATTTCATCGTTGTGATCAATGGGGAATTTGGGAGGTTACCATTCCGAATCTCAAGAAAATCATTTGCACTGCTAGTCTGGAAATAGGTGAAGAAAATACTCACTTTCTCTAAACTTGTGCCAGGATAGAAGGTCACAGTACTATTTTCATTATTGCTATAAGCAGTGTCAGGACCTCCACTATCATAGAAAAATGCGTTGCATGTTGTGTAATTACCAGATGCAGGCATGTTATAGGCCGGCATATTCGATAAACAAGTAATTGTTCCATACCAGCCGGTCGAATTAGAACCAGCATTCGATACAAATCGAAATGTTAGTGCCCCATTGCTTGCTGTTGATGAAACTGCAAATTGATTCAACACGCCTGAATATGCACCCAGCAATGCAGCGGTTGTATCTGATCCATTAAATACAAACAAAGTATCCCCCACATTGGTTTGAAATGCATGCATGGTGACCGTTACCTTATTCAATGCATCCTGCGGAAGCAAAGTAGTCACTACATTCATATTGTCTGCATAATTATTTGCTGTTCCTCCACAATCCATAAAACGCCCCAGGCAACCAACATGAAATGTGTTATTGGCAAGCATTGTCACATCTTCAGGATCCAGGTTTGTTGATATTGAAGCATGCCACCCGGAAGCATTACTACCAGTATTGGAAATAAATTTAAATGTCAACGATCCATCAGAAGCTGTTGATGTGATTGTTCCGATCATATTTCCAGTGAGTGTACCAAGCAGGTCTACAGGAGTAGAACCATTATACACTAACAATTGATCACCGAATGCAATGGAAAGGTCATGAAATGTTACGCTTAGTTTTTGACCAAAGCCTGCCGGATGCAGAATAAGAGTTTGGTCCATATTATCACTATAATTTTGCTCCGGGCCTCCGTTGTCTGTGAATCGTGCCGAACTCACAATATATTCTCCATCGCATAGCATGGTCAGATCGTCAGGGATGTAATTTGTGGATATTGTGGCTTCCCATCCGTCAGATGTACTCCCGTTTGTCGAAGTAAAATGAAAAGTAAGTGAACCATCCGGAGCACTGGAAGTAATTGTTCCATAATTCGGTCCGGAAAGGCGTGCTATTTGCGTTGCAGATGCATTAATTCCATTGTACACGTAAAGATAATCACCAGCACTAGTAAGGAAATGATTAAATGTAACACTCAGTTTTTTATTCGGGTCTGAAGGTATGAGGGTAACCGTTGTAGCTTGGTTATCGGAATAGTTTGCTGTTGGTCCGCCAATATCAAAAAACTTTCCTCCGCAAACAGTGTAGGTTGCTGAAGCGATCATCGTGATATCTTCCGGCGCACCAGGATTGTTTGCATCCACACAAGTCACTGATGCATACCATCCGGTGCTCACACCACTACTTGTGGAAGTGAAGTTGAAAGTCAGACTGCCGTCAGCTGCTGTAGAAGTGATACTCCCGTAATTGGTTGAGCCCTGAAGATCAACAATGGGCTGTGCAGCCACACTATTTCCATCATAGATGCGCAGAATATCTCCGGTCGTAGTACTAAACTGATGAAACGTAATACGCAACTTGGACCCAACGGTTTGAGGAAAAATTGTAAGTGTAATATTTTCGCTACTTGAATAATTTCCACTTTGGCCGCCACTATCGTAGAATTGGCCAAAACAAGTCGTCTCTGTTCCGCTTGACATATTGATGATTGTGGCTTGTGCTTTTGCAGCAGTCTTAAATAAAAAAGTGGCGACAATCAAGACAAGAATCAATTTAAAATTTTTCATGGGGTTGATTTTTTATTTTTTTGGTTAGATATTTTTATTGCAGATTTCTGATTTTAGATTGCTAATTGATCTGAATCAAGGATTAAAATTCCAAGCGAGTAAGGCAAAAATAAAATGATTTCTTCGAGAATACTTTGTGCTAAATGAGCAGCAAGAATGCTCGAATCCGGATATTGGAATTTAATTTGATTCGATTGACAATCTTATAATAAACTATTTTTATGAGGATGCTGAATTAACTAAGAGTTTGAATTTGACAAGGACAGGAATGAAGAATATTAACAAGCCGCAATATAAAGGAAATAACAATATTGCTCCTTGTTTGGAAATATTCCCAACACGTTTTTTCAAGGCAAAAATAATTTCTGAAAACGACGCCTCAATTCCACCGCTCTTTTTTTCTGATTTTCAGATATTTTGCTTTGATCCATCGTCATGATGTTCCGGAGCGCGTTGGGATCCAGGTTCATTTTCATGATGTCCTGTTGTAAGTCCATCATTTGGCCCATCTGCAACGCTTTTCCAGAAGTCCTGGATTCCCAGTTGCTGAGAAGATTTTCGTAAGAGTCTAGCATTTTGTCCATTGGATCCTTCGTGCAGGAGGTGAAATTTATTGCTAGAAATAAGGCAAAACACATTGTTTTCAATTTGAGATCTGTTTTCATGATATAAATATTTAATTGAATTGAGGGCACTTCTAATAATTACTTAATGATCCTTGATTTCATCTGATCAAATTCATCCGCACTCAGTTTTCCGGAATCACGCAGGGAGATTAGTCGTTCAAGTTCATTGAGTGGATTGGTTGGCGATGACACCAAATTTTTTTGCGAGGATTCAGAAAATGTATTTTTTAGTTCATCAAGACTGACCTTCAAACTATCCTCGGGATGTTTGTGTTTCCATGTGAAGAAAATCAGTCCGACGGATGCTGCCAGTGATACCCAGATACCAATTCCGTATTCCGCTTTGATAAAGCCGAGTCCTGTATCCATTGTACTATTGCCGAGGGCGACAACAGTTACAAGTAGAGCAATGGTTCCGGAAACTAAAGTTGCTAGCCACATCTTTTTGTCAAGGCGTTCCTGCTGATTGCCGAGAGCAGAAAAAAGTACGGCTAATCCATATGCGATAAAGGCAATAATTCCGAATCCGCGGAAACCATTCATGCTGACATTGATAAATCCTCCCGTTACAGAAATCCAGGGAAGGAAGATTGAAACGACACCGGCTGCTGAGCAAAGCACAGTGAATTTGCGTTGGAGGTGAAGAAGATTGAAGTTCATGGTTTTGGTTTTTTAAATGTTTGTGAAGAATTTGATGCTTCAAACATACAGCCCGGACCCCGCTCGCTCCTACCGGGATTGATTAAGTGCGGGCCCCGACTTATTATTCGCAGACTTTCGGCTGAAATTCGTTTGTCTGATTTCCTTGTTTTTTTACATATATTTGGATTATTCCCAATACCATGTACCGCTTTATCATTTTTCAATTTCTTCTTTTCTGCCTTTCGCATGCTTCAGCGGAACCTATTGATTCTTTGCTCCGGGAATTGAAAAAACATCCGCATGAGGATACACTTCGACTGAACATTCTTTATAACATCGGTCACAATTACAGCGATTCAGACTCCGAACAAGGACTTCTCTATTCTAAACAAGCCCTTGAACTAGCATTGAAACTTGATGAGAAATTAAAAACTGCCAAATGCTACCTCATTCTTGGATTGAATTACCATAACCTCGAACAGGATTCAAATGCTATTAACGCCTACCATAAAGGAATTGAAATCTGTAAAACGATAGGTGAAAGGAAATATCAGGTAAATCTCTATAATAATCTTGGCAATGCTTTACAAAACATTGCCCGCTATCAGGAATCAATCGTAGCTTTTGAAGAGGCCGTGAAGATTGTTAAATCATCTGACGAACATGATGCAAAACGACTTTATACTCTCCGCAATAACGAAAGTACTGTTTATAAGGATCTCGCTGATTACAACAAAGCCCTAAGCTGCCTTTTCGACGCGGCTACTTCAGCAGAGAAACTAAAGGATTCAGTCACCTTGATAGATATTTATACTAACATCAGTATCCTATACCGTTACATTCCTGATTATCCAACTTCATTAAAATTTGCTCAAAAATCCGTGGACTTCAGTATTCGTTTGCAAAACAAAAAAAAACTCGCCTCTGCCTATATGACTATGGCCAATGCTCTTGATGAAATGAAGAGACCCGAAGAAGCGGTTCAATATTATCACGAGTCCAGGCAAATTTCGGAAGGCATCGGCGACAAACGCGGTCTCCGGAAAACACTTATCAACCTGGGCGTCATGTATTCGCGAATCAGCAATTTCGATTCATCGTATTTCTATTTTCAGAAATGCGAAACGATGCTGCGTGAATCCGGAGACCAGAATGATCTCAGCATTGTGTTGAATAATCTGGCAAGTATTCTGGATGAAGCACCAGCCGGTTTTTTACTCCGGAATCGCATTAACCCCGAAACGCGTTACAACAAAGCTGCCGCCATCGCTTTGCAGGGATTGAAAATCGCGGAAGATTTAGGCGATCCGGACAACCAACTGGATTCCTGGCAAACCTTGACTGCTATATACAATCATTCCGGAGATTTTGAGAATGCATTCAACGCCTTGACGAAATCAAACCAGTTGCGCGATAGCATTCTCAGTACTGAACACATTCTAAAAGTTGGAGCGCTTCAATCCAAATACGAATACGAAACAAAAGAATCACAGCTCAAAGCGGAACATGAAAAAGAACAGGCTATTGCAGCCTCTGAATTGCAGAGTCAGGTGAAAGTAAACGGACTGATGACAGCAGGCGGAGCTTTATTGCTGGTTGCAGGAGCTGGAGGATTCATACTTTACAAACGCCGAAGGGACGCCGAAGAAAAACAAAGCAATGCCGAATTAAAAGCCGATGTCGCCGAGACTGAAATGAAAGCATTGCGTGCGCAAATGAATCCTCATTTTATTTTCAATTCCCTTAATTCAATCAGCAATTACATTACGCAAAATAATATTCAAACAGCTGATTATTTCACCATTAAATTCGCGAAACTTATGCGGATGATATTGGAATATTCTGAGAAAAAAGAAATCACAATCGCTGAAGATCTGGAGGCTCTCGACTTGTATATGAAACTCGAAGCTATGCGTATGCAGGATAAATTCAGTTATTCCATTAACATCGATCCCGAAATTGATCCTGAAAATACGTATATGCCTCCGCTCATTTTACAACCTTTTATTGAAAACAGTATCTGGCATGGGATCTCTCCTAAAAACGGGAAGGGAAAAATTACGATCAGTATTCGCAAAGAGGCGGATATGTTGTTGTGTACGATAGAAGACGATGGTGTCGGGAGAAAAGCAGTGGAGAATGCCAAACCTCAGGAAAATTCCGGCAAGAAAAAATCCATGGGTATGGGAATTACAAAAGAGAGAATAAGTTTGCTCAACAAGTTGAACGATACATCAGCCTCTGTACTGCTCACCGATCTCGAACAGGGATTTCGGGCTGAGATCCGATTACCCTACATTCACAATGATTAAGATATGATTTCAACTCTCCTGATCGACGATGAGCAGCATTGCATCGATCGTTTAATGATGTTGCTGAACAACAGTTACAAGGACACGATCCGGGTATTGGATCAATGCCATTCTGTTGAGCAAGGCATCGCGGCGATAAAAAACACCGACCGGAACTGGTCTTCCCTCGATATTCAGATCCACGATCAAACTGGTTTTGACCTCATGCAAGCCACAAGTGAATACCAATACGATGTAATTTTTACCACAGCTCACGATGGCTTTGCGGTGAAAGCATTTAAATTCAGCGCTGTCGATTATTTGCTCAAGCCTATTGATCCAGATGATTTAGCTCGGGCTATAGAAAAAGTTAAGTCAAAACAGCATGAACGCGAGCAAACCGAAAAACTCGATTCCCTATTCTATAATTTAAAAAACCTCCAGGCTCCAGCCAAAAAAATCTGTATTCCCGTATCGAACGGAAAAGAAATTATAGCTGTGAGTGATATTGTCCGTTGTCAGAGCGATGTGAATTATACTTATCTTTTTTTAAAAGACAAAACAAAACTCACCGTCACCAAGACGCTGAAAGAATTCGATGAATTGCTTAGTGACTATAATTTTTCCGGGTCCACAATTCACATTTGGTCAACCTCAACTACGTCAAAGGCTACACTGCAGGCAAAGGTGGCATGGTCATCCTCACCGACGGCACCTCCATTGATGTCAGCACCCGCAGAAAGGATGAGTTTTTGAAAAGGTTGGAAGAAATGTAATTTTCTTCCGCGACAGGGAAATGAATTGAAAAATATCCCCAATGATGATTATCTTGTATGCATATTATTCAAATACTCTTTCGTATGAAATATCTGCTTGTCATTTTATTATTGCATGCGACACCATTACTGGTCCAGGGTCAAAACTTCAGCAACCCCGATTCAACAAAAAAAACGTTGACCGTAGAAGCCTCCTGTGGACAATGTCAGTTTGGCCTGAAAGGTGAAGGCTGCAGGCTTGCAGTTCGAATTGATGGCAAAGCATATTTTGTAAAGGGAACCGACATCGATGCGCATGGCGATGCACATGCGAAGGATGGTTTTTGCGAGGCAATTCGAAATGCAGAAGTACAGGGTGAGGTAATCAATGATGAGTTTGTACTCACGTATTTCAAACTTTTAGATCAGGCAGCAAAGAAAACTGAAGAGTAAATATGCTTCGGTTAATAGATTTCAGTAGAAAGCCGTATCAAAGCATGTAAACGTTCATTTCAGAATTCCAATTCTTCTAATTTCAAAGACACAAATTTCAACTCAAGTACTTAAGGCCCCCTACTATGAACAAATTTTTTCAAATTCTCTGTCTATGTATTGCATTCTCTACAATTCAGACCATTGCACAATCACCCAATTGGACATTCGCACACAGGGATGGAGGAAGTAAACTGGATGTCGGTCGGACAATCACAATTGATGACAATGGAAATATTTATATAGCAGGAACTTTTAACGGAGCCACTTCCATTATCGGTACCGATACTTTGCTTCGCACATTAACGCATTCTAATCTTGGGAGCAGCATCTTCATCGCAAAATATGATTCCCTGGGAAATAATTTGTGGGCAAAAGGTTTTGGAAGTACACACAACGATACCTATCTCAGCAATATTGTTTCGGATCCTGCCGGAAATATTTACCTCTCGGGTTCATTTTCCGATAGTATCACCTTTGGTTCATTCATTCTAACTACGCCGGATACGATGTTCGGCACGCTGTTCGTTGCGCCTTACCGGACATTTACAGCAAAACTGGATGGTTCTGGAAATGTGCTCTGGGCAAAAACAATTGAAGGCGGGGACTACTTTGACGCTAATCTCACAAGAAGTATTGCATTGGATAAGAACAACAATTTATTTCTCCTTGGGGAATTTAGTGGCCAACTAAATTTTGCTGCTAACACATTGACAAACGGAGGTTTATTTCTATCAAAATATGATGATAACGGAAACGAACTCTGGATCAAATCCTGGACCACTGATGGTTTAATAGGAGGTTTATCCAGAATGGATATCGATAGCAGCGGCAATTTTTATATCGGGGGAGGCTTTCGTGATTCTTTATTTACTCTCGATTCTCAAACACTGGTCAATACAAGTTCCGGCAATACAGATATTTTTGTCATGAAAACAGATCCTCTCGGACAAATAATCTGGTTGAAATCTGCCGGTGGTACACTGGATGATCAATTGTACAGCCTCGCCGTAAGCAGACAAGGAGAACTTTCTGTTACAGGTGCATTCAACAGTCCTTCACTCACACTCGGAGGGAATACTGTTAATTGTATAAATTGTCAATCCAATGGCTATGCAATGTTTAGCGCACACTTAGACCTGAGTGGTTTTTTCACATGGTCCTTCGCCGGCGATAAATTTTCCGGTGGATACGGTGTGAAAATTGACGACAACGGAAATTCGTATTTCACAGGAGATTTTCACGACACATTGGTTTTCGATACCACACATGTGTATGCTCTTTATCGCAGTGATTTATATGTTGCGAAAATTAGTGCTTTGGGGAATTTAATTTGGGCCAAAACCGCCGGAGGAAGCAATTCTGATATTGGTTATGGTATTGCATTCGACTATTCCGGAAACTCTTATGTAACAGGATGTTTTTTTAGTGACACTATTCACTTTGATTCTTTCGGTTTGCTAAATGCACCCGGAGATTCCGGAGATTTTTTTGTCGCTAAGATTGGAAACGGTCCGGTTGGAATTTTAGAAGTTTCAAATTCTTCAGTGCTTGCTCTGCATTACCAGGCAACATCCCAAACAGCAGTCCTTAGCACACAAAAGTTAAATGGAAAAAGTTACCTGCTGCAAGTTTTGGATATGAATGGCAAAGTGATATTCAGGGAGCAAGGTCATCTGACTTCCTCAACTTTTTCTACATCAATAAATATGGAATCATTCTCAGGAGGCATGTATATCATCAGTTTAAAAACCGATAAAGAGTACGTCGCGGGAAAAATTGTAATTCCCGATTAGTCTGCTTTCTCACAGCAAAATATCATTCAGAAAAGCCTTACCAATCGTGTTCGAATTTATGACCTCGACATGTCAGCTTGCATACAATGCTATGATACATATTTAGGGAAAGTAAACTAACACTTGCTAAAATAAAATTAACATTCCTAATGAACACCAATTCCGTTATTGAAATTCACGATGTGAAACTTCCCAATGACATTGATTTTGTCCGGCAATTGTGGACGGATTATTTGACCTGGGGAAATGATACTATGCAAATGCACTATGGTGTGCATCCACACAATCCGAAGGAGCAAGTTGAACAAGACATTCAAATGATTGACAAATTTCTGCCACCCAATGGTCGACTCATACTTGCATTTGCAGAAAATAAACCATGTGGAATTGGCTGTCTGAAAAGTATTAATGAAGACATTGGCGAAATCAAACGAATGTATGTTGATCCATCTTTCAGAAAAATCGGAGCCGGAAGAGCAATACTTCAAGCTTTGTTAAATGGAGCACAGCAAACAGGATATAAAAAGGTACGACTGGATAGTGCAAAGTTCATGGAAGCAGCACATTCGCTTTATCGCAGTTTTGGATTCAGAGACATTCCGGTGTATCCGGAAGTAGAAATTCCGGAGCCGTTCAGGCAGTATTTGTTGTTTATGGAAATGGATTTGAAAATCCATGTTTAAGATCCTTACCGAACAATATTTCGAGTAAACGATCAAACTACGTATCCATTCACAGTGATGCGGCTTTTCGGGCATTCGAATCGGTTCGATAAAAATAAATCTTTCCGTAAATTTTCATACATTTTGATTCGGCCAACAAGCGGTAAATAATGCTTGCAAAACAAATCAATTTTCAACTTATTTCTCAGAATATCTGACAGACGGTCAAGTACGAAGAATATCATGAACAATTGAATTCTTTCGGCGGCAAGAAAATTTATGAATTATCATAAATAACAATACATTAGTAAAATAAACGATTTTAAAATTCGCAATTTAAAAGACGGTGCAGTTTCAAATTGACCCTTAAAAATATTTTTATAAATAAAAACAAATCCAAACCACATGAAAAACAAATCTAACCTATTCATTAAAGTGCTCTTCTGTTTAACACTCTTCTTAAATAGCAATGCAGGGTATTGTGAAAACATCAGCGACCCTGAATGTGACGCATGTGCGGATGCATATTGTGTCTGTAAGGATGCCTGCGGACCACTTACGTATAACTCCTTCGGCATGGCAAATGGCGATTGCATTCTAACATGTTTCAGTACGCTCTACCATTGTGTTTACGGAACTTGTTTTAGCAGTCCTCAACCGGCGGTACACCAACGTGGACAGGTACAATAGATAACATTCGTCTTCCCCTGAATATTATCCCGGGTGCAACGATTCCTCTTTCCGTTGGTTTGTATGATTCTTTGGCGAACAGTTGGAGCGGAGCCGGGGCGGTGACTGCTGTTAATTTTTACATCATCAGTATTGATTCGTTTAATTTGACTGCCCCCATGACCGACAAAGAATGGCTTCACATCGGCACAGGCAGCTTCAGTACAAATTCGAATTTATGGTCGGCATCCTATACGGTTCCAAATACATTTACTGTTTCACCACATGGTTATGTACTGGCAGCCCGGTTTCTTACTCCTGAAGCCGCCAGTGGACAATATCTCTTATTTGGAGCAACTCCTCCACCAAACATTTCTGTACCAACACTGAGCGAATGGGGGATGATTATCTTTGGTCTGGGACTTTTACTTGCCGGAGTATTTTATATCAGAAGAATTTAAACTGTTTTAGGAAAGAATAAAAGAAGCCAATTTTTTTAGTTCTGATATTTTGGGGGAATATTTATTATTTATCATCGAAATTTTAAACACTTCTATGACAGATCATTTTTATACTATCGATCCTACCGGAGAACTTGCAATGCAAGGAGCATATTTTTTAGAAAATATAGAATGTCATGTTCTTAAAAATCAAGAAGGTAACGACGTAGGATTTTATAGATGGTATAATCCTTCCAATGGAGATCACTTTTATTGTCTGGATCCTTATGGTGAAATAGCAGGAACGAGTGGGTACACATTCGAAAGAAAGGAATGTACAGTTTATAAAAATCATCAGCTGAACACAGTTCCCTTTTACAGGTGGTATCATCCAGTAAATGGAGATCATTTTATACGCTCGATCCAACTGGGAACTCGCACCCGCATCAGGTTACACATCAGAAGGCATTGCATGTTATGTCTATCGTACACAAGAACCCGATACTGTTCCCTTGTACAGATGGTACCATGCAGGCAATGGAGATCATTTCTATTGTCTTGATCCGCATGGAGAACTTGCGCCAAGTTCTGGTTATGCCTCAGAGGGCATTGCTTGTTACGTACCCATTGACCCACTGAAAAATTTAACTGAATTTTACAGATGGCGAAATCTGAACACCGGTAATCATTTTTATTCAATTGATCCACGTGCTGAAGGGAAAGTGATTTCGTGTCAGAAGGGATTGCCTGCTTTGTTTATCAGAATCATGTTCCCAATACAGTTCCATTGCACAGGATGTTTAGTATCATTAAAGGAGATCATTTTTATAACATTGACGGCATAATCTCACTGGCGATCCAGGTTATACTTCAGATGGATTCGTGGTATGCTATGTGTTTCCGGATGCGCAGACTAACACAGTTCCATTCTTCAGATGGTTTCATCCGGGTGGTTGTCAGAAAACAATAACCGTTCATTTCAAATCACTGCTGACGATAGATACTTCTATAAGTGAATTTTGGATAAATCAATTCAGCGGAATGGGGAGCTTATTCATGCAGGGAGGAATTTCTGTAAAATTAGGAACCATAGAAGATTTGAGTGCCAATCCTACCCTCCTTCAATTTCGGAATTTGAACATCGGAAATTGTTGGGGATTTTTAACGACTCCTCACATGGAACTATTTCTCAACAGAAACAGTGTTGGCCCAACTGATATTGTAGTGTACCGGTAGCACCCTCATTAATGCTACAATCCCCCAAAATGTAATTGGTTGTGCTGCCTATCCGGCCTACCAACCGGGCTGTGTGGTGATACAGGTTGAAGCGAATGATAAATGGCTCGTTGCTCATGAAATTGCGCATGTACTGGGATTATTTCATGTGTGTGGCGGATTATTTCCAGCGTGTGTCCCATCCCATGCTAACTCACTTATGTTTCCCGATACGGGTTGGACAAACCTCCCTCCCAATTTGTCAACAACGGAATTCCAAACCATGCATAATTCTAACCTGGCGATCAACTGTTAAACAAATGGAAAATACACATGATGTTAAAAGTATTTTGAGCCAGATCGAGCCTGATGAAAACCTGTTTAAAAAAATAACAGAGGACGACATCCCACAACTTCAATCTTTGCTCAATAATGCAGAAACCTGGATGAGTATGAGAGCTATTTTTGCCCTTGGTACATTGAACAACAACCTTGCTTTTGAAATAATCAAAGGAGCATGCAAAGATCAACGAAGTGAGGTTCGTGTTGCTGTTGCAGTCGTGGCGGCCATTCTTCCTGACCCTTTTCAACAAGAAATACTTGAAGTACTACTATTAGATGAAGATTTCGGAGTAAAACAATATGCTATTAACTCAGTACCGCAGAATGATGTGACGGCATTAAAATCTCAACTTCACCATCTGGCACTTCACGACAGCAATGATTATATTAAAAAATATCGCAGCTGAAAAATTGTCGGGCGATAAATCACGCTCTTAAGCATACATGCACTTTCGATTATGCATGATTGCCCGAATCATGCAACGCAAACCCAAACGATAAAACCCGCAATTATTTGGAATAAGTCCATGAGCTCTTCCATGCAATTCTACAACGGCATCCTTATCCGGAGCATCAATCAGACAAAAAACACTTTCCCGCTTTTCATCTATCCAATACGTCATGCATTTGCAACGATGTTCATCCTGCATCGCCAGATCCTTCAGATGAGCTTTCGCAACATCCTTAGCATTCACTCCGGGAATAACATGAATATCCATATAAATGGGCATACACTAAAGGTTATATTCCTGACAAATTTATAAATTGATTTTTAACCCAACATGGTTCTGTTCAGGTTTCTAATTTAACCAATTTTTTGAAATTATTTCGATCAATTAATTGGTTGCTGAAAGTTTGACGTTTGTTGTGATTTTTAGC
Organism: Bacteroidota bacterium; assembly: GCA_016720655.1. Lineage (GTDB taxonomy): Bacteria > Bacteroidota > Bacteroidia > AKYH767-A > 2013-40CM-41-45 > JADKJP01. The sequence continues at coordinate 31,500 of JADKKE010000021.1, forward strand.
CTTCAAATTACCCGGCCGGATACAAACATCAGTCTGAAATTATATGAAAACCAGCTTTTATCTTTTTGATTTCTTAAAAATATATTTAAATTAGTACATTGAGTTTAACATTTCAAATTCTTTACCTATGAAATTAACACATATATTTTCGCCTTCTTTATGTTTCTGTCCATCAGTTCAAACAATCTCATAGCTCAATGTCCGGTAATCCAAACATATTGAATGGTTGCATAAAATGCTTCGAATACAATTCCCGATCACAAATCCTTCCAACATCACTTTCACGACGAAGCCAACAAGCATTTACGAAGCTCCCTTTGCATTCATTGCGTTCGTTAGTTTTGTAAAGGCCGGGGATGAACCATACTTTTATTTGTGGACAAGCAAAGATCACTTTAAAGAATCGACCGATTTTAAAAAAGGCGACAAAATCATCTTTTACCTTGCCAATGGAAGTTCAATCGAGTCAACATGTGAGGATGACTATACCGGAATAAAGGGACAAACGATAAGCTTTTACAAACTGCAGAAAAGCAATCTTGAAGATTTATCCAGAACTTCTGTTGATTCAATTTTTGTTCAAAGCCATTTGAGACTAACTGAAAAATCAGATCCTGAAAAAATTGAAGACAAGCCAATTGTATTAAGGAAATTCTCAAAAAAAAATATAGAATTGATGAAAGAATGGGCTGCTTGTTTGAAAACCAAATTTAAAGATTAATCGTGTATTTCTGATTTCTCAAGGGAAAGTTCAGATCTTGAACAAGCATGATGTAAATATATTTCTGTTTGAATCAAAATAAAATAAATTGCAAAATAGTATGTCATCATCAATACGCAGAATACTTGTACAATTTTAATCTTGTTCATCGCCTTTAATTCCTATGGACAAACTATTGAAGAAGCCTCTGCCCTCTTTGCAAGAAAACAATTGGATTCGGCATTGGTTGCAGCTAAGAGCATCATCGAGCAGGATACAACTGCTGTGAACGCTTACGTTCTCGCAGGAAGAGTTCTTGTTGCCAAGAAAACTTTGCTGAAGCTTTTTGTTTTTCTGGAAAAAGCAGCAAACTTTTTACAAACGCACCGGCCTATTCCAAAGCATGGACCTTTATGAGCTTTCACAATGCTACTATTCAAAGGGCGATTACAAAAAAGCGAAAGAAAACATGAGCGCCTGTATTGACCTCAATGCTACAAGGAACTCTACTGCTGCTGCCGCGAATACCATGTTAAAACTCGGGTTTGATACTTTATGACTCATGGACTACCCGGGAAACTCTCATTTATTTTTCATTTCAGGATTCATCTGCAATCCAAAACATTTCAATTTTACAGAGAAAAGAAGCTGCTTTTGACAAAATCAATGATTTTTTCAGGGCTAAACTTCGAAAAAATTGACTACTTCGTCTGGAGTAATCCAACGCATGCTGAAAGCATTTTAAACGGAAGCTTGCGTTTACAGATGCCTCACTATGCCTAACACATACTGAACCGGAACATACTGTTGGACATGAGATGACACATTCCATCAGTTATTGTGCTGCACGGAACGCGAAATGGACCAGATTCATTTCAGAAGGAATCTGTGTACTGATCAGTCCACAAGAAATAACATTGCAGCTCTGAAAAACAAGAACGACACTCCTGTTTCAATCGTGGATATTTGGAAAAATGATTTGAAGCAAGGAGAAGAAATTCTCTATCCGCTCGGTGGCGAGCTTGTGAAAAGATTAATCGAATCCTTTGGCAGAACTAAATTCATGCTTTTGCTTGCGGATCAATCTTATGAAAGTGCGAAGAAGATATATGGAACAGAACTGGACACTATTGTAAATAAAATTGAGAAAGAAATCAATTGAAAGCAATTCCACGATTTGAAAATATTTTTTCGGGGATGATGCTGACGAAATATTTTATTTGTTAATTCTTTGGATTCTTCATTTTCGAGAGCGCCTTCCATTGCCACTACAGAAAGTTTTGCCGCAGATCTATACTATTGAGACATCGAACCACTATCAATTTATGTGAACCGATTTCGGATCAGAATATTTATTATCTTTCGTTTCCTCACTCTTGTTCAGTTTTGGAACTTCTTTCAGTTTCCTTCTTACTATTCAACCTCTCAAAA
>JADKKE010000022.1 GCA_016720655.1 Bacteroidota bacterium
CAACCAATCGCCCAGATTGATATACCGGCTTGTTCCGTTGATCGCGATATCCAATGGCAAATGACGGTGTCCGAAGACTAGATAATCGTAATGTTTTTTCTCAAGTAGTTCTTTACTGTGAATTACCAGCCATTCTTTTTCTTCTCCAAGAAATTTTTCATCCAGTGTACCTGTTGCAATTCTACTCTTTCTTGAAAAATAATTCGCCAGGCCAATCCCGAAATTCGGATGCAGTCGTGCAAACAACCACTGACAAAGCGGACTCGCAAAAACTTTTTTCAGAAATTTATATCCATGATCACCCGGACCCAATCCGTCACCATGACCGATGTAAAAAGTTTTGCCATTGTATGTTGCTTCAATCGGAGCACGGTAGAGTTTTACATTCAATTCCTTTTGCAAATAATCAAAGGTCCACATGTCGTGGTTGCCGGTGAAGTAGTGAATCAAAACACCGGCATCGCTCAATTCAGCAAGCTTTCCAAGCAAACGAACATAGCCTCGAGGTACAACTGTCTTGTATTCAAACCAGAAATCAAAAACATCGCCGAGCAAATACAGTTCTTCAACATCCGCTGCAATCGAATTCAGAAAAGCAACAATGCGTTTCTCCCGCTCCAGACTTTTTTCATAGTTGGGCGCTCCCAAATGGAAGTCGGAGATGAAATATATTTTCTTACCTGTTTTCAATTAGAATTGGATACTGCGGAAATATTCCAGCGGGTTTAATTTTTTTAAATGAAGTTCAAAACGAATGAGATTGCCGTAATGCAATTCCTCACGTTCAACAATGTATTTCAGATCCTCAGAATAGGAGACCGGAAAATAGATCACAAAAATATCTTTCCACACGGGCAATTCAACTCCCCATTCCCAGGAAACCGAACGGGCCTTGGGATAGCCTTTTTGAGCATCGTTGAATGAACCGATGTCTGCAAAAACCTTAAAAGGAAGAATTCCCGGCAATGTAGTCGATAAATTCACTCCCAACATCCATTCATTTGCTTTTCTGTAAAACAATGTCGGCATTTTAAAACCGGCATCTGCAATTACGAATTGTTGTGAGAAAACACCTTTGTCTTCATTTCTTCCCGGGAATATTTCATCAAAGAAATAATCATGACTTCCATTGACGCCATCCAATCGCATGTTGTAGTCGATGCCACTCGTGTTTGTTTCTGATAAATGAAGCAGCCCGGCAAAAAACCGCGAGTTCAGCCCTTTGCCTTTTTTACCATAGGAAAGAAAGTTTTTCAATTCGATAAATGATTTGTAAAATTCTTTGCCTACCGTGAATGAAACTTTTTGTGCATTCGCGTAGAATGCATTTTTGTTTACAGATTCAAATTCAATCTGAAAATAGTTGAGTTTCTCAAGTCTTGATACAAAATTTCGTTCGTAATCGATTTCAAAGGGATAGATCAGCCCATAAGGCATTTTTCGGAGGAGATAAAGATGACGCAAGGTGATCGTTTGTGTCAGCTTCTCTTTTTGATCTTTGTTTCGGAATAAAAATAAAATTCGGGAATCAAATTTTGTAAAATGCAAAGCAGATGTGTACTGTATGTTGTAGAATTCGTTCGTGTATTCATCGTCAGCATATGCATACCTGCTAATCGCCGATTGCAATGTGATTTTCTGAATGAATGAATTGTACGGATATACATGAAATCTAAAATTTCCGCTTCCAGCTATTTCATTCAGTCCGAAGGAATACATCGGAGCGAGCGTGTATTCAAATTTTTTCTCCGGGCTCATCACATTGTAAAAAGCAATTCCGGCCATGAATTTATTGTAAGCATTCCATCCAACGATTGGCGAAAAAAATAATTGTGTACGATTCGGATTTTCAAGTGATGCCGGGAATTACAATTTCAAAGGCTCGATCCGGCGTAAAATCCCCGAAGTCCGGATAGTGTTGTTTTTTCGATACAATTCAAGTTCCTTCTCCTGTGAATCGATGCGAAAAGCATCACAATTGGTACACCGGATTTCAATGCTTTTCCTTCCGGTAAATCCTTCCACATTGGTTCGCTCTCCCGGTATTCCATCTTTCATGGAGTACAGACTGAGCGGAGCCGGAACGCAAGCTTTGTTTTTTAATGTCAGCAAATAAATTCCATCGCTTTGTTTTTTCAAACCGGTGATGGAATAATCTGATTTTTTTGTATTCGACAGAAAATCATCAAAGATCCATCCGAGGTTTTTTCCTGTCGTTGCTTCAAAACTCTTCTTGATATCTTCCGGTTGAGGATGTTTGAATTTCCATTGTGAATAGTAATTCTGCATCGCAAGGTCGAACACACTGTCACCAAGGTAGGAGTGGAGGTGGTCAAAAGCGAGTGCTGATTTTCTGTACACATCTTCACGGTAAGCAGCTCCGGAATATTTTGCAGCATCCAAATCCGGACTCTGATCGCTATTTTTTCTTGCACCGTTGAGATAAGAGAGATAATTTGATTTTCGCAAACTAAAAGATGATAAACCCAGGTGTTTCCCGAATCTTCCTGCTCTGTAAAATTTCTCGGCCTGCAATTCCGGACGGTTTGCATATTTAGTAAGGAAATAACGCGTTTCAAAAACTTTGTGATCCCTTCATCCATCCAGGGGATGTTTGCGTTCATTCGATCCAAGAATGGCATAAAACCAATTGTGACCAATTTCATGCGCAATAACAACCTCCATTCGGAAGTCGTTGCGTTCTGTTCCTATTGCTGTGATCATCGGATATTCCATTCCACTTCCCGAAGCATAGCCTACATCAACGGCTGTGACCTGGGAATACGGATACTCTCCGATCCATGTTGACCCATACACAATACTGGTTCTTAAATATTCTGGAACTTTCTTCCACAATTCCGGCTGCTGATTTGTAAATAGCGACCAGGTGGTAACACGTTTTCCTGTTCTTGGGATTTCTGCATCTCCTTTTAGAACATGAAAACGTTTGTCGGCAAACCAGGCGAAGTCGTGAACCTTATCCTGGAAGTAATGCAAAGTTTTGAGTTCATCAGAACTGGCAGGAAAACTCATGTCTTCAGGAAACTCATTCAAACCTGAGGTTTCCTTCGCCTTGCTGTTCAGCCATTCTTCTTCCGATGGATTATTTACCAATCCGCCTGTTGAGCCGACAACATAGTTCTGCGGCAAAGTAATCCTTACATCAAAGCTTCCAAACTCAGCATAATATTCACCTTTGTCGAGATAGGAAAAATAATTCCAGCCGTTTTTATCAAACACTGCCGGCTTCGGGTACCATTGCGTGATGAAATATGCCTGACCGGTATGCCCGAGTCTTGATATACTTGCATCCGGAATCTGAACACGGAATGGAGTGCTGATCGTGATCGAATCTCCCGGTTGTAAAGGTGTATTCAATATAATTTTGCAAATGTCAATGGTATCCTGCAAAAGCGACCACTTTACTGTTTGCCGGTCGACCATGAAATCGAGTGAATCGATGAAGCCGCAAGATTTTTCACCCAATTGACGATAGGTATAGTCCCCATTCTTGTACAATTCATTTGCAAGTGCTGTATTATCATTCGCATATGCATTCGGCCAAAGATGGAAATAGAGCTCAGTTAATTTTTGGGTACTGTTGTTATGGTAAACAATTTCTTCATAGGCGGAAAGCTGATGTTTTTTATCGTTCAGCTTTACATCAATGGAATACTTTACGTTTTGTTGGAAATATTCTTGTGCAATGGAAGGGATTGGAAGGAATGCGAATAAAATTAAAACAAAGAGTATCCCGACTCTGATGTATGGAATGAAAAATAGTCTCCTCATGAAATGAATAGGCTTTGCAAGCACTGCACAAATATGTTCAAAAAGACAAACAAGAAATACAACAGATCAGGAATTTTTCCCCAAAAGTTCCATCAGTTTCAGATCGAGTTCTTCGCTTCGTAGTCCTTTGGCAACAATTTTTCCGTTTTTATCAAGGAGCACGCTGTAAGGAATGGCTTCAATGCTGTACTCCTTTACAACTCTGCTCTCCCATTTCTTCAATTCACTTACCTGTGGCCATGTAATTCCGTCTTTCTGAATTGCCGCTTTCCAGTTGTCCATATTGTCATCCAGGGATACACCGTAGATTTCAAAACCCATGTTTTTATACTTGTTATAAAGGCGTACGATATTTGGATTCTCTTTGCGACAAGGACCACACCAACTTGCCCAAAAATCCACCAGCACAACTTTTCCACGCAAGGAAGACAGCGCAATTTTTTCTCCGGTAGGGGAAGAGAGATTGATATCCGGTGCATCACTTCCCGGAGGAAGTTTCTGCAAATCTCCCATCAGGGCTTTGTAATCCTGGACATATTTGTTCTCAGGATATTGTTTGGATAAAGCAGATTCCAGTTTTAACATGAGTTCCATGGAAGTCTGCTGGTTCAGAAATTTCGTGGCCGATAAAGAAACGATTGAGTTCAAATTTTTACCAATGAACTTCTTCGAAAAAGAAGCCATGTTTTCTGTATAATACTTTTGCAATGCTGAACCTGCCGAATCCTTCCGGTAGGGATTTTCTTCGCGAAAACTTGCATACACAACGTTCAGTGAATCACCCAATTTCTTTTCATACTGACGAAGTTCTTTCAAGAGTTCTGAATCTTCGGAACCTTTCACCGTATATGTATGTTCGATGTCTTTTGCATCTCCTGTGAGTGCAATCGTTTCTCCACCTTTCAAAACAAGGAAAATCACATTGGCAGGATCAGTTCGCACTATGTAGTAGTCGAGATCACCGGCAAGATTACGCAAACTGAAATTCCCATTATCATCCGTCTTCGCAGAGTCGAGAATTTCTTCACCATTCTCTACAATTTTCTGCAGGTAAACAGTGATGCCTTTTGCATTCGAAAATTTTCCCTGGATCTTTGCTGTGGAAGTTTCTTTGTTTGAACAGGAATTAAAAACCAGAACCGACAATGCAATTCCGATATACTTTTTTATAAAATTCATGAATTAATTTATCTGAATACGAATGATTAATTTATTGGAGGTGTTTTGTATATAATGTTTCCTTATTTCCCGTTGTTATTGACAAAGAATTTTCCGGTGAATTTATTTTCTCCATTCCTGATTTCAACAAAATACATTCCTGAACTCAGATCACTCACATCCAGACTGAGTTCCGAATGTGATGCTGTCGCATTGGAATATTCACGAATAATTCGTCCGCTCAAATCACTGAATTTAACAGTGAATGAATTGCCCAGTTCTTGTTGAACCTTGATTTTAATGTTTGTTGATGCAGGGTTAGGATAAATCACTAAATTTTGTGATGCAGCAGGCGAATTATTTATTCCAAGAATTGGTGAAATATCAAGTACAAACAAACCGTATTGCATATCACTCGCAAGAATTACTCCACTGGGTAAATTTGTGTATGCAGCCCAGGCTCCCGCATAGGCAGGACTCGGATAGGTTCCCGGTGTATTTTGAGGATGGGTGTCAAAAAATCCCTGTAAAGCCGGACTCGTTGGTGTTGTGATATCATAGATATATATACCATCCTGATAATTTGCCATCACCAACAGATTGTCTTGTACATATGGATTGTGAGGAGTATTTCCCGGGTTGGAGGAAAATGTTGTCGCTACTGCCGGGTTCGCAACATCAGTAACATCCACAACTTTGATGGCCATACCATCCGGAACTTCATCGCACATGTATAAGGTTGAGTGATCTGTTGAAAGATAACTGCTGTGGTTATATCCCTGATCCGGATAAGATGTCAGATTTCCGATTTCCTGGAAGGTGATTGTAGTTTCATCAAATTTATAAATATGCAAGCCATCGTATCCGCATGAAGCATACACTGTATCGTTGACAACAAACATATCGTGCACCTGATTGATGACCGGATAATCCTGATCAAGCCGACGCAAAAGTACAGGTAGAGTAGGGTTAGCCAGTGAATAAACATTCATGGAAGAATAATCTCCCGGTTTTGAAACGGATGCGACATACATTTTATCGCCTTCAACATACAATGTATGAGCATGTGTAAACACGCTCGTTCCATCATAGACAATAGCCACGGAATCGGGTAGAAAGGAAAGGTCAGCTATTTGCAAACTGTTATTCCCACCATCGTCGCTGATGATGTAGAGATAATTTCCATAGGTTTTGAATTCATGCCAGATGCAATCGACATGCCGACCGGGAACATAATCTCTTTGTACAAGATTGCTCGGGTCACTCACTTCAATGATATAGGTTCCTGATGTGGACCCGATGATTCCATATTCCCTACCATCGTTTGGATTCACCCAGCCGTAGCAACTCTGGTAACGGATACCATACGTTGGTTCCGGGGTAACGCTAGGGTCATTAAATTTCCCAAGCAGGTTGATGTTGTGATGATCATATTGTGCCTGAGTACACAATGCAAGCAATAGGAATGAACAAAGGATCGCAGCTTTTTTCATGGGTTGGTGTTGTAGTACAGGATTACAAGGTAAGGACTTTTTTTACTGTTGACACACAATGCTTTGTTGTCGGCACACCCTTGTTGTCGGCACACAATGCCTTGTTGTCGGCACACAATGCCTTGTGTGCCTGATTGACATTATCGGGTACTCGACTGAATCATTCGGTTCGCAGGATTCTTCTTTATATAATCGAGGATACGATTGTTAAATCCGGTTTCATCCTGGTGAAAAGCGACTTCTATCGGCAGGTAAAACAAGGGTAGGTTCCGGATCAGGGGTTCGAGATCCGGATTTTGTAAACGCATGGCATCTTTTTCAGTCGTGACAATGATTTTGCTTGGATTGGCGATGTGGTCAAAGGTATCCTGAATTTTTCAGGTCTTTCGTTGAAAACTCATGATGATCAGGAAAATCAAGTTTCAAGTTTATCCGTATGCCTTCAGGTATTCCAGTAAACCGGATGGGTTTGCGATGCCTGTCACCATTAGAATCGTAAAACGTTTTTCCATGTAATAGCTTGCACCCATGAGCATGCCACTTTGCTTTCCACTCACGCGATTGAATTCTCCGTATTTGTAAAATGAAAAAAACACTTGTTGATGTTCGGCAGGTTCAAGTTTTTCAAGAATATTTTTTCGTTCAATAGGGACGAGTATATTGGGTGACTTGGTAATGATAATTGTATCCGCTCTTTTCTTCCCACTAAAAGGCTCGCGCAAATTTCCTGCAGGGAGCATAAAATCTGTTTTAAAAATAGCGTCATATTCGACGAGCAGGATGGAATGTCCGGGTTTTACATGACGGTGCTGAAACGCATCGTCAAGAAGAATAATTTCTGAACGTGGATTCATCCTTAGCAATTCATCAATGGCTTGTGTGCGATCTTCCCCCACAGAAACACGGATCCCCGGAAACTTTGTGAAATATTGCATAGGCTCATCTCCGTATGTCCACGTATTGGCAGGAGCTTTCAATACCATGAATCCTTTGGTATGACGACCATAGCCACGGCTGAGCGTTGCTATTTTGTATTCTTTTTGTAATAATCGAATGAGGTATTCTACATGTGGAGTTTTGCCTGTTCCACCGGTACTCAGGTTACCTATTCCAATGACCGGAACAGGAAATGAGGCCGACTTCAGGATTCCTTTGTCAAATAAAAAATTGCGTACCTGCATGATTACTCCATAGAGAAGTGAAAATGGCCATAAAAGTCTGCGTAAAGTTTGCACCGTGGCAAATTACGAAAATTAGCATGATTGCCCTGAAGCATTTTTTTGTAGTATTGAAATTCTGAATCATTCACAAATAGGCTATGAAGATCAAGGAATTGACTGATTATCTCGAACAAATTGCACCGCTTTCTTTGCAGGAATCCTATGACAATGCGGGTTTGTTGGTTGGAGATGCCTCTACAGAAATTAGTGGTGTACTTATTTGTCTGGATAGCACTGAAGCAGTGATCGAGGAGGCTGTCCGTACAGGGTGTAATCTTGTAATTGCACATCACCCGATTATTTTCAGCGGATTGAAAAAGCTGAATGGCAAAAACTATATCGAAAGAACCGTCATCGCGGCTATCAGAAACAATATTGCTATCTACGCTGCACATACCAATCTGGACAATGTGAAGTTGGGAGTAAATAATAAAATCGCAGAGAAACTCGGACTGCAGAATCTTAGAATCTTATCCCCCAAAAAGGAATTACTGAGAAAACTGGTGACCTTTTGTCCTCTGGCGCAGGCTGAGCAAGTCCGCAATGCATTGTTTGAAGCCGGTGCCGGAAACATCGGAAATTATGATGCCTGTAGTTTCAATGTTGAAGGCAAGGGTACTTTCAGAGGAAATGAAAAGTCGACGCCTTTTGTTGGAAAACCCGGAGAGCTGCATACCGAGAATGAGCTTCGCCTGGAAGTTATTTATGAGAAATGGAAAGAAGGGCATATTCTTGATGCACTGAAAAAGGCTCATCCTTATGAAGAGGTCGCTTACGATCTGTATGCTCTTGAGAATTCTTACCAGGAAACCGGCTCCGGAATGATTGGAACACTTCCAGCGCCGCTTTCCGGAATGAAATTTCTCGAAATGCTTAAAAAATCAATGAAAACCCAAGTTATTCGGTATACTACATTGATTAACAGCGACATAGAAACAGTTGCAGTATGTGGTGGCTCCGGAAGTTTCTTATTGCCGGAGGCCATTCGCTCGGGTGCCCAGGCATTTATAACCGGGGATTTTAAGTACCACCAGTTTTTTGATGCAGAAAACCGCATTGTTATCGCAGATATTGGACATTTTGAAAGCGAACAGTTCACGATTGAGCTGTTTAGAGAGCTGATTCTGAAAAAATTTCCTACCTTTGCCGTCCGCTTAACTGAGGTAAACACAAATCCTGTCCATTATATCTGATTCCTCTCGATTATTGTTTGGAATTACCTGTAAAATACAAAGAAATACTCAATGTATGGCCACGAAAAAAGAGACCTCCGCAACCACTCCGAAAGCAAAAATTACCGGAGAGGTTTTGAAAACAAAAACTGCTGTCGCAACAGCGGGAAGTAAAAACAAGAAGGTCAGCAATTCCGACCTTGCTGAAATTGAAGAGGAACAAACAACTATCCATCAAAATAAATCAGACGTGAGCTTATCCAAATTAGCCAAAGCAAAGATTAAGACGAAAGAACAGGTTACGTTCAAACCGCGTAAGATCGAAAAGATCATTGACGTTAACCGTCTCGAAAAAAAGTTGAATGAAATCATGGAACTCGATCATTCGGAGTTCACTGTTGAAGAGAAATTGAAGGCTCTGTATGTATTGCAGGAGATTGATTCTAACATCGACAAAATCAGAACCATTCGTGGTGAGCTTCCGATGGAAGTGAGTGATTTGGAAGACGAAATTGTAGGTCTCAATACACGCGTTGCCAATATCAACGAAGAGATGGCGCATCTCAACGACCAGGTTTCGAAAAAGAAACAGGGTGTGAAAGATGCAAAAGATGCAATCAAGAAATACGAATCACAACAATCGAAAGTAAAAAACAATCGTGAGTTTGATTCTTTGAATAAAGAAATTGAGTTTCAGAATCTCGAAATTCAGCTTGCTGAAAAACGCACGAAGGAATTCGCGACCGAAGTGATCACGAAGAATGCTATTCTCGAAGAGACGCAAGCAATCCTCGATGAAAAGAATACGGTTCTGAAAATGAAAAAGTCAGAACTCGAGAGCATTGTTGAAGAAACACAGAAAGAAGAGGATCACCTCCGCAAAATTTCCGTGAAAGCACAAACCATCGTTGATGAGCGTCTTTTTGCAGCTTATTCACGTGTCCGCACCAACGCCCGTAACGGCCTCGGAGTGGTGGCAATCCAACGCGATGCATGTGGTGGTTGCTTCAATAAAATCCCGCCGCAACGTCAGCTTGACATCCGTCAGCACAAGAAAGTAATCGTTTGCGAACATTGCGGACGTATCCTTGTGGATCCGAAGATTGCTGATGAAGAAGCAGTAGATTGATCCAAGACACACTAATTTTTTAAAAGGGATTTCTTAATGGAATCCCTTTTTTATTTTTGTCCTGTGAAAAGACACATCTTTTCTTTTTAATGCTATCGCTTTTCGCTTTTCCGGCGCAGGCGTATTATGACTTCGATGAGAAGTTGCACCTGGCGTATACTCAAATATTAAAACTGAAACTCGATGAAGGGAAAGAACTTCTCCGGCAGGAGCATCTTGAAAAACCCGGGAATCATCTGACACTTCTCTACGAAAATTATATCGATTTTCTGAAGGGTTTTATCTCGGAAGAAGAGAGTGATTTTATCAGCCTGAAAAAAAACTGTGCGCAAAGACTGAAAATTATTTCCAAAGATAAAGACGATACATCCTCACCTTTTCATTTGTATGTGAATGCGGAAATGATTCTACAGGAAGCCATGCTCAAAATTAAATTCAAAGAGCACGTATCCGCAGCGACGGATATCCGGAAAGCCTACCGAATGGTTGAAAAAAACGAATTGATTTTTCCGACCTTCATTCTGAATAAAAAACTAATCGGTTTCCTGCATGTCATGGTTGGTGCCGTTCCGAAAGAATATCACTGGCTTGTCGAAATGGCCGGCATGGAGGGAACCGTTCCACAAGGCACTTCCGAATTGATGGATCTCTTCGAACATCTGGAAGGAACTCCTTATACCTGCTACCGTGATGAGTTGCTTTTTTACCTTGGTAATATTCACAATTCATTCGCGAAAAATGAAAGTCACGGGGAACTATTGCTGGAACGCATGCTGCCTTCCACTGTTGATAATCCGCTGATCCGATATTGCTATGCGAATGTGGCGATGAAAATGGGACGGAACGAGGATGCTCTCAAGGTGCTCACAGTACCCATGAATCCGGATGGTGTGTATGCATTTCATTTTCTTTCCTACAAAACAGGTCTCGCTCGTTTGCGCAAACTTGATTATTCCGGTGAGGAGGATTTTCGAAAGTTCATTGCTCAGTTTAAAGGCAAAAATTATTTAAAAGCAGCCTGGCAAAAAGTGGCCTGGATTTCTTTCCTGAAAGGAGATCAGAAAATGTATCATGAATACATGCTTAAAGCCCGTGAATCCGGACTTCAATTCGTCGACGAAGACAAGGAGGCGATGACAGAAGCCTCCGGTACAGATGCTCCCAATGCATTGTTGCTGCGTTCACGCCTGCTTTTCGATGGTGGTTATTACAAAGAATCCATGCATGAAATTGCAGGCATGCCACTCGATAGTTTTCCTCGCTACCGTGATCAACTGGAAGTGACGTATCGCTTTGGAAGAATTTTGCAAAAAATGAAACAGGTCGACAAGGCAATGGAATATTACGAGCAGACATTAAAGAACGGTTCCACGTCACGCTATTATTTTGCCGCCAACTCAGCACTGCTACTCGGCATGATTTACGAAGAACGCAAGGATTTCCCGAAAGCCAAATCCTATTTCGAAAAATGCCTCTCCCTCGATAATCACGAATACCAGAATAGTCTGGATCAGAAAGCGCAAGCGGGGTTGGATCGCATTCGCAGTGCGGAATGAGTTTTTAGAAATAGAAAATAGAAAATAGAGAATAGAAATTGAATTCCAAATTTCTAATAGGATCGTTCGATAAACTTTATAAAACCATTCAATAATTTTTTGCAATCCAGACATTTGTTTAGAAATTGATTCAACACATCTTCGGAAAGATATCCAAGGTCAAGCGATAAATACAATGCTGTTTCTAACTCATTCAAAGATCCTCTGGATATATGCATAAAATGAATGATATCCTTTTCTGTGCTCTTCCGCATCCTTCAGCAATATTGAGTGGGATTGATATTGCTGCCCTTCTCATTTGAGAAGTTAATCCAAAAATCTCTTCTTTAGGAAACGTTTTCGTGATCTCGTAAACTAATTTTACTAAACCTCGTGATTGAATCCAACCATCCAGATTTTTGTATGCTAGCATCTTTTTGAATTAGAGATGCAAGAAAAGATATTCCCTTTTGTTTTCCAACTTAGTAAATGAAGGAACTTTTTGTGTTTTATCTTATTCTAAGTCCATCCCCTATCATTCTTAGTCTTCAAATCCCCTCTAATTTCTACTCTCTAATTTCTACTCTCTAATTTCTACCAACTAAAACTTCACTCCAAACGTCACCGTCACATTACTCGATCGCACTTTGTTTTTCACACCGGGGACGTCTTGATTGGAAAGGGTGTAGGGTTGAAAATATTCATTGCTTTCGGTGTACATGTAGCCGATGTCGACAAACAAATCATTGTCACGGATGCCGATGCCGCCACCGTAGCTTGTCTTTTTGAAATCTGCTCCACCGGTGATGTAACGTGTATTGAGAGGAGAACTGGTGAAAGCTGTGCCGCCACGCAGACTGTAATTTCCGATTCTGTATTCGGCACCTACACGCACAGTACTCATGGTTGTGTATTTGTTGCGGATTACATCGTTGGCATCAGCGAAAGAGGCTTCTGCAGCATCCAGGCGGGCTTCGCTGATGTCTGTAAATTCATAATCTCCGCTAAGCAGTCCGTGTTTACCAATGATAAAAGCCAGACTTCCGATTGCTTTGAAAGGCGTAGTGAGTGTGTATTCGTAAGTTCCGTCAGGAGAATCTTTGGTGTCGGCATAGCCGCCATCGAATTTCGCTTTCATCCTGCTCGAGTAATCGTCTGACATACTGTACCAGGTAGGAGTGTGCACGGTTGCACCAAGTCTTACCCAGTCGGCAGCTTTGTAAATGAGTCCAAACTTGAAATTGAAACCAAAGCCATGTGTCGTGAGGTTCTGATCAAATTGGAACTGGTTTAAAGTGTCGATGATGTTCTCTCTGTCGATTTCTTCGAACGTAGTATTTTCTACGTAACGGATATTTGCAAATCCAAGTGTCCCGCCGATGAATAAACGATTGCTGTAATTCCCGCCGAAGGTGATGTCGGTTTCTCCCATTGATCCACGTGTTTCCGAGCTTCTGCGCTGAATGATGTTCCCGTTCGGAGCGGCTGCGGAATAATTATTCAGCGAATCCGGATTGATGAGGTATGTATAGTATGCAAGGTATTCGTAGAATGGATCGAGATTATCATAACCAACTCCCTGAGCATTTTCCGCAAAATAATCGGTGAGAGAGTTTGTTGGATTTGTATTCTCGTAGAAGCTGCGGTTGTGAAAATTATTGATGCGGTTGTAGCCGAAGCCAAAGTTCCAGCTTTTCCATCCCGGTGTTTCATCATTTTCCGAAAACTTGTGAGTGAAAACCATTCCTGCATTACCGAAATTGAAATTGAATTTCCTTTCGGAATTTGTTTTTCCGAGGAAGGTTGATTCGGTAGAACCAACAAATATTGAGGGAGTAAAAGTGATTTCTGATTTCCTGTAAATAGCAATCCCGGCAGGGTTCACTGCCAGACTGGAGAAATCACCACCCAGCGCACCAAAAGCTCCGCCCATACTGGTGAAGCGGGAAGTACCACTAAGGTTGGATTGAGAATAGCGAAATGCATCCAGGTCAGTTTGTGAGAATCCTGAAGCAGCAATAAAAAGCATGAGGGCTACACTGATTATCTTTTTCATAAATTTTTTGTTGTTGAATAAAAAAGCCCGCACACCAATAAGTTCTCTCTGGTCGGTATGCGGGCTATAAACATGGATTAAATTATACTACACTATTTTTATTCGAAATTGTATTGCACCTTATCGTTTATTTTCTTCTTCCGCCACCGCTGCGTTGATCGCCTGAATTGTTCGGACGTGAAGGCTGGCTTGGAGCAGTATTATTTTTCTGTGGTGCCGGAGCTTCCTGACGGAATTGCTTAGGCTCGTTTCGTGGTTGAACCATTGGAGTACGGGATTCCTGGCGTGGTGCTGGCAAAGACATATTCGTTCTCTCCTGCTTCGGTGGATTTATCTCCTGTCTGGATGGTTGAGACGGACGCTGTATTTCAATTTTCGATGGTTGCTCATTCTTTGGTGTCCAGTTGCTGTTTCCATTTTGTTGAGAATTATTTTCATCCCCACGATTTGGAGTGCCCTGGTTGAAAGAATTATTCTTCGGTCTGCTTTGCTGATCGTTCCGCTTTGGCTGCTGTTGATTTGGCTGCGATGGCTGCTGCGAAGGATTGGAATAATTCGGTTGAACCGGAATCACCTGATCATTTCTTTTTGAAGGTGTAGTTTGATTTTTAGGTTGGTTATTCGAAGGAATGGTTGAGTTGTTATTGGGTTTAGGTGAAGTACCTGGGCGAACTGTTCCGCCGGAGGAATTTCCGTTTTCATTTTTATCGGAGATCACACCTTTGGAAGGACGGGAGATAGTATTCTCGTTCTTTGTTTCGTTTGCCTTGGATGGAGTCGAAGGACGTGTTTCACCATTTTGGTTTTTGCCATCACTAATTTCAGGTCTTCCGATCACAGCAGGATTTTTTTCCTGTTGATTGATGTTTGATTTACCGGAAGCTGGTCGGCTAATCCCTTGTGATTCCCCGGTGCTGATCCCTTTTGAAGGCATGGATGGAATTCTTCCTTCCTGTTGTGCGATCTGGTATTTATCACCGAGTGTTCTTGGAGCTTCGCTATTCTGACGACCGGAAGGACGCGGACTGTTACCGCTCGCTGAACCTCGTGGTCCGTAATAGCTGTTGTTATCGTAGCTGTTGTAGTAGTAAGGATTGGAATATCCGTAATACCCATCATTGTAACCGTGATTGTAACCGGCCCAGTAACCATTGTTGTATCCGTGGTTGTAACCGTAGCCATAGGAATAAGGTGAATAATATCCACCATACCATGGGTCATTGTACCAGGGACTATAACCCCAACCCATGCTTATCCCACCATAACAAAAAGGAGCCGAGTAATAATACGATGGAGCCCACCAGTTGTAACCCATATAAATACTCACACCCCAGGAAGTAGGATTGTAGTCGTACCAATAGGAATTGGTGTAATAAGGATCATAATAATTGTATCCGATTGCAGGACTGTAGTAACGACGCAGACGTGCTGAATAAGCATAGTCATAATAATCATCATCGTTGTAATAATTGTTCGTTACGTAGGTAGTTCCCTGTTCGTCCTGGTACTGAGAAGTAGTGGAATAATCAGCACTGCGTTGTTCGGAAGAAGTATTGCCGCTCTGATCCTGAGCTGATGAATAATTTGTTTGATCAGAGTTTGGATCTGCAACAGATGTGTTGTTATTGTTTGTGTTGTCCTGTGAATAGTCAGAAGCAGGAGCAGCAGGTGTCGCAGGATACGTAGCAGCTTTTGGTTTTGAATAATCTTTGGATGAATAATACACATCATCCGCTGAGGAAGTGCCGGCATGATACGAAGAAGAACATGCACCCAGGAAGAGCAGGGTTGCGGAGGCGAGGAGGATTTGAAGCTTTTTCATTGTTGGATCCTTTCCGGTTAGATGATAATTGAAGCGGAAATATTAAGAGGGGGTATAAATTCTTACTTTTGTTTCCTTATTTACAAACACTGTACCAAAATTCATTTTCGGAAAATTAGTTCATATGGGAAAAGACTTTCCAACGCGCGAAGAAAATTATTCACAATGGTATAATGACCTTGTTGTGAAGGCCGATCTTGCTGAGAATTCGGCTGTTAGGGGCTGTATGGTGATCAAGCCCTATGGTTATGCCATCTGGGAGAAAATGCAGGCAAAACTGGACAAAATGTTCAAGGATACCGGCCATTCCAATGCCTATTTTCCGCTGTTTATTCCAAAATCCTTCTTTACCAAAGAAGCCTCTCACGTTGAAGGCTTTGCCAAAGAATGTGCCGTTGTTACCCATTATCGACTAAAAAATGCAGAAGATGGAAGCGGAATTATTGTCGATCCGGATGCGAAACTGGAAGAGGAGCTGATTATCCGTCCGACATCAGAAACCATCATCTGGAATACTTATCGGGGTTGGATTCAGTCTTACCGTGATTTGCCAATACTCGTGAATCAATGGGCAAATGTGGTTCGTTGGGAAATGCGGACAAGACTCTTTTTGCGTACAGCTGAATTTCTCTGGCAGGAAGGGCACACAGCACATGCAACCGCGGAAGAAGCGAAAGAAGAAACCTTGAAAATGCTCGATGTGTACGCTGAATTTGCGGAGGAAACACTAGCAATTCCAGTTGTGAAAGGAGTAAAGACAGCGAACGAGCGTTTTGCAGGTGCATTGGATACATACAGTATCGAAGCAATGATGCAGGATGGAAAAGCTTTACAGGCGGGAACTTCACATTTCTTAGGACAAAATTTCGCCAAAGCATTCGATGTGAAATTCACCAACAAAGAAGGCAAGCAGGATTTTGTGTGGGCAACTTCATGGGGAGTATCCACACGATTAATGGGAGCGCTCGTAATGGCACACAGTGACGATGAGGGTTTGGTCTTGCCTCCGAAACTCGCGCCAATTCAGGTGGTAATCGTTCCTATCTACAAAGGCGATGATCAGTTGAATGCGATCAATGCGGTTGTACACAAGATTCAATCAGAACTCCAGGCAAAGAATATAAGTGTGAAATACGACAACCGCGATACCCATAAGCCGGGCTGGAAGTTTGCGGAATACGAATTCAAAGGAGTTCCTGTTCGCATTGCAATTGGTCCGCGTGATCTTGAAAATGGGACTGTTGAAGTAGCTCGCCGTGATACAAAGGAAAAAAGTGTCATGCAGATTACGGATCTGGCACTCAAAGTCGAGCATTTGCTGGAACAAATTCAAAGCAACCTGTACAACAAAGCGCTTACCTTCCGTGAAACCCATACGAACAAAGCAGATTCATACGATGAACTCAAAAAGCTGCTTGACGAAGGTGGATTTGTGATGGCGCATTGGGATGGAACTACAGAGACGGAGTTGAAGATTAAGGAGGAAACAAAAGCTACGATTCGCTGCATTCCGATGGATTCGAAAGCGGAAGAAGGGAAGTGCGTTTATTCAGGCAAGCCTTCTGCCTGCCGTGTTATTTTTGCACGGGCTTACTGATTTTCTATCTTTGAAGGATGCCCGGGAAACCTCAGGAACTGATTTACAAGTTGCTTCGTGAAAAAGTCGTGCTTAAACAAGAAGTGTTTGAGCGTACGCGGACGGTATTTGTTCAGCTCAAAGAGATTCTTCAGACTCTTTTCGTCGAGATGGGGAAAGAGATAAAAAATATCGACAAGGAGATTCTATTGGAATTCAAAGACAAGGGTGATTTCGAAATGGAATTCACTCTGGCTGATGATACCCTGGTTTTCATGATGCATACCAATGTGTTCACGTTCGATCATGATCATGAAATCTGGAAATCGTCCTATGTTCAGGAAGACCCGAACAGGTCCTTTTGCGGGAAGATATACATCTACAATTTCCTTTCGGATTCATTCAAATACAACAGAACCAATGATATCGGTCTGCTGATCGCCCGCTTGTTTGTGAATAAGGACGGCCATTTTTTTGTCGAAGGAAAAAGGCAATTAGGGTTTTTGTACAATGATTTCAGCTCAGCAGTCCTGGATACTGAAAACCTGAGAAAAGTAGTAGAATCGGCTATTCTCTACAGTCTGGATTTCGATCCCTACATTCCACCCTATGAGCAAATCGTTCAGATTTCTGTCCAGGAAGTGATGGAAAGCACCATTCAGTCGAAAATAGCGACAGGCAAGCGTCTGGGTTTCAAGTTTTCATCGGATGCCAATCCTCTCGGAATGCCTTGAAAAAGAAATTATACCCAACAAATTTGAGTTTTTGAAAAAAAAATTACCTTTGCAGCCCATTGAACAAATGGCCCGTTCGTCTAGGGGTTAGGACGCGTCCTTTTCACGGATGAAACAGGGGTTCGATTCCCCTACGGGCTACCCTAAGGGAAAGATCGGTTTTTTGACCGGTCTTTTTTCTTTTACACCTCTGGAAACCCGCGCCAGCATTGAAGAGTAGCCCTATCAACTCATTGGGTTCGGGAGTTCGGAATGAATTTTCTTCGAAAATTAATTTTTCTGTGAATATCGAACTCAATAAAAATCGTTTTTGTTCTACTGTTGCATTTTCATAAAGTGTTCCAAGGCTTGATAAAGTATGCAAACCCTTCTCAAAATCTTTTTTCGCAGGGAACTTACCAGTTGAAATATTTGAAAGTTCAATTTGTAATTCTTCAATGATTTGATTTTGTTTTAAGATGAGACGGTTGTAAGAAACTTTATCAATATCATCATGTAAATATTTCGCATCAATTTTTTCAAGAGTAGATTTAGCTTGATTTAGTTTTTGTTGCAACAGCTTTCGGTCTGTAACAGAGTTCTGACTTTGTTGCGCAAATTGCTTTTCAAACAAAAACAGAAACAGATCTTTTATTTCGGGTTTTAATTGAAGTTCTTTCATCAAGTTTGTAATATTTTGATTCAAGACTTCAGCTTTTTGTCTCTCTTTGCAACCAAGCATGCAATGATAGTATGCATAACGTCCTCCAACTTTGCCAACGGAGTGGCTCCCACTTAAATTTCTACCACACCTGGGGCAAATCAAGTATCCTCTCAATGGAAATGTCTCATTCACTTTCTTTGGCTTTGATTTGATCTTTCCTCTTTGAAGATGCATTTGTTGGGCTTTAATAAAAAGCTCTTCCGAAACTATCGGTTCATGTAAGCCTTTAATTATTTCTTCAGGCTCTTTCATATATGCCTTAATGAGAATCATTCCGGAATAGATGGGATTTCTTAATATTAACCACATATTGTTTCTGCCGCAGTTCAAGCCTTTTTTATTCATGATTTTCCTTACCTCTTCGATGTGGTAGAGTCCTGTCGCATATAATTCAAATGTTTCCCGAACTAAGGGTGCTTTTGCATTTTGAATGATGATGGGTTTGTTCTTTTCATCACGGCTAAAACTATATCCAAGAGGTGGAGTGGAAACCCATCTGCCTTCCTTTTTAGCCCTTCGCATGCCTTGTGTAGTATTCATCGCCCTTCTGGTATTTTCAATCTCCGGAGCGGTGAGATAAATGGCAAGCATCATTTTTTGCTCGGGAATGGAAAAGTCAATGATTTGTTCGATTGCATTTGCTTCGACATTCATTTTCCGAAGCTTCACAAGCATGTTCATTGCATCATTCAAATTCCTGGAAAAGCGGTCCCATTTAAGAAAGAGAATTTTGCGCACTGATTTTTTCTCTTTTATGAAATTCAACAGCTTTATAAATTCAGGACGTTCAAATGTTTTAGCCGAAAAGTCGTCCTGGAAGTGCCCTACTACAGTTAGATCGTAGAGGGCACAATAATTCTTAAGCCGGGCTGTTTGGTCACGCAAGCTATAGCCTTTATCTGCTTGTTCATCTGTCGACACACGCGTATATATAACTACTTCTTCCATCTTTATTTTGTTTTTTTGATGAACTGTGCATGCTGATTTCAATTTTTACAAGTGTATCAAGCACTGCAAGGACTTTTACTATTTCTTTGTCTGAATATTTCTTTTTTCTTTTAGAAATAATTTTTTTCGCCTCTTCTAAGGAGATCATGTGATTTACAAATGGATGATCTTTGTCGGTTTTTCCGATCCAAAATCCATGTAAAGGTTAAGCCTGGTTTTTCCAGTGCCTGAGTTTTCATTACAATTTTATTTTTGATTTCTTTTCCAAGTGAACTATCAATCCGTTTTCAGTGATCACTTTGATGTCTTCGTAAGCCCCATTGATAATAAGGTCAATCAGTTTTACGTTAGGGCTTGCTTTCAGCTCTTCCGTCGCCAGAAGAAGTTTAGGCTGCCCATCATTAAAGGTGACTTCAATCGATTTGTATCGATTTTCCCGCAGATATTCGAGCACTTTTTCTTCCTTTTCAGAAAGTTCAAACAATTTGCCAACTTTTTCAACCCTTCCTAAGCAAATAACTTCTTCGAAAAGGTGATTTAGCGAAATTGAAATGTAGTTCTTCCGAAGTATTGATTGAATTTCAGTATTATTTACCTGGATTTGCAATTGATCAAGGAGTAGCGGAAGGACATGAATTTCATAGCCCTCTTTGGATTCACCTTTTGATTTTCTTCAATGGAAATTATAATTGAAATACTTTCTCCGGTATGCAGAATTTGCATAAGAAGCATTTCGAAAGTGGAAAAAAAAATATTTTTCACACTTAAAAGAAAATCTTCATTAAAAACAGAATCTTTTGAAATGCCGTTTGGTAGAGGCTCTAATTGTTCAAGCGCTTTTTCTTTTGCTTCTTTTGTGAGCCATTCAGAAAGAGGGCTTTCGAAAAAAAGTTCCGCTTTGACCAGAGCAATTACATTCAAGCCAACATTAAACTGTCGGAGACGTGCAATGAATCGCAACCACACAAGTTCTGTCAAATTGAAACGTCTCCACTTCATTGCGTCAACTTGAACGGGCAATAAACCCTTTGTGTCCCAGTAAGTCAACGCACGGTGTGTTGCGCCACAGTCTTTCAAGCTGAATAGCCGGGCGTCGAAATATTTCGATTTTAGTGATCTGAAATGATTAGCCTTTTGCATGGGTTTTAATAATGAACAAATATGTTCATTTAAATGAAAATATGCAAATATTTATTAAAAAGCCCACTGTTTATGTTTTTTTTGGCTTTTTTTAATGCTTTTTTAATACATCCCTCTGATATTAAAAAGGTCTCAAGTGAATAGGCAACCGTAAGGGGTAATTATACTTCAATAAGAACAGGTGCGTGACAAAAACTACGGATGAGGATAAGGAATTAATTGCCTATAATACGGGTTTAAAGATTGGCGATGTTAAACGTCGGAGTGTGGATTACTTGCAGTGATACAATACGGTGAAAATGTCCGGATTTATTTTACAATAGTTCAGGGTATTGACATGAAAACTATCCGGGATGAGTAGAGCGCAAATAAATTAAAAGACCGGAAGGAAATTAAGCGGAGGGTAAAAGTGCTGTGTACTTGTAAAGTAATTTAATCCATGAAAGGAAAGCGCAGGTACACTAATTTGAAGGATAATATAGCCAGTAAAGGGCTAAAAAAAGTTTTTTTTGAATGAAAGAGAATTATTTTGCCTGATTGATATTTTATCTCTTTGGCTCATAAAATCCCAATTTGAGAAGGAGGGTTAATCTACAAGGTGCCAGTTCAGATAGCATGCATAATTGGATATTAGCACGGATTTCTTTGGATTGTTTTTTTTTAAAAAATGAAAAGGGACCTTCAACTGTAATGAAAATACCAGATTACAACCAAACATTGAAATTGAAGAAATACTCTTAGGCATTAAATCAAATTTACCCTTAAATTGTATAAAGAGCCCTGAGGACTTTTTCGCATTTCTTCATTTCATTTTTATTTTCTTAATCACAACTCTTGCCCTGGCGTCGCCCTGCTGATGAATAAATTATCACTTCTGAATTTAGTAAGTTTTCAGAAGCGAGAAAAAGTGTTTTTGTGTAAGATAATTTATGCGATTTAGTTTTTGAAAATCATTGAAAAAAAGTTTTTTTGAAACACTTTGTAAATACCAAGAGTTCTCGAAAAAAAGTTTTTTTTGATTCTTTTGTAAATTTCACTTTCCCTTGATGGTTTAAAATAATGTTAAAATTAAGCAAAGAGGTGCTTATAAAGAGACCATGCAAATCTTTCTACAATAATTGTCTAATTCGTGCCCGATACAAATTAGATTCAGAAAATCTAAATTGTTTTTTAATTAATTTCGAATGATTGATTTGACTTTCAAATACACACACTTAATGGAAAAACAAGCAATTTACATTCCCATTCGGACAGCCTCTAAGGCATGAAGCGATGAGCCGCACCAAAAAAGAAGATGTTTCTAAATAAGTGTCTATGCAGCGGTTTTCACGCCGGTGGGTTGATAGAAGAGGTAAGCAGATCGTTGCTGCCCTTGCTGTAGCCAGTGAGCCTGAAATATTTTGAGAGGAGATGGAGCCGAGAAGATAATATCTGGAATACACGTTCCAGAGGGAAGTTGGAAGTTGAAGCAAGCGGCGGCCCATCTAAAGAAATGGGCCATCTGGTAACGTTCTTGATCAAAATACCCTCGAAACCACCGGTTTAAACGGGAGAATTGCGTGCGACTTGCTGCCTGAGTCAAGAGTAAATGGAAGCAGCGGGCAGCAATCGATAAATTCCTATAAGCCCATCGTTAAGAAGTACGACCTCCCTGAATCTACTATACCCCTGATTTTGATATCTCTGAGCTTGATTCCCAAGAAAGGCGGGGAAGAAATATTACGTGAGTTGGAAGAATCAAAAGCGAGCATGATAATACTTTTGGGTGATCTACTAAGGTGGTTTTTGAGGTTCCATGATAGGCGATATTCTAAGCTTCAGATTTTGGTGAGACAGATGAGTCAGACGGAAGAAAGCACGACGTCCAGATCAACAAAATGAGTACTCCGTCATTCCCCTCTGCCATCCACGCCAGGCTGGTAAGTTGGGTGCGTCGAGTTCAAAGTGGGGACAGATTCGACAACTGGAAGAAAGGAAATGCAATTTGATAATTTACTTATAAGCGCCTCGCAATTTTACTAAAATGCAGATATTCAAATTGATGACTGGTGAGAGATGCTTTGACTTAATTAATTTCTGCATTGTTGTTCTGACTACAAATGATATTTTTACTTTTAATTTAGAATTTTAAATATTTCGTGATAAGGACTTGTAAGGGTGATGTTGGGTTCACGGGTTTCACCGGAGGACGTCGATAAGATCAGTAAGTCGTGCTCTATTTCAGATTTTGATATGGTAATCAAGGGAAATTTATTTAGTGTGTAATCGTTTAAAATTAATTTTCATATGAAAAGTTTTTTCAAAAGATTACTTTATATAATACTCGGTCTATTCGGATATTTCATTTTCATAATGTTCTGATTATCAGAGTTTCAGCACATAATGTGGCAGATACTATCAACTGTCTTCGGCTTGGCCCGGATTTCCATCCAAGGTTGTTTTGGTTTAATGACATTAAATCGAACCCGAACAGATGACATCCCAATCAAACAAATAGAATCAAATTTTTCAAAGAGATGACGAAGAGCTAAGCTTTCAAACATTCTGAGATTGAATACATCCAATATTATACCTTTATGGTTCGGCGATGTCATTTAATTCAAAGAGGAGAGGTTGATACTGAAGTGGAAAAAGGGTTTTTCAGAGCAGAGAATTAGAGAAATGTTAGAATGGAATATATGAATTGACTTCATGAAATGAAGTATGCTTGCTATTTTGTATTATCAATAATTTCACCCATTTATATTACAAAACCATGAAATTTCTTGGCCTCGAAGAAGACGAACTCGATCGAATGATTTTCTGGCGAACAGCTAAATCCATCAACAAGGACCATGAAGTGCAATTTGTAAAAAAATGAGGCCGAGTTGATTAAAGCGTTAAGAGAAGGCGGTGGTGACATTGTTTTCCTTAGCGCAAATGCAGGAATGAACAAGATGTTCTGAGGACGATTCACTCGGTTCGGATAATGCGGGAGAAAATTCCTATTCTCCTTAATTCAATTGGCGTCGAAAATATTTCCGTCGTGAAGTTCATGAAGGCCGGTGCAACGATCTCATTCCTAAGAGCCATTTTTCGCCTGCCGTGCTTGAAAATACGATTGCGGGACTTTAAATTTCTAACGGGTCATCTAAATCAATTAGTAGTGAAACAAATTTGAAATCATGACAGCTCAAAAGGGTGAGAGGTTACTCCTTATGAAGATGAATATTATTCAATGGCCTCCGAACCTCTCGCGCCGTATCTGGCCTCTTTGAAAGAACCCATTGAATTTCGTTCCCCCTCTTCAACTTTTGGCGAGGTTACATTGGAACGTGGAAATTGAAAACAAGCGCTTGTTTCTGACAGATTTGCAAGCGTTTATTTTGGACAACAAGGAAGTTAGTATCAAATACATATTTCCCATAAAGTGTTTTTTAGTGATGTTGATGAAAATAGTGCTCGAAAATAATTTTCTTTAAAGAAAAAATAAATTAAGTAATATTGTGAGAATCTATTAATAGGAAATAGCATTTAAAACATTTAGAAATATGAAAGTAAAAGCAATATTTTTATTCGCATTTTTTATTATAGGCTCTTCATCAATGAAAAGTCAAAATAGCAACCATTTAAAAAATTTGCAAGATTCAGCAGCATACTCAATTGGGATCTCAATAGGGAGCTAAATGATTTCGGACAATTTAATTCGAGTGGACCTGGACTATTTAGAAATGGGAATAACAACAGCTATCAAACAAGACAATGCTTGGATAAGTCCAGAACAATCTCAATCGGTTATTCAAAGAGTAAAAAGTAATAATAATTATTCGAAACAATCAGGAGATTCTGCTGCCTATGCAATTGGACTTTCAATTGGGACTAATATGAATAAAGACGGGATAAGTAATTTAAACTTGACAATATTAATGAATGGTGTCAAGGAAACTTTTAGTAAAAGGCCTCAGGTTTCAGAAAAGGTAGCTGCTGCTGTAATCACAAATTATCTTACAATGGTCAAAATAGAGAAAGGAAATGAAAATTATTCGACGGCAAAAGTTTTTAAAGCAAAACTTAAGGAACCCAGGCGTACATGAATTATCTACAGGATTGCAGTTTGTTATTCTTAAAGAAGGGAATGGATCATTGCCAAGTTTAGAAGTGATACTGTAGTTGTCCATTATCATGGAACCTTACTTAATGGGAAAGTTTTGATAGCTCAATTGAACGAGGTCAAGCCGCGGAGTTTCCAGTTGGAGCTGTAATTGAAG
>JADKKE010000023.1 GCA_016720655.1 Bacteroidota bacterium
CACTATTCAATGCGATAGCATTTAGTTTTATTTTCTTGCGAAAATCTGAGACATTAATATCTCCGGTACTGTTTCGCAAGTTGGATTGAAAATAGTGCTTCAAAATTGGGGTTTATCTGAAAACTGTTTTCTTGAAATGGACCAAGTCCGAAGCTTGGATTGCATATTCTTTTGTGTTGTTGATTGCTTGGATGTTGGTGCCATGGTTGGTTGGCGATTTTTTCGAAATGGATATGTGAATTTTGCTCATTTAATTACAATTTATTATGATAATCATCATTTAATAAAATTGTAAGCAAAAATATATTAGCTTTATTGGGGTTTGAATTTGAAGTTCAGACTTTGGGAATCACCATTCAATAATTACAAAATGAAATTTAGAAGTATTTGTAGAAGATTTGTTTTCATCTTTCTTTTAACCATTATGGTTTTTGGAAATTTATTTGGCCAAACTTTCGATAAATTTATATATGCAAGGAACCAGGGAGGATTTCCATATCTTCCTATGACAAAGGATCTGAATGGTAATATTTTTGTTGCATCCAATGCATGGAGCTCTTTATATATAGATAATCAGGGGTATTCAACATCATTTGTAAATGATTATGATATAATTGTAAAATTTAATTCCGATTTTCAAGTTGATTGGCTTAAGCAACTACAATGTGATGCTTTATTTGGAACTGATCAATTCAGATGTTTAGCAATAGATGAAGATGGCAACCTCTATGTAGGAGCTGGATTTTCGGCTAGTGATTTGTTAATTGATCAGGATACTTCATTAAGTATTGCAAACTTGTTTATAATATCCTCAAATTTGATAGCGCAGGAACGTTCATTCAAATAAGCCCTACAACTGGCCAATCTCATTTTTGTATGTATTGGAAACAGTCTTTATGTCTCTTCAAAAAATTTTGTAGAGAAACTTGATCAGAATTTGAATCGGGTTTGGATGAAATCAATTGAAGATTGCATCACTTTTGGTGAAAATCCATTTTGTCAAAATATGAGTTATAATATTCATGGAGAATTGTGCATCAGCGGAATTGAAAATACTCATTATTTTTGTGGCGGTCCAATACATTTTGATACAGTTCAAACAGTTTTATCACCTGGTGTGGCTAACGAAATAATTACCATAAAAATGGATACAAATGGATCAGCAGTTTGGATGAAATCCTGGGGAGGACTGACTACTGCTCAAAAACTAGTGTTAGAATCTGCCATTGCTGATGATGGTACTGTTTATATTTCAATTGAGGATAGAGGTATAAATATTTTTGCTAATGATACAATTCGAAATCCATTCCCCACAAATTTAAATTATTCAGCAATTCTAAAATACAACAGAAATGGCATTGAGCAAAGTGCTCTGTCAATTTCATCAGCATCGTATATCTCACTGAAATCGATCACCAGTTTGATAATAGATGAAAGTCAAAATATATTAATATCAGGTTTAGTGATCGATTCAGGTATGGCGGGAACACGATCTCTTCAGGCCAGTGAATTTGTGATTAAGTATGACAGTCTTTTTCAATTTCAATGGATAAAGAATATTTCCGGAGGGAATGTCTCGGTTATGTCTGATTCATTGGATGGATACACAATTGTTGGGACACATGGAGATTCGACATTTGACTGTTATCATGCTACAGGGAGTGGTTTTTTCCTGGCTCATCTGAGTAATAATACGATAGGACCAATCCAAAGTGCTTTCAGTTTTAGTTTGCAGAATGACACTGCTGTTTTTCAAAATCTTTCACAAAATGCAGAGTATTATTACTGGGATTTTGGAGATGGTTTCAATTCCCAAGATGAAAATCCCGTTCACATCTATACAAGTGGAGGAAATTATTCTGTGTCTTTGATTGCCATAAGAGGAGATTGTATTGATTCCACAATTATGACCCTGTCTCTTGTTTCCAGTAAAGAAATTCAAAAACAAAAAGTAATTATTTTTCCTTCTCCGGCTTCAGAAAATCTTCACATACGTAATGTGTATAACCAAGGCTTTTCTAAAATAGTGATCGTAGATATGTATGGAAGAATGATGCGGGAGATAAATACAGAGAGTCTTAATTCAACAGATGGAAGTATTAATTTGGACATCAGTCAGTGTAAAAGTGGAATTTATCTTCTACGATTTTATTCAGATTTTATGTATGTCTTTGAAGAAAAGATCGTTGTTTTGAATAGAAGTCATTGAGATTACTAGGCTGTTTGTCCTTCTGGAATTATTTTGAATTTAATTCCTTCTTGTTATTATTGCGGAAACAATCCTGCAACACGAAGAACACAAAGAATTGCACAAAGAACACAAAGAGGCGAACTCGCACCTAATTCGTGAACTTTGTGAATTACTTCGTGACCTTCGTGGTACAAATTTGTTTTTCCTCGAGCAATGGGATGTACTGATGAATTTTCAAAATTGGTATAAATAACAAAAGCGACCCTAAGCCGCTTTTGTTGGTTATTTGAAATTAATTTAATTCCTTACTCAAGAATTGTAAACTCAACTCTCCTGTTCCGCTGACGACCTTCCGCTGTTTTGTTATCAGCGACCGGCTCCATTTCTCCATAACCTTTGCTCACGATTCGTGTGGCATCAATTCCTTTGTCGGTAAGGTACTTCTTCACTGCTTCAGCACGGCGTTGAGAGAGTTTCAGATTCGAAGCGTCAGAACCAACATTGTCGGTATGTCCTTCAATGAGCAAACGGAATGTTGTTTTCTTTTTCAGCAATGCACTAAGTTCATCCAATGAAGTGAAGCTGGTACTGCGGATCACAGCTTTTCCTGTTTCGAATTCAAGATTGCGGAAGACTTTATTGATCACTTCCTGTTCCTGAACAGTGAGCTGTGCTTTTACAGGCTCTTTTGGTACGATCACTTCTTTCTTGATGATCGGACATCCGTTGTTACTTGCAGGGCCGGGAACGAGGACACAACTGTCTTGTGAATCACGTACACCGTCGCCATCTGTATCCGGACAACCATCAAACATGCGCAGTCCTTTTACAGTTACACAACTGTCTTCAGGATCAGGAATACTATCGCCATCTGTATCCGGACAACCGAGGAATTCGATGAGACCCGGAGTAGTAGGGCAGTTGTCGAGTGAATCCACAACGCCATCATTATCGGAATCAGGACAGCCGTTGAACTGACGCAAGCCGGGAGTATCCGGACAACGATCGAGGTAATCAGGAATTCCGTCATGGTCACGATCAGGACAACCTTTGAGATCGATCAGTCCGGGTACATCAGGACAATCATCTTTGATATCCGGAACTTTATCTTTATCACGGTCACGCAATGGTTTGCCGAAGATCAGATTGATCCCGAAATGCACATGCGAATTGTGATGATCGAGTGGGGCAATTGCACCCAAAACATTGTCCGAGACTATGTACAATTGCACAGGTCCGGCATTCACTGCCATTCCCAAACCGATATTGTCGAAAGTGTGATTGATGTAAGAGTAAGATGCAGCTACCGAAAGATGACGGCCAACCATTCTGTTATAGGAAAGTGTAACAGCAGGTTGAATTGTCTTTTTGAAAAATTCAGCATGAACCAATGCACCGGCAAAGCTGTTGTCATCGATTGTATAATTGCTGCTCAGATTCACTTGAGTTGGCAGATTCGTTTTGTAACTATCGTGTGTTTCTTCCGCTTTAAAAACTTTGCCCAATGAATCCAGCGCACCCTGAATGTTTGCACTCGTATCGTTCAGGAAGCTTTTCAGATCCACGCCATTGAAATCGTACTGACCTGCACGACTGCGGTAATTGCGGACATCACTTTTCCATTTGATCGAACCCAAATCAAGCACGCTTGCCGAGAATGACCATGTATCATTTGGTTTGTATGTTCCACCCAGGTCCACAGCAAAGCCTCGGTTTTTTTGATGGAACAGATAATCTTTCACATTGCCCGATGCAGTGTTCCCGTCATTATCATTGAACTGATCATAACCATCTTCCGAATTCACCGGACCGGAAGTATTGATGACAACATCCGTTGGCAATTGCAAATGATAATCTTCTTCAGCAGTAATCAAGCCCAGTTCTCCTGTTGTACTGGAGAAGTTTTCCATGCCATACAGATATTTCAATCTACCACCCACTGTCCACTGGTCATTGATTTCGTGTGCCAGTCCGAGCGCATATTCACGATAATGCGTAGCATCAAATCCTGTCTTGCTGAAATCAAGTTTTTGTCCGATAAACGGTCCGTTTCCCTCATTGATCAACTGAAGCAATTCTTTTGCATAGGCAAAACGAAATGCGACATGTTCAGTAATGTTTCCGGTGATATAGAATTTATTGAGTGTAATGCCCAGTGAGAGATAATCAATCTGAAAATCTGTTTTCAGGTAATTGCTTTTCTTGAGTTTGCTCAAGGCATTGCTTACATCAATCTGTACAGAATCATCGGAACGGATTTTGTAAAAATCATGGTACACAAATGCATTGTGACTGAAGAGAAGATAATTACTTGAAATGAAAGGAATGCCGACATAGTACTTATTGACAGGCATCAGGGAAGGATTCACACGAATCGATTGTCCGATTGCCGGCATGTTGTACATCGTGAGGTCTTGCTGTGCGAACAGATGATTGAAGCTTAACAGCAACAGAACAATTGTAAAATATATTTTTGTCAATTTGTTTTTCATACGGAGTACTTAAAAGGTTGAACAATTAATTGGATTGAAAACTTAACTGTGCACGAACACCTACGCGAACTTCAATTTTGTAAGTAGAATAAATTTGTACGTGCTGTGTTGGTGAATCCTTGGTGTCAACAGTACTTCGGATAATAAGGTATTTTGCCTTGAACACATTTTCGAGCCGCGTCCTGTTAAATGGTTCGTCTCTTCGTTTGTGGACAGGAGCGATCACTACGCCATTGAGGTCCAATTGACCTGATTCAACAAGCAGATCAGCGGGATCAGAAATCAATGAATCAAGATGGTTGTAAAGTGAATCGGTGAAATAAACCTGAGTGAAAGCACTTGCAGGAAAACCATTGGTAACATTAATG
Source organism: Bacteroidota bacterium (assembly GCA_016720655.1). GTDB lineage: Bacteria > Bacteroidota > Bacteroidia > AKYH767-A > 2013-40CM-41-45 > JADKJP01. The sequence goes on from JADKKE010000023.1 coordinate 5,052, forward strand.
CGGAAAACTGCGGATTGTACCTGTTCAATATTTTCAAGCGAAAAAGGAGTTGTATCCTGAAGTGTAAATCCTTGCGTATAACCTTTCATCGGTAAATTTATTTCTACATCAACTTTAAAACGACTGGAGTCTTCCAGAAAATTGTAGGATGCAATCGGTGAGTTTGTGAGCGCATTAACAGAATAGCTGATATATCTGGGTTGTTGATTGATAACAGTTTTTTCGTTACTGTTTGTTGAATTCAATTCGAAGCTCGTTTGAACCGATTGGCCAATACTCAGAGGAACAGAGATCGGAATCGGATCAGGATAACCGGTAATGGCTGTTGTTGTATTGTTTGCAAGAATCGCAAACAAAGAAGTAAGGTGAGCCTCGATTGGCATTCCATACGAATTGGTGATGATGAATTTCACCGTTGGATCGTCAAAGAAAATATTTCCGGAAATCTGATTGTTGAAGACTCTGATTTTGGAAGAATCCACACTCACAGACAAAGGTCTTTGACCGAAATTTCCAAAAGCCTGAGCCACATGCAAGTCAGCGAAATGACTTTGAACACCGAAAGCTTTGTTGATACTCGGTTGTCCGTTTGTATTGTACGTAAAGCTTGGTGTATAAATAATTTGCAATTGATTGGGCGAACCGGCAGGTTTCAAATTCACATGATAACCCTCGAGGTCAGAACTGTCGATTGCCAGAACTGGAATTCCATTGTTTATTGAAAAAGGAATATTCTTGCTGAAGGGAATTCCGCTTTTCTTTGCTCCGGGAATGCTCACATTCAAAGTTCCGCTGTAAGGAATTAAAGAATTCAGAGAAATGATAAGTGTTCCCAGTCGAATTGTTATTGAGTCGAGAGCTTCACCATTGACTACGCTAAAAGGAAGAGTAGAAGTAATGCTCTTGCTGAATGTTCCGTTCGATTGCAATTGACTGCTGTCTGCCAGTGTCAGCGTAATCACGGAATTATCCGTTTGATCAATTAATGGGAGGAATTCGTATCCATAAACGGAATAGATATTTCCTTTGTAGATAAGTGATACTTTGTTGAGGGAATCGATTCCGATGGTTCCGGAATCTGTATTGTCGACAATATCGTAAACCGACAAGTTGGAATTGATCAAAGGGATTGCAACATCCGGATCCCATGTTGTGACAGCAATTTTGTCGTATTGAAAATCTTCATTTTTTATGCAGCTCTGTAAAAATCCGATGCTAATCAGAATAAGAAACACTGCACTCAATTTTTGATTGGTAGTGAATCGGTTCATGGGAAATGGATAAGTTTAACTATTTTAAGAAGATTAATTCAGATTATAAACGTACAAGTTTCCATCCGTACTCGCAATCAGGAGTTTGTTTTTTCCATCCCCTTTTGTTAACCGTACACAGAATTTGCTGTTCCCTTTTACGGGAAATCCTCCGGGAATAGAACAATCGTCAGCTAGGAGGAAAAAAGTGTTTTGATTTGGATAGATAAGGCCTGTCCAGGTTCTCGATTGCCGGTCATAATCGGATTCGAGGAAACAGGGAGCATTCAGCGGCAGGGATTTCAGACATTCCTGGGTTTCGGGCGATGAGAACAGGAGCAATGAATCCTCGGTGAGAATGAGATACACGGAGGTATTCATTCCCGGCCAGCCATCAACACCTTTTATCATCCGGATAGAACTCACATCGTTGAAAATGCTTCCTCTGTTCCCTTCAAGAGTATATAAAATCACCCCATTGCTGTCGATCACCATAAACTGAGCGTTCGTAACTGAGTCGGCAGGTAATATTTCGAGGCTCCGGATTTGAGATTCACTGAGTCCGGAAGCGATTTCACGGGTTCTTCCCCGCGCATCGGCCATCAGGATTTTTCCTTGTGTGCTGGTAACCAGGTAGTGAATTTGTTTACCCACGCGTACCGGTTTGATCTCATCGACGATACCGTTGAGAAAAGGTTCAAACAACCAGCTTGGTACCGGTTTGCCGCTTACATCATAAGCATATACCTGTCCGTTCGTACAGGCAACGAGAATCTGGAGTGATTGAAGGCTGCTGTTTTGAACGAGCGTACATCCATTGGAGGCTTCTGCAGGGAGACGTATCGGATATTTTGCAACACTGTTTCCTTCCTGATCCAGGAGAAACAATCGGCTTGCTGTGTTGAACAACAATTCTTTTGTTCCGTTGTGATAATAATCTACAGACTGGATGTCACTCATTATTTTTTCGCCTATTTGTTTCTTCCAGAGAATATTTCCTTTTTCATCAATGAAATAAAGAGTGTTTGACTCATCTTGTATCGCTACTGAGAATTGATCATTACTAGTTTCTATCAAAGCCGGTCTTTGCGTTGCTGCGGTGTCCAGTTGTGTTGCAAAAAGCAAGTTAACATCTCGCTTTGGATTTTTCAAAAACGATACAGCGATGTGACTGGAAACGATTTCTTTTTCTTTTCCGAATTTCAATAAAAATGCTGAGAGATTGTTCAGTGTTTCTCGGTGTTCCGGTAATTGCTTGAGAATTTCTTGGCCGAGTGCAGCTTTGATGAGGTTCAAGCCGGAATTGAAATTCAGATACAGGTCAAGATAAGAAGGCTGATTTTCTGATGCGATTGATTTTCGGTATGCTAAATTATGTGTTAAGGTTTTGCCTGCGTCAATCTCGTCAATCAGATTTTTTAGTGCACTTTGCTGGTTTGCAAAAATGACATAACCATTGACCAGGGCAAAATACGGATTGTTCAAACGTTGAAATGTTTTGCCATAGAAGAGGGAGAGAAAATCACCACCCTGCAAGATTCCAATAGGCCGGTTCTTGTAAGTTTGGGGAGCTTTTTTTACACCCAGTTTTTGCTGGAGGGCATTCAATTTTATCAATGCCTGATCCGCATGTTCTGCTTTGACTATCGCAAACACGCTGTTCTCAAATTCCGTTGTCCCGGGTTCTGTAATCGCTAGAGCAAATTCATTTCCCATCCAGGAATACAAATCATCTTCTGCATTTGTTTTGTATTTGTTGTTGAAAGCCGCGAGTGAACCGATGCGTTCCAGCGGCTGATCAAAATAATTCGGATTCATCTGGAGTCGATGCAGACTTTCCACCAGTGATGAAGAGCCCCAGCGTAAATAAAATGCAGTGCGTGCCGGTAGAATATCCGGCATCTTGCTCAGAACGGGTTCCTGTTTTCTGAATATCTGAAGTGCATCATTGGTGTCGAGAGCAGAAATGCATCCATCGAGAGCGAGAAATTCATTCTTCACTTCCAGTGACAATGCCTGCCAGCGAGCCATATTGGAAATGGATTTTTGAAAACCAAGAAAGGCCGGATTTAACATTCCGGAAAATAAATCTCCTGTTCCAAGGTGATTCACATAGCACCGGATGACAGCATTCGTCTTTAGATTTTTTCGCACCTGCGCGAACGTTTTTGATTTGCGAACTGAAACTCCTTTCTTCAATTGTCGAATTGCATCTTCGACCAGGAACGATGTTTTGCTTGCCAGAATTAATCCATTGGAGACGGCAAAAGAAAAGCTTGTTGTCTCGCCGCGACGGAATTCGAAAATACTTACGTCTTCATATTCTCTTTCATCAAGTCTGTATTGATTTCCCGGAATATCTTCAAGTAGGTTTATCGTCCGGCCTTTTCTTATTTCTTCAGGCAAATGCACTACATAGAGATAATCGAATGCATTTGCTTTTATCTGGTGCAGGGATAAAAAAAGTTTTTCACGGGTCCATAAAATTCCAAGTTCAGGTTGAAGAGTGCTGATGGAATCGATCGAGCGCATTTGTGATTCGATTCGGGAAAAGGAACTGTCTTTCTGTAAAATTTTCCAGAAGGGAGCAGTACGGATTTCATCCATTGCTTCCGAACCTGACTTGCATTCAAAGATCAATGCAGCATCTGTTGGAATGGCATCCAATGGATCGGCATCAAGAACAGGATTATTGTTTAAGAAATAATATGAAATTGCGGAAAGCAAAACAAGCGCTCCGGCAACACTAAGGATTCTGCGATTCATCAGGTGAAAAAGTTGTACAAAGGTAGAAGGAATACCACAACTGATAGAGCCGGGAATTTTTGTTATTTACAAAGTGCTGTTAAAAGGAAGTTCCGCTTCTTCTTTGTGCAATCTGAAGCTACGGCGATGGATTGGAGAAGGGCCATATTCAAGAAGTGCTTTCCGATGAAGAGCAGTTCCATAGCCTTTGTTGCGATCCCAGCCAAACTGGGGGAATTCCAGATGCATCTTTTCCATGTAATCATCACGGTATGTCTTCGCCAACACAGAAGCGGCTGCAATTGATGTATACAGTCCGTCACCACCAATAATGCATTTGTGTGGGATGTTTTTGTACCGGTGAAAACGATTGCCATCGATTAACAAGAGCCGGGGTTTCTTTTTGAGCTGATCCAATGCTCTGTGCATCGCAAGGAAGGATGCATTCAGGATATTGATCGTATCAATTTCTTCAGCGCTCACACTTGCCACAGACCATGCAATTGCTTCTTTTTCGATAATCGGTCGCAGCAGATTCCGTTTAGTTTCATTGATTTGTTTCGAGTCGTTCAAATCGGGATGAAAAAAATCGGCGGGTAAAATGACAGCTGCTGCGAAAACTGCACCTGCCAGACAGCCTCTTCCTGCTTCATCACAACCTGCTTCGCGGAGATTTGTTTGAAAGTAAGAAAAGAGTTGCGGCTGTTTCATGGTTAAGAAATGGTATCAACAAGATACAGTTTTCTCTATGCTTGCCCACAGTGCGGCTGCAGTTTTATCCCAGCTGAATGCCGCCTTACGGATTCTACCTTTTTCAATCAGGGTATTTCGTAGAGCAGTTTCCTTTACAAGACGGATCATACCATCAGCAATCGATGTTTCCGAAAACGGATCCACCAGCAAAGCTGCATCTCCGGCAATTTCCGGCATGGAAGTAATGTTGGAGGTGATAACCGGGATATCGCAACGAAAAGCTTCTACAATAGGGATTCCAAAACCTTCGAAATTAGAAACGTAAGTGAGAGCATAAGCAGCTCCAGTCACTTGTTGCAATTGGTCATCTTCAAGTCTTCCGGTGAAAATCACGTTTTCTTTCCATTTCATAGACTGATATACCGTTTCCATCTCACTTGTCCACCAGCGTTTTGTCCCTGCCAAAACGAGGCAGAAATCTTCCTCCACCCGGTTGCGAAAAAGATCAAATGCACGAAGCAGATTGGCGATATTCTTGCGTTGATGCAAAGCACCGATGAAAAGAAAGTAAGGCTTGCCTCTCGTATATCTGCTTCTTACTTCGTTTGCATTTTCAGGATCAAGAACAGTGAAATTTTCACCGGCGCCATTGTAGACAACATCGATCTTCGATTCAGGAACATGATAGGCTCTTGAAATATCTTTGCGTGAATAGTCTGAAACTGTGGCGATGCGTGCTGCCTCCTTTGCATAGAGTGGAAAATAATGGCGATAAAAAATCCGGTTAAAGAAGGGAAGGTCATTCGGATAATGTTCAAAATTTATATCGTGAATTACAGCAAGTGTCTTTTGCTTTGCCCGTAAAGAAAGATAGCCATCTGTTGACAGGAACAAATCAGCTTTCAGTTTTTTCAACACACCCGGAAGAGCATGTTCATACCAGAGATACCACAATATCGGATGTCGTGCCGGAGGAGCAACCACCAGGGGAGTGATATTGTCTGCAAAGACGAAAGATGGATCAAAAGGCCTGTCGAAAATGAATACAAACTGGTGTGAAGACTGTTGTCGGGTGATCCGTTTCAAACTTTCATAGGTAAAATACCCGATTCCCTCCATCTTATCCTTTACCAACATACGGGCATTCACTGCTATACGCATAGATTTCTAATTACGGTGCCGAAATTACAAATACTGTCAGGCTTAAGAAGAACATTCCTGAAATATTTCTGTTTTTTTGGAATTTAAACGCTCAAATGTTGATAAAAGGCAGAATGGATGAACCATAGGCTCCACAGCCTCCGACAAAAATATTATTTTTGCAGGGAATGAAATTTTCTACATCTGTTCCACTGTCACAACTTGCTCAATTAACTGCTTCCCGGGTAATGGGTGACGGTTCATTGCTGGTCACCGGGATCAATGAAATTCACAAGGTGGAATCCGGGGATCTTACTTTTGTGGATCATCCGAAATATTATGATAAGGCACTGCAGTCGGCTGCCACTTTTATTATTATCAATAAAGAAGTAGATGTACCGCCTGGAAAAGCATTGCTTTATTCTAACGATCCATTCACCGCTTACAATACCATTGTTCGGAAGTACCGGACTTTTGAGCCCAGTAAATCAGCACTCAGCGAAACAGCAAAAATTGGCGAAGGGACTATCATTCAACCCGGAGCTTTCGTTGGTCAGCATGTTGTCATTGGTAAAAATTGTCTGATTCATTCCAATGTGAGTATTTACGATCATACCATCATCGGTGACGATGTGATAATACATGCGAATACTGTCATCGGTGCAGATGCATTCTATTTCAAAAGAAGACCGGAAGGATATGACAAAATGATTTCCTGCGGAAGAGTGATCATTCATAATAAAGTTGAGATTGGTGCATGTTGTACAATCGACAAAGGCGTTTCCGGAGATACCATAATCGGTGAAGGAAGCAAGATGGACAACATGGTGCATATTGGTCACGATACTGTTGTCGGCAAGAACTGTCTTTTCGCCGGACAAGTTGGTATTGCCGGCGTTGTAACCATCGAAGATGATGTGATCCTCTGGGGTCAGGTAGGTGTTCAGAAGGATCTCACCATCGGCAAAGGAGCTGTCGTGCTTGGTAAGTCAGGAGTTCCAAAATCACTCGAAGGAGGGAAGACGTATTTCGGAAGTCCGACACAGGAAGCCCGCGAGAAAATGAAAGAGCTTGCCTTTATAAAACAATTGCCTTCCATTATTGAAAAACTGAAATCCTGATTGACTGAGCCTGAAAAAAATACCAGTGCTGAACAGGCACAGGAAATACAAGATAATCTTGCAATTGATTTGCATGCCAAAAAACTTCAGCTCCATTGGCTATTGCAAATCACAAAGGCGATCAATTATAATTTTTCAACCAAGCAATTGCTTGATGTTTATGAACACGTACTGCACACCCAGCTTAAAGTTGAAAAGCTTGCACTGTTAATTCACGAACACAAATGGGAATGTGCACTGCTGTATGGCACTGACAGAAGTTTTCTGGATTTTGATTTGGACAGAATACTTCAGGAACTGAATAAGATCCAGAATCTCGAGACAGAACATGAATTGTGGATCAAAAATTTTGATTCGATACTTCCGGTGTATCACAAGGAGCAAATTCTTGCGTATGCGCTTGTCGGTGGCACCACTGGAAGTGTCATCCCCAAACGAAATGAATTGCTGCCATTCATCCACACGATTACGAATTTAATTGTGGTAGCGATGGAGAACAATCACATCGCCAATGAAAAAATACGACAAGCGGGAATCCGGAAGGAGTTGGAGTTGGCCGCACAGATGCAGACCATGCTTTTTCCAACAACATTACCATCCACCGGTGATTATGTCATGCATGCTACCTATCTGCCGCATCAGGAAGTAGGCGGTGATTATTACGATTATATTCCGCTCAACGATCATGAATTTGTGTTTTGCATGGCTGATGTGAGCGGGAAAGGGATTCCGGCTGCTTTGCTCATGTCGAATTTCCAGGCCAATCTTCATGCACATTCCCATCTGATGCACAATTTGCCGGAATTAATTACTCTCCTGAATGCAAAAGTTTTTAAGAGCGCAAAGGGAGAAAAGTTTATTACTTTTTTATCGGCAGATACAATGTGAAAACGAAAGAGTTGCATTATGTGAATGCAGGGCACAATCCACCGTTTCTGATTCATGATAAAGTTGTGTATATGTTGAACGAAGGCAGTACAGGCCTGGGCATGTTTGAAGAACTACCGTTTATTCATCCCGGTAAAGTATTTATTCCCGGAAATGCAATGCTGCATTGTTATACAGATGGAATTACCGATGTAGAAAATGACAGCGGACAGGATTTTGGAATGGATCGTCTTCGGGAATTTCTAACATCAAAAACACAGTTTCAGAATATCGAAGAGTTGCACGGTCAATTGGTAGCTAACCTTTTTGCGTTCAAGCAGACCCGCAACTATACCGACGACATTACACTTCTTAGTTGCCTTTTTAAGTCGAAATAATTCTGTAGTCTGTTTCCGAAGAAAACTTCGAATCAAAAGCTTAATGGAGTAATTTCTTCTTTCCGTTGTGTGAAATTCCATTTCCATTTTCAGGATCGCGATGATACACATCGAGTGAAACGATCATCGCAATAAAAGCCCAGACGGGAACAGAAAGTTTATCGGTGTCAAGAAAATTGTTCAACGTACCATGTACAAAATAGGTAACAAGCCCAAGTAAAATACCCAAAAGTAAAATCTTGTTCTGTGGATCACCGGACGCAGAATAAAACAGCGTTGCACGGTAAATGACCATTATCACGATCAGAATCATTGCTACCATTCCAAGAACACCTTCTTCCGCCAAGGGACCTATGAATTCGCTGTGCGCATTGCCCATATCACCGGCATTGGTGGAGATAATGGTCATCTCGTTGGATTTCTGAAATGGAGCGTAATTGAATTGATACGTTCCGGGTCCCCATCCAAGGAAAGGTCTTTGATCGAACATTCGCATTGCGCAATTCCATCGGTTGATCCGTTCGAGATTGGAAGCATCCGTAGAAATATTTGAAATCGATTGCAGATGCTTGTTGAAATCAGTAGCTGAGTCTTGCCTGTTCTTTTCGAGTTTCATCATAATCTCGGTTTGAAAAGAAAAGAAGATGACCAACACAGTCGCTGAAATTGCAGCAACAGTATAAAATCGAATCCGGAATTTGTAGATAAAATACACAGTAATGGCGATGGCAAGACTCAGCCATGCGGCACGGGTGTAGGACAATATCAATGCAGTTAAGAAAAGGACCAGGATAAGAATGGCGCCAACACGTTCCGGGAAACTGGCTTCACGGTTGCGGGTAAAGACAAAGATAATTGGGATGAATAATGCGATAACTGCTGCATAGGCTGTGTGGTCATTGTAGAATGGTGTCATCACCCAGTGCGCCGCCTTTTGTGTCCAACCGTTTGCCGCATGATTGGCAATGGTATAAATAACGACAACTGCCAAAGTCGCTGCATACAACCATACGAATTTCCGAATATTTGCTTTCTCTTTGAATAATTGAGTACCCAGAAAATAGAAAGGAACGATAAACCACATCTGCGACATCAAATGTTTAAAGGACACAAGAGGAAAACTACTTGTCATACTGGTTATCAGCATCCATCCCAAATGAAAAAAGATGGCCAGACTTACCGGATGCCACAGGATTCTGCGATCAAATCCACCTTCAAAAATGAATTTAAAAATAAAGAGTAGGGTAATGCCGAACATCAGTGGTTCGGTGGGAATGCTTAATGCAGGTCCGGATGTTTTATCATTGAGTACGATTGCCAAGGGCGTGCAAAATGCAATTATAAACAACAGCGTATCAATGGAGAAAATAGCCAGGTAGCCGATTCCAATAATTAAAGGCAGGGCAGCTATCCAATACATTTCCTTTGCCAGAAAAAAAATACTGGCGGAAATAAAAATCAGAGTGATGGCATAAAACCACCGAAGTTCGACTTTGTCGATCACGAAGTAAAATGAAATTAATTATTTGGATAATTCCTGTCTTGAATTGAAGATCAGAAGAATCATGAACGCAAGAAAGAGCGAAGAGCCGACGGAAATCAGAACGATTAACCAACGGATAGGATAAGCTTTTTTGTCGGAAGGCTGTGGACGAGAAACGACGTTAGCATATGTCAACTTCTTGGTAACATCGCGTGCTGCATTTTCATAGACCAGTTTCAGGTCGTTGTAAGTTCCGCGCACTCTCCAGAGATGTTCATTCAAAGCATTGAATTCGCCACCCTTGTCGCGCAGCGCGTCCATCATGGATTTCGCCTCTGTAGTAGCCCGGGAATTATTCCCACTGAGACCTCTCAGGTAACCACGAATGGCCTCTTTTGACTGATCTTTGTAATCAAGAATTCCATATTCCGTACGGTATTTCCGGAGACGTTCCTCCATGGAATCCATCTGGGCAAGTTTCTGATCCAATTGGTTTTTTGAAATCACCATTACCTCAGCAGATTTTTCTGCCTGCAATTGACGCGCTTTCACGTCAAAGAAGTGAATGATGGAATCAACAATGTTCGATGCAATAATCGGGTTTTCATCGAGAACCGTAATTTCCATGGACTCGTATTCTGTTTTTTTAATGGTCACATTCTCTTCGTACATTTTGACTACGTCCGTCCGGAAATGTGCATTTTTTAATGTGTCAACATCATAATGCTTGTACAAATCAAAATCATGGATAACTTTTTCCCGAATATCAGAGGATTGTGCCAATTGAAGCATTTGCTCCGTTGCACTTTCTGTACTGTAGGCAATCAGATTGGATGGATAAACAAGTGCGAAAGATTTGAATTTTGGTTTAATGAACCATGGTGAAGAGAAGAGGATAGATGCTCCCAGACTAATCAGTCCGACGAGTAGTAAGTGTTTTTTCCAGCGGATGATCGAACGGATTAATTCCGCAGAATTGAAAAACGAATTGTTCATTGGTACGCAGTAGGATTAAATTTTATATTGAACTTCTTTGAGACGTTCAAAGGCAAGGATAATGACAAGAGAAAGGAGGAAGACCCCGACAACCGAAACCAGAAGGATAAGCCACCGTACAGGGTAACATTTTTTTTCAGCTTTTATTGCCTTGTTCACCACAAATTTGTGAGTAAGGTTTTGATTCGCATCTACGCGAAGTTTGTCAAATTGTTCTTTCAGCTTGGAAACTTCTACACGTTCAAGGGTAAGTTCTTCGTTGAGAGAAACACTTGCTCCACCGTAAAGGGCGAGAAGGTCGAGTTTGGACTGAAGATTTTTAATTTTTGATTCTGCGCCTTTGATGCGGGCTTTTGTATTGATAATCGCAGTGTCATTCGCGGATTTGTATTTTTCCAGAACCGGTAACATGGCAGATTCGTTATTCAGAGAAGAATAGGATTTTGCATATTCTTCGTTCCAGATTATACTTTGATTTTTAAAATCCATGACACCCAATTCCCTCAGTTTCATGAGTGAATCTTCCTTTAGTTTCATCGCATACAATTTGTCCTTGTAAGCTTCTTCAACGATCGACAAAGCAGCAGTTGCCCGTGAACGCTGGATTTTAGTTTTCATTGAATCCAAGAGTGAAGCAATATCGTTTGCAATGTCTGCTGCTGTTTGTGGATCCGCATCCAAAACTTCAATTCGTACTGACATAAATTCTGTACGCGTGAAGTTGATATTGTCTTTGTACTCCTCCATCAGGGCAGTCATCGGATACTCCTGATTTGTGTTTATCTTGTAATGTTCAAACAGCTTGTACTTGTTGATGATGCCCTCTCTGATCTCATCAGAATTCAGGATCTGTAACATTTGTTCAGCTTGTTCTTCTTCACCAAAAGCAAGAATGTCTTGTTTTTCGGAATTGGTTTCTTCCATGATTGCCTTACTCACTGAATTTGTGGCAGAAGGGAAGAAAACGACAGAAGATTTAAACTTCGGCTGAATAAAAGCAGGGCTGGAAAACAGGTATGCAGCCAATGCCGTCACTATTGTAACGATAATCAGTGGCTTCCTCCAGCGGATCAGTAGGACTAATATACTGGTGGACTCCAGATAAGCAGTTTCCCTGGCTTTCTGAAACATAGGAATTTACGAAAATTTGTGAATGAGGGCTTCAAAGGTAGAAAAGGAAATGGAATAAGAAAATGGGCAATTTTTAGTTAAAAAAGCCCTTATTCTTCGTACTTTATGATATGAATCAGGTTTCTGATACTAATTAAGCGGAGTGCAAATGCCAAGGCAAAACAGGCAACAGCTGCAATCACAAAACGTGTAATCCAGAACAAATTCAAGGTATATGCAAAATAATTAATCAGAATACAGGCTCCAATGAACAGAAGAACCTTTACAATTAACTTATAATTCTTCTTGAATTCGAAGGCTTTTTGTACCATAATAATTTGTGCCAATGCTGTAAAAACCTGTGTGGTAATACTCGAAACAGCAGCCCCCACAGCCCAGTACTTCGGGATCAGGATGAAATTCATAATGATGTTTACTGCCATTCCAAAACTAGCCATGAAATTCAGTTGGCGCAGATTTCCATTCGCTGTCAGTAATGTGCCGAAAATATATGTACTCGATATCGGCACAAAGCAGCACATGAGAATTTTAAAAACGTCTGAAGATTCCTGGATGTGATCGCCGCTGTATAATAAATTCATTAATTCATAACTGAAAAAATTGCAGCAGATCACCACAACGAATGCCGGAATTACCAGTAAAGAAAATGAAAGCCTGACGATCTCTTCAACATTCTGGCGAAGCTTTATCATGCGTGCAAAAATCGGAAGCAGAAGTCCGGCAAAAAGCAGCGCAATCATGTTGGCAGAATCCAGCAATCGGTATGCAGATGCGTAAATACCGGCTTCATTGGCACCGACACGGAATGGAAGCAATCGCTCAATCATTACAGAGTCAATACGGTTGTAAAAAGTCATCAGCAACACTAGAACAGCATAGGGGTAACTCTTTTTCAATATCATGACGAAGAATGGCCAGCGCCAGGTAAACTTTCGAACCTTCGCTTTACCGATAACAATGAACAGTGTGATTCCCATTGTGATCAGGTAGGCTGCCGTTTGTGCATACACAAACCATTTGATTTGAAAAGAGCCGGGAGTAGAATATTTCCACAGCAAACCGGCACATATCGCAATCATGATCAGTCGGTCCAAAACGGATATTATACTATCTGTTTTAAAGAGATGAAGACCCGCCAGATTAGACCTCAGGTACATGATGAAGGAAATTAAAATCTGGTTGAAGATAACAGCAACCAGCATTTTCATCATATCGGGAGTGTACTGGATGACCAGACCTGCAACCAATGTAACAATCGTAAAGATGACTGTGAGTAAGATGCGGAGAAGAACAATGCTCGCAAAGTGCTTGCTCAGCAAATGGTTGTTCTGAGAAATATTCTTGTTGTTAAAATTGGTGATGCCAAGATCCAATAGAATATTCAGAAGGAAAGAAAAGCCAAAAATAGAATAGTAAAAACCATATTGCTCTGTTCCGACAGCATTTTGAACTGCGCGGTCAATCCCAAGAATCCAGAAGGGCTTGATGAGCAGGTTAAGTGCGAGAACTAAAGCAAGATTGGTAATAAATTTTCTTTGCATTGGCCGGCAAAGGTATATTTTTAAACGAATGTTACTTGTTGTCAGGATGAAGCACTTGCACTGACATTTCGATGGAGAAAATTCAATTTAATACATGCTTCTAAAAAATCAAGGTTCATCTGGAAGGTGTCATGCAAATGCTAAAAAAATTATTCCGTTTGAATACGAATCCCGGAACAAAGAATCAATCAGCGCTTTTCCTTTTGTCGTAACGGCACAAACCTTCGTCAAGAAAATCTACATACGTGGGAATATCCGGAGTGTAGCCTCTTGGCTCTGCAAGAATTTTTCCTTTGTTATCGAGAAGAACGTAATAGGGTTGGGAATTTGTATTGTATACAGATGCCTGCAGGTCGCTCCATTTATTTCCTGTTGTTTTTATTTTCCGTCCTGTTGTTTTGGAGATGCTTTGTTCTTCTGCGGGAAGAACTGTTTTATCATCCACATACAATGAAATCAATACATATTTTTCAGAAAGCAGTTTCAACACTTTTGGATCACTCCATACATTGTCTTCCATCTTCCTGCAATTCACACAAGCCCATCCGGTGAAGTCGATGATCACAGGTTTTCCCTGCGACTTAGCATAACGCATTCCTTCTTCGTAATCGTGAAAACACATCAGATCGTGCGGACATTCACTTTCAGTTCCGGTTTTCCATTCTTTGTAAAATTCAGGAGGAGGGAAGCCGCTGATAATCTTTAATGGTGCTCCCCAGATTCCGGGAATCAGGTATACAGCAAAAATGAGTGTGAGCATCGCGAATATCAATCGACCCACAGACAAATGTGTTGTTTCACTATCGTGAGACAATCTGATTTTTCCAAGGAGATAAAATCCCATCACCCCGAAAATAATTACCCAGATACTCACAAACAATTCCCTTTGAAGAATTCCCCAATGATAGGCGAGATCCACATTGCTCAGGAATTTAAATGCAAGTGCAAGCTCAATGAAGCCCAGTGACACTTTCACAGTATTTAGCCAGCCGCCTGATTTTGGCAGGTTGCTCAGCCATCCCGGAAACAATGAAAACAATGCAAATGGAATCGCCAGTGCAAAGGAGAATCCGGTCATTCCTGCTACAGGTCCAAGGTAACTTCTTCCGTGAGCAGCTTCAACAAGCAAGGTGCCGATGATAGGACCGGTGCAGGAGAACGAAACCAGTGAGAGTGTAAAGGCCATGAAAAAAATACCCAGCAAACCGCCACGATCACTCGCTGAATCTGCTTTGTTGATAACCCAGCTTGGAAGCGTAATTTCAAATGCACCAAAAAAGGAGATTGCGAAAATCACAAAAATGATGAAGAATGCCATGTTAAAAAAAGCATTGCTTGCAAGATCATTTAAAGCATCACTTCCAAAAGTTACAGTAACCAGAAAGCCTAGTGTGACATAAATTAAAATAATCGACAAGGCATAGATAATCGCGTTGCGGATTCCTTTTGCTTTGCTGCCACTTCGTTTAGTGAAGAAACTAACAGTCATCGGGATCATTGGAAAAACACAGGGAGTCAGAAGTGCAAGAAAGCCTCCCAACATTCCGGCAATAAAAATTCCCCAGATACTCTGATCCGCTTCGGTCGAATTCGGTTCTTCTTTTCCACAGCCCGGCTCCAGGGTCGCCTTCGCTCCGGATTCGGGTGAAATATCCGCTGTGTCTTCCTGTACAGGCAGCACAGCAGTGCTCGAGCTATCCTGACTGATCAGCGGATTTTGTGCAATCCGGGTCGTTGTATCTTTTCCGATAAAAGAACTGTTGCTATTTGTTTTTCCGATGTGAAATGAAAACGATGTATCCGGAAAGACACAGACTTCCTTGCAGGCTTCGTACAAAATTGTTCCGGTAATCGTACACCCATCGCCATTGATTGTTACTTTCTGGCGAAAAGTCGCTTCATTTTCAAACATTATAACTTTGACGCCAAAGGTAGAATCAAACACTTCTTTCGCTTTGGGCTCAACAACTTTTCCAACAAGGGTGTAGCAGGAATTCGGTTCAAATTTGTATTCCATCGGAATCGGTCCACCATCCGGCGTATACTGTGAATACAAATGCCACCCTTCATCCAGTTTGATATTGAAAATCAAAGTTGCTTCACCGGGCTTTGTTTGTTCTACCGTAAATGTCCAGTGTGTAGGATATATTAATTGTCCATACACCTGTGAGAACATCAGACTCACAAAAAGAAAAAGGACCAGTTTTTTCATCAGGTTATTCAGGGTGTTCATTGGTATTATACCGGGTACAGGTAATTTTGGAAATGTCGCAGTTTCTATGCTTCCTTGAATGCAATTACAGCCTATTCAATATCAAATGCAAATTCTTTGCTGTAAAATATACAGGCTTCTTTACATGCCTGGTATTCAATTTTACCTTTAAGTTTACAGGCCGCCTTGTTCAGCTTTATTTTTTGATGAAATGTGGCTTCTTCGATGAAGTATTTTACTGTCACCCCGAATAAAGAATCAAATTCTGAAACCGGAACAGGTTCTGTAACGCCTTCAATTCTTTCGAAGCAATCAGAGGAATCAATTGTAAACAATGCAGGTAGTGGCCCGCCATCTGAAGTAAACTGTGAATACATATGCCATCCTTTTTCAAATTTAACTTTGAAAACAAGGTCTGCTTCTGTGGCGTTCTTTTTTTCTACAGAAAAACTCCAGGTTGCCGGGTCAGGGGTCTGACTCATCAGGTGCAAACTGCTAAAACAGATAAAAAATACGAAGATTAATTGTTTCATATGTTGGAAATCCTGGAGCAGGTTTATCGGGTTTAAATCTGGTATAATTGCAAAAATACGGAAGTATTCCTTGTTTTTTCGTAATCAAAGGAACAGTTTAGAAAACTTCCTGATGTCTTCATGATGTGGAGGTAATTCAACGAACAAGATGCCCTCAAATTTTGATCAAAATCCAAGGGCAACGAATTTAGAAAAAAATCACTCTCCGAACCAAGCTAAAACGTCATTGACCTGAAGCTCTTGTTTTTGCAAATTGTTTAAATCTCGCATAATTTTGCCGTCTTTTAGCTGAATTAGGCGGTTTCCAAAATGAACTATGTCCTTCACCTGTTGGGTAATGAGGATGCAGGTAAGTCCCATCTCCCGGATAATTTTTTGAGCCAGTTCCATGATCAACACCGAAGTTCCCGGATCAAGGGCAGCTGTTGGTTCGTCCATCAATAAAATAGAGCTTTTGTCCATGGTCGCCATTAGCAAAGTGAGGGCTTGTCTTTGTCCTCCGGATAATGTACCCATCGGTTGATCGATTTTATTTTCAAGTCCCAGGTGCAAGCTTGAAATACGCTCCCGGATCAAATTCCGAAAAGATACAGTCGTACCAATCACCAGCTTTTTACTTTGTGTCCGTAAAGCAGAGAGCCGGAAATTGTCAAGAATGGAAAGTTCGGGTGCTGTCCCTGAAAGCGGATTTTGAAAGATTCTGCTTATGTATTTACAGCGTTGATGTTCTTTCAAATTTGTAACATTCCTTTTATTAATCAGGATCTGACCTTGATCGGGCTTTACAGAACCTGCAAGTAGATTGAAGAGGGTTGATTTGCCGGAACCATTTGTTCCTACCATCACTACGAATTCCTTTTCATGAATAACCAGATTGAGGTCTTTCACTGCTTTAACCTCGTGCACTGTTCCTGCTGAAAAGGTCTTTTGTATGTTAATGAATTCAATCATTTGCAGTTTTGAAATTGGGAATACTCACAACAATAAGTACGAAGACTGCAACAACCAGTTTGAGATACAGTGCATCGATGCCTATTGACAAAGCAAAAGCGAGGATCATCCTGAATAAAATACTCCCACCAATTACGCCGAGTAAGTGAATCCGGATCGAAGTGATGCGAAATAATTTTAAAACAATTTCGCCAATCATCACGGATCCCAGACCAAGAATTACAACTCCGATTCCCATATTGATATCAGAAAAACCTTGAATTTGTGTGATCAGAAATCCACTCATTGCAGTGAAACCATTGGCAATTGCCAATCCAATGGTCTTCATATTTTTTGTATTCACACCATATGCACGGATCATTGTTTCATTGTTCCCTGTAGCTCTCATGGCTATACCGAAATCAGTTTTGAGTAACCATGAAACCAAAAGCCACAGAACAAAAATGAATAAAATAAGCACAGTTAATTGTTGCAGAATAGTGTTCTGAAAAACACTAAAAGGAGGAAAAGAGAGTAGGGAGATTCACCAAAGGAATGGTGGATCTTCCCATGATGGCCAGGTTGATAGAATAAAGGGCCGTCATTACCAGAATCCCGGAAAGCAATGCATTTACTTTCAATCGCGTGTGAATCAGTCCGGTGATTGCTCCTGCAAATGCACCAAGAATAAAAACAAAAGGGAGAATGAGCCAGGAATTCCATGAGGAACTGATGAGAACTGCAGTGATGGCACCACCGAGTGTGAAGGTTCCATCGGTAGTAATATCCGGAATGTTGAAGATTCGCATCGAAATGAAAATTCCGATTGCCAGTGAAGCAAAACCTAAACCGAGAAGTATTGCAGACAAATAAAAATTAATCATGTGTACTGCTGCTTATTTTTCCTGCCTTTTTGAAAATATTTTTTCAAGGATTTAATTCGTCATTTAACAGCCGTAAAAGTCGAATCAAATGTGAGTGTGAAAGATTTTGCTTTTGACGCATTAAACACACGTCGTCTTACTTTTACCAGTTCCGGTTGCAAACCAAGATAGGATCTTTTTTTCAGCGCTGTTGCAGCCTGCTGTCCGGATTGATATCCCCATTGATACATATCCGCTCCAAAAGCAGCAACTGCTCCACGTTTCACCAATCCTTCTTCGCTCGTGAACACCGGAACGTGTGCATCATCACAACTTTTAACGATAATTTCCATGGAGGAGAAAACTGTGTTGTCGGGCAAAGCAAAGAATGCTTCAATATTTTTAGTCAGCAAAGCAGCAACAACAAGTTGAGTTTCATTGGAGTTATTTACCGGTTGTTTGATCAGTTCTATCCCAAGTTCAGTACAGATTTTTTCTATCCTGTTTAGTGCATCCACGGATTGAGGTTCAGCCTGATTGAAAATTGTTCCCATCCTTTTGATTTGAGGAAGTATTGATTTGACCAGCATCACAGCCGTATCAATATAATCGAGTGTTTCATACACACCGAACAGATTCATCGGTGCATGACCGTCTCTGTCGACCAGGCCTGCAATATCCGGTCGGGGAGAGACCATCATGAATACCGGAATTTTTTGTGTTTTCTGTATAGCAGTAATGGTTGACAGTGTAGGGTTTGTCGCGATGAGATCGACTTTTTGTGAAATCAGATAATCGCAAGCTTGTAACAATGTAGGTTGATCACTTTGAGCATTCCGGTATACAACTTCCAGGGTCTTCATCATCGGATCAAAACCGCTGTCTTTCAATGCAACAAAAAATCCTTTCTTCGCCTGCTCCAGCGTTTCATCTTGAACATAATCCAGGAATCCTATAACAGGAACCAATTTTTTGTTCGAGGATTTGCATGAACTCAAAATCAAAAGTACAAGGAGGAGGCAGACCGGTTTAAATTTCATAAGAGCATTGATGTGTTTCGTTGCGAATGTACAAAATAGTATGCTCTGGCTTGTTTAAAATCCAATGGAGTTCTTTCTATCTTTACAGGATGAATTTGAAATCAGAGAGTCCTTTGAAGGCGGCATCTTTACAGGAAATCAAATCCGAATTGAGCGCACTTGCAGTAGCCGATTTGAGAAAAATTTGTTTGCGTCTGGCCAAACACAAAAAGGAGAATAAGGAACTTATGTCTTTCCTGATTTTCGAAGCACAGGACCCCGAAACATTCACGAATAAAGTGAAAGAGGAAATCGATCGTTTGTTTCCGGAAATTAACACGAGCAATCTGTATCTTGCTAAAAAAGGACTGCGAAAAATACTACGAATTGCAAATAAAAATATCCGTTTCGCTGATACGTACGAAGCCGAGGCAGAATTGCTCATTCATTTTTGTGAGCAAATGAAAAAATCAGGAATTCGATATCAGGGAAGTCAGGTCTTAACGAATTTGTACAATCAGCAAATCAAAAAAATAGCTGCTGCAATTTCCCGGATGCATGAAGATTTGCAATTTGATTACCAGAAGGCTTTTGAACGGATAGTTGAAATTAGAGAGTAGAAATTAGAGATTAGAATTTAGTATGAATTACCTTGTAACAAAGGACTTGAACACATTACCAAGTTCTACTCTCTAATTTCTACTCTCTAATTTCTGAACCAATTTACTTCTGGATGATAATCTTTTTCGAAGAAGAATAATTTTCAAAAGACACATTCACCATATAAGTACCGGCGCTGATTGAGCTAAGATCAAGTTGTTGTGTATGATCGGTCATGGTGTTGAGCTTTTTGCTGAGAACAACACGTCCGCTCAAATCAGTAATTTGAACATTCGCTTCCGGAGTTGACTTGCTGATCAGCACATTCAGGCGATCGTTGGCAATAGTTGGGTAGATAGCAACATTTTTATCATAGTTTACACTTTGGATGGCCGTACTTCCATCGCATACGATTGGGATGATTGCCATTGAGATGGATAATTCCCAGCTATCGACATCGTCAAATGGATACCATGATGTACCATCACTCCAGAGTTCCCAGGCAGTATTGGGGACTGTGTTTCCATCAATATTCGAGAAAAGTGCTACAGTATCTCCGGCAGTATAATCAAATTGAATCCCTGCATAAAAATCACCGGATACAGGGACTGGGGTAGGAAATGTAATGATGGACAGTGCCTGACCGGCAACATCATCTCTTGCACCCTGGTAGTTGTAATTCGTGTTTCCGATAATTTCACCAGGCATGCCTGCAGTTTCATTCCATACATTCACACTAAATGTATCCGTTGCATTTGCTGATGTTGCAACTGCAAAATAGAGGATGACACCACTCACAGTTCCATTGATATGGTTCAGGTTAGTGAAGCGGTCTGCTTTTCCGAGGTCAGAATATGAATTCTGTCCTGTTACATACCCGATAGAATCAGTATACACAACCAATGTGTCCGAGGGTTGAAAATTTGTAATACTGTCGCAGAGCATTGAAGTGCGATTTGCAGAAACACCAAAATTATGATGTTGTCCCTGTACTTTCACTGCAACAGGGTGCTTTTTTAGGAGTGTTTGCTTCCAGTGACATCACTGAATTGAAGCAAAGAAGTGCGAAAGAAAATAGTAGAATTTTTTTCATTTTAATTGTTTTAAGAGTTTAAGTACTAAGCTGAGGATATTATTTTGAATAATAATGAATATTCTCTGAATTGAGCGTGAATGCTCAGTTTTTAACAGAAAGTGTAATTATTTAACACTAAATGATAATTCTTGAGACCGATCAAATTGTTTTCTGGCAAATTCTAAGCATTCAAAATATAATTTTCTATTAAAAAATGAGCAAAGTGATATACCAGAATAATAATTGACGAGGGATAGAAGAAATAAAAATACAAAAGAGATCGAAATTAATTACTGATGTATCGAAAAGGTAAAAGAAGCTCTTCTTAAAACACCAAATTAAACAAGGGTTGAACAAATATTCCTGAACCAAACTTACCCCATTTCATGCACTCACACCCAACACTCCACTCTCACACTCACACTCTCACACCCACACTCACACCCACACTGCATTCTCTCACCACGACCCACCTGCACCACCGCCACCCGAGCTTCCTCCTCCGAATCCGCCAAATCCGCCGCCACCGCCAAATCCGCCACCGCCGCTACCGCCACCCCAGCCGCCACCGAAACCGCTGCCGCCTGAGAAGTTATTCCATGATCCACTGTTTTTCCGAGAAGCGGCACTTAGCAAGGCCCATGCTGCCCAGAAGGCAAGATTGTTCATTCGTGCGTATCGACTCACATGCCGGAAGCGTGAAAAAAGCACAACACCTGCAATGAAAAGAAACATGAGAATCATAAACCATCCGGGATTCTTTTTGGCTCCTTTTTTCATGTAATCATCAGCGGTGTATTCGCCATACACTATTGACATGATTGTGTTTGTGGCAGACTCCAGACCTTCATAATAATTTCCCAGCTTGAAATTCGGAACGATGTCACGGTCAACTATTCGTTTGCACAAAACATCCGGAAGTACACCTTCTATTCCGTATCCGGTATTGATAAATACTTTTCGATCATCCTTCGCAACAAGAATTAAAATTCCATTGTTCTTTTCTTTCTGCCCGATTCCCCATTTGTTGTATAACTGCACGGCATATTCAGAGATGTCATAAAAGCCGGTGGACTGCATGATTACAATAGCCACCTGCGTAGATGTTGAGTCGTTAAATGCAACGAGTTTCTGTTCCAGAGAGTTGACTTCTTGCGGATTCAGCGTGTTGCTGAAATCATTAACCAGCCGGTTAGACCGCTCCGGAAAATCATCTGCAAGCAGAAATGCAGGAGCAAGCAGAAAAAGAAAAACTATAATCCGGGACATTTGGGAGTGAATAGTGAATAGTAAATAGTGAATAGTGAATAGTGAATAGTGAATAGTGGTGAGCAATCTGGTTACAACCCTGTGCCTGGTACTTTATACTTTATACCTATTCCTTTATACTTCATCCCCCCAATTAACTGTCATCTCATTCCTTCCCAAATACAATCTCGTTAGACAGTTCATTTGTATCATCATTCTGGCGTGGGAAATATTTTCCGAGAGCATCTCCGCTCATGTGGATTCCAATGCTGAGGCCTTTCACAAAATCTCCTTCAGTAAAGAAATGTTGCATCTCCAGTTTTATTTCGTGCCAGAAATCTTTGTGAACTTTGGTGTTGATCCCGGCATCTCCAAGGATTGCGAAATTCTTTGATTCCAGAGCAAGATAAAAAAGTACGCCATTTCGCTCTTTGGTTTCATGCATCTTTAGTTCCTTGAAAATGTATGCGGCACGATCCAAAACATTGTTGCCGCATACATCTTCAACGAACAGACGAATTTCACCCGAAGTTTTTTTCTCAGCTTCGGTTATCGCCTTTATAATTTCATCCCTTTCTGTCTGGGTGAATTTTCCGCTTGCCATCAGAATTTAACTTCAGGGGCTTTTTCAGTACCTTTATCTGCTTCAAAATATGGACGCTCTTTGAATCCAAACAGGCTTGCAAAGATCACACGCGGGAAACGGGAACGACCGGTATTGTAACCTTGTGCAGCTTCGTTGTATTGTCGGCGCGATTCGGTAATTCTATTTTCAGTTCCTTCCAACTGAGCCTGCAGATCAGAGAAATTCTGAACAGCTTTTAATTGCGGGTAATTTTCAGCAACAGCAAGCAATCGTCCGAGTGCACCACTCACTTGCGCCTGAGCTCTTTGGAATTCCGCCAGTTTCTCTGGAGTAATGTTGTTCGGATCAATTTGAATGGATGTGGCTTTTGCACGAGCCTCAGTAACGGCTTGCAAGGTGCTCTTTTCAAAATCTGCAGCACCTTTCACAGTGTTTACGAGATTTGGAATCAGGTCGGACCGACGTTGGTATTGTGTTTCAACATTGGCCCAGGCTTTGTTCACACTTTCGCGCGAACTCACCAGCCCGTTGTACGAAGTAATCCCGACAATGACGAGAAGTCCGAGAATAATCCAGATAAGATATTTTTTCATGGTTTGAATTGGTGTTTATGGTTGTATCAATTTTATTATTTGTCAAATCTGAATTTCTGGCGATTTTCAATGAAGAATTGTCCGTATCGGAAACCGCGCTGCAAAGGTAAGACGTTTTGGGAAAGAAAATATTGTTTCTTGAAAAGCTCTTAACGGGAAATAAGGTCCTTGAGGATCTTTTCCAGTTCATTGGCTCTTTGTGTGCCAATGCGATAGGGTGTACCTTCTCCATCTGTAATTTCGACGGCATCGTTTCCGCCTGTGTAAAAGCTGATCAGTCCGTTCAGATGTAAATTAAAAACAGCATTGTTTAAATGGTATTTACTGTAAGGCTTCTTCTCGATTTTTCGTATGCTGCGCAAATCAATTTTAACCTTGCGTGCAGTCCATAAACCATCCAGTTCAAGGAAAGTTTTAAAAACTCTGATTTTAATGTGGAGAACAAACAAGAGGATGATCGATATAACAATTATACCAATCCCCAGCCAAAAGAAGAGGTCTCCGTTTCTGCCGTTGGTTGTTTTCCACCAGTACAAAGCAAAACAGAAAAGTGCCAAAGACAAGCGTCTCAGCATGCTCAGCTGGTTATAGCCAAGATATTGCTTCTCTTCGTAAAGTGGTTTTTCTTCTTCCATTAATCGAATGTACTCTTGACCTGAAGTACTTTTTTAGTGGAATTCCTGACTTTAAAACGCTCGTCAATTCCAAGCCCTAAGATACAAACAATGTTGCCCGCCGACAAGCACACGAGGAATTTCTCTTTATCAAATCGTGAAATCTTTTTATCAGTAAAATAATCACTGAGCTTTTTTCGGTGTTTCATTCCCAGAGGATAGAAAAAGTCACCACTTTTCCAAGGCCTAAGCACCAGGGGAAATTCAATTTTGTCGGCATCCAAAACCTGTATTTCATTTTTCTTAGAGAAAGGCGCTTCTTTATCTATATTATTCATAATCAGTGAAATAGATTGTTTGTGAAACTGAACACACTTCATTTCCCGGGTCACAATCAGGGACTCTTCAGGGATCTCTTTCTTTTTCTCAAGGAGTAATTTTCCTCGGTTTACCAGAATCCTGTGATTCCCCGCATCAAAGATTTTTCCTGTGCTTGAAGCGTGGAGAATTCCTTCGCCATTAAGGTTAGTGATCCCTTGGGAGTGTAACAAAGCTGACAAAACCTGCCCGGGATCTTTCTGCTTCGCTAAAGAAGCAATTGAAATTTCAACACGATCATTTCCTTTTCTGACCAGGAATTTTTCCCTCATGCTATGAATCAATTCATCATAAGCCCCGGATGCAAGAGTCAGGTGTCTGAAATTATCAGACATTTTATTTTGAAATGCGGGCTGCAATTCCTCAAGCACCGGCAACAAATGATGACGAATCCTGTTTCGCAAGTAATTATCGGTTTCGTTAGAAGAATCTTCTCTCCAGTCAATTTCATTCGCTTTGACAAACGCAAAGATTTGAGCACGGCTACAGAAATTTAATGGACGTATAATCTTTCCAGTCTTGGTGGGAATTCCAATGAGACCTTTGATCCCTGTGCCGCGCAATAGATTGATAAAAAAGTTTCGATAGAATCATCGAGTTGGTGGGCAGTCGCAATTTTATCGAAGCTCTTTTCCTTTCGGATCTCTTCAAACCAATTGTAACGGAGATTTCGGGCAGCTTCCTGAATCGAAAGTTGCCCTTGATTTGCAATTTTTTTGGTATTAAATTTTTTAGTAAAAAACGGAACCTTGTATTTTTTTGAGAGTGCACGGACAAAAGCCTGGTCATCTTCTGACTCTTTTCCCCGGAGATTGAAATTGCAATGTGCAATGCCAAAGGAAATTTCTGCCTGATGAAAAAGTTCAACCATGGCAACAGAGTCCATTCCACCGCTCACGGCGAGCAATATTTTTGACTTTTTTTCGAAAAGCCGATGCTGTCGGTTAAAATTTTGGAATTCAGAAAGCAAACTCATTTCAGGAGACAAGGAACACAGAAATTTTTCCGGATTTTCCCGAAAGATAAGCAATTCAGCAGGATTTCATTAGTGGTCTGGATTCAATGCAAGCATCATGCTTTCGGCTTTTAGCAGGCATTCCCTGTATTCCTTTTCTGCATCGGAGCCAATCGTGACCGCACTGCCAACCATGAAACTTAAATATTTGGTAATGGCGTTGTACTGAATAGAGCGGATCACGACATTGAAATCGAAATCACCATTGGGATCAATATAGCCGACGGCTCCGGAGTATAAACCTCTTTTTGTGGACTCAAATTCTTCGATTAATTGCATCGCTCTCACTTTGGGCGCACCTGTCATTGAACCCATAGGAAAAGCAAATCGAATCGCATCAAGGCCTGAATATTCCGGGTTTAATTCTGAAACTACTGTTGAGATCATCTGATGAAGACTCTGGAATGAATAAATACCGAAAAGCTCTTCTACTTTTACAGTTCCTCTGGCAGCTGTGCGGCTGAGATCATTCCGCACCAGGTCAACAATCATCACATTTTCACTTCGTTCTTTTTCATTGGCATACAAATCCTGACGAATTTTTTCGTCTTCCGAAAGAGTATCTCCTCTTTTGGCAGTGCCTTTGATGGGCTGAGAAATTAGTTTGTTCCCTCTTTTGGCAATAAATCTTTCCGGACTCGCACATAGGAGGTAATGATCATTCATTTTGTAGAAACACGAAAAAGGCATTGGCGAGATTGTGTTCAGCCTGGAATAGGAGAGAGCAGGACGCAGATGAGCATTCTCTGCAAAAAACTCAATGCAATAATTCATTTCATAAATATCGCCGCGCTGGATGTGTTCCTGTATTTTAAGAACATTGGAAATGTATTCTTTTTCGGTAACGCGTGTCTGAATATCATGAACCGGATTTAATTTTTCTCCATGTTTGGTGTTGAAGAGTTCCTGAGCCAATTGTTGAATTTGTTCACCGGAATCAAATTGTGGATCGTATTCAATGTGCAGCTCACTCCTTTCAGTATACAAAACCCAGCGCGGACGAAAAAAGTGTGCCGCCGAAAATTGAATATGGTCCGGATGGTTGGAATGCAAATCTTCCAGTTCGTTTTTTAAATCGTAACTCAGATGGCCGAAATGCCAATCTTTTACCTTTAAATGTGTGTCAGCCTGCGTAAAAAAATCGTTTGCTTCCGTCAATTGATCTATACTTCCTATCGCTGCGAGGATTTCAAATTTACTGTATGGATCAATAAAATTCTGAGCCTTCTTATTACTATTTAACACCAAAACAGGAGAATATTTCTCTGCCCAATTAAGCAATTGATCAATATTGAAATTTTCAGGGAGCGAAAAAGTTGTCCGAAGCCGCATACGATTCAAAAGTAAATAATTTCAGATAGGATTTTGGATATAATGTTTTTAGTATAAAGTATTAAGTATATGGTACGCGAGTTGTGTGCCAATGAAATTGACACCTAAATCTTACAATTGAAACTGGACTGAAAATGATCCCTCAACTCCATACTCAATTCACTAATTCCCTGACTTCAACAAATTCTTGTCGCTCCTCTGGTTGAAGTATTTTTTTTTATTGGTCAGCTTTCTTCTATTCCAAAATCAAGAACCGGATACAATGAGCTTCTTCACTGCTTTGCTTTTGCTGGTATTTAACAGGAGAAAATAGATTCCACTTGCTAAAGAATTTGTTTCAATTATTTTCTTTTCTTCCAATGTGCCTTCGTGTAGAATCTTTCCCGAAATATCGGTTAATGTGAAATGCAAAATGTCTTCATTCGGATCAAGGATTCTAATTGTAAATTCATTCTCAATTGGATTGGGAAAAATTTCGATAGAATTTGAAAGAGAATGAATCTCGTCCAGACTGGTTGGAAGAGTTGCTCCGGTAAAAATTAATTGATGGATTCCATTCCTTTTGCGAAAAACAGTTGGATCGCCGCCTTGAATATTTGTTGAAACATATCCATTCCACACACCGCCATTCGGTGTTGAATTGTACCAGATTCTGGCCCCGCCACACCCATAGAACCGCAGTTCAGTTGAATCCATAACAAGATAATTTCCTGTCCAATTGTGCATCGAATCGGAAGGGATATCCTGGACCTGGCTGAATTGAATTCCTCCGGGAGAAATAAAATGATAGGCTCCATCCTGCGGCGCACCTTTCGGACTGATATAATGCCAGCTGTGATTGAAAAATGCTACTGCCGGATCTATGAGGCGTTGTGAAGGATGATCAGCTCTTGCACCGGGTTCAAATTCGTAGTGTATGCCATCTGTACTGAACGCGGAATAGGTATTGATCAGCGAGTCAGGAACGCCACTCAGGCCATCTCGTGACGAATAATAAATGCGCAAGCTGTCGTTGGCGAATCGCACCAATGTCGGATCAAACGGACGTTGATAAGAGGAAGGAAAATTGTTGATGACAATCGGAACAGGGTTGGTCCAGGTGCTGCCATCATCATACGAGAACTTAACAGCAACACGATCCCAGGTCGGTGATCCCATGGGTTCCCGAAACCATTGAAATGTGCAAATTAATGTATCTCCTTTCCATCGGATTGCACACGGAACGCCGGATGAATCCTGAAACAATACAGGCTGGTTAAAATTTATTCCGTCAGTAGAAGTGCAGGTAAGTAAAGGATGTTCCCATGCCGGTGAGCCTTGAGCGCAAACGGAGTGAATAAACAGGAATTGAACCGCAATAAGAAGGCTATAAATTTTCCACATCGTTTCAAAATTGAAATTGAAAATACTCAAAATATCATTAAGAAAATTTCCCGCTATGAATGGGTCTCAAATTGATGCTAGTCTACCTTCAAAAAAGCTATTCGCATATTTGTTTTGAAGAAATAAGTTTATAAACAAGAATCCAACCTATTTAGAAAGCTTTTCAAGCATCTGAATTCCTTCTGCGGAATCATTAAGACTTTCGACCAATTGAATCTTTTCTCCTCCATGTTTTTTGAAAAGTTCATCATATTCAACGCCGATCTCATAAATCGTCTCCAAACAATCTGATGTAAATGCAGGAGCGAATACCAGAAGTTTCTTAATGCCTTTTTTTGCAAGTGATTTAATGATTTCGTCAGAATACGGTTTGATCCAGGGATCCCTGCCCAGGCGGGACTGAAAACAGATGGTGTATTTTTCTTTGTTGATTTGAAGGGCTTCGGCTAAGAGCCGTGCCGTGTCGAAACATTGAGCACGATAACAAAATGCATTTTTTTCAGTCAAGGTGTTACAACATGTGTCGTTCACCAGACAATGATTAAAACTATCCGCTTTTCTCATTTGCCTTTCGGGAAGTCCGTGAAAAGAAAATAGGATATGATCGTACGTTTCGGGTCTGTGTTTTTTTCCAATCGCAGCGAAAGCAGAAATAAATTCAGCCTGGTTGTGAAAGCTGTTTACAAATTCTATTTCAGGAACAATTTGCCACTGACTTATATCCCTCCCATTATTTTTGCACTAAACCGAACCTGTGCTTGCTGACGGTTACTGGCGGAAAGAAAGGGATTACTTTTATTTTTTGAAAACAGGTGTACGGAATTTTCAAGAC
>JADKKE010000024.1 GCA_016720655.1 Bacteroidota bacterium
TCCGATCAAACCTTTGATGAATTCCACAGAAGCGTATTACGAAAGTTCGCGTTGTCTTTTTTGTTATGACGCTCCTTGTGTGAATGCTTGTCCAACAGGAATCGACATTCCGCTTTTTATTCGGCAGATCAATTCAGCAAATGTAATCGGTGCGGCGAAAACGATTTACGATTCAAATTATTTCGGATATGCATGCGGGAAAGTATGTCCTACGGAAGTTTTGTGCGAAGGGGCCTGTGTTTACAATCACCAGGATGTGAAACCTATAGAGATTGGCCGATTGCAGAGTTATGCTACCCGGCAGGCTATTCGAACACAGAAAAAATTATTTACTCCCGGAAAAGCCAATGGAAAAAAAGTTGCAATCATCGGAGCAGGTCCTGCTGGAATTTCCTGTGCCTGTGAATTGAGAATGCTGGGATTTGAAGTGGATATTTTCGAGGCGAAGAAACAACCTTCCGGACTTACAGTGCATGGTGTTGCACCGTATAAAATTTCAAATAAGGAAGCGTTGGAAGAAATGGCCTATCTGGAAATGCAGTTTGGTTATACGGTGAAATACGATATGCCGATTCAAACGAAAGAAGATGTTGCACGCATCGAGAAAGGATACGATGCAGTTTTTCTCGGCATTGGACTGGGACTTACATCTGCTTTGAAAATTAATGGAGAAGAAAAGGAAAATTGTTTCGGCGCTGTTGAGTTTGTTGAAGAACTTCGAAAGAAACACCATGCCATTACTGTTCCGAAAAAAGTAATTGTACTTGGCGGCGGAAATACTGCCATGGATGCCGCATCCGAATGTGCACGGATGGGAGCAGTGCAGGTAATTCTCGCATACCGTCGGAGCAAGGAAGAAATGGGCGCTTATGATTTCGAATATGATCTTGCAAAAGGCGTTGGCGTGAAAGGGTTATTTAATGCTGCTCCTGTGGAAATTCGTGGAAACGGAAAAGTAAGCGGTGTACAATTTATTCGCACGAAAACAGAAAATGGAAAAGTAGAGAATATCCCTGGTTCGGAATTTTTCGAGGAAGCCGATTGGGTGATCAAGGCAACCGGACAATCAAAGCAATTGGAGTTTCTTCAAAACATCAACGGACTTGAGTTGGATAAAAAAGGCTGTATTGTTGTCAACAAAGAAAACAAACAAACAAAAAATCCAAAATACTTTGCTTCCGGTGATGCTGTAAGTGGAGGCCAGGAAGTTGTCAACGCCGCTGCCGACGGCCGTAAGGCTGCCCATGGAATAAAAACTTTCTTGGGATTAGTTTGACCTTTCGCCAATTAAAAATTCACCATTTTATTTTTTAGGAACACAAACTCTGTGTTCCTCTGTGGGGAACTCTGTGAAACTCTGTGGTTCAAAAAATATCTTCATTAGAAAGCTATGTGGATCTATAATAGTATCTAAATTTAACACAGAGATTCACAGAGTTCCACACAGAGTATCACCGAATGGTTTGTTATTTTCCTGATACTTCTCCTAATTCTTTAGCATTTTCGTCGTCCCCGCATCCTTTCCATCTCTCGAAATTTTCAGAAAGTAAACTCCCGTTTGCAATCCCTCAAGGTTCTGTATCGTCTCAACTTCTACACCATGATCACTCCCGCGGTGTGAGGATGCAACCACATTGCCACCAATATCCAAAAGTTGAAAATCCATTTCTCCCTGACCCGGACTGAAATAATCGATTTTGATAGTTGTACTAAAAGGATTCGGAGAAATATTCAGAATTTTGAATTCATCTGCTGAACCTTTGCTCTTGACAGATACCGGATCAAATATTTCATACTTGCCATCGAAATCGGTTTGCCTCAGGCGATAGAAAGATAAACCATCCAGTGGTGCAAAATCTTCAAACATGTAAGTATGTATTTCTGTGCTGTTGCCACTACCCGGAACTCTTGCAATCGAGGTAAAATTTTGTCCGTCATTACTCCGTTCAACATCAAAATAGGAATTGTTAATCTCACTCATCGTTTTCCAGTTTATAACCACTGATGAATTGATCAGCTCTGCTGTGAATTCTGAAAGTTCAACAGGAAGAGGATTGTTGTTGGTTGATGAGCCCAAAGTAAATGTCCCATACGTTGTTGGCTGAGTAGTCGACAGAACCGTTCCGCTCGTTGCATTTCCTGTTGTTCCATTGTTCCCGTGATCCTTCCATTTTGTACTTGCTACATCCCATCGAGCAACACGCAGGTCACCAATAGTCGTTACGCCACAACTATTCGAACTCCAGCTAATCGTTACATTCACTTTTGAAATGCCGTTCATGCGGTTTAAAGTCCAGTATTCACAACGACTCACATGGTTTAATCCCGGATCAAGACTATTTACATTGCCTATAGATACCGGATCGATATGCTGATATTCTGCCATGAACTGATCTGTCGCGGATGCCGGTGCTGTCATCGCAATCGGACGGTACATGTTGTTTCGCCCCACAGGAAATGTAAAACTCTGATTCCCGACTTTCTTCACCGGACCATTCACGAAACTTGAATTGCTCACTCCGCTCACTGTAGTAATTCCATTATCTATGATCAAAGGATTCGTTGCAGAAGTATAAATCATTCCGCTTGTTAATGTGATCGTACTGGTGATCGTGACCGGAATATTCAGAGTAAGTCCTGCTACACCATTGTTCATTACAAATCGTCGGATGTTGAATGCAAATGCAGTGTTGCCTGTAATTGTTTGGGCCGAACTACCATTGATTGTGACGGTTCCGCCCCCGGCACCAAGAGTAAGATTTGTATTTGTTCCAATGGAAGAAATGTCCCCGGCAAAGGTATTGTTGTTATTGTATGCAGGGTTTAAAATTCCTGTTCCAGTTTGTTGGAATGTTGCGGAACTGTTGTAGTCGTCTGCTGTACTGTTCGAAGTATACATACCGGCTGTACTGCTGTTCTTAATCAATACCGGTCCGTTGAAAGTATTTCCGCCGGAAGAATAATTATCTGTCAGACCCGTTTTTTCAAATTGCGAAGGACCATTGAATGTTGCACCGTTCAGATACAATTGAGGAAATGCAATTGCTAGCGTTCCGTTGAATGTTGTAGCAGTCTGAAAATAAACTGCTGCTGTTCCTGTTCCACCCAAATTAATAGAACCCGAGCCGGATTGTGTGAATTTCCTGAAATACAAATCCCCACTTGTATATCCTGAAGCGCCTACTGAAATTGTTTTTCCACTAGCCAATCTTGCCGTTCCATTGCTCTGGCCGAATCGTATGCCTCCGGTACTTGTATTGTTCAGGATTACATTTTCATTAAAATCTGTTCCTGCCGGATCATTGTACGCAATCTGAATAATTCCCGTTCCTGTATTTGTAAATGTTGCATCACCATTGAAATCATCGCCATTGGATTGGGCCAATGTAACTGTTGCATTCGCGCTATCAATGAGTGTAAATGTGGAATTAAATTTATTGTTCCCGCTCCAGGAATCATTTGTTGCACCTGTTTTTACAAAAGTTCCGGATCCATTGAAAATTGCTCCATTCAGTTGCATCGCAGGCGAAGTAGCAGTTAAATTTCCATTGAAAGTTGTTCCCGAATAAATATTCAGCAAAGCAGTTCCACTCAATCTTAAGTTTTGTGGCGTTGTTCCATTTTGAGTGAAGTTTGCAAGGAATAAATCACCGGCTGTAAAACTTCCCGGTGATATTCCAATAGTTTTGCCACTCGCTAGTGTCGCTGTTCCTGCATAACCCGGCCAGCTGAAACATATTCCATAATTACTGATCGTTCCCATGGTACAACTCAGCAGGATGTTTCCATTGAATGTAGATGATCCTCTCAGATTGAAACGAACAAAGCCATCGATACTTCCGGAATTGTTGATTGTAACGTCTCCATTGAATGTAGAGGTGGCATTGGTGTTTTCAGCAATCATCATCCTTACATCAGTCCCGGTTCCTGTGTTATTGAAAGTTGTATTTCCGTTAAACTGATTTCCTGCCGAATTATCCGCGACATAAAAATTCCCGGTAGATGTTGTACTGAACTGCACATCCGC
The DNA here is from genome assembly GCA_016720655.1 of Bacteroidota bacterium. Lineage (GTDB taxonomy): Bacteria > Bacteroidota > Bacteroidia > AKYH767-A > 2013-40CM-41-45 > JADKJP01. The sequence continues at coordinate 4,028 of JADKKE010000024.1, forward strand.
ATTAAATACATCCGGATTATTATTTCCGAGTTTTAAATACCCGGTTCCATTATTAATAATCGTACTGATTCCATGAAATGTATTTCCTCCGCGACCATCATCATTCGACGTTCCTGTTTTTGTGATATTCGTAGTTCCGCTAAACGTTGCTCCGTTTAATTGTACACCCGGACTACTCAAAGTTAATGCACCGCCAAAACTTGTTGCCGGTCCAATTACTGTCTGACCGCTTCCTGTGAGCAATAGGGATTGTGCTGTTGAACCTGTTTGTGTAAAATTGATGAAATTCAATACACCTTTTGTAAATCCCGTTGATCCTATGCTTATAGTTTTTGCATTTGCAAGAATTGCAGATCCATTGTATGTGTTCCACCCAAAATAAATTCCATATGAATTATTTCCAGTTCCGGCAGTGCTGTTCAACACAATGTTACCATTGAAAGTACAGGTTCCTCTGAGATTGAAACGAATCAGACTTGTATTCGCGGTTCCTGTATTGTTGGCCGTTACATCTCCATTGAAAACAGCACTTGCTGCAGCTGCTCCATCACATACCATGATTCTTGCATCACTCCCGCTTCCTGTATTGTTGAAAATTGTATTTCCATTAAAAACTGTTCCTGCTACATTCTGTGCAAGCTGAATATATCCGGTTCCGGAATTTGTAAAATTTGCGTCACCTCCGAATGTATCGGGCAAAGTATTCCCTGTAAGAAAATTTCCTGCACCTGAATTTGTCAAAGTAAAAGTGGTTGCAAAAGTATTTCCTCCATTCGACGTATTTGAACTGTTCCCTGTTTTTATTCCGGTAAAGGTCCCGTTAAATGTACTGCTGTTCAGGTATAAATTTCCAGCGGTACAATTTGACATTGCCATTAAAAACTGATCCGTGTTGAAAGGAGAGTTGTGTTGCCGGTTAAATTGAGATCTACGGCTGAATTCGAGTTTTGAGTAAAATATCCGAAGTGTAAATTCCCCTTTGTAAAACCAATACTATCAATCGAGATCGACTTTCCTACAGCCTGACTAGCGGTTCCTGTGTAACCTGAATAACTAAAAAAGATTCCCGTCGTATTTGAGCCGCTGGCAGTGCATCCCAGATCAATATTTCCATTGAATGTGCAAGTGCCCGTAGGTTAAATCGGATGATTGCTGTATTTGCAGTACTGGTATTCTTCGCTTCCAAATTTCCATTGAAAACCGCTGTTGATCCTGTGCTTTCGCAAATCTGAATACGGTTATCTGTTCCGGAACCGGAATTGATCAAACTTGTATTTCCTTTGTATTGATTTCCTGCGCTGTTGTGTGCCAGGTAAACATACCCGCTTCCGGAATTGAGAACCGACAAATCACCGTTCACAATATCCGGATTTGTATTTCCCATTAATATATTTCCACTTCCTGTATTTTGCATGGACAAAGTTGATAGAAATGTATTTCCACCATTTGATGTTTCATTGCTGCTACCGGTCTTTGTAAATGAAGCTGTTCCGTTGAACGTGCTTCCATTAAAGTCACGCCGGACTTGTGCAACTTATGTTTCCTCCAAAAGTACTTGAAGAACCAAAGAGCAATGATGCTGTTCCGCTTAAGTCAAGTGCAATGTCCTGTGATCCGGCTTGCGTGAAATTGTAAAATTGTAAAGCACCTTTTGTATATCCCGAGGAACCAATTGAGATTGTTTTCCCTGTTGCCAATGTACATGTTCCGCTGCCTCCTGAGATCCCAAGATGAATTCCATAATTGGAATTGCTTCCCAGAGTGCTGCTCACTGTGATGTTATCAAGAAAAGTTGTATTTCCTTTGTTGCCGAATCGTACAACTCCATTGGAAGCTGTTCCTCCATTGAGAATGGAGACGGTTCCATCAAATTGTATTGAAGAACTTGCTCCGGATTCACAAAAATAAAAATTGCAAGTTCCTGAAGTTCCGGTATTCTGAATGATGGTGTTTCCTTTAATTCTGTTCCCGCCGGAATTGTAAGCAAGATAAAAATGACTACTGCTGCTATTGATAAATGTTGCATCCGAATTCAGGTGTCTGCACTTGTATTTCCCATTAAGAAATATCCTGTTCCTGAATTTGTAAGGATGCAATTCCCATTGAAAGTATTGTTTCCTGTACTTTGATCATTTGAGTTTCCGGTTTTCGTTAACTCACTGGTGCCGCTAAATGTGCATCCGTTCAACTGCAATACACCAGAGCTGCTGATTACATTTCCTCCCAATGTTGTGGAAGGTCCCAGAACAAGAGCACTAGTTGAATTCAGTGATAAATTTATCGATTCGCTTCCTGATTGTGTAAAACGTTTCAAAAGCAATGTTCCTTTGGTAAAGCCGCCGGCGCCAATTGAAATTGTTTTCCCTGCTGCAAGTGTTGCACTTCCTGCTCCGTTTCCGAATTGTATTCCACTACCATTCGTTGAACTCACAGCAATATTTCCATTGAATTGTGTCCCACTTACATCATTGTAAGCAGGATAAATGATTCCGTTTCCGGTATTTGAAAATGAAACATCCGCATTGAATATATCTTTGTCGTATTTGCAAATAAGAAATTTCCGGAACCTGTATTTGTAAATGTTGCATTACCATAAAAAGTATTCACACCATAACTATTGTCATTCCCATTTCCGGTTTTACTCACTGTGACTGAGCTGTTGAATGTAGTGCTTCTAAAGGTGATGGAATTTGTATTGGCAACAACCGGCACATGTACAAGCGGACTTCCGGTAGAAGACCCAAAAACGGTTGTTGTTCCTGATGCTGTAAGAATTCCTGTTCCGGAAATTGTCCCACCATTCACAGTGCAATTTCCATTCACAGTTAATCCTCCTGTAAGCAGATTTATTGTCGCACCTGTATTCATCGTGAAATTTCCGCTTAGCGTTAATGAATTTCCATTCATCGATAAATTTGCACCATTGTTTAAAGTAAGTGAAGCAATGGATGTGACATCACTCAAAGCCGGAGCATTCGTCGTTGAACCAATGATAACTATATCAGACGAACCCGGTAATCCTGATGGAGTCCAGTTTCCTGTTAATCCCCACTCGGATCCCAGACTCCCATTCCAGGTATACGTAGTTGCCGCTTTTGCATCTTCACTTGTTCCGAAATTCGAATAAATGAAGATCCCTCCGGCAATGACGAAAAAGAAGAGTGCACTCACGATGACAGTTCGCATCTGCAGTGTACTCCGTTGCCGTTGACGGTTCCGGTTGCGCAGCCGGTTGATTGGTTTTTTAGTAGTCGTATTTTTTCTCACAACAAAATGGATTATACTTCTTTAACCGTACTTTCTTTGAGCTGTTTATCAGACTTTTGTTTTTTCTTACAAATTCCTAACAAAGGAGAACCGTACCATTTCTGGACACTTTACCGAATTTGGAATTCTTGTGTTTTATATTGTTTTTTAACGATATTTGAGTCATTAAGAAAAATAAAAATATAGTATGGCCAATCTTCAAACCAATCTCGCCGGAATCAAATCCCCTAATCCTTTCTGGCTTGCCTCTGCACCTCCGACCAATAGCGGCTATCAGATCATGAAAGCTTTTGACGCAGGTTGGGGTGGTGCTGTCTGGAAAACACTCGGGGTTCCGGTCGTGAATATCTCCAGCCGTTACGGTGCATTGAATTATCGCGACAATCGAATGGTTGGTTTTAACAATATCGAACTGATTACGGATCGTCCGCTTGCTGATAACCTTCGTGAAATTGAGGAAGTGAAAAAACGTTTTCCCGATCATGCGGTGATTGCATCACTGATGGTGGAAACACGCGAGCAATGGCATCAGATTGTAAAAGATGCGGAGAATGCCGGCGCTGACGGACTCGAATTAAATTTTGGTTGTCCACATGGAATGTGAACGCGGAATGGGCTCTGCTGTCGGACAAGAACCAAAAGTGCTCATGACAATTGTGTCCTGGGTAAAAGAAGTTGCAAAAGTTCCGGTCATTGTAAAACTCACACCAAACATTACTGACATCACGCGTCCTGCAAGAGCTGCACAGGAAGGCGGAGGCGATGCAATCTCATTGATCAATACAATTCAGAGTCTGATTGGCGTGGACATCGACAACTTTGTTACCTATCCCGTAGTGGATGGTAAAAGTTCCAATGGTGGTTACTGTGGTCCTGCGGTGAAGCCAATCGCAATGAACATGCTCAAGAATTGCGCACAACTTCCGGATCTGAAAATTCCGATTTCCGGAATTGGTGGAATTGAAAACTGGAGAGATGCGGTAGAATTCATTTTACTCGGAGCAACTTCAGTGCAGGTGTGTACCGCTGTAATGCATTATGGTTTTGGCATCATCCGCGAAATGGTGAGCGGACTTGAGCGCTACATGGACGATAAGGGTTTTGAAAATCTTGATCAAATGAGAGGTCGTGCATTACCCAATGTCATGCACTGGGAAGATCTCAACCTGAAATATAAAGTTGTTGCAAACATCAACGAAGACAAATGCATCGGTTGTCAGTTGTGTTACACTGCCTGTGAAGATGGCGCACACCAGGCAATTTCATTGAGTGATGATCCGCTGAACCGCAAACCAACCATCATCGAAGAAAATTGTGTGGGTTGTAATCTCTGCTCACTCGTTTGCCCCGTTGAAAGCTGTATCGAAATGCAACGTCGTGATGACGGCAAAGAACACCTCACCTGGAAAGACCGCACCCTCGCCGGAAATATTCCTGTGACATTTAATGATCCCCTTGCCGGTGGCTTGCATCACTGGGTACCGGAACCTGCCGAAGCATTGACAAAGCAGACGCCTTTGCATTACAAATTGTAAAATCAAGGTGAATATTTATCTGGATAGCTTTTCAAATCAAAGCTTGTGAAGCCATTTTCGTTTGATCGATCAATAAAAATGAAAAGCTATAAAATATTATTTTTCGTCGCATTAGCCATAATTTTCTCAGTTAAAAGTTTTACTCAGGATTGGCAATGGGTTTCGCCAGGTGGAGGAACACAAGGGGATGAAGCAACTTTATTGTGCCACGATGCAAATGATAACTTTTATGTTGGAGGGATTTATTATTCCGACCCTGCATTGTTTGAAAATGACACACTTCATTTGTCTGGACAAAACGAAATGTATGTTGCCAAGTACAATTCAATAGGGCAAATGCAATGGATCATTTCTTTTGGCGGAAATAGCACATCAATTTATGAGTATGACGGCATGAATTATTTATTTTATCGAAATCAACAAGGTTCATTATTGATCAATGGGTACTTTTCTGGCAGAATGATACTGGGAAATGATACTTTGTATGGGTCCCCAAGTGGATTTTTGGCCGAATTGGATTTAAACGGAAACTTTACCTGGGCGAAAGAAATCGATATCAGCGCACTTTGCATTGATGAAACAGGTAATATTTTCACACAACATTCTTATGAACAACCCAACACTATTGATACTTTACAAGTTAATGCGGGTCTGTGGTTTGCAAAATTTGATCGGAGGAAACTTCAATGGGCCAGAAGAAAATCCAATTTTAATTCGATCCAGGAATGGAATTTGCTTTATTAAAATGTTTGAGAGGAAGGGGATAATTACTGGGTATGCATATTCCATCTCCAATACCTTGATAATTGACACTGTTAGCTTATCCATATTAGTTATTATCAAAGTATTCTTGCAAGCTTTGATACTACCGGTACTGCCTATGGATAAAACCTTTGCATGGAACACCCGAATTCCCATCCTTTGATTTTGTTCAAGATAAATTTGGAAATAATTATATCACTTAAAATTTCGAAATTGTGCATTCTTTGAGTGATACCATTATAACAGATATAATTACACTGGACACTTTTATTTGTAAATTCGATAGTGCTGGAAATTTCCAATGGGTAAGACATTTGAATGATGATTGAAGTGTTCCCTGGAATATATTCAAGTAGATAACGATGGAGCAGTTTTTACTGGAATATTCAATGGAAATTGGTACTAGGTATGATACTTTGAATTCAATTAGAGAATCTTCATTTACTTGGTACAATATGATTCCTCTGGCAATGTACAATATTTTAATATTGATGATTACATTGGAATTACGATTGCAAATTTGACAGTTCCGGCTACCTTACCGCAAGTGGTGCTTTTGAAATACCCTGATTTTAATGGAACAGTCTTTTGAGCAACGGAATGGTAGACGCCTTCATCGCCCGAAGCAGCCCTCTAACCGCAATCGAAGAAAACGCCCGCCATCAGAATAATCAACTTGTGATCTATGCAAATCCTAACCAGGGCCGTTGTAAGCTGGAGATTCCGGATGAATTTGTTCATGAACGAAGTTTGTTACTTCAGATCTTTGATAATAATGGGAGAATGATTCAACAAACCCAGGTCATCATGAACGAAGATAAAGTCCGTGTAAACCTCGAAGCCGAAGCCAAAGGCATTTACAATGTCACCTTGAGTAATATGAAGAAAAGTTATCAGGGGAAAATTGTGTTTGAATGAGAGGATTTTTGATTTTAGATTGCTGCAATGTGCATAGCAATTTGCTTCTCCAATCTACATTTATCAAGCGGAATTGAATATTTCTCACGTTTGGGGGGGGAATGTGTTATTTTCTTCAGGCTATACGGCCATTCAGCTAGCGTGTAAAAGATTTTCAGTCGCTTATACAGAAGCCCTCGCCAAATAAAAATCAACCATCTCGTAATTACTTTTCTCACGCTCTTCCATATCTTTTACTGTCTTGGGTGGAGGAACAATAAATTTTGCTCCCGGTTTCCAGTTCACCGGACAAGCGAGCTTATGTACATCTGTTGCTTGCAAGGCATTTAATACACGGATAATTTCATCCATGTTCCGGCCCACATTCAAAGGGTAATACATAATCAAACGAATTTTTCCGGTAGGATCTATAAAAAATACTGCACGGACCGCTGCTGTTTCACTTTCACCGGGCTGAAGCATTCCGTACAGCTTGGATATCTTCATGTCAATATCTGCAATCAATGGGAAACGCATCGTTACATCGAGATTCTTTTTCACATTGTTGATCCATGCAATATGCGAGTGGATACTGTCAATGCTTAGTCCGAGCAGTTTCGTATTTAATTTTTTGAAATTTTCTTCTTCCTGTGCAAACAATGTCAGCTCTGTTGTACACACCGGAGTAAAGTCAGCAGGATGACTGAAAAAAATTACCCAGCTGCCTTTGTTGTATTCTGAAAATTTTAAAGGACCTTGTGTTGTAGTTGCAGCAAAGTCAGGTGCCATATCACCGATGCGGGGTATGGTGTTGAGGGGTTCGTTGAATTCCATGATGAATAATTTTTAATTTTTAAATATTTGGGTGTCAATTTAAGAATTTTGTAAAATGATCTTTTCGAGAGTTGTTGCAGGCACAACACCGGATTGACGCCACTTAATAACACCGTTTTTAAAAAGCAATAGAGTAGGGACACTCTGAACTTCATAATGTGCGGCTGCCTGAGGTTGTTCATCGACATCTACTTTCAGAATGATTGCTTTGTCTCCCATTTTATTTGCGATTTCAAGCAGGATGGGGTTCATCATTTTGCATGGACCACACCAGGCTGCGCTAAAGTCAACAAGGACCGGTTTGCCTGAGTTTATTATCTCTGAGAATTTTGCCATGATTTTTATTTGTTTAGAAGAATAGCTTCGGTACGTTCATTCATTCCGGATTGAATTTTGCAGTAATACCGGCCTCTTGATTTGTGTTCAGTTTTCCACTTGTAGCTATGCAGTCCGGGTGAAACAGGTCCGTTTTGTATTGTGTCTACTTCTTTCCCACTTGCATCAAAAATCCGTATGCTTAAATTGCCGCGAATCTTTGTTTCAACTTCAATGTTCACATCAGCATCAGACGGATTTGGAAATACTTTACTGATAATGCTTCATCAGGAGTCGGGTTGCTGAGTATACCTGTTGTGTTGTCTTTAACAATATATACTTTAAAGATCCTGGTAGAAGCAAAACTTTCAACACCTGTGTTGATGAAAAAAATATTCGGCAATGTACTTTCGATACCTCCAACGATACTCCCGATAAGTGTTTTAACCGGTGGAATCGAATTCAATCGGATCATTTCATCGTCAGTTGTAATTACTGGAATAAATTCCGCACTACTACCAGTAAGGACAGGCATCTCCACCGGCATTTTATACTCTACCATGGAATCGTTTGCGAAACGTGTGATCATACTGATGGTCCGTACAAAAGGAACATTGGGGTCGTCCAGCAATGTATTGGTTATTGTATCCAAAGTATACCGACTCAGTCCACCAAAGAAAATCGAATGCATCGTGTTTGCAGTTGAATCCCATACCGCTGCTTTTGCACTGTGATACTGATTCAGGTATTGATTAAATCCGGGACGAACGGTGTGACCTGCAGGCCTTACGTCAACTGTATTCAGCCAGGGCAAATCCTGTCCTACCTGAAATACTCCGCTAAAGACTGTAAATCCTGATTCTCCATTCGGAAAACGTTGCGCTAGCATATTGTAATCGCGCCGGTGAAGATTTGCAGTATCCTGGGCAGCAGAGTAATTTTGAACTGTTAGTGTTCCTCCACTTTCCAGAATAGAAAATTTCCGGATTTCATTCGTGTACACCTGCACATAGGTAGCCATTCCCATCGGATTGTAACGCCCATCGAATCGTTGTCCGCACACGAGGTAAAAGTAGTAGCCAGTCGCCCAAGATACCCACCCGTCACAGCCATCCGCTGATCCGTGACCTGCTTGAAATAGGAAGCGATACTTGTTCCATTCATTATTGCCTGGACCACCTTTGGTACATCAACAACTGTCAGATTTGGAAATGTAATATGGTCTGCCGCTGTTGCGCTGTAACCGTATCCTCCGATGATGTACAACTTATCATCGTGTTGAATGAACTCCATATTTGTAGACTGCAATTGTTCAACAAGGCCTGTTGGTAAACCGTTCAGTGATCCAGTCCACACTTGTTTTTGTTCCGGATCCACCACATAAATGTTTGTGTTGTTACCGGCAACAGCAAACGATGCAAAGGGTTGTCGCTGGTGCAATCCGTCTGTTCGCCCACCAATGAGCAACCATTTACCATCGACCTGTGCATGCACAAAGGATTGCAATCCCGGCATTCCCGAAATGGTATCTTCTTCAATCACCAACTGAAAATTTTCCGGCGACTGACCAATAACAAGGAAATACTGAAGCAGGAATAAAATACTTATGAAGAGCTTTTTCATTCAATTAGTTTTTCTTTTCCGAATTCAATTTACTCTCATCCGGATGCAGGCTATTTAATTCAACTGATTTCGGTTTTGGTTTACCAAAGGAATTGGCAAACAATCCTCCCATCAGTGCACCATACAGCGTACTACGATACCAAACGGATGTAATCATGCATGACCCGCTGGAACATCCAATGAAATTCCAATACAGAAAACCGGCTCCTGCACCCAGGAGTACACCCACAATAGTCCATTTCAAATTGTTCTTCATTATTTTTGTACCTCATATCCATTCTCCTGCCAGGCGAGTATTCCTCCGTCCAGGTTTATCACTTTGTTGAATCCTTCTGACACCATCATGTTTGTTGCATTTCCACTGCGTTTTCCGGAACGACAATACACTTCGTAGGTTTTTGTTTTATCGAGTTTGTTTAGTTCTTCTTTGAATCCCGAAGCATTGTAATCAATATTGATTGCGCCAGGCAAATGACCTTCTGCAAATTCTTCCGGTGTTCGTACATCCAGCAAAATTCCTTCTTTCTGATCTATGACTTTTTTAAATTCCGGTGCCGATACAGTGCTTGCAACTGCATTCGTGTTCTTCCCTTGCTGACAGGAAGCAGAACCTGCAGCCAAACTGATCAGGAGAAGAAAGTAAATTAATCTAATGAATTTCATTTTTGGAGGTTTTGAGGTTAGTAAAATTAAACTGAAATCTGTGAAATCATTTGTGTACTTCGTGTTACCCGACTTTTTAATACATGCTATAGAATTGCACCACAGCACCATTAGTGTAACACGAAGTACACAAAGATTTTAAATTTTATGCATGAACAGTAGGAGGGACAACAAGTTTGTAATTTGTTTCCTTCATAAGGTTTATCCCTCCTGTAATATTCACAACATTTCGGAATCCATTTTTGCGAAGAATGGAACAAGCCATCATACTGCGATAACCACCGGCGCAATGCACGTAGTATTTTTGGCTCTTATCAAGAATTCCAAATTCGCGGGTGAGTCGGGTTAATGGGATTAACTGTGCTCCATCAATTACACCACCTGCCCATTCTCCTTCATTCCGCACATCGATCACGTGCTCTTCCGGAGAATATTGTTTTTCAAAACTAATCGGATGCATCACTTCGATATGATCCACTTTCCTACCCGAATCTTTCCATGCACGGAAACCACCTTTGAGATATCCCTTTACATTTTCATACCCGACACGTGCAAGACGAAGGATTGCTTCTTCTTCCTGTCCTTCTTCTGTAACAAGTACCAGCGGATCTTTGGCATCAATCAGGGATCCAACCCATACTGCGTATTGTCCGTTCAAACCGATATTAACAGAATCCGGGATGAAGCCTTTTTCAAATACATCTGCTTCCCTTGCATCCAGAATAGTCACACCTTTACCAACTTTTTTCAAATTCTTCAAGGAAAGTTTATTTACATTCCGGTGCATGACATCGTCGATGGGTTCATATCCTTTTTTATTGATTGCAGCATCCACAAAGAAATATTTTGGCGGCTCAGTCAGTCCATCCGTAACAACATGCACGAATTCTTCTTTGGACATCGGTTGCATGGCATAATTCAATTTCTTTTGCATGCCGATAGTACTCCAGGTTTCTACTCCAATATTTTTTCCACAAGCGGAACCGGCCCCATGTCCTGGATAAACAATCACATCGTCTTCAAGTGTTTTTATTTTCTTCTGAATCGATTCATACAACAAACCGGCAAGATCTTCTCTGGATAAATCGCTTTTCACTGCAAGATCCGGACGACCTACTTCACCTACAAATAAAGTGTCACCAGTGAAACATGCATAGGGAATACTGTGATCATCATACAAAAGAAAGCAAGATGATTCGAGTGTATGACCCGGTGTATGGAGAACTTGAATTTTTACATTACCCAGAGGGAAAAACTGTTCATCTTTTGCAACCGTGATTTCATACTCTGCTTTTGCTGTCGGACCATAAATAATTTTGGCTCCTGTCTTTTTTGCAAGATCAATATGACCCGAAACAAAGTCGGCATGAAAATGCGTTTCAAAAACATATTTGATAGTTGCGCCGCGATCCTTAGCCAATTGAATGTAGGGCTCAGTTTCGCGCAAGGGGATCAATGATCGCAGCTTCACCGTTTGACTCGATATAATACGCTGCTTCTGCAAGGCAATTGGTATACAGTTGTTGTACGTACATGATGAATTAATTTATAGGTTAGATTTTGAGATTAATGTTAAGTAAAACTGTTTATTTTTTTGATGACTTTTATCAGTTTTATACCCTTCAAATTGCAGAAGTTTTTGAAAAGAGAATCAGGAACCTCCAGTCAATTACCTGGTGACCAAAATCTCCGATAAACCCAATTAGTGCATTCGTGGCAATAACCAACAAGGATGTTCCTATCGCAACTTTCATCGGCAGCCGGGCGAGAAAAACCATCGCCGGTACAATCAGAAATCCACCACCAGCCCCAACAAGTCCTGTAATCGCACCGACCCCTATTCCCTGCAGAATAATTTTAATCGAATCTTTTTGCTGTATTCGGTATGTTCCTATCGCGAATTGCTTTCTTCCGGATCATTGAAAAGGAAGCAACAATCATCAGCACTGCAAAATCATCAGTACAAAAATATTTTAGTCAGACTCCATGTGCCGATTTGCAATAAATGTTTCCGGCAACATGGGTACCACAAAATGCCGCATGATATACACAACCACAATGGAAGGGGCAGTCCAAATAACAAAGCAGCACGAAGGTGAATTAAATGTTTATGTGCATAATTCGCAGCACCCACCGCACTTGTTACACCACAACAAAAGAGAGTAGGTGGAAGGCACATGCAATCCCCGTGCAATACACCAACACCGCACCGTCAGAATCGACCCACCCCTCCGATCAATCCCAAACTAATTCCAATCGCTACTGCTAATAAGTATCCAGGATTGAAAGCATTTTATTTAAATGGGTATTAGGTATTAAGTATTAAGTATTAGGTACCAAGTACCAAGTTCTAACGAATCAACTGACTTTTACTCATAACTCATAACTCATAACTCACCCCATCATATAAACACATGAACATTAATTCATATATACTCCCGCTGGTTAATCGCGAACGTCCCTCGTCCCTTCGTCCCCCGTCCTTCACCGCCTCACATATTCCAAATGACGATGTTCAATCACCGCCAATTTTAGCCAGTTCTTTCTCCTTCAGGGAATAATAGATGTTGATTCCTTCCCGTTCTGATTTTTTAGGTAAACCCTTGATCCGCATGTTTGATAAATGATGGGAAACCAGGACTGCTCACAACCTAACTCTTAACACAACTCATTCACCGACATCCGGTCGTTCTCTTCCAAGCAGATGGATGATGGACAGACGCGTTGGGTGTGCAATTGTTTTCAGTATGTAGGCTGCTTTTTCCAGTTTGTTTTTGTTTAGTTTGATCATCTTGAATGCAAATATATGAACATATAAACATATGTGGATATGATATTTGATTCAAAAACCATAAAATGCTGTATATCAAAGAAATAAATTCATGAAAAGGCTTCAAAATTGCGCTATGTTCGACACAATGATGACGAAAACACATTCGTACATGACAGCAGTCACCGCCTAAGGAGAGGCTTGCACTGTACTTTGAGGTGTAAATCAAATGCATGAAAAAATCAATTCAACATAGTAATCATCGGTGGAGGTACCGGTGGGTATCGACTGCAGCACAATTGAAAAGAAAAATAAAACTTATCGATTGCAATCCTGGAACCCCGTACTGAGCGTTACTACCAACCCGCCTGGACTTTGGTAGGCAGGAACATTTAATTTTAATTCCACACGCCGCGATAAAAATGATTCCTGCAGGTGTTGAATGGATAAAGGATTTTGCAACAACATTCGATCCCGAAAAAATATCGGAACACACGCAATAGCGGAGCCATCACGGTGATTTTTAATCCTGAGTCCGGGGATTCAAAATGACATTGATGCTTTGCCGGGATTGCGAGGCTCTTGAAACGGATTTCGTTTGCAGTAATTACCTCGATCCTGAAAAAAACATTTCCGGATTCTCGAAAAATTTTAAAGGAGGGAATGCAATATCCACTCAGCCCACCCTACACCATCCGATGGTGGTGCTCCACAAAAATTATGTACCTGACTGAAGATTACTTGCGGAAACATCATCTGCGTGAAAAAGTCTAATGTTATTTATGCAACTCCGGGTTCTGTAATTTTTGGTGTGAAAGTATTCCACGATACACTGACGGATATTATTAAAAAACGGAACATAGTTTTTAAACCATTCTACGCGCCGGTGATGATTGATTCAAAGAAAAAGAGATACATTCCGCTATGTAAAACCCAAATCCCGGTCCACAGCGCTCACCATGAATTCCGGGATCAATGAGATTGCTTCCCGCTCAGGATTTGATTACAATGCCTTATGACATGCTTCATCTTGCTCCTCCACAATCAGCTCCTGATTTTATCAAGCAAAGCCCTTTTGCTTTTGCTGATGGTCCCAATAAAGGTTGGCTGGAAGTAGATATACATACATTGCAACACCCGAAATATAAAAATGTCTTCGGTATCGGTGACTCAGCTGCATTGCCTACTGCAAAAAAACCGGAGCCGCTATTCGTAAACAAGCTCCTGTTGTTTGTCGATAACATATTGCACCTGATGAAAATCAGTCATTCTCAAGTCACCAATATGAAGGATATTCATCCTGCCCTATCGTTACAGGCTGCGGAGAAATGCTTTGTGCTGAATTCAAATACGATAGTGTCCGTGATAGCGACCTTTCCTGAAAAATTCGTAGACACCACCCAAAACACAGTGGAGTATGTGGATCCTAAAAAAAATACGGCCTCCCCTTGGTCAAAATGGAACATGATGATGAAAGGGCGAATGTGATACCCGGTTCAAAGTTTAATGTTCAAGGGTCAAAGAAAACGCACTGGGTCCCAACAATCCACAATCTAAAATCAAAATCACAACCCAAAAAATGGTCCCCGAATTCCTCCTCACCTCAAAGAAATAATCTCCCACCCCTGGCCTAGTATGTTTCAGGTCCGCTGCTGGCCATACAGATGTTCCTCTTACTGTATCTTGGTCAGAGTTTGGTATTTCCGAAAATTTCGAATCATTTGCGCTGCCGACGGTGCCGGTGAAATCAACGGTTCTTTAAATTCGACTGGGTCTCGGCGGCTGGAACGTCTCATGGTTGCTCTTGGTGCTGTGTTCGGAGGTTATCTTGCAGCTCATTATTTTTATTCGGTCGATGGAAATATTGCACATGTTTCTCAGGCCACTGTCAATAGCCTGAATGAATTGGGATTCAATGTAGAAGAGGCAAGGTTCCATTGGTTCCTTACTTTTACGATTGGCGATATCTTTTACTGGCGTGGTTTGCTAATCATTGCGGGCGGTGGATTTCTGGTTCTTGGATTCGGCGCACGCTATGCGGGCAGATGCATCCGGACATGCGATTACCGGACTCTGCCTGACTGCCTTCTATAATTTTAGTCATTGGTTTCTTTATGGGCGGACTCTTACGCGACCTGGCTGTATTTCCCATTGATATTTCACGGATCCGTTAAAAATTTCTCATTGTAAGAAAATGTCTCGTTTTATATATTAATCGGAATACTGCTCGGATTTACTTTGTCCAAAAGTTAAGCCAGTTTCACAGTTTTAGTTTACAGAAATGTTTCACTTCCAGAACTTTCCATGTTTGGAATCATTGGTTCCGCTATTGTAGTTGAATTCTTCTTGTTCAAATAGTCAAGATGATGGAAATGGAAAAATGTGGAAGGAAAAAAATTGAGATCCGTGATAAAAATAAAACAATCTATCGCTACCTCATCGGGGGCTTCATCTTCGGACTCGGTTGGGCATTGGCAGGAGCCTGTCCTGTACCCCTATATTCACTACATCTCCTTGGGGCCAGGCTTACCGAGTTTATTATTTATCTCCTCGCTGCGATGACCGGAACGTTTGTTTATGGAATGTTGAGAAAGAATTTACATTGAGCGTTTCCTGCTTAATTTATTCAAAAATATTTTTCGAGATAGTTGGATTAGCCGCAATTCTCAAAAGGATCAGCTCCTTTTCACTAGCATCAACGTGACTAAGGTTAATTGGTTGGTTTGTAACAGAGGGAAATTTATCTTCGCCACTCTCTAAGCCCATCCATGAAAATAAATCTACTCCTTTCCTTTATCTTCTTTTCACTGATCTCCAACGACCGAAGCATACAAGCCCGGTGGTCCGGAAAGCGCAGAATACGATTATGCCGGAAGGCGATGGTTAATTGCGAATACTTCGATCATCAGGTTTGTCGTGACAGTGCAGGTACATTTGAAGCATTTTCGTTAGTGGTTTTGGGTGGCGGTCCCTATGGAATTAAAATAGTTGGCTACATTGTTCTAGTTAACTCCGGAAGTAGTGTGAGGTTTCTCTTATCCTCCGCAGCTCCTGTTCTCATTCTGAATGTTGAAGTGCTTCATTTCTCAATGGAATGACCCACGATGATCGAAATCTCATACTACAGATTTTCTACCAAGAAAATATTTAAAGTCAATATTTGCACAAACATTTACAGCGATTGCTAGTAATCTCAGCAACACTCAAATGGAATTGTATTCGGTGCGGCAAACAACCGTTGTGTTTTGTAAATTGGGGCAGCAATGCACCAATCGGGCGATAGATATGGCAACGAATGTCGTGAGTACAATCATCCCGACAACATTAGTGGTTATGATGGAATTACACGTGACGGTTCGGAAATTATTTCGTGACACCTGTGGGGAACACAAAGTGGTGAAATTCGACAGTGCATTTCTGCTCCTCCGGTTACGGTTGCGACCAAATCTCAGTAGTCCTGCTGATATTTTTATAACACACTTGGAACACTCGCCATTCAGAATTCGGGAAACAATCGGGTAACTTTCATTGGATTTCCTCGACTGTCCCCATCCATCAAATCGAAAACAAAACGAGAATTGCCTCCTCTATCCAAATCCCGGCGTCACTGCAGGAAAAACTTTTCACTTAAGATTCGGAAGACTTTCAAGGAAAAGATTGAATTTGTTTAATTATTTTGAGGACAAGAAAGTTTTGGTACGGATACTGAAGAAGAATTCTCGTCCGGCGAAGAGAATTTTGCGGTTTCAATTTGAAAGCTGGTATTTATTTTTATTAAAGTGCTTCAACTGAATTCAGAGAAGTCAAAATTCTGGTGATAGGCATTAAAGAGAATGCAAGACATGCGTTTTCCAAGCAAATTTTACTGTTGATACCAATTATTTTTTTCTTGTGTTGAATTATTTGCACAGAAAACAATATCGAAAATGTTCTGGCATTAAGTGGTCCGGAAAAAATGTGGGTAGTATTTCACCCATTTTCATCAACAAAAAAACCTGGAAAATCACTGAACAGGCAAGAATGGAAACCAAAAGTCTGCTTTTGGATCCTCATTGGACGGAGATGAAGATGGCGGTCAATTGGATGCATTTCGACCTTCTTGCTTTTGGATGGCTTCACTCAATTAAGAAAATATGTTGGAGAAAATAGCTTAAACTGGGTATTGCACATGAAAAGAAGGCAATTACCGAAAATTTTAAAAGCATTGCAAGCAAAGACAATAGCTTAGCGACTCCATGGCAACAGTAATGGACTTTGTTTAATAATGCTTTTGGTATTGAACTTAGCCGGAATATTTTTAACTTTGCGTCGGATTCTTTGAGGAAAACCTTGATTCTTTCAATTTTTGAAAGGAGATATAAGAATCATCTGGAAAAAATGAAGAGATGGTAATTCCTTCGTTATGGGGAGATTTGTTGAAAGATAATATGGAACAAATTATTTGGAAATCGGACCGCTTTAAAGCGTCACGGTTTTCCTTCGACAGGAAGCGCAAACCTACGGACTGATGTTCATTTATTTTACGATAGTTTCGCGTTGACAGCGAATCCTATTTGACTCAATTGAACGTATTTATTTCGCCTTCATTCTATGGGTTTGTCCATAGAAATTTTAGCCGCATCGGTATAAGTATTCTTATGTATTTTAGAAAAACGATTTTCAGTAGCTCACCAATTCTCCTGGCTTTTCAAACGCAGGGACAATTATTCATCAATGATTGTTGAGTAATAATCAATCAACCATTCGGGAT
>JADKKE010000025.1 GCA_016720655.1 Bacteroidota bacterium
TGAAGAAAATTTACCAGCATAAGCCGGCGTATCAATTTTCGCCGACTGTTCAATTCCAATCTGATCTGGCTCAAAACCGAAGCAGGATTTATACATCACAGGTGATGAAATTCCATTGCCACTTTTAGCAAACAAATAAGAAGCTGAATTAAAATAAATTCGTTTTTCCACGAGAACGGGATACTTTTCTAGAATCAGCTTATTTATCTCATAAATATTGTCACAATTACTCCAGGAAAAGGCAACAAACTGTGAAGAAAGAGTATCCAAAATATTCGCAAGTATTCCGAAGTTTTCAGGTTGATTTGGATGGCGAGCGACGATCCACGGCTCTACTTGCAATTCCCTGAAATAATAATCCATGTATTTCGGATTGATTGAACTCACCACACAGGCAACCTGATCCTTGCCATATCTCTCGATCCAAAGTTTTATGTCCTTCGCCGGTTCTTTGAACAATCCAAAGGAAGGTCTTGAGTAAATTTTCCCTTCTAAAACTGTGCTGGAAAACCCACCCAAAATTGTAAGAAGAAGACATGCATTCATCCATTTTATAGGAACAATCCTTTCGATGCACTCAGAAATGAAAAATAATAAAAATGGAAGTACAAAGAACAAAGTCGAAAATTGGATTACCGGCGCACGAAGAACTGAATAGCCATAGGCAATCAAAAAAGTAATTCCGACCAAAGTGAGAGAGAGTGTGTAGAATTTATTCCATTTTTTCTGCACAATAGTTCGGATAAATCCCGGTAAAAAAAGAAGAAACACAATGGATGAAAAAATCAGTGATTTGTTAAATAAATTAAACACGAAATCAAGTAAAAAGGATTTCTCAGGAACAGCCAACCAACCTCCAATATCTCCTGTTTTCATTTGCGTAAAGAAAATCGCCAGTTCAGGGATAAATAAAACCAGGACAAGCAAACCAGAAAGCAGATATGGAATTCTGTTCTTCCTGACCAGAAAAAACAATCCGCTCACACCAAGAACTGCAACAAATACAAATGAAAAATAATGAATATGCGTGCATATTGACATTGACAAAATAAACCCAATCCATTTTTTCAAGTGGATCTTTTTCTCACTTTCTTTTGCAAATAAAATATCAGTCCAGTAAAGTGTGGTAAGCAATGAAAAAAACAAGCCCGGACTATACAATCTAGCAAACACAGAATACAGGATTGAAAATTCAGAAACAGAAAACAATGCGGCTGCAAGCAGACCGGTGAACGGAGAAAACCATTTTTTTCCAAGGAGGTAAATAAGGTAAACGGAACCAATTCCAAAAAGAATAAATGGAAGACGAAAAAGAAAAGCCGAATGACCGAAGAGTTTTATCCAGAAATAAATAAAGAGTTCAACACCGGCCGGATGGTAATCAATATAGATACCGTTTACAATCAGATCATGAACAGATGAAGCTTCGGCTCGTGTAAGAGCACTGAGTTCATCATTTGACAAAGACAATTCATAACCCGAATAGAATCGGATAACAGCAGCGACGATGAGAATCAGCCAGAGAGCCCAATTCTCAGATAAGCGAAATGAATTTTCTAGATCTCTGCTCCGGCTCATTTTTTGAAGCTCAGATTTTATTACAATTGAATGTCATCTGACTTCATACGCTGACGTATTGCTTCATAAAGCATGATTCCGCAAGCCACTGAAACATTGAGAGAAGAAATGGCTCCAATCATTGGAATCCTGAGTAAGCGGTCACAGCTCCGGATCAGTTCCGGAGAAACTCCATCTTCCTCCGAACCCATTACGATTGCGAGAGGTCCGCTAAGATCCGCTTGAAAGTGGAAATCAGTTCCCTTTTCTGTTGCACTTACAACCTGGATGCCGCTTTGCTGCAGATAGGAAACAACCGCTTTCAAATTATTCTCCCTGCATACAGGAATTCTGCTGAGGGCTCCGGCAGAAGTACGAATCGCATCCGAACTTACCTGAGCCGCACCTTTCGTTGGAATTACAATTGCATGCACACCGGCACATTCCGCTGTTCGAGCAATGGCACCAAAATTTCGTACATCAGTAATTCGATCCAGAATTAACAGGAATGGAGAAACGCCTTTTTCAAATAGTGATGGAACCACCTGACTGAGGGAAAAATAGGAGATCGCAGAAATAAAGCAAACAACTTCCTGGTGGTTTTTTCGTGTAAATCTGTTTAATTTTTCTGGCGGAACTTCCGTCCATGCAATACTCCTTTCGCGCAATTGATTTTTCAGCTCAACCATCAATTCACCTTTCGCTCCTCTCCCAATAAATATTCTATCGATTTCTTTTCCGGCTTCCAATGCTTCCATGACCGGACGAAGGCCATAAATCATCTGGTCATCATCACGATCAGCGGATGGATTTTTTTCTTTAAACGAAGGATTCTTCATAGGTAATAATTCGGATACAAATAAGCACTAATTCATATTGTTGTAAGCGCGACCTTGTCGCCATACTTCTACGGCACGGTACCAACTACTTTCATAAATTGGAGATCGGGACAATGAGAAATCATTGTCGGTAAAGGGATTATTCACGCGGACAAAAAAGAAACTCAGGGACAAATTACTGTTGGGAGTGCCATAAATCCAGCTTTCGCTTATGGCTCCTCTGTAAATTGTGTTTGGGCTGCCGAAAATAATGTACAACATACCACGGTCGGTACGCCATCCTTCGGTATACGATGTAAAATATTTATTCGCTTCCTGAACACGTGTATAATATTTTTTGATGAGCAAACGTGTTCGCTCTGCATTCCCACCCCGGCCCAGCCAGAATGCATCTACGGCTGATTTTATATTTGGCTTAGCAGCAATTTCCTCAAATTCCTTTTTATAAGTAAGATATCGCATTGACTCCAGCATTTGATGCGGTGAGGTGATGTTGGGAAATCCGTTTTCAAATTGAAACAAAGTGATACCTGATTTGGATGTAGTATCGACCTGAAAATGATAGAAACCTTCTTTTGAAAAATGTAAACCACCCGGCTCAGACACATCTACACGAAAGACACTATCCGCATGATAATTAAATTCTTCCCTCACATCAAAACTAAAAGGTGTTGGAGCCAGCATAAAATCACGGTGATAATACTTACACCACAATGTTCGCACAGTTGAATCCCGATAGTGAAGTAAAAATGTATCGTTGTTCGTTATTGAATTTTTAAAAAAAGGCTGATGCTTTAAGTCCGTAATCTGAAAAAACTGACGGTTCAAGGTATCCTCATTTTCAAAATTTACAAAGAAGTCTTCCTGGTAATTTTTGTTCAGGTCCAAAATAAGCACATTCAAAAGCAACAATCCTTTGCGGTGTACTGGCATATCGAATGTCAGCACTTTGGAGCTTCCTTTTTCCATCATGTCAAAGGAATAAAGTAAAGTCAAGGTATCCAATTGCACTGTGGATTCATACGACTCCATCAACCTCATCACAATTTTTACCGATGCTTTAAACTGATCATCGGGTTGTCGAACAAAAAGAAATTCGGATGGTTGAACGAGAATCGAAACCCGGGAGTTTGAATCTCTCTGATGATATATATTAAATTCGGGATGAAAAACTTGTTCTGAATTACGGTAGACAGCGCTGAGATTTTCACTGCTAAGCTCCCGTGTACCGAAGCAGCCTGACATTACAAGAATAAGAAAAAGCAAAAAATAGTTCCGGAACATATCAGGACTGGATATTTTCTTCTGCACGTTCAATTAAGGATGGAGGAGTTCCTTGGTGGCTTTGCTCCCTGTTTCCGGATATCTTCAATTTTCTTGATCAGGTTACCGTTCCCGGTTGTCAATTTATTCATTGCTTCTGAATAGCTGGATTTTGCGCCATCCATCTTCTTGCCAACTTCAATGAGGTCGTCGACGAAATTTTTAAACTTATCATACAATGCTCCGCCTTGTCTGGCAATCTCCATTGCATTCCGTGTTTGCCTCTCCTGTTTCCAGATCGAAGAAATAGTGCGCAAGGTGGCAAGCAAAGTTGAAGGACTCACAATTACAATTTTCCTATCCCATGCGAAATTAAACAATTCATTGTCGGCCTGAACAGCAATTCCAAAGGAGGATTCGATCGGCATAAATAACAATACGAAATCAGGTGAAGTAAAATCAGCAGAGCTTTGATAACTCTTTTCGCTTAAGCCTTTAATATGATTGCGAACACTGAGAATATGATCCCGCAGTGATTGTTCTCTCGATTCATCATCCGGTGCATTGATCATGGCTTCGTAAGCAATCAGAGATACTTTGGAATCGACAATGATGTGTTTGCTGTCAGGTAAATAAATTACCGCATCCGGTTGAATCCTGCTACCCTGTTCGTTCTGAGTACTCACTTGCATTTTGTACTCTTCATCCTTCACAAGTCCGGATCTTTCCAGGATTTTTTCAAGAATCAATTCACCCCAGTTTCCCTGTTTCTTGGTATCCCCTTTCAATGCTTTTACAAGATTATTTGCCTCTTCACTGATCTGTTTATTCAGTTCAATCAAGCTCTTAATCTCTCCTTTTAATGAATTCCTTTCGGCAGATTCAACTTTGTAAACATTTTCTACTTTTTGCTCAAAGTCTCTGATTTTATCCTTCAGTGGATTCAGAATAATATCGAGCTGGTTTTTATTTTGCTCTGTGAATTTCTGACTTTTCTCATCCAGAATTTTATTTGCAAGATTCTCGAACTCTTTGGTAAACTTTTGCTGCAATTGCTCCAGCTCCTGTTTTTGCATAGTCAGTTTTTCCTGAAGATTCAGGTTGGTAGTTTCCTGTTGTGCGAGTAAGGCATTCAAGTTGACAAATTCCAGTCGTTCTTTCTCATTTTGTGCACGAACAGATTCATTTTGTAAAACAGACTGCTGAACACGATCAGCCAAAACAGATCTATCCTTGTCAAGCTCTGCTATTCTCAAATTCAGACTTTGCTGGTTTTCACCGTCTTTATTCTTTAAAAAGAGCCAGGCAAGCAGGCCTCCAATGAACATTCCGGCGATTAAAAAAACTATTTGCATAATGAAGGTATGAATGAGGTAAATTTACGAATAATTTTGAGCAGAATGACGTTGTATTGGTCTGACATTTGTGTTAACACTCATAAAATCAAGCCTGATTCCTATCTTTCGAACCCATATCCTGTACGATAAATGATCATACACTTTCTAGCCCTCCTGTTTTTCATAATTGCAAAAATCGTCGCTGCGCAAGTCGATACGTATGCCATTCGCCTAAAGCCCGAAGATTGGGGTTTAAAGCCACAAGCATATTTCATCTGTGGTATTGAAGATAAACGGCATTCTTCGGGCAATGATGGCAAAGTATTAAGTGCTGCAAGCGGAAAACCAATTTCTGTAAAATTTGAAAACGGGATGGAGAAAGAAATCCATTCCTTCATTGCAGGCAGTCTTGTTAATGATACTGGTAAAATTCCACTTTGGATCGGCATCGATGAACTCGTTTTTAAAGACCCCGGAACGGCCTCAAAGCATACACTTTCTTTGAACTTCAGCATGCATGTATTCAGAGTCATCGATGGAAAAGAAATTGAACTTTATCAAACAAGCGGAACACCACAAATGGCTGCCAGAGGCTTTCCAAAAGAAATGCCGGAAACAATTTTACGTCAGACTTTCAAGCAAATACTCACAGGTTTTGACGATTGGGTGAATAAAAATCCGAATCAGGTTTCCTTGTGCAAATCAGTACAAGTAGAATTTGTGAAAGAGCAAGAAGCAGCAATGGATTTCAAGAAAGACACACTGCACTGGACTCCTTCGTATTCTCTAAAGTGGACGGATTTCCAGGGGCCTGTTGATCAAAAATCACCATTCAGCGCCCAGAGTCATTGCCTTTTTGATTACAAGGCTGTGCCGACTTTTCAAAACCAGGTGATGGTATTGAATGTATCGCTCTTTGCCTGCTTCGCAAAAAAAGGTTCATGGGTACAGAAAGATAAAAAGGAAATTGGTTTGCTTGCACACGAACAACTCCATTTTGATATTTGTGAATTGTTTATCCGAAAGTTGAAGAAAAAAATATCGGAAACGCCATTAGGACTCCTTGAATGTGATCAGCAATTGAAAACATTATTTGAGGAAGCATGGAAATCTTACCAGGATGCACAATTCCGTTATGACGAAGAAACAGAACATGGAGTGGTTCCGGAATACCAGAAATCCTGGACGGAACAAGTGAGAATCGAAATGGATGAGCTCAAAGATTATTCAGGGAATTGATTCTGCGCACGGAATATTTTTTTCACATGAATAATTCCATCTGTCCACCAGGCGAAGGAACACGAAAAAGCGATTTGTTATACGGCGGTGCGGTACGATTCGCCATGAACCTGTCAACGCTATTGTGCAAGAGTTGACGAATACTTTCAGCCAGTTTCCCTTCCCCTTTCATCCGGGTACCAAAGCGACTGTCGCTCAGTTTGCCTCCGTGACATTCGGCAATTTGGTTCAACACTTTTTCTGCACGATCAGGATATGTTTTGTGAATCCAGTCTTTGAAAATCTCAGCAACAGAATCATTTAATCGAACGATTGTCATTCCGGCATTTCGTGCACCGCAATTTGCTGCCGCCTCAACGATAGCAGGAATTTCATGACTGTTCAATCCCGGGATGATCGGAGCTACCATTACCATTGTCGGGATGTTATTTTTACTCAATGTCTCAATTACTTTGAGTCGGTTCTTTGCCGTGGTAGTCCTTGGCTCCAATTGCAAACGCAATGTTTCATCGAGCGATGTGATGCTAACCGCAACATGAACAAGGTCCATCGCAGCGAGTTCTTTCAGGATATCCAGGTCACGAAGAATCAAATTATTCTTGGTGATCATGCTTACCGGATTTCGGAACCGCAAAAGAACTTCGAGCATTCGTCTTGTCAGTTTCCACTTTCGTTCTGCCGGCTGATAACAATCTGTATTTCCGGAAAGCATGATCACTGCAGGTTTCCAGGATTTCTTTCGCAACTCCGCTTCCAATAATGCAGGAGCTTCAGGCTTGACAATAATTTTTGATTCAAAATCCAAGCCTGCACTGTATCCCCAGTATTGGTGGGTGTTTCGGGCATAGCAATACACGCAACCGTGTTCACAACCCTGGTAAGGATTCATGGAAAAATCAGAAGGGATATCCGGACTATCGATCCGGTTAACCATCTTCTTTGGATACTCAAGAAAATATTGTGTGGTATGCGAAAGCTCCAGTGGTTCATCGAGCCCTTCGATGTGTTCTGTCACAAGTTCCTGTCGGAGATATTTATTCTTCGTATTTAGTTGAGCTCCGCGGCCTTTGATAAAATTGTCTGTATTGCGATCTTTCAGCATACAGACAGTATACAAAAACTTTTTTCTAATTCGTCAATACTAAAATCTTAACATTTACTAAAACACAATAATCATATAGCCTTTTTGTTCCAATGGAGCTGTCGGTACATTATCGAACAGAGCACTTTCTGCTCCTTGCTTTGCTTTTGTTTTCAGGTATTCGTTGTTGGTAGTAGAACCGGGAGCACCGGGAGTCGCTTTAATCACGTGGCCATATTTATCAATGGAAATATCCACGACCACAGTGCCTTTGTCTTGAGTGAGGTTATCAATTCGGGGAGCTTTTGCAATCTTTCTATCTGCAACTTTATATCGGACGAGATAAGAACCAGCCGTAATTTGCTTTTCTCCGATTTCATGCGGCGCAGCGGAAGAAGACATATCACCGCTTACCGCTTTTGCTGCTTCTGATTCAGCAAAATTGATGGAATAAATTTCACTCACACTCAATTTCATTTTATTTCCCTTGTACAGGAAATCGACAGAACCATTGTTGAGAGACTGAACCGTCCCATTCATTTTCTCACCGCTTTTCATAGTTACCACATGTTGGGCAGAAACTGTCGACATGGAAGCCAATAAAGCAATTGCAGGGATTATTTTTTTGAAGTTCATGAAGGATCTTTGATTATTTCCTGTAAAATTAGAGAAGAACAAACTACCTCTATACTTCTGAAACGGTAGTTATCAACATAATATTTGAAAAATCTCTCTCCAAGCGAAATTGTCTCCTTCCGCAATTGTAACAATTTGTCCAAATTCCTTAAAATAAAACCTATTTTGAATCGTCGATAAATAAGTACCTTTGCGAATCCCCTGAAAATCCGATGAAATTACTTTTATCCTACCTCAAGAATTACAAGAAATATGTACTTCTGGCGCTCTTACTGGCCGCTGTAAATCAGTGCTTTTCCCTCATGGATCCGCTGATTGCCGGTATCATGATGGACCGTTTCGGGGTACATATTGCTGACTATCGCAACGACCCGACCAAGGACTTCTTTAACGATATTATGTGGCTTCTTTTTGCATCCATGGGAGTGGCGATGGTAAGCCGTATCGCAAAGAATTTTCAGGATTATTTTGTGAATGTAGTCGTTCAGCGATCCGGAGCTCAAATGTATACGGATGGGATTCGTCATTCACTCGAATTGCCCTATCAGGTTTTTGAAGACCAGCGCAGTGGTGAAACACTTGGAAAATTACAGAAAGTTAGAACCGATTCCGAGAAATTCATCACCTCTTTTATTAGTGTCGTTTTTCAAACACTCGTCGGACTCATCTTCGTCATCTGGTATGCTTTCACGGTGCATTGGCTGGTCGCACCTGTCTTTCTGGTGACCGTTCCATTGCTTGGAATTGTAAGTAGTTTGCTGAGCAGGAATATCAAAAAAATCTCCAAAGTAATTCTTGGTGAAACAACATCCCTTGCAGGATCTACAACAGAATCTTTGCGAAACATTGAATTGGTAAAAAGTCTGGGTTTGGCAAATCAGGAAGTTGGTCGGTTGAATTCGATTACCGGAAAAATTCTGAAGCTGGAATTAAAAAAAGTACGTTATATCCGCAGTTTGAGTTTTGTACAGGGAACAACTGTAAATTTCCTCCGCACTTCATTTTTATTTCTCTTGTATTACCTCGTTTTTAAAGATGTCATCACTCCCGGCAAACTTTTGACACTAACATTTTTCAGTTTCTTCATTTTTGGTCCACTTCAGGAACTGGGAAATGTGATTGCTGTTTACAGAGAAGCACAAGCATCGCTTTCAAATTTTGAGACTATCCTGAATACACCGGTGGAGCCTCGACCTGCAAATCCTAAGAGCATCGGAAGGATAGAAGATTTTCGTTTCGATAATGTTTCCTTCCGTCATCAAAGCAGCGCACACAATGCTGTGGAACAAATTTCATTTCAGGTTCGTCGTGGAGAAACTGTTGCATTTGTCGGGCCTAGTGGCGCCGGTAAAACCACACTGGTAAAATTGCTTGTTGGCTTGTACATCCCGGAACAGGGAAAAATTTTATACAATGGTGTGCCGGGAGATGAGATCAACAAAGATGAATTGCGTGAGCAAATTGGTTTTGTTACTCAAGATACGCAGCTCTTCAGCGGTACTATTCGCGAGAATTTGCTTTTTGTGAATCCGACTGCTACGGATGAAGAATGCATGGATGTGTTGATGAAAGCTGCCTGTCAGAACCTGATGTCACGTGCAGAAAAAGGACTCGACTCTGTGATTGGCGAAGGTGGAGTCAAAGTTTCGGGTGGAGAAAAGCAAAGACTTTCTGTTGCACGGGCATTGTTGCGCCATCCTAAGCTGATGGTGTTCGATGAAGCCACCTCCGCTTTGGACTCCATTACAGAAGAAGAAATTACGGATACTATTCGCCAGCTTTCGACGCGAAAAGAACACATCACAATAATGATTGCTCACCGATTGAGCACCATCATGCATGCCGACAAGATTTTTGTTCTTGAAAAAGGACAGATCATTGAAGCCGGAACACACAATGAATTGCTCGAGTCCAAAGGTTTGTATTATGCGATGTGGCGTCAGCAAATCGGAGAACGCAAGCGAGTGGTGATTCCTGCAGGAAACGGAGCGCCAAGCAAAGTACCTGCAACAAACTAAATCTATCTGATGTATGCTGGAAATCTTCAGCAAGAGTTTAAAACACCGACTTGCATTACCTCTTCCCGGTCGTGAAGCCCAGTTAAAAATGGCTCACGCTGAACGAAGATTGAATCTTTCCCGATACAAAATTCCTGCAGAAGCACGTCCGGGCAGTGTTCTAATTTTATTATTCGAGGACGAAGGAACGATTAAGCTCCCATTAATCATGCGTTCTGATTACGATGGAGTACACAGCGGACAAATTGGATTGCCCGGAGGGAAATTTGAATCGGAAGATGCAGACTTACAATCCACTGCTCTCCGTGAAACTGAAGAGGAAATTGGAATTTCAAAATCAGATGTTTCCCTCATCGGAAGACTAACAGAATTATACATTCCACCGAGCAATTTTTTAGTGCATCCTTTTGTAGGCACTATTCCATTCAAACCGGAATTTGTTCCGGATCAAAACGAAGTAGCCAGAATCATTGAACTTGATCTCGACACCCTGATGGATGAAAATAATATCAGTGAAAAAGATATCAAGCTAAGTACAGGAATCACAATCCGCACTCCTGTTTTTCATTTCAATAATGATACTGTCTGGGGAGCAACAGCGATGATGCTGAGTGAATTTAAGTCGGTGTTGTTTGAGCTTGGAATTTAGGGACGAGGGACGGGGGTCGAGGGACGGGGGACAAAAAAAGCCCTCTGTAACGCTTACTTTATACTTTATACCTTATACCTAATACCACCTTCCACTCAGCAATCCCCGTGCCTATGGCAGTCCACCATATGATCATTCACCATTCCTGCTGCCTGCATGTAGGCATAGCAGATAGTAGAGCCAACGAATTTGAAGCCGCGTTTGTATAGATCGGCGCTCATGGCATCGGATTCTTTGGTGAAGGGTTGGATGTTTTTATGTGTCTTGTATTTGTTGTTGATGACTTTGTTGCCGGTAAATTGCCAGATGTATTTATCGAAAGTCCCGAATTCTTTTTGTACCTCTTGAAAACGCTTTGCATTGTTCACCGTTCCGTACACTTTCAATTTATTACGGATAATCCCGGCATCACCTAAAAGTTTTTGAATTTTCGGCTCTTTGTATTTTGCTATTTTGACATAATCAAAATTGTCAAACGCTTTTCTGAAATTTTCGCGCTTGTTGAGAATTGTACTCCAGCTCAATCCGGCCTGGAAAGTATCGAGGACAATAAATTCAAAATGCTTTTTATCATCATGAACAGGCACCCCCCACTCCGTATCGTGGTATGCTTTCATGAGATCTGAAGAAAGACACCAGGGGCATCGAATCAGTTCTTTAGCCATTTCTGAAAAAGGAAAATTATACTGTTGCTTTGACTGCCTGATTCTTCATCCAATCGGAAGTCACTGAACCCGGACGTTCAATCGGATGTCCGAGAGCACGATCCCAGAGTAAAGAAGCCAATACACCGAGTGCACGGCTTACTCCAAACAAGACAGTATAGAAATCATATTCATCCATACCATAATGCATGAGGAGTGCTCCACTGTGTGCATCCACATTCGGCCATGGATTTTTTATTTTCTTGATATTGCTCAGGATGGGTGGGACTACTTCATACACCATGTGTACGATACGGCAGTTCACATCATCCGGAATATATTTTTTTGCAAATTCCATTTGCGCGATGAAGCGTGGATCTGTTTTGCGTAAAACTGCGTGACCATAACCGGGAACAACTTTTCCATCGTCCATGGTTTTCATTACGTAATCATGAATCTGCTCCTTTGTCGGAACAGCACCATCGTAATAATTTCGCAAGTCAAGAATCCAGCGAATCACTTCCTGGTTAGCCAATCCGTGCAAAGGTCCGGCTAGTCCGTTCATCCCTGCAGCGAAAGACAAATATGCATCGCTCAAAGCGGACCCAACAAGATGTGTCGTGTGAGCGGAGACATTTCCTCCTTCGTGATCCACGTGAATAGTAAGATACAAACGCATCAAACGTTTCATATCGTAATCGTCGTAGCCCAACATGTGCGCAAAATTAGCAGCCCAGTCAAGCTTCGCATCCGGTTCGATATGCACTCCGTTTTTGTATGTTCTGCGATAGATGTACGCTGCTATCCGGGGAAGGCGAGCGATAAGATTCATCACATCTTCGTACATCGGATCCCAATATTCCTTTTTGCTCAATCCTTTTCTATATGCCGCTGCAAAAACCGACTCCTTCTGCAATGCCATAATCGCCATACTGAATTGCGTCATTGGATGCAGGTTCAAAGGCAAACTGTCCAGCATATCGAATACAAACTTCGGAACATTGCTCCGACGTGCCCAAATATTGCTCACTTGTAATACATCATCTTCTGTAGGCAATTCACCCATCAGCATGAGATAAAAAATTCCTTCCGGCAAAGGTTCACTATCCCCTGTCGCTTTTGGAAGTTGATCTCTCAGCTCAGGAATACTGTAACCCCTGAAGCGGATTCCCTCTTCCGGATCCAGCTTGCTCGTCTCCGTTACCATACCCACCATCCCCTTCATCCCGGAATATACCTGCTCAATGGTGTACGAACCAATTACATGGTTTCCATTTTCTTTAATAAAATCTTTCAGCTCTGCAGCCTTGGGCAGGGCAACTTTTGCAAACTTTTCTTTTATTTTATCGCTTTTCAAGGGAGATGGGAATTATAATTACTTAGACAGTTTATTTGTTTATCAAACACTATTAACGTGGCGGTGCAAAATTCTTTTTTGCTTTTTCAATATTCTCCTGCTTGTTGGAAGAAGTAATATTCAATTCTGGAATCACGATCACCAGACTGATGATAACAGAAACAACCAACAACACCCACAAGGACATGCGTCCATATTTTTTCATTCTGTTTTTTGAGAAAAAAGGAGACTTCTTTTTAAGTCTTACCTTTTTCCGAAGACGGCCACTACGCGGAGAAATAGAATATTCTCCCGTTGCAAGTTTGTCCAGTGTATCCTGATCCATGATTCTTTAAAATGTCTATCTACTAAGATTACCGACTCACAAATTTAAAATCTTTTCCGCCAAAATGGGCAGTTTCTCCCAAGCCTTCTTCAATTCTTAACAATTGGTTGTATTTGGCAACCCTGTCAGAGCGGGAGGCTGAGCCTGTCTTGATTTGTCCGGTTTTCAATGCCACTGCCAGATCGGCGATAGTACTGTCTTCCGTTTCTCCGGAACGATGGCTCATGACCGAGGAGTATCCATTCCTGTGTGCAAGATCTACAGCATCAATGGTCTCGGAAAGTGTACCAATCTGATTGACTTTAACAAGAATTGAATTGGCGATACCCTTCTTTATACCTTCATTGAGGCGTTTCACATTGGTAACAAACAAGTCATCGCCCACGAGTTGGATCTTTTTGCCTGTCAGCTCAGTGAGTTTCTTCCAGCCATCCCAGTCATCTTCAGCCAAACCGTCTTCTATGGAAACAATGGGATATTTGTCAACCCAGGATGCCCAGTATTGAGCCATCTGTTCAGAGCTTAGCTGGTCACCGGTAGATTTTTTGAAAATGTATTTGCCTGATTTTTCATCATAGAATTCCGATGCAGCAGCGTCCATTGCAATGTAAATATCTTTGCCCGGCTGATATCCGGCTTCAACAATTGCATCCAGTACCGACTGAATGGCCTCCTCATTGGATTTAATATTAGGAGCAAAACCACCTTCATCACCCACATTAGTAGACAAACCTTTTTCTTCAAAACTGCTTTCAGGTGATGGAATACTTCCGTTCCCATTCGCAAAGCTTCACTGAAGCTGGGAGCGCCAAGTGGCATGATCATGAACTCCTGAAAGTCGATGCTGTTGTCGGCATGAGAACCTCCATTGAGGATGTTCATCATTGGCACCGGTAGAATGTTTGCATCCACACCACCAATGTATCGGTAGAGAGTCTGATTGCTTTCCATGGCTGCTGCTTTAGCGCAAGCCAGGGAGACACCTAAAATCGCATTTGCTCCAAGGTTGGATTTATTCTCGGTCCCATCAAGCTTGATCATGGCCGTATCCAGCAATCGCTGATCAGAAACAGGAAAGCCCTTCAGTTCCTCGTTTATTGCCTTATTGACATTATACACTGCCCGAAGAACGCCTTTGCCAAGATATTTTTGCTTGTCTCCGTCGCGTAGCTCCATTGCTTCATGGATACCTGTCGAGGCACCGGATGGCACTGCTGCCCTTCCAAATGCTCCATTTTCAGTGATAACATCGACTTCTATGGTTGGATTTCCCCGGGAATCAAGGATTTGCCGGGCATGAATTTCTGCAATTGCGCTCATAAATATGGGAATGAATGGACAAAAATAGCAATTATTGACCTTTATAAAAATGATAAAAATTGGCTACGAAAGTATACCTGATCGAACCTGATGTGGAAATAAATGATGCTACGATTCTGAATCGACCTGAAGTTTAGGGAAAATCGAATAGTCCCCTATCTTTCAATACGATAATTGCAGAACCTGATGTCTTTTGAGCACAAAAAATCAGGTTAATAGAGATTAGAAATTTAAAACTGGTTTTCAGATCGGGGAATTCAACCCAGCTTTCTTTTATATTCGCAAAGTGGACAAATTGTTTTCAGCAAAGAAATTTATTAAATACACATTGCTCGGTGGAACTCCTCACGATGTTCACTCTCCTTTCGTGTTCGATTTACTCAACACCGTGATTCGCGATGAGACACCATTTTATATTTATGACAAAATTGAATCCTTGCGAGGACGCCTGCATTTTGATGAATCAGTACTTGAAGTGACTGATTTTGGAACCGGTGGGCACCAAGGCAGGAAGCGAAAGCTCCGGGTGAGCTATATCGTGGATCACTTTGTAAAATCGCCACGATATAGCCAGTTGATGTTTCGTCTGGTCAATCATTTTCAACCGAAGAATATCATTGAGCTTGGTACTTCATTGGGTATCACAACCCTTTATCTTGCTGCATCCAGTAAAAAGATTAGCGTTCAGACTTTGGAAGGTTGTCCGCAGACCGCAGCCAAGGCCAAAGAAAATTTCGAAATTCTTGGGATTGAGAATATAGATGTGATTGTGGGTGAATTTTCTGAAACACTGCCGCAGGTTTTAAAGAATACCGCAAGGGTGGATTTCATGTATTTTGATGGAAATCATCGAAAAGAAGCAACCCTTAATTATTTTGAACAGGCCTTGTCTCATGTCGCTGAAGAATCAATATTCGTTTTTGATGACATTCATTGGAGTAAAGAAATGGAGGAAGCCTGGCAAATTATCAAATCGAATCCAAAAGTTTCGCTCAGCATTGATTTGTTTCATCTTGGAATCCTCTTCTTCAGACAAGGCATTCCACGACAAGATTTTGTGTTGAAATTCTAATTCGGAATCTAACATTTTGATAACATTTTATCGGTTACATTTGCCGACCTGAATCTTTGACTATGGCATTGCTCGAACTTAGAAATATTTCACGCCGATACGTAATCGGAACTGAGGAAGTTAATGCTTTGCGAAGCATTACTGTTTCTATCAACAAAGGCGAATATGTTGCATTGATGGGTCCCTCCGGTTCCGGAAAATCAACATTGATGAATATCATCGGTTGTCTTGACACACCAAGCAATGGGGAATACATTCTCAATGGAAAACAGGTGAATTCAATGGCCGATAATGAATTGGCAGAAATCCGGAACAAAGAAATTGGTTTCATCTTTCAAACATTTAACCTGATTCCACGAAGCACAGCCCTTGACAATGTAGCACTGCCGCTTGTCTATGCCGGAATAAAAAAAGATGAAAGAGTTAAAAGAGCAATGGATTCGCTTTCTGATGTGGGCCTGGGTGATCGGGTGAAACACAAACCGAACGAACTTTCAGGTGGACAACGTCAGCGAGTAGCAGTTGCCAGAGCCTTGGTCAACAAGCCTTCAATTATACTTGCCGATGAACCCACAGGGAATCTTGACAGCAAAACATCGGAAGAAATCATGAATTTGTTTGAAGAAATTCATCAGAAAGGAAATACAATAATTGTTGTAACGCACGAAGAAGATATTGCACGTCATGCGTACAGGATCATCCGGATCAAGGATGGACTGATTGAATCTGACACGGCAAATCAGAACGTTTTAAAGTCCGGAGTTCCTACCTGAACAGCTGTGTTATAAATTCTTTCAAATGAAAATTTATACTAAAAAAGGTGACGAAGGCAAGACATCATTGATCGGAGGAACACGTGTACCGAAGCATCATATTCGCATTGAAGCATACGGTACAGTGGATGAATTAAATTCATGGATTGGTTTTCTCAGGGATCAGGACATTGCCCAAAATCACATTGTTCTACTCCTTGAAATTCAAGATCGACTGTTCACCATTGGTTCGCATCTTGCTTCCGATCCGGAAAAATCAAAAATGAAATTACCGGAACTTGAAGAAGCAGATCTTCTGGCACTTGAAACAGCGATGGACGAAATGGATGCTGCTTTACCGGAAATGAAGAATTTTGTTCTTCCGGGTGGGAACACTTTGGTTTCCTCTTGCCATATTGCCCGGACTGTTTGCCGGAGGGCTGAAAGAAACACGGTTCATCTCTCGGAACTGGAGCTTGTTTCACCGATCATTCTGAAATACCTGAATCGTTTATCCGACTATCTTTTTGTATTATCGAGAAAATTAGCCGCAGAAACAGGGACAAAAGAAACTCCATGGAAGCCAAGAGGCTGATAAACTCAGGCCCTCCCAATGCAAATCCTTGTGAGGCAAGCAATTCTGTGATCTTCCGGAAAAATTCAAAACACGATACAAGTGATTGTAATTTTTCTATTTTTGCAACCCTTAAAAAGGATCACGATCCTTCAAATCAATTGAAACAATGTATTGGACACTAGAACTGGCACAACACCTTGAAGACGCTCCCTGGCCTGCTACGAAGGATGAGTTGATCGATTATGGCATCCGTTCCGGCGCTCCTCTTGAAGTAATTGAAAACCTTCAGGAACTTGAAGATGAAGGCGAAGCGTACGAAAGTATCGAAGAAATCTGGCCTGATTATCCGACCAAAGACGACTTCTTTTTCAACGAGGACGAATATTAATTCGAAAATTATACTGAATTCCATGAAAGGGACAATTTGTCCCTTTTTTCTTGCTTATAGATTTCAATATCTTTGTTAAACAAATCCCAGCTCCATGAAAAAATATTTAGTGCTATTTACTTTCCTCCTGCCCTCTCTTTTTGTTCATGCCCAGATAAAATTCCAGGATCTCTATGGTGATGTGAATTTAGATGATGCGCAGGCGATAACACAAACCTTTGACGGAGGGTATATTCTGGTTGGGAGCACCGGTCCGAATCAATTTGACAGTACCGAAGTAGCCCTCTTTCGCCTCAACGTCAACGGAGATCTGGTATGGTCCTCTCGTCTTGAAGCATACAAAGACGACTTTATCAGCGATGTGAAACAAATGTCTGATGGAAATTTTCTTCTCGTCGGAAGTACGTATAGTTCACCACTCGATACTTCATATTCAGACATTGTTGTTATAAAAGTAGATGATTCCGGATTTTTGGTCTGGTCAAAAGTTTTCGGAGGCGTTGATTATGATGAAGCTCAATCTTTGGTCGATATGGGGAATGATCATTTTGTAATTCTTGGAAATACCTGGAGTTACGGAAGTGTTTTGAAATCTGCCCTTGCAATGGAAATTGATGGAAATGGTAATCAAGTCTGGGCTAATGTCAGTAGCACAACCGTTTCAAATTATTTTTACAAAGGAGCAAAAACACCGGATGGATTCATCGCCGCAGGTGGAACTTACAATGTAAATGGTGGTACAAATTTCGATCATTATGTTACAAAGTTTGACAGTACCGGTCATATTCTCTGGAGCAAACGATTTGGAACCGTTGCTGCCGACTGGTCATACGACATCAAGCCTACTTCTACCGGAGGATATATTGTTGCAGGAATTTCGATTGTGAACACGGCTGGTGGTACGGATCTGAATATTTTCAAACTGAATAGTTCCGGAAATGTTGACTGGAATTATAATTATGGTGGTTTGCAATTTGAACGTCCGTCCTCAATTGTTGAATCCGCGAATGGAAATTTTGTTATTGGCGGTTTTACCAATGTTGGTGATTCAGTGAATATAATCAATCAGAATCTTCTCATGGAAATTGACACCATGGGAAATGTTTTATGGTCCCGTACATTCGGAGATATCACCTCCACCAGCGAGTGTTATTCCATGATCGCAACAACTGACGGTTATGCAATGGCAGGTTATAC
This sequence comes from Bacteroidota bacterium, assembly GCA_016720655.1. Lineage (GTDB taxonomy): Bacteria > Bacteroidota > Bacteroidia > AKYH767-A > 2013-40CM-41-45 > JADKJP01. The sequence goes on from JADKKE010000025.1 coordinate 18,252, forward strand.
AATCGGATTTCAAACAGGAAACATAGGAGATGCATATCTTGTAAAAACAGACACTGCAGGTCTCAGCGGTTGTTATGAAACTCCATTTACACTCATCCGGAATACCAACACATTTACTGACAGTACAGGTGCAAATGAACAACTCACATCGTTGGACGAAAGCCCTGTAAATTTCAACACGACATTACAAATTAATCAATTCGGACAAATTTGTTTTACTGATGGAACCGAGGAAATTGCGTTGACGAAGATCTTCAGTCTTTCACCAAATCCTGCTCAGGAAATTCTTTCAGTCCGTTTCCATGATAATGAAACATCCGGGAACTTGACAGTAAAGGATTTGACGGGACGAATTTTACACACCGAGTCACTGAAGAATCAATTGGAAACAACTGTTCAGTTGAACGATCTTTCTCCGGGCATTTATTTTGTAAGTCTCGAAAATGAGAAAGGGATTTTCAGCAGTTCCTTTATTCGTCAATAAATAAAATCTATAATAATAAAAAAAGGAGCCCCGAAAAGGCTCCTTTTTTTATTCTCAGGACTTCACAAGTTTTCCGCCATGCACGGTTCGTTTTCCTTGTAGAATTCTGTACTGATACATTCCGGATTCCATCTTTGACAAATCCAATTCTGTATTTACAAATCCTCCGTTGGAATAAATTTCTTTTGAAAGCACGAGACGTCCTGCAAGATCATGAAGTTCCAGAGTATAAACATTTGCACCGGATGTCGTCATGAATATTCCGATAACAGAAGTAAAAGGATTAGGATACACACTAACCATCTCCTCATTTACAGATCCGGGGATTGAACTTGTATTTCCATTTAAATTGATATCATCAAGATAAAGACTATTCCCGTTACCACTTTTTGCATCAAAGCGGAAAAACACTTCGGAATTCCCAATAAAGGAACTGATATCAACCGAATCTCTTCTCCACTCGTTTGGCTGCGGAACGAACACACTCGAAGCTTGTCCGGTTGTTGCCAGGTCTATGGGTCCTTTTTCATAAATGCGTTGATACGTAAGTCCGCAGTCCAGACTCACATAAATGACAAGTGAATCACTAAAATTAAAACTATACGGAGCATATGCCAGATTAAAAGATAGAAATGCGGGGGCCAATACACCGGATAAATCAAAACGTGGTGTAATAAGTTGTCCTGTATTTCCACTATTGATGTAATAAAAGTTAGCATACATCGATTGACTTGACAATCCAAATCCTCCCGTAGTTGTATCTATTCTCAAAACACTGGAAGAATTACTTATCGTCCAATCCTGAGGAGGAAAAACCGGTGATTGAAATCCTTCGGAGAATGGTACGGCACTTGAAGTACTGTTCACTACAAAACCAGCAACTCTTGAATCATTAAAAGCATATTGATCTGCTCCTCCATTTGGATCAGAAGTATAAACGGTAAGCGTATGTGCACCGTTCGATAAACTCATCGAAGGAAAAGAAACATTCACTTCTGTTCCTGTTGGCAAAACACCCACCCATGAAAATACCTGTACCGGTCCATTATCAACTCTGTAATTGATATTCACATTCAGGAGTGTATCCGAACCAAAATTCCGAAGTTTCACTTCCGGAACAATCAAAGCGTCGCAAGAACTTCCTGCAGGGCTTATAATCTGAACAATACCGGCATCCAAAACAATTGGAACGACACCGTTGAGGTCCGCTTCCCATATACCACGACCGTAAGTAGCTGCTCTCAGTTTCGAAGCTCCATAATGTATTTCCAATTCATGAACAATAACATTTGGCAAACCAGAATTAAAAGGAGTCCAGTCTACTGCTGCTGCATCACGCGAGAATACACCGAAATCGGTTCCAATGTACAAGACCTCATCACTTTGATTTTGATACACGATACAATTCACCGGAATATTGGGGAGAGTGCCGGAAACATTTGTCCAGTTCACACCTCCGTCAATTGAAGAATATACTTTTTCACCATCAGTATAACCTGTAAACGAAACCCAGACTTTATGCGGATTAGTATCACACACCGCGATGTAAGTGATTCCGCAAGAAGCTACGGGAAGTCCTGCTGTAATATCATCCCAGGATACACCTCCATTATCCGTTCGGAAAATTGTTCCGAGTGAAGCTGCATAAATCACATTGTTATCGGAACGGGATATCGCAAGGGCGATCACATTGTCTACAAAGGAAATTGAAGAAGAAATAGAATTCCAGGAAGCACCTGCATCTGTTGTTTTTTGCACATCAAAAAATCCGGCATACAATGTCTGCGGATTTATCGGATCAATTATATACGGAGTGATCCATGCACCGGACGATGGTGAGATGTAATTAAACGACGCACCTCCATCCGTTGAATGTTGCAGGTATCCATTCTGAGCAGAGACAAAAACATTGTCATCATTTGAATAGTCAACAATACATTCCATTCCATCAGCTCCATAAACCTGATCCCAAATGCCATTTTTTAATCGGTCAGTTCCATTGTCCTGTGCGCCGGCATAAATGAGGTATGGATCCGTTGCGGATTGGGTCATCCGGTAATATTGTTTTATCGCCAGTGTATTGCTCAAATCTGTCCAATTGGTACCACCATCATCTGTTCTGAAAATACCACCATCATTTCCGGAATAAACACGTGTATTGCTTCCCGGAAAAAAATCGATGAAATGATTATCGGCATGAACATAATCGGAACCCGGAGAGGTACTGGAAGCACTGTTCCACGAAACACCTCCGTCGATTGATTTCACCACACCTACTCCACCACAGTAAACAGTATTTTCATCTACCTGGGAAGCTGCAAGCACTGCATCGTAATAGCCATAAAATGTTGTACCCGGCGAACCTTGTGCGTTCAGGGTGAAACCACCATCATCAGAACGGAAAAAAGTTCCGTTTTCACACAAAGCATAAATTACAAGTGGGTTGGCAGCGGTTGTAGCGATAGAGATCCTACCAAAACAGGATACTGCTGAAATACTCGTCCATGTTGATCCACGATCAACAGAACGAAATAAATCTGTTTCATTCGTCGCATAAACCATGTCTGGATTTCCTGTGTTGAATTCTATATCGTGAAAATGTCCGGATTCAACCAATAACCATGAAGTTCCACCGTCAGTGGAACGAAAAATCCCATTGCGTGTAGCAATCATTACAATTTCCGGAGATGTAGGATGTACAACAATCCGTTGTATGATATCATTTTGAGACTGAGCATAAGACAAACCTGTGCTGTTCCATGTAAGTCCGCCATCCACCGACATCAACACTCCGGCACTGTATGTTCCGCCCCAGAAGTCATTTAAATATTCGTAACCATAACCATCCCCTGTCGCGATATACATGGTGTCAGGATTTCTCGGGTTGATGGCCATATCTGCTATACTAAGTGCAGGGAGCAAATCAGTGTTGGTTGACCAGGTTTGGCCTCCATCGTTAGATTGCCACAATCCACCACAAGCTGCTCCGAGAAACATCACAGATGGATTGGTCGGAAGGAAACGAATAACATTCACACGTCCTGATCCACCGCCATTGCCGGGGACTACATTGGGTCCTATAAAACTCCAGCCCGTAGAACCGATGCGGGATTGTGGTGCAGGATGAAATTGCTGATACTTTTTATATTCCTTGAACAGAATGTCCTGACTAAAGAATTCTCCGCTGGGAAATGTTCTTTGCTTCATAAACCATTCCCATCTTTTGAATTGCTGATAGCCCCCTTCTTCTGCATTTTCTTCTTCCCGAAGAGATGCGGAACGATTGTCCCAATAGGCCTTAAACTTTTCCTGAACATCAAAGAAATTGGGCTTGTGTGCCTGCTGTTTAGAAGCAGGCAAGGCTTGTTTCAACCAGGGTTGTCCGAAGACAAAACTTTGCATTAAAAAACAAGACAAAAGGAGTGTTAAGCTTAGACTTTTTTTCATCCGAAGGAGCACAGGAATAGGAGCCTGAATTTCAAAAATACTAAAAGAAGCGGAAACAATCTATGTTGTTCATCCATAACTGCCTTATTTACATGAAAATGACAGACTTCTTTATCTCTTAAATAAAGAGTACTTTTGTGACCCTTATTTCTCATTCAAATTATGGTTGGAATTTTCAATAAAGCCCTGACAAAATTCTTTGGTAGCAAGAGTGACCGCGACCTGAAAGAAATCACGCCACAAGTGATGTTGACAAAAGCTGCATTCGCAGGAATGTCAGCATTGAGCAATGATGAGCTGCGTGCCAAAACACATGAATTCCGTTATAAAATTGCGGAATACCTGAAAGATATCGAAGCCGAGATCTCCGGAATGGAGCACGAAGCGGAGAATGATCCGGACATGGAATTGCATCTCAAGGAAGAACTCTATCGCAAGATTGATCAGCTTAAAAAAGACCGCAATAAACTCACGGAAGAAGTACTTAAACAAATCCTTCCGGAGGCATTTTCTGTAGTGAAAGAAGCTGCAAAACGTTTCACTGAAAACGAAACACTCGTTGCCACAGCGAATGATATTGACCGATTGCTGGCCACCAAAAAAGACAATGTGACGATTGAAGGTGACAAAGCAATTTACAAGAATTCATGGATGGCTGCCGGGAATCTGGTGACCTGGAACATGATTCACTATGATGTGCAGCTCATCGGTGGTATTGTACTTCACGAAGGAAAAATCTCTGAAATGGCTACCGGTGAAGGAAAAACCCTGGTTGCAACATTACCGATTTACCTCAATGCATTGGCAGGACGCGGTGTTCATATTGTAACGGTGAACGATTACCTCGCGAAACGTGACTCCGAATGGAATGCTCCCTTGTTTGAATTCCTCGGACTCACAGTAGATTGTATCGATAAACACGAACCCAATTCCATCGCGCGTCGCGATGCCTATCTCGCGGATATTACCTACGGTACCAATAACGAATTCGGTTTTGACTATCTGCGTGATAATATGGCCCGTGCCAGTGAGGACATGGTTCAACGTGGGCACCATTACGCTATCGTCGATGAGGTAGATTCTGTATTGATCGATGATGCACGTACGCCACTGATCATTTCCGGACCGACTCCACGTGGTGACCATCATGAATTCGATGTCTACAAACCGAAAGTCGAATTGTTAATGAAGGCTCAGCGGGATTATGTCAACACTCTTATTTCCGATGCACGCAAATTACTTGCAGAAAAGAAAGAGGATGAAGCAGGGCTTTGTTTGTATCGCTCGTACCGTGCTTTGCCAAAAAACAAAGCGCTCATAAAATTACTTGGTGAGCAGGGCAACAGTGCAATCATGCGGAAGTCAGAAAATTTCTATCTGCAGGATCAGCAAAAAGAAATGCACAAGGCAGATGCTACACTCTACTTTGTGATTGACGAAAAGAACAACAATATTGAACTCACTGAAAAAGGCATTGAACTGATGTCTACTTCCAGTGAAGATAAAAACTTCTTCATTCTTCCGGATGTCGGTTCCATGGTTGCAGAAATTGAAAAGTCTGTAGAATCACCGGAAGAAAAACTTGCCAAAAAGGATGAGCTGATGCGTGAATACGGTGTAAAATCCGAACGTATCCATACCGTTAACCAATTGCTGAAAGCGTATGCATTATTTGAGCGTGATGTGGAATACATCATTGCGGATGGGAAGATCAAAATTGTTGATGAGCAAACGGGACGTGTACTCGATGGTCGTCGATATTCCGACGGACTGCACCAGGCCATTGAAGCAAAGGAGAATGTAAAAATCGAAGCTGCAACACAAACGTATGCTACGATTACATTGCAGAATTACTTCCGGATGTTTCACAAGCTAGCCGGTATGACAGGTACAGCGGAAACCGAAGCACAGGAATTCTGGACGATTTATAAACTTGATGTTGTCACTATACCAACAAATCGCAATATTATCCGGAAAGATTCGGAAGATAAAGTTTACAAGACGAAGCGTGAGAAATACAATGCTGTTATTGAAGAGATAGAAGTATTGGTAAAAGCAGGCAGACCGGTGTTGGTCGGAACAACTTCTGTAGAAACATCAGAATTATTGAGCCGGATGTTGAAGCTGCGTGGCATCAAACACAATGTGTTGAACGCAAAGCAGCATCAACGTGAAGCACAGATTGTAGCTGAAGCCGGACTTGCAGGTACTGTTACTATAGCTACCAACATGGCCGGTCGTGGTACAGATATCAAACTCGGTCCGGGGGTAAAAGAAGCAGGTGGATTGGCAATCGTGGGTACAGAAAAACACGAATCCCGTCGTGTCGACCGACAGCTTCGTGGTCGTGCCGGACGTCAGGGAGATCCGGGGTCTTCACAATTTTATGTTTCTCTCGAAGATGAATTGATGCGTTTGTTCGGTTCAGAACGAATCATGAAACTCATGGACCGCATGGGAATCGAAGAAGGCGAAGTGATCCAGCACAGTATGATTACCTCTTCTATTGAACGTGCACAACGGAAAGTAGAAGAAAACAACTTCGGAATTCGTAAGCGTTTGATTGAATACGATGACGTGATGAATGCACAGCGCGAGGTTGTTTATACAAAACGCCGTCACGCTATTTTTGGCGAACGCCTGAGTATTGACATCAGCAATATGGTGTACGATACTTGTGAAGCGATCGTAAACCAACATGTCGAGACCAGAGATTTTCAGTCTTTACAGCTGGACCTGATCCGGGTACTTTCGATTGAATGTCCGGTATCGGAACAGGAATTTGCAAATGACAAAGCAGAAGTAACCGCTGAAAAAATCTTCAACGAAGCGCAACGGTATTACAAACACAAAACGCAGATGTTGATTGAACGCACCTGGCCGTTCATAGAAGATGTTCACAAAAATCAGGGTGCGACAATTCAGAATATCGTGGTGCCGTTTAGCGATGGCTTAAAAGGCATACAGGTTGTAGCAAATTTGAAAAAATCGTATGAGACACACGGTCGCGAATTGGCTGTGGCATTCGAACGATTGATCACCGCTGCGATGATCGACGATGCATGGAAAGAACACCTGCGGGAAATGGATGACCTCAAAACATCTGTACAAAATGCTGTGTATGAGCAAAAAGATCCATTGCTCATTTATAAATTCGAATCCTTCGAATTGTTTAAACAAATGATGGATGAAACGAACAGGGAAATTATTTCTTTCCTGTTCAAAGGTATCATACCACAACAAGATCCAAATCAGGTGAAGGAAGCTCGTCCCTTACCGAAACAGGACTTGAGAAATGTAAGCACAAACAAAGCAGAAACTCCTGCTGTCGCGAACCGTCCCGGAACACAACCCGGCCCTCCTGCTCCACCGAAAATTCAACCGGTACGAGCGGAACAAAAGGTGGGTCGCAATGACCCTTGTCCGTGTGGCAGTGGCAAGAAGTTCAAGAATTGCCACGGGGCAGGAAGTATTTAATCTTCTTTTAAGATTTGATTGAAGGCCGTAGATTATCTGCGGCCTTTTTTTATGCTTCTTTTTTAACAAGGCGAATGTTTAGAAATGAATCCGCGAGGGAAACAATTTCAAAGAAAACGTATACATTGCGTCTTGCCAGGTAAAGTCCCGGTACTATCTTTTAATCTCAAAACTCGTTTTAACTATGAGCGCAACAATTGAAGAGATCCAGAATTTCAAAGGGAAATACCCTAAACAACTCTGGTATTTATTCCTCGCAGAAATGTGGGAACGCTTTTCCTTTTATGGCATGCGGGGAATGCTCACCATTTTTATGGTGGAGAAATTGCTCATGTCGCAAAGAGATGCCAACCTGAAATACGGTGCCATTCAGGCTTTCACGTATACGATGGCATTTGTTGGAGGATTATTTGCCGATAAAATTCTCGGTTTCCGTAAATCCATTTTCTGGGGCGGACTACTCATGATTATTGGAAGTTTTGCTTTAGCCTTTTCTCCTGACACTTTATACTACATCGGGATCAGTTTCACTATTGTAGGTACAGGCTTCTTTAAACCGAATATCTCTACAATGGTTGGTGCTCTTTACAAAGAAGGTGATCCTCGCAGAGATGCAGGCTTCTCCTTGTTTTACAGTGGGATTAATATTGGTGCATTGCTCGGTGGTTATCTGTGTATCAAAGTCGCAAATGAATATACCTGGAATGCAGCCTTCTCTCTTGCCGGAATCTTTATGGTATTCGGACTGGCAATATTTTCATTTACACAAAAGACTCTGGGCCCTATTGGACTTTCACCAATGCATGCAAGTCCTTTGATTTCTAAAGGGCGCAAAAATTATATGAATACATGGTATACGCAGGTGGTTTGCTCGTGATACCATTCATACTCTTGCTCATTAGAAATTCCGATTATTCGGACCTTTTCATGTACATCGTCGGGCCCTGTACTGTAATTTATATTATTTATGAAATGACACGAGGTACTTGGGATGAAGCGAAAAAACTGATCGCAGCAATGATCTTTATTATCTTCTCCATTTTCTTCTGGGCATTCTTCGAACAAAGCGGAGGTTCATTGAGTTTGTATGCACGCTATAGTGTCAACAATCAAGTCATGGGAATGACCTTCGATCCAAATGAAATCAACAACGCGGTGAATGCATTGTTCGTGATCATCTTCAGTCCTCTTGTCGGCCTAATCTGGCTCTGGTTGAACAAACGGAAGCTGGAACCCAACACTGTAGTAAAGTTCGGACTCGGATTTTTATTCCTCGGATTGGCTTTCTACGTATTCTATCTCACCCGTTTTAGCCTTGACGGATCCGGAAAAGCTTCACTGAATGTTTTCACACTGGCTTATCTTGTTGTAACGATCGGAGAACTCTGCCTCTCTCCTATCGGATTATCCATCATGACGAAATTATCACCCAAACGACTGGTTGGTGTGATGATGGGAATGTGGTTTCTGGCCAGTGCTTACGGCCAATATGCAGCCGGGATTCTTGGTGCAGGAATGGTTTCACCAAAAGAAAACGCATCTCTTTCCGACAGCATTTTTTTTACACGCAGGGATATTACCAGCTTGCCGTGTATGCAGCGATCTCCGGTATACTCCTGATCATTATTTCTCCACTTGTACGCAAACTGATGGGCGAAGTCAAATAAAAATCACCTCATTAAAAAAGGCGTGAAGAAAATATCTTCACGCCTTTTTTTTATACTTTTTTCAATGAAGATTACTCACAAAAATCTTTTGTGTGAACTTAAGTTCCTTTGTCAGTAAACTCACAAGGTAAATACCGCGGGAAATGTGCGCTACAGGAATTTCAGTTTGTCCTGAATCAATGCGTGAATAGACCACTGTTTTTCCACTCACGTCAGCGATAGAAAGCTCTCCGGCATATCCATTTTCAACATGAATAGTAAAAACATTGTTAGTCAAATTTCGAATCTGGAAAACTGATGATGCATTCATCGCCTGCTCAATACCAACAGACAAATCACAAATCGAATCGCTTTCTGATGTACAACCATCACTGTTTGTTATTACTAGGTGGAAACAACCAGAAAATGGAAGCAAGAGAGATGCAGAAGTCGCACCATTCAGCAATGTTGTATCGTTGTACCATTGGTATGCATAAGGTCCTGTTGTGACCGAGGAATACGCCGTGTCGTTTGACACGCTCAACACCGCAACAGGAGGCGCTGTAACCTGTCGAACACTGACAAGATTGGATGAAGCATGACATGTTCCTACAGTTGTAGATACGCTATAGAATGCAGCAGTACATGCCTGGGTTGTTTGTGTTGTATCTCCGTTGCTCCACAAATAATTTGGGAGAGTTGGAGCAGAAAGTGTCGCACATTCACCCGGACAAATATTAATGATGGATGGCGATGAAGATCCATTGAATTGCAGGTTAAAGGCTGCTGTTGACTTGAAGCTTCCGGCCTGGATAAAAATTCCTGAATCGTAAATACCATCACCTGCATCAGCAATTGCAAGTCGAAGATGATACGTTGCACACGGCTGAACACGGGTTCCTGCTGTCAATACAGTTGTATATCCGTCATACTGTAAAATTGTACCACCACTATTTTCGATATAATACTGACAGTTTGTACACGGACCGGTAGGTAATGTCCCTACAATTGCATATCCATTGTTGATACTGTCGATAGCTACAGGAGTATTTGTTCCGGGAACCAATGCAATGTTCTGAGTGCCATTGATGCCTGGTCCGCTGATAAAGAATCCGAAAATATCGTTGTATCCGGAATTTACAAATTCATTGTATTCCTCAGAGCCAAAAACATAATTGAATGCAATCGAGTCCGATGAGGGAACGAAATCAAATTCAAGAATCGTGGCATCCTGCGTAAAAGCTGTGGTATACAAATCCAGTAAGGAATCGCCCGGAAGAAAATTATCCACGGATGCACTATCCATATTGTTGGGACCGGGGATACGGTTCGGGTTTCCCGAAGTAAGTACAATTCCATTTCGGATATTAAAACTGTTGCTTGGTTCGATGAAACCTCCGGTAGCAGTGAGTGTTCCGGTAAAAGTCACATTGGTGGCAGAAACTCCTATCCCAAGCATCGTTTGAACCAATTGCTGAGGTGTTAATCCGGTATTAATCGAGACCTGAGAAGTACTATGTTTCGCCAGAAACAAGGCAACTAGAAGAATCGACAAGAATGCATTCGGGTAGTATTTTTTCATGGTGTTTATTTTCTGCTAACGAATATAAAAGAATTTACCCGATGAACCAAGAAATTATGTCCCCAACACCGATAGAGCTGTTTCAATCGAACCTGATTTATACTCTCATTGTGCTCAGTTTCCTTTCATTATTAACAAAAATCAAGAAGAAAAAAGCGTGCACAATCCCAATGGAATCCTTAATTTTAGAGTGTGAAAATGCTCATCTGCGGATTAATTTCCCTATTGTTTCTTTCGGTCAATTCCCAAAGTGTTCGCTTGTTAAGTTCGACGGAATTGCTCTCGGAAGTGAACAAGCAGAATGACACACTTTACGTTCTCAATTTCTGGGCAACATGGTGTAAACCGTGTATCGAAGAATTGCCCTGGTTCGAAACTGCAGGAAAGAAATACAAGGACAATACGGTGAAAATACTGCTCATTAACCTTGATTTCAATTCGAAAGTAAACAATCAGGTGATCCCATTTGTTAGAAAAAAAGAATTGAAATCAGAAATTCTCCATCTCACTGATACAGATCCGAATCAATGGATAAATAAAATAGATTCTGCATGGTCGGGTGCAATTCCCGCAACAGTGCTAATGAAAAATGGCAAAGTGACTTTTTTCAAAGAAGGACAAGTAAGCGAAAAAGAACTGCATATTGAGATTGGTAAGCAAATTCAAAAAACAGATTAAAGGCACCACTAAGAATATTCCAAACCAAAACAAAGATAATTTTATGAAAACAAAACTCATTCTTCTCTCCCTGATTTTGTCAGTCCTAACAAGTGTTGCCGGCGGTTATAAGGTTGGTGATACTGCCAAAGATTTCTCTCTGAAAAATATTGACGGGAAAAATGTTTCCATGGCTGATTTCACGAATTCCAAAGGCTTTATTGTAGTTTTTACCTGCAACACTTGCCCATTTGCTAAAGCCTATGAAAGCAGAATTATAAACCTGGATAAGAAGTACGCAGCTCTGGGCTATCCCGTGATTGCCATCAATCCAAATGATGTGAAAATTGTACCTGAAGATTCTTATGCGAATATGGTGGAACTCGCAAAAGAAAAAAAATATCCTTTTCCCTACCTTTTGGATGAAAGTCAGGAAATAGCAAGCACCTACGGTGCATCCCGCACTCCTCATGTTTTTGTCATTGAGAAGATCAAAGGAGCAAACATTATCAAATACATTGGTGCTATCGACAACAATGTTGATGATGCAAATAAGGTCACTGCTAAATTTGTAGAAAATGCAGTCGACGCATTACTTGCAGGAAAAGAAGTTCAGCTTGCCGAGACAAAGGCGATTGGATGTACAATTAAGTGGAAAGCGAATTGATTGAGGATTTTTGATTGATGATTGCTGATTGTAGATTGCTTCTCTACATTGATTGAGGGTTGGATACGGGGCTTGGGTTTAAAATAAGTGGATCAGTTATTCAAATACTTGAATCTAACTGATTGATTTTAAATCTTGAAGCAAGATTTTCGCTTGCAGAATAATGATTAATTCTATTTGCAACTTTGGCAATACCTTGTATTTTTGCCAAACATGAAAACTGCGAAAATTCACCATCAGCTCTTCCCCCTCATTCTTGCGATTTTTATTCCTTGTTTTTCTTCTGCTCAATGTACTTCACCGATATCAACATTTCCTTACCAGGAAGATTTTGAAACCGGTGCTGGAGGCTGGACTTCCGGAGGAACATCCGATGACTGGACACTGGGCACTCCCGCCAAATCAATAATTGCTCAGGCCGGCAGTGGCACACAATGCTGGATCACCGGTGGACTTACTACTGCATTCTACAATTTCGGCGAGCGCTCGTTTGTTCAAAGTCCGTGTTTCGATTTCAGTGCTCTCGATCGACCTTTAATTCGCTTCAAACTCTATTACGAAACGGAATATAAATTTGACGGTGGAAATCTTCAATATTCTCTCGATGGAGGAAATACCTGGACGAACCTGGGCACGGATGCTGAACCAAATGATTGCCACACTAAAAACTGGTATAACTATGCTACCATAAGCAATATGTCCGGACTTGCTACACCTGCTCATGGTTGGTGCGGCAATTCACTGGCAACATCCGGATCCTGTCAGGGTGGCAATGGAAGTCTGGGATGGGTCGATGCGGAGCATTGCATGGCGCTGCTTGCTAATCAGCCGCAGGTTATTTTTCGCTTTACTTTCGGTGCAGGAACTACCTGCAATGCATATGATGGTTTTGCATTCGACAATATTATCATTGAAAATACACCCAAACCCATTTCTGATTTCACTATCGCATGTGTAGGTGCTAACCAAATTGGATTTACTGACAATACGGATTGTGCAAATACATGGACATGGGACTTTGGTGATCCTTCATCGGGATCGAATTCAAGTGCAAGCCAGAATCCAAATCATACATTCAGCACCAGTGGATCTTTTCAGGTCAACCTGATTGCATCCAATTCCTGCAGCGATACCGCTTCGATCACCAAAACAGTTACGATTCTGACTGCATCAGATACAATCACTGACGAATCCTGTGAAGGTAAAAAAGATGGAGCCTTTGCAGTTTATGTGAATCCGGTTTCAACATATCAGTATGCATGGAATACAAATCCTGTACAAACTTCCTCAACAGCAACAGGACTTACATCCGGAGTTTACACTGTGACAATTACCGGTACACCTGAAACATGTCCGCTGAGTTTGACTGATTCTGTACATACAGGCCCGCCTTGTGAAGTACTTACACTCACGAATGTTTTAACACCCAATACAGACGGAAAGAATGATGGTTATTTTATTATCGGTCTTGACAAATATCCCTCCAATCACCTGAGTGTATTCAACCGTTGGGGCAAGCTGGTTTTCGAACAGAGCAATTATGTGAATGGAACATGGAAAGGTGTTAACGATTCCGGCAACCAACTTTCAGAAGGTACATATTATGTAATTTTTGAAGTGAAGACTGAAGGCATCAGTAAAAAAAGTTGGGTGAATATTATCAGCAACGAAAATTGATACTCTGCTTTGGTCTTTTCGTGTCAAATACCATGAGAAGTATTGCAATCTATCACTATTATTTTTGTTTACTTTTTACAAAATGAAATATGTTTAAGCATTTTTATTTGTTTTTCCTTCTGAATATTTTTTCACTTTCTCTGATTGCACAGGATCAGGTATACATTGATAGTCTGGAAAATGAACTGAAGCATTGCGAAGCCTTTCGGCTTGAAATGGGAGAAGAAGCCGGGAAAGTAAAGGATACACTGGAAGCAGATATTCTGCGAAACATTGGAGCAGAATATGTCTATGTCGATCCGGAAAAAGCCATCGGGTATTTTACCAAATCACTAGCACTATCCACCAAGGCGAATTATAAGAAAGGCATCGCGTCTGCACACAAAAATCTCGGTGTGTGTTACACAAATATTGGTGACTATCCGAGTGGACTCACGCATCATTTTTCTGCTCTCGAAATAAACAAACAGCTTAAAGACTCTAAAGGAATTGCTTCAGCTTACAATAATCTAGGAAATATTTATAGTTACCAGGGTGATTTCCCCACTGCATTGAATTATTTTTTGCAAGCACTAAAAATTCGCCAGGAAATCGGTGACAAGAAGGGAATCGCAGCTTCGTATAACAACATTGGAAGCATTTATGGATTTCAGGGAAATTTTCAGGAAGCATTGCGGTATCAGCAGGAATCAATAAAAATAAAAGCTGAGATCGGCGATAGAGCCGGACTGGCATCATCCTACATTAATATAGGCAAATTATATTTCGATCAGAACAAGCATCGGGAAGCATTGAGGTATTTCACAAACAGCATGGAAATAGCTGTGGAATTAAATGATCGGCCTGCAAAGGCGATAGCCTATAACAATCTTGGCAGCGTGTATGGCGCAATGGGTGAATATGACGAAGCTTTGAAAAACTTTATCGAATCGGTTCGCCTGAAAGAAGAAACGGGAAATGCAAAAGATGTAGCAGCGACATACATTAACATTGGCAGCGTCTATCTCAAGAAAGGAAATCTGAAAGAAGCATTAATCTACGAACAGAACGGACTGGAATTGGCAACGCAGATTGGTTCTCTTCCGGACATGACCGATGCAACTGAGAAAATTTCTCAGATTTATGCAGCGATGAATAATTTTAAAACCGCCTATGAATATTCGACATTATTTAAACGCTTCAATGATTCACTCTTTAATTCTGAAGAAAACCGAAAGATAACGGAACTTCAGATGCAGCACGAATTTAGTCTGAAGCAGTCCGAAGAAAAAGCAAACCAGGATAAAAAAGATTTGTTGCAACAGGAAGAATTAAAAAAACAGAGAATTATTCGCAATGCTTCAATCAGTGGTGTTCTGGCGCTGGCTGTATTTATTATCATTTTATTCCGACGCATTACAGAAAAAAAGAAAAACAACCTCGCGCTTTCAGAAGCAAACGAAACTCTGCAGGCGGCTATGGAGAACCTGAAAACTACTCGCTCCCAACTTGAACAAAGCGAGAAAATGGCTCTTCTGGGTCAGCTGACATCAGGGATAGCGCATGAAATCCGTAACCCATTAAATTTTGTAAACAACTTTTCCGAAGTGAGCCAGGAATTGCTTGATGATTTTGATACTGCTCAAACTGAAGAAGAACGAAAAAATATTGCCGATATCCTGAAGAAAAATCTGAGCAAAATTCTGGAACACGGAAAAAGAGCAGATCACATCGTTGAAACAATGCTCGAGCATAACAACAGTGGCAGCGGTGAGAAAGTGCTCACGGATATCAATAGTTTGTGCGAAGAAGATATTGCACTTGCGTATTACAGTCTGCGGGCCAACAAAAATAATTTTAATTGCACCATCAGAAAAGACCTCGTTCAGGATTTACCCAAATTAAAAATCATTCCCCAGGATATTCATCGGGTTTTGGTAAATGTCTTTAACAACGCTTTTGATTCACTGATTGATAAACAAAAAAAGGATCCCACTTTCCTGCCGGAACTAACTATTTCAACCCAACACTCCGGCAATTCAGTAGAGATTCTCGTTCGGGATAATGGAGAAGGAATTCCCGCGGGAATTATGGACAAAATATTTCAGCCATTTTTTACAACAAAGCCTGCCGGACAAGGAACCGGACTGGGACTTTCCTTGTGTTACGATCTTATTCGGGCGCACAATGGAACAATTGAAATTACAAGTGAACAAGGCAAAGGCACAGAAGTTCAGATTTCGCTGCCCATAGGCAATTAATGTTTAATACATTTTCCAGAATACCGGTTTACACAGCTTAATTTTGGCTTGCAATCTTTTTTCCTGAACGTCCGGATGATTCCTGATGAACTTATTGATTTCATAATCTGTGTCTGCTTCCATCAAGGTAATAAAACCTCCTCCATTTTCAAACAATGCAGCAGCCAATACCTTTCCTTCATAAAAGGCCTGCCGGATATAATTCTCGTGCTTCTCCAATTCAAAAGTGACAAAACTTTTGTGAGCCGGAAATTTTTCACCAAGTGTAAACAGGATGAAATACAATTGTCTGAGGCTTTTCTTTGCCTCCATTTCCACTACTCCTGAAGGTTCTTTAGCAAGCATTGTTTCCATGTTTTATCTTTTTCTAATGATGATGAATTATTCAAATTTATTTGACAATAGTTTTTCAATTCAGATTGAAATTTTCTTATAGAAATTTATTATTCCTTGACAAATTTCCTGACTCCCATCAAATTCCCGGATCTCAACCTGAGAAAATACACTCCGTGTTGCAAACCACTTAGCGCTATTTCGTCTTTAACATTGCCCGATTTCAAAATTCTTCCATTGGTATCGATGACCTCATACACAGACTCCAAACCTTGAGGAAACTTTTTATAAGATATTGTCAAATGATCTTTTGCCGGACTGGGGAATATTAAAAACTCAAGCGGACGTGCTATTTCATTGAGTCCACTTAACACAGCACCTTCTACCAGTGTCATGAACTGATCGACATTTACTCCGCTGAATTGCTGAACCAGGCCGGAAGGCCATTCTACACTGATGGAATCAATGCTGCTGGCATTGCCCAAACCAAAATGTGCACGGGGATCATTCTGACTGCAATAAGAGCTCTGCGCACTGATCTCTCGCATCTGCCAAACAGGATTTCCATTTATCATGGCCTTAACTCTCACTTTTGTTCCAATGGCTGAACGATTACTGATTGTTCCGATGAGATTCAAAGTAAACCAATGATTGGAATTGCCATTGTTGTGATACAGCAAATCAGCAGGATCAATACCTGCAAAACGAACTGTTGCAACGGCCAAATCTTCGAAGCCATCATTATCATAGTCGGCAAATGAGCAACCGTAAGCCCAACAGGAATCATTCGTAGGAGCATCCGACACACGGCTGAAGGAACCCGAACCATCATTCAGATATAAATTGTTTACTCTTTTCACTGTTCCTGTAAAAGCATTTGTTACAAAAAGATCCAGGTCACCATCATTGTCAATATCCGACCAGGCAGAACTGAAAGAATGTGCGGAACCTTTGACAACAGTATCTCCTGTGATTTTAGTAAATGAAAAATTCCCATCGTTGAGAAACAAGGCATTTGGTGATTGGTCGTTGGCAAGAAATACATCCAGATCGCCATCGTTGTCGATATCGGCCCAACTTCCGCTCATCGTCATGCCTGCATTGTTTAGCAGTGGTCCGGAAGTAAGTAGTGTAAAACTTCCGTTGCCATCATTCCTGTAAATATCTTCGTTTTCATTGGCTTCATTCGTTACAAACAAATCAAGATCGTCATCATTATCAATATCCGTCCAGTTGACAGATCGTGATGAATGTGTATTTGTTACCGATGCACCAACATTTATTTTAGTAAATGAATTTGATCCATCATTGTGATATAGAAAATTCCTCAGATTCCCGGAGCTGTTTGCGACATACAAATCAAGCAGTCCATCCTTATCATAATCGCCCCAGGACGCGGTTTCAGAATACCCACCGTCATTCACCAATGACCCGACACCGATTTTCGTGAATGTACCATCGCCATTGTTCGTGTAATACAAATTATTGAAGTCATAATAATTCACAACAAAACAATCCACATCACCATCATTATCAGTATCGGCCCAGGTAGCACCATCAGAAGGATTACCATCCTTTACAATGGTATCATTCAGCACAGCTGAAAAATTCCCGTTACCATCATTGATATACAAAGCATTGTTTTGTCCGGCATGCGGACCATTCGTAATCATGCAATCCAGAAAACCATCATTATTGACATCGATCCAGTTCACACTCCGCGAATCGCCGGGAGTATTGACCAATGGACCGGAAGTAATTTTTGTAAATTGTTGAGAAAACACCGCAGAACCAGCGCCTGTTAAAAGCAACAGCAATAAACATTTCATAAAAACATTTCCTTTCACGTCCCGAACATAGGGAAAGAATGAATGTCAGAAGCTTAACAATGCTTAAAAGCGGTTGTTAGTGGTTAGTGGTTAGTTGTTAGTGATTAGTGATTAGTGGTTAGTGGTTAGTACGGGGTCTTTATAGCTGAATCGGGTTCAATGCTCTGAATGAGTTATGAATTATGAGTTATGAGCTATGAATTATGAGTTATGAATTATGAATTATGAGTTGGCGTAGACTTAAATAATACTTCAGCTACTTTTTACCATTTACTATTTACCTTTCACTATTTACCATTCACTTCCTTTGGCTCAATGTCCTTTTTTCAAGTTGAAATTAATCAATATGCCCACCCATACTAACCACTAAGCACTAACCACTAAGCACTAACCACTAACCACCATCCACAAATACCCAAATATTCTGCAAAGGAAATAACTGGTTAGAACAAAAAATGCTAGGAGAAGCACTACATAAAAAAAGAACAAAACAAAATCAAACACAGAATTTTTTTTATCTGAATTAATATTCAATTCTTCCTGGACTTGTCCGATCGATCTTTCCAAGAGTGCTTCATTGTAAGTATAGCCCTTATACAAACTTCCTTCTGCTTTTCTACCTCTCAAAAAAGCCTTGAACAAAGGTTTGGGGAAGAAAAACATTCCGTAGAAAAATGATCCAAAATTTAAAAAACCAGCAACGTAATATTTCCCGCAACCGGAAGCGATTTCCCATGCTCTATTTCAGCCTCTCCTTTTAGATCAGCATTATAACCGGTAAGCAAATGATGCAAGTCGTGAATCTTCACCGCCCTCACACGCGCCGGAATATTCGGCAAAGGAATATGCACAAAACCAACTTTAATTGAAAACCATTTCAAATGATATCCACCATCCTTAAAATGATACAATGAAAAGTATCTTTCAAGACCGGCTTTTAGTTTTAAATCTTTATTAAAGTAGGGCACAGTTCAAGGTTAGTTATGAATTATGAATTATGAAATATGAGTTGGCGTGGACGTTATTAATTATTTTCTGGCTTGAAAATCAGTTTAGAGCTCATATTGAATTATGAATTATGAATTGGCGCGGACTTTATTAATAGTTTCGGCTACTATTTACCATTTACTATTTACCTTTCACTATTTACCATTCACTTCCTTTGCCTCAATGTCCTTTTTTCAAGTTTAAATTAATTAATATGCCCACCCATACTAACCACTAACCACTAAGCACTAAGCACTAATCAATAAACAACTAACCACTAACCACTACATTGACCACTGCAAGTACAGAATCATTAATTGCCCCATACAACTTCGCCGAGAGTTCATCATATCTTTTCTCCACTTCCGGATCATCGAAAATAATATCGTTCCAGGATCCCATGCCGCCGAAAACCCAGGACATGGCAGCGGAATACAGAAGTTGTCGGGATTCAAGTGAATATGTACCGGGTGGAAGAAGATCTTTGTGGTAATAATGTTCTTCGGGTGTCTGATTTGATAATTCGTAGAGCGCTTTTTGGAAAGTTTCTGACCATCCTTTTTGATTTTGAGAATAGGCAAAAGCAGAAATATCCGAAAGTGTTTTTCTTAACTCTTCACGAATCATATTTCCACTGAAAACAAGATTAGTGCTTTTTATTTTTCGGTCAAAACGGCCATAGTTGACGGTCCATCGGTTTCGATCTTCAGTTTCATCATTATTGACCGTCCATCTTGCCTGCCAATAGTAAGAGAATCCCTCACAACGCTGTTCTATCATCCAGGTTCCACCACCACCTACAAAACCCGCCATCTTATGATCGGGCGACATTTTTTCATCTTCCGATTTCCGGTAAAACAAATGCAAGACCTTGGTTTTTTCTTTCTTTAATAACAGAAACCATTCATTGGGATCCGAATTGATCTTTACTTCATTGTACTTCGATGAAAAAAGTCTTTTCCGGAATTCATGAAAATCTACAGTTTTACAAAATTGAAAAGTTGAATTCTCCGGATAAAACGGAGCCTCCAAAGAACCCTTTTTCAAAAATTCATTACCGTATGTTGTGAGCGCTATTAGCTGTGCAAGTGTTCCTGTCATCGCCTGGAATGAGAACACTAAAGAAAGGAAAGAAAGATGAAGGGAGGAAATAAAAATCAGATTTTAACCTTGAAGAAGAGAAAAATTTATCCCGCCCACCCCTCCCTATCCAAACTCCTATACTGTATCGCTTCCGCCAAATGTTCCGTTCGAATGGAGTCACTTTTGTCCAAATCCGCGATGGTTCGGGCAACTTTTAAAATTCGGTCGTAGGCCCTGGCAGAAAGCCCCAGCCGTTCCATCGCAGTTTTTAAAAGTGCCCTTCCATCCTCCCCGATCACACAGATCTCGTGCAATTGTTTTGACCCCATTTGTGCATTGCAATACACACCATCCTGTAATGAAAATCGTTCTGCTTGTATTTGTCGAGCAGCGACAACCCGCTCTCGAATGACTTCGCTTTTTTCAGATTCCTGCTTCGCTGTAAGTTCTTTGAATGCAACCGGTGTTACTTCAAGATGTATATCGATACGGTCGAGCAAGGGACCAGAAACTTTGTTCAGGTATTTCTGCACAACACCAGGAGCACAAACACAATCTTTCTCCGGATGATTGTAATAACCACATGGACAAGGATTCATCGAAGCCACCAACATAAAGCTTGCAGGAAATTCTATCGAAAATTTTGCTCTTGAGATGGTTACACTTCTCTCTTCCAATGGCTGTCGCATCACTTCCAAAACAGTGCGTTTAAATTCCGGCAACTCATCGAGAAACAAAACACCATGATGCGCAAGCGAAATTTCTCCCGGTTGTGGAAATCCTCCTCCTCCGACCAATGCCACATCGCTAATCGTATGATGCGGCGAACGAAATGGTCGAATCGAAACCAGCGAGGATTCTTTTCCCAAGTTTACCTGCAACAGAATGAATCTTTGTTGTCTCCAATGCTTCACTCAATGTGAGCGGTGGAAGAATCGTTGGTAATCGTTTTGCAAGCATCGTCTTTCCCGCACCGGGCGGACCGATGAGAATAATGTTATGTCCGCCTGCAGCTGCCACTTCCATCGCGCGTTTGATATTTTCCTGACCCTTCACATCAGAAAAATCAAATTCACTTTTGCCCTGGGAATTGCGGAACTCTTCTTCTGCATCTACGAAAACAGGTTCGAGCACTCTCCCTCCATTCAGAAACTCCACGACTTCCATGATGTTCTCCACACCGTATACATCCAAACCATTCACAATCGCAGCTTCACGTGCACCCTTCTTTGTATGCCTGGATTGCAATCGGCAGAACTCCTTTGATCGCCTGCACTCCACCATCCAATGACATCTCTCCCATGATCACGTATTTCTCCAGCGCATCTTGTTGCACTTGTCCGGAGCCGGCAAGAATGCCGAGCGCTATCGTGAGATCGTAGGAAGAACCTTCCTTACGAATATCCGCCGGCGCCATATTCACAGTAATTTCTACACGGGGATAATTCAGTGAACAATTCTTCAAAGCAGCTACAATCCGCTTCTGACTTTCCTTCACTGCATTGTCGGGCAAGCCAACCAAAATAAAATTTATCCCACTGCTCTGATTTACTTCCACAGTAATCGTGGTCGCATTGATTCCGTACACAGCACTCCCAAAAGTCTTGACGAGCATAAGCTAAAAGATAATTCAAGCAGCGAATGTACGCCGACATAAATTATCCCAATAGCAGCACATGCTAATTCTCGCAGAGAGAATCCATCATAAAAGCAGGATTCTTAAAGCGCTAAAATTTGATCCAATAAAATTCTAAAATAAATAAATGTGAAAAATAAATTTATTATTTATCGCTGATCAAAATCTGACTATTCCCTTTCCCCATGACAATAACCTTTGCATTCGGAGAAAGTGCAATCTCTTTTGTGCTTTGATCGATTCATATTGCAGGAGACGATCCGTGATTTCGCTGTTGATGATCCGCTGGTAATCGGCGATACCCTGTGCTTCGACACGTTTTCGTTCCGCTTCCTGGCGTTCTTTCTGCAACACAAATTCCATTTTCTGTGCTTCCTGCTCTGCGTTGATTTTGGATTCTATCGCAGCTCTCACAGAAGGTGGAAGTGTGATGTTCCGAACCAGCAATTGTTCCAATATCATTCCACGCGACTTCAGATCCTTTTCAATGCCCAAAGAAATACGGGATTGAAATTCATCCCGACGTTTGGAATACAAATCAACAGCCGCATAATAAACAGCGTTGTCACGAATGCGTGTACGTGTAATTGGTCGAACGACGATGTCTTTGTAGTTCAAACCGATCTCGCGGTAAATTGTCGGGCTCTCACTGGGAATTATTCTGTACAGAATCGTAAGATCCACGATCACTTCCAGTCCATCCGCCGACAAGACCCTTATCGCATCATCACCGGTCTTGTCACCTTCAGAAGAAACCGATGACATAGTATAGTTTTGAGTTTTCGTATCGAACAATTTGATCTCGACGAATGGATTTACAACATTCAATCCGCTCTCAAGAATCCGTGCCTGAACTTTTCCGAAAAGTGTTTGCACACCAATCTCTCCGGCTTCAATCTGTTTGACACTCGAACTCGCCAGTCCAAACAAAGCCAATGAAATACCCACAATCCGAAATATGCGCTTCGCATCGTGAAAATTAGGGAGATACATTTCAGCATTCCGGGCGAGGAAGAAAATTACGATGCCGATTAGGAAGAGGATCATGTTTTTTTTATTTGGTATTAAGTATTAGGTACCAGGTACCAGGTAGGGGTGAACTTAATTAATTGAGTGTTCGCATTTATAAAGGGACACAGTGCTTGGTATTAAGTATTAGGTACCAGGTACCAGGTAGGGGGTGAACTTAATTAATTGAGTGTTCGCATTTATAAAGGGACACAGTGCTTGGTATTAAGTATTAGGTACCAGGTACCAGGTAGGGTGAACTTAATAAATTGAGTGTTCGCATTTATAAAGGGACACAGTACCATCCACTAACCACTAACCACTAACTACTAAACTAACAACTAACAACTACTTTCAATCAGCTGAATCAACGAATGAATCACCTTAATGTGAATCTCCTGTGCGCGGTCGGCAAACTCGGAATGTGGGGCGCGGAGTTCGAGATCGCAAAGTGTTGCCATTTTGCCTCCGTCTTTTCCGGTGAGGCCCACGACTTTCATTCCTTTTTTCTTAGCGGCTTCAATTGCATTGATAATATTTTTCGAATTACCACTGGTACTGATGGCAAGCAATACATCTCCTTTATTTCCGATCGCTTCGAGGTAACGGGAGAAAACAAATTCATAACCGTAATCATTCGCAACACAGCTAATGTGCGAAGGATCAGAAATCGAAAGCGCCGGAATCGCTTTGCGGTCGGCGCGAAAACGACCGGTGAGTTCTTCTGCAAAATGCATCGCATCACACATACTTCCTCCGTTGCCGCAAGAGATAATTTTCCCTCTTGCTTTTATCGACAGGATCATCATTTCGGCTGCATCGGAGATCGACTTGATCAAAGCATCATTTGCAAGCACCGCATCAAGTACCGATTTAGCTTCAAGGAAATTTTTACGCACCAATTCCGTGTTCGACATCAGGGTTCAAATTTGAATTGCCCAAAGGTAGGATTTCTACCATAATTCAGGCCTGCTGCTTATCTTCACCGGCGAATCGAAAAAACCTTGTTTCCCGGAGCAATGAGAATCCTGATCTCCTGCATTTTACTCTTAGTTTCAAGCACTTGCTCCGCACAGAGTTTCCTGAAAAAGAACTTCCTGCTCGATCTTGGGATCGACGTGGGCACCTATCAGACCCTTGCGAAAAATCTCGAAACCGGAACGAAAGTAAAAGATGGAACCGTTGGCAGCGTGTTCCATACCGGAGTGGAATATGCGATTTCAGATTACATCGGAATCGGCGCTCAACTACGCACGAATGCCTACTCGACCGATAACGATACCGCCAATGCCAGGAATACCGATTTCAGTTTGCTTGCCAATCTCCATTTCCTGCGTACCAATTATTTCAATCTCTATTTTGGTCTGAAGTACGGCACCTCACATTTTGAATATGACAACACGAAAAACCAGTCTACATTTTCCGCCAACGGCTCCCATTTTCAAATCGATCTCGGCGCCAATTTATTTGTAAGCAGATATTTCGGCTTCACTCTCCATTCCGCCTACAACAATCTTCATTACAGCAACGGAAGTCTTAACCCCCTCAACTCCCCTCCCCGCCCTTATCGCTTGCATTTCAATGGGGCGAATATTGGGATTGGCATGCTGCTGAAGTTTTAATTGGTGGGGTGGGATGCGATACGAGCGGTGAGGACTTAATTGAGGTA
>JADKKE010000026.1 GCA_016720655.1 Bacteroidota bacterium
GAATTACAAGATAAGATAGAAAAAATCGTAGAAGCTAACGTAAAAGAAGTACCGTATGAAGGCACGCAAGTAGACAAGTTAGGATTACGACAAGCAATTTTGGAACTAGTGTATAAATTATGCCCAGAATTAAAACCAAAAGACGATGATGATGAGTACGATCAAGATAATGACGAATATTATGTTGATTGTGGTAATGATGGGTATCATGGCGGTAATGATTTTTACTCGTGATGACAAAAAGCTAAATTTGAACGAGAAAACCAAATTAAATAAATTATATGGACAAAGCCACATTTATAACCTGGATAGAAGCTAACACGAGTTTCAAAAGAGTGCGAGCTAACAGTGATACGCACTGGATATCTAAAGCTACTAGCCCTTTTCCTGAAAAGCTTGAACTTGGAATAGATGAGGTGACTTTTACGTGGGAAAATGACCGCCAAGGTAGCTCCGATACAACACACAGCACATATTCTTTTGATATCTTCGTCAGAAAATACGAAGAGTATTCCTTATACGATAACTAAACAAAAATGTCAGGCTAGTAACATACGGCAATGATCTACGTGGTACCCTATCCATGTGCGTATGAAGAATAGGAATTGCCTGACATGGTTGATTGGGTGGTGGAAATGGTAGACACGCCTCTAGTCAATGAGGAGCTCTAAATCAAGCTATGAGGGGTAAGGCACTCAGCAAGACGAGCAACTGCAGGTTCGATTCCTGCTCCAATCACTGGATGGCCGTATGACGGAAGTATTAAGTAAAGACGTGCTACACGATACAATGTTAAAAGTCATAATTAACGCTTAAGACATAGTGGTGTAGACTTCTATTAAAGAGTGTGCACACTCTTTAATAGAAATGGAGGAGCGAAGCCTCCTACAGCCGCAATCATCCTCATAACGAGGAACAAGACAATAAATATGCAATTTTGCAAAAACAACTTGAAAAAAATCAGCTATGAAAACTCTAAGCTGCATTGAAAATTGGCATGCAAATGCCACCATTCCTTCTAATGGACTTGAGCGAATACTTGCTCGTCCAGACAACAGTACCGTGCGTGCTCATGTGACAAGAGCTCAGATACGCTGTCGTAGAGTAGCCAGCTGTGTGCAGCCTGCAGGTCAGACCCTGCAAATTGCAAAAACACATGGACTAGGACCTCAAGACAACGGTGCAGCATTAACTAACCGACTAAAAAACAAAGGAGGTCAGTAATGTGCGAAGAAATTTTAGTTATTAATAACATGATTACAAACATACGTGGGCATGTATTTGGCGACATTAATATTGGTACGGGCATCACTATAGTAACCACTAAAGTAGGTACGTTTGAAATACGTATTCTTAAACTATCTTGTAGAGGTGCAGGCGAGCACAAAATAGTAGTTGTAGGGTGTGGGCACTGTATTTTAGATATAGGCAGTAGAGAAATAAAGTTAGAACTTTTGTATTATAATTCTAACTATTATTCAGCTGCAGCTGAGATCAGCAAATCTTTCAAACCAATCCTCGAGGAGGAGGAAAAAAGTATATGAGCGTAAAATTATCTTTAGCTGGGGACAGCCTAATCTTCGGTGCATACTATCAGTACAATCCATTTACAACTGTACGACTGTTGCGTAAGGAAGGTCCAGGCATCAAAAAGCCTTTCGCGATCACGAAATGATCGTACGTGGCAGAACACCAAAAGTAAACACAGTAGTGGAAGAAGCTACTGTAGTTGAAACTGCTTCTGCAGTTGAAGCAATCCCTATTCCCGTAGTTGAAGCAATTCCTGCTGAACAGCCAATCGCTGTACCAACGACACCGCCACCATCTACAACTACTGCAGAAGTACCTAAACGTAAATTGACACTTAAGTTGAAAGAAACCGCTGCGACTCCTGTACAACGTGCAAAACCTAAACTAGTGCTGAAAACTCAGCCTAGTCAATAATTAACATGTAGGTGGGGACAATTTGTCCCCATCTACACATTAAACTACATTATGGTTACTATACTTATTTTCTTGTGGATTATTACGGCAGGCGCTTGGCTGTTCTTGTGGACTTACATAAAAGGACTTGAACAATCTCTAGAAATCTATGCTGACAATTTAAATCAGTTAACCGATGCTGTTAAATTACTTGCAAAAGAGTGTGTAGGAATTGTTGAGGTTCAAGAACAGTTCCAAAATAATATAACACATATTGCCACTAAGCACAACGCATTAAATGACGATTACCTAAAAGTAAAAAGTCGTTTAGGTGGACTAGCAACAACTATTGATGAAGACGATGAACTACCGCACCTTAACAAAGATTATGGTGTATGGATAGTACAACAAGTTAGAGCAATATTTGAACGTCTAAATAACGGCAAAGGTTCTGTTAAAGTATTAAGAGAACTTGAAGAAGACATTATTTATGCACAGCATAAAAAACTGTTGAGCGCCGATCAAGCCGAAGAAATCACAAACATTCTTCTTGAAGCATACAACACATCTACCAATGACAGCCAAGTATGTAGGCTAGCCACAAAACTTTTAAAATTAGTTAATTAAAAAAACATGAAGATATAGAAATGGAAATTAAAAATGACGCAGTTTTACCCATTGTGCAATACCTTGAAAGCGCACCAGTAACCAAACAGCATTTCAGAACAACCAACCGAGTAACTGAAAAGCGTAGCGCCAATAATGTAACAGGTAATGTAATATTGTTAACACCTATAAGTTCAAATGGTACAGGTTCTACAAAGTATAAAATTGGTATCTGCGACATTGTGGTTGCATGGAGTATGCAACTTAAAGATGCTGGACTTGTGATATTTACGTCTAAAAACATTGATGAGATTATTGCTAAGTACCACATCTCAGTAAAAACAAAATTCTTTAACCAAATAAATGCAGAAAAGGAAACTACTGAAGATAAAGCTACTCTATTAAAATTAGAGTTCTTACAGGCTTCGGTAGAAAATGACGTCTGTATTCCAAAACATACTTTTCAAAATGGCGAAACAGAAAAAAGGGCGCCAAGTAGTGATGTACCCGCATCACCAGATTCCGCCACCTCAACCACAGGTGTGGTACCTGGAAGACCAGCAACAGTCTGAGCCAGACAGTAATCCTTGGAAAGCAGTGGGAGCACTTGTAGTACTTATAATCCTCTTTGTAGGATTTAACTACTTCTCGTCCAAAGTTAAATTTAACACTGTAAAAGTAGACAGCACTGCAGTAGTTAAGCCTATGACTGTACAGCCTTCTATGTCTGCAGTACCTACTGAGAAGCCTTCTCTGGAGCTTTCTCCAAGAGCATATGATTACTTAGTAACTGCTTCAACAGTTGAGCCAACACCTAAAATTGCACCTAAACCAATTACTGCGTCTAAAACTACCGTTCCTGCTGCGCCTGTATCTACCAAGGCTGTAAAAACAGTCGAGAAGGCACCAAACAAGCCCAAAATGACGAGATTAGTTAGTATTGATACAATCCTATCAATATTACCTAAAGACCAAAGCACCAGCGGAAGCCAATGGGCTAACAGTAACTGTCTAACAGTCGCACTTGCACAACACAAGGGTATTGTAACAAGTGATAGAGACATCCTTGCAGCCAAGCTATGCGCACAACTATTACTGAATCATAATTTGAATATAGACAAGTTGTACCTTGATCCTAAAGCAATTACTTTTAATTCTACTAGCTGGGCACAATTCAAGTTTCTAGTTAGTAATTACATGAAACTGTAATGAGCAGAGCTGCGTGGATTGTTCTTATACATCTACTCACAGCAGTGGATGTACATCTATATCTACAAATACCAAAAGTAGACTATCATTATGGTTTGGAATACATTCTTATGATAGTCTACTTTATTTCATTACAATTAATTTACTTTATTTACTATGGTACTGCTAGTTACATTGACAGGCATGAATAGCAAAGTGGTGCTAAAAATATATGTGAATGATGTGTACTTCTGTTCACCTGTATATGCAAGGCTGTTAAGCTTTCGTAAACGCTTCATAAAAGAGAGAATACCTAATTTCTCATACGAAGCGCAGGCATTAGCTGGACATTTAGCTACAGTATTTTATACAAATAAAGTAAGCTTAATGTACGCAGGTAGACGTAACTTGATTGTAGGTGGTTCAGATAGTTCGTACCTGAATGATGTGCTTGCTAACATCTTTACACAAGCAAAGGTAAAGAAAATCAAGTACGTGAATTTCACATTGTTAACATTCAAAAAAGTAAAATAATGAAGTTAATAATAGAAACCTACGACATTCACCTACCTAGACGAATAACCCCACTTTACAGGGTGGTACTAAAATTTCATTTCTGCTTATTACTTACTTCACAAAATACAATGCGGCATACAACTTCATTGCTGTATACCACATTAAAGAAGTATGTTAAGGAGCGAGTAATAATGAATGAAATTTATTCTGAAAGAGAGCGTTATCCATGCTTAGTGCTTATTTCAGATATGCTACCAAGTGAGGTAAGTAAAATAGAAAGTTGGTTAAGTTACTTACTTGTAAATGAACCGTCTGGATTTATAAGTCATATGCTGGCACAAGTAGATACAGATGAAGCTATACAAGACATCATCTTTAATCAGCTTTTAAAGTCACCACGCATACTAAAAACATACTTGGAGGAACCATGACCGTAAAAATAGACGTTTATATGGACGGAGGTATGGATTATTATGTAGCTACGTATAAAGATGTAACATTCGTAGAAATAAATGCATTGCCAAAGCAATACAATATACTACGATTATTGATACGTTTTTATGGCAGATGTATAGAAAACACACCTGACGCAATGACATCGAAAGGATTAAAAATTGCATATATAGGCAAAAAAGGAAAAATACAACTTAAATTTGCCCTAAAACGCATTTATAGTTCAAAAGACATGTACGAGAAAGACCCTTCATTTGTGGTATCCAGATCAATAAAGGATATGTCAAAACTAACTAACGATGACTTAGAAAATATTCTGTACAAAATTATAGACTTAGAAAGCTATCTAATACTTATAACATGCTCATGATCATCGATTTAATCAACAACGAGAGCTTTGGGTATATGATAGAAGTTCCAGATATACATTTTTGTATGCAAAGAATAAATACTGCACAAGGCCGTCTTCCTAGATACTACCAACACGCACTCGAGTTAAGAAAGACTTACTACACTACACATCAGTTTTTAGCTAATACGCTTGAAACTCGTCCTGTTGCACTAAGTGATTTTGCAAAACAAGATCTGCTTAAAATAAAGCATTGTTTGCGTACTATTATACGTAAGCATGGTCTACTTATCACAAGCACTACAGGTATAAAAGAGTTTAAAGACGAAAACGAGCTAAGAATATTTTTACAACGCATCATTATGGAAGACTATTACTTCCTACGTGTTTATTTCACATCAGACTAACATATCATGAGAGTAATAATAGGTTTTAATGACACCATACCCTCCCAACATGCGGATAAACACACTTTGCAATTTGAAAACTTCTGTTTCCTTGAGCCTGGACCTAGACAGGAAATATGCTCATTGATAAAATGGTATGTTATAATTGCAAATAAAGGGAGTGGCAGAATAATTACAAATAATGAAATAACCTACAATCCAAGCCAATACAACAGGGAAAAAGAAAAAGAGTTAAGACCCTGTAAATACGACATCGCTATACACACTAGTCAAATAAGTCGTGATTTACGACGAAAGTTGATTCAAGGTATCACACACTTATTATACCCAGAGCAGCGAAATGTATTCTTCTTTTCACATTTATACACCACAGAGTTAACAGATTCAAGGTTCAAAAGTGCCTTAACTAAACTGATAATGGACGGAGTGTATATTACCCTCAACTACAAAGCATGACAGCATATATCTGCATAGCACCAGAAAAAGTGCTAAGCAATAGCGTTAGATATGGTAGAGATGAGGTTGATTGGGAAGCAATACACCGTTTACTGTTAATGGGCTTAGATTCGTTTATGATAGAACATCTACAGCTTTACTTGTCTGACACATATTTGAAACTGCCTAATATACAGTTTGTTGCACTTAGCAGAAAAATTGTGTATAACGATAATAGTAGAGCCATGTTCCAAAAACACAGCGTAGATAATTACACCGCAACTTTGATGGAAAGTCTGCTGATGGGTTCGTTTACAGTTAATGATCTCTGCATTATTGATAAGGCAGAAAAAGCTAGATACGAATACCCGTATGTTATAGACTTGAATCTCAGAACTGTAAAAATGCTCTTTTATGAAGCATTCTTTAAGCTAGGTGTAAACACCTTATCTGATGCTACTTTAACAATAAATAATCAACCACAACCCTACACTATACCAGATGGTAACGGAGTTACAAATCTAATAGATAAATTTGTTAATTCTACTGAAATGAGGCTAGCGTATTTAATTTTAACTCGTGCACCATGACATCAAAAATAGTGATATTTGACAAAGCAGGTGTGCGACTTGAGTACGATGATGGAGTTGTGTCTCACCTAGATATTCGGAAAATTAATCAACAATTTGAAATATTTGGAGTAAATAGTACTAATAATAAAGCTTTATTTAAAGAAGCTTTGTCAACAGTAACTCTAACTCGCACATTTCAATTTGTAGATTCAACAGCAGCATGTCAGGTAACAAAACAACTAATCAGCGAATTTGGATGTGAGATAATTCCAATATCTACATCTTTAAATAGAACGCTAGATTTGTTATCTAATATGTACAAGAAAAAAGAAAGCTTAGATAGAGTATCTGAACTCTTAGAAAGGAATATAGATAACTTCATGCTAATCTTTATTGTGTAAAAAAAAACCTACGTAAACGAAAAATAAAAGTAAAAAACAAAAAGAAAAAGCACAATGACACAAACAAGTGAAACAAGTGAAACAGTAGACGAATTAATAAAAGAAAACGCACCAACAGAATTAGACTACACTGCTGAAGAACTAATTGAACTAGTTCAAAGATCTGATGTAGGTTTAATTCCAAGCGCATTATTCTCTGATGCAACATGCATTGCTATAAGTCCTTCTTATGAAGGTATGCAGTTAGTGCAGTTTAAAAACAGTAAAGTAAAGAATATAGATTTAGCTGAATGTGACGAACGTCAACGGCATATTGTAAACTATACTTTACAGTCCAGCGTAATCCCAAGTGAGGAATTGATAACTGCTATTTACGAAATGGACAGTAATCCACCTTACGATTTAGCTGAGTTTAAACTTTACGTACAAAAAGTTGTAGAATTGGTAAGACATGTCTTCTCACTTTTCAAACCAAGTGAAGATCCAGATTTACATGAATTCCAACAAAAAGTGTACGACATTTACAGTGCGTATGAACTAGAAGTAGTGGTAGGCTACACTGTGCTGCCTAGTGCAACATCAATTGATAGACCTAATTTACGAGTAGTGCCACTAAGTACTTCAAATAACGCTACAGCTGCATTTAACAAAATTAATGCAGAAATTACAGACTCAGAGTTTGATAATAAAGAAGTACTAAAATTGTGGAACAAGTATTTAGAGATACAGCAGCTTAAAAAAGACGCTGAACGTATGCAACTAGTTGCATTACAAGAAATAGCGTCTATGAAAAGAATTGAGCAGCAACATATAGAACAGCTGAATGATAACAGAGCCAGAATGTATCACAAAGAAAAATTAGCAGAAATAGTTGTAGAAAATGCTAAGAATATGCAGATATATTTAGCTAATAATTCATTTGCTGCTTCTGGTGTACACGACGGAAATTTCTGGGGAATTACTGGGTGGAATGTGGTAGAGTTACAGAACTATGTAGGATACCCTGTACACGGAAAGAGTAATTCACGATATCAAATACTCACTAAATACCGTCTATTGCCGCCTGTAGTAATCCTGGTAAAAGATATTCTGACAACAAAAGAACTACGACAACGTTGGTCAATTGCTGTACTTGAAGAATACAAGCAGTATTTTAAATTTGTACGTTATGATGGAAGAGTAGGTTTTGACAAATCTATTCCACATCAATCTTCAGGAAATGTAGTGGGAGTAGACTACAATGCTGGTAAAATAACAATAAAGTCTTACGGCATAAACTCATGTGTAGAACCACAGACTCAAATAATGCATGATTTATATAATGTATCACAAAATCACTGCATTACAGACTATAAATTCTTGAATATGTTCAGGACTTTACCACAATACGCGAACGCAAGAGATGGCTACGGAAGTTCTGCACTAGCATTACTACCAATTTCCCAAAAATATGTAGACATCATACGTAGTTCGGCAGGACAAAATATTCATCATGACTTTATTAACGACCAAGATCGTATTAAAGACAGCTTTGAATTGATTTGTGAGGCTGATTCGATAGCAACAAAAACAGCAAAGGAATTTATTTCTAAATTCGCTATATCTGACTACAACAAAAGTATAATTATTCCAAAATAGTACAATGGGCAAGCAAGAAAAGGAAGAGAAGAAAGAAAAAGAAAAAAAAGAACGTTACGCTCTAGTTGATGCAACAATCTACACTACACATCAACCATTTGTGTATATGGAAAATGTGTACATCGTATGTAAGGATGGATCACCTCAACAGGCTGTAGAGTATAGAGGACAACTTAGATATCAACAATATCTAAGTGTAGCACAAATGTTGTGTGGTATAGTTACACGTGAAACAGGTTGGAACTGCGAAGTAATTCTAATGCCAAAAGCATTTAGAAAATATTCGTGCACTATGTACTTGTAGCAACAAAAAAAAAACAAAAACAGAAACAAAAAAAAACAAAAAGGAAAAAAACAAAATGAGTACAACATTTGTGAGCAACGGGCATAGCAATGCCCCAACTTTAGTATTCTCAGCAGAGGCATCTATGATGCTGTATTTGCTAATTCGTATGTCAGCTGAGCGTGGAAGTGCGTATGCTGAGAATCCAGCATTTGGTAAAGAAACAGGTGGTTTATTCGTAGCTTGGTTAGACAAGAATACAAACGAAGCAGTAGTACCTTGTATTCCACTATGCAAACAGATTGTAAGTGGTGCAGCTACAACAACCCCCGCTGGTGAACACGAAAAAGCTTGGGGAAAATGTATTGAATTTGTAAGTACTCGTCCAGAGTGGCAGTATTTACTTGATGAAACCAAGTATGAACCAGTGAACAGCATCTTTCATCACCACGTGCATATGAGTTCATTTGCAAGTGGTGCTTTTAGTCGTAAAATGGAAGATTACTACACGCAAAATCCAAGTACTGACACACCGTCATTTCTGCACTTTAGTGACTACGGCAAGCGCAAGCACTTTAGTTTGATAATGAACATTCCTACACTACAAAACTTCAACATTGAAGAGCTGTACAACGACGAATCTGAGTTGAGAGACCATTATTACGATGTAGTTAAAGACTTCAGAGGAAACCGCATTAGCAACAATTTCTGTTTTCTGTACAATCAGCCGAAAATACAAAATTTCAATCAAGATGTGTATTATCTAGCAGAAAATGCGCAAGTAGATGAGGAAACTGGAGTTACGTACTTAGGTAAAAATGAGCCTCTAACAGCAGAGGAAGTGAAAAAGGTAATTGCAGAAGGATTTGGAAATCAGCTTATTGTAGCTCGTGTAGAACAGCAAATCTATACTGATTTTCAAACTACATGTACTACAATTGTACAAAGTAGTGATACTGGATTTCCTCCAGTACTACTAGAATATGCCGACAAAACTACACTGAAAACTATGTACTACCAGCTAACAAACACTCCGCCACGCAGTAGCATGTCTACAGAAGAGTTAATCCAGTTTCTTATGCAACAAATCCAAACCCTCTGCATTGATGGAGGTAATGGCGGAAAAAAGCCAATAAATCAGCCAATGTTGATCGTTGGACAAGACAACGCAATACGAAACGGAATATTTCTTTCGTAGACTATGATTTATATTACTAAACAAAAAACAAAGTAAACCAAAACAAAAAAAACACAAAATTGAGACCAACAAGACCGACAATTGACGATAGCGCTAGTGGCGTATTCGTCGTTGAAACAAAAGAAAACCAAAGGGTTGTGGTAGTAGGAGTAGGTAATGTAGGAGGAAAAGTAGTCCTATCCTTACTTGCTGCTGGTGTACCACCTGAGCAGATTGTTATCATTGACTTTGATACAATCGAATCTCACAACATTGCAAATCAACTGAATGGCTGTATGCTTGGCATTGCAAAAGTAGATGGATTAAAATCTACTGTGCGCCATCTTTATGGTGATAATGTTGGAAATGCGATAATTGCATATCAATGCGCATTAGGTGAAGACCATGAAGAATTCCCTTTGGCTGCACAACAGTATTTAGTAGACGGGTCTATCGTAATTTTAGCTATCGATAGTCCAAGAGGTATGCGCAATATTTACAACAACGTACTTCGCCATGCTACACCTGACATACTGTGTGCAGCTAATTTCTCTAAAATCTACCGTGACGACAACGGTAATGAAGCATCTGGTAAGATTACCGTGATGCCAGACAAAATATATTTAAGAAAGTTCTGCGAATCATTTGCCAGCAGCGCACTTGAAATCAGCAGAGAAGACACCACCCCTGCGTGCAAACAGCCTAATTGCTCCCTTCCAGGAGAGTTAGCGTCTGCATTATTAGTACAAAGATTGATGATGTTCTTAAGGTACAGAAATCGGACTTTGCCAGCATCTATTACAAACAATGTAACTGCTTTGAGTTGTGCGACTGGAATAGTTTTTGAGGAAAGTGAGTTCATCGATGAAAACGAAGATGCTTGGACAAACTATACTCCAGTGGAACCCACAGTAGACTATATCTGTTCTGTAAGATTTGACTTAGCAAATCCGTTTAACATATCTGAAGAACGTATTGTCAAAAGCACTGAGACAACTGAGTTACCCAATTTCGAGACTGAGACAAAAGAAATCTAAACAAAAACAAAAAAACCAAGAACAAAAAAATGAATTTAATTCCAAGCAACAAGTTGACAGGTCTTTCAGGTTTAAACACCAAAGTAGGCGGATTAGGCAATTTAAACAGCGGAAAATCGCTTAGCAATTTCCTAACCAAAACTAAGCACAAAGTAAAAGTGTACAACGCTAGTGGTGGTGAACAGACGTACGAACTACCTGCACAAAAAGTAGAAGGTACAAAAGTGGAACTAGGGTATCTTGTAACGGATTTCTTACGCACAATGATTGGCGGACAACCTACACCCTGCAAATATCTTTGGTATTGGCGCTGACAAATTAAGCAGTCTAGCTGACGAGCAGGATTATAGGCTGAATGTAAACTCAGCACGAAGCCAGGGGAAACGCTATATATCGTACCATATAGCAATCTTGGATGCTACACTGAATCCTATCAAGGACGAGAACGGCAATCCAATAGGAGAAATGATTAACGAAGTTGTTATTGCAGGCTTAACTTCTGCATCAAACTGGATGATAGATGTTGTAGCTAATTTCAATTTAAAAGTTGATCCATACACGATCAGCTCGATTCACATGGTACCGAAGAGTACCACCCAAGCACGATAAAGTAATATTAACACGAAAAAAGAAACAAAACTAATGGCACAGGCGATACAACAAGAGAGAGGCGGACGACGATGGATTGGTAGTTATGTAGATACACTTGCACAAATAATCATTGATACACCTAACTTAATTCCAGCTGATAAATCAGCTGCATTAGGTTCATTGTATGCAATGTTTAAAGTATTTAACCAACTTGCAGAAATCTATGTACCTGTTGATGAATCGGGTATCTTGACGCTTAATCTTAACGACGAAAGATACAAAAACGTAACAATGGGCGACAAACAATACAAAGTTTTGCCCGTTATCCCTGCACGAACACTTTTAACCTCGCTGTTACATTCAACAGCACAAATCAAACAAAACTTTGATGAACAAAATCAAATTCAAAGGGCTCCTCATAGCTCTAGCACTCCTGCTGACAGCGAGCTGTAATCAACAGCAAGAAATCCCTACATCCGAAGCAATTGCAGTAGATTCTACAACTATTGCTAACATCACCAAAGAGGGGAGATTTACGTAACAAAGAACACAGCTTTTGTGTTGACATAGAATCTGTAATTATAGATACCTTGTGTAACGATTGGGCGATGTAATAGTGGGATACGCCATCTATCAAGCAACCACCTATTAAGCATGTTAAGGACGATGTTTTCTATTCCTATTGCCGCATCTTCTGTAAAATCCATCACCTACAAAATTACAAAACCTGACTCCAAAAAGGGCTGAAAAGCCTAAAGTGCAGAAAAGCAAGCCGCGCAAGCCACTTTACACATCTATGTTGTAGAAAAAGGTGATACTTTCTACAGTATTTCACGAAAACTTAAGGTAGATGTGAAAAGATTAAGAGAATTTAATCCTGGAATGTACAAAGTACTTACGCCAGGATATGAGATTCGCTACTGGAAAACAGATCAGTAGTTGCTACCACTCTGAGTTTTAGATACTTTTGGAAATAGCAGGTAGTAAATCTACCTGCTATTTCTATCACTAAAACTATTTTATGCACAATGTATTAAAACAAAAGCTAGCCAAACAGCTAGCACAAATTGCAAATTTAATGAAAGGAGCTTTTTTCGTAGTAGCCATGTCGACCTGCTTTGCTGCTACTTCACCAGAAGTGGAGTTCTGCTTTGCTGAAATTGGAAAAGTTACTCCTACTGAAATAAAGGAGATTAAACTGAAACAGCTGGCTGAGCGTGAAAAAACAGTGTTTGCTTCAAGAGAAGAGTATGTCAAGTATGCTATCGAAAATGCTAAAGTAGCAGACAGCATTGCATTAGCTATGGGGCATCAAGTAATTCCACTAGCTATAACTGTAGCACAAGCTTGTTTTGAAAGCAGATTTGGAGAAAGCAAACTTACAAAAAAATCAAAAAATCATTTTGGCATAAAAGCCACCACTGCATGGATAAAAGCCAAATATCCAGAAAAAAAGCACATTATGTACGCCACCGAATGATATTTGTAAATTTGAAAGTCCTCTCTTTTTTGCCGCCATGCTGTACTTTTTAAACAACCTAACTACAAAAAAGCAAGGTGTTTTAAATACAATCCAAACACTACTAATCTTGTAGATAAAGGATTGTGGCAACAAGAATCAAACATGCTGGGTATGCTACAGATCGAGTTATCGCGATGCTGTAATGGCACTTATCAAACAGTACAAAATCATTCAGCTTATTGAAGCAAGTAATTCTTAATCTTGTTTCGTATTTAACTACCTACAATGAAAACTTCCACATTGACAACACTCGTGGCGTGTTTTGTTATCTTGCTATATAACACAGACTTAAAGCTGGTTAGAGGAGCAGGGTACTATACCAACGATCAGCTTGACAAACTTATTGAAGCTAACGGATTTGCAACTTACGACAGTTCAGGCAATCCGATTAAAGAGGTAACTATCTTCGACATGAAACTTGAAGACACTATTGCAGTAGCCAGTAAAACAAAAGTTAACTGGTATTACAACGTAGCCTTCAAATTTCATTCTCCATTTACTAACAAATAATTTCATTATTCATCACTGAAAAAGTAAATTTATGAACATCCAAAAGAAAATGTTGAACACAGCTGAGTTTCTAGGACTTTGCGTACATGTCAATGTACAGCGTGTACAAGGTGACCCTATCAACGAAGTGTACTATGTTAACGGTATACAAACTGGTGTTGTTTTAAAGAGACATGCAAATCAAATTTGGTATTGGCAACAATACTGAACTTGCCAGAGTTATCGATATCAGCAAAATCGAGTTAACAAATACTCCGTGTATCGCTGCTCCAAATGTTGTAAATGCAATATTGTATGGAAACACGACTAACGCAATTACCGAAGTCATGGTAAGAATCTTTAAACAAGAAATCCATGCGATGATTGAAAGAGATTTCAAAAAACGTTATCCAATGTGCACAGTACACATTGCGTACAAAGTAGGACCAGCTAAATTCACGGTATGCCCTCAACTTGATACTTATTACTGTGTAGAACTTGCTACAGTAGAAACAAACGAAATTGGTCAAGAAGTCTATGGCAGCCGAACAGTATACAAATGGAAGAAAACGGTAAAGTTAAACTTGGATTCCGATCTGAGCTAACTGCCTACTTCCGTGCACAAGACATGCTTATTTCAGATGCCTTATACGCAGCCTTTATGTGGAATCAATTTAAAATGAGTCCTGGAATGCATGATCAAATTAGTGCAACACTTGCAGCTGAGCTAAAAGTTTATGGCACTCCGTTGTTACGCAGTCTTACAGCTGAATTTGGAGACGGTGTTTGCAAAAATCTGTTGATATCTCAAGTATCATATGCAGAACTGCATCACCCTGTTCAATTTGAAAGAGCTTGCGAAATTCAGCCTTTAGCTTTACCATCTGTTCAGGCTCCTGATTTTGTAGACATTGATATGGATACCGACATTACATTTGTAACCGAAGATATTCCTGTAATCATTGAGCCAATCCGTATTGACAATGATGCTGAAATAACTATCGTGCCTATTGAGCGTATTCCCGTTGAAACTGCCCCCACTTCTACACCACCACCATTACCCGCGCATGTGGAAATTAGAAAAGTTTCAGCAACAACGAGCCGAATTACCGTTACAGTCGGAGACGACTACCCGCCTGTGCCTAGCAACTAAAGAAGAGTTTGAACTGTGGTTCAGAAGTGTACAGATATGTGCAATAGATACCGAAACTACTGGCTTAGATTTCCGTAAGGAAAAGGTATTACTTATAAGCTTTAGTGATGGTGAAGTAGCGTATATCTGTACACCTGATGAACTGGATAGACAGCTTATTGTTGAAGCTAATGAAAAAGGTTTAGTGTTTATTGGGCACAATATTAAGTTTGATTTAACGATGTTAATGAATTATGACATTGTTTTAGAGAATGTGTATGATACCCAGCAAATTCATATAATTTTATTCAAAGGCTTTGACAAACCAAGCGGTCTAGCTGCTGTGTGTAAACAGTATTTTAATTTAGATTTAGAAAAAGGTGAGCAGACTAGCTTTATTAATATGCAGCTTGGTGAGGATAATAAATACGTCTTCACAGATTCGCAGTTAATTTATGCTGGTATGGACACTATGGTACTACCTAGCATTTGGGAAAAGCAACAGATAGGATTAAGTAGATTTCGTATGCACCGATTAGCAGAAATTGAAAATCATTATACTGTTTGCCTTGCCAAAATGGAATACTACGGCGTGTTAATTGATGTAGATAGACTTAACGAAAATACTAGACTTAACAAAGAAAAGTACGACGTAGTTGAAGCCGAACTTTATCAATTGCTGAAGCAAGTATTTCATGAGTACCCTGAACTTTATTCTATACAGTTTACAAAAACTCAGCAGTATACAAATGAAGAAGACTTAAACAAGTTTTCCTTCAAGTCACCAACACAATTAATAAAGATCTTACAGCATATTGCACCTCAAGTAACAAGTGTAGGCAAAGAAGAACTTGAAAAATATCTTCAAAGTTTACACATCGATACAGCTAATTTAACAGAAGAAG
>JADKKE010000027.1 GCA_016720655.1 Bacteroidota bacterium
TTTGGTGGTAATCGGTTTCAGTCCGGGAACCAGTGAAGAACATTGATCCGGGCTCCCCGCCTTTTATCACGTGAACTCCAAAGTATTTTGAATTATCAAAACATTTGCGTAACGGTATACCCGCGCCGGCGTCTATTTTGCCGGAGATATTTCAAAGATAAGGCGAGTTCGGTGCTTCAAAATGTTTCTCCGGATAGCCTGCAACACCAATACAGAAATTTGAGGATGCAACATCTTTCAGTTCTTCATCGAGGTAAATTCCATGGTTCATATTCACCACCTGCATCACAAGATCCAAAGCAAACTTGTGTCCAAACGGATCCGGCTCGAAGACGGATTCCGATTTTATCGCATCTCCACGCAATAACAAAACATTGTCGATGCCGAGAAAGCTAAGGTCAATCAATGCATTCTCGGTTTCTTCTCTCGAGAATCCACCTACTCTAAAATAATGAGGCATATTGTCCACTTTGTATGATTGATGATCGCTGCACAAATGCCCTACTGTGCCCGGACGTTTTCGCATGGAAATTTTTTCAAGAAGACCATTGCTGTGTTTCTTGTAAACATATTCCTCGCGGTGATAGGTGACATCGACAAAACTCGGTTTGAAATTCATAATCGGATCCAGGATATCATATATACTTTGGATACTCTTGCCTTTCAGCGGAGGTAAAATTTCAACGGAAAATAATGTCTTGCCTTTTGCCTTATTCAGGTGTTCGATAACTTTCATACAGTGAGATAGAGAATATTATTTTCTGAAAATGGACAAAGTGCCATGGTGTTCCGTGTCTTTTGCATCGGCAACTTTCAGGATGTAAAAATAAGTTCCATCCTTCAGGTTTTCGCCATTCCAGTCGTTCAGGTAGTTCGTGTTTTTATAGACTTCTTTTCCCCAGCGGTCGAAAACGGTCAGACTGCTGTTTGGGTATTGTTCAAGATTCTTGACGACAAATATATCGTTTCGTTTGTCATCATTTGGTGTGAATACATTGGGTACGATAACTTCTGTATTTAATACACGGAATTCACACCAGTTAGACAAGGAAACAAGTTCCGGACTTCCATTGTTCGAACTGCGGATGCGAACATGATACAAGCCATTTTGAGTCGGTTTTTCGTAACGATAAGTTGTTCCTGTTGTTGCGGATCCGGATACGACGAAAGCATTTCCCAGACTGTCGATTTGAACCACCTCGTAAGTTGGGTTGTTCCAGCCCCAATAGTTTGTCCAGCTCAGATCTATGGAAATAGAATCAGCATTCTCTGTGCATTGCAGAAAGATGCTTTGTATTGAATCCGACAATGGTGTTTCATATCCTGTATTCAATGTAGTTTTTACACCATAATTGTATGGCTGTGTTTCTACGCTTGCTGTCATGTCAGTGTAGATCGTATCGTTAAGGACATTAATTGTTGCCAGAGAAAGGTATGGACCAGCAGGTAAATCGCTTCTGAACAATTCATATTTCACAAAGTTACCGCTTGTGAGCCCGATGGGCACAGACCAGGTTATTTCCATGGCATCGTTAGTTGAATTGACGCTTACATTCAATAAATCTGTAGTGCCAATAAAACAATCACTGATCGAAACCCGGAGTGTATCGTTTTCGGCCATGTCGTCTCCACAACGATTTAGCAAGACATCAAGATCGTTTCCTCTCTTTGTCCACAAAGCATAAGTTCCATTTTGTACCAATCGGTTGTTAAGAGCTACCCGGATGTGATCAGTAAAACCGCTTGTACAGCCGAGAGCTGTTGCCGCAATTATTGGCAGTGGTGTGGAATTTGGTCCCAGCATACGGAATTCGGAACCGTCAAGAGAAAGAGAAGCACATTGAATTTGTTGAGGAAGATAAATATCCAAAAGTGAATCATTGCACAACACAGGTGTTATTGTGGAAAGGTTCATTTCCGGAATAATGTTACACAAAGCCTGTACATTGATTTGCATGTCCCGCATCACGGAACCAATTAAAATTCCATTCCGGTATTCATCGATACGAATCACCACGACACCAACCTGAAGCTGATCAGGAATGAAGTTCAGGATTCCGTCAGGAGCCGTCAATGCAGTTCCTGATGTTGTAGAAAGAGGATTCGTTGCACTTAAACTTCCGGAATAGAGGAGATCGACTACCGGATTCCCGGAGCCGAGTGAGCCTTGAGCCGGAACCAATGAATAGACAAGGGAGTCGGAATCAATGTCGACAATTTGTCCATCGTAATTCACTGTTTGATTAACACATGTCAGGGCAACAGGTCCATTTCCAGATACAGGTGATGTGTTGGAAGGATAATTCAAATTATCAAGAAAAGCTTCCAGGTAAATGGAGTAAAGATCTGCTGAGTTTACTGTGGTGATGATAGCATTTCTGTTAATGAGTTCACAATGCAGGCTCCAGTCGGAGCAAGCTTGAGGAAGTGTGAAAGTGCCTTCGTAAACATATTTGCGAATGCCATATGCTGAACCACCAGTACATGTAGTTGCCCCGCACGGTGGGTAATCACCGGTAGGGACTTCAATTCCCCCGCCACTTAGCAATGGAATAGTCGAAACTCCGCTTGCAGTGCAGGTGGTGCTTTCGTATTGAATATCGAGTGTCGTATACACTTGTTGTCCCGTGGCTGCGCAGTCGGAGTAGAGATCCACTCTTACTTTTACCTGATTGCCCGGTAAACAGACATACGTGATATCAGCCGCCGCCGCATGACTTGCTTTTGCTGAATTATTAGAAAGCAAAATAAACACACACAACAGCAGCCTGTGACGGATAATCAAAAGATGTAGGATTTTCTTCAATTAAAGATGTTGTTCAGGCGATGGGAATCTCGCAAATATACGTGAGCAGGTCTTTGGATTCATGATATTTTTACATCAAACGGTTTAGGTTTTAAACCTGTGACCACTGAAATTTCATTTGCACAAGCTCTGATTGATGGTTTCAAATTTGCAAATGCATTCGGATAATATTTTCAAATTCAGTCTTCTGCCTATTGATTTATTGTCAAACAGATCAGCGATTTAGACATTTCCTGCCCGAAAAAAGCGTACCTTCGCGGCTGAAAATTTGCGGAAAAAACTGAAGTAAAAGTGCATTAATCTTTGTCTTCCAGCTATTTTTTTTCGATAAATATATTATAATCAGCCTGTTACTTATTCGACTGAAGTGAAGAACATTAGAAATTTCTGCATCATTGCCCATATTGATCACGGGAAGAGTACTCTCGCGGATCGTCTGCTTGAATTTACCAAAACCATCACTTCCCGTCAGGCACAGGATCAGGTTTTGGACGATATGGACCTGGAGCGCGAGCGCGGTATCACCATCAAGAGCCATGCGATCCAGATGAAATACTCTTTTAAGGGTGAGGATTATATTCTGAACTTAATCGACACTCCCGGTCACGTTGATTTTTCGTATGAAGTTTCCCGTTCCATTGCTGCATGTGAAGGAGCTCTCCTGATTGTGGATGCTGCGCAGGGAATTCAGGCGCAAACGATCTCGAATCTTTACCTCGCGATGGAGCATGATCTCACGATCGTTCCGATTTTGAATAAAATTGATCTTCCAAGCGCAGAGCCTGAACTGGTGAAAGATCAGATTGTAGATCTGGTAGGTTGTGAACGCGATGCCATTATTCCTGCGAGCGCGAAGACCGGTTTGGGTATTGAAGATATCCTTGAGGCGATAGTTACACGCATTCCGGCACCGAAAGGAAATCCGGAAGCACCATTGAAGGCACTGATTTTTGATTCTGTATTTAATTCATTCCGTGGAATCATCGCTTATTTCCGT
The DNA here is from genome assembly GCA_016720655.1 of Bacteroidota bacterium. Classification (GTDB taxonomy): domain Bacteria; phylum Bacteroidota; class Bacteroidia; order AKYH767-A; family 2013-40CM-41-45; genus JADKJP01. Next base: position 3,804 of record JADKKE010000027.1, read on the forward strand.
GTATTCGATGGAGAAATTCGGAAAGGTGACAGAGTGAAATTTGTGGCTACTGGTAATGATTATGTTGCCGATGAAATCGGTATTCTCAAACTTGAAAAGGAAGCACGCACAGTGGTTCAGGCCGGGGATGTAGGATATATCATTTCGGGTATCAAAGAAGCAAGAGAAGTAAAAGTTGGAGATACCATTACACATTTGGTCAATCCATGTCTTGAGGCGATCAAAGGTTTTGAAGATGTGAAGCCCATGGTCTTTGCCGGGATTTATCCCGTGGATACTGATGAATACGAAGAGCTCCGTAATTCCATGGAGAAACTGCAGCTCAACGATGCGTCTCTTGTGTTTCAGCCGGAAAGTTCTGCGGCTCTTGGTTTTGGTTTCCGCTGCGGATTTCTTGGAATGTTGCACATGGAAATCATACAGGAAAGATTGGAGCGTGAGTTTGATATGACTGTGATTACTACTGTTCCCAACGTTAGTTATACTGCATATCTTACCAATGGCGAAATCACCACGATTCACAATCCGAGTGAAATGCCTGATCCGAATTATCTCCTCAAGATTGAGGAGCCCTATATCAAAGCTCAGATTATCACCAAAGCAGAATACATTGGTGCGATTATGACTCTGTGCATAGGGAAGCGCGGAAGTATTGTCAACCAGCATTATCTTACCACGGATCGTGTCGAGTTGCAATTCAATATGCCTCTGGCGGAAATCGTTTTTGATTTTTATGATAAACTCAAATCGATCTCCAAGGGATATGCATCTTTTGATTACCATCCGATCGGAGTTCAGGAGAGTGATCTAGTTAAACTTGATATCCGCCTCAATGGAGAACCGGTCGATGCATTATCAGCTTTGGTTCACCGTATCCACTCTTTTGATTTCGGAAAAAAGATGTGTGAAAAGCTAAAAGAACTTATCACACGCCAGCAGTTTGAAATTATTATCCAGGCCAGTATTGGTTCCAAAATTATTGCCCGTGAAACAGTAAAAGCTTTGCGTAAAGACGTAACAGCAAAATGTTATGGCGGTGATATTTCACGTAAACGTAAACTTCTGGAAAAACAGAAGGAAGGAAAGAAGCGGATGCGTCAGGTTGGTAATGTTGAGATTCCGCAGCAGGCATTCCTTGCGGTGTTGAAGCTGGATTGATTTTTTTTCTTCATACAAACTATCAATCAGGAATTGACCCAAACCTTTCTTTTCGATTTTCCCTGTTATTAATCTAGCCCCGGGTGTAGCAAGCGTTGCTTGTGCGATGGGGCGGAACACGGGCAGGCCCTATGATGCGAAGTGTGTGGTGTCGCTCCAATAAATTTTACATGAAATCATATTACAACAGCAGTTCAATCTACTGCAGCGATTGTCTCTGAACCGTAATATCCTTTGTTTATACACTGTCAGATTCGAGCCTTACTATATCTATAGTTGAATTGTTTGCTAATGGGCCATCGGCTTTAAGCCATTTATCAAGGTATTTTGATTTTTTTTTGGCGGGAATCAGCCCTGAATTTGTAAAAAGTCTTCCAATTTTTGAAAAATTCGCAGTATTCCAGAAAAATGCTACAATTGGAATCAGGGGATGTATTGTGAAATCCAGGAAATTGAAACCACATATCCAGAAAACGTCCAAAAAACTGTATATTTCTACCACTTATCCAGAATTCCCGCCAGTGGTACAGTTTGGATGGTAATGCCCCTGCCTTGATAGTATCTTAGAGTCATCATTCAGAAAAAGATTACAAAAACAGAAGAAAGAATAGAACGAACACAAATTCAAAAAACACGAATCGAATCACTCAAAATATTTAATAGAGGAGTAAGCTGAAAATCCTCTCCCACAAAAACCAGGGTTCAACAGAGTAAGCACAACCATCCAATACCAAATAAAATGAAAACTTCAAAAAGTACAAAACCAGTTTCCGGAAAGAAACTTTCTAAAAACGAATCCAAAGCGATCGTTGGTGGTAAAAGTATCAAAGGAAGAATCAACAAATCGAAACTCCAGTCTAATACTGGCATTTCTTAAACGATTCCCGGGCGAGTTTTGCTCGCCCTTTAATTCGAAATTTTATATTCTAAATAGTGTTAACACAACCCTTTAAAACAAAAAAAAATGAAAACTTCAAAAAACCCTACAAGACCAGTTTCTGGAAAGAAACTCTCTAAAACTGAAGCAAAAGCTATCGTTGGTGGCAAAAGCGTACGCCCAGGCACTAACAAATCAAAACTTCAGTCTAGTACTGGTATTTCCTAATCAATCTTTCGGGCTTATTCCATTGCCCGGACACTAATGATGGGATACGATTCTTGATCCCTGGTTTGAAGCATCATTAAAGTTTTTGAATACAAATGCTTCTTAATACGATTAAAGAATGAAGTGAGAGACCTGTAAGTCTCTCACTTTGCATTTATAGTCGGCCTTAATTATCGATGTCCTTTTTTTAACGGGTTATTCGAGGCATTTTTCGGTTGCTTTATAATGCAATTGTGAGTTTTAACATTTTGTTCCTTTTTAGTTTTTTAAAATACTGATTTGGAAAAATCGAAACATCTTTTTTCATTTTCTCCTGCGAAATCGCAGTGAATTATGCCTTCTGCGAAAATGCAGCTCCAATAAAACAATATAGCAGCAATAGGTGATACAGATCAAGTGAATACCTGACTTGAGTCATGTCTGGTAAGGGCATAAAAAATGAACATTTGTATACAATTATCCCTTAGTAATTTTTAAACATAAAAAAATAGTGTTATGAAAAAGATGAACGTATACAGAATCATGTCAATCACAATGATGGTGGCATTGATGTTTTCCCTAACGTATTGCAAAAGGAAACAGAAACTCAAACAGTAACTGTAACCGTACACGATACCCTGAAAGGGAAAGCGATTTCAGGTCTGGTTACCTATCCTGATTATACCGGTACTGCTGCTCAGGCAAAAGGTGCTGTTATTAACCTTTATGTAGGATCTTCCGTTTCAGGCAGTCCTGTTGCTACTACATTTGCTGATGCAAATGGAAGTTATTCATTGCCGTGTTTACTCCAGGATCTTATTTCCTGACAGCTAAATACAATACAGAAAATACAAATTACAGATATGTTAATGGAGTGAATTTTATCACTGATCCTGGTTATGCAATTACCATGGGTTCTTCAAACATTACTCAGAACATTGAGTTGGTGAATCAGGCTGCTGTAGGAACATTGAAAATTGCCTTGGATACAATTACTGCAAACCAGTCATACCGCAAAGTTTCCTGGGAAATTCACAGCAAACTTGATTTCGCATTCCCTGACCATGAAGGTGGTGCAATCTTACCAGGTGGATTCAATGTATTTGAAGTTACTGAATTCGTATTCAACGAAGCAGACCCTTCCGCAATTAAAATTGATGGTTATGTATTGCTTTCTTCAGTGAATACATTTGAACCGGTACGTGATGCACTTGCAGGTGGTTGCGTTCGTAAAACACTGTGTGTTGATACACTTGATGAGTTTACTGCGGTTCCTGAAACTGACACAGCTACTTTCCGCAGTACATCTGTTGAAAAATATGGTGATGGTTACCTTGCTCATGGTATTTTGAAATCATTCTACAAACACCCAACAGGTGGAATCTATCCTGCTGACACAACTCTTGGTTTCACCGGTCCATTTAATGCTATGATCGAAAAACCAGTTGATATGTACTTCGTTTATGAAGGCAAAACAAAATGGATCTCAGGCGCAAATTACAACTGGGCATTTATTTTCGAAGGACAATTTAAATTCAATCCGAAAGCAGATTATTATATCAGTTCATCTCACATTGGTGCCGGAGATGTGACTGTAAACTTACACGTGCAAATGAAAGGTGCAACGAACACCGAGTATTAAGAACAGTGTTCATCCTGTTCTGAACTGAGGTTTATCTCTGATCAATTGTACAGGTAAGCAGCATCCCGGCAAAATTTTCCGGGATGCTGCTTTTTTATTTCAGAATCAAGTACCTTTCAAACCATGAAAAGACAATTCATTTTAGGAGTCTTTGTATCCGTTCTTATGATTTGCGCTTTGGGCTGTGGATCGAATTCCGGTAAGAAGGCGTCCTTTGGCGAAGGAACGATAGTTTACAAAGTATCTTATCCTGACAGTCTGGAGTATGGCTTCAAAGCTGCATTTTTTCCGAAGGAAATCGTCCTGGTTTTCAAAGGGGAAAAAGCAGTATTTATTGCAAGTGGAGGAATGGGAATGATTCAGCTCGTAAATCTGCTTGATCATGAAAAAAAATCCTATGTTTCTCTTCTCATCGATAGGCTTCGCCAGAATTATGGATGCAAACTCAGTGCAGATGAAATTAAAGCCAATGAAACATCCTCTCCTCTTGAAATTAAACTGATCGATGGTTCTAAGGTCGTCGCCGGTGTGGAGTGTAAGAAAGCCATTGCAAAAGATCTGTTAAAAGGAACGAGTACTGAAATTTATTATGACGAAGGTGTTCGTTTTTCTTATGGTAATTCTCCTTTTAAAGAATTGAATTATCTGTTTTTGGAATATACGCACACCGTTAATAAGTTGATGATGAAACTGGAAGCGAGTTCTGTTGACCTCAGCACTCCTGTAGATACGGGTTTGTTTAGCATTAAAGGTGATTATGTGTGGGTGAGTCAGCAACAACTATTCGATCACCTGAATTCACTCTGAAGAACCATTGATCCTGAGATTAGATGTATTTGATCAACACTACCAAAATGAATAGTTTCTGCATGAAAAGAATTATTTTTTTCCGGGGATGGCTATTTTTTCTTTTTCTTTTCCAGTTCTATGCATGTGCTATGGGCAGCAAGGAGCCCGGAGAAGAAAAAGCAGAGCGAGAATTAATCAGTAGAAATAAAATTGAGAAGGCAACAGAATACAGTGCTTCCATATTTGGTGGGATTAAGCAAAAGGAAATGCTGGTTCACGAACGCACTTTTGATACAGACGGAAAGTTAATGACGGAACTAAAGTTCATTCCGGATAGTATTCTTGATTGTTCAATTGTACATGCCTACACGAACACCGGCAATCTCGATTCTACTATTGCCCGCAATGCTGATGGGAGTTTGCTTTATCGGGTGAAAATTACATATGACGATACAGATAGGCGCAAGGAGTTCTTTTTTTACCTCCCGGATGGAACATACAAGTACCGCAATGTTTCTGTTTATGCTTCTTCCGGGCAGCTGGCAGAACGTTCCTGGTATTGGCCGGATGGTTTCAAGGCAAAAAATGTTTTTGTGTATGAAAACAAGAGGAAGATATCGGATACAGAGATTGGTCCAAAGGGTGAGTTTAGGTATACCTGGAACTATTCCTATAACAAAGCAGGTCTGTTGGTGGAAGCAATACAGTTGTATCCGGATAGTCTTGTGAACGCCAAAGTGATTTACAAATACGATTCTGCAGGACAAATGACCGAAGAGCAACATGAAAATCGTTCGGAATTTCAGAGCAGATCAGTCTATTCATACAATTCAAATGGCCTGTTGGTTTTGAGAGTTGACTTTTCTGCTTCCGGCCGGCCAATTGCTGAGCATCGTTTTGCATATGAATTCAGATGAAAGTAATGCATTTGAATACACAGAGCATTGCAAAATTGAAATAAAACTAAATCTGCTCTTTCGTGGTTCGTAATAGCAATGGCTTGCTGAATAAGTATTTCAGGATAGAAAATCCCTGCTTTTCGGTTCAAATAAAAAATTGTTACTTTGATTCAGATTGAATTTGAAAAAATCTGAAGCACGATGAATAAAATTTTTGTCCTTACCTGTTTACTTTGCATTGCATTCTCCTTGAATTCCACAGCACAGGGAAATGAAATTGATAGCCTCAAAGCGATCGTTAACAATGGCAAAAATGATACGAATACCGTAAATGCGCTTCTTGAATTGGCAACAAAATATCTGTCGACCAATGTACAGTTAACAATTGACTATGCAGAACAGGCAAATGTGCTTTCCAAAAAGCTGAGGCATAGTAATGGCTATGCTTTATCCTATAAAACCATTGCAAGAGGACAATTTACCCAAGGGGATTATGTGAAAGCATTGCAGAACTATGAATATTCACTCGCTGTTTATGATTCTATTGGTGACAAGAAAGGCTCGGCAAATATTCTGAGCAACATGGGAAACATCTTCTTCAATAAAGGAGATGATGTGAAAGCACTTGAATTATTTCTGAAATCCCTGAAGATTGCGGAGGAAATCAACGATACGCTTCGCATGGTAACCTGTATGGGAAATGTAGGCGCAGTCTATGCCCTGAAAACCACCACCTATAAGGAGGCTTTGAGTTATCTTCTTCGGGCTTATACTCTCAGTGAGGCGATTAAAGATGACAATTCAATCGGTGCGATTACAGTCAACATTGGAGAAATATATTATGCCGATGGAAAACTTGATTCCGCGCTTTATTATTATGAAATATCTTTAAAATCAGTGGAGGGAACGGAAAATGAACCTTACACTCTCAATGATATTGGCCAGGTTTATATGGCTCAGAAGGATTACGAAAAGGCAATTGTGATTCAACGCCGGGCTTACATGAAATCGCGTAGCCTCGAAGCCAAAAGTGACATCGCCATTTCTCTGATCGGCCTGGCGAACTCTTATCTTGCGAAAGGAGATTTGTCGCCGGCGATATCTTCCTTGCACGAGGCTGAAGTCATTTCAAATGAAATTGGTTCGAACTACAGTTTACGGGATGTGTACACCGGATTGTCTAAAGCCTATACCCAACAAAAGGATTTTGGAAATGCAAACAAATACCTGAATTTACTCGTTGCTATAAAGGATACTTTGTTTAATGAGGATTCAAGAAAAAAGTTGGGAACACTTCAGTTTACTTTTGATATCGAAAAGAAGCAGGGACAAATCAATTTGCTCACCAAGGATCAGGAATTGAAAGAGAAAGAGCTGAGCCGACAAAGACTTGTCCGCAATAGTTTTATTGGCGGCTTTGCTGTCGTACTGATATTTGCCGGTATATTTTTCCGTCAGCGCAACCGGATCTCGAAAGAGAAAAAACGAAGCGATGAGTTGTTGTTAAACATTCTTCCGGAAGAAACTGCGGAGGAGCTCAAAGCAACCGGAACTGCAAAAACAAAAAGTTTCGAATCTGTCTCGGTATTGTTTACGGATTTTAAAAATTTTACGCAGGCGAGTGAACTCTTGTCGGCCGAAGACCTTGTCCAGGAAATCAATTATTGTTATAGTGCCTTTGATGAGATTGTCACACGACACAATATTGAAAAGATAAAGACGATTGGTGATGCCTACATGTGCGCAGGCGGATTGCCGGTGAGCAATACAAGTCACCCGGAAGATGTAGTCAGAGCCGGATTGGAAATGCAGGAATTTATTGAACGAAATAAAAGAGAGCGGATCCAGAAAAATCAACCCTATTTTGAATTGCGATTAGGGATTCATACCGGCCCTGTAGTAGCAGGAGTTGTTGGGAGCAAGAAATTTGCATATGATATCTGGGGCGACACGGTGAATACAGCATCACGAATGGAAAGCAGCGGGGAAACGGGGAAAGTAAATATCTCGGGAGAAACACATGAATTGATTAAAGAAAAATTCAAATGTTTTCACAGGGGTAAGATCAAGGCGAAAAATAAAGGTGAAATTGATATGTATTTTGTCGAGGGACTTGTATAGAAAATTATCCATTCTCGACATCGGCCTCCACTGCGAATTCTGAGTCTGAATTACTGATCACCGGAAGAGTAATCCGGAATTCTGTAAATTCATTTTCGACGGATTCTACGGTCATCGTTCCGCCATGCACGAGGATGATATCATGACTGATACTCAGTCCAAGTCCTGTTCCTTCACCACTTGGTTTGGTTGTAAAAAAAGGATTGAAAATGTGTTCCTTGATGTGAGGAGGAATCCCGGTTCCATTATCCCAAACTGTTATTTGAACAGATCCCTTTTGAAATTTATCTGACGCTCCATTCAGGCTCGAAGAAAGGAGAACTCTTGCTTTGTATCCATCGCCTTCAAATTTCCTGCGTTCATTAACAGCATAGAACGCATTGGTGAGCAAATTCAAAACAACTCTGCTGATATCCTCATAAATGACGTAGATCTTAGGAATTCCACGGTTCATTTCTTTCTGGAAATCGCAAGAAAATCCGATCATTGAAGAGCTCATCCCGTGAAAGGCAATATCTGCAGCATCCCGGCTGATTTCATTGATATCAGACCATCGTTTCTCGGCTTTCTCAGAACGTGCATGAAGCATCATGCTCTGAAGTATTGTATTTGCACGTGTACCGTGGAGGTGGATTTTCGAAAAATTTCCTCTTAGTATTTCTATGATTTCTGTTCTTTCTTCTTCAGTACTCGTACTCAGCAATTCATCCAGCAATTCATTGCTTGATTCTGAAAAGTTATTGATAAAATTCAATGGATTTCTCAACTCATGCGCGATACCTGCGGTTAGTTGTCCGAGCGAAGCAAGTTTTTCAGACTTCACCAATAAGCTTTGAGCATTGTGAAAATCGTCGAGAGTTTTCCTTAATTTTTGATTGGCATATTCCAGTACCGTTGCTTGTCGTTGGAGTGATCGGTTCAAAGATTCAGCCCGGAATTGATAATATCCGGCAACACCAAATGCAATTCCGAGGAAAAGTGGAGCAGAGTCAATAATATAATGCAGAGGATTTTCCCGGTGAACGAATCGTATGGATTCCAGATTCAAAGGAAGATGAAGATGAATGAGCGTGTCGAAAGTTAAAGCAATCAGCGGAAAACAGAAACCAAAGGCAATTCCAAACAATGCGTATTTGCAAGTAGAGGAGCCACAATTAAATGTGTAAGTGCCGATTTTCATGAACTGGAAAATTACAAAAAAATCCTGCAAACAACAGGCTGATATGAAACAAAATATAGTGCTACGAGAGCTGCAGGAATAAACGGCTATTCTTTCAAAAATTGCGAAGTATAAACCTCTTTATTGCATATACATTTAAGAAGGTAGCATCCTGCCGATAATGCAGAAAGTGGAATTGAACATTGATTCGATTTCAAATGTTCCTGCGCGATTTCTTGAATCAAGCGGCCCTGAAGATCAAATATTTTAATTGACGAGATGAATTGTTTGTTGTCTTTTACCTCAACCTGGCAATGTTGACTTGCAGGGTTTGGAAAGAGACTGAGACCGTTCGGGTTCTGTATTTCATCTGTTCCGATACAAACCTGAACATTGATTGCATAACTGTAAACCTGGTACATACTGGACGGGCAAATATTATCTTTTACCAATACAGTAAAATGGTGAGAACATGTTGTATCACTTGGATCAGGTGACCAGCAGAATTGAGCCTGTGGTCTCATAGTTGAAGTACTGCTAAAAGTTCCATCCGGAATGCCATTGTCCCAGGAGATGCTGACTGAATCCGATGGATCAGCATCTGAGCTAAAATAGAAAAACAGGAGTTTCTGCCCACACAGAATGTGTCGTTGTAACTTGCAGTTTGGTCAATACCACTTAGTAGTGGAAACGAATCACTGGAATTGATGCAATAGACCACGCACTCCCGCATTGCTTCGCCAATGAATATTCCATTCCTGAATTCCCGAACGGAATAAGCAACAAGTCCAATGTCATGTTGAATTGGGGTATAACTCATTTCACCGCTGTTCACGTCCAATGTCACAGGAGGGCTGGATTGGATGAACTGTTCTTTTGAATAGCCGGGCTGATATTCCACGCTATCCCACCATGCACCATAAGGGGTGACAAATTGATAAACAAGTGAATCACAATCCTCATCGAATGCTCCGGGATTGTAATGGTTACTTGGCCAATGGTAAGAAACATTGCCGGAGCGATTTTGAAACTGACAGAACTATTTTCGGAGATAGAGTTATTTAAAAAGGCATGATTATAAAATCCTTCCTGGCCGGGATCAACCAGAGTCGAAATTTCATCACTCCTGCAGCAATCAGCAACCGAAAAAATCCAGTCATTGCAAGCAGCTGGAATTTGAATTGTATCATAAAAACTCCAGGCTTCCCCAAAACCTGTTTCTATACTAGTGCATGGGAACATAATCGCAGGATAGGTGTAAGAAAAATTTTCAGAGGCATTTGGAAATCTGTTTAAAGTGTAGATTAATGAAGTATCGCAACTGACGGAATTTAGTAAAAGATCTATTTGCATGGCCGGGATAAAACTTGTGCAGTTTGTATACCACATGTATTTTATTTCATAGAGCCCATTGCCCAGATGCTTGTATGTAAGATCAGAGCCGTTGTAATGATTAGCAATGCACTTTGTACCTGGAAGAAAAAGAAGAAATAAAATTTGAAAGTAGTGTAACTTAAAAAGAAATTTGAAGATGATTTTCATATTCGTTGATTAGGGAAAATTTTATAAAATGGTTAGTATCCAATCAAATATAATCCAAATGTTTAAACAAGAATACGAAATTTTAAAAATTACCGATTGGACTGTTTTTTGACTGAAAAGACTGAAAGACAAAATTATTTGTCTATGAGATTTCACTATCTTTGCACAAATAATTATAAAATCGAAAAAAAATTGAACTTATATTTTTAAAAGCAGAAAATTTACAAAAAACCATGAAAAGACAAGCAACTGCCGTATGGAACGGTTCAGGAAAAGAAGGTAAAGGACACCTTACAACTCAAAGCACAACACTCAACAAGACTCAATATTCATACAGTTCGAGATTCGAACAAGGTGTAGGAACAAATCCGGAGGAATTGGTCGCCGCGGCACATGCCGGTTGCTTCGCAATGAAATTGAGCTTTATTCTTGGTGAAGCCGGATTTACTCCGGATACATTAAATGCAACCGCGCATGTAAATCTTGAAAACGGAAGTATTATTGAATCCCATATTGTTCTCCTTGCAAAAGTTCCGGGGATTTCCAAAGATGTATTCGATGCAAGTGTAAAGAATGCTGAATTGAATTGCCCCATCAGCAAAACGCTGAATTCAAAGATTTCGGTGGAGGCAACTCTGGAAAATTGAATGTGCATTGAAGTGTAAATAATCAAGAGAATTTCAAGCTCCTTTCAGAAAGTAAATATTTTTTGCTTTCTGAAAGGAGGTTTTTTATTTAAACAAGGATTGAATCCTGGATTAAAATATCATTCCAGATGAACAAATACCTTTTTTTTCAAATGTTTGTTAAGGGTTTCGTCATCACACAATCATTTTCACTTAGCGTTTGTGTTAAAGTCCGGAATGGATGGTCCGGTTTTTTTTTCATTGATTAATTTCGGGATTGTATCCGGGAAAATTAAATTCCTTTGAATGGAACAAATGTTCCTGAAATTGAATTTGCCTGCCGGAAAATAAATATGAAACCGCAATGAAAAAAAACACTACAATATTCCTCGCATTGTCACTTGTTATTTTTATTCATTCATGGGCATCCGGTCAACTTTACCAGCCCATGCCAACTCAAAATGCAACATGGAGTTCAGTGAGATGTTGGTATTTTTATCCTGGCGGCTGGCATGATGAATATAGCATCAGCCTGAATGGTTCTGATACCACATTTAATTCAAGAGTTTACACCAAACTTTTTCTTACGACTCATCATGCACCGGGAACAGCATTTGATTCCGTGTATACGAATTTTCTGGGCGGTATGAGGGAAGTAAACAAACGAGTATATTTCTTCTCCGATTATTTGTGTAACGATACAATCGAACGTCTCATTTATGATTTTAATGCCGGAGCTATAGGTGATACCATCCGTACTCAGGTTCTTAGTAATCTCACAGACACCTTTGTGCATGTCGTTGTTGGCATCGATTCAATGCAGATTGGATCGATTTATCATCGTAGATTATTGCTGGCTGATACCAATGGAATTCCATGGGAATCCTGGACCGAAGGAATCGGGAGTAGTTTCGGATTGGCATATTCAACCTACAATATACTTTCCGATAATAGTTATGATCTCACATGCTTCCGGGTTAAATCTCAGGTCTTGTACTCAAATCCAACTCCTTACTATTCGTACTGTACCCCGCCACTCCCGGTAATAATTTGTGATTCTATGATCAATGGGGTTCCACGAATTCCGGAAAGTAATTCATTTTCCATTGTTCCGAATCCTGCAAGAGATTATCTAAACATTCCTTTGTCTTTAAGTAACCTGAAGGTACGTGTGTACAATTCAATTGGAAAAGAACAGCAAATTAGTGTAAATTCAGGCCAGGTCAGTTTGCGTGACTTGCCATCAGGAATTTATTTTATTCAGTTTATTGGAAAGCAGGATGAGATCATTTCTTCGAGTCGTTTTGTGCATTGCGATTAGAAGAGTTTGATTTCATTCTGCAACTCCCCAAACTCTATCATTCAGGTGCAGGATTTTTTTTAAAGAACTGCAATTCTTTTCTTTGTTTTTTTTCTATAATTTCTGCCAAATTCAAAGAATTTAGCAGAATTGCTTATTTCCCTTTATTTAATATCTTAGTTGCATCATTTACATGAAATGAATTGCCTGGTTCAGTTTGCGTTTATGATTTGCTCGAAAAAAATTCATCTTTTGTACAATTGATTTTCTTCTGAATTGTGGAGTCCAGAGACCAATCAAACGGGGCGTTGCCGAAAAGCCTGACGAGTAGGAATTTTTTAAATTATTTTTTATGCCAACTACAATACCCCAATTCAAAAATGAACCAATTGTTGTATTACTCCTCGGTCTCGTTACCTGTGGTTTGTACCTGATTTACTGGAACATCAAAACTGCTCAGGTTATCAACGCTGTTGCAGAGAAAGAAGTCATCTCTCAGCCAATTGCAATTTTTGCAGGCTGTTGTATTCCGGTGAATTTGTACTTCTATTACCTCGCAGGAAAAGAAGGAATGCCAAAAATTTATGAGAAAATAGGAGAGCCCGGCAAGGACCAAAGTACGCTCTTGTTAATTCTTGGCTTCTTGTTTCCGATGGTCGCTGCAATGATCGTGCAGGGCGACATCAATAAATTGTATGAATAATTTTACCATTAATAAAAAAATCATCGGTATCAGTGGGGCATTACTTGCTTTACTGATACCGGCGATTATTCTATTGCTTAATCCGCATCTCGAAGGAGATCAGTCCCTTTGTCCGTTTAAAATGCTCACCGGCTTTCCTTGTCCGGGTTGCGGACTCACGAAGTCAATGGTTTTTTTCTACGAAGGGGATTGGAATAAAAGCTTGAGTTATCATATTTTCGGACCTGCATTCACTTTTTTATTTTGTGATGGAGCACAATGTGAATGATATTCTGAAGGAATCTGTTTGGCGATAAATTAAAGTTTATATAAGTAGTTTGAAATGTCTGATTTGTGCAATAATCGGAGATGATGCTTTTATATATTTCAGGACTTGATTTCGATCATGTGTTCCGCTGCAGGCTTGCGTCACCTTTGTATCTCAATTTACTACAATCCCAATTCAAATGATAGAAAACCTGACACTTGCAGAAATCGTTAAAACCAAACCGGAAGCCGCTAAATTAATGGAAAAATATGACCTTGACTTTTGTTGCAAGGGGAAAATGAAATTATCGGATCAGGTCAAAGACAGTGTGTTACTTGACAAAATTTCAAATGAACTCGAAGCGCTTTTTCTAAAAACAGAAACTGCTGAAGCTGATTTTGAATCGTATTCTTTCCACCAACTGGTAGATTTTATTGTTGAAAAACACCATGCATACGTAAAAGAAAGTATGCCTGTCATCTTAGAGCATCTTGAAAAAGTAGCATATAAACATGGTGATGCATTTCCGTATATGAAACGCATTGCAAGTTTATTTTTTCAGGTGAAAACGGAGATGGAACAACATATGATCAAGGAGGAATCCGTACTTTTCCCCGCTATATTGGATATGGAAAAGCAAGCCGGCAGCAATGAATTTTTGAAACAGGGTTTTTCTGTTGATGCGCCCATTCAGATGATGGAAGCAGAACATGAAATGGCAGGAAAGATCATGGATGAAATCAGGCAGCTGAGTAATCATTATACAATTCCCGATGCAGCCTGCACTACATTTGCGGTGAGCTTGAAGGAGCTAAAGCTATTTGAAGAGGATTTGCACAGGCATGTTCATCTGGAAAATTATGTTTTATTTCCAAAAGCAATTGCATTTCAAGAAAAAGGAAAGACGGAAATATCTATTTAAAAGAATAGTCGCTGAGTTTAATTTGTTTTGCAATCAACATTTTCTTGTAAGGAATGTTTATTGCAAAACAATTTTTTTAAGAAAAAGTGTCTGTTGGGAATCAGATATTTTCAGATGATATAATCCGGGCATTGTATTATTCACTGGAATAGTTGTATGAATATTTCTTAGAGCTTTATTTAAAACAATTCTGCCGGTAACATCTATTAGTTGCATTTCCAAATTTGAACTAATAGTTGGGTTTTTTATTTCAATTTCGAAATGATCTTTAGCGGGATTCGGGAAAACTGAAAATTGCTCTTCATCATAAGGAATTCCATTGTTCGAGGTGATCAAATCACCCAGACTATCAGTTTTTATCAGGTATATAAAATTTTCATTGCTTTGCTGGTCTGTACTTGTGCCGACAATTGCAAATCCTCCATCACTATTTTCAATCAGCTGATGTGCCTGATTGATGCCCAATCCGGTAAATTCTTTGGACCATACACTGTCGCCATCGCTGTTGGTTTTCATCAATAAAATCCGATAATCAAAAGATCCACCGGAAGAAGGATATTGGACTGTAGCAATGAGTGCAAATCCACCGTCACGGGTTTGAATAATAGAAGGGAAGTCATTCGAATTTTTCAGGTAATAATTCTTCGTCCACAAACTATCTCCGTTAGCATCTGCCATCATGAGTAATAGGGAATAATCCGATTGTGGGTTGCCGCTTACTTTGTATCCAACAATCATATAGGTACTATCACGAGTTTCTATAACACTATTTCCTGAAAAGCCGGCATTTGTTGTGGTTGGAAAGCCGAAATCCTTTTTCCAGGTTGTTGAGCTGTCACTGGAGATTTTGGTGAAAATAAGATGCGGATAAGGATAACTAAAATCTCCGCATGCAATCACCAATGCTGAATCATGAGTAGAGATGAAAGATCCCGGACTACAATTCGAAACCTTGTTGATTTCTTTAGTCCAGAATGTTGACTGGCTCGAAGAATCAATCTTCCATATGCGCATGTATTCCTGAAAAGGATAGGTGTCGTTTTCGAGTAAGGCAAAACTCCCATCAGGCATTTGCAATGCGGAAAGTCCATAATGTGAAAATGCACCTGAATTTAAAAGGACATTCCATTGTTCATTCCCAAGGCTATCCGTTTTTTTATAAACTCCGGCGTATGGAGAGTTATAATCCGTACCGGCAAGAATATAACCTAAATCAGAGGTTTCACGGATGCTCTCAAAATTGCATGAAGGATATGTATTCTGCCAAACAACATTGCCATTCAAATCAGTTTTGATAAGCACTCCATCAAGATCGGCACTGCCACAAATAATATATCCGCCGTCCCTGCTTTGCAGTACTCCAAATCCATTGTCATTCACACCTGTATTCCCAAAATATTTTTCAAAACCCTGCTGAGCTGAAACAGAGATTAATGACACAAAGAAAATGATTACGAGTAAATTGAGTTTTATGAACATTTATTTGGAAGAAGATTGGATTTTGTTTGATTGACCAATTGACACAAGATAACAATTTACCACCCTGAAAATTGGTTCTGAGAAATTACTATTTTTATTCCCGTCACCCGTCCCCCGTAACCCGTCCCTCGTCCCCCGACCCCCGAAAACAATATCTTTGCCTCATTCCCAGTACACATGCTCCGACTGCTTCAACTTTACCGTCAGGCCTTTTCAAACCTCCAAACAAACATTTGGATTCTTTCCATTGCGATGTTCATTAATCGCAGTGGGTCAATTGTGTTGCTTTTCACTTCTTTGTACATGACCAAGGAGCTTCATTTTACGATTGGAGAAGCCGGTTTTATTATGAGCTTTTACGGAATCGGAAGCGTAATGGGAAGTTACACGGGCGGATGGCTAACAGACAGAATGAATTATTTCCACATAATGCTTTTTTCACTCATTAGTTGTGGATTGATATTATTATTAATGCTTGTTGCAACATCTGTATGGGCAATTGCAGCAATTTTATTTGCTTATGCTCTTACCGGTGATATGTTTCGCCCCGCCAATTCAACGGCGATTGCAGAGTACAGTTCAGCTGAAAACAGAACACGTTCAGTTTCGCTCGTTCGGCTTGCTGTTAATCTGGGGTTTTCGGTTGGACCGGCTGTCGGTGGTTTTGTCGCTTTGTATCTTGGATACAAATGGTTGTTCGTGATTGATGCTTGCACCAGTTTTTTAGCTGCATTGATGCTCTATTTCTATCTCCCGAGAAAAAGGAGCCATGTTGGACATCACAAGAATACTGTTTTGAATGATAGTTCTACATCAGCTTACCGTGATGGCAGGTATCTCCTCTTTATTTTACTTGTTGCCTTGTATGGGACTGCATTTTTTCAATTGTTTGCCAGTGTACCACAGTATTTTAGTACCGTTTCTAAGTACACTGAAGATACGATTGGTTTATTGATGGCATTAAACGGCTTATTGGT
>JADKKE010000028.1 GCA_016720655.1 Bacteroidota bacterium
TAGCTGATTCACTCATGGAATTGGAAATGGCGGAACATCAGCAAATGGAAGCCGTCAATGCTTTTCCTAACTATCATCCTCTTATTGTTCACTTTCCAATTGTACTACTTATCATCGCAACACTATTTCAGTTCCTTTCCTTTTTTATTTTTAAAAAGGAATTTAGCAGTGTAACATTTATTCTCCTGGCTTTGGGTGTTATCACTGCCTGGCTTTCATCCAATACATTCCATGCTGAAGCTGGAGAACTCACGGGGAAGGCTAAAGAAATATTTGAAACACATGAACAAATGGCTCATTTAACCTGGTTATTTTCACTTGTTGCTTTAATCGGAAAGATTGCTTCGCAATTTATATTAAAAAGAAAAACATGGGTGGAAGTTATTGTTTCTTTATTTCTTACCATTTCTGCTGTCACAGTTTCCATTGCCGGACATCATGGGGCAATGCTTGTTCACATGGAAGGAATTGGACCGATGGGTAAATATTTAGAATTGTATCGCCTTCCTGAAAAAAGTACCGGCACAACTACCCAAGAAATAATAATGACACATACTGAGAATGATATAGAAAAAAGCGAAGCCGGAGAGCAAGAAGAAGACCATCATGTAGGTGAACTTGGAAAAGGCCCGCATGGAGGAACTATTGAAGAAGCAGATCCATTCCACATGGAAATTATTGAAGACAGCAATAATCTAATATTTTATTTATTAGATGATGAGACAAAACCACTTGACATGAAAAATGTAGCTGGAAAAATTAAAATTCAATATATCGATAAAACAAAAAGCACTATTGACCTGATGAATATGAACGGAAAACTCACAGCAATGAAATCGCAGATAGGAAAACCGTTTTCGGCAATTTGTACATTAACAAAAGATGGCAAATCCTATTCTGCTTCATTTACCAGTGACAAAGATTTAAGCACAAAAAAATAGTGAAGCAAATATTCTAAAAACTAAACAAAATGCGTAAAGCAATTATTTTATCAATGGCTGTATTTGCTTTGACACTTGCAGCCTGCAGCAGTTCATCAAATACGAGTGATCAAAAAAATCAACAGATTCTACTACAACACAAGGTTCAAGTACATCTCAAACCTTCGACCTTGACACTACTAAATTGAAAAGTGGTGAAACATTTTATCAATGCTCGATGCATCTGGAAGTCTTATCCGATAAATCAGGTAGTTGCCCTAAGTGTGGAATGGATTTATCTGAAATGAAGAAATAATAATTTAGACTACTATGGTCGAACGACTCATTTCTTTTTCATTGCGTAATCGCTTTATCGTCTTGCTTATTGCAGCAGGTATGTTTGGATGGGGCATATATGAAGTGCAACACAATCCTGTGGACGCAATCCCTGACCTTTCCGAAAACCAGGTAATTGTTTTTACGGAATGGATGGGTCGTAGTCCGCAAGTGATAGAAGACCAGGTTACTTATCCGCTTGTAGCCAACCTGCAAGGTATTCCCAAATTGAAAAACATTCGGGGTGCATCTATGTTTGGTATGAGTTTCGTGTATCTCGTGTTTGAAGAAAATGTTGACATTTATTGGGCAAGAACAAGAGTAGCAGAACGATTAAATTTTGCACAGAAGCTTTACCGGAAGGGAATTTCTCCAACACTTGGTCCGGATGGAACAGGTGTTGGACATATCTTTTGGTATAGTCTGGATGCAAAGGGTTGTTATGACCTTGAGAACAACGTGCCTGCAGGATTGGTATATCAAGTTTGCATTGCAGACAGTTCCCGAGGTGTTAGTGAAGTAGCATCATTCGGTGGTTTTCAAAGCAATACCAGAGAATTATAGACCCTGTGAAATTGAATTATTACAGTCTCTCAATGATGGATATATTGAAAGCTGTGAAGTCAAACAATAATGATGTTGGTGGTAGGAAATTTGAAATGAGTGATAAGTCATACATCGTGCGTGGATTGGGTTACATCAAATCAATTGGTGAAATTGAAAACATAGCAATAAGTACATCCAACAATGTACCAATTCGAATCAAAGATGTAGGAACTGTTCAAATGGGAGGAGATATTCGCTATGGAATTTTTGATGAGAATGGAGAAGGAGAAAAAGTTGGAGGCATTGTAGTGATGCGTTATGGTGAAAATGCTGATGTGGTCATTCGTTCAGTTAAAACCAAAATGCTAGATGTGCAAAAAGGATTGCCTGAAGGCATTAAGTTTAATATTGACTATGACAGAAGTGGATTAATTGAAGAAGCAATCGGTTCAGTAAAAGCAACGTTAATTGAAGTATTTATTAGTGTTTCAATTATTATTTTGATTTTCTTTTTCATTGGCGTAGCGCAATCATTATACTTATTCAGATTCCCATTTCTGTGGCATCAGCATTTATCTTATTAAATGCTCTGGGTTTTTCTTCAAACATTATGTCCCTAACGGGAATTGCATTAGCAATTGGAGTTATTGTGGATGATGGAATTGTGATGGTAGAAAATGCATACCGGCATTTGAGCGAGGCGCAATTGAAAGAGAAACAACCATGATTAATATTCAAATAAGGTGGTATATCATTACAGTGGCCCAAAGGCTCTGGTAATAAGCAATAAGAAAACCGGGCAACAGCGCAGCTGAAGAAAATTTAAATCAATTAAAATAATAAAAAAATGAAAAACAAAAAAATGATTTCTCCCATGATAGCTTCTATGCTTATACTGGTAGTATTTTTTGCAGCAAGTAATTCCTTTGCACAAACCAAAACTGATACTGGATCGATGATGGATTGCTGCATGATGAAAGACGGTAAGATGATGCAAATGAAATCGGGTAAAATGATGCCGATGGAGAAGGACATGACTATGAAAAATGGCACTAAGTGTATGACAAATGGGGAATGCATTATGAAAGACGGAAAAAAAATGATGATGCAAGAAGGGGAATGTATGGATATGAGTGGAAAGACGGATAAGTGTTCTATGATGAGTAATGATAAAAAACTTCAACAGTTAAAAAAAGCTCTAATAAGGAGATGGTTATGACTACACCTGTTCGATGCATCCAGAAGTTTCAAGTGATAAACTGGTAATTGTCCCAAATGCGGTATGGATTTAGTAGAAAAGAAATAAAAATCGAATCGGTAATCAACAAAATTGACATGACCAAGGAGGAGCATGCAAAGATGCAACACGGCAACATGCCGATGGGAATGGCCGGACACGACCATCACAAAATGATGATTGATGATTTCAAACGGAGATTTTACGTCACGCTAATCATCACCATTCCCGTCATGTTGCTTTCTCCTATGATTCAACAATGGTTTCATTTCAATATTGAATTAACAGGATCGACATACTTGCTTTTTGCACTTTCAACAATAGTTTTCTTTTATGGTGGTTCGCCATTCTTAAAAGGTTTGGTTGATGAAATTAAACAAAATGCAATTGGCATGATGACTTTGATTGCAGTTGCAATTACTGCAGCTTATGCTTATAGTGTGGCAATTGTTTTTGGTTTGCAGGGGATGGACTTCTTTTGGGAGTTATGCACTCTAATTTTAATCATGTTATTGGGCCACTGGATTGAAATGAAATCTGTTGCCGGAGCATCCAGGGAATTAGAATTACTGGTTCAGCTAATGCCATCTGAAGCGCATATGGTAATGGGTGAGATGATTCATGAAGTATTAACAGATTCGCTCAATGAAGGTGATATCATTCTGATTAAGCCAGGTGAAAAAGTAGCTGCAGATGGAATTATTTCAGATGGTGAAAGTTATCTCAACGAATCGATGCTCACTGGAGAATCAGTTCCTGTTAAGAAGCAAAAAGGAGGAAAGGTAATTGCAGGTTCAATTAATGGTAACGGTTCGATAAAAGTAAAAGTTAGTCATTCATCAAAAGACTCATATTTGGCAAGAGTAATTAAATTGGTTAACGATGCTCAAAAATCAAAATCCAAAACGCAGTTACTTGCCGATAAAGCGGCACGTATTCTTACTATCGTAGCATTGGTTACTGGTTTTGCAACTTTTTTCGTTTGGTGGTCCATATTAAAAGAGCCATTCGTATTTGCATTGGAGAGAATGGTTACCGTGATTGTCATCTGTTGTCCACATGCTTTGGGTCTTCTTGCTGTTCCATTGGTTGTTGCAATCTCAACTTCTATTTCTGCTAAAAGTGGACTGCTCATTAAGAATAGAACAGCTTTTGAGAATTCCAGAAAAATAACCACTCTTATATTTGATAAGACAGGAACTCTGACTGTCGGGAAATTCCTGTGGTGCGCTATAAATCATATCTGAATAATATCAACGATGAAAAGTTAATTCAGTTGGCCGCAGCCATTGAACAGAATTCAGAACATCCCATAGCAACCGGTGTGCTTTCAAAAGCAAAGAATTGAATTTATCATTGCCGAAAGTTCAGGGATTCGGGCTATAACCGGAAAGGTGTGGAAGGCATTATAGATGGAATTGAGATATTGATTGTAAGTCCGAAATATGTGAAGGAAAATTTCCGAAAGCTACATATGGATACAGAAAGCAAAAATAATGAAACAGTAGTATATATTTTGGTAAACGATGAAGTAGCAGGTTTTATAGCTTTGGCTGATAAAATCAGAATCGAATCATACGAAGCTATAAGGACCTTACAGGAAATTGGAATTAAATCAATTTTGCTTACAGGAGATAATTCCAGAGTTGCAAAGAGTGTAAGCGAGGAACTTAAAATGGATGGTTTCTTTGCCGAAGTTTTACCGCATCAAAAACTCGAAAAGATTAAGGAACTTCAATCCAAAGGTGAATTTGTTGCCATGACCGGTGATGGAGTTAACGATGCTCCTGCATTAGCCCAGGCTGATATTGGGATTGCCGTTGGTAGCGGAAGTGATATAGCTGCAGAGACAGCTGGGATTATTCTTGTAAATAGTAATCCGATGGATATTGTTAGCCTAATTAAGTTTGGAAAAGCAACGTATAGAAAAATGATTCAGAATATTGTCTGGGCAACCGGTTACAATGTTGTTGCAATTCCTTTAGCAGCTGGGTTAATGTACAAGTGGGGGATCTTGCTTAGTCCGGCAACAGGTGCAATATTAATGACAGTGAGTACTGTGGTAGTTGCTATCAACGCAAAAAGCCTGAGAATTAAGTAATCCAAATTTACATGAATTTGATCCAATAATTTAATCAATTGACAAATTAGCTACCCTAAAATTGGAGTGACTCCGCGATTTCTACCTTTTTGTCTTTGAAGAATGTTTCCATAAAAAGTACATCTTCAGGCATATTGCCGGAAGGGTAGAAGGGAGGGGAAAAGAAAACTGTTTTCAAAGAATAGTCCATTGCAGCCATCACAATCGGAATTCCTGCTTTCACTGCAATATGATAAAAGCCGGTTTTCCATTTTGTCACATTCTTTCGCGTTCCTTCCGGAGCGATTGCGATAATAAACTGATCTTCACTTTTAAATATTTCTGCGACCTGATCGACCAGATTGTGCGAGCCTTTTCGATCCACAGGATAGCCACCCAGTTTCGAAAGAGCCAGCCAAAAGGTGGATTGAACAATTCTTTTTTCCCGAGGTAATTCGATGGAAATTTCATGATACTCCGAACCGCTAGTCCAACTAAAAAATCCCAATTTGATGTATGCGGCGCAACGACAATGATATATTTTTTCAGATCACGGGGAACATCTCCATTGATTTTCCAAACCAAGCCGAGTGAAGAAAAAACTTATATAGAAAGTGCATGACAAGTTATGAGTTATGAGTTATGAATTATGAGTTATGAGTTATGAGTTATGAGTTTTGAGTTATGAGTTATGAGTTATGAGTTATGAGTTATGAGTTATGAGTTATGAGTTATGAGTTATGAATTCTCTCGACTATCTAAACACAGAACACGAAACCCTGAACCCTAAACCCTGAACTAACATTGAACCTTGAACTTTGAACGCTGAACTCTGCTCGCGACTATCTAAACACAGAACACGAAACCCTGAACCCTGAACCCGGAACTAACTTTATACCTTGAACTTTAAACCTTGAACTGCGTCAGCGCAGCGTTCTCCATCCATTGCTGCAGACACAATTCCTCCGGCATAACCGGCTCCTTCGGCGCAGGGATATAATCCTTTGATTTGGGGGTGTTGCAGAGTTTCTTTATCGCGGGGAATTCTGACAGGGGAGGAAGTACGGGATTCTGTTGCTACCAATACTGCTTCGTTTGTAAAATACGGTTTCATCTTTTTTCCAAATTCTTTCAAACCTTCCCTGAGTGCAATTGCGATTGCTTGCGGAAGTACCAGATCGAGTGAAGTGGAAGTAATCCCGGGAACATAGGAACAAACAGGAAGGTTGCCGGAGACTTTCTTTTCTGTAAAATCTACCAATCGTTGTGCCGGAGCTTTTAATTTTCCTCCTCCGGCTTTGAATGCTTTTTGTTCCACTTCTTGTTGGTATCTCAATGCGGAAAGTGCTCCATCTTTTTTGAAAGGTAGAAAATCCTTTTCTCCTACACTTACAACCATTCCGGAGTTTGCAAATGGATTGTTTCTTCGTGATGGAGACCAGCCGTTGACGACAATTTCATTGCTATTCGTTGCAGCAGGAGCAATAATTCCACCCGGACACATACAAAAAGAATATACTCCGCGTTCATTCACCTGACAGGTGAGCGAATAACTGGCAGGAGGGAGGAACTCGCTTCTTTTTGCTGAATGATATTGTACTTCATCAATAATCGATTGGGGATGTTCGATGCGAACTCCGAGAGCAAAAGGTTTTGCTTCAATATGAACATTGATTCTATCCAGAAGTTCGTAGATATCTCTTGCGGAATGTCCGGTTGCGAGAATCATCGCTTTGCAATTCCATTCTTGCTCTTCCTTTGTATCCACCGAAATTGTAGAAAACGATTGAATTGCATCTTCACAAATTGAAATATCTTGTGAGCCGGGTATTAAAATGAATTTCACCACCTGCTTTTTGAATTGTTTCACGAACTGCCTGAACCAATTGTGGTAATTTATTTGTTCCAATATGCGGATGTGCATCTACTAAAATGGATGGATCTGCACCATGCATCACGAGGATGGATAAGACACGGTTGATATCGCCTCTTTTTCCTGAACGTGTGTACAATTTTCCATCGCTGTACGTACCTGCACCACCTTCACCAAAACAATAATTGGAATCCGGATTCACCAGGCCTTCTTTATTGAGCGTGGCAAGATCTCTGCGACGGCTTCTGATGTCTTTGCCGCGTTCGATGACAACAGGTTTGTATCCCAGCTCGATCAGACGTAAAGCAGCGAACATGCCGGCAGGACCAAAACCAATAATGTGTACGGGTTTACCCTGACTTACATCCTTCCGGAAATGAAAAAGTTCTTCGGGTTTGTTTTCTGGTTTTGGAATTTCATCAATAAATACTTCCACCAGCAAACGGATTTTCACCTGGCGCGATCGGGCGTCGATGGACCGTTTTAGGAGTCGGAGATGTAGTATTCGGGACGTCGGAACAGTAAGAAGCGAGGAAGCTTGCTGCAACTGTTTGCCTTGGTCTGCTGCCTCTTCGGGGAGAAGGACGAGCTCAAGTTGCTTGATCATGGATCTTTGAATTAAATTTCTCTTAATTCATATTCGTGATTGATTTATTCAAAAGGAAGGAAACCAAAAATATTTTTGAATTTAATTTGTCGAGCGGACTGGCATAGCGACTGTTGTCTTTCACGAGCAAATTGTTGAGTCCATTGAACATTTTTATTTCAGGACTGAATTTGAAATACGTGAGATAGAAATCAAAACCCAGACCAATTTCATAGCCAAAGTCGTAGCGCTTTAATTTGACGATGTCCCTGTCTTTATCTCTCACTTTTGCCTGTGAAACCATGTCGATGGAATACCGGGCTCCGGCGAGAACATACATTCTGTAATTTGTTACACGCTTGGATTTGAATTTTAAATCGAGAGGAAATTCAAGATAGGTGGATTCTACACTTTTTGTTGTCCCGGCACTTGTGGAATCAGGGTATTTAAATTGGTAAATAAGATTTCTTTGTGCAAAGGAAAGGGCAGGAATGAAGCGAAGGTCCCAGTATTCGCCCAAACGAAGGTTGCTTATAATTCCAAGATTCAGTCCGCTCACCGGTTCAGACTCCACTACATAAATGGAGTCCATCGTCTTAAAATCAGGAACCAGAGTGACTTTGCAATTTGTTGAATTCAATCCCAAGGTAAAACCGAAGTGAATCTTTTGATTATCGTATTTCGGAAGGTTGATGGGAGAATTGTTCAGTTGTGCGTGTGAATGATTCGTAGAAAAAATAAAAAGCATGAGGAGACCCGGCAAGATATACCACATCATTCTGCTTTTTGATTTTATTTTGTGAATCATTGATTAATTATTTTTCTGCAGGTACCACAGTAGCAATTCTAAAGGTGAGCGGACGAATACTCGTATTTTGAAATCCTGTTTTTCAAGAATAGCGGTAAAATCTTTTCCAAACGGAAAAGCAGAGACTGATTCATGTAAATACGTATACGCTGCTTTATCTTTTGAAATCAGTTTTCCGAGAAACGGCGTTACTTTGGTAGAGTAGAAGGTATACAAACCACGCAGAACAGCAGACTTGGGTTGAGAAAATTCAAGTACCACTAAGGTTCCGCCCGGTTTCAATACCCTAAACATTTCTGTGAGGCCTTTTTCCAGGTTCTCAAAGTTACGGACACCGAACCCAACGGTCAATGCATCGAATTTATTGGCTGAAAAAATATTTTCCAGAATCTACTTCAAGCAAATTCGATTTTATTTTGCAGATTTTTCTTCAAAGCTTTTTTCCGACCAATTTCAAGCATGTCGCGGAAATATCAACACTAAAATTTCTTGGATTTAATTGAAGGCAGTATGGCAAGATCTCCGGTTCAGGTTGCAACATCAAGAATAAGTTGCGGATGACTTTTTTTCAATTCATTGATTGCTTGTTGTCTCCAGTAATGATCGATTCCGAAGGATAGAAAATGATTCAGAAAATCATATCTCCATGCAATGCTGTTAAACATACGGGCAACCTGCTGTTTTTTATTCAGCGATGAATCTTTATAGGGAGTAACAGGAATCGACATTTCAGGAAATTTTCA
>JADKKE010000029.1 GCA_016720655.1 Bacteroidota bacterium
TTGACGGAAAAGGATTTAACGTTTAAAAAAGAAAGCAATTACTCTATAACAACGAAAACAACACAACCATTAAACAAAGAAAGTATGACAACCGAATTTAAAAATTGTCAATCTTGTGGAATGCCTTTAAAACGAGATGAAAAAGGTGGAGGAACAAATGTTGACGGAAGCATTAGCAAAATGTATTGTTCCTACTGCTACGACAAAGGTGAATTCATTTAAAAAGGAAATAATGTGAATGAATTTCAAGAATTGTGCAAACAAAAATGTTGGAAGGCGGACACTCAAAATTCTTTTCTCTAATGATTTATTTAAGAGGAATGAAACGATTAGGTAGGTGGAAAATAATTAGCTTTTACTTTTGCAACCGACAACAAAACGATGAAAGCAGATTCCCTCCATTCTAACAACCTGACTGCGAACTTCTGGCTGACGAGCCCCGGACGAACGTAGCACATGACGATAAGATCCATATTACCACAGCACTTTTTCTCTTTTAATTTTTATCTTTGGTAAATGGTGCTGCGGCAATACTCCGGACGTTATGTGCAATTTGTTGACTTCGATCTATGTGTATTACCAATTCAACGATGTTTATTTTTACTATTAGTAAATGAATTTAATCTAAATATTATTTGTGACATGAAAGGATTAATTTCCCTCTTAGCCTTTGGCCTTGCTGTGTTAACCCGTAGTAATGCACAGGTCTATGTAAATTTTAACGCCTTAGGTGCGAATAATGGTATTTCTTGGCAAGATGCTTTTGTTAACTTAGATACTGCAATTAGCAGGACAGACTCAGGGCAAATATGGGTAGCGGCAGGAACCTATATACCCTCGGTAGAAGTGATTGCGTGGAGAAATTATAAAGCATTCGAGATCAACAAAAAGATTGCACTCTACGGTGGATTTAATGGATCTGAAAACGAATCTTGGACAGAGAAATATCACTGGCAATGAAACGATACTAAGTGGAGGATCTTATTGCCCGGAATTCAGGGAGTTGATATTGACAATACGCCCAAGTGCTTGAAGTAACGGAACGGACATAGATTCACTTTTACCCCATTGTGGACGGATTCACGATCAGTAAAAGTTATTATACGAATGGGTATGATTACGATAATGGAGCTATTCATATTGAGTGCCTGGGGAATCCCACTATCAGGAACTGCACAATAAAAGACAATTTTGGTTGTTATGGTGGAGGTATATGCATCAGAAACTCTGATCCACTCATAATTAACAATACCATTTCCCGGCAATCGCCTATGAAGGGGCTGGTATTTACTCGACTATGGTACTAACGCGCGCGTATAATTGGAAAATAAAATAAGCAGCAATAAATGTATTGGAAGGAGGATCCAGTCACCTTGCTGGGAGGAATAAAAATAAATGCGTATTGTTCACCTTATATTATATGGCAACCATATTGATAGTGAATTACGCAGCGGTATTACGGAGGAGCTATTGCAAATGAAACATTACAGTTATTATTTCTAACAATACGAGTCAATACGGCGGTGGAATCTGTATTAATTATAGTCCGACTGACATTATAAATAATTTAATAATTGAAAACATTGCAGAAGAGGGCGGCGGACTGTATGTCGACTATACTCCCAATACAAATTCTGTTAATAATACAATATCAGGGAATTACGCTTCTTATAATGGTAATGCGGCTTATTTCACAGCAGCCAATATGAATATTATTAATACGATATTTGATAGTCAGCAATTTTTCCCTCGCAAGAACAATCAAAATAATCATCGGACGTGCAGACTGGTTTCCAAAGTTTCAATATTGTGATGTAAGGAATGGCATCTCGGCAATTTCCATAAATTATGTTAATTACATTGACAGTATCTGGGGCTCTGGAAATATTTCATCTAATCCGAATTTCAGAAATGCTGTGAATAATAATTACCAATTAGATATACAATCTTCTTGTATTAATGCTGGAAACCCTGATACTGCCGGAATGAATCTTCCCCTTGTAGATTTACTAGACAGCAATAGGGTATTTTATAACAGGATTGATATTGGTTGTTACGAATTTGATTCTGCAAGCTATCATACTGAAGGAATAGAAACTGTGATAGAAAAAAAAGGGTCAAAGTCTACCCCTAGTCCTTTTCAGAATAAATTACTTCTTGAAGTGAATAATCTCTTGAAACCCGTGGAATTTATTCTGTTCGACATTGCTTCCTAAAAAATACCTGGAAATGAAATTTTACAAACTCAATTACACTAAATAAGAACAGCTCGCGAAAGGAATTTACATTTACGCAGTGAGAAATAAAACGGGAGTGATACAGGATGGAATGGTTGTGAAAGAATGATACCGAATAAACTGCGCATAACATCGCCTTACCGCCAAAGAAAGTTTGTATCTTCGAATAAACCACAAAAAGGTCCGCGGTAAGCTTGGACGTTATGCGTCATATAAGAATGAAAAATGAAAAAGAGAGAATATTAGTTCAAGAATAAAAACGTTAATTGTCCTAACACTGTCTATTTTAATATCCTCTTGCAATGGACAGGTAATAAGAATGATACTACAAAACACATTACTGATAAGGCAAACAGCTCAAAATTCAACTTTAGAATATAGACAATCAAAAGAGCAGATAAGTCAAGTTGTAAGAATGATGTTTCAAGATAGTAAAGGCAATATTTGGTTTGGAGCTGAAAATGGTGCATGGAGACTTACAGGTCATTCATTGATTCATATTGACAGTATAAAAAGTGAATCAGGTAAGGGAGTAACCATAAAGGATATTACCGAGGGTAAAGATGGAACGATCTGGCTTGGGCACACTGACGGGATAAGTTGCATCAAGGGCGAAACAGTAACAAATTATTACCAGTCAGATGGTTTAATAAGCAATGCCGTATGGTGCATAAGTTCAGATGCCGAAGG
The DNA here is from genome assembly GCA_016720655.1 of Bacteroidota bacterium. Taxonomy (GTDB): domain Bacteria; phylum Bacteroidota; class Bacteroidia; order AKYH767-A; family 2013-40CM-41-45; genus JADKJP01. Next base: position 2,928 of record JADKKE010000029.1, read on the forward strand.
GAAAATTTGGATAGGAACAATTGAAGGAGCCTGTATATTTGATGGAAAAACCTTTTCAAACTTCGAGCTCCCGTTGGGCATAAAAGATTCGACAGTGGGCATATCGAGCGCCAAAATGATAAATAAGATATTACTTGACAGGAAAGGAAAATTATGGATAGCCTCAAATGCAGGGCTTTTTTCGTATTCAAACAATACATTGACCAATGTTTCGAAAAAGATGAGAATTAAAACCAATTTTGTTAGTATAGGATTCGAAGATAAAGCAGAAGTTTTATGGATCACATCAAAAGAAGGATTATATACTTTAAATGATGGTGTAACAAAAAAAATCACAGATAGTAATATCGAAATAGGTAAAGGCATAGGTAGTATTGCCAAAGATAAAGATGGGAAAATTTGGTTTGTCGTAAATCAACATTATTTATATACTTATGATGCAAAAAAATTACAGAATTTAAAAATCAGAAGAAAATAAAGGGCCTGTAGTTTTTCAAATCTACAAAGACCAGTCAGAAAGGATGTGGTTTGTAGGTTATGGTGGTGCCACCGATTGAAAACGGACGATTTATAAATATTACAAAGGATGGACCTTGGTAACAAAATACGTACGCATAACAGCACCTACCCAAAAGTGGCGGTTCAGCGGTCAAATCAAGCTTTGTGCTTCGTATCAAGTATATTGCTGGCAGACAGTTTTCGTCTCCGAAATCGCCACCTTCGGGTAGCTGCTAAACGTTAGCAGTATTTCTAAATAGTTTCGAGTTCTAGCATAAGGGATGTTTGTTGCGAATAGTTGGTAAATCTAATTTTAAGGTTGATAATTTCGAACCCGGCTGGAAAATGAAGCCCGTTTCTATAGATCGTAAGGGCGATATTTCAAAGCGATTTAAACAGCCATTTCGTAATTCTCAGCTCACATTTTTAATTTGTGATGAAGAAGACATTAACCTTCAAATTAGAGACTCAATTATATTTTTGAAAAAGTACTATAATCATTTAAGTAAAATTTGAGTACGAAATGATAAAATCAATCGATTTTAGATTTTTGCTTTGACTCTACAGAATTGACATGAAGAAAGAAGTTCAGAATGATTATTTTCCAGTAAAACTTATTCAACGCAGGAGAGCTGCACTTAGAATTGCATTAATGCAATGGCCTTCAAAGAAATCCTTACGGGAGGAATAAAGCTACTAACATCGCCATACCACTGGCAAAAGTTTGTATCTTCGAATAAACCACAAAAGCCCGGCGGTGGGTAAGGCTTAATCGTTATGCGAAACCCGTGGGCGGTAGTGCTAATTATTATCTTTGTTGCTTTGAACGAACAACTAAAAACAAAAATAAATTCAATTCAAATTTTTAAAAAAAAACACAAAATGAAAATTTTTCTACACACACTCATCTGCATCATAAGTATAAACATGGCTGATGCACAATGGACAACAGCCAATCTATCAACAACAAGATTTTCTCTAAGTGCAACCGCAGTTGGCACCAAAGTTTTTTTTGCGGGAGGGTTGCATAATAATGTTACTCCTTCTTCTGTAGTTAATATTTATGACAACAGCACCGGCCTCTGGACAACTTCTAATCTTTCTGTAGCAAGAGGTTATTTAAGTGCTGCCACAGTTGGCAGCAAAGTTTTTTTTGCGGGAGGGGATGATGGTAATCCTTCTTCTGTAGTAGATATTTATGACAACAGCACCGGTCTCTGGACGACTGCGAATCTATCTCAAGCAAGATCATCTTTAAGTGCTACCGCTGTTGGCACCAAGGTTTTTTTTGCAGGAGGGAGTGATGCTAATTTTTCTTCTGTAGTAGATGTTTATGACAACAGCACCGGTCTCTGGACGACTGCGAATCTATCTCAAGCAAGATCAGCTTTAAGTGCTACCGCTGTTGGCACCAAGGTTTTTTTTGCCGGAGGTATGATTGGTAGTTCTAGTTATTCTTCTGTGGTTGATATTTATGACAACAGCACCGGTCTTTGGACAACTGCGAATCTGTCTCAAGCAAGATCTGTTTTAAGTGCTACCGCTGTTGGCACCAAGGTTTTTTGCCGGAGGATTTGCGACAGTTCCTCAAACAGTTTTTTCTGTAGTAGATATTTATGACAACAGCACCGGCCTCTGGTCAACTGCGAATCTTTCTGTAGCAAGAGGGTTTTTAAGTGCTGCCACAGTTGGCAGCAAAGTTTTTTTTGCGGGAGGGTTTACTAGTAATGGTACTGGTTATTCTTCTGTAGTTGATATTTATGACAACAGCACCGGTCTCTGGACAACCGATAGTCTTTCTGTAGCAAGAGGTTATTTAAGTGCTACCTCTGTAGGCACCAAAGTATTTTTTGCGGGAGGGCGTAATCCAGGTTTTTCTTCTGTAGTTGATATTTATGATAATACTATTGCAGATATTAATGTTATTAATAATAATGAAGGTATAGAAATTTATCCTAATCCTGCCATCAATCAATTCACAATTGATAATGATCCCGATTTAATCGGGATGAAAATTGAAAGTGTAGCGATTTATGATGTAAGTGGTAGAAAAGTTTACAGTGAAAATCTCGGTACCGCAAACTCTAATCCCGAAATTACTATTGATGTTTCAAAATTTTCAGCGGGAGTTTATCAAGTTAAAGTTCAGTCAGCAGATTTTATTGCTACGAAAAAACTTGTTGTGGAAAAATAATTTAGTGTTTAATTGAACGACACATCTTCGCATTGACAGTCGGGTATTCGCATAACATAAGATTAAACGAAATTTCAAAAAAGGGGACATTGACCGTAATACATACAGTGGTGCATCTAACAAACAGTTGTGGTTATACAAACAGTCGTGCTTCTAATCCCTCTTTTTTAAAACTTCTTTAATCCCTTCTTCGTTAGGTGCAAGCGTAACGATACAAAAACTTACAATCAATCGAAAAGACGAATATGACTGAAGCAATAATTCCCTTACTTTCCTTAATTGCCCTAGAAGTGATTCTTGGTATTGACAATATTATTTTTATTTCTATTTTGGCAGACAAGTTGCCAGATAACCAAAGAAGTAGACTTCGATTTTGGGGAATAGGGTTGGCTATGGTAATGAGGTTATTGCTTTTAGCTTTTATAGCTTGGATTTTAAAACTAGACCAAACGATCTTTACCCTTTTTGATAAGGACTTTTCAGGCAAAGGCTTAATACTAATTTTGGGTGGACTTTTCTTAATTTATAAAAGCACAAAAGAAATTTATCATAGAACTGAAATTGCCATTGAAGACAAACCAAGCGCTCCAAAGAACAACAGCTTTAATAGATTGCTTTCTGAGGTAATTATATTAGATTTAGTTTTCTCTATTGACTCTATTATTACAGCAGTAGGAATGGTACAAGAACTTTGGGTAATGTACACAGCGGTAATTGCGACAGTTATTATAATGCTGTTTGCTTCAAAACCGATAAGCGAATTTATTAGAAAACATCCATCTTTTAAAATATTAGCGTTGTGTTTTTTAATGATGATTGGTGTTTCACTTCTTGCTGAAGGTTTTCACTTTGAAATTCCGAAGGGATATATTTATTTTTCTATGGCATTTGCTTTTTTGGTAGACGTAATACAAATGAAAACAGTAAAACAAAATAATATTGATTAGTCTTGAAAACGTCAGCACCTAACATGTGTTTAGCAAAAGGAGGGCTTTTGTACTAGGCTGAACATTTGTGCTTTCTATTAACTTTTGTACTAAATTTGAACTTTGGTACTTTTTAAACCCCACCTTTGCCAAGCCTAAAACTGTTAGGGGCAATTATTATGAAAAGTATCATAGGTAATGAAATCTGATTTATATAATGACTTTAGCTATTTAGGGAATTTGCCATTTGTATCTTATTCAATTGAAGATACTGTTCAAACATTGGAGATAACGCATCCAGATAATCTCATAATAGAAATTGAAATTATTGATGGGATTTTGAATGGTTTGTAACCATTTACAATAGTAATAGAATAAAGCTAGTTTCTGATTGGGACGATCATTATGGAAAACCTAAAGATGTTTTAAAACTTGAGAGGCAAAACGCAGTTGATGAATTTGTAAAAAATCTGTTGAATCATAAGTTGCGTTATAAATTTGAAAAAAGAATATTCAGGAATGTAACTTGTGTTCAAATGTTTAAGGACGATAATTGGATAGAAGTTATTTGTAATTCAAAATTTAGGCTCGGGTTGTAAATAACAGCCCCTAACAGCAGTTTCGCGATAAGCGGGCATTGTAGCTTGTTTGAATCATCCTTCAAACTTGGTATATTCGTCTATTATAAAGCATTTTGTTCCTCAATTCCGCTCATAGCAAAGCTGCGGATCGTCAGTGGTCAGGCTGGTCAAATAAAACAGGTTGCATAATTTTTATGAAGATTGAGACAAAAAATTTAATACTTATCTCGGGCAATATAAAAATATTGTCAAGTGCAATAAAGGGAGCAGACTTTCTTTCTGACAATCTAAACGCTTCAGTTAGCGAGCCGTGGACAGAATTTGGCTTAGCACCCATTGAATATTCTTTGACAAAGATATTTCAAAATGAATCCGAGAATGGTTGGTGGACATATTTTCCAATTCATAAAGACGACAAAAAACTAATTGGCAGCTGTGGCTATAAGGGCAGCCCGACATCAGAAGGAAATGTAGAAATTGGTTATGAAGTAATTTCAGAATATAGGCAAAAAGGACTTGGTACAGAAATAGCGAAAGGACTAGTATCAAATGCATTTAAGTTTGACAATGTGAAAATGATAATTGCCCATACATTACCTTCAGAAAATGCTTCGACAAATATTTTAAAAAGGCTAGGATTTGACAAAGTATCCGAAATAATTGATCCTGAAGATGGATTAATTTGGCGATGGGAATTAAACAGGAAATAGCCCGAACCGCACACACGGGTTTTGCGTAAGTGGGCGACCAGTGCGAATAGAAACATTTGAGCTATTAATAAACATCGGTGCCGGCAGACAGTTTGCGGGTTCAAAAGCCCACCAACGCAAAGCCCGAAACCCTTAGCGGTAATTTTAGCAGACCTCACAGTATGACAAAGAAGACTTTAATTTTACTTGGATTTATTCTTCTAAAATTCATTCTGCAATACTCTTTAATAAGCTCAAACTATGACTTACAGCGAGACGAATATTTGCACCTTGACCAAGGACAACATTTAGCTTGGGGTTTTCAGTCTGTACCACCACTCACATCTTGGGTTTCTTATTTAATCCATTTTCTTGGAAACACTGTTTTTTGGGTAAAGTTTTTCCCGGCATTATTTGGGGCATTGACAATTTATATAGTTTGGAAAGCAATTGAAGAGTTGAACGGAAACTTATTTGCTTTAATCTTAGGTTCTACCTGCGTTTTATTTTCGGCTCTTTTAAGATTAAATACTTTATATCAACCAAACTCTTTTGATGTATTAAGTTGGACGGCTTTTTATTTTATTGTAATCAAATATTTCAAAACCGAAAATACAAAATGGCTTTTCATTGGGGCTTTTGTATTTGCTTTTGGTTTTCTAAATAAGTACAATATCGTATTCCTTTTAATTGGTTTTCTACTACCTGTTTTATTGACTGAACAACGTAAAATAGTTGCGAAAAAAGAATTTTACTTTTCTGTTTTACTTGGGCTCTTAATTATTTTACCAAACCTTATTTGGCAGTTCGAAAATAGTTTTCCCGTTATCCTGCATTTAAAGAAATTATCAAATACGCAGTTGGTTAATGTAAACAGATTAGACTTTTTAAAATCGCAAATATTCTTCTTTGTAGGTTCTTTGTTTGTTATTATTTCAGCCTTATATGCACTAGTATTTTATAAACCTTATAAAAAATACAAGACCTTTTTTTGGACAATAATTTTCACTCTAATTGTTTTTATATATTTCAAAGCAAAAGATTATTACGCAATCGGACTTTATCCAATTTACATTGCTTTTGGTTCAGTATTTCTTGCAGAAAAAATAAAGCAAGGTTGGAAAAGATATTTGCAACCAGTTTTTATTGCAATACCAATTCTGTTTTTCATTCCTATGTACAATATATTCTTTCCAAACAAAAGCCCAGAATATATCATAAACCATAGACAGACGTATCAAAAACTTGGCTTACTTCGCTGGGAAGACGGCAAAGACCACGAACTCCCACAAGATTATGCTGATATGTTAGGTTGGAAAGAGTTGGCGTTAAAGGTTGATAGTATTTATTCAAAAATACCGAGTAAAGAAAAGACTCTAATTCTTTGCGACAACTACGGACAGGCAGGAGCAATTAATTATTATACACTACAAAAAGTAAAGGCAGTTTCATTCAATGCTGACTATATAGATTGGTTTGACTTAACTATAAAGTATGAGAACTTAATAAGAATTAAAGAACCAAATGATACAGATGCTGAACTTAAGGAAACATCGCCTTTTTTTGAAACCTCAACGATTGCAGGTTCTATAACAAACAAGTACTCAAGAGAATTTGGGACTACAATATTTGCTTTTATTGGTTCAAAAATTGACATCAACAAAAGAATTAAAGATGAGATTGACGAGAAGAAAAATGACCGCTAACAGCACATTTGCAATAGGCAGGGATTCGTGCTCCGCAGATCAGCCCCGGCTGATGGTTAGGAAAATTTGTATCTTCGAATAAACGTTTGTGTTTGAATGCCCGCCCATCACAAATCTGCAAAACGTTAACAAACATTTAAATAAAATAATAATTTAAAAACAATCTGTTATGACAAGAATTTACTTATTATGCCTATTATTATTGGTTTTGACATTCAATTACAGTCTTGGACAAACCTTAAATTTTGATGAACCATTTGGGACTCAATCGTGGACGGAAGATGGGCATCCCTGGAGTTGGGATAACACAGGTTGGGACAATATTAGAACTTATCAACCTCACACTGGAACAGGTCATGGGATGTCTGCAGCTGGTTACCACTCCAAGTTGAGTACAGATGCCAATATAAATATACAAGGTATTTGGTTGTTAACTAGTTCTGCTTCTGATTTCACACATCTTAATTTGAAAGGTTATAATGAATGTGGCACCTTAATCTATGATGTATCTCTTAATCCTATGGATTATCAATTCGTTTATGGTTATGTTACTTTAAATTGGGTAGGTGTGAAAAGTTTTATGGTTGATTATAATTCAATTGATCCATTAAATTTTCCAGTCGATTTATTTTATGACGATATGGATTATTCATATGTGCCTGTCATAAACGTTTTAAATTTTGATGAACCATTTGGTACTCAATCGTGGACGGAAGATGCACATCCCTGGAGTTGGGATAACACGGGTTGGGACAATATAAGAACCTATCAACCTCACACTGGAACAGGTCATGGAATGTCTGCAGATGGTTTCCACTCCAAGTTGAGTACAGATGCCAAAATTAATATACAGGGTATTTGGTTGTTAACTAGTTCTGCTTCTGATTTCACACATCTTAATTTGAAAGGTTATAACGAGAGTGGATCACTTATCTATGATGCATCTCTTAATCCTATGGATTATGAATTCGGTTATGGTTATGTTACTTTAAATTGGGTAGGTGTGAAAAGTTTTATGGTTGATTATAATTCAATTGATCCATTAAATTTTCCAGTCGATTTATTTTATGACGATATGGATTATTCATATCCATCTATGGCAACAGGAACTGATATGAGAACAGAATGTAATTCCTATACATGGATTGACGGAAATACTTATACAGCGAGTAACAATTCAGCTACCTTCAATATAGTTGGTGGTGCTGCAAATGGATGTGATTCTTTAGTAACTCTTGATCTGACTATTCTTCATTCTGCTGCCGGGACAGATACAAAAACAGAGTGCAACTCATACACATGGAGTGACGGAAATACTTATACAGCGAGCAACAGTTCAGCTACCTTCAATATAGTTGGTGGTGCTGCAAATGGATGTGATTCTTTAGTAACTCTTGATCTGACTATTCTTAATTCTGCTGCCGGAACAGATACAAAAACAGTGTGCAACTCATACACATGGATTGATGGTAACACAGCAATCATTCACGGTAACAACCAATGGAAATTATGCTGTTGAATTAACTGAAAATGGCTGTGTAGACACATCTTCTTGTGTAGCGATTACAACTGTGGGAATTATTGAGAATAGTTTTGGAGATGGATTAATAGTATACCCTAACCCATCATCTGGAGATTTTTCAATAAATCTTGTGACTACTTATGAAAACATAAAGATTGTAATTACGGATATTTCTGGAAAGATGATTGAATCAAAAACAACGACTCAATCACAAATTCTCAACCTTTGTATAAAAGAGCCAATAGGTATTTATATTGTTTCGATTCAAGCGGGTAACAAAAGTGCCGTTATTCGATTGGTAAAAGAATAAACGATTTGCTAACACGGGTTTTGCGTTAGTGGGCAAACAGTGTGAATAGAAACATTTGAGCAATTAATAAACTTTGGTGTTGGCAGACAGTTTACGATTTTAAATGCCCACCAACGCAAAGTACGAAACCGTTAGCGGCAATTTTTAGGCGACTTGCAAACTTAAAACTGACTGCAAGAAATGAACATTCTAAAACATAACACAAATGGACGGGTGGCTCGAACAAAAGATGACTTATAATTTAAATTACATTAGCATAAACAAATATTAGTATGACAACCGAATTTAAAAATTGCCAATCCTGTGGAATGCCTTTAAAACGAGACACAAAAGGTGGAGGAACAAATGCTGACGGAAGTATCAGCAAAATGTATTGTTCCTACTGCTATGACAAAGGTGAATTCATTTATCAAGGAAATAATGTGAACGAATTTCAAGAGTATTGCAAACAAAAAATGATGGAAGGCGGACACTCAAAATTCTTCTCTTGGTTATTTACAAGAGGAATGAAACGATTAGGCAGGTGGAAAAATTAGTGACATTTATTTCATGACTGCTACTAACTAAACAATGAAAGAGTTCACTACTTCTAATACGGTTTTCTGCGGACTTCTGGCTGGTGAACTTCGGACGAACAGTAAAACTGCCAATAACAAAAGATTAAAAGAAATTTTAAAAAGAAGGGCTTCGTTCGGTAATCAAACAGTAGTGTTTCTATCAAACAGTTGTGGTGAAACGAACAGTGGTGAATCTAATCCCTTCTTCGTTATGCGCTATGCTTGGCGACACCGCAAATTCAATCACCTAATGCAAGAAATTAACCTTGGCAAACTAAATATAAACGGGGATGCCGAAAAGCGAATAGAGTAGGCAAAAATTAAATACTAAATAAAATGAAACAAGGTTCAATTTATTTTCTTGCAATCATATGTGCCGGGTTAACTATTGGTTGCGGTAACAATAACAATAACAATGCTACCAAAGACACTAATAAAAATAGTGGAGTCGTATTTGATTCAATAGCAATGAAAAAAATTATTGATGAAAAAACTAACAAGTTTACACAAGCACATATTACAAAAGACACCGCGTATCTGAATCACATCTTCACACAGGATGCAAAAGCGTATCCACCAAATTCCGATGTTGTGACTGGACGTGTTGCTATTTCAGCGGTTAATTCAGAATGGGTTAATTACGGAATAAAAGAATTTAGCGAAAAATCTACTTCATTTTATGGTAATGAAGATTACCTCATCGATGAAGGCCAATATTATTTATGTTATGGTGAAAATGATATAATTGACAAAGGAAAATACATAAATATTTGGAAAAAGGAAAATGGCGATTGGAAAATATATAGCAATATATGGAATACCAGTTTGCCTGCGGCTCCTACAAAATAAATATTTTCGTTATATATTATTGTTCACCTGACAACAATAAACGAATGATGAAGGAACTTTTAATTAGCGATTGTGCGAACTTCGGGTTGACGAATTCCGAATGGGCAGTAGCACGAACGCATAACAGCGGTTTTGCGTCAGGCGGGGTTTAGTGCTTCGTTTGACGCTTTCTGCGTATATTTGAGTTCGGTTCTTCGTATCAAGTGCAGTGGTAAAAATCCCGCCCGAACGCAAAGCCGCAAAACGTTATCCGCAATTATTTCGCTCCTATTAAACAATGTGCTAATTTGAAAATGAATGCAAGCAGCAATAATGATAAAAGAAATGAACCGAAAAGTTTATTATACAAGACTTGAAATAAACTGACTTTGATTAATAGTTAATCTACAAAAAGATGCAAAATAAAAATTTGATTTCAATTTTCTTTTTGTTCCAGAACCTTGTTTTGTTTGCGCAACCATCAATTGAATGGCAGAAGTGTTTAGGAGGTACGGGTTATGACCGACCAACATTCTTACAGCCATCAAAAGATATGATTCAACAAACTGCGGATAGCGGATTTATTATTATTGGAGTTACTGATTCTGATAATGGAGATGTCACAGGATTTCATGGAGGGGGTGGAGATGATTATTGGGTAGTTAAAACAGACCAAACAGGAAATATTCAGTGGCAAAAATGTTTGGGAGGAACTAGTAGTGAATCTGCATCGTCCGTTCAGCAGACATCAGACGGCGGATATATTATTTCCGGAACCACATCTTCAAATAATGGTGATGTAACAGGTTTTCATGGGCGAAGTGATTATTGGATTGTAAAATTGGACTATGCTGGAAATTTACAATGGCAGAAAAGTTTAGGTGGAAGTAATTATTATGGTGATAATTCAGGATATGACAAAGCGTATTCAGTCAAACAAGCATTAGATGGAGGCTATGTTGCAATCGGTAGAAGTAATTCGGGTGATGGAGATGTTACAGGGCTTCACGTTGTAAGTTGGTATTATAGTGATTATTGGATTATTAAATTGAACTCAGCTGGAATTATTCAATGGCAGAAATGTTTAGGTGGTTATGAGGACGAAGAAGCTCACTCAATGGCTTTATCTAACGACAGCGGATTTGTTATAACAGGAACAGCTCGCTCAAATAGTGGGGATGTGACAGGGAATCATGACGCAACAGCTAATTCTTCTGATTATTGGGTTGTAAAACTTAATTCAATTGGTAACATAGTATGGCAAAAATGTTATGGAGGCTCAAAAAATGATAATCCATCATCAATTTGTAATACGACTGATAAAGGATTTGTGATAGCTGGAAATACCAATTCTTACGATGGTGATGTAATGGGCAGGTATGATTCAACTAATAATGTCGGATGGGTTATTAAAATTGATAGTATAGGGAATTTACAATGGCAAAAACTTTTAAGCGGAAGTGCAACATCAGTTATTCAAACTCAGGATGGAGGATTTCTCATTAGCGGTAATTTAACACCCAATGATAGTAATGCATATGTAAGTATGAATGATTATTACTGGATGATAAAACTGGACAGCAACCACAATTTTCAATGGCACTCTTGTGACGGAAATATAAATGGTGGTTATTGTGTCTCAGCTATTCAAACCTTTGATAGTCAGTATGCATTGCTTGGTTTTGTGTATTCCAACGGTGGAGATGTAAGTGGTACACATGGAGGTGAGGATATTTGGCTTGTTAAATTTTCAGAATTGAATATTATAAAGAGTAAAAGCAGGAAATTTGTTCGCTTTGCAATGGTTTATTAACAGTTAATATATCTGGCGGTACTTTGCCGTATTCGTATCTTTGGAATACTGGAGCAACCACCGATTCGATTTCAAACTTATGTCATGGAAATTATAGTGTTACCGTGACTGACGCCTCAGGACATTCTGGATTTTGCTCTGACATTATTATTAATGACACTGTACGAGTTTATGGTACTCATACACCAGCAACTTGTTGGTTTTGTCCAAATGGTTCTGCAACCTTGCATCCCTCAGGTGGTAGTAATGTCTATCATTATTCTTGGCAGGGATTTTCCGATACAACTGCAACTCTTTCGGGATTACCACACGGATCGGTTTACGGTTGTGTAACAGATAGCTTGGGTTGTGTTTCTTGCGTCGGTATTAATGTGCAAAGCCCAGTTGGCATTAATGAAATTAACAAAGCAGATGAATATCTTCAAATATTTCCCAACCCAACATCAACAAAAATTAATCTTCAAATTCCGAAGCAATTTGGAGAACCAAATAGAGTACAGATTTATTCTTCAATTGGCAAGTTAATTATTACTGTTGAGCATTCGCTTGTACTTGATTTAACAACATTTGATAAAGGAATTTATTTCATCGTTGTCACAAACGAAAAGGGTGAAAAATTGAAAGCAATCGCAATGAAAGTATAGCGGCAGATAACATCAAGATTCAAGGGAATAAAAAAAGAGGGATATTAAGGGGTAAACAAAGAGTTGAGCTTTTAACAACAGTACATGTAAACGAACAGTTGTGCTTCTAAACCCTTCTTATTTTTGCTTCTTTAAGCCCTTCTTTGTTAACTACCATTATATGTCCAGTATTTTCTCTCTATTTATTTCTATTTTACCCTAAAATGTTTCGGGTTGCTCAAACTCCCGAACTTCTTTATTATTTTAGTGAAGAGAATAATATAAATGCGGTCATTTCGCCACTTCAATTTAAAACATTTCTCAAAGAAAGTAAAAAGGAAATAAATCTTTTCCATTGTATGAGCCTTAATTCCAACTGGGATTCAATCCATAAAGCTCAAACTATTTTTGAATTGAGAAATCACGCCAAATGGACTCAATTTTTAAATACTTACGATTTGAGTACCTCGTTCATTTGCCGATTCGGATTCATGTTTATTATTGATGACTTAAATAAAACTAAA
>JADKKE010000030.1 GCA_016720655.1 Bacteroidota bacterium
AAAAAGTTTTAATATCTTTTAGAGTCTGCTGATTGTAATCAATGATTTTTTACTATACCAGTGCATATTCCGGATTAAGAGCACAGACCCACCAAGGGCATCCGCGGGATCGATGAGCAAATCATCTACAGAACCAAAAAGTGTTTTTCTATTTATTACAAGATTATTACACGGTCGAATCGGCTCTGAATAAACGGGAATCGTGCCGAGGAGAAAACTTCTTTCCATTTTCAATGTTCCAATCAACAAATAGACTGATATTTTCTAAAGTCATATCTACCGCATAACGACTTAAAAATGGCATCCAATTCTCACCCCTAGCTCTATTGAATAGGATGTCGTTTCCTCCAATCATCACCATAGAGCGTAATGCTGATTTGCCATTAAAAGTGTCGGTTCGACCACCAAAATTGTTTGTATTTCCACTTTCGGGTATACAATGAGAACCTGTGGGAATAACTTCCCGCTGCCCATCTAAGACTATCATACGAAGTATTTCCTGATTCTGCATGATTTTAATTCCGGAATGGATTAGAAATAGAATCCCGAAAAGAGTAAAGTAGTCTCCGAAGGAATCTATGAATCCAGGCTCATTGCCATAATCCGCTCTCGGCACAAAACCAAAATAATTAAATGGAACTGCTCCATAGAAATCTATCAGATCACTCAAGCTATCACCCCAGACAGTCATGTCCAAAGGTAAATCATGAGAGGCTTTAATCTTTGTCTTGATTGCATCTTTGTTCGTTTCGATATACGCGAGTGCTTTAGCTCTAAGGGTTAAATCATTGCTGTATAAAGCCAGTCTTAAATCAACGGCATTTTCAAATCCGGTAGCAGGTGCTATAAATAAATTATTTGTGCATGTCAGACTATTGGAACTTCCTCTAAACGATTTGCTTGCATATGTCTAAAATGGGCTAAACGATCATTATAATCTAGGGAAATTAAAGTCCATTTCATATTTGCTGTATTGTCATTTTTGCATGTAACGAATGCAGGTATTTTAGTATAATCATTTACGTAGAATCCGGAACTATTCAGTGTTGCACAAGCCCAATCATTCGTAGGACACCACTGGAATTTCTCTGCCCCACCAGTCTGCCTGCGTTCCTTTTCCCTTGCAGTCATTTTGTTCAGAACGGTAGACTTGCCCCTGTACATTTTTTGATAATATTCTGCGTAGAATATCTATGCTAAAGGACGAATAGCCGTTTTGCGCTACATATCTAAATTTCGATTTCACAATCCCCAACTTAGCCTGAACTCCTTATCGGGACTTTCCTTACCTGTTGAATCCTTCATTTTCAATTTGAATCTTACCGAACCGGGAATTGCGTTGGTTGGGGAAACTGTCAAAATTCCATTAGTCTCAAGTCTGAAACCTGCTGGAAGTGGATCAATAGCAGTGGCAATAAATTCAAAAGGCGTATCATTCCTGCCAGCGATAGGTCTAAAAACAAAAAACTTAAATTCAAACCATCGCATTCCGCATTCTCCACTAGGACAATCTGTAAATGTAAAATCAGGATCCTTCGCTTTATCTGCATCGCTTAGAGAAGGGCACACTTCCCTTGCATGCACATTCATTCCACCTACAAATGGAGTCGTATCATGTAAAATCAATCCACAATCGAATACAGTTAAATTTGTATTACAAAATACTCCCGGTCCCCAACACATTGTATCAGTTCTAGGCGCACCAAGATTATTTAACTCATCCGTTAGATACTTTGTAGTCACTGATTGTGAAAGATACTTTGCAGTTCCATAGCGTGTTGCGAAGTCCCAGGCTAATGGATCTTTTACACTAGCAGCTATCAAGGCACCATTATTGTATTCCCTATAATAAAAGGGAAGTGTAGACTCAGGAACTCCTTTTATGATTGGACCTTTTTCTTCTCCGATAAGTCCCGCAGCTCTTGCTCTTTCTCGAATCAACTTTCCCGGACCTTCCTCTGTTCCATTGATTGCAGTTGGAAAAGATGTTGGCTCTTTTACCATCCAATATTAAACAAATGCGCTCCTATTGTATCTGACCAAAGCTTATAACCTCTTTGTCCAATATGAATGATATCCATAACTGGATCTTTGGGATTAACAAATTGTCCATTGGAATTAAAAGCATATTTAAAATAAACTCCGAACTTTGGTATCCAGAAATTATCCAAGCGATACGGATTGTCCGAAAAATAATTATACAACTCATGAACCTTGACCCTGCCCGGAAAAGCCTTTTCGTAGGCAGGCGTGAGATTATTACTGATCCTATCATTTAAACAAGCAAGAGTAATAGCTGAACCAGTAAAAATAGCATGAAACTTATTTTTACTTTCCAGTCTATTTACCTTGTTATTAAAGTCGATAAACGCATTGATGGCATTTTGGTTGTATTTAACAACATCCGCAAACACTCCCGGAAAAAGTGCATATATCCACCAAGGAACCGACTCGGGGCGAAGCAAAGTCTTTTCAAGGGGACGGCAAAGAGTCACTCGGTTTACATACGCAGAATTGTAAGGTTCTATTGGCTCGGTATACGGTGGAATATTTCCTTCTAATAAAATTTCTTTTCCATTTTCTAAATTCCAATCAATAATGTACTGAATATTTTCTGTTGTATTATCTAGCACGAATGTGTTTAGGAAAGGCATAAAAGAAGTAGCCGAACCATACATCACATCGTTCCCGCCAATCATCATGACTGACCGAGAGGAGGAATCAATTTGCGCACAGTGACCACTAGTAGTGTTAGTAGGAAATAAATCTGGCATACGCAAACCATCAGTCGAAGAACCGATAGTTGTATTTAGAGCAGTTAGGATGCCGTCTGTCGTTCGCATGGATACACCTTGGTTCTGAATTTTATCCTTTTCTTGGATATGCATTCGGTAGATTCCAAAGTAGTCGTCGAATGTATCAAAGATTAAGGGATGTCCGCCAAAACTTCCCATCACACCACCGCTCAATGCTGTCAAGTTAAGGATTTTTTTAACACAAAGGACACAAGGGTTTTCACAAAGCGCACAAAGTTTATGATTTTCTTTGTGATCTTTGTGTGCTTTTCTCTTAGTGTTCTTTGTGGTTTATCTTTTTCTTCTTAACTTGACAGCATTGACCACCGCTCGGAGGACCATAACCAAAGAACTGTGGCTCGATAAAACCATACACTCGCACAAGGTCGGTTAAGCTATCACCCCACATCGTGAAGAAGATTGGCTTCTCGTGTTTACCTTTAATAGCATCTTGGTCGATTACTTTTTCCAAAGCTCGATTATTCATATCCGCTGCCAGCGCATTGGTTCCATCGATTTTCTTTTTGATATAAAGAAAGCGCAAATCAGTTTGGCTAAATGTTCTTCTACAAGTGATCGAATTGTGATCACCTGGAAAAGCTATAATTGGAAACGAACCAAGTAAAAATACTAATAAAAATATAATTTTCATAAATCACCTCAATTTGAAATACAGAAAATATAGAAAGAATTGTTTTTCGGTAATTCCCATCCTATAGAAATTACTTTTGCCACAGGATCAAAACCAACACCTTCTATACTTTCCTTAGTGCTTGGCGAAACCATTGGCACAATTACAGTGTTAGTTATAACCTTTGGAATTTCTTGGATAATATTGAAAAAGGAAGAACTATCGCCTCTAAAATTACTTTGCTCAGGTAGTTTCCATTTTCTGCCTAAATCAATATTTTGGTCACAACTTACTGCAGCAGGACTTTTTATCTCATCAGCGTAGTTTAATAATGTTGTTCTTCGTTCACAAGAATAGTCATTGGTCGGACAATACTGATATTTCTCTGCACCCCATCCGTCGGCTTCGCTTCCTTTGCCTCTACAGTTGTTTTGATCCTTTAGGTATACTTGCCCTTGCATACATTTCTTGATGAGCACAGATTGAACTTCTGTCTTTGGAAGCACTACGCAATTGGGTCTATCCATATCATACAGCATATTAGCCGTTACACTTCCATCCATGTTATCTATGTAACTAACGCTTTTTACTTTGGGTGTCCCTACATAACAAGTAGTTAAAACAATCCATAAGTAAGGACCTAATCTACTGTTTGCGCTTTTTTGCTGCTCAGGAAAGATATAATTACACGAAATAAAAAGAAGAAGAAAAATAATAGTATACTTTTTCATTTCCTTTACCTCCCCATTCCATCAATTGTAGATCGTCTTAATTCTAAGTGTTTCTGGAGCATGTAATCTAAAAGAGTTGGATCAAGAGTATTGTATCCTTTCGTTGCATCCTCTTTCAACTTGAGACCGTTGTAGATTCCCATATTCAGGTATTGTAATTGAAAGCGTAATTGTTCCTGACTAAACCCCGCAGTCTGCCTTTTTGCTAAATCAAAAAAATCATCGTACTGTTGTCTCAGATTTTGACCGGTTCTTCGCTGTGAATACTGAACTAGGTTTGCTACATAGCTTCCATATTGCTTTCTATTTTCTACGCTGTTTGCCCCTACAGTTGCTTCCATCTCTATCTGCCCAATCACATCTCCAATATCTTCTTCATTTAACGCATACTTTCCTTCAGAGGGAAAAGGCAGGTTTAGAGTTCCATAGAGTATTTGTATAGCCTGTATGTCGTTAGCCGCAATCTTCTCCTTGAAAGATGGAAAACGATACATTGCATCTGTTTGTTTGAAATCTTCCCAAAAGCCTCCAAGCCTTGCACTGCATATACTTGTAGTATCCCCGATTTTACAGTGCTCAATTCCTGCGATATGTCCGAAGTCGTGTAGTAATTCACTTTGTAAATTTGTTTCTGACGAATCAGTAGGAGCTAGTAAAGTCCAGCGAGTGGCTACCGAGTTTAGCTGCATATCGCTTTGCACGATAGTATTTCCACATTTCCATAAGAATACACAGGAGTTGCCCGTGCAGTCTGAATCGAAATTCTCCGAAAAAAATATTTCCGCATTTCCACTAGATAAAGCTACATTTGAGCAATTGACCGTATTCACATCACGTGGGCTTGTCTCGTCTCCTGTTCCACTCTGCGAATAAGCAAAATTAGCCTTTCCGAAAGAGAACCATTGTAAGCTAGACGACTTCGCGCTTTGTTCTACATTGCTTGCACTCAGATAACTAATATTTGGATTTATCGAATATTTTACTACAGGGTTTAGTCCATTCCATTTAGATTTTTCCGTTACCGTAGGACGAGTTCCGCTTATGCTGATTTTTCCCATCTCTCCCCGAACCAAAGAATAACTCTCTCCCTGCTTCTTTAAAAATACGATAAAGGTTTCGTCCGAAGAAAAGTCAGGCATTCCTTTTACTTCTAGCGTCTTATCCTGATAAACCCCTCCTATCGTCCGAAACTCAAACGGCAGAGTTTTATCAACCTGCCCACGAAGTAGATCGTCCACTTGTAGCGACAAATCGGTGTAAATCATTGGTTTGCCGTGAGCATTATTTCCAAGCGCATAAGTAAGAGTATTCACTTTACCTTGAAATATCAAGTCTGCTTCTTTGACTACTATATTGGCATAGTCTTTTAATGCAGTTTGTACGCGAAGGTCTTGCTCTGGGAGTCATGCTCATGATGGACACAACACGAATGGTGGGTTCTAGCACGTAGCCGCTGTCGAGAGATTTGAATACCGAAAGGTTTGGGTCAAAGTCTAAAAGTATTTCGGTCATCCTACCACCTCCTCAGTTCAATGGTCAGCCATTATTCGAAAACTCCGGGTGTAGTCGTTTACGATTTGTAGTGGTTGACCTTCATTTTCTAACTCAACAGAACTTCCATCTTTTAGTGTGATAGTAAAATGCGAATAAGTTCCAGCGGGTACCATGTCGTTACCCACAAGTAGGACTGCTGTTCCAGTCAACGGTTAATGTGAAGTAGTCGAACTTCTTTCGCTCTTCTTTATTTCCATCGCCTGCGACATAAACGTCATGCGAAATGTCTTGGTAATCAATTACGAAATGAACTAAGCCTTCATCGAGGGGCATAACCTTACCCACAAAATAGTTGTACAACGGTGGGTATTTTATGTTATGTCCGTATGGACGCACGAGAAAAAGATAAAAGAGCAAAAGCCTATGAGGCTGGAGATGTCAGTTGGTATGAGGAAGAGTTTTTAGGATTAAATTTTGGAGACAGTCGTTTGGATAAGCGATTGGGGATAATAATGAATTATCGGTTAAAAAGTCCGAGTGGTTCAATCCCTGATACATTCGTGACATGGGCAAAGACCAAGGCAGCGTATCGTTTCTTTTCGAATGATAAAGTTGATCCTGAATTGATAATGAAGTCGCATAAAAATTCAACGGTAAGCCGTTTAAGTGGTAAGCAAATAATTCTTGCGATACAGGATACTACTGATATATCTTATTCCAGTCACAAAGATACAGAGGGACTAGGATATATAAATGATTCAGAAACTGCGCGAGGATACCACTATCATCCAACGTTAGCCGTCACAGTTGAAGGGACACCACTTGGAATTCTTGATTCTCAAGTTTGGGTAAGAGAGACTTTGGTTAAAGGCAAAACGAAAAAAGAAAAATTTCAAGAGAGAAAAAATACACCTATTGAAAAAAAAGAAAGTAATAAGTGGTTGAAGTCGTACAAGACGTTATGTGAAATAGAAGAGAAACATCACAAAGATTTTCACCTTGTAAGTGTGTGTGATAGAGAGGCAGATATATTTGAGTTATTTAATGAACATGCTAAAATAACCAATGAAAATAAGCCTGATTTGCTTGTTCGAGCAAGGTCTGATCGGAATATATCGGACGGTGAAGAAAAACATTTATTCGATGAACTAAAGAATCACGACGAAGTTGCAGAGTATACAATTGTTGTTCCTAGAAAAAAAGGCGTTCAAATTAGAGAAGCAGTCTTACAAGTTAATTTTAAAGAAGTAAATATTGAACCACCTAATAATTTACTGAATCGAAGTAATTACTCAAAAGTAAAATTGTATGCCGTAACGACTAATGAAGTTAATCCGCCAAAAGACTCAGAGCCTATTCACTGGTTTATGCTAACTACGATTCCTGTTTTAAATTTTGATGATGCATTTGAAATAATTGAATGGTATAGACAGAGGTGGGTAATAGAGATTTTCTTCAAGACCTTAAAATCAGCCTGTAAAATCGAAAGTTATCAATTTCACACATTCGAAAGATTACAACGAGTTCTTGCAATAGAATCGATCATCGCATGGAGAATTTTATTTCTTACAACTATAGGTAGAGAATGCCCCGATCTTCCAGCATCTATTTTATTCGAAGAGTGTGAATGGAAAGCACTTCATGCAAGAATTTTTATGACCAAAGATGTTCCAAATGAAGTTCCGAGACTATCCGTTGTTATGCGTCAAATAGGTCAACTCGGTGGTCATCTCGGAAGAAAAAGCGATGGCTTTCCAGGAGTTCTTGCC
>JADKKE010000031.1 GCA_016720655.1 Bacteroidota bacterium
GCAGGGTTTAAAATTCCTGTTCCAGTTTGTTGGAATGTTGCGGAACTGTTGTAGTCGTCTGCTGTACTGTTCGAAGTATACATACCGGCTGTACTGCTGTTCTTAATCAGTACCGGTCCGTTGAAAGTATTTCCGCCGGAAGAATAATTATCTGTCAAACCTGTTTTTTCAAATTGCGAAGGACCATTGAATGTTGCACCGTTCAGATACAATTGAGGAAAAGCAATTGCTAGCGTTCCATTGAATGTTGTAGCATTCTGAAAATAAACTGCTGCTGTTCCTGATCCACCCAAATTAATAGAACTGACCGGATTACCGAATTTCTGAAATACAAATCCCACTTGTATATCCTGAAGCGCCTACTGAAATTGTTTTTCCACTAGCCAATCTTGCCGTTCCATTGCTCTGGCCGAATCGTAAGCCTCCGGTACTTGTATTGTTCAGGATAATATTTTCATTAAAATCTGTTCCTGCGGATCATTGTACGCAATCCGAATAATTCCCGTTCCTGTATTTGTAAATGTTGCATCACCATTGAAATCACCCATTGGATTAGGGAATGTAACTGTTGCATTCGCGCTACTGGGTGTAAATGTGGAATTGAATTTATTGTTCCCGCTCCGGGAATCATTTACAACCTGTTTTTACAAAAGTTCCGGATCGATTGAAAATTGCTCCATTCAGTTGCATCGCCGCGAAGTAACAGATAGAATTTCCATTGAAAGTTGTTCCCGAATAAATATTCAGCAAAGCAGTTCCACTCAATCTTAAGTTTTGTGGCGTTGTTCCATTTTGAGTGAAGTTTGCAAGGAATAAATCACCGGCTGTAAAACTTCCCGGTGATATTCCAATAGTTTTGCCACTCGCTAGTGTCGCTGTTCCTGCATAACCCGGCCAGCCGGAACATATTCCGTAATTACTGATCGTTATGTGGTAGAACTCAGCAGGATGTTTCCATTGAATGGGGATGATCCTCTCAGATTGAAACGAACAAAGCCATCGACATTCGGAATTGTTGATTGTGACGTCTCCATTGAATGTAGAGGTGGCATTTGTGTTTTCAGCAATCATCATCCTTACATCAGTCCCGGTTCCTGTGTTATTGAAAGTTGTATTTCCGTTAAACTGATTTCCTGCCGAATTATCCGCGACATAAAAATTCGATGTTGTACTGAACTGCACATCCGCATTAAATACATCCGGATTATTATTTCGATTTAAATAACGGTTCCACTATTAATAATCGTACTGATTCCATAAATGTATTTCCTCCGCGACCATCATCATTCGACGTTCCTGTTTTGTGATATTCGTAGTTCCGCTAAACGTTGCTCCGTTTAATTGTACACCCGACCTCAAAGTTAATGCACCGCCAAACTTGTTGCCGGTCAATTACTGTCTGACTGCTTCCTGTGAGTAATAAGGATTGTGCTGTTGAACCGGTTTGTGTAAAATTGATGAAATTCAATACACCTTTTGTAAATCCTGTTGAACCTATGCTAATAGTTTTGGCATTTGCAAGAATCGCAGATCCATTGTATGTGTTCCATCCAAAGTAAATTCCATGAATTATTTCCCAGTTCCGGCAGTGCTGTTCAACACAATGTTACCATTGAAAGTACAGGTTCCTCTGAGATTGAAACGGATCAGACTTGTATTTGCGGTTCCCCTGTATTGTTGTTGGCCGTTACATCTCCATTGAAAACAGCACTTGCTGCTGCGGCTCCATCACACACCATGATTCTTGCATCACTCCGCTTCCCTGTATTGTTGAAAATTGTATTTCCATTAAAAACTGTTCCGGCTACATTCTGTGCAAGCTGAATATATCCGGTTCCAGAATTTGTAAAATTTGCGTCACCTCCGAATGTATCGGGCAAAGTATTCCCTGTAAGAAAATTTCCTGCACCTGAATTTGTCAAAGTAAAAGTGGATTGCAAAAGTATTTCCTCCACGTCGACGTATTTGAACTGTTCCCTGTTTTTATTCCGGTAAAGGTCCCGTTAAATGTACTGCTGTTCAGGTATAAATTTCCAGCGGTACAATTGACATTGCCATTAAAAACTGTTCCTGTGTTGAAAGTGAGAGTTGTGTTGCCGGTCAAATTGAGATCTACGGCTGAATTTGAGTTTTGAGTAAAGTATCCGAAGTGTAAATTCCCCTTTGAAAATCCAATACTATCAATCGAGATCGACTTTCCTGCGGCCTGACTAGAAGTACCTGAATATCCTGAATAACTAAAAAAGATTCCCCCGTCATATTTGAGCCGCTGGCAGTGCATCCCAGATCAATATTTCCATTGAATGTGCAAGTGCCCCGTAGGTTAAATCGGATGATTGCTGTATTTGCAGTACTGGTATTCTTCGCTTCTAAATTTCCATCGAAAACTGCTGTTGATCCTGTGCTTTCACAAATTTGGATCCTGTTATCCGTTCCTGAACCGGAATTGATCAAACTTGTATTTCCTTTGTATTGATTTCCTGCGCTGTTGTGTGCCAGGTAAACATACCCGCTTCCGGAATTGAGAACCGACAAATCACCGTTCACAATATCCGGATTTGTATTTCCCATTAATATATTTCCACTTCCTGTATTTTGCATGGACAAAGTTGATAGAAATGTATTTCCACCATTTGATGTTTCATTGCTGCTACCGGTCTTGGTAAATGAAGCTGATCCGTTGAATGTACTTCCATTAAAAGTCAGCGCTGGACTTGTGCAACTTATGTTTCCTCCAAAAGTACTTGAAGAACCAAAGAGCAATGATGCCGTTCCGCTTAAGTCAAGTGCAATGTCCTGTGTTCCGGCTTGCGTGAAATTGTAAAATTGCAAAGCACCTTTAGTGTAACCTGAGAACCCAATTGTGATTGTTTTCCCTGCTGTCAATGTACATGTTCCACTGCCTCCTGAAATCCCAAGATGAATTCCATAATTGGAATTGCTTCCTAGAGTGCTGCTTACTGTTATATTATCAAGAAAAGTTGTATTTCCTTTGTTGCCGAAATCGCATAACTCCATTGGATGCTGTTCCTCCATTGAGAATGGAGACAGTTCCATCAAATTGTATTGAAGAACTTGCTCCGGATTCACAAAAATAAAAATTGCAAGTTCCTGAAGTTCCGGTATTCTGAATGATAGTGTTTCCTTTAATTCTGTTCCCGTTGGAATTGTAAGCAAGATAAAAATGACTACTGCTGCTATTGATAAATGTTGCATCCGAATTCCAGGTATCTGCACTTGTATTTCCCATTAAGAAATATCCTGTTCCTGAATTTGTAATTGTGGAATTGCCATTGAAAATATTGCTTCCTGTGCTCTGATCATTCGAACTTCCTGTTTTCGTTAACTCACTGGTGCCGCGAAATGTGCACCCGTTCAACTGCAATACCCCGGAGCTGCCGATTACATTTCCTACCAATGTTGTGGAAGGTCCAAGAACAAGAGCGCTAGTTGAATTCAGTGATAAATTTATCGATTCGCTTCCTGATTGTGTAAAACGTTTCAAAAGCAATGTTCCTTTTGTAAATCCACCGGCACCAATCGAAATTGTTTTCCCTGCTGCAAGTGTTGCACTTCCTGTTCCGTTTCCGAATTGTATTCCACTACCATTCGTTGAACTCACAATTATATTTCCATTGAATTGTGTCCCACTTACATCATTGTATGCAGGATAAATGATTCCGTTTCCGGTATTTGAAAATGAAACATCCGCATTGAATATATCTTTTGTCGTATTTGCAAATAAGAAATTTCCGGAACCTGTATTTGTAAATGTTGCATTACCATTAAAAGTATTCACACCATAACTATTGTCATTTCCATTTCCGGTTTTACTCACTGTGACTGAGCTGTTGAATGTAGTGCTTCTAAAGGTGATTGAATTTGTATTGGCAACAACCGGCACATGTACAAGCGGACTTCCGGTAGAAGATCCGAAAACTGTTGTTGTTCCTGATGCAGTAAGAGTTCCTGTTCCGGAAATTGTCCCACCATTCACAGTGCAATTTCCATTCACAGTTAATCCTCCTGTAAGCAGATTTATTGTGGCACCTGTATTCATTGTAAAATTTCCGCTTAGCGTTAATGAATTTCCATTCATCGATAAATTTGCACCATTGTTTAAAGTAAGTGAAGCAATGGATGTGACATCACTCAATGCCGGAGCATTCGTCGTTGAACCAATGATAACTATATCAGACGAACCCGGTAATCCGGAAGGAGTCCAGTTTCCTGCTAAGCCCCACTCGGATCCCAGACTCCCATTCCAGGTATACGTAGTTGCCGCTTTTGCATCTTCACTTGTTCCGAAGTTTGAGTAAATAAATATCCCGCCGGCAATCACGAAAAAGAACAATGCACTCACGATAACTGTTCGCATCTGCAATGTACTCCTTTGCCGCTGACGATTCCGGTTGCGCAGCCGGTTGATTGGTTTTTTAGTAGTCGTATTTTTCTCACAACAAAATGGATTATACTTCTTTAACCGTACTTTCTTTGAGCTGTTTATCAGACTTTTGTTTTTTCTTACAAATTCCTAACAAAGGAGAACCGTACCATTTCTGGACACTTTACCGAATTTGGAATTCTTGTGTTTTATATTGTTTTTTAACGATATTTGAGTCATTAAGAAAAATAAAAATATAGTATGGCCAATCTTCAAACCAATCTCGCCGGAATCAAATCCCCTAATCCTTTCTGGCTTGCTTCCGCACCTCCGACCAATAGCGGCTATCAGATCTGAAAGCTTTTGATGCAGGTTGGGGTGGTGCTGTCTGGAAAACTCTCGGTGTTCCGGTCGTGAATGTCTCCAGCCGATATGGTGCATTGAATTACCGTGACAACCGCATGGTTGGTTTTAACAATATCGAACTGATTACGGATCGTCCGCTTGCTGATAACCTTCGTGAAATTGAGGAAGTGAAAAACGTTTTCCCGATCATGCGGTGATTGCATCACTGATGGTGGAGACACGCGAGCAATGGCATCAGATTGTAAAAGATGCGGAGAATGCCGGCGCTGACGGACTCGAATTAAATTTTGGTTGTCCACATGGAATGTGTGAACGCGGAATGGGCTCTGCTGTCGGACAAGAACCAAAAGTGCTCATGACAATTGTGTCCTGGGTAAAAGAAGTTGCAAAAGTTCCGGTCATTGTAAAACTCACACCAAACATTACTGACATCACGCGTCCTGCAAGAGCTGCACAGGAAGGCGGAGGCGATGCGATCTCATTGATCAATACAATTCAGAGTCTGATTGGCGTGGACATCGACAACTTTGTTTACCTATCCGTAGTGGATGGTAAAAGTTCCAATGGTGGTTACTGTGGTCCTGCGGTGAAGCCAATCGCAATGAACATGCTCAAGAATTGCGCTCAACTTCCGGATCTGAAAATTCCGATTTCAGGAATTGGTGGAATTGAAAACTGGAGAGATGCGGTAGAATTCATTTTACTCGGAGCAACTTCAGTGCAGGTATGTACTGCAGTAATGCATTACGGCTTCGGCATCATCCGCGAAATGGTGAGCGGACTTGAGCGTTACATGGACGATAAGGGATTTGAAAATCTTGATCAGATGAGAGGTCGTGCATTACCCAATGTCATGCACTGGGAGGATCTCAATCTAAAATACAAAGTTGTTGCAAACATCAACGAAGACAAATGCATCGGTTGTCAGTTGTGTTACACTGCCTGTGAAGATGGCGCACACCAGGCAATTTCATTAAGTGATGATCCGCTGAACCGCAAACCAACCATCATCGAAGAAAATTGTGTGGGTTGTAATCTCTGCTCACTCGTTTGCCCCGTTGAAAGCTGTATCGAAATGCAACGTCGTGATGATGGCAAAGAACACCTTACCTGGAAAGACCGCACCCTTGCCGGAAATATTCCTGTGACATTTAATGATCCGCTTGCCGGTGGCTTGCATCACTGGGTACCGGAACCTGCCGAAGCATTGACAAAGCATACGCCTTTGCATTACAAAATATAAAACTCATTGTTCTAGATTTGCACAAAGGGCGCATAGGATCATTCCTTTGCGCCCTTTGCGTGAAAATATTTATCTCTTAGACAGAAGTCCTCGCCAAATAAAAATCAACCATCTCGTAATTACTCTTCTCCCGTTCTTCCATATCTTTTTACAGTCTTTGGTGGAGGAACAATAAATTTCGCTCCCGGTTTCCAGTTCACCGGACAAGCGAGCTTATGTACATCTGTTGCTTGCAAGGCATTTAATACACGGATAATTTCATCCATGTTCCTGCCCACATTCAAAGGATAATACATAATCAAACGAATTTTTCCGGTAGGATCGATAAAAAATACCGCACGGACCGCTGCTGTTTCACTTTCACCGGGCTGAAGCATTCCGTACAACTTGGATACCTTCATGTCAATATCTGCAATCAATGGGAAACGCATCGTTACATCGAGATTCTTTTTCACATTGTTGATCCAGGCAATATGCGAGTGGATACTGTCAATGCTTAGTCCGAGCAGTTTCGTATTTAATTTTTTGAAATTTTCTTCTTCCTGAGCAAACAATGTCAGCTCTGTTGTACAGACCGGAGTAAAATCAGCAGGATGACTGAAAAAAATTACCAAGCTGCCTTTGTTGTATTCCGAAAATTTTAAAGGACCTTGTGTTGTAGTTGCAGCAAAGTCAGGTGCCATATCACCGATGCGGGGTATGGTGTTGAGGGGTTCGTTGAATTCCATGATGAATAATTTTTAATTTTTAAATATTTGGGTGTCAATTTAAGAATTTTGTAAAATGATCTTTTGAGAGTTGTTGCAGGCACAACACCGGATTGACGCCACTTAATAACACCGTTTTTAAAAAGCAATAGAGTAGGGACACTCTGAACTTCATAATGTGCGGCTGCCTGAGGTTGTTCATCGACATCTACTTTCAGAATGATTGCTTTGTCTCCCATTTTATTTGCGATTTCAAGCAGGATGGGGTTCATCATTTTGCATGGACCACACCAGGCTGCGCTAAAGTCAACAAGGACCGGTTTACCTGAGTTTATTATCTCTGAGAATTTTGCCATGATTTTTTATTTGTTTAGAAGAATAGCTTCGGTACGTTCATTCATTCCTGATTGAATTTTGCAGTAATACCGGCCTCTTGATTTGTGTTCAGTTTTCCACTTGTAGCTATGCAATCCGGGTGAAACAGGTCCGTTTTGTATTGTGTCTACTTCTTTCCCGCTTGCATCAAAAATCCGTATGCTTAAATTGCCGCGAATCTTTGTTTCAACTTCAATGTTCACATCAGCATCAGACGGATTTGGAAATACTTTTACTGATAATGCTTCATCAGGAGTCGGGTTGCTGAGTATACCTGTTGTGTTGTCTTTAACAATATATACTTTAAAGATCCTGGTAGAAGCAAAACTTTCAACACCTGTGTTGATGAAAAAAATATTCGGCAATGTACTTTCGATACCTCCAACGATACTCCCGATAAGTGTTTTAACCGGTGGAATCGAATTCAATCGGATCATTTCATCGTCAGTTGTAATTACAGGAATAAATTCCGCACTACTACCTGTAAGCGCCGGCATCTCCACCGGCATTTTATACTCTACCGTGGAATCGTTTGCGAAACGTGTGATCATACTGATGGTTCGTACAAAAGGAACATTGGGGTCATCCAGCAATGTATTGGTTATTGTATCCAAAGTATACCGACTCAGTCCACCAAAGAAAATCGAATGCATCGTGTTTGCTGTTGAATCCCATACCGCTGCTTTTGCACTGTGATACTGATTCAGGTATTGATTAAATCCGGGACGAACGGTGTGACCTGCAGGCCTTACGTCAACTGTATTCAGCCAGGGCAAATCCTGTCCTACCTGAAATACTCCGCTAAATACCGTAAATCCTGATTCTCCATTCGGAAAACGTTGCGCTAGCATATTGTAATCGCGTCGGTGAAGATTTGCAGTATCCTGTGCAGCAGAGTAATTTTGAACGGTTAGTGTTCCACCACTTTCAAGAATAGAAAATTTTCGGATTTCATTCGTGTACACCTGCACATAGGTAGCCATTCCCATCGGATTGTAACGCCCATCGAATCGTTGTCCGCACACGAGATAAAAAGTAGTATCCAGTCGCCCAAGATACCCACCCGTCACAGCCATCCGCTGATCCGTGACTTGTATGAAATAGGAAGCGATACTTGTTCCATTCATTATTGCCTGGATCACCTGTGGTACATCAACAACTGTCAGATTTGGAAATGTAATATGGTCTGCTGCTGTTGCGCTGTAACCGTATCCTCCGATGATGTACAACTTATCATCATGCTGAATGAACTCCATATTTGTAGACTGCAATTGTTCAACAAGGCCGGTTGGCAATCCGTTCAATGATCCTGTCACTTGTTTTTGTTCCGGATCCACCACATAAATGTTTGTATTGTTACCTGCAACAGCGAACGATGCAAAGGGTTGTCGCTGGTGCAATCCGTCTGTTCGCCCACCAATGAGTAACCATTTACCATCGACCTGTGCATGCACAAAAGATTGCAATCCCGGCATTCCCGAAATGGTATCTTCTTCAATCACCAACTGAAAATTTTCCGGCGACTGACCATGAATAAGGAAATGCTGAAGCAGGAATAAAATACTTATGAAGTGCTTTTTCATTCAATTAGTTTTTTCTTTTTCAGAATTCAATTTGCTCTCATCCGGATGCAGGCTATTTAATTCAACTGATTTCGGTTTTGGTTTACCAAAGGAATTGGCAAACAATCCTCCCATCAGTGCACCATACAGCGTACTACGATACCAAACGGATGTAATCATGCATGACCCGCTGGAACATCCAATGAAAATTCAATACAGAAAGCCGGCACCTGCACCGGAGTACACCTGCAATAGTCCATTTCAAATTGTTCTTCATTATTTTTGTACCTCATATCCATTCTCCTGCCAGGCGAGTATTCCTCCGTCCAGGTTTATCACTTTGTTGAATCCTTCTGACACCATCAGGTTTGTTGCATTTCCACTACGTTTGCCGGAACGGCAATACACTTCGTAGGTTTTTGTTTTATCTAGTTTGTTTAGTTCTTCTTTGAATCCGGGAGCATTGTAATCATATTGATTGCTCCGGGCAAATGACCTTCTGCAAATTCTTCCGGTGTTCGTACATCCAGCAATATTCCTTCTTTCTGATCGACAACTTTTTTTTAAATTCAGGTGCCGATACAGTGCTTGCAACTGCATTCGTGTTCTTCCCTTGCTGACAGGAAGCAGAACCTGCAGCCAAACTGATCAGGAGAAGAAAGTAAATTAATCTAATGAATTTCATTTTTTGGAGGTTTTGAGGTTAGTAAAATTATACTGAAATCTGTGAAATCATTTGTGTACTTCGTGTTACCCGACTTTTTAATACATGCTATAGAATTGCACCACAGCACCATTAGTGTAACACGAAGTACACAAAGATTTTAAATTTTATGCATGAACAGTAGGAGGGACAACAAGTTTGTAGTTTGTTTCCTTCATAAGGTTTATCCCCCCTGTAATATTCACAACATTTCGGAATCCATTTTTGCGAAGAATGGAACAAGCCATCATACTGCGATAACCACCGGCGCAATGCACATAATATTTTTGATTCTTATCCAGTATTCCAAATTCGCGGGTGAGTCGGGTTAATGGGATTAACTGTGCTCCATCAATTACACCACCTGCCCATTCTCCTTCATTCCGCACATCGATCACATGCTCTTCCGGAGAATATTGTTTTTCAAAACTAATCGGATGCATCACTTCGATATGATCCACTTTCCGACCAGAATCTTTCCATGCACGGAAACCACCTTTGAGATATCCCTTTACATTTTCATACCCGACACGCGCAAGACGTAGGATTGCTTCTTCTTCCTGTCCTTCTTCAGTAACAAGTACCAAAGGATCCTTGGCATCAATCAGGGATCCAACCCATACTGCGTATTGTCCGTTCAAACCGATATTAACAGAATCCGGGATGAAGCCTTTTTCAAATACATCTGCTTCCCTTGCATCCAGAATAATCACACCTTTACCGACTTGCTTTTCAAATTCTTCAAGCGAAAGTTTATTTACATTCCGGTGCATGACATCGTCGATGGGTTCATATCCTTTTTTATTGATTGCAGCATCCACAAAGAAATATTTTGGCGGCTCAGTCAGTCCATCCGTTACAACATGCACGAATTCTTCTTTGGACATCGGTTGCATTGCATAATTCAATTTCTTTTGCATGCCGATAGTACTCCAGGTTTCTACGCCTATATTTTTTCCACACGCGGAACCGGCGCCATGCCCAGGATAAACAATCACATCGTCTTCAAGTGTTTTTATTTTCTTCTGAATAGATTCATACAACAACCTGCAAGATCTTCTCTGGATAAATCACTTTTCACTGCAAGATCCGGGCGACCTACTTCACCTACAAATAAAGTGTCTCCTGTGAAACATGCATAGGGAATACTGTGGTCATCATACAATAGAAAGCAAGAGGATTCTAATGTATGACCCGGCGTGTGGAGAACTTGAATTTTTACATTTCCCAGGGGAAAAAACTGTTCATCCTTTGCAACCGTGATTTCATATTCTGCTTTTGCAGTCGGACCATAAATAATTTTGGCTCCTGTCTTTTTCGCAAGATCGATGTGACCGGAAACAAAGTCGGCATGAAAATGCGTTTCAAAAACATATTTGATAGTAGCACC
Source organism: Bacteroidota bacterium (assembly GCA_016720655.1). GTDB lineage: Bacteria > Bacteroidota > Bacteroidia > AKYH767-A > 2013-40CM-41-45 > JADKJP01. The sequence goes on from JADKKE010000031.1 coordinate 10,731, forward strand.
GCGATCTTTAGCCAATTGAATGTAGGGCTCTGTTTCGCGCAAGGGATCAATAATAGCAGCTTCACCGTTTGACTCGATATAATACGCTGCTTCTGCAAGGCAATTGGTATACAGTTGTTGTACGTACATGATGAATTAATTTATAGGTTAGATTTTGAGATTAATGTTAAGTAAAACTGTTTATTTTTTTGATGACTTTTATCAGTTTTATACCCTTCAAATTGCAGAAGTTTTTGGCATTCTACTATTTGATTTTTCTACTATATCTATTGTAAGGCTTATATGAGTTCTTTCCATAGAATATATATTCCCATAGCGAGCACAAACCAGCCGAAGATGGGTCGTAACAATCGGTTATCGATTTTTCTGGAGAGAAATGTTCCAATAAACATTCCTCCAATTGCTAGTCCTGAAAAGAGAATCAGGAACCTCCAGTCAATTACCTGATGTCCAAAATCTCCGATAAACCCAATTAATGCATTCGTGGCAATAACTAACAACGAAGTACCTATCGCAACTTTCATCGGCAAGCGTGCGAGAAATACCATCGCCGGTACAATCAGAAATCCACCACCTGCTCCCACAAGTCCTGTGATCGCACCGACCCTATTCCTGCAGAAAATTTTAATCGAATCTTTTTGCTGTATTCGGTATGTTCCTGCTCATGAATTGCTTTTTCCGGATCATTGAAAAGGAAGCAACAATCATTAGCACTGCAAAAATCATCAGTACAAAAAATATTTTTAGTCAGACTCCATGTGCCGATTGTAATAAATGTTTCCGGCAACATGGGTACCACAAAATGCCGCATGACATACACAACCACAATGGAAGGCAGTCCAAATAGCAAAGCAGCACGAAGGTGAATTAAATGTTTATGTGCATAATTCGCAGCACCCACCGCACTTGTGACGCCAACAACAAAAAGAGAGTAGGAGGTAGCAGGCACAGCTGCAATCCCCGTGCAATACACCAACACCGGCACCGTCAGAATCGACCCACCCCCTCCGATCAATCCCAAACTAATCCCAATCGCCACTGCTAATAAGTATCCAAGGATTGAAAGCATTTTATTTAAATAGGTATTAGGTATTAGGTATTAAGTATTAGGTACCAAGTACCAGGTACCAAGTTCTAACGAATCAACTGCCTTTTACTCATAACTCATAACTCATAACTCATAACTCATAACTCATAACTCATAACCACATCATATAAATACATGAACATTAATTCATATATACTCCCGCTGGTTAATCGCGAACGTCCCTCGTCCCTTCGTCCCCCGTCCCTTTCACCCGCCTACATATTACAATGACAATGTTCAATCACCGCCACAATCTTAGCCAATTCTTTCTCCTTCAGGGAATAATAGATGTTGATTCCTTCCCGTTCTGATTTTAGCAAACCTTTGATCCGCATGTTTGATAAATGATGGGAAACCAGGGACTGCTCACAACCTAACACTGAACACAACTCATTCACCGACATCCGGTCATTCTCTTCCAGCAGATGGATAATGGACAGACGTGTTGGGTGTGCAATCGTTTTCAGAATGTAGGCCGCCTTTTCCAGTTTGTTTTTGTTTAGTTTGATCATCTTGAATGCAAATATATGAACATATAAACATATGTGGATATGATATTTGATTCAAAAACCATAAAATGCTGTATATCAAAGAAATAAATTCATGAAAGGCTGCAAAATTGCGCTATGTTCGACACAATGATGACGAAAACACATTTGTACATGACAGCAGTCACCGCCTAAGGAGAGACTTGCACTGTACTTTTGAGGTGTAAATCAAATGCCATGAAAAATCAATTCAACATAGTAATTGTCGGTGAGGTACAGGTGGTATCATGACTGCAGCACAATTGAAAAGAAAAATAAAAACTTATCGATTGCAATTCTGGAACCCCGTACTGAGCATTACTACCAACCCGCCTGGACTTTGGTAGGAGCAGGAACGTTTAATTTTAATTCCACACGTCGCGATGAAGCAAAAATGATTCTGCAGGTGTTGAGTGGATCAAGGATTTTGCAACAACATTCGATCCCGAAAAAACATCGTGAACACACGCAATAGCGGACCCATCACGTATGATTATCTGGTCCTGAGTCCGGGGATTCAAAATGACATTGATGCTTTGCCGGGATTACGAGGCCTCTGAAACGGATTTTGTTTGTAGTAATTTACTGATCCTGAAAAACATTTCGGATCCTGAATTTTTAAAGGAGGGAATGCACATTTTCCATCAACCCACTACACCCATACGATGTGGTGGTGCTCACAAAAATTATGTACCTTGACTGAAGATTATTTGCGGAAACATCATCTGCGTGAAAAGTCTAATGCTATTTATGCAACTCCGGGTTCTGTAATCCTTGGTGTGAAAGTATTTGCGGATACACTGACAGATATTATTAAAAACGAAACATAGTTTTTAAACCATTCTACGCGCCGATGATGATTGATTCAAAGGAAAGAAACTACATTCCGCTACAGAAAACCCAATCCCGGTCCCACAGCGCTCACCATGAATTCCGGATCAATGAGATTGCTTCCGCTCAGGATTTGATTACAATGCCTTATGACATGCTGCATCTTGCTCCCTCCACAATCAGCCCTGATTTTATCAAACAAAGCCTTTGGTTTTAAGGATGGTCCCAATAAGGGTTGGCTGGAAGTAGATATACTACATTGCAACACCCGAAATATAAAATGTCTTCGGCATCGGTGACTCAGCTACATTGGTTACCAGCAAAAACCGGAGCCGCCATTCGTAAACAAGCTCCTGTTGTTGTCGATAACATCTTGCACCTGATGAAAATCAATCATTCTCAAGTTACCAATATGAAGGGATATTCATCCTGCCCTATCGTTACAGGCTACGGAGAAATGCTTTTGTGTGAATTCAAATACGATAATGTCCGTGATAGCGATCCATTCCTAAAAGATTCGTCGACACCACCAAAACACAATGGAGTATGTGGATCTTAAAAACATGTATTTCCTGGTTGTACTGGAACATGATGATGAAAGGGCGAATGTGACACACGGTTCAAAAGTTTAATGTTCAAGGTTCAACGTGACGCCCTCTCAACAATCCACAATCTAAAAATCAAAATTCCAATCAAAAATCCCAAAAATCATCCCCGAATTCCTCCTCCACCTCAAAGAAATAATCTCCCAGCCCTGGCCTTGGTATGTTTCATAGGTCCAGTGCCGTGCCATACTGATGTTCCTCTTTACTGTAATCTTTGGGTATGAGTTTGGTCTTTCCGAAAATTTCCGAATCATTTGCTGCCAGGATTTGTGTCAGGGAAATCAACGAGCCCCTTAAATTCGACTGGGTCTCCGGCGGCTGGAAACCTCATGGTTGCCCTCGCGTCCTGTGTTCGGAGGTTATCTTGCAGTCGCCATTATTTTATTCCGGCCGATGGAAATATTGGTGATATGTTTCTCAGGCCACTGTCAATAGCCTGAATGAATTGGGATTCCATGAAAAGATTATGGTTCCATTGGTTCCTTATTTCTACGATTGGCAATATCTTTTACCCGGCGTGGCTTGCTGACTACTGCAGGCGGTGGATTTCTGGTTGGATTCGGCGTTACGCTATGCGGGCGGATGCACATCCGGACATGCGATTAGCGGATTCCCTGCTTTACAACCGCCTTCTCAACAAATTAGTTTCGGTGGCATTTTATCATTTGACTTATTCCCGCGTTGATTATGTTCGGATCCATTAAAAAATTCTCATTATGAAAATGTCACGTTATATATTGATCGGAATGCTGTTCGGATTTACTTTTGGTACAATTTTGAAGCAGTTTCCTGGTTTCGATTTTACGAAATGTTCCACTTCCAGAACTTTCACATGTTTGGAATCATTGGTTCCGCTATTGTAGTTGGGAATTCTTCTTGTTCAAATGATCAAGATGATGGAAATGAAAAATGGAAGGGAAAATTCAGATCCGCGATAAAATAAAAACAATCTATCGCTACCTCATCGGGGGCTTCATCTTCGGACTCGGTTGGGCATTGGCAGGAGCCTGTCCTGCCCCTATGTTCATCCTTCTTGGGGCCGGGTATACAGTTTTTATTGTTTATCTCCTCGCTGCGATGACCGGAACATTTGTTTATGGAATGTTGAGAAAGAGAATTCCACATTGAGCGTGTACTTCATTAAATTATTAAAATTTTTTTCGGATCACTGGATTAGCCGCATTTCTCAAAATATGATCTGCGGCTTTTTCCTTTTTGCATCAGCATGCTCCGGCGTTAATTGTGGTTTGGTAAGGAAGGGAAATTTTATCTTCGCCACTCTCTAAGCCCATCCCATGAAAAAATAAATCTACCTTCCCTTTATCTTCTTTTCACCGATCTCCAACGGCCAAACATACAGTGGTCCGGAAAGTACAGAATACGATTATGCCGGAAGGCGATGGTTAATTGCGAATACTTCCAGTCATCAGGTATTGTCACGTGACAGTGCAGGTACATTGAGCATTTTCGTTAGTGGTTTGGGTGGTGGTCCCTATGGAATTGAAATAGTTGGCGATACATTGTTCTGTTGCCCTGGGCGTGTGAAGGATTTCTCTTATCCTCCGCAGCTCCTATACGCCAATCTGAATATTGGTGCTTCATTTCTCACTTGAATGACACATGATGATCAGGAAATCTCATCACTACAGATTTTTCTACCAAGAAAATATTTAAAGTCAATATTACTGCACAAACATTTACAGCGATTGCTAGTAATCTCACCAACACCCAAAATGGAATTGTATTCGATGCGGTAAACAACCGTTGTGTTTTTGTGAATTGGGGCAGCACGTACACGCCAATCCGGGGCGATAGATATGGCAACGAATGCGCGAGTAATAATCATCCGGACAACATTGAGTAGTTGCGGATGGAATTACATTGTGTGACGGTTCCGAAATTATTTTCAGTGCACCTGGGGAACATAAAGTGTGGTGAAATTCAAGACAGTAGACTTTCTGCTCCTCCAGTTACAGCGTGATAAATCTCAGTAGTCCTGTTGATATTTTTTAGTGCAAATACACTTGAGACACACTCGCCATTCCGAATTCAGGAAACAATACAGTAACGTTCATTGGATTTCCATCGACTGCCGGCATCCATCAAATCGAAAACAAAACAAATTGCCTCCCTCTATCCAAATCCCGTCAATGCAGGAAACTTTTCACTTAAGATTCAAGGAAGACTTTAAAGGAAATATTGAATTGTTTAGGGTACAGGGACAAAGGATTTTTAGTACGGATACTGAAGAAGAATTCTCATCCGGTGATGAATCTTCTTTTCCTGGTTTTTCCAATTTGAAAGCCGGTACTTATTTTATTAGAATTACTTCAACTGAATTTAGGAATCAAAATTTTGTGATGGAGGATTAAAGAATGCAAGACATGCGTTTTTCCAAACAGCACCTTACTGTTGATGGGTATTTTTTTCTTGTGTTGAATTATTTGCACAGAAAACGCCATCAAAAAAATGTTCTGTAAATTAAGTGGTCCGGGTAAATCCATAAGGTATCACCCATTCATCGCAAAAAAAAACCTGGAAAATCACGGAACAGGCAAAGAATGGAAACCAAAAGTTCGCTTTTGGATCCTCAAGACGGAGATGCAAAGATGGTGGTCAATTGGATGCATTTCTCGACATGCCTTTTGGATGGCTTCACTCAGTCAAAAAAATATGTTGGAGAAAAGCGCTTAAACTGGGTATTGCAATATGAAAGGCAATTACCGAAAATTTAAAAAAGTATCGCTGCTTTGAAGACAATAGCTTAGCTGACTCCGCATGGCAACAGTAATGGACTTGTTTAATAATGCTTTTGGTATTGAACTTAGCCGGAATAAGCCCAACTTTGCGTCGGATTCTTTAAGGAAACCTTGATTCTTTCAATTTTGAAAGGAGATCTTAGAATCAGTTCGGGAAAATGAAGATGGTAATTCGCTAAATTGTGAAGGAGATTTGCTGAAAGATAATACTGCGGAACAAATTATTTGGAAATCGGACCGCTGTCTGGTTCCTTCTGACAGGAAGCGCAAAACCTACGGACTGATAAAGTGTTCATTTATTTTGTCGTTTGTGAATCTATTTGACTCAATTTGAACGCATTTATTTTCTCGCTTTCTTCATTCCACCGCGGCTTGTCCATCCAATTTTACACACATCGGTATAAGTATTCTTGGTGTATTTTAGAAAACGACTTTTCAGTAGCTCTGATTCTCCTGGCTTTTCAAACGCAGGGGACAATTATTCTATCAATGAATTGATGAGTAATAACTGGTATCGTCCATTCAGGATGGATGGCGATTACCTGATTGGATAGAACTCTACAATGCAGGTGCGGTTTCTGTGAATCTGCAAGGTTATGGACTCTCAGATAATCCGGATAGCCTCTTTGAAATATAAAATTACTGTTTTAAAAACAAATTGCTGCCGGAGGCTATTTGAGAGTATGGTGTTCCGGAAAAAACAGAGCGCTTGCAGGAGTTGCAGTTATCAATATCTGGCCTTTTCCCTCAGTTCTCAGGGAGAAAACAGCTTATCTCTCTGATCCTTCCGGAACTGTGCTGGATACAATATGCCTGCCGCATACACTTACCTGCCGACAAGACTTATGGTCGTTT
>JADKKE010000032.1 GCA_016720655.1 Bacteroidota bacterium
TACTTTCAGAATGATTGCTTTGTCTCCCATTTTATTTGCGATTTCAAGCAGGATGGGGTTCATCATTTTGGTATGGACCACACCAGGCTGCGCTAAAGTCAACAAGTGACCGGTTTGCCTGAGTTTATTATCTCTGAGAATTTTGCCATAATTTTTATTTGTTTAGAAGAATAGCTTCTGGTACGTTCATTCATTCCTGATTGAATTTTGGTAATACTCGGCCTCTTGATATGTGTTCAGTTTTCCACTTGTAGCTATGCAGTCCGGGGTGAAAGTCAGGATCCGTTTTGTATTGTGTCTACTTCTTTCCCACTTGCATCAAAAATCCGTATGCTTAAATTGCCGCGAATCTTTGTTTCAACTTCAATGTTCATACCAGCATCAGACGGATTTGGAAATACTTTTACTGATAATGCTTCATCAGGAGCTTTCCATAAGTTTATATCTGTTGTGTTGTCTTTCACAATATATACTTTAAAGATCCTGGTAGAAGCAAAACTTTCAACACCCGTGTTGATGAAAAACACTCTTGGGCAATGTACTTTCGATACCTCCAACGATTCTCCTGATAAGTGTTTAAACCGGTGGAATCGAATTCAATCGGACTATTTCATCGTCAGTTGTAATTACAGGAATAAATTCCGCAATGTTACCGTAAGGACAGGCATCTCCACTCGGGCATTTTACACTCTACCATTGAATCGTTTGCGAAACGTGATCATACTTGATGGTTCAAAATAAAAAGGAACATTGGGGCCTTAGAGCAATGTATTGGTAATTGTATCCAACGTGTATACCTAAACAGTCCAATTACAAAGAAAATTCTTTTGTTAACGTGCTCTTGCTGCCGAACCTCATACCCGCTGCTTCTTGCACCGTGACACTGATTCACGTATTGATTAAATCCGGGACGAACGGTGTGACCTGCAGGCCTTATCGTCAACCGTATTCAGCCAGGCGCAAACCTTGTCCCATCCGAAACACTCCGCTAAATACCGTAAATCCTGATTCTCCATTCGGAAAACGTTGTGGTAGCATATTGTAATCGCGTTTATGAAGATTTGCAGTATCCTGGGCAGTAGAGTAATTTTGAACTGTTAGTGTTCCTCCACTTTCCAGAATAGAAAATTTCCGGATTTCATTCGTGTACACCTGCACATAGGTAGCCATTCCCATCGGATTGTAACGCCTATCGAATCGTTGCTCTCACACGAGGTAAAAAAGGCAGAATCCAGTCGCCCAAGATACCCACCCGTCACAGCCATCCGCTGATCCGTGACCTGTTTGAAATAGGAAGCGATACTTGGTTCCATCTATTATTGCCTGATCACCTGTGGTACATCAACAACTGTCAGATTTGGAAATGTAATATGGTCTGCCGCTGTTGGCGCTGCAACTGTATCCTCCGATGATGTACAACTTATCATCATGTTGAATGAACTCCATATTTGTAGACTGCAATTGTTCAACAAGGGCTTGTTGCGTAAACCGTTCAGTGATCCAGTCCACACTTGTTTTTGTTCCGGATCCACCACATAAATGTTTGTGTTGTTACCGGCAACAGCAAACGACAAGGGTTGTCGCTGGTGCAAACCGTCTGTTCGCCCACCAATGAGCAACTATTTACCATCGACCTGTGCATGCACAAAGGATTGCAAATCCCAGCATTCCCGAAATGGTATCTTCTTCAATCACCAACTGGCAAATTTTTCCGGCGACTGACCACAACAAGGAAATACCGAAGCAGGAATAAAACACTATGGAAGAGCTTTTTCATTCAATTAGCTTTTCTTTTCCGAATTCACTGGTTTCTCTCATCCGGATGAAGTATTTTGACCAACTGATTTCGGTTTTGGCTTACCAAGGAATTGGCAAACAATCCTCCTGTATCAGTGTAACCGTATGGAAGCGTACTACGATACCAAAACGGATGTAATCACGCATGACCTGCTGGAATATCCAATGAAATTCCAATACAGGAAAACCGGCTCCTGCACCCAGGAGTACACCCAATAATAGTCCATTTCAAATTGTTCTTCATTATTTCTGCATCTTATATCCATTCTCCTGTTAGAGTATGCTGCCATCCGTAGGTTTATCACTTTGTTGAATCCTTCTGACACCATCATGTTTGTTGCATTTCCACTGCGTTTTCTGAACGACAAAGTACTTCGTAGGTTTTTGCTTTACCTTGTTTGTTTAGTTCTTTCTTGAATCCCGAAGCATTGTAATCAATATTGATTAAACGGGCAATGACCTTTCTGCAAATTCTTTCCGGTGTTCGTAACATCCAGCAAAATTCCTTCTTTCGGACTCTATGACTTTTTTAAATTCCGTTGGTGCCGATATAAAGGTTGCAACTGCATTCGTGTTCTTCCCTTGCTGACAGGGGAAGCAGAACCTGCAGCCAAACTGATCAGGAGAAGAAAGTAAATTAATCTAATGAATTTCATTTTTGGAGGTTTTGAGGTTAGTAAAATTAAACTGAAATGTCAGAAATCATCTGTGTACTTCGTGTTACCCTACTTTTTAATACATGCTATAGAATTGCACGACAGCACCATTAGTAACACGAAGTACACAAAGATTTTAAATTTTATATGAACAGGAGGGACAAATAAGTTTGTAGTTTGTTTCCCTTCATAAGGTTTATCCCTCCTGTAATATTCACAACATTTCGGGAATCCATTTTGCGAAGAATGGAACAAAGCCATCATAATTGCGATAACCACCGGCGCAATGCACGTAGTATTTTTGGTTTCATCGAATTTTAAATTCAGGTGAGTCGGGTTAATGGGATTAATTCAGTTTCCATCAATTAATTGACTTCCGCCTCATTCCTCTCATTCCGCACATCGATCACATGCTCTTCCGAGAATACCAAAACTATGGATGCATCACTTCTGGATATGATCCACTTTCCGACCAGAATCTTTCCATGCACGGAAACCACCTTTCAGATATCCCTTTACATTTTCATACCCGACAAGACGAAGGTTTGCTTCTTCTCCCTGTCCTTCTTCTGTAACAAGTACCAAAGGATCCTTGCATCAATCAGGGATCCAACCCATACCGCGTATTGTCCGTTCAAACCGATATTAACAGAATCCGGAATGAAGCCTTTTTCAAATACATCTGCTTCCCCTTGCATCCAGAATAGTCACAATTTTTACCAACTTGTTTTTCAAAATTCTTCAAGGAAAGTTTATTTACATTCCGCGCATGACATCGTCGATGGGTTCATATCCTTTTTTTCGATTGCAGCATCCACAAAGAAATATTTTGGCGGTTCAGTCGTCCCATCCTAAACAATACGCACGAATTCTTCTTCGACATCGGTTGCATGTTGGATAATTCAATTTCTTTGCATGCCGATAGTACCTAGGTTTCTACGCCTATGTTTTTTCCACATGCGAAACTGGCCCCATGTCCTGATAAACAATCACATCGTCTTCAAGTGTTTTTATTTTCTTCTGAATCGATTCATATAACAAATCCTGCAAGATCTTTCTGGATAAAATCACTTTTCACTGCAAGATCCGGACGACCTACTTCACCCCTACAAATAATGTGTCTCCTGTGAAACATGCATAGGGAATACTGTGGTCATCATAACAAAAGCCAGAGGTTTTTTATGATCTAATGTATGACCCGGCGTGTGGAGAACTTGAATTTTTACATTTCCCAGGGGAAAACCGTTCATCCTTTGCAACCGTGATTTCATATTCTGCTTTTTGCAGTCGGACCATAACACAATTTTTGCTCCTGTTTTTTTCGCAAGATCGATGACTGGAAACAAAGTCGGCATGGCTAGAAATGCGTTTCAAAACATATTTGATAGTAGCACCGCGATCTTTAAACAATTGAATGTAAGGCTCAGTTTCACGCAAGGATCAAGATCGCAGTTTCACCGTTTGACTCGATATAATACGCTGCTTCTGCAAGGCAATTGGTATACAGTTGTTGTACGTACATGATGAATTAATTTATAGGTTAGATTTGAGATTAATGTTAAGTAAAACCATTTATTTTTTTGATGACTTTTATCAGTTTTATACCCTCTCAAATTGCAGAAGTTTTTGGCACTTACTATTTGATTTTTCTACTATATCTATTGCAAGGTCGACATGAGTTCTTTTCCATAGAATATATATTCCCAAAGAGAGCAATAAAACCAGCCGAAGATGGGTCTTAAACAATCGGTTATCGATTTTTCTGGAGAGAAATGTTCCAATAAACATCCTCCACTTGCTAGTCCTGAAAAGAGAATCAGGAACCTCCAGTCAATTACCTGGTGACCAAAATTTCCGATAAACCCACTAGTGCATTCGTGGCAACAACCAAAACAAGGGATGTTCCTATCGCAACTTTCATCGGCAGCCGGGCGAGAAAACCATCGCCGGTACAATCAGAAATCCACCACCAGCCCCAACAAGTCCCGTAATCGCACCGACCCCTGTTCCCGCAGAATACTCTTAATCGAATCTTTTGCTGTATTCGGTATGTTCCTGCTCACGAATTGTCTTTCGGATCATTGAAAAGGAAGCAACAATCATTAGCACTGCAAAAATCATCAGCACGAAATATTTTTTAGTCAGACTCCATGTGCCGATTGTAACAAATGTTTCCTGGCAACATGAAATTACAAAATGCCGCATGACATACACAACCACAATGAAAGGCAGTCCAATAACAAAGCAGCACGAAGGTGAATTAAATGTCTACGTGCATAATTCGCAGCACCCACCGCACTTGTTACACTCCACAACACAAAAGAGAGTAGGAGGTAGCAGGCACAGCTGTAATCCCCGTGTAATAACAACACCGGCACCGCCAGAATCGACCCACCCCCTCCGATCAATCCCAAACCAATCCCAATCGCACTGCCATCAAGTATCCAAGGATTGAAAGCATTTTATTTAAATAGGTAATAGGTATTAAGTATTAAGTATTATAGGTATTAAGTACCAGGTACCAGAGTCTAAACGAATCAACTGACTTTTTACTCATAACTCATAACTCATAACCCATAACTCCATCCCATCATATAAACACATGAACACTAATTCATATGTATGCCCGCTCATCAAACTCCTCCGAACGTCTCCTGTCCCTTCGTCCCCGTCCCTTCACCCGCTCACATATTACAAATGACAATGTTCAATCACCGCCACAATCTTCGACATTTCTTTCTCCTTCAGGGAATAATAGATGTTGATGCCTTCCCGTTCCGATTTTAGCAACCCTTTGATCCGTATGTTTGATAAAAGTGATGGGAAACCAGGGACTGCTCATAACCCAACACTGAAGACAACCTCATTCACTGACATCCGGTCATTTCTCCAGCAGATGGATAATAGACAGGACGCGTTGGGTGCAAATCGTTTTCAGAATGTAGGCCAGTTTTTCCAGTTTGTTTTTGCTTAGTTTGATCATCTTGAATGCAAATATATGAACATATAGTCATATGTGGATATGATGATTTGATTCAAAATCATAAAAAGCCGTATATCAAAGAAATAAATTCAAGAAAAGGCTGCAAAATTGTGCAACAAGTTCCATGAAACAATGATGACGTAGAAAAACACATTCGTACATGACAGCAGTCACCGCCTAAGGAGAGGTGCACTGTACCTTGAGGTGCAAATCAAATGCCAGAAAAACCAATTCAACATAGTAACTGTCGGTGGGAGGTACAGGTGGTATCATGACCGTGTACAATTGAAAAGAAAAATAAAAACTCATCGATTGCAATCCTGGAAACCCTGTATTGAGTATTAATACCAACCCGCCTGGACTCTTGTAGGAGCAGGATCATTTAATTTTAATTCCTCCACACGCCGCGATGAAGCAAAATGATTCCTGCCAAAGTTGAATGGATAAAGGATTTTGCAACATCGTTGATCCCGAAAATATCGAGAACACACGCAATAGCGGAGCCATCACGTACGATTTTTTAATCTTGAGTCCGGGGATTCAAATGACATTGATGCTGTTGCCGATTATTGAGGTCTGAAACGGATTTCGTTTGTAGTAATTACTCGATCCTGAAACATTTCGATCCTGAAAATTTAAAGGGGGAATGCAATATTCACTCAGCCCACTACACCCATCCGATGCGGTGGTGCTCCACAAAAATTATGAAACTTGACGTCAAGATTACTTGGGGGAACATCAACTGCGTGAAAAGTCTAATGTTATTTATGAACTCCGGGTTCTGTAATTTTTTGCGTGGAAAGTACTTGCGGACACACTAACGGATATTATTAAAAAACGGAACATAGTTTTTAAGCCATTCCTACGCGCCGGTGATGATTGATTCAAAGAAAAAGAAATCACATTCCGTTGTAAACCCAAATTCCGGTCCCACAGCGCTCACCATGAATTCCGGGATCAATGAGATTGCTTCCGCTCAGGATTTGATTACAAATGCCTCATGACATGCTTCATCTTGCTCCTCCACAATCAGCTCCCTGATTTTATCAAGGAAAGCCTCTTTTGTTTCGTTGATGGTCCCACAAGGGTTGGCTGGAAGTAGATATAAAGCCATTGCAACACCTGAAATATAAAAAAAATGTCTTCGGTATCGGTGACTCAGCTGCATAGCTATCAGCAAAAACCGGAGCCGCCATTCAAACAAGCCCTGTTGTTGTCGATAACATACTGAAATTGATGAAAAATCAGTCATTCTCAAGTCACCAATATGAAAGATATTCATCCTGCCCTATCGTTACAGGCTACGGAGAAATGCTTTTGTGTGAATTCAAATACGATAATGTCCGTGATAGCGAGATCCCTTTCCTGAAAAATTCGTAGACACCACCAAAACACAAGGAGCATGTGGATCGTAAAACAGTCGCCCCCCTGATGTGTATTCTGGAACATGATGATGAAAGGGCGAATGTAAACCCAGTTCTAAGTTTAATGTTCAAGGGTCAAAGAAAACGAACCTGGAATACTTAACAATCTACAATCTAAAATCAAAATCTACAACCAAAAAATGGTCCCCTGAATTCCTCCTCCTCCACCTCAAAGAAATAATCTCCCCAGCCCCGGCCCCTGGTATGTTTCCAGGTCCGCTGCTGGCCATATACTGATGTTCCTCTTACTGTATCTTTGTCATGAGTTTGGTATTCTCGAAAATTTCGGAATCATGCGCTGCCGACGGTGCCGGTGAAATCAACGAGTTCTTTAAATTCGACTGGGTCTCCGGCGGCTGGAACCCCATGGATGCTCTTGGGGCTGGGTTCGGAGGGTATCTTGCAGTCATTATTTTATTCCGGGTTGATGAAATATTGGATGATGTTTCTCAGGCCACTGTCAATAGCCTGGAATGAATTGGGATTCAATGTAGAGGGTAAGATTCCATTGGTTCCTTATTTTTACGATTGGCAATATCTTTACCTGACGTGGTTTACTAATCATTGCAGGCGGTGGATTTCTGGTTGATTCGGCGCACGCTATGCGGGGCGGATGCACATCCGACATGCGATTAGCGGACTTTCTGCTTTACAACCGCCTTCCTTAATTGCAGTCATTGGTTTCTTTATGGGCGGAACTTCTCATGACCTGGGCTTATTTTCCCCACTGATATTTCCCCGGGATCCATTAAAAATCCTTGCCCTATGAAAATGTCTCACTATATAGCCGTAACGGAAAATGCATGTTTCGGATTTTACTTTTGTACAAAAGTGAAGCAGTTGCCTCGGTTTCGATTTACTGAAATGTTCCACTTCCAGAACTTTCATGTTTGAACCATTGGTTCCAGCATCGTAGTTGGAATTCTTTCTGTTCAAATGATCAAGATGATGGGGAAAAATGTAAAGAAAATTGAGATCCGCGATAAAAAAAAAACAATCTATCGCTATCTCTATCGAGGCTTCATCTTCGACCCGGTTGGGCCATTGGCAGGAGCCTGTCCTGCCCCTATGTTCATCCTTCTTGGGGCCGGGTGTACAGTTTTTATTGTTTATCTCCTCGTCGCGATGACCGGAACATTTGTTTATGGAATGTTGAGGAAAAGAGAATTCCACATTGAGCTGCTTCCGCTTAATTTATTAAAAATATTTTTTCGGATATATTTCCGATTAGCCGCAATCCTCAAAGGATCTGCGGTCTTTTCCTTTTAGCAAGCATGCCTAAGGTTAATTGTGGTTGTGACAAGGGAAATTTTTATCCTCGCCACCTCTAAGCCCATCCCACGAAAATAAATCTATCCTTTCCTTTTATCTTCTTTTCAATGATCTCCAACGGACAAACATACAGTGGTCCGGAAAGCGCAGAATACGATTATGCCGGAAGGCGATGGTTAATTGCGAACACTTCCAGTCATCAGGTATTGTCACGTGACAGTGCAGGTATATCGAGTGTTTTCGTTAGTGGTTTGGGTAGCGGTCCCTATGGAATTGAAATAGTTGGCGATACATGTTCTTGCCCCGGAAGTAGTGTGAAGGGATTTCTCTTATCCTCGCAGCTCCTGTTTTCAATCTGAATATTGCGCTTCTTTTACTCAATGGAATGACCCAAGTGATGATCAGGGGAAATTTCATCACTACAGATTTTTCTACCAAGAGAATTTTGATGTCAATATTGCTGCACAAACATTTACAGCGATTGTAGCAATCTGGAGTCAATCACTCCAAAATGGAATCGTTTTCGATGCAGCTAACAACCGTTGTGTTTTATGTGAACTGGGGCAGCAACGACCTGTCCGTGCGATAGATATGGCAACGAATGTCGTGAGTACAATCATCCCGACAACATTGAGTAGTTGTGATGGAATTCATACGTGACGGTTCCGGAAATTATTTCTCTGAGCACCTGGGGAAATACAAGAGTGGTGAAATTCCGATAGTGCATTTTCTTGCTCCCCTCCAGTTACAGGTGGCGATAAACCTGTAGTCCTGCTGATATTTTTTATAACACACTTGGAGACACACTCGCCATTCCGAATTCAGGAAACAATACAGTAACCTTATTGATTTCCATCGACTGTCGGCATCCATCAAATCGAAAACAAAACAAATTCGCCTCCCCTATCCAAACTCGTCACCGCAGGAAAACCCTTCACTTAAGATTCAGGAAGACTTTAAAGGAAAGATTGGAATTGGTTAGCGTACAGGACAAAGGATTTTTAGTACGGATACTGAAGAAGAATTCTCATAACGCAGAATTTTCTTTTGCCGGTTTTTCCAATTTGAAAGCTGGTATTTATTTTATTAGAATTATTCAATTGAATTCAGAGAATCAAAAATTTGTGTGATAGAGGATTAAAGAATGCAAGACATGCGTTTTCCAAACAGAATTTTACTGTTGATGGGTATTTTTTTCTTGTGCTGAATTATTTGCACAGAAAACGCCATCGAAAAATGCCTTGTAAATTATGGTCCGGAAAAGTATGGGTAATATTTCACCCTTCCATCGCAAAAAACTGGAAAATCACGGAACAGGCAAGAATGGAACCAAAAGTCTGCTTTGGATCCTCGTTTGGACGGAGATGAAGATGGTGGTCAACTGACGCATTTCCGGTCATGCCTTTTGGATGGCTTTTGTCAGAAAATATGCTGGAGAAAAGCGCTCAAACTGGGTATTGCACATGAAAAAGGGCAACTACTGAAAAATTTAAAAGCATTTGCTTGAAGACAACAGCTTAGCTGACTCCACGGCAACAGTAATGGACTTGTTTAATAATGCTTTTGGTATTGAACTTAGCTGAATAAGCCCAACTTTGCGTCGGATTCTTTTAAGGGAAACCCTTGATTCTTTCAATTTTGAAAGGAGATCTTAGAATCATCTGGAAAATGAAGATGGTAATTGCTAAATTGTGAAGGAGATTTGTTGAAAGATAATAGGGAACAAATTATTTGGAAATCGGACCGCTGTCTGGTTCCTTCTGACAGGAAGCGCAAACCTACGGACTGATGTTCATTTATTTTGTCGTTTCGCGGTGTGAATCTATTGACTCAATTTGAACGTATTTATTTCGCCTTCATTCCATCGCGGGTTTGTCCATGAAATTTAACCACATCGGTATAGTATTCTTATGTATTTTAGAAAACGATTTTTCAGTAGCTCTGATTCTCCTGGCTTTTCAAACGCAGGGACAATTATTCATCAATGAATTGATGAGTAACAATCAATCAACCATTCAGGATGCAGATGGTGATTACTTCGATTGGATAGAACTCTTACAATGCAGGGTGCGGTTTCTGTGAATCTGCAAGGTTCGGGACCTCAGATAATCCGGATAGCTTTTGAAAGATACCATTGTTTCGAAATAAATGACGTTTTTTGCCGGAGGCTATTTGAGAGTATGGTGTTCCGGAAAACAGAGCGCTTGCAGGAGTTGCAGCACACACTAATTTTTCCCTCAGTTCTCAGGGAGAAAATATTTATCTCTCTGATCCTTCCGGAACTGTGCTGGATAATATGCCCGCCGCATACTTACCTGCCGACAAGACTTATGGTCGTTTTCCGAATGGCTCTGCAAACACCTTCGCATATCTTTCCAGCCCGACTCCTTAGGCAAGTAAATACTGTTTCTACATTACAAGGAGTGGTGATCAATAAACCTTTGTTTAGCCAGCCGGGTGGATTGTTCGAAGATTCCTTATACCTGACATTGACTTCTCCTGATATCAATGAACAAGTCCATTATACACTGGATGGTTCTGATCCGACTCCTGCTTCTCCTGTATTTACTGCACCGATTTTTATTAAAAATAGGAAATGCGGATACGAATGTCTATTCCATGATTCGTACTTGTTACAAAGTCCATTTTGCTGCCTGACTGGAATCCACCTGCTGGAAAATGTTTTTAAAGCCACAGTTGTAAGAGCCTTTTCGCTTGTTCCGCAAATGGTTATTTTCCCGGACCGATTCTTACGAATACCTATTTCGTTGACGATAGTATTTTTGAAGATATGAGATTCTGCCAATTGTCTGTCGTTTCTGATCCCCGTAATTTGTTCAATGATACAACAGGAATTTATGTTCCGGGAATTACTTATCAACCGAATACATTCAATGCAAATTATTATCAGCCTAGACCGGCTGGCAAACATTGAAATGTATATGTCGACAGCTCATCAGCATTCAATAGCAATTTCCGGATTAATGTAAACGACAAAGCTCTCCTTCCAGTCCGCAAAAGGGATTGAATGTAAATGCATCGAGGATTATGGCGATAGTAAAAAAATTACCCTTGTTTCAGAATGTTCCGGGCCCTAATAAATACCTGATAAATTTGAAGGTAAAAGTTCCGTGCCTGGGGAAGTGATCGCGACAAAGCATTGTTCAGAGATGCCTTCAGTACGCTTTTTATGGATCATACCAAACTCGATTACGAAGCCTACCGTCCGGTTGTTCTTTTTATTGATGGAGAATATTAGGCTTGCAGGAGTTGAGAGAACGTGATCGGGATCATTCTTATTATGAATCACATTATCTCATCGATCATAAAAACAGGATAGATATTCTCGAAGGTGCTGGAGCAAATATTCTCGAAGGCGATAGCGTCGAGTGGAATAGCCTCATGAATTTCATCAGTACAAATCCACTTTCTGATTCTGCGAATTATGCTTACGTGAAATCAAAAGTGGATATCCAGAGCTTCATGCTTCATTACCTTTTTAGTATTTACATGTCCCGTTCCGATTGGCCGGATCAAAATGAAGCAAAATGGAGACCGAAAACTGTTGATGGAAATGGAAATGATTATGTGGATATGGATGCGTAGTTGCGTACTATTTGAATCCCTGGGTGACATGCGTTTAACCAGGCTATCGTTGTAGTCGCGGATATGGCCCCTCCGATTTGTTGAATTCATTTCTTACGAATCAGGAGTTCAAAATGAATGGATTAATCTTTTTGCAGATTTCTATGAACACTGAATTTCTTTTCTTCGCTTATGCAACGCAAGGTAGATTCCCCGTGTTCACTTGTCACCCTATTTTACAGAATACCAAAACCGCTGGCAAACAAATTGCAATTGGCAGGCGCAAACAGACAGTATGAAATGGTGGGTAAGCTTACGTTCGCAATTTTGCAAATCACAAACCCTGAAACACGTTTGACTTACCATTATTACCCGATGCAGCTGGCAGTTTCCGATACTTTAAAGGGAAAATTCAGGTGAACACCATCCGATTGATGAAAATACGACAAGGATTGCTCAACATACATTCCCCGGGACCGGCATTTATTTCAAAGATGTTCCTGTGCCGCTTATCGCCATTGCCCGACCCGGATATAAATTTATCAAGTGGTTGCCAACGAATGATACTTCAGCTAGTATAACTATAAATTTACAAAGTGATTCCGGTTTCATTGCGCTCTTCGATGTTGATACAAGTTATTTCCCTGTACTGCCTCCTGTAATCAACGAAGTAATGGCATCCAATCTTTCCGCCATCGCTGACAACTACAATGAGTTTGACGACTGGCTGGAAATTTACAATCCGAATCCGGATACGCTGGATCTGCAGGTTATTATCTTACTGACAACCTGGTTTTACCTACTCGCTTTCCAATTGCAATCGGAAATGACTCTACGAAGATTCCTCCCTACGGGTAATATTCTGATTTGGGCGGATGATGATACAGAGCAGGAATTTTTGCATGCAAATTTCAAATTCAGCAGTACAGGAGATGATGTGTATTTGTTTGCGCCGGATGCAGAGACCTTGATAGATTCCGTTTCCATTCGACCGCAGGCAACCGATGAATCCTATGGCAGACTCAGTTGACGCCGCTCCGAACTGGATCCACTTTCCGATTGCCACGCCGAATGCCACCAATCAATTGTCGCCAACACAATCCTTAATTATTAATGAGTTGATGCCATTCAATAGTTCTGTGCTTGCCGACAATCAATCACAATTTGATCCATGGATTGAAATTTACAACCCGAATACTGATACGCTGGATCTTGCAGGATGGTTTATATCGAATGATGCAGGCAATGGCCGTAAATTCAGATTTGTATTTGGCAATGATTCTACGAAAATCGCTCCGCACGGATACAAAAATCCTTTGGGCAGATAACGAAGCTGATCAGGGCATCACCACCTGGAATTTAGATTGAGCAACCAGGGCGATTGTGTACCTTAGCAAACCGGATCACACACTACTTTCTGATTCTACTTGTATAGGAGGTCTCCGCCGCAAATGTATCCAGAGGGAGAAGGTTTGACGCTTCGCCAACATGGATCGACTTTATTGTTTCCACACCCAATGCGACTAACCAAAGTTCTCCGGCAGAATTTGTATTGATCAACGAAGTCCAGACAATCAATGCATCTACCGTTCGCGACAACTACAATGAATTCGCTCCATGGGTTGAATTGTACAATCCGAATCCGGACACATTGAACCTGGAAGGTTGGTTTGTCAGCAACGATCCATCAGATATCAATTATTTCCGTTTCTACGACAATGACTCGACAAAAATTTCTCCTGGATTTATGATGTTGTGGGGAGACGGACAAACACAACAGGAATCCGTCATTTGAATTTTGCAACTGAATGCGAATGTCGAATGTTTCATCCCTTTCCAAACCCAATTCTTCTTTTCTTGATTCAGCATGTTATGGCCTGATCGCGGATAATCCCAAGGAAGAATTTCAGATGGCAATCCATCCTGGCAGAATTTCGTAATTCCTACACCGGATTCAAATAATGTGGATTTGTTTGTAGGGATAAAACAGCTTGAAGAGCATTCCGACATTTTCCTATTTCCGAATCCCGTCAAAAACGGAATCGTTTATTTGAGCCGGAATATTTCCGGAACTGTTTCTGATTTACAGGGACGTGAACTTCTGATCTTAAAAAATGAAAATATAATCGATGTTCTATCTTTTTCACCAGGTGTGTATGTGATTAATACATCAAATCAGGATCACCTGCGCCTTATAATTGAATAAGCCTGATTAATTCCATCCTTTTAAAGCTAAATTCCATGGTTCTTAATGGGCTTTGAACATTAATTTCTGTTAATTACTTTCAAAACAAGCCTCAAAAAACCTATTTTTAACCCAACAAAATCAACCCTATGAAATACACTGCCATCGACAAAAATCTGTACATCGAAAACAGAAAGAAATTTATTGCTCAGTTGCAAGCGAATTCAATTGCTATTTTTCAGCAATGATGAAATGCCGAGAAGCGGTGATGGACTTTTCCTTTCGTCAGCAGTCGGATTTGCTTTTGGTTAAGTGGAATAGATCAGGAGCAAATCGATTCTTGTTCTTGCACCGAATCATCCGCTGCCGGAATACAGAGAAGTTTGTTTTTTGAGAAAGACAAATGAACACATTGCTGTTTGGGAAGGACATAAATATACCAAGGAAGAAGCGGGAAGTATCCGGGATTCAATATGTCTATTGGGTGGATGATTTTCAAACAATGTTGCCGGTGATGATGCATCATTCAAAAGTGTTTATGTGAATTTGAATGAGAACGATCGCTTCGTTACTGAAGTTGTGTATCGCGACGAACGTTGTGCGCGTGAATTGAAAAGCAAATATCCAAATCACATTTACGAACGCTCCGGCCCAATCATGGCAAAATTACGTGCTATCAAATCAGATACTGAAGTAAAGCAAATGCAGGTAGCTGCAGATATTACGGAGAAAGCTTTTCGTCGAGTACTGGGTTTTGTTCGTCCGGGTGTAATGGAATACCAAATCGAAGCAGAAATCACACACGAATTTCTTTGGAACCGTGCAACAGGACATGCTTATTCTCCCATCATTGCAAGTGGGGCAAGCGCCAATGTTTTGCACTATACAGAAAACAATCGTGAATGTAAAGACGGCGATGTAATTCTCATGGATTTCGGAGCGGAGTATGCAAATTATGCTGCAGATTTAACACGAAGCATTCCCGTTAACGGAAAATTTACAAAGAGACAAAAGGATGTTTACAACGCAGTATTGCGCGATGAAAGCGGCAACAAAAATGCTTGTCGTAGGTAACATTATCCCAAAATACCATGAAGAAGTTGGGAAGCTAATGGAACAGGAACTGATCGGACTCGGCTTGTTAAAAGCGGAAGACGTGAAAAAGCAAGATCCAAAACAACCTTTGTACAAGAAATATTTCATGCATGGTACCAGCCATTTTCTTGGATTGGATGTTCACGACATCGGTAACCGCTATGAGCCAATGCAAGCCGGTATGGTCTTCACTTGTGAGCCCGGTATTTATATCCCGGAAGAAAACCTCGGCATTCGAATCGAGAACGATATTTTACTCACAGCCAAAGGTCCGGTTGATTTGATGGCAAATATTCCTATCGAAGCTGATGAGATCGAGGAGTTGATGGCGAAGCAACGCGTGAGCGTAGGGTAAGTTGTTTGCTGAGTTTGATTTGAATGCTTTTGGGGAGGGAGTTTGCTTGCTGGTATAAAGTATCAGGTATAAAGTATAAGGTATGCTCCCGGATTCATAGATTTAGCATTATACTACCGTTTTAGCGCTTCAACATTGCACACAGTACTTTATACTTTATACTTAATACTTAATACTTTATACTTAATACCTTATACCAACAAATGGCTAGAGTAAAAGACGACCAAAAAATTGAATTGATTTATCAGGCAACAATGGGGCTGGTGATGAAGCATGGTTTTACGGCTTTGAAGATGGCGGATGTTGCTGCGGAGGCAGGATTGGCTACGGGTACAGTTTATATATATTTCAAGGATAAAGAAACGCTGATCAATCAACTGTATAATTATATTCGGGAGAAAAGCACAGGATTGTATGCGGAAGGAATTGACGAAGAAGATTCTTTCCGAAAATCCTTACGTCGGCTATGGAAACAGTTTTTTAATTTTAGTATGGAGCATTCTGCAGAAGCTGCTTTCCTGGAGCAATACCAGCGTTCACCCTACCTGACAGGCAAAAGCAAAAAAGAGAATAATCTGTTAATGCAGCCATTTTTGGAATTGCTCAGTCGTGGTCAGCAGGAAAAACGTTTGGTAAAATTGGAGAAAGAAGTGATCCTCTCTTTAATGATCGGACCTGTACATGAGATGATTCGCTCACAGACAAATGGCTCCCTGAAAATTACACCAACGGTCATCGACTCTACATTTGAACTCATTTGGGAGAGTGTGAAACGCTAAAATATTTCTCCAAAAATTAATACCATGAAAGAAATGCTTTTGAAGTACGTAAAGTACAATCTTTGGGCAAATCAACGATTGCTGGATATTATTTCAGAACATTGTTCTGATGAACAATTGAACAGAGAACTGGTGAGTAGTTTTCCAACTATTCGGAAAACACTTTTACACACCTGGGGAGCAGAATCTGTTTGGTTGATACGCCTGAATGGATCGTCTCCGAATGCATGGACATGGATGCAATACGAAGGATCACAAGATGAATTGAAAAAAGAAATCCTCAACAATGACCAGGCATGGATTGACTTTGTTCAGGATAAAGATGAAAAGTTTCTGTCCGCTGTTTTTGATTACAAAACATTAGACGGCAAAGAATATTCGAGTAAACGATCAGAAACGATCCATCATTGTATGAACCACAGTACTTTTCATCGTGGGCAATTGGTGACGATGTTGCGAGAGGTAGGTATTACAAATATGGTGTCGACGGATTTTATTGCGTTTTGCAGAATTTAATAAGGGGACGAGACGGGGGGCGAGGGACGTTCTCGCTTAATTACGAGGTGTCAGCTTTTAATTAAGAATGGCTAACCGTTGATAAGGGAGCAAATAACTTAATAACTCAATAACCCAATAACCCAATAACTTAATAACCCAATAACTTTTCAAACAAAGAATTTCTCCATCACAATATTCTTATCACACGGCAGCCATTGCAAGACTATCTCCGGATGTGTGCTTGCTTTTTCCATGAGTACAGAATACCCCAATCCGCTGTAGATTTTAAAAGCTTTTCTTTCATCAGGGAAGCGAGAATCCTTTTCCTCTGAATTCAGGAAGTGTAAGACCAATGTCAATTATCAATGCTCCTTGCTTCCAATGATGGTGCACTTCATTGATGTAGGACATTTTCGCTGCTGCTTGTTCTAAATTTTCTGCAGGAATAAAATATTTGAAAAGCGTGCCTTTGATGATAGTTCCCGGTTGTCCGGATTCACCTTCGATCCAACCTGCAACGGCTCCTGCAACTTTCCCTTCGTATTCTGCCATCAGGTAATCCGAATAGCAGAGCTCTTGTCCGGTTGCATCTTCAGCAAGTATGTCAGCCAGTATTTTCCGAATCTCTAATTCCGGCAATTCAAAAATTTTGCTGTAACTAAAAACATCCGTTCCGCTTTTCTCGGCAGCTACAATAGTTTCAATTAAAAAAGGAATATCCTTTTCTTCTGCTTTTCGGAAAACGAGCGGGTTATGTTCCATTAAACAAATATAAGGATCATGGATTCCAAATTGAAATGCATGGAATTTAATTTCGTCAAAGAATTTGTAGCCTTAATTCTTCTTCAGCAATGCGTCCCAGCCCTGAGCAGTGAGTGCAATCTGGTTCCCGGACTTGTCAACCAAATTCGAACCACTGCCAGCATCGGTGATGTGACCAATGATCGATATATCCATGTGCATTCTCAACTTTTCATAATCCTCCTGACGAATCGTGAATAATAATTCATAATCCTCTCCACCACTCAAAGCACACACCGTAGGATCCAAACCGAATTCACGAGCACGGTCATACGTTTGCGGATCGATAGGAATTTTGTCTTCGTAGATTGCACAACCTACACCGGATTGACGGCACAAATGCAAAACTTCGGATGACAAGCCATCCGAGATATCAATCATTGATGTTGGTTTCACACCAAGTTCTTTGAGTTTGGCAGGGATTTCCTTTCTGGCTTCCGGTTTAAGTTGACGTTCCAGGATATAATCATTGCCGCTTAGATCAGGCTGAATTTTCGGATTCTCAAGAAAAATTTTCTTTTCACGTTCGAGAATTTGTAATCCCATATACGCGCCTCCAAGATCACCACTGACACAAATCAGGTCATGTTCTTTCGCACCATTTCTATAAACAATTTCATCCTTTTCTGCAATCCCGATCGCTGTGATGGATAGGATTAATCCGGAAGTTGATGTTGTCGTATCGCCTCCAACGAGATCAACTTTGTATTGCTCGCAAGCCAGTTCCATTCCACTGTACAATTCTTCAACAGCTTCAAGCGAAAACCTGTTTGATATCGCAATGCTCACCAGGATTTGTTTCGGTGTTGCATTCATCGCATACACATCACTGAGGTTCACGACAACAGCTTTGTATCCAAGGTGTCGCAAAGGATGAAACATCAGGTCGAAATGAACACCTTCAACGAGCATGTCGCAGGTTACAACTGTATTCAAGCCATTTGAATCAATCACGGCGGCGTCATCACCAATTCCTTTGAGCGTTTCCGGGTTGCGTAATTTGATACTCTTCTGGATTAATTCGATCAGACCAAATTCACCGAGGTCACCCAATTCCGTTCGTTTTGTTGTATTTTCAAACATCTTTTTGCAATTGTAACGCGAAGGTAAGGATTCATCAGAACAATTCCTGAGAACAAAATACGGGAGGTAAAAATGGCAACAGTTTTGGAGAAAAATTATTTGTAAATATATTTTTCATACTTCACGAAATTTCCCTCCTTCACACTGAGTAGTCGGCTTGCCTGAGTGCCGCTCACTTTCCCGCTTTTGTAAATATCCATCACAAGTGTTGAAAAAGACCGACTACTTCTTCTCAATTGCATGACATAATAATTTGGTCCTCCGGAGGATTTTGGTTTCTTTGATTCCTTAATTAAAAATTCTTTCCAGGCTTGATCCGCTTCCTTTAAAAGGATACTGAATATATCTTCATTTATAAGATTTAACCGTTTTGCCCGCACGAGAAAAGCCTGGTTACTGACACCCAGCCTTCGTCCGGCTTTGCTGATATGGCGCAATGTCAGATCCCCTTTTACTTCCAGGAATGAGCGGACATCCGATTCCGGCAGTAGCGCTTCTTCTGCAACAGCTCTGCAAAATTTTTCTACGACATGCAGATTCTGCGGCTCCTTCAGACTGATTTCCGTATCCTTTGAAATTCCGGAAACACCGATCCAGATATGAACCAATTCATGCACCATAGTGAACAACTGACCATGATCCCAATCATCAGCATTGATGAAAATAAAAGGAGCAAATTTATCTGCAATTGCAAAGCCTTTAAAATTGTCGCTGTCAAGTTTGAGTCGGGTGTGAAAATTGCTACTCAAAGTCACAAAGATTTTCTTGCCTTCCGCCTGATCGATCCAATGTTTGAGAGGCTTCAGATCAGCTTTTCCGGGTTGAATGTTCAGCACCTTACGAATGTCTTTTGCAACAACATCAACCGGACTTTTGATTGTATATTTTCCAACAAAATCAATTTTCTTTTCTCTTCGTGTCGCTAAAAATTTGCTTAGCCATTCCTGCTTCTCCTGAATTTCGCGCATCATGAAAATGACTGCAGTACTAAGTTCTTCTTCTTTGTTACTTCGAAAATCTTTGAGGGCCGGGAAATCTTTTGGAATATACTTGAGATAAAACACATCAATAGGCCTACGGTATAATCGCGCAAGTTTCTCTACCTGTTTCACACTGGGCCATTCAATACCTTCCGGAGATTCCCAATCCCGAATACGATCAACTTTGCAAGTTTTTGAAATTGTTGACGCAGCTTTTTCAAGAGAAATTTTTGCTGTCTTGCGAGCCCATTTAAGTACTTCCCGATTGATGTTTGCTTTGGTAGCCACTTAGTTTGTAGTTATTAGTTGTTCGTTGTTCGTACGGGAATACAATTTGATACAGTCTCCCGTTCTAATTTCTAATTTCTATTTTCTGAATAACTCAGCAAATTGCGAAATAACTTAATAACCCAATAACGAAATTCAGTGTGAGTTTGGGTGTGAGTGCGGAGGTCCATCAGTCCCTCGTCCCTTCGTCCCTTCGTCCCACGCCCCATTTTAAAGTCCATCGCCACAATTCGTTGATTTTCAGGTGTTCAAAAGGCTGAAGATAGCTTGTTTAGAACCCATCTAAATAGTACCTTTGTACTTGATTATTAAGCAAAAACAAGATGATAACGGTAACGGAAAATGCTAAAGCTAAGGCAATTGAGCTGATGAAGGCCGAAAATAAGGGAGAAGGGGCATTTATCAGGGTAGGCGTTGAAGGTGGAGGTTGTTCGGGGCTCACATATAAGCTTGAATTTGATACAGTAACACGCCCTGACGATAAAATCTTTGAAGATAAAGGCATCAAAATAGTCTGCGACAAAAAGAGCTTTCTCTATCTCATCGGCACCGAACTGGACTTCAGCGACGGACTTAATGGAAAAGGATTTGCATTTCACAATCCAAATGCTTCACGAACCTGCGGTTGTGGTGAATCGTTTTCGGTCTGAAAATAGTGAATAGTGAATAGTGAATGGTAAATGGTAAAGAGTATATGCTATTTTATTTCCACGCTAATTCATTTTAATAACTCAATTACTCAATAACTTAATAACTCAAAAGCAAATTCCCTCCGAATGACCGAGGATCAAAAAATAATTACCGAAGTAACTGAAAGCGATTACAAGTGGGGATTTATTTCGGACATTGAATCAGATCAGGCACCAAAAGGTTTGAATGAGGAAGTCATACGATTTATCTCACTTAAAAAAAATGAGCCGGCGTGGATGTTGGAATGGAGGCTGAAAGCATACCGTCATTGGTTGACGATGACTGAACCTGTTTGGCCAAATGTGCATTACCCAAAAATTGATTTCAACGACATCATCTATTATTCTGCCCCGAAGAAAAAACCAAGTTTGAATAGTCTGGACGAACTGGATCCGGAAATTAAAGCCACTTTCGACAAGCTTGGAATTTCTCTCGAAGAACAAAAACGTTTGTCCGGAGTTGCTGTTGATGCAGTCATAGATAGTGTTTCAGTTAAAACTACTTTTCGTGAATCCTTAGGCGAACTAGGAGTCATCTTTTGTTCTTTCAGTGAAGCTGTCCACGATCATCCGGAATTAATCAAGCAATACCTCGGTTCCGTAGTTCCGTATACTGATAATTATTACGCTGCTTTGAACTCGGCAGTTTTTAGTGACGGTTCATTTTGTTACATTCCAAAAAGCGTTCGTTGTCCGATGGAATTATCAACGTATTTCAGAATCAATTCTGCAGGGACAGGACAATTTGAAAGAACATTAATCATCGCCGAAGAAGGTGCATTTGTCAGTTATCTCGAAGGTTGCACAGCACCTATGCGCGATGAAAACCAGTTGCATGCTGCGGTCGTGGAAATTTATTCGCACAAAGATGCACAGGTAAAATATTCTACTGTACAAAACTGGTATCCCGGCGATAAAGAAGGCAAAGGTGGCATTTACAATTTTGTTACCAAGCGTGGTTTGTGTGCCGGAACGCATGCGAAAATTTCCTGGACACAGGTGGAAACAGGCTCTGCAATCACCTGGAAATATCCGAGCGTAATTTTAAAAGGAGATTATTCTATCGGTGAATTTTATAGTGTTGCTGTGACTAACAATTATCAGCAGGCCGATACAGGTACCAAGATGATTCACCTCGGCAAGAACACAAAAAGCACAATTATTTCCAAAGGAATTTCCGGAGGGAAAAGTCAGAATAGTTACCGCGGACTAGTACGCATCAACAGGAAAGCAGAGAATGCACGTAATTTTTCTCAATGCGATTCCTTGTTGCTTGGTGATAAATGTGGAGCTCATACATTTCCATACCTGGAGGTGAGTAACAAGACTGCGATAGTCGAACACGAAGCAACGACTTCTAAAGTTGGAGAAGACCAGATATTTTATTGCAACCAGCGTGGAATTTCTACGGAGGATGCAGTAGGATTAATTGTAAATGGATATTGTAAAGAAGTATTTAATCAATTGCCGATGGAGTTCGCGGTAGAAGCACAAAAACTTCTTGCGATATCTCTGGAAGGAAGTGTAGGTTAAGCAGCCTTTGCGCAATGCAGAAAAAAAGAAAATGTTAGAAATAAAAAATTTACAGGCGAAAGTAGAGGAGAAGCAAATTCTCAATGGAATAAACCTGACAGTAAATCCGGGTGAAGTGCATGCGATTATGGGCCCGAACGGTTCCGGTAAAAGCACACTTGCTTCGGTCCTCGCAGGACGCGATGAATACGAGGTCACCGGTGGCGAAGTCGTTTTCCGTGGAGAAAATCTATTGGAAATGTCTCCCGAAGATCGTGCCCGCAAAGGACTCTTTCTTGCCTTCCAATATCCGGTAGAAATTCCGGGTGTTACGAATGCGAATTTCCTGAAGACTGCATTGAATGAAATCCGGAAAGCAAACGGGCAAACTCCCATGGATTCCAAGGAGTTTCTTCAGATCATGAAAGAAAAGATGAAGCTCGTGGAAATGGATAAGGCGATGACCCAACGTTCTGTGAACGAAGGCTTCAGTGGCGGTGAAAAAAAACGCAATGAAGTTTTTCAAATGGCAATGCTGGAGCCAATGCTTGCCGTTTTAGACGAAACTGATTCCGGATTGGACATTGATGCGCTTAGAATTGTTGCCAATGGAGTAAATGCATTACGTAACCAAGAACGCTCATTCATTGTGATAACGCATTACCAACGTTTACTTGATTATATCGTACCGGATTTTGTACATGTATTGTACAAAGGACGAATTGTGAAATCGGGCACGAAAGAGCTTGCGATGGAATTGGAAGCGAAAGGTTATGATTGGATTAAAGAAGAAGTGGGTATTCACATTTAAGTTTGAATTTTGAGACAATGAATCCTGCTTATCAACATACAGACAAAGAAAAATTTCTTAATTCATACGGAGCGTTTGCTTCCCGGCATGAATTGATGGATTCTCCTTTGAATACTTTGGCAATCCGCAAGTTTGAAGAGCTGGGTTTTCCTACAACAAAACACGAGGAATGGAAATACACAAATGTGTCTCCTATTCTAAAAAATAGATTTGCACTTTCTACAGGAAAATCTCGTTTAAAACGGGAAGACATCCTTCCTTTTTTACTCACAGGGAAAGATTCAATTCTCCTTGTTTTTGAAAACGGTTTTCTAAACAGGGAACTTTCATTAATTGAAAATCTACCTCAGGGAGTGATTATTGATTCTCTTGCCAGTTCACGCAATCACGATGTTGTAAAACAGCATCTCGGAAAGTATGCTCCGATGAAACAGGAGAGTTTTGTAGCCTTGAATACTGCTTTTATTTTCGATGGAGCGTTTATTTATTTGCCTGTAAATGCTGTTGTAGAACGACCAATACATCTTTTGTACGTCAATGATTCCCGGGAAGAAGCCACTGTTGTGTATCCCCGAAATCTTATTGTAGCGAAAAAAAATAATTCCCTCAAGATTGCCTGCACGTATCACACTATAGGAAATATTAATTCTGCTTTTACAAATAGTGTTTCTGAAATTGTAACCGGAGCGAATGCGAATGTGGAATTTGTGAAAGTTCAGACTGAAAATGATAATACGTATCATATTAGTCACACGGAAGTAATGCAGGAGCGTGATTCGGTTTTCAATATCAGTACCATTACGCTGGGAGGAAACATAGTGCGCAACAATCTGCACATTGTATTGAACGACGTCAATTGCACTTCTCATTTGTACGGATTATACATTACTGATGGCAACGAGTTGGTAGACAATCACACGCTGGTTGATCATGCAAAACCGAATTGCGAAAGCAATGAACTTTATAAAGGTGTTCTCGGCGGTAAATCGAGTGGTGTGTTTAACGGAAAGGTATTTGTGAGACCAGATGCACAAAAAACAAATGCCTATCAATCGAATAAGAATATTCTGTTGAGTGACGAAGCAACGATGAATACCAAACCACAGCTGGAGATTTTTGCTGATGATGTAAAGTGTTCGCATGGAGCGACTACCGGACAGCTTGATTCGGAAGCACTTTTTTATCTTCGTTCCAGAGGAATTGGCGAGAAGGAAGCGAAAGCTTTTCTGAATATTGCTTTTGCCGCTGACGTGATTAAAAATATTTCCCTTGAACCTTTGCGTGATCGTTTGATGCCATTGATTGAAAGGAAATTAAAGCAAGGAGATTAAGCCATGAAACCAAGTCCGGCATTTGCAGTTCCGAAGCATCAGGTTTTTGATGTGCTCGAATTGCGCAAGGATTTTCCTGTACTCCTTCAGAAAGCGCACGGGAAACCCTTGATATATTTTGACAATGCAGCGACATCACAAAAACCACAGGCAGTAATTCATGCCTTGACTGAATATTATTCTGCTTACAATGCGAATATTCACCGCGGTGTTCATTTCCTCAGTCAGAAAGCGTCTCAGGCTTTCGATGATGTGAGAGGGAAGGTTGCGAAATTTATTCATGCTGCGACAGAAAAGGAAATAATCTTTGTACGGGGAACGACTGAGGGAATCAATCTTGTTGCAGCAACTTTCGGAAGAATGAATGTGAAGGAAGGGGACGAAATAGTTGTTTCCGCAATGGAGCACCATAGCAATATTGTTCCCTGGCAAATACTCTGTGAAGAGAAAAAAGCAATTCTGAAAGTCATTCCGATGGATGATGATGGAGTCTTGGATATAAATGCCTATGCTTCTCTTTTGAATTCCAAAACGAAACTTGTTTCCATTGTTCATACTTCAAATTCATTGGGCACAATTAACCCTGTGAAAGAAATTATCAATCTTGCTCATCAAAAAGGAATTCCGGTGATGATTGATGCGGCACAGGCTATTGTCCATGAGCCAATTGATGTACATGATCTGGATTGCGATTTTCTTGCCTTCTCCGGACATAAAATGTTAGGCCCAACAGGGATTGGTGTATTGTATGGAAAGTTGCAACATCTGGAATCAATGCCTCCCTACCAAGGTGGAGGAGAAATGATTCACAGTGTTAGTTTTAAGCAGACAACATACAATGAAGTTCCTTATAAGTTTGAAGCAGGAACACCAAATATAGCAGATGTGATCGCTCTTGGCACAGCGATCGATTATCTGAATTCATTAGACCGCCACGCTGCCTTAAATCATGAACTTGGTTTAATGGAATATGCCTCACTGAAATTAAGTGAACTTGAAGGTGTAAAATTAATCGGCACTGCTCCTGAAAAAGCAAGCGTTGTTTCATTTGTGATAATTGGACTAAATGCATTGGATGTTGGCATGTACCTGGATACAATGGGTGTTGCTGTGCGAACCGGACATCATTGTACAGAACCGGTGATGGATAGATTCGGAATTCCCGGAACAATTCGTGCATCCTTCATGTTTTACAATACGTATGCTGAAGTTGATGTATTGATTGCAGGGTGTGAAAAAAGCTATTGCTTTATTAAAATGAAAACCGTGACGATTCCGGAAATAGAAAATGAAATCATTGGAGAGTTTGAACTCTTTGATGAATGGACGGAAAAATACGAATACATTATTGAGCTCGGACAGAAACTTCCTGTGCTGGATGAGAAATATAAAATTGAAGAAAATAAAATAAAAGGTTGTCAGAGCTCTGTCTGGCTGCATTCTGAGGTGAGAGAAGGGAAAATATATTTCGAAGCAGATAGTGATTCAACTTTTGTAAAAGGAGAAATAGCATTGTTGATTCGTGTACTATCCGGACAAAAACCGCAGGACATCCTTGACGCACAATTGGGCTTCATCGATGCGATTGGATTTCGTCAGCACCTTGCCATGACACGGGCTAATGGACTGGCTTCAATGATTAAACAAATGAAATTATACGCACTGGCACATCAAAGTCAGCAAACAGCATGACAGAAGAAACGAAACCCAACGGACAGGAAGCGGAATATGTACGACCTTTGCGTGATCGTGTGATAGAGGTATTGAAGACCTGTTATGATCCGGAAATTCCTGTAGATATTTATGAATTGGGTTTGATCTACGAAGTTCGTGTGGAACCGGGAAATGATATTTACATCAAAATGACATTGACCTCTCCGGCATGTCCGGTCGCGGAAACGCTTCCACCGGATGTAGAACAAAAAGTGAGAAATATTCCGGATGTCAATAATGCCAAAGTTGAAATCACTTTTGATCCTCCGTGGGAAAAAGACATGATGAGCGAAGAAGCACGATTGGAGTTGGGTATGTGGTGAGTGGATTTGTCTCAATGCCATAATGAATCGCAGATAGAAATTATGAGTGAAATAGTAAATAAGGTTTCTGAAAGTGGACTGGTTACGATTGACCTGGAAGAACTCTATATACCCGGGGAGAGGGTGCTTTTCGATATTAAACCATGGCTTTTTGAAGAATTGATTTTAAAGGAAAAAGATTTCAGGGAACACATAAAAAATCATCCCTGGGAGAACTACAAGGATAAATTTGTTGCCTTGACTTGTACCGCGGATGCTATTGTTCCAACCTGGGCATTCATGTTGATTGTTTCCCGACTTTCTCCATTTGCGAAGAAGGTTGTTTTTGGTGATTTGCAAAAACTGGAAGAAGAGCTTTTTCATGATCAGCTATTAACGTTGAAATCAGCTGACTTCGTGGACCAACGAATTGTCATCAAAGGCTGTTCCAAGCGTGAGGTTCCTGTTTCAACGTTTGTGGCTCTTACTGCTTTTCTCAGGCCTTTGGTAAAGAGTATCATGTATGGTGAGCCCTGCAGTACGGTACCTGTTTACAAAAGGAAAGACAACTGACCCAAACCCGTTTGGTCAGAATTTTCCATTCCGTACATTTACCCTCTATGGAACTACTCAACGGACGCTATACTCTTGATGGTATGGACCTCTTGAATCTTGCAAGTGAATTCGGTTCACCGCTGTACGTCTATGATACTGCTACTATCGAACGGCAATATCGCCGTGTTGAAAAAGCATTTCAGGGAGTGAATCTGAAACTTAAATATGCTTGTAAGGCAAATTCGAATCAGGCAATTTTAAAATTCCTTAATAAACTGGGCGCAGGGCTTGATGCAGTTTCGATCGAAGAAGCAGAGCTTGGATTAAAGGCAGGTTTTTCTGCTTCCGAAATTTTATTCACACCGAATGGAGTTTCTTTTGAAGAAATAAAAAAAGGTGTTGAACTCGGACTGGTGATTAATATTGACAACATTTCAATCCTGGAACAATTCGGAAATGAATACGGCGGAACAGTTCCTTGTTGCATTCGATTGAATCCGCATATTGCGGCAGGAGGGAATCAACATATCCAAACAGGACATATTGATTCTAAGTTTGGAATCTCTGTTCACCAGGTACGTCACATTGAACGTGTAGTGAAATCGTGTTCGATACGTGTGGAGGGTTTGCACATTCACACAGGTTCCGAAATTCTGGACTCATCGGTTTTTCTCAGGGCAGCAGAACTTATGTTCGACGCAGCACAGCAATTTCCGGATTTGAAATTTATTGACTTCGGCAGTGGTTTTAAAGTGGCTTACAAAGAAGGCGATGTAACTACTGATATCGAAGAATTGGGAAATGAACTCACGGAAAGATTCAATTCATTTTGCAAACAATACGGCAGAGAATTGGAACTCTGGTTTGAGCCCGGAAAATTTTTAGTGAGCGAAGCCGGTGTTCTCCTTGTACATGTGAATATTATCAAGCAAACAATGGCTACTGTTTTTGTAGGTGTTGATTCCGGACAAAATCATTTGATCCGCCCGATGTTTTACGATGCGTACCATGAAATTGTGAACATAACGAACCCTACCGGCAAACAACGAATTTATACTGTTGTCGGATATATATGTGAAACAGACACATTTGGTTGGGACAGGAAATTAAACGAAGTGAGGGAGGGTGATGTGCTTGCTATCAAAAATGCTGGAGCATATGGTTTCTCTATGAGCAATAATTACAATTCACGACTTCGTCCTGCAGAGGTGTTGATCCATGATGGCCGGGCACTTTTAATTCGCAAGAGAGAAAGCCTCGAAGATCTTCTCCGCAATCAAGTGAATATAGATATTTGATAATCAAAAGATTCTGCCAATATTGAGGAGAAGATAAAAGATCTTAATATCTTCCTGATTGAATGCGAATGCTTAATTTTGACAACGTTTTTACATTATGTCACTTCAATCAGATCAGTTTTTATTTGATGCAGAATCAAGGGTGTTTGACAAAGAACACCGACGCAAACTTGCATTCAATATTTCTCAATATGACAAGAAAGTTGTAGAGGGAAAACATCAGTTTGCTGAATTCGATATTGCCCGCCAGCGAGCAGCCACTTTGAAGTGGAGAGTCACTGAAAATCTTGATAAATATCTTATTGAATTTGAAGCAAACTTTATCCGGCGTGGAGGGAAAGTGATCTGGGCGAAGGATGGCGAAGAAGCTATGACTGAAGTGATCCGGATCATGAAAAATGCGAATGCGAAGACCGTCGTGAAGTCAAAATCAATGACTACTGAAGAAATTCATGTGAATGCTGCTTTGGAAAAAGAAGGTATTGAATCGGTGGAAACAGATTTGGGAGAGTTCATCGTTCAATTGCGCAATGAACATCCTTATCACATTGTAACTCCGGCGATGCATTTGTCCAAAGAAGATGTCGCAAAAACCTTTAATGAGAAATTTAATCTTCCGATCAAAAAGTACTCCAAAGGAAATTACAGCATTTGTACGGGAACGACTTCGTGTAAAAATACCAGCACGCTGATGTCGGAATTACCGGTGCAAATTTTTTAATTGCAGATACGGGTGGAGTGGCAGTCACAGAAAACGAAGGGAATGCATTGATGTCAATTGCTTTTCCGAAAATCCATATTGCGATTGCCGGGATAGAAAAAATAATTCCATCGCTCACGGACCTTGATCTTTTTTGGCCATTGCTTGCAACGCATGGAACAGGACAGAACATTACGGTTTACAATTCCATCATGACAGGCCCGCGGCAGCAGGATGAAACCGATGGGCCGGAAGAGATGTATGTGATCCTTCTAGACAATGGCCGTACAAATTTGCTTGCACAACAAGAGCAAAGACAAGCACTTTCCTGCATTCGTTGCGGAGCTTGTCTCAATGGTTGCCCGATTTACAAAGGTGTAGGCGGACATGCATACGGAAGTACTTATAGTGGACCGATCGGATCTGTTATCACTCCGCATTACGATGGGATGAAAGAATTCAAACATTTGAGTTATGCATCTTCATTGTGTGGAAAATGTACGGATGTTTGTCCTGTCCGTATCGAATTGCACAAACTTTTACTCTACAACAGACGTGATGCGGTTGATCAGGATTTGAATCCCGGAACAGAGAGATGGATTTTTTCTTTCTGGAAAAAAGCGATGCTCAACCGAACATTGTTGAATATGGGAGGATCCCGATTGAAAAATTTTGTGCTAAAGAATTTTTTCAGGAAAGCCTGGGGCGGAAGAAGGGAACTTCCAAAGATGGCTCCAAAATCTTTTAATGAAATGTGGAAGGAAAGCAAAAGATAAATTTGATACAACAAAATAAAAGGGCGCTAAGATTAATTTCTTAGCGCCCTTTTATTTTATTTAAAATGAATTCCCTTATGGATGTGAGGTGATCACAAACAATTGGCTGTTATTTTCAACAATACTATAGTCAGAAGATTCTACTAAGGCATCCCCTGTGAGATCTGTATCACCATATCCAAAGACGAAGTTCTGAGAATCGTTTTCGATTGCTGAATAGTCGGAAGATTCGATGAACCCATCCTGACCCGGAGAACCGAAGTTTGAACAGTCACCGCTCCAGATAGCCCATGTATTTGGATCAACCAGAACCATGTTATTTCCGTATGCTGAAGTATCTGAAATTGTAAAGTCGTAGTCCGGTGTCAGACCCAAAGTGACAGGGTTTGCGCTCCATGTTTCGAGTCCGTTGTGGTGTGTCAATCGCAGGTAGAAACTGTTCCCATTGAATGCTCCACTGAATGAGCACAGCAAAGTTCCATCTGTTTGAAGGATACCATCAAAACATTCCATAGATATGAGCATTGAAGGATCCATCAGGCACACGTGAAGCGTATCACAATCGGTGCCAGAACCACTTATTCCTGAATTGAACAAGGCAGCGTTCATGGGACTACCAGAAACATAATAGCCCTGGATATATGCTTTCACAGTAAGATCAACTGTTACTGTAGGAACCACAAATTGTGTTGAAGAATTCGTGAGACAAGATGGGGTATACACAGTAATAAATCCTGTTGTTGCACCTACCGGAACTGTTGTACTGATCTGATTGACGTTGTCAACAGTGAATGTTGCACTGATGCCATTAAACTGTACACCGGTGATTCCAACAAATCCGCTACCGGTAATGATGACAGGAGTACCTGCACTGCCTGTACCCGGAGCGAAACTTGAAATAACAATGTCGGCAGGTTCTGTGATTGTTACAGAAGTTGAAGCCGTACATCCGTTCAAATCTGTTACAAGAACCGAGTAAGATCCTGCAACCAGGCCAGCGATATCTTCTGTTACTTCACTATTGCTCCATAAGAATGAGTATCCAGGAGTGCCTCCGGAAACAGTAAGGTCGATACTACCATTTGTTCCACCAAAGCAGGAAACATCAATTTGAGTTGTAGAAAGTGAAAGTGCTGAAGGTTCTGTGATCGTTGCTGATACTGACGAAGTACATCCATTGAGATCAGTAACGGTAACTGAATAAGTTCCGGCATTCAATCCTGAAACATCTTCTGTTAATGCTCCATTCGACCACAGATAGGTGAATGCAGGTGTTCCACCGGTAACGCTGAGATCGATACTTCCGTTAGTTCCACCAAAACAAGAAACATTGCTTTGTGTAGTCGAAAGGGCAAGTGCCACAGGTTCTGTAATTGTGACGGATAGAACAGCTGTACACAAATTCAGGTCAGTAACCGTAACTGAGTAAGTACCTGCATTAAGACCGGAAACATCTTCAGTAAGTGCGCCATTGCTCCAGAGGAATGAGTACCCTGGAGTTCCGCCTGCAACAGTCAGATCAATACTGCCATTACTTCCTCCAAAACAGGAAACATTTACCTGAGTAGTAGAAAGTGCGATTGCAGCAGGTTCGGTGATCGTTGCACTTGCTGTTGAGGTGCAGCCATACGAATCAGTAGCAGTAACTGTATAAATTCCTGCAGCCAGGTTGGTGGCATTATCCACTGTTTGAACAGGGGCAGTATTCCATGAATATGTAAATGGAGGTGTGCCACCGCTTACCGAAGCAAGAGCAGAACCAGTTGTTTGGCCAAAACACAACACATTTGTTGGAGTTGTTGTAACAGCAATCGCGGGACTCACATTTACTGCAATCGAATTGGAAACAATCGTACAGCCATTCACATCAGCAACTGTTGTGAAATAGGTACCACTGGTCATAGCATTCGCATGTGTGGTTGTTTCACCATTCGGCGACCAGGTATTTCCAGCAGGAATGCTGGAGACGAGTCTGACGCTTTGTCCGTTGCAAATGTTTGTCGGACCACTGGCAACAATCGAAACCTGGGTAGTCGTTCCGTTTATTTTCACGTCATCAATTCGGAATTGAGCACACGAAGTTTTTGAAAAACGAATACTGAGATTGGGCACAGCCGGAATAGTTCCGGTAGGAGTGATCAACGTCCAGACATTTAATGTCGGTTGAGTATATGTAAGAGGAGTCCAGACAATTCCGTCGGAACTCACTTCAACAACCATAACTTCTGTAGTACAAGCTGCGACATTTGCACGTAACAGGCCAAATTGAAGTGAGAGTCCTGTG
This sequence comes from Bacteroidota bacterium, assembly GCA_016720655.1. GTDB lineage: Bacteria > Bacteroidota > Bacteroidia > AKYH767-A > 2013-40CM-41-45 > JADKJP01. Next base: position 31,753 of record JADKKE010000032.1, read on the forward strand.
TAGTTTTCTGTATTGATTCCACTGATCACAAAGGTGCGTGGATTGGACGTTGCAGTTCCAAAGAAAACGTTTCCACTACCACTTACACCCAGATAACCAGAAGATGCACCTGAAGTTCTAAGATCACAAAAGTTCGCTGAAGGACTGGTGTAACTGTATGTGCCGTTATTTTGCCAGCCTGTATAAAGATGCACAAATGTGTTGGCAGTTGGTGTCCCGAAATTTTCGGAATAGGCAGGCCCTGCATAACCTGCATAATTATTCACCACAATAGTTACCGGAGTACTTGAAGCAGTACATCCAACGCCATCCGTAGTGGTGACATAGTAGGTACCTGAAGTAGAAACAGTAATTGATTGCGTTGTCTCATTCGTTGGCGACCAGAGGTAAGATGTGTTTGCAGAAGAAGTAAGTGTTACAGACCCCGGTGAACAGAAAGTCGTCGGACCTCCCGCACTGATGGTGGGTGCTGTGCAGGTAATAATTGTAAATGGTGTGGTAGACACACCGGAACAGGATCCGATTACAACTGTAACCTGACCGGTAGTGGCACCAACCGGCACCTCCGCAGTGATCTGGAAATAATTGTCGACCGTAAATGCAGGTGAACTGACACCATTAAAAAGTACATCGGTCACTGTTGTGAAACCACTACCGATTACTTGAATTATATCACCAACAAAACCGGATGTAGAAGGGAAATAAGTTGTTACTTCTATCAAACCGGGTTGATTCACTGTTGCTGTAGTTATACCAGTACAACCGTTAGCATCTGTAACAAGTGCAGAATAATTCCCGGCACCGAGTCCGGTTAATGTTGCACCTGTTGGCCCGTTTACCAGTCGGATTCTGAAGCCAAGATATTGTTGAGTACTACAGGTGTAATAGAGCAATGATGGCAAGGAATTAGACGGTGTAAATTGTAAAGTACCAGCTTGGACTCTGCTGTTAAATACACCGGAAGTTATTTCATTCAAAGTATCACCACCAACGGAATCAGTACTGATGATAAAAGGAAATCCTGTTGCGTTGACATCAAAATAATATGTCAGACCACGTACAAGTGTGATTTCTTTTCCTTCAACACCATCTACGAGGTAACCACTTGGATGTCCAAGCCCAAAGAAAGGATGAGCTGCAGATTTCGGTGTAACTGAAACAGCAAAAGGAAGTCCGCTTTTGTTAATTGTATCCCAGACATACGTATAAGGACCAACACCACTCGTACCACTAGCCGTTACGCTTCCATCGTAATCTCCGAAGCATGTTGCATCGGTGGAAGATGTTGTTGCAGTAATTGGAATTCCATCAACAACTGTTGTTGGCGAAGAGGAAGAACAACCCGTTGCATCAGTAACTGTTACAGTATATGTACCTGCAACCAAACTAGAAATTGAAGCTGTAGTTTGAACTGGTGAAGTGTTCCATGAATAGGTTAAAGGAGCAGTTCCCCCACTGCCAAAAGCGTCAGCTGTTCCATCATTTCCCATCCAGCACAATGGTGAAGTGTTCGTTGCGAAAACGGTGGGAGAAGGATTAACACTTGTAGTAATCACATTGAAACTGCAGTACAACCATTACCATCAGTTACTGTAGTATAGAATGAATTAGCAGTATACACATTTACAGCTTGTGTAAATGCAGGATCAGGAGACCAAGAGTTTCCTGTTGGAATATTTGATACCAACACAGCAAATTGACCATCACAGAAAGTTGTTGGCGTCGTTGCAGTAATTTCCAATTGATTTGCTGTTCCTGTCAGATTAATATCATCAATCCGGAATTGGGTGCTGTTTTGTCCTTTTGAAAACCGGATTCTCAGGTTAGCAGTTGCAGGAATAGATCCTGTAGGAGTGATAAGCGTCCATGCAGTAGTAGGAGGTTGTGTAAAGCTGAGAGCTGTCCAAACTGTTCCGTCTGAACTTACTTCAACAGTAAGAGGGTCAGTTGCAGGTGAACGCAGCATTCCGAAAGAAAGTGTAAGACTGGTATAGTGCAAAGTATTGATGCCGGAAATTGTGATGTCACGCAAACTCGGTGTAGGAAGCGTGCTGAATCCAAGAAAAATATTTCCACCGGCGCTTGCTCCGGCATAACCACTGGAAGCAGTTGTTGTGCGCACATCCGCCTGAGGAGTTGTTGAACTCGAATAAGAATAGATTCCTTGATTTTGCCAGCCTGTATATGAGTTCACCGGAGTTGTAGCGAGTGGTGTTCCTACATTTTCAGAAAACAAAGTGCCTGTCACACCAAATGCATTTTCAGTTACAACAGTGGGAGCAGAAGTCGCAGTACAACCGCCACCATCTGTCATGGTCACAGTGTATGAGCCGCTGGTAGAGACTACAATAGACTGAGTGGTTTCACTGGTAGACCAGAGATAACTTGCACCTGCTGTGGAAGTGAGCGTAACCGAACCGCCGGTACAGAATGAAGTTGGACCGCCGGCTGTAATTGTTGGAGCAGAACAAGAAGTGCCGGTACCGGAGACAGCAACACTTCGGGTTGTTGCACCTGCACTTACATGATCAATTGTTCCGGAGAAAGGACCTGTTGCACCAGGAATAAAATGAACGAAAATTGTTGTTATTGGTACAGCGCCGGAAGAAGGGGTGAGTGAAAATCCGGAAGAAAATCCTGAGCCGCTTGAAAGAGAAACCTCAAAACCAGACGGCGCTGAAATTGCAATTGGAGCTGTAAGATTCAAACCGGATACAGTGTACGATTGTTCAGTAGAAGTATTTCCTGTTTGTACGTTTCCAAAATCAGGAAGCGATGTTGTGGAGACAGTAATACTTGGTGCTGCAGCGGAACCTGAAACGGTTACGTTGTCAATCGCAAAACTTGGACGACTACCGCCGCCACTTACCTGTCTTGATGCCCATCGGAGTTGCACGACTGCCTGATTTTCTGCACCAACAGGAAGAGTAATTGATTTCGTTGAAGAATTCTGCGGTGTTGTTACAGCAGTGGTTTGTGTCGTGGTGTTATTTTGATACTCTGTTCCTGTTACATTCGTCCAGGCACCTGTAGTACCAACACGGTATTGCAGAATAACTTCGTTGATTCGTGTATTCGTTGCACCGTCATAAGGATTGCGGATGGTCATCACATCAAAACCTACAATTATGGTTGTGAGTCCGGTAGTGTTGATTGCAGTTGCTACACACAAATCCAGTGAACCGGTGTTCAAAGACCCAATTTTTCCATTGTAATTATGTACGTTTCCACTTGTAGTAGAAGCTGTACTGTTTGCAGTAAGCAATCGATCTGCTGAGGGTCCGGTCAAATTAAATCCTGCACCTGGTGCTGCTGAAATTGTCCAGCCTACCCATCCTGTCGGATACGTTGTGGAAGTGTGTGCAAGTCCGGAAAAGTCCTGCGAATACGGAAGTGTTTGTGCTGCAGGGTTAGTTTGTCCGAAAGTTGAAATGGAAATACTGATGAAGAAAAAGATCATCAATCGTGTACACCATTGTACAAAATTTCCTGGGGGATTTGCGAATGGGTTTAAGTGTGTTGTCATGTAATATATGTTAAGTGTTTCTTTGTTGTGATGTCTGGAAAGCCTTGATTGTATTGACTTACAGCGGGCAAACAAAGTAACAAAAAAAACAAACAGTTTCACATTATCTGCAGGTTATCAAAGTGTAAATTCGTTCTTGGTAAAATGACATAAAAACATGGTGAAATAAAAAATCCCCCATAGCCGTGGGGGATTTTCACCTAATAAATATAGCCTGAATATTATCTGTTCAAATTAAGCCTTTGGTTTCGTTCTTCGAGCAATTGCATGATGATTTTGTAATCACTCAGTGAAACAGGACGAATGTTGATTATTTCCGCGATGTTCAGTTTTGTACACAACCGAGCACAGGTTTCTTTGTCGTATTTTTCAAAGGCTGTTTTATAAGCCTGCATATGTAGCTGAGGGATAAAGAAATATTCAACTTCGGAAAGGGCCAGGTTGTATTTGTTAATTACGATTCCCGGTTCTTTTGATCCGTTCCTAAAGGAAAACATGCTATAGATATGAATGAAGTCCTGGATTTCGATTGCTGTCATATGCTTGTTGATTGTGAAGGCAAAGTAGTTCAGGAACGCATCAAGGTCAATTAATAATTGGTAAACGAAGTGGAAATGGTGATGGATAGTATGGAAAGAGAAGGTGAATAAAGATTTACAATATACATTCACATGATTTGCAGCCAGAATCATTAAGACATTGAAAACAAGCGATATACAACGAGCTTGCGACTACTTTTGTTGAAATACTTTCAAAATCAAGCCATTGTAAAAAGCAAAACCCAGAGGCTGCGTCCCCTGGGTTTCAGAAAAGATAAAATAATTTGGAGCTAGTGTGAAAAGTCTAACAAAGATGTACTAAGTAATCTTATTAGAAAATACCTATTAAAGGTGAAAGAATACCCAATTAATGGGGTATCGACTTGGTATATTTAGAAAAGTCCCAGTTTTTCCGCTTTTCTGATCAACTCGGCTGAATTTTTAGCGTCGAGTTTTTTCAGGAGCATTTTCCGATGTGTTTTCACAGTGTGAGCACTTACATGAAGCCTATCGGCAATTTTTTCAGAAGAAAGTCCTTCCGACATCAAGAAAAGGACTTCAAGTTCCCGTTCGCTTAACTCTGGAGTTTCTTCTTTTTTGGCAGAGAGATTCTTGTTTTCTCGTAAGGATTGTAAGAAGCCGAGATGGATGTAAGGCTTTCCATCAATCATACGGATGGAATCTTCATGATTATTATCCTGACGATTTTTTTCAAACCTCAGAGAGGTTTTTTGATTGAAGTGAAAAAGAGGCAATCAGAAATTTTACTTGTTGATTCGCATCCCTTTCCAGGACACTGGTGATGCATTTGACCCGTATATATCCTTTGTTTTTTTTCTTGTATCTGAAAATAGTTTCCCAGGAAAAATGATCGTGAACAAATGGTTGGTTGTTTCTTTTCTCCAGATTCTCCTGAAAATCCACCATTATTTTTGCAACGTCATCTTCGTGAATATTGGAGAGCCCAAACCCCCATCCTCCTTTGAGAAAATCTTCTTTGGTCCAACCCGTAAGAATTTCCATACCCTGACTGATAAAATGGTTCTTCCCGGTTTGTACATCCGAAACGATCCAACCGGTATCGGCCCGGTTATCCATCACTTTGAGGATGGAATGTTTTTTAGTGGAAAATAATTCGTTCTCAGTTGAAGAACCAATGCTTTGAAAAATAAATAATATGCCAATAGGATTGTCTGATGAACCAAGATGATAGGCGGTCACATTAAATTCAAGAAGAGAAGCGCTTTTCAAAGTCTTCAGTGAAATTCTCGACGTGTAAGAGAATCTTTTATAGAGCTTTTTATCGATTTCGAGTGTATCTAAATCTGAAAAAAGATAGAAGCAACTTTTCCCTATAAGGGAAGCCGGTGTCATCTTGACATTCTTGGAAAGGAAAGGATTGCAGTAGACAATTTTTCCGGAGCGACTGGTTACAAGGATGCCATCGGAATTGGTGTCAAAAACACTTCGGAGAGGTTTGATAAACTCGAGAACGGTCTTCATAAAAATTATTCAAGGCCCCATTGATTTGCGATGCGAATTGCATCAGCGGCATTCCTTGCATCAAGTTTTTTAAACAGACTTTTCTTGTACGAATTGATGGTATTTAAACGGAGTCCTAGGATACTTGCTATTTCTTTTGCAGCGTGCCCTTCGCGGATGTATTTCAATACTTCCATTTCCCGTGGCGACAATGCGATACCAAATACAGTCGAATCGTGATTATTTTCTCCTGTAGAAGCGGAATCAATATTGTTTTGTTTTAATAATTGGTTGAGAATTTCTTCTGTTAGTTTTTTTTCTTTGTTCTTCTCTTCTGTTACATCCTGACTGAATATTATCGAATAGAGAACACGATCGTTTGCATCCCTCTCGAGAACATAACTTTTGCTCAGGATCCATCGCCAGGATCCGTTCCGGTGTCGCCATCGGTAGGAATATTCAATTGGTTGGTGATCGTATACATAGGGAGAAGTATTCCAAAGATTCATTCCATTCAGAAATGCTTCGATCAAGGGTTTTACATCTTCCGGATGAGTCAATGATATTCCCAGTGCCCATCCATTATCAACAAATTTCTGAGCGTCCCATCCGATAATTTGTTCAAGGGCTTCAGAAACGTACAAAGTTGTTCTTGCCTGTACATCGGTTACAGTGATGAGTTCATCCTGTCGGTTGCCAAGTGCTTTCAGTAAATTGATCTGATTGTGAAAATGATTCAACCGATCTTCAGCAAGTCCATCGCTTGCTTTAAAAATAAACAATACTCCCATTGGATCATTGTTCAGATTATGAAGCATGGAATAATTTACTGTTACTGTGAACGATTTGGAATGCTTGTCGGTGCACGTTATTACCTTGATGATATTTTCATGCTGGGACAATTCACCAAGCAAATGATCAAAACGAAATTTTGGATCATGCCGAAGATCAGCACAGTTTTACCTTTAACTTCGTCGTTTTCGTAACTGAACAATTCAAGAATCGCCGGATTGGTGTATAAAATTTTACCATCCAGTCCCACTACCATGATTCCGTCTTTCGACAGTTCGTAGAGGGCAATTGCCGGTTGTATGTATGCGAATAGGGTTTGCATGGAAAACAATAAAAATAAAACAGCACTTGTTAACATGCAATTCGTCCAAACAATCATCGATTGTTACATGAACCAAACGATTCTCCAACCCCATGCTTTCAAGTACAGGGAAAGGTGATTTAGTATGAAGAATTTTCAGGTAATGAATTCCACCCGAATGGAGATGTTAAAAGCTCTGTGATCTCAAAGCAAATATAAAAAGCTTCCTGAAGTAAAAAAATTATTTAACCAAAGACGCCTCGAATTGGTCAGGAAATCTTTTGGTCAGAAAGTCCAGGAATGTTTATCGATTTCCTTCAAACAGATGGTTAATAAATCTATACACGATGAAATGTCTGATTTATCGGCCATTTCTATCACCTGATGCAAATGGCGGGTAGGTATGGAAATAGCACCGGCAATAGAACCTGTTTTCCCCATTCGCTGTATTCCGGCTGTGTCTGTCCCTCCGGCTTGTAGGATTTCCGGTTGCCATTTTATTTTGTGTTTGTCAGCAGTTTTTTTCATGAACTCAACCATTCTCACATCGCAGATGGTCGAAGAGTCCATAATTTTAATTGCCGCACCTCCGCCCAAGGCTGTAACCCTTTCGTGGGCCTGAGCACCCGGGACATCATAAGCAATCGTTGTGTCAAGCCCGATTCCAAAATCAGGTTCAATATGATGGGCTGCGACATGCGCGCCGCGAATGCCAACTTCTTCCTGGACAGTAAATACACCGAAGACATCATAGGGTACTGCTTTGAGTTTTCGAAATGTTTCGATGAGGATAAATACAGAAACCCTGTTGTCAATCGATTTACAATTGACGCAATTTCCCATTTCAATGAGCTTGCGCTCCCGAGTAATCGGATCTCCCACACGAATAAATTTTTCAACTTCTTTTTTTGACATTCCCATATCAATAAAAAAGTCTGTGATATGTGCAGGTTTGGTTCGCTCTTCAGCAGTCATCACATGGATCGGCTTGCTTCCCATTACTCCAATCAGATCTTTTCGTCCATGAACGATGACCCGTTGCGCAGTGAGCGTCTTTGGATCAAAACCACCAAGTGTATGAAAACGAATAAATCCATTTTCATCGATATGGGTGACCATGAATCCTATTTCGTCCATGTGAGCCGCGATCATCACTTTTTTATTGCCTTTTCCTTTTTTGTAAGCAGTGACATTGCCCATGTTATCTGTTTTTACAGAGTCGGCCAAAGGAGTGATTTCACGCACCACAATTTCACGAATTCTCTGCTCAAATCCGGGAGCACCCGCAGTTTCACAGATTTCTCTTAGTAATGGAATGTTTAATGACATTTTTTTAAGTTTTTTTGTTCAAACCCCTTTTGATTTTAGAAAATAGAAAATAGAAAACAGAAAGTAGAAAATAGAAAATAGAAATTAGACTGTAAATCTCCAATCTCTAATTTCTAACCTCTAACAAGCTACTTCACTCTCCCCAATTTAATCATATTCGTTCTGCTTTGTTCTGCTAAAGGAATGCTTGCCAGATTAATGATAATGTCTCCATTCTGAACACATCCTTTTTCTTTCAGTATTTGTTGCAGTTCATCGATTGTTTCATCTGTTGAAACACTCCGATCGTAGAAGAATCCTCTGACTCCCCAGACCAGACTGAGTACATTCAACAATGCAGGTACATCAGTAAAGATAAGGATATCTGCTTCCGGTCGTTGTCCGGCAACCTTGTAAGCGGTATATCCTGAACGTGTCATTCCCACAATTGCCTTCGCTCCAACCTGAGACGCCATCACACAGGCATTGTAACATACGGAATCGGAAATAAAAGATGTGCTTGTAATATCCGGTTTGTGATCACGATTGTAGCGATAGGCTTTTTCTTCGACAGTCTGGATAATATTGCGCATGTATTCTACAACTTTCACAGGATACAGTCCGACAGAAGTTTCGCCACTCAGCATGACTGCATCGGCTCCATCCATGACAGAATTGGCAACATCATTTACTTCTGCACGTGTCGGAGAATAGCTGGTGATCATGCTTTCCATCATCTGAGTAGCTATGATCACAGGTTTCGCGGCCTCAATACACTTATTGACGAGCATTTTCTGAATGATTGGAACCTGCTCCATGGGCAATTCGACTCCCAGATCTCCGCGTGCGACCATTAGTGCATCTGTTTCATGAATGATGTAATCAATTTCATTCAATGCCTCTGGTTTTTCAATTTTCGCAATGACACGAATTTTTTTTCCGGCACGCTTGATCATGCCTTTCAGATCAACAATATCCTTTGCAGAACGTACAAAAGAAAGTCCGATCCAGTCAACATTTTGTTCAAGAGCGAAGCTGAGATCTTCCAGATCTTTCGTTGTCAGACTGGGAAGTGAAATTTTTGTTCGTGGAAGATTGACACCTTTGCGCGAAGATATTTTCCCCCGGCTTTCAGCAATTGCATGCACCTCATCAAGTCTGTTTGTACTCACCACACGAAGTTGAATTTTCCCATCATCAATAAGTACAAGATCACCAATTGCCACATCTTGAGGAAACTGTTGGTAATTCATGTAAAGACGGTTGTCTTTTCCGATGCACTCATGGGTGCTGAAAATTATTTCCTGTCCGACTTCCAACAGCATTTCATTATTCTCAACCTCACCAATCCGGAGTTTAGGGCCTTGTAAATCCACGAGTATAGAGGTGTTCGAATTCATCTCCTTGCTGATGGAACGGATATCTTCGATCACTTTGCTGTGAATCATGTAATCTCCGTGTGATAAATTCAAACGGCAAACATCCACACCTGCCTGCATGAGTTGTTTCAGCATATCCTTAGAAGAAGACGCCGGGCCAATGGTTGCAACAATTTTGGTTTTATTATAGGGAATCATAAATTCGAATCAATTTGTCTTTTATTAATTTGACCGGAGACTTGCATTTTCTTCATACTGTGTTTCCTGTCTGACGTATTAAAAGATCAGGTTTTCTTTTGACTTTAGATTTCGTGCTTCAACTTTGTAGACGCCAAGTACCATACGAATTTCTTTTAATGCTCCCAGTATTCCACTGTCGTCAATTCGTGACATACCTTTTCGGATAATGATAAAGTAATCAATTTGTTTCTGCTCCGGAATCAGCAAGCCTTTTGAGCATCTGTTGGAAACGAGATAATATTCGTCCTCTTCCGGTGTAATGAACCTGAAAAAAGCAAACTCCTGATCTTCCATTCGTTTTCCATTGAAGACTTTGTAATCTTCTTCCCGTTGAAGTCGAATATCCAGTTTCAGGTTCAGCTCCCTACAGAGCCTGTAATCTTTTTGCTGACAGATGATACTAAAAAGTAGAAAATCAAAATGATCCTCTTCTTTCAATTTTAAAATAGTCTTCGCCATCGGTTTCCTCAGCGAAAATAACAATTGAATTCTAATGGCTTACGGAAAAGCTAAAGCTTTACTATTTGTTGGGTATTTATTGAAAAAACAGAGATGAAAGCGTTCAAAGACCAATACTTACACAAGCTTTTTCTGCGGCTATTTGTTCCGCTCTTTTTTTAGAATAATCTTCCCCTCTTGAAATTTCTTGTCCGTCAATCATTAATCTCACCCTCAACAAACGTTTTCCACCGTTTTCCACTTCTTCCACCAATTCAAATTCAACAATTTTTCTTTCACGTTGTCCCCAGTTAATGAGCTTACTTTTAAAGTTGGAGTCCTGCTGTTCAAGTTCATCCAGGTCGATATGATGTTTGACAATTCTATTGAGAATCAGTTTTCGGGTTGTTTCATACCCTTGATCAATATATACAGCTCCAATCAACGCCTCGAATGCATCGCCGTAGGCAGAACGATTTTTCGCTCCCGGATCAATATTTCCGTTCATAAAATGATCGATGCCAAGTTTCATCGCCAGTCTGTTCAAATGTTCCCGGTTCACAATCCTGCTGCGCATTTCCGTTAGGAAGCCTTCTTCTTTGAAGGGGAATTTTTTAAAAAGCATCTCTGCTACAACAGCTCCAAGGATAGCATCGCCGAGGTATTCAAGTCGTTCGTTACTCAATTTAATTCCGCTTGGATGTTCTTCGGCTGTAGAACGATGACGGAAAGCGAGGTGATAAACAGATGTATTCTGTGGATAGAAGCCCAGTAAATTACGTACTGAGGACGCAAATTTTTTGTCCTTTGAAAAGAGATTTCGGATGTACGAAGAGAAACTCAAGCTCTGAAAATTTAGGATTCAGGCTGCCGGGAAGTGGGCCGGTAGATTAGGAATACTTACGAAAGATAACGGAGGCATTGTGGCCACCGAAACCAAAAGTATTGCTCAATGCAGCACGAACAGTGCGGTGTTGAGCTTTGGTAAAAGTGAGATTCAGTCGGGGATCGAATGCAGGATCATCCGTAAAGTGATTGATGGTAGGAGGAATGATTCCATGCACGATAGCCATGATGCTTGCGATCGCTTCAATGGCGCCTGCAGCACCGAGGAGGTGACCGGTCATCGATTTTGTTGAACTGATATTCATGCGGTAAGCGTCCTCTCCAAAAACTGTTTGGATAGCTTTTATTTCCTGTGGATCACCAATCGGTGTGGAGGTAGCATGCACATTGATGTAATCAATATCAGCAGTAGTCATCCCGGCATCTTCGAGCGAAGCATTCATCACATTTGCTGCTCCTAATCCTTCAGGATGCGGGGCAGTCATGTGATAGGCATCTGCAGACATACCACCACCGACAAGTTCAGCATAAATTTTTGCGCCCCGGGCTTTTGCATGTTCAAGTTCTTCGAGAACCAGGCAAGCACCACCTTCACCCATTACAAATCCATCGCGGTTCAAATCAAAGGGACGTGAGGCAGTCGTTGGATCATCATTTCTTTGCGATAATGCCTGGAGTGCATTGAATCCGCCTACGCATGTTTCATTAATCGTTGACTCAGAGCCTCCGGAAATAATAATATTTGCTTTACCTAAGCGAATATATGTAAACGCATCGATCAAGGCATTTGTTGATGAAGCGCAAGCGGAGACGGTAGTAAAATTTGGACCGCGAAAACCATATTTAATGGAGATATGCCCGGAAGCAATATCTGCGATCATTTTCGGGATAAAAAACGGATTGAAGCGGGGAGTACCATCACCTTTTGCGTAGGCAGAAACTTCATCCTGAAAAGTTTTGAGACCACCAATTCCTGATCCCCAAATCACACCCACGCGATCGTGATTCACTGTCTCCAGATTGATGCCACTGTCAACGATCGCCTGTTCGGCAACGACAAGTGCATAATGAGAAAAGCCATCAAGCTTTCGTCCTTCTTTTCTTTCAAAATGATCGTTGATATCAAACCCCTTCACTTCGCAGGCAAAGCGGGTTTTAAATTTGGAAGCATCAAATTTTGTGATCATACCGGCCCCACTGACTCCATTGATGAGTCCGTTCCAATATGCTTCAACGGAGTTGCCCAGGGGAGTGAGTGCGCCCAGGCCTGTAACTACGACTCGTTTCAGTTGCATTCCGGTATAAAAGTTTGAGATGAATCAATCCAAGGGTACTTCCGGACCCAGTTGAAAGACCAACCAGATCTTGAAGCATTTTATTGCAACGACAGATCTGGTTGGGAAAATGGAGAATTATTTAGCGTTCTTCTCGATGTAGTCAATCGCCTGACCAACGGTAGAAATCTTTTCAGCCTGGTCATCCGGAATAGCGATGTTGAATTCCTTTTCGAATTCCATGATCAACTCCACGGTGTCAAGGGAGTCAGCACCCAAATCGTTGGTAAAGCTGGCTTCAGTCGTCACTTCTTTTTCGTCAACACCAAGTTTGTCGATGATGATGGCTTTCACTTTTTGATGCAATGTCTGACATGTTTGTGTCCTTTTTAGGTGATTTAGATTAAATGTGCTGCAAAGTAAAATTTATTCACCTTAAAATCAAAATGAAGAAGGTTCCCCTTTTCAGAGGCTATTCAGTGTCATATGATTAAAGGCAGATGATTCTTTTGTTTAAGTTTAATACTATCATTTTCATCCTTTTCACGTTCATTTTAAACAATATTTTATCGAAAAAAGGAAGATCTGAAATAATTCCTGAATAGGGGGATAAAAATCAGGATTATGGCAGCTTATAGTGTTTTTTGCAGTGTTTGAATTAGTTCATGAACATTCGGATCAGGTAAAAGATCCCGGCAGCAAGCAAGCCCGATACTGGAATGGTGAGAATCCAGGCCCAGATGAGCTGAATTGTTACACCCCAGCGAACTGCACTTACCCGTTTAGTGACACCGACACCGATGATTGCTCCCGTAATTGTATGGGTGGTACTTACAGGGATTTTGAAATGTTGTGTCCCGAATAGAGTAAGGGCGCCGGCAGTTTCGGCACTAAAACCTTCAAATGGTGATAGTTTGGTGATTTTTTGCCCCATAGTTTTTACAATTTTCCAACCACCAATGAGTGTCCCAGCAGCAATAGCAGTGTAACATGCAAGTGGCACCCATTCCGGTAGTTCTTTGATATCTCCAATAATTCCTTGAGAAACCATTGCAGCAGCGATGATACCCATGACTTTTTGAGCATCGTTACCACCGTGGCCAAGACTGTAGGCTGCCGAAGAAAGCAATTGAAGTCTGCGAAATACGATATCCACTTTTGATGGATTAAAACGCCGACAGATATTGATCGTGAGGATTGAAATGAGATAAGCCATGAACAAACCGATTAAGGGCGCCAGCACGATGAAATAAACCGTTGGCATCACTTTGTCGTATTGAACAGCAGAAAATGAACCGGCATTGGCAATACCAGCACCTGCAAAACTGCCGATCAAAGTATGTGAAGAACTGGAAGGGATACCGCCCCACCAAGTAGCAAGATTCCAGATAATTGCTGCGATCACACCGGAAAGAACAACAAGGAGTGTGGCATTTTCTTTGTTTACTGTTTTTGCGACAGTATCGGCGACCTTCAATTCGAAGATCCAATAAGCAAGGAAGTTAAAGGCAGCAGCCCAAATAACTGCAGTAAGTGGAGAGAGCACTTTTGTGGAAACCACAGTGGCAATCGAATTGGCAGCATCGTGAAATCCGTTGATGAAATCAAAGATGAGAGCCAGGATGATTACAAGGGTAATTAGTTGCATACAGTGCGGATTGTCAGAAGATTAAATCAGGTTAAGCATGCTTTACAATCACTGATTCAATAACATTGGCTACATCCTCACACATATCCGTTGCCGTTTCAAGAGCCGATAAAACCTCTTTAATTTTGATGATCTGGATAGCATCTTTTTCATCTTCAAACAGCCGGGCAACCGCATTATCAAAAATATCGTCTGCGTGATTTTCGATACTGTTCACTCGTACCAAAGCTTCCCGGATTTTAATCATATTGTTCATGCTCCGCAAACTTTGAATGGCACCGTTGAGTTCTTCGGCACATTGGAGGATGAGTTCACTCAGTTTGATCATGGAAGGATGAATCGTTTCCACTTTGTAAAGTTCAATTCTCTTCGCTGAACCATGGATATAATCGATGATATCATCCAATCCTGATGCCAGATGTTGAATGTCTTCGCGGTCGAAGGGAGTAATGAAAGTTCTACTTACTTCGTTGAAGATCTGATGGGTAATTTCATCTCCTGTGTGTTCCAGTTTTTCAATCTGACGGATCAGGGAAGTTCTTTTTTCTCTTGATGTCGTCGTCATCATTTCATACAAAAGTTTTGAAATAGCGACGAGGTTGGATGAAGCCTGTTCAAAGAGTGGATAGAATTTTCTGTCTTTCGGGACGAAATACTGGAAGATTGAATTCGCGGACATAGGAAAGAATCTTTTTTGAATGGCGCAAAGTAAGAAAATTAAGGTGGGAAGAGCCTCATTGTTGAAAATTTCCATCCACAGATTCTTCTTTTCAATACCCTTGGCAGGCTTGTGATCTGGAATGATTTCCCCATTTGATTGTTCCATCACAATGTGGTTGGAACGAAAAGCGTCTCCTGTGTTCAGGATTCTTTAAGATCCCTCAAAAAAGCATATTCGGTATATGTTCAAATTTCAATTTCGGAAGCATCGTTTATCAGCCTATAGCCACCCCGATTTCTTACCGTTTTGTTCATGAATTAGTTTTTGATAAATTTTCTTGCAATCCGTTCATTGTTGATCGAAAAATGGAGAAAATAAATTCCATCCCTTAAGAGAGAAATATCAATTGTCGATTTACCGGTTGAAAAAGATCCACAGCGAACAATTCTTCCGAATGGATCTGTGATTGTATACTGTGTTTCCTGCATAGTCACACTCGTTTCAAAATAAATTTCCCTGCTTGACGGAACCGGAAAAACTGTATAAGCGTTTTTGTAATTGTGAAGTTCTTCCAGCCCTACAATCGTAAAACAAATGGTATCAGAAAGTGTGGAACAAGCCGGAGCGAAGCTATTGAACCATTCAACACTATAACAACCGGGCTGTACTACTGTGAACGTTGTGCCCGTTTCACCGGGGATTGGAATTCCATCCTGGAGCCATTGATTCCCTCCGCCCCAACCTGAAATAAGCTGGTTGGAATTCTGGCTGAGCGATTGCATCGCAGGTGGTGAATAGGAATACACGTACAAAACATTGCTGTAATTGTAACAACCTGCAGTATCACCAAGAATGAGCTGATAGGGCACTCCCGGAAAATATCCTGCTGCTGTGAAAAGTGAATCATGAGCACCGCTCACTTGAGAACTATTTTGGTACCAGTTGTATGTGTAGTTTCCGGTTCCATTTACCATGGAATGAAAGGTTACCAAATCTCCATCACAAATGTTGAGAGAATCATCCGAATAAATTGTCGGTTCCGGTGGAAGAGGATAAACGTAAACTAAAATCGGATGACAAATCTGGTTTGTCCAGGTAAGTCCGGCGCTGTCAACAATGCTAAGCGTGAGTGTAAATATTGAGTCGGGTACAAAGGAAATGGATTGAGTTGTATCTCCTGTCGACCATAAATAGGATTGAGCAGGTGCGGAGGAAAAGTTGATGGTAAAGTTGGCGCATGATTTCCACCGGCCATCGGGATCTTGAAAAATTCCATTGGTGACCACTATCGGGTAATAAAGTGATGGTGCTTTCTGCACGAATAGTGTCTGGAATACCGAATCAATTCCTCCCGGCCCGGTCACCAGCAATTTGATTGTATAATTTCCGGTAGCAGGAAAAACATAGGTCGGTTGGTGGGCAAACGATTCGTATACTCCATTGTTATCAAAATCCCAGTTGACAGTAGTGTAGTTTAAACACATGGAATCACTGAAATACACCAGACCATCATTACAAGGTGAAATATTGTAGTTGATCTGAGCTACAGGGGCTGCGCCTCCGGTAAAGCCGCAGCCGGCGGATTGAAGGAGACCAGCACGGAACAACGTTGTAGAATTTACCATTCTCTCTCCCTGACCCTGAGAAAATGAATTCGGACAGGAGGTGTAGTCCATGTAATTAGGTAGATCATTTACATCAGTAATGAATGGACTGAATCCGGTAGTATCATCTGCATCAGTCGAGCAGGAGTTTCCCATACACATGCTCATGGAAGTGTCAGGAGGAGTATCACAAACCATGTCTCCTTCAAGAAAACAATTCTGGTTGGCACAATCCATCGAATTAAAAGTATGGTAAAGTCCAAGGTAATGTCCGGATTCATGAGTAAGAACATTGTTGTTGAGATAGCCATACTGTACAACGACACCGTCAGTACTATCACCTGCATTGGTAGGGAGGGAAGAATATCCTGCAACGGAAATATTGAATCCGTAAATACTTTTTACTGTCCAGATATTGAAATAATAATCCGGATCCCATCGGTTCAGGTTTTTCATCAGAACATCATCACTTCCCCAAAGATTGGTTAAGGCAGAAGAATCTCGTGTTATGCCTGTGCTGGAATTTCCCTGAGGGTCTATGGATGCAAGGCAAAATTGAATGTTGATGGCAGTTCCGGTGGAATCATAATACGGGTTCGCATTTTGGAAACGGAGATTCAATTGGTTAATCGCTGCCTGAATGAGAGAGTCGGAAATATTTTCAGGTCCGTTTTCATGAATAACATGCACAACAACCGGAATTTGAATTACGCCATTTGCATTGTCTTCCTGCCTGGATGCCTGTGTAGCTTTTGAAAATAAAACAGAATTAAAATTTTGTTCAAGCAATTTCAGTTTGGATTCTTTGTTGTATTGATTGCTCCTTTGAAAATCAAATCCACACGTCACTTGTTGAGCATAGGAATTGATTCCGCCTAGAAAAAACAAGAAATACAGAATTTTCTTTCCCATACAAAGTGTACAATTGCCAACATGCAATCAATGTCCGGCACTATCAATAAATTTCAGAATATAGAGTGGCAACTAATATTCTTCCACAAGCACGATGCGGGCTGTGCCAGCTATTCCATCATCAGTTGAAATACGAATTTGATACAATCCGGAAGAAATAGCTTTGCTGGCATAGCTTGCAGACCACTCAAAAGTATGGAGGCCGGCGATTTCGTCACTCGTGTAAGGCAAAGAGACGCATTCTCCCAGCATATTCAACACTTCCAAACGAATCTTACCGCTTTGAGGCAATTGAACTGATATCCGGATTCTGTCATAAAGTGTTGCCGGATTTGGAGATACTTTTATTTTCAGTTGCGGATTAGAAATTGATGTTGTTCCGGTTGTGTTCAACCAATCTTTCAAGCGAATTGTCTCTGCATTTATAACTTGTTTTTGGTTCACTGATGTGTCTCCATCATAAGCAACATATGCAACCAGGTTTAACTGATCGATATTCCAGAGCGGATCAGCAGCAAAACTAAAGTCTTGCGAATAGGTGACTCCGGGTGTAACTCCGGATTGAAAGGGACCGGTTATTCCCCATGATCCTCCAAGGCCGCGGCGTACAGCTTCATTGTGAAACCAATTCACCAATGGGTTATTCCCATTCTGTATTGTGGTGTAATAATTCACTTGTTCCAGTGTGCCGATTGCAGGGATACTGTCTTCCGTGATATAAACATTCATTTTTAGCGGAGCACCGGCTATTGGAGCGGAGGAGAATTCGACATCCATTGCAAAATGATATTGAGTACCATCATACCAGGGATCACGCAGAGCAATACTGGCAATAGCGTGGATGTTGTAGCGTTCGATAAAATGAGTGTTGAATGTGAGGTGTGAAACGCGAATAGCAGTACTTCCGGGATATTTGTATCGATCAACAAAACCGGCAGGATAACTTTGTACACCGAATGCGTCGCGGATTGCCGGCCATTCCGGAATTTCAAGATCATCCCATTCATGCCAGGCAAGCGGCACACAATTCAGCGGATAATTTCCCTCAATATTTTCAATAGCGATTGCCGCAGCAGGGCAACCACCACACCAGGCTCCTGTACATTCCTCTACCATCACTTTTCGGATAGTTTGCGCAGAGGAAAATAGTTGAAACAAAGAAAATAGCAGCAGGGGGAGAAATTTGTTCATCGGAAGCTTGTATTGATTTCAAATATAATAAAATTCAGTAAGCCGGATTCGAAAAGCTATGGATTTGCTGAAATTGGCAGAATTGCTGAGTAGATCATCATCGCTTTGCGGAATGCTGCGGAAGAAATTTACGATGCTTGGGCGGAAATTTCTAAAATGAACACGATGCTGTATAATTTGCAATTTTTCATATTTTAAAATTATAGTGTAGATTAGCCTCACACAACACAAAAACAATTTTTATGTTCAGGTACATTTTCACACTCGGAATTATTATAGCCATCATGGGCTTAAGTGCATCCTTTACTACGATCACGGAAGATGATCCGGGTTTTAAAAACCTTAAAATTCTTCCCAAGAATATCACCGAAGAACAACTCGATTCAGTAATGGATAGCTTTAAAGCTTCCCTGGGTGTAAAGTGTTCCTTCTGTCATGCCATGGATCCTGATACGAGTAAAGGAAGGCATTTTGATTTTGCAAGTGACGCTAAGCCGGCAAAAGAAAAAGCCAGGGAAATGCTGCAGATGACAGCATATTTAAACGCTACCTATTTCAACCCTCATCAGTCCACAAGACCCGATACGTTGAATACAGTCATTTGTTTTACCTGTCATCGGGGAACAAAAGAACCTGTTGCAAGCAGTTTGTTTCCGCAGTTGGATTCGATTATGGTGGAGCAGCATCGGAAGCATTAAAGGGTCGGGGGACGTGGGACGAAGGGAAGGGGGACTATCACAAATTCAGTTGTTTGCCAATGATGAATATATATTCATTATTTAAATAAAACACAAAAAATGATCCAAAACCAGAGGTAATTCAATAGATTTTAAGCCCCCATTCAACATGAAAAATTTCTTGTATTTAATTCTAGTGCTTATCGGGCGATTTGACGCAAGTGCTCAAATTAATCTGGCATCGGGTACTACGGGTACAACCACCGGAGTCGCGCAGAGTTTCAATGAGACACGAGGTGTTGATGTAACGGTTGTTGCTCATGCTGACATTTCATTAATTTCCATGACACTTAACGGATTTTTCTGTGGGCAGGGAGGAACAGCCACAGCTTATGTTGGAGCCCGAATTTACGACATCAATACCGCACAGTTGCTTGCAAGTGGTATGGATACTGTGAGTAATGTTTACGGTGGTAGTGTAACCGTTCAGATTCCGTTTGTTCTGCTTGCAAACGCATCCTACAGACTGTGTTTCTTTTGTGGCGGACCGAATCCGCCCACAACCAATGCAGCTACTGAATTTATTCCACAAGCATTCCCTTATTTTGAATCAACAAATTCATTGCAGATTAGTCATGCCTATGCTTATCCGGCTGATACAATGCCATCCAATTACAATATTATGGTTCCCTTAATTACTCTTCATACAAAAACGACAGAGTTGGATGAACTGAGTGACATTGCTATAAATTCGGCCTTTCCGAATCCGTCAAAGGATGTGTCAACATTGCGATTTGAAAATAAAAGTAATCAAGCGCTTACTTTGTTCATATTGGATACAAAAGGAAAGATTGTGCGAACAATGTCAAATATATTCACTGATAACGTCGCTATTGAAAGAAAGGAATTGGCAAATGGAATCTATTTTTATAAGCTAAAATCAGAGGAAAGCATTGTCAGCCATCTGGTGGAGCATTTCGGATGGGAGGAACTTGGAAATATTATTCCGATTAATTGTTTCAGGAGTAATCCAGGTATAAAATCAAGTCTGACATTTCTTCGCAAAACACCCTGGGCGAGAAAGAAAGTGGAGGAATTGTATATCGAAATCGTTTCGTGAATATTAACATGTTATTTTCGGATCTCCTTTGTTCATGAAAGAGTTTCAAAGCATCTGGCAACATTCAAATAATTAATTTTGGCTCTTCTTTCAGAAAGTGTCGAAGCGATTTGTGTATCTTCGGCACGAAAATTAACATGAAACATCTCGCCATTTTCGCTTCCGGTTCCGGTACAAATGCAGAAGCGATTATCCGTCATTTTCAAAACTCTAAAACGCATCGTGTCACCCGGGTCTATTGTAATAATCCACAAGCCGGTGTGATTCAAAGGGCATCACAACTGGAAATTCCCTGTCTTGTATTTGACAGAACAGACTTTCAGGATGGGAAGAGAATACTGGAACAGTTAAAGTCGGATAGAACAGACGCAATCGTTTTGGCCGGATTTCTTTGGCTCGTCCCGGACTACCTCATCAAAAGCTTTCCTTCGAAAATTATCAACATTCATCCTGCTTTGTTGCCAAAATATGGGGGCAAAGGATTTTATGGAGAGAAAGTTCACAAGGCTGTTTTGGAAGCGAAGGATCCCATGTCAGGAATCACGATTCATGAAGTGAATGAAAAATTTGATGAAGGGAAAATAATTTTTCAGGCAGCTTGTTACTGTAGTGAAGAGGATACAATCGAAACTCTGGCAAAAAAGATTCATGCCTTAGAACACAAATATTTCCCGGTAGTGATTGAAAAGTCAGTGTGAGCGTGAGTGTGAGTGTGAGTGTGGGTGTGAAGTGCGAGTGTGAGAGTGTGTGTGAAGTGTGGGTGTAAGTTTGAGTTTGAGTGTGAAGTTTGAGTGTGATTGTGAGTTGTTTCGGAATTCCCCTGCCATATTCAAATTAAACAACAGCCGCAATGCGGTACTTCGCACCAACCACCAACCACCAACCACCAAGCACCAACCACTATCCACTAAAACTACCTCGCAAAAAGTGGCTTCCCCGTTTTCTCCTGCACAAAGCGGTTCAGTGAATCTAAAAAAACCGAAGCTCCGATTAAATTGAGATGATCCGGATCTTTGAATAGTGAATCCGGATAAAAACTTTCAATTCCGTTCAGGTAATTTACTTTTTCTTTCTGTACAAGTTCCTGAAGTGCTTTTGTGGATGCATGAATTGCATCTTTATCCCTGAAACTTTGGTACAATGTTGATTTGGGCGGAGTGAACAAAATTATTTCCTTCCCTGTTTTTTTTGCTGCATGAATAATTTCTGCAAGTAATTGAATGTTTTTCGGGATCAGTCGGGAAGAAAATCGTGTGATGGTATTTTCTTTTGCGCGTTCACGACACAGTTGGACTTTGTCGCCGGGTGAAAAAAAACCATGCAACATTGGTTTTAGATCGCTGGGTTGATTTCTTCTATTGAAGAGGTAAGCAATGTCACGATTTGTACGAAAAAAATTACTATTGGCAAGTAACCTGCTCGTGGCAGAGTTTTCATCGAGTGTATCTGTATATCGGAAAAGTGAGCGGTTGATGTATTCTAATTTAAAGTATGTCTGGTTATAGCCTAGTAATTCTTCATCGATACCCACACATACAGTTTGAAGTTCCGGGATTTGATCCATGTATTTTTCCAGGAGTACGGCACTCCAGAAAAGATCCATACCGCCATAGGCGAAAGAAGCGGAGGAAGGTTGAGCCTTGATGGAATCCAATTCAGCGATGAGCGGAATGGTGTGTGAATTTCCAAGCCAAAGTATTTTCGAATCACTTTTCTTTCTTTGAAATTCATCCATCAGAATATCTGCCTGAGTCCGGTAAGAAGCATATTTCCATTCCAACATTCCCAGGAGCAATACCAGGAAGATCAGCAATGCGATTAATTCAAGAAATAAAAGTCGAACCGTTTTCATTTTAAAACTGAAAATAAATGAATGTTTGTTCTTCAAAAATCCCAAGCAAGACTATTGCGGTCACAAGAAGTGCGTTTACAGTATATCTGTACATCCGCAAGTTCGGAAAGAGATTTACGAAATATCTTTTCTTCCCGGTAAAATCAGAAGCTTCAGCGGCAATCACCAGGCCAATTAACAGAAAGTTGATTATGAAACTGAGGCCTGATATCTGGGGGAGACCGATAAACCCTGTATTGAATTTAAACAAATGGGTGATTACATGAATTGCATCTTCCCAGCTTGCAGCCCGGAAAAATATCCATGCGAATGTTACGCCAAGGAATGTGAGCACTACACGATAGGGTCTGTGCCTTGATTTCTCGCCGTGAATTATTCTTTCCAGAATTACATAGAGTCCATGTAAAATTCCCCAGATCACGAAGGTCCAGGAAGCCCCATGCCAAAGCCCGCTCAATGAAAATGCGATCAGGATATTGAATATAAAACTCGAAATACCAACACGGTTTCCACCGAGTGGTATGTATACATAATCCCTGAACCAGCCGGATAAAGATATATGCCAGCGTGTCCAGAACTCACGGAAAGACGCGCTGAAGTAAGGGTAATTAAAATTTTCCATCAGCTTAAATCCCATCACCTTCGCGGAGCCGATAGCAATATCACAATATCCGCTGAAGTCGCAATAGATCTGAATCGAGAAAAGCAATGTCGCCCATATCAATGGCCAGCCACTGAAATGTTCAGGATTCTGGTATACGGCGTCGACGTATACCGACAAGCGATCAGCGATGACCATTTTTTTGAAAAGGCCCCATAGCATTCTTCGTAATCCGGCGCTCACGCGGTCATAATCGAATGTATAATTGGCTCGGAATTGATGGATCAGATTTTGTGGTCGTTCAATCGGCCCGGCAACCAATTGAGGATAGAACATTACGTACAAAGCATAGATCCCCAAATGCCGCTCCGCTTTTTGTCGGCCCCAATAAATTTCAAGGGTGTAACTCATTGCCTGGAAGGTGTGGAAACTCAGTCCAACCGGCAGCAGAAGGTCCAAAACGGGCATGTGGACTTCTGTTCCCGTAAAGCCCAGGAGCAAAGACAGATTTTCATTCAGAAAATTGTAATACTTAAAGACAGCCAATACGCCAACATTGGCAAGCAGACTCATGATGAGCAGCCATTTTTTTCTTTTTTGTGTACTACTTTGTTCAATGAGAATACCTGCAACATAATCTACAGCGATGGTGAAGAACAGTATCAGGATATAAACCGGCCTGAAGAACATGTAAAAGAAACAACTGGCCAACAGGAGCCAACTCCATCGCCAACGCTGGTTGATGAGGAAGTATCCAATCGTTACAATCGGAAAAAAAAGAGCAAAGGCGAATGAGTTAAATAGCATAAAGAGAAACCGGTGTAAAAAAAACGAATAGTTTTGACGTGGCAAGGATATTCCTGATCCTTTCGGCAAGGAATAAATTATTTTCTCGTCCTTGCACGCAGAATGCAACCTTGCATCTGCCACAGCGTATTGTTATGATTGCATGAATTTGTTCGATCCGGGAAAAAATAAACTGCCGATTTTGTTGCTGCTATCGGCCTTGCTGCTCTTCCTGGCAGCAGAGTTTATTCATTATCCCATCCATTCGGATAGCGGGAAAATGATCGAACGTTCAGAGGCTGTCCTGAAATCTTTTGAGAACAAGGTTGAACAGGGTTTGGCCACGATTTCAGGGTTCCAGTCTCAAAAAGAGTTCCATGATTTTTTCATGCATAGCGGTCTTGGAGACCAGGGGATCAGTTATTACTTTTTTAGGAAGGATTCACTCGTAAGCTGGTCGGACAATGAACCGGTATTGCCGGACACTGTACTTCAATCTGTACGAGGGGAATCACTTTTGCATCTTTCCAACGGATGGTTTTATTGCCATCTGAAAACAAGTGGAGATTCTACATTACTGGGCTTGTTGTTGATACGGAATGAATTTGCATACGAAAATTCTTATTTGCAAAATAAATTCAATCCGGAACTTGGATTGCCTGAAGGAACACGCATCAGTTTCAAAGACGGTTTGCCATTTCACAATCCCTCCGGTCAAGTAATTTGTAAACTGGTACTGGACAACACCGGCAATCCGGATGCTTTCGATGGATGGTTGTATGCATTGTCTGGATTATTGCTCTTGCCTGGAATTTATTTCCTTGGTTTAGCTTTATTCAGGAAGAAGAAATGGCAGGGAATTGTATTCCTGATCCTTGTGGTACTTGCAAGGATCCTCATGATCGCATTGAAATTTCCGGAGGAACTGTACAATACAGATTTGTTCAGTCCGCGAAATTATGCCTCTTCTTTTTTATTCAATTCCCTGGGTGATTTATTAATCAATGCCTGTTTACTGGCAACATTTGCTTTCTCGTTTTTTACTCTGAATCGGCGAAAAACTGTAAAGAAGAAATCTTTTAGTGAGGGAGTTTTTGTCGTACTCATTTTTTTAGCGCTTTCATTAGTGGGAATCCAACTCTTCGTTCAGGGATTGGTTACGAACAGCCGAATTTCCTTTGATCTGAGTAATCTTTCAGTACTGGGCATTTACACTGCTATTGCATTCTTTTGCATCGGTTTGATGCTGGTTGGAATTAGTTTGTTCATCAGTGGTTTGCTTACCTTTTTCTATGGATTCCGTCCGGGCTTCAGGCATGTACTCGGAGTTTTATTCCTGGCTTCGGTTTATATTTCCGTTTCTGTTTGGCAATTGAACTGTCGAAAAGAGGAGGAGAGCAGAAAATTACTTGCACAAAAAGTAGAAGAGCGTCAGGATCACGTGGCAGAATATCTTTTTGATGAAGCAGCTACCAGGATCGCAGTAGATTCTCAGATCATTCAGGCATACCGGCATCGACCTGTAAACATTGAAGCAATCAAAAACAGATTATCAACTGAATATCTGACGGGATATCTCGGAAAATTCGACAATATTATTTCTGTTTTCGATTCTTCGGGTACTCCTGTTGATACTCTTGAAAATTATGTTCCGCTTTCGTATTATGAACAACAAACAACCTCTTTTGGTAAAGCTACTTCATCCAGGAAGTTGTATTATATGCCGAATGAGTCGGGGAGACTGTCTTATCTCGCACTATTGAATATACACACACTGGAAGCCGGACATCAGGGGACACTAGTCATTCAGTTGAATGCAAGGTTTTTCCAAAGTGAGGAAGGATTTCCGGAATTGTTCATGAGCAGTAAGTACAAAGAAAATACGGCTTTGAATGAGTATTCATTCGCGCGATATTCGAAAGGTGCTTTAATTTATGAATATGGGTCCTATGCATATTCATTCTCTGATAAGGAATACGGACAGCGAAGCGATGACTACACATTTGTTTCCAAAGATGGTTTTAGTCATCTTGTTTTTAAAGTAAGTTCTACAGCCATCATAGTAGTGAGTAAACCGGAAGAAACCTTTCTTTATGTGCTCACTTTGTTTAGTTGGGTATTTGCATTCTTTTCGATTCTAGTTTCTCTTTTGTATCTCATCTATCAGCTTGTTTCAGGTCGTTATCGTTTTCAGCTCAGTCTCACCTTCCGAATTCAATTGGCGGTGGTGTTGATGGTAGTCTTGTCATTCGTTCTGATCGGAACAGGAACAGTCCTTTATATTTTCAAAAAATATAATGCAGATCAGAAGAGGAGCATCAGTGAACAAGTGAACGGACTCTGGTTTCTCACAGGAGACCTTGTTGGTTTTCAGAAACGTTTGTCTGAAGTGTCACCTGAATCCTTGTTGCCACAGTTGAATGAGTTGGTGAACAACCTGAATCTGGATTTTAATTTGTACGATGAAAGAGGGGAGCTTTATTATTCTTCACAGCCAAAAATATTTGAGCAAAAAATTATTTCACGCAGAATGAATCCGGAAGCATTTTTCGAAATGCAGGCAGAAGGAAAGACACAATACATTCATCCTGAAAATGCAGGAAAGCTCAAGTATGTTTCTGCGTATGCTCCATATACCGACCGACAGGGGACAATCATTGGTTATCTTAATCTCCCCTATTTTGAAAAGCAAAATGAACTGAATAAAGAAATCTCCGGTTTCCTTTCTGCGCTGATTAATATTTACGTTCTCTTGTTTGCAATTGCATTGCTGGTTACTCTGTTTATTTCTTCGCGCATCACACAGCCATTGTTGTTGATCCAGGAAAAACTTCGTGGAATAAGGTTGGGGAAAAGAAATGAACAAATAGAATATTCACGCAAAGATGAAATAGGCCAACTGGTGCAGGAGTACAACCGGATGATCGAAGAGTTAAGTGACAGTGCAGAGAAACTCGCGCAAAGTGAACGGGAGAGTGCCTGGAGGGAAATGGCGAAGCAGGTAGCACACGAAATAAAAAACCCGCTCACGCCGATGAAACTATCTGTGCAACATGTACAAATGGCATGGAAGGAAAACAGACCGGGCAAAGAAGAAATGATTGACAGGATGGCAAATACTTTGATCCAACAGATTGATACTTTGTCGGCGATTGCTACCGAGTTTTCGAATTTTGCAAAAATGCCCCAGGCCCAGCGGGAAGCCGTTGAGCTGGAAGAAATACTACAGTCTACTGTTGATCTTTTCAAAGAAACTCCGGGAATAGAAATTAAATACAATTCCGGCGGTGTGAGCAGGGTAGTTTACGCAGACAAGGACCAGCTCATCAGAGTTTTTTCCAATCTCCTGAAAAACGCGATACAATCGATTCCCGCAGGAAAGGAAGGAAAGATAGAAGTCGTAGCGAAGGAGGAATCGAGTGGAATTCTTGTATCTATTCAGGACAATGGTAGTGGTATCAAGCCCGATGAACAGGAGAAAATTTTCCGTCCGAATTTTACCACAAAATCCAGCGGGATGGGACTTGGACTTGCCATGGTAAAGAACATTATCGAAAATACAGGTGGAAAGATCTGGTTTACGAGTATTTCCGGGCAGGGAAGTACTTTTTATGTAAAGCTTCCGCATGCTTCTTAAAACGCGGAAGCTTTCTATGCCGCATATATTTTAATATTCTAAATTGATTCGGCGGCATAACCAATTCTAATGCAGGTTTGATTTTTTTTTGTATTCGGAAACCTGCATAAGATTGGTTTATATTTGCATCACATTTTTAAATGCGTTCAACATCAAATCGCTTCTGAATTTCTAAAAACATTCCCATTATGTCTCGTCCTATCCGGGTTTTAATTGCAAAAGTAGGTCTCGATGGTCACGACCGGGGAGCAAAAGTAATTGCATCCTTTTTGCGAGATGCAGGAATGGGAGTGATCTATACCGGTCTGCGTCAAACCCCTGAAATGGTGGTGAATGCAGCGATGCAGGAAGATGTGGATGTGATTGGAGTAAGTATTTTGTCTGGAGCCCACATGACTGTTTTTCCGAAGATCATGAATTTGTTGAAAGAAAAAGAAATGATGAATGTATTGGTAACGGGTGGAGGGATAATCCCTGCGGCGGACATGAAAAAGTTGATGGATCTTGGTGTAGGACAATTGTTTCCTCCGGGCACGGAGACAAAAGAAATTATCGGCTACATTCATACTGAAGTTGAGAAACGAAGGGTTGGTTAATTTTTTATGCAAATGAAAGATGTATGTCATTTGACGCATTGATTCTCTTTCGTAAAATGCATCCGCAAAATATCCTGATTAAATAAATCCTCTAATTATCTTTTAATCCCATGATGACCTACAATAACATCCTCATCAATATTCACGAGCATATTCTTACGATCACGGTTAATCGTCCTGACAAACTGAATGCATTGAATGCACAAACGATCCAGGAGATTGGCGATGCGGTGAAGCGGGGAGAAGACAACAAGGAAATAGCCGGGATCATCATTACCGGATCCGGCACCAAGGCATTTATTGCCGGTGCAGATATTTCCGAGTTCTCAAAATATTCAGTTGAAGAAGGAAAAGCACTGAGCGCTGCAGGACATAAAGTTTTCAAATCGATTGAGCTGTGTAAAAAACCGGTGATAGCAGCCGTGAATGGATTTGCACTTGGCGGAGGATGAACTCGCGATGAGTTGTCATCTTCGTGTGGCATCCGACAATGCAAAATTTGGTCAGCCGGAAGTAAAGCTTGGATTGATTCCCGGCTATGCAGGAACACAGCGATTGGTGCAACTCATTGGCAAAGGAAAAGCATTGGAGTTACTGATGACAGCCGACATGATCGGAGCAGAAGAAGCGCACAGACTTGGATTGGTGAATTATGTAACGACGCCAGATCAACTGCTTGTAAAGGTGAATGAGTTGTTATCCAAAATAAAAGCCAATGGTCCCAATGCCGTTGGAAGCATCATCCGATGTGTGGATGCTTATTTTGCCGATGGAGTAGACGGATCACAATTCGAGATCGATGAATTCGGAAAATGTTTCAAGACCGATGATTTCAACGAAGGCGTTGCGGCGTTTTTGGAAAAGAGGAAGGCGGATTTTGTGCGGGGCTGATTAAATTTTTGTAGCCCACATGCCATCCCGAAAAAAATAATTTTCGATACCCATATGAAATCCGTTCAACTCACCGTTCATGGTATAGTTCAAGGAGTCTTTTTCCGGAAGTATACAGTTGAGAAAGCCTTCGAACTTGGTGTTGTAGGGACTGTACGGAACAACGAAGATTCGACAGTTGGGATAGAAGCAACGGGAGATGAAAAGAATCTGGCCGCCTTTATTGCCTGGTGTCACAGAGGACCGGCGAGAGCAAAAGTGAACCATGTAGATATTCACGAGCTCCCCTTGAAAAATTTCCCTGACTTTCGTGTTGTAAGGTGAATCAATGTGTTTCTTTGAATGTTGATTGTGTGTTCGATGAGAAATTAGTGGGAGGAGGTATAAGGTATAAAGTATAAAGTATAAGGTATTAGGTACCAGGTACCAAGTACAAAGTACTAAGTTCAATGCTAACTGCCCTAATAACTCAATAACTCAATAACCAATAACTCATTCACCAATCAACAATCTAAATTCAACAATCCAAAATCCCTTGACCGTTTTCAAAAAACTTGCAGGACAAACGGCTATTTACGGGCTGAGTAGTATTGTCGGGCGATTTCTTTATTTTTTATTGGTGCCAATTTACACGCGTGTGTTTCATGCGGGTGAATACGGAGAAATGACTCAGTTGTATGCTTATGTAACTTTCCTGAACGTACTTTTTACTTACGGATTGGAAACTGCTTATTTCCGATTCTTTCAGTCGGAAAAAGCAAACCCGAAAGTTTATTCCACAGCATTGATTTCAATCGTTCTAAGTTCGCTAGGTTTAGTGCTGATCATCGTATCATTTTCCGGAACTCTTGCTGAATTCATTACGGCGCCTGTGCATCAGCAGCCAAACAGTGCAATGTATGTTTGCTGGTTTGCGCTCATTCTTGCATTCGATGCAATCATGGTTTTGCCATTCGCAAAACTTCGTGTTGAAAACAAAGCTAAACGTTTTGCCTCCCTGAGAATCTTCAACATCGTTATCAATATCGGACTCAATTTATTTTTTCTGATCTGGTGTCCGAAAGCAATTGCAGAGGGTAATACCTGGGTACAATCTTTTTACAGTCCTGCAATGGGAGTGGGCTATGTCTTTTTCAGCAATGTGATTTCCAGTGGGCTTACACTACTACTTATGATGCCGGAAATTTTCAATATCAAGTTTCAGTTTGACACGAAACTTTGGAAGCAAATGATCATTTATGCTTTTCCATTGATGATTGCCGGATATGCCGGGATGGTAAATGAAACATTTGACCGGATTTTACTTCCTTATTTGTTGACAGACAAATCACAGGCGATTACTCTCCTTGGGATTTATGGAGCCTGTTACAAATTGTCCATGTTGATGACACTGGTGGTCCAGACATTTCGGTATGCTGCAGATCCATTCTTTTTTAGTCTGGCCGGGAAAGAAGATGCTCAACATATTTATGCCAGGGTGATGAATTACTTTGTCTTGTTCTGCTCTTTTGTATTTCTTGGAATTCTTATGTACCTCGATATTTTCAAATATTTTATCGGAGAAGACTACAGAAGTGGTTTGGGAATTGTACCAATTTTGTTGCTGGCCAATCTTTTCCTTGGCGTTTATCTAAATCTTTCGATCTGGTATAAAATCACGTCGAAAACCCGTTGGGGAGCCTGGTTTTCTGTTTTCGGTGCTGTGGTAACATTACTTTTGAACTTTCTACTCATCCCGATTATGGGGTTTTATGGATCGGCTTGGGCAACTTTTATCTGTTATGGTCTGATGATGGTTGCCTCCTATATCTATGGACAAAAGCATTATCCTGTTCCTTACGATTTGAAATCCTTTGCTTATGCCATTGGCTCGGTAGTACTTTTCTACTTTATCAGTTTGTATTTCGCCGGACTTTTTGAAGGAAACAGAGTCGTTATCTTGTTGATTAATACCGTTTTATTGCTCTCCTGGCTGGTACTCACCTGGGTCGTAGAGAGGAAGAAAATTGCATACCTTCGTAGCGGAAATAATTCCCATTGAAGCAAAGATTTGACGGGGAGGTGTCCGTAATTTTCACATCAATACTCATGAACGTAAGAATCATTAATCAATCCTCACATCCGCTGCCTGCTTATGAAACTGCACATGCGGCAGGTATGGATCTTCGGGCAAATTTAAATACTCCGGTAGTTTTGAAACCCCTTGAACGTACGCTCGTACCAACTGGCTTGTTCATTGAATTACCAATCGGTTACGAAGCACAAGTAAGACCGAGAAGCGGTCTCGCAGCGAAGAAAGGAGTTACGGTTCTCAATTCGCCCGGGACAATTGACGCGGATTATCGCGGAGAAATAAAAGTGATTCTTGTGAACCTGAGCAATGAACCATTCACCATCGAAAACGGTGAACGTGTTGCGCAACTCGTGATCGCCGCCCATGAACATATTCAGTGGGAGACTGTTACCGAGCTTGCCGAAACGGCGAGAGGAGCGGGCGGCTTTGGATCTACAGGAAGGTAGTTATGAGTTATGAGTTATGAGTTATGAGTTATGAGTTATGAATTATGAGTTATGAGTTATGAGTT
Source organism: Bacteroidota bacterium (assembly GCA_016720655.1). Taxonomy (GTDB): domain Bacteria; phylum Bacteroidota; class Bacteroidia; order AKYH767-A; family 2013-40CM-41-45; genus JADKJP01. The sequence goes on from JADKKE010000032.1 coordinate 62,639, forward strand.
ATGACTTCTGACTTCTGACTTGATTTCATTGGAACAAAATATTGATAGCTTCCCCCTTACCTAATACTTTATACCTAATACTTTATACCACCTAAAATGCGAATAATCGTCCCTATGGCCGGAATGGGAAAACGGATGCGGCCACACACACTTACAGTTCCTAAACCTTTGATTCCGGTTGCCGGTAAGCCTATCGTGCAATGGCTGGTGGAGGACATCACAAAAATTTGCAAAGAAAAAGTTGAAGAAATTGCCTTTGTTATCGGGGATTTTGGGAAAGAAGTTGAACAACAACTGATCGGAATAGCTACAAGTCTGGGTGCAAAGGGTACTATCCATTACCAGGAAGAACCTTTGGGTACAGCCCATGCAATATTATGCGCACAATCTGCGTTGAAGGGAAAAGTGATTGTTGCCTTTGCTGATACTTTGTTTCGTGCTGATTTCACCATTGATGAAAATCAGGACGGTGTTATTTGGGTGAATCGTATTGATGATCCGCGCATGTTTGGTGTGGTAAAAGTAAACGAAGCCGGAACGATCACTGATTTTGTTGAGAAGCCGGTCACTTTTGTTTCGGATCTGGCCATCATCGGGATCTACTATTTTAAAGACGGAGAATATCTTCGTAAAGAAATGCAATACCTGATTGACAACAACATCAAAGAAAAGGGCGAATATCAGTTAACCAATGCATTGGAAAATATGAAGCAAAAAGGAACCCGATTTGTTCCCGGCAAAGTTGATGAATGGCTGGATTGCGGAAACAAAGATGCAACGGTTTATACCAATAAACGTGTTTTGGAAATTCACAAGAATCAGAAAATGGTTTCGGGAAGTTTGAAAGCTGAAAATTCAGTTGTGATTCAGCCTTGTTACATTGGCGAAAATGTGGAATTGAAAAATTCTGTCGTTGGTCCGCATGTTTCAATTGGTGCAAACACAAAAATAGAATCATCCATTCTTACGAACAGCATCATTCAATCGAATACTAAAATACGTCACAGTGTGCTCGACAATTCGATGGTTGGGCATTTTGCAGAATACAACAATACACCCGAACAATTGAGCTTAAGCGATTACTCTACCCATAACTAATTCCATTTTCCTGCTCTGAAATTGTTCTGTTTGCAATTCCTGTAAACAGCAAAAACACAAAGATCAGGAATGGATGAACCATCGTCCATGAACCGAATTCTGATACTGATTGCTTTCTCCGTTCTGTTGATTTCAGGATGCAAAAGTTCTCAATCAACTACCGCTACACCAAAGGTTTCGAAAAGTTCTTTGTCTGACAGTCAGCGAGCCGAGGTCACCTTTTTATTTTTTAATGCCAACAAGGAAAAATTGTTGGGTAATCTCAACAATGCTGCAGATCTGTTTGCCGAAGTGATTCGAAAAGATGGAAACAATGCTGCAGCCATGTATGAGCTCTCGAATATTTATGCGGAGCAAAAGAAATATACGGATGCATTGTTCTTCAGTAAAAGCGCATACCTTATTGATCCTTCCAATCCATGGTACACCTTGTCGTATGTGGATGTATTGCAGAAGAATAAAAAATATGATGAAGCAGCGGAAGTTGTAGGCAAGCTTGTGAATGCCTATCCCGATCGTGTGGATTATTATTACGAATGGGCTTCTGCTTTGTTGTATTCCGACAAGACGGCCGAAGCCATCAAGGTGTATGACAAGCTCGAAACCAAGACAGGAATCAACAAGGAAGTGAGCATGCAAAAGGCCCGCTTGTACCAGCGGATGAATAAGAATGACAAAGCAGTATTGGAACTGCAAAGGCTGATCGACAACAATCCTGCGGATGCACAATCGTATGGAATGCTTGCGGAATTGTATCAATCCATGGGTGATAAGGAAAAAGCGTTGGAGACCTATAATAAAATTCTGAAAGTTGATCCGGAAAATCCATACATCCATTTATCACTTGCAGATTATTACCGCAACAACGGAGAAAAGGAAAAGTCTGTTGAGGAATTGAAGAAAGCTTTTTTGAATAAAGATCTTGACATCGACACCAAGATGAGCATTCTCAGCTCGTATTACGCATTGGTTGAACTGCATCCGGAACTGAAAGAGCAAGCACTCGAAATGTGTCGTTTGTTGATTCAGGCGCATCCGAATGAATCCAGAGCCCATGCTGTGTATGGAGATTTTCTCAACCAGGATGAAAAACCAAACGAAGCATTGGTTGAATTTAAAATAGCGAGGGACCTTGGTGCAAAGGAATTTGTGGTCTATCGTTCGATCTTGTATCTCTATGCTCAGGTGCAGGCCTGGGATTCTCTAATTGTAGAGTCGGAAGAAGCCTTGACACTTTTTCCTGATCAACCGGAGGTTTATCTCTTGAACGGAATTGCAAATTCCCAAAAGAAAAAATATGCCGAAGCAGCGACTGCGTATCAATCGGGAGTAAAAATGGTGGTTGATAATAAAAAACTGGAAGTTCAGTTTTATGCAAGTCTGGGCGATACTTACCAGGAACTGAAAGATTTCCAGAAGTCGGAGGAGAATTACGACAAGGCACTGGAAATGGAACCGAAGAATGCAACGGTGCTTAATAATTATGCTTATTACCTTTCCGTTCGCGGCGAAAAGCTGACCAAAGCTGAAGAGATGAGCAGACTAAGCAATGAAATTGAACCCAGCCAGGCTTCCTATCAGGATACATATGGTTGGATTATGTACAAGCAGGGGAATTACAAAGACGCCAAAGTGTGGATAGAAAAAGCGCTGGCTAATACTCCCGGAAAGAGCGGTACTTTGCTCGAACATTACGGAGATGTACTTTTCAAACTTGGAGAAAATATTAAGGCACTGGAATACTGGCAACAGGCAAAGGATGCCGGTGATGCATCCGAACTGCTGGATCGCAAGCTTCAGGAGAAAAAACTTTTCGATTAATTTATTTTAATTCATCCTCACTGTACCGGATGAACAGAAACACATGAATAAATTCTACCTGGGGAATACATCTTTCGTTTCTATTCGGATGGACAGTCGTTTTTTGCTTTTGATGGGAGCATTGGTTTTTCTTTTTTCCTGTAAAACCACCCGGAAAATAGTTGACACACCACCTGCACCTGTCAAACTCAAAGGGGAAGAAGTCATCACTGTATTTGACAGTGTGATGGCGCGACAATTTTATTTTGAATGGCTGACAGCAAAGGCAACAGTCGATTACACCGATAAGAGTGGGGAAACAACAACTTTTGATGTGAATCTGAGGGTTCGTAAAGACAGTGCAATCTGGATTTCCATTACTCCCTTGTTGGGCATAGAAGCAGCCCGCGTTCTCATTAACAGGGACAGCCTGATGATTCTGGATCGGGTACACAGAACTTTCAGTGCAAGGGATTACAATTACCTCGAGGACATGCTGAAGACCGGTATCAATTACGATATGATTCAGGCAGTAATTGTTGGAAATTATTTTCCTTATTTGAAAAACGAGAAATTGAAATCAATGTATGAGGAAGACCCCTATATCATTCTGAGTACTCTGAACAAAAGACAATCGAAACGGGTCCAGGAAGAAAAGGATCCAACGAAACCAATCATTCAGGATTTCTGGATTGACGGAAATTACCGTATCGCTAAATCCAAGATCACGGATGACAAAAAAGATCGTTGGATAGAAGCAACGTATAAGAATTTCATGGATGTGAATTCAGAGTTATTCCCCGGCAACCTTGTTGTAACAATTTCTTCCGCATCGCCGATAATTATCAAGCTGGAATACACCAAAGTAACGGCAAATGAAGAATTCACCATGCCTTTTTCTGTGCCTGAGAAGTACGAGCGAAAATGAGTCTCATTCTGTCAAAACAATTCCGGATAGAGCTATTTCTTTTGTCCACGCGGATATTTTGATAAATTAGTGCCTTCATACAGAGTTTCATTAATTGTTTAACCTTAGGAATACAGCACCATGAATCCATTGAACATCATTGTTATTGAAGACAATATGCACATGTCGGAAATGATCCAGGATTTTTTACACATGAAATTCAGTGAAGCAAAAGTTCATGTATACAATACAGGAGAAGAGGCATTAAATGCATCATCTGTTCATCCGGATCTATTCATTCTTGACTACAACCTGGATTCTCACAACTCAAAATCCCTGAATGGTATTCAGATTCTGATGAAAATAAGGGAGAAATCCAAAACACCTGTTATTTTTCTTTCATCGAATGATAGTGCCAATATCGCAATCAACACAATGAAGTACGGTGCTTCGGATTATGTTGTTAAAACCAGTCAGGACGCATTCAACCGCCTGGAAATTGCAATAAAAAATGTGCTGCACAGTATGGAGATGGAGCATGATCTCAAAAAACAAAAGAAATTTATCGCTTTGCTGGCAGTGGCAGTCATTGTACTTGCTGTGGGTATGATATGGGCCAAAATGTCATCCTGATCCGATTCCTAACTTGTTAATGATTTTGCTTAATTTTTCCCTAGCACGAAAAGCCGGGTTTTGAGGCTATTCTGGCAAAATTTTATGTTCGAATTGCTCCGGACTTCACCTGGACGTTTTGTCCTTGAAAAGTGTAAGAATTTTCATAACTTTTACTGAATATTTCCGTTCAATCTCCATTACAATTGGAGCAATTTGTGTGTACCAGAGGAAGAAATGAACAACTATAAGCAAAGCAATGGAAGGGTTTGTGGACAAACCGGCAGATGGCTAAACGCGATCCGGTTTTTTCTGCTTGCTGCTGTTTTTGTTTTCCATGGTTCTGTTTCCGGACAATCAAAAAAGGAACTGGAGCGAAAGAAAGAACAGTTGCGACAGGATATCGAATACACCAATACATTGTTAAGTCAGACCAAGAAAAACAAATCCGCTTCACTTTCTCAGCTGATTGCACTCAACCAGAAGATTTCATATCGTTCAGAATTAATCAGCACAATCAATACAGAGTTGACTGTGGTTGATAACGAGATCGGTCATGTTTCAACGCATATTGATTCCCTGAATTCCCGACTCGAGGGTTTGAAGAAGCAATATGCAGACATGCTCTATTATGCATACAAGAATCAGGGAAATTATTCGCGGCTTGCTTTTATTTTTTCGTCAGAGAGCTTTCACCAGGCATACAAAAGACTGCAGTACCTGAGGCAGTTGAGTGAATATCGTTTGCGTCAGCGAGACATGATTGTTCAGGTTCAGGATTCCTTGAGTGGAAAGAAACGGGTTTTACAGAATGTGAAATCAGACAAGTCGAAGCTGCTCACGGCACAGGTAAGACAGAAGCGTGACCTCAGCAAAGAAAAAAAGGAGCAGGTGAATGTGCTGAATAATCTCACTGTGAAGGAAAAAAAATTGCGTGCAGACTTGCGTGAGAAGCAGCGAAAAGAACAATTGCTTGCAAACAGAATTGAGGACATTATCCGGAAAGAGATAGAAGCAGCACGCACCGCAGCAAAGAAGAAGGCAGCATCATCAGGAAGTGCGAATGTTTCGAATAAAAAAATTGAACGGATCAATAGCCCGAATGCAACCAGTGTTCTGGCCAGTACTCCGGAAGCAATAAAGCTGAGCAATGATTTCGAGAGCAACAAAGGACGTTTACCATGGCCCGTTGAACAGGGGATTATCAGTAGTTCTTTTGGCCGGCACTCTCATCCTGTGTGGAGAGATGTTGTGGTCAACAATAATGGTGTAGATATTAATTCGAAGAAGGGATCGAAAGCCAGGGCAATATTTGATGGAAAAGTTTTACGGGTAATCATGGTCGTCGACAAGTACGCGATTCTGGTTCAGCATGGGGAGTATTTCACTTTGTATTCCAATTTGCAGGAAGTGTTCGTCAAGGCAGGAGATAAAGTCATCACGAAACAACCGCTAGGTTTAGTTCAGACGAATGAAGAAGAAGGCAAGACAGAGGTTCACCTTGAAATCTGGCGTGGAAGTAATAAGATGGATCCGGAAGGATGGCTGGCGGCGAAAAGGTAGTGGGAAATTAAGTGTGAGTTTGGGTGTGAGTGTGTAAGTTCAGTGTGAGTTTGGGAGTGTGAGTGTGGGAGTGAGTGTGTTGGGGTGAACTGAAAATTGGATTGAGTATTGAAAAAGGGTTTGGAGCCTTATATTTGATACTCTAAAGTGTTAAATAGTCAGCAAAAGACGCTTTGATAGTATATTTCTAAGATAAATGATAAAATGAGTTTGCTTCTGGCTTAGCTGCCAAAATTATCTACCTTTGTACCCGCACCCTCCGGTGCATTAATTCATCGATAAAATGATACTTCAAGTACTTCTTGGATTTCTTGGCGGAATGGGTGGAGGAGAAATTTTCCTGTTGCTCGTTGTCATCCTTTTATTTTTCGGCGCGAAGCGTTTGCCTGACCTGGCACGTGGATTGGGAAAAGGGATCAAGGAATTTAAAGACGCCAAGAATGGCGTAGATACAAAAGAGGAAGAGAAGAAATAATTCTTCCCTTCCGTTCATTTCCCCGTTTTCTTATTTGGATGAGCGGATACGCTCGATCATCATCAGTGGAATACTTTCCCTGAATGGCTCAAGAACTTTATGATCATGATTTTCCAGTGCGTTAATCAGGCGCTTGCCTTTTTGCACACTGATAAAATAGATTTCCTGAAGTTTATTTGTTCCGGCAACATGATCTACGAAGATCCAACCCACTTTACGTTTGTTGTTCGTGAGATAAAGAGTTGCAATCTTGTTCAGGTGCGGAGTGATTTCATCAAATCCCATAGCGTGTTTCGATTGTTGGTTTAAAATTCTGGTAGATCGCAGAAACGATTCTTTCCTCTATGACTTCTTCAGCCTCAGGATCTTTTTTCTTTGTTTCGATAATAGCTGTAACATCAACCCGTGTGATTGCATCATCCACAGGACTTAATTCGAGTACAACTTGTTTTGGTTTACGGAACCAGTTTCCATCCTGATAAGCCAAGATGATTGTTGTTCTATCCGTAACCGTTTGGACCCTGAAGCCTTTTAGGATCAGCATCTCTTGTAATTTTTGAATCACTAAGGGCAAAGCACAGCCCAGTAGCGCAGTTTCCATTGCCATGTTGAGACAGTTTAAATGAGGGCTGTTGTCAGGCAGCCGAATGCTGTAATGGTTGACGAGAGGATTTCTGTGTGATGTTCCGGCTTCGCAGGCCATTCGCCCCACACAGATTGGTTAGGACGATTCGAAAATACCACCACGGGCATGCCGAAGTCCAACTAATTCGGTAAAAGCAGCAAACTATTCCACCAACAGGGTCTGTGTAATGGTCAATGTTCTTTTGAAAATGTGTAAAATCGTACATTGGAGCTTAAATCAGGATTTCGATGTGTCGTTTTTGTGCCTTTTTTCTATCCTTCTTCCTTGTTACATGGAATGTAACACCTGTCCTCGCGCAGGTTTCCGTTCATTCCCTGAATGGAGACCCTGTGATTGAATCCAATGACTTTCTTAAAATAGACAGATTTCTGCCCTTTCGACAATTGGCCAGAGTGAATCAATTGTACGATGATGTCTTCCATCAATTTAGTAATGCTGATAGCATCCATTATACTTATATGTCTTCCGGATCTCCGGATATTGATCTGAACTATTCCTGGAATGGGGCTTCCTGGGATCTGACTTATCGGACTCTGCATACATATACTCCCGGCAGTCAGCCTTGGATTGCCATTGGTCAGAATTTTCTCGGACAATGGGAAAATGCGAAGAAGGATTCTTTTGGTTATGGCTCCAATCTACTTACCAGCGATAAGACATCCTTTTACTTTCATCCCGGCTTCCAGGAATGGATAAGCAGTAAGCGCTCCCTGTACACTTATTCAGCTTTTGATCAGTTGACGCAACAGACTGATCAGAATTACATACAATCTGTTTGGGTAAATCAAATGCGTTATTTGTCAAGCTATGCGCCGGACTCTACTTTGTTAAGTTATTTCACTGAACGATGGGATTCCACACTTGTGAATTGGAAAGCAGAGCGGAGAACAGATTATTTCTATGATTCCTCCAAAAATCTGATCAATGCTATGTTGTACAGATGGAATCCGAACGATAGTTCATGGTATCATTTGCAAAAATGGACAGTAAGCTACGATTCCCTAAGTCGGCCACTCACTTACTTGTTTGAAAACTTCGACACTCTCTCTTCCTCTTATTACAATGGGAGCCTGCTGAACTATACATACGATGCAGACGGAAATCTGATTTATTCACTCTTTCAGAACTGGATTGTTCAGGAGTTGGAATGGGAAAATGAAAATCAATTTTTCTATTACTATGAACCGATCACAGGAATTAAAGAATTGGCAGATAAAAATGTACTTCGGGTATATCCGAATCCTGCTATAACAAAAATTCAACTTTCGTTTTCTGAGGATCAAAATATGTTTTGTGATCTCTGGATCTGCAATAGCATTGGTCAGTTTTTGATCTCACAGTCTTCAATCCGGATCCCCACTCAAGTTGATGTATCTTCATTTCCTAAGGGAAATTATACTGTGCTTCTCAGAACGGAGGAGGGAACAAGATGGAGAGCCAGGTTTTTAATCGAATAATTTTTTTGTACAAAAAAAGCTTTCAATTTCACGGTTTGATTTTTTTCATTCAGATTTTTCAGGAAAAATATCTCTTGAACCTGTGAATAATTCAATGGAAACAGGCAGAAAAATTCTGTGAGAAAAATTGTCTTTCTAAGGAATCCAAAGCAATTTTTTTGAGGGTACAATCCGGTGAAAATTAGAATGAAATCAAGTGTTCATTTTTCAACCAAAATCACTGTGATTTTGAGCTGAAATCAGGGCCTTTGAATTTTGGTTTTTATATGAAGAAATTTCCGTTTCGAATACTGTGAAATGCACATGTAAGAAACTCAGTTCCTTAGGAAAACTTCACATTTCATTCATCGTAAATTGAACGATAATGAACAGAATATCATATCTTTGCAATCCTTCCTAGAAAACCATAGATGTAGACAAATTACCCTCGAAAAACGGAGCACAGAGATGAGAAAATACATGAAATACATACTGACAGCGTTATCAATTTTTATAGTGATGTTGTTGTGTTCTCCGCCTTTGTCGGCACAAACGGATAATCCGGTTCTTGATCAAGCCGTTGCCAGTGGAACATACGATCCGATTGCAGCTACACTTGATAGTCTGGTCAACCTGAATTATATCCAGCGACTCAGTTTTGCATCATCAGGTACTCAGCAAGTAAATAATTTTCAGCCATTCGAAGTTCCTGCTTATGCGGATGATATTTATCGCAAGCGCATAGAGAAAATTCAAACGCCAATTCCTTTGGCATACAACCGGGAAGTTCAGGAATACATCGACATGTATGCTATGCGTAAGCGTGGACTAACTGAACGGGTAATGGGTCTTGCGAATTTGTATTTTCCATTGTACGAACAGATTTTTGATCAACAAGGTCTTCCGCTGGAATTTAAATATCTTTCAATTGTTGAGAGTGCACTCAATCCAACGGCTGTCTCCAGAGTAGGAGCAACAGGACTCTGGCAGTTTATGCTTGCCACCGGAAAGATGTACAAATTGAAAGTGAACTCTTACATCGATGAGCGCCGTGATCCGGTGAAATCGACGATGGCAGCGGCACAGTATTTCAAGGACATGTATTCCATTTACAATGATTGGTTGCTGGTAATCGCTGCTTACAACTGCGGTGCCGGAAATGTAAACCGTGCCATTGCCCGTTCCGGTGGAAAGAAAACATTTTGGGAAATCTCCCCGTATTTACCTCGCGAAACCAGAGGATATGTACCGGCATTCATTGCTGTTACGTACCTTATGAATTATTCTTCCGAACACAATCTTTCTGCGGTTCCGCCGGTCATCAGTTTCTTCGAAGCAGATACGGTTTTGGTTGACCGTAAAATGCAATTGCGAGATATCGCAGACGCAATCAATGTTCCGGTAGAATTGCTCACATATCTCAATCCGGTTTATAAAAAAGGCGTCATTCCGGATGCTGATGAACCAATGGCTTTGCGATTACCAACAAGTAAAATCAATACGTACATAGCCAGCATTGATAATATATACCAGCAACAAGAATCCTCCGCTCTTGCATCGATTAGTGTAAGTCAACTCACTGATGCTGTTAATGCTTCTGATGATCAGCTTGTAAAGAAGTATCATAAAGTTAGAAGCGGTGAACATTTACAATCTATCGCTAACCGATACAGTTGTTCTGTTACTGAATTGAAACGCTGGAACCACTTGAAGAGTACCCGACTCAAAGCCGGACAAAAGCTCACAGTGTTTGTGATGACACCAAAGAAGCCGGAAGGCAAAATGGTGATGAAAGCGAATACAGCAAAGGAGAATTCTACAATTGCATCAGCAGTTAAGTCAGACTCTTCAAACAAAGCGAACAATCAGAATACTGTTACAGCTTCTCTTGAGCATTCTCAGAATCCGACAAAACAGGAAGACTCCAATTCCAAATATATTTATCACGTTGTTCAACCCGGAGACACACTGTGGAAAATTGCACAACGCTATGAAGGCATGACTGTTGAATCAATTAAACAGATCAACCAACTTCATTCCAACGAATTAAAGGTGGGAACCAAGCTGAAAGTCACGATTGGAGGCTGATCTGAACGAATTTTAAGATAAATAGGGCATCGGGACATCATCCTGATGCTTTTTTTTTGGATTAGGTTGAATTTATTACATTTGAAGTGCCTCTTAATCCAGAACAAATACCATGAAAAAATTAATTTCCATTTACTTGTTTGTGTTCGCTACACTATCAACTTTTGCTCAAGTTCCAAATGGTGGATTTGAAACCTGGGTGCCTTACGGTGTTGTTCAGGTTCCAAGCTCATGGAACACAACAGATAGTATTTCTTTTACCAACCCTATTCCTCAGCACAGTGCTTCCCAGGATATTTTGGAAGTGCAATCCGGAACTGCATCACTGCGGCTTACGAGCTGGACTTTTTATGTTACGCCCGGACCATTACCTTTTGTACCCGGTTTACCCGGTTGTGCATCCACCGGTTCTGTAATCATTGACGCCGGGACATTTACCATTACTCCAACAGGAGGAACTCCTGACAATGTCGCTCATGCGATGCTGAACGGATATTACAAATACAGCCCTGTGAATTCGGACACAGGTTCAATTGAAGTTTTATTGTCGCATTACAACAATGCAACCTCTAGTAAAGACACAATTGCTACCGGGATTTTCCAAACTACCGGACAAGCAACGTATACTCAGTTCTCAATTTTGTTGAGTCGCAAGAATATCGGCGACCCGGACACTGCACTCATCTGGATCCAATCTTCCCCTCGTGCGCCAATCGCGATTGGTAATGGTCCCGGAGAAACAGGCAGCAGCCTTCAGGTGGACAGTTTGTATTATACTGGATTAATTGGTGTCGATGAAATTTCATCTGCAATTCAATCGGTTGCACTTTATCCTGTACCTGCAGTGAATGTGTTGAATATCCGTCTGGAACTTTTAAAAAGTGTTTCCCTTACATATCGTATTTATGATGTAAAAGGACAGTTGGTAGCAAGTGACCTTATTGAACCAAAAGTTACAGCCGTGGATCTGTCAGCTTTTGCGACGGGCACTTATTATTTAAATGTGTTAGACCAGCAAAACAAGGTACAATACACAACACATTTTTCAGTAAGCAAATAATTAGAATTTTCAAAGGAATGTAAGTCAATCTCACCGATTGGCGCAAATAAAGTATTGACCTCCTCAAACTCTAATCAACTTAATACGACACCATGAAAATCAAAAACTACATTACATTAATTGCCATTTTTATCTCCTGTTCTGCATTGGCTCAGGATAATCCGGATGCATCTTCAGCCTATGGTAATCAGAACATCCTTAAATTAAATCTTACATCACTTGGATTTGTAAACATCTACTTACAGGATGAATATACCTTGAATGGTTCATCATCTGTTGCACTCGGACTGAGTTATATGCCAAGCCGGAGTTTGCCAAGTGCAGTAATTGAAAATGATCCGAACGGTAACGCAGGAAAGATTTCCTTCTCCGGATTTTCAATTACGCCTGAATACCGTTGGTATGTTAAAAAGCATGCACCGAAAGGATTTTACCTGGCTCCCTATTTCAGGTATACCAGTTACACAACAACATCCTATTCCTTTTCATACGACAGAGCAAATACGAATGGTGCCATCCAGGATGTTGCAACACTTGAAGGCAGCTTGTCTGGTATTGGTTTGGGTTTGATGATCGGTGATCAATTCAAGCTGGGCGATCACGTTACACTCGACTGGTGGATCATCGGTGCCGGATTTGGTAGTGGTAAAATTAAAATGGAGGGCACAGGAAATTTCAGTACGAGCCAGCAGGAAGATTTAAGAACAGAAATTGCTTCCATGGATGTTCCAGTTGGGGATCTTGAATCGGAAGTTACCGGCAGCTCTGTGAGTATCACTTACAAAACCGGTTTGCCGAGTCTGCGTGGTTTTGGTTTGGCAATCGGATATATATTTTAATCCAGAAAATTTATTCTATAAAAAAAGAGCGCGGGAGATATCTCCAGCGCTCTTTTTTTTATTCTCCGGAAGAGGAATCGTTATCAAGATAATTTGGATAGCGTACAAAATGCAATTCTTTAACCATTTCTGTGAGTTTCAATCTCAACTCTTCAACATTTGTACGGTTCACGGCAGAGATGAAAATACAAGTGCCCTGGATTGTGGAGATCCAGGATTTTTTCAGATCCTCGAGTGACATGTTTTCCCGTGTTGCCGGAGTGAGATCATCTTCTTCTTTCGGAATGTAATGGTAGGCGTCAATTTTATTGAAGACTAAAATTGTTGGTTTATCAGTCGCTCCGATATCCACTAAGGTTTGATTCACAACATGGATATGGTCTTCGAATTGGGGATGTGAAATATCTACCACATGAATTAAAATATCCGCTTCCCGAACTTCATCAAGCGTTGACTTGAAGGACTCAATCAGATCATGCGGCAACTTCCGGATAAAGCCTACTGTATCAGAAAGGAGGAAAGGAACCCGGTCGTAAACAATTTTTCGTACAGTAGTATCCAGTGTTGCGAACAATTTATTTTCTGCGAAAACCTCACTTTTGCTGAGCAAGTTCATCAACGTGGATTTCCCAACATTGGTATATCCAACGAGCGCGACACGAATCATTTCGCTTCGTTGCTTTCTTTGTGTCGCACTTTGCTTTTCAAAATCTCGGAGCTTGCCTTTCAATTTAGCCAATTTGTCACGGATGACGCGGCGATCGGTTTCAATTTCTGATTCCCCTGGTCCCCGCATTCCAATACCACCTCGTTGTTTTTCGAGGTGAGTCCACATACGGGTCAATCGTGGAAGGAGGTATTGGTATTGCGCAAGTTCAACTTGAGCTTTGGCCTGAGCTGTGCGGGCTCTTTTTGCAAAGATGTCAAGGATCAGATTGTTGCGGTCAAGAATGCGACATTCCAGAGCCTTCTCGATATTCCGGATTTGTGTTCCGCTCAATTCATCATCGAATATGGCAAGGTCGACAGCATTCGTTTTGATATAAGCAGCAATCTCCTGAAGTTTTCCGGTTCCGATAAATGTTTTTGAATCCGGACTTTCCATCCTTTGAGTAAATCTGCGCAGTGTTTTTGCACCGGCAGTTTCAGCGAGGAAAGCTAACTCATCAAGATATTCTGTAACCAGATTTTCGTTCTGATGTTTGTGGATCAGGCCGATGAGAATACAGGTTTCTTCTTTGCGTGCGGTGGATACTGGTGCTGGAGGCATTCTTATAGATTAGTATTCAATTAATATTCGAATAAATAGATTGTGGATCTCAGTGCTGAATTAATTCGTCACATCCATCCTTTTAATTTGTAATAAAAAATTGCGAGATATTCTCTCATGACAATTACTTCATAACGCAGGTGGGTCCAGAATTGATAGCGAACTTGCAAATTTGAGCCCACATCTGTGCCCGGAATTTTTCTTCCACCAAGTTTTTTATCCACGAAAAATAAATCCGCTTCGATTGCTTTCTCGAAAGCCGGTAAACCATTCACATGATAAAACCCGAGCTTTCTGAAACATTTTACAGAACGTCTGAGGTGTTCAGGAGATGAAATAACAAGGATTGGTTTGTACATATTGACCATCGGATAAATTTCAAGACACTGTCCGCGTGTATTTTTTCCTTTACATTCCAATCGTATACGCGTCGAATCAAGTCCTTGCTCGATCAGGTATTTTCGAAAAAGGAAAACGCTACTCGTACTATCGCTGCTCACACCGGGCAGAGCAAGAATGAGTGCTGCATGTGGGTACGCTTTCGCAGCTTTCAAAGCATAATAAGCCCGCATCAGATTGGATTCCCCGGGAAATCCACCGCCACCCATGAGTACAATTGTCTCCGGTGTTTGTTTGATTTTCGCTTCAGAAGCTCCCAGATTATAATACATCCAGAATGGGCCGGTAGTGAAGGCAAAAATCAAGAACAAAAGAAATGCAATTCCTGATGCCAAAAAGATTTTTCTGAATGGCTTTTTAAGAAAGGAATAGATTTTTCTCAGCATTTGAGGTGCAAAGGTAGATTAAATTGAAAAACAACACCTTTGGGCTCCAAAATTTGGATATAAAAAAAGGAACACAGGGGTGTTCCTTCAGTTTTTTACAGAAGCCGGAATTATTCATCCTTGTTCCTTAAAGGATGTGATATTCTGCATTTCCTTGTTTATTGGCTGAGCTGTTGTGCCGATCGTAAGGTTTGAACATAGGCGCCGACGGCAACAATTTCATCCGGACTAAGCACGCTTGCATACGAAGGCATTTTTCCTTTGCTTCCTTCCCTAACCATTTGTTGAACCAGACCGGCATCGAGTGTTGATTTTGTAAGGTCCGTTGCTGCACGGTATGCTTTTTTTCCATCAGTTCCATGGCAAAAAGCACAGTTCGCAGCGAAAGTGCGTGTTCCGGTTACAAGCTGGCTTCCGTCATCATTTGCAACAACAACTTTAGCAGGAATGAAGGCTTTGTTTTTACTCATTTCTCCGAGTCCGTAAGCACCGATGATCAAAAGCAATGAAACGAGTGCAAGTCCTTTATTGTATTTTTTAAAAGCAATAATGGCCAAAGGAATGGAGAGCACTACAAATGCCAATTTAATCAAATGAAATACCTTGATTCCTCCCAGAAGAGCAAATAACCATGAGCCCGTGACCAGGAAAAGGAAACTCACAATCATTTCAGGAACTTTAAAAACCTTGGTGAAACTGTCAAGCTTTGCCCGGCTTGTGAAGAGCAGAACGGTTTTTACGACATAAATCAGCAAAAAAATCATCACGCTGACCATGTGAATTTTGGCAAGTAAAGTAGAATCCATAGATTGTTGTTTGTGCCAAAAATAGTTAAAAATCTGTTCCCACAAAGGTTTGATTCAGTGCAGATTTGACCTTTGTTCTAAACTCAGGATCATTCATGACATGGGTTTTCTCAGTTCATTTCACAAACAAAAGTTCAGTTTGACTGTTTAGGTTTTAAACACAATCTATGAAGTATAATTTTCTCCTCCTCTTGCTTTTATTATTTTGCTGCAACTATTGTTTTGCACAGCAATACGGAATTGGTCATCAAACCATTTCGCTCATGGATACCAGCAGGAATCGCACAATTCAGACAGAACTCTACTATCCAGCAGATAGCAGTGGTGAAAATGTGCCCTTCGCAACTTCAACAACTGAAAAATTTCCAGTGCTCGTATTCGGGCATGGTTTCGTGATGACCTGGGATGCCTATAGAAATATTTGGGAAGCTGCAGTACCGCATGGCTACATACTTGCATTTCCTCTCACGGAAACAGGGATCTCGCCGCAGCATCTCGAACTAGGGAAAGATCTTGCCTTTCTTGTTGATGCAATCAAAATGGAAGGATCAAATACCGGCTCATTCTTTTACGACCGTGTAGATTCATCATCATGTGTCATGGGGCATTCGATGGGTGGTGGGGCGAGTTTTCTTGCTTTACAATTTAATCCGGGGATCACTGCAATTGCAAATCTTGCAGCAGCTGAAACGAGTCCCTCTGCAATCGCAGCTGCCGCAAGCATCAGCATTCCTTCATTGTTATTTGCAGGCGAAAATGATTGTGTCACACCTCCAGCGACAAATCAAATTCTAATGTTTGATTCATTGCCGAGTGCATGCAAAACTCTTGTGACGATCCGTGGAGGAAGTCATTGCCAGATGGCAGACAACAATTTTCTATGTTCCATTGGTGAAAACTCGTGTACACCTGCACCAACGATAAGCCGAATAGATCAACATGCTACCATTGATCGTTTTCTTATTCCATGGCTCAATTTTCAATTAAAAGGAAATTGTGCTGATGGGGCCCGTTTCGATTCTCTCGCTGTTTCAGATCCGGCGGTTCTGTTTTCAGGTAACTGTCAGCTGTGCACAAGTACAACTACAGAAGAAATTGATGCGAAGAATTTTTATTCCATTGGACCAAATCCTGTCCACGATTTTTTACAAATTAGATTTTCGGAAACCGTTACGGAACCAGTGCTCGTAAAAATTTCGGACATGCTTGGGAAAAATAGATATTCAGAATTATACACTGGGGCTCGAACAATTGATCTGACCTTTTCAAATCTTGAAAACGGTGTGTATTTTATTTCATTGGAAACAAAAAATTATACACAATTATTCAAAGCACTAAAATACTAATTGTGTCAGGGATCACATTTTGACAAAACGAATTTGCTTCACCTCATCATTACTTTTTATTTCAAGAAAATAAATTCCTGAAGAAAGGCAAGCAACATCTATTTCATTCTGCTCGAATGCACGATTGGGGCTTCGGATTAATTCTCCAGTGAAAGAATAAATAGCCACAGTGGATTCAGGGTTGAACTGACTTTTAATATTTAATTTCGAAACTACCGGATTGGGGTAGATTAAATTTTCATTTATTGTTTCGATGGTATTCACCTTTGTGATAAAATTATTCTGGTACATCGTAGTGCCAAGGAATCCGAAATAATTTACGAATAAAACATCTTTGTCTCCATCTCTGTCGAAGTCATTGAAAAGTATTGGGAGAGCGAAAATATTCGTGTCCCAGGGAGATACGTCCACAAACAAATTATTTCCATCATTCCGCATGAGGTGGGATCCGGAAATACCAATATCTAAATCGCCATCATTATCAATATCCGCCCAGTCGATGATACCCGGTTCTCCACTGCCTGGAAGTACATTGGGCAATTCAGTAAATAGCCCGTTGTTATTGTCGTAAATCAAAGTAAAGGCAGCATTCGTAGAGTCGATTCCATCATAAAGGATGTCTACATCGCCATCGTTATCATGGGCGCCGAATTTGGATGTACCGGTGAAGAGTTGACGAAATTGATTCGGCGTAACCGAAAATTGACCATTTCCATCGTTGTGTAACAAGTTTGCATATCCGTTAAAACCAAAAGAGCCACGACCGGTTATAAAAAAATCAGGGAGGGAATCGCCATCGTAGTCATACACCTGAATGTCTGCTTCAAAGAATGAAAAAACAAAAGCAGTAGCCGGTGAAAAAGTACCATTTCCATTGTTGTGAAATAATAAAGTAGTATCTGCGAATGTTCCAGCTATCATTCCACTCATTATAACATCCGGAAATTGATCGCGATCATAATCGATCCAGCGCATGCATCCAATGAGTCCGGGCAAACCAGTATTGCTCACCAGGTTGAGTTGCGAAGTACCATCGTTTCGATACAATGCGCACATTGCACTTCCATTTGTTTGTCCGTTCATTAAAAGATCCGGATCACCATCATGATCAAAATCTCCCCAGTTACTGCTACCATTGGTAATTTTTATCAGAGAAGAATCAATGAGTACGGGAATTCCGTTGTCGATTCTATAGAATCCACTCCATTCCGCTACAGTGCTTCCAAAACCGGAGAGGACAAAATCTTCATCACCATCATTGTCGTAATCGGCAAAGGCAGCTGTAGCTCCTGACAATCCCATTAAATTCCAATTCAGGTCAGTGAATAGTTGTGCATTCGTAAAAACAGATTGGAAAACAAATAGTAACGGGAGTAGGGGTTTCCACATACAAATTGAGTTTTCCGGAAAATTACAAATTGAATATGAATTGTTGCAGATTCCCTGACAAAGATTCAGAAAATGACAATCCGATGAAAAACGTGTGGAGCTAAACCTCCCAGACGATTGGTGAAAGCCATTGTTCTTTGAACAATAGTTAATTCAAGGACGGAAATTGCTTCAATAATATTGTTGAATGCAAAAGAATTGTTTTGTTAAACAATTCTTTAATAATTTTATATAAGAGGAAAAGGAAACAATTGGCAGGGAACAAATGGAGCATTAATCCTCGTATCCGCTTTTAATCACTGTTGAAATCATTTTAAATTTCTCTTTCGCATTAAAACAATGAGATTTGTGCGCAGGAATGATAATTCCCGTTCCCAGGTTAAGATAATGCCTGGTTTTATCGATGACCACTTCCGCTTTACCATCAATTATCTGTACAAATGTGTCAAACGGAGTGATCTTTTCGGCTAATTCTTCTCCGGAATCAAAAGACATTGCAGTTACATTGCCGGTTGTTTTTCGAATTATGGTTTTACTCACCACTGCATTGGGAATATACTCAATTATTTCTACGATAATATGGGCTTTTGATTTTTCAAGCTCAAGAGTATCATGTTTATTATTCTGACCTCTGTTGTTCATAGCGTCCATAAAGTGTGAATATGTTTTGATGTATGTAAAGATGAGCCTATTTGGTGGATATACAACGTTGCAATATTAAAATAGAAATTTAAATGAATCAAATTTTAAGAAAATTTATTTACCACAATGAAAATCAGTATTTAACTGTTCTTTGGCAGAGCCGGATGGAAGGCAATAAATTTCCTTTGTTTGCATCATAAAAATATACGTTACAGGTACCCGAAAAAGACAATTTCGAGCCTCAATTTTAAGAAAAATTAACGACCTTTTCCAACCGATTTCTTTACATTCGTCACACCCAATACCAAACTATGAATAAAATCTCTACCCTCCTCTGCGGGATTGCCTTTTTTATCCTATCAGAAAGCCAAGCTCAACAAACCTTTCCTGTAAACGGGACCACTGATCCTAAGCATACATTGTTTGCTTTTACTTCAGCGAAAATTTCTATTGATTATAAAACGTCCTTGGATTCTGCTACCCTGTTGATACGTGACGGTAGAATCGTGGATATTGGAAAAGGATTGACAATACCTGCGGAAGCGGTTGTTTTCGATTTAAAAGGGAAACTCATTTACCCCTCTCTCATCGACATATTTACCGACTATGGAATTCCTGAAGTGAAAAGACCCGGTGGTGGGGATGGTTCCCCGCAATTCCTTTCCAACACAAAAGGAGCATACGGATGGAATCAGGCTATCCGTGCAGAGTATGATGCGTACAGGAATTTTAGTGTCGAACCAAAGAAAGCAGAGGAATGGAGGAAGCTTGGTTTTGGGACAGTGATGAGTGTTTGTAAAGATGGAATTGTCAGAGGAACATCAGTTGTGTCAGTCCTTGGCGAAGGCAAAGAAAATGATCTCATTTTACGTGACAGGGCGGCGGCAAATTTCTCTTTTGACAAAGGAAGTTCGACACAGGATTATCCATCTTCATTAATGGGGAGTATTGCCTTGTTGCGCCAGACATATTACGATTCACAATGGTATACAAATGGAGGCTACAAACTTGAATACAATATTTCGCTTGATGCATTTTCTAAATTGCATAATCTCCCAAAGATTTTTGATGCGGGGGATAAGCAAAATGAATTGCGTGCTGACAAAATCGGGGAGGAGTTCGGTGTAAACTATATTCTGAAAGGAAACGGTGATGAATATGAACGCATCAACGAAATCCGGGCAACAGGAAATTCATTCATCGTTCCCTTGAATTTTCCTGACGCCTATGATTTGAGTGATCCCTATGATGCATTGGCAATTTCTTACAGGCAAATGAAACAATGGGAGTTGGCACCCGGAAATCCCGCAGCTCTCGAAAAAGCAGGAGTCAACTTTGCCATTACGGCAAGTGATTTGAAGAATAAAGCAAATCTCTGGAAGAATATCCGCAAGGCAATAGACAATGGTTTATCTCCGCAGCAGGCTTTAAAATCGCTTACACAGATTCCAGCCGAATTGCTCGGTCTTTCGGATCAGGTTGGTGCACTGAAAAAAGGGATGCTGGCAAATTTTATCATCACTTCCCGATCTCTTTTCGAAAAAGAAAATTTGATTTTGGAGAATTGGGTGAAAGGAATCCGATATCCGATCAGTGATTATTCCGGTGCAGATATACGTGGCAATTACACTTTGACAATTGGTACACTTTCACCCATGCGATTGAAAATTGGTGGAGAGATGTTATCACCGGAAGCTTCGGTATTTGAAGACACCACCTCTACAAAAGTCATCTTATCGCGAATTGGAAATCAGGTGAATCTTCAATTTGAACTCAAGAAAAGAGAGCCAAAAGGAATTTATCGCCTGGGTGGTTCTTCAGACGAAAGTTCAGTTAAGCAAATCACCGGTAATGCTCAATTGCCGGGTGGTGAATGGGTCAATTGGTCTGCACGGATGGATTCTGCATTTGTTCAGGTTGTGAAAAGAGACACCACAAAGAAAGATACAACGGCTCCGGGCCCATTGACATTCCCGAATTGCGCGTATGGTTGGAAAGAACTTCCGAAACCGCTCACAACATTGTTTACAAATACAACCGTCTGGACCAACGAGAGTGAAGGTATTTTGCAAAATGCAGACGTGTTGATTGTAGATGGTAAAATTAGTCAGGTTGGAAAAAAGATTTCTCCTCCGGCCGGAGCACTTGTAATCGATGGAAGTGGAATGCATCTGACATCCGGAATCATTGACGAACATTCTCATATAGCAGTGAGTGATGCAGTGAATGAAGCGACACAAAGTTCTTCTGCTGAAGTTCGTATTGGTGATGTTGTCGACGCTGATGATATTCAGATTTATCGTCAGCTTGCCGGTGGAGTGACTTGCTCTCATCTCCTGCACGGAAGTGCGAATGCGATTGGCGGTCAAACGCAATTGATTAAACTTCGTTGGGGTCAATCGCCGGAAGGTTTGAAATTTTCAGGATGGCCAGGGTTTATCAAATTTGCTTTGGGTGAAAATGTAAAGCAAGCTAATTGGGGGGACCGTCAGGTTTCTCGTTTTCCACAAACGCGAATGGGAGTAGAGCAAGTGTATATGGACAACTTTACACGTGCCCGTGAATACGATAATGGAATGAAAAAATATTCAGCGGCCGGTAAAAACAATTCAGCGTTGAAAGCTCCACGAAGAGATCTCGAATTGGATGCTCTGGCTGAAATCCTCAACAGCAAGCGATTTATCACGTGCCACAGTTATGTGCAAAGCGAAATCAATATGCTCATGCATGTTGCAGATACTTTTGGTTTTAAGATGAACACATTTACTCACATTCTTGAGGGGTACAAGGTTGCGGATAAAATGAAAGCACATGGTGTTCGTGGAGCATCTTCATTCAGTGATTGGTGGGCCTACAAATATGAAGTGTATGAAGCGATTCCTTACAGTGGAGCAATCATGCACAAAGTTGGCCTCACCGTCGCATACAATTCCGATGATCCTGAAATGGCGCGGCGATTAAATCAGGAAGCTGCAAAAGCGGTCAAATATGGCGGAGTATCCGAGGAAGAAGCGTGGAAATTTGTAACACTGAATCCAGCGAAACTTCTTCGTGTTGACGACAAAGTCGGAAGTATCAAAGCCGGTAAGGACGCTGATCTTGTCTTGTGGAATGAAAATCCTTTATCGATTTATGCAAAACCATTGCGGACCTATGTGGATGGAATTTGTTATTATGATGTTGTGCATGATCAGCAATTGCGGGATGAAATTAGAAAGGAAAAGGCTCGAATTACACAGGAGATGAACAATGCAAAAGCACGCGGAGAAGCTATTCAAAAAGGAGGAGTGCGCGCATCCCTTATCAAGCATTGTGTTGACGAAGAAGAAGTGTGGATGAAATAATACTCAGTTCCAATCAGTCTTTAATTCCTTTATCCAAAATTATCAAAGAAAATAAACCATGAACAAACTATATATTTCCATTCTTGCGTTTGTACTGCCCCTTTCACTGTTTGCACAAAATCCGGCACCGGCATTGCCGCAGAGTGGCTCTATTCTTATTCTGAATGCAGTTGCGCATATCGGAAACGGTCAGGTGATTCAAAATTCCGCGATCGGTTTTGAAAACGGGAAACTCATTCTTGTAGCCGATGCGACAACGATCAAGCTGGATCGTTCGAAATACAAAACTATCGTTGACGGTAATAACAAACACGTCTACCCGGGTTTCATTTGTTGTAACACAACTCTGGGACTTGCCGAAATTGACCTTGTTCGCGCAACAAATGATTATTATGAAGTCGGTGAAATGAATGCGAATGTGCGCAGTATAATTTCATACAACACAGATTCAAAAATTATTCCGACTGTTCGCAGCAATGGGGTTCTACTAGCACAAGTGGTTCCACAAGGGGGAACGATCACAGGGCAAAGTTCAGTTGTCGAGCTGGATGCATGGAATTGGGAAGATGCATCATACAAAGCGGACGAGGGAATTCACCTAAACTGGCCGAGAATGTACATTGCGAAACATGCAAATGCGGAAAGTGAGGATGTTCAAAGAAACCGGATGACGCAACAACTCGGAGCAATTGATTTGTTTTTTAAGGAAGCCAAATCGTATTCCATGCAAGCGACTCCTGTTGAGACAAACTTACGCTTTGAAGCGATGCGCGGTATTTTCGATGGAAATAAAAAGTTGTATGTCCATTGTGATTTTATAAAGGAAATAGTGGCAGCAGTAGAATTTTCAAAAAAGTATCAGGTGAAAATGGTATTGGTTGGAGGAGGAGATTCCTGGCGAGTTTCAGATCTGTTAAAATCAAATAAAATTCCTGTTGTCCTTGGCAATACACATTCACTTCCACCGCGCGAAGATGATGATGTCGATCTGCCATATAAACTTCCTTTTCTCCTGAACAAAGCCGGCATTGTATATACGGAAACAATTGATGGTTCCTGGCAATCACGCAATGTCATGTTTAATGCGGGAACAAGTGTTGCGTACGGGGTTTCGAAAGAAGATGCTGTAAGAAGCCTCACTCAGTATCCGGCGATGATACTTGGAATTGAAGATCGTTGTGGTACGCTCGAAGTTGGGAAAGACGCAACACTATTTATTTCTGCCGGTGACGCTCTGGACATGCGCGGTAATTCTGTAACTCAGGCTTTCATCAGAGGTAAAGAAATTGTACTCGATGATGTACAAAAACAATTGTATCGAAAATACGAAGCAAAGTATGGAATTAAGTAAATCCTAAAAAGTAGAATTTGAATCGATCGCTCTACCATATTTATCACTAATCAATCACATGAATACGCAAACATTAAAAGGACTTATTATTCTGACATTTGCATTTGGTTTATTCGGATTTCAGCCGAAAGAGCCAGGCTTGGAAATTCAAACGACAACTGAACCCGGGTTTAATTACATGGCCGATCGCTTTGCCGATATCCAGGTACTCCGTTACAAAGTTGATGGCTTTGATGAATTGTCGCTTCAGCAAAAGGAGTTGGCTTATTATTTATACCAGGCAGGACTTTGTGGCCGTGATATATTTTATGATCAGAAGTATCGTTATGGCCTGACTGTTCGAAAGACGCTCGAGGGAATTCTCCAATCGTATTCCGGAGAAAAAAAAGGAGATCAATGGGATAAGTTTATCATTTATTGCAAAAGAGTCTTTTTTGCAAATGGGATTCACCATCATTATTCTTCTGATAAAATGTTTCCGGAATGTAAACAGGAGTATTTCGCAGACTTGTTAAAGAAATCAGATCCGAAAAAACTTCCATTGGAAGGGATGGCATTACCGGAGTTCAGCACATTCATGCTAAAAATTGTTTTTGATCCAAATACAGATCCCAAACAAGTTGATTTGAGTGCAGGAATTGATGTGATCAAGGCTTCCGCAAATAATTTTTATTCTGGTGTAACACAGGCCGAAACGGAAGCATATTATGATTCATTGAAAAAAGCGAATCCGGATGATAAATCTCAAATTGGATTCAATACTCAACTAACGAAAGAAGATGGAATACTGAAGGAGCGTGTGTGGAAAGAAAATGGGATGTATGGAGCAGCGATAAAGCAAATAATACCATGGTTGGAAAAAGCAGAAGGAGTAGCTGAAAACAGTGCGCAGAAGAAAACCATAAGTACATTGATTCAGTTTTACAAAAGTGGCGATCCGAAATTATTCGATGAGCACTGTATCGCCTGGGTCAATGACACAAGTGCGCGAATCGATTTTGTAAATGGGTTTATCGAAGTTTATCAGGATGCATTGCAAAAGAAAGGGTCTTTTGAGGGAATTGTATCAATGAAAGACATGGTTGCAACAAAGCGCATTGAAGCAATTTCCAAAGAAGCGCAGTGGTTCGAGGACCATTCCACAATCATGGAAAATCATAAAAAGAAAAATGTCAAAGGGATCACAGCAAAAGTGATTACAGTCATCGGTGAAGTTGGTGATGCAGCTCCGGCCACACCCATAGGTATTAATCTTCCAAATAATGATTGGATTCACAAAGATCATGGTTCGAAATCTGTTTCACTTGGAAATATTATTGAAGCATATAATTTTTACAAGGCCAAAAGCCCTTTGCTTGATGAATTTGTTTTAAGTGAAGAAGTGAAAGACAGAATGCGAAAGTATGGAGCTATCGCGAATGATCTTCACGTCGATATGCATGAAGTGATCGGCCATGCATCCGGTCAGATCAATGAGGGTGTTGGAACAACAGATCAAACTCTAAAAAATTATGCCGGTATATTGGAAGAAGCACGTGCTGATCTGGTCGGACTTTATTTTTGCATGGACAAGAAATTGGTTGATATTGGAGTGAGTCCAAGTCTGGACGCCGGAAAAGCTCAATACGATTTATATGTTCTGAATGGACTCATGACTCAGCTCGACCGGATCGAGTTGGGGAAAAATTTGGAGGAGGCACACATGAGGAATCGTCAATTGAATTCAGCCTGGGCATTTGAAAAAGGCGCTGCCAATAAAGTAATCGAAAAGATTACCCGCGATGGTAAAACATATTTGGTCATCAATGATTACAATAAGCTGAGAGAATTATTCGGTCAATTATTACGTGAAATTCAGCGAATCAAATCGGAAGGAGATTTCGCAGCAGGAATGGAGTTGGTAGAGAAATATGGAGTAAAAGTTGATCCTACACTTCATGCTGAAGTTTTGCGCCGCTATAAAAATCTCAATATCGCGCCTTACATGGGTTTCATTCAAGCGAAATTAATTCCGGTTATGGATGGAAAGAAAATAAAGGATGTTAAAGTGGAATACCCGGAGAGTTTTCTTGACCAAATGCTGGAATATGGTAAAGAATACGGATATCTGCCTGTGAAAAACTAAGATGCCGGTTTCAAGAAGGAGGGATGCATCCGTGCATCCCTCTTTTTATTTTCCATCCTCAGCGGAAATCATCCTTTTTATTTTTTTCAGAAGATCTTCAGTATCGAAAGGTTTTGCAATGAAATCATTCATCCCTGCCTGATAACACCTTTCAACTTCGTCTTTCAAAGCACTTGCAGTCATCGCAATGATTTTTGTGTCGCACGCCGGGCTGTCCAACAAACGTATGGTTTTTGTCGCATCGTAACCATTCATTTCAGGCATTTGGACGTCCATCAAAACAACATCATAAGATGCGGAACGAACTTTTTCGACAGCTTCCAATCCATTGACAGCAATATCAATCCGAATATCAGAAAGTTCTTCCTGTAAAGTATCCACAGCTACAATTCGGTTGAAGTCATTGTCTTCAACAAGTAAAATTGAAATTCCACTCAGGGATTTTCGTAATTCTTCTGATGGAATATGGTTGATGGCCGGAATCACAGGAGTGTCAGACGCAGGATATGGAATGCTTACAAGAAAAGAAGTTCCTTTTCCGGCTTCACTTTTTACTTCAATCGTTCCATGCTGCAATTCAGCAAGCTTTTTACTAATTGCAAGGCCAAGTCCGGTACCACCAAATTTCCGGGTAGTCTCACTACTTTCCTGAGTGAAACTTTCAAAAATTTTATGCAAATTTTCAGGTGCAATTCCGATTCCAGTGTCTATGACTTCGAATTGTACAGTTGCAATTGTTCCGATTTCGGGATGCATCGGTTGGCATGTACATTTCAATGTGACTGAACCATGCTCTGTGAATTTAATAGCATTGCCTACCAGGTTGATCAGCATTTGTGAAAGCCGTACCTGATCACCGATGAAATAATCGTGCATATCATCCGGTATAGTGGTTGAAAAGGTAAGTCCTTTTTCTTCCGCCTTAAAACGTAAAGTATTGTAAATACCTGAAAATGCAATTTTGATACTGAATGGAATTTTTTCCAATTCAATTTTACCGGCTTCAATCTTTGAGATATCCAGGATGTCGTTGATAATTACCAGCAGGTTGTCGGAAGATTGAGTAATTGCATCCAGATACTTTAGTTGATCCGGTTTGGGTTCCTTTTCTCGTAACAAGCGCGTCATGCCCATGATTGCATTCAGAGGAGTTCGGATTTCGTGACTCATGTTTGCAAGAAACTGTTCCTTCATCCGTGTGGTTTGAATAGCCACTTCCTTTTCTTTCTTTAATTCGAGATTTCTCAGGCGTGCCTGATAGATGAAAAAGACAATCATGGAAATAAAAATTGCCAACAAAATCCTGAACCAGAAAGTACGATACCAGGGAGGAGAAATTACTATTGTGTAATCTATCCCAGTCTCGTTCCATACCCCATCATTGTTTGATGCCTTGACATGAAAGATATATGTTCCGGGATCTAAATTTGTGTAAGAAACAAATCTTCTTGTACCGGCTTGTATCCATTCATGATCAAATCCTTCCAGCCAATATGCATATTTATTTTTTTCCGGTGCAAGAAAACTCAATGCAGCGAATTCAAACGCTATACTGTTTTTTTTGAATGGAAGTTGAATCATTTTTGTACCCAATAACTCTATCCGCATTTCACTGGAAGTTCCTGAAAACACCGACTGATCAAATATTTTCACATCAGTGAGTACAACTTTTGGGATGTATTCATTCTTCCGGATACTATCCGGCTGAAATGAATTGTAACCATTGTTGCTGCCGAAGTAAAATGTGCCATCATCAGCACAATACGATGAATTCAGGATAAACTCATTGCTCAACAAGCCATCACGGGTATCGTAGTTTGAACATTCGCCTGTTTTCGGATTGAATTTGCAAATGCCTTTGTTGGTACTCACCCAAAGATTACCGTGCGTATCTTCTTCAATACTATAAATTACATTGTTTGGAAGTCCTTGTGAATTGGAATACACTGCTTTTACCTGTCCCGTAGTTTTATCGAATAAATCCAATCCACCTCCATTCGTACCTATCCACAGCTGTCCTGACTTGTCTTCATGAATACAATTAATACGGGTATGACTCAACGCATTCGGATTGGCCGAATCATGTACAAAATGTGTAATTTTTCCAGTCGGTATGGAGTAACTAAATAATCCGCCATCCGTGCACACCCAAAGCATTCCTTTTTTATCACAGTGGATATCCCGAATGATTTTATCTGTGAAGAGACTGGCATCATTGCTGTTGAAAGTGATTTTTGTCAAATGTGTTCTCTCCTTATTCAGGAAGCACAGACCTTTGCCGGTGCCGATCCACAAGCCGCCATAAATGTCATTGGCAATACACAAGACCATATTACTTGACAAACTGCCAGTATCATTTTTATCATGCAGGAAAAATTGTGCCTTTGCATTCGGACGGATTTTTTCTTCGTTACCGGAAAATAAATCACCAGATATAATCCTTGCCACTCCATGTCCGGAAGTTGCAAACCACATGTCTCCTGCGGCATCACGAACAAAGGCATTTACTGAGAATCCATTCAAGGCTGCGATTTCTACAAAACTTTTGTGATTTGCATCGACTACCCGCACACCATAAAAATCTGTTGCAAACCAGTGCCTTTTTTGTGGGTCCACATAAATGGCATTGATAGAGTAATCCGTTGTATCCTTTCCAAACAGAGGTAATTTTTGTGCATGGAAACGGTTTTTCCAGGGATCGTAAATTGTAATTCCACCCACAGTTCCTATCCAGAGTAATCCGCTTTCATCTTTGCATAAACTCGTGATATAATTGTCGGCGAGACTCACGGAATGTGTGTATTCCTTTTTATGTAGCGTATAATTTGAAAGATTTTCTGTTCCCGGTACATATTGAAACAATCCCATGGAACTTGCGAACCATGCAGAACCATCTGCATTCACAAGGATATCATTCATGGCAGTTTGCGGTCTTGCCCGCGATTCCGAATAGGCGATCAGTGGATCGCTTAGGGAATACTCGTGATTCGAAAAAACATCTACTTTCCTTACTTGTCCGTTGCCATTTCCAAACCAAATATTTCCTTTGTCATCCGCTACAAGGGAATACAGTGGAAATTGAGAAGATGCAAGCCCGGAAGAAGGAATTTTGATGTGTTCGAATTCCTTTGATGTATTTTTTGTGCTCCATGCATTGCTTTTGATTCGGCACAAACCTTTGTCTGTACCCACCCACATCGAATGAAATTTATCGAAAGCAAGATTGAAAATGGAATTGCTCAGGATACTGGTGCTGTCTCCCGGTTTTGAAACATACTGTTCGAAATGAGCGACCACTTTCGGAGCAAGGGCTGATGAAGAAATGGTATCGAAAGTCATATGATTGAGCCCGCCACCATCCGTTCCAATCCATAGCCCGCCGAGCGAATCTTCCGCGATACACAGCACATAAGAACCGTGCAAGCCTTCCTTTTCATTGCTAACAGGCATGTAGCTCTGGAAGTCATTACTCAGAAAGCGATATACGTTTAATCCGTTTCGGGTCCCCACCCAGATATTTCCATGACGGTCTTCAGTAATTTCATTGATAAAATTGTCGGAAATAGAATTCGGGTTCTCCGGTTGATGATTGTAGACAGTAAATGTAAATCCGTCGTAACGGTTTAATCCATCTTGTGTTGCCACCCAAATATAGCCACGGCTATCCTGATATATTTTTCGAATGGTATTTTCAGACAATCCATTCTCAGATGAAACAGCATCAAAGTGAAGCATTGGAGACGGCTGGGCAAACACCGTCACTATCTGAAAACCTAAAAAAAGTCCAATTAAATTCAGCTTCCTGCGAAGACAGAAAATAAAGCAATTCAAAAAAATAGTAGCTATTAATTTAGGAATAGATTTCACATGTTTTAATACAAATTCAATGGGCTGCTTAATGTGCTGTACCTGTTGGGCTAGCCACTTCATTTCCTATAGAACCACATTCATCCGGACACAGAGTTTTCCAATGAGAACGGAAAATGAGGCCGGCAGTGCTTTTTTCCAACTCATAAAAGGGTTTGGTAGTCCCTTCTATAAAGAAGCATGTTTCAGGAGCTGTTCCTAAAGTCGGCTTTGACAGTAAGCCATAATAGCAATAGATTCCATTCGCAGATGGGTCTGCGCAAAATATTTCATCAAGAGCCTTTTTACTGATAAATGCACCATAATGCAGCGTAGGATAAGCTTCTTTGAAATATAGAAGATATTGCTTTGCATTATCCTTAGAAATTGTAGTTCCGCCATATGCATCAGCCGTAGTACCGGTAGGATACCGGAGTTTGTTATCGCAGGCACAAATATCATATCCCAGTTCTTCGGCTAAAGTTGAGATAGTCGATGAATCTACAACTACACCTTTTGTGCATTTATCAGGAATAATATTCCAGATACAGGTTTCATCAAGGACGAACAACAAAACGAGTGTACCAAGTACAACAATGATTAGATTTTTTGACATGGCTGATTTGATTTAAGGTTTTAAAATTTATAAAGCGTTCAAATAAATTCAAGTTCCAAAAATTGAAGATGGAGCTAAACAAATATAAAACAATTATTTAAACCACAAAACCTGAAATCCGGCACGAACTAAAAAGGCGTCGCCGGGCTCGAAGTTTTATTGATTTTGCATTAATCCGCATTGATCCGGGCAAAGCATGGAGGGAACATATACCGAACTGTCATGTCCCGGATCGTTAACGTATTTAACGCTATTGTTTTCGGCATTAAATACAGCAGGAGCAATCATAATTGTATACTGATTTTCACCAGTGTATTGGCCCGTTTTATCTACACCAAGATAGACACTGAAAGCATTGCAATCCGGAAAAGTACGTACCAGTTCATCGAGTTGTGCTTTGGTGATGGTTTGGCCGTAAATTGTTGCAGTTTCGTTGCGTGTTTTGAAATTGGTAATCAATTCATCCCCCTGATTTTTGGAGGCTTTTGTCCACTGTCCACCGGGTTTGCCTTGAGCAATTGCATTGGAACTGATAAATAGTAAAATCAACTGTAGTCCGATGAAATTGCGGATTGAATTTTTTGTAAAATTTAACATAGCTGTGGTTTTAAATGGTGAATAAAAAAATTGCAAAGGGGTGCTAATTTCAAATGTACAAAAAATGGATATAATTTCAAGACATATTTCGAGACCCTGAAAATTCAGGCTGAATAAAGATATTGCATCATTGTAACATCTAAAAATTTACCAAATTTGAATCCGACCTCCTTCATTTCACCAATTATTTTGTAACCTGCTTTATTATGAATGTAAATACTAGCCAGGTTGTCAGATGAAATTCTGGATAGAACTGTGTGATTTTTTGCCTTTTGCCCTTCAATAGTAATACGTTCGAGCAAACTACTCCCAATTCCTTGTCCTCTAAAATCTTTGTCAATATAAACGGATACTTCCACCGTTGTTTCGTAAGCACAACGGTCACTCCAGGGACTTAGAGAAGCCCAGCCGATTATTTTTTTATTAATCTCCGCGACTAGTATTGGGTGATTTTTTTTATGTCTGCGAAACCACTCCATCTGAGCATCCATGCTCCTGGGTTCAGTGTCAAAAGTTGCTGTTGTGTTCAATACAGCTTCATTGTAAATGGCAAGAATTTCGGGCTGATCGATTTCTGTTGCAGCTCGGAGGTGAATCATGGGAGCAGGTTTAGAATTGAAGCGGGCAGTTAATACCCTGTCAAAATAACCAAAAAAATTCACCTTGAGCAATTCTACCCAATCCGATACCTATTCCTGTCTTGTACCCTGATCCCTTCGCAAGCTGGATTTTAACTACAAAAGAAAGGCTACTTAATTTAACCGAAAAAAGGATCGTATCATGTTTTTCATAATTTTCTTTGTTAAATTTACATTGATTTTTCCATCTTCTTCTACCTTGAGATTAATTGATTTTTTATGAGATGTTTGTTTTTGCGTTACTCTTTTCCGGTATCACTTTTTTATCTGATAATAATTGCATGCCAGTCTGAGCATCCCAATACTATTAAAACGTTTAGTTCGGATGATATTTCCAGGGAATGTGCCAAAGCCAATGTTTTCTTTGATAATTCCTTTGATCGTAGACTGAGCAGGGATCCCGAACAACAAAGTTATTTCGGAATCAAAATGAATTATGGCAAGTGGACAGATCATAGTGATGCACATGCGAAAAGTGAAAATGACATTATCAAAAATGAATTAGACAGCCTGCGCAAATACATTGATTTTGATAAATTGGATGAACAAACACGAATCAGTTACAAATACTTTGAATATACCGCCCAGAAAAAACTCGACAATTTTCGCTGGCGTTTTCACAATTATCCACTCAACCAAATGGATGGCTTTCAATCTGCCGTTCCTGCATTCCTCATTAATGTGCACAGGATCGATTCGCTGCCGGACGCCTGGGCTTACATCAGTCGATTGAACGGTATCACTGAACTGTTCAGGCAATACCTCGAAGGATTAAAAATCCGGGACAGTCTGGGTATCATCCCACCGAAATTTGTTTTTCCTTTCATTGAGTCCGACATTCAGAATGTGATAACCGGAAGACCTTTTGAAAATACTACGTCACGCTGTCCTTTACTCGATGACTTCCTTACAAAACTGAATACTTTAAAAAATATTTCATACGATGAAAGAGAAAAGTTAAGCAAAGGATGCATCGAGGCTTTGAAAAATGTAGTGAAACCTGCCTACGATGAACTGATGAAGTACACAAAGGATCTTGAAGCCAAAGCCACAAACGATGACGGTGCCTGGAAATGGCCTGAAGGCAGAAAATTTTATTCAATGGCGCTGAGTTCAACCACAACAACAGATTTGAAACCGGAAGAGATTTTCCTCATTGGTGAACAGGAGGTCATGCGCATTCACAATGAAATGCGAAAAATTATGAAACTCACAGGATGGAAGAAGGATAATCTTCATGAGTTTTTTGAATTCATGCGGAAGGACCCTCAGTTTTATTTTCCGAATACACGGGAAGGTCAAAATCAGTATAAAAACCTTGCAACCGGAATAATCGATACGATGCGTAAGCAGCTCGACATTTTTTTTAAAACAAAACCCAAAGCGGATATTGTGGTGAAGGCTGTCGAGCCTTTCCGGGAACAATCTGCTGGCGGAGCATTTTATGAGGATCCATCTGCTGATGGAGCCAGACCGGGAACGTATTACATCAATTTATACAACATGAAAGATCAGCCGATTTACCAGGCTGAAGCGTTGGCTTACCACGAAGGTATTCCGGGACATCACATGCAAGTGGCGATTGCTCAGGCACTAACTGGCATGCCCAAGTTCAGGAAACACGGAGGAAATGTTGCCTATGTGGAAGGATGGGCTCTTTATTCAGAATTGCTGCCAAAGGAATACGGATTTTACAAAGACCCGTATTCTGATTTTGGAAGATTGTCGAACGAAGTATTTCGTGCTGCACGATTGGTTGTTGATGTAGGCATTCACTATAAGAAATGGACACGGCAGCAAGCATATGAATATTTTATCAAGAACACGTCGAATCCGGAAGGAGATTGCAGAAAGGAAATTGACAGATATATCGTGTGGCCTTCTCAGGCTACCGGTTATAAAATTGGCATGTTGAAAATCCTGGAGTTGCGTGAATATGCACGAAAAAACCTCGGCAACCGCTTTGATATCCGTGAATTTCATGATGTCGTACTTACCAATGGTCCGCTACCACTCAGCCTTCTTACTGAAAATGTAAGGACCTGGGTGGAGAAAAAACAAAAGGAGAATTGATGTTTATTTTTTCTGTTGAATTACAAATTACCTGAGGGTTCTCGTGGAGATTGGTGATGATATCCGATGGCCCATTCATCCCGCATGTCAATGGTTGGATCGAAGGTCTTAATCCAGTCATTGAATAATTTCCGGAAGTCTTCTATTTCTTCCACCATCAATGCGAGATACTCCGGATCAGCAAATTTTTGTGAAGAACAAATAAAGGCTGCAGAGGCAAGCTCTTTGGATGCGTTTTTCACCACTGTTGCCAGTTCCATTTTCCAACTAAAATATTTCTCTGCATTGATACCCATTAATTTCCCGAAAATGGTACCGGCGGATTGCAGGAAAATGGTCCGCATGTTCAAACTGTCGGCCTGTTCATCCAGATTTTCAGCAATAGTTTCAGCAATCTTGTAGATTGAAATTACCTTTTTGAAAAGCGGACTCTTGATAAACTCTTCCTGAGTGGCTTTAAAATTTGGAATGTCCAGAGCTTCATCAATTGTGTCATCACCATCTTCAGAAGACAGATTCATAAAATGAAAATGAATCCCGGGTTCCTCGTCATCATTCAGAAACTGATCCAAAAAATTTTCTTCGTCATTCATACACTTTGCAATTTATCCTCTGCATCCTTGTGACAAGAGAGGATGCAAAGTTTAGTTTAACAATTCGTCGATGGTCGCTTGCGTAATCGAATGGTAGTTCGGACGTGCTTTCGCGTAAATTTCTTTTGCAAGAATTTTTCCTTCCGGTGTTTTTGCCAGATCAGCGTATAGCGGCTTGACAAATTTGCGTCTTCCAACTTGAAATAAAAACTCTTTTAAAGCAGGATAATTTATGGTGTACTTATTTGCGATCACAAGCTCCAGCCAGCAGAATAAAATTTCAGAGTTTCCTGTTTTTGAAAAATGAAAGGCATCATCGAGATCCTTCATCTGCTTTTCGGTAAGTGAAGAAGGGAGATAGCGCAGGAAGCGTAACCATTCATTGGTGGAATAGTTTTTTGTATTGAGCGCTGCAGCCGCTGTGCCGTTCTTCCAGGCTTCAACCTGTTTTTCTACTGCTTCAAAACGAACCGAATGAATCACAGGACAATTGTCCGGAATTCCGGGTCCGTAGATCCAGCGTTCGATATCAATTTTCTTAGCTGCTGCTGTGTCACCGGCAACCAGATCATGATTGTATTCTTCAATAAACTGTTCTGTTGTGATGGTTTGAAACGCATGATTCTTGAAATGATTGCGAAGAAAGACATCAAATTTTTCTCTTCCGAATGTTTGTTCCATCAACAACAACAGGAAATGTCCTTTTT
This sequence comes from Bacteroidota bacterium, assembly GCA_016720655.1. Lineage (GTDB taxonomy): Bacteria > Bacteroidota > Bacteroidia > AKYH767-A > 2013-40CM-41-45 > JADKJP01. The sequence goes on from JADKKE010000032.1 coordinate 97,291, forward strand.
CATAAGCTACATCATTCATTCCATCATCGGGATCCCGGTTTACAAGATTTAATTTCACATGTGTGTCAGCACTGGTATCGCCCAGTTCAGCAATCGTCTCTTTTAAATCTTCAAAGCCGAGCAGACTTTGCATATCGGAAAAATCTTTTCCATACAAAGCTTCCATGATTCTGTTTTCGAAATAAACAGTAAATCCTTCATTCATCCAGAAATCGTTCCAGGTAGCATTGGTAACGAGATTCCCGCTCCAGGAATGCGCAAGCTCATGCGCGACAAGCGTGGTAAGCGAACGGTCGCCGGCAAGAATTGTTGGTGTGGCGAAAGTGACACGCGGATTTTCCATTCCACCAAAAGGAAAGCTCGGCGGAAGTACAATCAAATCGTACTGTCCCCAGGCATAGGGCCCATACAATTTCTCTGCAGCATCAACCATTTTTGGAAGATCAACAAATTCCCAGGCAGCTTTTTCCAATGTCACAGGCTCTGCGTATACACCTGTACGTTTGTCGAGTGGTTTGAAAGTAAAATCTCCAACTGCAAGAGCAAGCAGGTAAGCCGGAATCGGCTGTGGCATTTTAAAATGATAAATTCCATCACTTGATTTCTGCTGTGGGTTTTCAGCGCTCATCACAGCCATCAACCCTTTGGGAACATGAATGGTTGCGGAATACGTAAAGCGGATTCCCGGGCTATCCTGCACAGGTGCCCAGGTACGTGCAAGGATTGCTTGTGATTGGGTGAAAAGGAATGGAGATTTTTTTCCGGCTGTTTGCTCCGGACTTAACCATTGCAAAGCTCCGGCATCCGGTGATGTTGTATAATAGATTGTAATGAATTTTGTTTCCGGAGTGAGGTTCACCACAAGAGCTCTTCCTAAAAACGGAACCGTGTCTCCAAGCTCAAAGGCCAATGGTTTTTCAGCATCGTTCATCAGGACTTTCTGTATTGTAAGATCCCGGGTATCGAGAATAATCTGGCTTGCATCACCCTTCCTTTCAAATTGGATTCGTGCAGTTCCGGTCAATATTTTTTTCTCAAAATTGACACTGAGGTCAAGATCCAGATGTTTAATAACTGCTTCCTCAGGGTGTGCGAATGTGTGTGGGTCTTTTACAAGAACCGGTGTAGTGGTGGTTTCAGTTTGCATGGTATTCGGTGTATTGTTTTGACAAGCTACGAACAATATAAACAGCAGCAGGCAGGAAGTTCTGAATTGTAGAATCATTGAACAGGATCAACAGAGTGATCAAATGTAACAAATTCGTGGGAATAAGAGAGTGATAAATAAGGGGCCTCCTTCGACGAATTAAAAAAGCCCACAGAGGTTCACAGAGTGCACACAGAAGTTGACAGAATTTTCCCTCTGTGAGGCTCTGTGTGTACTTCGTGTCCCTCTGTGTCCTAAAATCCATAAACACAAACATCAAAATAAGCAGCTAGAACTTTTTTTTCTAAATCTGATTTTGACATGACAAAATCTAAAAAATCGCATTCTAATTTCAGCCTCCGGTAGAGTTTAATTTTGTAGATTTGAATTAATTGTAATAATTAACCGGGATGTATTAATGAACAGTATATAATTTCAAAATATTTCATTCATGAAACTAATAATTTACCTCAGCCTGTTGTTAATTTCAATTACTGTATTTGCTAAGCAGAATTCTGCGCCGAATCACCGTACGCAAACGTTGCAAGAGGAAATAATTTGGTTCACATATTATGATCTACCTTGGATTGGTTCCAGTCCTACACGTATCGTGAACAATTCGGATGGCACTATTTCAACATGTATGAATTATAGTCCTACTGCAAATTCAGGCTATCCGGATGCAGAGGGCTACTATGTATATTTTGATGGTTTAAATTGGATACAGGATACAAATGCCAGTGCAATGCGCACCTTATTTCCTGCAATCGGGGTCACACCATTGTTTCAGGAAATCATGCTTATGGAAAGTGATTCAGGAATTATAATGAAACGAAGACCGGTTAAAGGAACTGGTGCATGGGCATACAATACAACTTCTTTTGGTACTCCTGCTACACACGATTCACAGGCACGTATTGCAACCGGAGGAACCAATCAGCAAACGGTTCATGCGCTCTGGTGCGGCGGTGGAAACGACACATTGCCGGTTTTTGGTCAGATGTATCCTATTCTTTATTCACGTTCCCTGGATGCAGGAATTACGTGGCAGGTCATGCGTTCTCTGTTGCCGCAGTTGGATGCATTTCATTATAAAGGATTTGGTCCGGGTAATTATTCGATTGATTGCAGAGGAAACACTGTTGCAATTGCCTATGGAAATAGTAAAACAGATATTGGTTTACTCAAATCCACAGATGGCGGCAATACATGGACGCAAACGATTGTAGATTCTTTTCCAATTCCAATGTTTGACGATGCGACGATGACGACTGATACAAATTCAGATGGACTCGCGGATACCTTGAATTCAAATGGAGGAGATCCGTATGTACTCATCGATAATTTCGGCATTTGTCATGTATGGTATTCACGTTTGAAGGTAGTCTGCTCCCAACCGGGGACACAACCCGGCGAAGGATTGCAAATTGATCCGTATTCAGATGGTTTGTATTATTGGAAAGATACATGGTTTCCAAATTTTCCTGTTCAAATTGCATCTGCACAGGATTTGAATGGAAATCAGAGAATCGATTATAATTTGGATCAAACATGTTCCTTGCCTTTTGGAAATTATAGAGGAGGACTTACACAATTTCCAAGTGCCGGAGTAGATTTATCCGACAACCTTTATGTATGTTATCAAACCATTGCTGAGTTTACTGATACAACAATTTGGAAACAAGCTCATCGTCATGTTTACACTATATCCTCAACTGATCATGGACAAACCTGGGGAATTCCTGTGGATGTGGTTCCAACGTCCAATGCCGGTGGTAATGGGGAGTATGAGGAAGCTGTATTTCCTTCCATGGCTCGTATTTCAGCATTTGAGAATCCGACGATACTCTACCAGCGTGATGCGGCTCCGGGCACATCTTTAGCAGAACCCGGTACTTGCGATCAGATAAATAATAATTTAAATCCATCTGATTTTGTAGTTGTGAAAGCTACTGTTTTTGCCGGTGTGAAAAATTTGAAACAGGATGAAATTGAAAATGTGAGAGTCTTTCCAAACCCTGCAAATTCCTTTTTGCATTTTCAATTCCAGAACAGTTCAAAAGAAAATATTAAATTGGAACTAAGAAATAATCTTGGACAATTGATGATTGAAAAATTATTCAAAGCAAATACTTCGGAATTCGCCCTGGATATTTCAGGCATTCCTTCGGGGGTTTATACATGCTCAGTTGAAGGAGATCAATTGAGAACAGTAAAAAAAATCATTGTTGAATAGATTGAATTAAATAAAAAGAGGTTCACAGTAAACATATTCTGTGAACCTCTTTTTTTTTTATAAAAAAGATCTTAACTTTTATCATTCTGCAAAGTCGTCATCGCGATCATTTGCTTCATGGTTCTTTGCATTCCATCGGGTGAACCATCCAGGAAAATGACATTTCCTTTTCCGTATTCACTGAAATTTTTCACAGCTTCTGTCCACATACTGAAAAGGATTACCGATGTATCCAGGTTGGCTTGCTGCAATTCCTTGGCAGCTTCTGTCATACCTTTTGCAACTTCCTGACGGAACAAAGCAACACCTTGTCCGCGCATTTGTGCAGCTTCACGTTCAGCAGCAGCCGAGATTTTAATTGCGTTTCCTTCTGCTTCTGCAGCTTTGGTTTTTGTGATCAGCAAGGCCTGACCTTCGTTTTCAGCAGCAGCTTTTAAATTGTTCGAAGCCACAACCTGGCTCATGGATTTCATGATGACATCGTCGAAGGTGATATCGTTCAACTGAAGATCTTTGAGATGATAGCCCCATTCTTCCAGACCGATATCAATCTGTTCTTTTACGTGTTCGGTAATGTCTTTCCGTAAACCAAGTACATCAGCCTGTCTTTTCGTAGCAACATATCCCCGGATAGAACCTTCGATAGTACGAATCAATGCCTGCATAAAATTTTTATCGTCAAAAAATTTAAATGCAACATTGATGATATTTTTTTCATCCTGATCGATGACAGAATAAAGCAACATCGCTTTGAAATAAACATTTGCCTGATCCACAGTGATTGCCTGAAACTCCAGCTCCACCGATCTGTTCTGAATCGAAACCCGACGGTAAATCTGCTCGATGATCGGAATTTTGAAATTCAGTCCGGGTGTCATGATCCTGCGGTATTTACCGAACATCGTGATCACCGCGATTGTGCCTTGCTGAACAGCCACAAAACTCATGAAGAGAAAGAGGGCAAGGAGAATGAGAAGAATGAGAGAAGGTGAGATTACCATGGGGTGGAAGTGAAGGGTGAAGAGTGAATGGTGAAGAGTGAAGAGTGAATGGTGAAGAGTGAATGGTGAAGAGTGGGCTGCGAAGGTAGAAGTGACGGGATGTTGAAAATAAAGATAAAAATATAAATTGAATATAGTATTTTAAGTGTTAGGTGAAAAATATTTAACGAAATGTCATCGAATATGACTTCGGTGGAAAGTACTCTTCACCATTCACCATTCACATTTCAGTGGCTGCGGCCTATCGTCCCCCGACCCCCGTCCCTCGTCCCCCTTAATCTATTCTTGCGACAAACTCGCCCTCAAATATTCTCTATTCAAACGAGCAATATGAGAAATAGAAATTCCTTTCGGACATTCTGCTTCACAGGCTCCTGTGTTGGTACAACTACCAAAACCTGCTTCATCGTGGGCTGCAACCATTCGCAAAACTCTTTCGCGACGTTCAGGCTCACCTTGTGGCAATAAAGCAAACTGAGAAACTTTTGCGGAAAGGAAAAGCATTGCGGATGCATTTTTACAGGAAGCAACACATGCTCCACAGCCAATGCATGCTGCAGCATCAAAAGCTTCGTCTGCTTTCGATTTTTCGATAGGCAAATTGTTTGCATCCGGAGCATTTCCGGTATTCACCGAAACATAACCGCCGGCTTGCATAATTTTTTCAAAACCTGTACGATCGACGACAAGATCACGGATCACAGGAAATGCAGTTGCACGCCAGGGTTCAATCGTGACTGTTTCTCCATCATGAAAATGACGCATGTGCAATTGACAAGTCGTCGTTCCTTTCAACATGCCGTGTGCACGGCCGTTGATGTACATGGAACACATCCCGCAAATTCCTTCACGGCAATCGTGATCAAAAGCAACTGGATCTTTTCCCTCGCGAATGAGCCGGTCGTTGAGTACATCCAGCATTTCGAGAAATGACATGTGCGTATTCACTCCCGGCATGTCGTATATTTCAAAGCGACCCGATTCTTTAGAATTTTTCTGACGCCAGATTTTTAGTTTGAGGTTGATTGTGTCTCCCATGGTTTTTTAGTGAATGGTTAATGGTGAAGAGTGAATGGTGCTGCCTAACAATTTGTAGATGGGTAACAATTAAATGAACTGATCAATCCAGGCAAAATTGATATCCCCACTCTTCACTCTTTACTCTTTACTCTCTTAATTACGATTGTTTTTTTTAATGATTCGATCATTTTTTGTAATTCAGTAATCAATCCTAAGATTTGATTATTTTTTTCCTGGTCACCGAATTTTAATTTCTCTGAAATAATAAGGAATGTATCCAATTCAGCTAATGAACCTTTTGCAATATTCAGAAACTGAATGAACGACCCATTGCTGTTTCTACTCCATCCTTCGGCGATGTTCGCGGACACTGAAGTTGCTGCCCGATTCATCTGTGATATCAATCCATATCTTTCTTCCTTTGGGAACAAACTGGTTGTTTTGTAAATTAAGACAGCGAGATCAATTCCTTTATTCCAGACGATTAAATCTTTGTAACTTTGTATAGACATTTGTTTTTTTTACAAATGTATTTCTTCATTCTCTATTTCATGTCCACTATATTCAGGTTATTAAATGAATATTTCCTTTGCAAATGTACGACCCGTACTATTCACTCTTCACCCTTCACTAATCACTTATAAGATCGTTGTGTTGGATGTACCACATCAAACTGCAAATCCTCTTTATTCAACATCGGTTCCACGCCTTCGCCTTTGAATTCCCATGCTGCAACGTAGCTGAAATTCTCATCGTCGCGTTTTGCTTCGCCTTCTTCTGTTTGTGATTCTTCACGGAAGTGACCACCGCAAGATTCTTTTCTGTTGAGTGCATCCAGGATCATGAGTTCACCGAGTTCTATGAAATCAGCAACACGTCCGGCTTTGTCGAGTTCCGGGTTGAATTCTTTTGCTCCACCCGGTATACGAACATCACTCCAGAATTCTTTTTTCAATTCACGAACCATTCCCAATGCTTTTGTAAGTCCTTCAGCATTGCGACCCATCCCACAATAATCCCACATGATTTTTCCAAGCTTCTTGTGAAGGTCTTCAACAGTTTGTTTGCCTTTTACATTCATCAAACTATCGATACGGTCTTTCACAGATTTTTCAGCAGCTTCAAAAGCAGGATGAGAAGTAGGAGTGGAGCCGGTGCGAATTTCATCAGCGAGGTAATCGCCGATTGTATATGGAATTACAAAGTATCCATCTGCTAATCCCTGCATCAAAGCGGATGCGCCCAAACGATTCGCTCCGTGATCAGAGAAATTACATTCTCCCAATGCATAAAGCCCGGGAACTGTCGTCATCAGGTTGTAGTCAACCCAGAGTCCGCCCATTGTATAGTGTACTGCCGGATAAATCCGCATCGGACTTGTATACGGATCATCACCGGTAATTTTTTCATACATCTCAAAGAGGTTTCCATAACGCTCTTCTATCAAGGCTCTTCCCAGACGTTTAATGGAATCACGGAAGTCCAGGAATACAGCAAGTCCGGATGGACCTACACCACGACCTTCATCACAAACCTGTTTCGCAGCACGTGAAGCCACATCACGCGGAACAAGATTTCCGAATGCCGGATAACGACGCTCGAGATAATAATCTCTTTCTTCATCCGGAATTTCTTCCGCTTTGCGTTTATCACCTTTTGCTTTCGGAACCCATACACGTCCGTCGTTCCGCAAACTTTCACTCATAAGCGTAAGTTTGCTTTGATATTCACCGGATACAGGAATGCATGTCGGATGAATTTGTGTAAAACATGGATTGCCAAAATATGCACCTTGTTTGTATGCTTTCCAGATCGCAGTGGTATTGCTGCCCATTGCATTCGTACTCAGATAAAATACATTTCCATAACCACCTGTTGCAAGAACAACAGCATGACCAAAATGTCTTTCCAATTCTCCCGTCACCAAATCACGGGCAATAATGCCGCGTGCTTTTCCATCGATCATCACCACTTCAACCATTTCATGACGGTTGTACATCGTAACGGCTCCTTTGGAAATTTGTCTCGACAAAGCACTGTATGCACCGAGCAACAATTGTTGTCCTGTTTGTCCGCGTGCATAAAAAGTTCGCGACACCTGCACACCACCGAAGGAACGGTTGTCAAGAAGTCCGCCGTATTCACGGGCAAAAGGAACACCTTGCGCTACACACTGGTCGATGATAGCATTCGAAATTTCCGCGAGACGATACACGTTAGCTTCACGGGCACGGTAGTCGCCACCTTTCACCGTATCATAAAAAAGACGGAACACACTGTCTCCGTCGTTTGCATAATTTTTTGCTGCATTGATTCCACCCTGAGCAGCGATTGAGTGCGCTCTGCGCGGACTGTCCTGAAAACAGAAACATTTCACAGTGTAACCGAGTTCAGCGAGTGCAGCAGCTGCAGAAGCGCCTGCCAATCCGGAACCGATTACGAGAACTTCGATCCTTCTTTTGTTCGAAGGATTTACAAGCCGAACTGTGGATTTAAATTTTGTCCATTTTGTTTCAAGCGGACCGTCAGGAATTTTAGAAGCTAGTTTGTTCATGTTTCACGCGGTTTGCGTAGAATAATCGGGTAAGTAATTTATATCTTGGCTGTCATCATTAATCCCGGAAAAATTATTGTCCAAGTATGTTCGATGCAACTCCAAACAAATCGAAGTAGAATATAATCGGGAAGGAACCAAAGCCAATGGTAACCAATAAGGCAAATAATGTTCCGACGATTTTTAATGGTTTCATGTAACGGTGGTTATTCCAACCCAAAGTCTGGAAGGCAGATTGGAAACCATGGTTCAAGTGAGCTCCAAGCAAGACCATTGAAAACAGGTAAAGTGCAGCATACCAGTTCGATTGAAAAGCAACAGCGACATCCTGCGCCATGCTGGTGTCAACTCCCTGGAAACGATGAGTTACAAAGAATGTCTTGAGGTGAATAACCAGGAACACAAGAATGATAGAACCGGTTAGACCCATGTTGCGGGAAAACCACGTGCTGTTACCGGCCTGATGACTAACGGCATAGCGTACAGGACGAGCTTTACGGTTGTGAAGAGTCAGGAAAAGTGCGTCAATAACATGAAGTAAAATTCCTCCAAAAAGTGCAAATTCCACCGTACGAATTACAATATTGTGCACCAGAAATTCGCCGTACTCATTGAAAGCCAGACCGCCATCCATTTTGTACAACTGCAGATTGCCGTAGAGGTGTTCAAGCAGAAAAACAGCGAGAAAGAGGCCGGTGAGTGCCATTACGAGTTTACGGCCAAGCGTAGAATAAAACATTTTTAGAGCTGCAATCATAGTCCGGAACGTTGGAAGGACACCGGGAGATGTCCGGATTCAAAGATGTGACCGACAATTAAACAATTTACGGTCTTATTGGTTTAATAGTTGGCAAATGTATATGCCCCTAACCGCATTTCAAAAGATTAAAATCAGGGATTAATCATTAAAACTTTAAACTTCTCAAGCTATCTATGACGGTAAGTAAACAAGAGGTATGGAAAGAGATCCGCCTCGGAACCAAAAAGCAGAAAACTCATTATGGAATCTCCAGTTTCGGAAGAGTTTGCAGTTTTCGTGAATCACTGGATGACAAAAAATTGCTAAAGGGAACAGTTGTAAATGGTTATGCAGCTTTAAAGCTGAAAATCAACCATAAAGACTATCAATTTTACATCCACAAACTGGTCGCTGAGTATTTCTCGAAAAAGGGTAGTGCCGCCCGTACTTTTGTTATCCATCTGGATTACAATAAATTAAACAATAAATTAAAAAATCTGCGCTGGGCGAACAAAGCAGAGATGGAAAAGCACCAGCAAAATAGTCCGCTTGTAAAATCCTACCGGGCAAAAACACGTCTGAAGGGACATAAGCTCACCGCTGCGAAAGTGAAACAGATCAAACAGAAAATTTTCGATAAAAACCGCCGCCTACTGATGCGCGATATTGCTGAGCAATTCGGAATCAGCGAAATGCAGCTTTATCGTATTAAATCAGGAGAGAACTGGGGACATGTTTAGGCGGTTCAAAGTTCAGGGTTCAATGTTCAAGGTTGTTCCGGGTTCAGAGTTCCGTGTTCTGTGTTTAGATAGTGAGCAGCCTAATAACATAATAACTCAATAAATAATAGTTTAGAGTTCCGGGTTCAGAGTTCCGTGTTCTGTGTGTAGATAGTCAGTCCCTAATAACCTAATAACTCAATAAATAATAGTTTAGAGTTCCGGGTTCAGAGTTCCGTGTGCTGTGTGTAGATGGTGAGTTTCTAATAACTCACTAAATAATAGTTCTGAGTTCCGTGTTTAGATTTGAGCAGCCAATAACTTAATAACTTAATAACTACTAGTTCTAAGTTCCGTGTGTTTTAGATTTGAGCAGCCAATAACTTAATAACTTAATAACTACTAGTTCTAAGTTCCGTGTGTTTTAGATTTGAGCAGCCAATAACTTAATAACTTAATAACTTAATAACTCATAACTAAACCTTAAACCGCATTTAAAAAACTCCAAACCCTCCCACGAACAAATCGCTTTTAGATTCGACAACCACCTTGTACTGACCGGCTTTCCAGTTTTCAATATTGATAGTGATAATTTTTCCGTTTTGGTTTTCTTTTGAATAAACAAGTTGTCCTGTTGCGGAATAAATTTTTATTCGTGCATCTGAAAATGAAAAATGGTTTTCAAGTTCAATATTTATTTCCTTGTGAGCGGGATTTGGGTAAATGAATAGTGGGGATGTTTTTATTTCAGCAATGCCCACTGAATTTTCTGTTTCTTCCAGTAGGATGGGTTCGAATCCAAGTTGTACAGAATAGTTTCCACCGGATGCAATGACGAAGCTGGAATCCGGATGGGTGATTCCTGCTTGCGTGATCACTGATGTTTTTAATAAGGAGTCGCTGATCACAGGAATTACTACCGTCTCTCCATTGGGAACATGCGGATCATTCGGATGACGATTGCTTTCACTCCAGGCAATGAAACAGGAAGTTCCTCGTTGCCGTTCAAATTTGTAAACTCGTGTATACGGATTGCTGCTCACATTCACACGGCTGACACTTGTAAAATCATGAATCTTGTCGACCAGCGTTTGCATCGTGTACAAAACCGGTTTGGGTACAAAAGCTTCATTCACTTTTCCCATCATTCCTGTATAACGGTAGGGATAAGTGAATGGATAAAGAATAAAATTGTGAGGATTCGGATCATTGCTCAGGGAAAACTCAGCCCTCTCCGCACCTTCGCCAAAAACTGTTGCAAAACATTTCACAGCATCCCGTGCTCCTTTCGCATTGTACCAGTTGATAACGGTACTGTCCTGATTTTCGAGACCATTGTACAGCGCAGTGTAACTTGTCACTGTACTGTTAGGAAAATCTCCTTCGAGTGAATCCCCGCCAATAAACTGTGTGAATCCATTGTGCGGAAATAATGAGGTGAGAATATTCGACCACATGTCGTCGATGAAAATTGCTTTGCCGGGAGCATACAGTTTAATAAGTTTCATCGCCTGATCAGTGGATTTCCAATTGATATGCGGATGCCAACCGATGTAATCGCATTTTTTTAAGGGCGTGTCTGTGCCAAGTTGAGTAAGCATCCAGGCCAGACTGTCCCAGCCATGCGCATAGGAGGCCGACATCAAATTGTTTCCATTTATTCTTGATTGCGTAATCGCTCCGTTCGTGTTCGGGTAATCCGGAAAATCTCCATAGAGATCAAACAACAATGCACCGCTGCCAACCAGTTTTGTATTTCCTGATGGATCTGCATCATGCATCGCCTGATACGCCACTTCGTGCAGACGAATCAGATTGTGAACATTGTCTTCCCAATAACCATATCCTGCAGCTTCACCGGAATCGCCGGCAATTCCATTCGCGGCACCACCATAATAAATTTCCTGTTCCATAATATAAAAGCGTACCGGTTTCTGCAGACCAACCATATCGCTATCGCCATCACCATCGTAACGTTCCACAATACTGCGTACATAATGATACCAGTCGTTCCAGTGATTCGAATCAGGCGCGCATTCCGGAATCTGTAAACCGGGAGGAATGATACAATCCGGATTATTTGCAAATGACCAGGTCGCATTCGGTTCGAGGTTCCAGACCAGTTCAAATCCATTTCGCTGCAGTCTTTGCACCCAGCTGTCTGTATTCGAAAAATCAATCGCCGCTCCCGGTCCGCTTTGCATTCCTTCCCATCCACCACCGATAGAATTAATATTTATTCCTCCCTGTACCGATTGATTCCGCGTCACCTCGCCAAGATTGTGCTGGATACTATCGTGCGTCTGCTCCGTAATTCCCCAGAATCCCGGATCCGTTTCGTTGTATTCAAAACCGAAACGCCAGTCTGGAATTTGTGAAAATGAGAGGAGAGGAAAGCATGAAAAAAGGAGGATGTAGATTTTTTTCATCGTCGTGAATAATTAAATAACTCAATGTATTCACAAGATAGAAAAAATTGAAATAAAATCTTTATCTATTCAAAGCCTTTATACCCGCTCGCGTACAATTTTTTTTAAAATTTGGAACGAACCGTCTTCCATCTCATTACCGCCTCGCCTGTGCTTCGCTCTCCCGCGAAATGCGGGATCGCTTTGCCCAGGGTTAGATTACTGAGTAATGCACTTTTTTTACAGGAGAAAGTTCAGGTTAAAATCAATCTCATGAACAATTCCACTGGCGCAAATGCTTGCGTTAAAGACTTGTTCCAGCGGGTACTTTTCCGCCGGTGCAATTGCTTACGTTAAAGACTTGTCCCATGCGAGATGCAATGAACTATTGGATGACGACACGTTTAGCAGTGACTTTGTTTCCAGCATTTATGACAATAGTATATAGCCCACGAGGCCACGAAGAAACATTTATTTTTTCAAAAGAAGAAATCATTTCAGAGTAAACATTCTGTCCGGTTGAATTATAGATCGCAAGAAATGTAAGTTGAGTCTCCTGCTTTTCATAAAGCAAATTAAGTTCATCGTGTGCAGGATTCGGATAAATTTGAAAATTTAATGCGGCATCCCTTTCCTGAATACCCGGATTGATACAAAAAGGATCAGTAAGCGGTAAAACGGTAATACAAAACTGATGCGTCTGGAAACCTGAATTGGGGCAATGGGAATCGAACACGCTGGAATTAAAACAATATGGTGTAGAACTTATGTCGAATACAGTAGGTGTCCAACTGAAAAAAGCTGTATCCGCATTCGATGCAATACTTGAGTTATATGTCCATGTTGCACTTGCAATTCCATTATCCCAGCTTTGATATAAATCTTCTGTGGTATTGGAGTCGTAAGCCGCAATAAAAAAGTTTATTGGTACGCCCGGACAAGCATCCATATTTAAAAGTGTGCTTCCATTTATACCCGATAAAGTCGGAACAATATTGGGTGGCAGGGGATCAACTATGGTTCTTAACTGAATGTCCCTCTCCATTTGCCCGATTAAAATGCCATTTCTGAATTCGGACACGATCACAGCAAAGACAGAGTTTTCTATCTGTGTGGATGTAAAACAAAATTCACCGGTGCTGGAATCAAAAGTCATAAGCGGCGATGATGTAATCGGCTGCGTATAGGAATATCCACTCAGGTAATGAACAGTGTCCGAAGGAACAGGTCCTGTTCGTGGAGTCGTTAACTGAAATGTCAATGAATCTCCTTCAGCATCATACACACCCTGGTAGAAACAACTTGGCGATCCTACATAAAAAAAACCAACAGCACTGCCGAAGAATTCCGGTGAAGTATCACAAATTGCTGTCGTATTATTGATTAAAGAATAAATAAACAGACTGTCATTTCCTCCATTGGCAGTTGTTGTTATGGAAAGATTTCTGTTGACTACAGTATTACTAAATGTCCAGTCGGAACAGCCGCCCGGCAAAGTAACTGTTCCTTCAAAAACATACCGCTCCAAACCAAAAACTGTCCCGCCATTACAAGTGCTGAGTCCGGTGGCGCAAATGGGAGATATTTGTTGAGGATTTCCGGCGAGGTTTACCGACATTGAGGAAGGACTTGAAAATCCACAGGAATTTGTGATGATGATAGTTTGTAAACTACTCAAAGGAATTCCCGAACAATCCCGGTACAAAGTCAGGGTAACAGTATATTGATTACTTCCAATACACGCATACGTAATTTCTCCTCCCATCGCATGCGATGCAGAAGATTTTTGTACACCGAACAAGAACAGAATTAGAACACAATTAATTAAATGTGAAGGTTTCAAGGATAGGGGATTTTACCCCCAAGATATGAGAAAAATTCTACATTGGCCGAAATTTACATACTTGATGATAAATTGCAAAATGAATTCGTTTTAATTAAAATTTTCAAGAAGTGTACAGAAATTTTATTTTCAGATTTCTTAATTCAGAGGTCAATTCATTTCACAAAACAATTCATCCGAATAAATTTTAAACAACGATTTTTTTTCTACCTTGGGTGAAGCAATCAGATAATATGAAAACAATTTTACAGAAAAGTATAGTATTGATTCTGCTTTTACTTTCAGTCCTGAATAAAAGCGAAGCACAAACCGGTTTATGGACTTGGGTTCATGGCGACAGTGCTTATTACACTTCGCCCCGTTATGGAACACGTGGAGTTCCCGATAGCAGCAATGTCCCTGCTGGAATGTACGCTCCTGTGTTTTGGACTGATCATGATGGTAAATTCTGGATCTATGGAGGAAAAGATTATAGCTCCGGTTATTATTCCGATATGTGGATGTTTGATCCGGATACCCGGATGTGGACATGGATGAAAGGCGATAGCGGACTGGTGAACCAAGCTGCAACATTTGGAACAAAAGGTGTTTCCTCGCCTTCCAACTCGCCCGGTTGTCGTGGCTTAGGTAGTCCGGCATGGACCGACAGCACTGGGAATCTTTGGATGTATGGCGGTTATTCAAAACAAAGAACCGGATCATTCCCCTACCGATACATGTCGGATTTATGGAAATACGATATTCAATTGAACGAATGGACATGGATGGATGGCGATTCACTTCCCGGTAGTCTTGTCCTTGGAGTGAAAGGAATTCCTGCTCCTTCGAATTCTCCCGGCGCACTTGCTGAATGTTCCGACTACTGGATTGACAACGAAAATAATTTTTGGTTTTATGGTGCCGGACAGGATTTTTATTCCGCCTATTATCTCTGGAGATACAATCCTCAAACGGGTGATTGGACATGGATGTCGGGAGGAAATAATTTCGGAAACGCACAGTACGGCACCAAAGGTGTTTTTGACAGTCTGAATTATCCGGGTGCCCGTTTCGCACACTCATCATGGTTAGGCGACGATGGAAAGTTCTGGCTATTCGGTGGCAGTTATGACGGTCTGGTGTATGATCAATTTCTGAATGATCTCTGGTGTTACGATCCTCAAATAAATCAATGGGCCTGGTTTGCCGGTGATGATTCACTTTCCGACGTCGCTCACTATGGTCCGGAATGCCAGCCTGCGGATTCGCTTACACCTGCAAATGGAATAGAAGGTAGAGCCGCATGGATCGACTCTCAGGGGAACCTCTGGAAATTCGGTGGTAAGTATGAGGTGCCCGCTAATGCATATACTTTTAATCAATCTTTGCTTTGGTGTTTTGTGATGGCTGACAAACGCTGGATGCTTGTCAATTCTCCTGTGCAGGATCCTTATTATTCAATGGATGTTCAAAGACGTTTTGGTGTACTGGGACAACCTGACATCAACAGTCATCCGGGTGCACGATGCGGTACGGCAAGCTTCAAAGACCGCAACGGGATCTTTTACATGTTCGGTGGTTTAACCAAAATACCAATAAGCGGAATGGACATCACGGTGAATGACATGTGGAGCTACGCGCCCGATCCTGCTTGTCTGCAAATGGCAGGTACAAATGAAAATCATTCTATTCAACAAGAACTGATTGTTTTTCCAAACCCGGCTGATAAATTAGTGTATGTTCAACAAAGCAGGGATCTCCGGTATTCGCACATTGAACTGATGAATATTCATGGACAGATTGTTCACCGCCAGAACGCAGAACTGCTTGCCGAATTGAATTTACAAAACACTATTCCTGGAATTTATTTTCTGATGTTGAGCAACAGTATTGAAAAACGCTATTTAAAACTTATCGTTCAATAAAAAGGCATCTGAGTCCGGGAGAACATAAACCTGCTCACAAGAAAACACATCCACTTTATGTGAATTTTCTCAATTTATTTTTACACGCAGATGGCGGAATAAATTTTGTCAGTTCTTAACACATCGCACCGACAAGCCGTACGCTTCATAATTAAAAGCCATGCGAGCAAGACTGTTGTTGTGCCAGAGCGAACAATAATATGCTGCTGTCCCCGGATTGTATTCAACAGAACTCCACCAATATCCGTAGTCAAACATATCCATAAAAGTTCCTGTGTTCAGGCGATAACCTCCCGGTAAACCGGTGAAGCCACCGGAGTTGTCGGCATTCACATTCGGATTGGTCCAGTGTACAATGCCAGCTTCTTTCATTTTTCCACCGGCAGCACTTGCCCCGCCTAAATAAGCAAGAAGTGTATTCCATTCCTCATCACTTGGAGTGTGCCAGCCTGTCGGACAAACATTTCTGGAATCAACAACAGTAAACCAATTGTACAATTTTCCATAGGGGTTTTCAAATTGCGGATCGTTGTTGTAATATCCCCAGGCTCCTGTTGTGAGCGTACTCCATTGGTTATTATCGGCAATATTCGGAATGGAATCACCGTTGGAATAATGTGCAGTGTTCAGATTTTCCATCATCCATTCCTGGGTGCCAACAATAATACTGGTGTATGTATGTCCTTCAATATCGCTCACACCACCACCCATCGTAAATAAACTGCCCGGCACAATTGTATACGTAACACTATCAATTTCTGTGATTGGAATTTGCAGGACCGATCCATCTGTCTTGTGAATATTCATCGTCGACTGGCCGCTTACTTGTACCACAAAAAAAAGTAAAAGTGGCAGAATTAATTTTTTCATTTTTTTATTAAATAGAACCGATGGTTTAATTAACGAGAATTCTTTTTGAAATAAAATTATTTCCGTTGCTGATTTTACAGAGATAAATTCCGGAGCCGATAACATTCTTGTTCGCGTCCAGTCCATCCCATACAAGATTGTTCATTCCCACTGACTGGTATTCGGCTTTCAATTGCCGGATCTTTTTTCCGTGAATGTCCATAATGTCCACGGTCACTCTGCTGTTTTTCAGCAGTTGATAGCGAATAGTAAAAGGTCCTTTGCCGGGATTCGGATAAACCGTTGCGTCAAGCAAGAATTCCGTTTCAGGTTCAGTGATTCCATACAGGATTCCCTTGTAATTGTAATTTCCAATACTGGATTCCGGCCAGGCGAGCGTTGTTCCGTCCGTTTTGTTCAGAGTCATGGTATCACCTGCTACAAAAATGCTTCGGATGTCTGTAAGCGCATACTGGGCATGACTTCCATCCTTAAAATTGATATAAATATTCTGCGCCCTGTTCACGGGAATTGCCAGGCAGAAAAACAAGACAAGAACAAAGGTCTTCTTGAGTTTTTTCATCAGCAAATAGGTAAGCAAACAAAGCATGGATTTCCCGGTCTAATATCGCTGCAAGTATAGACCTGAAATCTGTATTTAATTTGTAGAAGCCTGGAATTGAGGACTTGTTTCATGTCAAAGAATTCATCTTCCAATATGGGAAATTACGATAAAACCGAATTTCTGTGAGCTGTTTGGCTTGTCAAATTAATTCATTGATAATTTAAAGGTATAAAAAACTGTCCCGAACGGGCAAAATGGACGAGATGAAAGATCTAGATTTCCCCTGATTGCTGGGCGCGTTTTTTAAACGAGCATCTTGCAACCTGCGAGAAAATCTCGTTAGCATCACGTGATTGCCGAGGCGTTTTTTAAAACGCAGAGATCACAGAGGTTAACCGCAGAGGACGCAATGAGGCGATCACAACTCTTCGAACTTTGCGAGAAAAAATCCCGTTAGTATTCTCCTGATTGCAAGGGCGTTTTTTAAAACCGAGGGACACAGAAAGATCCACGCAAATCTCTGCGAACTTTGCGGTTAATCTTTGCGAACTCTGCGAGAACTAATCTCGTTAGCATCACCTGATTGCCGAGGCGTTTTTTAAACCGCAGAGATCACAGAGGTTAACCGCAGAGGACGCAATGAGGCGATCACAACTCTTCGAACTTTGCGAGAAAAAATCCCGTTAGTATTCGCCTGATTGCCGGGTTGTTTTTTAAAACCGCGGTATGCTGAAAGATCCACACATCTCTCTGCGCACTCTGCGGTTAATCTTTGCGAGCTCTGCGAGAACTAAATCCCCTTAGCTTTCCCCTGATTGCCGGATCGTTTTTTAAACTGTAAACCGAAAAGTTTTACTGAACAATAAACCGTCCTTTGCTCCGAAGAAACCGGGAATTCACAAGCACCTGGTAAATCCCTTTTGCAAAATGCGATACATCAACACTCATTTCTTCATCTGCAATTGCTTTTGTTTGAAAAATTATTTTTCCATTTGAATCAAAAATGATCAATACTCCGGTATTAATAGGTTTTAAATTGATCTCAACAGAAGAAGGATTCGGAAAAATAAATAATGGAGGTTCATTTTCAATGGTATTTATTCCCAATAGACGACAATAAATATCCGTCATTGGAAGTACTGTAATGCAGTAATTGGTTGAAGTTGTTCCGAAGTAAGGACAATGATCATCCCTCACAGTCGCAGAGAAGCAATAGGGTATAGAACTCACATCGGCGGTTGTCGGTGTCCAATTAAAAGTAGCACTCGGTCTGTAATTTCCAAAAACAGTAAAACTGGCAGCAGGAATCCCATTGTCCCAACTGATACTTGTGTTGTCCGTATTGTCCGCATCAAAATTGTAGATGTTGAAATTTAATGGAATATTGGGACATGCATTCACATCGGTTGATGGAGTTCCGTTGACTCCTGTTAATTGAGGAAAATTATTGTTGCAATTATTTATTGTGAGCTGAACATCCCGTTCAATTTGACCAATCAATATTCCGTTTCGGAATTCACTCACGAGAACAGCAAAAACTGTTACATCTGGCTGCATGGGCACCATGCACATGAAACCGTTTGAAGAACTGAAGGCAACCGGTGGATTCGATAATAAAGGCTGCAAATAGGAATAACCTGGAAGATAAGTCACTGTGGTATTAGAACTTGTAAGTGGTGTTACAAGTTCATAGTATAGAGAATCTCCATCTGAATCGGATGCTGAATTTGAGTAACAAAATTGTTGTCCAACACAAGCAAAAGGAACTGCACGGCTTTCAAATGAAGGGGAATTGTTGCAAATCCCATTGGTGTTGTTGAGCAAAGCATAAAAATACAATATATCAGAACCGGCTCCGGTAATAGTCGTTAGTGCTGCATTTCTTGCACTTTCACTATGACTTAATATCCAGTCTGCACAAGTTCCAGGTAAAGTCACAATTCCCTGGTACTTCCATTCTTCAATCCCTGTGAAAATCCCGCCTTGACAAGTAGTTTGTTCCGTTGGACATACAGTTGAAATCTGTGTCGGGGTCGAACTAAGTGTATCTAAAAAAACATCTTGCGATGGGTAACAAGAAGAAGTAATATTAAGATCCATTTGCGCTGGAGCTGCGATTCCAAAACAATCTCTATAAAAGAAAACAGTTACCAGATATTGGTTGTTTCCTAAACATGTATATTGTATTTCAGCTCCCATGGCATGACTGGCTCGTGCATCTTCTGTCCACTGGAAAAGAAATAAAAACAAAAAGCCAAGTGAAGCGTTTTTCATTCTGAATCGATTAGATATCAGCAATATATAAAATCTTTGGGTGGGTGGAATTCTGCAAAAAGGCGCTCCGGGCTTTAGATTGTTGTACGTTTTATGACAAGTATTAATTAGAATAAAACCTCAAGGGCATAAAAAAACCCTCCCGGCAGTCATCATCCGGAAGGGCTATACTATAGCAAGCTTTAATATTCTCAGCTGCCGCAGGCTTCGCAGGATTCAGGATCGTCCAGACTGCAAGCCATTTGTTCAAAGGCTTCTTCTTTACTCACGTGAATCAGATTGGCTGCATCAACAGCGTCCTGGTTTTGTTTGAGGAAGCTTTGGTCAACAGTAAATTTAATAGCGTCGGCTGCAGATTTGGAACGCAGGTAATACATTCCTGTTTTCAATCCTTTCTTCCAGGCATAGAAATGCATCGAAGTGAGTTTTGCAAAATTTGCATCCTGGATGAAGAGATTCAATGACTGACTCTGACAAATATATGCACCACGATCAGCAGCCATGTCGATGAGTGAACGTTGTTTGATTTCCCAAACAGTACGGTAAATCTCTTTCATCTCTTCCGGAATTTCCGGGATGTTCTGAACAGAACCATTGGCAGCAATGATTTTATTTTTCATGTTCTCATCCCAGAGATTGAGCTTCACAAGATCTTTGAGCAAATGTTTATTTACAATCGGAAACTCTCCGCTCAACACACGGCGTGAATAAATATTCGATGTGTAAGGTTCGAAACATTCGTTGTTGCCCAGAATCTGTGAAGTACTTGCCGTTGGCATCGGAGCGAGTAACAATGAATTGCGCACACCGTATTTCTTCACTTCTTCTTTCAACACATCCCATTCCCAACGATTGGAAGGTGTCACATTCCACATGTCGTATTGGAAAATACCTTGTGATACCGGAGAGCCTTCATACGTTTCATAAGCTCCATCCTTTTTCGCAAGATCTTTTGATGCAGTCATCGCTGCATAATAAATCGTTTCGTGGATTTCTTTGTTTAGTTCACGGGCACCATCACTTTCAAAAGGTAAACGCATCAGGATGAAAGCATCCGCCAAACCTTGCACACCAATGCCGATCGGACGGTGACGCATGTTGCTTCGACGTGCTGCTTCAACGGGGTAATAATTCACATCGATGACCTTGTTGAGGTTTTTTGTAATCACATACGTAATCTCAAACAAACGCTGGTGATCAAATTTTCCATTGGTCACAAAACGCGGCAAGGCGATGGATGCGAGGTTACACACTGCGATTTCATCAGCAGAAGTGTATTCCATAATTTCTGTGCAGAGATTTGAACTCTTGATCGTACCCAGATTTTTCTGATTGCTCTTCTCATTGCATGCATCTTTGTAAAGCATGTAAGGAGTTCCTGTTTCAATTTGTGATTCCAGCACCGCGAACCAAAGTTCTTGTGCAGGAACTGTTCTGCGTGCACGGCCTTCAGATTCATAGCGTGTATAGAGCTCACGGAATTTTTCTCCGTAACATTCGTCAAGACCCGGTGCTTCGTTCGGACAGAACAAACTCCAGTCACCATTTGCCTCTACACGCTCCATGAACAAATCAGAGATCCAGAGTGCATAAAACAAATCGCGTGCACGAAGTTCTTCTTTGCCGTGATTTTTCTTCAGCTCGAGAAAATCAAAAATATCAGCATGCCATGGCTCGAGATAAATTGCAAAAGATCCTTTGCGTTTTCCACCTCCCTGATCCACATAACGCGCAGTATCATTGAACACACGCAGCATCGGAACGATTCCGTTGGACGTACCATTGGTGCCACGGATATACGATCCTGTTGCACGGATGTTGTGCATGCTCAAGCCGATACCACCGGCCGACTGCGAAATTTTCGCGCAGTTTTTCAGTGTGTTGTAAATTCCGTCGATGCTGTCGTCTTCCATCTGAAGAAGAAAGCATGAACTCAATTGTGGTTTTGGTGTTCCTGCATTGAAAAGGGTAGGAGTCGCATGCGTGAACCAGCGCTCACTCATCAGGTTGTAAGTCTCTATCGCTGATTCAAGATCTTCTTTGTGAATCCCGACAGCTACACGCATGATCATGTGCTGCGGACGTTCCGCTACCTGGCCTTCGAGTTTCAGCAGGTAAGATTTCTCAAGTGTTTTGAAACCAAAATAATCGTAACCGAAATCACGATCGTAAATAATTGTCGAATCCAGCAAATCACGATTCTTCCAGATGATTTCAAAAACATCATCCGCAAGCAAGGGAGCTTTTTTTCCATTGCGTGGATCGACATATTCATACAAATCCTTCATCGTTTCGCTGAACGATTTCTTCGTGTTCTTGTGGAGGTTACTCACTGCAATACGCGCAGCAAGCAGTGCATAGTCAGGGTGACGGACAGTCATCGATGCAGCAATTTCAGCTGCGAGATTATCGAGTTGTGTCGTCGTAACCCCGTCATAGATTCCTTCGATAACTTTCTGGGCTACAGAAAACGTGTCAACGTGTTCAGATAAACCATAAGCCAGTTTCTGGATACGTGCGGTTACTTTGTCAAATTTTACGGCTTCCTTGCGGCCGTCGCGCTTCATAACGAACATGGGTGGTGGGTGGTTGTTTGTTTAGATAGAATTGAAAAGGGATAATGAATCGGTACTTAATGTGGAGGGTATGAGGTATGAAGTATAAGGTATAAGGTTCTATGTTTTAGGCAGAACCTATTTGCTATTTATTTTGAGGCTGGATTTTAATTTATGGAGCATATTTTTTATTGTGTTAAGCTTTTTCGTGCAATTTTCTGTTTCTTCAATCGTACTAAATTTTAATTCTTTTGAAATTGTCAGTTGTGTTTCCAGTTCACACACAGAGCCTGAGGATATTCCGAGAAAGTGGTAAAACTCGTTTGATCCATTCCTGCCAGAACCTTCTGCTATGTTTGATGCAATAGAAACTACACTTCGTCTCATCTGAGAAATTAATCCGAATCTTTCTTCGGAAGGAAACTTCTTAGTCAATTGATATATTTCCGTTGCAAGTTCAATTGATTTTTGCCAGACAATTAACTCTTTAAATTGATGCATAGTAATAAGATTTGTTTCCCCTCTTATACCACACAATTTAAAGTCGGTTCTACTTCTTCTGTTTTAGTCGCTTTTAATACACTTATTAAAATGCACAGATTACCTTATACTTTATACTAATACTTTATACCAATCCTAAAAATCTTCATCGAGTTTGAAAACGTTTTCTTCTTTTTGCGTTCCGACAGAAGCCTTCTTATACTCGCTCACACGTTTTTCAAAGAAATTTGTTTTGCCTTGCAGGGAAATCATTTCCATGAAGTCAAATGGATTTGTGCTGTTGTAAACTTTTTTGCAACCAAGAGAAACAAGCAGACGATCCGCAACGAATTCGATGTACTGACACATCATCTTTGAATTCATTCCGATTAATGATACCGGCAATGCATCCGTTACGAATTCGTGTTCGAGAGCAACAGCATCGGTAATAATATTGGTAACGTGTTCTTTCGTCAGTTTATTTTCGAGCATGTCGTATAACAAACACGCGAAGTCACAATGCATTCCTTCGTCACGCGAAATAAATTCATTGCTGGTGCTCAGTCCTGGCATCAGTCCGCGTTTTTTGAGCCAGAAGATGGAACAGAAAGAACCGGAGAAGAAAATTCCTTCCACCGCTGCGAAAGCGATCAGGCGTTCAGCGAATGAACCGTTTCCGATCCAACGCAATGCCCATTCGGCTTTTTTCGTAACACAAGGGATTGTGTCGATTGCCTGAAGCAGGCGACTTTTTTCTGTGTTGTCTTTAATATAGGTGTCGATCAACAGCGAATACATCTCGCTGTGGATGTTTTCCATCATGATCTGAAAGCCATAGAAGCAACGGGCTTCAGGCAATTGTACTTCTTTCATGAAATTCACCGCGAGGTTTTCATTCACAATGCCATCACTGGCAGCGAAGAAAGCAAGTACGTGCTTGATAAAATGACGTTCCCCGTCGTTCAGTCGGTCCCAATCTTTCTGATCGGCGTGCAGGTCAATTTCTTCTGCTGTCCAGAAGCTTTGCTCTGCTTTTTTATACATCTCCCAAATTTTCGGGTATTTAATCGGAAAAAGAACAAATCGGTCCTTGTTTTCTTCTAAAAGAATTTCTCTCTTCATAAGGGGTATTAAAAATATTTTGAATGTTTCGTTTCGGTTAGAGGCGACGACTCCTTGCCTCTCCGGGATGCCAAAACTGGATCTTGACTTAATCGGAGAGAATCATTGCCTGATTCCTTAAATGCTTGCTGAATTCTAAGGTTGTTGTACTTCCTTCGTGCTGAACAAAAATTCTTTTTTATTAATTGATCTGCAATAGAGAACTGTTTTTTTTTTCGACAATTATGCACCGCACTTTGTTTAAAAATGACCCTTGCACGTCGAAAGCCTTGCCAGTCAAGGGCTGCAGAGGTTTTGAACAAACTTTGTTTAAAACTAGAACTTGCATATTCAATGTGGCTGAATATCCGGCACGCACTTTTTCTGTGATAAAATTTTTTTGATCTGAAAATCAAGTCCTGATGAATTGCAGCGTAGCCATTGCCGGGAATTCAACGTCGATTAACCCTGCTTTCTTGTTTGTCGCACAATCAAAATGATAGATTTCACAGGTTGAAAACAGAGCAAAACTGTTTATAAATGCGTAAACGTCTATTAATCAATAGATTGTTACAACACCCTTAAAACCAATGATTTGAAAATAAATATTCCAATTCTCCTCCCGAAAAAAAAATCTGCCACCCCAAACGGCATGCATAACCAAAAAGATATACAGAAGAATTTACTCAAGAACCTTAGCAACGCACGAAAGCTATCAATTAACGCACCCCGTACTAACCACTAACTAACCACTAACCACTAACCACTCAAACCTGCCTCGCCTTCTCCCATTCCTTCGCAGCAAACTCAAGCTCAGCATACCATTTCTTCCCATACTTACGGGTAAGCGAATCTTTCAGAAATTTGAAAACCGGAACCTTCAAACTATCACCCAATTTACAAGCTGCCTTACAAATACTCCAGCGATCGTAGTTCAATGCTTCCATCCCGCTTTTTTTATTCTTTGTAATCCGGATCGGGTAGAGGTGACAGGAGATCGGTTTTTTCCAGTCGGTCTTGCCATCGTAATATGCTTTTTCAATTCCGCACTTTGCAACACCATCCTCAAACACGGTATAAGCACATTCTTTGCCTTTCACCAGGGGCGTCACCCATTCTTTCTTCTCATACAAAAGATACTTCCCTTGTTTCTCAATCGCAGCGATTCCGGTTGCCGGCAAATAGGGCTTTACAATTTCATACACCTCATCCATTTTCGCCAATTCATCATCTTCCAAAGGCGCACCATAATCCCCCTTCACGCAACATGCTCCCTTACAGGCATTCAGGTCACAAACAAAGTGTTTTTCAAGAAGATCTTCGGAGATAAGGGTATTGCCGATAGCGAGCATAGGGCTTTAATTTGAGAAGGCAAAGGTAGAGAAAAGAAGGGACAGGGGACGAGGGACAGTGTGAGTTGGAGTGTGAGTGTGTCAGCCCTGGAAATTGAACAACCTTGAACTTTGAAGCTATCAGGTTATTAGGTTATTGAGTTATTAAGTTATTTGCACCACATTATCTAAACACAGAACTCTAAACTCGGAACAACCTTGAACCTTGAACCTTGAACTTTAAACCTTGAACTTTATCGTTATTGAGTTATTAGGTTAATAGTGACACAATATCTAAACACAGAACTCTAAACCCGGAACTCTAAACCCGGAACAACCTTGAACCTTGAACTTTGAACCTTGAACCTTGAACTTTGAACCTTAGATCAGAAACTAAATCATAGAAAACCAAACCCGCAATCGTCCCCCGTCCCCCGCCCCCCGTCCCTTTCCCAAGAAATTACTATTTTCGCCCCATGGCCAGCATTAACAGCGAAGACTTATTTAAAAACATCATTTCCCACGCCAAAGAGTATGGGTTTATTTTTCAATCGAGTGAGATTTACGACGGACTGAGCGCCGTGTATGATTACGGACAAAATGGTGCCGAACTCAAAAAGAATATCCGCGAATTCTGGTGGAAGGCCATGGTTCAGATGAACGAGAATATTGTGGGGATTGATGCGTCAATTTTTATGCATCCCACAACCTGGAAGGCATCCGGACACGTAGATGCTTTCAACGATCCGCTGGTCGATAACAAAGATTCCAAGAAACGCTACCGTGCGGATGTGCTCATCGAAGATCATGTAGCGAAAATTGAAGGTAAAATTCTAAAGGAAGTTGAAAAGGCACGCGGACGATTCGGGGATGCTTTTGATGAAGCTCAGTTTCGTACGACAAATCCCAGAGTAGTTGAGAATCAGCAAAAGATTGATGCGATCAACACCCGTTTCAAAGCGGCACTCGAAGCGAACGATCTTGAGGAAGTCAGACAAATTATCATCGATCTTGAAATTGTTTGTCCGATTTCCGGCACACGCAACTGGACAGAAGTACGTCAGTTCAATTTGATGTTTTCGACACAGATCGGATCTGTGAGTGAAGAAGCATCTACAATTTATCTGCGTCCGGAAACGGCTCAGGGTATTTTTGTGAATTTCCTGAATGTCCAGAAGACAGGGAGAATGAAGATTCCGTTTGGAATTGCGCAAACAGGCAAGGCTTTCCGTAATGAAATTGTCGCACGACAGTTTATTTTTCGCATGCGGGAATTTGAGCAAATGGAAATGCAGTTTTTCATCAAGCCGGGAACGGAAATGGAATGGTACAAATACTGGAAAGAGACCCGTATGCGATGGCATCGGTCGCTTGGTTTTCCGGAAGGCAAACAACGTTTTCACGATCACCTGAAACTTGCGCACTATGCGAATGCAGCGTGCGACATTGAATTTGAATTTCCATTTGGTTTCAAAGAACTCGAAGGAATCCATTCACGTACAGATTTCGATTTGGGGAATCACGAAAAATTCTCAGGAAAAAAACTCCAGTATTTTGATCCGGAATTGAACCAGAGTTATGTTCCGTATGTTCTCGAAACTTCTATTGGTCTCGATCGGATGTTTCTTGCTATTCTTTCCGAAAGTTATGCTGAAGAAAAACTGGAAGATGGTTCTGAGCGTGTGGTTTTGCGTATTCCTCCATTCCTCGCTCCTGTGAAATGTGCTGTAATGCCGCTTGTGAAAAAAGATGGCTTACCCGAGAAAGCCCGTGAAATCATGGATCGCATTAAATACGATCACAACTGTTTCTACGAAGAGAAAGACAATATCGGAAAACGTTACCGTCGCCAGGATGCAATCGGAACTCCCTTCTGCATCACAGTCGATCACGAAACCCTGGTCGACAATGCCGTCACCATCCGTTACCGCGACACCATGCTACAAGAACGCATCCCGATTGAGCAAGTGGAAAACATCCTGAATGAGAAAGTAGATATGCGGGCAGCGTTGAGGAAGTTGAATTGAAACGATAAGCCCATCATTCAATTTTAAAATCTAATAAACAATTTTTAGGACCCATTTTCGGGTCCTTTTTTATTATCTGAGTTTTTGGGTAGTGTAATTTCAGATATTCGTCAGCATATTTTATAATTCACCACAGTTTGAATCCTGTTTACCTATGTTAAGTCATGTCTCGTCACAAATACATCTCATATATTCACATTTTTCCAAACTTCACATAAAGATTCTGGAATGAAATATTTTTTCACCGCACTTTTATCTCTTTTCCTGATTGGTACTTTGAAGGCGCAAACTCCTCCTTCATTTGTTCTTAGTGGCTTCTCGTCAAATTTGGTTCAGTTTACTGAAAACAATATATACTTTAATGGACTTTCCGGTCTTGTGAAAACCGATTATTCCGGAAATGTAATTTGGGCAAAACCATATGTTGGCTGGAGAATGGTAGTCGAAGATGATGTGATTTATACCTGGGACTATCGCAATGTTTACAAATTGGACACAATGGGAAATTATATTTGGTCGAAGGAGATTCCATACCGAATGTGCTCAATGTGGACTGATACAAGTTGGATTCAGGATGTAATTGTTGATCACAATCGAATATACGTTTCAACCCTTCAATGCCCACCTCAAGGATCCGTGGATCATTGCAAAGTGGGAGTAATCACTATGGATACTTCAGGGAATGTTGTAAATGCATGGTGTGATCCTTATGGATTGTATTCTATTTGGGGTGTCAATACGGGTTGCAAATCGTCGAGTCGGGGAGCTTTTCTGTCCTGGAAAACAACAACCGGGATTTTCGATCAATCATTTATTGCAAGGCTAGACAGTAGCGGAAACTTTGATTTTTTCAGTCAGGTTCAGGATTATTTTTATGGGGACTACAATGAAGTTGCAGGCATACTTCCACTTCCGGATTCAACTTATTTTATAATAAATAATGTAACCCCTATCATGACGTGGCCAAATATGAAAACCATTGTTGCCAGAATGAATGAAAATGGAACTGTTATTTGGCAAAAAGAATTCAGATCTGCTTCAACAGGTTATCAATATTTACAATTCATATATGCTACCACAGATGGTTTTGGAAATATTTACATCATTGGCGTCGTGAATGAAGATTCATTTTGCATAATAAAAATTGACTTGTACGGCAATCAGTTATTTTCCAAACTCTGGAAGTATCCAAGTCCTTCACTTGGAACGCTTCATTTTCCCAATTATATTTCAAATATCAATCAAATGCATTATAAAGATGGAAATTTATATTGTTATGCAAGGAATGGTACACTTAACGAATCTGCGATCCTCGTTTTTGACACTGCCTTTAGTATTTCTTGTTATCTTCCTGATACAATATATGCAGATTCTATCTTCAATAGTATTCCTACGCAAAGAACATTTACTCAATTTCCTACTTCCAGTGTTGTGCTTACTTCCGATAGTTTGCCTATGGGGACTGCTATAGTTCCGAATGTGATTTATCCTTGCACACAGGTACAAATTTCCGAGTTCCCATCACTCGATCAATCACTAATAGTGTGGCCCAATCCAGTTTTCAATGAGATGCACTTAAAATTTACTTCCGGCAATGACGAAATGCAACAGCATTTTCGTTTTATGCTTTGTAATTCAATGGGAGCAATTGTTTTTGAAGATGAGATTACATCTCACGAAAAATCTATTGACATGGATGCCTTTCCAGCAGGATTGTATTTCATCATCTACTTCAACAAATATGAGCATCGACTTAAACCAATTCTTAAATTTTAGGATTGATATGTAAATTTAATACAGCTCAACATGAAATCGGTATTTATTTTCTTGCTATTATTTTTAATAAAAGTTTCAGCTTTCGGGCAGAACACTTTATTATTTACTTATCATGACCCAGCTCTAGGATCAATTTATCCAAATGGAATTCTGGAGACAAAAGATCATGGCTACTTACTTACATTTGGTTCGGGAAGTACAACACTAAGCGCTGTTCGACTTGATAGTTCTGGAGTGCCACTGTGGTCAAGGAATTATAGTCTTAACAGCAGCTATTTATATGGGATTTTTCATCGTGCTGTCGAACTTCCTAATCATGGATTTATTTTGTTTGGAGATGATTGGAATTATAACTGTGTATTTCTTTGGGTGGATTCAACCGGTGAAATTGTAAAGGTACTTACTCCTTCAAGTCTTTTCACAGCCTATGCAACCGTTCAGGAATTATTTCCGTCGGCTGATGGAAATGTTGTGATAGCGGGTTCGTATTTGAGTGGTTTTGGAACTGGAATGTTGATGTACTTGATGAAAATGGATACTAATGGTAATGTTATTTGGTTCCGAAGCATTGCTCCTGATACATTAGCTCAGTTTAATACTATTCATGGAATTCAACTTGCAGATCAGGGTTTTGTTTTTGCGGGGGACTTTTTTCATGGAGCATCTGCTGTGTCGGAACAACTATTTCTAATCAGGACTGATAGCTCCGGACAAACAGTGTGGTCTGAAAAATTTGCAACATTTCGCACACGCTCTGAGCCATATTCACTGGTTGAACAAAATGGACATGTGTACATTGGTATTTTAAGTGAAAATATTTCACATAATTACATCGGCAATCTGGCGAGCGCAGACCTTTCTACAGGTCAGATAGAATATTATAAAAGGTTTGATTTTCAGTATTTCCAAATTGCAGGTTTTATCAAATCAAATTCCAATTCACTTTATGTGTATGGAAATGGACAATATGGAATTCAAATCGTGGAAATTGATTCTGTCGGAACTCAGTTATCAATCAAAGGTATTTATTCCCAGCTTTCTTGGATTCAGGCAAATCAGTTTATTGGAACGGAATTGAATCATTTTGTTGTCACCGGTGTCTATGACTCTGACTTTTTTTTATACCGTTCAGATTCACTTATGCCAGGTGGATGTTTTGATACAACAGCAACTGTTACATTTATAGATTCGCTCGAAGCAGAACAGGTTATTCCAGTTGGTTTTAATAATTTTGAAACATTCCATTTTTTTGACTTGACAAATCAATTTACAAGTTCATCGACTTCCTGTCAAATGACGAACATTTGTTCACCGCTAGCTTCGTCTAATGTTTCCTCCGCCTATAGTATTGACATTTACCCGAATCCATGTCAAGGTGCAATAGAAATTTCATCTACAGAATTCAATCAAAGCCTCGGTGGAGATATATTGATTTACGATATGAATATGCAATTAATTTTTCAAAAACATATGTCAAGAACGGAACACAAATTTCATTTGAATGTTTCTGAATTAAATCCAGGAGTTTATCTGGTGAAAATTAAGAATTCAATGCAATCGTTTTCCGGTAAAATTATTAAACTCTGAAATAATTTACAATATGAAAATTTATTTTACACTGCTTGTGATTGTTTCGATGATCTGTCATGTGTCAGGAACAGTCCTGCGCGTACCACTTTCCTATTCATCAATACAGTCTGCACTAAATGCGTGTTCAGTAGGAGATACTGTTCAGGTTTCACCGGGCACATATCATGAAAATATTGTTTGGCCACAAGTTGTCTCAATTAGTTTGATAAGTACAGATGGTTCTGATAGTACTATCATTGATGCTAATAATAATGGTCAGGTTATACGTTGTTCATGGAACACCCTTGTAGATACTGAAATGGTCATAAAGGGTTTTTCGATCAGGAATGGTTACTTTATAACGCAACCACAAAATGGGGGAGGTTTGATGTTTTATAATTCAGGTGGCTTGCTTGAAGATTTACTTATTGACTCCAATAAAGTAGCAGGTGAATGGCCAGACGGAGGAGGAATTTATTTTTCCGGTTCTCATTTCTTATTGAAAAATATTCGGATAAAAAATAATTCAAATGATGCCAATAGTGTGAGTAGCGGTGGAGGCGTTTATATTGAGTCTAGTTCAGTCCGATTTGATAACTGCGAAATTTCCAATAACGTAGAAAGCACGGGTGCATGGAGCTATGGCGGTGGACTTTATATCGATGGAAGCACTGTCACGTTCAATAATTGTAAAATATCTGGCAATATTTTGCAGGTTGGAAACTATGCTCAAGGCACTGGCGGAGGGCTTTACACTTTTTCTTCGCAAATTATTATGGATTCTACATCAGTTGAAAATAACATTGTAAACTCAGACCCTTGGGCTTATGGTGCTGGAATTTATCACCTTGGCGGTAGCCTTGAAATAAATTATTCTTCAGTTCACGACAATGTTTTAAATTGTACAAACGAAGCTTATGGTTCAGGTATATATTTTGAAAGTGGAGATTTAAATATAAATTTTAGTTCAGTTTCAGAAAACCAGACAAATGCTGGATATTATGGTTATGGGGCTGGTTGTGGCATTTATTCTAAGGATTGTAATTTGACTGCGGATGGGTTACGAATTGAAAATAATCATTTGTATGCCGGCTCAAGTGGTTCAGCTTATGGAAGTGGATTATTTTGTCTAAATACTATAAGTGAATTTACAAATTTATTACTTGCGAATAATGTTCTTAACTCAAGTGGTTCTATTGGCGCAGCAGGTGCCTACTTTGGTGAAGATGGAGGAGTATCTACCACTGTCATGAATCATTGTACGGTTGCAAATCATAATTCCGGAACTCCATCCGGAAATTCAATTGTTGTCGGAATTGGACCGCTTACCATTCGAAACTCAATAATCTGGAGTAATACCGGTACTCAGGAAATTGCAATTAATGCACCCGCGTCCTTAATTGTTGAGTATTCCGATATAAGCAGTGGAGGAATTGGAATAGGTGATATTTCATCTGATCCATTATTTGTCGGCAGCAATGATTTTCATCTTATGGCCGGATCACCATGCATGGGAACTGGAAACTCAAACGTTCAACATGATTTAGAAAATATTAGCCGCCCACTTCCTGTTGGGAATGCTCCTGACATGGGCGCATTTGAAGGAGATGAAAATTTGCTCTCTGTATTTCTTGATCCGAACGTGGATTTTATAAAAATACTTGTGTACCCAAATCCATTCATGAATGATTTACACTTGAGCCATCAGATACATGAAGACAAAAGGGCAACGCCATTGAATATTGAAATTTACAATTCAATCGGAACATTATTTCTAAAGCAAACAGTAGGGCAATTCGATGAACTCATTTTGCATTTAGAAGAATTGCCGAATGGCTACTATATTTTGAAATGTAGTGATGATAGAAGTCGGTTTGTGGCTCCTATTGTAAAACAAAATTTCGGATCTAAATAAATGTTGATATTCATTGTTCTTAATTTCCAAAACATGAAACATTTTACACTTCTAATTTTCTTTTATCTTCTTTTGATAAATAATCTTTGCGGCCAAACACCACAGTCCTTTGTATTGGATGGACAATCTTATTACACTTGTCATTTCATGCGGGATTATATATATTTTTACGATGACTCTTCGATTACTAAAACGGATTATTCAGGGAATATTATTTGGAGCAAAAATGGTCAGATTGGTTACAGAGGTTGTTTTACGGAAGATGCAATTTATTTTCATGATGATTTAAGAATTGAAAAATTAGATACTTCCGGAAATGTAATTTGGGTGAAACAGATTCCAAATCAGATTTGTCCGTCTTCAATAAATCCTTCCAATATTGGTGATTTAATTGTAAACAACAATCAGATTTATGTTTCAATCCTGCAATGTCCCAATCCTGTAAATTCAAATAACTGTTTGAATTCATTTCTTTTGCTTGACACAGCAGGTGCTGTTCTTAATTCCTGGTGTAACACTTCAGGATGGTCTAACATTGTAGGTATTTATAGAGGGATCCCTGCACTTCGAGGTGGAGCTATGTGTGCTTGGCAAACTAGTTCTGGTATTTTTAAGCAGTCCTTTATTGCAAAAGTTGGAACAAATGGCTTTCCGGATTTGAGCCAGAGCAATCCTAAATATTATTCCGGAGATTTAAACCAAATAAATAGCATTCTTGCATTACCAGATTCGAATTATCTTGTAATTGTTAACATTTCTAACTACCAGAGTAATTTTTCTGGAACGGCTATGTGTGTAAAAATATCTGAAAACAGACAAGTACTCTGGCAAAAATTAATTTCTTCAACAACTACGACAGCCATTCCTGATATTCAAATCAATTGTGCTACTACTGATAGTAGTGGTGGAATTTATATAATGGGAGATCAGGAGGGGAACCAATTTGTGATGAAATTAAATTTAAATGGTGATGTTCAATTTCAAAAGATGTGGACATACACTGCGATGTTAGCAGATTCTCTGGTCATGGGCTTAGGAATGAGAACAGATCATTTCTATTATAAAAATGGATTTCTTTATCTGTTTTCAGCTTATAGATAGTATCCTACAATCAGTTCCGCTGTTTTGGTTTTTGATACAGCATTCACTAGTTCCTGTTTTAGTCCTGACACTTTATTTGCTCCACAAATTGACCCACCTTTTATTGTCACTGGAGGGCTTCCTCAAATAAGTGTGAATTCTGTTTCTGTTTTCCAAGATTCATCCGGACTCAGCAGTTCTATCCGAAACCCCGGAAGATCAATATGCAGTACTGTCGGTGTCCAAACTTTTGAGAACCCGAGTATATTGGTTAATGTATGGCCAAACCCGGTGACAGATAAATTGTATATTAAGAATCTCGACAACAATGAAATGAATAATTTAGATTTAATCTTATACAATTCCTTCGGAAGCATTGTGTGGCGTGCAAATCCATCTGGAAATGAAGATGTATTTTCATTGAACTTTTTAAGTAAAGGAATTTATTTTTTATACATTAAAAATAGGCATCAGCAAATTGTAAAAAGAGTTGTGAAACTTTAAAAAAGGATTGATCAAAAAAAATTACTATTCGAGTTCCGGAAGATTCGATTTGAAAGAAATATTCAAACGAAAAAACAGCCAATGAATTCTTGAAATATCTATCTTCGGCCCTTCCTCCATCCCCAGGTGATTCTTTCATTGGTGAAGGATGAGTAAACTCATGCAATACAACCGTCGCGACTTTCTCAAAACCTCCTGCCAGGCTTGCCTTGCCGTTATGGCTGCCGGAATTGTAGGATCTGAAATGGCCTGCAAACCATCTAAGGGACTTTATGTTGGTAAAATTCGCAAAGGTATTTTGCGAGTGCCTGTGAAGGCTTTCAATGAACAACAAACATTACTGGTTCAAACCTACAATTACAAAGAGCCCTTGATCCTCATTCGTAAAAAAGAAGGAGAAGTGAAAGCTTTGTTGATGCGTTGCACACACAAAGGTGTTGGGCTCGAAAAAATCGGTGAGCAATTGGTATGCCCGGCGCACGGGAGCATATTTGATTTCGATGGGAAAGTGTTGCAAAGTCCGGCAGGGGAGGCGCTCACTTCATTTCCTGCTGTAGCAGATGAAAAAACAGTGCTGGTTAAAATTGAACAGTAAATTTCCGGCAAAAGAAAGGGCGCAAAGAACTAAATCTTTGCGCCCTTTGCGTGAAATAATTTTTGTTATTTCTTAAGAACAACTCTTTGAGTTTTCTCTCCGAATTCATTGCGAACATTTACCATGTAAATGCCGTCTTCAAGATCGTTCAGGTCAACTACATAATTTGCAGCAACTGTATTCAGAACAACTTGTTTCACAACTTTACCAAGGATATTGGAAACTGTTACACTCAGGCTTTTGCTGAAGTGTGCCATTTCTACATTGATCTTGCCTTGTGAAGGGTTCGGATAGATGGATGCATCAAGCACAGCATGTTCAGAGATACCGCTGAAACTTCCTGCGAATACATAAACGTCATCAAAACCGACATTGTATCCCAATGAATCTTTGTGATAATAAAATTTCACATTTGTGTAGGAGTCATCCAGGGGCAATGTCATGATCGTTGATGTAGCAGAAACATTATTGAATTCCTGAATCAAAGTCATGTTTGTTGTATCCGGACCACCGTATACCTGGAAACGATTTGCCTGAAAAGATCCATTGCCTTTCATGTAAAAACGAACGCTGTCGGCATGAGCGAAAGCAGGTGTGATTACATAAGCAGAATCCCAACCAAATTTGTATGCCGGACAAGCCAGTCCGCATGTAGCTGCACCGGTATAAAATGAGCGGTGTGAAGAGGCAGTGTCATTCCAGGAGATAAACCAGCCTGGAGGAATGCCGGAAGACAAACCGTTATAAGTTGCAAAATCAGTTTGCACAAGGATTTGTGAAAACAGTGGAAGTGTGAATACTGATAAAATCAGGAGCGTAAAGATTCTTTTCATCGATTTTGGATTAAAATAAAATACATCACAAAGGTAACTATTTTAACCCAAATTCCAAGACTGGCAAAACCGGTATTTATAAGGTATTCAGGTACTTAGTAGAAAAATCTATGTTTATTTATTGTTAAAGTCCGACATGGTCCGGTCCACACCAATACCAATAAAGCTTTTTACCATTTCTACCGCTTTTTCAATCCGTTCATTCAATGCTTGTTCTTCTTGTTTATTCCATCGCTGAAGAACATAATCCACCTGCTTCCCTTTCGGGAAATCACTTCCAATTCCAAAACGTAGTCGGGCAAATTCACTGGTCCCTAATGTTTCAAGAATATCGTTCAAGCCATTGTGCCCTCCATCACTCCCTTTCTTTTTCATTCTCAAGGTGCCGAATGGAAGAGCCAGATCATCTGTAATCACCAGTAAATTCGAAACCGGAATTTTTTCAGTCTGCAACCAGTAATTGATTGCTTTTCCGCTCAGATTCATATAAGTAGTTGGCTTGATAATCACCAATGATTTTCCTTTGAATCGCGTTTCGTGAATACTTGCTAGTCTATCTGTATGAAAAAGTTTGGAAGCAGTGACTCCGGTTTCTTTTGTCAAAGCCAGAGCCAACGCATTCGCAACTTCAAAACCAATATTATGCCGTGTAAACTCGTATTCTTCTCCGATGTTTCCCAGCCCGGCGATAAGGAATTTGCTCATGTTTGCGAAGATAGGAATGGAGATGGATATTTTTATGGGGGAAACAGTAAAGTTGTTTTTTTTAGCTTTTTAAACTATTTCTCGAATTTTTTCCATTCGAAAAAAAAAGGAAAATGCATGACGGTGTTTGTTTATTGATAAAAAATTTCAGTCAGGGGTTGGTTCTATGGATTTTATTGATGTTAATGCCCATTTTTTACACTAGTCATAGACATTTTATTTGTATATCTTTAACAGTGACAATTGTTCTCGTCTGATTATTTCTAAAATTAATGCGATGAAAAAATTTCTGATCGTCTTGTTTTTTACTTTTCTTTCTTCTCATTCAGTATTTTGTCAATGGTTTGAAATTTATTCTGAAAATATGGATCAGGGTTGTTATTACCCGGATCCTCAGACGTTTTCTTTTTTAGACACCTCAAGTGTAATGATAAGTAATAGTCGTGAAGATTGTTCATCCACAACCACAGCCTATTATTATATCAACCGAACTCGAAATTCTTTTCAGAGCATGCAACACATTGCAGGTTGCGGAGACCATGGATATTTATACAATTTCAAAATGGCCAGTCTTGATACCATGTTTGTTCAGGACAATTGCTATCCATATTTAGGCTCCAAGAAAACAGTGAATGGAGGTTTAACATGGCAATCAATACCCTATTCAATTCCTTCACGATTTGGTTTTGTCAACGGTAATCTGGGATTTGGGTTTCTGGGTGATTCATTGCTTCGGTATTCTGACGACAGCCTTACTTTTCTCCGTACTATTTCAGGCTACGATCTTTCATCCGCTTATTTGTGTTTTTTTGATAGTTTAAAATGGTTGGTAATGATTCCTGTTAATTCTGGTACGAATGAAATTGCTGTTATTCTAAGAACAACCAACGCCGGTTTAACATTTCATCCAATAGTGATTGATTCTGCTGAGCAATTTATTTTACCAGCGAATTTTCATAACGAAAATATTGCATTCATTAAAACAAGTTCTGGTTATCCTTACAAAACTACTGATGCAGGTTTGACTTGGGTTCGGTTACCAATTGATTCAACGAAGAGAGGACTGGATTTTGTGACTGAAAATCATGCTTATAAAACAGGTGGTGATGGAAGTACTTACATAATTTACTATTCCTCCTTTGATAGTGGAGTGACTTGGGATTCTTTGATAATTCCCCACAATATGCACGGCGGCGGGCATTTTCGAATGATTAATGATAGTGTTGGTTTTATGTTGATCGTAGATAATCAGGCACTAACTTTTGAAGTTTGGAAAACGTACAATAACGGTGGGTTAGCTATTGGCATTAATACTATTCAATCCAAAAATACATTTAAAATTTTTCCAAATCCGACCAAAGGGATTCTTAATTTTCAATTGCCCTTGTCATTCAATAATACTAAAAATGTTAGAATCAGACTTTATGATTGTTTGGGTAAGTGTCTGAATGAAGAAATTGTTGAATACTCTACAACAATAAATACATTTGATTTAAGCGAATACTCTTCCGGTGTTTATACAATTTCCCTTTCGGATGACAAACAACATTTTACTGGTAAAATAGTTGTTCAATAAATCGAAAATATCCGATAGAAATTTTACAATAATTTGATTGTTCCAAACGGTTTGTGTGGATTGAAACATTCAGCATTTAGAATAATGAGACACAAAATGTGAAAATTTGATCCCAATCTGTGAAGATCCGGTTACTTGTGGTAGATCAAATAAGTTCCATCCGTTTTTTTATAAACCAGATTACCATCATTAAAAAAATGTTTGAGCATTGAATAATATTCTGTGGCGTTTTCAGGTTTAACATGAATGAGTCCGTCCTTGATCATCCACACGCCCTGCTCTTGTAATGTTCTTCCGACGGAGGAGAAGGACCAATCGCCTCCGCCACCTGCGGAGGCAGATTCCAGCGTGTATGTACCATCC
Source organism: Bacteroidota bacterium (assembly GCA_016720655.1). Lineage (GTDB taxonomy): Bacteria > Bacteroidota > Bacteroidia > AKYH767-A > 2013-40CM-41-45 > JADKJP01. The sequence continues at coordinate 134,960 of JADKKE010000032.1, forward strand.
GGATTATACGTTTGATAGCGGACCGCAGTCATTCCTGAATAAGTTGATCCGCTTCCCGAATTTGTAATTATCTCTCTCATCCATGTTCCGAACAATGCAGGATCAAGGTTTGCATCAGAATTTGTAGTTGAAGGATTTGAAACAGGATTTGTTTTCGTTGGTACGCTTTGAGTTTGCGTATTGTTATTTACTGTACTTCTTGTAAATGCTGCATCTACATCTACAAGTCCGAAAACAGAAAATCTGGCATTCAGTGTATTTCCATTCAACAGGAAATAAAAAGTAGACATGGCAGTTCCACTGGCCGGGTCAATCATTTCTCCGCTTGCTTCGTTGTTCAGCACCTGTCCCTGCAAACTAAGTTTATCCTGACCTTCCTGGTATTCTCCGCTGACCAGATTATTTGTTGTAGTAATTATTAAAACTGCATTCACATCATTCACTACTCCATTAAAAGTCCCATTAAATCCACTCTGTGCAGAGGTAAAGAAGAAACAAATGATATTCAGAAACAGAAAGCTTAAGTTCTTTTTCATGAGAAGAAATTTTTAAGGTGTATTCAAATTTAATAAATTTTTCAAAAAAGACAATTCAGAAAATCAGAAATTAGAAAATAGAACAATCTCCTTTAAAAAGCAATCGCATACCACCCACTAACCACTAACCACCAACCACTAACCTTATAAAAACAAAAGCCCCCTCTCCATACAGAAAGGGGGCTTGTAAATACAGACAAAAAATTACTTCTTCTTGTCGTCTTTCTTCTTGTCGTCCTTTGCAGGAGCGGCAGCAGCTGCCGGAGTTGCCACAGCAGTCGTTGCAACAGCAACAGGAGCTTCAGCAACAACAGCACGGGTTGTACGTACTGCAGTGATTACGTTCGACGGACTATCAAGGAATTCAACGCCTTCGAGTTTCATGTCACGAACACGAATACTGTCGCCAATTTCAAGAGTGCCAATTTTAATTTCCACATTGTCCGGAAGATGTTTCGGCAATGCAGAGATTTTCAAACGGCGAAGTTTGTGAATGAGCTGTCCACCTGCACGAACCCCCGGAGCTGTTCCGGAAACTTTTACAGGGATGGAGATCACTACTTTTTTCTCGTCTCCCATTTCAAGGAAGTCGATGTGTTGGATAGCATCAGATACTGCATGAAACTGAATTTCTTTCATGATGGCTTTGTGGTGCGTGCCATCAATGTTTAAATCAACAGCGAATACGTCCGGTGTGTACACCAGGCCTTTTAAATTCATGGCCGGTGTGCTGAAGTGGTATTGTTCTTTTCCACCGTACAGTACACACGGAACCATACCCTCTGCCCGCAGTTTCTTCGTCTCCTGCTTAGTTTGAGCTGCTCTCTTTGTTCCGATAATTTCGATTGATTTCATTTTTGTTGGTATTTATTTGATTAATGGGTTAATGAATGATTCGGTTTGTATTTAATGAGATGTTGGTATTAAGTATAAAGTATAAAGTATTAGGTAGCGCGGCATCGTCCCTCGTCCCCTGTCCCTGTCCCTCGTAGGTAGGGCGGCATCGTCCCCCGTCCCCCGACCCTCGTCCCCCTATACCAAGAATAGCTGACTTATCGACTCATACACATACACTCGTCGAATAATCCTCGAAAAGAGTTCTGCAGTTGAGATGACTTTTATTTTATCACATTCTTCTTTGAGAGGAATTGTGTCGGTCACAACTAATTCTGTGAGTCTTGAATTCTTGATACGTTCGTATGCTTTTCCGCTCAACACAGGATGAGTACAGAATGCACGGACACTGCTGGCGCCTTTGTCGAAAAGCATTTCCGCTGCTTTCGTAAGAGTGCCTGCCGTATCGCAGATGTCGTCAACGAGAATGATATCGCGTCCTTCAACATCTCCGATGACTGTCATCGTTTCAATTTCGTTGGCTTTCTTGCGATGTTTATCGCAGATAACCATTTCAGCATTGAAGTATTTCGCATAGCCACGCGCTCTGTTCACGCCACCCATATCCGGAGCAGCAATGGTGAGGTTAGGCAATTGAAGTGATTCGATATAAGGAACGAAGAGGGAAGAAGGTTCAAGGTGATCCACCGGGATGTCGAAGAAACCCTGAATCTGCGGTGCGTGGAGATCCATTGTGATAACGCGAGTAACTCCGGCAGCACTGAGAAGATTTGCAACAAGTTTAGATGCAATGGCAACTCTTGGTTTGTCTTTACGATCCGAGCGGGCGAAACCGAAGTAGGGGATAACCGCTGTGATATAATGCGCCGATGCTCGTTTCGCTGCATCGATGAGTAATAATAGTTCAAGCAGATTGTCAGAAGGAGCGAAAGTCGACTGGATGATAAACACATCACAACCACGTACCGATTCGTCAAAAGAAGGAGAGAATTCGCCGTCGCTAAAACGGGCAACATTCACTTCGCCCAGAGGTAAGCCGTAGCCGAGGGCAATTCTTTCCGCGAGATAATGGGTGGCTGTTCCTGAGAACAGTTTCACGTTGCGCTCCATAGTGGGGTCTGTTTTCCTGAATTTTCAGGGGCTGCAAAGAAACGAAAATTGGCCGTAACAGGCAAGCAAATCCCCTCTTTTTCAGCATAAACCCACCTTATTTTTTGCGAAAATTCGATCTTTTTGTGTGCCTTGTGAATAATTCCTTATTTTCGCAGCCTATCAATGAAAAGGGTTCCGGGTTCCGGGTTCAATGTTCTGAGTTGGCGATCGCATTATTAAAAGATTTTATTCTTTCAAATTCTGCGGTTTTTGGCCGAAACCTTGAACATTAAACTTTAAACCTTGAACTAAAAAAATGCCCGGGTGGCGGAATTGGTAGACGCAGCAGACTCAAAATCTGCCGAGGGCAACCTCGTGGGGGTTCGATTCCCTTCCCGGGTACTGGAAATGCAGATAAGACTTTGTAAATTAAACACTTACAAGGTCTTTTTTTATTTTGGGGGCAGTATAGGGGACAAAAAAGAAGCTATATTTAAGTTTAGGCCGTCTGAGAAAAAAGTAAGAAGCACTTTTAATTTAAGGTTGTTTTTTTCCAGTAATTTTCTTGTGCTTCTTTAAGTTGCTTATAAGCTACATCAACAGCTTTGTCTTTCATTGAAGTTACTAATGTTGTCCTCAATTAAATGAATTTTAGCTTAAACCCACGTTTGATTTGCTCACAAATCGAACTAATCGTTTCAGGTGAAACAGTAATGGACGTGAATACAAGGATCAAGAGTGGTATAGCAGCTAATATCACACTAAAGTAATTGCAGAGAGAGAGTTGGCAAATATTTTTATACATCCATAACCAATAGTAACATCAAAACCCAAAAAAATAAAAAAAAAAAAAAGACCAACGGGTGCTTGACTTGCAATGGTCTTTTGCGGATTGCAGGAATAACTACTGGCAATTGTTAAATACCATCGCTGCGGAATTAAAAACCACTATTCCTGCATTCAAAGACTTGATTGAAACTAGAGAAACTCACAAATCACAAATAATTAACATGAAAAAGCGGTGAAAGTGAGTAGAACAAGAAAAAAAGGTTTCAAGTTTTTTGTGATAGAAAGGTCTGCGATTACTTGACTATCTTTATTTTCGGAAAAATGGTCGTCAATGGATTTCCTTAACGTTTCTAATTCTGATAGTTTTTCCTTTTGTTTTGTTGAAACCCTACTTCAATTTCATTACTCTTGGCATCGGATTGTTCTTTAGTGGGATTTTTCATTTATAGCTTTTATGGTTTCATCGAGATAACAATGGTTAGAGTTTATTACTTCTAATTATATCGATGAATTTAGTCTTTATTAAATCAAAAAATTTTTGTCTAATAACTTCTTTAAATCATCAGAAATTAAATATGCAGTATAAAACGTTAAGAAAAATTCAAAAATTGGATGAAAATGATATAGGAGAATGACTCTTCAACCACCATGAATAAAAGTTAAATTAATTATGCAGAAAAACGTTTTTCCCGAAGCCTCTAAAGTATCAAAAATTTTAATAAATTAATTGCGAATGCAGAATCATTAAATAGAACACCTAGCAGTGAATTTGGTTACATCGGTTTCAAAGCGATACATCCTATCATCACCAACTGTAAAATGAATACCTAAATTAAGAAATGGGTTATTTTTATTCAAACAAGTTATAGAGATTTTATTTGGAAATTTTTTTTGATATTTTTCAATAATATCAATTGCAGTAGTTTTTTTTGAATCCCTATAGGGAGTTTTTTCTAGAATCAGTGATAGTTTATTCCCTTTGCTCAAATAATTTTCAAGTTCCTTGAGATATTCATCCTTAGAAACCATACCATTCAAATTCCCTGCGAAAATTCTAATATGATCTGTTGCAGTTCTAAAAATATTTGACATTACAATGGTCCCATGGTCTGGTCCTGAATTATCAAATATTTCAGAGTCCTTTAAATCGGCCAAAGTTTTTATCGCTTCATCGTAATTAATACCAATGCTCTCCATTTTCACGAACAGTTAATTTGTTCAAGGTAGGCTCATTGGTCACTTCGGCTTCCTTTTTTAAAAAGGTATATTACGGGAGTTTGAATCCGAGCTATTATTTTTCATGTATAACAAAGGTATAAGAAAATAGAACGCATGTCAATGTGCGTAAATGCCTGGTTATCAATAACATTCGATTTGTTGTTGTTCCTGCTGACCAAATGTAAATTTTAATTCAAAGATTTTGATGACTATAAAAGTGTAATTTATGAACAGCAAAAACGATTTATTAACAATAATGAATAGAATCTAGCAATTGTATTGTGATAATTTATTTTAAGAACTCAATTTCTAATTTATAAACTAATAGGATTTATTGGTTAACAGTGCAAAATTGATAAATGAAAATTTATAGCAGCTAGCCTATTTATACACTGATATTATCAATATAAATTTGCATTCTTTTAACTATAAAGACTCAATTTTCTTTCGCTTGAGATCACATTATATTTTCAATTTTCCCTTGAGCATCCCCTCCAAAGCAATCCACCCCAAGGCAGAACTTCTTTCAAAGCGTTTTTCTAACCATTCAATTTTGTGAGTGATTTTTGTTTTTCGCCCTTTGTAGGTGTGCTTTCTTCTTTTACTGTAAAGCGCCATAAGAATTCTTTCTACCTCAAACATTCTGATTCCCCGGAATCGTTTGCTTTCAAGTTGGGAAGGGTAGTATAAACGGTTTTGGTAGGCTTCCCGGGATTTGAAAAAGTGACTACCATAAGCCTGATATAAAATTGTACACCTCCGCCCGGTGGTAGGACAATTAAAATAATACCGAAATCCTTTACCAAGATTAGAAGGTACTCTTTCCAGATCAACTCTGTAATCTCTTTCGGTTTTCTCCCCACTCCAATTGTCTGTAATCGTATATCTCAATTCTACGTAGGGGTCATTTTCGGTACTAACGGAAATTGAAATACTTCCGGAAGGTGTTCCGCCAACATCATAATTTACAGTTCCTCCTCGGAATGAATCATTTTCTAAATAGCCATGTTCTTTCAGGAATTTTATTGAAAGTCTTAGGCTTGCGTCTGTTGTGGTTGCACCTGTAGAATATCTGCCCATTTTTACTTGCTATTTTCGATCAGTTCAATTTCTTCTTTTATTCAGATTGTAAAGTTCATATACAATTTGATTGATCTAGGTTTCACTAAAATCGATTTTGCCTGAAGTGCTGAAACTCTTGAAGCAAGTTTCGTGTCAATTTTTTGTTCATTGAGTTGCAAAAGTTGGTTTCACCAATTTCTCGATTTCGATTTTCAACTTTTTGTTTTGTTTTTTTCAACTTTCTTGATTGGTAATGATGCCCATTCGTAAATTCTAATTTCTGGAAATGTTTTGTCTTGTCGGTTATATTTCTTTCTAAAATAGTATGCTAAAAGTTTTGAGTTCACTAATCCTAAAAGAAATTTTGTGTTTGTTAGTTCAAAAGGGTTTTACAATGTGAAGTAGTTGGCTGATTCCAATTTTTTCAGAAAAGTAAGTCGCCATTAAAGTATCGCCTACTATTCTTCTCACAGCAAATCTTTCACCTTCAAATAAAATCGGGTCCCGCCTAGCAGCCAGATTTTCTCCGTATTTAATCCATCGACTTTTCCAAATGTGGAAATAAGGAAAGATGTCTTTTCCTTCTAAAAATTTAATGTAAGTGTCATCAATTTTTTTTGAAGATTCATAAATTTTCTCTTTTGCATCACTGGCTTTTTGCTTTGGAATTCCTTTGCCTGTTTCATAAAGCTGAATTCCCCTTTTTACCAATGCTAACTTTTCAAGCGGCTCTGTGTTTTCTTCAATCTTATGTCTTAGTGTCAAATCACTTTGACTTAAATTGATATTGAAAATACTTAAATCTCCATCATTCCAAATTTCTTGGTTTACCGATTGGGTCAGTACATATCCATTTCCAGTTGGTTCAAAAATTTCGGTTTTACTTTTCTTGTTAGTTTTATTTTCAAGAATTGTGATGATTGGTAAAACTGTAGCTTGGTCAAAGACTTTGATTTTTGAATAGTCAACAATTTTAGAAACGTTTGTATTGTTGAGAATAAATTGCCGAAGTTTTTATTACTCTGATTATTCAGCCATGTATTAGGTGTGATGAAACCAATTTCTCCATTTGGTTTCAACAATTTAATTCCTGCTTCCCAAAACAATGCGTAAATATCAAATTGATATTCGGCAACTTTGTATTTACTCATGAAGTAGTCATAGACATTTCCATTTTCTTCTTTCCATTCCCTTCCCCTAAATAGGGAGGGTTCCCAATTACACAATCAAATCCTTGTTCCTTGAATACTACGGGAAAGTTGTTTTTCCAATTGAATGGTTTTATTTTTTTCTCCTCACCAAAATCAAGTTGGTTGGAATAAAAATCAGTGTCAATCAAACTATTTCCATCCTTAATATTGCTGTCTAAAGTTGGCAGTACCCTTTCATGAAACAACTTCATTTGATTTGCAATACTTGCCTCAGTTTCTCCTTCCATACACTTTAAGAGCAAACTTAATTTTGTAACCTCTACTGCGTTCACATCAATGTCAACGCCGAAAATATTGTTTAGTAGGATTTTTTTCTTTTCACTTGTTGTTAGATTTCCTTCCAGTGTTAGTGGACTGTCCTTTCTGTTTTTATTCAGTTTTCCAGAGCTGCTATAATAGTCTTTGTGGTAGTCAAGTAAGTATTGATAAGCACCAATTAAAAAGCTCCCGGAACCACAAGCAGGATCAAGGATTTTTATTTTCAATTTCATTTGGTTTCTTTCCTTCAATCAACTTCCCAACGGTATTTTTACAATGTATTCAACGATATATTGAGGAGTGTAATAAACTCCGCCCGATTTTCTTACTTCCGGTTTTTCTTCAATTTTCGCCCGGTGGGCTTTGTCAATTTTGATTTGCTTTCCTAAGAATTGTTCGTAAGCACTTCCCAGGATTTCAACGGAGAGAACTGAAAATTCATAAGGGCTTTCAGGATAGTAAAGTTCACTTACAATATTTTTGATGACCTTATTATCTACTGTAAGTTTTTCGAGAGCTTGTCTTTTTTGAAATCGAAAAGCCCGGAATTGTATTTTTCATCTGCCCGGACAAAGAGATCAAAAGGTTTTTATAATAGTCCCCTTGCCTAATGGACAACTTTAAATTTCCATAGGGTTCAATCCTTCGATCTTCTGCAATGCGGAGGAAGATAATCCGGTCAATGGTTTGTTGAACCACGAAATTGATTTCATCTTCATCAAGCTCCTTGTTATTCCAACTTATGCTTGTAGCTAAATAGGTTCTCCAATTGTCGAGGGATTGAAGAAATTCTTTGTCAACGGTTGCAGTTCCTTTTTTATGGGTATCGCTTTTAATGAAGGTATCAAAGCTCCCCTTCAAAACTCTTTCTTTCGAGAATGTATCCCAGAGAAAATCAAATTCCTTTAGGTAATCCCGGAATGTGAGGTACTTTATACGAGCTGGGCTTTGTCCGTTGGGTTTGGTTTGGTGGTACAATCGTACAAAGCAAACTCCTCGAAATCGGTAATGATACTCACAGGTAGTTTTGCGCTCCATCCGTACCTCCGCACTTGGTAAGCGGGTACAATTTCATCCTTAACAAAAACACTGGGTTTTTTCGCTTCTACAAAAAACAGCCTTTTACCTCCGGACAACCTGAATGAATAATCCGGGGCTTTGAGTTTGTCCCCAACCTTTACCCGGTCTTCATGAATTACTTCCCGGTATGCCTCCGCAAATCCTTGTTGATTATCTATGTCCCAACCCAGAGCCTTGAAAAAAGGATCAATGAAATCCCTCCGCGTTAAAGTCTCATTATAGTCTGAATTTTTATAGGATGAATATTGTTCCTCAAAGCGTTCTACAAGGGCAGAAATTGTATTATGAGCGATTTCTTTGGTGGTCATATAAAGAAGGTCATTAATTGGGCGGAGGTCTTATAAGGGATAAATATACCATAATAACCAAAATCTTTAAGGATAGAGTAGTTTTTCAAGTTGACACAATTCCAGGAATCTTAATAACCTTCAAAAAATTTGATCACTTTTGAAATTGATTAGTATATTTAAGCAAAGAATTCCAAACCATAAAAGTAGTTTATAGTAAAATAAATATAAGTAAGCAAAGGAAAAGAAAGACAATAATAATTTCGGAAAGTTGGTGTGGTTATTCTGGAACTCTGAAACCGAAATTTTAAAGCAGAAACAAATGAAACAAATTTTAGGGGGGCTTATAGTTATAGGTCTATTACTGGCTACGATAAAAATATCAATGAACTTAGAGAATACAAAGGATGAAAAATATATTAAATGGGTAATTCTTACCTTTTTTGTCTTAACAACAATACTTTATTACTTATTCCATTTGGGTGGTGATGAGCTTGGGATGCAGGGTCAATAAAAGGAAAAATAGCCTCAACTTCAATAAACTTTACATTACAGTGTTTAAAGAATGAGGTTTTTATAACTAAGATTAGAGACAATGTAGCCTGAGCGGAGGGCCCCTACTCAGGGAGAGGACATATTTAGCTACCAGGCCAAGAGCTATGGAGCGGAGGATTACCTCTCTCTCTGTAGGGAGATATTAAAACGAGGATATAAAATAAAATAGCGATGAAAGAAAAACTACAGAAAGATTTAAAATTCTTAAAGCCCTGGTACGGTAGGTTAATTGTTAGTGGAGTATTCGCCTCAATACCATCCGCTACTTTATTTGATGGGGAGGATAGCATGTTTGCCTGGTTAGTATTTACAGGATTTCTTTTTATAGTTATTTATTTTTTCTACGCATGGCTATATCCCAATATTGATAAAAATTAAATAAACAATGTTTACATAGTAAACCAAAACTACTGGGACAGGGTAATGATTAAGGATGTAATTAATACAGCCCTGGAGGAGACGGTAGCCCGGTATGAAAAGAAAAACGGTAAAGTAAAACCGATTCCTAAAAAGTAATCAATATGGAAAACAAACAAATAAATAAACTCCAGATTATTTTAGGCGTAGTTTTATTGATACCCCCAGTAATGAGTGTGTTCTTTTTTTTACAACAACTATTTATCCGTTACTATCCTGAGATAGGGATACAGAACTATTATCATTTACAAACCGTTTGGACTGGGGCCGTAGATTACAACTATGATAAAGGAGGAGGAGGAGGATATACCTCAGCCCTCCCCTTATATTTTGGATTAATGGCAATAGCAGGGGCCTTATTAATAATGAATGGCAATAAAAAGTAACAGACATGGCTACGGTTATAGAGGGTATTAAGTTTTACAGGATACCGGAGGTAGCTAAGGCTCTCCGGGTAACGCCACAAACCGTTAGGACCTACATAAAGCAGGGGAGGATAAAAAGCCAGAGGATAGGTAGGCCTATACTGATTACAGAAGAAACCTAAAGGAGTTTTTTACAGAGTCCCGGAAAATAATTATTTCTAACTATTTATTATAAAACGGATAACATGAGTAAAATCACATTAGAACAACGGTCCCTTTTTGGAGCTCTGCTTAGTAGTAAGAACGGCACAGGAGAATATGTAACCATTACTGAGAAAAGCGGAGAGGTTACCTCCGGGGCTATCATTGGATATAGTAAAGGGTATGATATAAAAAAAGGGGATAAAATTGAATTTAGAAAAGCCGGGGCCTTGATTCTTAAAGATGATGGAGGACAAGCCAAAATAGAAATAGATGACATTTCAGAAATAGAGTATTAATAACTCCAACTTCAATAAACTTTACATTACAGTGTTTAAAGAATGAGGTTTTTATAACTTAGTTTACAGGCTTTGGAGTCTTCGCTAATACGTCGACTTAAGAAGAAGATATTTTTAGCTCCCATTTTAAGCGATTCTAATTTATTTCATTTAGAATCGCAATAGCCCTTTCAACTGTCCTAGGACTCAAGCCCATTTCCCAAAATCCTCATTCCTGGATACCTGACCCCAGCCGGGAAAGTTTTATCCGCAATGATAATTGGCTCAGAAGGAATCCGCTAAAAGACTTATATCATTTCCTGGTATCGCAAATTAGACGACCTTTATTCAAAATTGCATAATCAACCATACATTATCAGGTTATTATTTATCTGATTGACCATGTTTACTTTTTCCGATCACACCTACCTTTTTTTCGACTTCCTGATCGTTCTTGCTTTGTCATTCATCATCGGACTGGAGCAAAGACGTCATCATCTCGATCAGGAGGAGCCGGCGGATCAGTTGTTCGGGACCGACAGGACCTTCACGTTTGTTGGCATCCTGGGTTTTATTTTGTTTACACTTGACCCGGAGCGGAAAATTTTATTTCTCGGAGGTGGACTGGTAGTTTCTATTTTCCTGGCGATTTTTTATAATCACAAAATAACACAACGAAAAAAGTACGGACTTACATCCATTCTCTCTGCACTCATCACGTATTGTTTAGCTCCTCTTGTCATCACTCAGCCTCAATGGCTGGCTTTGTTAATAGTGGTGACGGTTTTAATTTTTACGGAGATGAAAGAGGAGTTTATCAATGTATCTAAGAAATTCGGCAAAGATGAATTTATAACGCTTGCAAAATTTATTCTGATTGCAGGAATAATTCTTCCCAATCTGTCGGACGAACCGGTGCTTTCCTTCATTCCGCTTTCTCCATATAAAATGTGGCTGGCAATTGTAGTGGTTTCAGGGATTTCTTATTTCAGCTATCTCCTACAGAAATTTGTTTTTCCGAAATCAGGAATTGTGCTAACAGGGATTCTCGGTGGACTCTATAGCAGCACTGCTGTTTCGCTGATCCTTTCCCGTAAAAGTCATGACAAACTTGCGAGTCCGAATGAATATGCTGCCGGTATAATTTTCGCTACTTCCGTGATGTACATTCGTATTTTTCTGATTGTATTTATTTTTAATACAGAATTGGCATTAATCCTGTTGCCTTATGCCGGATTGCTGCTCCTGGTAACTCTGTTGTGTGGCTTTGTTGTTTACCGGAGTAAAAAATCTGCCGTAGCTTCCTCATCAAATCTAATGTTCGCACAAAAAAATCCACTGGAATTTCGGGTCGCAATGGGTTTTGCACTTTTTTACATTCTCTTTATGTATCTGTTGAATTATTCAGAATCCCACTATGGAGAAAAAGGACTGAATCTGCTTTCCTTCATTGCAGGTTTCGCAGATGTGGATTCGTATGTGATGAACCTCGTCCAGGGAAAATTCGCGGTCACTAACATTGCAATGACTGCTTTTATTATCAAAACCACTACTTCAAATAATTTTATAAAAACACTTTATTCACTCTGGCTTGCAGAAAAAAATACACGCAAGCTGCTACTCGTTTCCTTTTTGATTATTCTGGTCGCAAATGCGGTGGTGATCTGGTGGCTAGGAAATAAGTTATGAGTTATGAGTTTAGAGTTATGAGTGGGGAGAGTGCGAATATTGAATTAGAAATTTTAATAAAGGAATAACAATGCAGAGTAAAATATTTGACTACAGTAGAATAAATTTGTTTAATTGCTGAGCACTAATTATTTTGAGATAAACTCATAACTCATAACTCATAACTCATAACTCATAACTCATAACTCATAATTCATAACTCAAACTAAGCTTTTTTCAAAAACTCCGTTCTCAGCACAATACTCGATCCGTTGACTTTGCAATCAATTTCTTCAATGTTTTCTCTTAGAATAATATTACGGATGGTTGTTCCTTGTTTGAGAGTGATGTTCGAACCTTTTGGTTTCAAACTTCTTGTCAGAATGACTGTATCTCCATTAACCAAATTGTTTCCGATGCTGTCTTTTACTACCATGATGTTCGTGATTTAGTTGTTTGGAAAATGTGGGCGCGAAGGTAATGGGAATTTGGAATTATCCTATTAAGTAGAGCGTGAATACTTTTGAATTCTGATGAATGTTGACAATTGTAATGAATTTGCGAGATCACTGAATCACAATCTTTCCCCAAAACTGAATTGTAGCGTCAATTCGCCCTCGGTAAAGATAAACTCCGGTTGAAATTTTTCCGGTTGTGATTGTGAGCTTATTCTCTGCTGCAGGTAATGTGAAGGAACCAACAAGATGACCCATCACATCGAGAATTTCAAAAGTTCCATCAACATTACCATTAGAGGGGTAGTCAATAGTGAAGACTCCTTCATTTGGATTCGGATAAATGCTGAACCCCGTCGTTTTAGCAGGTACTGTAATTCCATTCAAAATAGAATACATATCCGATTCCCATATTCCCCGCCCGTATGTAGAAATTCGGAGTTTGTTCGTTGCACGGTAGAGAGCAAAATCAGTCACTTGTACAGCGGGTAAATCCTGACTGAAAGAAATCCAATCGGGAAGGGAATCATTCAGATAAAATACTCCAATATCGGTACCGACATAAATTCCATTCGCACTGTTCGGTTCATAGAAACTTGCATTCGCGGGAACGTTAGGCAATCCACCTGTGATATTTTGAAAACTTTGTCCGCCGTTGATGCTTTTGTAAACATGATTGGCAAATCCCTGACGGGTAATCCACACATGCATCGGATTTGTCGGATCAATCGCAATCGATGAAATCGTTTCTGTTCCTCCCAATGCTGTGTTGTTCCAGTTTTGACCGTGATCGTAGCTATAATAAAAGTAATTCGCCTGACTTGCATAAATAACATTTGTATCTGATGGAGCCACCTCCAATGTATTGATACCACTGGAATTTTGAAGAGTCAAATTTAACGGGATCCATGAATCACCCTGATTGGTGGATTTGTAAACATCATGATATCCTGCATAAATGGAATTGTTGTTTTGCGGGTTTAAAAGATACGGTGTAACCCAGTTTCCACTCACATGATTTCCCGTGCTGTCTGTCGGTGTGATTTCATGGTATTGATCATTTGACCATCTGTCTCGGGAACGATAGAGTTGTCCGTTCACATAAGTAGTGTAGATCACCTGATCATTATTTTCATCAATCGCAGTGACCATTGCATCGCCTCCATTTGTGCTCGCCCAGGAATTTTGTGCAACACGTTTACGCCCTCCGTTATCCTGTGTTCCTCCAATCAGAAAATAAGGATCTGTTTGCGAAGTGGCTAAGGAATAAAATTGTGTAATCACAAGATTGTCGGAAAGCTCTGTCCACACCTGGTTGTTTTCATGGTACCGATAAATTCCGCCATCGTTGCTGAAGTACAAATCATTCGGACGAAGCGGATTCCAGCAAATGTTGTGGAGGTCGGCATGTATTTCAGGATAAGCACCGGAATTCCACCAATCTGTAATTTGATTCCAGGTCATTCCGCCATCTGTTGATTGTTGTACAACAACTCCTCTGCAATACATTATATTCTGATTGAGAGAGGACACAAAGAAGGATGCCATCCCCGGTAAATTCGTTTGACGTAAACTAAAACTCACGACACTGCTTGTCGAAACGTACAGTGACATTCCCTGACTTGTAAATGCAGCAAGGAAATTCGGGTCAGCAGGAGTGACGGCAATTTTTATTGAGTTTTGTGCAAGTGAAAAAGAGGAGACCTGGTTCCACGTTGCTCCCGAATCAGGAGATTCAAATACTTCACTTGATCCCCAGTAATCGTCTGTACTTGCAAAGATGACGGATGGATCACCGGGTTTAATTTCTATGTCATTCACTGCAGCATTAATGACCTTGGTCCAGTTACTGCCTCCATTGATGGTTCGATACAAACCATTTGTTGTCGCAGCATATACCATTGAAGAGTTGGCGGGGTTCATCAGTAATTTATACACTGCAATTTGTCCGCTCAATTGCCAGGAAAGTGGTGTTGGATTCCATGTTGCACCACCATCCGTTGATTTATACACTCCCATACTATAGTTCCACCAACCGACAGCATCACCGGTCGACACATACAGAATATTTGGGTCATTAAAATCGACCACAATAGAACCTGCACTTACAAAAGGAAGCTGATCGCCGAGTGCAGCATATGTTAATCCTCCGTCTGTCGTTTTCCAAATTCCTCCATTGGGAGCGCCAACATAAAATACATTCGGATCAAATGGGTCGAAGGCTGTGCAGGTTGTTCTTCCCATTCCATCGTATCCGCCTATACAGTTTGTCTGAGATATACAGGTCCAGTTGCCGGAGAATGAAGAGGCGGAGGATCTGTTTGCATTGAGATTTCGTTTTTCAAATTCCTCTTGTAAGAATGAGGAGGAGGGATAGCTGCCATCCGGTAAAACTCTGTCTTTCCAGAAATTTTCCCAGCGTTTGAATTCAGAATATTCTTCCTGTTCTTCGAAAGCTTCGTCTTTATCTTTTTTGTTAATCGATTGAGCTTTTTCAGCTTGTTCCTTTTCGAAAAACTTCTGAGCCTCTTCCCGGCCTCTATAAAAATTTGAATTTTGTTTGTAAGGAGGAAGGCTTGTCCTTTTTTCCTGAGCGGAAAGGAAAGAGACAGACAGGAGCAGGATGGAGACAATTGAGAGTTTTTTCATAAGGGAGAATGAGAGTAACAAATATACGTTTTATTTTCTAAAATCTCCAGTGTAATTCGTACGACAGGAAATGAAAATGGAATTGTGATAATCCGCATCATTCAACATTCATTTTTCCCGAATTACAGAGCATATCTTTGTGAAAAAACAATATGTCAGATAGCGATAAATCTTCTCACATTCTGAACACTTCTTCTAACCTTTTAGGGTTTTGTTTGCTTGTAATTACTTCCTTGAAAATAAGCAATTATTCCGAGAGAACACTTATCGATGAGTTCACGGCATTGTCTGCTTTGTTATTTATTCTTTCGAGTATACTTTCTTTTTTATCGATGCGAACGAAGAAAATTATTTTTTCAAATCGATACGAATCGCTGGCAGACACGATTTTTCTTGTGGCATTGCTGTGTATATTTTTCACAGTTGTAGTGATTACTTTCAATATACTCGTTTGAAAATTATTCTTATTTGCATTAAAAAAACTTCAGGAAGGAGTATTTTTTCTTCTCTTTGAATAAGTAGTGTTTGTTCTTTCTAATTTTGAATTGTCTTGAACGATTCTTTAAGCTGCAGTTTTTATAAAGCTTAACCCATTGAGGACGCAATAATGGGGAGCAGAGAAATGAAAATGTCAAATAAATACGAAGTTAAAATTGAATATTGTGACTGAAAATGAAATATCTGCAAAAATCATTTCTGCGGCAATTGGGCGTTAAAGGCCTTTCTACCACTTAATAAAGAAGGATTGAAAGTAGAAAAGGAAAAAGCAATGCCTTTAGTTTTTGAAGAAGTTAAATTAAACTGCGGGTATAGAATTGATTTGTTGGTTGAAGATAAAGTTGTCGTTGAAGTGAAATGTGTTGATGGCTTGAATGATGTTCATTTTGCACAAGCGCTAACCTATGTAAAACTCGGGAATCATAAACTCGGACTGCTCTTGAATTTTAATGTTGTTCTTTTAAAAGATGGAATCCGGAGGATTGCAAATGGACTATAATATCGGGAATTTTTTTTTGGGGTTATTTTTTTTTTTTTTTCACTTTG
Source organism: Bacteroidota bacterium (assembly GCA_016720655.1). Classification (GTDB taxonomy): domain Bacteria; phylum Bacteroidota; class Bacteroidia; order AKYH767-A; family 2013-40CM-41-45; genus JADKJP01. The sequence continues at coordinate 150,980 of JADKKE010000032.1, forward strand.
TTCAGAAACATACTATGTATTCATTTTTTTTTTTTTTGTACCCCCAGGGACCCGGGGTTTTTTTCGCCGGGTTCGGAGGGAGTGATTCTTCCTCCGGGCACCCGATTTAAATATTATTTAGGGAAAATTTTTTTGTTTTCCCTTTGTCAGATTTTTTTTGTAACCGCAGAGATCGCAGAGTTTTTACCGCAGAGTTCGCAGAGATTGATTCTCCTTCTGAAAACGATTTGAATACGAAAAACTCTGAGGCTCTGCGGTTTAAGCCCAAATTATACTTCAAGACGTTTTTTTAGATTAGATTTTTCTGCCTGTCCATTTTGCTTTTGTAACCGCGAGATCGCAGAGATTGATTCTCCTTCTGAAAACCAATTGAAAACTATTAATGAGAAATTTATTTTGATTCACATTTTGATCAGAATCATACTATGTAATCATCCAAACCCCCCTCTGCGAACCTGCGGTAAAAAGCCTGCGGTTTAAGCCCCCATATTATACTTCAAGACGTTCTTTTTTATAATGCATTTTTGCTTTTTGAAACATACGAGTTGGCAGAGTTTGATTCTCGTTAGAACCAAATGAATGACATGAAAAAATATTTTCCCTCCCTGTAAACCTTTTCTTCTCGAGATACGTGCAAATTTTCATCCCGGAATTTTTTAGAAAAACGTCATTTCTGATCGATTTAGAGCCATTCAATCGCGAACCCGAAATGTATCTTCAGTTTTAGGAATTTTCATTTTTGGTGAATACATCAAATTCAGTGGTGAAAATTGTTTTCTCCGGAACGTGATCAAAAACGAATTTAAGTTTCAATTTCAATTTGATATGCGGTGGAATTGTTTTAATTTCGAATTGTATCGGATTTAAGCAGAATCCATTCTACTCTTTAAAAAAATTATTCCTGAAAAAGGAAGCACTAAACTATTCTCTCCCCCCTAACCAATAAATAAATAACAAAAATGAAAACAAAACCTTTACACAAAGTTCTGTCCTTTTCCAGGATACTCTTGATGAGCATACTTTTTATTTGTGCGCAGAGTCAAACAACCAAAGCAACGCACATGGCAGGTGCCGATCTTACTTACGTTTCTCTTGGAAATGGTCAGTATGAATTCAACTATACTTTTTACAGAGACTGTGTAGGAATTTCTGCACAAACATCCATCACCATTACTTACACATCCGTCTCCTGTGGAATTTCGAGTTCTGTGACGTTAATGCCAATCCCGGGGACAGGCCAGGAAATATCACGAGTATGTCCGGGTGCAATCACAACGTGTAATGGCGGAACAGAACCCGGAATTCAAAAGTGGGAATACAGAGGAACGGTTAATTTACCACAATGCTCGGACTGGGTTTTCAGCACACGTGAGTGTTGCCGTAATGCTGCGATCACAACATTGGTGGATCCATTGAATGAACAAATGTTTATCGAAGCAACTCTTGATAATTTGACTTCGGAAAACAGTTCACCTGTCTTTTCAAATATCCCGATCGCGTTCGAATGTATCGGACAAAATAATTATTACAACCATGGTGGATTAGATGTCGATGGTGATTCCTTGGTTTACTCTTTTGTTGCTCCGTTGAATGATGCCAATCTTCCGGTTCAATATCTCGGAGGGTATTCGGTTACAAATCCTATAACATCTGTACCGGCTGTTTCTATTGACCCACAAAGTGGAGATATTTTTATGCATCCTACCAATCCGGAAATTGCTGTTGTAGCCGTGCAGATTTATGAATACAGAAATGGCGTCCTCATTGGAACTGTTATCCGAGACCTTCAAATTTATACTATTGTTTGCAATAATGAACTTCCACTCATGAGTGGAATTGATAGTACAAATGTATATACAACTCAAGCCTGTCTCGGGTCAACAGTTTGTTTCGATGTATTTTCTGCTGACACAGACCTGCCGGATTCACTGGGCATTTCCTGGAACAGTGGTATTTCAGGAGGAACATGGAGCGTAACTCCGGGTCGCCGTCCGGTTGGACATTTCTGCTGGACACCAACTGCTGCGGATGTTCGTCCGCAACCCTGGTATTTTACAGTGACTGTATTTGATGATGCATGTCCTGCCAATGGTGTACAAACATTCTCCTATGGTATCACTGTTTCTGAACTCACTGTAGCAAGTGCGAGCACCAATGTTAGTTGTGCAGGAGGACACAATGGAAGTGCAACTGTGACACCTACGGGAACAGGCCCTTTTGAATATGTATGGATGCCCGGTGAATATCTTACACAAAGTTTGACACATTTATTTCCGGGTACATACTCGGTAATGGTTACCAATGCTGCCGGTTGTCATACGACTCAATATTTCACCATCACAGAACCAACAGCTTTACAAGCGACGACAACAGGATACGATGCATCCTGCAGCGGACAACCGGGTGCAGTCGCAGTTGATGTGAGTGGCGGTACAGGACCATACACATATTTGTGGAATACTGTTCCTCCATCTGCTTCCGATTCAGTTGGTAATTTAGGTGCAGGAACGTATACCGTTCAGGTTCGCGATCATAATAATTGTTCGCTAAGAGATTCGGTGACTATCGCCGGAGGAACAGGATTTACAGCATCAATGCAAACAACTCCTGCAAGCTGTAATGCAACAGATGGAACTGCACTTGTCACCGTGACTGGAGGTAGTGGAGATTTCTCATACGCATGGACACCATCTGTGAGTACAACTTCTGATGCTTTGGCACTTACATCCGGATTTTATTCCTGTGTTGTTACAGATAATCAATCGAATTGTTCTCAATCGGTTTCCGGTTTGGTAGGAAATACTTCCGGCATTACAGCCACTTTGGTTTCTTCAACGAATGCACATTGTCAGAATGGTGAAGATGGAAGTGCTGAAGTTGTTGGTAGTGGCGGAACAGCACCGTATACATATTTGTGGCAACCTACCGGAGCGACTACTGCTGCAGTTTCAAATTTAGGAGCAGGAGATTATACTGTGCAGGTCTCTGATTATAACGAGTGTCCTGCATTCCTGACGGTTACAATTGGCTACGACTTTCCTACTCCGGTTGTGGATCTTGGTCCTGACACCACAATTTGTTTGGGTGATGTGATCACTCTTGATGCAGGTGCAGGATTTGCAAGTTACTTCTGGTCGGATATGCAAACTACGCAACAAATTTCAGTGAGTATGGCCGGACCTTATTCTGTGTTGATCACCGATGCAAATGGCTGTGAAAATTTTGATGATATTATCGTTTCAACAATTTCATGCCAGGGAAATACTCCGGTACATTCTTCACATATCAATCTTCCGGTACTCTATCCGAACCCCGCACTCGAAGAGTTGAACGTGGTATTGACTACGAACACCCTGACTCAAGTTGACATTCGAATAGTAAATGTTGTCGGAGACCAGGTATATCAAAGTCAACAGTCTTCAAAGGGCATGTTCCGCAAGAAAATTGGAATAGAAACGTTTACTCCCGGAATTTATTTCGTCGAAATTCGTTTCGAAGGAGAAACACATGTCTTCCGTACTGTAAAAATGTAATCGAAGCGATTCAAACAAGCATTGTAAAGTACGAACACAAAAGGTGCAAAGAGGATTCATCTTCTTTGCACCTTTTGTGTTTATCTGAGGATTATTAGAGGTGCACTTATTTCTTTTCCAAAGAATCTGCCAATGTGTTGAGTGAAGCCAGTAAAAGAAAGACGCAAAGTCCCGGAAACAGGATCAGCCACCAAGCGCTGATATTTTCTTTGCCTTCGAACAAAAGCTGTCCCCAGGTAACTGTGCCGGGAGGAACACCGATTCCTAAAAAAGACAATCCCGTTTCTGCCAGGATTGCTGATGCGACACCATAGATTGTAAATACTCTGAGCTGAGCATACGTTGCCGGAAGTATGTGTTTTCGGAACAAACGAAGAGTAGGTATGCCGATTGCTCTGCCGGCATCAATATAATTGGATTCCCTCAGTGAAAGAATTATTGCCCTTACCATTCGAGCAATCGACGTCCAGGATGTGAGACCAATGATAAGCACAACAGATGCTACCGATGGTTGAAATATTAATGCGAATGTGATCAGTACAACAATTCTTGGTATGGAAAGAAAAAGTTCTATGATTCGGTTCACAATTGCATCCACGGGAATTTTCACGGATCCTTGAAGAAAAACCGGAAGTTTCAATTTTGAAATCATCCAAACCGGAACGGCAATAAAAAAAATACTGAACACGAGTGAGAATAAAACGTTCAGAACCCCAAACACAATGGAGTCCCGGAAACTGTTTTCAATTGAAGTGAAACGCAATTCAAAACAATAATACCAGGCCGGCAGGAGTAGAAGCAGCATGATAAAAAATGCGGCACGGTTTAGTTTGAAATATTGATTTCCAAAGTATCCCGAGAGCATTCCAAGCAAAACTCCAATGAATAATGCAATGAACATTGAGCAAATTCCGATAATAAGCGATACACGCGTTCCTTCAATCAAACCTGCAAGCGTATCATTCCCGAGATTTCCTGTTCCCAAAAAATGTCGCATGCGAAAGGGAATTTCTGACAGTTCTCCATTCGTATCTTTAAATTGTTTTCCAAAGGGTGATTTGAAATTGCTATTTGCAAGGTCTGATTTCCCCGCGGAGTAAGGGATTAAAGCCCGGAGCACAAAGTCCGATTTTATTTCTGTCCAGTTTATATTGTCGGTACGAATATTTTCTGATTCACCTGTTTCAGAATATAATTGAGTATAGGCATTGTTTGAAAATGCCGGAAAACTAAAATGTCCGTATTGAATAAGAAGTAAAGGTTTCTCATTAGCGAGAAAAGGAGACAGAATCGCAACAAAGAGAAAAGTAAAAAGCACGAATCGTGGAACGCGGGGGATGTTCTTGAAAAGCCGATTTGTCATATCCATTTTCCGTCTATTTTTCAAGATGAATACGAGGATCTACACGTGCGTAAACAATGTCTGTAAGAAAAAATCCAAGAATTGTAATCATTCCGGTAATCGTAAATACAGCCAGGATAACCGGATAATCAAGGGAATCCACACTTTGATAAATCGTTAGTCCCATTCCCGGTAATGTAAAAACTGTTTCTAAAATCACAGAACCACTAATTGCATACGGAAATACATTGGAGAACATGGTTATGATGGGAAGCAAACAATTCCTGAACACGTGTTTCCACAGAATATGTTTTTCGTCCAGACCTTTTGCTCTTGCGGTTCTGATATAGTCTTGCTCCAACACTTCAATAGCATTCGCACGGATACTGCGAGTGACAAATGCAAATGAACTGTATGTATAACAAATCGTTGGAAGGATGAGATAGGGGAGTGTTAATACAACACGTTGAATGAAATTGCTTTCCGATGAAAAACCGGAAATAGGTTTCACTCCGGACGCCGGAAGCCAGTTGAAAACATCCGGATTGCAAAACAACATCATCAGAATTGTTGCAAGCCAGAATCCGGGAAGGGAATAGAGGATGGTAAAAAACATCGAAGAATTTCTGTCGAAACTTTTTCCCGGACGAGAAGCCGATTTCAATGCAACCGGAATGCTTATCACAAAACTCAGAAGTACAGATGTGAGGGTAAAAAATAATGTCCAACCAATCCTGCTACCGATTAGTGCAGCAACAGGTTGTTTGGTGCGATAGGAAATGCCGAAGTCTCCGCGGATGATTCCATGGTTGCCATTTGCATCACCGAAAAGAAAAGAATGAAACTGGTTCTTCGTATGAAAGTTCAGTACAGGAATCCATTTGCGAGAAGGAATTGCATGAGACTCTGCAAATTTCAATTTGTCTATCAATCCGGAAATTGAAGAAGATAAAGTTGAATCCGTGTCAGCTTCTGTTCTCAGGTTCTCCAGGAATTTGCCTTGTTCTTCTATCGATTGAAGCATGAACAGAGAACTTAATCTCGTCTGTATTCGCCTGGAACTTTCTGACTGTTGGATTGAATTATTGTTTTGGTAGTGCAGACTGTTTTGCCAGAGTACATAGTAGTCCATAATTTCGGACGTGTTCCCGTTTTCACGTAGCAATGCTATCAGGGCTTTTCGCTCCTTTAGGGGAACGGATCTTATAAATTGTATCCGGTTCAGCCAGCGAATGAATGCTGAAATAAAACAAGGGGAGGTCCAAACCCAGTCGGTGAGTCCAATACACTTTTTCATTTTCATGAATGATCGAAGAAGCAGAAGCCTCATCTTCATTTCCGGGTGATTGCAACATCCTTTCGACGGGATCTCCCGGACAAAGATGGATCAACAGGAAGGCTAGAAAAGACAATAAGAAAACCGAAGGAAGGAGATATAAAAGTTTCCGGATATAAAATTTCGACATTCCTCAACCTGGATTTCTTTTGCCTGATGGCAAAATTGTTGAAAGTAAAAATAGAGAATTCCTGTGGTCGGAAAACCGGATTTTAGATAGTTACTAAGTTTCGGTTGTTCAAAGCAAAGCCTGATTCCCGCCGCGGTCAGGATGTTTTGCGGTAATTCAAAACCGCCCAGGTATTGAGAAGAATGGCAAAAATCAGAATGATCAGAAGATGCTGAAGAATGTTTGGAAAAGTACTTCCCTTCAGCACCACCATTCGCATGACTTCTATGAAATAACTCACGGGATTCAGTCTTGCAATAACCTGTGCCCAACCCGGCATGCTTTCAATTGGCGTGAAAAGTCCACTGAGGAGATTGAAAATCATGATGAAGAAGAAAGATAAAGACATTGCCTGTTGTTGTGTTGTCGCATAGGTGGAAATCAAGAGGCCAAGGCCCAATACAGCCAATAAATAAATGGACAGAAAGCCATATAGCAGTCCGATATTTCCGACCGGATTGATGCCGTAAAGTACCCGGGCAATGATCAGTCCCATTGTGAAAACAAACATGCCAAGGATCCAGAAGGGGATTAGTTTTCCAAGAATAAAATGAACCTTGCTAATTGGTGTGACATTAATTTGTTCAATGGTTCCTATTTCTTTTTCTTTTACAATATTGAGTGCACACAACATACTCCCTACCATGGTGACGAGAAGTACAAGAATTCCGGGGACCATAAAAATTTTGTAATTCATCATCGGGTTATACCAATTGGATGAAACAATCTCGACATTCGGCAATGGATTTACTCTGCCGGGCTCAATCCATTGCATTCTTACTTCAGCATTGTAAGCCGCAATTATTCCACCTAAATAACCACTTCCTACCAGCGCTTTTGGTCCATTGATCGCATTTGCGGCGATGAATAGCTTTTGTTTTCCTTCGCGTACAAGGTTTCGTTCGAAGTGTGAGGGAATCTCAAGAATAATATCCGCTTTGTCTTCTTCGATCAGCCGGTATCCTTCAGCGAAACTGGCTGTGTAACCCGATAAAATAAAATATCCGGAGGAGCTGATTTTTGAAATTAATCGTTGGGATTCGATGGAATGATCATTGTCAATGATGGCCAGGGAAATATTTTTTACTTCGTAATTTGCAGCCCATGGAAGAACCATTAATTGCACCAGAGGCATCATCAGAATAGAACGAAGAAGAGTCTTGTTCCTGAAAATTTGACGAAATTCTTTCTGGAGTAAAAAGCGGATTGTTCTCATGCCAGACGGATTTTAAAATTTCGCAGACTGATCAACAACAAGGCGACAGCCATTCCAAATAAAATAAGAGTTTCTTTCCAGATCGTCTGAAAACCTGAACCTTTTATCATGATGGATTTGACAATAATGTAAAACCATTTGGACGGAACAATGTTCGAAATTACCCGCAGTGGCAATGGCATATTTTCGATTGGGAACATGAATCCACTCAGTAACAAAGTGGGCAGCATAGTTGCCATAAGTGATATAAACATAGCTGTTTGCTGTGATTCTGATTTAATGGAGATCAGTAAACCGAGAAACAATGAGGTGATGATGAACACAAGGCTTACAGCATACAATAAAAAGATACTTCCCTGTACCGGTAATTTGAGAAAGTAAGTGCTTAGTAAGAGGATGGAAGTAATATTGACCAAAGAAATCAAAAGATAGGGAACGAATTTCGATGCGATGACCATGATTGGCTTGAAAGGCGAGACAAGCAGAATTTCCATAGTTCCCAATTCTTTTTCACGAACGATGGAAATGGCTGTCATCATAACACAGATCAGCAACATAATCATCGCCATCATACCGGGGATGAATGTATGTTCTCCTTTCAATTGTGGATTGTAAAGCATACGTACTTCGGTCTGGATTTGAAAAGGAGGTTTGATTCCTCTGGTCAGACTGTTCTGATAATCCATTACTATCGATGAAATGTAATTGGTAAGTGTCGTTGCTGTATTAATATCGGATGCATCCGCAATGACCTGAAGTTGGGCTTTGTTTGTTCGGGACAGGTCTTCATAAAAGTTAAGCGGAAAAACGATTGCCATTTTTATTTTGCCCTCTTTGAATGCAGCTTCGATTTCTTCGTGACTTGACAACGAATTTTCAACGTCAAAATATTTACTTGCTTCTATTTTGTCGATGATTTGTCGGCTTGCTGCATCTTTAGCATAATCAACAACAATTATTTTAGCGTTTTTTATTTCATTCGTCAGGGCGAAACCAAATAGAATAATTTGTGCTATCGGTAATCCGAACAACATCAGTAGAGTTTTCCTGTCACGAAATACGTGGTGGAATTCTTTTATGACGAAGGAGAGTAGTTGTTTCATTGTTTGATTTCAAAGAGGATAATACCTTATTCACTTCTTTTCGCACTGCGGGCAAGTTGACGGAAAACTTCATCCATTGAGTCGACTCCATATTTTGTTTTCAGATTGGAAGGGGAATCCAGGGCTTCGATTACTCCATCAACCATAATGGAAATTCTGTCGCAATATTCTGCTTCGTCCATGTAATGTGTTGTTACAAATACTGTGATTCCTTTGTTTGCTGCATCATAGATCAAGTCCCAGAATTGACGTCGGGTTACGGGATCTACTCCACCGGTAGGCTCATCGAGAAAAACAATACGAGGTTCATGAATCACGGCAACCGAAAAGCTCAGTTTTTGTCTCCAGCCAAGTGGCAGACTACTTACCAGATGACCGGATTCTTTTTCCAGATCCAATTGATGTAACAAAGCTTGGCTTTTCTCTTTGATCTGTGCGTTCGTCAACCCATAAATTCCCGCGTAGAATTTAATATTCTCAAAAACAGTCAGGTCTTCATACAGGGAAAATTTCTGACTCATGTAACCAATATTCCTTTTGATCTTCTCCCGTTCATGATAAATATCAAAACCCGCGACGGTTGCTTCACCCGACGAAGGAACCCAGAGTCCGCACAACATTCTCATGGCTGTTGTTTTACCTGCACCATTTGCTCCGAGAAAGCCAAAAATTTCTCCAGCCGGAACTTCAAAGCTGAGTTCTTTCGCCGCGACGAAATCACCGAAACGTTTGGTGAGCTTATTTGTATAAATAACAGGAGCAGACATCAGATGGGTTTCGTTTGAAGAGAAGAAGTATTTGTCATCAGTTTAATGAAGCAATCCTCGATCGTTGGTTCGATTTCTTTCAAGTCAAGATTTGTATGCCCAAGCGATTGTAAGTGAGTCATTAATTCTTCTGAAATTTTATTGGTATTCGATTTAAAAGTAATGTGCAGGTATTCCCCAAACGCATAAGAGCTTGCTATGCCCGGGGAATTACGGAGGTCCTGAAGAAGCTGGTACATCTTTGAGGATTTAATTCCAAACAATATTTCTCCGTATGCTTTGGTAATGCCTTCCGGTGTATCGATTGATAATATTGTTCCGGACTGAATCAAGGCGATACGATCACAGAGTGATGCTTCATCCATGTATGGAGTTGAAACCATAATTGTGATTCCCTGATCTTTTAAACGTTTCAGCATTTCCCAAAATTCTTTTCTTGAAACTGCATCTACTCCTGTTGTAGGTTCATCGAGAAATAAAACTTCCGGTTTGTGAATCAGGGCACAGCAAAGCGCAAGTTTTTGTTTCATTCCTCCGGAGAGTTGTCCGGTCCTTCTGTTTTTGAAAGGTTCTATTTGTATATAAATATCTTTGATTAATTCATAGTTCTCTTTGATGGTTGTTCCAAAGATTGTGGCGAAGAAGGATAGATTTTCTTCAACTGTGAGATCCTGATAGAGTGAAAATTTTCCGGGCATGTAGCCAACACTCTCCCTGATTTTTTTATAGTCTTTAACACAGTCAAATCCGGCTACTGTTGCAGTTCCTGAATCGGGTAACAACAATGTTGTCAGAATCCTGAACAGGCTGGTTTTGCCTGCACCATCCGGGCCAATCAAACCGAAGAGTTCGCCTCTTTCTACATTCAGAGAAATGTCAGAAAGAGCCCGGACGATTCCTTTGTTGTAAGTTTTTGTGATATGATTTATTTGTATCATTTCTGATCAGAGAAAATATTTCCAGATATTTTATTGCAATCCGAGCCGGACTTCGCCATACATTCCAATTTTCAATTCTCCTTCATTCTTCACTTTTACTTTCACAGCATAGACCATATTGGATCGCTCTTCTTTTGTTTGAATTGTTTTCGGAGTAAATTCTGCTTTGTCGCTGATCCAGGTGATTGTTCCGGGATACTCTTTGTAATTCTTCGCGCCATCATCCACGAAGACTTTCACAGATTGATTCAGTTTTACCTGGCTCAATTGACTACCACTGATATATGCTCTTAGATACAAAGAAGAGACATCAGCAATTTTGTAAAGAGCTTTGCCGGCGGCAGTCATCTCTTTTTGTTCGGCATATTTGGTAAGTACAGTTCCATCTAGTGGGTTAATGATCCTGCATTTACTCAGCTGATCATTGATTTGTTCAATCTGAACCTGAAGCGGGTTTGTCTGTTGAGTGATGCTTTCTGATGTGATGTTTAAAGCAGACCGTTGTGCATCTATTTGTTTTTTGATCAGGTCTACCTGAGCGGTGGCGTCATCGAGTTGCTTTTGAGTGGCAGCCTCTGCTCGCACTAGATTCGTTAATCGTTTTTGCTCCCGTTCAGATGTCGCCAATTGGATTTGCAAGGAAGCAAGTTGTGTAGAAATATCTGGTCGGGAACTAAGCGTGGTTCGGATTTGTGCTTCCAGTTGTTTTTTCTTCAGAAACAGTTGTGTGCTGTCGATGAATCCTATGAGCTCGCCTGCTTTTAACACACGTCCTTCTTCAACTGTAAATTGTTGGAGTGTGCCCGTTGCTTCAGCGGAGATAATTGTTTCTTCAGTCTCGAAAGATCCGGAAGCGTCAAAATTGTTTTGGTTCCTGTTGCAAGAGAACAATGTGAATGCAAACAGTAAGAGAGATGAAATGGATTTCATGTCAGGCTAATATTAAGGTGATTAATTTCCAATGGTATAGTTGGCTGTGTATTGTGCAAGAAGTAATTGAATCTCGTGAAGCAATTTATTCTGTCTTGCCTGGTCTTCAGCATTAATTTCTTTCAGATAATCATTGGTTGAGATTGCCCCGTTCTCAAGCTGTACCTGAGCGCGTGATTTAATTGAATTTCGAAGCGCAACAATTTCCTCGTCGCTTTCAAGTAGTGCTTTCAATTTTGCGATTTCAGCGGATAGCTGCGAAAGAGAAGTATTGGTATTGAAGAGAAAAGTTTCTTTCTGTGCATCATTCATTTTTCTGTCAATTTCAAGAATCGATTTTTCTTTGCGAATGGTATAGAGCCCGCTCACCGACCAGTTCAATCGAATTCCCGCGATATAATAAGAAGACAGCTCTATGGAGAAGAGATTTACAGGAGAAGGCTGGCCCCATCCTCCCTGGAAGAATACACCAAGCTTTGGAAGGTTGCGTGATGTCAGGATCTTTTTTTGTGCATCGATACTTTTGTCTTTCGAAGCGTAAAAATTTAATTCTGGCCTTTTGATTTGTGTGGATTCCAATTGCTGTGGCGGTGACTGGAATACAGTATTTTCTCTAATTTCTGAATGAATGAATTGAGAAAGGATAGAAGTATACGCTGTTCTACCCGCTTTCAGTTCTATTGTTCGTTGATCAGCCCGCAACAATTCGGCTTTGAGTTTATCGGCATTGCTTTTATAATCGGTTCCATTTGCGAGAGCCGCATTTACTTTGTTGAGCCCGTTTTGAAGATCTTTTTTATAAAGTTCGTTTTGTTTTAGTTGTTCATCAATCATCAGTACTCCGAAGAATAGCTGGTTCACCCGGTCTTTCAGTTTGTAGAGATCTACATCAAGACCTGCCGACTGAATATCTGACTGTACCCGTTGAGCATCTTTCAGCTTGCCAACGGTTATCAGATCGGTAATTGGTTGATTGATTTCTCCAACAAGTTTATATTGATCCTTCGGCACCTGCTGAATCGTTATTCCCGGAAGATTAATTGGGATTTCTGTTACATCCGATTGATACGTCGCTTGTCCACTAATGGTCAACTGAGGTAAAACTCCTTTGTTCAGGTTATCAATTGAATATTCCCTGCTTTTTGTTAAGAGCTCGGTTTGTTTTACCAAAGGGTAGTTTTGTTTTGCCAGAAGCTGACATGAATCCAGCGTCAGCGTTTGTGCAAGTAGATTGCCTGAGCCCAACAGCAAAGAGATTGCGAAGGCCAAACATTTGAATGTTCGGATGAGTTGCTTAATTGTGGAAGTTGAAAGCATGATTCAGAATATGTTGACGATTACTTTATTAATTTGTATGCATTGGATTTTAGCATTGCTTTGATCCAGATCGGAATCATTTTTTTTCTTTCCTGAATCATTTCCTGATATTGTTTCACAGAGATATCGGTGATTTTCATAAGCATGGGTGATCCAATGAAAGGAAATACAATCAGACTCATCATATTCGCAAGAAAATGGAAAGTGTGCATTTCGGGATACACTCCGTTTTTCATTGCTTCGCGGATTTGTTTCACAAAAACAGATCGGGATATTCCTGTCACAGCATCCAGGCGTGAAGAAAATGCATCTGGATGTTCACGGAGTTCACTTAGAATAAATAATGGTAAATCGGGATATTGAGAAAATAAGTCGATGTAACTTTCAACTAATTTTTCAATTTTTTCATCAATGTTTGTATTTTCATCATTGAATTGTTCTGCGATTCCTTTTACAAATTGTAAAAAGCTCTCCTCCATAATTAATTTGAACAATTTTTCTTTGCTCCGGAAGTAATAATTAAGCAGTGCCAGATTGATCCCGGCTTCTTCCGCGATATCCCGGGTTTTCACAGCAGCAAATCCTTTCCGTGTAAATAATTTGCGTGCAGCAATTTTTATCTTTTCTTCCGTGGTCTGATCGATTTTCTTTTTCAGTTGCTTGGCCATTGTTCAGGATCTTATTTCGGGATCAAAAGTAGGGAAGGGAAATTTATTAAACAAGTATTTTAAACAAATGATTAAAACCAATGTTTAATATAAAAGCTTAAATTGGCTCAAAAACGCTATTATTATAGTTTAATTGAGTGTTTCACCCGGTTCAGGGATTGTTTTATTTCGTTGGACAAATCTAAATCCGGAGACGATCAGTGTCAATTCAGATTGACTCAAGTGCGGAAAAATGAAGCTGGAATGCAATGAAGCGAACGCAAAAAAAATTCGGAAACACGTTCTTATAGTACTGGGCTTTGAATTTTATTCTTTTCCCGGATGTAAAAGATGTAGATAAAAGTAAACCAACAGAGATTACCGAGAATTGTTCCAATGGCAGCACCCATTGATCCGTAAACAGGAACTAAAATGAAACTTGCACTTACACTTACTATACTACCGGCGACAATGCTTGTGAATGTTTGCCCGACTTTTTTTCTGAACAATAACAGGAGTGCAGTTACCTGAGCAAGTACACTGAGTGAAACTCCTGTTATCATCACCGGAATCAAAGGAAGTGATCCTGCATAAGCTGGATCGATCATCCATTTTGCCAATTGCTGGATGATAAAACTCATCGTGAGGAAAAACAGTATTACGCCGGGATACAGGTATCGAAATTTCTGTGTGAAATTGCCTTCAGAAAATTGCTTGAGTGTTCGCGGATTGTTCGCATTGAGAAAGGGCTGGATGATTAATGGATCAAAAATGGATGTGAATTTTATAGCCAAAGAAAATAATCCCACATCTGCCAGTGTTCCGTAATGCAGCAGAATCCAGCGATTCGCGCTATTCAATAGCCAATAGGACAATGCACCCGGGACAAAAGGCAGACTGAGTTTAAGTGTGTATTTTATTTGCTCGGGGTTCCATGTAAAACTAAAATTGTTGAATTGAGAGCGAACTGATCGGGCAATTATCAGCAAGGATATCAGCATACTGATAAGATTGGCCCAGATAATACCGGCAATTCCGATTTGTAAATAATAGACGAACCAAATATTTAATGACATCGAAATCAAACCAACCGATACCTGCAGCAAGCTGACTGTTTTCGCACGTTCAGTAAGTTTTAGTACAAGAATATAAATTGCCTGAAAAAAGCCGAGATACGTTGTGAGGACACCAAAATAAATCAGGTAAAGGGGAAGTGAGCCAAGAATGCTGGCATGAAAAAACCAAAGAAGGATTGCTGTAATCACAAAAAGCAAAGATGACAGTACAAGGTAGACTGACAGCAGTGAATTTATCAGTTGTTTCTTCCCTTCCGCATCTTTATGGAAAAAATCCATGTACAAAAAATTGAAAAGTCCGAGGGAGCAAATAATTTCCAGAATGGAAGTGAACGTGTTCAGCAACTCCAGGTTTCCGTAATCCTGAGGCAACAACATTCGGGTATAAAGCGGAATCAGAAAAAATGAAATTCCTTTGAGGAAAAGAGCACCCAGACCATAGATCAGCATGTTCCGGAGGATGCCGGATTTCATTTTTTGTTTGATCAGATTTCTCAAGAGTGTGAAATTGAGTCAAAGAAAGGAAATCCGGATGAGAATGAATAAGCGGGCATAGAAAAAATCCTTAACGGTGGATTACAATCGTGGGTGTTGAGACAGTATTACTTACATGTCCGGCCCGATCTACTATATATATGTTGAAGCTAACATTCTGACTTGTCAAGGAGGTATCTGTGATTCCTTGTCCGCCAATGTCCAGAGTACATGTACCGGTAATTGGAATCGAGGCTCCGTCAGGTGCCAGTTGTTGGATCCGGAAAGAAGATGTAATGCCAATCCGGTTGTCTGTCACAAAACAATTTTTTATTCCGCTGGTATTTTCTCCCAGATCTCCATCACCATCTTTGTATTTAATTGTGATCGTAACCGCTTCTGTGTATTCTGCAACTGAGCCGGGAGTAATAGCAGTCACTTCGATCGAAGGAATCGCATCAAATTCAATTTTATCTTTTTTGCAAGAGCAACAAAGAAAAAAAACAAAGAGAAATAAAAGGCGATTACTGTACATAGAAGGAAAAATAGGTTTTGTAATAGTCGGGAGAATCGTAACGAGGAAATTCAGTATTGTTGGCGTGGTGACCATCATTCACATATATTCTGAAATAAACAGTAGTGCCCACCGGCCAATTTACAGATGGTAAATACGCCAGCCAGGCAGAGTAGGCAGAAACATATGTCGTTGCAACAAGTACAGTTGATCCGCTAAAATTATCCTTGTCGGTGGAGAAATGAATTTCTTTGACCGTAAACTGACCAGGATCTGTTGCGGAAGTACCATCAGCAGTATCCGTGGTTACAAAACCGATAGACATATAAGTTCCGGCAGTCACAAGGAATGGATTGATGGGATTGTCGTTTAAGCGGTTCGTGTCAATTTGTGTTCCGGCGATATCGAATGCAGCGAAGCCTGTAATGTTGGGTGGCAGATTTGGTTTAACTGCAGCTACTCCATTCATATCCGGGCAACCGGAATTGATCCAGTTTTTTACATGATCAATATCCGAAGCAGACAAACGAATTCCATTCGATGGCATATATTCTGTGGTGGATGTTGTGAGTCGTTCAATCAGCCAGGAATCGTCAACATTATTTGGAATGGTACGGTAGGAATAGAATTTCGTTGAATCCAAAGTAAGTTTGTTCACACTTTGGTAAACCAATGTTGCATACGAAGATTCCACTGTTCGAAAATCAGGCTCGAAAGTTCCATCGTGACAACCCGGATTATTGCATTTCACAGAAAAGATATTCTTGTATAAACCGGCTATCGAATTGGGATCCGGAGGATTTGGTGTTGTGGTGCTTGTTGAATGATCGATGGAATCATACGGGTTCACCGGCTCCTCGTCATTTTTACATGACCAGGCGGCTGTAAAAAGTACAGCAATAAAAAAAAGGCTCAGTATTTTTTGGATGCTGTTCATACGAAGGCGGCTTGAAGCTGGCATGTTGACCAGGGTTTTACTCCGTAGCTTCCCGGCATGTCTGCATCAAAGCCCAGAAGATTTGCGATCGCAGGAACGATCTCGGTACTTTCGCCCATTATTGTAGAGATGACCTGATTCTGAACGACAACATTCGGTGGGCCCACAACCAGGCAAAATATTTCTCTTGCCATTTGCATGTTCGGATCGCCGGTGAAATTTGGATCAGTAGGAGCCGTGTGATCGAGAGCTCTCCTTCCAAAAGCATCTACAGAAGTATTCGGATAAAAGTTTCTACCGTGTTCAGGAGCGATAATCAACACAGTATCATCTGCCATCCCCGGAGTTTCCTGGATAGTTTTCCAAAGTTGAGCGACGGCAAAATCAGCTTTCCGAAGATTGTTAGCGTACTGACTGTAATTGAAATGACAAATATCTACATCCTGCATATTTACGACCAGCAGTTCCGGAGAAAAAGTTTTAATGACTTCTTCTGCAAAAAGAATATTGTACATGTCATTATTCATCGCGTTTCCTGCATTCCAGGAATTCAGAAAAGATGAATTCTGAGCTTTTGTGTAGAGGTCTGTGATGAACTGTTGCAATGTCACACGATCAGGATCCGTATTAACAACGCCGGCAGATCCATCCGAATAACTGTGGTTAAACATTCCATTCACGAAGGTCCGGATGTTGTTTACTGCAGCTTCTTCCTGGCTGTTGAATGTGCGGGGATTACCAAGGACATCAAATCCTTGCGGACTTATCAGTGATGTTGGCGAAATAAAATTCGCGCCATACGAAGCACCATAGGCATTCGCTGAGGAATAATTTAAAGCCGGATAGGGGCCGAGTGTATTTGCAACCCACCAACATTTCAATGCGCTTTGTTGTGGTGAATTGTGTTTACGGTAATATTCAAATACAGTAGGTTTTCGAGGATGCTCACGAAGATTCAAGTCAACATCAACATAATTTCCGGTCAGTGCAACAGTGTGCCCGTTGTAATGTCCGGTTGGTCCGTTGTAATATCGAAACTCTTTAAAGAGGGTGCCATAATTTTGCAAAGACATCGGAAGTGGAGAAGCGGGCAATGGTTCCATCGCTCCGATAATATCCGGAGAGATAGATCCTCCACCCGAAAACATATTTGGCATGAGGTTGCCGTCATTCATGTGTACAGATTCCAGATTGCGTACACCACCGGCATACAGACAAAAGACAACGTGGTTAACCCGACGGGTTCCACTTGCTGCATACAACCTGCCGGAGGGAAGAATGTAAGGTGCTGCAATTACTCCGGCAGTGGCCAGTGCAGATTTTTTTATAAAGTCCCTGCGTTTCATCATCCTTTTTTTAATAGAATCTGTACTCGTCAGACGTCATCAATGTATAATACACTGTGAGTGGAGAAATGGATGCATCCTGACGAATTGCATTTTTCCAGGTGTATTTTTCAAACTCAGAAGCTTCGCGATTGAAGAATTTTTTATAAGCCTTTGTGATGAAAGCTGCTGTGTCGTTGTTGATCACGACCGAATCCGGAATAATAGCAAGAGTATCGTTTACAAAATTCCGAATGATTCGGTCTTCAATTACTTTTTGATCACCAAAAGAACTGTAGGCAATACTCAGGTTCACGAGACGAGTTTGAGGAATCTGGATTCCGAACAAATCTGCATAGGCTATCGAAATAAATTCGGAGGTTGTTTTTTGTGTGGTTTTGTCTCCACTATTTTGCGATACAGTGACAGGATCCACTTCATACTCGTATTTTTTTTCCTTGGTACAGGCAAAAAAGAGCATCAGAGAAAGAAGCAAGAGGGGAATTCTTTTCATTGGATCCCGATAAATTCGTTAGTGGATAAAATGTCGCGTTGAACTGCTGTATAATCTCCGGTTGAACTGTATTTCAGAGTGCCCTTTACCATTTCATCCGTGTCCGGCTCCCGGTTAAGGAATTTGTGATACAAGAGCACAACCTGACTTTCAAAATAATTATTTGCGTGAGTCAGAATATCGAGGTATTCATCCTTCGTTGATCCTGCCTGGAGGAAAAGGATAGCATTGATCCCGCCAACCATATTGATTCCATTTTGTTGTTCGGAGCCGGTGGGGTTTCTGTTAATCAGATGCTGAAAAGTGGAGATGACAAAATTAGCCACTCCCATATTGATCTGATCGTAAAGATAATTATTACACATCCTCCGCTGAAGTTCATCAACTGCAATTGCTCCCGAAGTAAAGTCTGAGTAGGCGTTCCGAAGATCGATCAATCGGTTCGTTTCAAGCTGCAAATACGGCCAGGAAGCCTGATTTGTTGTATCCAATAGAAGAAATTGAAAGATATTGATCCAGTTTGTGAATTCCGAAGTATCAATATTATTCAGTAAGTCAATTTTATTTTGATTGTAGACAGCAGACAAGTATGATGGATCTGAAAAAACATCCTGAAGAAATGCTTGTCTTGAAGTACTATCCAATTGCGCATTTAATAAAGATTGTCTGGCATTCGTAAATTCTGTTTCATCCGGTTCGCGACCCAGAGTAAGAATGTATGTGCGATTGATATAGTTTTCTACTACAACTGGCTCAATGGTATAATCGGGTGGAGGGATATTGTTGCTTACAGTTGCAAGTTCTTCCTTTTTGCAGGAGCCGAGCAAACACACAAGAATGAAAAGGAGCAGGGGGCGCATGATCAGGTAAATCTAATGAAAAAGATTCCCGGGAAATCTAAATGAACGATTCAGTTTTAAACATATTCTTTTTTTGATATTCAAAAGGACTTCTTCAATTTGAACCACATTTGAATGGATTTTTATTCAAGCTTTAAGAGAGGAAACGGGTAGCATGAAAGAATTATTGTATTCATACTGCAGGAACAAATGTTATTAATCCCTTAGGTAGTGTAAGTGAACGGGTTTCTTTCTGTGTATTATAAATTTGTATTGCTGGGTTTTTTCCTTCTTCAAACGGAAAGAGATTGCTTTTTAATTCTGAAATCCTGATTTGGATTTCATCGAAATATCCAATAATTGGCTCCAAAATTTTCAGTGAGAAAGAGTAGGGGGTAGATTTTTATACCCCCTCAGTTTGACCAAAGAAATAAGGCGATTAGTGGTAAAAATGGCCAAATAGGCCAATAAATATTGTTTTTAAGACCTTCCATTGATAAATTGCAGCATCAAAATGGATTTAATACTATCAAAATTGTGTTTTTTAATGATTTAATGAAAAAATTCAACTGTTTCTATGGTCAATTTGAGTAGGCAAGTTTATATTTCCACTTTTTTTAGTATAATTGCCCTGTATTTTATTCTCTTATACAATGTTCTTCTCCAAAGCTTTGTAGTCTTTAGATACCATTTTATTATTTACAATTTTCCATCAAACCCGAAATACAAACACTAAATAAACATGTTCAAATTTAAAAGTTCGATCCTCGCACTTCTGGTTTTGCTATTGCATTCTTACAATGGTAATTCACAACAATTACAAATGACCGATTTTGTACTCTTCGGTGGCAATGGCACACTGACAGGTTGCACCAATCCTTCGAGTCCGGGTGCTGCAGTACAAATTGGATCATCCGCTTCCATTCAGGGTGGATCAATCGGGAGTTATACATTGATCAAAACAACAGGCAGTGCCTTGATCACAGGAATATTCATTCCGGAAAAACCATTGTACTCGCTAACAGCAACCAGGTAAATGGAAAAATTTCTGCAGCAAATTCTTCCAATTCTTCTTCTACAATTTTAAGTGTTGGCTCCAGTGCACTTCTCAAAGACAGCATCAATGTTAAAGGTTCTATCGTTGTTTCGGGCGGAACTGTAATCAGCAGAGTCACGCATCCTTCCGGTACAACTTACACGGGTCCGGTTCCCGGGGGTGGCAACATCACCGGAACTCCATCTCTTCCAACATTGCCGGCAATGCCGGCAATCACAGTTTTTCCAGCGTTTGGCTCAACAAATATCACAACTACACAATCGATTAATCCGGGTTCTTACAAGGACATGCTATTGAGTGGCAATAAGACGATCACCTTGAATGGCCCGGGTGTGTATGTGTTTAAGTCGATAAAGAACAGTGGTAGTACAAATAATTTTGTTTTCAACTTTCAAAACAGTGCATCGGGAGAATTTAAAATATATGTTCATGGAGATGTAGACCTGGGTAAGGTCAGTTGTTCAATGACGAACGGTGGAAGTGCATCCAGAATATATTCTGAAACACACGGAACCGGCTCCAATTCCTCTTACCCGACATTTTCATGGGTGATTGCAAACGGTTCATCAAGTTCCAATTGTTCTCGCTGGTTGGGCACAGTGTGGGCACCTTATGCAGCAATCAAAGTAGGTTCAGGAACTGGAAATACAAATATTACCGGCGCACTCTGGAGTGCTACACAAATAAATATTCAGTGCGGGGTAACCATCATTTATGCTCCTTATGTTTCATGTTCAACACCAAATGTGAATGCAGGGCTTGATAAGATTCTCAATTGTACTACTTCATCTGTACAGTTGAATGGTTCTTCCACAACTTTAGGAGCACAATTTAGTTGGTCTGCTATCAATGGTGGGTCAATTTCAACTGGTTCGGGAACAGCAACTCCTACGGCTACCTCTGCAGGAACCTATATACTTACCGTTACAAGTCCATCAGGAGGATGTACAGCAAAGGATACAGCATATGTAACTTCAAATACAGTAACACCGAATGTGAGTATTGGTTCAGCACCGCAGCTTACATGTCAAACGACAACTGTTTCGCTTTCCGGTTCTTCTTCAACACCTTCGGCTCAATTTCAATGGACAGCAAGTAATGGTGGAATTGTAAATGGTACAGGGAATACCGGTCCGTTGTCAGTCAGTGATGCAGGAACGTATACACTTACAGTTACTGATCCGGCGAATGGCTGTACAGCAACTTCATCGGTTCAGGTGAGTTTGAACAACACACTTCCACAAGTGGATGCAGGAACTGCTGCGGATATCACATGCGCATCACCAACAGTTCAGTTGAATGCAACAGCTTCATCCGGACAATACAGTTGGACTTTCCATCCGGATGGATTCATCGACGCCGGCGGGAATACCTTATCTCCTGTTGTAAGTGCCGGAGGTACTTATGTTTTGCATGTTATTAGTGCAAGCAACGGATGTTCCGATTCCGATTCTGTTGTTGTGAAGAGGATCCCCTGTATTTTCCCTTACTACCCACCACCGGCAGGCGGGAAATCTGCCAATCTGATCGGATCAGAATTGGGTTCATTGCATGATAATTTTAGTGGCGCTCCAGATACAACTCAGGATATTTTCAGGTTGCAAAGTGATAGTGTGTACGTAGAAGTAATTTCTCTCCAGGGAATGTATCCTACATTGCTTGCACTTCTACAAACTTCCGGTTATGGAATCACAGATCTGATAGACAACGGACCCAACACCTTAATAATTTCAGGAAAATTTCCGGTTGTTAATTTGCGCAAGCTTGATAGTTTGCCCAACCTCATCGATTACGCACGACCTCTCTTTCCCCCTCTGGGAAATGTAGGTATTGCCATGACCAACGGAGACATTGCGCAGCATTCTGATTTTGCGCGATTGGGTTATAAAGTGGATGGTGAAGATGTAAAAGTTGGTGTGATCTCTGACAGTTACAATACACTTCCCGGATCACCTGCAACCACAGATGTTCTCAATGGCGATCTCCCGGGAACAGGTAACCCGGATTATTCAAACCCTGTTCAGATAGTGAGAGAATATCCATTCGGAAGAAGATCAGACGAAGGACGGGCCATGTTGCAAATCGTTCATGACATTGCTCCGAAAGCATCGCTTGCGTTCCGTACCGGATTTGTGAGCGCCGGAGATTTTGCTCAGGGAATTCGTCAACTTCAGCAGGACAACTGCTCTGTGATTGTTGATGATGTTACGTATATCACGGAACCGTTTTTTGAAGACGGTGTTGTGGCAAAGGCTGTTGATGACGTAACAGCACAGGGAGTTTCTTATTTCTCTGCAGCCGGGAATTACGGTCATAAATCATACGAAAACATTTTCCTTCCGGCTCCGCCTCCTGCACCTCTTGCAGGATCAGCGCATGATTTCAATGGTGCCGGAGATATTTATCAGAGAATTTCTCTTGTTCCGGGTACGTACACAATTGTATTGCAATGGCAGGATTCGATCTATTCTTTGGGCCAAACAAGTACAGGTACCACGAATGATTTGGATATCTTCCTGACTGATGATAATGGAAAAACACTCTTTGGATTTAACCGTAACAACATTGGTGGAGATCCTTTGGAAGTACTTCCTTTCACTGTTACGCAAAATGCTACTACCAATGTGTTGATTGTTCGTTCCTCCGGGTTAACGAATGTTCGATTCAAATATGTTGTATTCCGAGGAGACCTCACGATTATGGAACATCCGAATGGAAACTCAACCATAGTTGGACAGGCCAATGCTGCCGGAGCCATGGCCGTTGGTGCAGTATTGTATTCCAATACACCTGCTTATTTCGTAACCCCGCCGACTGTTGCAACCTTCTCTTCTTCCGGAGGAACTCCGGTAAATGGAGTAGTTCGCCAAAAACCGGATTTCTGTGCTCCAAATGGAGGCAATACATCGGTGAATTTCGGAGCTCCGGATTTTGATTACGGTTTCCCTGCCGGTGATGGATTGCCGAATTTTTATGGTACATCATCTGCTGCTCCTCATGCAGCAGCGGTTGCCGCATTGTTGATTCATGCGAAGAAAAAATTCTATAATCAGGTGCTTAGCCCGGCTGGCGTACGTTCTATTCTTCAATCGACAGCTTTGAATATGGAAGGTGGAGGATTTGATTACAACACAGGTTTTGGATTGATTCAGGCGAATGATGCGATGCAAACGTTTGCCGCAGCGACTCCTGAAATTGTTTCACTGGAAGTTCCTTCCGCAATCACTCCGGGTACTCAACCTTTCACGGTTACTGTTCATGGAAACTTCCTGAATCCACAGTCAACGGTTTATTTCCGGGGTGCTCCATTGCCAACAACAATTCTCAATTCAACGGAGGCGACAGTTCCTATTCCAACGTTCATTGGAAATCCTCCGGTATACATTTATACACCTCCGATAACTCCGAATCTTAATGACGGAGGACATTCAGATAGTTTGTTCTTCTTTGCTCCGATTAAAAAACAAATTGTAATAACTGCTGATAATAAATCGAAAAAGTTTGGAGAAGAAATACCGGCATTCACGGTGACGATAACTGTAGATGGTGTTCCAATCGCAAACACAGCATTTACACTGGCGGAACTGGGTCTTGATCCGATTAATTTTGCTACACCGGCAACCGCAAGCAGTAACACCGGATTGTATTTTATCCGTCCGTCTATGCGTGTCCTTGATCCGGGTGATCCGATTGATATCGCTCTTCTCGAGACATGTGTATATGATTTTAACGATGGCTTACTCACAATTCAGAAAATGCCAATCCTGATTACTCCCAAGGATACTGTTGTGACCTACGGAGAAAAAATCGAAGGACTTCAATTCAACTATGACTACGATGATTCACAGATTCTTGCAGGCGACAGGACAGCATTCCTGAATTCTATAGAAGCGGAACATCAAGCGAATCTTTCGGATGCTCTTGGACTTATTGATTCAAGAATATTGGTAGGACCCCGTGCACTTGTGAATTCAGATCTTGATCATTTGAGTTTCCTTGTCAGCGGACGTGCTATTGTGAATGGACGAGCAATTGTAAACGGACGAGCCATCGTCAACGGTTTGCCAACTGCTGCTGACACCAGCAATATCATTGACCTTTCTCCGGAATCTATTTTCAATTACCAGGTTGATTCCGCTGAAACGAACCTCGTTAATGGCAGAGCTATTGTCAATGGCAGAGCTATTGTGAATGGACGCGCCATCGTAAACGGTCGCGCAATCGTGAATGGTCGTGCTATCGTAAATAGTTCAACAATTGATGATAACAGCAATGAAGATGTTGTTGTAATCGTAGATCAGGCTGATGTGGACGCACCACCGGATGACTCCCTCACTATCTTGAAATCGGTGAATATGGTAACGGGTCTGACCGCCGGAACACATGCAATTGTTCCAGGTGCATTCCTTTCAGACAATTTCGATATTACCTACAGTCTCGGCAATCTCACCATCCAGCCGGCAACTCTTACCGTGAAAGCGGATGACAAACAGAGCACTTACGGATCCGCTCCTGCCTTCACTTCTGAAGTCAGCGGATTCCAGTATGATGATGATGAAGCGAGTGTTGTAGCCGGCAGTCCAGGCTATACTTTACTGGATGGATCGAATGCAGCGGTGAACGGAAATATTCCTGCCGGTACATTCAGTATTGTTCCCGGAAATTTGCCTTTGGTGCAACCGACAAATTATATAGTGTCCTACGAAGATGGAACTCTCAATGTTGGAAAGGCAACTTTGCAGGCTACTGCAGATAACAAAACAAGAGAATATGGTACGGATAATCCAGCATTCAACATCATCTATTCCGGATTCCTCTACTCGGATGATTCTACCAGCATTACACAACCTGTAGCTTCTACGATGGCCACATCTTCAACCGGTGTCGGAACATATCCTATTACTCTTAGCGGAGGAGCATCTGACAATTATAATTTTGTTCTGCTTGATGGAACACTCACAATCACTAAAGCCTTGTTAACGGTAACAGCTGATAACCAAAACAGAACATACGGTGCGTCAAATCCTCCATTAACTATTTCTTATAGTGGTTTGAAGGGTATCGATGGACCTTCCAGTGTTAGCGGTTTGACGATTGCTACCACAGCAACTCCCGCCTCTGTTATTGGGAATTATCCAATTACGCTAAGCGGAGGCAGCTCTGCCAATTATACCATTGCGAAAATAAACGGAACCCTGACGATCAACAAAGCGACACTGGTGGTGAGAGCAGATAATAAAGTCATTAACAAAGGGTCTTCCTTGCCAACATTCACTGCATCGTACACGAGCTTCTACAATGGTGACCAGAGTACGATCACCTGTGGCCCAACATTCACACTAAGTCCGTCGTGTGTAGGAAATGCCGGAGTGTATACAATCACACCTTCAAATCTGTCCTTTACCAAGTCAAATAATTATATTATTTCTTTTGTGACAGGAACACTTTATATCAATCCAAAAGGAAGTGGTGCAAAGAAAATCCTCCCTTCACTGGTTTGTGTTGATACACTGATTGGCCATGCTTCCGGTTTCCCATATGTTGCACATTGGAAATATGTGAATACTAATTCTACTCCTGTTTTTGTAACACGCGGTACTGATAATAGTTTGACCTCTTCTGCTTCCTACAGTGGACAGCAGCCGGAATTGTTCAATGTAGGTACAGGTTATTTTGATATTTATTTCAACGGAACCTCGATGACATGGACAGTGAAGACTTACGAAGGCAACACGAAAACCACTGTTACTGCCTCTGCCAGCAGTGCTTCAACGCGTTGTACTACTTCCGTTGTGCGCACAGCAGCAAGACCGGAGGAAATAGTTATTGGTAATTATTCTGTTTATCCAAATCCTGCTACCGATCGGGTAACAGTTCAGTTTGAAGAAGGCATGGATGTTTCCAACCACATTGTGTTGTTTGACATGATGGGTAAACAGTATTCCCTGCGTTCCGTGCATGAAACCACGAATTCCATGGAACTAGATTTGTCAGATCTTCGTTCCGGACATTATCTCATCCGTATTGAAGAAGGGGATCAAGTCCGGATGTTCCATATCATTAAGGAATAATATAAACAATAAATCAGGGGGGCTCTTAAAAGGGCCCCCTTTTTCATGCTTTAATTTTTCCATTTGTATAGCAATCGTTACTTGAAATTATTTTTGGTACTTTCAGGCTCTCTAAGAATCCTGTTCAGGAATGAAAAAACTTGTACCTACTTCAGCAATTTTCTTTCTACTTATTTTAACCAGTGTTTTTTCACAGGGGAATTCAATCGACAGTCTCAAGGAAGTTGTTCGAACAAGTAAGAATGACTCCCTTAAAGTGAACACCTTGAATTTATTGAGTAAAAAGTATTTCAGTTCCGATCCTGAGGAAGCCATCCGAATCAGTATGCAGGCCAGGGAACTGGCAGAAAAAATTAAATACATGCCCGGACTGGCCCTTTCGCTGAAGAATATCGGAATAGGGTATTATATGCAGAGTAGTTACCTCGAGACTTTCGAATATTGGAATCAGAGTCTGGCCATGTATGATTCTATTGGAGATAAAGTAGGGGTTTCAAATATTCAGAACAATATCGGTTCCATATATTTTGACCAGGGCGACGACACAAAAGCGCTGGAGTATTATTTAAAATCCCTGAAAGCAGCGGAAGAATTATCGGATACTTTCCGGATAGCTACTGCTCTCGGAAATATTGGAAATGTTTATCAAAATAAAGAGGCAACATTGAGTAAAGCCTTGTTGTATTACAAACACGCTCTGCCATTGAGTGAAGCCATACAGGATTCATCCTTAATCGGAACAATGGCTGTGGGAATCGGGGAAATATATTTCCGGAAAAATTTGTACGATTCTGCGTTGACCTTTTTTCAGAAATCACTCAATGCTTATACGGGAACAGAAGCAGTGCCCTATTCTTTGAATGCGATAGGTAAATTATATACAAAACAAAAAGAGTATTCTTCAGCTCTGGATTATCATCAACAGGCCTATGACCTCGCTCTGAGAATGGATGCCAAACTAGACATGATTCAGTCTTTGTTGGGTCTCGGTAGAGCGCACGAAGCGAATAATGACTATTCAAAAGCAATCGAATTCCTGCTTCAGGCGGAAATTTTATCGGATACCATCGGCAACAAGGGTGATGAACTGAAAGAGACGTATGAAGGACTGGCAAATTGTTTTTCCAAAATGCAGGATTATAAAAAGGCATTTAAATATCAATTGCTTTTGACGGATTTGAACAAAGAAATTTACAATGCTGCTAACGACAAGAAATTGGCGAACATGCAATTCGATTTTGATATTCAAAAGAAGCAGGGACAAATAGATTTGCTTACAAAGGACAAAGCTTTGCAGGATCTGGATATTCAGAGGCAAAAAGGAATCCGGAATGTTACAATTGCAGGACTCCTGTTTGTGATGTTGTTTCTGGGAGTTGTGATGAAACAGAAAAAAAGGATTACAAAGGAGAAAAAGCGCAGTGATGAATTACTACTGAACATTCTCCCGGAAGAAACTGCGGAAGAATTAAAAGCCACAGGCACAGCGAAAGCAAAAGGTTTCGATCTCGTCACTGTTTTGTTCACCGATTTTAAAAACTTCACTCAGGCCAGTGAAAAGCTGAGTCCGGCTGAACTTGTCGAGGAAATTAATTATTGCTACAGTGAATTCGATAAGATCATTACGCGACATGGAATTGAAAAAATCAAAACCATCGGCGATAGTTATATGTGTGCAGGAGGGCTGCCGGTAACGAATTCAACGCACCCACAGGATGTCGTCATGGCGGGCTTGGAAATGCAAACTTTCATAATTAAACACAAAGCCGATCGGATTTCACGCAATGAACCGTACTTTGATTTGCGTTGCGGAATTCATACCGGTCCTGTTGTGGCAGGTATAGTAGGGATAAAAAAGTTTGCGTACGATATATGGGGCGATACGGTGAATACTGCTTCACGAATGGAAAGCAGCGGAGAGATCGGAAAAGTGAATATCTCCGGAACGACTTATGAATTAATCAAGGATAAATTTGACTGTACCCATCGCGGAATGATTGAAGCGAAAAATAAGGGGCAGATTGAAATGTATTTTGTGGAGAAAGCAAAATAGTTATTGCTGGGATTGATTTCTCTCAAACACGCATTTGAATTTAGATTTTCAAGAGCGAGCCAAAATGTTTTTTATTTGTTGAAGATGTACTTCTTTCTGGAAGTCGCGCAGTTCTTTTGCAGAACGGGTAAAGTATTTGTGAGTCAATAAAAAATTCACCTGCAGTTGATTCCAGTCCTTCGCAGTAGATAAAGTTTTACTCGCTTTTAATTCTTCGAATAAAGTATTGCCAATACTGAAGAAATCCGGACGTCCAAGATAATCCAGGTCAGCATCGCATAAAATTTCTTCGAGTAAAGTATTCGGTTGTTGCGGGAATTTAGTAGCCAGAATCATTCCGCAAATTTTATCGATTTCATCTTCTTTGTAACCGAATTCCGGTAAAAGTTTTTTTGCCATATCACAGCCTATCTGTTCGTGATTCACAGCATTCAACATGAATCCGGAATCGTGAAACAAAGCGGCAACTTTCACCAGTTCTGTCTCTTCCGGTGAAATTTTTTCTTTTTCACATAGCATTTCAGCAGACGTCAATACATCAAGAACGTGGGAATAGCTATGGTAGGTGAGTGTTGAAGGTAATTCGGCACTCAGTTTACCAAGGATAAATTTCTTAGTTTGTTCGTATCGGTTCATCAGGAAGGATGGAGTAGGCGAGCTATAAGCTGCTTTGTCAGTTGGAAATATTGATTTGCTCACGTTTCGTTAGGGAAGGCGTTTCGGATTACTTTTTCTCTCAGAATTTCTGTACTAAATGGTTTCATCATATAGTCGTTCATTCCTGAAGCTAAACATTCATCAATTTCTTCTCGCGTGACATTGGCTGTCATCGCACAGATTCGAATATTCTTTTTAACCGGATCTTTCAATTGCCGGATTTGTCGGGTGGTTTCATAACCATCCATTCCGGGCATCTGTATATCCATGAATACAAAACTGTAGTCGGATGCATTCAACATGTCCAATGCTGCCTGACCATCAACTGCGACTTCAACTTTTGTCTCCGGAAAAATATCATTCAATGTATCTACTGCTACCATTTGGTTGAATTCATTGTCTTCAACCAATAGAATTTTCACACTCGACAAATCATGTGCAGTTGCAAGTTCATCGATGTTGTCTTCTTTCGGTTTGGAAGCAATTGTGTAGCGGATGGAAAAATAAAATTCAGAACCTTTTCCGGGCTCACTTTGAACTTTAAGATCGCCGCCATGCATTTCAACGAGTTGTTTCGAGATGGTGAGTCCCAAACCGGTTCCACCGAATTTTCGCGTGGTATCAGAAGAGGCCTGACCAAAGCTTTCGAAGATTTTATCAATCTTGTCTGCAGGAATTCCAATTCCGGTATCACGGATACCTATGCGTATAACGACTTCTTTGTCTGTAATATTCTCGGGGATCACGGAAATAGTGACAGCACCCTTTTCAGTGAATTTAATGGCATTTCCGGCCAGGTTCATGATCACCTGAGTAATCCGTGTTTCGTCACCGATAACATATTCCGGCACACCTTCAGCGATGATCTGCTCCATCTTGATCCCTTTTTCTTCCGCTTTCAATCCGAGAATGGTGTTGATATTGTGAATCGCTGCGATCAAAGGGAAAGGAACCGCTTCCAATTCCATTTTACCGGATTCGATCTTGGCGAGATCGAGAATGTCATTGATGATCACCAGTAGATTCGCGCCGCTTTTTTTAATCACGGTCAGGTATTTTTCCTGCTGCTCATTCAATGGTGATTTGATGAGCAGGTTGGTGAGTCCAACGATCGCGTTCATCGGTGTCCGGATTTCATGGCTCATGTTGGCCAGGAACTGCTGACGGAATTTCTGTGTCTCAATGAGGTTGTCACGGGTGATGGACAATTCATCATTTGTCTGCTGAAGGGTGAGCATCGTTGCATTCAACTCGCGCGTCCGCTCAGTGACTAACTGATTCAGTCTTTCTTCTCGTGCACGTGCTTCGTTTAATGCAGCTTCATTCGAAGTACGCAGACGTTGGAAATTAATCTTGAAAATATTCAGAATTAACTGAGGATATTTTACAGCTAAGGAATAAAAGACATCCTTTTTAATTTCCACCATGGAAAGTTCGGAGCCTGCAACAATTGTTGCTGTAGCGACTGCATCCGCGAGAAAACTTTCTCCGAGGATAGCGAGTGAACCCAGTTGTGCAAGGAGCACATCTTCATTATAAATTTCAACCATTCCTTTCTCTACAATATAAAGCGCGCTGGGAACAGAACCTTTCTTAATCAGGACAGTACCCTTTGGATAGGCTTTCGTTTCTGCATGCGAAAGAATCTCAGAGAAAACTTGCTGATCAAGATTGTGAAACAGGCTGCACGTGATAAGCGTGGAGTCAGAATGAGTCATAGAGAATAGAAATGATACAATAATAAAATCTCTGCTCGCAGCAAAGACGGATGGAATGAATGCACATGCAAGATAATTTATTTAGACATTTCTGCAACAAAAGGGAATGTCTTTTCGGTCATTTGCAATGCCTGAAGACGTGTTAAAACCTCAGAAATTTGGGATTTCTGTGATTTAAGGACGTTCAACAGCATCAAAAAGACTCAAGTTCTCTGAAAAACCTGTCTCTGAGCCGCCGCCTGGCCGGAAAGCATATGTTTAGTAATCGATTTTATCCGGTTTGGCAATCCAGTCTTTGAAAATTTGCAAGGCTTGCTGATCCGGAAAATGGACCATTTCGATTTTTCGTTTATCCGGTGCAACATTGATTTCTTCATAGATGAAAGCATCATCAAAACCAGCTTCGGCAGCCTCATGCCGGGTATTTGCAAAATAAACTTTGCTGGGACGTGCCCAGTAGATCGCACCCAGACACATCGGACATGGTTCACATGAAGTGAAAATTTCACAGTCGGTGAGCTGAAAAGTATTGAGATTTTTACAAGCATCCCGGATAGCAACAACTTCGGCATGTGCCGTCGGATCATTGGAAGAAGTGACCTGGTTGGAGCCTTTGCCAACAATTTTTCCATTCTTCACGACCACACAGCCAAACGGTCCACCTTTGTTGGATTGTGAACCTTCCCTCGACAGGTCGACAGCGATTTTGATAAATTCAACAGGGTTATTCGTCATAGGATTTGGACTAACATTGAAATCTTGCAACAGGTAAAAATAATACTTTTTATACAGGCACACACGGGAAGCTTTACGAAAGCATGCTTCAATCATATAAATTTATAGGTATTTTTGGAATGAAATCGCAACCGTGCCTACCATATTCGATAAACTCAATGAAGCAGGGAAATCCAGGACTGATCTGGCACTTTGCATTATTGTTCAAACGCGTGGCTCTACTCCCCGGGAGACCGGAGCCAAAATGCTTGTTTATACTGATGGAAGTATTTCAGGAAGCATTGGAGGCGGAGAACTGGAAAAAAGTGTGATTACACAAGCTCTTGGTGTTTTGAAAACCGCTAAGGCTGCAATTTTCCGTCACGATCTCTTGCATCAGCACAACATGTGTTGCGGAGGAAGTGTGGATGTATACATCGAACCTGTTATGAAAAAG
Organism: Bacteroidota bacterium; assembly: GCA_016720655.1. Classification (GTDB taxonomy): domain Bacteria; phylum Bacteroidota; class Bacteroidia; order AKYH767-A; family 2013-40CM-41-45; genus JADKJP01. The sequence continues at coordinate 182,684 of JADKKE010000032.1, forward strand.
AAACGTCTGTATATTTTTGGTGCCGGACATACCGGTCATGCACTGGCGAAACTAGCTATCGAATTGGATTTTGAAATTTACATCATTGACGATCGAAAAGATTATCTCGATCCGATTGTTATCGATGGAGTTAGCAAAATGCATTTGCATTATGCACAGGCATTGCCACTTTTGCCCTTCGACGATCAAACATACATCACCATCATGACTTACAGTCATCCCTACGATCGCGACATCCTTGCGTTCTGTTTAAAGAAATCACATGCTTATCTTGGAATGATCGGCAGTCAGCGCAAAGTGGAGATGACAAAAAAAATGTTTGAAGAAGGAAAAATTGCATCTGCATCCGAACTCGATGCAGTAGATATGCCGATGGGAATTCAAATAGGAGCAGAGACGCCGGAGGAAATTGCAGTGAGTATACTTGCGAAATTGATTTCAGTCAAGAATCAGTGGTTGTGATTAACTGAAATTTGGTTATTTGGTTATTTGGTTATTATGTTATTAAGTTATTGAGTTATTTAGACATTCCTTAGAATGGATATTGAGTTTATTAATTAACAGATTCTCTTGCCTAATAACCTAATAACAAAATAGCTCCATAGCTCAATAACTTAATATTGAAAACAATTGCTCTTCCAACCCAAGCCGCCAGTCCAATAACCTAATAATGTTGTGGCAATGCGGTATTATCGGCTGCCCTTTTGTTTTTCAAAGTATTATTTTTTAATTACTGGAATTGCTCTTTGAGTAATATTTACAAAAATTATTGCATCAAAATTATCTTTTGGTCTGATACCCGATAGATGTTTTGGTTTTGTTAAAAAAACAGCACCGTACTCGTACATTTTTTGGAATCTTTTGTAAATTGGATTGGAAGAATTTCGTAAGTCAACAAAAAAAGAACTGAAATTAGTTTTAAAAAAATCGTCAGCAAGTTTGTGTTTTCGGTTAGCATCAACATGAAATTCTTGTAGTTTGTTGTCTTTAATAGCTTGAAAATTCCCTTCTTTAAAAACGAAACCGATGTTGTAATAATCCATATCAAAAAAACCATACAGGTATTCTCCCATACTTTTATAAACAGGAATTTTCATCGTTCTTAAATATGGAACTTTCGCAATATGTCCATTGTGTGCCCACACAAAAACCTTTGTATTTTCAAGTTCGGAAATCCATTTTATATTTTGAGCCATACAACTGTCTCTAATATTTGGATTCGGGTTTTGAGTCATTGAAATTTGAAATAACAATAAAGTCTGTTTTAGGTTTTCAATGTTGTATTTTGCAATTAGATATTTTTGCTTTCCACTTTTTTCGATATACAAATGTTCATTCTCTGTAAACCATGTGTCTAGAAAAGTAATTGATTGATTTATTTCTAAATCTATTTTCGAATTTTCGCCAACCTTATCAATATTTGAAAAGTAGCTAGCAGTGCTATCATTGAGAATAGAAATTCCTTTTTTAAAGATATTGATGTTTACGCTGTCAACAGCAGTAACATAATCAGTTAAAGAATTACTCGCGCCCTTGAATGACTGGCAATCGAAGCCATAAAACTTTAATTTGTCGTTTTCAGCTTTTTGTGTATTGTATTGTTTTATCCATTCAATAAGATCTCTTAATTCTTCTGTGTCCCAAGTCCAGAATTCCATTCCTTTCATTGCGCTTAAAACATCACCCTTACCATACAATACATAGTCGTTTATTTTCAATGTCCCACCATAAGTCGCTTCTATGGAAAAGACTTTGTAACCACAATAGGTTGCAAGGAATTTAAACATTTTAGCTTTCATGTTAAAAAACTCCTTTGTACCGTGTGTTGCTTCGCCCATTCCAATAACTTTTTTCTCCTTGAAGAATTTTTCAAGTGGAATTAATTCATCGATGTTTTGAGTTTCATTTGGATGAAGTGAATAGATTGTATCGCTGTGCCCTTTGATTTGAACTACAACTTGTGAAAAGCATTGACAAGAAATAAAAGCAAGAAATAAAATGAAGAATAAAAATTTCATTAGTTGAATTTCTTTCTTTAAGATAATTGAATAAATAGAATGAAAGTGAATAGCGATAAAGGTACCCAATAACCTAATAACTCAATAACTCAATAACTCAATAACCTAATAACTATTTCCTCCGTCCTTTAAGGATTCGATAAAACGACCTACTCTGAATTTCTTCCAGAGTCAGTCCGGTTACAAGTGCTTCTTCTTCCGTTATTGCTCCTGAATTCATGGCACGAAGGAAATAATTTAAAAGTCCTTGTCCGGTTGCGGCATCGTCGAAAATATCTCCGGAGAGAGTGGCTTGTGCCGCTTTGTTCACGAAATGGAAAAGTCGTGCCGCTGCATCTTCATAACTTTCGAGAAAGAAAGTATAGACAGCAGCGTAACGCATCGGTAACTGCGCAGGATTAAGATCCCATCCCTGGTAAAAACCGTTGCGTAAAGAATGCATGGAATGTCCATAGCAGAGTTTCCATGCACGGTGAACGATCATTTCATTTTCCTCTTGTTGTGCTAGCGTGAGCGCATCACCTTTGTGTGGACCGATCGGCATTACATTCGTTGCTCCGTCACTCAGAAAAATTCCTGTTCCTGCAAGCGCAACTTTCGTCATGTGATGAGCGAAATCACAAACCGGATGATCCATGGTTTGATATTTTGCAGTGATATTACAGGATGCTGTATAATCATAAGTCCCAAAATGTGCAGCAACACAACGACCATTTCCAGCCATGATCAGGGAACGAAGTGGATTGATACCATCTTTGTCCATGATGGCTTGGGTTGCTTCCACCATCATTTCCATTTTCAAAATGCCGGGTGCAAGATTAAATTCTTGCTCAATAATTTCAAAAAGAGAAACAAGCGCCTGCATTTGTTCAGGGATAGTTACTTTAGGTAACATCACCACGAAGTTCTCAGGTATTTTCCCTCCGGTTTGCTCCAATAATGTACTGAGAAAAATGTCCAGAGTTCGAATCCCTCTTTGTTTCAAATCTTCTGTGAAGGGCTTAATACGAATTCCAATGAAAGGAGAAATGGTTTTTTCTTTCATTCCTTTTGCGAGTTCCATAGCAGCAGTGACAGCTGTTGCATCTTCCTCTTCATCGGGACGATTCCCAAATCCATCTTCAAAATCAATACGAAAATCTTCAACAGCTTCGCGTTCAAGTTTTGCAATAATTTTTTTGTAAACAGTATAGGACAGCCAGGCCGGATGTTTTTTTCTTTCAGCTTCGCTCATTTTATCCAAAGTCGCAGTCAAAGCAGAAATTTTTACAGCTTCTGTTGGTAAAGTTTCATAACCTGTCAGTTCAAGCACGCGTGCAAGTACAGTAAAATCCGGAGCATAAGACTTCAAACTGCGCAAAGCAATATCTCCCATTCTTTTGGTCGAATCGGACTTAAAAAGATTCGCTCCGCCATAGACCGTGTGCACAGGTTGTCTGTCAGGTCGATCACCGGGATATGTTTTTTGAAAAACTAAATTCGCTGCCTGAAGATCGTTGAGTATTTTTTCTTTGGCTGTATTCGGGATGGAGGTTTTCATTGAGGATGTTTAAAATCTTGTAGTAATCTTGCCTGGTACTTGGTACCTAAGACCTGGTACCAAGTATTAGGTATCAAGTACCAGGTGTCAAATCTAAGCAAATAGTTATTATCTGATTAAAGAATATCCTTTCAGAAAATCCAAAAAGGCTTGACTATTTAATAACTTATAATCCTGTTCCATTCCGGGATGGGTCATGAGTTCGATGGAGTCTCCGTTGATTGTTGGATTTACAACCATAAATTTTTCCAGTCGGGCGAAATTTGGAATGTGGTTCAGTGGATTACTATGTTTTTTGAAATAGTTATTTAGTAAAGAGCGATACACTTGTTTGTGAAAAGCACTGGGATAAAGCACATTTCCCGCGACACGGATGCGAACTCCACCGAATTTTTTGGCGAGGCGCACAACAATTTTTGCAACGGGCCAATTGGTATGTTTGTGATGATGTAAATCGATGTGATGCAAAGCAATTCCGGAATTGATCAGTTTTTGAATTTGTGCATCCAGTTCTTGTTCGAGAATTTCGAGATATTTTTTATCTGCTGTTAATCGTCCGCCGGGATAGAAAAGTTTTTTATCGCCATAAGCAGTGCGAAATGCATCCGAAACTGGTTTCCCACCATCGAGGTCAAGATGTATTCCAAGTTTTGGTTCCAGACTTTGTCTTTTATACCATTGAACAGCTTCTTCAAAACCCGGCATTGTCACCATGACAGAAGTAGAGGAGATCAGTCCTTTTTCATAACAATCCGTGATCCTCTCGTTGGTGAGTGAATCTATTCCAAGATCGTCGGCGATGATGAGAATTTTTGTCATGGCTTATTGACGTCCGGCCGGGAATTACTTAGAACAAGTTTATTAAATTCTCTCGCAAGATATTTTGTATACAAAACAGCACCTTGTTCATTGAGATGTGTTTCATCGGAAGCATTTTCTACTGCATACAAATCCGGATATTTCCTGGAATCAGCGATTTCAATTCTGTAGCGTGGATCGATATTATAGAAGACGGTTAGAATTTCTTTGTACTGCCGTGGATCAGCCCTTGGATTCATTACGAATACAGGATAAATTCCGTTGGCAAGCAGATTCTGAATGGTAGAATTGATCTGATCAAGATAAACATGATTGTAATTCCGAATGAGCTCCGGATTTTTCTCCAGTTCTTCAAATGCTTGAGCTGAATTTATTTTCCGTGTTGTCAAACCACTCGTGTCATTCAGGAAATGAGCAAGTCCGGCATCTTCATGGGCTTCTTTCCCACTGTAACCAGCATATGTGTTGTCCATTCTAGCGATGGAATCTGTTACCATTGTTTGCCTTTTGTGATAATCATTGCGGTCGCTGATGGATCCTGCATTGAGTAAATGATCGATGTAACCAATAGTATGCGAAGAAAGAGCAGCGACTTTTACAGTTGGGGGAGAAGGGGAAGAAAGAATAGAAGCGATTGTGAATTTGAAATCGGACCAATTGTACCAATAGATCGCCCGTGCTGTATGCATGTTCTGGTAATCGATGATTTTTATTTTCGAGAGTTCGATGAAAATGTAACGTGTACCTTCTGTGTTTTCTTTGAGCACATGATCGAGCATGTAATACACTTCCGGGAAACCCATCCAATCAACACCGTAATTGAATGAATGAATGGCTAAAGTCGAATCTGTGTTCTCATTGAATACCTGAGGAACAAATCCCCGGCGCGTTGAACTGGATCCAATGAAGAGCAAATTGAATTGTGCCGGATGGGTTCGTAAATATTCCCGCTTCAAATGCAATGCATCAAAGCTATAGGACCAGGGCATTTCTCTTTCCGGTGAACGCAGGATTTTTCTCACCGGGATGCTGAGTGCCAGTGCAAGTAGTGCAAAAAGAAATAATTTCAGGATCAGCTTTGCCATCGTCTAAAATTGAGCATAGATAAATCCTTTTCCTCCGAGGATGCCGAGGTTGAGAATGACGAGTGCAATGATTCCATAAACAGACCAGCGAATAAATGCGGGCTTACTTGTTAGTGCCTGACTGAAATTAATTTTTGGTTGATAGAATTGTAAAATTAAAAGCAACAACACGCCGCAACATGCCAGTATAAATTCAAATGGATCCAAACCAAGACTATAAAAAGAGACTAGTTTGGATTGGTCAAGGAGATGTGTGATCACATACCAGCCTTCGCTTACTGTATTTGCTCTAACAAATGTGAAGCTTAGCAGTGTGAAAATGAACGTGATCGTCATGGTCAGGTATTTCGCTGAAAGCGGAGACATTTTCTTGAAAAATTTCTTTCTCCACTTTGCAGTTCTCAATTCATAACCCATGGCCAGACCATTAATTAAACCCCAGGTCATAAATGTCCAGCCGACTCCGTGCCATAAGCCACTGAGGAAAAATGTAATGAAGATTGCGAAGACCATTCCCCAGTTTCCAAGATTCCTCCATTGCAATGAAATGGGATTGTAAACATATTCATACAGCCAGGTAGACAATGAAATATGCCAGCGTTTCCAGAAGTCAGTTACCGAAGTTGCTGCAAATGGACGATTGAAATTCTGCATGATTTCAATTCCAAGGATTTGTGAAACACCCAATGCGATGTCCATATATCCTGAAAAATCAGCATAGAGTTGCACCATGTAAAACAAACCGGCGACCAGGAGAATGATTCCACTGTATTGTCCTGTATGATCATACACCTGACTTACGACAATTGAAAGCCTGTCGGCAATCACCAGTTTTTTAATTAATCCCCATGCAATTAATTTCAATCCGGAAACAACTCTATTGTAGTCAAACTTTTTACTCTCATACAATTGAGGAAAAATATTTCTTGGTCGGTCAACCGGTCCCTGGATGAGTTTTGGGAAATACAGAAAATAGGTTGTGAAGACGAGAAAGTTTTTTTCTGCAGGTTCCATTTCTCGTTGGATATCTACGTTGTATCCTATCGCCTGAAGAATGAAATAAGACAAACCAACAGGGACTAACAAATGAAGCACCGGAAGCGGATTGTGAATCCCTATACCGTTTAGAAATGAAGAAAATTCAAGGTTAAAGAAGTTGTAATATTTGAAAATAAACAATGCTCCGAGGTTGACAAGACAGCTCAGCAACAACACTGCATTTTTTCTAAGTGTTTTTTCAATCCAGATTCCGGTAAAGTAATTGCAGATGATCAGCGCAGAAAGAATTCCCAGCCCTTTAAGACTGTAAAAAGCACAAAAGACAATGGAACCAAGGAGTAACCACCAAAGCTGCAATTTTCCTTTCATCCTGAAATAAACGAGAGCAAAAAGTGTGAAGAAAACCAGAAATGTAAAGGAATTGAATACCATTCTGAGATTTACTAAACCGAATGAAGTTTAGAGTGAATCATGTTAACCATGTCGCCGACATTTTTGAAACTCAAGACTTCTTTCAGTTTAAATTTTACATTGAAATGTTTTTCCACTTCCACGATCATGGATGTATGCGTAAGCGAATCCCATCCATCAACATCGTTGGCAGTTGTATCCATTTGCAATATCACCGCATCATTCTCAAATATTTTTTTAAAAATAATAGTCAACTGATTCAAAATTTCGTTCTTATCCATTTCTAATTTCTAATTTATAACTCATAACTCATAACTCACTTACAAACCCGCTTGCTGCATCAACACTTTCCGATCTGTTTTTCCATTTGAATTCAAAGGGAAAACTCCAGTTCCAATAATTTTGGCAGGCAACATATAACCCGGAATCGTGTCTTTCAGATGTTGCATCAAAGCACTGGTATTTTCTGAATAATTTTCAATAAACAAATAAATCTGCCACACGGTAGCTTCATTTTGTTTTGCAATGGCGACGACTGCATGTGTTTTTACAAATTCTCTTGCATGCATTTCGATTTCACCAAGTTCAACACGAAACCCCTGGATCTTCACTTGAAAATCAATCCGTCCACTATAACTGATATCTCCATCTTTATCCGCAAAACAAAGATCACCTGTTCGGTAATACCGTTTCGAGCGATAGATGAAGAATGCTTCTTTATTTTTTTGTTCGTTTTTCCAATATCCCGGAGTCACTTGTCTGCCATGCAAACAAAGTTCGCCTTTTTCCATTGCATCAGCGGGTTTTCCTTCATCATTAAAAATTTCCGCTTTCATATGATTCATCTCTTGTCCAATGCAAAGAATTCCGTTCAGAGATTTATTTCCACCTTCCCGATTGATGGGATATGTTGTGCAAAATATTGTTGCTTCTGTTGGTCCGTACACGTTCAGTAATTCAGCATTTGGAATACACTTTGCCCATTCCAATGTGACATCTTCATACAACGCTTCTCCACAGAACAAAGAGTATTTCATTTTCTCCAAATGAATTTCTCCGAAGTAAGGACGCAAATGCGTAATGATGGATGGAACAAGCAGAGCAAAAGTAATTTCATGTTCTTCCATCAGCTGATAAACCTGCATGTATTTTATTCCCTCAAAAGGAACTGTATATACACAAGCACCAATACACAGAGGAGCCATATAACTCATGATCGACAAATCAAATGTCATGTCGAACATTTGAATGAATCGATCACCTGATTCGATATCAAAACCCAAATCAAAGAATGCACTAAGGAAGGATTCAAGATTTTCAATAGTCAATGGCACACCTTTGGGTACGCCGGTGCTTCCGGAAGTAAATAATATGTAAGCATTACGATCCGGCTCCTGTTCAATAAATGCAGGAACGGAACTTGTATCTGCAGGCAGATTCGTTTTTATCACCATTGTTGACGTGGAGGAAAAAGCATCCGCTTCTTCTTCCATTTTGCTGCTCAACAACACACGAATTTCCGCTTGTTCAAGGATGGATTCATTCCTGGATTTCGGATGCAATGGATTTATCGGAACGAATGTGTGTCCACTAAAAAGGATTGCAAACACTGAAGCATACGTTTGCAAGTCATCGTATGTCAAAATTCCGATGTTGCAATTTCCTTCAAGGCCTTTGGATTGAATCTGCTGTTGGATGTTGGCAATACAAGCTCCCAATTCTGCATACGAATAATGAGTTCCGGCAATGCAAAAAGCCGGCTTCTCCCGTTCAACCAAAATGTTACGCAGGATTTCCTCCAGAGGATGATTCATATCCCTGCAATACGTTCAAAAAAGGGCATTGTTTCGCAGGAAAGGAAGAAAATAGCAGGAAAATTGACTTAAAAGATGCTGGATTCAGAGCTTAAGGGAAGAAAGACTCGATTTGGCTCCAAATCTATTTCTATTCTGAATGAAACCAATCAACTTCCCCGATACGTTGTAAATCCATATGGACTCAGCAACAGTGGAATGTGATAATGTTTGCCATCAGAAATTTCAAAAACCAATTGAACATATGGGTAAAACCCTTTCAGTTTTTGTCGGGAAAAATAGTCGGCTGTCTCAAAAGTCATTCGGTAAATTCCGGGTGAAAGGATCACATCTGTTTTGAGTAAATCAGAAACGCGACCGTCCGCATTTGTAACTCCATTGCCTAGTGCAATCCATTCATTCAACCCCGAAATGGTTTCAAATGTAACTTTGATTCCTTGTGCCGGACTTCCTTTTGAAGTGTCCAATACATGTGTAGTAATCTGACTCATGAAAGTAATTTTTCTAAACGTAATCGTGTTATTTTGCCTTGTTCAATGGCAGCAATTTGCAATTCTGTTTCCCGTGTATTGTGAATGCGTGCATTCAGAAGTTCGAGCATTTCTTCAGCACTTTTCCCTGTTGCACAAACGATGAAAATAAATCCAAATTTTTGCTCGTATGCTTCATTGCCACCGGCAAGCTGTTCGAGCGTTTTTTGAGAAGCGGAATTTACTGCTGCTTGTTCATTTCCGGCTAGTTTACTGGTACTGGCAAATTTTTGTTCCAGACTTTTCAAATCGCCGATTTTAGGATGATGAGAAAATGCCTCGAACCAATCCAGTTCAGTGGTCTCAGACCAGATTGTATCTGCTTTTTGAAATAAATCAGCCGAGCTTTTGAAGGGTGCTGATGCAAGCATTTTATCCACCCATGCTGAGGAGCCACAGCATTTCATTAATTCTTCTTTTAACTGATCTTGTGCTAAATAATTGAGTTCTTGTAAATTCATAATGAGAAAATCAGCGAATTGTTCCGAATAATCGTAAGCGACTGATACCACCATCCGGATACATGAACAATCGGATGTGTGTTATCCCATCATGGGGTAAAATTTCTTTTTCAAAAATATGTTCGTGATCCGCAGAAAGTTTTTGCCTGGGAAGAAGTTCGTTCCATGCGAATTTCCCTGACAAAATATTTTTCTCTTCGGCTTTGTAAATCGTGCAGGCTTCGATCGAACAGGAGTCAGGATAATTTCCTTTGAAATGGCAAGTGTCAACAAGGATTTTTGAAAGAGTCCCGGCATGTGCCAGACGAATAATTACCCAGTCTTTGTTGTTTGGAGTCCGGTTACGTTTTGTTTCCCAGCCATCACCCATATTTACTCCTCTTCCGGGCATCAGAAGATTGTCCATGTGTGAGAAAAACATATCGTTGCATAAAATTGCTTTGGCTCCATTCACTGCCGAAGCAAGGTCAAGGACTTCATCTTTCTTCACAAGCGACCAGTCTTTGTGTACTTCACCATAAACTTTTAGTCGTGCAACTCCACCATCGGGATAGATGTGTAGCTTGATGTGAGTAAAAATATCTTCTGAAGAACAAGCATAAAAATTCTGACTTCCGGGATTCAAAGGAGATTTCACGAGAATTTCTTTCCAGGAAATTTCGGATGCATCAGGATCTTTTCCTGAAGGGATGTTACATGCTTCTATGCTTGCAAAAGGAGGATGATTCCCGAGAAAAAAATTCGTGTCGATATCGAATCCACGGATGAGTCCGGGAGTACCCAATTGTATAATACACCAGTCGTGACCTTCTATCCGTTTTCTTCTGGATTCCCATCCATCCATCCATTTGCCGCGGTCTGTGTATTTATCAGCAATGAAAATTCCTCTACCGGGTTTTATAAGATTTTCTTTTTCCGCGAAAAAATCATCGGTGCATGCTATAGCTTTTGCGCCAAGTTTCTCGGCCGCTAGATTTATAAGCTGCGTAAATGCAGGAGCATTTAGAATTTCGTTCGTCATAATTTATTTAAAATCACTTGTCCTGTCGGCGAAGATACTAAGGATCCTTTATCGTACACTTTGATTCCGCGAACAAAAGTTTGTTCGACCAGTCCGCTGAGCATTTGCCCTTCGTAAGGAGTAATCGGATGGCGGAAACGAATATTGCTTCGTGAAACTTTTAGTTTTTTCTCCGGACTCCAGATCACGACATCCCCATCTGCACCAATTTCAAAACGTCCTTTGTTTTTTAATCCTAAAAAGTCGGCGACATTCCGACTCATCCAGTTGGATACATCTGCAATTGGAGTTTTATCACGCAAAGCGACTGTCCAGACGACGGGTAATGAAAATTGAATGGAAGAAATTCCTCCCCAGGCTTCTTTCAAATTCCCGGATTCAATTTCTTTGATTTCCGGAGGCGCAGGAGAATGATCCGTGACAACAAAATCCAACACGCCATTTTTCAATGCCTGCCATAATTTTGCATTGTTTTCTTTTTCACGAATGGGAGGAGTGCATTTGTAACGGGTATCGCCATCGGGAATTGATTCTGCATCAAAGAATAAGTAATGCGGACAAGTTTCTACAGTGAACGGAAGTCCTTTTGTACGTGCGGCTGCTATCTGTGCAATCGAATCTGAAGAAGAAAGATGAACTACATGCACACGAACTTTTGTTTTCTCACACAATGCAATCAATTCTTTCACAGCCTCATCTTCCCAAGTACGCGGACGAGAGGCAAGAAAGGCTTTGTACGATTCAGGATCTTCATCAAATGCTTTCAGCCCATTGTGTTTAGTGTCGAGCTCTGCATGAGCAAGCAAGGGTAGATTGAATTTTTTTAGAATGGCAGCGGATTTTTCAAGATCCTTCAAACTGGTATTCGGAAAATCCTCAATACCGGAATGGGTGAGAAATGCTTTGAAACCCATGACACCGGCATTTATCAAAGGCTCGAGATTGCTTGTGTCGCCGGAAACAATTCCTCCCCAGAAACCACAATCGACATACAATTTACCTGCAGCAGCATCGAGTTTTGCTTTCAGGTTTTTCACTGTTGTGGTCACAGGAGTTGAATTGAGAGGCATATCCACTAATGTGGTAATTCCTCCGGAAGCTGCGGCACGTGTTGCTGTTTCAAATCCTTCCCATTCGGTACGACCGGGCTCGTTGATATGTACATGTGAATCGACAAGTCCGGGCATTACGACCGAGTCTTTAACTTCTTCAAAAGATAGCGCAGATTTCAGATCTCCTTTTCCTTCTTTTATTTCTACTATTTTTCCTTCGTGGATGTACAATGTTGCATCTTTCATTTCTCCGTTGAGAAGAATTCTTTTACTATGTATTGCCAGATCTGGAAGTGACATCGTTGGTTTTCCTTAAAAATTAGAATGATAAAAAAATCAGTAAATCAAAAATACGGAATTACAGAAAATTAATATTAGTCAGTAATCTTTGCACCCTGATCAATCCAATGACCAATCAGTTCGCGTTCCGGATCAGTTATTCCTGTTTTATTTCCCTGAGGCATTGTCTTCGTTTGAACAGCTCTCACCAAAATTCGTTGGGCCATTTTCTGAATTTGTTCAGGTGTATCAAAGACGACACCACCAGGCGCAATTTTCTGCAAATCATCAGTAGGGCTTGACGAATGACAGCTTATGCAACGGCTCTTAAAGATAGGCTGAACCTCCTTAAAAGAAACCGTCTTGTTGTATTTGCTATTCGTTGATACAGGTGCAGTTACGATGATCAAGGCCAGTAAAGCAATCACAGCGAAGGGGATAATCCACGCTGCATGCTGACCTTTTTCATGCAAATTGATGTAGTGACGAACGGCAACACTTCCAAGTGTCAGCCCGGCAAGTACGGCCCAGTTGAAAGTATTTCCAAATGTTGCCGGGAAATGATTGCTGATCATCACGAAGATGACAGGTAATGTCATGTAATTGTTGTGCAGCGAGCGCAGACCTGCATATTTACCCAGGTTTGGATCGAGTGGTTTTCCAAGTTTGGCTGCTTTCACCATTGCTTTTTGTGCGGGGATGATCACGAAGAAAACATTCCCGGCCATGATTGTCCCAATCAATGCGCCGATATGAATGAATGCAGCACGGCCACTAAATACATGGCTGAGAAAAAATGAAATCAATGTAAGGATGAAAAATCCAACAAGAGCAAATGTTTTCTTTTTCTGAATCAGTGATGTCCGGCATAAAATATCATAGAGAAACCAGCCTCCAATAAGAGTTCCGGATCCGATACAGATGGCTGCTGCTGATGAAATATTCGCTATGGCAGGATCAATAAGGAATGTTTTCGCATTGAAATAATACACCAGCATTAATAAAATGATTCCAGTAAGCCAGGTAAAATAAGCCTCGTATTTAAACCAATGCAGTTTCTTAGGCAATTCACCGGGAGCAATTTTGTATTTCTCAATGTAGTAGAATCCGCCACCATGAATAGCCCATAAATTTCCTGCAAGTTCATCGCGCAGATTTTCTGTCCGGTTCAAACTGTTTTCCAGAAAAATAAAATAGAAGGAAGCACCGATCCAGGAAATTCCGAGAACAACATGTGCCCAGCGGAAAACAAGATGAATCCAATCCATGACATGTGACCCCATGCCATAATAGTTCACCAGAAAATAAATTCCGTATCCGAAAATGATGGTAATCAATACCCAGGCGATGACTCTTCTGAAAAGGGAAATTTCCTCGATAGTTTCTTTTATTTCGTCCAGGTCAGATTGATTCATTGAAGAGAGAAAGGAATGATATTTTTGTCAAAATCAAGATATATTTTGTTTTTTCCGGATGTCTTCGATGGAAAGAAGAATCACTTCGTTGGTTGCAGGCAAACTAAAATGTGGTTCATATTCGTGGTTTCCTACAGCCGAAATTGCGTCCTTAATGGCAAGCCATGAGCTGAAAGCCAGCATCAGTGGCGGCTCCGCAACGGCCTTGCTTTTCCGGATTGCATTCGGGTTCGGTGCATTTTGCAACAACTGAACTCTGAAATCTTCCGGGATGTCCTGAACAGAAGGTATTTTGTATGTATCCGGAGAATGATTCAGTAAATTACCTTTTGCATCCCATTTGATTTCTTCTGTCGTACACCAGCCCAAGCCCTGAATAAAACCACCTTCAACCTGACCAATATCAATTCCGACATTGATCGAATCACCAACATCGTGTAATATGTCTGTGCGAAGATTTTTTACATAACCGGTAAGCGTATCCACCAGCACTTCACTCACAGCCATTCCAAAGGAGTAATAATTAAATGGTTTTCCCCAGCCTTTTGTTTGTCCCAACCGATGTTCGGTGTCGCATAGAAACCGGTTGCGCTCAGACTCACTTGTTTTAAATTAGCGAGTAACATTGCTTCAGCAAAATGCATGTTCCGATCGGGAAAACTGAGATCTGTAATAATGTCATTCTCAATCACGATATCTATTTCCCTCGAAGGAAAGTCAGGATCGATTTTGCTAAATTCATCGCACATGAGTTTCACAATGCGTTCGCGAAGCTTATCGATCGCATTTTTCACAGCCATTCCGTTCAAATCTGTACCTGCGGATGCTGCTGTAGCAGAAGTGTTCGGAACTTTCGAAGTATTGGTTGCATTGACTTTAATCCTGTCAAGGCTAACACCCAATTCAGCTGCAGCAATCTGAGCGATTTTGGTGTTCAATCCCTGACCCATTTCCGTACCGCCGTGATTTACGAGAATGGTTCCGTCTTTATAAATATTAACCAGAGCACCAGCCTGGTTGAGAAAGGTTGTAGTAAAGGAAATTCCAAATTTTACAGGCGTAAATGCAAGACCTTTTTTGTAAAACTCATTCTTTGCGTTGAATGTATTGACTTCAGTTCTGCGTTTTGAATATTCAGAAGAAGCAGAAAGTTGATCATACAAAACATGCAACCTGTTCAGTTCGACTTCCTGTCCGTAATGGGTGATGTTGTCTTTATCAATTCCGTAAAAATTGGTTTTGCGTACCAATGCAGCATCAATTTTTAAAAAACGTGCAATCCTGTCGATCACAGCTTCCATTCCGGCCATTCCCTGTGGTCCGCCAAAACCTCTGAAAGCCGTATTGGACGGGAGATTGGTACGATAGGCTTTGCCAATCACCTGCATGTTGGGAATGAAATAAGAATTGTCGGCATGCAACATGGCTCGCTCAAGGATTGCCATGCTTAGATCCGTTGCACATCCGGCATCTGCATTTTGTTCAAACTTCAGTGCTACTATTTTTCCCGATGCATCAAAACCCGCTTCGTATTTGATCAGATAGCGGTGACGTTTCCCTGTGATTTTCTGGTCATCATCACGAAACAATCGAATGCGTACCGGACGACCTGTTGCATTGGCAAGCAGTGCGGTCCATGCAGCAGTATGATTGGCTTGTGTTTCTTTTCCACCGAAAGCACCGCCCATGCGACGAATTTCCACAACGACTTCGTTTTTTGGAATACCGAGAACTTCTGCAACAATCGCCTGGGTTTCGGATGGATGCTGAGTAGATGAATAAATATTCATTTCACGGCCTTCACCGGGTACAGCCAGACAGGATTGTGTTTCAAGGTACCAGTGTTCCTGCGCTCCTGTTTCCAGTTCGCCCTTGATGGTGTGCGGAGAAGTAGCAAGCGCTGCGTCAGCATCCCCTCTTTGCATCGCGCGGGGAGGAGCAAGCAGTGTTCCTTTTTCTATAGCAGTGCGAATGTCAAGCACAGGTTCGAGTATTTCGTATTCGATGACAACAAGTCTTGCGGCAGCTCTTGCCAGTTCTTCGTTTTCTGCAGCGATCAGTACAATTGCATGACCTACACAGAGCACTTCTTTTTCAGCCAGACAAGGTTCATCGTGAATCACCGGGCCCATTTGATTGTGACCGGGAATGTCTTTGGCTGTAATCACAGCATATACACCGGGAAGCTTTTTTGCTGCAGAAGTATCAATCGATTTGATGCGTGCATGCGCATGCGGACTATATAAAATATGTCCATGCAGGAGTTGCTCATTCACGAGCATATCGTCGATGTATACCGACTCGCCACTTACATGTTTACTTGCGCTATCGTGAGGAATATTTGTCATGAAAGGTTTAGTACCCAAATGGGCGATCAATGTTGATGGGTTTCATCCCAGAATTTCAATACAAGGTTTCTTGCTGCCAGTCTGCGGAACTCCGCGCCGGATCGGGCATCTGAGAGAGGAGTGTATTCTGAATAGACAAACTCACCAGCTTTTTCAGCATTTTCTCTTGTCCATTTTTTACCGATCAGAAATGACTCCGCAGATGTAGCTCTTTTTGTCTTCTCGGCCATACCACCATAAGCAAGAATGGCCTCTGAGATTTCATCGTTTTTAAATTTCAAACTAAATCCACTGCTGACTGTGGAAATATCCAGGTCTTTGCGTTTGGAAACTTTATAAGATGATATTATTGAATCTTTATTCATTTTAGGAATAATGACAGCTGAAATAATTTCATTCCCTTGTTTCTGTGTCTTTCGGTAACCGATCACAAATTCGTTCATCCGAATTTCTCTTTTGCCACTAAGGCTCTGAAGTTCGATGCGGGCATTGAGCGCCATCAGTACCGGGAGTGTATCTCCAATTGGAGAAGCGCTACCCAGATTTCCTCCTAATGTGGCCAGCGAACGGATCTGACGGGAGCCAAAAACTGCTAGCATTTTATACAATGCAGGAAAAGTGTGCTCAGTATTTTCTTTCACTGCTTCCAGACTCATACCGGAACCGAACACCATTTCATTGCTCTTATCTTGTAATGTTTTCAGTCCGCTTACTGCCGACAAATCCAAAATTTTCGGCAAGACTTCATGTTTCTTGGTTACGCGTAAAGCCACATCTGTAGCACCTTGTATCAGCAATGCATCCGGATGCTCAGAGAGTAATTTCAAAGCTTCCTGTATTGATGTTGGTTGAAAATAGCTTTGCTCAGAGGAAGTATGGGAGAGCGCATTATTTTCCGAATGTATTAGTTTCAGTTTCTGAATCACCTCATATTCCATTTTTGAAAAATGATCAGTGTTTCCCTGAGCGCAGGCAGAGGAGGCCGCTTCGATGATGGGTCTATAACCTGTACAACGGCAAAGGTTCCCGGTGAGGGCATCACGGATGTCGTCCTGACTTGCCTGTTTATTTTCTTTAAAGAGCGCAAACAGTGACATCACAAAACCGGGAGTACAGTAACCGCACTGACTGCCATTTTTATCAACCATTTCCTGCTGAACCGGGTGGAGTTTCTCATCAGCTTTCAGGTTTTCCACTGTGAGCAGTTGTTTCCCATGCAACATAGGCATGAATACCAAACAGGAATCGATAGCGGTGTATTTCAGTTTGTTTGTTTCCGCGATTTCAGCAATCACAACCGTACAAGCTCCACAGTCTCCTTCGGCGCAACCTTCCTTGGTTCCTTTGTGATCTGATGAATTCCGGAGATAATTCAACACAGTGGTAGTAGGGTGAATCCCATTTGTGCCAATGGAAACCCGTTTGATTTCGCCGTCCTGTATAAATACGATTTCTGAGTTTTCCTTCATAGTTTGGATTGCTTCAAATTTAAGGAAAGAAATGAGAACAAATTGATTACAGAAGCGAATCTTTAAAACAAGGTATACATTTATGCTTTACCTTTATTGTATGTTAGCGGTAAGTCAAATTATACATTGCCATATTTTTAATTTTTGAATTTGTTTTTTCAAACAATGGATTCTCCCAGGCATCAGCCGGATTCAAAGCAGGTGGTGGCTTATTCAATATCAATTCCGCCTTAAAAAGTGAAGCATTGCCTTCCTGGGAAGCAGGATTTTTTTCGGTGGCGGATATATCGGAACATGTTATTCTTCAACCGGAGATTGACTATTCTGACAAAGGAGGAAAGGTAACATTTGAAGACACTGTTTGTAATGTCCATCTTCAAAGTGCAAATGTTCGGATACTTGTTTCCTACCTTTTCAACGACAGATTTTCACTCGGTGCCGGTCCGTATTTTTCATACATGTTCAAAGCCAGTCAGAGTAAAGTGATTGTTCCTAAATCCTGGTATTCTCCTTTTGGAGTTGGTTTCAATGCCGCTGCATCCGTCAACGCCGGACTCTGGATTTTTTCTGTTCGTTACGATCAAAGTCTGACACTCCTTACCCGCGACGGGGACGTAGAAATTTCAAAAAGTATTAATCCTTTGAAATCCTCACATGTAAGTGGGTTCTCTTTGGTAGTGTGTGTGGGATTTGATTAAAGGGGGGACGAGGGACGATGGGACGGGGGACGTTAGGCGAGAGCAATTGGCGGGATTCGAACATTGAACACGGAACCTTGAACACGGAACCCGGAACAACATTAAACCTTGAACTTTGAACCTTGAACTATTTTTTCAATCCATGAACATTATTTCAAAGTAGCATAGGGGTAAATCGTTTCTCAGTTGTCATTTGAATACTAATGCTTTCGTAACTTGGCCCCGGAAAAGTAAAACGGTGGTCAACGAAGACACAAATATCTTACAGGCCTTAAAAAAAGGAGATGGAAAAGCCTATGAATCCTTATTCAGAAGCTATTACCAGCGACTTTGCAGCTATGCCAATACATTATTGAATGACCCCGATGAATCCGAAGAAGTTGTACAACAGGTTTTTATTCAGGTTTGGGAAAGGAGGGAGGCGATGGAAATAAACATTTCTATTCAGGCCTACCTTTTTAAAGCTGTCCGAAATTCCTGTTTGAATAAATTGAAACACGGAAAAGTGCGGCAAATTTATGCGGAAGAAGTCACAGCTCTTGCCGGACAATCAGAACCTGCCAGTCAAATTACTTTGCAAAATGAATTGCAGGAACAAATCCATCGCGCCATTGAAAGTCTGCCTGAACAATGCCGGATCATTTTCAAATTGAGTCGATTTGATGAACTAAAATACGCAGAGATTGCAGAACACCTTGGCATCTCAATTAAAACAGTAGAAAACCAAATGGGTAAAGCCTTGAAAGTAATGCGGGAGAAATTGAAGGACTATTTACCCTTACTCATATTTTTAATTTCATCATGCCTCTGATCGCTTGAAAAACAAATTCGAAAATATCGAAGACCTGATAGCTAAATTCCTTGCAGGAGAAGCTAGTTCTGAGGAAATCCATATCCTTGAGGAGTGGAAGAATCTGCATGCCGATAATCTTCGGGAGTTTAATCAAATGAAGATGTTATTTACAGAAAGCGCGACATTGAAGCCCTTGCTTTCTGTGAATAGCGACAAAGCCTGGCTTGCAATTCAGCAAGCAATTCAACTTGAGAAAGGAAGAGTGGTTCAGCTTCACAAACGAAGCAATTTGCAAACGGCACTAAGAATCGCAGCGATTTTCATTTTTATGGCAATGATTGGTGCGGTGATATATTTTATGACGAGTCCACTTGCCGGATCGGAACATGAAATTGCAACGGGTGATAGTATACAAAAAAAGTATGTTGCCGGATGGCAGCGAAATTACATTTAATAAACACAGTTCAATTCAATATGCTTCAAATGCATATTCAAAAAAACGTGTTGTGAAATTAAAAGGCGAGGCTTTTTTTGACGTGAAACACAATGAAACGGTTCCATTTATTGTTGAAGCAGGCGCACTTCAGATTCAGGATATCGGAACAGCTTTCAATGTGAAAGCACAGCAAAATTCCGGAATCATATTTGTTTCGGTTGTGTCCGGTGAGGTAAAAATAATAACTGCGGAAGATAAATCAATTCTACTTTCTGCCGGAGAAGCAGCATCCTATAATAGCGCAACCATGGAATTGAAAAAATCCGAAGAGATTGATAGAAACGCCTCTGCTTACAAGGATAAGATATTTATTTTTGAAAATGCAGAGTTAATCCACGTACTGAAAACCCTGAATGATATTTATTACTCAGACCTTCGAATAGGAGATGATAAAATTAGTTCATGTCGGATAACTGTTTCATTCAACAATGAGAAAATTGAAGATATCGCAGATGTCATTGCACTGACTTTAGGTCTCTCACTTCAAAAAAGTAATGGAACTATAACTTTTCATGGAGATGCATGCAAGTAAATGTTCTTTGTATTTTCTGATTCTTGCCCTGTTTTTGTTTTCCAATGAAATAAAAGCACAGATTCCTTTTCTGGAAAAGAAAATATCTGTGCAGGTCAGGAATTTACCTGTAGACGAACTGTTGAAAATTATCTCTCAAAAAGGAGAGTTTACATTTTCTTATAGCACTCAATTAATACCGGAGTCAAAAACAGTTTCTGTACAAGTTCAAAATAAAAGTGTGCGTGAAATATTGGACCTTGTTTTTGAAGGAAAAGTGGCTTACAAGGAGAGAGGTAAACACATCATTCTACAAAAAGCTGAACTCTCAGCTCTTGGTAAGGAGCCTGAATACATCATTGTAAGCGGATATGTAAAGGATGCAACAAACGGCACCGAGGTTTCTCAGGTTAGTATTTTTGATAAACTCAGCAGGGTTTCAGCACTGAGTGATCAGTACGGATTTTTTACACTTAAAATAAAAATAAAGGATAAGTTCAGAGATGTGACCTTGTTTGTAAACAAAGAAAATTATCAGGATACAATTGTGTATATTAATCAGAGCGGGCACTCTGTTCTTAATATAACAATGTATCCGGACGAGAAGATTGTGACCTACGTGGATTCATCTGCTATCCGGGATAGTATTTTTACAGTTAATCGACTGGCACTGGTGAACATGATATTAAGTGAGCAGGAGCAGGCCAATACGCGAAATATCAAAGATACATTGTATCGGAAGTTCCAGGTTTCATTCCTTCCCTATCTTGGTTCTAACCTGAAGTTGAGCGGAAATACTGTGAATGATTATTCATTGAATATTTTAGCGGGTTATTCAATGGGAACAAAAAAACTGGAAATCGGAGGGCTGCTTAATCTTGATCGTGATTCAGTAAAGGTTGCGCAGATCGCCGGACTGATAAATATCACCGGAGGTCCTGTGCAAGGCGCTCAGGTTGCCGGTTTGATAAATTACAATCTGCGGCCTGTAAAATGTGTGCAGGTAGCCGGATTGGTCAATACGAATATGGATTCGGCCCGGGCGGTTTCCATAGCAGGATTACTCAATGTAAATCTCTCTCCCGCCAAAGGATTTCAAGTCGCAGGTCTTATGAATTTTAATCTGAAAACATCAAAAGTTGCGCAAGTAGCAGGCTTGATAAATGTCACCGCAAAGGGAATTCAGGGAGTACAGATTGCGGGTTTGATGAATGTTTGTCTGGATACGATTAAAGGCGGACAAGTGGCCGGATTGTTAAACATTTCCAAAACAGTGATCGGATCCCAAGTTGGCTTTCTGAATATTTCAGATACATGTTCGGGAATTCCTGTCGGCTTTCTAAGTTTTGTCCGAAAAGGTCTGCATCAGTTGGAGATTTCTTCCAATGAGGTTTATCCACTCAACGTTTCTTTCCGTACCGGTGTACGACAATTCTACAACATTTTCGAAGCGGGAATGCAATTCAAAACTCCGGAAGACCATACCTGGTATTTGGGTTATGGTGTGGGTACTGCCTTGTCGCTTAGTAATAATTGGCAACTGGATTTTGATTTCACAATGAATCAACCGATCCGGGGCAATCGTTTCAATGAGTTTAATTCGTTAACAAAAATTAACATTGCAGCAGAGGAAAAAAATTGGGAAAGGATTTTCTATCGCTGCTGGACCAACATTAAATATATTATACGCAAATACTTCTGATCCTGACTACGAAGGCTATCTGAATCGTATTTCACCCGGAAGCTTTTCAAGTTCAAGTATTTCCGGGGATTACAAGCGAAGCATTTGGTTAGGTGCTAAAATAGGTTTGAGATTTTTCTAAAAAAATACTTCTTCACATAGGGGTGATGCTGGTTTTGGTTGTCTTGAGTATATACAATAAAAGACAAATACCAACCCCATGAAAACAATTAAAAATTCTTTCATCTTCGCAGCGGTACTTCTACTTGTTGGAACATCCTGTAAAAAAGATTGGAATGGCGTTCGCGGTACTGGCGCTATCATTATTGAAAATCGTCCACTCTCCGGTTTTACAGGTGTGGATTATCACCTCGACGGTCGCGTGAACATTGTTCATGATTCAGCTTTCTATGTACTGGTTATTACGTATGCAAATTATCAACCCCTGATACATTTGCATGTCGAGAATGGTAAATTGATTGTGGATTCCTATAAATCTTTGCGTGACGATGAAATCACATTAGAAATTCACATGCCTGTTCTGGAGTCAATGTATATGGCGGGATCTGGACGCATGTATACTTCCGGAATTTTTTCAAATGTAAGTTTAGTTGCACAAATGAGTGGCTCTGGTTCGATTGATTATTTTGGAAATGTTCAATCTGTCAACGCAAAGATCTCCGGTTCCGGAAATATCACCTTGAATGGTTCTGCACAGTCAGCAAAAATGACAATAAGTGGATCCGGAGACATTCATGCATATGGAATGACGTGCGAAAGTAACGAGGCGACGATCAGTGGATCAGGGACGATTGAAACGACGACCAATATCTCTTTAACAGGAACTATTTCAGGAATCGGAACCATTCGTTACCGTGGTACCCCTACGGTTACTTCTCACATATCGGGTTCAGGACATATCGTACATCAGAACTGAATCGAAAACATCCGTTTGCTTCCGTAGAAAAAAATCACGGTTGAATTAATCGCAAAAATAAAATCAAAAAACATTCACCAAGGGAAATCTCTTGCATGGTTTACCATTTTAAAACACTCAAATGAAACTTCGCCCATCTCTCTTCCTATTTATATTTCTTTATCTGACAAATGTTCTCGCACTAAAAAGTCAATCACTCACGCAAACAGTTCGTGGAACCGTAGTTGATCAAATTTCACAGTCTCCACTTCCTGGCGCAAATGTTATTTTGCTGAATTCTGATCCTTTCAATGGAACAGCAACAGATATGGATGGCAATTTTAAACTGCAGAATATTCCTGTAGGTAAACAACATTTCAAAATTACTTTTCTAGGATACAAAGAATTCATTCTTCCAAATGTTACAGTGACTTCCGGGAAAGAAGAAGTCTTGACAATTTCACTGGAAGAAAATGTGATCCTTGGAAAAGAGGTAACCATTACTGATAAAATTGAAAAAAACAAACCCTTGAATGAATACAGCGCAGTGAGTGCTCGTACATTTTCGGTTGAAGAGACACAAAAATATGCAGCTGCAGTGAACGATCCCGCGCGTATGTCGACATCGTATGCCGGTGTTGTATCGACAGATGATGGTAATAATGCAATTACGATCAGGGGCAATTCACCGAATGGTTTGTTGTGGAGAATGGAAGGCGTTGAAATTCCTAATCCGAATCACTTTAGTAATGTCGGCACAGCAGGAGGAGGAATTTCGATTCTGAGTTCGCAAGTTCTCACCAATTCCGATTTCATGACAGGAGCATTTCCTGCAGAGTATGGCAATGCACTTTCCGGAGTCTTTGATTTGAAGTTACGTCGGGGGAATAATCAGAAAAGCGAACAGACTATACAGGTTGGATTCCTTGGAACTGATCTCGCTGTGGAAGGCCCGTTTAAAAAAGGATACGATGGTTCCTATTTGGTGAATTACAGGTACTCAACACTTTCGATTCTTGGTAAACTCGGTGTGAATATCGGTACAGCAACTACCAATTTTCAGGATCTCTCTTATAATTTCTACTTGCCTACTAAAAAATCAGGAACATTTACTTTATTCGGATTCGGCGGACTCAGTTCGCAGTTTGCCGATGCGGATAAAGACTCAACGAAATGGAACAGTTTCTATGATAAGTTCAATTGGGACTTTACATCCAATACAGGAGCCGCCGGACTGACCCATTTTATTCAACTGAACAACAGGACATATTTGAAAACATCCCTTGTCGCATCCGGAACCGGTAAAACCTATAGTGAAGAGGAGCTGGATACAAACTATGAAGGCATTCCTCAAGGCGAGTTGAATTATGGTGAGAAAAAAGTAGCCTTGAATTCTATTCTTACGAGAAAGATTAATTCCAGGCATAGTTATAAAGCAGGAATTATTGCTACAGAAATTTTCTATAATCTCTTAAACACAGAATTGGTAAAGGAAAGTGGTAGTATTGAAACCCGGATAAATGAAAAAGGTGAAACAATGACCCTTCAGTCATTTGCACAATGGAATTTCCGAGCAAGTGATAATGTAACGTTCAACGCCGGTTTGCATTACCTGGTTCTTACTTACAATAAAACGTTTTCTCTCGAGCCACGGGCTTCCATTAAGATTGAATTGAGTCCGAAGCAGTCGATTAGTTTAGGCTATGGATTGCATAGTCAGCTGCAACCGATTGGTGTGTATTTTGCAAAAAATAGAAATCCCGATGGATCAATCTTTCAACCAAACAAAGAGCTGGGACTTACAAAGGCGAACCACTATGTGCTGAGCTATGATCATTCCCTTTCGGATTTTTTACATTTTAAACTTGAAACATATTACCAGCAATTGTTTAATGTACCGGTGAGCATGGATCCAACGAGTACTTTTTCAATCCTGAATAGTGAAGGCGGATATACGAATGAAGCACTTGACAATAATGGTAAGGGTCGAAACTATGGAGTGGAATTAACATTCGAACAATTCCTGCATCATGATTTCTATTTTCTGCTCTCTTCTTCTGTTTTTGATTCAAAATATCGGGCAACAAATGGAAATTGGTACAATACACGTTTCAATGGAAATTTTGCAACGACATTTACTGCTGGAAAAGAAATTAAAACCGGACCAGGGTTTAAAAACCGTATTGTAGGAGTGAATATTAAAACGATTTATGCAGGTGGATTGAGAAATACTCCAATTGACCTGAATGAATCCAAACTTCAAGGGGAAACAGTTTACCAGGATGATGAAGCCTATTCACTGAAAGCGAAGGATTATTTCCGCACAGATGTGAAATTCAGTTTGCGCAGGAACAGACCTAAAAGTACTGTCACTTGGAGTATTGATATCCAGAATGTAAGTAATACAAAAAATATTTTCGGAGATTATTTTGATCCACTATCCGGTACAACGAAAACAAGCTATCAGGCTCCATTAATACCTATACTCAGTTACAAAATGGATTTTTAATATTCACCTAATTTGGAGTAGGTGAATGTCGACCCTCTGCTGAAATTTGGCAGGGGGTTTTTAGTGTCTTGATGAAAAAACATGCAAACTATATTTTTACATTAAGGTGTTCAGATGCATTGTAACGGACCATATCGTAAACAATTTTTACCCAAATCATTACGCATGGCAAAGCTTTTAGAGCATAGGGTTTCACATAAGTGACTCGTATGAATTTAGGGAAGAGATCGGTTGCTGAAAGCGAGGTCAGGATGAAAGCAAAAAGGAATAGGGCAAGATTGGTCCTTGAAAATGGAGAAGCAAAATACCAGATACAAATTCCAATCATTGCCACAATAAAAGTTGGAGATTCGGCTTTGTGATTAAAAATAATAATCCAAATCAACACCGATGCGAGAGCAAAAATCCGAAACGTGAGTTCACGATAGTTTTTTCGAAACAAAAATGGCACAAGAAACAGTAAACATCCAGGTATTAGAACAAGGTTTTTATTGATATCAAGGTTGAACCAGGTATTGATAATGCCCACAACGGATAAACTATAAGCGCTTTGATAATCGTTAGCTAACATATTCCCCCAGCTCTGATAGAGAAAAACCAGCTGTTGGAAACTAATGATCAGCAGTGGCAGACAGAAAAACACCATCATCCACAAGAATGAATAAAACACAGCTTTCATTTTATTCGGATAAAACAGGAATAACGCAATTCCTACGATTCCAAAAATTTTAATATATACAGAAGCTATTATGCAAAAAGTTGCCAACAGCAGTTTGTCTTTTTCCATGAATGCAAAACTCAGAATCAGCAGTCCGGCCATCAGCGCGTTAGACTGAGAATTTTGCATCGATGTCATCAATTCAAAAATGCAAATCAATAGTGTGAGTCCTTTTTGTTTTAGATTTAGTTTTGGAAGAGAATAAACTGCAATACACAGGATTAATGCATTGAGCAAATTCCACAAGGCTAACCCTATTGCATCCGGGAAGAATGCAAAAAAGCCCATAGCGAAAGAAAATGTAGGGCTGTATTTATACAGGTCCCAATGTTCTTCCGGGTAGGATTTATAGATATCTTTATTAGAAGAAAGATGTTCAAATGAGTTTTTAAAAATGATGTAATTATTATAATGGGTGTACGTTTTTTGAACCTCAGGATAATACTCGCTCTTTTTGAGAATTGATTGTACTCCGGCACCGATTGCAAAGAATGAAAGGAGGAGTCCGACTAAAAATGGTTTTGAAATGAATTTCTCGACTAAAAGATTCCAGCTGTTGGCAAAAGTGGCAGACATTTTCAGAAATTGACAGATAAGTGGGAAATTGATTGCTAAAAGTAGAAAATTACGGGGATTAAAGAAACCTTTACACTTTCGCTATTTATTTTGTGTTTAATGTTCCAAAATTAAAAAAGGGTTGTCTGAACATCAGACAACCCTTTTGAATTAAAATAAGTTGATTTTTATTCTCGAATTAAAGTCAATCTTCCGGTTTCGATTGCATCACCACAAATAATTTTGAAGAGATATACACCATCTGCATTTTCTTTTGCGTCCCATTTCACCAGATAAGTTTTGTCTTTTTCCATGGTTCCATCAAACAAGACTGCAACTTTCCTTCCATCCAGAGAGTAGATTTCAATTCTGCCATTCTCAGAATCAAAATTATTTCGGAATTCAATTGTTGTGGTACTACTGAGTGGATTCGGGTAAGCAGTGACTACAAGTGCAGGCAATGTTACTTTGTAAGTCTCACGAATGATTGTCCCTTCAGCATCTGTGATTTCAACTTCATATACACCTGGTGATGTTACATCAACCTCAGACGAAGTTTGTGAAGGGTCATTATTCCAAACGAAGGAATATGGAGCAATTCCTCCATCCACTTCTGCTGTGAGTGTCCGATCCTTTGGATTCAGTATCATCCTGCAATTTGATCTGCATCTTGTTACTTGAACACAAGAAGTACTTGATCCGCATCCATTCGTGACTGTAACTGAATAGGAACCAGAGCAATTGACACTAATGCATCTATTGTGTGAACCATTACTCCATGTATATGAATAATTCGTACCGAGAGGAGCACACAGGGTGGTGGACTGACCAGAATTGTAACAGCGATTACCGGTGATAGTACTTGAAGGACGTGAACCAGCTGCGATACAAATTGAAGAAGTGCTGCTGCATCCGCTACTGTTGGTTACAGTAACCGAGTAAGTTCCCGGACCATTGATATTCAGGCAACGATTATGTGTTCCATTATTCCAGGTATAGGAATAACCTGTCCCACCGGCAACACATAAGGTTGAGCTTTGACCTGCACAAAGTGAAGCGGGCCCGGTAATGGTGCTGTTCGGTCTTGGATTGACAATAATCACTTTACTGCAAGTGCTTGAACAACCCGCTGAATTTGTCACGGTAACAGAATACGTTCCTCCGGTATTCACAGTAAGACAACGACCATGTGTACCATTGTTCCAGGTATAAGAGTAACCTGATCCGGCAGGAGCACACAAAGTAGCTGATTGTCCCTGGCAAATGGAATTGTTACTTCCGCATCCCGTTACAGATATGTTGCAAGATGGTCCAGCGCTTACATAAATTGTTTTGCTACATGTACTGCTACATCCACCAGCATTCGTTACTGTAACACTGTATGTGCCGGCGGAAGTCACGGAAATACATTGTGTGCGCAATCCATTGCTCCACAGATAAGAATAGCCTTGTCCTGATGGTGCACACAACTGAACCGTTTGTCCCTGACAAATAGTGTTGTTGCTGCCACAACCGGTGGTGGTGATGTTGCAGGAAGGAATGGAACTTACATAAATGGTTTTGGTACATGTACTGCTGCAGCCACTGCTATTCGTTACTGTCAGCGTGTATGTTCCTGCTGCAGTAACACTGATGCACTGACTGTGCAGTCCGTTGCTCCATGAATATGAATATCCATTTCCTGAAGGTCCGCACAACTGTACTGATCTGCCTTGACAAATAGTATTGTTGCTGCCACATCCCGTTGCTGTAATTGTGCATGAAGGTGCCTGGCCAACTGAAATTGTTTTACTGCAAGTACTGCTACATCCGGTACCATTTGAAACTGTTACAGTGTAAGTTCCGGCCGTTGTTACGTTAATGCATTGAGTATGCAATCCATTGCTCCAGTTATAAGTGTAACCGGAACCGGCAGGTGCACATAACTGAGCAGTTTGTCCCTGACAAATTGAATTATTATTCCCACAACCAGTAGCAGAAATTGTACAGGAAGGTACTGTCTTGCTACTAACTATTACATCAACCAAACTATCGCAATGCAGTGCAGTTGAATAGTTGTGTGAATAGGTTCCACCGGATGTGACCACTTGTCCCCATGGAAGAGTATAAGATCCACCCTGACAGAAAGAAGCAGTGCTTGATGTATGATAAGCAGCATTCACGGTTATATTAATTGTAACGAGGCTATCACATCCTGCTTGCGAAGAATACGTGTGAGGATACGGGCCTGCACTTGTTGCTGTTCCGCCCCAAGGTAAAGAGTACGAACCACCCTGACAGATCGCATGTGATTCGGAAGTCGAATACGTTTGGTTTACGGTGATATTAATCGTTACCAAACTATCACATCCTGCCTGCGAAGAATATGTGTGTGGATACGGACCTGCACTTGTTGCTGTTCCGCCCCATGGCAATGGATACGAACCACCGTCACAAATCGCATGCGTTTCAGAAGTAGAATACGTTTGATTTACGGTGATATTAATCGTTACCAAACTATCACATCCTGCCTGCGAAGAATATGTGTGTGGATACGGACCTGCACTTGTTGCTGTTCCGCCCCAAGGTAAAGAGTACGAACCACCCTGACAGATCGCATGTGATTCGGAAGTCGAATACGTTTGGTTTACGGTGATATTAATCGTTACCAAACTATCACATCCTGCCTGCGAAGAATACGTGTGAGGATACGGACCTGCACTTGTTGCTGTTCCTCCCCATGGCAATGGATACGAACCACCGTCACAAATCGCATGAGTTTCAGAAGTTCCACCGTCACAGATCGCATGTGTTTCTTAAGTTGAATATGTTTCCTTCACATCGTTATTGATCGCTTCCACACTATCACATCCTGCCTGTGTACAGTTCGTGTGAGGATATGGACCGGCACTTGTTGCTGTTCCACCCCAAGGCAATGGATACGATCCACCGTCACAAATCGCATGTGTTTCAGAAGTAGAATACGTTTGATTTACGGTGATATTAATCGTTACCAAACTATCACATCCTGCCTGCGAAGAATACGTGTGAGGATATGGACCTGCACTTGTTGCTGTTCCACCCCAAGGCAATGGATACGATCCACCGTCACAAATTGCATGCGTTTCAGAAGTTGAATATGTTTGATTTACATCAATATTGATTGTTACCAAACTATCACATCCTGCCTGCGAAGAATATGTGTGAGGATATGGACCTGCACTTGTTGCTGTTCCACCCCAAGGCAATGGATACGAACCACCGTCACAGATCGCATGCGTTTCTGAAGTTGAATATGTTTGATTTACATCAATATTGATTGTTACCAAACTATCACATCCTGCCTGCGAAGAATATGTGTGTGGATACGGACCTGCACTTGTTGCTGTTCCGCCCCAAGGCAATGGATACGATCCACCGTCACAAATCGCATGCGTTTCAGAAGTTGAATACGTTTGATTTACATCAATATTGATTGTTACCAAACTATCACATCCTGCCTGCGAAGAATACGTGTGGGATATGGACCTGCACTTGTTGCTGTTCCACCCCATGGCAATAGATACGAACCACCCTGACAGATCGCATGCGTTTCTGAAGTTGAATACGTTTGATTTACGGTGATATTAATCGTTACCAAACTATCACATCCTGCCTGCGAAGAATACTGTGAGGATATGGACCGGCACTTGTTGCTGTTCCACCCCATGGCAATGGATACGAACCACCGTCACAGATCGCATGCGTTTCTGAAGTTGAATATGTTTGATTTACGGTGATATTAATCGTTACCAAACTATCACATCCTGCCTGCGAAGAATACGTGTGAGGATACGGACCTGCACTTGTTGCTGTTCCGCCCCAAGGCAATGGATACGATCCACCCTGACAGATCGCATGCGTTTCTGAAGTTGAATACGTTTGATTTACGGTGATATTAATCGTTACAAGACTATCACATCCTGCCTGCGAAGAATATGTGTGAGGATATGGACCGGCACTAGTTGCTGTTCCACCCCAAGGCAATGGATACGAACCACCGTCACAGATCGCATGCGTTTCTGAAGTTGAATATGTTTGATTTATGGTGATATTAATCGTTACCAAACTATCACATCCTGCCTGCGAAGAATAAGTGTGAGGATATGGACCTGCACTAGTTGCTGTTCCTCCCCAAGGCAATGGATACGATCCACCCTGACAGATCGCATCGTTTCTGAAGTTGAACACGTTGATTTACGGTGATATTAATCGTTAAGACTATCATCCTGCCTCGAATAATGGCGGATGGACCGGCACTAGTTGCTGGTCCACCCAAGGCAATGGATACGAACCACCGTCACAGATCGCATGCGTTTCTGAAGTTGAATATGTTTGATTTATGGTGATATTAATCGTTACCAAACTATCACATCCTGCCTGCGAAGAATACGTGTGAGGATACGGACCTGCACTTGTTGCTGTTCCTCCCCATGGCAATGGATACGATCCACCGTCACAAATCGCATGTGTTTCAAGTAGAATACGTTTGATTTACGGTGATATTGATTGTTACCAAACTATCACATCCTGCCTACGAAGGATACGTATGAGGGTATGGACCTGCACTGTGTGCTGTTCCACCCTAAGGCAATGGATACGATCCACCGTCACAAATCGCATGTGTTTCAGAAGTTGAATATGTTTGATTTACATCAATATTGATTGTTACCAAACTATCACATCCTGCCTGCGAAGAATATGTGTGAGGATACGGACCGGCACTAGTTGCTGTTCCTCCCCATGGCAATGGATACGATCCACCGTCACAAATCGCATGTGTTTCAGAAGTTGAATACGTTTGATTCACTACTAGTTCAGTTGTAATCGTACTGTCACAACCAGCTTGATTCGGAATATGAGTGACATACGTACCTGCTGTTGTCTGTGCTGTGCCCCCTGGTGGAGTATAACTTTGTCCAAGACAAATTGGAACAGTTGTATTGCTGCTGCTGTTCGCGGTTGATAAAGTCACATAAGCGGTATCTCTTCCGATACAACCATTGAGAGGATTCGTTACTGTGAGAACATAGGTTCCGACAGCATTAACAGTTGGAGTCGCTGAATTTGGATTCAGGGAAATATTTCCATCTGTTGTCGTCCATGCAAATTGTGCATTTGCTGTGGTCGATGAACCATCCAGAGTTGTACTTCCGGCTACACAAAGGAATTGTTTATCCTGACCTGCATTTGCATTCACAACAGGTGGTTCAGAGATTGTAAAAATATTGCTCGCGGTACAATTCCCGTTGTCTGTAACAGTCACTGTATAGGTTCCTGGTGCGAGACCCGATAGAGTTTGAGTATGATCTCCCGTATTCCAGTCATATGTGAATGGAGCAACGCCATCTGAATGTGCAGTGATGGATCCATCGTGAGCGCCATTACAGGTAACATTGTTTACATCGGCGGTAACTGTTACAATTCTCACTGTAACCACCTGGTCAGCGGCACCGGCAAGAATACAGGCATCGCCACCAATGATCCGTCGGAAGAAAGTTTTTACATACAACTGGCCGATTGTGGCACCGGGAAGGTCTTGAGCATTGGCACCACTGATCGGATCCCAGTTTATACTGTCAGTACTAATCTGCCATTGATAGGTTGTAGCCGAAGGCAATGCAGGATAGGGAGAAGTAACACCATGTCGAATAATCGTCGGCAGGACATACGCTGGAATGGAACCCGGTAAATCATCTGGGATAGTTCCCGCACAAATCGTCTGGTTACCCGTAATAGTATTTCCGAGCAGGTCAGGAGGATTTGCCCAAACAACTAAACCCGGTTCATATGGAGTAGTACTCACGCGAGTCGTATTGAGTGCACCTTGTGTAAGTGGAATGTTATTCGATTTGGAAGTAACAATTGTATAAATCCTGCAATTGTAAAATTTAATTCCTCTTTCTCCAACAGGATCATAATCATCACCGGCTCCACCATAATACGTACTGAACAAGAGTTCTGATAAGTCTGATTTTAATTTACAAAATATCTTATCATTGTTTCCAAGATTTGTTGTTTGCAATGGAACATTCGGGCTTGTTGTTACGGGAAAGTTGGTACTGTTGGTATATCCAAAAATATACACATCATTGTTCAAATCAGTATTCAATCCCATCATGTTCACTTCGTTTGCACTTCCTCCCAGATAGGTAGAAGAAACAAAGTTTTGATTGGTATCCATGCGACATACAAAAAAGTCATTTGTTCCGGTATTGTAACCGTTGTCATATGTACCGGAAGCTGAAATATTCGATGCTGCCAGTCCGCCTGTGATTCCACCAAAATACAATTGAGTTTTTAGTGTATTGAATTCCATGCATAGAATAGAAGTTGACTTACCATTCGCTGATTGAAAGTAAGAAGACCACACAGTGGAACCTAAAGAATTCAATTTTTGAATAAAACCACTTTGCGTTCCGCCCAGTGTTGCTTGTCTTGGGGATGTGGTAGGGAAATTTGGTGAATCAGTGTAACCGGCCACGAAAATATCCTGGTTTGAAATATTTTGTAGCATGATTGTCGCCTGATCGGTACCGCTTCCGCCATAATTTTTCATCCATGAAATAGCGCTGAGATCCTGATTGATTTTGAACACAATCACATCAATTCCTGAATGACCATTACTTGCACCGGTAGATGGATAGAGAGTAGAAAGATTTCCACTAGCAGTATTTCCACAAATTACTACATCTCCAGCTTCGTTGATACGTAAATCGAAGGAACCATCATCACCATCGCCACCAATAATCGAACTCTTGATGGATTGACCATCCTGAGTGATTTTCATGATAAAAATGTTATCCGTGGCCTGATTGCTTTGATTAATGCTTGATCCGCTGAATGCTGATCCGCCGATCAATGGAAAATTGGTGCTTGATGTGTATCCCGTGATGTAAAGATTTCCATCCGGTCCTTGTTCCATTGCATATGGGTTGTCATCCTGGTTTCCTCCAATATAAGTTTGCCATACGCGAACACCCGGATCACCAATAGTTCCCGGTTCTGTGTATTTCCCAACAATCATTTCAAGATTTCCGTTAGCGGATACATCAAATGCGCCTACGGTAATCTGATCTGTAGTACCTACAACACGAGCAACCATGTAGATTGCACCGTCATTTGGATCAACCCAGATACAGTGACCATGGTTGTCTCCACTTGAATTTGTGTTCACCCAGGTAGCCCAACGCAAGGCAATCGGATCGATGATCAGAGGTTGATTTTCATCGTATTCACCCAATTGAAATTTTAGTGTATTGTGATTGGATACAACATATTTAGCTACAACTTCTTTTTGAGTTCCATTTATCTTTTGATAGACAACGGGTGAAGGGAAGTCCACATCACCAACACTGGTATGCATAATCAAGTGTCCATTTTCCTGAACATCCATCTGTTCAATACCATCAAAACGAATTGCGATTTGTGAATTATCAAATCCTGGTTTACAAACAATGTCATACTCAAGAGTTCCTTCTGCAGAGGGATAATATCTGACATCTACATTCGGATAAACATTATTGTACCAGATTTCTCCGTAACTGTTCACATGTGTGATCGACTGATTTCCTGAAAAGAAATTTGCAGGATCGGAGTGAACATCTTTACTGGTGATTGTCATTGATGTAGAATGATTCAAAAAATTCATCATCCAGCCATGCCCCTTCAACCCGGTTGTAAGTCTGCGATGAATGCCTGTTTCCTGCATTATTTTTTCGATCTCTATACCTTCAGCTTCCCGTGCAGCGATCGAAGCAGGATCGTATGTTGCGATCATCATTCCATCCTTTGTTGCCACTGCTTTACCGAGAGGAAAGTCTGCCTTATACAAAGTTGGCTCAGAAAATTGTCCTTTGTTCTCTGTAAAATAGATTTGCTTTCCATAGTATTTAAGCATGTCCTCGATGGCTTCGCTATGGCCATTTTGTTCCTGACTTCCGCTTTGTGCAGAAAGCTGGAGGCACTGGAGGACAAGTAAAGTGAATGATGCAAAAAATAGTTTGCAATGCATCTTTACATTCACAACTTTTTGATGAAATGTAGTTTGTGTTTTCATGTTAAATTGAATTTACAGATTTGGGGAGTTTACACTATATATTATTGCAAAGCTTGTTCAAGCCACGCATGGGTTTCAAACAGTTCAGAATTAGTACTTAAAAATGATTATCGTTTTTTCCGGAAAAGATATAAGTGTCAGGCGTCTTTCAAACATATAGTATATATGAATTCCGGCCATTATATCCATGTTAATCTTTCTGGAATTTTGACGAATGCATAGTTTTGCTTGGTGAATGAGGCTCTGAAGCCCTGAATTGGCGCGACTTTACAGAATTTCTACAGAATTATTGATATTTGACGAAGTGTGTAAAAATACCTTTTGGATAAAAAAAATTGCATAATAAAACGTGGTTCTCAAAACTGTAAAGCAGAAAAAACGTAGAGCTAATTATTTCTGAAATAGGTTTTCGAATTCGGGATCTGAAAATAAAAACCCTGAATCGCTTGATTGGTCGGAGTTTGAGAGAAATAGTTCATTTCAACCTATTAATGTTGTGTTCACATTTGAGAAAATGTAATAATGCATTTGTAATACAGGATTTGAGGTTTTTGTGATGTGTAATACTCTGTTTAAATTAATTTCCTCCAATTAAATCCTTTTGTTGAACTATTCTTGAGTGTCGGAATGGTTTGGTGTGCTTCTTATACGGGACCCTGATTTTTAGGATTTCAATCAAAGGATTTAAAGATTTTTGTCATGTCGCAAAGTCTGAAAGCTTACTAATTTGTGATCGTTCTAAAACCAGCATTGTTTCCCGCCACCAAAATTCTCTTTTTTACTAAATTATCGTCTATGCATACGAATGATTTATTACGTTCAAATCTTGACAAACTGAATAACAGAATGCAGGATGTAAGCAACAGCCTTAGTAATGTTTTTGCTTCAGTTCATCCAGACCAAAGCCTAAGTTGTGAAAACCTGTTGCATTATCTCACGCTCAGAAGTGAAGACATTCGATCCATGCAGGATGAATTACATATTTTAGGATTATCTTCTCTGACCAGTAGTGAAAGTCATATCAAAAGCCAGGTACAAGCTATTCTGAGACTCCTCGGGAAGGAAATTGATCCTGAACAAATTTCGAAGTGTGATTATGGTACAGGAAGAAATCTGATTGCCAGCAAATCTGCAAGATTATTTGGTGTAAAGAATGATGCATCAATTCCATTCATTATGGTAACGTTCGATACAGATTTTGCAGATAACCATCATCTCATTCGGAAATTACTAAAAAGCGGAATGAATATCGCACGTATCAATTGTGCGCATGATGATCTTGAAACGTGGGAGAAAATGATTGGCTTACTAAAAGCATCATCTGATGAGCTTGGCATTCCGTGCAGGATATATATGGATCTGGCCGGGCCAAAACTTCGAACCATTATTCGAGGTCGTGGAAAAAAAGAGAATAAGATTATGATTCATGAAGGTGAAATTATCTCCTTTGCTGAAAAGGATGCTGATTTTGACCCGCTTACAAGTGTGATTGGTTGTTCTGAAATTGGAATACTCCCCCAATTGAAATCAGGCCAAAGAGTGATGTTTGATGATGGATTGATAGCAACGGAAGTATTGTCAGTTGAAGATGGTATCGCAAGTTTATTGGTTCAGCGCGTTTCAACAAAAAAGTCCACACTGAAGGCAGAAAAGGGAATTAACTTTCCGGATTCTCATCTTCTGCTTCCTTCTCTAACAAAAAAAGATATTGAAATATTACCTTTTGTTTGTGAACATGCCGACTTGATTGGCTATTCATTCGTCCGGCGAGCTGCTGATATCAAGCAACTTCAGGATGAAATTGATTTTAATAATGGAAAAGGATCAATTATATTGAAAATCGAAACTCCGGAAGCAGTGGAGAATCTTCCTTCATTATTATTGCAGGGAATGCAGCGTCCGGCATTTGGTGTAATGATTGCCCGAGGTGATCTTGCTGTTGAAATAGGATTCGAACGCATGAGTGAAATTCAGGAAGAGATTCTTTGGATCTGTGAATCTGCCCATGTTCCGGTGATATGGGCAACTCAGGTTTTGGATACACTGAATAAATCAGGAATAGCAACCCGTTCAGAAGTAACTGATGCTGCTCATGCTGCAATGGCAGAATGTGTAATGGTGAACAAGGGGGAGCATATTATTCAGGTGATAGAAACCTTACGTGATATTTTGCACCGGAGTGGAGGCCATCATGTAAAAAAGAGATATACTTTTCGTCCCATGCGAATTGCTACACGATTTTTTGACGCAATTCAATTGCCAGAACAATCGGAGGTGTAATTTCTTGCCTTCCTTAATTCCTGCTTAATTTCTTAAATGGATTACTAAAGTTTTTGTCAGAAATAAAAACCGAATCACTAAGTGTTTTCAAAAAAGCTATAATACTTTGCTGTTCTTCTTTGGAAAGATTTGCTCCATGTTTATTTGCAAATTGCATCTTTGAATCCAAATTCACACAGTTCTTTACACCGGAACTATAGAACTCAAGAACTTCTTCGAGGGTCTTGAATCGACCATCATGCATGTAGGGTGCTGTGAACAATAGATTGCGTAGAGATGGAATTTTGAATTTTCCGATGTCTTCTTTTTTTTCTGAAATTCCTCCTCTTCCTTTGTCAGGATAAAACTGAACATCGACAACTGAGTCAAGTCCATTGTTGCTAAAAGTTAATGTTGTTCCTAAAGCATCTCCGTCAGTGGGATGACAATGCAGACAATCGCCTTTTGTTTGATCGTTCACCAAAACAAAACCTTTGATCTCATTTTCAGTAAAATGATCTTTCCCTGCAATGACCCTGTCATATTTAGATTGATTGGATAAAAGACTTCGTAGAAATTGTGAAAGAACATTTGAAACTTTTTCGCTGTCAATTTCTCCGGCACCAAAAATTTCCTGGAACAAAGATTTGTAATAGTTGTTTTCATTAAGTCGATTGCAAAGATCTTCGGGGTGCATATTCATCTCATCCGATGCTGTGATAGGGTGAAAGACCTGATTTTCGATTCCTGTAGCTTTTCCATCCCAGAAGAATGAAGGATACCAGGCAAGATTGAACAAGGGCAATGTATTTCGCGTCATGAATACACTGTTTTTTCCTTTACTGAATTTATTCGGTGCATCACTGAAAGCATACTTCTGCTGATGACAAGATGAACAGGATAGGGTGCTGTCTGAGCTCAGGATGGGATCATAAAAAAGTTGTCTGCCCAAATTAATTCCCTCATCCGTGATTGTGTAATGAATTGGCAAAGGCATTTCCGGAAAGAATTTCATTTCCGGAAATGCATGCGGACTGAGACCGGATTTAGCTCCAAGGAAAAGGAGTGAAAGTACGATCAATTTCAACCCTGGTTTCGAGAGTTGTTTGATCCTTGTAGAATTCATCGTTGAATCAGCAAAGGGAATAGTTTCAGACTGAATATTGGTCTTGACTTTCAGGTAGTACATTCCGTTGGCGAATTTGCCGGTGTCGAACCAGAATTTAGTAGGAACATTCGTCCATTTTTTTACCAACTCTCCGGTTGAATTGATAAGTTCCATGTCTTCAATGATGTGATAGGCAAGTACTTTTCTTGCTTCAACGTGCACAATCTCTCTTGCCGGATTCGGATATACGTTTAGATAATTTGCCTGGTCCTTTTCCTTGATCGTGTGAATTAAAGTAATACTCGACCACATGTTGTCAATGAGCCATCCTTCCTTTTCACTATTGACAGAATCGCTTAATAAACTGAACCGTGCCAGGACGGTGTCAGGAAAAGTACTCATCCACGACAAATCAAAACACAGCCAGATGTTTTTCCAACTTGAATCCGTACCACTGAATCCGATTTCTCCGGAAGGAAGTGTGTCAACATTTGCGGTATCAAAACCATAGAAATTGTAAACGTAAGCATTGTTGAATGCATTCTGCCAACTTAGGCCGTGGTCAATAGAAAATTCAATTGTTCCAAGATCACCACTAGAATCAATATCCAGTTTTTGTAACCATTGAATCGCCAATATTCCCCACCAGAACTGATTTAAAACATTGAAAGTAAACCTGCTCGTATCATTCACAGGATAATAATTCAAAGTATCTGTTACAATAGCATTTGGTGCAGTCGCTGCACTGTCAAAGATTATTTTCTGTGGATGTCCGATTTGCCAAACATTTGATACGCTTGTATCGGTTTCGATGAGTATTGAGTTCTGTATAGAAGTATCAGCTCCATCAAAATATTGTGTAAAAAATTGAGCAGTTGAAATTTGACACGAGAAAATAAACAAGATGATAAATGTGTATAATTTAGCCATAAGCGTTAGTTTGATTATAAAATTATAATAAATATTAAGGCAAGAGCATTTTCCATGATATAAATTGTGAAGTATCGCTTTTTGTTGGCGAATTATACATTCATGCCATGGTTTGATTTTGTGCCTTAAACCAGGAATTCATCTTTGGCAGAATGAATAAAAATCTATTATCTTACGCTACCGGATGGATGATTTATTGTAAACTATTGTCCAATCAATAGATATTTTTATGCGCAAAGTGAACCTTTTTATTTTCATTGCATTTTGCCTGACTTCTTGTCTTCAGAACACATCGGAAAAAGTAAATACCAAAGCAAGCGCAGTAGAATCAGATGAAATGGTTCTAGCGCCGGGCAAATCCGCTATGCGTTTGCTGACAGATCGTCCTCCAAATCTGGAAACTCCTTTGCATTACTTTTTAATGGACTATACTCCCAATGATGTTTTCTTCGTGCGCTGGCACATGTCAAATCTTCCTCCTGAAATTGGAACAGATACATTTCGATTACGGGTCGGAGGACATGTAAAAAATAATGTGGAACTATCGTTAAATGATTTGAAAACGAAATTTACGCCGATCTCAATAACTGCTCTTGCGCAATGTGCCGGCAATTCAAGGAGTTTTAATGACCCCCATGTACCGGGTGGACAATGGAAAAACGGTGCGATGGGGAATGCGAAGTGGACAGGAGTAAGATTGTCGGACGTACTGAAAATGGCCGGAATTAAAAATGGTGCTGTTGACGTTTCGTTCAATGGCATTGATGATCCGCCATTACCCGGAACTCCTGATTTTGTAAAATCACTTCGTCTCGAAAAAGCAATGGACGGAGAAACCATGATTGCATATGAAATGAATGGCGAGCCATTGCCATTGCTCAATGGTTTTCCGTTGAAACTTGTAGTACCGGGTTGGTATGCGACTTACTGGATTGGAATGTTAAATGATATTACTGTCCATGCGGATACATTTGCCGGCTTTTGGATGAAAAAGGCATACCTCGTTCCCCAAAATAACCGTGACGGAAATGAAAATCCGGATAGCCTTTCACAGAGCATGGAGCCGATAAACAAAATGAACGTTCGGAGTATTTTCGTCACTCCTGAGCCGGATAGTTTGATTCAGACCGGAAGTATTTGTGAAATACAAGGACTTGCTTTTGATGGTGGTGATGGGATTCAAAAAGTTGAATTGTCTGAAGATAATGGGAAGACATGGAAAGAAGTTAATCTTGATGCTGTGCTTGGAAAATATTCCTGGAGAAGATGGCGCTATTCCTGGAAAGCCAATACGGCAGGAACATATATTTTCAAAATAAAAGCAACAAACACTCTTGGAGAAACACAACCCGAGCATCATTGGAACAGAAGTGGATACATGCGAAATGAGATTGAAGTATTAAAGCTGGAGGTAAAGTAAATGAGTATGAAATATGTCTTATTTATTTTTATTTTCTGGATGATGCAATCGATCTTTTGTTCTTGTTCAGAACCAACAACAAAAGTTGAGACTACTGACGGACATGATGCTGTGCTTTCTTTGAGTGATGCCGGTTATCATTTGCCCGATCGTCCGGGTTATGATTTGTTTTTATCCAATTGCGGTGTTTGTCATTCCTACAGATATATCCAGATGCAACCCAATTTCTCACGTAAGACATGGGAGAAAACCGTGGATAAGATGATTCATACTTTCGCTGCCCCAATACCGGATTCTTCCGTAATTCCTATTGTAGATTACCTCATGGCAGTTCGCGGAAAGAAATAAACCAAAGAAAATCATTTCACAACACAACCACTGCGATTCCGTTTTATTGAATAAAATGAGTAAAAGTTGTTTTGAAGAGAATACAAAGCATTAAAACTCTCCTATCTACACTCAGCAAATATTAAATTCGGATCCATTTGTCTACCCCAACTCATAATTCTTAACTCATAATTCTCAACTCATAACTCATAACTCTCAACTCATAATTCTAAATTCATAATTTATTTCTGCCAAGCAGAACATTGAATGTCTAAAAATACCACTCCTTCCGGACTGAAACGTGAACTATCCCTTGTCCAGGCAACGGCGATTAACATGATTGATATGGTTGGAATTGGTCCCTTCATCGTATTGCCCTTGGTGATAAAAATGATAGGAGGGCCTCATTTTATTTTTGCCTGGATTGTTGGTGCAGTGATTTCCCTGGTGGATGGAATGGTTTGGGCAGAACTTGGGAGCAGCTTATCCGAAAGCCGGAGGGAGTTATAATTTTTTGAAGGAAGCGTATGGGAGAAAAGGAGGGAAGGTGCTTTCGTTTTTTATACGTGTGGCAGACACTAATCCAGGCTCCATTAGTTGCAGCAAGCGGAGCGATTGGTTTCGCACAGTACTGCACCTATTTGTACCCCTTCACACCTGTTCAGCAAAAAATGGTTTCAGGGAGTATCATCATTTTATTGGTGTTCTTTCTTTACAGGAAAATTGAAACCATTGGAAAAATCAGTGTAATGTTATGGGTTGCAGTTCTTGTGACCATTAGTTGGATGATCTTCGGAGGAATCACCTCTCATACGATTTCGAACAATTGGATTCCGGATAATCATTCTGATTTGTTCGGCAGTTTGTTTTTCTTTGCGCTCGGACAAGCATCTGTAAAAACTATTTACAGTTATCTTGGGTATTATAATGTTTGCCATCTTGGCGGAGAGATCCGCAATCCAGGAAAAAATATTCCACGAAGTATTTTCATTTCTGTTTTCGGTATCGCTTTCCTTTATCTCGCCATGAATATCAGTGTTGTGAGCGTGATTCCATGGCAGGAAGCACAGAATTCTACTTTTATCGTGAGCACCTTCATTGAACGAATTTATGGCCATCAAGCTGCAGTAATAGCTACCGGTTTGGTACTTATTGTTGCGTTTTCCTCCTTGTTTGCTGTGTTGCTCGGTTATTCCCGCATTCCGTATGCAGCAGCAGTGGATGGACAATTTTTTCCTGCATTTGCGAAACTTCACCCAACAAAGAATTTCCCTCATATTTCATTGCTCTTCCTCGGAGGTGCCGCATTTATCTTCAGTCTGCTTTTTAAGTTAAGCGATGTAATTAGTGCGATATTGGCCATGAGAATTCTTGTTCAATTTATCGGACAAGCAATTGGTGTTATATTACTGCGAAAGAGAAACGGAACGGCACATCTTCCGTATAAGATGTTCTTATATCCACTCCCTGTTATCCTTGCGATTTTAATCTGGATTTTTATTTTCGTCTCAACTGGGTGGAAATTCGTACTTTCAGGGCTTACTGTGATGTCAATAGGGGTAATCGTTTACTTGCTAATGCCTCCTTTTAAGCCGGAAAGCCGGGCTGGTGAGGTAAGATAGATGTATTTGAACGAAGTATTATTAGTGATTAAATTAATTTGAAACGATGAATTCGAAGTACAAAATAAAACTGAAAAAATTTGCTGAAGAGATTCTCCAACAAAGAATGGAAACAGCGCAGCACGCAATGTTGCAAGCTCAGGATGCAGCAAATTCCGAAGATAAAAGTTCAGCCGGTGACAAATATGAAACGGCTCGTGCTATGGGACAGCTCGACAGGGAGATGAATGCAAAACAGTTCGAAGAAGCAAAGCGCGAACTCGCATTGTTGCAATCACTATACGTTCTTGAATCATCACCTGTTGTTATTCCCGGATCTTATGTAAAAACAGACAAAGGAGATTTTTTCATTTCCTCCGGCCTCGGAATTCATACTGTTGAAGGTAAAAAAGTTGGCTTCCTCTCCGTGAAATCTCCCCTCGCAATTCCTTTGTTAGGCAAGTCCAAAGGCGATACTTTTCAATTCAATGGCCAGCCCTGGAAGGTGGAGGAGTTGGTGTAAGGTGGTATTAGGTATAAGGTATTAAGTACCAGGTACCAGGTAGGTGGCGTGCTAATTTCTGATGCATTTTTTTTGCAATGAATTTATCTTTGCTGAATCTGCAATTTGTGGACACATACCAACCACTAACCACTAACCACCAATTTTTCCCATTGAATTTATTGTTGCTCAATCTGCGAATAGGTATTAGGTATTAAGTACCAGGTACCAGGTAGGTGGCGTGCTAATTTCTGATGCATTTTTTTGCAATGAATTTATCTTTGCTGAATCTGCAATTTGTGGACGCATACCAACCACTAACCACTAACAACTAATTTTTCCCCATTGAATTTATTGTTGCCCAATCTGCGAATGGGTATTAGGTATTAAGTACCAGGTACCAGGTAGGTTGTGTGCTAATTTCTGTAGCATTTTTTTGCAATGAGTTTATTGTTGCTGAATCTGCAATTTGTGGACGCATACCAACCACTACCCACTAACCACCAATTTTGCCCATTGAATTTAACGTTGCTCAATCTGCATTTTGTCCACGCATACCAAAATCTAAAATCTATTTTCTATTTACTATCAGCAAACAATAAATATGTAAGCCCCTCCGTTACTCAGGACAGATGGTCGAACTATACGCAACCTTTTACACAAAAACAAAAACCGTATGAAACGATCCATCATTCTCATTCCTGTATTGTTATGTGTTAGTATTTCTGTTCAAGCTAAATTGCTTGATTTTATGAAGCAACCCGGTTCCGGAAATTTCTCATTGGGGACACGGAACACGTTCAGTATGTTCAATGACATTCCTGAGGAAACCCGTGGATTGGGTGTTGGCGGACAATACCGCATTCAGTTTGCAGAGCGAATTAATACAGAATGGTATTTTGATTACATCACTTCTTCCATTTTCGACAAGGCTGTTCGGAATGATTATCATATCGGCTGGTCAGTGATGTATTACCCGGGAAAGACGGTTGATTTTAGTAATCTACTTCAACCTTATTTTATTGTCGGACATTGTTTCGACTATACCAAAGTTTTCGACAAGGATAATCGCGATTACTATAGTGATCGTGTGAGCCTTGCCACACAAGGTGGTTTGGGCTTACATGTGAACATCACGAAAAGCCTGGATATAACTTTGTCAACACAGTATATGATGCACTTTGGAAAAGAAATTGAAGTGTCACAGGAAGAAGGAAATCTTGTACTCGAGAGAAATAAATATTCCTCGCCGGATGGACATTTATTGGCAAC
This sequence comes from Bacteroidota bacterium, assembly GCA_016720655.1. GTDB lineage: Bacteria > Bacteroidota > Bacteroidia > AKYH767-A > 2013-40CM-41-45 > JADKJP01. The sequence goes on from JADKKE010000032.1 coordinate 226,318, forward strand.
GGCCAGTGTCAATTTTAAATTTGGAAAATTATGGAATAGATCCTGAGCGTGGTGTAAAGACCTGGATGGATCAGATCCTGATGCCTGCAACGAGCACATCGTCTACCTGTTCGTAACGTCCGCGCCAGGATTCAAAATATTCATCCAGTGTTTTTTCTTGTTCTTTCATTGGAAGCTGATGAATTGATAAAAGGAGTTCTTTGAACTTCTTCGTCATGATCTTCTTCCCCTGTACACCCCCAAACTGATCAGCATATCCATCAGAATAGACATAGATAATATCATTGTCCTCGATTTGTAATGTTTGTTGAGTAAACACCCTGTCTTCATCCGGACGAAACCCCCCGATCGGCAGTTTGTCAGGCTTTAAAGCATCGGCAACATTATTACGTATGTAGTACAGCGGCCTGTTGGCTCCTGCAAACGTTAGCATTTTTGTATTTAGATCAATGTAACAGAGTGTGATGTCCATTCCGTCGTGTGAATCACTTTCTTTTTGTTTGAGTGCTTCTACAATTCCATCATTCAGCAATTCAAGAATTTTTGCAGGTTCTACCAAATGTTTTTGTCCTATAATTTGATGCAACAATGAACTCCCCACCATACTCATGAATGCTCCGGCAACGCCATGTCCGGTGCAATCAGCAATAGCCAGGATGACAGTATTATCGATCTTGTCAAAAAAATAGAAATCTCCACTTACAATATCTTTTGGCTTGTATAAGATAAAAGCATCTTTGAAACTTTGAAGAATCGTTTCGGTTTTTGGAAGAATGGCAGTCTGAATATTTCTCGCATAATGCAAACTGTCAATAATCTCAACATTTTGCTGTGAAACAGTGAGATTTCTTCTCTCCAGTTCCCACTTCTGGATCATCACCTGATGCGCTCGTTCGCTAAGTTTATCTGTGAGGTTTTTGTTCTCTTCTCTGAATCTTTTGTTAGCCCAACGGAAATAGAAAACTCCGCCGATTAAAATAAAGATATTGGAAAAAATCAGGAACCAGGTCAGGTCATCGCTGAAGATCTGTGCATCCGGTCCTTTGGGTACAGAAGTGTAAAGCTGAAGAAGTATGTGCACCTGAATAATAAATATTTTAGATTTGAATCATCGAACGAATCACGGAGCTGCAAAATAGTCAAGAGATTCAATATATGATACTGATGAGAAGAAATCTTATTGGATTTGAAAAGAAGCCAATTCGGTGTGAGTTTGAGTGTGGGTATGGGTTTGAGTGTGAGTTTGAGTGTGAGTGTGTGGAGAGTCAGACAATTAGTTAGATACCTCTTTTAATTGCCAGTTCACAGCAGGTAAAAGCTACCCTGAAGTATTGATTTCTATGCCACCCCGTACCAACAACTAAGCACTAACAAAAACTTCGAAAGTACCCACATCCCATAGTCCTTTGAATTCACCTCCTTATAAAAAATCCATGACCCTCTTGCGAATCCTGCTTCAATCCTCTACATTTGGTTTTTGACCGTTTATGGCCGATCTGAATATTTATGAACTCTTTCGGAAGATGGAGGAGGACGATATTATATTGTCTTTCAAGGGTGATATCACCCAGGATCTGCTTGCATCTGTTTATCAGATCATGGAAGCCCGACTTGAGAGCGAAAAAGAAGAGCCTAAGCGGAAGAAAAAATTCTATCATATTTTGGTAGAATGCCTTCAGAATGTATACCACCACATGGTTGATCTGAAAGAAGAACACGGACCCGATGCGATGGAGAGTACAGCTATTTTCATGATTGGCTATGGACCTGAAAACAGTTATCGAATCGTTACAGGGAATTTCATTTCAGTGGAATATGTGGACGGATTGAAAACAAAGCTCGAACGCATCAATAAATTATCGCCGGAAGAATTGCGTGAAGAATACCTTCAGCAATTGAGCACAACTGAACTTTCTGAAAAAGGTGGCGCTGGTCTGGGTCTAATCGACATGGCCAGGAAATCCGGACAGAAATTGGAATACAGCTTTTATCCTGTTTCTGCTTCACACTCTTTCTTCAGCCTCGGTGTTACTGTTCATTAAAATAAAAAATTATTTACAACATGGATCCCCTCATTATCGAAGAAAGTATTAAGACACCTTCCATTACATTTAATCCAAATACCGGTGTATTGGAGATAAAAGGAAAGTCTATCCCGGAAAACTCTCTTGAATTTTATAAGCCAATTTTTGAATGGCTGGAAGTGTATTCCAAAACTCCTGCGGCGAACACCGAAGTTCATGTTCGCCTGGATTACTTCAATACGAGTTCATCCAAATGTCTGCTCGATATTTTTCGTCGCCTCGAACCTGCAAATAGCGGAGGAGCAAGTTCGGTGAAAGTGCATTGGTTTTACGAAAGTGATGACGAAGACATGATGGAAGCCGGAGATGATTATCAGGCGCTCGTAAAGCTTCCTTTTACGTTGATAAAAGTGTAAAAGGATTTATTGCATTCCTGCGCATATTCCTTCTTTCGAACTTTTCCTCATTTCTATTTCACATTGGTTTTTGGACTAGTACATAGTCTCTTTGCATACAATTCTGTGAGTTCCTTGTAAAACCTTTGTGTGCTCTGTGTTATCAGATTGTTTTTAATAAGTTTTTCGAAAATTGAAATAATCATTTCTTTGAAAAACTATTTCCTGCTGAACCTCTTCCCAACCGACAACACTTTTCTGAACCAGTCAAAGCTCAAGGCGAAATAAAGAAACAAAGTCATCGACCAGATAACCATGAGGTTGACCCAATAGGTATCACACGCTTTGCCAAAAACATTTTTTACAGGAGAGAAAAACTGGCTACGTAGAATTTTCTTGTTCGGCTCGAGAATGAAAACAGGTTCGTATCGTTGTATGACATGGTTGTTGTAAACAGCAACACGCTCTGTTGAACGACTGTTTCTCACCACTTCATCAAGCTCTTCATTCCTGTAGTTCTTTTTTAACAACTGGTAAGCCTGATTTTTTTCTTCCGTATTTGTCATCACGCCTACCAATTCCTCTTTTCGTTCATTGACTTCATTGAATTCATCGATCAGCTGATCATGAAGAGTATTCAAAAATGTTCGGGTTTCGCGAATGAGGTCAGGTGTAATTGATTCTCCATTTAATTTTTGCAAAGAAGGAAACCTTCTGGCCGGATGACTTTCGCCGTATTCAGTCAGTTCGTTTTTTACCAGTCGAATGCCGGCATCCAGTTCGTCTTTACTTTTTCCTGCAGTGAGTAAGCGTTCTGTTTTGTCCACACTTTTACGCAATTCCGAAATCCAGTAATCTTTCCGGATTGTAGCCTGACTCATCGCTGCTTCCAGCTCGAAGAAATTCTTCTCAAACTCATTGTTTCGGAACTGATTCACAGCAAGTGCTTCAAAGGCCCAACGCGAAGCCATTATGTCACCAACGATGGGTACTTCTTTTTGCGTAGTGATCACCGGGTTTAATTTCTCAAAACGAACAATCACACCACTCAATAGAATTTGCGGAATAATCAAAAATGGAATCAGGATGTAAATTGTAACGACAGAATCCAGAGCTGAAGAAATATTTAAGCCCAATAAATTTGCAAAACAAGAAGTTGTAAACAGGACAAGAAAATAGTCTCCCCACATTCCATGAATTCCAAGAATCAGATTTCCAATGATGAGAAAAGAAATCGATTGAATGGCAGAAAGAATAAACAACAAGGTTATTTTGGAAAATAAATAACTCTGCTTAGAAAGATTTAGGAATTTTTCACGCTGCAGGATTTTCCGGTCACGAATAATTTCTTCAGCGCTTACTGACAGTCCAAGAAAAAGTGAAATGATCACACCGATGAAGAGATAAGCAGGTATATTCGGATTGTCGGCAAAAAAGTAATCTGACTCCGGACGAGTGTATCGAAGAATAAAACCAAGAATAATTGCCAGAAGCGGTGCTTCGAGCAAATTGATCATCAGGTATTGTGTATTGCTCAGCTTGGAGAGAAAATCTCGCGTAAAGAATATTCCCAGCTGTTGAAATTTACTTGCTTTTTTGTTTGTTTGCGCCGGAAGAGCAGGGACTTCTTCTGTAAACGAACTTGTATTTCCTTTTTCCTTGTACAGTTCATTCCATTCGCCCGGTGTTACTTTTCTGTTTCTTGTCTGATTTCCAAATTCATCAAGTTCCTTTAACTCCACAATATTGAAGAGTTGTTCAGGATTGATATTTCCACACGTCGGACATTCACCTTCTTCTGCATCTGCAAGATTTGCCTGACGTTTGAAATAAATGAGTGAGTCTGATGGATTACCAAAAAAGATAGGAAATCCACCCAGGTCCAGGAGTAACAATTTGTCGAACATTCTGAAGATGTCCGAACTGGGTTGATGGATTACCACAAAGACCAGTTTTCCGGTAAGTGCAAGTTGCTTGAGCAAATCCATCACATTCTCGGCATCCCGTGAAGACAATCCGGATGTAGGTTCATCCACAAAAAGAATTCCCGGTTCGCGCACCAGTTCCAGTGCAATATTCAATCGCTTCCGTTGTCCTCCACTGATTGTTTTGTTCAGTGGATTCCCAACTTTCAGGTCTTTAATTTCTGCCAGTCCGAGAGACTCCAGAGTGGTCATTACTTTCTGACTAATCTCAGGGTCTGATAAATCTCCGTAGACAAGTTTTGTGTTGTAAAAGAGATTCTGATAAACACTCAGTTCTTCTATCAATAAATCATCCTGCGGAATATTTCCAATCACTCCTTCCAAATGCTCAGGATCAATATATACATCGGATCCATTGATCATCAATGCTCCGCCGGACGGTCTTGCTGTACCATTCAATACGCTAAGCAGCGTAGATTTTCCGGCACCGCTTCCACCCATAACCCCAACGAGCTGTCCGGATTGTGCCGTGAAATTCAAAGAGTGCAATCCTTTTTGTCCGCTCTTGAATGTATATTCAAGGTCCTTTGCCTGCATAACAAGCCGACTTTCTTCCTTGGTTTCGAGAAATGGACGGAGAACATCACTGTAATAGAGCGGTTGAATTTTTTGTCCGCGCAAAACAGCTCCTTGTGTAAAGGCAGAAACACGTTGAGTATCTACCGGCTGACCATTGACAGTGAGCGCATCTTTTCCGGAATAGCGGAGAATAAAAATACCGGCACGTCGCAAATGTAGGAACCACAATGAACCATCAAGATCGTGGTGATGCAATTGCAGGCAATGATGAACATCCTTGTTTTTTTCATGTTGAACCAGTAATATCTGATGTGCATCCAATTTATTCATGGAAGGCATCGGCTCAGTGATGGCCATACAATAGGCATGATCATCAGGTTCTATAGTAAAGACAGTCGCTACCGTTTCGAGAAACTCGCGTTCCGGTTCGGTAATTTGTTCGGGTGAACTATAGATAAATTCAGCGAGACGGATGAAGACAATGTATTTCTGACGGGTATTGAGCTCCTTGTTTATTTCCGTGCAAATCCGAAGGGCTTTCACAGAACTCACTGCCAGCTTCTTCTTTACCTTGGTAGGATCAGCGACGCCTTCGAGCAGGTGCAATTGCTCATCAAACAGGGTGAGGTATTCCGGGATTCTTTGCAGACTGATCTGTTGCCTTAAAAAAGATTCAACGACAGAACGACTTTGTTGTGTCAATCTTTCCAGGCTGGCTCCAATTGCAAAAAGTTGCATCAGTGCGCGGAGTATTCGTTCGGACATAAAATGATAAAAATGAAATAAGTTTCAACTGGATAGATCGGAAGCGGCCTGGCAAATCCTTCCGGATCGTTGGTCAATTCTTCAGCGTTGAAAGTAAAAATAATAATTAAGAAGACATAAAAAAACCATGAACGAGCAGTTCATGGTTTTTTATAATGGTTAAATTTTCTCTTACTGAATCATTTCAGCTCGTACCTTGGCAACGGCAGTGGAAAGTCCGGCCATCGTTGCTTTGTTCAAATCGGCAGGAGATTTCACGGCATCAAAAGATTTTTTCAATTCTATCAATTGAGTTTGCAGTGTTTTCGAGCTTTGGTATTTTTTCAATTCATCAAACAAACTGATCAGGTTTTCGAGATACAGTTTCTGATTATAAATTTTTTCAAAGATGGCAGCATTCGCTTTAGTCGGATTCTCGTTTTTCATCAGTTCAATACTTAGGAACTGAACTTCCATAATGCTTCCTGCAAGCACGTGTGCAGCTACTTCAAGACGGTGGTTGCTTCGCAAATAGGAATCTGTTTCAGCATATGCGCGATCGATCATGGAAACCAGAGAATCTTTGTTATCCGCATTTTCACGAAAGCGTTGTGTAAATGTGTCAAAGGTTTCCTGCACATTCAATTTCTCAGACAGTTTTCGAGTAGTTGAGTAATATTCGAGCAAGTCCTGATTTTGTCCATAAAAGGCTGCATAGGCCATGTCAATTCCGTAAATTCCATAATTGACAGCTTTCTTATAGGCAGTATTGTATTTTTCTTCATTGCTCGGTGAATTCAGCATTTCCTTATTAAAAGGAACCTCATTCTGATAGATCGCATTGATCATTTCCATTGGAGAAGGTAAATTCGCAATGGTGTAAAAGAATTTGAAATCCAGAATTTCTTTCGCCTTTTTCGTCGCGGAATCTTCCACCAATACAGTTGAATCAGGCATCTGGTTGCTTTCCGATTCAGCCTGTTTATTATCACTGCTGCAGGAAGAAAAGAATAACAAGCCTGTGAGGGCAATCGGGAAGAGTACCTTTTTCATGGATAGAGATTTGATGCAAAAATAATAATGATAGCCATATTTCAAAGTTTTTGCTTGATCTGGAATTCTTCTGTTTGGTGTCTTAAATGGTCAGGCTCAAGGTATTCCATTAAAATGGACTTGTTCTTCAATTTATTTTACCGAATGGATTGACAAGCCACTGACAATCACGGCATAATTCCGCTCTTTTACGGCTGATTATCCCACCCGGGTTCTTAGTGAAACCAGGCGATGTTGTTCATCCGCAAGATCATTTCTTTCGGCTTTCTTGTATCTTTGCAGATCAAAATTATGCATAGCCCAAGCTTCGATGAAATTTATATGGGTCTCGCCAAAAACCTGGCGAACAAATCTCATTGTGTAAAGATTAAAGTAGGAGCAGTCCTGACCAAAGACACACGAATCGTTTCCCTCGGATACAATGGTCCACCCGCAGGGACACACAATTGTGATCAGGAGTGGCCCGAAACCGGTTGTCCGCGCGACAGCAAAGGCAGTTGCTCCCTCGCTCTGCATGCCGAACAGAATGCCATTTTGTATGCTTCAAAAAATGGAGTTCCGATGGATGGCTCGACACTCTATGTGACCCTTTCTCCATGTCTTGCATGTGCAAGAATAATCTATACCATGGGCATTAAAAAAGTCCTTTATCTCGAATCGTACGCTTCCTACAAAGGTATAAAGAGCGATGAGGGTGTCGATTTTCTCAAAAGATTCGGAGTGGAAGTGATGCATTATTCCCTGCCGGAAGTGGTATAAGCTCTCTTTTGTCTTTCCATCCGTTAATAATTCTTAAATCAACGAGAATAGAGTCGCCCGGAGACAACAATTTATTGAAAATGGAGTTTAAACATCAGACTCTTCAGAAATTTACTTAAGAAATCCGAAACCGTGAATAAATTCAAACTCTGGCTTCCTCTTATTTTTGCAGCACTTTTGGCTGCCGGGATTTATGTTGGAATGCGACTCAATGAACCATTCAAAAACAATCGTTCATTTTTTTCTTTTCGTACCGGGCAATTCAACAAGCTCAACGACGTCATCAATTACATCAACAATGAATATGTAGATACCGTGAATCAGAAAAAACTGGTGGAATCTACTATTGAAGATATGCTCCATCAACTGGATCCCCATTCGGCATACATACCTTCCGATGAGCTTCAGGCTATGAACGAACCACTGGAAGGGAATTTTGATGGTATTGGTGTCGAATTTCATATTCAGGAAGATACAATCATGGTTGTTTCTGCTGTAACTGGAGGTCCATCGGAGCTCTTGGGTATTCAGGCGGGCGACCGGATTATCAAAGTAGACGATAAAAATGTAGCACATATTAATATCTCCAGTTCCCAGGTAATGCAGGCTTTACGCGGGCCCAGCGGAACCAAGGTGAAAGTCACAATATTCCGCAAAACGAATGGTCAGACGAGAGATTACCAGATTGTTCGCGGTAAAATTCCGATTTACAGCGTTGATGTTGCATACATGCTTAATAAAGAGACCGGTTATATTAAAGTAAGTCATTTCGCAGAGAGGACCTACGAAGAATACCTCGATGGTTTTATGAAGCTGAAAGAAAAGGGAATGAAAAATCTTGTTCTCGATCTGCGCGGAAACCCGGGTGGATATTTGAAAACAGCAATTCAGATTGCTGATGAATTTCTTCCGGATAAAAAACTTGTTGTTTATACCCAGGGAAGGTCTCGTTCAAAGGAATCATTCTATGCCAGTGAAAGAGGCTTCTTTGAAACCGGAGCACTTGTTGTAATGGTGGATGAAGGCAGTGCTTCCGCAAGCGAAATTGTAGCGGGTGCACTCCAGGATTGGGATCGTGCAACAGTTGTTGGTCGAAGATCTTTCGGTAAAGGTTTGGTGCAGGAACAAAGTGAATTTCCCGATGGTTCAGCAATTCGCCTGACCATCGCCAGGTATTATACACCAACCGGGCGTTGCATCCAGAAATCGTACGAAGGTGGGTATGAGAATTACGAAAATGAATTGTATGAACGATTGAAAAAAGGCGAGTTGTTGTCGTCCGACAGTATTCATTTTGCTGATTCACTAAAATTCAAAACTCCGGGAGGAAAAATTGTATACGGCGGCGGAGGAATTATGCCGGATGAATTCGTTGCGATGGATACTACAGGGAGTTCTGTGTATTATGGAGATGTAAACAGCAGAGGACTAATCAATCAGTTTGCATACAACTACCTCGATAAAAACAGATCGGCATTCGAGAAATTCAAAACCTTTGATGAATTCAACAGTCAGTTTACTACCAATGATCAGATCTTCGATCAGTTTTTGTCTTTTGCCGGAAAGAATGGTGTGCCCTTGGATGATAAAGGAGCAAACATTTCCGGTGCAATTATTCGTGTTCAAATCAAAGCACTGATCGCAAGACAGATCTGGAAAAATGATGGATTCTATCCTGTGGTACACACACTTGATGTTGCATTGCGAAAAGCTTTGAACATGGTTGAGATGAAGCAGGTAGCCGTGAAAGGGAATTGATTTTTCTGAATGAATTCCGGTATGTAAAGGCATTTGGATGAAGTTTGTTATTCCCTTCCTCTATCTCTTACTATTTTTTCGTGCTCTGCCACAAGGGCTGGCACAAACTCCTTTCCAGGTTCGAACACCACAAGAGTATTTCATTGGTGGCGGATTGCTGGGGTTAAATTTTGGTGGCAATGCATTGTATCGTCACAAGCAAGGATTGTCGGAGGAAACAATTGCTTCCTTGAATCACAATTCAATAAACAAATTCGATCGCAGCGCCACACATCAGTATTCTGTTTCTGCAGCGCATTGGAGTGATCGCTTCCTCTTAACCTCTTTATTTCTTCCTGCGGCATTGATGGCAGGAACAGAATTCCGGAAAGATTCTCTGGTGGTTCCTGTAATGGCAATTGAATCGATCCTCCTGACTGCTGCAGAAGTGCAACTGGTCAAAGGACTGGTAAAACGAATCCGGCCCTTTGCTTATAATTCACGTGCACCTTTGTCGGCAAAAAAAGAAGCGGACGCGACGGCATCTTTTTTCTCAGGACATACTGCATTGACAGCAACAACTGCCATGTTTACCGCAGCAGTTTACACGCAAACTCACCCAAACCGCACGCGTGATCCCTGGATTTGGGCAGGAGCTGCGGCATTGCCTCTGACTACGGGATATTTGCGGTATCGTGCAGGAAAGCACTTTCCCAGCGACATCCTGGCCGGACTGATCATCGGTAGTTTGAATGGTCTGCTCATTCCATACATCCATAAACGATAAAATTTTTATCCGGTCGAATGGAAATTTGTGACTGAATAAAACCCTAACTTTGCTTTTGTTTAATTTTAAAATCTATAGACCATGTCATTTGAACTCCCAAAACTCAGCTATGCATACGATGCTCTTGAGCCACATATCGATGCACGCACGATGGAAATCCATCACACCAAACATCACCAGGCATATGTCACAAATCTGAACAATGCAATTGCAGGCACTGATGCCGATAAATTGAGCATTGAAGAGATTTGTAAAAATATTTCCAAATACCCGATGCCGGTGCGTAACAATGGTGGCGGTCACTACAACCATAGTCTTTTCTGGACATTAATGAAAAAAGGCGGCGGTGGTACACCTTCAGGTGCTTTGGCCGATGCAATCAACACTGCCTTTGGAACTTTCGATGAACTCAAAACGAAATTCAATGCTGCCGGTGCTACACGATTTGGCAGCGGTTGGGCATGGCTTACTGTTGGTTCTGATAAAAAACTTGTAATCAGTTCGACTCCGAATCAGGACAATCCACTCATGGATATCGTCGATGTGAAAGGTGCTCCGATTCTTGCTCTGGATGTCTGGGAACATGCTTATTACCTCAACTACCAAAACCGTCGCCCGGATTACATGACTGCCTGGTGGAATGTTGTCAATTGGGAGGAAGTGGCCCGCTTGTATTCAATCGCTTCGAAGTAACCGAAAAGCAATATTGACGCTTTAATCCGCCGGAAGAAATGATTTTTATCCGACGGATTAAAGCGTTTTTTCTGAATTGCCAGAACACATTCCGCTTCGTATCTTGCCCCTCATGGAAGCATCAGGAACGGAAAATATCAGCCTGCATCCGAATTTATATTACCTGCGAACCTATAATTTCGCAGTGGTGATTCCTATGGCCAATGAAGAGCCTGATTTTTTCCCATTCGTTGAAGCACTTACGCAGGTTCTCGATTTTTTGCAATCCGGTAAAGTATATTTTGTCGTGGACAATGTGTCGAAGGACAAAACCAGAGATTTGTGTACTACTTTATCCAGTAATGATCCTCGTTTTGTAACTGTCTGGGCTCCTGAAAATAAAAATGTGGTTGACGCTTACATGCGTGGTTACCGGGAAGCTTTTCCACATCACGATTTCATCATTGAAATGGATGCGGGCTTATCCCATGATCCCCGCGCTATTCCAATGTTTCTCCGGGTACTGAATGAAGGAAATGAGTGTGCTTTTGGTAGCCGTTTCATGAATGGTGGTTCGATCTGGCAATCTTCATTCAAACGGATATTTCTTTCGCGAATCGGTACTGTACTTTCAAATATTCTGCTTGGGTCACGACTGAAAGACATGACTTCAGGATTTCAGGGTTTTCACAACACTGTGGTAAAGGAACTTCTGGATTATCATCTGTTATCCCAGGCACATTTTTATCAAACGGAAGTTCGCTATCTCCTGAGGAAAAAAAGGTACATCGAAGTTCCTATCCATTACCGGGCTCCTTCCCCAAGTGTTTCCGGCAAAGCGATTCGGAATTCGATTTCTGTTTTGCTTCATTATTTTATCCAACGCCTGATCTTTCAGGCAAAATCTCTGTAGGTAATTATGCAAACGGCTCTTGTCATTACATCCATTGCAGCATCGAATCATCCGGTTCTGAATTCATATGCTTCGCATTGCAAAAAAGAAGGCATCCCTTTTTACATGATTGGTGACAAATCCTCACCGGCAGAATTTGAACTCGAAGGTTGTGATTATTACAGTCTGCAGCGCCAAAGAGAACTGGATCTTTCAATTGTGAAATCGCTTCCGGAAAAACATTATGGCCGGAAAAATATCGGATATCTTCTAGCCATCCGGAATGGTGCAGATCAAATTCTGGAAACGGATGATGATAATTATGCGCATCCTGAATTTTGGTTGGAACGAAAAAGAAAAGTCGCTGCAAATCATATCAAAGAAAAAGGATGGGTAAATGTTTATGAATACTATACAAAGGCCCGCATCTGGCCAAGAGGATTTGCACTCGAAAAATTGCAGGATCCCTTGCCTCCGCTGAACGATTTTCCAATTCAGGATTGCGATTGCCCAATCCAGCAGGGATTAGCAAATGAAAATCCGGATGTTGATGCGATTTACCGGCTGATTCTTCCTTTGCCTTTGGATTTTGAAGGGGATTCGAAAATTGCCCTCGGAAATAATACCTGGTGTCCTTTTAACAGCCAGAATACTACATGGTTTAAAGACGCATTCCCATTAATGTATCTTCCTTCGTATTGCAGTTTCCGGATGACTGACATCTGGAGAAGCTTTATTGCACAGCGAATCGCATGGGAAAACAACTGGAATATACTTTTTCATTCCGCAACTGTTTGGCAGGAAAGGAATATGCACAACCTGATGCGGGATTTTTCTGATGAAATATCAGGATACATGAATAACCTCAAAATCGCTCAAACCCTGGAAGGATTGGATCTTCGCTCAGGATTGAGTCATTTGGGAACGAATTTGCTCCGTTGTTATGAAGCCATGGTCAATCTGAACCTGGTGGATGCAAAGGAAATTCCATTGGTAGAAGCCTGGTTAAGGGATCAGGGCAAATAGATTTTCCCCTCTGTGATGGAAAGGAAATTTATTTTAAATTTTCCGGAACCAGATTTTTTTTTCTGCGTAAGGGATTGGATTTTCATTTTTCTTCGGAACCGGTTCGTGAAAACAATCCTTGAGATCAGCAACATATCATTTCTTGCTGCGTAAATACAAGCTCGAAGAATAAACCTTGTGGAATTTACGGCTTTGCAAGGTTTCGGTCTTTAGAAATTTCTTCCTGTGATGGAAGGCAATAAATTGAAAGACTCTCCCGTTAAACAAAAGATGTCATCCCGAATTAAAAACGCGGCCCTGTTTTTTCTAAAACTAACAGGAATTGTTTTGGGTGGATTCGTCTCCCTCGGACTGATCATTGGTTTTTTCTATGGCGGTGAAATCAAACGCATGATGCTGGAACAACTCAATCAGCATCTTGCTACAGAAATTAAAGTAAAAGAATTTCACTTCTCAGTATTAAAACATTTTCCTTACGCTTCCTTCGATATGGAAGAAGTAATGGCCCAGGAAGTGTGCGACAAGAAAGAGAAAGACACTTTGTTGTACGCGAAAAATATTTCTTTCTTATTCAATATCATGGCAGTGTTTGACAAAAACATTGCAGTGAAGAAAGTACTTGTAAAAGACGGGTCTGTAAATATTCACATTGATAAGAACGGCAAGAACAATTATCATTTCTGGAAAAGTACAGGCGATTCAACAGGGAGTTCTTCTTCTGTGGATGTGCAACAAATTACCCTGAAGAACATCCGGATTCGATATTTCAATGAACACGATTCTCAGGATTATCTTTTTGTATCAAAAGAATCTTCTTTGAATGGAAAATTTTCGGAAGATCAGTTTACCCTGAATACAGATGCAAATCTGTTCGTGAATCATTTTTATGTCAACAAGATAAATTATGTCATTGAAAAGCCGGTCATCATTCATTCAGGATTAGCTGTGGACACACGTACAGGGGCGTATAATTTTGGGAAAAGCTCGGTTCGGATCGCAGAGTTTCTTTTCGATATTGAAGGTTCAGTTTTGAGTAGCAAAGAAAAGACTAATCTGAACCTCGCGATCACTTCTCATGAAGCCGACCTGGAAGCATTTATAAGCATGTTGCCTCCGGTATATGTGAAGTATTTCGATGCATACAAGAGCAAAGGAAAATTTGTATTCAAGTCAGGCATCCATGGCGATGTGAGTCACACCCGGAATCCGGAATTGGCTGTTGCCTTTTCAATTCGCGATGGATCAGTTGCGTCAAAAGACAATGATATTTCTTTGCAGCAATTAAATCTTACGGGGACTTACCTGAATCATTCCGTGAACGGAAAGGATGAATTGGTGATTCCATCACTCACTGCATTGCTCGGCGGTCATGCAATAAAAGCAGATTTGCGCCTTGCAGACTTGTCCAACCCATTTCTCACCTTGCACGCTGCTGCAGACCTTGATCTCTCGCAATTGCAGCATTTTATCAAAAAAGATACACTCGAATCCTTGTCAGGAGAAATGGGATTAAAGATTGCTTTCGCCGGGAAAGTGAAAGACCTGCCGAGTCTGAGTTCAGGACAACAATACCAGGTAAAAGCTTCGGGGACTATTGACCTTAGAAACGTAGCATTTCAATTGAAAAGAAATCCCCTGGTCTTTAAAAACATCAATGGCAGTTTCACTCTGCAGGATAATGATATTGCAGTGAATACACTTACAGGCAATATCTCTTCCAGTGATCTTAAACTCAGTGGCAGGTTCAATAATTTTGTCAATTTTATCCTTATTCCTAATCAGCCGGCATTGTTTAATGCGAAGCTCACAAGCACATTGCTCGATCTGGATGAGCTGATGGCGAACAAAGCAACGACCACAACAGGTGATACTTCTTATATTCTGAAGTTCAATCCACGGCTGGTCAGTGATCTTGATGTGTCTGTTGGAAACATTCGTTTCCGCCAATTCAGAGCCACACGAATGAATGGCAGCATTCATCTCGATCACCAGGTAATTACCGGCAAAGGATTGACCTTTGCCGCTATGGATGGAATGGTATACATGGATGCTACCATCAATGCTTCCAGGAAGGATAGTGTATTTATGAATTTCGATTCGAAGATTGCCAGGTTGGATGTCACCAAATTATTTATCCAAATGGAAAATTTTGGTCAATCAACAATGACCGACCAAAATGTCAAAGGAGTGGTAAGTGCAGATGTGCAATTCAAATCAGCATGGTCAGTGGATTTGAATATCGATTCTCGCAAAGTAAGGTCTGTCTGTGACATCACAATTGAAAATGGTGAGCTCCATAATTTCACTCCAATTCTCGCGCTTTCAAAATACCTGAAAGTTCCGGATCTCAACCACATCCGTTTCTCAACCCTGAAGAATCAGATCTCCATTTCCAACCAGGTTATTTCGATTCCAAGCATGGTAATCAACTCTTCCGCAATGAACATCACAGCTAGCGGAACACATAATTTCGATAACATCGTTGATTATCGTTTGCGTTTATTGCTGACAGATGTTCTGGGTAAGAAAGTACAATCCAATTCTGAGTTCGGAGAAATTGAAGACGATGGTCTTGGCAGGACTCAACTTTTGATAAGCATGAAAGGACCTGTTGACAATCCGCATTTTGGATATGACAAGAAAGGTGTCAAAGAGAAAATCAAGACAGATATTGTTCAGGAAAAGAAAAACCTGAAAAAAATCCTGAAGGAAGAATTTGGTATGTTTAAGAAAGATACGAGCCGGGTAGAATCGAGAAAGAAGCGGGAGGAGCTGCAAATTGACTGGACCAGTAGCGAGTAAGAAGTCTAAGCTGTCTATTTTGATCGAGAGCGAATTTTTAAATGGCTGATTTACATTTATTTACATAAAAATAAATCCAGGAATGAGAATACGTCCGGCGGTAAAAAATTAATCGTCAGCTTTTTTAATTTAGTATTGATTCTCATTTCCCATTTCAAGGAAATCTTTCATCTTTGTACTCATCTACGCAGGAAATTTCATCGAAATCCTGCGTTTTTCTTAAAACACGCAACCTGACGTGAACATTTATACCCAAAAACAACGCTGGAAACTACTGCTCTTGATTGCAGCATTGCTTATTGGGGCTGCCTCCCTCTGGTATACCAACAAACTCGTCAACAAGTTAGCCAACGAAGAACACAAGAAGATTGAACTCTGGGCGAAAGCAACCAAAAGACTGGCGGATGTTTCAGAAGTAAATACAGATATCAATTTTCTTTCGAGTGTCATCAGTAATAACAACACCATTCCTGTTATCTGGGCAGATGAAAATTTCAAAGTAATCTCGTATCGGAATCTGGATTCACTGCGTGCTCTTGATACACTTTTTCTGAAAAAGCAAGTCGTCATCATGCGTGAACAACATGAGCCGATTGAAATAAAGATTGCACAAAATTTTAAGCAATACATTCTGTACAAAGACTCTGATTTGCTTATTCGTCTTCGGTACTATCCCTATTTCCAACTCGCAGTAATCGCATTGTTTTTATTCGTCTCCTATCTTGCATTCAGTACGAGTCGAAAGGCTGAACAGAATCAGGTATGGGTGGGAATGGCCAAGGAGACCGCACACCAATTGGGAACTCCATTGTCATCATTACTTGCCTGGCTGGAATTATTGAAAATGAAAGGCACAAGTCCCGAGTATACAAATGAAATTGAGAAAGATTTACAAAGGCTGCAGACAATTACCGATCGTTTTTCCAAGATAGGTGCTGCGCCTGCTCTTAAAAAAGAAGATGTGTATGATGTACTTCGGCATTCCGTTGACTACATCCGCAACCGGACCTCTGATCAGGTGAGTTTTCACATAGACAAACCCAATCATGAGCTTTTTGCACCAATGAATGTTCCTTTGTTCGAATGGGTAATCGAGAATATCCTGAAAAATGCCTTGGATGCAATGAGCGGAGCCGGGAAGATCACGATTTTGATCACGGATCAACAGCAATTTGTGTACATGGACATTAGCGATAACGGTAAAGGGATCCCCAAATCATCGTATAAAACCATCTTCAAACCGGGCTATACCACCAAAAGCCGGGGATGGGGACTTGGATTGTCATTGAGTAAAAGAATAATAGAAGACTACCACGACGGACAAATATTTGTAAAAAGCTCAGAAATGGGCAAAGGAACCACATTCCGCATCGTACTGAAAAAATAAACAGGCATCCCCGGCCTGTTTCACCATATTCAAATGTGGGAGCTCCCTCTGGTTCCCGAATGCGCTTTTCCCATTTATTCATCTGCGAAATGTGGGATAAATATTATCTTTATTGCTCAACAGTAAACCTGCGAGAAACTCTGCACCATGCCCGGTCTCTATCTTCACATTCCCTTTTGCAAGCAAGCTTGTAATTATTGCGATTTTCATTTCTCGACAACCCACAATACCAAATCTGCTATGTTGGAAGCAATGCGGAAGGAAATTGGTTTAAGAAGTGATTATCTCGGCACAAATCAACTGAACACAATTTATTTTGGTGGTGGCACACCATCACTTCTTACAGGAGATGAGTTAAAGGGAATATTCGAAACCATTCATAGAAATTTTTCTGTTGATCCGGATGCTGAAATTACACTGGAAGCAAATCCCGATGACATCACCGCTGAGCGTCTCGATGAATTCAGAATTGCCGGTATAAACCGATTAAGCATTGGAATACAAAGTTTCTCTGATGAAGATCTCAAATACCTAAATCGTGTTCACTCGGCACAACAGGCAATTGATGCAGTGAAACTGGCACAAGCGCATGGATTTAATAATATCAGTATTGATTTGATTTATGGGATCCCAACACTTTCCGAAGAGCAATGGGAACAGAATATGGAAACTGCATTCTCCTTGAATGTAAATCATCTTTCCTGCTATTCACTTACAGTGGAACCACGCACTGCTTTGGCCAAGCTCATCAAAGACAGAAAAGTAACTGAAGTGGACGATGAAATGTCAGCCATTCATTTCGCAATGCTGATGGACCGCGCATCGTGGGCCGGATACGAACATTATGAGATTTCCAATTTTGCAAAACCCGGACATTACAGTCGGCACAACACTTCGTATTGGAATGGTGAACCGTATCTTGGAATAGGCCCTTCTGCACATTCTTATAATAAAGTAAGCAGACAATGGAATATCTCTAACAATCCTCAATACATCCGTTCTATTGACGAAAGCATAGTTCCTTTTGAAAGAGAAGAGTTGACTGACACAGAAAAATTCAATGAGTATATTCTTACTTCACTTCGAACAATTTGGGGGATTAGTCTGAGAAAACTTTTTCTTGAGTTTGGTGAAAAATCTGCAATGGAATTTCAACGGAACATTATCCCTTTGCTGGATGATGAACAAATAGAATTGCAGGGAGAAAACCTGGTGTTGACACGGAGAGGAAAATTCTTTGCTGATCGGATTGCAGCAGACTTGTTTCAGTGATCGATTTCCGACTCTCCGCGAATACGAAAAAACACTTTTTCCGGTTTAATTAAAAATCGAAATTTTTGCTGTTGAGTGAAAATTATCAGCTTCAATTTCCAGTGCATAAATTCCTTGTGGAAATTGCCATGTAGAAATAACCAATTCTTTTTCCTGAATTGATTCCGAATGGTAAATCGTTCTGCCTTGTAAATCGATTAAACGTATGAAGGTATGATTACCGGGTTGCTCCCTGAAAAGTATTGTGATCGTTTTTGAATCGGGGAGATAATTCCAGGATAAAACTGTAGTGTTGTTCTTCCTGCAGGCAAGTGTCTTGCTGTGAATTTACAGTGCCGTCAAAATCTGTTTGGGATAAGCGATAATACGTAATTCCATTCTCAGGAAATGGATCTGAATAAGAATATTCCCTCAGTGAAGAACTGTTTCCGGCACCTTCCACCTGAGCGATTTTCTGAAAATCATTTTCATCCTTTCCGCGTTCAAGCGTAAAGTAATCGTTATTTATTTCTGTTTCAGTGACCCAACGCAATATTGTTTCGTTTTCGTGTACATCTGCTGTGAACGATAATAATTCAACCAACCAAACTATTCCTGGAGTAATTGAAACATCATCGATGTAATAATAGGATCCGGTTGTTCCGCTGCCAAGAAGACTGATACTTGTAGCCGCATTGGTTCTGAAATTTCCAATCGTGATGTATTGGTCTGCTGATGTAGGAGTATACAAAAAGCTAAGTTTTTGCCATGTTGTCGAAAATAAAATAGCGGAAGATTCCAGTTGTGGAACATAAGAAATGGGTGTGCCTCCACTTTGTGTCAAAGGCACAGCTGAAAAAGCTATTCCGAAATTATTGCAACCGTAACCATGGATAGTACTTACTCCATTTGTATACCACAATGAAACTGTGTACACCTGACCGATTGTGAGCGGAGTACTTAATTGTCGGGCGATATATTCTCTGTAATTTCCGGAATACCAGGCTGCAAATCCTTCCATTCCTGCTCCACTATGCGGCGTAACTGTTGCCCACCAGGTTGTCGGAGGTTTACATCCACCGGTTCCACCGGTATTGTAATAATCAGGACTGCCTGTACCTACAATCAAAGCACATGCTCCGCTTGGACTGGACCAACCGTTTGCATAACAAACCTGAGCGTAATTATTTGGAAGTGTAGTATATGTATCGAAATCTCCGTTGGTACATAAATTCTGTCCAACCAGCGTTCCGGAAATTAGCAACAGAATAATCAGTTGCCCCGCAATAAATTTCATGGCCCCGTAATGAACCTCTAATATAACCTTTGATCTTGTAAATATTCTGAAGAATGGCTCTTTTCGGGAAAAGAAAAATTTATTCCTCTTCGTCTTCTACTTTGGAAGAACCACTTCCGGCAACAACGATCACAATTTCGCCTTTGATAGTTTTTGCTGAAAAATGCGTAAAACATTCCCGAAGTGTGCCGTGAAAATTTTCTTCGTGGAATTTACTCAGCTCACGCGAAACACTGGCAGGACGGGAAGGATCGAAATATTCACAAAACTGATCCAGAGTTTTTACCAATCGGAAAGGGGATTCGTAAAAAATCATAGTCCTTTCTTCTTCTTTCAATTTCGTTAATCGGGTATGTCGGCCTTTTTTTTGTGGTAAAAATCCCTCGAAGCAAAAACGATCGCAAGGAAGCCCGGAATTGACCAGCGCAGGAATCAAGGCCGTAGGCCCTGGCAATGTTTCGATGGGCACATTTTGTTTCACACATTCACGCACAATTAAAAAACCGGGATCCGAAATTCCCGGCGTGCCGGCATCCGTAATCAATGCGATTTTTTCTCCCGCTGCAATACGGGATACAATGTCTTCGACTACTTTATGTTCGTTGTGCGCATGATAGGATTGCATGCGTTTTTCTATTCCCAGATGTTTCAGCAGAAATCCACTGGTGCGGGTATCTTCTGCAAGAATCAGATCCACCTCCTTGAGTATCCGGATCGCACGCAATGTGATATCTTCCAGATTTCCGATAGGAGTTGGAACCAGATAGAGCAGTGACATGTTTGGAATTAAGCGAGGAATCTCCGTTCCACCAAATCAATAAAAATAGTTGCCGGAGAATTTGAAATATCCCACTGGTATTTTGGCAAGAGTGTATTTTTTAAATATCCTGATGCTGCCTCATAACTAGGGCAAGTGTTCAGATGTTCAATAGTGGAATGATATGTGGTCGCATCTCCGGCAAAAAGCTGGTTAATGAACTGGAATTTTTCATTGATTCCAATTGCCACCTTAAGATCCCGGACAGGTTTCCGTTGGTGCTTTTCCCCAATTCTTGGTGAAGACTGATGCGTTGCAATCCTTTCGCCTAGTGTTTCGATATCTTCAAATTTTCCTGCCAGAGTTGGTACTTCATCAAACATTTCGTGCAAGTCTCCACTCGCTTTTTTTGGTTTTGACATTGCCTGAGCCACTGCCAAAGTTTCTTTTCTCTGGGATGTTGCAACAATCAATTCATCCATGGTATGGTTCACAGGTTCTGCAGGAATTTCTGCAAGAATAGGAGTGATTTGAACTTCAGGAGCCTTAGTAATTTCAGCAGGAACAGGTATTTGATCCGCAGAAATTAAAGACGCATCTACTACGGTTTCCATTCTTTGTTCAACTATCGCAAGCTTTACCGTCTCCACCGCTTGAACTTGTACCCTCGCCTGATCAGGTTGTTTTGCATACCGTTCTGCAATGGCTGATTCCAATTCTTCCATTGTTTTCAATGCATTGTGGTGATGAAGAAGAAGAGATGCTTCATACAATTGACGTACTTTTTGTAGAAAGAGATCAATTTCCGCATACGGAATGGAAGCTGCATGTTGTTGCATTTCCCGGTGGATGTCAATGAGTTGCTTTAACCGGGAATCAATTTGTTGATGTAATTCGTGTGATGCCATATGTTGTTTTAAACGGAGCATCTTAAAAAATGTTGTAAGAATTCGGGCTTTCGATGATGAAGAAGGTGCCTAAATTCCTGAAAAAGCGTAAAATTCAATGAAGATTTCTTTTTGCTCCTCAATATCGCTTGTGGACTTCTTCTGCAATTAATGAAACCTTTAAAATGGTGAAATTTTCAATCATGAAATCATGATTAATTGGGCAAATACATTTTGGTTTTAATCGTGTATCGAATATTATTCGGATGGTGATTCGCCCTTCCAAATCCCTTCAAAACTTATAGCTTTGCTTGAGAAAAAGATAGCATTCATGTTCTTAGAGAATTTAAAAGCCAACGATCCACACCGTGGACATATTGAGGTGATTTGTGGATCCATGTTTTCCGGAAAAACCGAAGAATTAATCCGCCGATTGAAACGAGCCAGGATTGCCAAACAGAAAGTCGAAATATTTAAACCCAAGGTTGACACCCGTTACCATGAAGAGAATGTGGTCTCCCACGATGCTAACTTTATTCCGAGTACTCCCGTGGATTCTGCTTCTCAGATATTACTGCTTGCCAATGATGTGGAAGTAGTGGGTATCGATGAAGCTCAATTTTTTGATGAAGAGCTACCTTCGGTTTGTGAAAAACTTGCCAACCGCGGAATCCGTGTTATGGTTGCCGGACTCGATATGGATTACCTTGGAAAACCATTCGGTCCGATTCCCGGTCTGGTTGCGATCGCTGAATTTGTTACAAAGGTGCATGCGATTTGTATGAAATGTGGAAACCTCGCGAATTATTCACACCGTACTGTAGCGAATTCATCACGTATTCTGCTCGGCGAACAGGAAAGTTATGTTCCTCTATGCCGCGCTTGCTTCAATGAAGAGAAGGAAAAAAACAAGTGATCCTCGGTCCGCTCATGTCTGAATCATCCTATACTACAGAACAGATCACTGAAATTGTCGGTGGAAGGCTCGTGATGAATTCACCGGACGACCATCGTATTGTGGATTTGTTGACGGACAGCAGAAAAATTATTCATCCGGAAACATCTTTGTTTTTTGCAATCAATGGCGAACGTCACGATGGACATAAATTTATTCCGGAACTCATTGTTCAGGGTGTCCGCAATTTTGTCGTTTCGGATTATTCAGAAAATTTAGCTTTACTGCAGGCGAATTTTATCGTTGTCGGGGAATCACTGGTAGCCATGCAGAAACTGGCGGCCTGGCATCGTCAGCGTTTTCATTTTCCTGTTGTGGGAATTACGGGAAGCAATGGTAAAACAATTGTAAAGGAATGGTTGTACCAACTCTTGCGTGCAGATAAAAATATTGTGCGAAGCCCTAAGAGTTTCAATTCCCAGGTAGGAGTACCGCTTTCACTGTGGTTAATGAATGAAGAAAATCAGCTGGGCTTGATTGAAGCCGGTATTTCCAGACCGGGGGAAATGGAAAAGCTTCAAAGCATGATTCAACCAACGATTGGAATTTTTACAAATATCGGTTCGGCGCACGATGAAAATTTCATAGGCCCGCAACAAAAAGTGGAAGAAAAAATGAAACTCTTCCTTGGTGTCGACACGCTGATTTATTGCAAAGATTTTCCTTTGATTCATGACACCGTACAACATACATTGTTTGATCAGGAAAATGTCCGCTATTTTACCTGGTCGAAAAAATCCAAAGCAGATTTACAAATCGGAAGAATCACCAAAGGCACTGACGAGTCGGAAATTCAGGGTGTTTACAATAACCAGTTTCACAAAATAAGAATTCCGTTCACGGATGATGCGTCTGTAGACAATGCAATTCACTGTTGGTCATTAATGATTGTGCTTGGTTACGAGCAGGACCTGATTAAAGAACGAATGCATTTCCTGAATCCTGTGGCAATGCGTTTGGAGATGAAAACAGGAATCAATAACACTTCCGTTATCAACGACAGTTACAATTCAGATATTGGTTCTCTAACCATCGCACTCGATTTTTTAAACCAGCAAAAGCAACACAACACACGCACGATTATTCTTTCCGATATCCTTCAAAGTGGCAGGAATGAAGAAAACCTCTATCGGGAAGTGGCTGGTCTACTCCTGGCGAAAGGTGTCGACAAAATGATTGGTATCGGTGATGCTATTCTGCGGCAACAACATTTGTTCTCCACTCCCGCTAAATTCTTTGCTTCCACTGAGGAGTTTTTACGCGATGCTTCCATCTCTGATTTCCGGGAGGAAACGATATTACTGAAAGGAGCTCGTCCCTTCGGATTTGAAAAGATCGGGAAAATGCTTCAGCAGAAAGCACACGAAACAGTCATGGAGATTAATCTCAATGCACTGGTGCACAACCTGAATTATTACCGCTCAAGAGTAAAACCCACCACAAAAATGATGGCCATGGTGAAAGCTATGTCCTATGGAAGCGGCAGTTTCGAAATTGCCAATATTCTGCAATTCCATCATGTCGATTACCTCGCCGTTGCTTATACTGATGAAGGTGTGGATCTCCGTAAAACAGGAATCACGTTGCCAATCATGGTGATGAATCCTGAAGTACAAAGCTTCGAAGCGATGATCCGTTATCGTCTTGAGCCGGAGATTTATAATTTTCGCCTGCTTAACCAGCTCAATGAAGTGCTTCGCAAACACGATGGGGAACCATTTCGGATTCATATCAAGTTCGATACCGGAATGCGCCGGCTCGGTTTTGAAGAGTCTGAATTAAATGAGCTCGTTGTACGATTGCGTAACAACCGCAATCTCCGGATAGAATCTGTATTCTCGCATTTGGCAGCCAGCGATGAAGCGGAACACGATGGATTCACCCGCATACAATTGGAACGATTTGCACGAATGAGCAAAGCGGTCCAGGAAGAATTCGAATACCCGATTTGTAAACATATTTTAAATTCATCAGGAATTTTGAGATTCAGCGAAGCTCAATTTGATATGGTCCGTTTGGGAATCGGATTGTACGGTTTTGCTTCCACAAACAATGAACAGCAACAATTGCAACATGTCGCAACTCTCAAAACCACTATTTCCCAAATCAAATCGGTTCCGGCAAATGAGACTATCGGTTACAGCCGCAAAGGAAAACTTACCCGCGATTCATTGATTGCAACAGTAGCCATTGGGTATGCCGACGGGATTAACAGACGTCTTGGCAATGGCGTAGGAACAATGATCGTAAATGGAAAACGAGCTCCTCTTGTAGGGAGTGTGTGTATGGATATGTGTATGCTTGATATTACAGATATCCCTGCGCGGGAAGGGGATGAAGTAATTGTATTCGGATCAGAACTTTCCGTGAACGAAGTCGCTACTGCACTCGGAACAATTCCTTATGAAATTATTGCCGGGGTATCCCAACGGGTAAAAAGAGTGTATTACCAGGAATAGAAATCTTAGAGGAAGCGCGGCATTTTGTTGAAATTCTTGGCGCGCTCTCCACGTTTTACATACATCACGTACGAAAAATTAATTTCAAAAGCACTTGCGGAACCTGCAAGGTTGGATAAGTTGGATGTGTTTAAATCATAGCTAATGCCGAGTCCAACAGTATTGTATTCGAAACGTGCTGCAAAAATTGCTGCGTCTTTGTAACGATAAAATCCGCCGAAAAGAAAATAGGCTTCTTTCTTGTAATTTGTATAGCGTGATTTAAACTGAACTTTGTTTTTCAGAAATCCTCCGGCTACAATTTCTTTTTGCTTTCCCTGTACACTAACCAAAAACCGTGGTTGAATCCAGGTTTGATTCTCTTTGTTAAGGGAAAGATCACCACTTCCATGGAAATTAAATTTTTTCCGGAGAGGAGCTTCCTGACGAATAATAAAACTCACATTCGGACTACCAACGTGCGACATGCTTGCGCCAAGTGCGAGAGCATTGTTGCCATCCGGAACATAGAAGTACATTAATCCGGCATTGAAATCGAGGTAGGCAAATTGTTGTAATTGTATGGATTCAAAAGAAGGCAATGCAGGATCATAAGTGTCCCCATTCCATTGAGAATCCCAGGTGGTTTTGGAAATATCCAGACTGTTTTGATTCAGTCCGCCCTGGAAACCGATGGAAAAATAGTGATCTCCAATGTCATCCAGTGCAGTGACATAAGACAAACTTCCTTCAATGATCGTGGAAGTGAAACCGGCTTCTCCGGCTTTGTCCTGATAAACCATTGCACCTACACCGAAGTAATTATTCTTTACATCGTTTTTACCTACAGGAACATCCAAAGAAGTATGAATTGTCTTATAACCTTTACCGAGTGCTGACCATTGTGAACGGTAATTGTTGGTGAAGCGCAATTTGCCATCGTAGACACCAGTCATGGCCGGGTTAACCTGCAAGGGAGTAGAATAGAATTGCGAAAAATGAACATCCTGTGCAGAGAGAATCTCCCCGCTAAGAAGCAGAAGTACAAAAAGAAATCTGTTTATGTTCGTTCTCATTAAAATCTTTCTCTTCCGGTTGAATTAACGTATCAAAGTAATCGATCCTGTTTGCGTGAGGTTTTTACTGTCATCATATATTATTGTCAAGACATATGTGAAGACTGCAGGATCAAGTTCTTTGCCTTTGTATCGGCCATCCCATCCATCAATTTGATTGGTAGTCTCCCAAACTTTTTCTCCCCAACGGTCAAAGACAGTGAAACGGATTCCATATAAATTGTTTCCCCGTACGAATAGATAGTCGTTGTGGCCATCATTGTTAGGGGAGAAACTATTGGGTACAAAGAAGTTGTTGTTGTGTAGAATTGTGATGGTTACTTGACGTGTAGTGGAGCAACCTCCGAGATCTGAAATGCTGACTGTATAAGTCGTTGTCTCCTGAGGATTTGCAATTGGATTCGGTCCGCCGATTGTATCCAGTCCGATCGCCGGTGACCATGTGTAATTCATTCCACCTCCGGCAATCAGCTGATAGGAACTTCCGAAATACATCGCTGTATCCGGACTTACAAAGGCATTGGGTACACTTTCAACATGAATGTAAGAGTATTTTATCGTCGTGTCTGATCCGTTTGCATTTGAAACAATCAGTTGAACATCATAAAAACCATCAGTAGGGTAACAAATACCGACAGGATTTTGGGCTGAGGAAGTGTCAGGACTTGCACCCGGGAAATACCACTGCCATGCCGTCGGATTAAATGTAGACTGATCGAAGAAATTGATGCAGGTATTGGAGCAGAAGGATGGTGTGAAGGTTGCAAAATCGGCAACAGGTAATGGACACGTATTTACATTGATATAATCAGTGAGAATCAAAGTATCTGATCCAAATTGATTGTAAACAATCTGTGTGACGTCATACAATCCCGGAGTATAGTAACAAATCTGTTGTCGATTCTGGTCAGTAGAAGTGGAGGGAGTTCCACCCGGAAAGAGCCATTTCCAACCGCTTGCTCCATTGATACTTTGATCAGAAAAATTGATACATGTTCTTTCACAAAAGTTGGTACTGTCTGCAGCAAATCCTGCCGTAGGAGGAGTGCAGGCATTCACTGTGATGTAATCGACCTTGGTTAAGGTGTCGAGACCGGTTCCGTTGGAAACAATCAATTGAATAGTATATGTTCCCGGGTTCAGGAAACAAACACTGCTTGGATCTTCAACCGATGAAGTTGCAGGATTTCCGCCAATAAAACTCCATGCCCAGGCAGTAGGGAAATTTGAACTAAGGTCTGTAAAGTCAATGCAATCACCTGTACACAATACAGTATCACTGGCTTCAAAATCTGCGACAGGTGCCAGTGTTCCAATTAATGCGATGCTGTCAACTGCGAAGGATGGATTCACGCCCAAACCACCATTATCATTGGTCCAGGTGAATCCGATTTTAACATTCGGATTGTTATCTGCACTTGCACCAAGAGCAACTGCATAAGCTGTCCAGAGTCCGAACCCTTGTCCACACAATGGATCAGTAGGTGGAGGATCTGCTATTGTTGTCCAGATGGTACCATCAAAATATTCTACAGAGAGATTATCGTTACCTGTCGGATCATCCGCATTCATAAAGTAATTGAAATACAAAATGATTCCGTTTTGACCGGCACAATTGATAGTAGGCGACTCTGCTCTTGAATTTGTAAACACAACATTCTGAAATCCTCCTGCATCGTAAATTGCCCCGCAATCACCTGTCGGACATAAGGTGAGAGCATTTGGTGAAGTGGCTACATTACCGACATGCAAAGTTCTGTCAGTGTATTGTGAATTGATGTGACAACCTTGTGAAGAGCAATCTCCTGCCGGCATGCCCGGCTCAGTTGCACTGATGTACCACTTGTTTGCATCCGGGTCTTCAGGAGAAAGTGCTGTAACTGTCCATGTACCATTGGCTGAATTGAAACCGCCGGCTACAGTTCCCTGGTCACACGAATTCGGTGCGGTACTTCCAAATGTTTCAATCCAGAATGCTTGAGCTCCGGCATGGTTTAAACCAATGCCAAGCAAAAGACAAGCTGTGAAACACAGGCGCCGAAGCAAATACAATAAAAATCCGTCCTCGTATCGTTGGGTCATACGATGTTAAAAGCGAGTCAATTTACGACTATTTTGGAATATCACAATTTTTCTTTATTGAATTGATCTGCAAATCGATACAAGTTAAAATCTGGTTTAGGTGCCGCTTTTGCCAAAGCTTCATTCAGATCTTTTTTATGAATCGCCTTCATTCTTTTCTGTTGAATAAGTCGGTAGGCTTTTTCTGTAAGCAAAAATGCCTGCTTCTCACTGAAAGAACCTGACTGTTGATGTTCGCGGATTTTCGAAATGATTTCCTCTACACCTTCATTTTTTGTTGCAGAACATTTGATCACAGGTACGTTCCAGTTTCCATTTTTTGGATGGGACATTAACTTTCTGAGATTCTGTTGTAGTTGATCGGCGCCTTCTCGATCTGATTTGTTAACAACAAAAACATCTGCAATTTCCATAATTCCAGATTTCAGGGTTTGAACTTCATCTCCTGATTCAGGTACCACAACAACTACAGTTGTATCTGCCAGACCAGCTATTTCAACTTCACTTTGTCCTACTCCGACAGTTTCGACAATGATCATATCAAATTTGGCTGCCCGTATCACATCCACAATTTCAATGATCTTCTCGGATAAACCACCAAGGGATCCGCGGGTAGCCAGAGAACGAATGAATACGGATGGATTTGTAAAATGTTCTGCCATTCTCAAACGATCACCGAGTAGTGATCCGTAATTGAATGGAGATGTTGGATCTACTGCGACTACAGCAATATCTTTTCCTTCGGCGCTGAGTTTCCGTATTACTGCATTGATAAGAGTGCTTTTCCTGCTCCCGGGGGACCGGTAATCCCTACGACAGGGACGGTGCTTTCCCTTGGTATGGCAAACAGAAATTCCTGATAGCCTTCCTGATCATTTTCCACCAGGGTGATGGCACGTGCAAGGGCTTTTCTGTCGCCTTGCATGACTTGCTGAAGTAGAACCGGAAGTTTGTCCAAAGGAGAGGCAAAGATTTGGTGATCACAAAGAAACAAGAATCAATGAGGGAATCAAAATGAGGATAAGAAATATACCTAACTTGCAGACGTTGATATTTATGGTACAGCTTTCTGTTGTCATTATCACCTTTAATGAGGAACGCAACCTGGCGCGTTGCCTGGAATCTTTATCTGGCATCGCTGATGAAATTGTCGTGGTCGATTCCTTTTCCACTGATCGCACCCCGGAAATTGCGAAAAAGTTCGGCGCCGTTTTTATTCAAAATAAATTTGAAGGTTACATAGAACAAAAGAATTTTGCGCTTCAGCAGGCTAAATTCCCTTACATTCTTTCTCTTGATGCGGATGAAGCATTGTCTCCGGAATTAAAGGAAAGCATACTCAGTACCAAAGAAAACTGGTTTCTCGATGCTTATGAAATGAATCGCCTGAGCAATTATTGCGGCAGCTGGATTCGGCATGGTGCCTGGTATCCAGATCGTAAAGTTCGATTGTTCAATAGGAATAAAGGACAATGGGGAGGAGCCAATCCGCACGACCGGTTTATTCCGGTCAACCCACGATCCATTGGCAGAATCAAAGGGGACCTTCTTCATTATTCTTATTATTCTCTTGAGGAACATATTGCTCAGGGGAAAAAATTTTCAGAGATAGGAGCATTGGCTGCTTTTCAAACTGGCAAGAAGGCTTCTGCATTTACATTGTTGTGGAGACCTGCATTCCGCTTTATCCGTGATTATCTCTTTTTGGGTGGCTTTATGGATGGATATTATGGATTTCGCATTGCCCGACTAACGGCACATGCAACCTTTTTAAAGTATTCCAGGCTTCGGGAATTAAATAGGAAGAATGATGTTCCCGGATAAACGTAATGAATAAAGGCGAGGGTTTATTTTAATTCCGCTCTTTTCCGATGAGGGTTGGAGAAAACAAACAAAGACCAAAACAAGGCAACAAAAGTCACTCCTGCCTGTGTTTCCAAAGTGTCTTCAGTAATCATGGAACAAATGGCGATAAACCAGAATGCGAGAAATAAAAAATTCTTCTCACGAATTTCTTTCATCAAGGGAATAAATAAGACGAAAATAAAAAATAGCAATGCAGGCAATCCAAGTGCAACACCAATCGCCAGGTATTGATTGTGTGCACGCAAACGATAATGCGGAGTCAATTTCGTTTGCATCCGTTCGTATTCCTGCTCATAAGCCGCACGCATATCGCCTGTGCCGACTCCCGCTAAAGGCTTTGCTGCAATAATTCCAACTGCTGCTTTCCAGAATTCAAGCCGCTGTGTGACGGAATGACCACTGGGATCGCCTCCTCTACTGTATTCATGATATTCCCACAAGATCTGTAACATCCTGCTCTTGATGCTCGATAAATGCTGATAATAAACATTCGCAATTCCGTGTTCTACCGATTTTACTTCTTCCTCTGTTAACTGAGCAACACCCTCTGCATCTTTGTAAGATCCTTTCGATGCAAGAAATCTCAACAGAGTTGATTTGATTGGCTGCTTTCGTTCATCGAGAGAATCAAATGGGATTTCGCTCCGCTTGTTCCATTCATTCCGCATCTCTTCTTCGCAGATATAAGCATACACCCTGCTTCCATTTTCTACCTGAGTATTGGTTGTGTCAAAAAAATACAAGTTTCCTTGTTTTGTTTTTAGGTCATAACGAAGTGCTTCCGGTGGTTTTGGCGAATATGTATGAACAAAATCCTTAAGAATTAAATACAATGAAAGTGGGATAGAGACCAACAAAACACCGGCGATAATCCGTACATATAGTGAAGTCCGTCGGATGATGATGGACCAGAGTAAAATCAAACCAATTAATAGTACAATCGAAATGCCGGTGATGGATTCAATGATAAATAGAAATGCAATAAACCAGAAAATGAGAATGATAAGGAAAACTTTTTGCACTCTCGTTTTTTCCTGAGATTTTTCAAGGAGTAAATACCCGGCAATGATAGCAGCGAGGCAAGTGAAAAGTGCAAAACGAATATGCGAAACCCCGAGATTAAAAATTTCCCGGATATCGTAAATTGGTGCTTTCGTAGGAAGCAGTCCTTTGAGTACTGCCATTGCAACAAGGGACCCTGCAAATACGGAGGTGATAAAAAGAACAAGGATAATTCTGAATTGTCCCGGTTTCAAGGGCTCTGATCCGGATAATACAAAGGGTAGAATCAGCAGCGGTAGTTTAATGCGGATATCTTTCAGTCCTTCCTGCAAATCCTGTGTCCAGGCCAGGCCAATAACATGCAATAACCAGAGAATTGCAAGCAGCACAGCGCTTTTTGTTGTTAAAAAACGTTTCCACTTTTCGACAGGAGAACCTTCCAGGAAAAATGATCCGACAATAAAAAACTGAGAAAGGCTGGTCAGAAATAAAGAAACAGGCAAGCCGGTGACAAGAAGGCACAAGCCCCAAAATAAAAGATAATTCGAATTACGCAGTCGTAGAAATGAACTCATTTTTTCCGCTCTTTCATCCCTTCAATACTACGGTTTCCGGAATGTCCGCTTTTTGATATAAACTCACTTTGATTTGATGCAATTTCTCATCCAATTCTGACCCGGGAGAAAGGGAATAACTTTATTGGTATTCTTTCCGTTTCAAACTCAGAGGCATTTATTTTTTACCTGCATCTGCTTTCAAACTTCCTTTAAGAATGCTCGAATAAACAGACTGGTCATGGATAATTTCCATTGCTTTTTTTAATTCAGCATCGTGTTGGAGTGCCGTTTCAATCCGTCCCGACTGATAATAATAGCGCGATATAATTTCTTCTTCCAGCAATTGTAAAATTTCATTTTTATTCTTCTCTACATCCGCTTGTTTGTTGTGCGCTAATTTTAATTTCAAGGCTTCGTATTCCCGTTGAATATCGGTATAGTATTTTTCATCTTCACTATTCTTTTTCAGGTCTTCCATTGCTTTCTCACTGCGTGTCGTATAATCATAATCTTTATCCGAAAGGAAATTCGCAAAATCATTGAAATCCGCGTCTGTCAATACGAAATCATTCACAGAAGCAATTTCAGGATGTGTCCTGCGATAGCGTGTGGCATAATCAAAGATGAGGTTTTTATTCAGCAGGCTCACGCTGATATTGCTGAGTTTCGTTGCATCCATACTCACATCCGGTAGGATTCCTCCGCCATCAAATACTTTTCTGCCTGCACGTGTACTAAATTCGGTAAGCAGTGAGTCCGGAACCTTACCAACGCTACCATCTTCATTTCTGTGAGAATAGTCCAGGGCTTGGATACATCTACCGCTGGGGACATAGTATTTTGCTGTAGTTATTTTTAATTGTGTATTGTAGGAAAGTGGTCGTGTTGTTTGAACCAGTCCTTTTCCAAAAGTTCTCTGACCAACGATCACGGCCCTGTCAAGATCCTGTAAAGAACCGGAAACAATTTCTGAAGCGGAAGCCGAACCGCTATTTACCAATACTGCAAGAGCAATGCCGGGATCAACAGCTTCATTGAGTGCTTTGTATGTTCTATCCAGATCTTTCAATCTTCCTTTGGTACTGACAATGTCTTGTCCGCGTTCCACAAAAAGATTCGAGACGTTTACGGCTTCATTCAACAAGCCTCCCGGATTATTGCGCAGATCAAAAACGAGTCCCTTTAACTGGTGTTTGGATTTCAGTTCTTTCAAAGCAGCTCCTACATCACGACCGGAATTCTCTGTAAAGCTGTTGAGACGAATATAGGCGATGTCGTCGGACACCATACCATAATACGGAACACTCTTCACTTTGATTTCTTCCCGTGTAATTGTTTTTTCAAATGGAGCAGATTCTCCTTCGCGTTGAATAAGCAAGTGAACTTGTGTTTTTGGAGATCCTTTGAGCAAGCGACTGATGTCGTCAGTTTTTTTATTGTTGACAGCCTTGCCATCGATTTCGAGAATGAGGTCACCGGCAAGGAGTCCGGCTTTTTGCGCAGGATATCCTTCGTAAGGATCACTGATGATAACATTGTCGCCTTTTTGTTTGATCAAAGCGCCGATACCACCATACTGTCCGGTCGTAAGAAAACGGAAATCTTCGATGTCCGATTCAGGAATGTAATTCGTGTAAGGGTCCAGTGTTTCCAACATGGAATCAATCCCCTTTTTCATGAGTTTTCCGGGATCAGTAGGATCCACATAATACATATTCACTTCCCTGTACACACTTGAAAAGATATCCAGGTTCTTGGACACTTCGAAATATTCATCAATGAAACCATAACTGATCACTGATGTAAGTGTGGTGCCAAGGATCACAAACCACAGTGTATGCTTTCTCAGGAATTTTTTCATCATTTCGTTTTATAAGTTTCAGGGAAGCGGATCATAACCATGTCCTCCCCAGGGATGACAACGTGAAATTCTTTTTAAGGTGAGGTATCCACCTTTGAATGGCCCATATTTGCGGATTGCCTGCAGTCCGTATTCAGAACAAGTTGGTGTGAAACGACAAGAAGGACGAAGCAAGGGTGAAAGCGCTCCCTGATAAAATCGGATCAGCCCGATGAACAGCTTAGACAGAATGTTTTTGAAAATCTTCCACAAATCGTTGTAAAGTTAGAGTTAGTTTTACTTCTACTTCAGAATACTTCGGGATCACCTTGCCTGTATACACAATCAAGAGTGCAACTTGCACATGTTTGTCTTTCACGAACGAATAAAGTCCGGCTTTATTTTTTCGATAGACTTCCTTCATCAGGCGCTTGATCTTGTTCCTTTCTACAGCTGATTTAAAATTTCTCTTCGGTGCTGTGAATGCCACTTGCACAGGATTCGCAACCTGCAAATTGTGCACCATCCAGATTAGCCGAAATGGGGCTATCTGAAAGGATTTGCCTTTCTCAACAAGTTGTTCGATTATTTTACGACTAACCAGCCGTTCCGGTTTCCGGAATGTTAACCGGTTGACAGAAGGAACGACACCGTTCATTGAACAATTATTTATTCGCTTTTTTAATGTATTGTTCCAATGCCATCGTCATTGAAGGTGCTGCAGGAACAGGTGCTTGAATATCAAGCTTTAAGCCTGCATCCAGGACTGCCTGAGCGTTGTGGGCCCAAATGCCGCAATACGGGTATTGTTCTGTTTGAATTTCGGAAAATTTTTAAATAAGGATGTTATTCCGGAAGGACTGAAAAAAACCAGGACATCATAATTCACTTCAGCCAGATCACTTAAATCACTGGCAACAGTCTTGTAAATGACTGCTTTTGTGTAGTCAATACTTTGAGCATCAAGCGTTTCAAAAATTTCTTGCTTATGGATATCAGTACAGGGAACAAGGAATTTTTCCTTTTTATGCTTTTTAATCAAATCCATCAGATCATTGATAGTCTGCTTGCCAAAAAAGATCTTTCTTTTTCTATAAACAACGAATTTCTGAAGGTAATAAGCTGTTGATTCTGAAATACAAAAATACTTCAATGTCTCAGGAACAGCGATTCGCATTTCATTGCAAATTCTGAAAAAGTGATCGGCAGCGTTTCTGCTGGTAAGAATAACAGCTGTATGATCCGGTAAATTCACCCTGTCTTTCCTGAAATCTTTTGCAGCGATAGGCTCTACATGAATGAAAGGTCGGAAGTCAATTTTCACATTGAACTTCTTGGAAAGATCGTAATAAGGTGATTTATCAGTTTCAGGTTTCGGCTGTGTAACCAGGATACTTTTAACTTTCAAACTCATGCAGGAATTTCCGTTTCGTGAGTAAAATATCAGTTGCACAGGTTAGTTTCACCGGATAAAGCCGGATAAACCAACAGGGCTCATTTTCAAGGGTGCAAAGATAGGAAAAAATCTGCCTTTTTGACTAAAAGCTTCAGACTCTTAAACTGGCGATTTTTGGAGCTGGAATAGGGATTAGAGAATTAACCTGACAAACACCAACAAGGGCGCAATTTCAAAAGTCAGAAGGAACAAAATAAGATATAAAAAGGAAAATCCCGGAACGGAAAAACCAATTAATACTCCCCGTACAGCCCGGTATAAAAGACCCAAACTTACTAGAATAGCTCCGGTGTAAATCAGGGATGAAGTGGACAGCCATTGATTGTAAGCAAGCAAAGCGATAATCGGAACAAGCACAATTCCTACGGCATTATTGATCAGAAATACATTAAAAGTGTAAGTCGCCATTTCCCTGTCAAGGTCAAATAGCCAACCACAAATCTTGAGAAACAGAAATTTAAAAGAATAAACTGCTGTGACCAGGATTGCAAAAAACAGAAATCGTGAAAACCCGGTACCGATTCCTCCGATTTCCCATCCGAGATGAATACTTACCAAATAGAGAAATAATGCTCCTGTGAGATGGAATGCCACACTGAGAAAAACCGATGCTCTCTGAACGAGAATGTTTTCATCCCTCACAATTTGATTTGTCAGGTTGTTGTTTAACAAAGCCTGAATCATCTGACTGAAATATTTAGAATAGAATATTCTCAACCAGGTAAAAACAAAAATTACCAAAATTAAAATCGGGAAAAGCCAGTCCGGAGAATTGTCTTTGCGAATGACAGGCCCATCATTCGTAGGTTGAAGTTCATGCCCCTTATACAGATCGAGAAACTTGGTTGTAGGATGTTGTGGAACAATTGGCGAAGTAAAAAGCTGCAGGTCGGCTTGCTCTTGGGTTGAATCGCCTATGGAATCCTGATTGTGTGCAAGTCCCGGTAAAAAGTGTCTGGCAGTATCTGCATGCATTGGCACCATGCGTCTCACCGGTCTCCGGATCAAACTGTCGGTTCCGAATACACGCTGGCTGTCAGTGGCGAGTGCCGGTTGTGTCTGATGGGTGGAATCCTGAAAAATGCTCACGCATCAAATATACAGCAATTGAAAAAGAATGACATTACTGATATGGATGGTTACCAACAAAATTTTTGGATGAACACATCAGAATTTAAACATCCTGGATATGATGAAACTGAATTTAATTCCTCCTTTTTCCCAATTGTCATCAGTATTCACAAGGAAGTCATTTTCAAGAATCCCTGATGCATTCGTAAACATGACAGAAAATACGTGCCCTCCGGTTTCGATTTCGATTCCGGCTCCGGCTACATCAAACACATCGTTAAGTTCCTTAAACTTTTCTCTTCCAAGGGTGTGTGAATAGTCAACAATGAAGGATGCACTCGGAGTGAATTTCCAACGAAATCCGCCACTCAGGTTGATATTATCATTTTCATCATTGGGTCCGACAACATTGCGGTGTAAATATCCGGCTGCAATTCCCATGGAAAATTTTGGAGAAAATTTCCTTGTCACAATGATCTCTCCAAAATAAGTAATTCGATGAAGGTCTTTTTGAACCAATTCACTCACTTTGGTGGAGTAGGTCGTATTTCCATAGAGGGTGATGCCAATTGGAATTTTGTGATTCGTAGTTTGCTCAAGCGCTTTGAATTTTAACAGGAGCTCAAGATTTTCCTGACGTTTTGAACGGCTGAAGCCTGTCATCAATCGATCAGTGATTCCATAATGTGCACCAATACGGATGTCCTGCGATTGATCGAAGCCGTAAAGGTTATGAAATGATCCACCGCTTTCTCTTCCTATATTTCCAAATAGATGGTTGATACGGATATCCAGATTTTTCTTTTTTACTGTTTCGTTAGTCTGAATATTGATGATTTTATTTCCTTTAAAAGTTGCCAGTACAGGTTCGTTTTTTGGTGGAGGAGTCTCAGCCTGTAATTGCTTTAGTAAATCATCCTGTGCAAATGCACCGGTAGCAATCAGACTACTAAATAGAAAAACAAGTATATTTTTTTTCATAGGGAGGATGAATACTTTATTCAAATTTTTTAATCCTTTTTCTTATACGGTATGTAATCTGATTTTAACTCAACATTGATCGTATCCGCAATATTCTGAAACAATAATT
The DNA here is from genome assembly GCA_016720655.1 of Bacteroidota bacterium. Lineage (GTDB taxonomy): Bacteria > Bacteroidota > Bacteroidia > AKYH767-A > 2013-40CM-41-45 > JADKJP01. The sequence goes on from JADKKE010000032.1 coordinate 262,725, forward strand.
TCGGAATCGAAATCTTATAATCCGCAATGGCAATGAGCAATTTACCGGAAAGATGAACGTCTTTTCCTTTGATTTCAATGCTCGCTTTCTCTGTGACTGTTTTGTCTATCCCATGGATAGACATGATTCCCGTAGCTGTCACCTCGTAAATACCATCTTTATTCCAATCCAGACTGTCGTTGATTCTTCCTTTAAAAGTTGCCTGTGGATATTTATCGCTTTCCAGGTACTTTTCGTTAAAATGTTCCTGCATCAATTCTTTCTCAAACTTAAATCCACGAATAGAAATAATGAAGGCAATGTCGCCGGTGGTCGTATTTACAATCGAATTCACGCTGTTGTTCTTTGCTGAAATATTTTCAACGGGAGCTTCAGAAAAAAAAGTAATTTCTGCTGATTTGCTGATCAGGACTGGCTGACATAGCACTGTTCCTGAGAAGCACAAAAAACAAAGCACAAGAAATTGGCGAAGCATACGTGAGAAATTAATTATTCGGATAACCCTGGGAGATCCAAAGTCTTATTTTGTACAATTGACAATCGTCCATTATCCGGTGTTCGGGCATGTGTAATGGGTTTTCCACCGGCAGTGCAAGTCGATCCAGAACACGTCCGGCACGGATCCGGTTGGCCAGTCCGGCATAGGTTGTATAGTCGAAGCTGCCTTCTCCGCCCTGACTGTGACACCCGAAATAACTGCAGTTGGAGCTAATAATCGGTTTGATGTCTTTGTTGTAAAACATCTCTGTACTGTCACACCCGGCTGGAGGAACGAGTACCTCTTCCTGGACATCTTTGCTGCAGGAATAGACAAAAAGTAGAATCAATATGGAGTAGAAATATTTCATTTAAATTTCCAGATTAGCAAATATAAAAAGATTCCGAAACCTTCAAAGCATGAATTGATATTTCCTTTCTAGGGTTTATTTAACATTGAATGGTACACTAAAAAGAATTCAGCCTCTTCCCTGAAAATCAGCTCAGCATTGATGCTGTCAACTCAACTGTTCTTACTTATTAAGATCATCTGATCCAGACTGGGATTAAGACTTCCTCCTGTTGGTTCTATTGTTACAGCCCATTGGTCAGCTTCGATAATATTTTTCAGACGCTGCATTCCGGCATCGTTCGGCAGGATAAAAATACCGGCATCAACAGGATTTCCAGCAGTCAATGCCCACAATTGATACTGTTTTCCTTCGCCGGGATCAGGTAAGGAAAGGATATCGATATAGGTTTCTCGCGAGTATTTATTCCAATAAACCCTGGCTTGAAAATGTTTTGTACTGTCAACCGGCATTAACATCATGACCTTTGCATTTTCGTCACGCATCAGCATGAGATCTGAATAGGTATGCTCAAAAGTGTTCTTGACAAGGTTGTAATTTAAAGCAATTTGATTTTTTTCATTTAAAGCGGATACATAACGATCTTCCGCATCATTCCAGTTCTTGTAAAAAAACCAGGATGCAAAAGTGCTGATCAATAAAGCGGCAAGACTGGCAGCAATGAGATATTTGTATGTAAGTTTATGGTTCGAATCCATTTTTCGAACCTTGCTTTTCGTCATTTTATCCGATTCGGATTCGGTAGCAGAAGCGATTATTTCGGCACGTAAAGAAGGACGCGGATTCCTGCTATTTACAAGTACATAGTTTTCCAGAGCTTCCTGAACAATTTTCAGTTCAGTAGCCACTTCGGGATAGATGAGCATCTTCTGCTCAAACTCTTTTTTCTCTTCCGAAGAAAGAGTCCCCATCGCGTAAAGTTCAACAACTCCGGATGCTATGTATTCTTTAATATCCATTTACCTGCTTTCTTCTTTTCCAAAATAGGTACGAAGTTTCTGCAATGCTGCTCTGGATCTGGTTTTTACAGTTCCAAGAGGAATGTTCAATTTATCAGCAGCTGCTGATTGAGAGTAACCACCGAAGAATAATAATTCAATGATCTGTCTGTATTCCTGGTCAAGTTTTTGTACCATCTGCCGGAGACCGATCGTATCCGGATTGTAGACAGTATTCAAGACATCACTACCGGAAAATACGGTCTTTTCAATATCCTGGTTTTTCTGCTGGCTGCTAAATTCCTTCGATCGGATCTTGTCAATGGCTCCGTTTCTCGCAATATTGATCATCCAGCTGAATAAACGGCCCTTTACAGAATCATATTGTCCAAAATTGTTCCAGATTTTCAGAAAAGTTTCCTGCAAAACATCTTCGGCTATTTCGTCATTTTGTATAATTCTGTGAATTACACCGTACAATGCAGCCGAATAATTATCGTAAAGGATTTCAATGCCTTTCGCTTCCCTTGCAAGCAGCAATTGGATAAGGTCCTCTTCAGATATTTTGATTCGACGACTCAATGATAAAAGCGAATTGCAGCTGGATTTTTTCTGACCCTAAAGAAACGAAAATAACGAAGATGCTTTTCGATCAATGGAAACTTCTTTCCCACAACATACCACCTTTCGCCAGGAAGGATTTTAATTTGAATTTTGTCAATGACAGGATCGCACTTTTCGATGATTTTCTTTCTTTGAAATAAGCAACTTCATTATAAACCCTTCGGATCGCATAATCATAATAGCGACGTGAATACGTACGCTGGAAATCAATTTGCCTGTCGGTTGATGACTCCCAAGGAAGCGCGTGAAGAAACGAAGATTCTGTTTCTTCATACAGTGGCGTTCCTTTTATCGGATAGGCAACAGTAATGGTATACAAATCAGGATCCGATAATTTCAAATGCTTTATTGTTTCTTCAATGTCAGCTTCTGTTTCACCGGGATATCCGACCATAATAAATGTTCCGGTTTGAAGTCCTTTGGATTTTGCCATCTGAATCATTCCCCGCACTTGCTCAACAGTGACTCTCCTGTCCATAGCATCGATGATTTTTTGGGAACCGCTTTCTGCACCTATCCAGACACGAAAACAACCACTTTCTTTCAGGAGCCCGATCACTTCTTCGTTCAGGCGATCTGCCCTGGTGATACATTCGTAAAGAACCTGAACTCCCTGCTTCACAATTTCATTCCGGAATTCCTCCAGCCATTTGTGGCTGATACTGAACACGTCATCCACAAACCAGATGGTATCAAAAGTGTACTGCAACTGCAATTCTTTCATTTCAGCCACCACTTTCGCCGGACTCCTGCGCCGGTAACTTTGTCCGTATACAGCCCTGCTACACCATTTGCACGTATATGGACAACCTCTCATTGTACTCACAGAAATCGCACTTGCTCCATGTCTTTCTTTCCATGCATTGAAATAGTTTTGAAGCTGTATTTTTTTTCTGTTTGGAAGAGGCAAGCTGTCCATTTCTTTCAATAATGCTCGGGCCGGACTTGTTTGGACTTTATTTTCTGAATTGAGAAAGGCAATTCCTGAAATACCGGAAAGAATTTTTTTTCATCAATTCCGTCCTTGTTTTCTGCACTGTAAAATGTAACCAGCTCCAGCATTGTTTCTTCGCCTTCACCTACCACGAGCACATCAGCTCCATATTTCAGGAAATTCTCAGCATGGTTTTTTACTTCCGGACCACCAAGAACTATTTTTGTTCGTTTCAATTCCGGTGTGGACTTTACATATCGAATAAGCCGTAGCACATTCAATTTTGTCATCAGGTTTGTATAAATGCCCAGCACTCTCGGTGCAACTCTGAGAACTTCTGCAGACAATTCTTCAAAGGATGAAAATGTAGAATCAAAAACAGTATTTTCATATCCATGTTCTTCCAGGTAGGCTGAAATGTATAAGATCCCCAAAGGAGCATAAGGCTTCATGATTTCCTGTTCTTTCGGATCATCACAAAGAAAATAGCCGTGAGTAAGAAGGATAGATGACATAAATGGATTCTTCACGAAAGTACGAATCCGGATTCAACAATTTGCGTACTCTGTGATTCCCAAATTGTTTTTGCCGCTTATTGGTTTAAATAATCCGGTTCTGAATTTTGTAATCCGGCGGGATCAGGTGGTATGTCTCGTCTGCAATGGATGAGATAATGATCAGCAGTATCGGATAGCCATCCAAAAGAACCGAACATTCGCTCTAAGCGTTCCAGAATTTTGAGTTGAACCGGATGTTTTATGAAATAAGCATCCAAATAGGAGGGAGGAAGAAATAAACCAATTGGTCTTTGTTTTATTTTCGTCCACCCTGATCCCAGTAATTCCATAAAGTCAGAAGGTGAATAGTAGAATGTTTTTTGAATGGAATTTCCGAGCTGAACATCCAGGCCATTCCGGTTTTTGCGCCGAAATGCTTGCTTGAATTTTCCTTTTGCAAAAAAATAAAACCTTTCCCAAAGACAACTCCTGCTCATCAACACCATCACAAGGTTTCCCCCCGGTTTGAGCAGTCCTTGAAGATCAGAAGATAATTTTCGGATCTCCGGTTCATTCAGACAATTCAGTCCGCCAAAGTCTGAGAATATAAAATCAAATTTATTCGGAGAAAATTGTCCTGCGATTTCCCGCATGTCGCATTTGATAAATTGCAAATTGTTGTTAGAAATATTTTTTCTTTTGCCTTCCGCAATGGCGAGCATTTCGGCAGAAAGATCAGTAGCGGTAACGATGAAACCTTTCTTGCAAAGCCAGACTGCATCTTCTCCTGTTCCGCAATTTAATTCCAGCACTTTGTTTTGGCTGCCTTCCATGGAAAGGGTATCCAGGTATTTCCAAACACGATTTCGTTGAAGAGATCCTGTTACACTTTGCGTAAAACTTGTATCATAAGTTCTCGCAACGGGATCAAAAGCACTCGAAGGGGATTGCATAGTTTGAAAAGCTGCGTGTTAATCCGTTTTTATTGAAGACAATTCAGATGCTTTGTGTACAGCGTCCCTTTTCCATTTACTCAATTGTTGTTTGTACAGAATAGTGCCGGTTGCATGAACGGGAATGGCCGCGATTCTTTTTAATTGACGAAATGAAATCTGCACCGGATTACTGAAGAGATTTTTAATTTCAGAAATTCCCTGTTTCGTTCGGTATACCCGGTGTACATACCGTTGCAATTGTTTGTAAAAGAAAGAAGGATAAGTATTGTCGAACATCATTGCGAGCTCATCACTGTCGGTCCAGTTGGACTTTTCTTTCAGATCGGCTTTCACATTTTCGTAGAACTTGGTTCCGGGTAAAGGATAGCTTACGGAAATCCCAATATCATCCGGTAGAAGTTCTTTCACCATATCAATGGTCAATTGAATATCCGCTTCCGATTCACCCGGATATCCGAACTGAAGGAAAAAGGCGGGTTTGATTCCATTCTTTTTCATGAGCCGTGTAGCCAGATGGATTTGTTCCACCTTTGTACCTTTGTCCATCGCATCGAGAACTTTCTGTGAACCACTTTCCGCTCCAACCCAGATTGTTTCACATCCTGCTCGGGCAAGCGCGGCAATATTTTCATCTTCCAGCAAGAGATCAACTCTCGATTGTATTTTAAAATTAAATTTAATCTTTTTGTTTTGTACAAGGAGTGCGAATTGATTTATCCAACCCGGCTTTAGACCGAAAATATCATCAGTCATCCACAGATGGCTTGCTCCATACGTATTTACGAGAAAGGAAATTTCTTCTGTTACCCATTCCGGACTGTGTACATTGTATCTGTTGCCATAAATTGGTTTCGCACACCAGTTGCAATGAAAAGGACAGCCTCTTGTGGTGCTCACATTTAATGAGAAATAACCATGATGGTTCAACCAGATGTTTTTGTAGTCGTCTACATTGATTAAGTCCCATGCAGGATGCGGAAGACTATCCAGGTTTTTCAATACCTCGCGCTTCGCATTTTTTTCAATGCCTTTTTCTGTCCTGCGAATCAGTCCGGGAATTGTATCCCATTTAGTTTCTCCTGATTCAAGCATATCGATCACGTCGAGGAGAGTTTGCTCCCCTTCGCCTGCCAGAATATAGTCGGCACCTGCATTCAGGTATTTTTCACTTTGATCCGTTGAATCACTACTCGACACGATAACTTTGATCCCTTTGGTTTTTGCCAGATGAATCATTTCAAATGCTGCATCACGCATGTTCGTGAGACACATTTTTGTCAGGTAATTGAATCCATCATCATAGATAACCAGAACATCAGGTTTTTCTTCGAGCAAAGCTTTTTCTATTTGCCTGGCGCTTTCACTAAACATGTTGTCAAATACAGTGACCCGGTACCCTGCATTTCGAACAAAAGCTGCAGCATACAATGTAGCGAGCGGCGGATAGGGCTGCTTCATTTTCCATTGTTTGGGATCAAAGCGCAGGAAATAACTATGAGTGAAAAGGATTTTTTTCATTCGCTCAGAGACAATTTGTGAGTGAATTCAAATTGCTGTGTTTTTGCAAAAGTTTTTGTAGAACAATTTGCTGGTAACCCAAAGGATGATGTTTGGATTCATTCCTTCCATTTCTCAGGCGATGGTCAAATGTAGAAGGATCAAAATGACTGAACTTCTTTTTCCAGTGACGCAGGGTTAATCGATAACAAAAGATATCCAGTTTTTCTCCAACCACACCTCCAAAAAATCTTTCAAGCAGCGGCTTAATAAAATAGGTCCGGTTTTTTATAACCCATTCTTTCCCTCGATTTGGAAAATTTGGGTAAAAATCTTTGACCCACGCGTTTATTGACATTAAGGTTTCATACTTCGAATAATTGTATGTCGGGATGAGCGAAGACATCTCCATTGCAGAATAAATATTGCGCACCCGAACATCCATCGATTCTTCTGTGATGAAATAATTTACACAAAAATATTTTTTAGAATTCAGAAGAAATATTTTTTTGAACAGCACTAATAATGTGCGTGCAACCCACATTCGACCCGGTTTCGTAATGATGAAGTAGTCGATGTCCGATTTTTTATCCATGTAATACTTCGAAATTGACCCGGAAAGACAAATGGAACGGATAAACGGAAAACGGGCTATGATGGAAGAAAAGAATCTGGCTTTTTTCAAATATTTATGCGCCAGCTTTTCGCCTTCAATCCTTTTTTGAATTGCATCCTTGTTGCAATTAACGAGATAATATCCCCTGTGTTCATGGATATATCCTTTCCGGAGCATTTGTTCAACCTGTGTTTTTATAAGTTCCGGTTGAGCAACAGGTTTCCCCATGCATTGAATGATCTCATCGAAAAGAAGCGGGTGATTAAAGATTTCAAAATATAACAAAGTCCTGATAACCAAAGATTCAGTTTGGGACAATGCCGTTTCTTCCGCAGAGCTTGGTGAAATAAAAGCAGAAACCAGGTTCATGCTTTCAAAGGTAATTCAATCTGCTGAAGTTTGGATTTATTCTTGGAAAATGGCAATAATGTGAAAAATCAAAGATCTCCGCTATTGCTTTTGAATCAACCTTGAATCGTAAACCTTAAAAAATCGAATGATGATGACGAATACTATTTCTCAGGCCAGTTTTTGTATCTGAAAAATGAAATTCTTTTCAATCAGATTTCTACGGGTTAGTTTTAGTTTTAATTCCAAGCCCTTGTCGCTGGCAATTTTCTGAATGGTTTTCAGGTCACAATCGTCAGAAAGAATCATGATGGCTTCTGTTTCGTTGTGCATGTATGAACTTAATCCTTCAAATAGATTTTTGAAATATTCAAATTCTTCACCACAGTACCATGCATAATCTTCGGGAATTGAAATCTTACCTCTGTAATAAGGAGGATTGATAACTATGACATCGTACCTGTACGCAGCAAGTTTTTGGAACAAATCCGACTGGATTACTTCCAGTGTACCGTCGTTCTTTATAATTTTTGAAAGATTCCGATCGCGATTAATACGGATATTCATGACAGCAGTCAGGTTGATATCTGTCGCAGTTACATAAGCTCCTTCAATGGCTGCTTTCACTGAAATCAATCCACTTCCCGCACCGAGTTCGAGAACATGCAGCCTTTGCATGTTTACGAATTCCAGATATTCGAGAAGAAATCGAGTGCTGTAAAAAAGTCCCGGATGAAACACACCGGGAAGGACAGTGATAGGAATGTTTCTGTACGTGTATGGACGTTCTCTGCCGGTATACCATTTCACAAGGGGTTTGTATACCGTATCAAGAATTTTCTTTTCTGCTGTCCGAATGGGGTTTTTCCGCAAAGTAGAAGTATGTAGGGTTTGCATTAGAAGCCTTTGAATAAGACGCTTGAATTCAGAATTAAGGCTAAAAATCAGTAAATTTCAACACATATGGGAGGAAAGGTTGCTGAACCGGGAAAAATAAGCCCCGAACGGGAATTTCTGTATTCTCTATTCGCAGCGAACAGCTGTTATTAGGTTATTGAGTTATTAAGCTATTGGCGGCAAACTGTCTAAACACAGAACACGGAACACGGAACTCTGAACACGGAACTAAGGAGTTATTAGGTTATTGAGTTATTAAGTTATTTGCTCCAACCTGTCTAAACACAGAACACGGAACTCTGAACTCTGAACACAGAACTAAGGAGTTATTAGGTTATTGAGTTATTAAGTTATTTGCTCCAACCTGTCTAAACACGGAACACGGAACTAAGGAGTTATTAGGTTATTGAGTTATTAAGTTATTGGCTCCAACCTGTCTAAACACGGAACACGGAACTCTGAACTCTGAACACAGAACTAAGGAGTTATTAGGTTATTGAGTTATTAAGTTATTTGCTCCAACCTGTCTAAACACAGAACACTGAACTCTGAACACTGAACACAGAACTAAGCAGTTATTAGGTTATTCGCAGCAACCTGTCTAAACACAGAACTCGGAACTCTAAACACCGAACTCGAAACTGAACTTTAAACTTTAAACCTTAAACTTTGAACTTTGAACTCTAGAACCCCTCCACCTCAGGTTGCCTGTATTTCCAGATTTTCTGAAGTGCTTTTATTTCAAATGGAAATTTATAGAATTCATTTTTATAGCGGAAACTACTAATTGTACGCATAGCTCTGGATTGTATCGGGCTAAGGCGAATGTCTGAAACAGTTGGGAAATATCCATTGAGCACAGTTTCGAAATTCCGGATGTAATCGATCATTTCCGGAGTGAGCCATGGAGTGAGCGGGTTTTTTCGAAGATCAAAATTCTCCCAATGCGGATCTATCCATTCATCAAGCGTTTTTGGAAATCGAAAACCGGAAGCGAGTACAGCAGCATACATTTCACTTCCCGGAGTGGGTACCGGACTGTAGGTATATATTATTATTTCAGTTTGCGGATTTATTTCTTTGATCTGACGGATGAAGGAAACATCTTCACGAATTTGTTTCCAGACCTGCTCTTCTGTTTTACCCGGAAATCCCAAAACAAATGAGTATTCCGGAATGATATCGAATTTCCGGATGCGTGCAGCAAACTCTCTTATCTGTTTTCCAGTCTGTGTTCCTCCTTTGTCCATTTGCTTCAACACAGAATCGTTTCCGGTTTCAGCACCAAAAAAAATCATTTTGCAACCCGCTTCACGCATTCGATACAGCGATTCATCGCTGTATTTATCAATGGTGTCAATTCGTCCTTCTCCCCACCAGGTCATTTTTTCCGGCTTGATCAGGGAAGCAAATTCCACCGTGCGCTTTTCAGACACAAAAAAATTATTGTCATGGAATTCAATTGCATCTCCTCCGAAATTTTCTTTTAAATATTTTATATCATCATAAATATGCTTTGCAGATTTTGCTTTCCATCGCGCGTTGTAAATAGGGACAACTGCACAAAATGAACAGGTAAACGGACATCCAATACTTGAATGATACGCGATGGTTTTCGTTCCGAGATATGTTTTGCCCAGATACTTTTGCAAAGAATAAAATTCGTTCAGTTTTTTGTAGGGCAAGGCCGGCAATTCATCCTGATCGTACAATTCATCCTTTTTTGAAATGAAGTACAAACTATCTGTTTGCGTTTGAAGAGATGCCTGGTTTTGTTCTAAAGTTTTTCGTTGGGGAAATTTTCCTTTTCTGAAAATAATATTTCCAATTGATTCCGGTTCGATAGATCCATATTCAATTGCGTCCAGTAATTTCGGAAAAGCAATATCTCCCGGGCCATTCACAACAACATCAACAATTCCGGAATCGAGAACGACCTCGTACTGATTGGAAGGAAAATAACCGCCCCAAATAATTACTACCTCCGGAAAAAGTTCACGGATTCGACGTGTGAATGGAATGGCCTGTTTTAACTGTGGTCCGGGCATTACTGTACACCCGAAATACCTGACCTTTCCTGTTTGGAGCTGAGCAAGCAATTTCGGCCATGGATCCAATTCCATGTTTCCATCAACAATTACCCAGGGATATTTACCTTCAATGGATGCAGCAACAGATAGTACACTGTTCGGCAAACGAGGCTTGGATTTCGCAGCCCTTGGATTAAATAAAAGTACCGTAGGCTTCATACTTACTCGCTTTTCCTGTGCAATGGCATTTAGCGTTTTAAGTATTAAGATTTAGGTATAAAGTATTAGGTATAAGGACAGAGTCAGTTGGGCAAAATACTTTATACTTTATACTTTATACCTATTACCAAATACCGTCAGCAATCAATTCACATTCCCCCACACATACTCCGCAAGGAATAATTTTTTCCAGAATCCCGGAAGGTCCTCTTCAAAAAGTTGCGAAAGTTCGTCTTCGTAATTAATCGTTATTTCTTTCAGTGTGTTGAAAAGCATATGGTCGAGGTAGAACATTTTCGATGGACTTTCTTTTACCAAATGATACTTTTCAAGTTCGCCATTCACGAGGGCCATGAATTCGGAAGCGCTTACCTTTTCGGTAGTGAGCTCGGAATCCACCGCAACGTTTCCATCTTTTTCTTTGAGCTTTGTGAAAGATTCGATTTGTACGTCACACAGGTGACGCACAATTTGTTCTTCGTTCTGACTGAGTTCTACAATTAGCATGGGTTCTGTGACTATGCAGCGAATGTAATTCAGGGAAATCAATTCGTGGTGTTAAATTATCCACATCGAACTTTTTTTCTACACTTCTGCTTGTTAAACAACCTACAACACTGAAAAACACGCAGATTATTTATGAACCAAATTGCGCGGGGGAATTGTTTCTGCTCAATATAGATCCTCCTGCAGTTCAATGGGCCGGTTTGTCATACTTTCCTGACAAATAAAGGGGACGCAAACCAATTATTTTGGCCACAACATTCTTCCATCCGGATCCCGGATAGTCAGTAAATTTAAAGTTCGACTTTTGAAGTTGCTTTAAATCTTCATGATTCAGATATCCTTTTCCCGCCTGAAAATACAAGTCAACTCCGTGTTGTTTCTTCCAGGATTTTTCCTTTTCACGGATTAATTTCACTTTTCTTTTTTCTCGGAGAAAAACAGGAGAACCAATCACCAGCAGAACTCCTCCTGCCTTGAGTTTTTCTTTCAATTTATTTGCGTAGCTCCGCGGATCCGGCATAAACTGCAAACAGTGATTTACTACGATCAGGTCAAATGTTTCAGCTATCAGGGAAAGATCCTGCAGATTCGTCTGTATGCAAATAGCTGTTGGTGAATTTTTTTTAACTGCCTGAAGTCCGTAGGGTTCTTCTCGAAAATAATCCACTGCAACGATAGCATGTCCTGCTTTGGCTAAGTGATGACTAAGCCAACCATTCCAGGGTCCAATTTCAAGAATGGATTGGTTTCGTTTGTTGGCGATGGACTCCATCACGACTTGTAAACTTAGTCTCCGGTAAGCCCACTCTTTTTTTCTTGATCCTGTAAAAACAAAAGGCGAATTCTTGTGTTCCTCATTGCTCCAGTCCTCAGACTGGCTTTTATATATTTTATGATAATTCTGAAGAAAAGGAACAAGCTGTTTTCGGAATTCCACAGAAAACAATTCAATAATTCCATCACTGCTTCGCACTAAATGATCATGAACACATCGATGGGTCCCAGAGTCAATTGGTTCGGAGCATTCAGGACACCTTAATGAGATCATTTTTTATAATTTTTTTTTCGATAAACAAATACAAAGCGACATTCAGGACCTGAACAAGTGAAGCCGCAAGTAAGGCTCCGGTCATTCCCAATGATGGGAGCCACAAAATATTCAGACTAATATTCAGGATAATTCCCGCGAGATTCACATTCAACACTGTTTTTTCTTTTCCGATTTTATACAGATAATAAATCTTTGGCAGGTAAAAATATACCGGAACTACATATAGTATTCCTATCCATAAAAATACAGTGTTGAATTCGAGGTGAAAAAAAATAGCGCATCCCCAGAGAATTGCCGGTACTCCAAGCATTGCAACCAGAATCCCTATTCCCCAAAATTGAGTAATCATTCTTTTGGTCGCTTGCCGGTTTATCCTGTAAAAATTCTTCATGAAAGGTTGGAAGATAAAATTGGATAAAGCTTGCAGGTAGATCAGGAAATTTAACAAAACACTGTACTGAGCAACCTGGATCTTGTCCAGATTGAAAGAAACCAGATATAAATCTGCCCGCGAACTGATCATCCCCGAGATCGACAATAAGAAAAACGGAAATGCTCCGGTAAAAAAGCTCATTCGATATCCACCATTTAATGCCGTCTTAATTTCTTTGGAAAAATAGACTGACAGCACGAGAGCTTTTAGTGCATCCAATAAGAGGAAACTATTCATCAGCCACAATACACCTGTATTTTCAGGTCGGATCCAGTGCAGGAGTCCGAAGAAAACCAAAGCCAAACTTTCCAGCAACAGCGTGATTCCGATTTTTTTTGGAAAAGCAAAATCGGATCGAAGCTCAGATAAAGAAAACGAACCAGGAGCCAACAAATTAAAGTAATCTTCAAATCATTTTCGAATGGGAAAAAAACAAATAAAATAATTCCACCAATAACAAGCAGGAATCTCGACCGAAGGGAGGAAAACCAATGATTGAAAATATCTTTTGGACTTTTACTAAATTCCCTGAGTAGAAATTCTTTGCTTCCAAAACCGGTGATTTGTAAGGCTAGCATCAGCAACAAAAAAATCTTCGTATAAGAACCCCACAATTCCGGAGAGATCCAGCGAATGACGAGCCAGGAACACACCATGTTTGCAACCGGTGCCGACATGTTGGCCAAAGTATTGAGTAGTACAATGCGGAAACGCTTGATCAGTTTTTCGGAATCCATCTTATTGCCTGTCGTTTCCAGAATCATTTGCACTTACTTTATGCTCCAAATGCGGGTAAGCATGGCAAATCTTCCACAGTGTGAAATAAATAAACAAATACATGGTAAAATGGATCCACAATCGCATGTATTTGAAAAGAATCGATTGCGTAAACAGTTCAGTTTTTTCAAGGAAACTCGGCAGAAACCCGATGAGGCTCAACAGGACTAATAGAAAAATCCAACTTTTTAGTTTTTCTCTGACTAAGAGTACAGCAGTCATCAGGGTCACCGGAAAGAGTAACAATATTCCATGGTAAGTGGCTCCTGCGGGAGAAAGTGTGAGAACGGTAATCGAACTTAAGGCCAATGAAGCTTCTGTAAAATCTGCTTGCCCTTTGTATTTCATCAACAGATATCCGCTTGCGCTAAGTAAGCCAAGCAGAATGCTATATTTAAAAATAGAATAGGACAGAAGCGAAGGAAATACCGGATTTGGATTTTCAATGTTGTCATAAAGAAAGAGGCGATGGCCCAATGAATTCCAGGATTGAAAGCTGGCCGACCAGGCCGATTGTCCTTCTAAATTTCCGTTGAGGTGCTGAAAAAAAACTGTGTTGAAAAAATCTTTGTATGCATGCATCCCTACCAAGAGAACTGTAATAAGATGAATGAGAAAAAAAACAATTACTGTTGATAGCATTGTCTTCCATTTTCGTTCCGCGAGCAGCGTTGGAAAAAATACCAGGGGAAAATATTTGATTGCAATACCACTGCCAAGGAAAATTCCCGTACTGCTTGCGGATCTTTTTAACAGAAAAAAGTATGCAGAAAAAAGCATGAACAGGAGAAGCAGGTACATCTGTCCGAGAAATAAATTATTTACGAGGGCAATTCCACTCAATAAAAGTAGGATGAGGCTGCCGATCATTTGAATTCCTGCAATTCTGCTAATGAGTAATGTAATGGGAAGAATTAATAATAGGTTGAACACTAACCAAATGCGTTTTGCAGTCAGAGGGTCAAAACCTGTAAAGGGTACCAGGATCAGGGCAGAAGGAGGAGGGAAGGGAGAAAATTTTCCGCGTTCTGTCAAGCCGTGTTGATAGATCTGGTTCTGGAACCAGGAACCGTGATAGAGACTGTCAACATTCTCATTATTAGCGATCAGACTGGCAGAAACAAAATAATTTGGGAAATCACTTTGCATTTTCTTCCATCCCGGCAATACGCCAAGAAACAATGGAAAAAGGCATAAGATGAGCACAAATGAAACCGACCACCTGGTGGTTTTTAAAAGCAAATTCTCAACTAATCTCATTTCAAAACAAAGGAATGAATATTTACTAAATTCGCACTCTGATTCATGTACAAGGTTTTCAATAAGTTTAAATTTCTTAAGAAAAGCTAAACCTTCACGCACTGAATCCAGTATGCGTACCTCCTGATTTATCCTCTAATATTTCAAATAAAGAAATGGCTACAGATCGTTACAAACACCACGATTATTATCTCGTTGATGAATGACTCACTGAAGAACATATTCTCATCCGTAATAGTGTACGTGAATGGGTAAAAAAGGAAGTATCGCCCATCGTTGAAGATGCATGTCAGAAAGCAACATTTCCAAAACAATGGATCAAAGGCCTGGCAGAAATCGGAGCTTTCGGACCTTATATTCCTGTAGAATATGGTGGAGGCGGTCTGGATCAAATAGCGTATGGACTGATTATGATGGAACTGGAGCGCGGAGATTCCGGTTTGAGATCTACTGCTTCTGTACAAAGTTCCCTGGTGATGTATCCGATCTATACCTATGGGAGTGAAGAGCAGCGAAAAAAATATCTCCCAAAACTCGCATCGGGTGAATGGATGGGTTGTTTCGGACTTACCGAGCCGGATCATGGATCAAATCCGAACGGAATGATTTCCAACATCAAAGATAAAGGCGATCATTTTCTCTTGAACGGTGCAAAAATGTGGATTTCAAATGCACCTTTTGCAGATATCGCAGTGGTGTGGGCGAAAGATGAAGCAGGTGTTATTCGGGGAATGATTGTGGAACGGGGAATGCCCGGTTTTACAACTCCGGAAACCCACGGTAAATGGTCCCTGAGAGCAAGTGCCACAGGCGAACTTGTTTTTGATAATGTAAAAGTGCCTAAAGAAAATATTCTCCCTAATGTGAAAGGCCTCAAAGGTCCTCTCGGCTGCTTAAATTCTGCCCGATACGGAATAAGCTGGGGAGTAATTGGTGCAGCACTTGATTGTTACGATTCAGCATTGCGTTATTCTCAGGAACGGGTTCAGTTTGGTAAACCGATTGGTGGATTCCAGCTCACTCAGAAAAAGCTTGCTGAAATGATTACTGAAATTACTAAAGCACAATTACTCACCTGGAGACTCGGTGTTTTGAAAAGTGAAAATCGTGCCACACCTGCACAGATCTCAATGGCAAAAAGAAACAATGTGAATATGGCTTTACAAATTGCACGCGAAGCCAGACAAATCCATGGTGGAATGGGTATCACCGGTGAATTTCCTATCATGCGTCACATGATGAATCTTGAATCGGTAATTACTTACGAAGGAACACACGATATTCATCTTCTCATTACCGGACTCGACGTCACCGGTTTTAATGCATTCGAATAATCACGAAAATAATTTCTGTTTTTTTAATTAATAACTATCCAATAGTTAATTCGTGGTCTTGCTCTCAATTTCATCACTGAAGATGAGTTGTTGTATGTTGCAACATGCTTTCCTTAGTGTTGTAATTATTTTGTAGATTTTTTTCTAATAAATGAATTCAAGAATATTAACTAAGCAGATATTTCGTCTTGGTTTCAATCTTCAATCAACAATCTAAAATCCACAATTCAAAATCCGCAATTCAAAAATTCGTTCACCCACAACTCTTCATCCTTCACCCATCACTCTGCATCGTTGAAGATATTTTAATATATGAGGATCGGTATCCCGTCAATTTAGTTACCTTGCGATTCATTTTTTCGAGGTAATGGTGGATGTAGAAATTAGAGATAAGCGTTGGGCTCTGAAACCCAAAGGAGAACAAGCGTTGGTGCAATCCCTGGCGAAGGAGCTGAATATTAGCTCTACCCTGGCGAATCTCCTGGTACAACGTGGTATTTCTTCGTTCGATGAAGCCAAAACTTTTTTTCGTCCAAAACTGAGCGACTTGCATGATCCATTTCTGATGAAGGATATGGACAAGGCGATTGATCGCATTGAAAATGCATTGAAACAAAATGAAAAAATCATGGTCTATGGCGACTATGATGTGGATGGTACAACAGCTGTAGCTCTCGTTTATTCTTTCTTCAAGACTTTTTATAATGATCTGGATTATTACCTGCCGGATCGTTACAAAGAAGGATACGGAATTTCATTTGCCGGAATCGATCACGCCAAGGCAAACGGTTTCACACTAATCATCGCTCTTGATTGTGGAATCAAAGCAAATGATAAAGTTATTTATGCAAAGGAACGCGGAATCGATTTTGTTATCTGTGATCACCACCGTCCGGGAGAATTTCTTCCCGAAGCTTCTGCTGTTCTTGACCCCAAACGCGACGACGATACTTATCCTTTCAAGGAATTATCGGGTTGTGGTATCGGGTTCAAACTGATCCAGGCATATGCACAACGTCACAAAGTTCCATTTGAACAAATAGAAGTTTTTCTTGATCTCGTTGCGGTAAGTACTGCGGCGGATATCGTTCCGATTGTCGGGGAAAACAGAGTGCTTGTGTATCACGGACTGCAATGGCTGAACAAAAATCCGCGGCCTGGCATTAAAGCAATTCTGGAATTGGCACAGGTTAAAAGAGAACTTACTGTCAATGATATTGTTTTCATTATCGGTCCACGAATCAATGCTGCCGGTCGTATTCAGGATGCCCGGCAGGCAGTAGATCTGCTCATCTCCGCGAATGCTGCTCAGGCATTGTTCGAAGGAAAAAATATCGACGAAAAAAATTCGGAGCGACGGAGTCTGGATCTGAATATCACCGAACAAGCACTTCAGATCATACAGGAAGATTCTTTGTTTGCTAAACGTAAATCAACAGTACTCTTTCATCCGGAATGGCACAAAGGTGTGATCGGGATTGTTGCATCAAGACTGACCGAGAAATATTACCGACCCACAATCATTCTTACGGAATCCAATGGACTTGCGACAGGGTCTGCCCGTTCAGTGAAGGATTTTGATATTTACAATGCGATTGAATCCTGCAGTGATTTGCTCGAACAGTTTGGAGGACATATGTATGCTGCCGGACTTACTCTCAAATTGGAAAATCTGGAAAAATTCTCTGAGCGTTTTGAAGAAATTGTAGCAGCAACCATCGATGAAAAATCATTGATTCAGGAAATTGAAATTGATTCAGTCCTGAAACTCACAGAAATTTCAACTTCATTTTTCAGTGTGCTCAAACAATTTGCTCCTTTTGGTCCCGGAAATATGAGCCCTGTTTTTAAAACCGAGAATGTACGCGATACAGGCCTGTCAAGAATCGTTGGGAATAATCATCTAAAATTGAATCTCGCCGAAGACGAAACCACACGATTCGGCCTCGATGGAATTGCTTTTCAAATGGGACAATATTATCCTTTCATCTCACGACGGATTCCTTTCGATATCTGTTATACTCTGGAAGAAAACACCTTCAACGGAAAAACTAACATTCAAATGAATGTTAAAGATATCCGGATGAAGTAATTTTTTCATTCCCCTCCCGGTAGAAATTAGAAAATAGAAATTAGAATTTAGAGTTCTGGATTCCATGTTCCCTATGAAGGCATTTAAATTCCTCCCTCATTTTATAAAGTATTCCCCTACCAACCACCAACCACCAACCACCAATCACCAACCACTAACCACTAACCACCAATTCCTATTCCCTCTCCTTCTTATTAAACGAACTAAACACCGAAGTAATCAGTGATAAAATAATACTGAAAAACAAGGCTGTCCAGAAACCATCAACCGAAAATCCATCCACAACCTTATCGACCAGCAAAATCATGGCTGCGTTGATTACGAGCAGGAAGAGCCCCAGTGAAAGTACAGTGATTGGAATGGTGAGAAAAACCAGGACGGGTTTAATGACGGCATTGAGAAGAGAAAGGACAGCAGCTACTATCAAGGCTGTTAAAGCACCGTCGATATGCACCCCGGGAAGTAAAAATGAGGTTACGATCACCGCTAATGCACTCATGACCAATCGTCCTAAAAATTCCATTGTAAAATTTTTGTTGAAAATACTGAGAGTTCATCATTTTTCCCCTATTCGAACGTTAAAAATTTGTCTTTCTGAAATGCGATTTTAAGAGGAAATCTTAAGTAAATTTACCGCATTCTTTAAAAACGCTAGTATGAGCAACGATATTGAAAATGGCCGGAAGTTTTATGATGGGGTGCTTTCTTCTTTCGATAAAGCCGCAGCATTCACTGATTTTGAGCCGGGATTACTGAATCAGATCAAGATCTGTAACAGTATTTATAAATTTTATTTTCCACTGGAAGTGGATGGCAAACTGGAAGTTATTGAAGGCATTCGTGTCCAACACAGCCATCACAGCACGCCAACCAAAGGGGGTATCCGCTACAGTGAATTCGTAAACGAGGATGAAGTGAAAGCACTTGCAACACTCATGACGTTCAAATGTGCCGTTGTCGATCTTCCTTTTGGTGGTGCAAAAGGTGGCATTAAAGTCAATCCAAAAAAATACACCGATCGGCAGTTGGAGCGAATCACACGACGTTATACAACAGAATTGATTAAGAAAAGCATGATCGGAGCTGCGATCGATGTACCTGCCCCTGATTATGGCAGTGGCTCTCGTGAAATGGCTTGGATTGCAGATACCTACGCAACTTTTAAATACGATGATCTGAATGCGATGGGTTGCGTTACAGGAAAACCACTCGGACAAGGTGGAATACATGGGCGCACGGAAGCAACCGGACAAGGATTATACTTCGGACTTCGCGAGGCATTGAACAATTCTGAAGACATGAAGGAAATTGGCCTCAGTCCTGGTATTGAAGGGAAACGCATCATCGTTCAGGGCTTGGGAAATGTGGGATATTACGCTGCTAAATTCTGTTCAGAAGGAGGCGGTATCATTGTCGGAATTGCCGAATATGAAGGCGGTATCTACAATGCAAATGGTCTTGATGTCGAAGAAGTTTTCAAACACCGCAAAGCAACGAAGTCTATACTGAATTATCCCGGAGCTAAAAATTACACCAATTCTCTGGAGCTCCTGGAAGCGGATTGTGATATTTTAATTCCTGCTGCCCTCGAAAATCAGATTACAAAAGACAATGCACCACGGTTGAAAGCCAAAATTATTGCTGAAGGTGCCAATGGTCCGGTCACCCAGAATGCCGAACAAATCCTTCTGCAGAATAAAGTGATGATCATCCCCGATCTATTCCTCAATGCAGGTGGCGTAACAGTTTCTTATTTCGAATGGCTGAAAAATCTTTCGCACGTACATTTTGGTCGTATGGAGAAACGTTTCCAGGAAATGTCAAACAATGAACTCGTTGGTGCTGTCGAAAAAATCACAGGAAAAAACCTGGATGCGAAACAACGTAAAGTTCTGACTCACGGTGCCGATGAAATCGATATTGTGCGTTCCGGCCTGGAAGAAACAATGATTCATGCATACAATGATATCCGCGAAATTCGCCGACAAGATACACGCATTACAGATCTGAGAACTGCCGCATTCGTTTGTGGTATTCGTAAACTCGGAGTTGCATACCAGAATCTCGGGATCTTTCCATAATCAATTTGTGTCAAAAAAAAGCGGCGGTCCTTTGATGGAACCGCCGCTTTTTTTATTTCTGAGATGTTTAGATAATTAGCATAGCATCTCCATAACTATAGAATCTGTATTTTTCTTTGATCGCAACTTTATAAGCGTGCATCACATGCTCGTAACCTCCGAAACCTGCAACCATCATCAGCAATGTTGATTCCGGCATGTGGAAATTGGTGATCATCGTATTGGCAACACTGAAATCGTAAGGAGGAAAAATGAATTTATTTGTCCACCCATCGAAAGGCTTCAATTCACCCTGCGTCGATACTGAAGTTTCAATTCCACGCATCACAGTTGTACCCACAGCACAAATTCTTTTCTTGGAAGCTTTCGCTTTATTCACGATTTCGCAACATTCTTTTGGAATGATCACTTGCTCGGAATCCATCTTGTGTTTTGTAAGATCTTCTACTTCAACAGGACGGAAAGTACCGAGACCAACGTGAAGTGTAAGTTCAGCAAAGTGAACACCTTTCAACTCCAATCGCTTCACCAGTGGCATACTGAAATGCAAACCTGCCGTTGGTGCAGCAACAGCTCCTTCATTTCTTGCGAAGACTGTTTGGTAACGTTCCACATCTTCCGGTTCAGCTTTGCGTTTGATATACTTTGGCAAAGGAGTGTTTCCGAGTTGAGTAATGGCCTTTTTGAATTCTTCATAAGGACCATCGAACAGAAAACGCAGTGTACGACCGCGCGATGTTGTGTTGTCGATTACTTCAGCAACCAATAAATCGTCATCGCCGAAATAAAGTTTATTACCAATCCGGATTTTTCGTGCAGGATCAACAAGAACATCCCAGAGACGACTTTCTCGGTTAAGTTCGCGAAGCAAAAAGACTTCAATTTTCGCTCCGGTTTTTTCTTTGTTACCATACAAACGTGCAGGGAAAACACGAGTATTATTAACAACCATGACATCTCCTTCGTTGAAATAACCCAGGATGTCTTTGAAGTGTTTGTGTTCAATCTTTCCCGTTTTCCTGTCCAATACCATCAGACGAGCATCTTCACGGTTCTTCGCCGGATGTGTGGCAATTAGGCCTTCGGGAATAGTAATTTTAAACTGGGATAATTTCATTTTGGTCTGATATGTAAAACCCTCTGGAAATCAAATAGGGGCGGCAAAGATAATATACCGCTACCCCCCTTGTAAAGGGTTTGTGAATAAATATTTTCAGGTGCAATAAATGATTAAAGTACCTGATTATCAGTTATTTGTCTTGCGAAAAGTAATGGATCGAGTGCATCTTCCAATTTATACTCACCAATACGGGTCCTGCAAAGCGCCGAAAGGTAGGCTCCGGTACACAGAACTTCTCCGAAATCATAGGCAAGTGTTCGAATGTATGTTCCCTTCGTGCAAACAACACGAAAATCAATAGAGGGAAGTTCGATCCGGGTGATTTCAAATGCTTTGATTTCAATCTCCTTGGGTTTGATTTCCACTTCTTTACCTTGTCTGGCGAGTTGATAAGCTCGCTTCCCGCCAACCTTTACTGCCGAATGTGCAGGTGGTGTTTGCATCTGTTTTCCAAGAAAATTTTGAGCTGCAGAATGGATCGCATCGGTTTCCGGCATTTGAACATTATTCCTCGGAATTACGATCGATTCCAGATCATGAGAGTCAGTGTTGCCACCTAAAACAATCGTGCCCGTATATTCCTTTTCTGCATCCTGGATGTCAGAAATCTTTTTCGTGTATGCTCCGGTACATAAAATCAACAATCCTGTTGCAAGCGGATCTAAAGTGCCGGCATGTCCGATCTTCAATTTCCGGATTTCACTTTCACCGGAATGAAAACTCTTGTAATACGCTGATAAGGCACCCTTCAACTTGCGGACAACATCAAAGGATGTCCATTTGTAAGGTTTGTTGATGAGGAACACTTGTCCGCTGATCAGTTGATTTGCATCCTCAAAAAAATCCACAGCCATCTTAGGGTTCGTTTAAAACATCGATAACTCGTACCCAAGAAAATAAAGGATCAGGATGGCTCCGCCGACTATGATTCTGTAATAACCAAAAAGTTTGAACCCATGCTTGGTGAGAAATCCGATGAAGGATTTAATCGCCAATAAGGCAACAATAAACGCAACAATATTCCCGACTATCAATAACTCAATTTGATTTCCCTGGAATCCACCACCACTTTTATATAAATCATACAAATCTTTTACTGTTGCAGCAAACATTGTTGGTACGGCAAGAAAGAAAGAAAATTCAGCAGCGGCTTTTTTGTTGAGTCCTTGCGTGAGTCCACCGATAATTGTTGCCGCGGATCGTGATACACCGGGAATCATTGCGATCACCTGGAACATTCCGATTTTAATGGCCTTCGTATTGGATTCCAATTCAGAAGAACCACGGTCTTCCGCTTCTGCAAACCATTTGTCGAGTAATAGAAAGATAATTCCTCCCACAAGCAAAGAGACTGCTACAACAATTACATTCTCCAACATCTGATCAATGTACTTTTTGAAAAGCAGACCAAAAACAACTGCCGGAATAAAAGCAAGAAGCAATCGCATGTAAAATGCGATACTCTTTTTCCAGTTTTTATCCGTCGGAATGAATTTTCTCCAGTATAAAACTACGACTGATAGAATTGCTCCAAATTGAATAACGACTGTAAAGGTTTTTGTAAAATCTTCTTTCGCTATTCCCATGATAGAAGAACCAATAATCATGTGTCCTGTTGATGAGACAGGTAAAAATTCTGTCAGCCCCTCAATAATTGCCAGGATGATAGCTTGTAAATAGCTCATGAGTATTGGTAGGATTCTAAATTACACTCAGAATTTCTTATTGAAAGCAATGTGCAATACAGGAAATAAAAAAAGTGCAGATTCGAAGTTCAATGCCTTCCTGACCTGCACCTTTTACAACGGATATTCGATTTATTCTTTTGATTTTTTGAGAACAGCAACAACCGCTACTACCAGGCCACTGATGACCAAAATAGGAGCCAGTGTAATTCTTCGGAAACTAAAAATGGAAGGATCCCAAATTGAAGGATCGGATGATCCTCCACCGGCCATACAGACGAAGCCAATAAAAATCAATGCAATTGCAATCAACATCAAAACGTAATTCTCTCTGCCAAAAGCAAAGTCAATTGTCGGTTTGTTTTCTTTTTTAGCCATTTTCTTTGAAATTCATGCAAATAGAGGTGCAAGTATACGTTTTTCTCTGAAATCATCCTGAAAAGGAGGTGAAAATTTAGAAATAACAGAAATTTCAGGTCAACAATCTTGTTACACAAAGAACACAATGGAATTCACAGAGAACACAAAGGATGTTAGGATGGAAAATCTTTGTGAACCTTGTGCAATCTTAGTGTCCTTAGTGAACCCGGATTGTTTAACACATTTCTTTAAGACTTTAATACAACTCCTCCATCCTTAATCTCAAATACCTGTTCACCGCAAAAAAAGTACTGACTCCCGAAAGCAGTATTCCAAGTACAAGCACACAGCCGAAAAGTATCCCCATAATTCTAAGATCCGAAAGTTGTCCGAGAACAGGAAAACGGGTCTCTATCAGGTAAATGATTCCGCCCAAAAGTGCACTGGCAACAATACCTGCATACAATCCATGCGACAATCCTTTCCGGATAAAAGGCCAGCGAATGAAATTTTTTGTGGCGCCAACCAGTTGCATACTTTTTATCAGGAATCGCTTCGAGTACATCGACAAACGAATGGTGTTGTGAATAAGTGCAATGGCAACAAAGAAAAGCAATGCACAGAAAAATAAAATCACCAGTCCCATGGTCCGGAAGTTTTTATTGATCCTGCTGATTTCAGTTTCCTGGTACACTACATCTCGTACCATTTTGTTTTGCGCCAGCAACTGGCTGATCAGGCGCAGACTGTCAGGATGTGCATAGTCTGCCTTCAGGTTGATGTCAATTGTTGCCGGAAGAGGGTTGGACTCAAGCATGCTCACAGCCCCTTCGCCAAGCTCTTTTTTAAGACTGTCAAGTGCTTCCTCTTTCGATACAAATCGTGTGTTTTTGACAAAAGGCAGACTCTGAAGATTTTCTCTGAAGGATTCAATTTCAGAATCTGCTATCTGATCCTGAAGAAAAATATTCAATTCAACATGTTCCTTCACATAATCCGAAATCTTCCGTGCATCAATGACCAGCAAGCCGAGCAATCCAAGCATGAAAAGGACTAAGGAAATACTTATGATAGCCGAAACGTAAGATGATCGTAAACGTTTGTTGCTGTCTTTTTGGGGATCTTTTTGCATGGAAATTCGAATCACGAAAGTAAGGAAAGATTCTCCCTTCCCATGCCCCTAAATCCCTCCTCTCACCTTATTTTTCTACATTCGCATGTTGGCAAATGAGTTCAAGGTTCATGGTTCAATGTTTAACGTTGGCCTTCCTTGAACATTGAACTTTAAACATTGAACCGAATTCATGGAATACAATTTTAAAGAAGTAGAAAAGAAATGGCAAAACCGCTGGCGGGAACAGCAGGTGTATAAGGCTCTTATTGATTCATCCAAACCAAAGTATTATGTTTTGGATATGTTTCCGTATCCATCCGGAGCCGGTTTGCATGTGGGGCACCCACTTGGCTATATCGCTTCCGATATTTATTCACGTTACAAAAGATTGAAGGGTTTCAATGTCCTTCATCCGATGGGCTACGACTCATTTGGTTTGCCTGCCGAACAATATGCGATTCAAACCGGACAGCATCCTGCGATTACAACCGAACAAAACATAGCACGTTACAGAGAACAACTCGACAACATCGGATTTTCTTTCGACTGGAGCCGCGAAGTGCGCACAAGTGATCCTTCTTATTACAAATGGACACAGTGGATTTTCATCAAACTTTTTCATTCCTGGTACAATCCGGAAACGAATAAAGCAGAGACCATCGATTCATTGATTGAAAAAATTAAGACAAATAAAATTGCAATTCAAAATACAAAGAAATGGGAAGAACTTTCTGAGTCTGACCAACAAGATATTTTGCAAAATTATCGTCTCGCTTTCCTAAGCGAAACAACAGTGAACTGGTGTCCGGCTTTAGGAACTGTACTCGCCAATGAAGAAGTAAAAGACGGACTGAGCGAACGCGGAGGATATCCCGTGGAGCGCAAACTCATGAAACAATGGAGTCTGCGGATCACTGCATATGCTCAACGTTTGCTCGATGATCTGGAAACCATTGATTGGACGGAATCACTCAAAGAGCAACAACGCAACTGGATCGGTCGCAGCGAAGGGGCACAGCTTGAATTCAAAGTGATGAATTCAGATAAATCATTCGAAGTATTCACAACAAGACCGGATACAATTTTTGGCGTTTCCTTTATGACGCTGGCTCCGGAACATGCTTTGGTGAATGAAATCACCACTGCAGAACAGAAAGCAGCAGTTCAGAATTATGTTGAGGAAGCAAAAAACCGCAGCGATCGTGAACGGATGACGGAAGTGAAACGCATTTCAGGTGTGTTCACCGGAGCGTATGCTGAGCATCCTTTTACGAAAAAACCAATTCCGATCTGGATAGGAGATTATGTACTCGCTGGCTATGGAACTGGCGCTGTCATGGCTGTTCCCGGACACGATGAACGTGATCATGCTTTTGCAAAACATTTCGCATTGCCAATTCTTCAAGTTGTTGAAGCTCCTGCAGGAATTGATATTCAGGAACAATCTTTCGATGCCAAAGAAGGCAAGTGTATTAATTCAGATTTTCTGAATGGTCTCGATGTCAGGAAAGCCATTCGTAAAGCCATAGAAGAAATTGAAAAGAAGAAGATCGGAACAGGAAAAGTAAACTTCCGTTTACGTGATGCAATTTTCGGCAGACAACGGTATTGGGGGGAACCCATTCCGGTATATTACAAAGACGGGATTCCGTATACTGTAGACGAAAAAGATTTGCCTGTGATTCTTCCTGAAGTGGACAAATACCTTCCGACAGAAGATGGTGAACCACCATTGGCTAGAGCTAAAAACTGGAAGTATCAGAATAAATACGATTTCGAAACGACTACCATGCCGGGTTGGGCCGGTTCTTCCTGGTATTTTCTGCGTTATATGGATGCAAACAATGACAAAGAATTTGCCTCCAAAGAAGCATTGAACTATTGGCAGGACGTTGACCTCTACATGGGCGGAGCGGAGCACGCAACCGGACATCTGCTCTATGTTCGCTTCTGGACAAAATTCCTGTACGACCTGGGTTATATTTCGATAAAAGAACCTGCGAAGAAATTGATCAATCAGGGGATGATTCAGGGGTTTCTGAAGAAATAAAAGGTAGGTTAGAACAGTATCTGAAGGAATATTCGAACTAGCCCTTTAGAAATGAGATTTGTTTGGGGAAATGTTGGAAGAAATATTATTGTGAATCATGGTGAGGACAGAGCTCTATTCTTGTTTAGTTCAGATAATCTTCCTGATGAACATTTGACACAGAAGAATATTCCGATTGAGTTTGCAAATAATTCTATTGTTGACATTGAATCATTATCTAGAGGAGTTTCTGATTATAAAAACGGAGTTTTCGTCTGTAAAAATTCATATTATTATAAAGGTTCGTGGTTTGATTTTGATGAACACGAAATCTGAGAAATTTCAAAACCGAAGTGAGAAGATGTCGAAGTCCAAATGGAACGTTGTTAATCCCGATGAGATGATTAATAAATACGGTGCTGATTGCCTCCGTCTCTACGAAATGTTCCTCGGTCCGCTCGAACTTTCAAAGCCCTGGAATACCAATGGAATCAGCGGGACTTCCAATTTCATCCGCAAACTCTGGAAGCTCTATCATCGCCAGGATGCAAATAGTCGCGACCTGGTCTGGGACCTTTCAGAAACTGAGGCTTCAAAAGCGGAATTGAAAATCCTGCACAAGACAATCAAGAAAATTGTTGAGGATATTGATCGTTATTCTTTCAATACTTCGGTAAGTAATTTTATGATTTGTGTAAATGAACTCACAGATTTGAAATGCAACAAACGGGCAATCCTTGAGCCTCTTGCAATTATTGTCTCTCCATATGCTCCTCATATTGCGGAGGAACTCTGGGAAAAGCTGGGTCATAAAGACAGTATTACCAAAGCAAGTTTCCCTGAATTCAGGGAAGAATTCATGACCGAAGATGCTTTCGATTATCCGATTTCAGTGAATGGAAAAACCAAATTCAATCTGAATATTGCCCTCTCATTGTCCAAAGAGGAAATCGAACGCGAAGTCATGAATGCCGATGAAGTCAAGAAACTCCTGGCCGGAACCACCCCGAAAAAAGTGGTTGTAGTTCCCGGAAGGATCGTGAATATTGTTGTGTAAAAACTATTACCTTTACTTACAGAGGGTTATTTGGATTGTGAATTGATTTTTTGGTCAGATTCTGCAAAAAATTCTAATTTGCGACATCATTTAATTCTCCTCCCTTTAACTTACTATGAATCAATTAAATCAGCATATCGAAGCCCTGATCTTTTGCTCTGAGCAAAGTATTTCTCTCGACGAAATTTCCGCTTCACTGAAGTTGACTTTTGACTGGGAACCGGCCGAAGCTGCTATCCTAAGATCTATCGAAGAGATCAAAGCCAAATACGAGGGAGAAGAGTTTTCTTTCCAGTTGGTGGATATTTCTGAAGGTTATCAGTTCATGACCAAGAAAGAATACCATGCCACCATCAATGCGCTGATTCAACACAAATCGAAGAAGAAATTGTCGGTACCACAGATGGAAACTCTTTCTATCATCGCCTACCGTCAGCCGATCACGAAGTCGGAAATGGAACATATCCGTGGCGTGAGTTGCGACTATGCGATTCAGAAATTACTGGAGAAAGATCTGATTTCTATATCCGGTAAAAGTGATGGTCCGGGTCGCCCTGTTCTATATACGACGAGCCAGAGTTTCATGGATTACTTCGGTATCCGTTCGGTGAAAGATCTTCCTCAATTGAAAGATCTTCACATGGAACAAAATGAAATCGGTTCATCCAGTGAATATTCTGACTCTGAGCTTGAAGACAATTCGCCGTCTGAACTTTTGGAAGATAATGTTGCTGTGACCGCAGAAAATGAAACAACAGAGATTAATTCAGAATTGCCTGGAACAATTGAGGCAGGTATAATTACCGAAGAAATCACAGTAGAAATTTCCGAAGAAGAAATTGAGGAGCTTCCTGAAATTCTTGCCGAAGAAGAAGAGCTTGTCATTGAAACAAACGACGATGAAATGCCTCCTGTCATGGGGGAGGAGGAAGACCTGCAGATCCCGGATCGGAAATCTATTTTCATGGAGAACCAGGTCGAACCCTCAGATGAACATATTTCAGAAGAAAACACTGATTTTCGCGGGGAAGCTGATCCTTCCTGAGAATACATAAGAATCTAAACTAAAGCCGGCCGATATCCGTTAAACAGGATTATCTGCCGGCTTTTTTGACAGTTCAATTCTTTTGGGCTTAGATCTCCCTGAATTCGGCTTAATACAGAATGCCGGATATTCTCTTAATCTTCAATGAATCGCGATTTGAGGTTTCTTTAAACACAATAATCTGACATTCCCCACCAGATTCCGGTTTATTCTCCTGAAATTGTGGAACAGTATTTGTCATCCCCCTGCCGTCATGAAAAAATTATCGATTCTAGTCATCTTCTTTTCAATCGGAATTCACACTGTTGTTGCCGCACAAAAAAAACTTCGCTCGATCAAGAACGACTCGTTCAAACCCGGTGAAATTTTAAAATTCAGAATTCACTATGGTTTCATGGATGCCGGTGAAGCAATCCTGGAAGTGAAAAATGATCTGAAAAATTTTGGCGGACGCGATTGTTACCATGTTGTGGGTACCGGAAATACAGTCGGTGCCTTCGACTGGTTTTTTAAAGTACGCGACCGTTACGAAAGTGTAGTCGATAAAGACGCGATGATTCCCTGGATGTTTATAAGGAGAGTTAATGAAGGCGGCTATATCATCAATCAGAATGTCAGCTTCAATCACTACAAAGACTCGGCTTACAGCGAGAAAAAAACAATTTCTATTCCGGAAAATACCCAGGATTTAATATCCGCATTCTATTATGCGCGTACTCTGGATTTTGCAAATGCAAAAGAAGGAGATATTTTTCCGATCATGGGTTATCTCGATGATGCAACCATTCCATTGAATTTAAAATTTCTCGGACGGGAAGAAGTGAAAACGAAAAAAGGAACTTTCCGCTGCGTTAAATTTCGTCCGATGTTGCAGGAAGGACGAGTCTTCAAAGACCAGGAAGACATGACCGTCTGGATCAGCGACGACAAAAACCGAATTCCCGTACGTGTACAAACCGACATCCTCATCGGCTCCATTAAAATGGATCTCGTCGGTTTCGAGAACCTCGCAAGCGAGCCGGCGATTATCAAAGACTAATCAAAGAGAATTCACCTTTACTTTTTTTAACCGCAAAGACCACAAAGGTTTTTCCGCAGAGATCGCATTAATCGCAGCCCCTCTCTGCGATCCCTGCAGTTAATCTCCGCGCACTCCGCGTTCTAAAAATTCATTCGTTAATCCGTCCCATCACATGTACCAATTCTCCAATTTTTTACACAACCATGCTTGCTAGAAACATTGGACCCTTCCTCGATTAGCAAGAGTTTGAATAATATGCGTGTACTTTTATAACGAATAATTTTTTCAGGTTAATTCTATGGACGAAATTCAAATTAGGTGACAGTCCTACCCCGTAGGGGTTACATGTTTATAACATCAAAGGAATGACAAACATTCTGAGAATACACACAGGTATTTTTAATAATTAAATTTATTTTGCCGTGAACAAACCTTTCACTTGCGAGACCACCTCTTATAACTTGCGGAAAGAGAATCCTTAAGTAATGACTACAAATCGCTTCAGTTCCTGGAACAAAACCTGCCACCACCATTGACCCGGAATACCTGAGGTTCAGAAGTATGACATTCCTCATCTTTTCCACTTTTCCATCCATTTCCCCTCTGACTTGCATCATATTTTACCAGAGGCAAAGCCCTTAAATTTCGATGTTATTAAATATTCAAAATCAATCGATTTACATGGATAAGGGCCTCGAAAAAGTTCAGGAAATGAAGAAGGAAGTAGTGGAGCGAAATAAATTCTCCATCATGGATGGCAATGAAGCCGCAGCTTACATCGCATACAAAACCAATGAAGTCTGCGCAATCTATCCAATCACCCCGAGCTCTGCAATGGGCGAATGGGTCGATGAATGGTCGGCAAAAGGACAAACAAATATCTTCGGACAAATCCCGAAAGTAATCGAGATGCAAAGTGAAGCCGGTGCTGCCGGTGCTATTCATGGTGCATTGCAGGGCGGAGCACTTTCCTCTACTTTCACTTGCTACCAGGGTTTGTTGCTCATGATCCCGAACATGTACAAGATTGCAGGCGAACTTATTCCTACAGTATTTCATATCGCAGCACGTGCACTGTCAACACATGCGCTGTCAATCTTCGGTGATCATAGTGATGTAATGGCAGTTCGTTCTACCGGCTGGGCAATGCTCTTTGGAAACAATGCCCAGGAAGCAATGGACATGGCATTGATTTCACATGCTGCAACATTGCGTTCAAGAATTCCTTTCCTCAATGTATTCGATGGTTTCCGTACATCGCATGAATTATCAGAAGTAGAAGTGATTTCCGATGAGATCATCGATGAAATGATCGACAAGGATGCCGTAAGCGCACACCGAAATCGTTCGCTCTCACCGGATCACCCTTCACTAAAAGGAACCGCTCAAAATCCCGATGTGTTTTTCCAGAGTCGTGAAGCTGCCAATATTTATTACCTGAATGTTCCGCATGTGGTGCAAGCCACGATGAAAGAATTCGGAAAACTCACCGGAAGAAATTATCAGATGTACGAATACTACGGACATCCCGAAGCCGATCGCATTATCATCATCATGGGATCAGGCGGAGGAACCGTTCATGAAATTGTCGACTACCTGAATCCACGCGGAGAAAAAGTAGGTGTACTGAAAGTAAGATTGTACCGACCATTCTCCGTAAAAGATTTTATCGAAGCCATTCCGAAAACAGTAAAACGAATTGCTGTGCTCGATCGCTACAAAGAACCGGGAAGCATCGGTGAACCTTTGTACATGGATACTGTGAACGCAGTCCGCGAAGGAAGAAAATCACAACAGGTAGATATCATCGGGGGCCGTTATAGTCTGGCTTCAAAAGAATTTACACCTGCAATGGTGATGTCCATATTTTCAGAATTAAATAAATCAGAACCAAAGAATCATTTTACCATTGGAATCGAAGACGATGTCACTTTTACCAGCCTTGATTATGATCCCTCATTTTCAATAGAGAAGCAACATGCTTTCAGCGGACTCTTCTTCGGACTAGGCGCAGACGGAACCGTTAGTGCGAATAAAAACTCTATCAAAATCATTGGCGACAAAACCAACGATTATGTGCAGGGTTATTTTGTGTACGATTCAAAAAAATCAGGATCACTAACGGTTTCTCATCTGCGTTCCGGAAAAAATCCGATTCGCTCAGCGTATCTGATCAACTCTGCCAATTTCATTGCCTGTCATCATTTCAATTACCTGATCAAATACGACATTCTGAAAGACGCAGAAAAAGGTGCGACGTTCCTGCTGAATGCTCCTTACCCGAAGGAAGAGGTCTGGGATAAACTGCCGGTGGAAATCCAGGAAGAAATCAAACACAAGGAACTGAAGTTCTATGTCGTCAATGCAGGAAAAGTTGCGCGTGAAACCGGAATGGGTAGCCGCATCAATACCATTCTGCAAACCTGTTTCTTTGCCATCAGCAATGTAATCCCCAAAGAAGAAGCCATCGCAGAAATCAAACAGGCGATTTACAAAACCTATTGGAAAAAAGGTGAGTCTGTCGTTCAGAAAAATTACGATGCAGTTGATAAAGCGATCGAAAATTTACACAAAATAGATTACAGCAATCTTCCAATAGGAACGCGACATATGCAAACCTCCCTGTTTTCAAAATCACCGGATTTTGTAAACAGCGTCATCGCACGTATCATCGCCGGAGAAGGCGACCAGCTTCCGGTAAGTGCTTTCCCTGCTGATGGAATTTTCCCTACAGCAACTTCACAATGGGAGAAACGAAATATCGCGGATGAAATTCCTGTTTGGGATGCAGAGCTTTGTTCACAATGTGGCAAGTGTTATTTGATTTGTCCGCACGCTGCCATTCGTGGAAAAGTGTATGACAAAACACAATTGCAAAATGCTCCTGCGGGATTCATGCACGTGGATCCTGTCGGGAAAGAATTTTTGAAAGAGAATGAAGCATACACGCTCCAGGTTTCCGTTGAAGATTGTACCGGTTGTAATCTCTGTGTTGAAATTTGTCCGGTTGAAAGCAAGAAGGAACCCGGACACAAAGCCATCAACATGGTGGAAAAACTGGAGCTCGAAGAAAAGGAAAAACAAAACTGGGAATTCTTCCTCGGACTTCCTGAAATCGACCGTTCCCGTGTGAATCAAAACACAGTGAAAGGAACACAATTGCTGCAACCGCTCTTTGAATTCTCCGGCGCTTGTGCAGGATGTGGTGAAACTCCGTATTTGAAATTACTTTCTCAGATGTATGGCGAGAAAATGATAATTGCCAACGCGACGGGTTGTTCTTCTATTTTCGGTGGTAATCTTCCGACAACTCCATGGACTGTAAACGATGAGGGTAGGGGACCGGCATGGGCGAATTCATTGTTCGAAGACAATGCAGAATTTGGATTGGGAATAAAACTTGCGACTGATAAAAAGCGTGAGCTTGCAACTTATCTTTTGAACAAAATGAAAGACACTGTAGGAGCAGAGCTTACCGAAGCGATCATCAATACAAAAGAAATCGATGAGAAAGCAATTCAATTGCAAAGACATCAGATCGTGACATTAAAAGATCGTCTCCAGGAAATCGGAACTCCTGAAGCAAAAAATCTTTTTGAACTCGCAGATTATCTCAGCGAAAAATCCATTTGGATTGTCGGTGGTGATGGCTGGGCTTACGATATCGGTTTCAGCGGACTCGATCATGTACTCTCTACAGGAGAAAACGTAAACATTCTTGTACTCGATACAGAAGTCTATTCCAATACAGGCGGACAAAAATCCAAAGCATCACCACTCGGAGCGAGCGCGAAGTTTTCAATCAATGGAAAAACAACAGGCAAGAAAGATCTCGCATGGCAGGCGATCGCGCATGAGAAAGCCTACGTCGCACAAATTGCAATCGGAGCCAACGATGCGCAAACGGTACGCATCCTGCGTGAAGCAGAAGCCTATCCCGGACCATCCATCGTCATCGCCTACAGCCATTGCATCGCGCACGGTTACGATATGTGTCAGGGACCAACACATCAACAAAACGCAGTGAAGACCGGCTACTGGCCATTGTTCCATTACAACCCATCCAAACCCAAAGGCGAACGCTTCGTTTTGGATTCCAAAGAACCTTCTCTGCCACTCAGTGTCTTCCTCGACGGCGAAACACGATTCACCGTAATCAAAACCAAAGACCCCGAACTTGCATTGAGTTTCATGAACCACGCCAGCGAAGAAATCAAAGACCGTTGGTCAAGACTTGAAATGCTCAAGGGAATGTAAAAACCACTTTGCGCTCTTGCGAGAAAATATTTCGCGCAAAGGCGCAGAGGGCGCAAAGATTTTTTTGGAACGCACCCATTCCTCAATACATTTCTGCCCAGCCCGTGCTTCGTTCTCCCACAAATGCGGGATCGCTTCGGGGTTGGATTGCTGAGTGATGCCCTCGATTTATTTATTTCCTTATTCCTGTCTTAATTTCCTTTGCGCACTCTGCGTCTTTGCGTGAAATTATTTCTCCTCAAAGAGCGCAATTAGCTGTTTGCAATTTCCTCAGAGTTTCCGACCTTACAGCCCATGGAAATGAAACCCGAATTGGTCCAGCGCCTGGATGCCCTGGAGAAGAAATTCACCGCAATGGGACAGGATATTTTGTCCTATCTCGATGGATTGCTTTATGCAGATTATCTCACATATTGGGATTACATACATGTCGATACTTTGTTGTCGCTGCAAAATCCCAAGACCAGTTTTCCGGATGAGGAAATATTTATCATGTATCATCAGATTACAGAGTTGTATTTCAAACTCTGTCTGCATGAATACGATCAATTGGCTGCAGCTTCTCCTTTGGATGGAAAATATTTTTTGTCCAGAGTGAATCGTATCAATTCCTATTTCGAGAACCTTGTTCGTTCATTCGATATTATGATCACCGGAATGGACCCGGATCAGTTTCTGAAATTCCGGATGAGTCTCTTGCCTGCGAGCGGTTTCCAGAGTGCACAATACCGCATGATCGAAATTTGTTCGACAGATTTCATTCACCTGGTGGATAAAAATTCAAGAGCTGAATTTGAAAACAAGAATGCTTCGATTCCGCAGATGTTTGAAAAGATTTACTGGAAAGCAGGAGCAACAGAACTCGCAACCGGAAAGAAGACACTCACATTGCAACAGTTCGAAGAAAAATATTCAAAAAACTTAATCGAGCTTGCCCGCAAGTACAATAGTTGTAACCTCTGGCAACTTTATAAAATGCTTCCGGAAGCGGATCAGTCAAATCCGCAAATCATCAATACACTGAAGATGCTGGATACGAATGTCAATGTCAATTGGCCATTGAGTCATTACAAATCAGCAGTACGCTATTTGCAAAAAGATCCGGAAGACATCAAAGCAACAGGAGGAACAAACTGGCAGAAATATCTCCCTCCACGTTTTCAGAAACGTGTTTTTTATCCCGCACTCTGGAATGCAGAAGACATGGAAAATTGGGGAAAAGGCTGGGTCGCAAGAGAAGTTTTTGGAATGTAAAAACACTCCATCCTTTGATAATTCGCTTGCTTTCCCCAATCCCATACATCCCAAAATAAAATTATCACATTGATATTCAATTAAGTATAAAATATTTTGTCAAATAATTATGGTTTATAACATAAACTACTTTATGTTTGCGTCCACAATCGATATGAAGTATCAAGAACCAATAGAACACCCCACTGTTCAATTTCACTCTCCGCAAAACCACTAACCACTAACCACTAACCACTAACCACTAACCACTAACCACCAACCACTAACCACCAACCACTAACCACTAACCACCAACCACCATGGAAAGCAACCAACCCCTCACCGAATCCGAAAGCCTCGCATTGATTCACAAAATGATTCACTCGGCAAAAAAACAATTTGAAGACAATGGATTTTTCTATCTGCTTTGGGGATGGCTGGTCTTCATCGCTTGTACATCAAATTATATTCTCCTAAAAATAAATTACGAATACAATTGGATCGGTTGGATGACACTGATGCCACTTGGAGGAATTATCAGTTTTTTCTACGGAAGAAAAGAAAGTAAAAAGCAACAATACAAAAGCTACCTCGACGAAGTCATGATGTATGTCCTGGGTGCATTTTTGTTTTCACTATTTTTTGTATTGATCTTTATGAGCAAACTCGGTATTGCAACGTATCCGATGGTGATGGTCGTGTACGGAATCTGGTTGTTCATCTCCGGTGGTGCAATGAAATTCAAACCGCTTATTCTCGGTGGAATTATCAACTGGGCATTTGCATGTATCGCAATATATATGGATTTTGAAACACAGATTATTATTCTGGCAGCTGCAGTACTCTTGGGATACATTATTCCCGGACATATGTTGCGTTCGAAATTCTCTCAGGAAAACAAACTGGCGAATTCCTGATTTATTAAATCATATTTCCAAGGCAAACCACATTATGTTTAAAGACCTCGACCCGCTCCTTCACTCTCAATTGCGACTGGCAATCATGTCGCTCTTGATAAGTGTGAAGGAAGCGGAGTTCGCATACTTAAAAGAAAAAACCGGAGCTTCTGCCGGTAATTTAAGCGTGCAAATCACAAAATTATCGGAAGCCGATTATATTTCAGTCGCCAAATCCTTCCGCGACAATTACCCACTCACAACCTGTAAAATTACCCCCAAAGGAATTCAGGCGTTTGAAAAATATGTAGAAAGTATCAAAAGCTATCTCGGTACTAAATGATTGATCAAAAAAATCCTGGATCACAAAGCACTCAAAGGTTTCACAAAGATCACAAAGAATTTATCAGTTCGCCCACCAAATCTACAATCAGCAATCTACAATCAGCAATCAACCTACGTATCAAATGTCACAAATAAAAAGCTGTCGCAAAATTAATTACAGACACCAAACTCATAATTCTCAACTCATAACTCATAATTCTCAACTCATACCTCATAATTCACAACTCTAACCTCCTGCCAATCTCCATACTTCTTAATAAGTTCAATCAAAGCATCCACCGCTTTGTTCTCATCGATGTTTCGTTCTACAACTTCTTTCCCTTTGTAAAAAGTAATTTTCCCCGGACCGGTTCCAACATATCCATAATCCGCATCCGCCATTTCACCCGGACCGTTTACAATACAACCCATGATTCCAATTTTCACACCTTTCAGGTGATCGGTGCGTGAACGGATTTTTGCAGTGGTTTCCTGGAGATCGAAAAGTGTTCGTCCGCAGCTCGGACAACTGATATACTCTGTTTTCGAAATACGCGTCCGTGTTGCCTGAAGAATTCCAAAAGCAGTTCCATTGATCATTTTTTCGGAGGCAATACCGGGAGCGTCGATCCAGATCCCGTCTCCGAAGCCATCCAGGAACAAAGCACCAATATCTGTTGAAGCATGCAATTGCAATTCATCATCCGTGATTCCTTTGTAATTTCTTTTCAGAATTACCGGAACTTCACAATCAGTTTCCATCAAAGCAATGATTGCTCTGCGTTGTTCCGCCATTCCATGCGGATTGTTTGTTTCCAAAACCAATACAGTGCGGGAAAGATGTTTTATTTTTTCAATAAAATCAGTCTCTAATAATTTGTCGATCGTAATGGAAATGAAGTTCAATTGTTCCGACAGCAATCCGTATTTTATAAAATCAGATGTATTGAGCAATGGAAAATATCTGTCTTTATCCTTTACAGAATTCCAGATTTCCGAATTTACGATCACTCCGAGTGTTCCCGGAATTTCAAAATCAAGGACCTGATCTCCGGCAAAAATATAATCACAAGCCTGATCACTCAGATTCCATTTATCATTTGGAACCGAATAATTATACCCTGCAGCAAAAGAGAAGCGGCGCTTATTTTTTCTTTCTTACTGAAATCCGCAATCACCCTTGGTACTTCATGTCCGCCAAAGTTCAATACTTTCGAACTATTTCTTCGCGCATATTCATACGGTGAATAGGGTAAAGCTATATCATTATTCCTTCCCCC
The DNA here is from genome assembly GCA_016720655.1 of Bacteroidota bacterium. Classification (GTDB taxonomy): domain Bacteria; phylum Bacteroidota; class Bacteroidia; order AKYH767-A; family 2013-40CM-41-45; genus JADKJP01. The sequence continues at coordinate 300,085 of JADKKE010000032.1, forward strand.
AACGTCCCCCGTCCCCGTCCTTCGTCCCTACTATCAAGTGCCACAATCTCATCCTGAACTTTCTCCCTCTCGTTATATCGGGCCACCAATGAAAGCGCCACGGGCACCTCAAACTCCGGATCCTCCGTCAACGAAACGCGAATTGTATCTCCAATTCCATCTTCCAGCAAAGTCCCGATTCCTACTGCAGATTTTATTCTTCCATCTTCTCCTTCGCCGGCTTCAGTAACACCAAGATGCAAGGGGTAATTCATTCCTTCCGCTTCCATCTTTTGGATGAGCAGTCGGTATGCCTGAACCATGATCTGCGGATTACTTGCTTTCATTGAAAGCACGATGTTGTGATAATCACTTTCTTCACAGATCCTCAAAAACTCCAAAGCAGATTCTACCATACCCAATGGAGAATCGCCATACCGGCTCATGATACGATCGCTTAGTGAACCATGATTGGTTCCGATGCGCATCGCTGTTCCATATTCTTTACAAATTTTTACGAGTGGAGAAAAGCGTTCGCGAATGCGATCCAACTCTGCATCATAGCCTGCATCTGTATAATCGATGGATTCAAATTTCTTTTTGTCGGCATAGTTCCCGGGATTCACGCGAACTTTCTCTACGATTCTTGCGGCCCATTCAGCAGCATTGGGAGTGAAATGAATATCGGCAACAAGCGGAGTGGTGTATCCGCGCTTGCTTAATTCATTTTTGATGTTTTCCAGATTCTTCGCATCGTTCAAACTTGGCGCGGTGATGCGCACCAGTTCACATCCTGCTTCAATCATGCGGATACTTTGTTCAACAGTCGCGATGGTGTTCATCGTATCTGTAGTCGTCATCGATTGCACTCGAATGGGATTCGATGCACCGATGCCCAGTGCACCAACTTTTACTTCCCGTGTAACATAGCGGGAATAGCGTGTAAGGCTGTTGCAATAAGCAGAGTAGAGGAGGTCTTTATCCATAAGAAACTCAACAAAGATAAGGGAAACATGTTCAATCCTCCCTGAAATGAGAAACGCCGACATTCGCCGGCGTTTTTCAAACAAAACCACATAAAATTAATTGGAAAATGAATGTTGAAATTATTCCTTGATGATCTTTGCAAAGAGAGAATGCCCATCCTTCTTGCCTAATTCTACAAGATAGATCCCCGGATTCAGAAGGCTCAGATCAATATATCCTTTATAGCTTGTGTTACTGTACACAATTTCACCTTTGAAGTCTATAATTCTTACGTATCTAAGGTCGTTTTCAGGGCCTGTTTCAAGCTGTATAAATTGACGTGAAGGATTCGGAAATGCACGAATGATGCGGGATGCAGGCTCATCAATGCCACTGAGCCTCACAAAATATACATGTATTGTAAGCGTATCCACTGAGACACCAGTAGTACGCGCTGCCGGCCATACCACAACGATATTATCGCCATCATCATAATGGGTGATATCAAACTGGTAAGAAGCAGGTCGTACGGTTAGGGAATCACCGGGTCCCAGGAAAATCGTTGAGGAAGTATCGGTATAGATGGTATCCGTGAGGCCGGGATTACCGTGCAGAAGTACGTCATAACCATCGATCACCGGTTGATTTCCGACGTTTTTGATTGTGATCAATATGGAGTCGTAGGATTGAATGTCGTAGGCAGTATCCTGACTTGCAATAGGAAAATTGGTCAAATCAGTAATTGCCAGCCGGGCCTGGGAAAATGAAAAATTTGAACCCAAGCAAAAAAAGGCGAGGACTAAGAGGCGATTGAGTTTCATACCTGAGCGAATTAAGAATACATATCAAATGTATCAAAATCTGTTTCAGAATCGAAATATAATTTCTATATTTCTTACCCGTTCAAAAAACACAAAATGGACATTTTGAATTCTATAGTTGCCGGGATGAGCAAGGATCAAGTGAGGTATTTTAAAGTGTACCTCAGCAGAAGTCATGACCGCGATGATCGTCTCGATATCCAGCTCTTTGATTACATGAGAAAATCGGGAGAGGAGTACGACGAAGAGCGAATTTTTAAAAAACTCTATGGATCAGAGGATAAAAATTCATTTTACAGATTGAGAAACCGTTTGCTTCAGGATCTCAATAAAAGCACATTGATCCAGCATTACGATGATGATGAAACCGGATATACACTTCACCTCCTCGCATTGGAGAAGTTTTATTTCAGCAGGAACAACACTCGTGTAGCGAATTATTTTTTAAAGAAAGCCGAATCGGAAGCCCGCAAGACAGAGAATTTTGAATTACTCGATATCGTGTATGGTGATTTCATCCGTTTGTCCCACGAATTATTGTCGATCAATCCGGAGGAATATATTCAAAAAAGAAAAGACAACCAGGAACAGATTCGTCAACTTCGGGCTATCGATGATATTCTCGCGGTTGTCAGTTATAAAATGAAACTGACTCAGAATTTTTCTGCCGATGAAAATCCAATTCTTCCTTTGTTGCAAGAGACCGTTGAAAATTATTCCAACGATAAAGAACTGATCCGAAGCGCGAAGTTGCGTTTCCGGATTTACCATGCCGTAACTCAAATTCTTCTTCAAAAGCGGGACTACAAAGCATTGGAAGAATACTTGCTGAGTATCTACAAAGAATTTACGGAAGAGAAATTGTTTGTCCGTACCAACCACGACACCAAATTACAGATGCTGGTATACCTGGTGAACTCCTTGTTTAAAAATAATAAACTGAAAGAGTCCTTGTTGTATACTGAACAATTGCGGAGTGCAATGGAGGAATATCAACGGATGTATTATGACAAATACCTTTTCTTCTATTACAATTCACTGGTCATCAATTATTCGAGACTCGACCGCAACAGAGCCATTGAAATCCTTGATGAAATGAAGGGAAATGAAAAAATCGTTTCCAATCCCTTTTATGAAATGTTCGTATACCTCAATTTGGCTGTATCCTGGTTTTGACAAGAAAGATTTTCATCAGTCCATCCGCAACCTGAACAAATTGTATCTCCTCAAAGGGTATGAAAATGCGGATCGTTCCCTCCAATTCAAAATTGCCATTGCAGAATTGATGATTCGCTACGAGTTAAAAGATTTTGATGTTCTGGAAAATAAAATCCGCCAGGTAAAGAAAGACTTCAAAGAATTCTTTACACGGCAATCGAATTCCAGAGAAATTCTGATGGTAAATGTAATCGGCAGATTAATTGAAAGTGATTCCCTCAAAAACGAGAAAGGGCTCATTGCTAAAGTAAAACAACTCATCTTTGAATCAGAAACAGAGGATGCCGGTGACTCAGAAATTTTGAATTACAAAACCTGGTTAAAAGAGAAATTGAGTATGTGAACCGGAAACCTAAAAGATCAAACCTTTGCAGGTATCTCCACGAAATTTATTTGAGGGTTTGTAAGCTTTGAAAAGGGCCGTCGTGAAATAATACGTAAAATGAACATTGGTATAAACATACCAGTCGAGATTTTTAGAGTTACCTCTTTTGCTAAAATTTATTTTACCAGCGGGAACTTCGGGATCATTTGAAGGATCGGCAAGGTATGCAGCGTCCGGACCTTGTTCAGCAAGCATCTGTTGCTTGTCAGGATATTTTGTACTCACATCATCAAGGTAATCAGTAAAGGTTTTGCGAAATCCGATTTCTGTTCCAATATCCAAATGGTCAGTGATTTTTAACATGAATCCTAGGCCAACAGGAATTGAAAATTGTTTCAGTGAATATGGTTTCGGATACGCGCCTTGCAGGTACTGACCTTCCGTTCCGACCTTTTGCAATTCATACGTTTTGCCATTCAATTCTCTTTTCGGATTGAATTGAAAATAAGCAAAGCCGATGAACACATAGGGTGCGATACGATTCCGTTTCGTAAATCCTTTTTTTCGGCTTTGTAATTTGTACATAAAATGAATCCCGGCTTCATCGATATCGGAATAAAAGCTCAGGTTTCTGTATTGGTTGCCCGATAGATTTACTCCGTTCGCATCACTGGCTGTAATCCTTCCATGAAATGCAGCAAGGCGGATATGTACCCGGGAAAAGAAGAGAAAATTAATGTGGGCACCGAATCCCGGGCGTGTAAAAATAAGTGTGAAATTATCATCGAGTTCACCGGCATAATTCGATGCGCCTGCCGACAAGCCTGCGCCCATCATTCCCCTTTGTTCCTGCGCAATGACAGGAATTGAGAGTACGAAAAGGGAAAAACAGAGTAGTAGTCGGTGTATCACGTTTTCGAATGAACCTTTAATTTAATAATTTTTCTTGTATCACTTAACGAATTTCAAATTATGAAACACTCAAAGCGGCAAACCGAAATCCAAGATCGGAAAAATGATCCAGAACTTTTGGTAGTGCAACTCTCAGCCTGGCTTCTGCTTTCAGGCTGTCGTGAAATACGACTATGGAACCTGACCGGGTCGAATTGACAACACGTTTGTAGCAGTCGTCACCATCAAGCGTATTGTCGTAATCTTTACTCAACACATCCCACATCACAATCCGGTATTCTTTTTTCAGAACAGAAATTTGTGAAACACGAATCTTGCCATAGGGTGGTCGGAATAGTTTCGAAGGAATCAGTTTCCTCGCAAGATCGATGTCATTGAAATAGTCAGGGTTCTTTGTTTTCCATCCATTCAGATGATGATAAGTGTGATTTCCAATGGCATGTCCTTCTTCTGTAATTTGTCTTAAGATTGCGGGGTGTTTTTTTGCATTATCACCAATGCAAAAAAATGTAGCTTTTGCATTTCTTTTTTTCAATTCTTCCAAAACCCATGGAGTCACTTCCGGAATTGGGCCATCATCAAAGCTGAGGTAAATAATTTTCTCCTTACCCGGCATATGCCAAATCAAACTTGGATAAAGGAAGGAGAGGAGCCGAAACATGCTTTTCAAATTGCGTAGAGATTCTGTAAAAATATCGAAAACGCTAGTGGTATCCAATGAGAATTGTCGGATAAAAAGAAAGGCTGCCCGGGACAGAGCAGCCTTTCTTCAAAACGGTGGAATTATTTAGTATCCTGATTCTTTCGCAAATTCCAGAAAAGTCTTCTCTGTTTTATCAGCGAGTTCTTTCTGGTTTGTTTGCTTCAGAACACTGGTCATGGATTGCATAATGTACAAGGCCTGATTCATGTCCTGATCAATAAGTTTGTAGTATTTGGTTCCTTTAAGCGACAGGTAATATTTCAGGTTGTCACCATAAATGGCAGTGATGCGTTCGGAGATTGCATTTCCTTTTGCGATCAGTTCATTTTTTCTGGATAGCTCAGTATCACCGGTCATCAATGTATCCTGACGATTGTATGCGCCTGCTGCACGGTAGTACAACTCAGCAATTTTGGTCATGAAATAATTGTAAGGGATTGTTTTATCCGGCATTTCTTCAACACACTTATCAAGAACTTTGATTGCAGAATCTTTTTTATTTTCATTCATGAGCTCTTCTGCAAGTCGGCTGAAATTGATCCTGAAATTCGTCGTCATACGCATGTTGTTCTCATCGAGATAGACATCCGGGTTTTTCATATTGCCCCATACAAATTTCGTCATCACGTTGTTGTACATGATATTTGTATTCACACGACCCGGGACCATTTCGCTTTTGGATTCGGTACGAATTGGTACAATTCTATAAGTTAATCCTTCAAGCTGGAAGTAGGGTTCGAGGTTCAGGTAGTTTTCAGAACCAACAGTGGTTGCAAAATAAATCGGACGTTTCCAGTGATTGTTGGCGAGGATGTTCAGGATCATGAGGTCATTCTTCATGAGGTAGTTTCCATCCAGGGTCCATTCCATCACTTTTACAATTTTATCAGCATCTTCTTTTGCAACAGCACCATTTGCCAAAACTTCCGCTGCATCAACTGTAAGTTTTACGTTTTTAGTCGGGAAATAATTGATCTCTTCACCGGAGTTGGTACGTGCTTTCGCCTGCGCTTCGTCACTGCCCATGAAGTCGACCAGTTCTTTTATTTCAACCGGTTCTTTTATTCCACGATCGTAGAAGGGGATATAATCGCGGCGGCCCAACCTGTATTTATCCTGAGTCCAGCTGATAGTGATAGGGTCTGAATCGTAATATTTCCGCTTCAACTGATCCACATACCAATCCGTATTTAAGAGACTCAGATTGACAACGCGAACGTCGGTGCGCACGCCTTCAACTTCCTGGACATACCAGAGAGGGAAAGTGTCATTATCTCCATTTGTAAACAATATTGCATTTCGGTCACAGGAATTGAGATAATCTGTAGCAAAGTCACGGGATGTATATCTGTCGGAACGGTTGTGATCATTCCATTCTGCTTTTGCCATCACAGCCGGAACTGCAGCAAGGCACAATACCGTTGTTACAACTGCAGCAGCTGTTCCCGGTACACGTTTTCGGAGGAACTCATAGAGTGACAACACGCCAAGTCCTATCCAGATTGCGAACGCATAATAAGATCCTGCATAGGCATAGTCACGTTCACGGGGCTGCAGTGGACCTCCATTCAGGTAGATTACGATGGCTATTCCTGTAAAGAAGAAAAGCAACATCACGACCCAGGCATCTTTGTTGTCGCGCGAATAATGATAAATCATTCCGATGATCCCGAGAAGGAAGGGAAGGAAATACATGACATTGCGTGCTTTGTTATTGGTGATGCTTTCTGGCAAATTGTCCTGAGGACCCAGGCGCATTTCGTCAATAAATTTAATTCCACTAATCCAGTTTCCTTTGGTGATGCCACCCGGACCTTGTAAATCGTTTTGTCGCCCTACGAAGTTCCACATGAAATATCTCCAATACATTTCACCCATCTGGTAAACGAAAAAGAATTTCAGGTTTTCACTGAAAGTAGGAGTACGGTCACCTTTGATGTCGGCCCACTTCTTGTATTCATTGATATGGCTTTGCTGATTGCTCCACATCCGTGGGAAAACTGTTGTTTTATCCTGTTCGTAAATCGGTTCGATTTTGGAAGGACCTTTTACATATTTTTTCTCGCCATCAATTTTCGCCCAGGTATCATCGCCAACTTTTTGATCGATTACACGTGCATTGTAATATTGTCCGAAGAACAAAGGACGTTCACCGTACTGTTCACGTTTCAGATAAGAGATAAAGTTGAATACGTTTTCCGGATTGTTTTCGTCGAGCGGTGGATTTGCGGCGGAACGAATCACAATTTGTGCAAAAGACGAATAGCCAATCATGATAAAAACAAAACAAAGGATTGCTGTGTTCCAGATCGGATGATTTTTCTTTTTCGTATAAATCAAACCCCAGATTGTCGCAACAACGATGAGCAATCCGTAAAAAATAATTCCGGAACCATAAGGGAGTCCGAAACCATTTACAAAAATACGATCAAAAGTACCGGCAAGAGTGATGGCACCCTGGATGATTCCATACTGAATAAATCCAAGTACCAGAACTCCAAGAACTGAAGTGTATATGATTCCTTTTGTTGATACTTTGAATTTTCTGAAATAAATTACAAAAGCGAGGGCAGGAATCGTGAGGAGATTCAATAAGTGAACTCCGATACTCAATCCCATCAGGTAAGCAATCAAAATCAACCAACGCAAATTGTGCGGTTCATCTGCAGCGTTTTCCCATTTGAAAATTGCCCAGAAAACAATCGCTGTAAAAAATGAAGAACTCGCGTAAACTTCACCCTCAACAGCAGAGAACCAGAAGGAATCCGTAAAGGTATAAGCCAATGCGCCGACGAGTCCTGCGCCCATGACTGCAATTATTTTATCCGAAGTAATTTCACCTTTTCCAATAACAATTTTCCTTGCCAGTGCGGTGATGGTCCAGAACAGAAAGAGAATCGTGAATGAACTCATCAATGCAGAAAGTATATTCACTGCAATTGGATACGAAGCAACATTGTCTCCACCGAAAAGGATGAAGATCCGTGCAAGCATTAAAAAGAGTGGAGCACCGGGTGGGTGACCAACTTCTAATTTATGGGCTGTAGCGATGAACTCACCACAATCCCAAAAGCTTCCTGTAGGCTCGATGGTTGAAATAAACACATACGAGGCGATCAGGAACGTGAACCAGCCGACGATGTTGTTGGTACGTTGATAATTCATAGGAGATTATGAAAATTTGGATAGCCTGCGAAGGTATAAAATATGGGCACATCTAAAAACGCCTTTTCGGCTTTGACAGTTTGGTGGTGTCTGTTACTTAATGATTGTACAATTTAGAAGTGCAGACAGCAAGCTGTGCTTCTTGGTTCAAAAGAAAGATTGAAAATTCATATATTATATAAGAAGGAATGCTGAATTCTGAACGTAAGAGTTTGACGGATCAAATTACCTGCTTATTTTTTTTAGAGAATTGAGAGAGAAAGCAGGTTAAGCACTTGATTTGAATACTTTATGTTAAGTCAATTCACTCATTCACCAGAAATTCATTCCCAAAACTGGACAATAGGCAATTTTAATTCAAAAATGGCGTTTACATGTTTGTAAGTATTATGAAGGATTTTAACCGTTTAACTGTAAGAAGATCATTCAATTAAGAATTTTTTTACATTTGCGACTTCGTATATTTTGCTCATGAACGTTCCTTCTGAGGGGAAGGAAAAAATAAGCAAAATCACAAACATCAATGGGAAGCACATTTTACAAAACTCTTGTACGAATTTTCTTTGTCTGTACCGTATCGGTTCTGGCTCAATTCAAGGCAGTAGCCGTTAATACTACTGTGATGGGCGATTTACCATCACAACTTGTTGAATGTTCCGGAGTGGATTTCACAGGCGGAGCCAGTTTTTGGACACATAACGATGGTTATGGAGATAATAACCTTTATAAAGTCAGCAATACCGGCGCATTGTCACGCACTGTGAATGTAATTGGAGCCGTGAATTCCGATTGGGAAGATCTGACCCATGACTATTCCAGAACCTATATGTTCATTGGTGACTTTGGAAACAATGCCTGTGACCGCACCAATCTGCATATTTACAGAACTCCTTACCCTTCCACAGTGTCAGGAACCACAGTTACAGCTGAAGCAATTAACTTCACTTATCCTGACCAGCATCAATTTCCTTCTCCCTGGATGAATTTTGATGTCGAAGGATTTGTTCATCACAACAGTCATCTCTTCCTGTTTACAAAAGCAGATGGTGATGCAATAGGATATACCAAGATGTACATGCTTCCGGACGTACCGGGAACCTATGTTGCAACTCTTGTAGATAGTTTTTATACGAATGACAGAACAACATCCGCTGATATTAGTCCCGATGGAACTACGCTTATTCTGATGTCGAATTCGCATCTACATTTGTTCAGGAATTTCCAGGGCAGCAATTTCTTCGACGGACAGCATACGCAAGTAAATATCAGTGGTAACTGGACGCAGAAAGAAGCGCTTTCTTTTTGGAGTAACAACGAAATTTATCTCACTGATGAAGACAACGGAGATGGAAACCATTTGTATTACATTGATCTTAGCCCCTGGATTCCAACTGTAAGCACAGGTATTTCAGAAAACATTAATGTAGAAAATATCGTCGCGGCACCAAACCCTTCGAATGCATCCTTCTCAATTCTGTTAAACTCGGTACAAACAGGTGGTATTCAACTCCGCTTATTTGATCTTACCGGTAAAATGGTTAGAGAAGTTTCTGCCACAGAGCCTGTTTCAAGTCTGCGGATGGAAACAGCGGATTTGCCAGGCGGTGTTTATTTCTACAAACTGGTTGCTGACCGAAGAGAATTGAAGACATCGAGAATGGTGATTTCTCATTGATCTGAAAATTAAAAATCTTGAAAGACGAGTTCTTGGGTTAAAACCGGGAACTCGTCTTTTTTTATGGGAACCATCGATTTTTCAGAAGTGAGCTCGTGATTTGCTGATCTTTTTACCTTTGAGCCCTTGATCAGAAAAATATGAGTTCACACGAGCGTGCCCAGCATGATGAGGCGAATAATGTAACCTATCAGCGATGTCAGTTTGCATATGAATTTGCAAGACCATTTATCATGGGCAAGAAAGTTTTAGATGTTGGCTGTGGGAATGCGTATGGAACTGCTTTGATGGCGGATCTGGCAGCAGAGATCACCGGACTTGATTACGATGAATCCACAATTCAAAGTAACCGCAATCAGTATGCAGGAATCAAAAACCTCAGCTTTGAGCGTGCAGTGATTCCACCGCTTCCTTTACCCGATTCCAGTTTCGATGTCATTACCTCTTTCCAATTCATTGAGCATATTCACGAGCGTCCGGAATTTATTCGGGAATGTTTGCGTGTACTCAGGCCAGGAGGTAAGGTTCTGATCACAACACCCAATAACAAAATGTCGCTGGCACGGAATCCTTTTCACGTTCACGAATACACATTTGATGAGATGAGAAAAGAGGTTGGTGGTATCACATCAACATTTGAATTGCAGGGACTCAATGGCAACGATCGAGTGAACAAATATTATGAAGAGAATGGGAAATTTGTGAGAATGATTCTGAAATGGGATGTGTTCAAACTTCACCAGCGTCTGCCTTCAGCCTGGCTCACCAAACCCTATAATCTTGTAACCAACCTCATGCGTAACAAGCTTAAGGAAAAAGTATCCACAACAACTGACATTGGTACCAAGGACTTTCATCTCCAAACGAGTAACCTGGATAAGTGTTGGGATATTTATTTGATTGCGACGAAGGGTTGAAGGGGTATAAGGTATTAAGTATAAGGTATAAGGTATGGGGTACTAAATAAAATGGGAACTCTCATTGATCAATGGATCCAGGACTAACCACTAACCACAATCCACCAACCACTAACAACTATCCACTAACCACTAACCACCAACCACTAACCACTAACCACTAACCACCAACAGCCTAATACTTTACAACCCTTCGTTCTGACCATCTGCGAATTCTCCAAAAAATCTTTGTTCTTCCATAACCTTTTTCTACTTTTGCCCACCCAAAATTGACCTATGGTGTAACTGGCAACACGTCTGATTTTGGTTCAGAAGAGTCTAGGTTCGAGCCCTAGTAGGTCAACAAACCGGTGGTCCCTTTGGATCACCGGTTTTGTTTTATATAATATTGAATATTAGTTATTTAGCTTTGAGCTACTACCAAGATTTTCCTCCATTCTGCCATTGTTTAACATAACGTTCACGGAGTTTTTTAGGTGATTCGTCAAAATAGATTGAATTTCATCGAAAAAAATGACAATTTGGGGTACCTGAACATAATTTACCCCTAATGAAATCATCTTACTTCGTTTTTAAAAAGATCATTTTTAGGTCTTGTTTTCATTTTCTTGTTGTCATCCTCTTTTCGAGTCAAAGCCCAGGTTCTCATCAACGAAATTCAAACCTCTAACCTGACCACTGTTCAGGATGAGTATTTGCAATATGACGATTGGATAGAATTGTACAATGCGGGAGGTAGTTCCGTGAATTTGAATGGATATGGTTTGACAGACGATTCGACGAATTATTTTCGATTTCGTTTTCCGAATGTGAGTATTCCGGCCGGAGGATTCATGGTGATTTTTGCATCTGATACCAATAAAACTTCTGTCAACACACATTGGGAAACTGCAGTCAATGAGAATGACTCATGGAAGTATCGTGCAAATACTACAGTTCCACCGGATACAAATTGGAGAAACATTTCTTTCAACGATGGAACCTGGTCTGCAGGCACAGGTGGAATTGGTTTTGGAGATGCGGATGATGGAACTTCTGTTGCGACATGCATTTCTGTATATACGCGAAAAACTTTTTCAATTGCAGACACTTCCCAGATTTTTGAAAGTGTATTAAATGTTGACTACGACGATGGATTTGTGGCTTATCTCAATGGTGTTGAAATCGCCCGTGTCAATGTTGGGGTCGCAGGCGTTCGTCCGGCATGGAATGATCTTGCACCGGCTTCTCGTGAAGCGGTGATGTATACAGGTTCCAGTCCTGATTCGTTTTACCTGTCCAAGAATACACTCAAATCAGTTCTTCGAAACGGAACAAATGTTCTGGCTATTGAAGTACACAATAATTTAGCAACCAGTACTGATTTGAGTGGTCGTGTGTGGTTGAGTTTTCTGGTGGATAACAGTCAGAGTTATTTTGGAGGAGTGCCAACATTTTTTCATCCCGCTCCGCAGCAGTTTTTGCATGCAAAATTCAAACTCAACAGAGCCGGTGAAAAAGTGTTTCTTGTAAATGCATCCGGAACTGTAATCGATAGCAAAGCATCCGGAGTTATCGATCCGGATAATTCACTTGGACGGAATCCTGATGGAAGTGCAACCTGGTGCATTGCGGGAACACCTACACCGGGAACAACAAACAATAGCGCTACCTGCTATAGTGGATATGCAAGCATTCCGATTTTTTCGCTTGCTTCCGGGTTTTATCCTGTAACCCAAACATTAAGTTTAAGCACTGCTTTTCCCGGCGGACAAATCCGTTACTCTCTTGATGGAACCGATGTGAGTGCATCTTCAACATTATACAGCGGACCAATTTCAATCAGTTCAACGAAGACTGTTAAAGCACGGGTGTTTGCAAGCACTGCATTGCCAAGTCAAACAATTACGAATACCTTTTTTATCAACCTGAATTGCAAGCTTCCAATTTACGCGGTAACAACAGATCCGTACAATTTATATGATTTCAACAATGGAATTTTTGTTGCCGGCCCCAATGCCCAGGCATCGAATCCACATTTCGGCGCCAACTATTGGATGGATTGGGAGAAGCCCATTTATCTGGAATATTTTGACAGAGATAAAATTCGTGCGTTTAAATTTAATTCCGGTTTAAAAATTACAGGGGGATGGTCACGAGCTTCGGATCAGAAAAGTTTGGAGATCATGCTCAGCGATAAATATGGTTTATCCAAATTAAATTATCCTCTTGAATCCGATAAACCATGGAATGACAAATGGGATGATTTTATTTTACACACAACTGGTAACGACCGTGGTGTTTGTCACATGCGTGATCCGATGATGCAAAGATTGTTGCGGACGACGAATAACGATTACCTGGCATACGAACCTTGTCTGCTTTACATCAATGGACAGAGCTGGGGTGTTTATTACACACGGGAAAACGATGATCACCACTGGATAGAAGGAAACTATGGATATAAAAAGGATGAAATTGATTTACTGAAGGAAAGTTATTTCTATCCGACTATTGAGGTGAAGAAAGGAAGTGATGCAGCTTTCTGGACGATGTATAATTATGCAACTACAACTTCACCAAGCAGTCCTTCATATTATTCCACCATGGCAACCATGATGGATCTGGAAAACATGGTGGATTACTTTGCATCTGAAACCTATTATCCGAATGATGACTGGATGGGTGGTGGAAATAATAATTTGAAATTATGGAGACCAACAAAACCGGGTGGCCGTTTCCGTTACCTTTCCTATGACCTCGATTTTGGTATGGGCCTTGTTGGATCTGTCAGCAATGACATGTTGGGAACAGCTTTAAACCCTTCTCCGCACAATTATAATTCTGATATTTTCCAGAAGCTGGTTCAGAATGCTACATTCAAAAGATACTTTATCAATCGATATGCAGATTTAATCAATACCATCTGGCTTCCGTCGAGTGTGCAATCCATGGCTTATTTGTTCAGGGATTCGCTTCGTAAGGATATGCATTTTCAATATGAGAAGTGGGGCGGAGGAGATACCAATCAATGGAATTCTAACATTGCCACCATGTTGACCTTTGCGAATCAACGTCCGGCAAATGCACGGAATTTTATTCAGAGTCATTTTAGCATGACTTCCCAGGTCACTCTCACTATACAAGTTTCTCCTGCAGGTGCCGGAAGAATTCAAATTAGTACTGTGACACCAACATCATATCCATGGAGTGGAGTTTACTTCAATGGAAATCCGGTTACGATCACTGCCATTCCAAATCCCGGTTACACATTCGATCATTGGAGATCCAATACTGTGATTAATACAAATGATCTGAACCAGGTCGCAACGTATAACTTTACTTCGAGTGATGTGATTACCTGTTATTTCACAGGCGCATCAGCATCGATTCAATTGCTGATAAGTGAAATTAATTACAACAGTGATTCAGCTTCCAATTCCGGAGACTGGATTGAATTGTATAATCCGGCTGGTTCCGCTCTTGACATTTCAGGATGGAAATTCAGAGATGATGCAGACAACCACACCTACACATTTCCTGCACCCACAACAATTCCGGCAAACGGATATCTGGTAGTCGCTTCTGATCTTGCAAAGTTTAATTCCATTTATCCTACTGTCACAAATGTTGTAGGAAATTATGGTTTTGATTTTGATAATGGAGGTGAAGACTTGCGCGTATACAATTTTAATAATGTTTTGTATACATCTGTTTTGTTTGATGATTTTTCGCCATGGCCTTTGAGTCCGGATGGACAAGGATACACATTGGAAAGAATTTTTCCTGCTGCGGATCCAAATGATGGGAACAATTGGTTTGCCGGTTGCCTCGGCGGGTCACCGGGCAGAGCTTATTCGTCTGCCTCAGTTTCCGTGAACGCTTCGGGATCGACAAGTATTTGCCAGGGAAATTCTGTTACACTCAGCGCCAGTGTTTCTTCCGGATATACATTCCAGTGGAAAAACAATGGTGTTGACATCAATGGTGCGAACCAATCTACTTATGCTGCATCACAAGCGGGTAGTTACACTGTGAGTATTACCGGTGGCGGATGTTCCGGAATTTCAAGTCCTGTGGTTGTGACTGTCAATCCGGCCGGACAAGTGAATTCAACAACACCTGCTTCGCGTTGTGGAACCGGCAGTTTAGTTCTTGCTGCAAGTGGCACAACAGCCCTGGAATGGTACGATGCCTTGGCAGGTGGCAACCTTGTTGGCTCAGGAAACAGTTTGAATACACCTTCAATTTCTCAAACAACAACATATTATGTGATGGCAGGAGGCGCTTGTCCGGGTCCGCGTGTTGCTGTTACAGCAAGTATTCTTGCAAACACTGCGGCTCCGCTTACTCAGGATGAAGGCCGCTGTGGAAGCGGTACTGTACTGCTGTCGGCAAGTGATACTGCAGTCATTCATTGGTATTCCGCAATTTCCGGAGGAACCTTATTAGCAACAGGAACAAGTTTTACAACACCGGTGCTTACACAAAGCACAACCTATTATGTAGAAGCTGGCACTGCTTGTCCGAGTGCTCGTGTTCCTGTCACAGCAGTGATTTCCTCTGCGACGGCAAATCCGGTAACATCGAATGTAAGTCGGTGTGGACCCGGAACAATAACACTCAATGCTACAGATACTGCTACCATTTTCTGGTACAATGCGGCAAGTGGCGGAACACTTCTTTCAACGGGACCATCATTTACTACACCTTCACTTTCAACTACAACAACTTATTATGTCGAAGCCGGTGCTTTTTGTCCGAGTGCAAGAATTGCAGTTCAGGCAATCATCACTCCGATTGCAGCAGCACCCATTACACAAAATGCAAGCAGATGCGGAACGGGAACTGTAACACTTAATGCGACGGATACTGCAGCTATACGTTGGTACAATGCAGCCAGTGGTGGTACACAGGTCGGAAGCGGTACTTCTTTCCTGACTCCAACCCTGAGTTCCACGACAACTTATTATGCTGAAGCCGGATCGGTTTGTCCGAGTGCACGCGTTGCAGCACAAGCAATCATCAATGCAACAGCGGCAACACCTGTTGCTTCTGATGTCAGTCGCTGTGGTACAGGTAGTGTTACACTTACGGCCACCGATACAGCTGTTGTACGTTGGTATTCTGCAGCAAGCGGAGGAACATTATTATTTACAGGGAGTAATTTTACAACACCTTCTCTGAGCACCTCAACAACATATTATGCAGAAGCAGGATCTGTTTGTCCAAGTACAAGAGTGGGGGTAACTGCAGTTATCGCAAGTGCAACAGCGACGCCGATCGCACCGAATGTTAATCGTTGCGGACCTGGAGTTGTGACACTATCAGCAACAGACACTGCAACAATTTTTTGGTACTCTGCTGCAAGCGGAGGAACCTTGCTGGCAACAGGTGGTTCGTTTACAACTCCATCGTTGTCTTCAACAACAACCTATTATGTTGAAGCCGGAGCATTTTGTCCTAGTATTCGAATTTCAGTTCAGGCCATTATCAATTCAACAGCTGCTGCTCCGCTAACGCAAAATGCAAGCCGATGCGGAACAGGAAGTGTAACACTTACTGCAACAGATACTGCTGCGATACGCTGGTACAATGCGATTAGCGGTGGAACACAAGTTGGAAGTGGTACAGCATTCGTAACACCTTCCCTCAGTTCAACAACGACCTACTATGCGGAGGCCGGTTCGGTTTGTCCGAGCGCAAGAACCGGAGCACAAGCAATCATCAATGCTGTTGCTGCAACACCTGTAACATCCAATGTGAGCCGTTGCGGAAACGGAACGGTTACACTTACAGCGACAGATACTGCCGTGATCAGATGGTATTCGGCAGCTTCCGGCGGTACGTTGTTGTTCACGGGAACTTCTTATACAACTCCTTCACTTAGTGCTACAACTTCTTACTATGTTGAAGCCGGATCAGTTTGTCCAAGTCAGCGTGTACAGGTGAGTGCAATTATTAACCCGGTTACAGCTGTTCCTGTGGTTCAGAATGCAAGTCGATGTGGCAGCGGGACTGTTGTGCTTTCGGCAACATCGTCAAGTACGGTAAACTGGTATACATCACCCGGTGGCACACTGCTGGGTACAGGATTAATTTTTACAACTCCTTCGATCACTACAACAACTACTTATTATGCTGTTGCAGGAACATCCTGTCCAAGCAATGCGGTAGCGGTTCAGGCAATCGTGAATCAACAGGCGGCGGCACCGGTCACACAAAATGCGAATCGATGCGGAACAGGAAGCGTGACACTGACTGCAAGCGATACTGCAAGTATTCGCTGGTATGCAGCGATCAGTGGTGGTAGTCAATTGGGCACAGGTACGAGTTTTGTCACGCCTTCTTTATCTGTTTCTACGACCTATTATGCTGAAGCCGGATCTGTTTGTCCAAGCGCACGTATCCCAGCTCAGGCTATCATCAACGCAGTTACTGCTTCTCCTGTTAGTGCGAACGTTTCACGTTGTGGTTCGGGCACTGTGACACTCACGGCAAGTGATACTGCTGTGATCCGCTGGTATTCTGCTGCAAGCGGAGGAACTTTGCTTGCGACAGGAACGACCTATACACTCCGGTGCTTAGCACAACGACTTCGTATTATGTTGAAGCCGGAACTTTTTGTCCAAGTCCGCGAGTACAGGTAAATGCAATCATTGCGACTGCTGCTGCAGATCCTGTTGTTACAAATGCGAGTCGCTGCGGTACTGGTACAGTGAGTTTGTCAGCGACATCTTCTTTCACTGTCAGTTGGTATTCTGCTCCGGGAGGAACATTGATTGGAACCGGGAATACATTCACGACACCTTCCATTTCATCAACTACTACTTATTATGCGCAAGCATCCGCTGCAGGTTGTCAGAGTAATTTCATTGCTGCACAGGCAATCATAAATACCGTAGCTGCTGCACCATTGACTCAGGGTGCAGGTCGTTGCGGACCCGGTTCAGTCACCTTGACCGCGACGGATACTGCTGCAGTTCGCTGGTATGCTGCTACAAGTGGCGGAGCAATTCTCGGAAATGGAAATAACTTTGTTACACCCTCGCTTTCTGTGAGTACTACATATTATGCTGAAGCCGGTTCAGTGTGTCCGAGCATTCGTGTCGCTGCTCTAGCTTCTGTGAATGCTGTCACTGCCACACCTGTGACTCAAAATGCAAGTCGATGTGGAGCCGGAACACTCATTCTTACTGCTACTGATACAGCTGCTATCCGATGGTATTCTGTAGCTTCCGGTGGTTCTCAGATAGGAACAGGTTCGTCTTTTACCACTCCTGTTTTGTCTGCATCAACTACTTATTATGTTGAAGCCGGATCACTTTGTCCAAGTGCCCGGATTCCTGTGCAGGCAACAGTATATGCAATTGCTGCAGCTCCTGTTACCAGTGACGCAAGTCGTTGCGGAACAGGAACACTTGTCCTTACAGCGACGGATACAGCTGCTGTGAGGTGGTACAGTGCTGCATCCGGTGGTACAGCATTGTTTACAGGATATTCATTTACAACTCCTGTATTAAGTGCATCCACCACCTATTATGCGGAAGCAGGATTAGTTTGTCCCAGCGCGCGCGTATCCGCAATGGCTGCCATCCGTGCAGTCACTGCAGCTCCGGTTACACAAAATGCAAGCCGGTGTGGTGCAGGTACTTTACTTCTCACGGCTTCTGATACGGCTGCAATCAGCTGGTATGATGCTGCAATCGGCGGAGCATTGATGGGAACAGGAACAAATTTTACAACACCTGTTTTATCGCAAACGGTTACATACTATGCACAGGCAGGAAGTATTTGTCCGAGTGCAAGAATTCCTGCACAGGCAATTATCAATGCAATCACAGCTTCTCCTGTGGCTCCGGATGTTGCGCGTTGCGGACCCGGTACAATTGATTTAACAGCAACGGATACTGCTCTCGTAAGCTGGTATGATGCTGCATCGGGAGGAAATCTATTGGCAACAGGTTCTGCGTATACTACACCTTCACTTTCAATTACGACCACATATTATGTTGAAGCCGGAACATTTTGTCCGAGTCCGCGTGTTGCAGTAAATGCTATCATCACAAGTGCTGCATCCGATCCGCTTGTGCAGGATGTTGCACGGTGTGGTGATGGAACAATCACGCTAACAGCTGTATGTCCGTTCACTGTAAGTTGGTACGATGCTCCCGGTGGAAATTTGCTGGGTACCGGGTTGACGTTCACAACATCTTCCTTGTCTCAGACCACAACGTTTTATACGCAATCGGGAACCGGAACTTGTTTGAGTGCAATTATTCCTGTACAGGCAATCGTAAATGCCATCACGGCAGATCCGGTGGTAACCGGTGCAACGCGATGTGGCTCGGGAAGTGTAACCTTGATTGCCATCGATACAGCCGCTGTGTACTGGTACGATGTAGCTTCCGGTGGTACTGTGATTTCAACAGGACCAACATTCCTTACACCGACTTTATCTCAATCAACTACATTTTATGTTCAGGCGGGATCGATTTGTCCAAGCCAAATGATGGCTGTGGATGCAATCATCAATCCTGTTTCTCCGGATCCTCTGGTATCGGACACTACACATTGTGGTCCCGGTTCGCTTACATTAAATGCTGTAGATACCTCATTGGTGTATTGGTACAATGCAGCGATTGGCGGTACAACACTTGCCACCGGCCCGGTATTCACAACTCCTGTGCTCACACAAACGACTACATATTATGTACAGGCAGGCGGACAATGTCCAAGCCAGGTACTTCCGATAACCGTGTATATTGCTTCAATCAATGCGGATCCGGTTGTGACTTTTGCAAGTCAGTGCGGACCAGGAACACTCACATTACTCGCCAATGACACTGCAACAGTTTATTGGTATGATGCAGCTTCCGGTGGAAATCTCCTGGGAACAGGAAACACTTTCACGACGCCTTTCCTTGCTGCAAGTACAACATACTATGCAATTGCCGGAAGCCTTTGTCCCAGTGCTGCAATTCCGGTTACTGCAGAGATACTTGCTGTTCCTGTTGTTAATCTTGGGAATGATACTGTTCTTACCACAGGGCTTTCTCTCGCGCTGGATGCAGGTGCAGGGTTCAGTTCTTATTTGTGGAATACGACAGAGACAAGCCAGGCAATTTCAGTGAATGCAAGCGGGATCTATACTGTTACGGTTTCCGCTTCCAACGGATGTACAGCAACAGATGCTATCGACGTTACGATTATCACAACAACAGATGATGTTTCAGAAATTGATTTTGTTCAAGTGTATCCGAATCCGGTACACGATGTTTGTTCAATCCTTCTCCCTGCAATGAAGAGCGATATTCAAATCAGAATTTTCAATGCTGGCGGACAAGTGATCCATGCTGAGGAAATTCATTCATTGCACACCGAAACATTGTTCTTCACGTCGAAGATTGGGCAAGAGGAATTTATTTCCTTGATGTTTTGCAAAAAGAAAAAATACAGCGCGTACGAATCGTTGTTCAGTAATTTTTAATTTGGAGTATAAAAAGGCCGTAGAAATATTCTTTACGGTCTTTTTATTTGAAGCTGATTTACCCAAAAAGCAAAGCGAATACTTCTTCCACTTTGGAAACAGCATGCACCTGGATGTGTTGAAATCTGTTTTTGTCCAATCCTTTCAGATTGTATTTGCTAATCACAATTTGTTCGAAGCCCATTTTTTCGGCCTCGCTGATTCGGCTTTCTACACGTGTAACAGGACGTATCTCACCACTCAGTCCAACTTCAGCTGCAAATGCAATTTTTTGAGGTATCGCAATATCTTCATTCGAAGAAAGTATTGCACAGATAACGGCAAGGTCGATTCCGGGATCTTCGACTTTGATTCCTCCGGCGATATTTAAAAAAACATCCTTGGCGCCTAAACGAAATCCACATCTTTTTTCCAGTACTGCCAATAACATGCTTAGTCTGCGCAGATCAAAACCGGTTGAAGATCGTTGAGGTGTTCCGTACACTGCAGAACTAACCAGAGCCTGGGTTTCGATCAGCAAGGGACGAATTCCTTCCATTGTCGCGGCAATCGCCACACCGCTCAGGGCTTCTTCCCTTTGTGCAATGAGTACTTCAGAAGGGTTGCTTACTTCTCTCAATCCGGCTCCCTGCATTTCATAAATACCCAGTTCGGCAGTTGATCCGAAGCGATTTTTTATCGCTCTGAGAATACGGTACACATGATGTCTGTCGCCTTCGAATTGTAAAACCGTATCAACCATGTGTTCCAATATTTTTGGACCGGCAATCAAACCGTCTTTTGTAATATGGCCGATCAGAAAAACAGGCGTGGAACTTTCTTTTGCATAGCGCAGAAGTTCAGAAGTACATTCACGAATTTGGGATACACTTCCCGGTGAAGATTCTATTTTGTTACTGAAGATAGTTTGTATGGAATCAACGATCAGTACAGAGGGATTGATTTCTGAAATCTGATGAAAGACATTTTCCAGGGAAGTCTCTGTAAGTATGAAGAATCCGTCGTTCTTCATCTTTAATCGCTCAGCGCGCATTTTAATTTGCTGTTCGCTTTCTTCCCCACTTACATAAAGAATTGTTTTGTTATTAAACTGAAGCGCCAGTTGGAGCAGGAGTGTGGATTTACCAATTCCCGGTTCACCACCCATCAATACCAGAGAGCCGGGAACTAAGCCACCACCGAGTACCCGATGAAGTTCTTTGTCAGGGAGTGCAATCCGGTGTTCGTCGGAAATACTGATGTCATCCAAGCGATGAGGTTGTGCGATCCTTGCCTTCTTATCGCCGGATTTTTTCCAGCTATTCGGTTCTGTACTTTTGGAAACAATTTCTTCAACATACGTATTCCATTGTCCGCATGAAGGACAATTACCTATCCATCGTGGAGACTGAACTCCGCAATTCTGACAATAAAATGTAGTTTTTACTTTTGCCACAGATTCGTATTTCCAGGGGTGAAAATAAAAAAAGCGATTACATGAATCGCGATTTCCCTGAGGTGAATAAAATAAGATTTTTGAATTGGATTATTATTGATTGTCAGAATTGCAAATCAATAACAGAAAGCATTTTTAATTATCAATTTCGTTTTTGAAAATCAAGTTCTTTAATTCCCGTCGCGCCCAAATGATCATTCGCCATAACAAGAATTTCATCGTCCAACAATACTACCTGCCAGGTGGTAGCAAAATCAGTAAAATGCTCAAGATCTTTTATTTTTAGTTCAACTTTCGTCAAGGTAGTCTTGATTTCATAAGTGCCTGTATCATGATCTGCAGGTTCACGGAAAAGATAAGCATTTCCACTATTGTCGAAAGTCCAGACTTCATTGGGATTCGTTCTTGGGATAGGAATCAGGTTCCATGAACCTACCAATTGCTTCTTGATTTTGCTTTCGGATTTAAACATCTCGTTTTTTTCGCAAGACCACGAAGCCAGGATAGCTGGAAAAAGGACAGCAAGGAGAAGTGAACGGCTGATTTTCATATACTTCTTTTTAGTAAAGATAACCTCTTTTCCGGTTCTGGCGCCAAACAGGTCAATTATTTTTTACCCAAACGTATCTTTTCTTCAATTGCGGAGGTCGAAAATCCGGGCAAAAAGTCGATTGTAACGACCTTTCCACCTGTTGATTTTACAAAATCAGCTCCTACGATTTCCTCGGGTTTATAATCAGAGCCTTTAACAAGGACATCAGGTTGAACGGATTTTATCAGGTCCAATGGTGTGTCTTCATCAAAAACAATAACACCATCAACGAAATGGAGGGCTGCTAAAATATGGGCACGTTGTATTTCGCCGTTAATGGGTCGGTGACTTCCTTTGATTCTTGAAACAGAGGCGTCTGAATTCACTCCAACGATAAGTGTATCGCCAAGGTCAGCGGCTTTTGTCAAATAATCAATATGTCCAAGATGCAGGATGTCAAAACAACCGTTGGTAAACACGATTTTTTTTCCAAAGAATCTTTTCACTTCCAGAAAATGCCTTAACAGGGAAGCATCGAAGATTTTCTTTTCAACGATTTCAAGATTTGTCATTTTTTAATTTTCGTTGTGCAAAAATAAGCAATGCAAACGAAATGGCACCGAAAACAATCACAACAAGGGTTTGAGTCGTATGCATGAGTGTCGCAAAGGCAAGTCCGTGTTCATGCGTGAGCCCGTACAAAAGCAATCCTTGTGAAACCAGCAGGTGATAGGCTCCGATTCCACCTTGTACGGGTGCAGACATGCCCATTCCGCCAACCACGAGGACAAAGAGTCCTGCATGCCAGCTTAAATCCTGCGTTGCCGGGAGGGCGAAAAAACAGAGGTAAGACATCAGGAAATACATGAACCAAATCAAGATGGTATGGAAAATGAACCAGCCCGGCTTCTCGATTTTTCGGACGGATCTCAGACCTTCAAGGATGCCTTTCAGCAAAGCAGATGCTTTGTGCATAAAACTGCCTTTTTCATGGACTCCTTTCTTATTCCTTTGAACCACGATGAAAATGATCAGCACAAGAACCAATGCACCTGCAATTACCAGGAATAGTGGTGATCCCAAAAGCATTATTGCTTTTTGTTTCAATGGATCAAGCAGATTTTGAGTGAGAAAATTTCCCAATCGTTCGAATTCAATCACTGCTGTCATCACAATACACAACAAGAGACAGATCACATCGAGTGCTCTCTCCACGATGACGGTTCCCAACAAAACATCGAAGGGTACTTTTTCAATCCTGTTCAACGAACCACAACGGGTCACTTCCCCGAGTCGTGGAAAAGCAAGGTTCGCAAGGTAACCAACCATCAAGGAATTTGCGGTGTTGCTGAGTTTGGGTGAATATCCGGTTGGTTTAATCAGCATGTTCCAGCGTTGAGCCCTGCTCAGGAAAGCAACCAATGAAACCGCGATGGATAAACTCAACCATAGCCAGTTGACATCACTGATTTCTTCAATGATTTTGTTGAGATCAACGCCGCGAAATGCAAGCCAGAGCATGCCTATCCCGAGAGCAAGCAATAAAATATACTTCAGGATGGAAATCAGCTTCTTGGTCAAATGATGATTTAATTTTTAATCCGGTTTTTTGTGTCCGGAAATATAACAGATGGACTGAATTTTTTAGCGGCTTCAAAATCCATCAGGGCATACGAAATTACAATGATAATATCTCCCACGACTACCTTTCTTGCTGCCGGACCATTGAGGCAAATTTGTCCGCTTCCTCTCGGGCCTTTGATGACATAGGTCTCAAAGCGTTCACCGTTATTGACATTCAGCACATCTACATTTTCATTTTCAATCAGATTGGCTGCATCCATCAAATCTTCGTCGATCGTAATGCTTCCAATATAATTCAGATCAGCTTCTGTGACGGTGACCCGGTGAATTTTGGATTTTAAGATACGAATCTGCATACGTGAATGGGATTCTAAAGGTTTGTTCTAATCGTGAATGTTTGTATCAGGCTGTCCGGATGATCTCTTGCTCAAGGTCTACCCGTACAAATTTATCGATTTTATCCAGGGCTATGGTGATTGATCCATTCGGTCCGGCCTCAATGACAGATTCAAATTTAGCTCCATAATGCAATTCCTCATTGGTGTAGGAAGTACGTGTATGAACTGTCTGGGAAAACGTTTCTTCGTAAGCCTGCAACAAAGCGAGCACTTCCAGGTCATTTTTTTTGAAATCTGCTTCCTTCCAATTGTACAGCGGACTTTCTTCGTCGATGGGATGAACGATGGTCCAGGATGTCGATAGCAAGTTCACCTTGGTGAGCTCAAGTTTCAGGTTGCTGAACTTTCTTATTGGTTTTCCATTTTCCTGGATGACATAGGATAAAATAACGCTGGCCTGTATGTCGACCAATTCACTTTTGGTTCGATTAGCTACTCTGAACATCAGCGCTGTAATTCCTTTATACGGAGCAACAACCATGTTTTTACTGAAGAGAATTCTTGCAAGTGGTCGGGAGAATCGGCCATACAATAATCCGGTTGCGAGAGCAAAACCAAGTAAACCGATAAGGGATTCAATGGATGCAAGTGTGCTGTCAAAATAACCTGATGGATTCAGTCGGCCATAGCCAACTGTAGTAAGCGACTGTGCACTAAAGAAAAATACTTCAGCGAATTTTTCAAATTCTGAATTGTAGACCATTCCATTGATATGATCCGGATCAACAAAATAATAAACCAATGCAAAAAGAATATTCACAGTGATATAAAAAGTGAAGACAAGCAGGTTGAATTTCCACCAGGGCATGGTGATCAGCGTCTGGTAAATACTTACCGATTGAAAAAAAGGCAAACCTTTGCGTCGAACATTGCTGCTCCCGTCCTTGTTCATCAATCGCTGATTGGATTCGACAACTTTATTGCCGAAACCCAATTCCCGAAACTCATCCTGTTTAATAATTTTTCGTAAAGCCATAAAAAAAAGGAGCTAAATAGATATAGTATTTGTGATTGCTGATTTCTGATTGTAGATTTTCTGACTTTCTCCTAATTTCTAACCTTCTAACTAAGCTAATCGTGTTCTTTTCCTTCCTTAATCTCCGTTACCCCACCCGAGATAATAAACTTCATCATATCTGTTCCTGAAGCATTGATAGGACTGATATTTTCACGTGGTACCACGATCAGTTCGCCGGCGAAACTGTAGGAGAAAGGCAGATACACAGCAACTTTATCTTTTCCCATTCCCAATTCGGATAAATCTTCCTGTGTAATAAATCCAATTCTATTGATATCACTCACACGTTCCAGGCGTACAAGAACTGGTTTGTTAAATCTTCTTTTCTCTCCAACGAAAGCTTCCACAAGATCTTTCACTGAACCGTAGATCAGTTTTACCAGCGGCGCTTTTACAATCAGTCGTTCAAAATAGGAGAACAAAGGATTGCGAATATAGCGTACACTGAGGAATCCAATTAAAGAGACGACAACGAAAATCGTGAGCAAGCCAAGCCCTGGAATTTCCAGCTTAGGGATTCCCGGAATTTTGATAGGAACCTGAAAAGGGAGCAAACTATCCACCCATAAAATCGTCCGGAACAGAACCCATAAGGTCACAGTAATAGGAACGACGAAAAGCAGTCCCTGCAAAAAGTAATTCAGCGCCTTTTTCATTGAAATTGGATTTAGGTTGCAAATATCCGAATAATCGATGAACGGAAAACGGGGAGAGAGGGAAATCAATTCTATTCTTATTCAATTCTTCAAATCTAGAAAAGTGATAAAATTCAACTAAAAAAGTTGTTGTTGAGAATTGACTTGAAGAAATATTAACTCCAATTATTTTACGTTTATTCAAATTTTTATCCCTTTTTTTCATCACCCTCTCCTGATCCTTCTTCGGCAGTCCCGCAACAACCATATCATAACTATGGTCGATCCATTCTTTTAGTTGTTTGTCGGTTACTGTTCCATCGTCGTGGATTGTGTTCCAGTGTTTTTTGTTCATGTGAAAACCCGGTTGAACACAATCAAATTGTTCTCTCAGTTCGATTGCTTTTTCAGGATCACATTTTACATTGAATTGAAGGCCCGGTGCATCGAGACCCGTGAGTAGAAAAGCTTTATTCAATACTTTAAAAACCAGAGTGACTTCATCAAAAGGAAATTCTTCTGTCACCAATGGCTTTTGAATGCAATAGGCTCTTAGAGTTTCAATATTCATATTTCAAAATTAAGAAAGAAATGATTCTTTATCCTTAGTTTTAGAATGGTTTTCCATGAATTTTCTGCGCTCGATGGGATGAAATGCAGGGATTGGAGATGGAATGATTAACCGCTTTCTCAAAGATAAATTCTATTACTTTTGTTCATCAGACATATCCATCATGAAGCGCCTCTTAATCCTCTTGTTTTTTGCAACAGCAGGTACATATTCTTCGGCTCAAAAAACGATTACAACATCGAATCCTGACAGTACTATCCGCATCACGCGGGATTCCCGACTTGACGAACTGATAGAGCGTCAGAAGCAGGTGAACCTGGAAAAGCAGTCTATGCCCGGTTACAGAGTCCAGATTTATTTTGGCGGCAACCGGCCAAAGGCTTCAGAAGTAAAACTGGATTTCAATTCACGCTTCCCGGATATCACTGCTTACCTCACTTATCAGCAGCCAAATTATAAAGTGCGTGTCGGCGACTTCAGAAATCGTTACGAAGCACAGAAATTACTGAAGCAACTGGAAGGAAAATATTCCACGACCTTCGTGGTTTCGGATGAGGTAAAGCTGCCTTCTATACGGTGAAGGAGGGACGGTGAAGGAGGGACGGGGGACGAGGGACGGGGGACGGAACTGAGGCTTTTCGGATTCTATCGTGGTAAAGCATTTAATTGCGATCAATCTATAATCTCTCTTTAATAGGACGGGGACGAGGGACGGAACTGAGGCTTTTCGGATTTTAATCGATGGTAAAAGTCATTTAATTGCGATCAATCTACAATCAGCAATCTACAATCAGCAATTTAAAAAGGGACGGGGGACAGGGGACGGACGGAACTGAGGCTTTTCGGATTTTAATCGATTGTAGACCTGAGTTAATTGTTCCCAATCTTCAATCAGCAATCTACAATCAGCAATTTATAAAAGGGACGGGGGACAGGGGACGAGGGACGGAACTGAGGCTTTTCGGATTTTAATAATTGTAAAACCCCGGTTAATTGCGATCAATCTACAATCAGCAATCTACAATCAGCAATTTAAAAAAGGGTCACCAACATTGTTGATGACCCTTTGTTTTTTATTCGTTTTGGATTAAGCCAAAGTGCGTTTGATTGCTACTTGTTCGTAGCCTTCGATGACATCGCCTACTTTCAGGTCATGGAAATTGGCAATGCTCAATCCGCATTCGTAACCGGATGATACCTCTTTCACATCGTCTTTGAAACGTTTGAGGGATCCCAGGTCACCGGAGTGAACAACAATACCATCGCGCACTACGCGCACCTTAGTATTGCGGGAAACTTTTCCATCGAGTACCATACATCCTGCAATTGTACCCACTTTCGGGATTTTGAAGATGTCACGGACTTCGATATTGCCGACAATTTTCTCCTGGAATTCCGGAGCCAACATTCCTTCCATCGCTGCTTTCAGTTCGTTGATTGCATCGTAGATGATAGAGTAGAGGCGTATTTCGATCTGTTCTGTCTCCGCAAGTTTACGGGCATTCACAGAAGGACGAACCTGGAATCCGATGACAATCGCATTGGAAGCCGAAGCAAGCAATACATCGGATTCAGTGATTGCACCGACAGATTTATGAATAATATTTATTTGAATTTCCTGAGTAGATAATTTCAAAAGTGAATCAGCAAGTGCTTCGATAGAACCATCCACGTCACCCTTTACAATTACATTGAGTTCTTTGAAGTTACCAATTGCCAGTCGACGTCCGATTTCATCCAGAGTGATGTGTTTCTGAGTACGGATACCCTGCTCACGCTGAAGTTGCAAACGTTTGTTGGCGATATCGCGCGCTTCACGTTCGTCTTCCATCACATTGAACAAATCACCTGCCTGTGGAGCACCGGTCATACCGAGTACCTGTGCAGGAGCAGAAGGACCTGCTTCTTTGATACGGAATCCACGCTCATTGAAGAGGGCCTTTACACGGCCACTGTAACATCCTGCAAGAATCACGTCGCCGACATGCAATGTTCCACCCTGAACCAGGACAGTCATTACATAACCACGGCCTTTATCGAGCATGGATTCGATCACAGTTCCATTCGCACGTCGTGCAGCATTTGCATTCAATTCCAGTAATTCTGCTTCCAGCAATACTTTTTCAAGCAATGCTTCCACGTTCATTCCTTTTTTAGCAGAAATTTCCTGACACTGATATTTTCCACCCCAATCTTCGACCAGGATATTCATTTTCGCGAGTTGTTCTTTGATACGTTCCGGATTTGCATCCTGCTTATCGACTTTATTGATCGCAAAAACCATCGGCACATTTGCTGCCTGGGCATGGTTGATGGCTTCAATTGTCTGTGGCATCACGTTATCGTCAGCAGCAATCACGATGATCGCTACATCCGTAACTTTAGCACCACGGGCACGCATCGCAGTAAAGGCTTCGTGACCGGGAGTATCCAGGAAGGTTATGGTTTTGCCATTTTCCAATTTCACAGAATAGACACCGATGTGCTGTGTAATACCTCCGGCTTCACCGGCAATAACATTCGCTTTCCGGATATAATCGAGTAAAGATGTTTTACCATGGTCAACGTGTCCCATTACAGTGACAATCGGTGAACGTGGAGCGAGGTCTTCGGGTTGATCTTCTTCTGTACCGATTGTTTCCTGAACATCTGCAGAAACGAATTCTACAGCGAATCCAAATTCTTCAGCAACCACACGCAATGCTTCAGCATCGAGACGTTGATTGATCGAAACGAACATTCCGAGTGACATGAAAGTTGAAATAACTTCAGTGACCTGAACATCCATTAGTTTCGCCAATTCATTGGCTGTAACGAATTCAGTTACTTTAATCGTTTTATTTCCTGCCTGTTCTTCTGCTTTCTCACGTTTCACTTCCGCACGTTCATCACGGCGGGCTTTACGCATTTTGGAAGAACGGGACTTACCTCCACTGCTCAAACGAGCAAGGGTAGCTTTGATCTGATCCTGAATTTCTTTTTCTGTAGGTTCGGTTTTCTCTGTCGGTTTTGCACCGGGCGTATGACGGCGTGGCGGTCCGGATGTACCCGGAGTCCGTGGCTGATCGCGTTTGTCTGATGGAACAGGTTGTCCGCCTCCCTTGCGTTCAGTGCGTTTGCGTTTTTTCTTTTTATCATCCACAGAACCTGTAGATGAAGCAACGGGCTTACGTTTTGGAGGATCAACCGGCAGGTCGATTTTACCAAGTACGGTAGGACCGCTTAATTTATCGAAACGAACACGATGGATTTCATCCTTCTGCGGCTCTGCAGGTGAATCCGGTTCTTCTGCAGTAATTTCAGGAGCCAGAGGTTCCGGTTCCGGAACGACTTCAGCAACCGGTGCAACTTCAGCAACAGGAACCACTTCTTCAATTTCCTGAACCGGCGGTGCAGGTTCAGCAGCAACAACAACAGGAGCGACAGGAGCAACAGGTTTTTCTTCCTTAAGTTCCGGCTCTTCTTTCTTTTTGGAACTTTTCTTTGCAGGTTTCTCTTCCTCTTTTTTAACCGGAGGAAGTTCTTCTACAACTTCAGGCGTTTCCGCTTTTTTCTTTGCAGTTGCCTTTTTCTTTTTCTCAGCTTTGGAAGCGTCGTCTTCGATATCGATTTTGCCAAGAACTTTAGGACCTTCAACTTTGTCGACAGCAACTTTCGTTACTTCCGGCTCAGGTTCTTTTGCTTTTGCAGGTTTCTCTGCTTTGGCTTCTTCTTTCTTCTTTGGCTTTTCTTCTTTGAGGTAATCCGCAACACTCATGTTTTTGATGAGAATCTCGGAAGACTCATCATCTTTCTTTGATGTGGGTTTCTTCGAGCCATCTGCGTCGAGGACGACAGGAGTATCTTTACGAAGTTTTGTTTGGGATAACTGTTGCGCCTCTTCCTTGGCACTTTTATCGCCCTGGAATTCCTTCAGCAGCAATGCATAAGCATCCCCAGGCAACTTCGTATTGGGGTTGCTTTCAATCGTGAATCCCTTTTTATTCAGGAATTCCACGATATGATCAAGGCTTAGATTAAATTCCTTGATTGCTTTACTTAATCGGATCGTCTTTTCTGCTTCTGCCATAGGGTGTGTCTGCTTACAGCAAGCCAATTTTTGGGGCTTGTGCAAGGTAGTAATTTATTGAGAGGGAAAGAAAGACCGTGATCAGACGATCTTTCCTTCTTTTTTATTCAAATTCTGATTTCAGTATGCGGATTACTTCCTTAATAGTTTCTTCTTCAAGATCAGTACGTTTTACCAGATCTTCGATCGGTAATTCCAGTACACTCTTGGCCGTGTCACATCCGATGTTTTTCAATTCATCAATGATCCATGGCTCGATTTCATCTGAAAATTCATCCAGATCCACGTCTTCGCTGTCGTCATCGGTATCACGATACACGTCAATTTCGTATCCTGTTAATTTTCCTGCCAGCTTGATGTTGTGGCCACCTTTACCAATTGCAAGAGAAACCTGATCCGGTTTCAGGAACACAGAAGCACGTTTTTTCTCATCATCCAATTTGATGGAAGTGATTTTTGCAGGTGCAAGAGCACGGGAAATGAACAGCGGACTATTGGTTGTGAAATTAATTACATCGATATTCTCATTGCGCAATTCACGTACAATACCATGAATCCGTGAACCTTTCATTCCAACACAGGCACCAACCGGATCGATCCGGTCATCATAACTTTCAACAGCTACTTTGGCACGCTCACCCGGTTCTCGAACGATTTTCTTGATCGTGATCAGTCCGTCAAAAACTTCAGGAACCTCGAGTTCAAATAATTTTTCAAGGAACAAAGGGGAGGTACGTGATAAAATAATTTTTGGTGTTCCATTGATCATTTCCACACGCAAAACCACAGCTCTTACACTGTCACCTTTTTTGAAGAAATCACTACCGATTTGTTCAACTTTTGGCAAAATCAATTCATTGCCATCATCGTCCATCACCAGTGTTTCTTTTTTCCAGGTCTGGTATACTTCACCGGTGATGATTTCACCTACACGGTCTTTGTATTTTTTGAAAATACCTTCTTTTTCCAGCTCCTGAACTCTCGCCATCAGATTCTGACGGGCGGCAAGAACAGCACGGCGACCGAAGTCCATGAAGCGAACTTCTTCCGAAACTTCTTCACCAACTTCGAAGTCAGGTTGAATTCGTACAGCTTCTGAGTATTCAATTTGAGTGCTCGGATCTTCCACCGTACCATCTTCAACAATCAGACGATTGCGCAAAGCCTGAAGGTCACCTTTGTCGGTGTTAATGACGATGTCGAAATTATCAGCAGTGCCATATTTTTTCTTGAGCATGTTTTTGAAAACATCTTCAAGGATGCTCATCATGCTGGCACGGTCAATATTCTTCAGGTCTTTGAATTCGGAGAATGCTTCCACCAGTTCGGTGTGCTCATTCTTGTCAGGTAAAACGGTCTTTTTCATTTTGATCAAATGATTTTGTTGAAGGAGAAGATGACTTTTGTTTCTTTGATGTTTGTGAATGGAATTGAACTATTTTGAATCTGTTTTTCTTTTTTCTTTCCGGTTTTTACAATCAGGGTTTCTTCCAGTTGAATGTTGTTCGCATCCGCAGAAAGAAGAATTCCGGTATGACGCATTCCATCGAAAGTTGTCACAGCGACATTTTTACCCAGACGTTTGATATACTGCTGCAAAACTTTGAGCGGTTCTTCCATTCCCGGAGAACCAACTTCAAGCTCATGTTTCTCGAATACATCTGTTGTGTCAAGTTTTTCCTGGAGGAACCGGGACACAGCAACACAATCTTCAATTTTAATCCCTTGCGGATGATCAATCAACACAATCACTTTTGACGGACTTACTTTAACTTCCACGAGGAAGTTTTCAGTTCCGGCAATTTTTTCTTGCACAAGTGATTGTATTTGATCGTTCAGGGCCATATTTTTTTCAATAAAAAAGGGGACTATCGTCCCCTTCTATTATCTCCGTAAATTTCGAATGCAAATATAGCCAATTTTGCCGATTTCTCTATTTATTCTTCCAAAAAAAATCATCAAAGGCAAAGAAATTTGATTTTTATGCTTTTTTGAACTCTTGCAGCCAAGGAATCGAAGGAAGGGAACCCATTTACACATCAGTCCCGGCCTCAAATCATGAATTCAAACTATTCATCTTTCATGAAAAATTTGGAACGAAAGGTCCAGGCTTCGTATTGACGCCTTTCCCGTGCTCCGGTCGTTCCTCCCTTTGCCCGGGGTTAAATTGCCGGGAACGCGTTCCTTGTTCCGGTAAACAAATTTTAATCTACCAACTGAGGAGGGTCAAGTCAGCCAGCGCGCAGGCTAACGTTAAAGACTTGACCCAGCGGGAGAAATAGTTAGCGAATGGTTCCTCCATTGTCCATATTCTTGACAGGGGCGACAAAAGCCAATTCCCCTGCAGCATTTTCTGCCATCAGGATCATCCCTTGTGATTCTATCCCTTTGATTTTTCTTGGCTCAAGATTTACAAGAATAGTGACCTGTTGCCCGATGATATTTTCAGGAGAATAGTCTGCAGCAATTCCGGAAACAACAGTGCGTGTATCGATTCCGGTGTCAATAGTGAGCTTTAATAATTTATCCGTTTTGGGTACGCGTTCAGCGCTTACTATGGTGCCGACTCGCAAATCCATTTTCTGAAAATCATCAAAACTCGTTGAAGGTTTTGAAGGAGTAACGGTTGCATTTGAAAGCTGATTCATGGCTTTGGATGTTTCCAGTTTTTGCAATTGAACATCGATCACAGCATCTTCAATTTTTTCAAACAACAATGAAGGTTCTCTCAATTGATGTCCGGGACGCAAAATTTGTTTTCCTAAAAAATCCTTCCATTTCTTTGGTTCTAAATCCAGCATTTTCAAAAGTGTTGCAGAAGTGAAAGGAAGAAATGGTTCCATCAGTTGTGCAAGATATGCCGTGATTTCAAGAGAAATGTAGAGGACAGTTTCGACTCTTTCAGGGTTTGTCGCTTGTATTTTCCAGGGCTCGTTTTCCGCGAGGTATTTGTTTCCGATTCTTGCCAGATTCATTAACTCAAACAATGCATCACGGAAACGAAAGTTCAAAATGTTTTCAGAAATTTTCTCAGGGATACTTTTCATTGCCTGAATACAGGCT
Organism: Bacteroidota bacterium; assembly: GCA_016720655.1. GTDB lineage: Bacteria > Bacteroidota > Bacteroidia > AKYH767-A > 2013-40CM-41-45 > JADKJP01. The sequence continues at coordinate 333,540 of JADKKE010000032.1, forward strand.
TTGTCGTCATCCTGCAAATCGTGATGTGCAGGTACTTTTCCGCCGTAATATTTCTGTGTAAGCACGAGCGTGCGGTTCACGAAGTTTCCAAGGATAGCAACCAATTCGCTATTATTTCTCGCCTGAAAATCTTTCCATGTAAAATCATTGTCCTTTGTTTCAGGTGCAGTTGCGGTAAGTGTGTAGCGAAGCACATCTTGTTTGCCCGGAAATTCTTCCAGGTATTCATGCAGCCATACTGCCCAGTTTCTGGAAGTCGATATTTTGTCACCTTCGAGATTTAAAAATTCGTTTGCCGGAACATTTTCAGGAAGAATAAATTCTCCATGAGCTTTCAGCATGGCAGGAAAAATAATGCAGTGAAAAACGATATTGTCTTTGCCAATGAAGTGCAGCAGTCGTGTGTCTTTATCCTTCCAATATTTTTCCCAGCCTTTCGGATCATTTGTATTGGCAAACAAAGCTTTTGTCGCAGAGATATACCCGATAGGTGCATCAAACCAAACATAGAGTACTTTGCCGGTGGCTTCTGCCAAAGGAACCGGAACACCCCAGTCGAGATCACGTGTTACTGCACGTGGTTGTAATCCCTGATCGAGCCAGGATTTGCATTGTCCGAATACATTGTTTTTCCAATCGCCTTCATGACTTCTGATCCATGTGTCCAGCCAATCCTTCTGCATTGTATCCAATGGCAAATACCAGTGTTTCGTTTTTTTCAAAACAGGTGGCTTGCCACTAAGTTGTGAATGAGGATTGATCAGTTCGCTCGGACTCAGACTTTTGCCACATTTTTCACATTGATCGCCGTATGCATTTGTATTTCCACAGTTCGGGCAGGTACCTACAATGTATCTGTCGGCGAGGAACATTTTTGCTTCCTCGTCATAGTATTGCTCGCTTTCTTCTTCTGTGAAAATTTTCTTGTCATACAAAGTGCTGAAGAAAGCAGCAGCGGTTTCGTGATGAATTTTTTCAGAAGTCCGATGATAGATGTCGAAGCTGATTCCGAATGCAGCGAAACTCTCCTTGATAATCGTATGGTATTTATCCACTACTTCCTGAGGAGTGATGCCTTCTTTTCTGGCGCGAAGCGTAATCGGTACGCCATGTTCATCGGAGCCACAGATAAATTTTACATCTTCTCCGTTTGCACGAAGAAAGCGAACATATATATCTGATGGAATATATGCACCTGCAAGATGGCCTATGTGAACGGGACCATTGGCATAGGGAAGGGCTGCTGTGACAAGTGTACGGGGCATTCGGGATTCTTTTTGATAAATTCTCAATCCTTATTCCGGCATGAATTTACATCGGATTTCTTCCGGGTTTAGGATATGAAGGTGAATATGTGTGTGAATTATTGCAAGATGCCTTCAAGTAAAAGCTTTTTACCGATATTTTCGCCGCAAAGATAAGAATATGATCCGACCGCCCTATCTAAAGTCAGGTGACACAGTAATGATTGTTTCATCTGCCAGAAGAGTTACCAAATCTGAAATCAAGCCCGCAGCCGATCTCCTGGAATCCTGGGGATTGCAGGTTAAATATGGCAAGAACTTGTATAAGTTTCAAAATCAATTTTCAGGTACTGATGCTGAACGCGCTTCTGATTTTCAGAGTGCTTTGAATAACAAGAATGTACAGGCAATTTTATTTGCAAGGGGAGGGTATGGAACGGTCAGAATTGTTGATCAGATTGATTTCAAACGATTCGTCAAGAATCCGAAATGGCTCATTGGTTATAGTGATATCACAGTCTTGCATTCGCATGTACACAAGTTAGGCATCGAAACACTGCATGCTCCAATGGCATTCAACTTGTCGAAATTGAGTGCCAATTGTTTGTCTGTTCTCAAAGATTCGCTTTTCGGACAATCGCTTCGCTACACTTCTTCCAAACAGCAAGCATCCCTTGAAAAACTAAATCGACAGGGCACAGCAAAGGGTGAACTCGTTGGAGGAAATTTATCGATTCTGTACTCTCTTGCCGGCACTGCATCGGATATCGATACGACAGGAAAAATTCTTTTTCTTGAAGATCTTGATGAATATCTATATCATGTTGACAGGATGATGATGAATTTAAAGCGAACAGGAAAGCTCAGCAACCTTGCAGGTTTGATAGTAGGAGGAATGTCGGATATGAAAGACAATGAAATTCCTTTTGGAAAAACTGCGGAAGAAATAATTCAGGATGCAGTGTCCGGGTATTCCTATCCTGTTTTGTATGGATTTCCTTCCGGACATATTCCCAATAATTATCCACTCATTTTCGGAAGAGAAGCAACATTGAAAGTTACCGATAAAATGGAATTGAAATTTCAATCATGAGTACCAACAATAAAGAGCTTGGGAAAAAAGGGGAGCTTCTCGCTTGTGATTACCTGAAGAAAAAAGGATTTAAGATACATAAGGTAAATTATAAGTTCGACAGAGCAGAAGTAGACATTGTTGCGGAGGATAAAGGCATGCTCGTATTTGTAGAAGTAAAAACAAGAGTTTCAGCATACCTTAGCGACCCTGCTCTTCTGGTTCCAATGAAAAAGCAAAGGCAAATTATTAAAGCCGCCGATGAATTTGTAAAACAAGTTTTTCCTGAAAAAGAAAGCAGGTTTGATATCATCATTGTCATTACCAATGAACAGTATACATCCATTGAGCATATTGAAGATGCTTTTTATCCGATGTAGAAGGGGGTTCAAAGTTTAAGGTTCAAGGTTTGTTTCGGGTTTAGAGTTCTGGGTTTAGTGTTCCGGGTTCAGTGTTCTGTGTTTAGAGTTCCGGGTTTGGATTTCCGAGTTTGGATCAATACCCCAGTTTTAAGATTAAGGTTAGAGTAGCTCACGACTACTAACCACTAACCACTAACCACTAAGCACCGACTACCAACCACCAACCACCAACCACGCCTTCCCTCTTTTTTTCGTACCTTTGCAGCTTATCATCAAAAAATGGGTAAGTTTAATAAATCCGGTGCCGGTTCACGTCGGGGAAGAGGTGCAGGAGCAAGACCGGGCAAGAAAACCTTCAAACAGGGAGCCGGAAAGCCGGCACGTTTCAAAAAATCATCAGGTTCTTCATCAGATCGCGAAAGGTCATTCGACCGTCCAGCTGCATCTGAACGCAGCAGTCGTCCCTTCAAAAAGGATGGCGATCGCGAAAAACGTGCATTTCCGCGGTCATCCAGACCTGCGGAGGGCGAATTCAGACCCAGAAGCGAAGGAGACAGAGAAAAACGACCATATCAAAAACGCAGCGATTCAGGCGATCGTGAAAAACGTCCATATCAGAAAAGAAGCGATTCCGGTGATGGTGAAAAACGTCCGTACCAAAAACGCAGTGATTCAGGCGATCGCGAAAAACGTCCATATCAGAAAAGAAGCGATTCCGGTGATGGTGCAAAACGTCCATACCAAAAACGCAGCGAATCAGGCGATCGTGAAAAACGTCCATATCAGAAAAGAAGTGATTCCGGTGATGGAGCAAAACGTCCGTATCAGAAAAGATCGGATTCAGGTGATCGTGAAAAGCGTCCGTATCAAAAAAGAACGGAAGAGACTTCAGAGAGGCCATTTCAAAAAAGAAGTGATTCAGGAGAGAAAAGATCAAGACCATTCACTAAGAGAAGCGGAGGCGATGATCGCCCCTTTGATAAAAAAAGTTCCGGAGAAGGATTTTATGTTCGTAAGGAATCTAAGCCGAGAGACGATTTTGAATCCAAAGGCAGTGACAGAGAAGGCGATGGAGAAAGAGCTCCAACCAGAGAGAAGCGGGAGAAGTTTGCTAAGCCGGAAAGTGAAAGAAAATCATTTAGTGGAGTAAAAAGAGACGATAGCAGTTCGCCAAGACCTCGCATTCGTCGTGATGATGCAAATGCTGATCGCAGAAGTTACAAAGGCAGAAGAGAAGAAAGTCCGCGACGGAACTCAGACAGCGAAGGAGCAGATGCACCAAAATGGAATCGGAAAGAAAGCCATGAATTTTTTGGCGATAATAAAAAGCCGGGAAAATTTCAAAAAGGTCCACGAAAACCAAAAGTTACTGCTGCAGACGAAGGTCTCACGCGCTTGAATAAATTTATTTCCAATGCGGGAATTTGTTCGCGTCGGGAAGCAGATGAAATGATAAAAGCCGGCGTCATCACCGTTAATGGAGAGGTCGTTGTGGAAATGGGCTATAAAGTCCAGCCCGGTGACGTTGTAAAATACAATAACGAAACGCTTCGCGGCGAACGACTGGTGTACATTCTTCTGAACAAACCGAAAGATTTTATCACAACGACTGATGATCCTGAAGAACGCAAAACTGTCATGAGTCTGATTGCAAGTGCAGGAAAAGAAAGAGTATATCCGGTAGGTCGTCTTGACCGAAATACAACAGGACTCTTACTTTTTACCAATGACGGAGACCTGGCGAGGAAACTTACGCATCCCAGTTTTGAAGTGCAAAAAGTCTACCAGGTGGAATTGGATAAATCGCTGAAGACAACAGATATGCAGGCAATTCTGGATGGACTTACACTTGAAGATGGTTTCATCAAAGTAGACGATGTTGCTTTTACAAGTGAAGAAAAATCAGTGCTTGGAGTTGAGTTGCATTCAGGAAGAAACCGAATTGTGAGAAGGATATTTGAGCACCTGGGCTACACCGTAAAAAAACTGGATCGCGTAATTTTTGCCGGTCTTACGAAGAAAGATCTTCCACGAGGCAGATGGAGATACCTGTCTGAAATGGAACTCGCGAATCTGAAAATGATGACAGGAAGCAAGAAGTTTTCCGGGATGGCAGCCGAGTAGATGGATTGTAGATTGTAGATTGTAGATTGTTGATTGGAACTTTCTCCCTAATCTATGAAAAATGTACTTTGATCTAAAGAGCATACCTGGTACTTTGTACCTAATACCTAATACCTAATACCTAATACCTAATACCTAATACCTAATAATACCTAATACCTAATACCTAATAATACCTAATACCTAATACCCAATTCCCAATACCATTATTTCAATATATCAATCCCCAGCACCTTCGAGATTTCCATCTTTACGCTTTGTAATTTTTTTTCCATTTCCATCAGATCCGTGTAATCTCCGCCCGCTTCGTGTGCTGCTTTAATTTTTTTCTGATTGTCATCGATCATTTTGAGGACCTTCTTATTCTTGAGATGGAAGACTGATTTTTCTACTGCATCTTTTAATACTCCTTCTTCAACGGGAACAATGATTTTGTGCATCACTTCCCAATTTTCACTCAGGAAATATCTCGGACTAAGCAGTTCAACGGTCAGCTCACTGATTCCCGGATCTTCTGAATTTAAAAAAATCTGCGGGTCGATTTCCGTTTGCGAAGAAATGAGTTCTGTATAGGATTTTAAAATGCGGTCGTACAAGGTGTTTTCAAATGCAAGTTCATCATTTGCAATTTCATCGACAATGTAACGAGCAACGCGAATAACGATATCATTGACATCCTTGTGTCCGGGGCGGTCAGGATTGTCAACTTCTTCGTGAAAATGCAATTCGTGATTCCCGAAATTTAAAAGTAGTCGAATAATATTTTTTTCCTGAATTTCAGTTGAGAGATCTTCTGCTTGTTGCTTGTGCGGAATCAGCAATTCCGGCAACAGCTCTTCAATATCCCGGACAGGTAAATCTTTTTTTAGTTGCTGTCTGCGAATTTTGTTGAGTTCAGCAATGAGGAGATTTTCCTGTATGTCCATCATCGCACTCGATTGCTTCAGGTACATCGAGCGAATGATCGGATCCGGAATTTTTGCAATCGTCTCGACAACATCGCGAACAAGTCCGGCTTTGCGAACCGGATCATTCTTTACTTCATCGAGTAACAATCCGGTTTTGAACATCACAAAGTCTTTCGCGTTCCCATTGACAAAATCAAGGAGTTCACTGTGACTGTGTTTGCGACTATAGGAATCCGGATCGTCACCATCGGGAAAGAGCACAACTTTTACATTGAGACCTTCTTCCAGGATCAGATCGATACCCCGAATGGAAGCCTTGATTCCGGCTGCATCACCATCGTAGAGTACGGTTACATTTTTCGTGTATCGACCGATGAGACGAATTTGTTCAACGGTGAGTGAAGTTCCTGAGGATGCTACAACGTTTTCAATTCCGGATTGATGCAGTGAAATAACATCAGTATATCCCTCAACGAGGAAACAATTTTCTCTCTGGACAATTGCTTTTTTCGCAAAGTATATACCATAGAGTGATTGACTTTTGTGATAAATTTCTGATTCCGGGGAATTGACATATTTCGCAGTTTTCTCGTCCTTTTTCAAAACGCGTCCACCAAAACCAATGACCCTTCCGCTCAGGTTGTGTATGGGAAACATTACACGACCGCGAAAACGGTCATACTTTTTGCCCGCATCATTTTTAATTGTGAGTCCTGTTTTTTCCAGAAACTCTTCCTTGTAACCGGCTTTTAACGCGAGATCTGTAAAAGCACTCCATTCCGAGAGCGTATAGCCCAATTGAAATTTCCGGATGGTCTCTTCAGTGAATCCCCGTTCCTTAAAATAACTCAAGCCTACTGACCGTCCTTCTTCTGAATCAAAAAGAATTTCTGAAAAAGATTTTTGTGCAAACGTATTGATAACAAAAAGACTTTCCTTCTCATCACGCAGCAAGTCATCCTTTGGATCCGGAACAGTTTCTTCAATTTCAATATTGTACTTTTTGGCAAGAAAACGAAGAGCTTCCGGATAGCTGTACTGCTCGTGATCCATTATGAAATTCACGGCATTCCCGCCCTTACCACAGCCAAAACATTTGTAAATATTACGCACCGGATTCACATTGAAGCTCGGTGTTTTTTCATTGTGAAAAGGACATAGACCGATCAGGTTCACACCTCTTTTCTTGAGGGGAACAAAATCACCCACCACTTCTTCAATACGGACAGTATTGAAAATCCGGTCGATGGAATCTTTACTGATCATACATTGCCAGTTTTTTGTATTTGGTTTTTTTAATTTTCTTCGGTATTGCTCCGTTGATGAACTCGGAGATTCTATTGTAATACAGTTCGCCTCCGCTCACGATTTCAGGAGTTCCATCCTGATTCACCAAAAATAGTTCTTTTCGGGGAGCTGCTGAAGCTTCGTAAATAGAAAGAATTTCAGTGGTATAAACCATTTCATTATCCGGCACAGCGATAAAAAGTGTGGGGGTTTTGATGTGAGAAGTCAACTCCTTAAGATCCAAATCCCGGATTGGGTACTGCAGGAGATCCGCAACTTTTCTTCGGAAAACGGGATACCAGAATGCTCTTAAAACGCTCCATTTTTTAAATGCATAGCGGTCGAGATAGGTGCTGAGGTTTATGCACGGACTTTCCAGAATAAGAACATCACAGCGACCGTCGAATAAAGCTGCCTGGGTCGCAATTGCCGCACCGATTCCTTTGCCCATCAAAATCAGATGGTGAGTACCGGTGAGAGAAAGGAGAGTATCCATCACAAGTTTTATGTCTTCAACGACAGACTCGCCCGGGGAGAATTCCATTCCATCGCTGTTTCCATGTGCTCTCATATCCATCACACACAGGTTAAAGCCCCGGTCACGTAACTGCTTGATATGATCCAGATAATTGATTTTACTTTCATTTAAATCGTGGATCAAAAGGATTGTATTCGCGGGTGTGTCTTCAGCTGCAACGTACCATCCGCGAAGTTGTCCGCCAGTGCGCATTGTTACATTGAACTCCGAATAAGCAACCTCCAGCGATGCTGGATTGTAATGTTCAACAGGGATGTCAGTCAATTCGTCGGGCAAGGAGTCCGGAAAATTTTGTTGAGAGTGAAAGCGGACATACAATGAATCGATCCTGTCAGGATAAATAAAATCGGGCGAGACGAATCCGGGAGACAGATAAATAAATGCTGAAAAGAAAATCAGCAAAGCAGAAATCAAATAGAAAAATTTATTCAGGCTCATCCTTAATCAATGCGTTCTTTCAGTCGTGTAGCGAACAAGGTCCTTTAAGGAAGTTTTGTAAATACTTTCCGGGAAATAATCAAGAATTTGAAATGCCTGTTTCTGATAGTCCATCATTTTTTCAGTAGCGTATTCCATCCCTCCGGATTTCTTGACAAAAGCAATTACTTCTTTGACTCTTGCATCTTCAGTATTGTGGTTCTTTATAATATTGATAATACTTTTTTTAACAGCATAGTCCGCTTTGCTCAATGCATGGATCAAAGGGAGCGTCATTTTACTTTCTTTGATATCGATTCCCGTTGGTTTACCGATCACTCCATCCGGACCATAATCAAACAAATCGTCTTTGATTTGAAATGCCATACCGATACATTCACCAAATTGGTGCATACGGGCAACATCTTCCTTGCTGGCGCCGGCGGCACACGCTCCTCCTGCACAACAGGATGCTATCAGAGATGCTGTTTTCTGACGAATAATTTCAAAGTAAATATCTTCGCTGATGTCGAGTCGTCGGGCTTTTTCAATTTGAAGCAATTCACCTTCACTCATCACTCGAACCGCTCCCGATACGATTTTCAATAAATCATGATCTTCATGGTCAACAGACAGCAGGAGGCCTTTGCTGAGCAGATAATCTCCAACGAGGACTGCAATCTTATTTTTCCACAATGCATTCAGAGAGAAAAAGCCTCTTCGTTCATTGGAATCATCAACCACATCATCATGAACGAGTGTGGCAGTGTGAAGTAATTCGATGAGTGTTGCAGCTCTGTAACTGCGTTCGTTTATGGATCCCAGTAGACCCGAGGATAAAAAGACAAACATCGGGCGCATTTGTTTGCCCTTTCTTTTCACAATGTAATGCGTGATCCTGTCGAGCAATGGCACCGAGCTTTTCATAGAAGCACGGAACTTTTGTTCGAACTCATCCATCACCGTTGCAATCGGTGCCTTGATCTCATTTAATGACTGGGACATAAGCGGGTGACGAAAATACGGACTTTTTTCTTAGGAGGAGGCATAGTTTATACCCCTCTTTTGTTTCGCATACCCGAAAGAAAGTTTATTCGACAATAAATTTTCCCTGAGATTTTGCCTGCCTGTTTCGATCGGCGATTCTGTAATAAAACAATCCGTGGCCCAGTTGATTTGTCTGTACGCACCAGCCTGAAGAATCCGGATTACGATCAGTATAAATCAGATTACCAGTTGGATCATAAATAGTGAGGACCCATTCTTCCTGATCAGAGCCGGGTTGTGTTCTAAAACAGATATTTTCTTTTGCCGGAACGGGATATGCATGTTGAATAGCATTCGTATTTACTGAGGCAACAAAAGTTGGTTTAATGGAACAATCCAATAATGCTGTGCCTCCAAGATTTAATGTGAAACCGGAAGAAGAGGTACTGAAATTATTTACCAATAAATAGTAATCGTCACCTGCGTTTACATTCAACACGGGACAGAATGGATTTCCGGGTCCTGCGGGAACGGAATTCGATGTGCCGGCAGGATCAAGTCCGGTTTCTCCCTGTGCACCCATCGAACTACTCCCATTGCATATATCCGGATTAGTCTGTGAAGTAAAGGTGTTGCAAAATCCGGAACCGGTACTTCTATACATCAGCCAATCGTAGTCAGGATAAATCAATGGTCCGATGGAATCAGGAAACAGTTTAAATATAAAAGTGCCTGTTGTGAGAAATCGAAATCGAAACCATTGTGATTGAAATTCTGAAATATCACAATAGTATGCGAAGGCATCCTGATTCGAACCGGGTCCGTAGGCATTGCCATTCACTCTTGTTGTTTCACAAATCTGCTGAGCAACCGGACAATCTGAATGTGATTCTATCGCACATAAATTAAAGGTGCCGGTTCCGTTTCCGGCAGCTTTCCAGAATCGGATGAATAAAGTATCTCCCGGAATAAAATCAGATCTGTCAACAACCGGCATCATTCCATTTGCCGCATCGTCGTCACATTCGAGTAATTGAGGCTGGTAACATGGACCGGAATACACTGCGAGCCCGCCATCGGTAATGGTGCCGGGTTCTGAAGTAAACGCAATTGCGCCTGAAGAAGGAACAATAACTGCATACCATACATCCGGTGAGCCCGGAAAAGCACAGGGTGGAATTCCGCCATTTGCCGGATCCGTTTGATACGTAGCTCCTGCTGTTGTTGAATTAATAAAGATACAGGTGTCGCTGTTTACAGATATGACCGGTGCCTGGCAGGGTGTATCGGATTGTGCAAATACCTGAGTAACATAAGAGCACCAGAAAAAGCAGAGGAGGGTTTTGAATGGCATGATTTATACTATTAAGTTTTTGATACATCGGTGGAACAGAATGAAAATATCCTGAAATCCAATGTCAAGATAAGCGTAATGTCGGAAAAATAAAAGCGATGAACTTATTCCTGCTTTTTAAGCCGTGCAACTGCATGTTCATTCTTATTCGCCAATTGCCCGCAGGCGGCATCAATATCTTTACCTCTGCTACGACGGATATTTACAATGACTCCACGGTCCTCCAGATAATTTTTAAAGGCTTCAATTTTGTCGTCTTTTGCGTTGATGAATTCACCGCCATCAATGGGGTTGTATTCGATGAGGTTTACTTTGGCTGTCACACGCCGGCAAAAGGCTTCCAGTTCTTTCGCATCTGTCAATGCATCGTTGAATCCATTAAAAACAATGTACTCGAAAGTCACCCGCGTGCCTGTTTTATCGTAAAAATAATTCAATGATTCTGCCAGTGAATCAAGCGAATTGCTTTCGTTGATTGGCATGATCTGATTGCGCTTTGTTTCATTTGCAGCATGCAGAGATAATGCGAGATTAAATTTCGCTCCATCATCACCGAGTTTCTTTATCATTTTCGAAATCCCGGCAGTGCTCACTGTAATTCTTTGCGGAGACATTCCAAGGCCCTCCGGAGAGGTGATGTGTTCAATACTTTTCATCACATTGGCATAGTTGAGGAGAGGTTCACCCATCCCCATATAGACAATGTTGGATAAAGGAATATTGTAATTCGCCAATGCCTGCTCCCTGATGATAGCAACCTGATCGTATATTTCATCCGCATTGAGATTGCGGAGTCGTTCGAGTTTTCCTGTTGCGCAAAATTTGCAAGTCAGACTGCAACCCACTTGTGATGAAACACAAGCTGTCATTCTTGAGTCTGTGGGAATCAGAACACCCTCAACAATATTTCCATCAAAAAGACGAAATGCATTTTTAATTGTTCTGTCGCTGCTCACCTGAAAAGTGTCAATTGAAACAGCAGGCAGCGAAAAATGAAGTGGTAGTTTTTCCCGTAAAGCTTTGGAAAGATTGCTCATGCCTTCAAAGGACCTGGCACTTTTTTGCCATAACCATTCCCAGACCTGAGTTGCCCTGAATTTTTGTTCGCCATGTTCAATAAACCAGGTTTCCAGGTCTTTCTTGGATAAGTCCCGGATATTGGTCTTTTCTGGATGAGCTTGCATGTTGCAAAGGTATGAAAATTAGGAGGGAGGAAGGTTTATGGATTTTCTTAAACTCAATGCATTGAAATTAATGCAGGCAAAATCATTTTGCAGACGTTTCAAATTGATCATATTTCAAGTGAAAATCGGCTAAATTTGCAATACTAATTTTCTTGTCTCAATTCTTACATGCGGTTTCTGAAAGCTGATTTTATCTATCCCATCTCATCGGTTCCGGTAAAGAATGGGATACTCATTGTTAATGAAAATGGCAGTATTTCTGATGTGCTCGATCCTGTGATAAACAGGGAAGATTATCAGCAAGTGCTCAATTCCGGGAATGATGTGGAAACTTTCAGAGGAATTCTTTGTCCGGGCTTTATCAATGCACATTGTCATCTGGAGCTTTCTCATTTAAAAGGTAAGCTCAGGGAAAAACAAAAGTTACCGGCATTTCTTCGTCAGGTTTCCACAATGCGTCAGGCTGGAGAAGATGAAATTATTGAAGCACTCTATGAAGCGGATGCTGAAATGGTAGCGAACGGAATTGTTGCCGTTGGAGATATTTCGAATACTGATCATTCCTTTTCAGTGAAGGGGAATAGTAAAATTCATTACCACACATTCATAGAATTGTTCGACTTCCATCCAAATCGTGCAGATGATGTGTTTGATAAGGGAAAACAATTGTATAATTCCCTGACTTCAATGGGTCTTGCCGGATCAATCGTTCCTCATGCACCGTATACTGTTTCGCCTAAACTTCTCAAGCTGCTGAATAATTTTTCATACGATGATGGTGCTCCACTGTGTATTCACAACCAGGAAACCGAAAGTGAAAATGCGATGTTCCTGAATAAGAGCGGTGATTTGTTCACATTTTTACAAAATGCAACCTCCTTGTACACTGATTGGAAAGCCACAGGGTTCAGTTCGCTTTCTTCAACACTTGTACATTTGCCGAATTGCAATAAAATCCAACTCGTTCACAATACATATTCTACAGCGGAAGACATCAACTGGGCGCAACTTTACAGTATGTTGATTTGGTGGTGTTTTTGTCCGAATGCAAACTTGTTTATTGAAAATCGTTTACCTGATATCCCCCTCTTCATCGACCATGCTTCTAAAATTACATTGGGGACTGATAGCTATGCTTCGAATTGGTCACTTTCAATCTTTGACGAAATCAAGAGAGTCAATCAATCGTATCCTGAAATTTCATTGGAAATATTGTTAACCTGGGCTACTCTAAATGGAGCTCAATATCTCGGTCTCCAAAATAAACTGGGAAGTTTTGAAAAAGGAAAGATCCCGGGAGTTAATTGGATTACAAACATTGACGTTGAAACTTTGCATTTATCCGGAATGTCTGAGGTTGTTCCGCTTTGTTAATCTGATTTACTGCTTTTTTTTAGGAATTGGAATCAAAATCACCCTTTTTAGAGAGAACTGAAAACAAACAGTATTTATTCAAGAGCCTCCCGGATTTTGGGAGGTTTTCTCGTTTTTAACTGATTATTATCATTCGATGGATACCCTTCCCTCAATAGCTTTGGCATCTAAATTTTTATATAAAGCTGATGTACAGCAATTTGCGGAAGGTGATATCAATCTTGTTTTTTATTTAGAATCATTCTAAATAAAAATATAATTTTGCCCGGATAAAAATTTAGAATCAGAGCATTTTATGAAAAGACTAATCTTACTCTTAGCGATTGTACTCGCCGGACAGCAATCAAAATCACAAGACAGGGTGTTCACACGTACCTATCAAAGTAATGTAATACCTGCCGGAGCGATGGAACTTGAATATTGGAATACCCTTAGAAGCGGGCGAACACATTTTTACAATGCAATCGACCAGAGACTTGAACTTGAACTAGGGCTGGGTAAGAAATTACAGACTGCTTTTTACATCAACTTCAGCACAGTCGCGTTCAGTCCGAATGACAGTGTTATTTTTAAAGATCATTCAATAAGTTTTTCGAATGAATGGAAATTAAAACTGAGCGATCCGGTTGCCAATACTATTGGCACAGCGCTTTATTTCGAATTTGGTTTTGATGGACAAGAACTTGAATTGGAAGGTAAACTCATACTGGACAAACAAATAGGTAAAAATATTTTCGCAGCGAACATCGTTGGAGAATATGAAATGGAATTCGAAGCGGAGGATGGAGAAATTGAAATGGAGACGGAAACACCTGTGGAATTAGACCTTGCATACATGCGTTTGTTGGGAAAATCAGCAGGTCTTGGACTTGAGATCCGCAATCATAATGAAATCAAACAAGGTGAATGGGAACACTCTGCATGGTTTGCCGGACCAAGCTTTCACGTTCGCGGGGACAATTGGTTTATAAACTTAAATGTTCTCCCTCAATTGTTTAATGCGAAAAAAGAGGAAGGGTCTACCGAGAATCTGGTTCTTGATGAACACGAAAAAGTTGAAGCCAGATTACTTTTATCCTTTTCATTTTAACCGGGGATTGTGAATATGGGAAAAATAAATAGTCGTTTGATCGTGCTGTCAGTCTTTGTTTCACTGATCGCTTGCAGTGCAGGCTCTTCATTGCTGCGACCGGTTGCAGAAGACGCATTGAAACTCCAATCTTCAGGCAGGATTGTCACATTGGATACACTCAAAACCGGTTTTCGGCTCTATGTGGATCATTGTAGCGGATGTCATAATCTGCATGTCCCGAAAGAAAAGACAAAAGAACATTGGGAAGCAGTATTTCCGGAGATGTTTCTTCGGACAAAACTGTCAGTTTCCCAGCAGGAATTGGTGAAAATATACGTCTACTCAAAGCTCTGAGACGTTTACCAAGCAATTATTATCTTCAACAAAAAATAAATCAGCGTTTTAACACAATTTTCTACAAAATTCTTCAGAATATTTCTCGAAAAGTAACGTTTTCTGTAGAAATTCAGTATACTAGCCTCTTACAAACGGTGTCTACTTATGAGATTCATTCAAAGAATTTTATTGACACCTGAGCCAGCAAATCGTATATTAGAATAGATCGGATAGAACACATGGAGATGCACCGCATTCAACACCTCCTGCAAAGGAATTTTGCAATCATGGCACTGTTAGCCATGATGCTGCCTTGTTATGCTGGTGCCGCAGGACCTGACAGAGATGATAGTCTGATTGTTCCGGATTTTTCATTGATGGCAAAGCAATTTGCCTACCAGCCGGATACTACTTTTCGTGTGAATGAATCAGAAATCAGAGCCGGACTTTTATACGATGTAGTGAATAAAAAAATCATCTGGCAAAAAAATATGGGCAGTCCATATCCGATTGCTTCGCTCACCAAGATGATGGTTGCATTGCTCACCGTTGAAGATGTGCGTGCCGGTAAATTCAACTGGGAAGACAATGTACATTGGGTAAGACAAACGGTGACCGGTAGAAGGCACAAGAGAAAGACTGTATATACTTCCGTAAACTATACACTTCGCGATGTTTTCAAAGCAGCGATGATTGCTTCGAACAATGAGTGTGCAGAGCAGATGGCACGTTATATCAGTTGTGGTGATTTGAAAGTTTCGATAGACAGAATGAACAGTCGTGCGAAAGAATTGGGCATGATGAATACCAATTACGGAAATCCAACAGGACTTCCTGCTGCACATTCGAGTCTCGACAATTCATCATCTCCAACGGACCAGTTGTTGTTGACGCTTGAGTTGTTGAAGTATGATGAAGTACTGGAAATTGCAGGAATGGGTTATGCCTCGATTGATAACGGAAAATCGACCAGTGTCATTCGCAATCACAATAGATTGACAATTGAATATAGTGGAGAAGTAGACGGATTAAAAACCGGATACACACGACGTGCAGGTTTTTGTCTGGTTGCTACAGTAAACAAATGCGAGCACCGACTGGTAAGCGTTGTACTCGGGTGTCGCGGTCCGCAGATCCGCAATGAAGTGGTTCGGGATATGTTCAGTGACTATTATTCTACCATTGCATTGGATCGATTGGGTCCTTACGGAACATCTCCTTTATCAGCTCCATCAGCGAATCTGAATGTTGAAAGCGTTGCGGGGGAATATGCGACAGTTGTCGAAAAGGTTCGGAAATCACACCTCGTAAAAAGAGGCGAAACATTAAGTCAAATTGCTTCCAAATACAATTGTACAGTTGGTCAATTACGAGCATGGAACAAGCGTGCCCTCCGCCAGAAATATCCGATGAGTGGTCAGCGTCTTGCTATTTATACAACTGTCTGCCATAAAGTGTTCATTAAGAAACCTGCGAACGGGACTGAGGAAGATGATGATAAACCAATTCTATCTGAGGATGAAAAGGCAATGTTATCACAAACAGTACCCGATGAAAATGCAATTAATCAAAATGCACTGACTGTCGTGACTCCGGCTCCTGCACCTGAAAAGAAGGCAGACCTGATCACAGTAGCTGTAGACCCGCATTTTATTTATCATACTGTTGCACCTGGCGACACGCTTTTTAGTATTGCGAAAAAATACGAAGGCGCCACTGTGGAACAGCTAAAATCGATCAATAAGATCTCCAATGCCCATGGCCTGAAGCCCGGGATGAAAATTAAAGTTCCCGTTCAGGGCTAAGGATTGGAATTGATTTCCAATTTTCTCCTATTTTTGTAGCTTAAATATTCACCCTGATGAGAAAATTGTCAACTGTCATTGTATTCATGACACTTTCTGTTCTTTCTTCTTATGCTCAGAAGAATGTAGTTACTCCGATGCCGGCGATGCCTGTGGATAGCATTACTCGTTTGATTACCTATGAAGAAGTGATTGAGATGAAGGATCTCAAAGCTGAAATTATGTATGCCCGAATCCTCGCCTGGTTTCGGAGTTATTACAAGAATCCGACAGAAGTAATCCGTGAAAACGATTCACTAAAATTCCGAGTAGTCGGTAAACCCAGATTTAAAATTTACAATCCTGCTGACAAAGAAGGCACCAAAACGGATGCAGGTTTGGTTCAGTATACGCTCACTGTGGCTGCGAAGGATGGCAGATTTAAATATGAATTTACTGCTTATAACTGGAAACAACAGTCTTATTATGCCTGTGAACGTTGGCTGGACACAAAAGCTCAGCTGTATACACCACTGTACAATGATTATTTGCTCCAGGTTGAAACCTATACCAAAGAGACGATCAATAGTCTTAAAAATGCTGTGACAAAAGAAAAACCGGTTAAAGACAAAGACAATTGGTAAAAAGAACATTAAAATAAAGAGCCTGATTTGATCAGGCTTTTTTTGTGCGATTTATTTCAGGTTTGTTTTGCAGAGTGTTCTCTGCAATCAGGAGATCTTCCGGGTGTGTAATTTTGAGGTTCCATTTTTCTCCTTCAACCAGATGTATTGATTCACCAAAAGCTTCCAGAACAGTAGCATCATCTGTGAATGAAGTACTTTCTTCCTGTTTGAATGCTCTTTTAAGTATGGTGGATTGAAAACACTGAGGTGTTTGCACACTTACAAATGCTGAACGATCGACCTGCCTGTTTCCTGTTTCAGAAATTTCGCGCAAAGAATCGTTTAAAGGCATCACCGGAATCGCATTTCCATTTTTTTCTGCACCGAGAAAGCACCTCTCCAGCAATTCCTTTGTGAGCAATGGGCGCGCAGCATCGTGTACGCCGACACTACAATTTTCCGGAACAAGGCTTAAACCATTTGAGACAGATTGGAAGCGCGTGTTCCCCCCTGCGATCACCTGGACAGAATGAGTAAAAGAGAAGTCGTCACGTATTTTCTTCCATGTATTGAATTCTTTTTCCGGCAATACCAGGATGAGATTGAGCTGAGGGTCAAACTCAAGCAAACGTTCAAGAGTATGAACAACAATCGGTTTTCCATTCAGAAGCAGAAATTGTTTTGGAACAGCAGAATTCATTCTGTTCCCTGTACCACCGGCCACCACTACACAATATCTCTTCATTTTACTTTTATTGGGAATTGGAAAATGGGTCAGGATTTAAAGAATAGAGATATATAATTTCCATAGCGCATTTTCCAGTAGAGGAATACAATAAACATTGTGATACAAAATATCACAAATACGATACTCATACCAAGTGCTTTTGGAGCCAGGGAATAGGAGTAAGGTGTCGCGTATTGCATCATCAGAATCGTAGGTAAATTCTTTTCTTTAATGATTTGCAAAGCAAGGGAATGATATCGTTGAGCGCGAATTAATTCGCCGTTTGCTGTCTCGATGTCACTGATGATTCCACTCATTTTTTGTTGAAGCATTAACAACGTTTCAGCATTGTATTTTTTGTTTTCAGCATCAATGAAAACGCCATTCATTTTTTTTAAGAGGCTTTCCATTTCAACAATTCGGGCCTGATTCGTTTTTTGCATTTCCTTTATCAAACCCTGATAAATCTGAATTTTTCTTTGCAAGGCTGATAGCAAAATATCCTTATTCAATTTATCAACGAAAGAAACAATTTCGTTGGCCATTTCCGCTGCCAGGTAACGGTATTCGTCGCTCACAGTTATTGTCACCATATTGAACGGAGACTTCTTTATTTCAATATTCCTCCGAAGCCTATTGATTGCTTTTTCATAACTGAATTCTTTCGTTGAATCAATATGGTAATGCTTCAACAAACCAAATTTTCGGATCAGGTAATTCTGAGTTCGTGTACTGGAAATAAGCTGGTAAACGCGGTTAAAATTTTCACCGGTGAGTAGACCGTCCAAAGGTTTTGTTTCATTGTTGGGTGATGTGAGAGAAACAGAATTGATATCGTTAATATAAAAGGAGGCTGAGGAAGAATAGGAAAGAATGCGGGTCTTGCAATACCAAAATGAAACGGTTCCAATCAGAATTGCGCTGACAAGAATCAGCCATTTAAGCTTGCTAATGGCATGCAGCAGGTCATGGGTGCTAATATTCCTGGACCTGAATTGAGAGGGGCTATTTTCCTGAGTTTCCATAATTCGTGCTCATCGGGTAATTTTAAGAAATATTCTCATCCAATTTTCAATTATTTTGTAAACTGCATACAAATTGATGCACGCAGAGATTTTATGTCAAAAAAGTTCCCGGATTTACGTTTTCTTTTGTTTCTGGCCTGCATTTTTGTCCTGTTGCCATTGGTCTTCTTTCATTCCACACTCGATCCGGGACTGGTACCGAGGTATTTTATCACTTCAATTTGTTTGTCGGTCTTTTTCCTGGCATACTTCATCATTCCATCCAAAGAAGCGGTCAATTTACATCTACCGGGAAAAATAATCCTTTTGTTTTGTATTCAACAAGTCTGGATGCTGATCACCATCTTCTGGTCCATAAATTCAGGTGATGCAGTTCAGGAATGGCTGCGAACATTTTCGTTTGTTCTCTTTTTTATATTGTCGCTGGTCATCTTGTCCGCACAAACGAACAGCATTGCTTACCTCGTTCGGTCAACCTTCATTGCAATATTCATTTTTTCAATGTATGGGATGATGCAGTTGTACCCTTTGCTTCTTGATTATTTCCAGAACAGCAAACCTCTTGTCATTGACCTCACGATTTGCTCCTCTCTGTCCAATAAGAATTTTTTTGCAGAAGTCATCACGATCTTATTGCCGTTTCAATTCTATGGTGTAAGAAAGGAAAAAGGTACCTGGCTGGTTTTATCATGGACAAGTTTAAGTCTTTGTATTTTCTGGATTATTCTTTTGCAGACAGTTTCCAGTTGGTTGGCAATACTAATTGGTTGTTTACTTATGCTGGTTCTTGCCCGAATCACCCGGACAAATTCGGCGGTTGAAAAAAAAGTGATGTCAGTTCGGATTATTTTCCTGCGTTTTGGACTTGTGTGCATCGTGCTTGGCACTGTTTTTTTTCTTTATTCAAAA
Organism: Bacteroidota bacterium; assembly: GCA_016720655.1. GTDB lineage: Bacteria > Bacteroidota > Bacteroidia > AKYH767-A > 2013-40CM-41-45 > JADKJP01. Next base: position 352,870 of record JADKKE010000032.1, read on the forward strand.
TCAAAAAACTTCTCTTATCTGGAGAAAAAGGTGGAGATGGTGAAATTGTATTGGACCCAGCCCAACTTATTTTATACCACATCGAATGCAAATAACAATAGTATCTACGAGCGCATCATCGTATGGAAAAACAGTTTGAAGCTCATTGAAGAACATCCTTTAACCGGTGCCGGACTGAATAACTGGAAATTACTACAGGCGAAGTTCGGGGTTGGCGGGACTATTTATTTGAACACCGGAATGGTACATTTTGAGCATCCTCACAATGATTATTTATTGGTTTGGTCGGAGCAGGGAATCCCTGGGATCCTACTATTTCTATTGTTCTTTTTCATGGTGCTTCGCCAGACTGTGAAATCACTTAGAAATACACGGGATCCGGATAAGCGCACAATCCTATTATTGGCTACGATGGCAATTTGCAGTTTTATGGTCTTGTCATTTTTTGGCTATCCCCGCTCCAGATATTTTGTCATGTTGCTCCTGATGATCTGGGTTGCCTTGGTTTACTTTTTGTCGGAGGATGATTCACGGCCAAAGTCAATTCATTCAAAATGGAACAGGAAGATTTATCTGGTATGCTTCATTTTGTCCGGAACTACACTGGTAGCATCCTGGCATTGGCTATCCGGAGAGATTCATCTGCGGCGTGCCCAGGTTTACCAGTTGAAAAAAAATTATTCCCGCATGATGCGTGAAGCGCAACTTGCAAGGAGCTGGTTATATACAATCGATGGTACAACTACGCCGATTATTTGGTATGAAGGCATGGCTAATTTTTATAATGGAAATATTCCGGCAGCACGGTCAGCATTTGAACAAGCAGAAAAAGTAAATCCATATCACTTGCGTGTTTTGAACGATTTGGCGACGACTTACGAACAAAGCGGTATGAGAGACAAAGCAATTGCACATTATAAATCCGGTTTGTCGATCACGCCTTTGTTTATCGAGGGATTGTTGAATCTGAGTGCTGCGTATTTTAATATTCATCAGCCTGATTCTGCATTGGAGGTGATTGGAAGAATTCCGGAAATGAAAATGTCGTATCGGGATCAGAAAAATTATTCTTCATTTTTGCCGGCGATTCTCTATGCAGTTGCCGCGAAGGACACTGTAAAAATCGAAGATGGATTAGAGCGTAGCAAGTATTTAAATTTTTTAGCCAGTGATACATTACTGGTTAATGCATACAATGCTCAACGGAAAGGAGGAGATGAATTTAATACAATTCTTCTCGTGCGATTCAGGAATACAAATCTCCATTAATGAACATGAATATACCCGGCAATCAGGTGGATTGAAGTTGTATAAATCAGGGAAAAAAGAAGTGACTGAATGATAATTTCGAAAACGCGTTTGCGGTCTTTTGCATGATGTTGCCTGTTTTTCACTTCATGTATCGTTCCAAGTTTTTCAAAATTATACAGACTGAAAAAACCGAAAATGATACAGAATTTGAATTTGATCTCGAACCAGAGCACTGTCAGACAGAAAACGGAGCCAAGTAGTAGAGTCCATACCGTCAATGAATTGTCCCAGAAAAAAGCAGCAAAACTTAAGAGTAAGGTTAGGGGGAGAAACAAGTTCAAAAATTTTTTTCGAACAGAAAGTTCCTTCTGACCAATATTGCAGGAGCCGGGTTTGTATTCGGTAGAAGATCTTTCGTCTGACATCTATGAGTTTGAACAATTTGCAAGGAAAATAGTTTTTATTCCGGTTCCACCTGATTATAGGCTGTTTACGGGCTTATTTCGATGCTGTTATCAAGGGAGAATTATTGGTTTTCTTTCAAAAATCCAAAGTAAAGGATATTTTCGCAAGAAATTGGTCCCGTAGTTCAACGGATAGAATAGGAGTTTCCTAAACTCTAGATGGCAGTTCGATTCTGCCCGGGACTACTAAGGTCAGTGTGAGTTTGGAGTTTGAGTGTGTGGGCGGGTGTTCACACACACTTCATCACTCACACTACACACTACACACTACACACTCACACTACACACTACACACTACACACTACACACTCACACTTCACACTACCCACTCACACAGTACTCCACGCCCCGTTCTTTTAAATCAGCCAAAACGGAACGAAAGCAATTCTCGTCTTCGCCAACGAACTCCGGCGGACTGATTCCGATGCGGTGTATTTGTTTTCTAAACCAGTCGGGCTACAGCGGTGCAGGTGTAGCCTGTTGTTCGTGACATGGAAGGAGTTTTTGTTGTACGATCGTAGCGATCCAGGAGATCATAAGTGTAAGTCTTGGGTTTGTTGTCTTCAATTCCTTTTACTACAACGCGCATGATGGTGAATTCTTCTTCGCCTTCTTTCAATTTCCACATTGGAAAAAGTAATTTCGAAGTGAGATCTATCGGGCGAATATCTTTTCCGTTCACCTGGATAATTTCTTCACTGAAAAATCCGCTTTCACGAAGTACACGCATGTAATTAATATGACCGGGATATCGAAGTGTTCGTTCGATCATGTCAGGAATTTTCATGGTTTTGATCAGACTGCGCAAACCATCGGTGTTGAAAGCTTCGAGTGTTCCGATTTGCGGGAAATCAATTAATTCGGGATCGCTAAGAGCCGGACGCGTAACCAATTTTCCTTCTTTAACAAACCGAGCCGGACGGGTATATTCTGCAATGACGTCAATCGGAGAGAAAGGAGCTTTGTATTCGTAAGGCCAGGAACGCACCACTGGCAATCCGCCAACTAAACATTCAAAGGACTGAACTGTCATTCGCTTGTTGTGATAACCCAAAATGATATTGTCCATTCCCGGAGCGACTCCGCAATCCATCACTGCCACAACATTGTTCTTTTTGCCAGCTCATCGAGAAGAAAGATATCTTCATTAAAAAATGAAATATCAACAATATTTTTTCCTGCATTCAGAACAGTTTTTACCATTTCAAATCCCATGAAACCCGGCACAGCACCGATCACGATATCTGCAGCCTGAATTGCTTTTTCAATTTCTTTCGGGTCAGACAAGTCGGCTTTTTTAGTTTCGATCGGATGATTGGTAGAAAGAGTTGCAAGATTGGCAGCGTTAAAATCTACCGAAGTAACAGCATATTCTTTGCACAAATCAATCGCCATGGTCTGTCCCACGCGACCTGCACCAAGGACAATAACTTTTTTCATTCCTTATCAAATTTTGTTGGTGAAAGTATGAAAATTAACATTTGATGAAATAAATGAATTGTTTGTGCCTTGAGCTTTTCCTATTGCCACGAATGCACGAATAATTTTCGTGCATTCGTGGCAATATCTGAATATTGGAGGAAACCGATTGCCATGGAGATAAACAGGATACCAAATTATACAGATTATACTTTGATTACTGATGTCTGAGAAAACCAATAATTTCAATCAGTTTCATTGGCTTGGAGGCACATTTTTTTGCCACGAATGCACGAAAATTATTTGTGCATTCGTGGCAATATCGGCGTATTGGCGGAAACTGGAATCACAGATGGATTTTAATACAAGACACCAAATTATAGCGCTTTAAATTCGATTTCTAGTGCCTGAGAAAATCGATAATTTCGAGCAATCAATGTCCGGAATTGTGTAATTTTAAAGGATGGATTTCGGCCTCGTGATATCGCTTTTCTTTGTTATTGCTTTTCTGTATTCCACTGTAGGCCACGGTGGTGCAAGTGGGTATCTGGCTTTGATGGTGCTTCTGAATTTTGCTCCGGAAGTGATCCGTCCTACGGCTTTGGTACTGAATATTCTCGTTTCAGGAATTGCAACATTTCAGTATTACAAAGGAGGCTATTTCAAGAAAAATATTTTCCTTCCATTAATTGCATTGTCAGTTCCGATGGCTTTTCTGGGATCATTGCTTCACATTTCTCCTCAGCTTTTTAAAATCATCCTGGGTGTTTGTCTGCTTATTTCTGTAATAAGAATTCTCGGCTTCGTTGGGAGTAAAGAGACTACGGAAATTCGGAAAATACCATTGATTACAGCATTGTTGATTGGAGGCATTTTAGGATTGCTTTCGGGTATGATCGGAATAGGAGGAGGGATTTTACTTTCTCCTTTGCTGCTGATATTTCGTTGGGCTGATATTAAACAAACTGCTGCTATTTCTGCACCTTTTATTCTGGTGAATTCAATTTCAGGAATCGGCGGTTTGTTAAGCAATGGAATTTCGTTTCCTCCGATGATACTTTGGTGGATTATTGCCACTTGCCTGGGAGGTTTGATTGGATCCTATTTTGGAAGTCATAAATTCAATACCCTTGTGCTGAGATATCTTCTGGCCTTTGTCTTGGTCTTTGCTGCAGGTAAATTATTGATGGTATAAAAAAATGGTCACTGTTGAAGAAGCAAAAAGCATTTTAATGAATTCGATTCCTGCTCCCGGAATTGCACGTCAAAGTGTGATCAGTAGTCTTGGTTTTGTGTTGGCGGAAGATGTAATTTCAAAATATGCAATTCCTTTGTTCAGTCAGTCGGCAGTGGATGGATTTGCAATTTGTATGGATCTAAAAGATGAACCGCTGTTGACTTTCCCGGTTATCGGGGAACTGAAAGCAGGAGATCCTCCGATTAAGAGGATGAAACCGAATTCAGCTATTCGCATTTTTACTGGTGCTCCGGTTCCTGCTAATACTTATTGCGTTGTGATGCAGGAAAGGACAATTCTAAGAGACGGTATAGTCACAATTGAAGAGGGATTCATCAAAGCTGGAAGTAATATTCGTGTCAAAGGAAATCAGTTGAAAAAAGGAGATTGTGGTTTGCAAAAAGGGATCGTGGTTTCACCGGCAGCAATTGGTTTTTTATGTAGCATTGGTTGTACAGAAATAAAAGTTTATGCAAAACCCAGAATTGGAATTCTTACTACCGGTAATGAACTGATCACAGCAGGAAAAAAACTAAAACCGGGGCAGATTTACGAATCCAATCAGGCAACACTGTCTGCCGCATTGATGCAAAGCGGATATTCAGTAGAATTGAAATTAAAGGCGAAGGATAAAAAGGAGCTTGTGAAAGATGCGGTTAAAAAAATCTTGTCGGCATGTGATGTTCTAATTATTTCAGGAGGTATTTCTGTAGGCAAATATGATTTTGTAAAAGATGTATTGACCGGACTTAGTGTAAAGGAACTGTTTTATAAAGTTTCACAAAAGCCGGGCAAGCCATTGTTTGTTGGTAAAAAAGGTAAGCAGTTAATTTTTGCGGTTCCCGGGAATCCGGCAGCGGCCTTGGTTTGTTTCTACCAGTATGTTTTGCCTGCATTGAATAAACTGAGTGGATTTCCGGATCAGGAATCCTCGACTCAAAAATTAAAATCGGAATTGATGTTTTCCGGAAAAGGTGACCGATCACTTTTTCTCAAAGCAATTGCTACGCAAGAGAAAGTGCGCATTCTAGACGGACAGGACTCTGACAATCTTCAGAGTTTTGCAAAAGCGAATGCCCTTGTTTATTTACCCAAAGATCAATTGACAATTAGCGAAGGTGAAATTGTGGATGTATTTTTATTTCCCGAAATTTAATCATGATGGATACTCTGCCTTTCACTGCAATCGTACTTTCCGGAGGAGAAAGCTCAAGAATGAAAACCGAAAAGGGTTTGGTTTCTTTTCGGGGCAAAGCGATGATTCAACATGTATTGGAGACTGTTTCAAAAGTTACAAATAAAGTGATTCTCATTGCCAATCATCCCGGCTATCAAAAACTGGGGTATCCTTGTTTTCCGGACATATTTTCCGGTGTTGGGCCTTTGGGTGGAATCTATAGTGGCTTAATTTATTCTACGACACGAAAAAATTTAGTGCTCAGCTGCGACATGCCTTTTATCACAACACAATTTCTTGAAACGTTCATGAACATGGCCGGCGAAGAAGATATTTTGGTCCCTGTGCATGAAGGAAAGCCCCAGCCATTGTGCGCTGTGTATGATCAGCATTGCAGGGAAGAACTCAAAGCACGAATCGGATCGGGAAAATTGAAACTACAGGATTTGTTCGAAGCGTTGAAGACAAAAAGAGTGCATGTAGACAGCAAGTTTGCGGATGCATCGAGTATCTTTACAAACATAAATACACCGGAAGATCTCATCCGATATCAAAATCAAAAAGTATGAATGTAAAACTCTTTGGTGCGCTTGTAGATATTGCCGGAACTGAGAATCTCTTGCTTCAGAGTGTCTCAAATGCAAATGACTTGCGAAATCAATTCATCGAACTTTATCCTGAAGCAAAGACAAGTAAATTTCTTATTGCTGTCAATAAAAAAATTGTGAACGAAAACTATTCGATTAATGAATCCGATGAAGTTGCTTTGATGCCACCATTTTCAGGAGGATAATTCATGTTGTCAGAAAAAGATAAGCAGCGGTATGCAAGGCAAATAAAACTCCCTGAAATGGGTGTGTCCGGACAAGAAAAACTTCTGAATGCACGCGTGCTTGTAGTTGGAGCAGGCGGTTTGGGTTGTCCTGTCCTTCAATATCTGGCAGCTGCGGGTGTGGGATTTATAGGTATAGTAGATGATGACATCGTGGACTTGAGTAATCTTCAACGTCAGGTGCTCTATACTGAATACGATATCGGTGAGTTCAAAGCTAAATGTGCTGCACAGAAATTATCTGAAATAAATTCTACCTTGGATATTCGTGCATATTCTGAAAGGCTAATTCCGGAAAATGCTGAAAGACTAATTTCACAAGTTGATCTCGTCGTAGATTGTAGCGATAATTTCAATACACGATATCTCATCAATGATGCCTGCAGGATCTTATCAAAACCCTGGGTTTACGCCGGGATTCATAAATATGAAGGACAAATTTCAGTCTTTAACTATTCTTCAAGAGTCAAGCCGGAATTTTCTTACAGGACATTATTTCCAACACCTTCTGATGATCAATCGAAAAATACTTGTGAAGAAACCGGAGTGTTGGGAGTATTGCCCGGAATAATTGGTGTTTTGCAGGCAACAGAAGTACTCAAAATAATTACGGGTATCGGAGAAGTATTGAAGGGAAAATTGCTCGTCTTTAATTCGCTGACAATGCAATCACAGATTATTGATTTAGCAGATTCGCTTACTGAATCAACATCCGGACCTGCAACTATGGATGAATTAGTAAGTACAAAATATTCTAATGAATGTAATCCTGAAAGTGAAATGAAAGAAATTACAGTAGAAGAATTGCAACAATGGATTGACTCGGGAAAACCAATTCGTTTTCTGGATGTTCGTCAACCCGGAGAATGGCCTGAAGCGGAAGGAATTATTGATTTGCAGATCCCATTGCCATTGGTCGAAAAGGAAAGCACTCAGATTTCAAGAGACGTGGATGTTGTTGTTTATTGTAACAGCGGACAAAGAAGTGAAAGAGCAATTGAATTGCTTACTGAAAAACATCAGTTCAATAACCTGATCAAATTGGTTGGGGGAGTGGAAGAGTGGGTTAGTTTTCGTGAAAAATTACTTTAGAAATGGATGCTCCGGTAAAGAAAAAAAAGACCATGTTTATTGAAGGCCCGGTTACGCCGGAGTTCATTGCTACATCCATTTCAAAACATAGCTCAAAAACAGATATTGGAGCGCATCAGATTTTTCTTGGACAAATCCGAAGTGATTCAATTGACGGGAAAATTGTAAAAGCTATCGAGTTTAGCTCCTATGGAGAAATGGCAGATGAACAATATCTTGTTTTACGCGAAGAGTTGTTTTCTAAATTCAAACTATCCTGCATGCATGTATACCACAGTCTGGGCCGTGTTCATTCCGGAGAAATTAATTTATTTGTATTTGTTTCCTCCAAACATCGCAAAGATGCTACTGATGCCTGCAGTGAACTGGTTGAAATGATAAAGACCAAATTGCCAATTTGGGGAAAAGAAATTTTTGAGGATGAAAAATATGTTTGGAAGGTAAATTCTTAATTTTAGGGCACCTCTAAAAACCTATTTTGGGTGATGTGCGCTGAGATTTTTTTGCAAGACGAGGCGAGAGGAAGGATGATACTGGATCTAAGTATCAGACTGACGAACAACGAAGTATTGCAAAAAAAGATCAAGCAATGAAATTATTGGATTGATGTATTGAAATAAATTAACAGCACCCGAAAGAGGTATTTAGAGGTGCCCTTGAACTCGTTTTATGATTGATATTACACACAAAAGTCACACACTTCGTTATGCAAGAGCCTGTGCAATTGTAAAAATGGGAAGTCCTGCTACAATGGCGGCAATAAAGAACAAGGCAGTTCCAAAAGGAGACGTTTTCGAAATGGCAAAAGCAGCAGGACTACTTGCCATCAAACACACCAGCGATGTGATCCCGGATTGTCATCCTTTACCAATTGAATATGCCGCTGTGCATTATTTTCCGGAAGAAATGGAATTGAGAATCGAAGTGGAAGTGAAAACAATTTACAAAACGGGAGTTGAAGTAGAAGCAATGCACGGTGCATCCATTGCAGCGCTTACTGCTTATGATATGTTGAAGCCCATTGACAAGAATATTGAAATTACTTCTATAAAATTATTGGAGAAAAAAGGCGGGAAAACTGATTTTAAAGAAGAGTACAGGAAAAGTCTTTCTGCTGCTGTAATTGTATGCAGTGATTCTATTTCTGCCGGACAAAAAGAAGACCGTGCAGGAAAAGCAATCATTCACAAGCTGGAGCATCTTCAAATAAAGGTAGAGGATTATACTGTAATTCCAGATGAAGCTGGAACAATTAGCAAAACGGTTCTTGATTTAGCGGGTAAAAAATACAATATGATTATCCTCACCGGAGGAACAGGCTTGTCAAAGCGGGACGTTACACCGGAGGCTATCAAACCTTTGCTGGATCGTGATATCCCCGGGATTGCGGAGGCAATGCGGAGTTATGGTCAGGAACGGACTCCATACAGCATGTTGTCAAGAAGTGTAGCCGGATTAATCGGAGAAACCCTTGTATTGGCCCTACCTGGCTCGACAAAAGGCGCCGAAGAAAGCATGGATGCTTTGTTTCCACACATTCTCCATATCTTTAGGGTTATGGAAGCCTTACGTCACGATTGAGAAAATACTCGTATGTCAACAATTGCTTTTAAAGGACACAAGTACACAAGGAATTCGGATTTTCCTGTTGAGGATACGCTTACAGTTGAAGAGTCATTGAAAATTACAATCAATGGAGCTCCGTTCACAGTTACGATGCGATCGCCCGGATCTGAAATGGAATTGGTACGTGGATTATTGTACACGGAAGATATTTATAAGGACATTGACGTTGATCCAATTATTTCAGTTCGTGAAAAAAGTCCGGCCGGATATATCACCTGGATTGATGTGACAATTCCACCGGATAAAGTCGGAGCCGGTAGTGCGAATAACCGGAGCATCATGTCAGTTTCTTCCTGCGGCATCTGTGGAAAATCTGAACTTGAAAAAGTTGGAGAGGGAAAAGAAGGGATTGTAAATGCGGAGCAACTGGATCCGGAAGCCGTTGAATTGATGTTTGAAAAGATGAATGCCCGTCAGGATACTTTCCGGGCTTCCGGTGGATCACATGCTTCTGCTGCTTTCTCGATGAATGGAGAAATGCTTGCAGTTGCTGAAGATATCGGTAGACACAATGCAGTGGATAAAGTCATTGGTTCATTGCTTCTTCTAGGGAAACTGAAGGATGCAAAATGCCTGCTTGTGAGTGGACGAATTTCTTACGAAATTGTCAGCAAAAGTTTTGTTGCAGGAATACCATTTCTTGCAGCGGTATCTGCGCCCTCAAGTATGGCAGTGGAAATGTCAGAAAAATTTGGAATTACATTGATGGCTTTTTGCCGGGAAGATAAACTAACCGTGTACAGTCACACAGACAGAATGCTTTCAAAAAACAAGATTGAACAATAGAAAAAAAATAATTTTATGGATCATCCTTTGAAAAGGGATTGGATCATTGAAATTTAGGATTATGTCAAAGAACATCAGTGAACTATCGGGTAGAAAAGGATTGACAAAAAATCTTTTCGAGGAAATCGGAACACTTGCAAAAGAAACCGGGACGCCTTCGGAACAGGAATTGTCAAAACTTGCCACGGAATTTATTATCGGAGATGCAAATGTTTACGGCACTGCTACATTTTATGATTTTCTTCGACCGGATAATAAAGGAAAGAAAGTGTACATCTGCAATGGTAGTGCTTGTCTGGCTGCCGGCACACAAGAGCATGTAAAAAATGAAGTACTTAAAAATTTCGATGTCTCTGAAGTAGGTGCGATGTGTTGTCTGGGTCGTTGTCATGAAAACTCAGCGTTCAATTATGACGGGAAGAATTATTCAGGTTCTTCTATTTCGTCCATTGCTGAAATAAAAAAGGATAAAAAATTACGGGAAGATAAGTACCATGTTGAATCCCGGGGAACTGCAGTATTGACATCTGAATTTTCAAATGTTGATGCATATTACAGTTTACTTGGAAAAATTCTTCAGGCTCCTGCAAAAGATCTTTTGGAAGAAATAAAAATTTCCGGTTTACGTGGAAGAGGAGGAGCCGGATTTCCAATCGGAATGAAACTGGAATCTTGCAGAAATACAGAGGGTAAAACGAAATTTATCGTTTGCAATGCTGATGAAGGTGATCCCGGAGCATATTCCGACAGATACATTTTGGAATTCCAGACACATCGGTTGCTTTTGGGAATGATGATAGCAGGATTCGTTACCGGCGCTGAATACGGTGTCGTTTATATCCGTGCAGAATATCCGGAGTCAATACACAGATGCCAGGCTGCAATTGATGAAATAAGAACAAAAAAACTAATTGGGAAAAATATCCTTGGTTCAACATTCAATTTTGATTTCAAAATCATTGCCGCACAGGGTGCATATATCTGCGGAGAAGAAACTGCTTTGTTGTCATCCATAGAAGGACAAAGACCGGAAGTTCGTGTTCGTCCGCCATATCCGACACAACAAGGATTGTTCAACAAGCCAACAGTAGTCAACAATGTTGAGACACTGGCAGTATTGCCTTACATCGCTGAACACGGCGGGAAAGCTTACGCAGCAACAGGACGCGGCCGATCAACCGGAACGAAATTAGTTTGTCTGGACAGCAGCTTCAATAGACCCGGATTGTATGAAGTGGAAATGGGAACAGCCTTATCAGTTGTAGTGAATGATCTGGGAAAAGGATTTAAACGTAAAACCAAAGCGTTGCACATTGGTAATCCGCTTGGAAATTTGGTTCCCGTGGATAAGATCAAAGATCTATCAATCGATTTTGAATCTTTCGCGCAACAGGGATTTCTACTCGGACATGCTTCTGTAATCGGCATTCCTGAAGATTTTCCGATGATTGATTATCTCGAACATTTGTTTGAGTTCTGTGCCCATGAAAGTTGTGGAAAATGTTTTCCATGCCGACTCGGTTCCACACGTGGATTTGAACTTTTGCGAAAAGCACGGATTTCATCCTATAAAATTGACGAAGAATTGTTTCAGGATTTGATTGATACAATGGAAACAGCTTCGCTTTGTGCTTTGGGAGGTGGTTTGCCACTTCCGATAAAAAATGCATTGCAGTATTTCAATGAAGAACTCTCACCTTATTTTACAAAACAATAAATCAAGGTATGTCAGGAATTGCTTATATCGATAATCGTCCATTTGAAATTAAGGATGGAGAAACGATTCTTTCCTTCATCAAAAGGAATAGTGGAGAAGATATCGTGCCTACCCTATGTGATGCTCCGAACCTGGAGCCTTATGGAGCATGTAGAGTATGCAGCGTGGATGTTGCGTTGAAAGCCGATGGACCAATGAAAGCACAAGCTTCCTGTCACACTCCGGTGATGGCCGGTTCCTACATTTTTCCAAGTACAAAACGCATTGAGAAACTGAGGAAAAATATCATTGAACTGGTACTTACAGATCATCCGCTTGATTGTCTGACCTGTGAGGTGAATAACAATTGTGAATTACAGGAAGTAGCAGCGAAAGTCGGGATTCGTGATGTACGTTATCCGGCTGGAAAAAATCATTTGGATAAAAAGAAGGATCTCTCGCATCCATACATGACCAGTGATTTTTCAAAATGTATTAATTGTGCCCGTTGTGTAAGAGCTTGTGATGAAGTGCAGGGTCAATTTGTACTGAGTATGGCCGGTCGTGGATTCGACAGCCACATCATCAAAGGAATGAATACAACTTTCGATGAATCAGCATGTGTGAGCTGTGGTGCCTGTGCGCAAGCGTGTCCGACTTCCGCAATTTCGGATGTGTTCGAATCGAAGTCGATTGTTCCTCAGAAGAAAGTGAGAACAGTTTGTACGTATTGCGGAGTTGGTTGTAATCTGGACGTTGCCGTCTCCGATGATACAGTAAAATCTATCCAGGCACCGTCCGATGCACAAGTAAATCAAGGTTCTACCCTTTTGAACGGCCGCTCTCCATCTTCGTTTTACAATCATCATTATCGTTTAGAGGAACCGATGATTAAGAAGGATGGAAAATTTGTGGAAGTAAGCTGGGACGAAGTGTATGATTTTATTGCAAATAAATTTACTGAGATTAAGACGAAGTTTGGTCCGGATTATATTGCCGGAATTTCTTCAGCACGTTGTACCAATGAAGAGAATTACCTGATGCAGAAATTCATGCGTGTGGTGATTGGAACGAATAATATCGACAGTTGTGCGCGAGTTTGTCATTCGCCTACTGCACTTGGAATGCAGCGGACCTTTGGAACCGGAGCCGCAACCAATTCTGTTGTCGATCTCAATTATACCGATTGCATGATGGTAATCGGAGCGAATCCTACTGCTTCTCATCCTGTGACAGGAGCAAAAATGAAACAGGTCGCGATGAAGGGAAAGACCCTCATTATCATTGATCCGAGGAAAACGGAATTGACAAAATATGCACAGTTTCATCTGCAGTTAAGACCGGGAACGAATGCAGCTGTCCTGAACATGATGTTGTATTACATCATTCAGGAAGGATTGGAAGACAAAAAATTTATTGAAAGCAGAACAGAAGGATATGATGAATTCAGAAAGGAAATTCTGAACCTGGATATTGCAGAGCTTGAAAAAGTAAGTAGTGTTGACCGAAATCTTGTGCGTGAAGCGGCGATTGCTTATGCCAGCGCAGGGAATGCAATGTCCTTCCATGGTTTGGGAGTTACAGAACATTCTCAGGGAACATTTACAGTCATGTTGATTGCAGATCTTGCAATGATCACAGGGAATATCGGAAGAAGAGGAGTGGGCGTAAATCCATTGCGTGGACAGAACAATGTGCAGGGAGCAGCGGACATGGGATGTCAGCCTTACCAGGGGGCAGGATATTTTGATTTGAAAGATCCGGAAGTAATTCAGAAATACGAATTGTTTTATAAGAATCCTTTTCCAAAACATGTTGGGTACAAGATTCCGGAGATGTACGATGCATCTTTGAATGATAAACTGAAAGCAGTCTGGATTATCGGAGAAGATCTCGTGCAGACGGATCCGAATACACATCATGTGCGTAAAGCATTGGAGAAACTGGATCTGTTGATTGTACAGGAATTGTTTATGAGTGAAACGGCAAAGATGGCTCATGTAATTCTTCCGGGAGCTTCTTTCCTGGAGAAAAGCGGAACATTTACTAATGGAGAACGACGGATTCAGCGTGTGAATAAAGCGGTGGAGCCGGTAGGAAATACTAAAGCTGACGGACAAATTATCGTCGACCTGATGAACCGGATGGGTTACCCTGAACCGGATTATGATCCTGCGGTTCAGTTGGTGGAGATTGCAGCAATTGTTCCTTTCTTCAAAGGAGTGAAGTGGGATGAGCTTGGAATAAATGGTAAGCAATGGCCTGTTCTCGAAGATGGTTCGGACACCGAAATATTGCACATTGATACTTTCAAACGCGGGAAAGGAAAGTTTGTCCACAATACATTCAAAGAAACAGAAGAAATAGTAGCGAACGGAAAAGATTTTCCATACATCATAACCACCGTTCGCGAACTGGAACATTACAACAGTGGCGTAATGACCCGTCGTACGCGCAACAGCAGGATTTTAAAAGAAGATGTATTGCTGATCAATCCGGAAGACGCAAGGAAAAATTTCATTGGTGATGGAGAATTCGTAACTGTTGAATCCGCCAGAGGAGAAATCAAAATCAAAGCCAAAGTATCCGATGAAATGAAACCCGGAGTGATGAGCACAACTTTTCATTTTCCGGAAATTATGATGAATATTATTACTTCGAGTATCAGCGATTCTGAGGCCAAGTGTCCGGAGTATAAGGTGGTGGCGTGTCGGATACGGAAGGCAGTAGTTTAGTTATTAGTTAATAGTTATTAGTTATTGGTACGGGTACGCAAATAAATTATTTATTTCCATAAGACTTATTTTTTTTTGGATCAAAAATCATCAATCATCAATCATCAATCATCAATCATCAATCATCAATCATCAATCATCAATCATCAATCATCAATCATCAATCCTTGCTAACCGACAAACATAACCGAATCCACGATTACCTGAGAATTTCACTCACGGATGTGTGTAATCTGCGCTGTACGTATTGTATGCCGGATCATCCTGTTTTTTCGGCGAAGGAAAAATTGATGAGTACGGATGAGATCATTGATATTGCAACTACGTTTGTAAAACTTGGTGTGAAAAAAATCAGGCTGACAGGTGGAGAACCGCTGGTGCGACAGGATGCAAGGGAAATCATTGAACGACTTTCATTGTTGCGGTCAGAGGGATTAAATGAAATCACGCTCACAACGAATGGAGTTTTTCTTCATGACTATATTGAGGATTTCAAAAAAGCCGGGATTCGATCTTTGAATGTGAGTCTGGATACCATGATGCCGGATCGTTTTGCAAAAATTACAAAGCGTGAGCATTTTCACAGGGTGATGTCGAATATTCATTTACTAATGGAACACGGTTTTCATGTGAAGGTGAATATGGTGGTGATGAATGGTGTCAATGACGATGAGATTTTTGATTTTATCAACTGGACCAGAGATTTTCCGGTGCATGTACGCTTTATAGAATTTATGCCATTCCGTGACAATCACTGGAAGGATCAAAAATTAATTACCACCAAGGAATTACTGGATCGGGCACAAAGTCATTTTGAAGTTGTGCCGCTGCAGAATAATAAACACGATACTTCTAGAAAGTTTAAAGTACTTGGTTATGAAGGGACGTTTGCCTTCATCAGCACGATGAGTGAACCCTTTTGTGGTGATTGCAATCGTCTTCGATTAACGGCAGATGGAAAAATGAAAAACTGTTTGTTTTCAAAAGGAGAAATGGATTTATTAGCTGCTTTACGTCGCGGAGAATCCATTCTAGATCTGATTCATGCTTCACTCGCTTCCAAAGAAAAACAATGGGGCGGACAAGAACTTTTTGGCAAAACCGAAAACCGCACCATGGTTTCCATCGGCGGCTAAAAAAAAATCTCCCGCTAAAACGGGAGATTGAAATTAATCATCTCAAAAACTCATAACTCATAACTCAAAACTCATAACTCCTACTTCCTCTTTTCAACCAACACATAATCCCTATTCACCGGCCCGGTATAAATCTGTCTTGGACGAGCAATCGGTTCTTTTCCTTCACGCATTTCTTTCCATTGAGCGATCCATCCCGGCATTCTTCCAATTGCAAACATTACGGTGAACATATCAGTCGGAATTCCAATGGCACGATAGAGAATTCCTGAGTAGAAATCCACGTTCGGGTATAATTTCTTTTCGATGAAATAATTATCCGTAAGCGCAATTTCTTCAAGTTGTTTTGCGATGTCAAGCAATGGATCTTTAATACCTAATTCCTGCAGTACATCATCGCAGGCTTTCTTGATAATCTTGGCGCGTGGATCAAAGTTTTTGTAAACGCGATGACCGAATCCCATCAAACGGAAACCACTGGATTTATCTTTTGCTTTTGCAACCCATTCGCCAATGTTTCCACCTTCTTTACGGATAGTTTGCAACATTTCAATTACAGCTTGATTGGCACCGCCATGCAAAGGTCCCCACAAAGCAGAAACACCTGAAGAAATAGAAGCATACAAATTCGCCTGAGATGAACCGGCAACGCGAACAGTAGAAGTAGAGCAATTCTGTTCGTGGTCGGCGTGGAGAATGAGAAGTTTATCGAGTGCGTCAGCAACTTTTGGGTTTACATGGTAATCGTCTGTCGGCTGTGCAAACATCATGTGCAGGAAGTTTGCGCAATACGAAAGTCTGTTTTGCGGGTACATCACCGGATGTCCGATGGATTTTTTATAAGACCACGCTGCAACCGTCGCACACTTTGCCATTAAACGCTGAATTGTGAGATCTACATCCCCTTCAGTTTTATAAACGTCAGGGTAAAAAGTAGACATCGCTGCGATCATCGAAGCGAGTACTCCCATCGGATGTGCTTTGGAAGGAAATCCTTCGTAGAATTTCTTCATATCCTCATGGATGAGAGTATGATGGGTTACTCCGGATATGAATGAAGCCAATTGTTCTTTGTTTGGCAGTTCACCATAGATCAGAAGATAGGACACTTCCAAAAAGTTAGACTTTTCAGCCAACTGCTCAATTGGATAACCCCTGTAACGGAGGATTCCATTTTCTCCATCGAGGAAAGTGATCGCACTTTGAGTAGACCCTGTATTTTTAAAACCTGTGTCAAGAGTAATGTATCCACTCAGGTCACGAAGTGTAGAAATGTCGATTGCTTTTTCACCTTCGGAGCCCACAACAACCGGGAGTTCATAGGTTTTATTGTCCAGTTTTATTTCTGCGATATTTGCCATTGAAACGTTGATGTTAATAATTTTTTAATTTTTATTTCATTTCAACAATGCCGGTATCGATGATTCGATGAATATCGGTATTGAGTTTTGAAATCGGGCGAGAAATTACATTTTTTGTTCGAATCTTTTCTCCAATTCCATTAATATTTCCTGATGAAGCGTTCAAAATTCATTCAGAATCCTAAAAATGAAAAATTTCAATCCTCTAATGATAGATTAAAATTGAGGATATCTAATTTCTTCTTTGGGATGCTGTTAATCCATACCATATTACAATAGGCTATTTCAGTGCTTGGTCATTTTTACAATAATCGTTGTCCCTCCGCCTCAAACTTTTTTCAATATCGAGCATTCTCCCACCTCGTTTTAGAAAAATTCCAGGCACACAACACTCAAAACCGGTAGATTGTCTCTATTTTAATTTTAGGGCACCTCTAATAACCATCTTTGAAAGCTGTTTATTTGCTCATATTTTCTGTCAATAGCTTTCGATGTTTGATCTTTTTTGCAATAATCGTTGTTCGTCTTATGATACTTAAATTCAGGTTCGACCTTCCTCACGCCTCGTCTTGCAAAAAAATATCAAAGCACCCAGAACAGGTTATCAGAGGTGCCCTTCTGAAACAAATGGTACTCAGAAATCTATTTGACAAAATGTGTTCATATAATATCACCCGGACTTTTGCCTGAAATTTTTCATCGCAAATTTTTCAAAAATATTTATCAACAATTTCCTAACATGATAAATGTCATTATTGATTATCTTATCAAATAATTTTGGTGAATTGTTCTGGATGAAACCCGGAGAAAGATTACACAATTCATTGATGAACCCAAAAGGAGTGATTTAGAAGATACTTTTTGGCGATTGAATGAAGATTTATTTTTCTATCGCAGCGTAAAGCGATGGATGTTTAAAATTGATCGCCGCCAGGTTTAAGTTCCGAATAAATCTTCTGCCTATTTCTTTTGGAAGATTACACAAATTAATTTTCTGCGAAATTCCTCCAGAATCTTCCAGTACTATTGAGCATTCATTGGCAAGCAGATTTATACCCCCTGGAATTTGTCCAGCTCATTGAAGACATGTGATTGATGTAATTACCTGCGAGTTGAATCACAAATGGGTTAAGATTTGAGCATTAGTAACTGCATTTTTTATTTGCAACCGGAGGTGTTCCTTGTGTGCATTTCTAAAATATTGATGTGTCCATTTTTGACGCCATTGGTTGATGTGTCTTCAGTTTATAAAACAGTGAATCATGTAAGTTAATAATTAAATTATGTAAGATGCCGGAGCTTCATGTAATGATCTTTGTGAAGAAATAATTCAGCTGCAATTTTTCTTTCAGGAGCATTTACAGTTGATCTGAGAACACGAAGTCAACAGACATTGCAAACGAATTTTTAAGTGCATTTATAATTATCACCATCGGGCCAATTCAACTCAACCCCCAGGAGTTTGGCAAAATAAAATTGATTGTCAATCTCATTCATTACCAATATTCAATTTTAAATTCAAATTAATTAATTCAAACTATGTTACGAAAACTTACACTAAGCTCACTATCCTTGATTGTGGTAGTGTTGTTGTCCAGTACGATGATGACGGACAATGGCAGAGCCGGGAAGACAGGATCACCCGGAGAAACAACCTGTATTGATTGTCACGGCGACTTTTCTGCGAACATGGCAGGTGGGTCGATTGCTCTTGCAGGGATTACCGGAGGAACTTATACTCCCGGTACAACCTACAATCTCAGTGTTACTATTGCACGATCAGGCTTGACAGTATTTGGACTGGGTTGTGAGGCATTGACTGCTTCGAATACTAATGCCGGAACACTTGTGATTACCAACGCTGCTCAGACACAATTGAAGAGTGCAACAGTGAGTGGTGTAAGCAGGCAAAGTGTCGTTCATCAATTGGATGGTGGTGCTTCAAGCAACACACATACATTCAACTTCAACTGGACCGCTCCTATAGCAGGTACCGGAAATGTAACCTTGTATTATGCCGGTATTGCCGGAGATCATGATGGTAATGAATCCGGTGATTATGCGTACAATGGTTCATTGGCTTTGACCGAAGGTGGTGGTTGTACCACACCTGCTCAACCGGGGACTATTACAGGAACAGCTGCAGTTTGTGCAGGTTCTTCTAATACGTATTCAATTGTTGCCGTATCAGGTGCTACTGATTATATCTGGACTTTGCCAGGTGGATGGACGGGTTCTTCTACAACAACTTCTATCACAACTACTGCAGGTGCAGCAGGCGGAAATATTACAGTTGCTGCGCACAATGCCTGCGGAACGAGCATGGCTCAAACTAAAGCATTGACTGTAAGCGCCAGTGTTACTCCTGCAGTGAGCATTGCTGCAAATCCGGGAAACACAATTTGTACCGGTACCAGTGTTACATTCACAGCTACTCCAACAAATGGCGGTGCAACTCCTTCGTATCAGTGGAAACTAAATGGTGCCAATGTTGGAACCAACAGTGCTACTTATACAAATGCAGCTTTGGCCAATGGTAATACGGTTAGTTGTGTGATGACTTCAAATGCGACGTGTACTTCTGCTGCAACAGCCACTTCAAATACAGTTACAATGGTTGTAACAGGATCTGTTGTTCCTGCTGTCAGTATTGCCGCGAATCCGGGAAGCACAATTTGTGCGGGTACCAGCGTTACTTTTACAGCTACTCCAACAAATGGTGGAACAACACCTGCATACCAATGGAAACTCAATGGTGGAAATGTAGGCACAAACAGTGCTACGTATACCAATGCAGCTTTAGCGAATGCTGATGTTGTTAGTTGTGTAATGACTTCCAGTTCAGGATGTGCATCGCCAACTACTGCTACTTCGAATAGCATTACAATTGCAATCACTACTTCTGTAACTCCTGCTGTTAGTATCGCTGCTGCACCCGGAAGTACAATTTGTAGCGGTACAAGTGTAACCTTTACAGCGACTCCAACGAATGGCGGTACTACACCATCGTATCAGTGGAAACTGAATGGTGGTAATGTAGGTACAAACAGTGCTACGTATACCAATGCTGCTCTTGCAAACAATGATGCAGTAAGTGTTGTGATGACTTCCAATGCAGGTTGTTTGAGCGTTGCAACTGCAACAAGTAATACAGTTACAATGACTGTTAGTTCATCAGTTGCTCCTGCGATAACGATTGCAGCGAATCCGGGCAACACAGTGTGTACCGGTACTTCGGTTACATTCACAGCAACTCCTACGAATGGTGGAACTACACCTGCTTACCAATGGCAAGTGAATGGTGCACCGGTTGGAACGAACAGTGATACCTATACAAGTTCAACACTTGCGAATGCGGATGTGGTTACCTGCGTC
Source organism: Bacteroidota bacterium (assembly GCA_016720655.1). Taxonomy (GTDB): domain Bacteria; phylum Bacteroidota; class Bacteroidia; order AKYH767-A; family 2013-40CM-41-45; genus JADKJP01. The sequence goes on from JADKKE010000032.1 coordinate 373,057, forward strand.
ATGACTTCCAATTCTAGTTGTGCCAGTTCTTCTACAGCTACTTCCAATGCAATCACAATGACTATTTCCGGATCAGTAGCTCCAACAGTTACGATTGCTGCAGCTCCCGGAGAAACAGTTTGTATAGGAACCAATGTCACATTCACGGCAACGCCGGGTAATGGAGGTACAACACCTGCTTACCAGTGGACTTTGAATGGCGCGAATGTAGGAACGAACAGTGATACCTATTCAAACAATGCTTTGGCAACGGGTGATCAGGTACAGTGTACTATGACTTCGAATTCAACTTGTGCAAGCACAACAACAGCTTTGTCACAAGTCATTACGATGGCTGTAAACAATAGCCTTGTACCGACAGTTTCTGCCAGTGGCCCGACAACTTTCTGTCAGGGTGGCAACGTAGTGCTTTCTGCATCAACGGCTGCCAGTTATTCCTGGAGTCCGGGTGGAGAAACAACACAAAGCATCACAGTGGATGCCGCAGGTGTGTATTCTGTTACCGTGAGTGATGGAACAGGTTGCAGCGGATCCGATGCAGGAACCACGGTTGTGGTCAATGCAATTCCAGTTGTGACACTTGCAACCATTGCGCCCGTGTGTGATACTCTTGCAGCTTTTGCCCTCACAGGTGGAAGTCCTGCCGGTGGAACCTATTCAGGTACCGGTGTCAGCGGAGGCAATTTCGATCCTGCAGTTTCAGGAGCCGGAACATTCCAGATAATTTATTCTTATACGAATACAGATGGTTGTACAGGTGAAGCGGCGACTTCAATTACTGTGAATACCTGCAGTAGTGGTGGTTGTACTTCCGCGCCGAATAGACCAAATAACATCTCAGGACCATCCAGAATTTATTGCAATCAAAGCGGTGTAGTGTATTCAATCACAGCCGTTGCAACTGCAACATCCTATGACTGGTCAGTACCTGCTGGTTTGACAATCACAAGCAATACAGGTACTTCTATTACAGTTGACGAAGACACTTCATTCCATGGTGGATTGATCTGTGTAAGTGCTGTAAACGCATGTGGTACAAGTATGCCAAGATGTAAATTCGTACGTGAAGGACGAATTGTTATATCGAACATTCATGGTGACCATGAAGTTTGTCACACTGATAATGCTGTCACTTACTCCATCTCACCCGTTGCCGGTGCTGTATCCTATGTATGGACGATCGGTGGTGGTGCATCGTTGACATCGAATGGAACTTCTGCAACGGTAGATTTTACAACTGCGACAATGTCCAATATGTTACTCAGAGTAGCAGTGACAGACGGTTGTGGAACTGTTCGTTATCGTTCAATGTGGATTCATGTTAAACAACATTGTCATGATGATGATGGTGATGACGACGATGATGATGATGATGGTGACGGTGATGACGATGAAAACGGTGGTGACAGGATCGCAGTTACTGAATTCAGTTATTCAGTGTATCCGAATCCAACAAATGGACAATTCCAAGTTGAACTTGACATGATTCAAGCCGGACAAGCTCATCTTCGTATGGTTGACATCTATGGAAAACAAGTTTCCGAAAGAACAATCAATCTTGAAACCGGAACAAATTCTATTGCTTATGAAATCCTTGGATTAGCTCCTGGTGTTTACATTCTGAACATCGAGGTATCCGGACAAGCAATGAAGACACAACGGATGATTATTACGAAGTAAAAAGTTCAATAATCAATTCAGGACTATAGAATAGACTGGGATTGATATTGGATAAAGCTTTCTCTGAATAAAATAAGAGAAATAGGTTTATAATAAAACGGAGGGGTCACGATGAATTTCGTGACCCCTCCGTTTTTTATGGAAGCACAGAACTAGTGTTCAATGATAGTGCTCTGTCAAATGGGTTAACATTTCCTGCCTGTTCATATTTTTATGTCCCAAACGGCTAATTTCGCGATTGCTAACCGGGTTTTTTCCTTCATTTACAATAGCCAGGACTTCATTCACCCAAGATATCTTCCGTTGGTCAAAATCCTGCTTGTTCAATCATTTTTATCATTTACCTTCAACATTCATTAATTAACGAGACCCATCATGAAAAAAAACTATCTAATTTTTCTTCTCGTTTGGATTCCATTCCTGAGCACCGGGCAACGTACTGCTGACATTGGTTTGTCGATGGGAGTTGTCAATTATATGGGAGATCTTGGTAATGAAAAATACTTTCCATTCAGTTCAGCAAGTACAGGAGCAGCAGTAACACTTCGCAATTTTTTGGGAAGTCAAAAAAACGCCCGTTCACTTTACCGGCCTTTTGATTTGCAGTTGCGATTAAGCTGGCATCGTCTTCAATACGATGAAACAGCTCCGTTAGGAAAAAAGCAAGGAGCAGAACTGCGGAATTACTTTCGTGGGATCAATTTTCGAAATGATCTTTTTGGAACGGAAGTCGGGGTGACATATAATTTTTATCCCAATAAATTGACACCCTTGTGGAAACCGAAAATCAGCTTTTTTGTGATGGCCGGAATAGGCGCTTACTTTGGAAAACCGAAATCAGATTTATTTAATGGTGATATCGCTCCGGAAAACAAATACTATTTCTGGAAAGATGGTACTACGCGGGATGCTCCGGAAAATAAAGCGGGAATTGGTAATGTGATAAAGAAGGATGGCGAATACGAAACTTCACTACACGACTGGTGGACAGAAGGCCAGGGTTATAACAAAGAGATTCACAGTAAACAGCCCTACGATTTGTGTAATGTCGGGTTTCCACTCGGAGCCGGTATTCGTTATATTTTTAACAAGCAATTTACAGTTACAGCAGAATTTAATTATTTTTATTTTCTCACAGATTACCTGGATGATGTGAGTGATGAGTATGCAACATTTGATGAGTTGAAGTCTACATTCCAGGATCCGGTTCAATACGATCTTGCTCGTTATATTTCTGATCCTACAGGAAAAGGAACAGCCGGATATCCGGGACCTGCTACGAGCCCGAGAGGAAATCCAGGCCAAAGTGATTCCTTCACTTATGTGGGGTTTGAAGCAGCCTACAAATTTACCTGGAAGAAAAAAGGTATCTACGGACAGTAAATGTCCATCTTAATATGAAATGCACGTTTCAGTAAAAAAGGCGCCTCATCGAGACGCCTTTTTTACTTTGAGAGAAATCATCAATCAATCGCTCTGAACATTTTTATTTGGTATTTACCTGATTCAGAACTTTCATCAGCTCATCCAATTTAGGTGTGAGGATGATTTCAGTTCTACGGTTTTTCTTACGAGCATCCGGAGTTGCTGTAGCATCAATTGGTTGATAAGGACCTTTGCCGGAAGCAGACAAGCGTACAGGATCTATCGTTGCATTCTTCAGGATGATCTTTACTACCGAGGTAGCGCGTAATACACTAAGCTCCCAATTGTCTCTGGCGCCGCTTGGAAGAGTTCCGGAAATTGGAACATTGTCGGTATGACCTTCAACAAGAATATTAATGTCTTTGTTTTTGTCCAATACCCTGCCCAATTCTTGAAGGGCTTCTTCACCTTTTTTCTCTACAACTGTACTACCGGATCCAAAGAGCAAACGTTCTTCCATGGAAACATAGACGAGACCGTTCTTTTCATGTACAGTTAATCCATTGTTTTGGAAGCCCAGCAATGCATCAGTGACAGCAGTTTTTAGAGCATTTACAGTAGAGTCTCTTTTGTTGAGTACCGACTGCAGTTCGTTCACCCGATCTTCTTTTTCTTTCAGCGTTCCCCGGAGTTCGTTCAGTTTAAATTCCCTTTCAGAAAGATCCAGAGAATCTTTTTTCATTTTATCTTCCTTGCGTTGCAGATCTTCCTTGATCTGATTTAATTGTACGATGAGTTTCTTGGTTTCTTCAGTGTTTCCTGCCAGCAATTTTTCGTTGTTGGACAGCAGCTTATCGTATGATTTGGTCAGCTCATTGTACAGGTCGGTTAAGCGACGATACGTTCGTCCTTGTGTACTTGTATCGGTGCTTAAAGCATCCACATTTTTCTTCAACTCGATGAGTGAAGCATTCAATTCGGTATTTTTAGTGTTGAGGTCCTGGTTTTCTGATTTTAACCGGGTGTTATCATCCTGACAGGTTTTTTCTTTCTTCTGCAAATCCTCGAACTGTCGTGCCGGCACGCAGGAGAAAAATGTGGCTATGAATCCTGAAATTGCAAGAAATTGGACGATTCTTTTTGATTTTATCATATCTCTGATGTATTTTTAAGAATCCGGTCTATAGCCGGCGCTCAAAATTAGCTTAAAGATTGGTGTGAGATAAGGCTGTTTGAATACTGTTTTCAACAGGGCAAATAGAACATTTTAAGGATTTCCACGTTTATGATTTAAATCAAAGGAGTCTTCAGCATATGCAATTCCTCGATAAAAACTGGATCACAGAAAATCATATTGATTTTGAATACAAGAAGTATGTCCTGTTGGCATACCTGCAACATGTGAGTGAGCATTTCACTGAGCAAAGGCTGTATCCTTACCTTTCGGATCTTGTGGATCATTACCGAAATCTGAAGCAGCTCAAGGACAATAAAAAGTATTTATTCAATTTGTTTCCGGAGCGAATGAAAAGCCTCGACCTGGAACAATTTAATATCATTTACAATAAAATGGTGGAGGACGATACCATCATGCAGGAAATTGAAACGATTCTTGATTTTTCGATTCCGCAGATGGAACATTATTTGAAAGAGGGTAAAAAGATCTATGATTTTATTGAGGAGAGGCTAAAGATCTATCCTGTTGGTGTGATTCCATTGAATTGTGAATTTGGTTACCTGTTTTTGAAATCCGGTTTTTCTCCCAACACCGAAGTGTACGAATATCATATTACGATTTTTGAAAACCCTTCGGAAAAATACAGAGGGTTGCATATTTCCTATGTCGCGACCTATGAAAAATCGATCATGAATACTTTTGAATCCATTAAAACGGACTTGCTCAGGTTCAATAAAAGCCTTCCAAATCCTGCGGCATATGTGATTGAAACAGAAATGATCCTGCCTTTCGATGAGACGTTTTTACCGATGGCGAAAAGAACATTGGTAAAAAGAATCGCAGGGAACGCGTAAACATTCTCTGGTTCAATAATCTCTTTCTTTTTTATTTGCAAACCAAAGAGCAAGCACAAAAAAGGTTTTTACAAAGCGATAGGAAAACCAATTCCTCAATCTGTGCAGCCAGGTTATTTGCCGTTCAAAATCCTCCTTGGTAATAAGTTTGCAATCGTTTTTAATGATCTCATTAATCAAATTCTCACATTTTAGTGAAAATGAGTCATCCCGAATGTCAAGATTGAGTTCGATATTGCTATAGGTACTCAGGTTATTCAGATCGTATGAACCGATGCTTACAAATTTACTATCGGCGATCAGCATTTTGCCATGAACATTGCTTGGAAGGTACTCGTAAATCCTGATTTTATTTCGGAGCAACCAATCATACAAGTATTGTCTGGCATAAATTGCAGGTCTCACATCCGAATTTTCCGGTACAAGAATGCTAACTTCCACATTTCTCTTGCTGGCCTCGCGTAAAAGTCGTCTTACCTGGCCTCCGGGCAAGAAGTAACCTCCGACTATCAGCAATGAATGCATCGATTGGCGGATAGCCTGCCGGTAGGCAATAGCCACTTCATTTTTTCTACGGATAAAATCATTCTGACTCACACGTACCAGCGTATTTGCCGACTGGTGATGCACGGTTGCAAGATGGGGTTTGAGAATTCTTTTGGAGAACCTTTTGAAACGAATGTTGAGCCATCTTTGACGGCAGATCAGTTGCAATCTTATACTTGCCGATCCTTTGATCAGTACTGCAAAATCAAGCCAGGCTTTGAAGCCCGGCCGATCATTGTAGTTATTGCTGATGTTGATTCCACCCACAATCGAAACATGGCCATCGGCAACTACTACCTTTCTGTGTAGCCTTCTCCCGATGTGTAAATTGCCGTGCGAGTAAAATTGACCGTATTTCCTGAATTCGATCCCGGAGTCCTCAAGTTCCCTGATAAATGCCGTTGAAAGCTGTTGCGAACCGTAGGCATCCACCAATAAGTACACCTTTACATTCCGGTGTCGGGCGGCCTCCATCAATGCATTGGCAATGCGTTGTCCGGTTTCGTCATCGGCCAGGATGTAGGTTTGAAAGTGTATTTCTTCTTTCGCTTCCCGGATCAATAATTCGAGCGCTGAAAAAAAACGCTCTCCACTTTGAAGTAAGTGAACGGAGTTATTTGAAGTATACCTCTCTTTTTTCTTCGTGCCCTGGCTCATACGAATTGCTCCTCAAAAGTAGGGTAAGTACCGGATTATACCACTTTCATTTCGGTTTTTGATCCATAATAAGATTTTTTGGTAAAATCGAAAAAATAGTATCTTTGTTTGCTGCTCAAATTTTAATCGTGAAATGAATAAGAACGACCAGTTATTTATTCAATTAGTATACATTTTTCATTCCTCCGCGATGGTTGCTATGGGCAAGTTAAAAAACCCTGCAACCGATAAAATAGAACGTGACCTTGAGCAGGCAAAGCAGTCGATCGATCTCCTTGAAATGATCCGTGACAAAACCAATGGAAATCTCTCCTCTGAATTACAAAGGACGCTCGACGGTTTTTTAACAGAATTGAGACTTAATTTTGTAGATGAGAAAAACAAAGATCTCGTTGGTTCCTAATCGATTCCAATCATACTACCACCACTATGGATTCACCAGAAAGTAACAAAACAGAGTACCAGGAGCAAGGCCCAAGAAAAGGCATTGTCATCATTGTCATCACGATATTATTGGGTACAAATGGTCTTCTGTTATGGCAGTTTTTCGACAAGAAAAATTCCCTGGATACCACAAACCAGGCATTGGTCACAACAATGGCTGAAAGGGAATCTCTCCAGGCTCAATTGAATCAGGTGAAAGCTGAATTTGAAAAGGCCAAAGCAGATAATGCCGGTTTGCAAAATCAGCTTTCTGAAAAGGATGACGATATCAAAGCCAAAGTCGCAGAAATCCAGAAATTGATATCCCTCGGTGGACCGGCTCAGATTGCCAGAGCGAAGGCGGAATTGGCGAAATTGAAGGAAATGAATACCGTGTATGTCGGGCAAATTGATTCACTGAACCTGATCAACGCACAACTTCAGGCTGAAAACCAAAACCTGAATTCTACGCTCACTCAGGAGAAATCGAAGAATGAAAATCTTTCTTCTGAAAATAATCGACTGTCCGGAAAAATCGCTGCAGGTTCCATACTTCGTGCTTACAATGTTACCACCAAAGGCTTAAGGTATAAATCAAACGGCACTGAAATTGAAACCAACAAGGTAAAGCAAATCCAAAAAATCAGAACCAGCTTTGTCCTTGCTGAAAACAAAGTGATCGACAAGGGGAATATTGAAGTTTACCTCCGGGTACTTGGACCGGACGGAACCATTATGGCCCCGACAACAGATACTTTTGATAGCAATGGACAGCCACTTTTGTTCACAGTAAAACAGGATGTGGAATATACCAATTCAGACATGCAGGTACAGATTATGTGGGCCAAAGGATCCGCATTTCATAAAGGAAAGTACAATGTAGAAATCTATCATCTGGGTCAGATCATCGGTAAATCTGCAATCGACCTCAAATAGATTTTCTGAAACGAATTCTGAAACTCCTGTTAATCAACAGGAGTTTTTTTTATGTACTTAGAAAAAGGCCCGGACCTGAACTCCTCCTGTATGAATGGTTTTTGCGGATTGTAATTTACGTCCGTCGTAATTCAGACTTAATTGAATGGCAGTTCCAACATTTCTTTGCAAGGAAAGATTCCATGTGTAATTCCTTCCATTTTTTAAGCCGTCGAGGAGTTCATATGAAAGGAAACTGTCATCCGGAGCATTGTAGCGAATATCTACCATACTTACTTTTGCAGTTAAACTCCCCGAATTAACAGTATTGTATTTCATGTCCAGACCAAACTTTTGACTCTTGGCATTTTCTCCTATAATTCCTTCTGTATTTTTCTTGTCCATGTACTTATAAGAAGCTGTGATGCGAAAGGCATTTCCGGGCTGGTAGCTGAGTTTTGGTTCAATCTCATTGGAAAAAATTCGATAATTACGAGTTGAAAAAAAATCAGAAGTATTTCGTTTAATACCCTGTTCCAATCCGAGATTTAAAAGGAAATCACTCGTCATGTTCCAGCGGAAATTACATCCGGAAGTATTGATCGATCTGGATTCAAAACCGGAGGTCAGGAATGATTTATTCCTGTTTTCCTGCCAGGTGAAATCCGCACCGAATACCGGGTTACTCCGGTTGAAGTATATTGTATTCCGAATGCTTGAATTGGTGGCTACCAATGAACTGTCACTGATATTTCTTTCGAAAGGATTTAATGATGCGAGCAAGGATTCATCTTTTGTTTTTTTATCGAGTCGGATAGACAATTGATTTGACCAACGATACAGGAATGGGGTTTTCCCGGTAGAAGACGACGAAGAACCTGCTGCGGAAGGCTGTAAGGTGAGCACTTCTGCAAATTGATTGCTCCGTGTTGTGATGAAATTATTTGTAGGCACAAAAACCCGGATAAATTTCGCCTGATCGGAAAACGAAGAAATTGCAAATTCATCGAGGTCTTTCACACCGTTTGCATTCAGATCTCCGAGATAGGTATAGACACCTTGTCCGGCCGGCACTTCCAGGTAGTAATATTCCTGTTTACGTTCCTGGCCTGTCCCCACTTCATAATACGTATTTGCAGAAATAACACCCTTCCATAAATTCAAATAATGGTCGATCCTGTTGAGCAGAGTTTTGGTTGGCTCAGAAGCAGTGAGGCTGGAATCAAGGATGCTCAGAACACGGTATGTCGTTGTTGTACTTACTGTGTGGTTTGGATTTTTTGAGAATGAAGTCGACAAACTTGTTTCTTCCGATTTTGTTACTTCCCGAAATGAAAATACAAGCGGGGCAAAATCGTAGCGTTGCTTGTAACTCAGTAAGCCTTTTGATTTGGATGAATCCTGGGTGGAAAGGAAGGCTTCAATTTCCTGATACGCAAAGCTGTTGTTTCGGAGGGAGTCGGTGGTGATGGAAAAGAATTTATTCTGCTCGGCATTCTCTCGTGTTCCGAGCACCAATCGCCATATCGGGCGACTGATTTCAGCATTGTGGCGAATGTATCGGGTTTGAGAAGTGAGACCTTTGGTCGACAAATAACTAGCGGCTCCGGAAACAGAATACTTTCTTGCTTGCAATCGGGTAGAAGCAGAGTTCATCCAGCCCTTGTATCCACTTCCTTTCTGATACGATTTTAATTGATAGGTTAGATTTCCAAGCCCGGGTTTAATGAGAGAAGTCTGAAAACCGGCGATATGTTCGTCATTGATTATTGTTGCTGTTCCAAGATTCCAATCGCGTTCGAATTCTACATTTCGATAGCGTTCCACCGGACGGAAATTTTTTCCGGAATATTCGTAGCTCAACTGATTGGAAAGTAACCATCCGTTCAGTGTATCATGCGATAAAGGTGCGAGGTTTTGATATTTCATATTTACAGCATACCCCGCATCATTCGCTTTGTCCATTTTCGAAAATAAATTTATATCGTTGTTGCTGAGTGCAGTTTCAACGCTTATTTTATTTCGTTTGTTGAAAATATAATCCGCGCCAAGCGTTACCAGTTGTTGTTTTTTCGGAGTGATCAGTAATGCGACAGGGGCGAAATTTCCCTGAGGAATGGAATTGATCGGTTCGATCCACTTAAACACCCTTCCATTGGCTGAATTTACATCCTGAACATAATCTCCTTTGTTGAACCCGACATCAGAAAATGTGACCTGCCAGCGGGCACTATCCGTAATTGTGGAATAGAGAAAAATAGAATAAGTACCGTTCGCGGTTGTGGTATCTTTCTTCTGATACAAAACAACATTTGAATTGAATTCTACGCTATCGGCTGTAGGAAAATAGGCCAGTTGTGTATTGTCTCCCACGGAAGCCATCAGTGCTTTCCTTGCGCTATCGAGTTCCAACAACAAGGGTTGGTTCTTGCTGTCCTGCTCGGAGTAAACATTCAATTTTAATTTCAAGCGGTTACTTTCAAACTCATTGTTGAAATAGAGGAGGGAACGGGCATAGTTTTTATCCGAATATTCAAATTCTACGACAATGCGAGAATCTTTAGTGATGATTCTTCGGGTAGTAAATGTAATTTCTGCGATGTTGTAATCGATGATATAATCGTTCGACATTCCCCGGGTGAGCAGGCGTCCATCCATGTACACTTTTTCGGTTCCGGACAGCACGATGATATACGACTCGCCGCTGCTTCCCTGCAGCTTATAAGGACCTTGATTTCCTTCGAGTGGAGCAATTGTATTTTTTGCAAATTTCCCTTTCGAAACTGCAAGGCTTGCACCCACACGCATGATCCTTTTTTTTAATGAGTCAGGATGTTGATTCAAATCCAGTGAGGTAGTAAAGAAACCACCCTGGCCTTTTTTGAAAAAATTCATAAAATAACTATCCGGCCTCCGGAGTTCGAAATCTCCGGCGATGAGTTTGCTGTTTTGATTGGACAGCTGGATAAATACTTTATCGAAATCCTGAAGTTGCTGTGTATTTCCTTCCGGTTGAATCGGGATATTTTCATCGGTAATAGCGGCTAAAATTTCGACATTGTCACTCAGTTTACCGGCGAGTTGAAGATTCAGGCTGCTGTTTACAAAGACATCCTGATTGTTGCCGAAAGTGATACCCCTGGAAATGCTTCCTGATCGTGTGAGACCGGAGATCCTGAAAAAATCAGGCTGTTGCTGTGATGCATTGTAATAGAATGGATTTTGCCCCGAGGCTTTTACAATTTCCTGGAGACTTTTATGATGCACATTTTCGCCGAGTAAAAACGATAGCACACGATAGAATGCTATAATGCTGTCGTTTTGAATCCTGTTAAAAGCGGCTGAGTTTTTCTTCCAGAATAAAGTGCCGCTTATTTCATCAATTCCATATGCGGATGTATCGATGAGTTGGTTTTTAGAATTGATGAGGTAAAAGGAATTCGGAACCAGACTGAGTGTATCAATCAGAACTGTATCCATGTCTGTACCGAGCGGTCGGCTACGCAGATTACTGAGCGATTGCGCACCCGCGTGCAGAGTCATAAAAAACACAACGGAAAACAATAAAAATTTCCGCATCAGAGGGAATAAAATGGAATGTATATGTCCGTAAATGTAAGAGATTCGGGAGCTTTCATGCCTATGAGCAAAGCAAGATATTAACGTAAAAATGGAAGATGTATTCTCGATGAAAGGAATGAAATCCATTTTTCACTATGTTTGAAGCAGCTATGAAAAGAATCATCTCCTACAACGTAAACGGAATCCGTTCAGCTCTAAACAAAGGGCTTGGAGAATGGATCCAGTCCGTTCAACCCGACATCATTTGTGTACAGGAATTAAAAGCCATGCAAGACCAGGTTGACGTCTCTTTTTTTGATTCCGAGGGGTATTATCACTATTGGTTTCCCGCCGCGAAGAAAGGGTATAGCGGAGTTGCCATTTACAGCCGGGTGAAGCCAACGCATGTGGAGTATGGTACCGGAATCCCGGAATCTGATGACGAAGGACGGGTGATACGGGCGGATTTTGGGGACATTTCAGTTCTGAGCGTATATGCACCATCCGGTTCAAGTGGTGAAGAGAGACAGGCATTCAAGATGAAATGGCTTGCGTCCTTTGGACCTTACATCAAGAAACTTAAAAAGAAAAGACCAAATTTGATATTAGCCGGTGATTTCAATATTTGTCACAAGGCGATAGACATTCACAATCCTGTCAGCAATGCGAACAGCTCCGGCTTCTTGCCTGAGGAAAGAGCATGGATGGATGATTTTTTGAAAACGGATATGGTGGATACATTTCGTCATTTCAACAAAGAAGCGCATCAATATACGTGGTGGAGTTTCAGGGCGAATGCACGGAGTAAAAACCTTGGATGGCGTATCGATTATCAATTTGCAACAAAATCTTTAGAGAGTAGTCTGATGCGTTCAGTCTTATTGCCGGATGCAAGGCACAGTGATCATTGCCCTGTTCTTCTTGAAGTTGATTTCTAAGACCAGAAAAACAGAAGGCAAAAAAAAACCACACCGGTAATCAGGTGTGGTAAAAAAAAAATTTCTTAGAATTATTTGATGCCCAATCGTGTTTTTACAAGAGGCATGATGTTGTCACTTTCTTGTGCAAAAATCACACTACCCAAACTGGTATCAAAAATATAGGAATATGCTTTTTCCTTAGCGATATCTTTGATTGCATCCTCAGCCTTTTTCAGTATAGGTCCGTACAGTTCCTCTTTCTTTTTCTGAATAGATTCCTGTGCAGTCTGTTGAAAATCCTGAATTCGGTTTCCGAGATCAGTCAGTTCTTTTTCTTTGGTTGTCCGAATTGCTTCAGGCATTGAATCCGCTTTGGACTGATACGACTGAAGTTTGGTCTGGTATTCGACAGTCATTCCTTTGAGTTGTGAATCTAGTGACTCGCCGAATTTTTTCAGAGCACTGTCAGCTTGTTTTGTTTGCGGCATCATTTGGATCAGTTGTCCGGAATCGATATGGCCAAATTTAAGAGTTTGTGCAAATGCTGTAATACCGGTCATAAGGACGGCAACAAGAGCAAGCACCAGTGATTTTTTCATCATTTTATTTTCTATGGTTAGTTTGGAAATTATTTCTTAGGCTCATCGGTTTTTGAAGGTGCTCTGTCAGGGCTGGCAGGAGTCGAGGTATCTCCGCCTGATTTTGCAGCTCCGGAACCGCTTTCTTTTTTAGCAGGTTTGAATCCTAAAGCAAGAAGGATGTCGTCACTCTTGTCGTATTTGGGATTTGCATACAACATAATCAAGTCACCTGATTTGTCAAAAATGACTGCATAACTCTGGTCTGTTGCAAGCTTTTTTACTGCATTGTAAATTTTATCCTGAATGGGTTTTACCATTTCTTGTTTTTTCTTGAACAAGTCACCTTCATAACCGAAACGTTGTTTCTGAAGATCTTTTACATCCTTTTCTTTCTGTGTGATTTCATCCTGACGACGTTTTTTCATTTCTTCAGTCAACAAAACCTGTTCCGCCTGATAGGCTTTGTACAGTTTGTCGATGATGGCATACTTGTCTTCTATTTCTTTTTGCCATTGAATCGACAAATTATCCAGTTGCTGTTGAGCATTTTTGTAATCCGGGATGTTGTCGAGGATATAAGCGGTATTTACGTATGCATACTTCTGAGCTTGTGAGGTAGAGAACGCGAAGCAGAGAAGAATAGTAAATGCTGCAAAGAGAGCGCGGGATGAGAAGGCCTTTTTCATGGCGGTTTCTTTTTTATTTAAGGGTTGCAAATGTATGAATTTAAAATTGTTGACCAATTGAGAAATGGAATTGTGGTCCATTCGCATTTGGGTCATTTGGAATCTTATCGAAACCATATCCCCAATCCAGTCCGAGCAGCCCGAATACAGGAAGGAAAATACGGATACCGCCTCCCAATGAACGCTTCGCACTGAATGGATTGAATTCGTTGAACTTCAACCAGGAGTTTCCTCCTTCGGCAAAGCCCAAAATGTAAATGGTAGCAGAAGGATTCAAGGATAATGGATAGCGGAGTTCTAAGGTGTATTTGTCAAAGATTGTGCCACCAATGTTATTGCCATAAGCATTCTTGGGGCTGAGTGAATTGTTGATATACCCACGCAAAGCAATGATTTCTCTTCCATCCAATGCATAGCCTGATAAACCATCACCACCCACATAGAAGCGTTCAAAAGGAGAAGCACCGATATCACGATTGTACAAACCAAGAAATCCGTATTGGATTTTTGTATGCAAGACAAGGTTGCCTGCAATTCGTGTAAACCACAAAGAGGAGAATTTCCATTTGTGATATTCGATGAATTTGTATTTCTCGTTATCCGAAGCTGTTTTGAAATTCTTTTTGCTGAACAAAGAGTAGGGAGGAGTAAACTGTGCCGTCAGGGAAAGTTGTGATCCGCTTCTCGGATAGATAGGAGCATCGATAGAATTTCTGGAAATAGTTTCCTGGAAGCTGAGGTTGTTAGCAACCCCGTCGCTGAAGAGGAATGTACTTCCATAATTTTTCAATACATAATATTGATAATTGATTTCATGATAGATAGAGAAAAAATCATCCGGTTTTTTCAAACGTTTTCCCAGGCCGACAGATGCACCGGTAATAGTGATGGATTGGCGCAGCGGATTTTCTTTGGAATATCCATTCGACTGAATAGAATGAAAAACAGAAATGCTGAAGGAATTCGGTTTTTTCCCGCCGAGGTAGGGCTCTGTGAAGGATACATTATACGATTGGTAGTATTTGCCATTCGTTTGCCCACGCAAACTCAGACGCTGTCCGTCACCGGAAGGCAAAGGACGCCAGGCCCCTTTTCTGAAGGTGTTCCGTGCCGAGAAATTATTGAAGGAAAGGCCCAGTGTTCCAACAAGCTGATTGGCTCCGTAACCCCCCGATAATTCCAATTGATCAGAAGGTTTTTCTTCGACAGTATATTCGATATCTACGGTTCCATCAGCAGGATTTGGTTTTGGATTTACGCCGAGTTTTTCCTGATCGAAATATCCAAGTTGCGCCAGTTCCCTTTGTGTACGAATAATATTTTCACGACTGAAGAGTTGTCCGGGTTTGGTACGGATTTCTCTCATGATTACCCGATCATTCGTCTTTGTGTTCCCGACGACTGTGACCTTGTTTATACGGGCTTGTTTGCCTTCATAAATACGCATTTCAAGATCGATACTGTCGGATTCCACATTGATCTCAACAGGTGTTACGGAAAAAAACAAATATCCGTCATCCATGTATAAAGAACTCACATCCCGGCTATTCTGGCTCATGAATAAGCGCTGGTCGAGAATGCTCTGATCGTAGATATCTCCTTTTTTAATTCCAAGAATGCTGTTCAACTCCTGGGAAGTATGTTTCGTATTTCCAACCCAGGTAATTTCACGGAAGAAATACTGATGACCTTCATCCACTTTAATTCGGATGTCTAATGTGCGGTCATCGTGCGCGTAAACAGTATCAAAAACGATAGCCGCATCACGGTATCCTTTATCGGCATATTTGGCGATGAGTTTGGTTTTGTCTTCCTGATATTTTTCATCGAGGAATTTGGAAGAAGTGAAAATTTTATACCAACGCTTTTCCTTGGTATCCTTCATTGCACGTTTTAGTTTGCCGTCTTTGAAGGCAGTATTTCCATCGATATAAATTCTGTGAATCTTTACTTTGCTTTTTTTGTCTACAACAATTTCAAGAATTTCACGGTTTGCGTAGCTGGTATCTTTGATTTCATGAATGGTGACAACGGAATTCAGATATCCTTTATCGATATAAAAATTCTTTACAGTATTCTGTGTTGCAGCAATGACATTTTCCGTGACGACTTTATCTCTTTCGAGTTTAATTTTTTCGCGGATCTTATCAGCTTCGGATTTACTCACGCCTTTGAAAGAAAACTTTGAAAGACGTGGGCGTTCCTGCAGGCGGAGCTCGAGAAATATGGTTTGACCCAATGTCCTTGTCGAAACAACTTTTACATCAGAAAACAAACCCTGCTTCCAGAGATTGGTGATTGCTTTGGTTGTTTTGTCGCCAGGAATTTCGATGGTATCTCCGACCACCAGACCAGAAAGGTTGATCAGCACGCCTTCGTCCAGGTATTGTGTACCGGTAACGAGTACACCACCGATTACAAATTGTTTTGGATTTCCGTAATCCACAATGAGGCTGTCTCCACCCAATTGAACCTGTGCGTAAGTCGATAGAATAGAAATGGAAAGGAGAACAGTAAAAAGAATTCGTTTCATCATTGGGTATTACAAGATATCATTTAGGTAATTGTTCACTAACAAGTCCAAACCGACGTTCGCGGTTTTGGTAGTCAATCAATGCTTCGTACAAATCTTCTTTGCCAAATTCCGGCCAGAGTTTGTCTGTGAAATACAATTCTGCATAGGCGATTTGCCAGAGCAAAAAATTACTGATGCGGTGTTCGCCGCTTGTGCGGATCAACAATTCAGGATCCGGAATTCCGGCAGTATTGAGATTTGAGGCAATCATTTGCTCATCGATCTTTTCTGCTTTTATTTTTCCTTCTTCAACCTGTTTCGCCAATTGTCGCATGGCATTGGTGAGTTCCCATTTTGAACTGTAACTCAATGCGAGTATCAATGTCATTCTGGTATTCTTGGCTGTCTCTGCTATTGCTTCCTGCAATTCATTATAACAGTTGCCGGGGAGCGATTGAA
Organism: Bacteroidota bacterium; assembly: GCA_016720655.1. Lineage (GTDB taxonomy): Bacteria > Bacteroidota > Bacteroidia > AKYH767-A > 2013-40CM-41-45 > JADKJP01. Next base: position 389,396 of record JADKKE010000032.1, read on the forward strand.
GATCACCAATCGCTTGCAGGCGAATATTGTTTTTGTTCAATGTTTCTTTCTCCTGATTGATGGTGTGGATGAGTAGTTCCATCAATGCATCCACTTCTTCCCGGGGACGATTCCAATTTTCCGTGGAGAAAGCATAGAGTGTCAGAAATTTAATTCCGATTTCGGCTGCAGCTTCTGTGGTATCACGAACAGCTTTGACGCCATTCTGATGACCAAAAACACGGACTTGTCCTTGTTTCTGAGCCCAGCGACCATTGCCGTCCATAATGACTGCAATGTGCAACGGAAGTTTTTCTGTAATTATTTTGTCTTTGAGGCTCATTCGCCAATAATGAAAAGCGGCGCAAGTTAATTAAAATAGGTAAAAAGAGGGGTGAAATCCTTCGAAAGCGAAAAGATAAAATGTGTTAAAAACTTATAAAAACAGGTTTTTTATCATCAAAAATGAACGGTATTGCTCATTTGATTAAATAAATCAATACCGACGCATTCGGAATGGTCTGCAGATGTCTTTTTGAAGACTTGTGAGCCTTACATAAATGGTGATTCCGGCAAAAATATACCAGTCTTTATCTTTCGAATTTCCTCTTTGCTTTTGAAAAACAGGGACATGATTGGATGTGTCGGCACGCGAATAAGATCGGTCTGACAATGCCACAGCAACAGGACCACTGTTAGCGAATAGCGTAGGCATATCCGGATAAGTTGTGCTCACATCATCGAGGTAATCCGTGTAGGTGCGACGTGCTCCAACTTCAATTCCGACTCCCAATCTTCCATGTCCGGTAATTTTAATTCCACCACCAATTGGAATCGCGAGCTGAATTCGTTTGTATGTTTTCTTCCCGTTTGAGCCCTGACCTTCTGTTCCCAGAGGTTGCAATTCAAACAGTTCTCCATTCAAATCGGCCTTCGGATTGAAATGAAAGACTGCGATTCCTGTGAAAACATAAGGCGTGAAAGGATAATCGGCATTCCCTGTTTCATAGGGAAAAAAATTAAATTCGATCTGAGGAGATAATTCTAGGACATTGGATTGGAAGGACAAATTTCTGTCGAGTTCAAAACCTGTTTTTGCTTTGGCATCATCACCTGAAATGCGTCCATAATTTAATTCCAGTTTCCAGCTCCAGTGCCTGTTCCAGTTATGCCGATAAAATGCACCGAAAGCAGGATGAATGAAGTCTGTATTGAAAGTATGCGGAGACAATTCTCCCTTATAATTCGCAACACCAAGCTGAATCCCGAATTCATTGTATTGTCCGTAGCTGGATGTGCCGGACAGACATAGAACAAGAGGGAGGATGATGAGAAATCGCGTAAAGCTCATGAAGGGAAACCCGGTTTCGGGTGTAGATTGCTTCAACGGATGAAACCCTGAAAAATTCTCAGGCTGGGTTTAAAAACGAGGTAAATTATTACGACCGTTCTTAAGCTTATAGTTAATACTGAAAATTCCAAACATGTAGGAATCCTTATCTCTTGGGTCACCACGCTGTTCGCCGGGAGTTGTAACTACAGGATCACTTTGATTCGAGCGATCCGATAAAGCAGCAGCATCCTGGTTCGCATTTGGGTAATTATTAAAATCGAAGTAAGTGGTACTTACATCATCGATGTAATCAGTAAATGTTTTACGGATACCCAATTCAAGTCCGACGCCCCAGGTGCGGTCGATGGTGTATTTAAATCCGATACCAACAGGGATACAAAGCTGAACAAGAGAATATCTGTTCCGAGAAGGAATGAGGCCCTGGCCTTCTGTTCCAAGTGGTTGTAAACGGATGGTAGTTCCTTTGTAAGTGGTTTTCGGGTCAAAATAAAAGACACCCACACCAACAAAAGCATAGGTATACAATTCATATCCTTTCATTCCTCTTACTTTTCTTAAGCGGTAACGGTGACCAACCTGTTCCTGCTGGAAAGCGCCTTCAAAATTCACATTGAATTCGTAGATGTCAGAGAAAAAATTCAGGTTGCGGTAGTTTCTGAAATATTCAGTCGTGAGTTTATCGTCACCGGTGATACGACCATAGGTCAGGTGCGATTTCAAAGCAAAGTAATTGCTGAGTTTGTAGCGGAGTCCGACAGAAGCCGCCATTCGTGTTAATGACCATTCGAGGTCACGGAAATAGTTGGTGCCGATTTGGTTTGCTCCACCCAATTCCCCAAGGAAATTGCTGATTCCAAGCCCGAAACTGAACTCGTAGCGTTGACGTTTCCAGCGTTGGGCCTCAGAAATTGCCGGTGCCAGCAACAGAGCTGTTAAAATTAGAAGTACAATTTTCTTCATGCGGTCAGACAGTACTCGGCAAATATAGTAATTAAAAAATATGATACATTATACGGGCAGCACGAACTTAAATGTTCCGATTCCCCTAAAATATAAGCGAAATTTAGCGAAGAAAGCATTAATTTCTCGTGTCCAATCCCCAATTTAGTTTTTTTCTAAGCGTGTTCAGGAAGTTTTCATTACTCAATCGGACCAGATTAATGCAATATGTTTCTTTTCGTACAGCGAGCTGGTAACCGGAATCAATTGTGACGGACCGGGAATCGAGTGTTGCCATGAAATGCTGGCTGCGACCTTCCACTTCCAGGGAAATCACATTTTTGTCAGAAACCACAATAGGTCTCACATTCAGGTTGTGAGGCGCGATTGGAGTGATGACAAAACTTTCAGACTGCGGGACAATAATAGGTCCGCCGCAGCTTAAGGAATATCCGGTTGAGCCGGTGGGTGTAGAAATCATTATCCCGTCGGCCCAATAAGAATTGAGGTATTCGCCATTCAGGTAGGTATGAATGGTGATCATCGATGACGTTTCTTTTTTATGAATGGTGAATTCGTTGAGGGCGATATTCTGTCCTTCAAAAATCGGGAAGTTGGATTCAACACGGAGCAGGGTTCTTGCGTCTGTTGAATAATGTCCTTTTGCCAGACTATCAATTGCAAATTCAAGGTTTTCCCTGGAAACACTTGAGAGGAAACCCAGTCGGCCTGCATTCACACCGACAACAGGAATTTTCGAATCTTTCACCAACGAAACAGTATCCAATAAAGTCCCGTCGCCACCAATACTGAAGAGAAAATCGATGTCGCTCGAAATTTCCTCATGGCTGGTAAAGACCGGCATCTTTGGTTCCAGCGGAAGATGTTGTTTCAGAAAAACATAATAGTCAGAATGCAAGACTACACGGTGCCCGGATTGTATGAGCAGTTTTACCAATGTTTCCGCCAGTTCTATCTGGTTAAGATTTACCGGGCGGCCATAGATGGCAATGTTCATTGAGGTTGAATTGTTTTGCCGATCAGGCAGGTCAGATCGGAGCAGTAAAATGAAGAAAAAATCCTGATTCTCCTAATTTGTTTATCGAATATTCAAATCGAAATACTATGTCATAATACGTAACGAAGTCCAATCCGGTTCCATAACTGTAAAGCAAACTGTTGGCCAGGGGATTGCCAGTGGAATACAATGGATCTTTCACATAACCGGCATCTCCGTAAAAATTCAGATAGAATGCATAGGGAATTGTATTGAACTTGGTGAGTGGAATAAAAGAAGCATGAACAGAATGTGTACGGAGCAGCTGGAATTTCAAATTCGTTTTAAGCAAAGCGAATTGTTGACCGTCGATAACGTAATACTCATACCCTCTCAGAAATTCTTTCCCATAACCCAGTCCTCTGTATAAAAAGTATGGAATTGTTTTGTTGGGCGAATACATGCCGGTCAATCCACCGGCGAAATAAAAGCGCTCCGACAATTTCCAGTGCTTCCGGTAACGCGCTGTAACTGAAAAATAGTTGATATCATCTTTAAGAAAGCCAAAACCTTTCTGGTTCAATTCGAGATCCATGTACCGGCCTTTCAAAGGATAGGCAACAAGATCGCGATGGTCGGACTTGAAGAAATAACGAAAAGTGGAATAGCGGATTTGAGATCGTCCTGCACCAAAATAATCGGTATTCAAGAGGGAGACTGTATCCTGGATCTGTGCTTCCCGGTAGCCAATTTCAGCTGCATGAGTTTCATACAATCCGTCACGGTAAATGTATTGCACGGAACCTCCGTATTCCTTCCGGGCATACTCTTCTTCGTCTTTGTAATAGACTGTTGCATTTTTTAGTGTCTTGAAACCTACCTGGTGATTTCGTGCATACGAAAATGAAACAGAAAGGCCCGCGTTTTGTTTTTTGTTGATATACGGGATGTTGTAATAAAAACTGATGCGTTGGGTATAGCCAAGGCGTATGGAAGCAGCCAGCACTTCATTGCGACCTCTGAAATTATTCCAGTTTAGAATTCCTCCATATACAATTCGAGAAAGATCTTTTGTTTCCCACCACACATTGAAATTTCTTTCTGCCAGTTCAAAAACAGGTAAGGGGAAAATATACCAGCGTTCAGCAACGATGATGTACACACGAAGTTCCCGGCCTTCACGCAGCCAGGTTATTCGTGCGGAATTAAAGAGGGAAGTATTCAGCAGATTTTCTTCACTCCGTCGAAATCGTTTTTCGACATCGTACACAGGAATTGTGTCGTGTTTACGGAATGTCAGTTCACGCAGGAGAATGTGTTCACGGGTAATTTTATTTCCGATGAGAACGACATCCACAATCTCCACTTCCGAAGAATCGCTTGTTGAAAGCGAATCTGTAAATGTTGCGACCGGGGAAATTTGTGCAGCTGCAGGAATGCTTAGCAAGAGAAATGCAAACAAGAACCATTTGAGTTTCATGGTTGCACGCATCGTTCAGGATTAAATGCCAAGGTAATTCATCAGGGAATCGTACCGTGATTTGATATCATCCATGAACTCATTCTGGTGATAATGCTCTTTTACAAAATAACCATGACGGCTAAAAGAAGCAAGGATGCGGGAGAGTTCACGTTGATTGATTTTAATCGTGATGTCAATAGTTTCATTCTCCGGATTCGGAGTGATGTAGGAGCTTATAATTTTTCCATCCTCAGATTCGATGATGTGTGCAATTTCGCTGAGGCTATAACTTTTTGCGCCGACTTCCAGCACAAGCACACCGTTTGCATCTTCAAAAATTCCACTTTCGGAATAATGTTTCAGGATATCCTGGAGAGTAACCAGTCCGATGTAATGATCTGCTGCATCGAGAACAGGAACGATGGTGAGTTTGTCTTTTGAAATCAACTTCACTACTTCAAACACAGGTTGGTTGTAACGGACAAAAGGGCGGATGAGTGGTAGATTATGATTTGCTAAAGGTTGATCGAGTGCACTTAATTTCAGAATATCTTCTTCGGATGCCAGGCCGATATAATTTACGCTGTCAACCAATGGCAAGTGTTCCAGTCGGAACTCTTCCATCCAGTTAATAGCCTTCAATCCACTGTCGCTCAGTTTGAGTGGAGGGAAAGAATCGTTAATGAGATCTTTGGCAATCATTGGTGTTTTTTACGGAAAACCAAACCCTAAGGTTTAGCGGGGTGCAAACATACATATTTTCATTTATTACACTTCAAAAGCCTTGCCAGAATGGGTTTTGGAAAGATTTAAGAATAATGTGCAAGATAAAAAGACATTTGGATTACATTTAGTATTCGAACGGGAGGCTAAATCTTTTGTTGTAATTTTGGCTTCTTCTTACAATTTTGTGATGATCTCAAAAACCCGACTTAGCGTCAATATCAACAAAATAGCCACCTTACGAAATGCAAGGGGAGGGAATGTTCCGGATTTGCTAAAAGTTGCTGCTGACATTGAACGTTTCGGTGCCGAAGGAATTACAGTGCATCCCCGTCCTGATGAACGTCATATCCGGAGAAAAGATGTTTATGCTTTAAAGGAAATTGTGAAAACGGAGTTCAATATTGAGGGATATCCTTCGCGTGATTTTTTAGATCTCATTCGTGAAATCCGTCCTGACCAGGTTACATTGGTTCCCGATCCTCCGGATGTACTTACTTCTAACGCGGGATGGGATACTGAAACAAACCAATCTTTTCTTACAGATATCGTCTCCGAATTGAAAAGTTTCGGTGTGAGAACTTCCCTGTTTCTTGCGCCGGTGGAGAAGTTGGTGGAATTGGCGGCCGGGACGGGAACAGACCGTATTGAATTGTACACTGAAAATTACGCGAGCGAATTCCCGTATCATCCGGGTAAGGCTGTGGATGTATATGTTCATGCATCGAAAGCAGCTGCACGTGTTGGCCTCGGACTCAATGCCGGTCATGATCTCAACCTTGATAACCTGCGCTACTTCCGCACTGAAGTCAGCGGTTTGCTGGAGGTTTCAATCGGTCATGCCTTGATTTCGGATGCCCTGTACTTCGGTTTGGAAAATACGGTGCAAATGTACCTGCGCTGTTTAAAAAGCTAAATGCATATTTGTTTAATAATCGCATGAAATTATTTTTCAAAAAAACAGGGGAAGGCAAAGCGCTTTTCATTCTCCACGGATTATTTGGATTGGGAGACAATTGGAATAGTTTTTCAAAATATTTTTCCTCCATAGGATTCTGTTGTTATGCGATTGATTTAAGAAATCACGGAAGGAGTCCGCACAGCGATGACTTCTCTTACGAAAGCATGGCGGAGGATGTACGTGAACTGATGGATGATGAAGGATTGGCAAAAGTCATTTTACTCGGACACTCCATGGGTGGAAAAGTCGCTATGTTTTTCGCGGATACATATCCGGAGCGTCTTGAGAAATTGATTATCGCCGACATCGCCCCGCGTTATTATGCTCCGCATCATCAATCGGTCTTGTCGGCACTCCATTCCGCACAACCAGAAAATGCAAGCGGCCGAAAAGAAGTGGAGGAACAATTGCGCATATCCATTCACGACGAAGCGACTTTGCAATTTTTGCTCAAAAATTTATACTGGAATGAAGAACAAAAACTGGACTGGAGGTTTTACCTCTCAGCGATAGAAAAAAATATTGACAACATTGGAAAAGCTTTTCAGCCATCCGCACCAATAGATGTACCCACACTTTTTATCCGCGGTCAGCGTTCCGGTTACATTTCGCAAACAGATGAAACGGAAATCAGGCAGTTGTTTACCCGTGTCATGATTGTCACCGTGAAGGATGCTGGACATTGGGTGCATGCGGAGAATCCGATTGAGTTTGGGGAGGTGGTAAAGAATTACCTCGGGAAGGATTGAGAAACAAATTTATTTTGAGGAAAATAATTGACGATGCTGACCTAGATGACGAAAAGTACATCTTCTCTTTGTCGAAATTCTCAAATTGCAATAGTGCGGAAGAGAATTCTACTTTATCCATAAAAAAAGCCCTGTGGAAATTCCACAGGGCTTTTTTAAAAAATTGAGTTTGTCTTATTGAACGTCAGACAAAGTACGGATGCTCAACTGAGCAGGCACTGCTGAAGATCCTGTGTATTCTGAAAGAAAACCAGTGTAGCTCATAGGACCTGCAGGTAATGCACTGGCAGAAAATGTAGCCAGACTGCGTGTATACAAAGTCATTGCACCCGTTCCATCATTGAGTGTATTGGAACCGCTGTAGCTGGTAGAGCCGGAAGCTGTTGCCGCCTGAACTGTGATGAGAGTAGACTCCCAGGCCTGAAGGTTAGCGAGAATTGCAGTTACTGTTGCAACACGTGGAGTGATTGTGCCTGTTCCTGTTTGAACAGCATTTCCCAGATCCACATAATTTACTTCGAGCAAACCATTGTACTCTGACAATTCCTGTCCGGATACTCTCACCTCAACTTCTGCACCCATAGCGAACGTATGAGCTGCAGTGAAACGAACCACGATTCCGGCATTTCCATCCTGGATGACCATGTTCTTCGGATCAATGTTCTTGTTCACAAGATCAGAAATAACAATGCCTTTAATTTTACGGCCGGTAGGACAGGTAGTTGTTGCACCTGTGTACAGCATGCGCAGACTGTCAATCGGCATTTGTGTCAATGCACCTGTTGTGCCATCGCAACGAATGTCATTCATCACCACATCTCTAGGATCGCGGATGATCAATTCAGGATTGCCATTGTAATATTTGTTCACACACACAATTGTACCGTTTCCGGATGGTGTTATTTCAGCGGCAAATTTAGAATAGCCACTGTTGTACATTTTAACTGTATTGGCAGGAGTTGAACAGTCTTCTACAACTCTGTTTTTAGAGATCAGGTTAATCGCATCAGCATAAGAGATTCCTGCATCTGCGGTCACAAATTCAACGCCACTGATTTTTACAAGTACGTTGGATGGAGCATTTCCCAAACTGCTGAGTGTATAGCTCAATGGCGTAACCGGAATTCCCCATTTGCCTTTCACTACGTATTGACCAACGAGAGTGGAAGGAATGCGACCGATAGTGTTGTTGTCTTTTACACCGATCTGGAAATTACCATCGCCGTCATCAGCAAGGTAGAGACCTTTTGCTTTCACGAATAGGCGACGACCAACCGGATATTCTGTATAGAAATTCGAAATATCAACACTGATACTCAAGCCTCCGGTAGAATCCTGGATAATAATTTCTTTGTAGAAATTTCCGGACTCGTCATCGGCAATTACAATACCCGAAAGGATAATGTCTGTAGTGATGAGTACAGGAATTGGACCTGTAGCCAGGTTTTGAAATTGATCAAGAGTATGAGTGACTACGAGATCAGTAGGGTCCATGTTTGCAGTGTCAGGCTCATCGTATTCTTTCTTCACACAGGAAGAAAACGTTGCCGCAGTAAGGCCAATCAGAATAAACAAGCGGAGAATGCTGGTGAATCTTTTCATTTTTGTCATGAGATATGATTTCTTAATTGTTTTTCGAATGGATTAATTGAAACGTAAAGTTAAATTGGCAAAATAGGTTGTGCCGTAACTGTACATGTACTTGCTTGGGAACTTGTTAACATCTTTTGTTCTTGTGTGTCAAAGCGGCTGTACTCATATCCGCCATTCACCAGATCCTGATTGTTTAAGATATTGGTAACACCAAAATTAAGTACCAAATACGATGGACGTTTCAGGGATTTGAATTTGTTGTTCATTCTCCATGACCAGCCTGCAGAAGCATCCATTGTAAATTGTCCATCAACTTTTTCCTGCTGGAGAATTTGCTGCCATGTTGTAGAACCTGCATCCACTAAATCCAGTGAAGAAACAGTACGTCGGCGTGGATTCGCATCGATAAAAATTTCATCGAAGTAGTTGAAGTTGATGTTTACAAACCAAAAACGTTTTGAACGGTAATTCAAACCAATGGTATAAGCACTTTGTGGTCCGCCACCAAGACGGATGTTTTCGAGATATAAAGTTTCATTGGTTCCCAGGAGTGTGTCTTTGTTATCCTGCGTTGTGGTAGCGAGCGGACGAGAAGAATAAAAGAACTGTCCGACGGAAGCAACAGCATTTGCACTGAATCCTTTTCCAAGTGTTGCATCTGCAGCAATTTCAATTCCAACGTGACGTTTGTCGATGCCTGTGAGTGTATAGTTTACAAACGTACGGTAATCGTCGTCGTAGAAGCTGCGTGTATCGGTACCGTCAGTATATTGTGTCAAATAACCGACCACTTTACCTTTCAGTCGGGGCGACTTCATCAGGTAACCACCTTCTGTAGAGATGATGGTTTCGCTTTTAAGATCATTTGCCAGAGTATTCCGTGTACGCGGAGAGATGAAAGCATTGTCAAACAAAGGTGCGCGTGTCAGGTTTTCTACATTCACAAAGAAGTAGTTTCTGCCGTTTGCTTTGTATGTAACACCAGCCTTGGCAGCATAATTGAAGAAACTTTTCTTTTCTGAATCACCGAAGGAAGAATTGGCGAAAACACCATTCTTTACATTCCCTGTACGATAAAATCCTGTATTTGAAAAATTCAGAGCAACGAAGAAGTCGACACGGTTATAAGTGAAAACACCTTGTCCCCAAACGGAAGCTTTGTTGATGTGTGCTGTGTAGCCGTAGCCATATTTATCACCTTCGCGAAGAGTACGATTCGGATTGTTCAAATCGTTTTGATTGGCATTTGGATCCAATGGATTTGCCTGTTGGGCAAACTGATTAAAATCTGTGAAGAAATCAGCACCGAGAAGATCTTTTACTTCTTTGTAATATTCAGATGTCTGACTCTGGTAAGTCGCGCCACCATTGAAAACCAGGTGATCATTGATCACACGATTGTAAATTGTATTGAAGTTTGCACGTTTCGTATCAATCACACGATCCTGAACAACATATTTCGCCCATTTTCCGGTTGTGCCATTGATAGTGGTATCGTGCAATTGGTTTGCTTCGTACAATTTATCCCATTGAATCTGGCGCAATGCTTCATTACTCTTTAAGAGATTCCTTAACTGCTCGGAATAAATAGCAAAGCTTGCGGGATCTTCACCATAATTCGGATCAAAACTTGGGAGGTAACGGTAATAATCCGGGCGCGGATCTTCTGCGTTGTACCAATCAAGGCCGGATACTTTACTCAGGCCTGTCTGATACGAAACAGCAGTTTCCAGAGAAGATTTTTCATTGATTTTCCATTCGTGAGTAAGAATACCAACCGGCTGATGCGCATCGCCAACAACAGCATTACGAACTTTGCCATTTTGATAGCCCCAGTTCGGATTGTAATAATGATCATCAGCAAGGGTCATCATCTCCTTTGTAGAAGGGGCCGAACGACCGTTTTTGGTCATCGCACCGAATCCTGTTAATGTGAGTGAGTGTTTGCTGTTGATGATTTTTTCAACAGAAAGAAAATAAGAATGTCCATCATAGAATGAACCTTTTGAATATCCTTCGTCAGCCCAACGTCTGGAATACGATAATGAAACAGCCCATCCACCTTTCATGATTCCAGGGCCCCAAGTTGCCATTACACGATTATCGTAAGAGCGATTCGAGAGAGAACAAGAGATCTGGAATTGTTTGCGTTGGTGCGAAGCACGGCTGTCGATACTTGAAACTCCTCCAAGTGCTCCAAACGAATAAGTAGCTGGAGCAAGTCCAAACGTCGATTCACGACTTCTCATCACATCGTTCAGACCAGTCCATGAAGAGTAGAGATTACGACCTGTAACCATATCGTTCATTGGAGCAGTATTCATCAATGTGTAAAAATTCTCATCGTCGTACCCGCGAATTCTGAAGCGCGCGGCACTGAAAACAAAGGAAGTTGCAGAAACGAAAGCATCCCTTGATGCAGTGAGTACACTTGCAACGGAGGGAGACGAAGATTCTTTCAGTTCCTCTTCATTCAGGGAAACTGTAGGAATACTTTCTGAATTCGAGAGAATGCCTTCTGTAGCCTGGTCGCCAATACTAATGGCTACTGTCATTTCAGGAGCATCCACTTTCACATCTTTTGCGGTTGTGGCAATTCTTTCTTTTGTAATTTCCAGTTTTTGGGTTCCATAAGGAACGTCTTTCAGAATAAAAGCTCCGGTAGAGTCAGTTGTGGTAGAATGTCCGGTAGACTGAATTGAAATTCTGGCACCATTAACAGGGTGGTTGCCTTCATCAGTTACAATTCCTTTCACTGTCCCTGTTTGAGCAAAAGTGAGGAATGGTAAAAAGAGGCTGAGGATAAATAATAGCGTTTTTTTTGATCGCATGGTGTATAGTCTAGTGCTTATTGTCTTTTCTTTAATAATATGGGGGGGACAAAGCTAATCAAATTAGCAAAAGTTGCTTATAAGTGCCTGTTATTTCCATATTAATTCATCATGTAATCAAGTCAACTATGGTTTTAATGCTATCTTCTTGGAATTTAGTCGTTTTTTGAATGATATTAATGGCATATAGTTAAGAAATCATGTGCAATCAATGAATTAAAGAAATGATCATTAATACAAAGAGCCTTTTTGTATGTTTGCCGCCCGAATCATTTGAAACCATTCGAACACATGAGAAAACCAATCATCATCCTCTCCAGCTGCTTTTTATTCCTGAGTATCCTTGTCAGCGCTCAAAAAACGAACTACAAAGTGTCGTTGATTGGGTTTTATAACCTGGAGAATTTTTATGATACCATCAATGATCCGAAAGTTAGTGATGAAGAGTTTTTACCGGAAGGCACTAAACATTATACTGGAGAAGTTTATCTCGATAAAATAAATCACCTGACAGAAGTACTGTCGCAAATTGGAACCGACAAAACTCCTGATGGTCTCGCAATGTTCGGTTGTGCTGAAATTGAGAATGAAGCTGTACTCCAGGATTTGGCACACCAACCTTCCTTGATTCGTAGAAATTACCAGGTGGTTCATTACGATTCGCCTGACGAACGTGGTGTTGATGTGGCATTGATGTACAATCCAAAATATTTTACACCGAAATTCAGTGAACCACTGAATGTGATGTTGTATAACCTTGACAGCACTATCCGCAAAACCCGGGATGTACTTTATGTATATGGGATGTATGCCGGAGAGCCCTTGCATGTTTTTGTGAATCACTGGCCGTCACGTCGCGGAGGTGAAGAAGTGAGTGCACCGGGTCGTGCGAGCGCTGCAAGAGTTTGTAAGCATAAAATTGATTCAATCGTTGCTTTGAATCCGGATGCAAAGATTGTAGTCATGGGAGATTTGAATGACGATCCTGTGAGTCCGAGCGTGGCAGTTGTATTAGGTGCCAAAGGAGACAAGTCCCAGGTACAAAGAGGGGAGTTGTACAATCCATGGATGAATATGTACAAGCAGGGAATAGGTACTCTTGCCTATAATGATAGTTGGAACCTCTTCGATCAGATCATGATTTCTTCCGGATTTTTAAATAAGGAACAGGATGGATTCTTTTTTCAGGACGCAAAGATTTTCAATAAACCCTGGATGGTTCAAACAGATGGTAAATACAAAGGCTATCCTAAACGCACCTATGATTTCGATAACTATGCCGGAGGGTTCAGTGATCACTTCCCGACGTATCTGGTGTTGTTGCAAAAAGTCAAGTAATGGGTGGTTAGTGATTAGTGGTTAGTGATTAGTGGTTAGTTGTTAGTATGGGTTTGGAATTTGACATGACCGTACACTATTCACTATTCACTAAGCACCAACCACTAAGCACCAACCACTAAGCACCAACCACTAAGCACCAATCACCAACCACAATTCACTAACCACAAATAAAAATACAATGTCAAAAGGTCCTATTTCTTCTTTCATGGAGAGAAACTACCTCCATTTCAATGCTGCGGCAATGATGGATGCATCTAAAGGCTATGTAAAACATCTGGATGAAGGCGGGAAAATGATGATTACCCTTGCAGGGGCGATGAGTACTGCGGAATTGGGAATTTCATTGGCGGAAATGATTCGTCAGGATAAAGTAGCGATCATTTCCTGCACCGGTGCGAATCTGGAAGAAGATATCATGAATCTTGTTGCACACAATCACTATAAACGTGTTCCTAATTACCGAGATCTCAGTCCGCAGGAAGAATGGGACCTGCTTGAAAATCATTACAACCGTGTAACCGATACTTGCATTCCTGAAGAAGAAGCCTTTCGTCGTTTGCAAAAACATATTTTCAAAGTCTGGAATGATGCCGACAAAAAAGGCGAACGATATTTTCCACATGAATACATGTACAAGATGTTGCTCTCCGGAGAACTGGAACAGTATTATGAAATAGATCCCAAAAATTCCTGGATGCTCGCTGCAGCAAAAAGAATATTCCGATCGTTGTTCCGGGCTGGGAAGATTCAACGATGGGAAACATTTTTGCATCGTACGTGATCAAGAATGAAATGAAAGCCACAACAATGAAAAGTGGTATCGAATACATGGTATGGCTTGCCGATTGGTACAGAAAAAATAGTGGAGGCAAAGGAGTCGGCTTCTTCCAGATTGGCGGAGGCATTGCCGGAGATTTCCCCATTTGCGTTGTACCGATGATGTACCAGGATCTGGAATGGCATGATGTTCCTTTCTGGTCTTACTTCTGTCAGATCAGTGATTCCACTACAAGCTATGGATCTTATTCAGGAGCTGTACCGAACGAAAAAATTACCTGGGGAAAGCTGGGAATTGATACACCAAAATTTATTGTGGAGAGCGATGCATCGATTGTTGCACCGTTGATGTTCGCCTGGATTTTGGGTCAATAAGATTTTTAAATTGTTTTGAAAAAATAAAGCCCCGGATAAAAACTCCGGGGCTTCTTTGTAATCCCCCTATTTACTCAATGTTGTATTAGTATTCGTCGGAACGATGAACCGAATTCCGAATTTACTTTCAGGAAGTAAACTCCATTGGCGAAACCGGCTGTTTTAATTTCGTATAAACGTATAAAATTTCCTGAAGATACAAGATCGTTCCTCTGAATTAATTTTCCGGTTACATCCAGGATGTCAAGAATGACAGAGTTTGCTGTTGCGGATTTAAATTCAAGAAAAACGTTTTCATTCGACGGATTCGGATAGACGGACAATTCTGAATTTGCTTCAGTAACAGAAATTCCTGTACAGATGTCGACATACACGGATTGTTCTGCGGAATTTGAACACGAAGTTCCCGGATCTGTGTATACGTAAGTAATGGTCTTCATTCCCGGACCTCCTGCATTGGCGGAATAAAAGATATCATTGCTTACACCCGGACCAGAAAACTGTCCGCCGGCCGGATTACCACTCAGCATCAAAGTATCGTTATCGCACAAAGTATCAGGAATGCTAAAGCTCACAACCGGAAGTGGATTCACTGTTACACTTACGGCAGCAGATGTATTTGTACATCCATTCGCATCAGTGAGGGTAACTGAAAATGTTCCGGAAGCAAAGACATCAATTTGCTGTGATGTTTCATTGCCCGGAGACCAGAGATAAGAACTACCCGGTGTTGATGAAAGTTGAATTGTATCACCTTCGCATAGTGGGGAAGGATTGTTCGGAGAAATTGTAACTCCCGGCAAAGCATGTACAACAACAGTTGTTGATGCGGAGGTATTCGAACAGCCATTCGCATCAGTCACTTCTACAGAGTACGATCCTGCTACAGATGTTTGTATTGACGAAGTGTTTTCTCCGTTTGGTAGCCATGAATAAGAGCTTGCAGCACTGGAAGTAAGTGTGGCACTTTCGCCCTGACAAATATCAACCGTTCCTGCCGGGTTGATACTCACAACAGGCAAGGGGTTTTCAGTAACTGTTATGGCTGTTGAGTTCGCACAATTGTTTGTTGTGACAGTATAAGTTCCGCCGGCACTCACCGTAATTGAACGGGTGGTTTCTCCGTTACTCCAGTCGTAGGAATATGCAGAGTCTGTGGTGAGGACAACCGATCCTCCCTGGCAAAATGTTGTATTTCCGATTGCGGAGACATGCGGTACTTCGCAATATTTATAGGTAATGTAATCAGATGAAGTGGAATCATCCCAGTAACCATGTCCTGAAATATATACTTCACCAAGTCCTTCCGAAAAAATTGCTCCATCCGGAGTATGGTAACCTTCAGCAGGAGCATTGAAAATATCTCTCCAAACTTCTGTGCCAGCGGCATTGTATTTCAAGGTAATCATGTCCCCATCTCCATTCGCAGGAGAACTGTTTCCGCATGCATATACATTGCCATTCCAGTCAACAGCTATTTTGGTTCCGTAATCATAGCCACTCGGCTGACTATCGTATATTTTCGCCCATTCAACAGAACCGATCACGCCGTTCAGGTTCATTTTCACGACCACCATTTCATCGGTGAGGTTAGTGCTATAGGTACTTCCAGTCACATAAGCATAACCATTCTCATCGATATCCATGTCATAGCCTTCTTCATAATCGTGATTGGCTCCATCGTATCGAACTTCCAATCGGTAGGAACCACTCGCATCAAATTTCTGAACACATAAATCTCTATTCGTGGTACCGCCCAGACTGGTTACAAAATAATATGTATTGAAGTTTGCATCCACCATAATTTTAACTGCTTGCGGTGATCCGCCAAAACCAAGATAACCGCTTGACCAATCCTGAGTACCATTAGCGTCCCAGGTAAGAACAACGGCATCTGAATATCCGAGATTATCATAGGTCGTAAATGCTGCATATGCTTTTCCATTCACATCCAATGCAAGAGAGACAGCATAATCTTCATCCGACCAGGAATATGTTCTTGACCAGAGTTCAACTCCATTCGGATCAAATTTGTAGAGAATAATATCTGTGCCCGGATTGTAATTGTAGGTGCCAAAAACATAGAAATTTCCATTCGCATCTGTTTTAATATCCGCAGGAGTAACATCTGTCTGGGAATAATGAACCCACATTCGCGTGCCTGCAGCATTGTATTTTACAGTGACCATTTCTTCCAAAACACCGGCAGGAGTCAGGGGAGAAGGAATTATCCAGTTGTTTCTGAACAGATAAAATGTGACAAAGGTATTTCCATTATCATCAATTGCGAGGTGTACATCGCTGTGAGATTCTGATTCGGTATACAGATAATCTTCCCATAGCTTAACACCATCTTTGTCATATTTAACGGTGTACAAATGGCTGTAATTATCAAGTCCTTCACCTCTTCCGCTTACGTAAATGTTGCGATCTGAATCCATCGCACTGGATTTGGAAAAATCATATCCGTGTTTCGAACGGGAAATGAGTTTTGTCCATTGCAAAGAGCCTGCAGTACTTACATTCGAACAATGGAAATCCTGGATTGTTGCGGTTTGAAAATTAAATCCGGCAAGACTTAATTTGGTTGAGCTGGTCAGAACAAGATTGGGTCCGTATTGATAGTGACTTACTGAATCGTAATTGATATCGCGAACAATTTGACTGTGCCAGAGTTCGGTTCCTCCATTGTCGTATTTGATCAGAATATAATCGGAACGATCCGGTTGGCCGGTTGTCACAACAGTGGTGTATCCCATCACATAAATAAATCCGGCAGCATCGCATTCAACAGATACGCCCATGTCTTCGAAATTACCGGCATAATTAAATCCCGATGGAGTTCCTGCTGCATCAAATTTTACGGTCACAATATCATTGTAACCGGTGACATATTTGCCTCCGGTGATGTAAGCGTTTTCACTAGGGTCAACAGCAATATCGTGTGCAATGAGAGCAGGGTCAATGGCTGTGGTACTCATGCTCCATTGAAGTACACCCGAAGAATTGTAGCGTCTGACTTTTGTCGCATTGTTAAATCCTCCCGTAACGAATACATTTCCGGCAGCAGAACGAATGATTCCGGTAGGTGTATCAAAACTTTGAGCGAATTCGAAGTCGGACCAATTCACACCGCCACCGGAACTATAAGAAACGATTGTAACGTTATGGTAATTTGTTCCGACTTGCGATTTACAACGGCCGGCAACATAGCAATTTCCGCTATTGTCAGCAGTAATAACAAGCGCTTCATTGTTTCCGGCAAAGCCGAGATTGTAATCTTTCTGCCATTGGAAAGTACCACTTGAATTGTATTTTATTGTGCGGAAGTACGAATCACTTAGATTCAAATCCTGACTTGTCAATGCAAGAAAAGCAGCACCACCATTTCCTACCGCCAGACCATTCGCTTTGTCGTATCCGGTTGTAACATCGTTGTAAATCTGTGTCCACAACAATGTCCCGTTCAGATCATACTTCATCAAAACAACCTGGATTTCGCTGCTTGCATTGATTGCATTTCCGGCAACATAGATTCCGTTATTTCCATCGAATGCAATTCCAACAGGATAGGCGTCGCCGTAATCCGGATTGAAATAATATTTTTTCCACAACACGCTGCCGGTTGCATCCAGTTTTGTGGTCATGATGCTATTCGTTGTTGTTTGTCCGTCGAACTCTCCATATTCCGCAACTTTCCCTGTGATGTAAGTATTTCCCGAGCCATCGTTGGTGATAGAAGTTGCGATATCAGCGCTGGAGCCGGGCCCTCCATCATGAACCGCCCAGGCCACCTGAGGTGCTTGCGCAAGAATGTTTGAATAAAATAGAATAAAGGCAAGGAATACCCGTACAGGTAGTTGTGTTTTCATTGAATAAGATTTTTTAAAAGTTTCTAAATCGTCAGCAAATATTGCCAGCGGGAATGCAAGATATAAAATTTTGTGAGAAGGCAAAATAGGATCGAATCGTTTAAAAGGAACTTCAAGCCTGTTTTCTTTGTAAATGAGCCAGAAATGCCGGTGATAATATTTAAAGGAAAGTCAAAACATCGCAACTTAAAATTTGCTGTAGACCAACAGGAAAAATCAATGCTATTTGGCAGTAAAAAAAATAAGAAAAGGTCAGAGTGAATTTAATGCTGCGATTGCCGCCAATCCGAATTCGCTTGGTTTCTTTTTTTCGACGATTTTCAATTGATACTTCTCTATAATTTCATCAATTGCATTTGCGAATTCCTCTTTTGTAATGTCGGGTCTTGATAAATGATCATCGTCCCGAATTTCATTGTCATCGAGTTTTAGGATTTCTTCGAGGGTTCTCATGTGTTGATAGCTTGTTTCGCTAATATACACAATCAGATTGGGAATTGCAAAATTATTATTCTGCCTCGATTGATTTTTTATAATACAAAAAGGGGAAAAATCAGCGGGAAAGAATATTTTCGACAATTGCCATCGCCTCCTTCGACGTTTCTATACCATGCCCTGTGTTTTTTAGAACACGTACTTCACGCAGACTTCGAATATGCGCACGAGCAATCTGTTCTGATTTTTTTGACGGAAATAAAAGATCTTTTTCTCCAAGCAAAAGATAAACATCAGACGGGATAGATTCCAGATCTGATTTTGACATGGCATAGGGTTTTTGAGCTTTGTCGACTTGTTGTGTGATTGCAAAATGTTCGTAGTCGATCAGTGTTTCTAATGCTTTTGCAGAAGGCATGTGATGTCCGGGATAAAAGACACCGTTTTCAGAAACGTTCGGATGTTATTTTTAGTAGGAGAAATTAGTGGAAGAAAATTGTAATACATGTTTTTCCAGGAGAAAGAAAATGTTTGAAGGCATCCGGGATTCATCAGTATTATTTTTTCTATTTTCTCAGGAGCCACAAGCGCAAGCTTGGCGCAAACCAATCCACCGAAAGAAGCACCTGCAATGGATGTTTTTTCAATTCCTAATTTGTCAATGACTTCTTTTGCCCAGATTCCATAATCATTGCTTCGAATTGCAGGAGTATTTCCATCGCTACAATTGGGCTGACCATTTGTGTCGATCAGGAAAATCCTAAACTTCTTTTTGAGCGAAGCAAGTCCATTGTCCAGATCCCAGAAAAAGCAAGATGTGCGAAAGCCGGGAAAAATAACCAATGTTTTCAAGTCTGTTCGTTCGCCATTGAATGGCCATACTATTGTCTTTCCCAATGAAGTTTCAATTTCAGTTGACTTATAAGTCACTCCATTCAAACGTTCTATCTTTTGAATCCAATCACGAAAAAAATCATTTCTCTTCTGCAGATCTTTGAAATAGGAGGTAGCGTGGATTTTCATAACTTTGTGTCTTCATTGAAGGCTGCAATTTGAATAAAAAATTGCTTTTTTATTAAGCTAAGAAAATAAAATTTTATGACGGACTGGATTTCCAGACTCAAAGAATCGAGTCCATCGACACTTGCTGAGATCATCAATAATCTCGCATTGGTCATTGATTCTATTCGCCCGGCTCATTTATCCGATTTTCATAGATCGGAAGAGAAAATCATTGAACTCACTCTGGCATTGAAAGAAGATGAGGCACTGAGTAAAAAGATGAGCGGATGGTTGAATGCAGTAATTGAGCAAGGTGATTTTACAAGTCTGTTTGTTCACGGAGGAATTTCAGCGGATGATACTTTTTTCGGAGAAATTTCCCGTAAATTAAAGCATAAGATTTTGCCTCCATTGGAAGAGGAAAACTCGCTACAATTTATTCTTGGCGTTCTTTTCAAAAAGAAGGATGATTTCAAATGGGTGGATTCTGTTTCGGATTCAATTTGGATTGATTTGTTTTCAACCTTTACTATTCATCGTAATCCTGTGTATTCAAATCTTCAACCACAGGTATTGAATGCCTTGTTGTATCTGAGTTACCGGATCGGATATCTTGGAACTGACAAAGTCATTCACCGTATGGTTTCCGGTGATGAAGCACTCCTGACACCTTTTCTGGAGCAAAATCGGGAGATGGTAAATTTTGTGGCACAGTTTCGGGAAAATCAACATTCTGAAATAGACTTCAGGCACACGAAAGTTTTATTGACACAATGTTCGGATGCCATTAAAACTATGGTTAAAGACAGTCAGGAAAATGGAACCAGTTTACGTCAAAACTTTGTTATTCGTCAGTTGGATACCCTGGTACAAAGGCTGCTGGTTCTCCTTGATTTCATAGACAATAATCACCATGTAGAAATCCCACGTTTTCTTCGTTTCCTTAGGAACAGTATTCGTCTCCGGAATACCCGGAACAGTGTGCGCAGATTTATTTATGATAATATTTCTCTTCTCTCCCTGCAAATAGTGGATCACAAAAGCAAGACAGGAGAACATTATATTACAACTACACGTTCAGAATTTTTTAGTTTTTTTTATTCTTCTCTGAAAGGCGGGATGATCGTGGCGGTGATGGTGTTGTTAAAAATCATTTTGCATAATCTTCACTTACCACTTTTCTGGGAGGCCATGTCGTATAGCCTCCTTTATGCGATTGGATTTGTTTTTATCCAGGTGATCGGTGCCACTCTTGCAACCAAGCAGCCTGCAATGACGGCTTCATCGATTGCAGCCACAATGGATCAGGAAGACAGTACACATACTTCACTTGCGATTATGATTAGTAAAATATGGAGAAGCCAGTTTATTTCATTCGTCGGGAATCTCCTGGCCTCGTTTCCATTTGCAATGTTGCTGGCTTATGGATACAAAACTTTAACAGGTAATCCTGTTTGTGATAATTCAGCATCTCAGGAATTGTTGTCCAGTATTCATCCGGTAGAATCCTTGTGTTTGTGGTATGCATGTATCACCGGATTTTTTCTGTTTATCTCTGGAGTTTTCAGTGGTTGGGTAGATAATAAAATTGTGTTTAGTAATATTCCTGCCCGGATTTTAAATCTCTCGTCATTCAGAAAAAAATCGGGATCGCCCCGAATGCAGAAATTTGTAAATTACCTGGAACATTCGGGTGGAGCACTGGCAGGAAATGTACTTCTTGGTTTCCTGCTTGGAACAGCAGGATTTATCGGAAAAATTACTGCATTGCCTTACGATATCCGGCACATTACATTTTCTGCCGGTAATTTAGCAGTTGGGTTCTTTAATCAGGACTTTGCTATTTCATCCTCTTATTTTATACAGTGTGTTCTCGGTGTTCTGGGTATTGGTTTTTTTAATTTCCTGATTAGTTTTTCGCTTGCATTAACAATAGCAATACGATCGAGGAGAATTGATATGAGTAAATATTTTTCTTTACGCAAAGTGATCTGGAGTTATTTCAGAAAACATCCTGTCAGTTTTTTCTGGCCACCAAAGGAGAAGAAAGAGCAAACTGAAATTTAAATATAGGAAAGCCAATTGTGATTTTGAGGTTTGTTTCCATAAACAAAGCGCCCCGAGCTTTTCAGTACGGGGCGCTTCGATCAACACATAAACCTAAAACAACCTTTGGGAACCGGATTGAATTATTTATTCAAAAATAGACCGGTTCAAAAAAAAAGATGTCATCCGGATGTCAGCCTTTGAATATCCGGGTTCATGAATGAATTTATTTGTCTGTTGATTGTAATATTTCAGCGCTTGTAACAATAAATGCTTCCATCGGTACTGCTTAATAGGAGATATTCTGAAGCAATCGCCGGAGTTGAATAAAAACCTCCGACTTTATATTCCGCTTCGATCAAATCTTCATTTGAATGAAGTATTGAATAAATATCATCACGGAAAGTATCGTCTTCTTTAAAATAATCCAGTCGGTGTGCGAGGTACGTTTCACTCGTATAAATTTTAAGTATCTCTCCGGTTTTTCTGTTGAACGCATAGCATTTTCCCATGAGTGTAGAGGTGTAACCGGTGTCACCATTAAATGTACAAGCTCCGAAAATATTGAACTTCAGATTTGCTTTCCACATTTCTCGCCCACTCAGACTATTCAAACAAAGTAGGAGGTAATCATCAGAGGTTCCTACATAGAGAAGGGAATCATCTTTTGGAGAAGGAGTAATCACCGGTGCCCAACCTCTCGTGAATACTTTGTTCCAATGTGAATATCCTTTTTCTGCATCTAAAGCATACAGATTATAGTCCCTTCCACTAACGATGACAAGTCCATTGACGACCACCGGAGAAAACTGCATTTCTCCTTTTGGAAAATACCGGTGACCGACACTTTTGAATTTCCAGACGAGGCTTCCATCTTTCTTATTTAAAGCATATGTGTTTCCATCGAAAGAATTGGCGTAAATTTTTCCGGAATAGTGAGCAAGTGTAGAATGAACCTCTCCTTTAGTTGCGAATGACCAGGTTTGTTTGCCTGTAGTTGTGTTTAATGAATATATATTTCCGTCACCGGAGCCAAAATATACTTCTTCATCCAGAATCAAAGGACTGCTTTGATAATAGTCGAATGGATCATGCATTTTATCCTTTGTCTGAAAAGTCCATACAATGGTACCGCTGGTTTTTTCAAGAGCATACAATTTCCCGTCGCCACAGAAAAAGAGAACATTCTTTCCAGCAGATTTTGCTGTAGAACGGATCTGCCCATTGGTTTTCATTTTCCAAATCAACGTTCCATTAACGAGATCCAGGCAATAAAAATTACTGTCTAAACTTCCAATGAATACATGATTGTTCTCAACAAGCGGGCTCGAAAAGATCGGTGCCTTGGTGATAAATTTCCACTCGGCTCTTTGGTTTCTATCCTCTTGCCCGCATACTGCAATTGAGAACAAGATTGAGCTGATTAAAAGATAAAGTGAAAAATTAAAAAATTTCGTGTTCATCACAACGAAATTATTTGAAATTATCTTTCATGAAAGGTTTCAGGAAATTTTAAGAAAATATTAACCTTCTTACGATTTTAGTTGTTAGTTGTTAGTTGTTAGTGCTGTGTCAGTTGATAAAAGAGAGTTCGCTATTTATTAAGGTTTGCAGCCCTAATACCTAATACCTAATACCATTTTAGTTGTTAGTGCTTTGTCCGATGATAAATGAGAGTTCGCTATTTACCAATGTTTGGATACCTTATACTTTATACTTAATACCTAATACCAAACTTCCAACTTCAATCCTTCACAAACTTCAACGTCTGCCCATTCACACTTATAAAATACAAGTCTGGTTTAAAAGCGGAAATATCAATCGTAATTGCGCTTCCATTTTGATTAAATTCTTTTTCTACCATTTTCCTTCCTAATACATCAGTAATTGTGACACGGTTTTTCACGGAATTCTTTTTGAACCAGACAGTTAGATAATTCTTAGCAGGATTTGGAGAAATGAAAAAACTTTTTTCCATTTCGTTAGCGTCTGTAATTCCTGTAATAACAGGAGAGTCATCCGGATTTACCAGATTGCTTGCGGTATAATAAACAAGAACAGCAGATTCACCGGCAGGGAGTGAAGATCCCCAAGAGGGAACATTCGTAACCGGAATATCATTGCCATTTGCATTACCGGAAGTATCTGCAGTTTGCCGGCCAACTGCTACAATACCATTCATTGTTTTGAAGAGACCGAAGAGTTCGGTATTCGATCCACCTTGTTGGGTCAATGTATCCCATTGTCCCACTACCAATGAACTGTAATACGGAACAGATAAGTCAGAATCATACACACGAACAAAACTATTCCAGCAGCTTAGTCCGCCGAAAGCAGGCTTCACCATTTTCTGGTAAGCATTGGCTGTGGTAATGGTTCTCCGACCAACTGCAGCAATGCAAACCCAGCCCGCTGCTGTGACTTTCAGATTATTTTTTGCAATCCGTGTTGTATTAATATCCGGCCAGCCGGTATTCGGATCGGGCCATCCATCGAGGTTTGGATCCGGATGTGGAGTTCCCAGTCCGCCTGTTCCTTCGGCATATTCTGCTACATAAGTGCTGTGCAACAAGGTTCCATCACGAAGCATCAGTTTGCCCAACCAGCTTTCGTGGATGTTTCCATTTGTTCCTGTAAACTGATTTCTGAAACCATGGGCTGTAGGAATTGCTGTGATTGTATTTCCCTCCCAGAAATTTTCCACATTGTTGCCATGTGTGCGAGCACCAACAACCAATGTTGCTGAATCCGGATTTGTAGAATAATCAATTCCGAGTGCATCCACATATTGATCCGGAATGGATACCATTGTATCACCGGCCGGAGTGATTTCGTGATACAAGCGACTCCACCATTTTAAAGTACCGGAAGAGTCCATTGCAATCACAGCCGGTTCAAAATCCGGACTCCCTCCGGGAGCGACACTTTTCATATTCATTCCAATGAAGACATCATTGGTTCTCTTGTCAATGGCGATACAGGAACCCCCATATACCGGACAACAGGAAGCAGCGGAATAGCCTGTATAACCGGGGCTGTTTGCAGTCGGATTCGCCGGATCACAAGGGCCATCAAAAAGTATATCGATTGGCCATTTTCCTTTTTTCAAACCACCATTTCCATCCGAACTCATTTGATCGTAATCGTTTTGTGTCCAGGAACGGAGATCGCAACGTCCCCAGGTTTTCAAAACAATTCCGCTGTAGGCAACAGAATCCATTCCGCCAGGATAGGATGAAGCCGGTGTTCCTTTCCATTCGCTTCCACTGCTAAGCCAATGCGTTCTCCAGTTGTTCACGACACGTCTGTTTCCATCTGTGTCGAGACTGTAAATAGCAGACCAATCGTATGCATGTGATTGGCCAACGATATAAAACACATGACCATCGTTCGTGACATCCCAGGGTTGGTAATCTTTCGGACCAGTCTCTGCCCATATATTTCTAGCCCATGATAAATCTGAAGGAACACCATTCACAAAATTGTTGTTCAGTTTAGCAAGAAAGTAACCACCATCAGTTGCATACGAATCATTCGTAGTTCCGCTGATGTATAAATCCCCGGTTGGCACCTCGGGCGGAGTATTGGTTTTGATGAAACGAATATCTTCTACAGCGCCCTGGGGAAATTTTACTACCTGAAGAATTGTTTGCAAATCAGACGATAGTTGTAAGATATATCCAACTTTATTTGTTCCCAATGCATTGTGGATACCATGGACTCCAAGAGTAGTTTGAGGTACTGCTGCATCCACCCAGCTGAAATCTTCAGAGTATCCGCACACGAGAAATGTGCCATCGGAAATTTGGAGGACATCGTAGAAATTGTCCTTGGCATTATTTCCTGCATAGGTTACAAAGTTAGCTTGCGCGTGACTTTTAGTGCCAATTAATATTACAAAGACCAAAAGAGTATAGAATGTTTTCATAAAATTATTGCTTTAAGCTTAACTTAATTGTTACGAAGGTAATGTTAAAATTATTTATTAAATGATCTATCGGACCAGTTTAAATCTACCAGAAGGGCACTGACCCATTTCAATGTAAGAATGGGATTTAATGTTGCATTGAATTTCGTAGTTCTTTAGTATCACTATGGACTGAGGTTCTTTCAATAAGTTGGGATCAAGAATTTAAATTTAGATTAATGGATTTGATTTTTATTTCTATATTTGAACCAGAATAGCTTCGTTGGTGAAACACTTTGTGCAATTTTTACTTATTTCTGGCATTCTGCTGCAATCATTCAGCAGTGTTTTTGTAATTGCCGGATACGAATTGAATAAGGACTATATCACCAAGACCTACTGTGTAAACAAGGCTAAACCCATACTACATTGTAATGGTATGTGTCATCTTCAGAAGGAATTAAAGACCCAAGAAAAAAAGGAACAATCTCAGAACTCTTCTAGTAAGGAAAAGCAGGAATGTTTTCAGTTTTTTCAATTTGCTGAAATTTTCGCTTTCATTGACCATTCGATAGCGGACCATCATTTTCCTGTTTATATTCTTTCTTCATTCCCAGAGGTATCCTTTTCTGTTTTTCATCCGCCGATTTCCTAAAGTTTAATTAAGTCAATTTTATACTTCAACCTTGCGTCTTATTTATTTGGACGTTTTGGCTAATTCTTATGGTATTTGTTAATACCTTGAATTGTACCTGAAGTATTATTGACCCTTTCCAATTTTAATATTTTACCTTAAAATTTCTTCACATGAAGTCGAAGTGTTATTTGATAATACTCCTGACTTTCATTCACCCACTGATTTCCATTGGTCAGGGACAGGACAATAGTCCTGCTGGTGTAATGATTAGTCATGGCCATCCGAAAGGAGGATGGATGCTGTCTTATTCCTTTATGCACATGAAGATGAAAGATAATCTTATGGGTAGCACAAAGGTATCTGATGAGAAAGTTTTTGTGGATTACCTGATGTCGCCCCAGTCCATGAGGATGGACATGCACATGATCATGTTTATGTATGGTTTAACGGGACGACTTAGCTTGATGGCGATGGGATCCTATATAAATTCTTCCATGGACATGAATATGTTGCCGGGAACAATGCATATGCATGGTGGTTCCATGGAAATGGCATCAAATTCTACGAACATGAACATGACTTCTTCCGGTTTCGGGGACACGAAACTTTGGTCGATTTACAAATTGCTCAACGGTGAATCATCTTCTCTGGTAATTAGCCTGGGAGTAAATATGCCCACCGGTTCAATTTCTGTGGATGGAGGAAATGATCCTATGTTTCACGGGCAGCGTCTACCATACATGATGCAATTGGGAAGTGGTTCTGTTGATTTTATGCCAGGGTTAACATACCTGAAAAAAAGTAAAAAATTCGCCTGGAGTGTACAGGCATTGTCTGTATTGCGTCCGATGGATAATAAGTTCGGATATCACTATGGAAATGAAGTGAATTTAAATGCATGGACGGCTTACCAGATTCGTCCTTTCCTCAGCGCATCTTTAAGGGCAGAAGGTTTCAATTGCGGATCTGTCAGCGGGAGCGATAAAAAAATTTATTATGCCATGGAGCCGGATGCGGATCCCCGAAATTATGGTGGTACAAAGTTGAATCTTCATGCAGGCCTGAATTTTTATCTGGATAAAGGCATCTTTAAGGAAACGAAAATTGGTGTCGAATTCGGAGCGCCTGTGTACCAGAAAGTAAATGGAATTCAATTGGCATATTCTCACATGTTGAGTGCAGGCATCACAAAATCATTCTGAATAAATTAATCCAAAATTAATATGCACAAATAAATCTTAATTCAAATGAAAAAAACAAACGCAATCAAATTTCTTGCAGGATGTTCATTCCTATTTATGACCGTATTCAGTTCCTGTAAAAAAGACAAAGACGAAGATCCGACACCAGTTTCAACAACAGGTTCTCTAATGTTTCATCTTCACACAATGGCTGATTCCAATGAAGTGGAAGCTTATGGTGATACATTGATCATGTCGGATGGAAGACAGATCACTGTAAGTACTTCGCAGTTGTACATTTCCAACATTAAATTAATCAAAACCGATGGCACTGTGGTTGACGGACCCTCTGCAACCATCATCATGAAGCAAGGAGTTGAAGAATATGATCTTGGAAGTGCCCCGGTTGGTAATTACAAATCTATACGATTTGATGTTGGTTTGAGTGATGCAGCCAATTCTTCGACGCCTTCCTCTTCAGATGCAATTTTGTATCAACCTTCCATGTGGTTTGGTGCGTCAGCCCAGCCAGACGGTTTTGTGTTTGTTAATTTTGAAGGCACCATTGCTACTACCGCTACAGCTACCGGAACAGATTTTATTCCATTTGTATATAAAATAGGAACAACTCCTAACCGTGTGACGATTACTATGCCAGATGAAAATTTCAGCATTTCACCTGATCAGCAATCTGCGATTCATATGTCTGCGGATTATGCCAAACTCTTCACAGGAATTCAATTAAATGGTGCCGGTAATTTAAATATTACAACAGCGGCACAGAATTCAAGTGGCCTGGCTGCTCAAATTATGGCGAATATTTCCGATTTGTTCGAATACGAATAAGAGTCCTCAATCATGAAATTATACAGGTCTCGAAAAGTAATATCGGCGGGTCTCATCATCATCGTCGGGATTACTTTTCATTCCTGTAAATATGATACATTCGAAAATGAACCATGTCAATTGAAGATTCCGGATGAGGTTTCTTTCCATGCGGATATTCTTCCTGTTCTCCGGGAAAATTGCAGCACTGTCGGTTGCCATTCCGGAGGTAATCCGACTGGTCACCTTAATCTGGATGATTCTCTTGCCTACGGAGAACTTAGTCGTGCCGGTAGCGGGTACATCAACACAAACATTCCAACACATAGCTTGTTTTACAGCCAGTTGATTTCTATATCACAACCAATGCCGCCGAATGGAAAATTGGATGACTGTACGATTGAGATGATTTTAAGATGGATTAAACAAGGAGCGTTGAATAATTAGCAAGTTGAAACAACTCATTTCAATATTTCTGATTTGTTGCTTAGTGCTGAACTCCTGCATTCAGCTGGTTATTTTAGGAGAATTTATTTCCAACAGAGCATACATCACCAAAACATATTGTGTCAATAAAAATAAACCCTCCATGCATTGCATGGGTATGTGTCACTTAAAAAAGATATTTAAGGACCATGGAAAAGAGCAGCAAGATCCGGGTTCACAGGGAAAAGTGTGGCAAGAAAGTATTGGGTTACCTGAATTGCTGCCCACAATTTATTTTATTCTTCCTTCGGAAAATTTCTTACAAGAAATATTTTACTTGAATAAGTTACCCCCTGGTTGTATTTTTTCGATTTTTCATCCACCGTCCGGATTTTGAATTTTTCTTTTGCATTCCTGAATTGTTTCGGTTATGCTTTGACTTTCTTGATACATTAATCTGAAAATAAAATCAAAAATGAAAAATATTTACATTTCTATTATTGCATTATTCATTACAAGTTCAATGACACTTGCACAAATTCCCAATGCAGGATTTGAAAACTGGACATCAATGGGCAGTTATAGTATACCTGATTCCTGGTCCTGTTTGAATGCGATGACTTCACCAATGTCTGTTTATACCTGTTCACGAGGCACACCAGGGCATCCGGGTGCTTCCTATCTTAAGTTGGATAGCAAGACTGTTTCAGGAATGGGAGTTGTTCCCGGAATTGCTGTATGTGGAACCATTGATGAAATGACAATGCAGGCCACAAGCGGTTTTCCGTTTAATCAACGTCCGGCGAGTTTGGATGGCAGCTGGCAGCACATGGTCATGGGTATGGGTAGCAGTCAGGGTTTTGTGGATATTTTGCTTACACGATGGGACAATATGATGCAAATGCGAATGCCGGTTGCTTCCGCTCATGAAGTACTCACTGGGATGGCCATGACCTGGGAAACTTTTTCTATTCCTCTTTCCTATGTTGATTTTAATTTTCCCGATAGTTGCATGATTACCCTTTCTTCAAGCGGGAACAATCCAACGAACGATGATTTCTTGTATGTTGATGACTTGAGTTTCGTCGGATCTGTAAGTGGAATTGGTGAAGGATCAACTGGCAGTTTTATACGCTTACATCCCAATCCTGTTCGGTCCACATTGAAAATTGAGATTGCTGATATGGGTATGAAAAACATTCGTCTCCTCGTATTTGATCCACGGGGTGAAATTGTGAAGGAGAGAGAGGTGTCTGAAGATGCTATGCTTTCCGGAATCGATGTTTCTTCATTACCAAGCGGGCTCTACTTTCTGAGTGTGGTTGCGGATGGAAAATCTTACGGTGCTAAGTTTCTTGTTCAATAAATCAAATAAATTCCGAACAGGAACCGGCAGTGAGAGAAAAGTGTGGGATTCTTTTCCTGAAAAAAGGTAATATTCGCTGCAACTTTTCTTGGTCGCTGCCGTGTTATCAGGATCTTTTGAACCCATGAAACACTTACGACGAGTAAAAGTTTTGTCCTTCCTTTTAGTGCCAATTATTTGTTGCAATTCTTGCGAACCTCATTCGCAAAATTCAGTCAAGAATAATGGAGGACAAGAAAGTAAAAGCAGGCAAAACAGTAAACGAAATTTCCACCTGATTTCGGATACTGATGTCGTTTGCGGATATCCAGTTTACGATTATTGTTGTGATACAGTGGTGTATCGAAACAGGATATATGGATTTTGTTGTCACGGCTGCAAACATGAATTTAATCTGCATCCGATAAAATACGCATCAAACTACCAGTAATATTTTGCAGTTGGGGCTTAAAGTGGGGGAGATGTTCTCCCGCTTTTTTTAATAGCGATTTACAAAAAAAAATAGCGCTGTATGCCAATCATGTAGACAGGGTAAAATCGCGTGAAAGATTTATTGATAATAGGAACCCCTACGGAAAAATCGATCCGCATATTTGAATTAATAATTGCCTGAATGCCGGGATGAAACTCTACATAATGACTACCAAGTAACAATTCTGTCTGGGGTTTAATATCAATATCGTTTTGAATGACTTTGGCAGTCTGGTACGACTTGCCCATAAATTCCAAATAAACATTAATGTTTGTTTCAGAATAACTGCTGTACTCTGAAGGATAAATAAGGTATCCGAATGATAGATTGTATTTTAAAGCACGTCCGTACTGGAGAATTGTATGCAATTCACCTCCATAAAAATCTGGAGTTATTTCTGAATATTTGCCCGGTAGGATCAGGCCTGAAGTTATGGAGACAGCAAAATGTTTTTTCAGATAAGTTGCAATCAGACCAAAACCGCAACCTTTTGTGTCATCCAGTAAATTGGGCTCAGTTTCATCGTGGGCGGCAGAAATAAAGGAATATTCAGCATATGCTGCCATTCGGTAATGCGTGTTTTTTCCATCTTCCGTCAGGAAACGATATTTTCCGTAAAAGTATACGCCATTGAATCGGTAGGGATATTTTAATCCTCTGGGAAAGGATCCGGTTTGATAATTGGTATTTCCAGTAGAAGTATGCGTATGCGTAATTAAACTGGATGGAAGGTATTTTGAGTGATGATTGGAGAAGGTGCCTGTAGCCATCATAGATACCCGGGGTGTAAGTCCGTACATCAAACGCAAGGCAGCTAAATTTCTCTGAGTACCATTTTCGTTGTACGAATCACCAAAGGTTCTGATGCCAATTACATTTTTTGGAATGCTGCTAGCAGGTTCGTTATGCGGAAATAATTCCTGAGCGTTGGCTCCAAAGGAACAAAGAATAATAAGGAAGCCGAAAACTTTCATTTTAGTGTAACGTAATACACTTTTTGGTTTTTATCGGAACAGGTGTTCACCAGTGATTGTTTTATTTTGTTGAATTCACTTTTTGGTAAAAATTCCTGACCTAGAAAATTTATTTCCTTTTCGCCATCCAAGGTCTGATTCGAAATACTTACAAACTGCAAGTTGTATTTATTGTTCGGCAAACAGAAGCCATTGTTAATTGTGACATTTTTGAAGTCATAGAAGACAGAAAGATATCGAACAGAAAAGCCAGCATCTGTTACAGCTTTAGCGATTTTTGAAAAATCAACGTCTGCACCCTCCGGGAAAATTAATTTTCCTTCAGTGTTTTCCAAATTCATATCCACATCCTTGATGAAAAGTAATTTACGTAAACTCATCTCCACGGTCCGACTACAAGCGGAACAAGTAAGACCATTCACACCGAGCATAGCTGTTTTTGCTTGTGCTTGACAATGCTTCAATCCGAAAAAGGAAGTAAAAAAAATGATTGCTACCAACACAAAAGGTATTCGATTCTTCATTTTTGATTGCTTTGGATTTAACCTTATTGAGGTGTTCGCAGAATTATTCAAATTATACGATTGAAGCTTGAAAAAGTTAATAATTTTTGTCATTTTCTTACCAAAACGCCCTTTTCATAGCTCCAATTGTATATTTTTGAAAGTAAACCTGTAATTCATGGACCACATGAAAATAACCTTGTTCACTTTGCTAATTTCTTGCTTTTTAACCATGTTCAGTTGTAAGAAGGAGGGATGTGAAGCGGGCACAGGCGGTGAAGTTACTTTGAAGATATTACCTGAACATCACGGTTTGTCAATTTACAATAGTCAAAACTATCGTGATACCGTCTATATCAAGTTCAATGCGTCTGATTTTCCGGGTCCGGACCGATCTAATTTTGATCTTGTAATGTGGGGGAATGCAAATGAAAACTTTGTGAAAATACCAGGGTTGAAATGCGGACAGTACTATATTATGGTTTCTGGTTTTGATACAAGTGCCCAATGGAACATACGAGTAGTTGGGGGTTTACCCTTGAATTTTTCCGAATCTTCAGGAGAAAAAACAGTAACTGTTCCCGTTACAGAGTAATGCCGATATATTCCGAATTACTCCTCGTGTTCCGGTTGTCATTTGCTTGAAATCTCCTTATCTATTAATAATGCTTGGTGTTCAAACACTTTAATTATTCATGACTTTACTTCAATTTACGAATAATATGTGATTGCCTCGATTTCTTTCCTATTTTCTCGATCGTGCAGTGATTTGTTAAGAGGGACCATTTACCCTTTGCAAAATCCTTGAACATCACTGGGCATTAGTCTTTGTTTGACTAAATGAGGTCAGATTTAAAATGCTCTCGAATGAGTAAAAAAATAGAGGGCCTGTGACGAGATCTTCAGCTTGAACTGTGTGGGTGTTCTCAGGATAATCTTTAGAAGCATATCAAACATTTCTCTTTCCATCGGATTGATATGCTCAATAAATTCTACGAGCGATTTCATTCCTGAAAATAATTAAAAGTGATGATTGGATATGAAAATTGGCTAAGTACAAGTTAGATTGTCAAAGAAATGTGGTTTTATTGCCCCCAAAGCTGATTTATAAATTGAACCTTATTCATTACCTTTGTTCCAAGAGGTAAATCTAGAGAACACCCTTTCCGCTGCGGAAAATCATTTACAATCCAGTGAATTTTATCAAATGAAATTAACCAGATTAATTCTTGTTATCACAATCCTTTTTGTTCCTGGAAAAGGATTTTCCCAGAAATTTTTTGCAAAGGAAACACAACGTCCATTCTCATTCCAGGAAATGCAAAGACAATTCGATGCATGGAAGAATCGGGTGGATTTGAAATCAGAAAAAAACTGGAAGTATTTTAAGCGTTGGGAAATGGATATGCAGATGCATACTGATGCGAATGGAAATCCTGTTGACCCTGCGATTTATATTGATGCCATGACCAAGGCCTCAGGTGATAAACAAGATAAGTCAACATCGCGATTTTCTGCTGCAGGCTGGACTCCCAGTGGTCCGGATGCAGTACCCAATAACCTTACAGGGTATATGGAAAATGGAATCGGACGAATCAACTGCATAGCTTTTCATCCGAATGATCCCTCCACTTATTTTATTGGTGTTGCACAAGGTGGGGTTTGGAAAACGACGAACAATGGACAGTCCTGGACACCGATAACAGAGAATCTTCCGATTCAAAGAATCAGTGATATAGTGATTGACCCGAACAACACCGATGTCATGTATATTTCTGTTTGCGATTTCGAATATTTGGGATTTGGATTGAATCTGAATGGAAGAAAAAGAAATACCCATTATGGATTGGGTGTTTACAAAACCACGAATGGCGGACTTTCATGGCAGGCAACCGGTTTAAGTTTTCAGTTGACAAACGGTGATGCATCGTTGATTCGAAAAATTCTTGTGCGACAATCCAACAGCAATCATCTGGTTGCTTGCGGTACAAATGGAATGTATACCAGCACAGATGCCGGAGCAACCTGGACGAACCGGATGGATTCATTATTTTGGGATCTTGTTCAGGATCCTGTAAATCCGGATGTTTTGTACGCAGCAAGTGGTTGGGTGTATAACGCGAATGACGGTAGCGCTGCCATTTACAAGTCGATTGATTTTGGAAACACGTGGACCTTGCTCAATACAGGAATTCCTCTCACAGGCTCTGTTCAGCGTATCAAGCTTGCAGTGGCACCTTCTGATCCGAACAGAATTTATGCTATCGCTGTAGATATTGATTTTGGTTTATTTGGAATCTATACTTCCAATGATGCAGGTGCTTCCTGGCAATTCAGCCATCCCGGAGTGAATATACTGGAAGGTGGAGATGGCACTAATTCAGGCGGGCAGGGGAATTACGATCTTGGATTATTGGTTGATGCAAATGATAAGGATTTGGTGTATGTTGGAGGGATAAATATCTGGGGCTCGAATGATGGTGCTCAAACATTCAATCCTGTCAGCCACTGGACACTTTCCTATGGCCCGACTGTGCATGCTGATATCCATTTCATGCAGCAACAACCTCAAACAGGAAATATTTTTGTATGCAATGACGGAGGTATTTACAGAACGCCGACTATTTTCATCCACAACTGGACCGATGCGAACAATGGAATTCCATGGCCAACAGTCTGGACTAACTTGAGCAGTGGGATGCAGGTAACTTCTTTTTACAGACTCTCCAGTTCGAGGAATGTCACCGGCCGACTCATGGCAGGTGCACAAGACAATGGATCATTTTATTATGATGGATCGATGTGGAGTACGATATTCGGTGGTGATGGAATGGATAATTACCTCGATCCCATCGATGACAATTCAATTATTGGATCCAGTCAGTACGGATATTTTACCCAAAGTTTCGATGGGGGATTTTCTTCCAACGGAATTAATGCAAACATGAACGGAGAAGTAGCGGAATGGACGACGCCGATTGTAGCAGACTACAACAACTACGGAACATTTTATATTGGGTATTCGAATGTCATGAAAAGTACCGACAATGGATTTTCGTGGGCACCGATTTCCAGTTTTCCAATACCCGGTTTTGCTGATAATGAAATTTCTGCAATGGCTCTTTCCAATTCCGATCCCAATGTATTGTATGTAGGGAAAAGAGTGCGCTATGAATTCGGAATTCCCGGAGTCGTTTACAAGACAACGGATGGCGGACAAAACTGGAATGATGTCACACTTGGCGTGCCTGATTCATTGTATTATACATGCATTGAAATAAATTCTGATGATGCCGGAGTTGCATACATTAGTATGGCAGGATTTAGTGCAGGTAATAAAGTATTCCGTACGACAGATGGTGGATTGAGTTGGCAGAATATTTCCTATAACCTGCCGAACCTTCCGATCAATTGTATAAAAAATATTCCCGGAACAGAAATGCTTCTCGCCGGAACGGACATTGGCGTTTATCTTCTGGATAGTGCATCCTCCAATTGGGGAATTTACGGCACCGGTTTGCCCAATGTCATTGTTACGGATATTGAATTTAATGATGCATTGAACAAAATTTATGTGAGTACTTTTGGCGGAGGAATCTGGGAAACAAGATTGAGTGATTTGGTAAGCATACCGGATGCTAAAAATTCTTCGCGGCAGATAGAATTGTATCCTACAATTAACGATGGAAATTTTTCACTTGATTTCAATAACTCAGATGCAGACCTGGATGATTGCGAACTGGAGGTAATTGATATCAAAGGCAGACTGGTTTCCAGATCGAATATTATAGGCAAGGGCATCGTAAAACAGCAGCTTTCCCTTGCTCCCGGAAAGTATTATGTACGCTTATCGTTTGCAGAATGCACCTGGGTCAAAAGTTTCGTTGTGAAATAATACTCATCATAAAAGCAAGCCTGTAATCCTGCTTTTACACTGATTTTATCTGAATTCTGTATGAAGAATTGAAAATCAGGAAAAAATGCACAATCTTTTTTTCAAAGTAGCGTTAGAGAAATTAGTTCATTCAATTTCATACACTATTCTATAGCATTTCTTTGTGTACTATTTTGTGAATAATACTATGAAAAGCTCACGCTATTGAGACAAGAAATATTTACTTTTAATTGACGATATTAAAAATCCACACAAAAATTAAGAACAATGAAAACCCGCTTATTGACAATCCTAATGCTCATTACCGCTGGAATTTTTATACTGAATGCCTGTAAGAAAAATGAAGAAGAAGACAAAGTCCAATTGGATGCGAATGTTTCACAGTTCAATACCGATGCTAACAATTACAAGTCGGAATCTGATCAGGCAGATAATGATATCAATAATTCCCTGAGCAGCATTCCTGCTTTTGGAAGAGTTGCGCAAGGAACTGAAATTTTATCGAGTCCTCTTTGCGGGGTGATCATCGATTCATCACAGATTGCCAATAAAATTCTATTTTACAACTTCGACGGACAAACTCCTTGTTTCTCGCCAAGTAGAACTCGTTCCGGTCAAATTAAAGTTGAACTCACTACCGGAGCGCATTGGAGTGATGCCAATTCAGTATTGACGATTACCTATATTAATTTCAAAGTAACCCGGCTATACGATAATAAGTCAATCACTTTTAACGGAGTGAAGACATTAAAAAATATAAATGGAAATGACTGGCTGGGCTTTATTCTCAGCAGCACGACTTTGAAATATCAGGAGCGTGCATTGAATATAGCGGTTACCTTCGACAACAACCTAAGTGCCACCTGGAACAGTGCACGCACAACAGAATGGAATTATGTGCAGGCGACAACAAACCCGTCCATTCATTATGCACATATCGTTTTTACTGCGAGAGGCGATACCTCTTTGAATGGTCACACTACTGTGGATAGTTGGGGAATAAATAGATTCGGAGAAAATTTCACAACATATTATAACTCGGCGATTGTTTCCAATACCTATTGCGGATTATGGAGATTTAATTCCGGTGAATTGGTTCATCATCTCAACAATGCGGATTTTAAACTAACGCTTGGAGTAGATCAAAATGGAAATGCTACACCTTATGCCTGTGCATACGGATACAAAGTTGCATGGTCTGCCAATGGTAATTCCAACAGTGTAATACTTAGTTACTGATTAATTGGTGAATCGTGTCTGGCCACTAAGCACCAACCACCAACCACCAATCACCAACCACCAAAAACTATTAAACAGGTCCATAGCCTGTTTTCTGCAAGGGCGCAAGAAGATTCATTCTTCTGCGCCCTTTTTTAATTTTTGGAAGAATGGATAAATAATTCAGTTTTTCTTACACACCATTTATTTTCAATCTGCAAGGCTTTGCATGAATTACTAAAATTCATCTTTACAATAGACTATATTAATAAACAGGCTGAATTCGAAATCAATTTGGAGTAGATTCTGAATTGATTCAGGGATAAACCAAAAACGAGAAAAATTAAGCTTGAAAATGATTAAATTTTAAATGAAAACTGTCTTTAATCTTACGCGCATCTATTTCATCTGGATCCTGGTGATCCTGATGAATGTTCCTTTGCATGCTGCGACGTATTATTCAAGGCTTAATGGTTTGTCTACAGCCAGTGCATCCTGGAGTACAGTTGGCTTAGGCGGTACAGCTGCAGGTTCTGCTCCCGGTAGTTTGGATGATGTAGTCATTGGCAGTGGTTATACCATCACCACTTCCGGTTTGTTCAGTGTGAATTCAATTGTGATTCAGGCAGGAGGTACAATGACTGTAAACAGTTCGTTCAGAGTGATCGGACTTTTCGGATCAGCAGCATCAAGCAATGCAGGAACAATTTCCGGTACCGGAACATTTACACTGAATCCACTTTTTGGCGGTTCATTCGCCAATTCAGGAACAGTTTCAGTTGGCACCTACAGTACTTTCAATTGCAGTTCTTCAAATTCAGGAGCATTGAGTGTGACATCCATGACTTTGCAACTTTCTTCATTCACAAATACCGGAACTGTGACGAATACCGGGAATCTTGTACTTGCAAACTTTTTAGGAGGCAGTAGCTGGAGCAATAACAATGGTTCTACTTTAAACATATATGGGAATATTTCATATTCCGGATCCGGAAATTCATTCACAGCATCGGCATCGAGCAATACTGTAAATTTTTGTGGCAATGGAACTCAGAATATATTTTCCACAACCTATCATCATCTCAGTGTTTCAGGAACTGGAACCAAAACACTTGTAGGCGCTATAACAGTGAATCGAAATTTAACCGTATCCGGATCTGCGACTCTTGCCTGCAGTTCTTATCAGATCACAGGCAATGCAACAGGAATTTTGAGCCTTGCTTCCGGAACCACTCTAGCCTTAGGAAGTTTAAGCAGTGCAACAAATGTTTTATTTCCTACTGCCTACATCAGTGCAAATATTTCACTCAATAGCACAAGTACTGTAATTTATCAATCCACCGGAGCTCAATCCATTTCTTCGGCTCCGCTGAGCTACGGACATCTCACTGCACAGGGTGGTGGAACAAAAACCCTTGCAGGAAATCTTGTTGTTGAAGGCGATCTTACGATTGCCGGCTCCGCAGGCCTGGATGTGAGTGCATCAAATTATTCCATTCAGGAAAAAAGGAACTGGGCAGTTACTTCGTCAAAAGTTGGACCATTTACTTGTCGGAATGGTACTGTCACATTTGCAGGTACATCATCATCAGATATCAGTAGTGTTGGTATTGAAACATTCTACAATCTCGTGATCAATAATTCAAGCGGAGTATCCATCTCAGGAGGCACACAGCAGATTTCGGGTACACTTACACTCACATCCGGAATTCTTAATCAGATGTCGACACTTGAAATTCTTGCCGGAGCTTCCACAATCGGAGCAAGTGACAATTCTTATGTTGATGGAGTAGTAACTAAAATTGGAAACACTTCTTTTTCATTTCCGGTTGGTAACTCCGGCGTTTACAATCCACTTGTAATATCAGCACCATCTGTCATCACTGACAAGTTTACAGGAGCTTATTACAGTCAGGATCCGAATATTGCATTCGATGTAACACAGAAAGATCCGACAATTGCAAATATCAGCCGATGTGAATACTGGAGTTTGAACAGAACTTCCGGTTCGTCTTCCGTGACAGTTACAGCCGGATGGACAGCATACAGTTGTAACGTGACAACTCCTCTGGATATGCGAGTCGCACGATGGGATGTGACAGAATCCAAATGGAAGGATCATGGGAATGGAGGAGTAACAGGAACAATTGTTGCAGGAACAATAATATCTGCAGGCACTATGGCCAGCCTTGGTCCGATAACCCTTGCAAATGTAAGCTCAGCCACTTTGCCTATACATCTGCTCACTTTCAATTGTCAGCTCATCGAAAGAAACAAAGTGCAACTGACCTGGACTACAGCTTCCGAAATTAATAATGATTATTTTTCATTGGAAAGTTCTGCGGACACTACTAATTTTAAAGTCATTGGGATAGTTCCGGGAGCCGGCAATACACAGCATCTGACCTATTATTCATTTGCGGATCCGCGTACTCTGGATGGTCCGATGTATTATCGACTCAAGCAAACAGATTATGATGGTAAGTCAGTGTATTCTGAAATGTGCCGGACTGAGTCAATGAACCCAAATGAAAACAGGATCAGCATGTACCCGAATCCGGCTTCCACAGAATTGCACATCCGAAATTCAGAACGTTCCCCGGCTGTGATACAGCTCAGGGACCAGTTCGGAAAAGAAGTATTCACCGGAGTTGTCGGAATGAATGAGGAAACCAAGGTGGATTTAACGGAGTTCAGCTCAGGAATTTATTTTCTGCGATATATCGCACAAGACGGTTCCTCGTATGACAAGAGGATCAGTATTGAAAAATAAAATGCAAGCCGATTTTTATTTAGCCTCCGGAATTCTGTTCAGTGTTTCGAGGAGAAAACCCCAGAATTTCTGGACAGAACTGATCTGTACTTTTTCATCCGGAGAATGGGCACCCAAAATGTTTGGTCCGAAGGAAATCATTTCGGTTTGCGGATAATTCGCTCCGATGATTCCGCA
This sequence comes from Bacteroidota bacterium, assembly GCA_016720655.1. Lineage (GTDB taxonomy): Bacteria > Bacteroidota > Bacteroidia > AKYH767-A > 2013-40CM-41-45 > JADKJP01. The sequence continues at coordinate 429,186 of JADKKE010000032.1, forward strand.
TTCCAGTCCGGCATGACACGCGTCGACCAATGGCTCTTCCTTATAGCGATCTTTGTACAAGTTGCGCATCAATTTGACGATGGAAGAATCCGGTGCCGGTGCCCAACCCGGATAGCCTCCGGCAAATGATACTTTAGCGCCAATCAATTCAAAAGTCGATTGAATAGATTGTGCAAGATCCATTTTCTCAGAGTCAACAGCACTTCGTGTCAGACATTGAATCGTGTAGGAACCTTCTTTGAGAAGAATTCTTGCTACGTTATTGGATGTTTGAACAAGGTCTTTGATATCCGGACTCATCCTATAAATTCCATTCGGACAAGCATAAACACTTCTCAAAAAATTTCTTTGAAAATCAGAACTCATGACTTTAGCCGGAGCATCGATGGATTGAACGTCAATGCTAAGATTAGAATCTGTAGTATGATTTTCTTTTTTCAAAATATCCGCAAGTTCTTTTACGAAAGCCACAAGTGCTGCTGAATTGTTAGCTGCAATTGCAAGGTCGGCAACCGATTCACGGGGAATTGCGTTTCTCAAACTTCCGCCATCAATACTGCTCAATTGAATAGAAAATTTTTCGTTCGTTGAAAATAAAATTCTGTTCATGATTTTATTCGCATTTCCTCGCCCCTTGTGAATGTCCATGCCGGAATGACCTCCGGTAAGACCTTTCACATGAATGCGGATACCAGTACTTCCAGCAAGGCTTGCATTTTCTGAATAAGTACCGGTTGCAGTGACATCAACTCCACCCGCGCAACCAATGGTGAGTTCACGATCATCTTCCGTGTCGAGGTTGAGCATGATTTTAGCATCCAGCAAACCGCCTTTCAGTCCCAATGCACCGGTCATTCCGGTTTCTTCATCAATCGTAAATAAGGCTTCAAGGGGTGGATGAGGAATATCTGTTGAAGCCAATAAAGTCATTATGGATGCGACTCCAATGCCATTGTCTGCACCAAGTGTTGTGCCGTTCGCTTTTACCCAATCACCCTCTACCAACATCTCAATGCCCTGAGAGTCAAAATTGAAATTCGTTGAAGAATTTTTTTGATGAACCATATCCAGATGTCCCTGCAAGGCAACTGTCATTCTGTTTTCCATCCCCGGACTGGCTGGTTTCTTGATAATAACATTTCCAATTGCATCCACGTGGGTTGGCAAGCCAAGTTTCTCGCCAAAAGATTTTGCAAATTCAATTACACGCTTTTCTTTTTTTGACGCACGAGGAACTGCATTTAAATCAGCAAAATTATTCCATAGCGGAGCAGGGGAGAGCGTGCGGATAGTGGTTGACATTTTTGTGGATTGTTGAATTTTGATTGAAGATTGTTGATTGATCAAAGGTACAATATTTTTATCGAAGAAAAATGGGTGGAATGTAGTTCCCGACTACTAACAACTAGGCACTAATCAATAACCACTAATAAGAAAAAGCTTTCTCTAATTCCACATCAATTCCATTTTTATAGTCTTCCCAGGTATGTTCAGTATATATATCCGGGAGTATTCCCCCTTTGACTGTTGCATCGAGGTAAAAATCATATTTTGAATAATACACCTTCATCCCGGTGTGTTTCAGTTCAAAATTCACAACCGCTCCGGGATGGTTCAGGTCCCCGCCTGTTTCTTCTCCAATGAGAGTAGCATTCAATTGATTTTTCATTTCAAATGTATTCCATATCGCCGCGGAAAATGTTTTGCGACTTATCAGAACTGCAACTTTTGCAGATTTACAAATGCTATCGCGTGCAAGTGCTTTGATAAGTGGCAGAAATACATTTACTAATCCACCCGAATTACTGCGTACATCGATGATGATGCGTTCGGGTTTGGATGTGTGCAATTCTTGTAATACATTTTCCTGAAATTTCGCGAAAGGGCTTAGCTCCATTTCAAAGCAGGTTCTGTATTGAATGTACAATGACTTTTTTTCTTCGATATACTGATACCAGTAATTTTGTCGGCTCCCTGATCGAAGCATCGGTTTCAAAGGTTGAAACGATTGCATTTCCAAACTAAATTCATTCTCCGATTTTACGGTTAACATGGAAGTATCTTGCTTATTTACCAGAGTGAGAACGATTGAATCTTTCGTAGGGATAAAATGCAATCCATAAAGAATTCCGGGACTTGAAAGATAGAATGCACTATAATATTTGATCCAACTTTGATTCGTTGCTCCAACAAGAAATTTTATCCCTGACAGAATACTATCAACCGGGATAGCGTTCATCGCGATTACTCTGGAACCTAAATGAGAAATGTACTTAATTGAACTGGCAGATAAAAAAATTCCGTCATCAAGGATGATGAATGAGAGCGGGAAGATTTTATCTTTCGGGTATGCAAAGGATGTATGTGGATCAAGAAGCAGGGCATTCAGCCGAATAAAAGCAACCTTTAATTCGTCGAGATTCATTGAAGGTGCTTTTGCTTTCAAAACTTTTACAGAGTCCAGAAACTGGTCTTTGCGAATGTAATTGAATGGGTGCGCGTGATTTTTAATGATCTTTTTTGAATAGTCGTCGAGGTCTTTGATTAAATTTTCCTTTGTAATATTTTGACCTGAAACAAAGCAGGCAGAACAGAAGAAAAATGTTAAGGTAAAGAAATAGGTACGAAGCATAATCTTTAGGCGATTGGAATAAAATTTGTAGAATACGATTCGATGATGAATGCTTTTCAACACCTGTCTTGAATGAAGGCAGGCGTGACGAAGATAGATTTTACAAGTTTTTTATCAAAATTATTTGCCAATGAATTCCCTCCTTTAGAATTAAACAACATTTGTAAATCAGCTCAGAATAAACTACGTTTGAATGAATTATATCAACATCATGAACATGAAACGATTGATTTTTTATACTGCATGCATCCTCAGCATGCCTTTTTTCATTTCTTGCGGAGCAAATTGTATCAATGGAGAAGGTGAAAATATCTCCGACAAGCGTCCGGTTGATGGTGCTGTCGGAATATGCCTGGATATAGAAGCGGATGTTTCCGTTGTGAAAGGTCCGATCGAAGTCATCAATATCGTTGCCCAACAAAACATCCTTGAAAAGATAAAAACCCAGGTTGATGATGGTGTCCTGAAAATTACAAGCAACAGTTGTTTTACTGATCATGAACCAATCCGTATTGTCGTCACACTTCCTGAAATTGAAAGTCTTGAATTGAATGGAAGCGGTCGCATCTGGCTCCCGGACACTTTTGCTGTGAATGATGTGAAACTGGAATTGAATGGTTCCGGAAGTATTGATGCTAAATTTATTGCTGCTAAAATTGAAACAGAGATTCGTGGGTCCGGAAAAATTCTGTTAGCAGGTTCTGCAAATATTCAGGAAGTAAGTGTTGTCGGATCAGGAGATTTTTTAGCAGAGAAATTACCTTGCAATGAAACTACAGTGAAAGTTACCGGAAGTGGAAATGCAAATGTATATGTCATCAAAGAAATGGATGTAAAAATTACCGGAAGCGGAATGGTGAAATACCGTGGTAAACCGGAGTTGACTTCGAAAGTAACCGGATCCGGTAAAGTTGTGGATGATAACAAATAATTAGAGGTGCCTGTATTGTGAAATGTTTGTTTGTCCTGAAAGCTTTGTGGGGACTAATCGAAGGGCACGAATGAATTCTGAGAAATAAAGAATTAGGCTTCGTGCTTTCTGTGTTTTTTAAATTGTCCTTCAGGAATCCATCAAAGAAATTAATTCAGCCTGGATCCTCAATCTTTTGTTTTCGAAATTTCAATAATATGTTTGTACTTCTGATACAGAAATGAAACAAGAATCAGAATTACACCGAGTCCGATAAACGAAACAATCCTGTGTATGGTATCCAGGTAACTCAGATCATAAAAGAAAACTTTTGCAATGGTGAGTCCGAATAAAATGATTGATACCAATCGGATATTCAGTCTTTGTCTGTAAATTCCAATGACCATCAGCAACATGGAATAAGTAAGCCAGGTTATTGATATCGCAAGTTGCTGCTGATTTCCCCAGGATTTTCTATACATTCTGCTCATGATGTCATAACCCGGAGATTCCTGGGAAATTTTCAGACAATAATAATCTCTTACTTCTACTGTGAGTAGAATAAAAATACTTGCTACAATTCCCACGCGGAGAATATCGCTGAGCTTGTGAATAAATACCGGTTCTTTGAATTGATCCGTCCAGCGTGACTGAAAGAAGAGCCCCAAAGCAAGAAGTAATAATGCGATGAATCTATAGGTGAACAAGGGATGATACAATTCTATTGGCCGGAAATTGTCCATTGCAGCCGGTATTGCGGAAAGCAAAGAAAGAGCTAGCAGGATAGCCGCTCCATTGAAAAGAGCCTTGTTTATCTTTTTTCTTCCAAAATACCAGAATGGAACGGAAAGGAATGTCCACTCAATTGACAATAAAAAAGGAACATTTTTTAAATACCACAAATCCCAGGGTTCTCTGGAAATATAACTTAACTGAGCAGCATAATTTTGTGTTTCAATGGAGATTAGTCCAAAAAGAAACAGCATCCATGCATAACACAGACCTTCACGAATGTATTTGGAAAAATTATTGTTGAAGCTCTCTGCAATTTTTCTTGAACCAAGTGCAGAGAGAAAAAGGACAAACAAGGCAAGTGCACGGATATTGAAAATAAAGTGATAGCGTCGGAATGGAATCTCAAATCCATCACGGGATGTTAGGAAGGAAAAAATTGCAAAAAGCAGAATTCCCAGTCCGCTGAGAAGTGCAGGAAGATGCCGGTAACGAACAGCAAGGAATATCAAGACTATGGATTCAATTGCCCATGCGATGGTGATTTCCAGTTGATCAAATTGTATGCCTGCAGCAATAACACACAGGAGTACAATTGATAAAAGATAACGGATTTGCAATACTTGATCCGCAGGTCTTTTTTTTCTAATCCACAAGAACAAAATAAGATAGCTTATTGCAAAAATTACAGTCGTCAGTCCCATCCATTTATGATGATGTGGATTGATGATGGCGAACATTGACAAATAGAAAAATGAACCATTCGCAATTGAAATGATTTGGTGATGGAATTTGATTTCAGTTGTTGCGGTTGTGATTCGTTTTAGTTCAACAAGGAGAAAAAGTATCCAGAAAATTATACTGAATCCAATCGTGATCCATTCGGCTTCCTGAGTATAAAATTCACCAAACCACAAGGAGTAAACCAGAATCGTTGCGAGCAATGACAAGGGTTCCATTAAAAACCATTTTGATTTCTTCATGGCTACCAGGAGAAGTCCAAAATCCAGTATTGCGATGTAGGAGAAAAGTCCGATTTCATTCGCCTGACCGGTACTCAACAAGAAAGGCGTTAGAAATCCGCCGAGCCAACCAAAAAGCGCTATAATCTGTGAATCGTATTTGAAAGCCTGCCAGAAAGTAATCGCGGTAACAGCCGACATCATCAGCATTGCCGTTATCTGTGGAACAAGGTGGTAGAAGTTGAATGCAGAATAGACAGCGAGATACAGTATGGCGATCCCTGCTCCCGAAAGACCTTGTGAGAAGATTTTGTAATCCTTTTTCTGAAAATGATGTCCACCGAAAAGCAAGAGGAATCCGGTGACAATTCCGATCACAACACGCATGGTTTCGGTAATCCAATTGTTGTCGAAGGCATATTTCAAAAAGAAGCCGACACCAATGATGAGTGCCAAAGCACCAATTCTGTTAAGGATTTTACCACCGATCAATGCTTCCCATTCTGCCTGAGTCCTACTGGGCTTACGAGGAGCAGGAGCTTGATAATGGGTTTTAGTTTCTGGTTCTAAAATCGTTTGGTGCAGGATTATTTCAGGTGCTGACTTTGATTCAATTTCTGTTTCAAAAACGGGAGGTGCTACAGAAGGAAGAGGAGATGGAGGAGGAGTCTGCGGAACAATTACAACTTCCGGTTTTGCAAAACCTGCAGGTGCGTCTTTCTCCTTTTCTCCTGATCCATCTTTCCCACGGCGAATTTCTTCGCGTAGGTTTTTTATTGATTCTTCCAGCCTGGAAATTTTTTCGTTGTGTCGAAGTGCATTGAAAAAAGAATAAATACTTGTCAGGAACCAGGCGAGAAGTAGGAGGACAATCAGTGCGATCATGGAATACCGGGTTTGTCGGATGTACTTGGGTGTTGGGGATTAAGTAGTACTAGGTACCAGGTACCAGGTAGAATGGCTATATTAATAATATTTTCATTTCTTACATTCAATTGTAAGAATGAATTCTCAACACCCAACGAACCTTTGAGGCTAATTTTTAATAAACTTCATCCACCTCCTGCCGGCGGCACTTTCGCAATTGACAATATAAAGTCCATTTGCCCAGCCACTAATATCTATGGATATTGACTTCGAGGAATTGGGTTTATTTATAAAAACGGTTTCACCCAAAATAGAAGTGATCCTTAGTGAATAGTTTGAAGCGATTTTGCTGGTTTGAAGAATATGCAAAGTGGATGAAGATGGATTGGGATACAAGAGGAATTCCGGTTGCTGAAATTCAGAAATCCCGGTATGAACGCACATCTGAATCGGATTTCTTGTGGCACCAAAGGATTCATTCATCAGGAAAGTATATGTACTGAAATCCGTAATGCCTGGATCAGTGATTGTGTCGGTGTACGTCTGGTAAGTATTTCCTACATGTGCAAAATAAGTTACACTATTGCCTGGATTTCCAATGGTGTCACCAGAGGGCGACACCATTTGAATCGATGGGTAATTAACGTGATTCGAGTTGCCATTAAAAACTCTGACATTAATAAAAATTGGATTGGAAGGTTCATACCATACGGAGTCAACACAAATCAGATTGAAGTCAACAGCTGTATCCAATGTTGGGTTGCTGAATTTAGCGAGTGTGGTAGAATAGTCATTGTCTTCAATTGCATAAATTCCATGCCCGTCAACAGATAAATCCCATGTGAATTCACGGCCACCAACATTACCGCTATAATATCCTGTCCAATTTGGATTCCCATTCAAATCATAGGTTGCGATGACCATATCATATCCGGCAAAACCACTAACACTTCCAGCAACTGCAAGAATATTTGTTGAATATAATTTTGCACCAACGATGTATGCATCAAGTCCGTACATTGAAGATCTCCAAATAAGATTACCTGTCGGGGAAAATTTTAAAATGCTATCCTGTAAACCGACCAGCAAGAGATCTCCATTGTAATCAATTAGCATTTCAAGTCCAATGTCTCCAAAGGACGTCGGCGCTGCAAGATTATCTTTTCTCCAGACAAATGCACCGGAGCTGTCGAATTTCACGAGCGTATAACCCGGCAGATCCGATAAGAGATAAATATTTCCATTGGCATCACACACAATTTTTTTTGCCAATATTGTGGAATCTGAAAAATCCAACGTTCCATTGGTAGTATAGCGGAAAATTGTTTTTACTCCTGACGTATACACAGATGTAACAACCCGGCCGGAATCATCTACTGTCATTTCCTGCGGAGCGATAGGCAGTGACCAGATTTCGGTACCCGTTGTATCAAACTTTGCAAGACCGTTCGAACTTTTGAGGTAAATAAAATCATTTTTTAAAATTAATTTATCATAATACCCAGTTTGAAAAGTAGTTGTTGAACTTTGTTGCCAGGCAATTAGCCCATTTGCATTCACTTTTAACAATAAGGGTTCCATATTTAGGGTTGCCATCCATCCCCCAGCTATATAACAATTCCCTGAATTATCCAATGTCATGTCAAATCCTCTTGGCTCACCATTTCCTGCATTGTCGAATACCAGTTGCCAGTTGATGTTTCCCTGATAATCAAATTGTGTTAAAATAATTTTATAAATAATTGTCGAAACTGAAATCGTTTGCTGTGAACTACTCAGGACAAAACAATTTCCATTCGCATCATTCAGGACTTTGACAGGATAAACCGGAAAAGTGTCAGGAAGTGAGTTAATATTTCTTGTCCATTCCGGAGTTGATTGTGCATTGACCAAAGAAGCACTAAATATGAAATAAGATATAATTAATGAAAAAAAGGAGGAGCGATAATGTTTCATGTTTGGAATTTATAGAATAATCATCTTGATCTAAAAGGTTGGTATGAAATTACAAAAAAAAGTATGGTATTTGGATAAGGAAATGCTTTGTCACAGTGCAATGTTTGAATGCAATAAAATAATGGAAGATTACAGGAATGGAAAAGTATCAGGATACTGACAAATATTTCTGCATTCCCGGCAATAAAGTTAAAATTAAAATCCCTGTCCCCAGTCCCAGACAAACCGGCTGCAGAAAAAAGTAGTCTGTCATCGTACTTTGAATAGTAATCCAAAGAATAAGGATGATACCGGAGTACAGTGAATATGTCCAGGCCCAGTGTTTGTCCTTGTAAATATTCAAAAAGTTAATTCCTTTCCAGGAAGGCCGAAAGATCAGGCCAATTAAGATTACTAAAGGAAAAATTCCATTGAAGAGAAATAAAATCAATCCCGGCAGAAAGAAATTCGAAAATGGTGTTCTGCTTAAATAACTGAGGTCAATTTCAATCCCTTTTCCATCAGGTTCAACCATGAAAGAAAATCCGGCAGCAAGGGCGCTAATACTTAAAATGAAATGCATCAAACAAAGCGGATAAAATGAAAAAGGTCGTGTGTTTTTCATCCTGATTTCTCTACGGTCCAAAATTAAGGTGAATAGATTCCCGCGAAAATGATCAGGATCAGGTGATGTGGGAACAATTCGGAAATCAGGATGTTGCCAGAATTCGCCGGTGATAATTTATTTGTCCCAAATGATAACTTAGATGACCCAGCAAATGAACCAGCATGTTTTCGGTGCTGACAATTTTGTTGTGTTTCTCCAGTGGAAAATCTTTTTCCAGCTCAGCCGTACCCAGATTTTGCAAAGTTTTAAGTACAGTTTTCTTCGTTTCTTCAATAGAGTTTAAAAGATCAATCTTTGGAATGTTCTTGAGGGTAAATTCTTTTTCCCTTTCCCTCACATATCCTGTTTTTCCCAAAGTTGCACCAATAAAATGATTAAGATTTCCAACTAAATGCAAGCAAAGATTGCCTGCGGAGTTGCTTACTGATTCCTTTACAATCCAAAGCTGCTGTTCATTTTCATACAAACTAATTTCTCCAGACAATTTATTCAAATCACGTTCAAAGAATTCGAGGAGGGTGTCTTTTAACATTTGCTTGAAATTTGAGTGGTGTTTTAAATTGGAGAACAAGATTCGGAATGCACGAAAATAAAATTGTATTCTGAGGTGATTTCATTTTATAAACTAAGATAGCGGAAAAATTTACTTTGTTTTAAGTATCCCTTTTAATTTTTTAACAGAAAAGTATAAGTGTTTAGTCTTTCAATGACATAGCTTTGTTGAATAAATCTTGTCCGATGCGTACTCTTGTTCTTCTTTGTTTGCTGCTCAGTAGTCAGCATGGTTTCTCGAAAACAATTTTTGTGGATCCCAATTCAGGTAAAAGCCATTCATCCGGCACACTATCCAGTCCGCTGAAAACACTTGATGAAGCTGTAAAAATAGCGAATGCATCGGTTGACAATGCTCCTGTGACCATCCGATTATTTCCCGGATTGTACACTCTTACAGAACGCCTGGACTTGCGTTCAAAAGCAAATTTATCGACGCAAAACAGGTATACACTCGAGGCTTATATTCTGCCTGACGATACAGCCTGGAGACCTGAAAAAATGCCGGTGATAACATCGGTAGCTGATACTGCTGAAAGCTGGGGTTTTCCCTGCAGTGTTGGCTTAATGATCGCTACAAATCATGTCACCCTCCGCGGATTGAAATTTACAGGCAACCCGCATCCCAATCATTATGGTTTTTATTATCCTGTGGGCAGCGAAGATAAAAAACTCGAAGACCTGGAGATCACCCAGTGTTTATTCATCGGAGATCGTTTTTCTGCTCCGGTACAATGTGGAATCCTTGCCCATGGCAATTCCATAGTTGTTGATCATTGTGTATTTTACAATTGTCGCAATGCGATTGTGTATTGGAAAGTAGATTCTATGCGTACCAATTGTGCATTTACACATAACCTGGTAGTTGGAGCCTATCAAAGTGCAGTATGGACAGCCATGCCGGATTCAAATTTTCAATTTCACAACAATGCGACCGCGACAAGTAATTTCGGATGCATAAAAAACTATTACAACCCTCCTCAGTATACTATTGAGAACTGCGTTTTCTCTGAGACAAATCACATCCGTGGAGAATGGCAACAACCGGATACATTAGTCGCCAAAGCAGAAACTGCACCTGATCTCAAAGAAAATAATGTCTTGAAAAATGCAATTGTTCAGATGGCAATTACGAATACAACAAGCATGCAGGATGAGATTCCGGTAGATTATATGAGCCTGGTTCCGGGATCTCCAGGAGAAGGATTGAATGTTGGTTTGTTTTTACAGAGAAAGAAATAATTTGCATATAGAATTTATTTCATTAAATATTGCAGATAAAAAAAGGGCACCCGATTGGATGCCCTTTTTTTATTTTGATGTAATTAGATTAATCAACACTAATTCTCGATTGTCTTTTCACATCACCATTCTCAACGATGATGGTGTAAATTCCTTTCGACAATCCTGTCAACGGAAGAGAAAATAAATTTTCACCTTTCACAGCAGTGAATTCCCTTGAATTCAGAATTCGTCCTGTGAGATCAATTAATTGAATTTTTATTTTGGAATTCTCTGTTGATTCAAAACGAATATTTACAAGATCTGTAGCCGGGTTTGGATACACTGTAAACTGGTCATTGAGGACAGATGAACTCATTCGGATTGGTGAAGGTGGAATTGTAATCGTATTTGAAACGGAATACGGTCCGGCCGGAACTCCATTGCAAATCGGACGAACCTGCCATTGGTACAGAGTATTTGGAGTGAGTCCGGTCAAAGTGGTACTGGTGACTCCCGGAGTTCCCAGGATTTTTTTCCAGAGATAATTCGTCGTTCCGAAAACAGAATAACGAACAAGGAAACTATCTGCTGTTACCAATGGTGTCCAGCTTACAGTAGCACTCGTGTTATTTAATGGAAGGTTTGACAAACCATACGGTATTCCACAGGCAACAGCTCCACTTGAAGTTGTGAAGGAAGATGACCTGCTGTATCCGCTGCTTGATCCGGTACAAATTGAACTTATCCTGTAATCATAAGTTGTTGATGGAAGCAAACCGGAGATGACCACAGAATTTCCTGCCAGTCCGGGTTGATCAATGTACTGATAGTTGGTAGTTCCATTTACTGCATAACGAATCCGGAATGTATCAGCAGAAACAAAATTGTCCCAGGCTACCAAAGCAGAACTGTTTGTGATATTGGATTCCGAAAGTCCGTACGGACGAATACATGCTATTGTAATGCTCAGCGTTGTGAAACTTGAAACAGCACTGTAGCCTGAACTTACTCCGCTGCAAATTGATGCCACCTGGTAGTAATAAAGTGTATTTGGATTCAGTCCTGTCAGATTGGTGCTTACAATTCCGCCTGTTCCATTTACATCTTTGTATTCAAAAACCAGGGAGTTCCATTCGTGATATCGTACTCTGAATGTATCTGCTGCAACATATGGAGACCAGCTGACAGTGACAGAAGTATTAGCAGTATTGGATTGTGAAAGGCCAAATGGTTTCACACAGTTTGCAGGTGTATTATCTGTGGTGAACTGAATTGCCGGACTGTAACCAACTCTGGAACCGTTACAAATTGCACCTACCTGGATACTGTAAGTTGTTGCAGGATTCAGGCCTGTGATGTTGTAGGAATTGCCAAAACCTCCATTCACATCGATATAACGATAGTTGCTGAATCCAAATGGAGTATAGCGAATTCGGAATGTGTCTGCTGTTACATAGGGTGTCCAGTCGATTTGAGCAGTAGTATTTGTGAATGCCGGAACAGTGAGTCCATAAGGTCGGATGCAAGGAACCGGTGTTACATCAGTCGTGAAAATAAAGGGAACACTATAGCCGCTGCTAATGCCAGTGCAAATTGAACTTACCTGAATCTGATAAGTCATCCCCGGATTTAAATTGGAAAGTGAAACCAGACTGCCCATGGAACCATCCGAATCCATATAAATATAATTCGAAGTGCCGTCCTCTGCATAACGGATGCGGAACGTATCAGCAAGAATAAACGGAGTCCAGCTAAAGTCTGCTGTTGTGTTCGTGATGTTGGTAACATCCAGCTGTCCAGGAATTACACAATTCGTAGGAGTAAAATCTGTGGTAAATGTAATCGGCAAACTGTATGTACTTGGTATGCCGGTACAACGTGTTGCCATTTCAACAGAATACGTTGTTCCCGGAAATAGACCTGTGAGTGTCGATAAAATTGGACTGCCGGTGCCATTGATATCCTTGTACAAATAATTTGTCGTACCATCTATCGTATAACGGATCCGGAATGTATCCGCAGTTTGAATGTCCCAGCTTATGTCTGTAGTGGTGTTCGTGATATTTCCTGCATTCACTCCTGTTGGCACTGAACAACTTCCGGGTATTCTTACGAGGAAACCACTTGTTAAAACGTTATCAGATGGAACCGGGGTAAAAGGAGGGAATGGCAACATCGTGTAAGTGATAACATGGACATCGTACCAACCCGGTTGTGCAAGAGCTGGAATTGTAAAATCGGTATACAATGAATCTGTCAGTCCGCCAAATCCATCCGTGTAAACCTGACTTGTATTAAAAAAATCAGTGTAAATCTGAACCCCGTTTTGCTCGAGGTAAATGTCAGTCGAGGACATTGGCGGAGAGGCTGAAGTCATCGTACCGCTTGCCATGGTAATAGTAGTTGTAAGTGTATTGCCCTGGAATTCAAAGTCAGGACTGATTGTAGACACCTGAGCAGATAGTTGAGCTGCCAGGAAAGAAAAACTGAGAATTAGTAAAAGACGTCTCATGTGAGGTTGTTTTTTTTGATCTTACGAAGATAATCGGATTTGGCAATACTAATTTTCACGGTTGGAAATTGTTTTTAACAGAGTTAGTTGGGAGGATGTAGGATGTAGGATGTAGGTATAAGGTATAAGGTATAAAGTATTAGGTATCGTCCCTTTCAATAACCTAATAACCTAATAACCTAATAACCCAATAACCTAATAACTCAATAACCCTAATAACTCGTTTACCCGGAATTTACGGCCGTTCACCCAATCCAACATTTAAATATCTTTACCCCGAATGATTCTGAAGATTCTCTTGCAGCCCTATCCCAAAGAATGGAAACTCAACAATGGGTTCCGAATGGCATTTGTCAGTGGATTGATTGTGGCGGCTTTTCTTTGGGTATTTAAACCATTTGATATTGATCAAACGCCTGTCAAAAATATTAACCTATTCATTTTGGGATATGGCGCCGTAACTACTGCCGTTGTTTTATTATTTCTGCCTTTACCATTAATCTTTAAAGATTTTTTCAGCGAGGAGAACTGGACTGTTGGAAAGAACATCGCTTTTTTTGTATTTAATTTTTTCTTCATTGGTATTGGAAACCTATTGTACACTCATTTTACTGCTGGTTTGCCATTGATGTGGGGAAGTTTTTTGTTTTTTCAGTTTGTCACTGTCTCTGTCGCATTCGTAGTGGCAGGTTTTTTTACATTATTAAAATATAGCCGCACACTTAATTTGAATGTAGCAGAAGCGAAACAAATAGAACAGGAAGTTCACAATATTGAAAACAAAAATTCAGTAACTGAATACATTCTCCGTTCTGAAAATGATAAGGATGAAGTATTGAAGCTTACCAGTTCGTCTCTCTTGTACATAGAATCAGCAGATAATTATTCAAAAGTTGTTTTTAAAGAAAAGGACAAGATTAAATCGGTTTTATTGAGGTCCAGTTTGAAGCGTACCGAGAACCAGATTCCTCATCCTTTTATTTTTCGCTGCCACCGTTCCTTTCTTGTAAATCTTAGTCTGGTGGATTCAGTTTCCGGGAATTCCCAGGGTTACCGTTTGCATTTTTCAAATTGTCAGGATTCGATTCCTGTTGCCCGACGAACAGGAGAGGAGCTTCACATCCGTTTACGAAGCCTGGAAAAAATCAAGGATTGAGATAAGGGGCAACAGGCAGATTTTCAAGATCCATGGATTAAATTATCAAGCCATTCACAATTCCTGTTTCGCCATTCGTCCCAAACAATTCCATTTATCCCATTTTCCAGCCATTCTCCCCAATTTTCAACTTGCCCTAATTTTCACAATTACATTTGGCCCACAGTAAAATGTGTTTTCAAAACTCTAAACCTAAAGCCAGAAAAGGAACCCTAAACCAGATTCCTAAACCAATTTCTTAAACTCCTCAAAAAATGACTTTCTTCAATTTCATCCTTATCATTCACATCATTTGTGGTTTCACAGCATTCATCGTTGCACCAATTGCGATGGCTGTAAAAAAAGGCAGTGCTGCTCATCGAAAATGGGGTAAAATATTCTTTTGGGCGATGTGTGGAGTTTGTGCTGCTGCCTTGATTATGGCTCCGATGCATAAAAATCTCTTCTTGACACTGGTTGCAGTTTTTTCATTCTATATGGCTTTTTCCGGGTACAGAGTTTTGTATAGAAAAAACCTTCAAAACTGGAGACAGGTTGCCTTCATCGACTGGTTTGTTGTTAGTATCAATGCACTTTTTTCACTTGCTCTTATATATCTGGGAATCAAAACGATAAACAGTGCTTTCGGAGTTATTTCATTGGTTTCGGTATTCTCGGACTGCTTAACAGTTTGCGTGATTTCATTTCATTTATTCAACCCGCAAAATCGAAAGGCAAATGGTTTTTCAGTCATATGGGAGGCATGATCGGAGCCTACATCGCCGCGGTTTCTGCATTTTCTGCTGTCAATTTGAATTTTGTTTGGCTGCCAACAACTATACAGTGGTTATGGCCCACACTCATCGGAGTTCCTTTGATGATGATGTGGATCCGGAGCTACAGAAAAAAGTTCTCGAAGGGCCGTACTATCAAACAAGAAGCAGAAGTAAAAATCCAGGCTGAATTTGCAGAATAATCCCTCGATTGGCGGTTCCTTGCTGTTCTATCTTCCGTTCTTGTCCTCCCTAAATTTGTACCTTTGTATCCTCTTAGTCGGATACCCCTATGGACAAATTTTCATTTCTCGGCAATGCTGATGTCTCTCAGATCGACGATCAATACCAACAGTTCTTAAAGAATCCCGAATCAGTTCCGGAAAGCTGGAGAAAATTTTTTGAAGGCTTCGATTTTGCCCGAACAAATTTTGAAACGCCAACTTCTACAAAAGCATCTGCTGTTCCTGAAAATTTTCAGAAGGAATTCAGCGTGGTGAACCTGATCAATGGCTACCGCAACCGCGGACATTTATTCACCAAGACGAATCCAGTCAGGGAGAGAAGACAATACAGTCCGACTTTAGACATCGAGAATTTTAGTTTGAGTTCAACTGATCTGGAAACTGTTTTCCAGGCGGGGACATTGATTGGTATTGGTCCGGCGAAGTTGAAAGATATTGTCAGCCACCTCGAGCAAACGTATTGTGCTTCGATTGGTGCGGAATACAAATACATTCGTGTTCCGGAAATTGTTGATTGGCTTGAACAAAAAATGGAGAGCCGTAAAAATTCGGCTGATTTTAAGATTGAAAAGAAAAGACGGATTCTGGGGAAACTGAATGAAGCTGTTGCATTTGAAAATTTTCTCCATACTAAATTTGTTGGTCAGAAAAGATTTTCTCTCGAAGGTTGTGAAACACTTATTCCGGCATTGGATGCTGTGATTGAAAAAGGAGGAGAGCAGGGAATTAAGGAATTTGTAATTGGAATGGCTCACCGCGGAAGATTGAATGTGCTTGCAAATATTCTTGGTAAAACGTATGAAGAAATTTTCGGTGAATTCGAAGGTGTGGAATACGATGAGATGGAATTTGCCGGAGATGTAAAATATCATTTGGGTTTTTCAAGTGATGTGGAAACTACTGCCGGAAAGAAAATCCATATCAGTGTTGCCCCGAATCCATCACACCTTGAAACGGTGGATCCAATTGTCCAGGGCGTTGTTCGTTCAAAAATTGACAACACTCCGGGTGGTAACGAAGATCAGATTGCTCCGATTTTAATTCATGGCGATGCGGCTATCGCAGCGCAGGGTGTCGTGTACGAAGTCATCCAGATGTCATTGCTGAAAGGTTTTCGCACCGGTGGTACAATTCATCTTGTTACCAATAACCAGATTGGATTTACCACCAATTATATCGACGGTCGGTCCAGCACCTATTGTACAGATGTTGCAAAAGTCACCTTGTCACCGGTATTTCATGTGAATGCCGACGATGTCGAGGCGCTGGTTTATACAATCGAACTTGCCATGGAATTCCGACAAAAATTCCACAGAGATGTTTTCATCGATATTCTTGGCTACAGAAAATACGGACATAACGAAGGTGATGAGCCTCGCTTTACACAACCTTTGCTCTACAAAGCAATTGCTGAACATCCCAACGCACGTGAAGTCTACAATCAAAATTACTCTCTTCAGGAGAAGTCGAGGTAAATCTGGCGCGTGAAATGGAAAAGGAATTCAAGGCGATGTTGCAAAAGAGCCTGGATACAGCAAGGTCAGAGAAAAGTAAAAAGAAAGTTTCTCCACATCTCGAAGGCACCTGGAAAGGTTTGAGAATTTCAAATGAATCCGATTTTCACCAATCTCCTGACACTTCTGTAGATATAAAGATTCTTACTGAAATTGGAACGAGAATTGCTGCTTTACCAGCCGACAAGAAATTCTTCAGTAAAACTATACGCTTATTCGAGGATCGAAAAAAACTGGTGAGCGAACAAAAGGCTGATTGGGCAATGGGTGAATTGTTAGCCTACGGTTCTTTGCTGAAAGAAGGCTTTCCAATTCGTTTCAGTGGGCAGGATGTGGAACGAGGAACATTTTCGCACCGGCATGCAGTGGTTCGGGTAGAAGATTCTGAAGAGCAATATACACCACTTGAACATGTAGATCCAAAACAAGCTTCCTTTGCAATTTACAATTCATTGCTTTCAGAATATGCTGTGCTTGGCTTTGAATATGGTTACGCAATGTCTTCACCGAATTCACTTGTCATCTGGGAAGCGCAGTTTGGTGATTTTATGAATGGAGCACAAATTGTGATCGACCAATATATCAGCAGTGCAGAAGACAAATGGAACAGGATGAATGGAATTGTCTTGTTGTTACCTCACGGGTATGAAGGACAAGGAGCGGAACATTCCAGTGCAAGGCTCGAGCGTTTTCTGAATCTCTGTGCAGAAGATAACATGCAGGTTGTAAATTGCACAACACCGGCGAATTTCTTTCATGCATTGCGCCGGCAAATGAAACGCCCATTCCGCAAACCACTTATAGTGTTTTCACCGAAAAGTTTGTTGCGCCACCCACGATGCATTTCAACTTTTGATGAAATGGCAAAAGGAGGATTCAAGGAAATTATTGATGATGGGAGTGCTGATCCGAAGCAGGTGAATAGGGTTGTGATTTGTTCCGGTAAAGTTTATTATGAATTACTTGAACAAAAAGAAAAAGATCAGGCGAATGAACTTGCTTTGGTAAGAATGGAGCAATTGTATCCCCTGCCTGTTCAGCAATTGCAAGCATTGAAAACAAAATACAAGAATGCAACAGATTGGATCTGGTTACAGGAAGAACCGATTAACATGGGCGCCTGGTCTTATCTCCTGCGTACTTGTCGTGAAATTCCTTTCCAGGTCATTGCCCGTTCTGAAAGTGCCAGTCCGGCGACCGGTTCGCACAAAGCACACGAACGTGAGCAAAAGGAATTGATACAAAGAGTATTTGAAAAAGTAATCATCAATCAATAAGCCTCCTCGTTCTTTGCATTTGCGAAAATAATTTCACGCAAAGTCGCAATGGACACACAAAAATAAATATACCCATGTCGAAAATTGAAATGAAAGTCCCCAGTCCCGGTGAATCCATCACGGAAGTACAAATCGCACGATGGATTTGTAAAGATGGTGCCTATGTTGAAAAGGACGATGAGATTTGTGAAATTGATTCCGACAAGGCAACATTAACTTTAAATGCGGAAGCTTCCGGCACAATAAAAATACTTGTCAAAGAAGGTGAGACCGTTGCAGTTGGCGCGGTTGTTTGTTCGATTGATACGGAAGGTATTCAAACTGCCACCAAAACAGAATCGAAACCTGTCGCAAAGAATGAAAAGGCATCTGCTGTCCCTGCTCCTGATGTCATCACAAAAGAAGCGACAACTCCTGCTTCCTATGCTTCCGGAATTCCCTCACCTGCTGCTGAAAAGCTGATGAAGGAAAAAGGAATTGCATCCGCACAAGTGAACGCCTCCGGAAAAGGAGGGAGAATTACGAAAGGGGATGTACTGGATGCAGCTTCACGCCCTGCAGCTTCTCAGGGAACGAACAACGCGGTTGTATGGGGTGGTTCACGCGATGCACGACGTGAAAAGATGACCATGCTTCGGAAAAAAGTTGCGGAGCGATTGGTTGCTGTGAAGCAGGAAACCGCAATGCTCACAACATTTAACGAAGTGGACATGCGTCCAATCATGGATATCCGAAAACAATACAAGGATAAATTCAAGGAAATGCACGGTGTGAATCTTGGTTTCATGTCGTTTTTTACTAAAGCTGTTTGCGAAGCATTGCATGCATTTCCGGCAGTGAATGGACGAATTGACGGTACAGATTTAGTGTATCATGATTATTGTGATATTGGAATTGCTGTGAGTGCACCCAAAGGCCTCATGGTTCCTGTCATCAGGAATGCCGAAAGTCTGAGCCTGGCACAAATTGAAACTAAAATCCTGGATCTTGCCGGTCGGGCGCGCGAAGGAAAAATTACAATCGAAGAAATGACCGGAGGAACTTTCACAATTACAAATGGCGGAGTTTTCGGTTCCATGTTGTCAACTCCAATCATTAATCCACCGCAAAGTGCGATTCTTGGAATGCACAACATCGTTGAACGACCTGTGGCAATCGATGGGAAAGTTGAAATTCGCCCGATCATGTATGTTGCTTTGTCGTACGATCATCGGATCATTGATGGTCGGGAATCTGTTGGCTTCCTTGTAAAAGTAAAACAGATGCTCGAAGAGCCTGTGAAAATGTTATTCAGCGGAAAAGACCCGATACAAACCTTGTTGGGCTTGTAATTTATTTCGGTTTCGCTACCGTATTAACTCATGGATTCAGTCCCGAAGGATACTTATTTGGATGAATATTCATGCACCAAAAATTACATAGAATCTTTCTAGCGTTTCCTGTCGGATTTGATCTTCAGAAAAAATTTGAGGATCAATTCCTACACTATAAAAACCTCCAATCCTTTCGTTGGACTCCATCATCCAATCTGCATGTTACGCTCTTTTTCATTGGCGAGGTTGAAGAGAAAAATGTAATTGTCATTAAAGAAAATTTGGAGAAATTATTTTCTGTGCAGATGCCATTTCATTTGAGTTTTGAAGAATACCAGTTTAAAGGCGGAAAAAATTCTCCTTCAATGTTCTGGGCAAAGTTTCAACACTCCGAAGATTTCAGGGAACTTTCAGAAAAAATCTTTTATCAGGTAAAAGATTTTATGACTATTGCTCCTCAACACAAAGATCCTATTCCTCACATTACACTCGCGCGATTAAAAAAAGGTGCTGAAATTTCTACAGTGAATATTCATTCACTTGGAAAGGTTGAAGTGCCGATCATTGATTTTGCTGAACTTTGGCAAACAGTTTCATCACCTGAAGGAGTGAAGTACAATTCCCTTTGCAAATTCATTTTCAAAAAGCAAAATGAAAATCAATGATTGAATTGATTAGCCTTCTTCTGCTACGACTTCAGTAACTTCAGGAACGATGCGTTTGAGAAGATTTTCGATTCCGCCTTTGAGTGTTTGGGTAGAAGAAGGACAACCGCTGCAGGATCCTTTCAAAACTACGGTTACCACACCATCAGCGAAGGACTTAAAATGAATGGCACCGCCGTCTTGTTCAACTGCTGGTTTCACATACTCATCCAGGGTTTCGATAATTTTTGTTTCAAGGGCGGAAGCTGTTTTTGTGCGGTCGATTTCCGGATCTGCAATTTGCTCTTTGGGACCTGTAAAGATTGCTTGTCCGCTTTCGATATAACTCTTGATGAATTCACGGAAAATTCCCATGGTTTCATACCAGTCTACATCCGAGTTTTTAGTGAGAGTGATAAAATTAGCTGTGATAAAAACCCCGCTGATTCCTGAAAAATTAAAAAGTTGCATTGCCAGCGGACAATTCATTGCCTGATCTCTGGAAGTGTATTCAACGCTGCCTTCATCAAGAATGTAACTGTTCAATACAAATTTCATCGCTGCCGGATTCGGAGTCGATTCAGCATAAACGGTGATTACTTTTTTAATTTCCATGATAGGTGTAAAGGTAGGCTTTTTGTTGACACTTGAGAAAGGGGCGGGGGACGAGGGACCAGCCCTCAGCCTAATAACTTAATAACTCAATAAATATTCAGGAACTCCCGACTCCCGACTCCCGTCCCCCGTCCCTCGTCCCTTTTTCCTACCTTTATCCCTTCAATCATAATCATGCGAAAAGAAGTCGATTTTTTAGTCATTGGAAGTGGTATTGCCGGCTTAACTTTTGCTTTAAAAGTGGCTGATCATGGAAAAGTGATCATCATTACGAAGGCTAATGCAGAAGAATCCAATACGAAATATGCTCAGGGTGGAATTGCAGGAGTAATGCACGGTCCGGATACATTTGAAAAACATGTGCAGGACACACTCGAATGTGGCGCAGGATTGTGTGATGAAAAAATAGTCAGGATGGTGGTGACTGAAGGAGCTGATCGGATCCGCGAAATTATTGAATGGGGTACCCGGTTTGATAAAAATGAAAAAGGAGATTTTGATCTCGCAAAAGAGGGTGGACACAGTGAACACCGTGTACTTCATTATAAAGATGCTACAGGTAACGAAATTGAACGTGCACTTTTGGCTCAAATCCAAAGTCACCCAAACATTTCCGTGTATACTCATTATTTTGCAGTAGACATCATCACTCAACACCATTTGGGCGAGGAAGTGAAGCGTACTTCTGAGGGAACGGAGTGTTATGGAGTTTACGCACTCAATCTGCGTACGAACCAGATTGAAACAATATTGAGTAAAGTGACATTGGTTGCTACCGGTGGTGCCGGACAAGTTTACAGAGCGACTACCAATCCTGTTATTGCAACCGGCGATGGTATTGCAATGGTGTACCGGGCCAAGGGACAGGTTAAGGATATGGAGTTTATTCAGTTTCATCCTACATCCTTGTACAATCCTGGCGAACATCCGTCTTTCCTGATCACAGAAGCTGTGAGAGGATTTGGTGGAGTTTTAAAAACGCAGGATGGTGAAGAGTTCATGGAGAAATACGACGAACGAAAATCGCTTGCTCCGAGGGATATTGCTGCCAGAGCGATTGATAATGAGATGAAAGTTCGTGGAGAAGAATTTGTTTTCCTTGATTGTCGTCAAATCCCGATGGATAAATTTGTAGAACACTTTCCGAATGTGAATCAGAAATGCAAAAGCATCGGTATTGATGTGACTAAAGACATGATTCCTGTTGTTCCGGCTGCACATTATATCTGTGGAGGTATTGTGGTAGATGAATTTGGCAGAAGTAGCATTGGAAATTTATATGCTGCCGGCGAATGTGCCTGCACAGGACTTCATGGAGCCAATCGTCTTGCTTCCAATTCGCTTTTGGAAGCATTGGTCTTTTCACATCGTGCTTCGCTGGATGCTTTAGCAAGTGTTGCTAAACTGAACTACAGAGAAGAAGTTCCGGAATGGGATGCCGAAGGCACAACTCAGCCGAATGAAATGGTCCTGATCACTCACAATCTCCGCGAACTTCAGGATGTGATGAGTAATTATGTTGGTATTGTACGCTCCGATCAACGTTTGAAACGCGCACTGAATCGCTTACGGATTATTTATGGAGAGACAGAAGCATTGTATGAAAGAACTGTACTTTCTCCCCGCTTGTGTGAGCTGCGCAATTTGATTACGGTTGCTTATCTGATTGTAAAATTCGCAATGCTTCGTAAAGAAAATGTCGGTCTTCATTATTCGACAGATTTTCTTGTCACATCTGAAGCCGCTAAAAATTAGGGAAGTGGAATTCAAACAGGAGCGATCCGACTTAATCAGAAAAATATTTTCGTGTACAGTGGACGATTTTGATCAAATCGCACTGGAAGTATTCCGCTATCAGTATAATTTCAATGCAATTTATCACAAGTATGTGCTACAGCTGAATGTGGATTTCAACAAAATTGACGCTGTAAATAAAATCCCATTTTTGCCGATTGAATTTTTTAAATCGTTTGTTGTTTTAACCGGGTTTCAAAATGCAGAAACCATTTTCAGCAGCAGCGGAACAACAGGTTCGGAGACAAGCAAACATTTTGTCCCGGAAATTGAGTTGTACCAGACGAGTTTCCGAAAAGGTTTTGAAAATTTCTACGGAGCAATGGAAGACTATTGCTTCCTTGCACTGCTTCCTTCTTATTTGGAACGGGATGGATCTTCTTTGATCTACATGGCAAATGATATGATTCAAACCGGTCATTCGGAATTAAGTGGATTTTATCTTCATCATTCTGAAGAATTGGTCAGAACTTTAACTACAGTAAAAGAAAAGGGTCAGAAAACAATTCTACTGGGAGTTACTTTTGCTTTGCTTGATTTTGTTAAAGAGCACACAATTGATTTCCCTGATCTGATCGTCATGGAAACCGGCGGGATGAAAGGGAGAAGACAAGAGATTATCCGTGAAGAAGTCCACCGTGAATTGTGCAAAGGATTTGGTGTAGCAAAAATTCATTCGGAATATGGAATGACAGAATTGCTCTCGCAAGCCTATTCGCAAAACGATGGTTTGTTTTTCACCCCACCCTGGATGAAAATAATGATGCGAGATACGAATGACCCTTTTTCACTTGTGCAAAATGGGATGACAGGAGGAATCAATGTAATTGATCTTGCGAACCTTGATTCTTGTGCATTTCTTGCTACTCAGGACCTTGGAAAAATTTACAATGATGGCGGCTTTGAAGTTCTCGGTCGCTTTGATTACAGCGATGTTAGAGGTTGCAATTTATTGGTAATCTGACTGTTTGAAGGATAAAAACCGGGAAGAATTTCAATATTAATTATAAGGAGAATCAATGTAATCAGTTTCATTGTTTACTTTAGCTCCCTTAATAAACTTATCAGGGAATGAACGACAGACGAAGACTCATCATCATTATCATTTCAGTAGGAGTTGGAAGTTTAATCTCCTTGTACATCGTTAAACAACGACTTGGGAATTTAAAACGCGAAGACTATATCCAGCTTGGCTTTAATTTTTTATTTGCAATCGCAGTTGTTGTGGGAATCGCTTTGCTGTTGCAAAATATGAACAAGAAAAATCCGAATGGACCGGGGAATTAGTTGTTAGTTGTTAGTTGTTAGTTGTTGGTGCGGGATAGCATTGCCAGGTTTCAATATCACAATAGCTCGATAGACACAGAACACGAAACCCTGAACCCTAAACCCTGAACCCTAAACCTTGAACCCGAAACCTTGAACATTAAACTTTGAACTCTATTCACAAATGACAAGAAAATAATTCTTCTTGCCCTTCTGCGCCAGTATATATTTTTCCCGGATTAAATCAGAAGCATTCAGACTTCTTTCCACATTATCGATTTTTTCTTTATTGACCAAAACGCCACCACCCAGAATCATTTTCCGGGCTTCTCCTCGTGATGAAAAGATATTTGTTTTGTCAGCAAAAAAGTCCACAATATTTATTCCTGCATCCAATTCGTTTTTAGAAATTTCTACCTGAGGAACTCCTTCAAAGACAGCCAGTAAATCAGTTTCGGAAAGATTCATCAAGGCTTCTGCGGTTCCCTTGCCGAACAGTATTTCGGAAGCCTCAACAGCGGAGAGGTAATCTTTTTCAGAATGTACGCGAATCGTTACTTCTTTCGCCAGCTCTTTTTGCAGCAAACGTAAGTGTGGGGCTTTAAGATGTTCTGTTTCCAGAGCTTCTACTTCTTCTTTTGTTTTGAGGGTAAAAATCCGAATGTAATTTTTCGAATCTTCATCTGCAGCATTCAACCAAAATTGGTAGAATTGGTAAGGAGAAGTTCGTTTTGGATCCAGCCAGACATTTCCTCCTTCGGTCTTTCCAAATTTAGTTCCATCTGCTTTTTTAATCAGCGGAGTGGTAAGTGCGAAAGCTTCTCCTGCATCTTTTCTCCGGATCAATTCAGTACCGGTGACAATATTTCCCCACTGGTCAGATCCACCCATTTGCAACCGGACTCCCTGGTGTTTCCACAAATAGTAAAAATCATAACCCTGAACAAGCTGGTACGAAAATTCAGTAAAGGACATGCCGCTGTCCATTCTTTTCTGTACAGAATCTTTTGCCAACATGTAATTAATGGTAATATGTTTTCCTACATCACGAATAAATTCAAGGAAGCTGAAATTTTTAAACCAATCGTAATTGTTCACAATTTCAGCAGAACGTTCTCCACAATTAAAATCAAGGAACTTTTCCAGCTGGGCTTTCTGGCAGGCCAGATTGTGTTGCAGAGTCTCCTCATTGAGCAGGTTTCTTTCAAGCGATTTTCCGCTTGGATCTCCAACCATTCCGGTTGCTCCACCCACGAGTGCAATCGGTTTGTGGCCACATTGTTGAAAATGAAGAAGGCTCATCACCTGAACCAGGTTACCAACGCCAAGAGAATCTGCTGTAGGGTCAAATCCAATATATCCTTTTACAACGCCGGAACTCAATAATTCTTCTGTTCCCGGCATAATATCCTGTAACATTCCCCGCCAACGCAATTCTTCAATAAAATTCTTCATGTTTCCAAATTTTGCTCCCAAAGATAGGCAGGACAAGCAGATGTACAAATGGTTTTGAGTGCTCCGGGATTTCAAAACATTTGCCCATCTTCGCATTAAGATATATCAATTATGGTCTTAGTTACCGGCGGAACCGGACTAGTCGGTTCACATTTAATGCTTGAATTGTCCCTTAAGGGAAAAAAAATCCGTGCACTTCATCGGGCAGGAAGTAATGTTATTCATGCTGAACGTGTTTTTAAATCCTACCCCGAATTATGGAAGAAAATCGAATGGGTGGAAGGTGATGTTACAGATGTTTATTCAGTATTGGAGGCATTGGAAGGCGTGGAGGAAGTATACCATGCTGCCGGGCTGATTTCATTTTCTCCCCTTGATTTTAAAATGATGTTGAAAGTCAATGTTGAGGGGACTGCGAACATGGTGAACATGTCACTTGAAAAAGGTATAAAAAGATTTTGTCACATCAGTTCGGTAGCCGCAATCGGAAGAAACGAGGAAGGGATTGAGATTAATGAAAAATCTGTGTGGAAAACATCGTCCCTGAATTCGAATTATGCGATCAGCAAGTACGGAGCTGAACGGGAGGTGTGGCGTGGTGTCGAAGAAGGATTGAGTGCTGTAATTGTGAATCCAACAATCATTCTTGGCCCGGGAAATTGGGATTCAGGGAGTTCGAATATGATTCTGAAAGTATGGACCGGACTTCGGTTTTATACGACAGGAATGACGGGTTTTGTTGATGTGCGTGATGTTGCTTCCGCATCCATTGAACTTATGGAAAAAGGAATCAAGTCACAACGTTATGTTTTGAATTCTGAAAATATTTCATACCAATCCCTTTTTGATATGATTGCACTAAATCTAGGAAGGAAAAAACCTAATATCCGTGTCTCACATCTTTTGGGAGAAATTGCATGGAGAGGAATTGCACTTGCAAATCTCTTTTCGAAAAGCAAACCATTGATCACGAAAGAAACTACACGCAATGGACAAAGAACCTGGAAATATTCCAGTAAAAAATTAATCAATGAAACCGGGTTTAAGTTTATTCCCCTCAAAGATTCGATTGCGTATACGTGCAAAGTGTTTTTGGAAGAAAGAAGATTTTAGGAGGGATGTGGGACAGGGGACGAGGGACGACCGCAACCTGTTGAGTTTTCAAGGAATCGTAGTTCAGCGATTCAATAACCATGAAACAGTGTGCTCAAAATTATAAAGTCGAGCTCTATTTTCGTCCACTGTGCTCTTGCATGCCCTGTGTCTTGCTTAATTCATCAATAACGTGCTGATAAATTTCGGAGAGCTGGTCGGGTCTGGCACTGTAATATTTCATGCTTCGCAGATACTTTTCCGGTTCGATCTTTCTTTTCTTCAGAATATAAACCGAAAGTTCAGTGTTGTTATAACGGATGGTATCGCTGTATTGAAAAACAGATACAGCTGCTTGTGCAATATGCATGTCGATGAGTAAGGGAACCATCTCATCCGGACTCAGTACATCTTTTGGAATTTTTTCTTCATTTTTTGAACATGAGTTTGCAAGGAATGAAAACAATAAAGTACAAAAGAAAAATACGGAATGCTTGAACTTCATTTTTTCCTATCGATTGAATAAAAGACGTTGACCTTTTTGACTTTCATCAAAAACACCATTGGAATAAGCAAGATGGCCACTCACAAAAGTATGTGTGACTTGTGAGCGAAAAGTATATCCTTCGAATGGACTCCAGCCACATTTTGCAAGGATATTTCCCGGTTTCACAGTCCAGGGATAATCTGCATCCACAACAACAAGATCTGCATAATAACCTTCCCGAATATAACCGCGATCCCTGATTTGAAAACAATCTGCAACAGCATGACTCATCTTTCGCGCAATATTCTCCATTGAGATTTTTCCCTGATGATAATACTCCATCATTGCAGCCAAAGCATGTTGAACAAGCGGACCTCCGGATGGGCACTTTAAATAGGCCTGATCTTTTTCTGCCAGTGTATGAGGTGCATGATCAGTTGCAATGATGTCAAGTTTGTCGTCCAGCAAAGCTTTTAACAAAGCTTCTTTGTCGATCTGCGTTTTAATTGCTGGATTCCATTTTATTCTGTTACCAAGCCGTGCATAATCACGGTCGTCGAACCACAGATGGTGTATGCAAACCTCAGCAGTGATTCTTTTTTCTTTCAACGGAATGTCATTTCTGAAAAGCTCAATTTCTTTTTCTGTACTGATGTGAAGGATATGCAGTCTCGTGTTGTATTGTTTCGCAAGAGAAACAGCATAAGAAGAACTAAGGTAACAAGCTTCAGCCGTTCGGATGTCAGGATGTAATTTTACAGGAATATCCTCTCCGTAAAGATCCCGGATTCGTGCAGCATTTCTGTGAATCGTAGTTTCATCCTCACAATGCGTCGCAATGAGCATCGGACACAATGAAAATACCTTTTCAAGAGTGGAAGGAAGATCAACAAGCATGTTTCCTGTAGAGGAACCCATAAATATTTTTACTCCACAAACAGTTTCCGGATTTGTGCGAAGGATTTCATCGATATTGTCATTCGATGTGCCCATGAAAAATGAATAATTTGCCAGCGATTTCTTTGCAGCAATCTGATATTTTTCTTCGAGTAATTCCTGGCTGAGTGTATTGGGAACAGTATTCGGCATTTCCATGTAGGAAGTTATTCCGCCGGCAACAGCTGCCTTTGATTCGGTATAAATTTCTGCTTTGTGAGTAAGTCCGGGTTCACGAAAATGAACCTGATCATCGATAGCACCGGGCAGGAGAAATTTTCCATTCACATCAATTATCAGGGCAGTTGAATGAGAGATCGAAGATCCTGTCTTTTCAATTTTCCCGTTTGAAATCAAGACATCTCCATCAACGATTTTACCTTCGTTGACAATGCGTGCATTTTTCAGGAGATAGGATTTCAATCAGTTCAGGATTTTAGGTGATTTGGGATACGTGCGAAAGAAACTTTTCCATTTCATTTGCATCACACCCAATATTGCTTCTTTGAAAATTCCTTTGCTCATTTTGCTTGAACCTTCTGTTCGATCAGTGAAGATGATCGGGACTTCTGTTATTTTAAAACCGCATTTCCAGGCTGTGAATTTCATTTCAATCTGGAATGCGTAGCCAATGAAACGAATTTCATCCAGCGGTATTGTTTCAAGGACAACACGTCGGTAACAAATAAATCCTGCAGTAGTATCTTTTATTTTAATACCTGTAACCAAACGCACATATACGGAGGCGTAATAAGACATAACAACCCTTCCCAATGGCCAATTCACCACATTCGCGCCACGGATATAACGTGAACCGATTGACATATCTGCGCCTTCGTTTTTACATGCCTGATACAAACGAAAAAGATCATCCGGATTGTGTGAAAAGTCGCAATCCATTTCAAAGATATAATCGTATTTTTTTTCGATGGCCCATTTGAAGCCATGGATGTATGCTGTTCCCAAGCCGAGTTTGCCTTTTCTTTCTTCAATAAATAGTTTTCCGGGAAATTCAAGAAGCAGGCGTTTCACGATATCCGCTGTTCCATCAGGCGATCCGTCATCAATAATCAGAAGGTGGAAATCATGCGGAAGTGAAAACACTTTGCGGACCATTTTTTCCACATTCTCCTTTTCATTATAAGTAGGTATGATAACAAGGGAGTCGCTCACAAAAAAGGGGCTGTTGATGGGCGAAGATACAAATTCGCTGCAATAAGAAGCTTGCTGAATTCCAAGAACGGGCCATTTTGAAGCCTTCCGGAACACGAAATTTCGCAGGAAATACGGTGATTGGATTTGTTCCTGCATTCTTCAGAAAGGATAAATTAATTAACTTTGAAAGCATGAAATTATTCGTAAAAAACATTGAAGAATCTGTGAATGAGGTCCTTCTTGAGGCAATTTTTAAGCAATTCGGAGAAGTTTTGGATACTAAAATTGTCTATGACAGAATCACCTGGGAGTCCAAAGGCTTTGGTTTCGTCGAATACAAAAAGACCGAAGATGCCATGAAGGCGATCGAAGCGCTGAATGGGAAAGAACTTGTGGGAAAAAAATTAATTGTCAGCGAAGCTGTAGACAAGCCACGGTGATTCGGATTGTTAAAGAAATCCTTCCCGAACGAATATTCTTTCAGGGATTCCGTTTTTCTTTGTACCCAGTTGCCTGGTCAAAAAATCAGGCATGTTAGCCGGATGCTCCTGTCTCGAAAAATCACTTTGTTTTTCTTTTTTCTGTTTGCTCTGTTGCTTTCATTTCGGCAATCGAGCGGACAAGTCATGGATACTCTCTATGCGAGCCTTGAAAAACGTCCACGATTTTTCCTCAATCTCCAAAACTACAATTCCTTTATCAGTAAAGATTTTGCAAATTTTACACTTCTGAAATTCGGTCTCAGCTATAACAAAAGAGTGCGATTTGGTTTTGGCGCTTCTGTACTGGATGGCGGTGCTGTTGTGAGTGAAATCGAAATTGACGAAGATTCTATCCCATACAATACGAACGGAGAATTGAAATTTAGTTTCATTTCAGCAAGCGCGGAATACATTTTTTACCATCAGTATCCCTGGCAATTTTCCCTGATTCCATACAACCTTGGTGTGGGCACGGCACGCTATGAATACATCCGCAGGAGTGATAAACATAGGGTTTCAACAGCTTCAGAAACGGTCATTATTTTTCAACCGGAA
Organism: Bacteroidota bacterium; assembly: GCA_016720655.1. Lineage (GTDB taxonomy): Bacteria > Bacteroidota > Bacteroidia > AKYH767-A > 2013-40CM-41-45 > JADKJP01. The sequence continues at coordinate 458,878 of JADKKE010000032.1, forward strand.
TTGGTCGGACAATACAGTGTTTTCCGCTGGATCGGACTCGGGGCATCCTTTGGATACAGGAAGACGCTTTATTCCTCTAAAAATATCCGTGAGAATTTCAACTCACCAACTTTCTCCATCGGATTAAAGCTATTCATGGATGAAATATTCAAGATGGCATTTCCAAATGGACTGAAAGGAAAAAAATAGAACACCCGATGTTCATGAAATTTTTAGTGGACTGTTTGGTCAATGACAGTTCTTTTACCTTTGTATAATATGTCAACACTAAATCCAAACCTGGATCCTACGGGAAGCCAAATTCCTGCCGCAGAGAAGGAATTCGATAAAGTTCTGCGGCCCCAGGGTTTCGAGGATTTTACCGGACAACAAAGCATTGTCGACAATCTCAAGATATTTGTTGAAGCAGCACGACAAAGAGAGGAGGCTCTGGATCATGTGCTTTTGCACGGACCTCCGGGGCTCGGAAAAACTACACTGGCGTATATTCTTGCGAATGAACTGGGTGTCAATATTAAGACAACCTCCGGACCGGTTCTGGATAAACCCGGTGATCTTGCCGGTTTGCTTACGAACCTTGAGCCGAATGATGTATTGTTTATTGATGAAATTCACAGATTGAGTCCTGTTGTGGAGGAATACCTCTATTCCGCAATGGAAGATTATAAAATTGACATCATGATTGAAACAGGACCAAATGCCCGTTCTGTTCAGATCAAGATCAATCCTTTCACACTCATTGGTGCGACAACACGTTCCGGTTTACTCACAGCTCCTTTACGTGCGCGTTTTGGAATCAATTCCAGATTGGAATATTACGATGCCTCCCTGCTTCAGAAAATCGTTACCCGTTCATCGGAAATTTTACGCATTGGTATCGATCCGAAAGCAGCTCAGGAAATCGCACGAAGAAGTCGAGGAACACCCCGCATTGCTAATGCTTTGTTGCGTCGTGTTCGGGATTTCGCTCAGATCAAAGGAACAGGGAGAATAGATCTTGAGATTGCGCATTTTTCCCTTGCTGCATTGAATGTAGATCAGCATGGTCTGGATGAAATGGACAACCGGATTCTTTCTGCAATCATCGAAAAATTTAAAGGCGGACCGGTTGGAATCACTACGATTGCGACAGCAGTAGGCGAGGAAAGCGGTACAATCGAAGAGGTGTATGAACCCTTCCTGATCAAAGAAGGTTATTTAAAACGTATTATTTGATACATCAGTAAATAGTTCCTGCATTGATTACCGGACTTACATTCCTGTCGCCACACAAAACTACCAGCAGGTTACTGACCATATTCGCTTTTCTTTCTTCGTCCAGATGCACAATCTCTTTTTCTGAAAGCCGGGCCAGGGCCATTTCCACCATTCCAACCGCACCTTCAACAATGAGTTGTCGTGCAGCTACAACTGCAGAAGCCTGCTGGCGTTGCAACATTGCACCGGCGATCTCCGGTGCGTAAGCGAGGTGACTGATACGGGCTTCCATCACGTGAATCCCGGCTTTACCCAGACGCTCGTTCAACTCTGCCAAAAGCATTTCATGAACTTTGTCTGTTGTGCCACGGAGTGTGACGACGGCTTCGTTATCTTCCCAATTGTCGTACGGACAACTATTCGCAAGATGTCGAACGGCAGCTTCGCTTTGGATGTGAACATAAGATGTATAATCATTCACTTCGAAAATTGCTTTCGCTGTATCCTGAACCTGCCATACAATTACAGCTGCAATGTCAATCGGGTTGCCGGTTTTGTCGTTTACTTTCAGGCTTTGGCCATTCAGGTTGAAAGCACGCAAACTCACCATGCGTTTAACAAAAAAAGGATTTACCCAGAAGAAACCATTTTCTTTTACGGTTCCGTTGTATTTACCAAACAATGTAAGCACGCGTGATTCATTCGGATTAATAATCATGAATCCTGGCATTAGGAAGGCAAACAGCAAGAAGGAAGGTACAATAATCGCCGGTATGCGTTGACTGATTCCCACGATGCCAATACCAATACAAAGCAGGCAAAGTAAAAGCATCATGTAACCGGATAGGGGGCGGAAGGATTTTTCAAGAATCATGGGTTTGATATTAAAATGATATCACAAATATATCATATTGAATCGTCGCTTGTCAAGTATTTTCGGAAATAAATTTTTTAACCGCTTTCCTTGCTATTTTTGAATGCTCCATGAACACATTGGTACAAAAGAATTCTCACTTAATTAAAAATGTCGCAGAACGGCTTGGATTCAGCTTTTGTGGGATCTCGAAAGCGGAATTCCTGGAGGCGGAAGCACCCCGTCTGGAGCAATGGCTTTTGCAAAATCGCCATGGAAAGATGGCTTACATGGCGAATCATTTTGACAAAAGACTGGATCCACGTTTGCTTGTCCCGGGTGCAAAATCTGTTGTATCGCTGCTTTACAATTACTTTCCTTCAACAAAACAAGCGGACGAAGAGGCTCCGCACATTTCAAAATATGCATACGGTCGCGATTACCATTATGTGATCAAAGAAAAGTTGAAAGAATTACTCGATGTTTTGCGAACAGAAATCGGCGAAATTGAAGGCCGTGTTTTTGTTGACTCCGCTCCGGTATTGGAGAGAGCTTGGGCAGAGAAAAGCGGACTGGGTTGGATTGGGAAAAACAGTAACCTCATTTCAAAAAAATCCGGTTCATTTTTTTTCATTGCTGAAATGATCATTGATCTGGAACTTGAACCCGATTTGGCGATCAAGGATTATTGCGGAACATGTACGCGATGTATGGATGCTTGTCCAACGCAGGCAATCATAAAACCGCAAGTTGTTGATGGAAGTAAATGCATTTCTTATTTTACCATAGAGCTCAAAGAAGAGATCCCGGTATCTGTTGCAGGGCAGTTTAAAAACTGGGCCTTTGGTTGCGATATTTGCCAGGATGTATGTCCATGGAACAGATTTTCATCACCGCACAGGGAAAAACAATTCGAGCCATCAGAAACATTGATGGGAATGAGTAAAAAAGATTGGGAAGAAATAACAGCGGAGGTTTTTCAAAAAGTCTTTCACGATTCAGCTGTACAGCGAACCGGTTTCGACGGACTAAAAAGAAACCTCAAATTTCTCAGGAAAATTTCCTGAAAGATTCAATGACTACATCAGAATAAGCAGCGAATGTTGCGAAGCACCAGATTTTCAGCATGCGGCGTTCATCCCTTTTGAGGAGTTGCAGAGCCTTGATTAATTCTTTGCGGAAAAGGTGTTTGTCGAAGCTAACCTTGGTTAGAATTTGCTTGGTGTATTCAAACATGGATACTAAGGTTTAGTCTTTGGTTATACTAAAGTAGCAACTCCTTTAATAACTGTCAAGCCTAAAAACGACTTTTAACAATCTTTATTTTTACCGTTTGTTTATCAGATAAATTGATTTTCAGGGCCTAAATCTGATGAATTTGGCATGGGTACCGGTTTTTCTCCACTTGCCTGTTTATAAGTCAGCCGTATTATTGGATCCATTTTAATTGCCCTTATTTTCACCCCAGCGGTAGCTTGAAATATTCAGTCCTGCCAGATCCAAAATTCTGTCAACGACTGTTGAAGCAAGCGCATTGAAGTCTGCCGGTTTAGAATAAAAGGAGGGTGATGCCGGACAAATAATCCCGCCGGCTTCTGTCACCGTCTTCATATTATTAATATGGATCAGACTGTAAGGAGTATCTCTAAGTACGAGGATCAGTTTTCTTCTTTCTTTAAGCATTACGTCTGCTGCACGTGTTACAAGGTCATTGGAGATTCCGGATGCAATTCTCGCGAGTGTTCCCATTGAACACGGACAAATAATCATGGCTGCAAATTTAGAGGAACCACTTGCGAAAGGCGCGAAAAAATCACCTTTATCATACATTTTATAATTTATTTTCTCATAATCTGTATTGCCCAATTCGTATTTCCAAACATCTTTCGCATTGTCAGACATTACAACACCTACCGTTTCAAGTTGCTCGCTCAATTGCCCAAGTTTCTCAAAAAGAACTTTTGCATAAATAGAGCCACTAGCCCCCGTTACCGCGACTACAATTTTCTGCTTTGCATTCATGGGGTAAATTTAGGGATTATGTGGGAGGAAGCAGGTATTGAAAAGTTATTAGGTATTAGGTATTAGGTACCAAGTACCGGGTTTTACCTAATAATTCAGTAAGAAGTCAATAACTGAATAACTCAATAACTTAATAACTCTTTCTCCTGATTCTCCGAAAAAACCAGAGTCCAAACAATGCACCAATAGAATTAGCAATCGCATCACGAACGTCTCCGCTACGGTGAATAAATACTGTTGCCTGGAGAATCTCCACCAGTATTCCGTAACTGATGCTGATCAAAACGGCTGCAAAAGGGGCATTTCGTCTAAAGAATTCTGAAGAATGCTGGATGCCAAAGCTTCTGATGAGAAGAAAACATAGAAGTCCAAAAATCAGGATATGGACGATTTTGTCGGGCTTGAGCCATTGCCAAAAGGTCATTTCAGGGATTTTATCACCCGGAATTCCACAAAGGATTAAAATAAAAATTGCCCACACCAGGGTGGGCAAATGATATCGAAGAAACATTTTTTGTACGGTGATCAGGCTCCGACGCCAATTAGCTTCATGTAATCTGCTGCACTCATCAGCTCATTTACCTGGGAAGCATCAGTCATTTCAACCCGAACCATCCAGCCGCTTTGATACGGATCTTTATTAACCGATTCCGGTTTTGTGATCAGATCTCCATTCACAGCCAGTACTTTACCACTTACCGGCATGAATAAATCAGAGACAGTTTTCACCGCTTCAACGGTTCCGAAAACTGCTTCTTTATCAAGCGTTTCGCCTTCTGTTTCGATCTCAACATACACGATATCACCCAATTCACTTTGGGCAAAATCAGTGATTCCTACCACTGCCTGGTTTCCTTCTACACGGACCCATTCGTGGTCCTTGGAGTACTTCAAATTTTCTGGGAAATTCATGTATTCAATTTTGCCTCAAACGTAGCAGAATTTTAGAAATCAGCCAAGTCCTTTTTTTTATTAAAGAAGTGACGAGGGGCGGGGGACGTGGGACAATCGAGCATTGTTGATTTTAGATTGCTGATTGAATTTGGAGAATGTTCTGGAATCTAGAGAAAGTAATTGGTGAATGGTGAATAGTGAATAGTAGCTCGAAATTATTAATAAAGTACGCGCCAACCCGGAACTCTGAACCCGAAACCCTAAACGAAACCTTGAACCTTAAACCTTAAACTTTGAACCGCTTACTGCGCCAAAGTAAACCGTATACTCAAGCCCGCATTTGTATTCGATGTCGGATAACTTGACGATACAAATGGATTGTTCGAACTGAATTCGTAGAATGCACGAATATTGAAACGGTCGTTCAATGGATAATCTGCTGAGAGTTTCACACCAAGTGTTGTGCTTCCTGAGCTGGGTTGATTGGTTCCTTCAACAAGTTTGCGGAGGATGGTGGTATTTTTCCTCAGGTTGAAATCAGCTTTCACTGTAAGATCATTGCTGAGTTTCTTGTTCCCTCCAACTTTGAATGGAAGAGTTACGCGTTTGAATTTATAACCCAGACCAACGGTGTATTCTATTCCCCTTACTTCTGTTACCTGAATGTTTGAATAAGCAAGTGTGAGTGTTCGATCGCGTTTGATTTCAAAACGGGTTTGTAAACTATTCTTCCATGTCATATCAATTCCAATGAGTGGAGACAATTGTTCGGCAATGGTGACTTGCTGGAAATCGTATTTAGGAATAAAATTTCCGAGTGTATCGCGACGCATAGGATTTTCAGAAGGATCTCCTTCGTAGAGAAGATTCTGAGAATACGAATTGATACTATACACGGATCTGTATCCATGAGAAATACTGAAGGCTGTCAGGAAGCTTTGGAAAAACTTAAGTTTCGACAAACCATCATAGGTGATTCTCCAGTTCGGTTTCGGAATCTTCGGGAAACGATTGACAATTTTTTTATCCGGTGTCTTTCCTGAATAGGCAGAAAGAAAAGCATAGGTGAGGACTTCCTGCTGCGTCCGACCGTAACCGGAATGGAATCCAAGGGAATCGAGTGTTGCAGGTGTATTTGGATTCTGTGTCGCAAGGATATTTGAAATCTGCAGGAGATTTGATTTGAAGTCTTCGAAATTACTATTCGAATAATCTTTTGCATCCTTCACAAAATGTGTGTTCCAGGTGAGATAGGAAATCGAGAAGTTACCCGTTTCAGTAGGCCCGTACGAATGAAATTCTCCATCAGCACCTGCACGGAAGTATTCATTGTGACTCAATGTGTAATTTCGATTTCCACTGAGTTCAATTTTCAGATTCTTAATTGGTTCTACTGATGCCCGCAATGTGAGATTCTGAAGCTTCGTTGTCGTGAAGAAAGAATTGAGCGTTGTATCTGTGGTGAGCCACTGATTTTGTATCGCTTCCGGTCTCGGATCTTTCTGACTTCCGAAGAGGAATCCCCAGCCCGGTGCACCTTTTGCTCCGTTGAAATTCCAATCCTGTCCAACCCAATCCGGAGTACCACGGAAACCCGGAAGCATCGTTCCATTCGTTTCCTGATACGTTGCAGATGCTGTCTTCACCATCATGATCACATTCGCCAGACCTTTGAAGATTGGTTCGAGTGGAGAAGGTCGTGTTTTCGTACTGTCCTTTTTCGCATTCAAACTATCCGCAGGATTTTTCGGCTTCGATTTGTTCCGGTCTGCTTCTCTGCCTCGCGGAGGTGTATTTTGATTGATTTTTTTGAAGTACGGAATCTTGTTGTAAAGTGTTGTCAATGTAAGATTCGCATTCACAGAAATCGTTTGCGAATTCTGCAATGTATTCCCCCAGGGATTGTCTTTAATTCGGTCATCGATAGTATCTCTGTACAAAGGAGATGCCTCCCAGCTATAAACACTGCCATAACGAACATTCGAAGAGACCCAATCCGCAGCCGGAATTTTATTCAATGGCAAGTTGTAAGTCACATTCGCGGAATGATGGTATCGGTTTAGTCGACCGAGACGTTTCAGATTTTCTTTAACCGAATCACGTTCTTCACGAGTATCAAGACGTCCTGTTGGTTCATCAATCGTTGCATTCGCATCCGCATTGAAATCGAGCTTAAGGGATCGTGTGAGGTCCCAGTTCAAACCATAATTTCTTGCCATTGTATACGTCTTGATATACGTTGGATCAATCTGGAATGCGAGGCCTGAGTTATTTCTCAATTGCGTTTCAGAATATGTTCTGTCCAAGCTGGTACGGAAACTTAAACCGGACGGAACCGGATTAAAATTAAAGTCTTTCACCAGCCGCAACCATTTTGATTGCAATGCAGAACTTTTTTCGAACGGCTGAATCGGTTTGGATGCGTGATTGTAATTGTATCCCAAAATTCCCTGATAGGATTTCGACAAGCTGTATGCAATGTTGTAATTCCGCTGGTAAATTTCGGTGTAAGCGTATGTGAAATTCAGATTCTCCACATCGTAGGGTCGAACTTTTTGATTTCCGCCGGTTTTTGTTTTGCGAACATTCGTAAAGTTCAAACTCTTTCTTTGTGTATAATCGATCACTTGTTTTTTAATCGAGTCGCGTGATTCTGAATTTGGTTGAGAATCCAGTGCTTTGTCAAGCGGTACATCCGGATCCAAAGGATTGTATTGCGGATTGATGAAAGCTTCAGAATAACCAAAGTACATCGGGAGTTTTATGCCGGCTTTTTCCGGAATGAATTTTCCTAACTCAAGTGTAGTTGCAAAATCGTAAGAACTCTTGTCTGCTTTATCGCGTTCACTCACTTTTTTCTCTATACTTCCCCATCCGGATGTGCTGTGATTTCCAACGAGTGTCATCGTACCAAGATCCGCAAGTTTCGCAGTGACACGAGCAGTTGCTGCCCATCCGCCTTTTTCATCAAAGTCGGACATGCGCAATTCATTCACCCATACTTCTGCACAAATTTTTGTTCCATTGCCACCCGGGTCTTTCGGATTGCGAACTCCAATCATAATGGAACGGATATTGCTCAGGTTTGGCGTTCCTTTCACTGTAATTTTTCGATCTCCGTCAGAAACGAAATAAGGTGTTTGCAATGTGACATTGTTCAGTACCTGCATCGCATTGTTCCGTAACAATTTTGCGTCAATCAATTTGGAGAGTTCGATCTCCAAATTATTGCCTTCCGGCCAGATTTCTGTCGCACTGGAAGTATTCCAGGGAGTCATGATGAGCGGAATTTCGTATTCGTAGTAATTGTCGTTGAAGTCGCTGCCCAAACGAACGAAAGCATGCAGTTCACCGTTTTGCACAGCATCATTGGCTCCGCTGGCTTCAGCATGGATGAACATCTTCAGCTTTTTATACGCACGGATGTCGAGCTGTGTATTCCGGTATGCAGCACGTGCATCACCATCCGCCAGTTCACAAACCCGAAGAGATAAACTTTGCTCGTTGAGTGTAGCAAGCTGAGTGGTCGAGATGTCTCTTTCTTTATCGATTCCCGGAGGAAGAACATAAGGAACAGGCTGACGACTGCCATTTTCTTCGATACTTACAGAAGCGAGATCGAATTGGGTATTTCCAGGAACTTCCGGTGTCGGACTGTATTCTCCAGGTTGAAGGAGAGAATAATTGTAGCGTCTCCATTCTCCGCGTAAGAATTCAAGTTTTGCGAAACGACAAACCACAGGTTTTTCGAAATTCTTCATGAACATTCTCACGAAGCGCATGTTGGTGAGATCAACGTCGCCAATTGCTTTTTGCGGACTACGAATTGGAATTTTAAACTGATACCATTTGATATTTCCGTTCGTATTGTTTGCATACCGTACGGGTGAAAAAATTTCGTCAGTGATATAGTTCTGACCCACAACTAAATTTCCCGGTCTCAGAGAAATCTGATATTGAAAATAATCCTCGCCCGTTTCCATGTTGTTGTCACGGTTGATGTCTTCTCCATCCGGCAAAGTGGTCGCTGTGGCTTGCACACCGTTAATTGTTCCATTGGCAGGAGAGTTTCCTTCCTGTCCATTGTAGCGCTTGTAACGATCCAGTGGTGGTGCATCAATTGTGCTGTAATTCGGATCCAGGAAATACGTGTAATCGTCAGATGAAGGGTCACCGGCAACAGAAGTGTAAGCCCCTGTTGTCGTGCCTCCGAATTTGTTATTGATCCTGTCAAGGAAATTTGTTCCGAAAAAATTCTGTTCGTCTGCATCCAGCAAACCATCCAAACCTACGTCTTGCACAGTTCGACTTCCGGGATCATTATCAAATGCATTTACGATCGATTGAATAGTCGGATAGCGTCCCCAGGTTGTTGTCGCTGTGGTATAATTGTTCGTTGGCGCAGGCAATCCGTTTTCAAAACTTTTGTGACCATCACGCAGGATGTCCTCAGAAAGACTTCCGAGGTTGAGATAAAGATCACCACCTGTTCCGTCGTTCAGGGAACCATCAGCAAAAGGATCCATCATCCAGAACTGAATGAATTCGATATTGCTTGCTTCAAAATCGGAGGTCTCGATTTTCCGCATGATCCCTCCCCAACGGGTTGCAGGGTCTTTCAAGCTTCCATCAATCAGGACTCCTGCAGAGAGCGGAAGACCGGTGAGTGTATCGGAAAGACTGTCGACATCATAATTGTAAGGACCCCGTTCCGACGGGTAAAAAGCAACGTTCATGCACGTGATACTCTGCGGACCATTCGGCTGTGATTTATTCGGAAAAATTTCTGCTTGTGGTACTTCCCGCACATAGTTATTGCTCTGATCATTTGCATCAACATCAGAAGGAGTGATACCCGGTTGGTTCCTTTGGAAAAGCGGATCAACATAATACCAGGCTATTCTTGCCCGGTTGAAACCATAGGCAAGATTATTCGCAAAACGTCCTTCCGGAAACATTCCTTCTTCCTCCTGCTTCAATGGTAAACTGGATAAAAACCAGCTTCCGGGATTCTTGAGATCAAGTGGAGTAATTGCACCTTCAAAGTCGTCAACGTAAGAAGTACCTGCTTTACCAACAGCTTTGGAGTGTCCCGGTACCAATTGTGCAAACTCTCCACTGAATGTGATTGTGGAAATTTCTTTTGTGTTGTAAAGAGGAAGCTTGTCCAGAATTTTTGTGATGAAGCGGGAGTCTTTACGATATGTTCCATCCACTCCCCACATTGTGTTGGAGATTGGTTCATCACCAATATTTACTTTTTGAGTGAGTGGTCGCTCTGACAAATGGAGGATTGTTGCTCCTACCTGAAAGTCTTTGTTGAACACATAATCAAATCGACTCCCCATCATGGTCTTCGTCTGAAGGTTGAAAAGGGAATTACTTTCGAGATTGATTTTGATAGGAGCATTCGATTTCAGAATTCCGTCGTTGATAATTTTTACTCTTCCCAGAGTGTAATCAACTGTGTAATCTACATTTTCTGTGAGTGGAACTCCACCTGCTGTTACTTTGACAGAACCCTGAGGTACGTTCACGGCATTCAACGGAATATCAGAACCCGATGAACTTTGGTAAGAACCATGCAAACTGAATTTATTTTTCTCGGGTTGTTGTTGCGCTGCAGTTTTCGTAGAATCATACAATGCGAAATATGCATACTGATCAGCAAAAGGTTGGTCACCGGGGCATTTGTTGGCGAGATAAGTACCGAATGGTTCACGCACTGGAAAAATAATTCGTCCTGTTTGAGGGTTGATAGTGATGCCTGTTACAAAATCAAACATCCCATCCGGTTGAGGATCACCATTGGTGTTCAGGTCATCGATATTGAGTAAGCGGAGTAGGGGAATACCTTTCACATCTTCACAACCATCCTGCAGGTAATTTATATTCCCGCCGAGACGGTCATCCTGATACAATACATCCAGTCTGAAATCTTTTGCAGCAATGCTATATCCACCGAGTGAATAGATGTTTTTCATCATCAGATCCCAGGTGTAAAATTTTGGAGTAAAATTGGTACTGCGAATCAATTTTACAATCAATGCTTGTGCTCCTGTAGCTACAGTGTTGCTTGACAATTCTCCAACGGTATGAACACGGCCACCGATAGAATATTCATAGGCAACAGCGAGTACCTGGCTGGGATCAAGTTTTGTGTTCAGGGAAATGTAACCGAGTCTGGAGTTGACCGTGTATTCAGAAGGTTGCAACAGTCTTGCATTTTCTACTGTCTCATAGTTTCTACCTTCATTGAAATTTGTGGATCCGAGACCACTGAGGATCGATGAGGCCTGGGAAATATCACGGAACTGGGGAACATACGGAGAAAGCGCACCACCGGGACCGAAGAGGTTATTCGATGAGTCGGATGGTTCTACCATGTTTCCGGGGAACGGTATCAATGTTTGATTGGTATCCGGGTTGTATTCTCCGAGATCCGCAAATGCAACAATGTTTCTGTTCTGATTATTCTGACTGGAAATAAATCCTTTCTGTGTGATCCAGACTTCGATTCGGGTGATGTTGATTCCGGATCCGATACGGTTCAGGTCACGAAGGTTTGCATCGTAAATGTCTTTGAAATATTGGCCGATGAAAAAGTGTCTGTTGTCTTCGTATTGATCTGCTTTGATATCAAATGTTGTTGTTTGCGCACCTCCCTGAACATCGATGGATTGCGATTTGCCTTTTTGTTGGGAGAAGATACTGGTGACCGTCATGCGGCCGAATTGCAATTGAGTTTTAATCCCGAACAAACTTTGTGAACCCTGAATCAATTGTGTATTCAGTGGGAGAGAAACGTTACCTGCTTCAATTTTTTTAATGATGTCATCTTCGTAGCCGGTATATTCCAGCTTCATTTTATTTTCGAAATCAAAAGTAGCTTCAGTATTGTAATTGGTAGTCAGTTTCATTTTATCGCCGATGTTGGCGATGACGTTCATCTGAATTTTTTCTTTGAAATCGAATGTGCTTACAGTCCTTTGTTTTTCAGGAAGCGCAGGGTTTTGATTTTTAGAAACGTTGACAGCAAAACTTAGTTCAGCAGAGCCTTGCGGACGAATGTCGATTGTATTTCCTCCAAAAATCCGGTCAAACACTACGCTGTTGACAGTTATTTTTGGTGCAAATGCTTTTTTATTCAACTGATCTTCTTCGGATGCACGTTGCTTCCAGTACTCTGTTGTGCTTTTTTTATACTCGTGATCTACGAATTCTTCGAATGACATATAGGAAGGATTGCGGTAAAACAGCTCCCCCATATTTTCATTGATATTGTACCGATTATTATCCGGATCATAATCAACAGTTGTCTTGATGTTCGATGGATCTTTTAGATACAAAGGATTATCAGTTCCCGGATTGGAATACTGGTCACCAAATCGATCGTGGAAAGGATAGCGCAAAGCTGAAGTGTCCGAATCCGCTACCATTGCAGCTGGTTCAGCAAAAGATTCATAGGCAAATCCGGCTGGTTTGTCGGCTCCCACACTGCACTGAGTACTGATAATACACTCCCTATCCCGAAAAAATACGTCTTAAAATTCTTCAAGGCCTTGTAATTTATTGAATACTAATTCGTTGGGTAAAGGTTGGTTCGATATTGCCGATTTTTTAGGAAGGCACTAAAATAGCTTTTTTCGGCAAACCTGCACCGACCTTTCAGAGTGATTTTAAGGCTTGTTTTATCAGGTCTTCAACTGTTGAAACAGGGTTCTTTTTCAAAATGGAATCCAGGGTTTTGTCCACCGAATTTCTAGCAAAACCCAGGGTCAGAAGTGCAGCCATCGCTTCATCTTTTACCTTCAGATGGGATAAGAGAGAAGGGAGGATACCATCTTTTTTCAATTTGCTTTTTAATTCCAATATCGCCCTTTGGGCTGTTTTTTCTCCGATGCCTTTAATGCTTTTCAAACGATGCACATCTTCGGTCACGAGAGCATTTTCGATCTCGTCGACGTTCATTGAGGAAAGCATCATTCTGGCAGTATTGCATCCTATCCCCGAGACAGTAATTAACAACCTGAACAAGCGTCTTTCCTCTTCATCAGCGAAGCCGTATAACGTGTGTGCATCTTCAGATATTTGAAGGTGAACAAGAATCCGCACATTTTCTGATTCTGAAATTTTGGAATATGTATTCAGTGAAATATTTACCAGATACCCCACCCCATGACATTCGACAACAACCGAAGCAGGATTTTTTTCAGTAAGACGACCGGTGAGGTGGTTTAGTATTGTAGTTAGAAATTAGTGGTTGGTGGTTGGTGGTTGGTGGTTGGTGGTTGGTGGTTGGTGAGTGGTTAGTGGTTAGTTGTTAGTGCTTGTGTACTTTATTGATTGGGTATGGAAGGAAACGAATGCACTGTCTAACAATTGAACACTGAACACTGAATCCGGAACACTGAATACTGAATACTGAACATTAAACATTGGACCCGGAACTGCGTTCAGTGGTCTGCGAATGTACTAAAAACCCCTAAAATACTGGATATTCGGAAGTAAATGGCTGCTATAGGATTTGGCAGCAGGAAGAAAAAAACAGACGGAAATTCTTGCTTGTGATTTGATAATAAGATTCTAGGAAATTCCGTGAACAATTCCTTATGCCTGCATTCTGTATGTAATTTCAGATCTGTTCTTTTTTGTTTTTCATTTTAAATCTAATCACATGATAATTGTAAGAGATGTCTTCCGTTTAAAATTTGGGAAAGCCCGTGATGCAAAAGCATTAATTGAAGAGTCTAAAAAGCTTCCTGTGCAGTTTGGAACCGATGGAAGACGAGTACTAACGGACCTGGTTGGGCCTTCGTACACTTTGGTCCTTGAAACAAATTTCCCATCCCTTGCTGTATTCGAACAAGAAATGGGAAAAAGTATGAGTCATCAGGAATGGAAATCCTGGTACGAAAAATTTCAAGTGCTCGTGGATTCTTCCTACAGAGAAATTTTTACGCTCGTTAGCTGAAGGTCTTGTCTAAGAAAATTGTTTTCACGTGAATGCGTTTGAAATGCCTTCCCGCTTGAGCTTGCTGTGCCCAACTCATAACCCGAAACTCTAAACTCTAAACTCTAAACTCTAAACTCTGTAACAACCTTGAACTTTGAACCTTGAACCTTGAACTGTTTTCATCTCGCACTCTTCCTGGACACAGCATCCACCACTGCAATCGTGACCATATTCACGATTTCCCGAACACTACTTCCGAGTTGCAATATGTGTACTGGTTTTTTCATTCCAAGCAATACAGGACCGATGGCTTCTGCGCCACCCATTTCCTGCAATAATTTATATGCAATATTTCCTGCCTCCAAAGTTGGGAAGATGAGTGTATTCGCACCTTCTCCTGCAAATTCACAGAAAGGAAAATTATCGCTCAACAGATGTGGATTCAAAGCAAAGTTTGCCTGCATTTCGCCATCGACCATCATGCCCGGGAATTTCTGATGAAGAATTGCAACTGCATCTCTTACTTTTTTTGCCATCGGATCATCAGTTGAACCAAAATTGGAATACGAGAGCAATGCGATACGTGGTTTGATATTAAATTGCTGAACAGCCCATGCTGTCAAAACGGTAATTTCAGCGAGTTCTTCTGCAGTCGGGTTCACATTGAGTGTAGTGTCAGCAAAGAATACCGGTCCTTTTTTGGTGACCATAATATACATTCCTGCTACCTTTTTTACATCATCCTGCGTACCGATAATTTGAAGCGCCGGACGAATAGTATCGCTGTATTTACGGGTGAGTCCGGAAATCATGGCATCAGCTTCACCAACTTCTACCATCATCGCTCCGTAATAATTCCGTTCGTTCATGATTTTCTTCGCTTCATAAAGCGTGAAACCACGACGCTTCCGCTTCTTGAAAAAGATTTCGCCAAATTCATGACGTTTGTCTTCTTCCAGTCGTGGATCAATGATCGGTGTATCTCCAAGATCGAGATTGTTTTCTTCAATCAGCTGACGGATTTTACCAAGATTCCCCAGTAGAATAGGCTTCGCGATTCCTTCATCCCTCACAATTTGAGCGGCTTTCAGAATCTTGTAGGTATCCGCTTCTGCAAAGACAATTCGTTGTGGATTTTGTTTGGCTCTGCTTGTAATGACGCGAATTAATTTATTGTCGAGTCCCAGTCGCTTGCTAAGTTCGTCAGAATAATTACTCCAGTTTGTGATTGGAGATTGTGCAACACCGGAATCAATGGCCGCTTTTGCAACAGCAGGTGCTACCGTAGTAATCAAACGTGGATCAAGAGGTTTTGGAATGATGTATTCCATTCCAAACGTGATGTTCTTTTTATTGTATGCAATATTTACAATCTCGGGAACTGGTTCTTTGGCAAGATCTGCAATGGCCCGCACAGCAGCGAGTTTCATGGCTTCGTTGATTTGAGTCGCACGAACATCCAAAGCACCCCGGAAAATAAAAGGAAAGCCGAGTACATTGTTCACCTGATTCGGATAATCTGATCGTCCTGTTGCCAGAATAATATCCGGTCGTGCTGCAGAAGCTTCTTCGTAGGTAATTTCCGGATCCGGATTCGCCAATGCAAATACAATCGCGTTTTTCGCCATTGATTTCACCATCTCTGCCGAAACAATATTTCCTTTGGATAATCCCACAAAAACGTCAGCGCCTTTCATGGATTCCACCAATGTGTGAACGTTTCTTTTGGTGGCAAAAAATATTTTATTTGCATCGAGATCTTTCCGACTTTCATGCAACACGCCTGTACTATCAAGCATGATGATGTTCTCTTTCTTCGCTCCGAGTGAAAGGTATAATTTCGCACAGGAAATTGCGGACGCACCTGCGCCACTCACGACAATGACAACTTTATCAATTTTTTTCTTAGCAAGCTCAAGAGCATTTAACAATGCAGCAGCAGAAATGATTGCGGTTCCATGCTGGTCATCATGCATAATCGGAATTCGCAATTCTTCTTTCAGGCGACGTTCGATTTCAAAACATTCAGGCGCCTTGATGTCTTCAAGATTGATTCCACCGAAGGTTGGTGAAATAGCCTTTACTGTTTGTACAAACTTTTCTACATCGGTTTCATTTATTTCAATATCGAAAACGTCGATGTCGGCAAAGATTTTGAACAGCAATCCTTTTCCTTCCATCACAGGTTTCGATGCTTCGGGGCCGATATTTCCCAAGCCAAGTACTGCCGTTCCATTCGAAATCACCGCGACTAAATTCCCTTTCGCAGTATAACGATACACATCATCCGGATTCTCTGCAATGCGCAAACAGGGTTCAGCTACCCCGGGTGAGTAAGCGAGTGAGAGATCCCGTTGTGAACTATATGGTTTGGTAGGGACAACTTCAATTTTTCCCGGTCTTCCATGCTCATGGTAATCGAGTGCTTCCTGGTTTACTTTGGATTTTGCCATTGGATAATTTTATTCCTTCCTAAAAGTGTAACGAATTGAATCACATATTTTGAAAGGGGATCAAAAATACGATAAAAATTTTCTCTTGAAAGTGATCGAAGACCTTCTCTTTTCAAACTCTGTGACTATTTTATCTAAATTCTTCAAAAAATCGAATTCCATGCAAATTCAAGAGCCTGGCCGATAAAAGATTGTGACATTTGTGTAAACAAAAATAATTCAATAAAAAAAGCGAAGAGTAAGGTTTACTCTTCGCTTTTATCAGAATAAAATAAATTATTCAACTACCAGCTTCTTCTGCGAAGAACCGGTGTCCGATTTAATATTTACAGTATAAATTCCTTTTGCAAAATCTGTAGTATTCATTTCAAAAGAATGCATGCCCGGTGACATGGCGGATTCAGTGTATGAATAAACAAGTTTGCCCATTTTATCGATTACTTCCATCGTCACATCACCCGATTTGTCCAGGCTGAAATCAACCTGGGCGCGTTGTGTTGCAGGGTTCGGAAACAAATCAAACGCAATCGCCTGAGTTATTGTTTTGACTCCTGTGGTTAGCGTCATGTTAATATCATCGATGTAAGCATTGTTACCACCTGCAGAAAGGCATTCGAATTTAATCATCACGTTTGTTCTGTTCGTGCCTGTAAAGTTCGAAAGATTCACGCTTTCACTGCGCCATTGAGCTGCAGAAGATGGAGTAAATGCGCTCGTCATGGAGCCTACAGTTGCGAGGGAAGCACCTGTTTTGTTCCAGATCGGATTCCATGTTGTTCCGCAATTGGTAGAAACCTTAATTTTAATGTTGTCATTTGAAGTACTGTAAGTCGCAGCGGCAATTGAAAATGTCATGATCGCATTGTCATAGGTTGACAAATCAACAGATGGTAAAATCAACGCATCGACGTCGCCGGAAGGAGAATTGTAGAAATCCATTTTCGCGGAACCCGCTGCTGTGAACCCTGCTGCACTACGGCTCCATCCTGCATTCTGGTTTCCACCATTGATGTTGTACCAGTCGGTTGGAGGAAATACTGCACTTGTGTAATCTTCCGTGACAGCAGCACCGCCAACTCCGGAATAGATAAGAAACGATTGAGAACGGGAATTATTCGCAATGTTTGGATCAGCCTGACCGTTCGGGTTAGAAACAGTTGCAGTGACATTATTATATCCCGGTACTCCACTGACTCCGGTGAATGTGATTAGAGCAGATTCGTAAGTAAGCAAGCTACCTGTCCAGTTATTCGTTTGTAAAACATTTACGCCGTCCGTCAAATCAATCGTAGCAGATGTAAGTGGAGTTGTACCATAATTACAAATCCGACATTTAATTGTCACGCCTGTACAAGATGCAGGTGTGAAATTTAATGCTGTCATCGAATTTGTGATTCCTGCATCCACCGCCTGAGTGGCAATGCTGCACTCTTCACGTGCAGTGTACATGTCTGCCGTCGGCAACTGACCAACTTCACGAACCACACGATCCGGACAGATCATATAAATGGTAGGGAAATAACGAATCGCATAGCTGTTGGCAATAGAGGCATTGTCAATGATCGGATAAGGTGTTCCGGCAACCCAGTTCCCCTGAGTATTGGTTCCGGTTCCGTTCAAATCAGCGAGCGTCGTAGCCGCATCGCCTTCAATATAAAAAACCATCATTTCATCTGTACCACCCGGTCCGTACAGCGTGTATAAATCTTCCAAAGCTCCAGAATTGTGATACGACCAACACGGTCCGCACCAGGTTGCTGAAACATCAATCACAACTGTTTTTCCCTGATCGAGATAGTCGTATAAATGATACGTAGTTCCATTGATATCCGTTGCAGTGAAATCAGGAGCTATGGAGCCGGCGGTCAATTGTGCCTGAGAACTGTACGTTCCGAAAGCAAATAAACAGAAGGCAGTCAAAATGCGTAATGTTGTTTTCATGTTTTTTTGTGAGTTGAACTACAAATTGTTTTAGGGAAATACCTCCCGGGTAAAGCCCTTTCTTCTTCAAATATAGAGAAAATTGACAGGCAAATCTATTTCAAATTTGATTTTAACTAGTCGCGTCTGTAAAATCAAAAAAAAGAGGCTGTCCGGTAGGGGACAGCCTCTAAAACAATTAAGCTTGCAATTAACGATGACTAACAATCAATTTTTTTGATCCATAGGATTTTCCATCGATGACTACTGAACAGATATAAATACCTGATTTAAGGTCAGAAGTTGGGATAAGGGTCACACCTTGTTTTTCTACAAGTGGAAGTTCCTTGACAACTGAGCCTAGCAAATTACTGATGACCATCCGGGTGTCTTTACCGATATTAATGGCATAGGACACTCTTGCGTAAGCATCAGCAGGATTAGGATAGATATTGGAGATGTATTTCAATGCGCCGATTTCATCCACACCTACACCACTTGCACGGTATGTGAAAGTGATACACGTCGAATCAGATTCATTGTCCATATCAAAGAAGCAATAGGAAACATTGCTGGTACCACCAAAACCACGTGGGTTCAGGTCGGCGAGCAAAGTTGTGTCAACATCACCCGGATTCATCACCACATAATTTGGAGATTCACTGGTCGTAACCGGGTAACAAGTTCCAGTCCAACAGAAATAGGCACTGTGTCCGGATGCTGTATCGACTGCTGTCCTTCTGACTTTCACGAAAATTGTTCCACTTCCCACATTGGTGACACGGGCAGTAGTTGTCATCAGGATATTGGCTGGTCCGGATACACTTAGTGTATCCGAAGTCACCTGCAATGACTGTGCAAATGAAACCATGGATACAAAAAGGAATAATGCTAATGCGGGTAAAAGTTTTTTCATTGGATAGTTGTAATGTCTGTTCGAAATTGTAGAGCAAAATAAAATTCAGTCTCCCGAAAATCCGGGAGACTGAATAAAAATTTATTCAACAACGAGTTTCTTTTGAGTAGCACCACGTGAAGTTTTTACGCTTACCATGTAGATGCCTTTTGCAAAATCACCTGTGTTGATCGAGAAGCTGTGTTGTCCTGCAGCCATTCCGGTTTCAGACTGGCTGTAAACAAGAGCTCCAACTTTGTTGAACACTTCTACAGTTACATCATCTTTTCCATCCAGATTTACATCAACGCTTGCACGATCAGCAGCCGGATTCGGATACAATTCAAATGCAACATTTTTTGTAACTGTTCCAAGACCTGTAGTGAAAGTGAGATTCACATTGTCAACGTAAGCATTGTTTCCATAGCCGGAAAGTGCTTCGAATTTTACAAAAAGATTCGCATTTCCTACGAAAGCGGAGAGAGATACAATTTCAGAACGCCATTGTGCAGACGATGTTGGAGTAAATGCCGAAGAAGCTGCAGTAGTAGTAGATAAAGCAGCACCGGTTTTGTTCCACAATGTTGTCCAGGTAAGACCACAGTCAGCTGACACTTTTACTTTAATGTTGTCGTTCGAAGTATTGTAACGTGCATGAGAAAGATCAAAAGTCATGGATGCATCCTGAAGACCTGTAAGATCCATTGCAGGTAATTGCAATGCATCAACATCACCTGAAGGAGAATTCCAGAAATCCATTTTCGCGCTACCTGCACCATTCAAACCGGCAGTACTACGTGCCCATGTAGCAGCATCACCACCATTCACAAGATTCCAGTTTGTTGGAGGGAATGCAGCAGCAGCATATGCTTCGCTAACAGCCGGACCACCAACCGTTGGATAAACGATGAATGAAGTTGTGCGTGTATTGTTTGTAGAAGTAGGATCAGTTTGTCCGTTCGGTGCAGAAACAGCAATTGATGCTGTATTTGTTCCGGTTACACCAGTTACACCTGTAAATGTGTAAATTTCTGATGCATAAGTAAGCAGATTACCAGTCCAGTTAATTGTTTGTTGTGGGTTACCTCCAACGCTCAATGTCAATGTCGCGGAAGTCAGTGGACTTGTTCCGTAGTTTGCAATACGTACTGCGATGTCAACACCTGTACAAGAAGCCAGATTTGGGTTCAGGCAAGTGTTTGAATTTGTCAACCCTGCATCATCAGCATTTGCCTGGTTAGCAACCGGACAAGTTGTGCGCTGAGCATAAAGTTGAGCAGTCGTCAATTGACCCACTTCGCGAATAATACGATCCGGGCAAATCAAATAAATTGTTGGGAAATAACTGATCTCAAGATCATTTGCAATTGTTCCATTGTCGATGATCGGATAAGGAGTACCGGTAACCCAGTCACCTTGTGTGTTGGAACCTGTTCCGTGAAGGTCAGCATTGGTAGTAGCGTCATCACCTTCGATAAAAAATACCATCAGTTCATTTGTTCCTGTTGGGCCATAATTATTGTACAAATTTTCGAGAGCACCTGTGTTGTGATAATTCCAGCACGGTCCGCACCATGTCGCAGATACATCGATATAAACAGGCTTACCTGAATCAAGAATATCATAAAGACTCCATTGTGTACCGTTAATGTCAGTAGCTACAAAATCAGGTGCGATGCAGCCCGCAGTCATTTGAGCATTTGCAGTTGTAAACACACCCATGATAGCAGCTACCACGAAAGCAAGTAATTGTTTTTTCATTTTGATAGTTTTTAAGGTTTTCGATCGAATATCAAAATACGGCAATAAATATGTAAATTACAAGTTAAAACATCCATAATTAACCCGAATCAGTTATTTCACAAATTAATGACAAATCATGGTGCATATATTGGGCGACTTTCCTTTATTTGTACTAAATATCTTCTAAAATCCATGAAAATCGCTGTTTCAACTTTATTGCTGTTGGGATTCATTGGAATCACCACAAGCCTACAAGCCCAGGAATCCAAGGGCCGGACACTCCCCGTTGTGACTGTAAAGACCATCACCGGTGAAAATTTCAGCACAGAAAAATTTTCAAATGATGGAAAACCCATGATCATCGATTTCTGGGCCACCTGGTGCAAGCCTTGTATTGAGGAACTGAATGCTATTAATGAAGAGTATTCTACATGGCAAAAGGAAACCGGTGTGAAACTCATTGCAATTTCAGTGGATGACGCACGTACTATGAATCGTGTGGCTCCTTTCGTCAATGGCAAAGGTTGGCCGTACGAGAACTACGTCGATCCCAATGGAGATTTCAAAAGAGCAATGAATGTAAATATGCCACCACACACCTTCGTTCTGAATGGCAAAGGAGAAATCGTTTGGCAACATGTTGGTTTCACAGAGGGCAATCAGGACGAGCTCTATGAAGTTGTCAAAAAAGTATTGGAAGGAAAACCAATTGGTGATTCAAAATAATTCTTCAGGTTGGTATTGAAGAAGCCTTTAATTAGTGACATACTATCCAAAGGAAGTGTATTGGCACACTTCAAGGATCCTACACTTTACATGTGAAGACAAAACAACTACTCCTCGCGACATTATTTTCTTTCAGTGGCATCAATTTGTATTCCCAGGGAATCTCATCCTTACCGATTCATGGGAATATGCAATTCGATGCACAATATTACTTTAAAGATTCCCTGATCGGAGCCCCGGAGATTCCGGAAAAAGTACTCAGCAACGGTTTCATCAATTTTGTTTACGATAAAGACAATTTCTCAGCCGGTGTCCGCTATGAAAGTTATCTGAATCCGATTTCCGGATTTGATAACCGCTATCAGGGCAGCGGAATACCATTCCGTTACCTTACATACAGGAATGGAGAGCTGGAAATGACAGCAGGTAATTTCTACGAGCAGTTTGGGAGCGGACTAATTTTTCGATCCTACGAAGAAAGAGGTCTGGGCTATGACAATGCATTGGATGGTTTCAGAATAAAATACAAGCCTTACGCAGGCGTTTATTTCAAAGGTGTGCTCGGCCGTCAGCGTTCTTTTTTCCAAACCGGTGAAGGCATTGTTCGTGGATTTGACGGCGAATGGAATATTAATGAATCCTTTACCTCAAGAGCGGCTGCAAAAACACAATGGCTAATTGGTGGAAGTTTTGTGAGCAAATATCAAAAAGATCAGGATCCCACTTACAATTTGCCTTTGAATGTAGGGGCAAGTTCTGCTCGCATCAGTATGAATTCAGGAGGATGGAGTCTGAGTTCTGAATATGCTTACAAAATCAACGATCCATCGACATCCAATGGCTTTATTTATAAAGAAGGCCAGGCATTGCTGGTAAATGCCGGATATACCCGTAAAGGACTTGGCATCACACTGGGTGCTAAACGAATTGACAACATGGGTTACCGCAGCGACAGATATTCCGTCGGCAATACCCTGATCATTAATTATCTTCCTGCACTTACAAAAAATCATACCTACATACTTTCCGCTTTGTATCCGTATGCAACACAGCCCAATGGTGAATTTGGATTTCAAGGAGAGGTGTTTTATAACTTCAAGGCAGGTACTTTGTTCGGTGGAAAATATGGTACGGATCTCACTGTAAATTATTCGCGTGCTCAGTCCATCGAAAAAACTGCAATTGATACAACAGGAAATCCGGATGCCGCAGATCTGGGATACAAATCGGATTTTTTCGCTTTGGGTAAAGAAATTTATTTCGAAGATTTCAATATCGAAATCAACCATAAACTCAGTAAAAAACTTCGGATGATACTGACTTTGATGTATCCGACTTACAATAAGGATGTAGTCGCAGGAAGGACAGGATTTGGACATGTGTATTCCAATATTGTTATTCTTGAATTGAATTACAGGATTACACCGACAAAAAATTTCAGAACAGAAATTCAACACATGTCAACGAAACAGGATCAGCAAAGCTGGGCTGTTTTATTGGCCGAATATTCGATTGCTCCACACTGGTTCATTGCAGGCTTTGACGAATGGAATTATGGCAATGATGTGAGCAGTCGTCAGATTCATTATTTTACCGGAAATCTCGGTTATTCCCGAAATGCAAACCGTATTACAATCGGATATGGTCGTCAGCGTGCAGGAATTTTTTGTGTAGGTGGTGTTTGCAGGAATGTTCCGGCCTCGAGTGGATTCACTCTCTCCATTACAAGTAGTTTTTAATTCAGATCAGAAATCTTAACATGAAGACATCTTTCTCATTCGGCCTCCTATTACTTGTTGGTTTTTTATTGTGGATGACATCCTGCGATAAAGTGGATGCGCCATATCGTACCACCACGAGTGTTGGTGTTGTGTACATTAATAACGATACAGTTGTAATTGATGGCGATACGCTCGGTTTCAACAGTGATAATACCAACCCCGGAAAAAAAGTTTTGGCGGAAGATTACACAGGAATTCTGTGCGGAAATTGTCCGTATGCAGGAATAAAATTGAATGATACTATTCAACCCGCCTATGGAGATCGTCTGGTCGTTGTCTCCGTGCATGCTGGATTTTTTGCAGAACCTTGTCCGGGCGGATTGGCTTGTCCGGGCTCACAACCGGCCGGAGCGTTTCAAACCGATTTCAGAACTACAACAGGTGAAGAGTGGGATCACAATTTCGGTAATTCAAATGCAGGTAACCCCAATGGACTGATTGATCGTGTTGGATTTCCAACATCACAACACATCAAATCTCCTTCTTCCTGGGCAACAGTTATTCAGCAACGAAGCAATGTACCGGCTCCGTTCGCTATTCGTGTTCAGAAAGTATATGATGCCGCATCCAGGGAATTGAAAATAGCCGTACAAGCACGGGCAGTGAGTGATCTGAGCGGCGATTACAAGCTTACTGTTATTCTTACGGAAGATAGCCTTACAGACTGGCAGGAATGGTATCCGCCTGTAACTCCGGAATACGACCCCAATTATATTCATCGTCATGTCCTCAGAACATCAGTGAATTCCGATTACGGTGAAACAATTGCCAGCGGCACTATTACCGGTGGGACACTCGCACTGCGTGGATTTAAGTATACATTGAATCCGGCCTGGGTTTCAAATCACATGCGAATTGTAGCATTTGTTTCCGATGAAACAACTTATGAAGTGAAACAGGTGGAAGCTTTGTGGGTGCAATAATTCCTTAGTATCGAATTCCTATAGCGTGTTTTTTCGCACGGGTTTCTGCATATTCAGTCCTGGTTTTTAATTCAATCATGAGAAAACTTCTTTGCTTGTTCTTTTTAATCGGAATCTTTCCTTCTTTGAAGGCACAGAATTTTGATGCAGGGATTCGTGGAGGATTAACAGCGACACAGGTTGCAGGAGACAGATTGACTGGTTACAACAAGGCAGGATTTTTAATTGGCGGATTTGTGAGTCGCGATTTTTCTGAAAAGATCAGCTTGCGTTTTGAAATAATTTTCATTCAGAAAGGCAGCAGAAAGCCTGTGAACATAGATGACAACACTTATTACAGAATGCGATTGCACTATGCAGAAGTGCCAATTTTGTTGTTGTACAATGCAACAAAAACTATTAGCATTGAAGCGGGGCCTTCTTTTGGATCTCTTGTTTTTTCTCAGGAAGACAATGAATTGGGTGAAATTATTGGAGCCCCTGAATTTAAAAAGTTCGAAATTTCCGCGAACGCAGGCCTGTTGTTTCATCTTTCGGATCACTGGCTTGCAGATATCCGATACAATTGGTCTTTAACAACCATCCGTCCGTATCAGGGCAGTTATAATTATAATTTTTTCGATCAGGGACAATACAATTCGGTTGTGGAAGCAGCGTTGATGTATCGGTTTTGAATTTCCTTTCATTAAAATGATGTGCACATGCACATGCGACCCCTCTGGGGTCGTAAACAACATGATCGCCCTGATAAAATGAACATTCTTATGCCATAAACATTTGACCCCTCCGGGATCGTATCCGTTTTTATATCGATATTAAAATGCACATTCTTATTCTATAAACATTTGACCCCTCTGGGGTCGTATGATAGAAGTTCATTGCAGTATCAAATTACCATTGGATCCGGCTCAGTATGGTCAAATGTTCATCGCAATATCAAATTACCAATGAATCCGACACCTCGTGCTCAAATGATAATGGCAATAGCAAAATGTTTTTACGTTTGACCCCAAAGGGGTCACACGTTTATAACACAATCGGCAAGACCTTAGATCCGACCCCGGAGGGGTCGTATGTTCGAAATTTAAATACAAAATGATCCGGTCAATGTAGTACTATCATTCCTCCTCCACAGAGAATTTTAATCGGCTGTTATTCAATCCATTCAAACAAGTATTCAGGTTTGTGTTCGACATTGTTCGAAAGTAATTGTTCTGTATATTCTTCTCTGAATGATTGTTTGCGATGATGTTCCTTCTGATAAAGAATATAATTAATGATTCTATCCAAATCAGAGTGATTGTACGTGAAAATTCCAAAACCCTCCTGCCATTGAAAATTAGAAGTCACAAACTTTTTGATTTTATAAATTCAGTTGAAGTTTTTTTATTTCACGGACCAGATCAGAAGGATTACATGTTGGTTTTATTCCGATTAAAATATGAATATGGTCTGGCATTCCATTTATAGCCAATAATTTTTGACCCTTATTGGTCACATTCCGGAGATGTATTTGTATAATTCTTCCTCCCAATTTGAGTTGATTAAGCATTCACGGAATTTTACTGCAAAGACGATTTGTACATACATCTGTGAATAGGTGTTTGCCATGTGTTTGCCTTTAGAAGTCTTTTCGTTTTTTTTTGATTAATATGTTGCAATAATAGAGTGTAATTTGAATCAGGAAATAATCGATTTGATTTACTCACATATAAAGTCCAGCAAACAATAAATGATTTTCCATTTTCTCGGCTATTCCATATATTTTAAAGAAATTCAAGTCATTGATTCAGGTTTTTGTACTTTCCCAAATTCTACTACATTTGAAAATCTAAACCCTAAATCAAATCCTATGAGCCTGAATTTTATTGTTCTTCTTCTCGCCGCTCTCATTCCACTCTTGATTGGCGCACTTTGGTACAGTCCAATGCTTTTTGGAAATGCCTGGATGGCTTCTGCCGGACTTGATGCTGAAAAGTTAAAAGGTGCCAGCATGATGAAAATATTCGGCATCACTTACATTTTCAGTTTTCTCATTGCCATGAGTCTCAATTTTATTGTCATACACCAATGGCATATTT
This sequence comes from Bacteroidota bacterium, assembly GCA_016720655.1. Lineage (GTDB taxonomy): Bacteria > Bacteroidota > Bacteroidia > AKYH767-A > 2013-40CM-41-45 > JADKJP01. The sequence goes on from JADKKE010000032.1 coordinate 485,322, forward strand.
ATTCAATTCTTGCGAATGAAACCGGAATGACAGACCCTACTTCAGAGGTAAGTCAGTACGTTAAAAACTTTATGGATAAGTACGGAACTAACTTTCGGACGTTCAAACATGGTGCATTCCATGGCACACTTTCCGGAATACTGCTGATATGGCCAATTCTTGGAATCAATGCACTTTTTGAAAGAAAAGGATTTAAGTATATCGCCATCAATTCATTTTTCTGGATTGTATGTTTTGCTCTCATGGGCGGAGTCATTTGCGCATTCAATTAATCGATTCATCTAATTCTAAATTTGTGAAGGTCTGCTCGTGAGCGGACCTTTGCTTTATTATACTGGCCTGAACGAAGATTGATTGTTTGGTGTCTGTGGATATCCAAGCATGCATACGCTTTTTTCGGCCATTCTTTGTATATTCGTACTTTCATTTTGCTGCATCAGATTCAATAATTATGACAGATTTAAGAACAATGATAGCCGGCAGTCCACCCATCGACCAGGTTGGTGTGGAGGAGAGGATTGCCCGCTTGTCGAAGAGAAGTATTAAGAAATCTTCCAAAGCAAATGCTTTGAGACTTGCCTTAAGCATGGTTGATCTTACCACACTTGAAGCGAAAGATACTCCCGGAAAAGTCAGGCAGCTGTGTACAAAAGCAATGCATCCCCATGATTCTTTTCCCGGGATTCCTGCAGTTGCTGCTGTTTGTGTTTATCCCAACCTCGTACGTGTTGCAAAAGAGACATTGGCCGGATCCAAAGTGAAAGTAGCAGCTGTTGCCACCGCTTTCCCGAGTGGCATGTCGACACGCAAAGTAAAGCTGGAAGAAACCAAATGGGCGGTGAATGAAGGTGCCGACGAAATTGATATGGTTATTTCCCGTGGACATTTTCTCTCTGGGGAATACAATTTTATTTTTGATGAAATAGCTGCTGTCAAAGAAGCTTGTGGTGCTGCTCATCTCAAAGTCATTCTCGAAACCGGAGAGCTTAGCACACTTGATAATGTTCGTCTGGCTTCGGATATTGCTATGAATGCAGGAGCTGATTTTATTAAAACTTCTACAGGAAAAATTCAACCGGCAGCAACTTTACCGGTGACATTGGTAATGCTGGAAGCGATTCGTGATTTTTATTATGCTACCGGAAAAAAATAGGCATGAAACCGGCCGGAGGAATAGCGACAGCAAAATTGGCACTCAATTATCTCGTCGTTCTTCGGGAGACACTCGGTCATGAATGGTTGAATGCTGATATGTTCCGATTCGGTGCAAGTGCACTTGCCAATGATTTGCTCATGCAAATCGTAAAAGAAGAAACCGGGGTTTATCAATCGATCGATTATTTTTCAAAAGATTAAATGCGCTTGGAATTTTTCGGATAGAATCATTCACATCAAAAAAAGAAACAATGAAGAAAGGTGTCACAAAGAAGGACGATAGAAAAATTAAGTTCGATTCGGTAAAAGGCAGCAAATCACTCGGAGAATCCTGGGAATATGCACCAGCTCCCGAAAGTAAGGATCATGTTCGCCTCGAAAAAAAATACGATTTGTTTATCGACGGAAAGTTTGTATCTCCTTCTTCAGGAAAATATTTTGATTCCATCAATCCTGCTACAGAAGGAAAGCTGTCAGAAATTGCGGAAGCCAATGCAAAAGATGTAGACAAAGCGGTTCAAGCTGCACGCAATGCATACAACGGTGTTTGGGGAAAAATGGCGGGGAAGGAACGGGCAAAATACATCTATCGAATTGCGCGAATTATGCAGGAACGTGCGCGTGAATTGGCTGTCATCGAAAGTATGGATGGCGGTAAGCCAATTCGTGAATCACGGGATATTGATATTCCATTGGCAGCGGCACGTTTCTTTTACTACGCTGGTTGGGCTGATAAAATTGATTATGCTGTTCCGGGTGCGAAAGCGAATTCACTCGGAGTCGCCGGACAAATCATTCCCTGGAATTTTCCTTTGCTGATGGCAGCCTGGAAAATTGCACCGGCACTCGCAGCAGGAAATACTGTCGTTTTAAAACCGGCAGAAACCACTTCACTCACGGCTCTTAAATTGGCGGAAATTATTCGCGAAGCGGATTTGCCTCCCGGCGTTGTAAATATTATTACAGGTGCAGGAGCAACGGGTGCTGCTTTAGTCAATCATCCTGACATCAATAAAATTGCTTTTACAGGCTCCACAGATGTTGGAAAAATTATTCAGAAAGCAATTGCCGGAACGAAGAAAAAATACACTCTTGAACTCGGTGGTAAAGCAGCCAACATCATCTTTGAAGATGCAGCAATTGATCAGGCCGTCGAAGGAATTATCAATGGTATTTTCTTTAACCAGGGACATGTTTGTTGTGCGGGATCACGATTGTTTGTACAGGAATCTGTCGCGAAGACAGTAATTCGCAAACTCAAGGACAGAATGGAAACACTGATTGTTGGTGATCCTTTGGATAAGAATACGGATATCGGTGCGATCAATTCGAAAGATCAGCTCGAGAAAATAAAGAAGTATATCAAAATTGGAGTGAATGAAGGTGGAGAAATGTATCAGGCGAACTGCCCGATTCCCTCAAAAGGATTTTTCTACAGGCCTACATTGTTTACCAATGTTTCCCAATCCTCACGGATCGTTTCGGAAGAAATCTTCGGACCTGTACTGGCAATTCAAACGTTCCGTACTGTCGAAGAGGTGATTGAAAAAGCAAACAATATTCCGTATGGATTGAGTGGCGGTGTATGGACAGACAAAGGTTCAAAAATATTCAAGGTGACATCTCAACTCAGGGCAGGTGTGATTTGGGCAAATACGTATAATAAATTCGATCCGACTTCTCCATTCGGAGGATACAAAGAAAGCGGAGTTGGTCGCGAAGGCGGATTGCACGGTTTAATGCCTTACTTAACTATTCAGAATTAATTTCACCGGATTTCGTGCTGTTTTAAATTCAACAGAAGTTATTATTTAATAAGTCAGATCATGGATCAGATCGAAAAGACCAAAACGGAAGAACAGTCAAAAGTCCATTCAAACGGGCAGAGCTCAAAAGGCAAACGTCTGGATGTGATGAAAACATACAAGCTTTTCATTGATGGAAAATTTCCGAGAACAGAATCCGGACGATATTACGTTCTGAACAATTCAGAAGGTGAACTTCTCGCAAACATTTGCCAGTCATCACGCAAAGATTTTCGCGAAGCAATTGTTGCAGCGCGAAAAGCACAACACGGCTGGGCTTCTAAATCTGCTTACAACAAAGGTCAGATCTTGTATCGCATTGCTGAAATGCTGGAATCAAGGAGAGCGCAGTTTATTGATGAGCTCATTTCACAAGGTTACTCGTCGGCCTCAGCTCAAGCGGAGGTAAATTTATCCGTAGACCGCCTTGTGTATTATGCAGGATGGAGCGATAAATACCAACAGGTTTTCAGTTCTGTTAATCCTGTTGAATCTTCTCATTTTAATTTTTCTGTTCCTGAACCCACAGGAGTTGTTGCAATTCTCTCTCCTGAAGAATATGGTTTAATCGGAATAATCTCCGCCATTGCTCCCGCTATCGTTGGAGGCAATACAGTTGTGATTCTTGCGTCAGCTGAAAAACCACTTTCGTCCATCACATTTGCTGAGGTCTTGCATTCATCAGATGTTCCTGCCGGTGTTGTGAATATACTTACGGGGTACCGTTCAGAATTACTCCCTCATTTTGCCAATCACATGGATGTAAATGCGGTTGTCTATTGCGGAAATAATGCAGCGGAAATAACAAGCATACAGGAACTGGCTTCCTTGAATGTGAAACGTCCGTTGATCTACACAGAGAACAATTGGATGAAAGAAGAATCCCAGAATCCATATCGTATCATGGATTTGCAGGAAATTAAAACGACCTGGCATCCCATTGGTCAGTAGTTCAATCGACATTCAAGGAATTTCCCGGTAAATCATAGTTCTATTGAATCCGGATAAATTAGATTCAGATCACATTGAGTATTTATCAGCAAGAACATAAAATAACCAAAACGGAGCGGGCGAAATTACTGCGACAGAAACCTGTTATCATCTGGTTCACCGGACTGAGCGGTTCCGGAAAAAGTACACTTGCCGGAATGCTTGAAGAAGCCTTGTATGCCGATGGATATAAAACTTATTTACTCGATGGCGACAATGTTCGCTTTGGGCTGAATAAAGATCTTGGTTTTTCAGAAGCGGATAGAAAAGAAAATATCCGAAGAGTAGCCGAAGTAGCCAAACTCATGATGGATGCAGGTTTGATCGTCATCACAGCATTCATATCTCCGTATCGGGAAGACCGGGATCTTGTCCGAAAAATGGTTCAGCCCGGTGAGTTTGTCGAAGTATTTGTTAATACACCTTTAGACGTGTGCGAGCAAAGAGATCCGAAAGGATTGTACAAAAAAGTTCGCGCAGGCGAACTCCAGCAGTTCACCGGAATTGATTCTCCCTATGAAGAACCTTTGCAGCCGGAGTTGAATATCCAAACAATGAACCAAACACCGGTGGAAAGTGTGAAGCAGATCCTGGAGTATTTGGAAGTGAAGGGTGAAGGGTGAAGTGTGCCGGGCAGCTGAAATTTGGTATTCGGTATTAAGTATAAAGTAAGCCGGTTGCAATGCCGTAAAAATCTAAAATCTAAAATCTAAAATCAACAATCCATAATTCAAAACTCATAACACTCTCTTCACCCTTCACTAATCACTCTTCACTTCCTAATGTTTTCCTACCGCCTCGACCATCTTCGTGAACTTGAATCTGAAAGTATCTACGTTCTTCGGGAAGTAGCTGCTCAGTTTGAGCGGCCGGCTTTATTGTTTAGCGGAGGGAAGGATTCAATCGTTGTTTCATATTTGGCAATGAAGGCATTTTATCCTGCACGTGTGCCTTTTCCATTGTTGCACATTGACACGGGTCATAATTTTAGTGAGACCATTGAATTCCGTGATCATTGGGTTCAAAAGCTTGGGATGAATTTGATAGTTCGCAATGTTCAGGATTCAATTGATAAAGGAAGAGTAAAAGAAGAGAAAGGAATTTATGCGAGCCGGAATGCTTTGCAAACGGTAACACTGCTCGATTCAATTACTGAATTAAAAATTGACGCCGCAATTGGAGGAGCAAGAAGGGACGAAGAAAAAGCACGCGCGAAGGAGCGATTTTTTTCTCATCGTGATGAATTCGGACAATGGGATCCAAAAAATCAAAGGCCGGAATTGTGGAATTTGTACAATGGAAGAAAGCAACAGGGAGAACATTTTCGCATCTTTCCTCTCAGCAATTGGACAGAGTTGGATGTGTGGCATTATGTGCAGAAGGAGAAAATAGAATTGCCCTCTTTGTATTTTTCACACAAAAGAAATGTGTTTGAGAGAAGTGGAAATCTGTATGCCCTTGCTGAATTCATGAAAATGGCTCCCGGTGAAAGCGCTTCGGAAAAAATCGTTCGATTCCGAACCATCGGGGATATTACTTGTACCGGTGCAGTGGAATCTACTGCTACTTCGCTTGAAGAAATCATCGCTGAAATTGCAACCTCAAGGCTAACCGAGCGTGGTACCCGAATCGATGATCAACGTAGTGAGTCCGCCATGGAAGACAGAAAGAAGCAGGGGTATTTTTAGGACTTGGTTGGAATTTGGTATAAGGTATAAGGTATAAAGTATATAGTACAAAGTACAAAGTACCAGGTAGGATGTCCTTTGATTACTGAGAGTTTTCATTTCAATAGCTCACCCGTACCAACCACCAACCACCAACCACTAACCACTAACCACCAACCACTAACCACCAACCACTAACCACCAACCACTAACCACCAACCACCAACCACTAACCACTAACCACTGAACATTGAACTCACTTAAAGCCGATATTGAACTCTTGCGCTTCACAACCTGTGGAAGTGTGGACGATGGGAAAAGTACTCTTATCGGTAGACTTTTGCTGGACACAAAAAACATTTTTGATGATCAGTATGCTTCCATTAAGTCGACCAGTGAACAACGTGGTTCATCAGAAGTTGATTTGAGTTTGCTTACGGATGGATTGAAAGCAGAGCGGGAGCAGGGTATTACCATTGATGTAGCGTATCGTTATTTTTCTACGCCGAAACGAAAATTTATTATTGCAGATACTCCCGGTCATATTCAGTATACACGAAATATGGTCACGGGTGCATCGACTGCCAATCTTGCTTTGATTCTGATCGATGCACGAAAAGGAATGGTGGAACAAACATGCAGACATGCTTTCATCGCTTCACTGTTGAGGATCCCGCACATCGTAGTTTGTATTAACAAAATGGATCTGGTTGATTATAGCAGGGAAGTGTATGAGAAAATTGTGGATGATTTCCGGATGTTCTCCAGTCGGCTGGATGTTCAGGATGTTCAGTTCATTCCCATCAGTGCTAAATTCGGAGACAATGTAGTGAGCCGTTCATCAATCATGGATTGGTATGAAGGAACTACCCTGATGTTCCATCTGGAAAATGTACACATCAGTGGTGATATCAACCATATTGATTGTCGTTTCCCTGTACAGTATGTAATCCGTCCCCAGCAGGATGAATTTCACGACTACCGTGGATATTCCGGAAAAATCGCCGGCGGTGTATTTCGTTCGGGCGACAAAGTGATGGTTTTACCTTCCGGATTTACCAGCAGAATTAAAAGGATTGATTCCTTTGATGGCGAAGTGATGGAGGCTTTTGCTCCCATGTCTGTCACTCTTTTACTGGAAGACGAAATCGATGTGAGCAGAGGAGATATGATTGTGCGTGAAAACAATGCGCCGCAGGTGGGGCAGGACATTGATCTGATGCTTTGCTGGTTGCATGAAAAAAAGCTGGAGCCCGGGAACAGGTACATTCTTCGTCATACAAGTCGGGACGTACGGTGCATGGTAAAGGACATACGATACAAAATTGATATCAATACACTGCGTAGAATTGAAGACGAAAAAGTTTTTGGAATGAACGATATCGGAAGAATACAATTGCGAACAACACTGCCCTTATTCTTCGATAGCTACCGTCGGAACCGAAATACCGGAAGTTTAATTTTAATAGATGAAGCGACGAATGAAACTGTGGGTGCAGGAATGATCCTTTAAGCGTGTTCACTCTGTGATTTTATTATTGTGTCTTTGTTTCAAAAAAAAATTCACCGGTTTCAGTTCTGTATTTTTCAATTAATACTTAATTTAAGGAATGAATTCCAGAGTTACTTTGTTGCTAACCGCCATCAGGGCTGCATTGAAAGCATCCGTTGACATTCTTAAAATTTATAATTCTGCATTTGCTGTTGAGATGAAGGAGGACAAATCTCCTTTAACTGCTGCAGACAAAGCATCTCATACAATTATTTCCAAAGAATTAGAGGCAAGTGGAATTCCGATATTGAGTGAGGAAGGTCAGTTTATTTCTTACCATACCCGTAATGAATGGTCTCAATTCTGGATGGTAGATCCCTTGGATGGTACGAAAGAATTTATCAGAAGGAATGGTGAATTCACGATCAATATCGCATTCATGGAACAGAATCTCCCGACGATGGGTGTGATCCATATTCCTGTAAAAGATGTATTGTATGCGAGTGACGGCGCTTCTCTTTTCAGAATAGAAAATGCTTCAACGCAGAATATCACAGTGAACACGCTCCAAAATTTTCATATTCATCCGACTCTCCAAAAGGTGAATGCAGAGACTGTCAGAGTCTTGGCGAGCCGCTCTCACATGTCGGTCGAAACAAGCGATTTCGTAAAGTCCCTGGAGAAACAATATTCCGGGATAGAACTCGTTTCTGCCGGTAGCGCCTTGAAATTCTGTTTGTTGGCAGAAGGAAATGCGGATGTGTATCCCCGTTTTGCACCCACAATGGAGTGGGATACAGCTGCCGGACATGCCTTGTTAAAATCTGTCGGGCGAAACATATTGCTGGTAACTTCGGGACTTGAAATGACTTACAATAAACCCTCACTCGTGAATGATTGGTTCATTGCGAAATAAATTAACTCAATCATTCAATCGATACCGGACCGATGCTGAGTACCGGGAGTTGATACGCACCAGTTTTATTTCTCTGCTTGTGAGAATGATCGGTGTGGGAACAGGCTTTTTAGTTACGCTCGTAACCAGCAGGTATTTCAGTGCGAATGCACTTGGAATCGTATCCATTTGTGTTGCTATTCTATCTCTCGCAGGTGTTGCCGGAAAACTTGGATTGGATGTCGCGGTGATGCGACTCGTCGCGGAGTATTCATGGAAAAATGATTTCGCTGCTATCAAAGGTCTATACATCACAGCGATGAAACTCATGGTGCCGGTGACATTATTGATCTCCGTCGTTCTCTACTTCAGTGCAGATTGGATGGCCATAAATATTTTTCACAAAGAATACCTTGGTTCCTATTTGCGTATCAATGCCTGGCTCACTTTACCCTTGGTTTCTCTCTTGTTCCACTCGGAGAGTACCCGGGGATTAAAAAATATTACAACGTATACCTTTTATCAAACAAGTGCAGTTTCTACCATCGCATTAATTTTATTGATCATTGCATTTTTTTCAGGACATGTCGCCCGCGAAGTTCCGGTTGAAATTCAATTCGTAAGTATTGGCATTGCAGGTGTTCTCAGCCTTGTTTCCTGGCTCAAGGCAAGTCAGTTTACGAAACATGTGAGCAGGGCGGGCGAACAAAGTTCCGGTCTGATTAAAATTGCAATGCCAATGTTCACGACAACAGTATTGCAACTGATTATGTCCTGGGCAGGAACATTGATCCTTGCTTCATTCGCTACGGAATCGCAAGTTGGAATTTACAATGCCCTGGTGAGGATATCTGTATTTACAAACATTACCATTCTCGCCATCAACAGCATCACCATGCCTCGCTTTGCGGAAGCCTATGCAGCCGGAGATATGGATGCATTAAAACGCTATTCAAAACAAGCTGCTCGTTTAATTTTTCTCACGTCTCTCCCAATTTTTGTAGGATTGGCTTGTTTCCCTGGATTCATCTTGTCTGTTTTCGGGAAGGAGTTCCCGGGAAATGAAATTTCGCTGTATATTTTGCTTGCAGGTCAGTTCATCGTCGTCGCTTCCGGTTTACCGGCACAGATTCTAAACATGACCGGAAAACAACATGTCCTCAGGAATATTGCAATCGTAGCAAGTATTGCAAATGTTGGTACATGCCTTTTGTTAATTCCTTCCTGGGGAATAATTGGAACAAGTCTGGCACAAGTTGTCGGTACACTCATTTGGAATGCTCTGTGCATTTGGTACGTGAAGAAACATTTCGGCTTTTTTACTTTTGCTCAACCCGATCGTTGAGGAGAATCTTTGGCTCAGTGCCGTTCAATGCAACTGATTCCGTAAATTCGTCTACTTATCAACCCGGAATTTCAAGATTATGCAGGTTATCGCGGCTCCTAACCGTTTGCCTCCTTTCATCGCCTACACGCTGTTGTTCCTGGTGTTTACTTCCACGTTCAGGATTTTTGCGACACTGCCACTTGAAAACCTTCATCAGTCTTTGTCGAGTTTTGCAATTATCCTTCTTTCCGTCTACTATATTTTTAGCCTGTTTCTGAATATCCGGGATAAAAAAGTAACCCGGCTGGATGTATTGATGTGGATCTTTATCCTCGTAAATTTTTTCGCGGCGTACCAGCGTTGTGCCATTTTCCGTCATCCCTACTACTATGGCATCATGGCACAACGATCGGTTTTGCTCTCTCTTTCCGGAATTTTATTAATCTCACTCTTGCGCAAAGGCTGGATTACAATTGAACAGGTAGAACGTTCCTTTGTTTTTATATCCCTGGCATTGCTCATCGTCTTTTATTTTTTCTTCCTCTTTGTGAATCCTGTTAAATTCACAGACATGGAATTTGTAGCCTATAGCCCGATTCGCGGCTATCGCTACCGTTTTCAGTTTGCCCTCGTGATCATGTTGCTTTTTTATTCTTTGTTCAAAGTTTCCCATGAACGAAAAAACGGGTACATGATCATCGTCTTACTGATCATTTTTTACCTCGTCTATTTTCTTCAAAGCAGAACAACCCTCGTAGTATTGGCATTTACGCTTATGGTCTACTTTTTTCGAAATTTTTCTTTGCGGGAAAAAATTCGAAATACACTAATCTATGGTTCTCTGATTTTTGTTGGTGTCACCCTTCTGTTCAGTCTGGGGTACACTTCTTTGTTTGATAAGTATCATGTTTTGTATTCCAATGTGTACAACATCTTTTTCGGTGAAACTTCTGATGAAGCTTCCTCTGCGGTTCGCTTCATGGAATACAATATCGCATTGGATTACATAGAAAAAAATCCCATCCTTGGCAATGGATTTATCAGCAACCAATGGAATGGAGGCTGGCATGAAATCCTGGGGTATTTTTATCCTGTCGATATCGGGCTTTTGGGAAATATATTTGTGTTTGGAATTCTCGGGACATGTTTGATTTACCTGCCTTATTATTTTTGTCTGAATATGTCGAGACAGGTACATTCAAACCATGTGTTTTTTAAGACCATTGAGTACATGCTGCTGTTTTTCTTTCTGTGTATGTTTTTCTCTGCCGTGAATATTCGCGATTCAAGCAGTATAATGTTTCTTGTTTGCTTGCTTTATTACTTCCGTTATGATTACTTTGGGTCAACGGTAGCAGAATTGCATGAACCTTTAGAACCTGTAATCGCATGAAAAACTGGCCTGACTTTCTCGTTGTTGGTGCTGCACGTGCAGGAACTACCTCATTGCAACGGTATTTGCGTCAGCATCCCGGATTATTTCTACCCAAATTAAAGGAGCCTTGCTTCTTTTCATTTGCCGGTGACAAAAGCACCTTTAAACATGGAAAGTTTGCTTTCGCTGTTCGCGATCAAAAAAAATATCTGGAACTTTTTGAAGCCGCCGAACGCGAGCAGGTGCGGGGTGAAATTTCAACACCTTATTTGTACTTGTATAAAAAGACAATTGCGAACATTCAACAGTATCATCCACACGCCACACAGATTAAAATTCTGATTCTCCTGCGAAACCCTGCTGAACGCGCATTTTCACAATACATGTGGAGAGTTCGGGATGGCAGAGAACCTTTGAGTTTTGAGGATGCAATTCTTCAGGAAGCCAAACGAAAACAGGAGGGATATAGCTTCGATTACTTTTATCTTGATCGTGGATTTTATTCCGAGCAGGTGAATGCATACATGAAAGCGTTTCCGAACGTAAAAATAGTTCTGTTGGATGACCTGAAAGTTCGACCTCTGGAAATGCTTGCGGAAATTTGTCAGTTTCTCGGTGTCGACGAGAATTTTGAATTTGAAAGAGAAGACGGCCTCAATTCTTCCTATGAACCACGATGGAAATTTATAAGCAGATTGATCACAGTGGAAAGCAGAACAAAATTTCGTCTCCTTAATCAACTGCCGGATTCCTGGCGCCAGGGAATTCGCGAACAATTCCGGCAGTGGAATTCCATTCGGACAACTGCCGTGAAATTGAATCCGGAGACAAAAAAGAAACTCATTGAATTGTATCGCTCCGATATTCTTAAACTCGAGAAATTGATACACCGGGATCTTTCCGCCTGGTTGTTACCGGGATGATTTACTCTTCGCCTTCTGTTGCTGTGATTGACCCTGTTGGGACCAAAGCCGGACTGGATCATTACAACCAATCCCTTTTGTTGGAATTAGAGAAACTGGGCTGCACAGTTGCTTTGTTTTCCAATTTTTATTCTCAGGAAATTCCGGGCAGCCGGGAACCGTTTTTTAAATTCAGGAAAAAACAAAGTATTTTTTCACTCTTTAGCTTGATGCAGGAATACCGAAAAGCGATTAGCGCTTGCAAAAAATCCGGCATTCAAAATATCATCCTCCATGTTTTTCATTTTAATTTTCTGGATGAATGGGTCATCAAAAAAGTGGCAGAATCCGGATTCAAAATTACTCTCATCGTTCACGATGTCGAAAGTTTTGTTTTTTCTCCAGATAAAATTCGCCTGAAAAGAATTTGTGAAAAGTTTGTACACAAATTGGTTGTTCACAATGAGTACACCCGGACGGAACTGCTTTCCATCCTCGATACGAACGTTCATTCTAAGGTTCATGTTATACCACACGGGCATTTTCTTTCTCTTGCGAATGAAAAAGTGCAGAAAGCTGAAGCCCGGAAAATTCTCGGTTGGGAGGCAGACAAAAAGATTGTACTGTTCTTCGGTTTGATCAAACCTTCCAAAGGTTTGGATGTACTGTTAACAGCGATTCCGAAAATTGATCCACAGTCGGAGTTTGTAATTGCCGGGCGATTACGGAAACATTCTTTCGATGTGTACAATCAAATTATTCGCAAAGAATTCATTCATGGGAGAATTCGGTATTATTTGCATCATGTATCCAATGAACAAAGAAATTTACTTTTTTCGGCAGCCGATGCAATCGTTCTTCCCTACAAAAAAATATACCAAAGCGGAGTCCTGCTGATGGCAATGAGCTATGGATTACCGGTTGTTGCTTCTGACTTGCCTGCGATGAAAGAACTCGTCCAGCACAATGAAAACGGACTACTCTTCAAATCCGAAGATCCTACTGAACTTGCTTTGCAGGTCAACCGATTATTGAATGAGGATGAACTTCGGACAGAGATTGCCCTGAAGGAAGTGGAGTACTGTGGAAAACACCATGACTGGAAGCGCATCGCTGCTGCGTTTTATTCCTTATTTTCCTGACATGAAAATTGCCATCATTGGTTCACGCGGAATACCAGCCCGCTATGGAGGATTCGAAACATTCGCAGAGCATTTGTCAAATGATCTTGTGCAGCAGGGTCATACAGTGACTGTCGTCGTTGAAAAAGGACATCCCGGAGCGGAAGAACTCAACCCGAAAATTAAACGTATCGCTTCCGCTTACAAAAAAAGCGTACATCCTGTTTGGTATTATTGGGATTCATTGCGACTCACGATGGGAAAAAATGATATTGTTCTCGTGTGTGGCGTTGGAGGTGCATTGTTTTATCCGATGTACAGAAGTGCAAAAACAAAACTAATAACAAATGTAGACGGACTCGAACATCTGCGGACAAAATTTTCTCGTGTAAAGAAAGGCTATGTTCGCCTCGCTCAGCGACTGACAAGACAGTACAGTCAGCACATCATTGCTGATGGAACCGGGATTCGGGAGTTCTGGGAAAATCACCTGCATGTTCCGCCATCGAAAATATCTGTCATTGAATACGGTGCTGATGAACCGAAGCCGTTTCGAAAGGAGGATTTGCAAACCTTTGGTTTAGAATCCGGAAACTATTACCTGATTGTCGCCCGACTCGTTCCGGAAAATCATATTCGTGAAATGATAGAGGGATTTCTTCAGACATCAACTTCCCGAAAATTGATTGTCGTTGGCACAAAAGATACTTCTTCTTATGTGAGACAGCTTGAAGATTTTCAGAAGCCCAATGTGAAATTCATCGGAGGTGTTTACGACAAACAGATTTTGGATTCCTTGCGTGCAGGAGCATTTGCATATTTGCATGGTCATAGTGTCGGCGGAACCAATCCATCACTACTGGAGGCGATGATTACAGGATCGATCTGTGTTTGTCATGATAATTCTTTCAATAGAGAAGTGACCGATAATGCACAAATATATTTCAATTCAATTCCGGAACTGGCCCGTACATTGGAAAAATTGGAAAATGAACCCAAGGAAAAGTTAGCAGAGTATAAACAGAAAGCAGTGGAAAGAGTTCGTACACATTACACCTGGGACCGTATTTGCAAAACATACACAACACTGTTTGAAAGAATCCATGGCAAATAGTTTGGAAGGAATGGCAATGCACGATTTCAATGATCCCGACTTTCGCAGGTTGATTGAACTCACCAATCAAACTTATTCCGGACAGGAGATTACAGATGCGAATTATCTTGCATGGGAATATCATCGGAACCCGGATGGTCAGTCAATAATTTTTGTGGCGGAAGATCAGGGTAAAATTGTTTCCCAATATCTCGTTCTTCCAAGAACCTATAAAATCAGAGATGAGAAAGTAAAAGGTTCATTGTCCGTGAACACACTCACGCATCCGAATTACAGAGGAAAAAGTTTGTTTCCGAAGCTTGCTGAATTAACGTACGCAAAATGCAGGGAAACAGAGATTGCCTTCACTGCCGGATTTCCAAATCCACTTTCTTCTCCGGTTTTTTCAGGTAAATTGAATTTTCATTCACTTGGCAGTGTCCCATTCTTTGTGAAGCCATTACGACCTTTTCGCAGTTTGAGGAAATATTTGAATTCGTCGGGAACGAAAAGAGGAAAGGAGCCGGTTCTTAATTTTTCAGATTCCGCAAAAGCGGGCGCACTCAAAATTTCTCGTTTCAATTTACAAGATGTTAAGAAATATGAAGAATTTCATTCCCGATTTCTCCGGGATAAGATGAATTGCGCGGAGCGGAGTTTTGATTTTCTGAAATGGAGATACATTGATATTCCCCTAAGAGACTATCATTTATTCAAAATCGAAAGTGACAAGGGAATCCAAGCGATAGTGATTGTTCGTTCAGCAGAATTGTTTGGATTGAAAACGATGATCATCATGGAACTGTTGTATACAAATGATGCCGATTCAAAAAAAGCAGCAGGTTCACTTTTGTCCTGGCTAAGGAATCAGTCGGTCTCCAATGCAATGGATCTTATGGTAATTGCCCGGCAACATTCTTCAGCAGGGAAACTGCGACTATTTTTTCATGGATTTTTGCCGGTTCCGACGAATTTCCTTCCCCAGCCATTGGAATTCATCCTCCGGATCCACTCAGAAAATGTTAAAAAAACAGGCTTTTTTGACATGAAAAACTGGTATTTGAGCTTTGGGGACAGCGATGTTTTTTAAAATAGCAGGATTTTCTTTGTTGATAATTACTTGGAAATCAATGATATTTATCATTGTTTGATCTATTATTGCTCTGAATTCCGGTATCATATTGCTTTAATTTTTTCCTCCGGTACGCGTTTCCCGGCTGGCGGATTTATTTTCAAGGATATATGAATATTTATTGTACCTTTGTACCACATCAATAAATAATACTACACAATCAATTAAAATGGAAAAAGGAATTGTAAAATTCTTTAATGAAACCAAAGGATTTGGCTTTATTAAAATGAGTAGCTCTGACAAAGAGGTATTTGTACACGTAACTGGACTGAAAGAAGAAATTCGTGAAAATGACGAAGTAGTTTTCGATCTCCAAGAAGGTAAAAAAGGTTTAAATGCTGTGAACGTACGCCTCGCGTAATTTCATTCGTTATACTTTACCGGAAAAGCCCCCCCGAAATTGGGGGGGTTTTTTTTTTTTTTGGGGCCCCCCCCCCTTTCCCCCTCGGGGGGGGGGGTTTTGTGGTTTTTTTGGGGGGGGGGGGGGGGGGGGGGGGGGTTTTTGGGGGTACCGAGGGGGGCGTAACGCGATTGCAAAGCTCGGCTTTTTATTTGGGGAAGTGCCGCCCCCCTGGAGGTTATTAGTGGTGCCCTTTATACATTTGTGTTTCTCTACTTTTCAAATGAACATTCTCACGATAGACCTTGAAGACTGGTTTCATATCCTTGATCATCCGGCAACGGAAAGGCCGGAACAATGGGCCGGGTTTGAATCAAGGTTGGAGAAAAATGTTGACCGATTACTGGATCTTTTGGACGAGCACAAACAGCAGGCTACCTGGTTTTGTCTCGGATGGATTGCCAAACAGTATCCGCAGGTAGTGAAAAAAGTTGCTGCCAAACATGAACTTGCCTGTCATTCGGATGTGCATCAATTGGTTTACAATCAAACACCAATTGCTTTTAAAGAAGACACATTGAATGTGATGAAACGCCTGGAGGATTTGAGTGGAAAAAAAATGAATGCCTATCGTGCTTCCGGTTTTTCGATTACAGAAAAAACTTCCTGGGCTTTTGAAATTCTGAGTGAATGTGGGATCACCTTAGATTGCTCAGTTTTTCCTGCCAGCAGGAACCATGGCGGTTTTGAAAAATTCGGAACTGCTCAGCCTTGCAGGATCGCTGTCAATGGAACATTCTTGAAGGAATTTCCTCTGAATACGATCCGGCTTTTTGGAAAAGAAATTGTTTTTTCAGGTGGTGGATATTTCCGGGCTTTGCCGTATTCCTTTATTCATTCCCAAATGAAAAAATCCGATTACGTCATGACCTATTTTCACCCCCGCGACTTCGACCCCTCACAACCTGTTTTAAAATCACTTCCGTTTAAGAGACGATTGATGTCCTATGTTGGTTTGCAGGGTGCTTTGCCGAAATTTAAAAAACTTTTGCAAGATCATTTTTTCGTTGACCTGGCAACTGCGGACAAGCAAATGAATTGGGAGGGTAGCCCTATAGTTTATCTATAAGTTGGTTATTTTTGACACAGTGGTACACAAAGTACACAGGGTATCACAAAGATTTTTTTGAATTGATTTTTTTGCAATAATTAATTGACAATACAATTCTGTGTCCCTCTGCTTGTACTCGGTGCACCTCTGTAGTCCATTTCACAACCTTAGCATAAACTACCAGCATTTCAGTTTTGATTTGTATATTTGAAACAATAAGTCCAGACCCTTCCTGAACCACCTCGACAAGGAATTTTTATGAAAATAATCCTCAGGATACTCTTCCTTTTTCTTTCCAATCAATTATTTGCACAAGAATTTTTATTCCCGCTTAATCACGATGTGAATTCGCGTATCGGTGCCTTACTGAATAAGGATACGAGTGGTTTGCACACAAGTATTCAGCCCTTGATTATACCGAAATTAATGCCATTGCTGCACTGGATACTGTACTTGCGGCAGATTTGAAGGATTATAAATTCTACAAAACCTGGGTGGGGAGAAAATTGAGGAAAGAACATTTCCTCGCCATTGATGCAGATGACATCAAACTTTCAGTGGATCCTGTTTTCAATGTAAGTCTTGGACGCGATCAGAAAAATGACCGCAATGTATATGTAAATACACGGGGCGTTCTGGTAATGGGAAATATGCACGATAAATTTTATTTCTATACCGGATTTCATGAAAACCAGGCGCGCTATCTTTCCTATGTGGATAGTTTAGTAAGAAAAGATTCCATCGTACCCGGACAGGGGAAAGTAAAATTTCTCGACAGTGAAGCTTTTGATTTCAGTCAGGCTACCGGAGGAGTTGGTTACCGGGCAAGCAGGCATTTTGATTTCTTGCTGGCGAATGACAAAAACTTTATTGGCGATGGTTACCGATCGCTGTTATTGTCGGACAACACCTACAGTTATCCATTTTTTCGAATCCACATGACTTTCTGGAAATTCAGGTATTCGGTCTATTACATGGTACTGCAAAATATGCGTGGAGGTTATGATGAAAACATCGGCTACACGAAAAAATATTCTACTATGCATTATCTCGATGTAAACATCGGGAAGAAAAATTCACTCACGGTCGGCATTTTCGAAGCAGTCATGTGGAAACCGGAAGCGACAAGGGGTTATGAACTCCATTATCTCAACCCGATCATTTTCCTGCGCCCGGTTGAAAATTCTGTTGGTTCGCCTGACAATGCATTGCTTGGAACCAATATTCGCTGGAAGCTGAATTCCAGAAATACTGTATATGCACAACTGATGCTGGATGAATTGTTGCTCGATGAAGTGCGTGCCGGAAAAGGCTGGTGGGGAAACAAACAGGCATTTCAGCTCGGTTATAAAAGCTGGAATTTATTCGGCGTGAAACAACTCAATATACAAACTGAATTTAATTTTGTTCGTCCGTTTACATATGCGCACAGAAGCAATTCGCAAAACTATTCGAACTCGAACCAGCCTCTCGCACATCCTTTGGGATCGGATTTTGTGGAATCTGTTTCATTTATCAATTACCGTTGGAAAAATATTTTTGCCGAAATAAAAGTACAGTATGCAAAAATGGGCAGGGATACCGGTACTGTAAATCTCGGCAATGATATTTTTAAAGCATACGATACCCGTTCGAGTGAATATGGTAACCGGATGTTTCAGGGTTTAAGCAGCACATTGAACAGCGTGGAATTTCGTCTGAATTACCTGGTAAACCCCAAAACAAATTTCAATATTGAACTGGGCGCTTCCAGCCGCACTTTCAAAAACGAGAGAACATATGATCAGTCTCTCTACATTTTCTTTGGATTGAGGACGTCTTTGGAGAATTACTATTTGGATTTTTAATGGCTTCTTAATTTCCTGATAGTTTGATTGCGAATAAAATTTAGCGGTTTTTGCTCACAAGTTTAAAATAGGTCGTGAAACTTGCTCCCGCCGGAGTAAATGTTCCGGAACTCAACGCAGCAATAACAGATTTTACTGCTTTCGAAAATTCAAACGGAGCACTACACCTTAATTTTTCAGCAGAGGCATCCGCATCTTTGAAACTTTCCCTTTTCGATCTAACCGGTCGCGAAGTTTTTTCTGAAAAATATTCGTGCATTAGTGGCATGAATTCACACAGTACTTCCGCATTATCACTTTCACCGGGCATTTATGTTTTGCAGTTGTCGGATGGGGAGGGAATGATGGTGAAAAAGGTTTTTGTGAATGGGGGGAATTAATTGTGTAGATCCTTCTGTGTTCCTCTGTGTGTACTCTGTGCGCCTCCGTGGTCAAAAAAATAAGCTAATTTGAATGTACTCGCATTAGAAAAATGTTTTTAAATGGAACACAATTTGCACAGAGTACACACAGAGAGACATCTTTATTAATACTGACATCAAAGTGCGGAACTTTGAAATGACTTTAAGTTTTTTTGAACAAAAAAAGGACAGAGCAATTTGCTCTGTCCTTTTTCAATTACATCAATAAAATGATTAATGTGCCACCACAAAATTAATTCGCTTTGAATTTGTTTTTGATTCGAATTCAATTGCATATACGCCATTTGCCAATGTCAGTGTAGAAATTAATTGTGTACCGGAAAAAATTGTTCCATGGTAAATGATTTTTCCGAACATATCGTAAATTCTGTAGCTTGTATTTTCTATTTGTTTTGAATTGACATGAATATTGTCCTGAGAAGGATTTGGAAATAAAGAAAAATTATTGTCTGTAGTTTCTGCCAGTGGAACAGCAGTCGTAGTACTCAGTGTGACATCGTCAATGATCAGATATGTACCTAAGTTGGCATTCGTAGGGTTATCCGCCAAAGAAAATTTTGTACTGAAGTTGAGTGAAAAGAAAGCAGGAACATCAAGGGTTGTGAATGTGATTAGGCTGCTGCTATATGTGTAAGTTGAAGTCAGCCCCGACAGAATTACCTGAGCATGACCAATTTCGTCGGCTTGTGCATTGTAAATCCTTAAGTTGGCAATTCCGGAATCCCCGGCTACCGGTAAATATTTATAATAGAAAGCAAAGGCAAGTGGTTGCTGATTCAAAGGAAGGAACTCAAGTGAACCCCAGGCTGAATAAACAGAGTCAGTATCCGCACTCACGCTTCCGGGGATTCCTTGGTTCGCAGTGAAGTTAAATGCATTCCGCATTTCCATCGCATAATTCCCGCTGTAGGAATCCATAGTCTTTGCGTACAATGGACCATCGAAAACAATGGAATCCACCAATTGATTTCCCAATGAATCAATGATAACTGCAAAGAGATATACATTTCCCCAATTACGAATGCTTCCATCGGAATTCAGGTTTTCAAAGCCACCATTGGGGATCTGTGCAATGGATTTTTGATTGTTAAAAAGAAGGACGAAAAGAAGCAGGATAGGGTAGAGCTTTTTCATAAGATTCCGGTTTAGAGATTTTTTTTGGTCTGGATTTACCCCGGTAAAACTAAAACCGCTACAGTCATTTACCTATTTTTTCAGGTAGACTTGAGGTAGACAAGCTCTTTAATTTCAGTATACGATAGGTGAACAAATGCTGATTTTGTGAAGGAATCACAATTTCAGAATAAATTCAGTCAGATTGTCTTCGGAATTTAACTGAAGTTTTTTTCGCAAACGATAGCGGGCGGTCTTCACGCTGTCTGGTGAAATGTTGAGCACTCCGGCCATTTCCTTGATAGATAAATTGAGTTTGATGAGGGCGCAGATTTTCAGGTCGTTCGGACTGATATCAGGATAGGCCAGGCGGATGCGGGAATAGAAATTCTTGTTGATGCTTTCAAATTGTACATTGAAATCAGCCCATTCTTTTTCCTGGTTCTGTCCTTTGTTGACTAGCCGGGTAAGCGGACTATCCTTAGAAATCGTTTGATCTTCATCCAGTTTTTCGCGGAGTTCCTGCATCAGTTCGTGCTTTTGAAGCATCTGCACAGTGAGCGCAGAAAGTTGTGCTTCCTTGAATTCGATCTCGTTTTGCATGTATTGCTCCCGCAATATTTTTTGCTCTTCAAGGGCTTTTACCAATTCCACTTTTGTATTCAGGAGTATTTTGTCTCTTTGGTGATTCCTCCGGATAAAATAAATAACTCCAAAGGCAAGGAACAGGAGGAAGGCGATTATTGCACCAAGTAAATAATTCGTCAACTTCGCGATGTCATTTTCATTCTGCGCGATCTTCAGTTGCCTTTCCTTTTCCGCCACATCAAACTGAATCTCCAGGCTCTTTTGAATTTTCACTTTCTCCCATGAATTCATCGAGTCACGAATGCCAGCTTCTGCTTCACGTAGTTCCAGTGCTTTTGAAAAATCTCCCTGCAGCTTTTTTAATTCAATCAGGTGATCGATAGCATTCAAATAAAAAGAACGGTCGGTCAGTGGAAGAGCAATGGATTCTGCTTTCAGGTAGCAGGATTCTGCTTTTGCATAGTTTTTATTGAAAACCAGTTCCCATTTTCCTAATCCCAACAATGCGATCACTTCTTCCTGTAGATTTCCGGTACTATCAGAAATTGCAAAAGCACGATCATACAATTCCTTGCTTTTCTCTTTATTTCCATTCGCCAATTCGATGTCTCCAACTTTAATCATGGAAACCGGCAAATAGCGTAAGTCGGAATTTTTCTGTCGCTCTTCCAATGCCATTCGGTGATACTTTTCGGAAGAATCGCGAAGGTCCAGTTTTGCATATGCCGAGCCTAGATTTGTATAAATAATGCCGAGATACGTAGTCGTGTCATTCTCGATTGAAAATCCAAGCATAGCTTTTTTGCCAAGATCTATCGCCTCCTTGTATTTGCCCTGCCTCAAATTGATGGTGCTGATGAGCTGCAAACATTTGCTCCGGCCCTGCAAGGCTTTTGCAGGATTGATGTTCTCGAATTTCATGAATTCATCCATGGCCCTCAATGCATAGGCAAGTCCATCGGTAGAACTTACACTATATGTACAGATACCCATATTCAGCAATGACAGGGCTATGTTTTCTGTATCCTTCTCGAGTTTGGCTTCTTCGTATGCTTTACCAAAAAGTCGAAGCGCTTCAATGTCATTATCTTTAAAAAGCTCGGTCCAGCCTTTGTCCAGGAATTGCTTCGAATCATTTGCTGTTAAATTAAACGAAATGAAAAAAGAAAGAACAGTCATCGGAACTACAAAGGAGCTAAAAAGTCTTGTGCGAAACATATCGATTTGGTGAAAACAATTTTGAAACACAAAGAACACAAAGTTTTTCACAAAGCACACAAAGATTTAAATAAATCTCTTTGTGTGCTTTGTGTTCTATGTGTTGCAAGATTGTTTCTAAAATTGCCGCTCCTTATTATTACCGAACAATCGAAATCTTCTTCTGAAAGAGTGCTCCATCCGAAATAATTTTCACAGTATAAATACCATCAGCTAATGAAGCTGTTGAAATCGTCAACAAGGGATTTTTAAAATCCGAATTCAACCCTTGCAAAACAGTTTTCCCCAAAGCATCCACAATGCTCCAGTTTGAAAGTACCGATCCATTTTTCATGGATAGATTAATTTCCTTGGATGCAGGGTTCGGGTAAAGCAAGACAGCAGAGTTTTCAATCTCATCGATTCCGGTAACAATGGTCAGGATACTTGTAGCATTTGTATTTGCCGGCCTGAAAATTTCCTGACTGGAAAAGCTTCCGGCGGTGATAAGTTTTATTGCAGGATCAAAGGAAAATGATGGCGTTCCGGTCACAGCATTCAATGTAAAAGTGAGTGTTGCAATTGAGCCATTTCCTGTAGTGACAATTTTGTTTGTTCTAACCATTCCAAAATCTACATACCCTGCACTGTAAAAATCCTTGTACAAACCAATCAAATCCACGCCTTCTGTTCCCATCCAACTATTGCTGAATGATACCGATACAGAACCCGGAACGATATACGCTGGATCATAATAAATTCTCGCAGCAATACCGTAGATTGATCTGACCGAATCTAAAGCAGAAAGATCAATAGACAGTGAGACAGTATTTGTTATGAAATAAACACCGGTACCCGGGTTTACTTCAAGAACAGGATCTGTTGCAATTGCACGGAGTGGAATCATTTCATCAGTGTGACTATAATTCGGTATTTGCAGCCCGTAGTTTTGATTCAGCACAGCAATATCCAAAGCATTGATAATTCCATCGCCATTACAGTCTGCGTTCTTTTTATCTACCAGATCCTGCAGATACATATATCCTGTCCAGTTGCTTGCAGACCAATCTGTACAGCTTTGCGCGGTCCAGTTGTTGCTTGCATTGCTTCGCACTGCACCAGTGTCATTGAATGAAACTCCGATGGCAAACAAATCTTCCATGTTTACTTCGCCATCACGATTTGCATTTCCCGGATACACATCGCAATCGATGATGTCCTGAACATTGAAAAAAGTATCTGTACGTAAACCATCAGTGACAATCAATGTAATCAGGTAAATTCCTGTCGCGCTGAACTGATGAACACCCAATGAATCGCTTGAATAATTTGCAATACCTGTAGCCGGATCCCCAAAGTCCCAGTAATAGGCGAGAGGAGATCCTGCATAATACACATTGATGGTCGTCACATTTTGTACGCAGTCGCCGCCAAGGAAATTATAAAATGTCGCATTCAGACAAGTCGGTTGAACAGTCACTTGCTTTATCAGGGTATCACTTTGTACACCATCACTTACAACTAAGGTAACAGTATAGGTTCCGGGTGAAGGATATTGATGATAGGGATTGAGCAAAGTTGATGTGTCAGCAGTTCCGGAAGCCGGATCACCGAAATTCCAGAGTGAAGAAGTGATTGTACCTGTTGATTCGTTGGTAAAATTGAAATCATTATTTCCTGCACATGTTTCGCTAAAGGAAGCACCGAAACAATCTGTTCCGATGTGTAGTATCTGAGTTTTGTAGTCCCATTCCGCGCCAATATTTACAAAAAGGGTAACGTAATAGGTTCCGGGGTTGACGAAAATATGATACGAATCTGTATCGTGAGAAATATTTCCGGCACCGGAAATTGAGTCCCCGAAATCCCAGGTATAAACAGCAAATTGATCGAGTGCTTCAAAGAAAACCGTGTCACCGGCACAAGCATAGGTGTGTGTGAAATTGGCGTTACAAGCGATTGTCTTTGAGCATTGAAAGAAAAAGCCAAACAGAATGAGCAGTAGAATTTTTTTCATTTTCGAAGGGATGTTAAAATGGTGTTCTTTCACAATAGTAGGGAAATTCTGGTTGTTTTGATAGCTGAATTCCACATGCAGGAAATGTCTGAATGAAGAAGCCAATGATTTCAGGGAATTTTGCAGTTTTTGCCTTCAGAAAGAATATAGCATTCTTCGTTTTGAAAGTTTTTCATGATCCAAACAGCTGAAAAATTTGAATGAAAAATGTTCATATTCGATAGAATTGAGAAGAAACTGTTGGGCAGGGAAATACGTATCTTTACCGTTCGCCAATCCAATGCAGCCACTTCTTTCCGCCGCCCTTACTGCTTTCATCATTGCACTTGCATCGATTCCTTCCCTGATCCGGGTTGCGAAGAAAGTGGAGTTGTACGATGAACCGGATGAACGCAAACTCCATCCAAACCGAATTCCTTTGCTGGGTGGTATGGCAATTTTTGCGGCTACTATATTTTCATTTACATTTTGGGCGGCAGGATATTTCGAGCAGCAGCATTTGTTTATCGTCGCTTCTCTGATTATTCTTTTCTTTCTCGGATTGCGAGATGATATAATGCCCTTGCAGCCGATTGCGAAAATTTTCGGACAAGCAGTTGCTGCAATGCTTGTTGTTTTGTTTTGCAACATCCGTCTGCTCGGCATGCACGGATTGTTTGGCATTCATGCACTGCCCTTGTGGTTGCTGGCATTCATTTCTATTCTGGTCATTCTCTTTATCATCAATGCATACAATTTGATAGATGGTGTCGACGGACTGGCAGGCGGACTCGGGATTATTGCTTCTGCAACATTCGGAATTCTCTTTTATTGTTACAATGATATGCTGATGGCAGTACTGGCATTCTCATTGTGCGGAGCGCTCATCGGATTCCTGATCTTTAACTTTCACCCGGCGAAGATTTTTATGGGCGATACAGGATCCATGACGATCGGTTTCATTCTGGCAATTCTTTCTCTTCGTTTTGTCGAACTCACAAAATCAGTTCAACTGCTGGAATTGTTTAATTCCCGTTCAGCGCCGGTAATGGTTCTCGCAATTCTCATTATCCCGATTGTTGACACACTTCGCGTTTTCACCATCAGAATTGTCAAAAGAAGGTCTCCCTTTTCGCCCGACCGCAATCACATTCATCACAAATTACTTCAACTCGGACTCTCCTCCCGACAAGTTACAGTATGCTTGTATTTGGTAAATATTCTCTTCATCAGTGCTGCGTATTTTTTCAGGGATCATAATTCTGCAACTGTTTTTTATGGAATGTTAGCTAATGCTTTACTTTTCACGCAGTTACCACATGTTCTCCTGAAGTTTAAAAAAATCAGGCAAATCGCCTGAAATTGCAACCCCATTTCACTGATTCAGGTATAATATTTATTCAGGACTGAGCCAATTCCGGCGAATTCCCGGTTGTTGCAAATCAGATTTTACGGAATGATTCTGAACAGCCGAAAAGCATCTCCGTAATCTGATTGTTCGCCAATGCCTTCGAAGCCTATGAAATTGTTGTTTGTTTTTGGAACACGTCCTGAGGCAATCAAACTTGCGCCTTTGGTCAGGGAGTTCAAAAACCGCAAGGATGCCGAAGTAAAAGTTTGTGTTACTGCTCAACACCGGCAGATGCTCGATCAGGTGCTCGAGTTTTTCGATATCGTTCCGGATTATGATTTGAATATCATGAAGCCGAATCAAACATTGTTTGATGTCACGGCTGATGGATTGAAGGCATTGGAAAAAGTACTGGAAGATTTTCAACCGGAAATTGTATTTGTTCAAGGAGATACAACAACATCTTTTATTGGCGCCCTCGCTGCCTATTATAAAAAAATAAAGGTCGCACACATTGAAGCAGGATTACGAAGCGGCAATAAATATTCTCCCTTTCCGGAAGAGATCAACAGAATTCTTGCAGGACACATTGCCAACTACCATTTTCCTCCGACTCAACAATCGGTAGAGAATTTGAATCGTGAAAATATCCATGAGCATGTCTACAATGTCGGGAATACTGTTATTGATGCTCTTTTCCTTGGCCTGAAATTAGTGAAAGCCAGAGGAGAAAAGCACTACTCAAAAATGTTTGACGGAATAAATCTGGAACGGAAAATAGTGTTGATCACGGGTCATCGCCGTGAAAGTTTTGGGGAACCGTTCGAAAATATTTGTGCAGCTATCAAAACTGTGGCATCGCAATTTCCGGATGTGGAATTTGTCTATCCTGTACACCTGAATCCGAATGTACAGGAACCTGTGAATCGCTTGCTGAGTGGGGCTGTCGAATGTTCATTTGATAACTCCTCTTGACTATCCTCATTTTATCTGGATCATGGAGAAAAGTTATGTCGTTCTTACAGACAGCGGTGGATTGCAGGAAGAAGCACCGGCACTCGGAAAGCCGGTACTGGTAATGCGTGAGGTCACTGAAAGACAAGAAGGTGTTGATGCCGGAACAGCAAAATTGGTCGGAACGGATCAGGATGTTATTGTTCGTGAACTGATGACTTTGTTATTGGATGAATCAGCATATCAGAAGATGGCAAGGGCTGTGAATCCTTACGGTGATGGCACAGCGTGCAAACAAATTGCAGATATTATTTTAAATGTAAAAAAGGGCGTCGCCTGATTCATTCGCGAGTGATCGTGAAGTGAATTCAAGCATGTTGAAAATATAGATTTATGAATGTAACAATTATGGGCCTCGGGTATATTGGCCTTCCAACAGCGGCATTGATAGCCTCCAAAGGTATGATGGTAAACGGTGTGGATGTAAATAAATCCGTTGTCGATACCATCAACAAAGGGAAAATACACATTGTAGAACCGGATCTGGAAGGATTGGTGCACTATGGTGTTCAACGCGGTCATCTTGTTGCTTCCACACAAGTAAAGCCTGCAGATGTCTTTCTCGTTGCTGTTCCAACTCCATTCAAAGGAAATCACCAGCCGGATTTATCATTCGTTGAAAAAGCAACACGCATGGTTCTGCCGCACCTGAAGACCGGAAATTTATTCATTATTGAGTCAACCAGTCCGGTTGGAACAACAGAGAAGATGGCGAAAATAATTTTCAAAGAACGCCCTGAACTGAAAGATAAGATTTGGATTGCCTATTGTCCGGAGCGTGTTTTGCCGGGAAGTGTGATTTATGAATTGCAGCAGAATGACCGCGTCATCGGAGGAATCGATGAAGCAAGCACTGAATCTGCTGTGCGGTTTTATTCAAAATTTGTCCGCGGAAACCTGCACAGAACAAATTCACGCACTGCTGAAATGTGTAAGCTTGTTGAAAATGCTTATCGGGATGTGAACATTGCTTTTGCGAACGAGTTGTCGATGATTTGCGACAAAGCCGATATCAATGTGAACGAACTGATCGATCTGGCGAGCAAGCATCCGCGAGTTCGTATCCTTAAACCCGGTCCCGGCGTAGGAGGACATTGTATTGCTGTTGACCCCTGGTTCATTGTTTCTGAATTTCCGACAGAAGCAAAAATTATCAAGCAGGCCCGTTTAATTAATAATTACAAACGGGAATGGGTGATGAAGAAAATAAAAGCCTCAGCGAAAAAATTCCAGAAAGATAAAGGACGAATTCCTATGATCGCCTGTATGGGTCTTTCGTATAAACAGGATATTGATGATTTAAGGGAATCTCCGGCGCTGGAAATCTATCACGAACTGGAAGCCGATAAGTTCAAAGTGATGGCTGTGGAACCCAATATCCGTAAACATGCGGAACTGGAAATTACCGACACTCTGAAAGCAGTAATGGAAGCGGATATAATTGTGTTTCTTGTCGCCCACAAGGAATTCCGTTCGATTGCAATGGCAAGTGATAAAGTTGTTCTCGATTTTTGCGGAGCAACAAGTAAGTAAAAGAGTATTAACCGGAGCATCAGCAGAAAGGGATAAAATGCTGTTGTAATCCCCTATGGAACAGGTTTTGAATATATTTTCTCAATACAAAAATCCGGATGGATTGTTAAAATCCATTTCTCATTCCTTTGTATTCCGTGTGCTTGGTTTGCTGCTCATTTATGTGAGCCAGGTGTTATTGGCCCGTCTCATGGGCCCGAAAGCATACGGTGATTATACTGTCATCATTACGATTGTCAATATTCTTCTCGCCATTTCGCTATTCGGAATGGATACGAGTGCTCTCCGTTTCATTCCTTCTGCACTTGCTAAAAAAGAATACGGTTATGTACACGGTTTTATCCGTTTCACCTACCGCTTGATCACTTTTATTTCGATCATTTGCAGCATCGCTTTGTTTGTTTTTCTTTTAGCAAAAGCAAAGAAGTTTAATATCAGTTTCTCGGAAGGATTATTCTGGGCAGTGTTGCTTCTTCCTTTCCTTGCTTTTATTTATCAGGCGAGTTCTGTATTGAGAGCATTGCAGCAGATCAAAACATCCATGCTGCCGATTTATATCTTGTTACCGATAGCCATTAGCCTGGGATGTGCATATTATTATAATGATCACAACAAACTCACTGTGGATGCTGCAATGATGATCAACCTCATTTGCACGATAGGAGTATGTATTTATATCAATAAAAAAGCGGGGCGAACTGTAAATTTACTTGTCCCGGAAGCTGAAAGCATTTCCCGGCCCGGGTTGTGGACGAGTGTTTCCGCGATACTTTTTATTTCGACTTTATTGAATATGTTGCTGAAGCAAAGCGATATTTTATTCGTCAGTTATTTTCTCGGAAACACCAAAGCCGGAATATATGGTGCCGCGACAAAAATTTCTACCTTGGTTGCATTGGGTCTCTCCGTGACGGATTATGTCTTTATGCCCAAGATTGCAGCGTTGTGGGAAAAGAGACAGATTGTCCGCTTGCAAAAACTTGTCCATGAAGGATCAAGACAAATTCTCCTTATCACCATCCCGATTGCTGTTGTTTTACTGATTAGCGGGAAATGGCTGCTTGGCTTATTCGGCGATGCATTTTCTGCCGCTTATTTACCACTGGTCATCCTGGTCGTGGGGCAACTGGTGAATGCATTGACTGGAATGG
Source organism: Bacteroidota bacterium (assembly GCA_016720655.1). Classification (GTDB taxonomy): domain Bacteria; phylum Bacteroidota; class Bacteroidia; order AKYH767-A; family 2013-40CM-41-45; genus JADKJP01. The sequence goes on from JADKKE010000032.1 coordinate 513,939, forward strand.
TTGGCGGATTGCTGACCATGACCGGAAATCAGAAAATGTTTTTGCTTTTTTATCTGATGGCTTTTGCCGCACAAGCGGTGCTCAACATCCTCCTCATTCCGAGCGTAGGAATTATCGGTGCATCCATTGCTTCCTCACTGGGATTGATCCTGTTGAATGTGATTGGATATCGTTTTGTGCGCAGGAAAATGAAAATTTCTGCCAGCGCATTTTAGTCTTTTCCGTCGTTCATCAATTCTTTAAATCCGATGCTCTTTGATTTGGAAGGCTGATTTTTCATTACCGCTTTATGTTCCTGCAAATACCCAAGGGAATTCCTAAATTCGCCGTGTGATTCCTGCCACGGTAATTCAACCTTCTTTAGATATCCGATCTTCCGCGTTCGACCGCTTGTTGATTTTCCTGTTGGTGTTCAGCATTTACTTTGAGGCAAACCTGCCCTATCTCGGAACGGCAAGCACTCCTTTCCTGATTTTTGGTTTTACTTTTTTATACATCGGTGTCACACGTTTGAAGACATTGATGCGATTGTTTTCGAGCAAATACTTCGTTGCTTCATTGGTTTTTGCGATCATCTGCATTTTCATGGAAACAATTCATCCATTTGCTTCCTATGAATTTATTTTCCGTTACCTCAACATGACATTGGGCATCTTTTGTATTGCGGTCCTGTGTCGGGATAAAACCTCATTCGATATTGCACTTTTCGCTTTCATTCTTGCAAGTGCATTTCAATCGCTCTTTCTCATCTTCGGTACTGTTCCATTGCTGAGATCCTTTTCAGCTGTTGGATTTTACGATGCTTCGCGTGCACGTCTCCAGGCCTTCGAAACGTTTTTCCTGCGCGGAAATCTGAATGAGATTTCTTATTTCTCTTCTATCGGAGCGATCATCGGACTGATATGGATGTATTATGAAAGAGTCAAATGGAAGCGCGTTGTTCTCATGACGCTCACAGTTCCATCGATTCTTGGAGTGTTTCTTCCGGCTTCTCGTACAGGTGCCATCATCTTCTTTCTCTCCATTTTGATTTTTGTTTACAAATCGAAAATCAACCTGCGTTCCTGGGTTCTACCCTCCTTGATTTTACTTCTCTTTTTGTTTCTGGCTGTTCCGGATGTCGTCTGGGTTCGTCTGGGTTCATTGCTTCGCTTTGCTGAATTGCAGGAGACTGACTCCAGAACAAAAGTATATACTGCTGTGCTCAACAATATTGATCAATATGCAATTACCGGAGTGGGTGCGGGGAATTATTGGCATGGCTGGGCTGTTTCAGCAGGTATCACCAATCGTTTCACAACTGATGTTGCGATGGCAGCACACAATGCCTTCTTTCAATTGTGGATCTACTGGGGGCTTCCCGGATTGATTTCTTTTTTGGCATTGATCTATTTGTACTGGACAGCTGTGGAACGAAACATTGCAGGCAATAGAATGAAATCTTGCCTGTATATCTTTATGACGATGATTCCGATGATTTTTCTTTTTTATCATTCGTTTTATCACAAATCATTTTCAATCGGTCTCGGGATGTTGCTTGGCGCAAGGTTCTGGAATATTTTTAGTGCAGATGAAACAGGAACAGAAAAGGAGGAACTGTCTTGACGAACGTTTCCCACCTTGCGATAGTGATTGGAAGTTTGCAAATGGGCGGTGCAGAAAAAGCTGCTGTTCATCTTGCAAATGAATTCGAAAGGCGTGGCATACGCGTGGACATGGTCATGGTGAATGCGAAGGGAGAATTTATTTCACACCTGGAGCCGGGTGTTCGCCTGATCGATCTGAAAGCAAGACATACGCGTCGTGCCGGAAAACCTTTTCGAAATTATATCCTGAAGGAACAGCCGGAGATAGTGATTGCCATTCAGTCGCATGTTCAGTTAATGGTTCTGATGACAAGACATAAACATCGGTTGACATTTCCTGTGATTCTGAATGAACAAAGTATTTTTTCTTCCAATGTTCCGGCAAGAGGATTGAAAAATATTTTGATACGAATTCTTGCAAAAAAATATTTTCCCCTTGCAGATGCTGTAGCTGCTGTGTCTACCGCAACTGCAAAGGATTTCACTGTTTGTTTTCCGGAATTGAATGGCAGAGTGGATGTGATCTACAATCCTGTGCTTCCTTCCGTTTTGACCAAAGAAACAATTTCTGTACCGGACCATCCTTTTTTTCAAACGCAGGAGATTCCTTTGATACTGTCTGCAGGCCGACTCAATCCAAGTAAGGATTTTAGCACGCTTTTAAAAGCAGTTTCAATCGTTCGTAAACAGATTCCGGTTCATTTGATGATTCTTGGAGAAGGAGAGGAGCGGGAGAATTTACTTCGTCAAGCAAAAGAATTGCAAATCACTGAGTCGTTCAGCTTGCCTGGGTTCATTCCAAATCCAATGTCCTGGATGAACTATGCATCAGTGTTTGTCCTCAGTTCGAAATACGAAGGACTTCCTTTTGTTCTTGTTGAAGCAATGGCAGTAGGATGTCCGGTTATAAGTACCGATTGTCCCGGTGGTTCTTCGGAAATACTGGGAAACGGAACCTATGGCAGAATGGTCCCTGTGGGCGATCCGGAAAGGATGGCAGAGGCGATTGTATTCACTCTCAAGAATAGAATCAACAAATCTATTCTCCAAAAAAGAGCATCCGATTTCTCTGCAGGTTCTGTCGTGAATAATTATCTTGAATTAATTGATAAAATCAGAAAAGGAAATGAGTAAGATCCGGAAAAAGGTATTGCTCATCGGTCCGATGCCGCCGCCACCGGGAGGTGTTTCCACACATCTGATGCGTTTGTTACAACATGCTGATTCAATTTCGGATCTAAGTCTGTCTGTTCTTGATCTTCGCAAGCGGCAATGGTTTGGAACAAATACAAACAGTAAAAACTGGCTTCGAATTATTTCCGAATTTTTATCAGCTGATATAGTTCACATCCACACCAGTAAGCCCATTAAAGTAAGGCTCGGAAGGATTGTAAAAATTTTTGGTAAAAAGCTCGTATACACTCAGCACAATTTAAGAGAGATTGATGATGCAGCAACACAGGAAATGTTTTCGATAGCACATCACATTTTTCTGGTGCAGGAACCTTTGCATATCAATGAAAAATACAGGGCTAAAATGTCAATCCTCCCAGCCTATTTACCTGCAATTAAAAAGACTGAAGTGCCGGAGTGGTTTCAAAATGAATTTCAAAAGTTTCCCAATGTTATGTTGTCTCTGGCATATCATGAATCCGGGAAATCCACGGAATTTAATGGGAAGGATTTGTACGGCTTTGATCAGATCATGGAAGCTGTTGAAGGAATTTCTTCCCTACGAAAGTTGGATGCATGGATGCTGATTTTGATAGATCCAAATGGAACACTCGAACAGCATTATAGCGAACGTTCAAAACAGGTAGAGAGTCAAACGGGTGTGAAGATTGTGTATGTTTCTTCAGCGGTTGATGTTGTCTCGCTTTTGCCATTTTGCAAAATATTCATCAGAGCAACTTGGTCTGACGGTGATGCTCTTTCCATTCGTGAGGCCTTGTCGACAGGTATTCCTGCCATTGCAAGTGATTGTGTACCACGGCCTCAGGGAGTTATTCTGTACAAAACCGGGAATGTGAAAGACCTGGAAGAAAAGCTCCTTGCAGTGATTCAATATCCTTATCGGATAACATTTCAACAACCTGATTTTTCACATGCATTGTTCGCTGTATACTGCAATCTTTAAGATTTTCGCCTTTATTCATTCCTGAAAATTGTTCATTTCCCGGTTGGAATTTCATTTTAAGTCCCAAATGACTGAAGGGATAATTCGTATATTCGTTGTGAACAGGTGTTTTTTTTCTTTGAGTGATGAAACTTCTCAGGCTTTTGCGTACTGCCCGCCATGTACATCCGGATCAGATCCGGCAGAAAATGGTGTATGCATTACGAAAAGCAAAAGCGGATCGTGGTAGTTTGCAAATTTCCGATCCGGGTACGCTCACAATTTCACCAATTCGTTTGCGAAAGTATCTTCCTCTGCATGCTTCCGTTCATGACGGAAATTTTCACTTCCTGAATCGTAATAAAAAATTCGATGTCGATCCCGACTGGAACTTCAAAGAATTTGGTGCATTGTGGAATATCCGATTGAATTCATTCGACTATTTGTACCATCCCGATACCAGCCAGAAGGATGGAATGTTTCTGATCCATAGTTTTATCCGTAAAGCTGCAGGGAACCAACAGTTGTTCGACAGCTATTGTGTCTCCCAACGAGTGATGAACTGGATTGGATTTCTTTCGCGTTACGATATCCATGACGAAGAAATCCTTTCTTTTCTATGGCGACAGGCGTATTATTTGTCAGTGAACCCGGAGTATCATTTAAAAAACAATCATCTTCTGGATAATGGTTTTGCATTATTGAGAGCAGGATTATTTTTCGGAGAAGAGAAATTTTTTCATGCCGGACAAGCGATTTTAATTACAGAGTTGAATAAACAAATTTTGAATGATGGTGCGCACATTGAACTGAGTCCGATGTATCATTGTGCAGTGCTGTGGAGGTTGCTGGAAACAATTGATTCAATGGCAATCATCAGACAGGATTATTATCCTTTAAATACTTTGCTTGCAGATGTTGCTTCCAAAATGTGTGGTTGGCTCTCCGCGATAGTGTTTGACAACGGTGATCTTCCGGCAATCAATGATAGCGCAAGTGATGGTTGTCCTCCCGTGCATGCTATCGCTGATTATGCTCATGATCTAGGACTTAAATGTGCACACACTCCCTTGAGTGTTTCCGGTTTAAGAAAGTTCAGGAACCGTCATTTTGAATTGCTGGTCGATGTGCATGGATTCACACATGCTGCATCTCCCGGACATGCACATGCTGATGCGCTGAGTTTTCTGTTACATGTTTTTGGATCTCCATATATTATTGATACAGGAGTTTCTGTCTATGAAAAGGGATCTGTCCGTTCCTATGAACGATCGACAGCTGCACACAATACTGTTGAGATTGCAGGAAGAAATCAAAGTGAGGTGTATGGAAATTTCAGGGCAGGAAGAAGAGCCCGAATCATCAACCTCAAAGAAGCCGGGCATGTGATCGAAGCGACGCATGATGGATACAAAACTTTAGGTGCTCTGCACACCCGTAAAATAGAATTCCATGAACGCGAGATTGTTATCACCGACAAGATCAATCAACAGGGAAGTCCGCTGGGTGTTGCGTATTTGCATGTTGATAAAAAATGCGGATTACGTCTTGAGAATGCACGACTAATTTCTAAGTTTGTTCAGGTTAGTTTCGAGGGAGCTGACCATGTTGAATGTAGCGACACCTGGCATTCTCCTTCTTTCGGTGTCCAATTACCTGCGTATAAAGTTAAAATTCCTTTTTCAGGAAACCTTGTGACACGAATCTCGATCTGAAGAACAGGAATTATCAATGATGAAAGTAATTAACGTAATCACCCCACATTTTCCACCGGAAGTAACTGCGGCTTCGCATCGGCTTGAAGCACTCGTGGGTACGCTCAGTGAAGAATACAAGGTGAATGTGTTTACCCTTACAGAAATCGGCGAAAGGGCGAAGGAAAAAGAAGTTCAGCTCAACGATCACATTACTGTTCATTATACAAATTTACCGGGGTATAAAAAATCCTGGTTTTTTGTACGCGCAATTTTTGAGTGTATTTACTCCTTTCGGATTGCTTTCAAAGCTGCACGAAAACCCTGTGATCTCACATTTGCCACCACACCTTATATGTTCCTCATTCCCGCTGTGATTTTAGCGGGTTCACGATCGAGAAAAATAATGGATGTGAGAGATCTCGTCTGGTGTTATCTCCCCGAACGTAATTTCATTCAGCGCTGGATCAAGTCGGTTTTTACGCGGATGGTTAAATATTTTCTGGGCAAATATGATTTCATTACAGTTACCAATACGGCAGAACAGGATTGGATAGTCAAAGGAACAACAGTCCCTGAATCCCGGATCAGGATTATCAGTAATGGGATCAGTGAAGACAAATTCAAAAGACTTTCTACCATCAAGTATTTTCAACCGGAGAATCCATTTGTGATAACCTATATCGGGAATATCGGAAACGGGCAAGACCTCAGTCCGATTCTTGAAGCAGTAAAAGGAGTTCACGACATCAAACTCAACCTGATCGGAGATGGGATAGAGCTGGATGAGTTCAAGCGAAAAGTAAAGACTGAAAACCTTCGAAATGTGCGTTTGCACGGGAAGTTAAAGTGGAGCCGATTGTTGCCGTTTTATCAAACATCTACAATATTGTTTGCCCGACTCGGTAAAAATTATCAAAGCGCGATTCCTTCCAAATTGTTCGAGTACCTGAGCACCGGTTTGCCGATAATTTTTAGTGGATCCGGAGAGGCTGCAAAATTGTTAAAGCAATTTGAAAATACCTTTGTACTGGAATCAGAAGATCCCGCCGCTTTGCGCCAGCTTATTCTCCAGATAAAATCGCTTCCGCTTACCCGGTCTTTTGAAAATATACTGAAAACGGAAGAACTATTTATTCGTGAACGGATTAATCAGAATTTATTGCCGGTAATTTCTTCCCTTTTACAAACTGAATCTATTCCTGTTCCGGAAGCTCTTCAGAAAGATTTTGCGCTGCTCGAAGAATTGAACTGATTTTCTTAGTTCATTGCACCTCTTCAATCTTCAATCTAAAATCTACAATCCAAAATCCACATGCTTGACTATTCAAATTGCAAACTGGAAAAAGTTGCTGTTCACCAGGTGGGCAATAAAACGAATGGAGAGGAACTGGAACTGTCCAAGTCATTGTTGGATATTGAAGATGAGAAATTAAATCAACTCCTGATCAATTTTTTCTTTCACTCGTTTTCCAATCCGGAATATTATTCGTTCACTTTCAGCAATGAAGATTTCAAGCTGAATCCATTGTATTCTTTTGCTTCAACACTCTTTGAAAATAAGAGAACAATGCACCGGGAATCTATTCATATTGCAAAACACCTTTTTGAACAATCGGATAATGCCCAGATAAAATCCGGAGATTTATTTGTCGCTTATATTTCGGATGTTGTGGTTGAAGATGAAATCACAGATGTTATTGGCATCTTTAAATCGGAGTCGAAAAATGCTTTCCTGAAAATAGATCACAAGCAGGGAGAATTCCGAATTAAAGCGGAGGACGGCATCAATGTGGATAAACTGGATAAAGGTTGCCTCATATTCAATACGCATCAAAGCGATGGTTATAAAATTTGCATTGTCGATAAATCAAATAAATCTACAGAAGCACAGTATTGGAAAAATCATTTTCTCAACCTGAAACCTTGTCAGGATGATTTCCATCAGACAAAACAGTTCATGGAGATCGCGAAAAATTTTGTCGCCAAACAATTGCCGGAAGAATTTGAAGTCGGAAAAACAGAACAGATTGATTTGCTAAACAGATCCGTTGAATATTTTAAAACCAATGATTCCTTCAACAAAAAGGAGTTTGAAAAGGAAGTGTTTCAGGAGCCTGAATTGATTAAGTCATTCCGGAATTATGACAAATCTTACCGGGAAGAGAATTCAATAAAAATGACTGATAATTTTGAGATTTCTGCTCAGGCTGTTAAAAAACAGAGCAAAATCTTTAAAAGTGTACTTAAACTGGACAAAAATTTTCACATCTATATTCATGGGGATAAAGAGCTTATAGAAAAAGGAGTAGAGAAAGATGGAAGGAAATTCTATAAAATCTACTATAAAGAGGAACAATAAAGACATTGCAATTTGGGTCTTTTTTCATTTGCCCTGTTCTGCAGAAATTGGTAAACTTGCAGCCCGTTTCACCCGCGCCCTTCACGATGCAGGAAAAATCTTTGGCCCTCACACAACAGGTGTCACTTTCCGCTAAAATTCAGGATTACGTCCAACTCACCAAGCTGCGCTTGTCGAGCCTGGTTGTCTTTTCCGCTGCAATGGGTTATGTGATTGCAACCAACGGTCATTTCAGCTGGTCCAATTTTTTACTCCTCATGCTCGGTGGTTTCCTCGTTACAGGAGCTTCGAACGCATTTAACCAAATCATTGAAAAGGATTTGGATAAATTGATGACCCGCACAGAAAATCGGCCTCTTCCAACGGGAAGAATGTCGGTCACTGAAGCCACACTCGCAGCATTCCTGATGGGAATCTCCGGAGTAATGATTTTGTGGCTGAAAATGAACCCATTGTGTGGGATCCTGAGCCTTCTTTCATTACTATTATATGCTGTGGTATATACCCCGGCCAAAAGAATTACTTCGTTTTCTGTGCTCATTGGAGCGATACCGGGAGCTTTTCCTCCACTTCTGGGATGGATCGCTGCTAAAAATGAAATTGGTCTTGAAGGTCTTGTTCTGTATGCGATCCAATTCATTTGGCAGTTTCCCCACTTCTGGGCAATTGCCTGGATGTTGCACGACGATTATCAGAAAGCAGGTTTTAAAATGCTTCCTTCCGGAACAGGTCGTACAAAACACAGCGCCTTCCAGACTCTGGTGTATTCGATTTGCCTGGTTCCGATGGGATTCCTCCCACATTTCTTTCAATTCACAAGTTTGATTTCTGCTTCCCTCATAATTGTATGTGGAATTTGGTTTTCCATACAGGCATACCGTCTCTACATTTCATGTGAAATGAAGGCAGCTCAGAAATTAATGTTCGGTTCATTCATCTATCTTCCTGTTGTCCAAATCATCTGGATGATTGATAAATTATTCCAATAAAAATGATTGCAGAACTAGTTCAAGACGATCACATCCTCGTTGTCCGCAAAGCGAAACGGAGTTTATTATGGATCGGTGTTATCAGTATCCTGATGCTATTCGCCGGACTTACTTCCGGTTACATTGTAAGACAAGGAGAGGGGAAGTGGGCCCAGTTCGATCTTCCTATGACTTTTGCAATTAGCACAGTCATTATTCTATTGAGTAGCATACCGATGCAATGGGCCGTAGTTTCTGCACGTAAAGGAAGTCAGAAAAATATTGTTACTGCCCTCATTATCACATTGTTCCTTGGTATCGCATTTGTGATTAGTCAATATCTTGCCTGGTCTGAATTGTTTAACCAGGGAATTGCTTTCACCGGACGAATAAAGGATATTACGAGTGACTTTCAATATATCCCTTCCGGTACTGAATCAGTAGTAGAGGCGGGGGATGCAGGCAATGTAGCCGGTTCATTTTTGTATGTTATTACCGGCCTCCACGTGATGCATGTGTTGGGAGGAATGATTGCATTATTTATTGTATTTTCGCGCGCAATGATGAAAAAATACACTTCAGCAGATTATAATGGAGTGAGAATGTGTGCGATTTACTGGCATTTTCTCGGAGCTTTGTGGGTGTATTTATTTTTCTTTTTACTTTACGTCCGGTAATCAGAAACCCCCGCACAAAAACACGTATACAACACTTAACACATAAACTGAATTACGTTCATGGCAAATCATTCAACAGTAGCATCGCCTTCCTCTTCGAGTGTATGGGGCGGAGGCACATCCCCTTTCGGAATGCGTTGGGGAAAGATGTTCATGTGGATCTTCCTGGTATCGGATGCTTTTACTTTCTCCAGTCTGATCATCGCATACGGGACGATGCGTCACCGCTTCCCTGACATCTGGCCAAAGCCGGGAGATGTGTTCACACATTTTCCATTTATTCATGGACACGTTCCGTTGGCGTATGTGGGATTGATGACCTTCATCCTCATCATGTCATCTGTAACGATGGTACTTGCCGTAGATGCCGGACATTCAATGAACCGTAAAGTTGTACTTCGCTGGCTTGGACTTACCATCGTCGGCGGATTTATGTTCCTTGGTTCCCAGGCCTGGGAGTGGTTTCACTTTATCGAAGGTTCTGAGAAAGGTGCATACGTACTTGCTGATGGCAGATTCGCCCGTACCGATGATGCTGAACCGGGTGTTCTGAAATTTCATGACGGCACAATGGTAGAAGGTTCTGAAGCGGAAGCATTGATTGCAAGCTCTACAAAAAATATTCACGGTGCGAATCTCACCGAGAACGAATACGGAAATACTCCTTTGTTTGGAAATTTCTTCTTCTTCATTACCGGATTCCACGGATTCCACGTATTCTCCGGTGTACTCATCAATATCATCGTGTTTATCCTTGTCTACCAGGGAGCGCTCGATCGTAAAAAAGATTATGAGTTGGTCGAAAAAGTCGGGCTCTACTGGCACTTCGTTGACCTTGTTTGGGTCTTCGTATTTACTTTCTTCTACCTCGTATAATTCCATCCTCAAGAAAAATCTTCTCTCATGTCTGATATCCACCACGAACATGTATCACACGCTTCTGAAGAGAAAGCGCACAGTGCACTCAACAAAAAACTGATCTGGCGTGTATTCTGGATCCTGTTATTCATCACACTTTTCGAAGTGGGAATTTCGTTTACAGGTATTCCGCACACCATTCTTATCTGGACCTTCGTCGCTTTGACACTGGTGAAAGCGTATTACATCGTAGGGTTTTTCATGCACTTAAAGTTTGAGGCCATTGCTGCGAAATACAGTCTGCTTCTCCCGTTCGTGCTGATCGTATATCTGATCTTCATCGCATTGTATGAAGGCACAGCCTTGATGAATACACCGTACTAATTATATTTCTCGATGGCAAACTCGCCTTTTCGGAGGATCTTAATTCCTCTGGCAATTTTGCTTTTTCCGGTTCTCTTCTGGCTGGTACTTACACGAGGAACAAATCATTTCAAGACTCTCCCTGTTCTTGGCCCTGTTGAGGTCAATGCTCAGGGAGATTCAAGTTTCCATACCATCGGATCTTTCTCTTTGCTCAATCAGGATGGAAAAAGGATTACCGAAAAGGAATTGGATGGAAAGATCTTTGTAGCCAGTTTTTTCTTCGCTTCGTGCAAAACAATTTGCCCGAAAATGAACGAACAATTCAAAAGAGTTCAGAATAAATTCAACGAAGCCGGACATTTGAAAATGCTCTCGTTTACTGTAGATCCAGAGCATGATTCTGTTTCTGTGCTTCACGAGTATGCGCAAAAGATGAGTGCCGATTCATCGATATGGTGGTTTCTCACAGGAAACAAAGATTCCATTTATGCCCTTGCCCGTGGAAGTTTTTTAGTTCCTGCAGCAGCCGGTGAATCCGTTGACGACTTTTTTCATTCTCAGAATCTCATCCTCATTGATCAGGACAAACACATCCGCGGTATTTACGATGGTACCGAATCGAATGAAGTGGACACACTCATAGACGATATCAAGGTATTGCTCTACGAAACGGTTCAAGCTAAAAAGTAAAAATTTCCGAAAGGAGAATACAGACATTCTTTATCACATTAAATTTGCACAATGGTTAATTCCAAAACATCCGCTATTCCTACGAATGAGAAAACGATACTTCGTTTAATTTATATCGTATCCATAGTGGTTTTTCTTGCTGTTGCTGCTCTGGGTAGAATGCCCAAGGCTGAATCAATTCCTGATTGGGCAAAAATACTTCCTGCATTGAATGCAACTCTCAATGCGATCACAACTCTTTTGTTGCTCGTCTCCTTCTATTTCATTCGAAAAAAGAATGTTCAGATGCATAAAAAGCTAAATCTGACAGCGTGTGTACTCTCTACCATTTTCCTGCTTTCCTACATTACTTTTCATGCTTTCGGCGTGGAGACATCATTCCCAAAAGATAATCCGGTTCGACCTTTTTATCTGGTTTTACTCAGTACGCATATTGTTTTGGCAGCAATCGTATTGCCGTTGGTTTTGATATCTTTGTACCGTGGTTTAAGCAACCAGGTATCATTGCACAGGAAAATAGTCAGGTGGTCATTTCCGGTTTGGCTGTATGTGACCACTACTGGTGTAATTGTTTACCTGATGATTTCACCGCATTACAAATTTTAACAAAATGAAAAAGCTGGTTTACATTTCTCTGCTTATTTCATTCCTTTTTACAGGAATTGGAGCTTCGGCTCAATGTTCCATGTGCCGTCGGGTTACAGAAACCAATGCTCACGATGGTGGTAATAAAGTTGGTAAAAAATTAAACTCCGGAATCCTTTACCTGCTTGCCGTACCATATTTGATCGGTGCTGTAGGTGCTTTTGCATGGTATAAAAACAGGAACAAATCCTGATTCCATTATTAAAGGCTTTCAGCTTGTAAATTGAGAGCAAGAATTGCCCTAAAATTCTCCAATAATTGGCTAATTAGCTCATTAAGAATAATTTAGGCTAAACTTTTTTGGTCAGTGTGCATTTCTTATCTTTGAACCAGCCATGATTTTGCACAACAAATACGACAAAGAAACCCTGACTAAGCGCCTGATGGCGGAGGGCTTTAAAAGAAAAACAGTTTCATTTTACCGCTATGTACTTATTCCGGAAGTGAATCAGTTTCGGGATAATTTATACATCCAATTGGATGAATTGAAAGTCCTTGGTGCGGGAAAAAATTGTAGCAGACGGACTCAATGATGGCGCATTTGATGTCACCAATGTTGGACGTCATTTAAATGCCAAAGAATTTAATGAAGCTTTGCAACTTCCGGGAACAGTGGTTGTGGACTTGCGTAATCATTACGAAAGCGAAGTAGGTCATTTCAAAGGAGCAATCTTACCACAGGCAGATACATTCCGTCAGGAATTACCTATGGTTCTGGATTTATTACAAGACAAGAAGGATCAAAAAATTCTATTGTACTGCACCGGCGGTGTTCGATGCGAAAAGGCAAGTGCATTTTTCAAACATCATGGGTTCAATGATGTGAATCAGCTCAACGGAGGAATCATTCACTATACACGTCAGGTAAAAGCAGAGGGTTTGCAAACGGAGTTTATCGGCAAAAATTTTGTTTTCGATCAGCGTTTGGGCGAGCGAATCACAAATGATATCATCAGTAAATGTCATCAATGCGGCTCAGCGAGTGATCGTCATGTGAATTGCAAAAATGAAGAATGTCATCTCCTGTTCATCCAGTGTGAAAATTGCGCTGAAAAAATGAATGGATGTTGCACACCTGCTTGTATGGAGATTGTTGCTTTACCGATTGAGCAACGACGTGTCCATAGAAAAGGCAAAGGGAAAGAACTTCACAGGAATGTTTACAAATCCAGATTGCGTCCGAACCTCAGTGAAATTTTGAATCGACAACTCACTCATCAACACGAATAAATTCACCTTTAAAAACGATCACATGAAAAAAACTCTACGCAATTTAATTTTAGGAGTTCTGTTGGTCCTCGGATCTCAGTCTTCCAGGGCACAAGTGCTCTTCACTGAATCTTTCGGTTCATCGACCTTGCCCGTTGGTTGGACAAATGATTCTCTGGGCAATGCAGCCGCAAATGCCTGGATATTCGATAACTTGTATGCCCGGTTAATTACGGGTTCCGGATTTGATACTCATTTTGCAATGTTTGACAGTGACGAAGCGAGCGTCAATGATGGCATTGATGAATTGGCAAGTCTTACAACACCTTCGATCGACATTTCAAGCGCGAATGGATCATTGTATCTTGAAATGGACGAGCAATACAGATCATTAACGGGACCTTTGTCTGATGGTTCCTCCCGCACTATCGAATATTCAACTGATGGCGGAACTTCCTGGACTACCTTGGTATTTGATACACTTGATCTCGGATACCCAAATCCTGCCGTTCACTCTCAGTACGATCTGACTTCTTTAGTAGGAGTTGCAACAGATCTGAAAGTTCGATTCACGTGGACAGGTACCTGGGATTGGTGGTGGGCAATTGATAATGTTCAAATTCTGAATTATTCTGCTTGTGTTGCTCCTCCAAATGCCGGAACTACGGTTTCGGATATGGCCTCAGTTTGTACAACAGATACTTTCCGACTTTCCTTGTCGGGTGCGGATGTTGCAAGCGGACTCACTTATCAATGGCAGTCGTCACCAGATGGCACAACATGGACTGATATTCTTGGTGCGGAAGATGCATTTTTACTTACTGCACAAAGTTCAAATACTTATTATCAGTGCAATGTTACATGTACTGGTCAAACAGCTTCTTCTGTTCCTGTTCAGATAACAATGAATCCTGCAACTGGATGTTATTGTATCCCGGAATTCACATTGGGATGTGATGCGATCGCCAAAGTAGCAATTCATACACTCTACAACGAAAGCGTTGATTGCAATGCGAATATCAACAACTACATTTTATATCCTGACACAGGTACTGCAACTACTTCTCTCGAACAAGGCTTAAGTTACAACCTCACTTTTGCCTCCGGAGTTGGTTCCGGAGATCATGCGGCCGGTGTGTGGATCGACTTCGATCAGAGTGGCGACTTCCAGGGTTCAGGAGAGTATGTTCACATTTCTGATTCTATTCCGGAATCTTCTGCCGACTTCACAGTGTCTGTTCCAATTCCTGCAGGTGCTACGTTGGGAGCTACACGTATGAGAATACATTATCTGTACAATCGTCCGGTAACTGTAACTTCAGATTGTGAAGATGCCGGCTATGGAGAGACCGAAGATTATATTGTTCATATTATCCTGCCTGTTGGTATCAACGAAACAATTCTCAATCAGGTGAGTGTTTATCCTTCTCCCGTGAAAGAACAAATCCGGATTAATCTTGGACAATTGAAAGGCCATACATTGATCTCTGTAGTGAATTTGATGGGACAAACTATCCTGGAAAAATCAACTGAAAATCAAATCGAAACCAGTTTTGATTGTTCATCTGTTTCAAATGGAGTTTATTTTGTTCGGATCGAAAATTCACTGGGCTCAATTACCCGCAAAATTCTTGTCAGCAAATAATACCTGACCCTTATTTCTTACAATGGATTTGAAAAGCCTCCGGAAACGGGGGCTTTTCTGTTTCTGACCGGGTTTTGAAAAAAACAGAATTGTTGCTATATTTGCAGCAGTTCTTTCAAAACATCCGTGAATAACGGACCTGCTTATCCAGAAAGGTGGAGGGAATGCGCCCTATGAAGCCTTGGCAACCCTTAAATTAGTTCAACGTTTAAGGTTTAAAGTTTAATGTTGAGGATCTCAACTTTCACTTTTTACTTTTTACAAATACAAGAAGGTGCCAACTCGCTCTTCCGGTAACGGAAGAACAGATAGTCAGAGTGATCTTCCTTGGTATACATTATTTTGTATATAGAAATCTCTCCTGAATTGTTTGGGAGAGATTTTTTTTTGCTTTTCTGGCCGGGCGGAAAGAACATCAACAATTAATTTTAATTCATTATGCAAAATAAAAATGTGACTGAACAAATTCATTTCACAGAATCTGAATTTCGGCTTCGTGAGGCATTGAAAAAACGAATTCTGATCATTGACGGAGCGATGGGAACAATGATTCAGCGTTACAGACTGGAAGAAGCGGATTATCGTGGCTCACGCTTCAGTGAGTTTCATAAGTCACTGAAGGGGAATAATGATTTGCTTTCAATTACTCAACCACACATTGTTGAGGAAATTCATATTCAATACCTCGAAGCCGGTTCCGATATTATTGAAACAAACACTTTTAACGCGCAACGAATTTCATTGGCAGATTATGGAATGGAGGATCTCAGTTATGAGTTGAATCTGGAATCAGCACGGATCGCAAAAAAAGCGGTCTTGAAATTCAATGCATCCGGTGCGAATAAAAATGCAGATGAAAAATGGGTGGCCGGTGCCCTCGGACCAACAAACAGAACGCTTTCGCTTTCTCCGGATGTGAATAATCCCGGTTACCGTGCGGTCAGTTTTGATGAAGTTGTATTCGCTTATACAGAGCAAACCCGCGGACTTGTGGATGGTGGAGTGGATATCTTACTGGTGGAAACAATTTTCGATACCATGAATGCAAAAGCGGCACTCGTGGCGATTCAGAATGTTCTCGAAGAAAAAAATGTGAGTCTACCGGTGATGATCTCAGGAACCATCACGGATGCCAGTGGCAGAACATTGTCGGGACAGACAGTTGAAGCTTTTTTGAATTCCATATCACACGTGAATTTATTGAGTGTTGGATTGAATTGTGCGCTTGGAGCAAAAGAAATGCGCCCACACATTGAAGAACTTTCTGAGAAGGCTCCTTTTTTTGTGAGTGCTTATCCGAATGCAGGATTGCCCAACCAGTTTGGCGAATACGATGAAACCCCGGATCATATGGGTCATCAAATTGAAGATTTTCTCAAAAGTGGTTTTCTCAATATTGTTGGTGGCTGTTGCGGAACAACTCCGGATCATATCCGGAAGATTGCAAAAATTGCTTCCACGATTTCACCACGGACAATTCCTGTTGTCGATCCGTATCTCCGTATCAGCGGACTCGAAGCTGTAACACTTCGTCCGGATTCGAATTTCATGAACATTGGAGAACGTACGAATGTAACCGGTTCCAAAAAATTTCTTCGTCTGATCAAGGATGAAAAATTTGATGAGGCATTGTCTGTTGCACGCGAACAGGTAGAAGGTGGCGCTCAGGCAATCGATATCAATATGGATGAAGGTATGCTGGATGGTGTGGAAGCAATGTCAACCTATTTGCATTTGCTTGCAGCAGAACCGGATATTTCAAAATTGCCCATTGTTATTGATTCTTCGAAATTCCCTGTGATTGAAGCAGGATTGAAATGTACTCAGGGAAAATCTATTGTGAATTCAATTTCTCTGAAAGAAGGAGAAAAGGAATTTATTCGTCAGGCGAAAATTGTCCGTCGCTATGGTGCTTCGGTGATTGTGATGGCATTCGATGAACAGGGACAAGCGGATACTTTAAAACGTCGGATTGAGATTTGTTCACGAGCCTATAAAATTCTCACCGAACAAGTTCATTTTCCACCACAGGACATCATTTTTGACCCGAATATTTTTCCTGTAGCTACCGGAATGGAAGAACATCGGAAAAATGCAGTGGATTATTTTGAAGCCACCCGATGGATCAAACAGAATCTTCCGTTGGCAAAGGTGAGTGGAGGAGTGAGCAATGTTTCGTTTTCATTCCGGGGAAATGATGTTGTTCGCGAGGCAATACATTCTGCATTTTTGTATCATGGGATACGGGCCGGAATGGACATGGGTATCGTTAATCCCAGCCAACTTCAGGTGTATGATGAAATACCAAAAGATTTGCTGGAGCGTGTGGAGGATGTCTTGCTCGACAGAAGGGAAGATGCAACCGAACGACTAATCACCTATGCTGAATCCTTGAAAGGAACCATAAGACAAAAAGAAGAGAAAGATGAAGAGTGGAGAAAAGGAAGTCCGGAAGAAAGGCTGAGTCATGCACTGGTTCGTGGAATCACAGATTTTATCGAACAGGATCTTGAAGATGCCAGGAAGAATTACCCGATCACTCTTCAGTTGATCGAAGGGCCCTTGATGGATGGAATGAATGTTGTCGGAGATCTTTTTGGCGCGGGAAAAATGTTTCTTCCTCAGGTTGTAAAAAGCGCGCGGGTGATGAAGAAGGCTGTTGCCTATCTTGAACCTTACCTGAAAGCTGAAAAAGATGCTGCCATACTTGCCGGACACAGTGGTTCTGCAAAAGGGAAAGGAAAAATTCTAATGGCAACGGTGAAAGGCGATGTACATGATATTGGTAAAAATATTGTAGGAGTAGTATTGGCTTGCAATAACTATGATATCATTGACCTGGGTGTAATGGTTCCTGCTGAGAAAATTCTTGAAGCCGCCCGTCGTGAGAATGTTGATGTGATCGGGTTGAGTGGATTGATTACACCTTCTTTGGATGAAATGGTTCATGTTGCAAAAGAAATGGAGCGCGAAGGATTTACAATTCCTTTGCTGATTGGTGGAGCAACAACGTCGAAGGTTCATACTGCCGTAAAAATTGAATCCCATTACAAGCATCCGGTCGTTCATGTAAATGATGCATCGCGAAGTGTCGCTGTTGTGAGCAATCTTTTATCAACTGATCTGCGGGAGAAATTTGTTCAGGATACAAAAGACGAGTACAGCAGAGTACGTGAGTACCACAAACAGGCAAGAGCTGCTACCAAATACATTCCGCTGGATCTGGCCCGCAGAAATAAACTCCTTGCTGAATGGAAAGAAAATACAATTCAAAAACCGGCGTTGATCGGAACCAAGGTATTCACGGATTATTCTCTTAAAGAAATTGCTGAGTATATCGACTGGACACCATTCTTTATCAGTTGGGAAATGAAAGGGTCCTATCCAAAAATTCTCAAGGATCCAGAACGGGGAGTAGAGGCTACAAAATTGTTCAATGACGCACAACAAATGTTGAAGCGAATTATTTCCGAGAAATGGTTGCGCGCCAATGCAGTCATCGGGATCTTTCCTGCACTTGCTGAAAGCGATGATATTCAAGTTCTCGATGAACACGGTAATAAAAAAGCTGTTTTCCACACTCTCCGTCAGCAAACACAAAAACCGGATGCTACTCCTAACCTCGCACTATCGGATTTTATTTTGCCTGCCACGCTTGCGAACAAAGAAAGTCTTGCAGAAATTTCTGTTGGAAAAGGGATAAATTCGGTGGAGGCCTTTCCTTCTCCAACAAAACAAATTTCTGTATCCGAACATGGTCATGAAACAGATTACATCGGTGGTTTTGCAGTGACCACGGGTATAGGGATTGAAAAGTGGATCGAAAAATTCGAAAAAGATCACGACGATTATTCTTCGATCATGTTGAAAGCCCTTGCGGATCGTCTCGCAGAAGCATTTGCGGAACTCATGCACACCCGCGTTCGCAGGGAATTCTGGGGCTATGCCAAAAATGAATCCTTGGACACAAATCAGATTATTAAAGAAGAATACCAGGGAATTCGTCCGGCTCCGGGTTATCCGGCTCAACCGGATCATACCGAGAAAAACACCCTCTGGGATTTATTGAATGTAGAAGCAAACACTGGAATTATTCTCACAGAAAGTCTTGCCATGTATCCAACTGCTGCAGTCAGCGGATTGTACTTCGCCCACCCGGATTCAAAATACTTTGGTCTCGGAAAAATCGAACGCGACCAGGTTCAGGATTATGCTCGTCGGAAAGGAATGAGTGTAGAGGAAGCGGAACGATGGTTGGGGCCGGTCTTGGCGTATAGTGTTTGATTGATGATTTTTGATTGCTGATTGATGATTTGGATTAGCCTTAGAAGATAGTTGAGAAATATTATTTAAAATGCAAAAAAAGCGATATCAGATAAATTCTGATGCCGCTTTTTTGCATTCAATTTCCGAAGCTTTAGAAAACAACAAGCCCGGTCATTATTTTATACTTTCAGGATTGTTTTTCCAATGTTCCCAATTGGAAATTTAAAAGCGCCTGACGATTTACTTCTGCCTGGTAAATCAATTGATTTAATGAATGAACAACGAAATGCAATTGGGTATTGCTGAACAGTTTTTCATTGCTTGTTAATTTTTGGATCGCCGGCTTGCCGGACAAGTTCGTGTTGTAATGATTAATTTTTTCAAAAAGTGTTGCCAGTGACAATTCCTGATCGTTCGCCAGGATAGATTTTACCAAGGGTGAATTATTCGAATTGGTTAAATTTTCAATTTGCATCACATCCGCTTGTTCAACAGGAATATTTTCTACCCGGGCAATTAGTCCGGTTTTAAATGATTGCAAATCTTTAAGAATGGCATTGGTGGTCATCAACTCTTTTTGGATCTCCGGGGAATCGGCGTACATCGGAATTTGTCGGGCAGCAAGTGCCTTTGAAATGGATTCGTTCTGAGCGTGGATCGCCTGCATTGTGGTGGAAACGTTTTCTTCAATCATATCAATAGCTACCGAGGGAGAATTCACTGTTGTGAATGCAGTCAACGAGAACAACATGCCACCACCGGCAAGCAAGAGTATCGTTGTGACAATCGTATTTACTTTTGAAATCGGATTTCTGAAGCCACTGAAGAAATAGGCTGGGAGAAAAACGAGCAGCAATGAAAACAAACTGATTCTCCACATAATATTTGCACCCGGCCACCACATTAATTTAAACAATACCGACATGCTTGCGATGATACCTGTAAGCAAGCCCAGAATTAAAATAATCTTGTCGCGGTTACTTGTTGACTCCTTCATTTTCAAGGTTACCATGAGAGGTAAAAATAAAAAGCTGAAGAAGACAATCCCCAACACCAATGCAGCACCTGCGCCGGGGAGATGGAAATATTTCAGGAATGCACCCAGAACAAAAAATGTTGAAGTAAGACTTCCGCTGATGATCATTGTTTTTTTCATAGCATAATAATTTTTGAAGATGAGGAGTTGTTGTGTTTCTTTTTCCAGCTCTACGAAATTTTGTTTGTAAAACCGACTTCGTATTTCAGGATATTTCTTTTCAAATTCACTGAGGTCATGAAGTTCCGCCTCCAGGATACAACAAATGTGATCCAGGAGATTGTCATGAAGGTCTTGCGTCCGGATTCCGTTATCTTTCAAATCCCTTGCAATCCTTTCTAAAATTTCGTCAGTGATGACAATCATCCCTGTGCCGGTTTTAAATCAAGGAGAAAGCGCATGGTGTTGAGGAAATCAGAGAGTTCCGTGATTTTTTCTGCCGCTTTATTTTTTCCTTCTTTTGATAAGGAATAATATTTCCGAACTCTCTTTCCAATGTTCATGGTTTCCGTAGTTAGCAAACCATCTTTTTCCAAAGCATGCAAGCTGGGATACAATGCACCTTCTGTGATTTGAATTTTCCCTCCCGTGAGTTCTTTGACACGTTGAGTGATTTCGTAGCCGTACATTTCCTTGTGCTCTGTGAGCAGTCGGAGTACGATGGTTTTTAAAGTTCCTTTGACGAGTTCTGATGAATACATAGGACAAAGATACATAAGGAGCTTATGTATGTCAAGAAAATTTTACTTTAATACCTGTAAATAATTGAAAATGAGGATATAAATTTGAATTTTGCGGGTTTGAATAATTGTTGTTTCAATCAAATGGCAATTTTATTTAAATGAAAATGCCTGCTTGAGCCTATAACAGAATGGTCGGGATGATTCAGTAATTGAATAAAAGAAATTTTAAATTCAATCGTTTGAAGGAAGCAATAAATAAAGCGAATTCGTCTTTGCATTTACATTCGGTTTTTCGTGGATTAAGTATGGAAAACTATGGTCGGGGAGTGTGAACATGTCTCTCATAAATGTTCACCTTTAGTCACAAGGAATTTACAGCTCCATGAACTCCATTTCGAAGAAAAAAGTCAGTTATAAAATCGTCGAGGAACTCTTTATTTATCTCGAAGATTTTGGGAGACTTGTGAATTTGCCATTTCGGTATCCTGATTTACTGCGGTATAATTATTCAGTTCCTTTATTAGACAAGACCGGAAAAGATACTTTGTGGGAGACTGTATATTTTCAACCTTCCGAAACGGAGGAGCTCAATCAAAAGCTGGTTCAGACCTATGCGATGATGAAAGTGGAAGGGAACATGGCATTGATGGAACACCTGTATGTCGACAGGGTTGATTATTGTCCCTTTGGCAACTCCCGGCCATTCAGGGTCCGGATAAAAAATCAGTTCAACGACAACTACGATTATTATTATGTAAAGCTTGCGGATGCCAGTCGGGTGTACGGATTGGAATTCGAAGATCTTCTTTCTCCGAATCAAATTAATTACCTTGTGGATTCTGATACGCTTGTGGAAGAGCACATCATTGGTATTCCGGGAGATCAGTTTATCCGGAATAATCTGGACGGTAAGGATATGAATGCAACACGTCTTGCCAAAGAGTTTATAAAATTCAACGAACGATGTTTTGTGAGGCTTCTCGGGGATATGCGTTCGTATAATTTTGTGATTGACATGACGAAAAAGACGCTTTATTTACCGCAATATTTTAAGGAAAATAATCCATATGTAGAACTTTGTTTGAAGTACATCAACAAAGAAACCTCCCGCCAATACCAATTGGAGGAACGAACGATGATGGCCCGCCGATTGAAAACCTCTCGATTCCGCATTGCCGCCCTGCTGGAAGTCTTGGAACATGATCAGGTTTCCCAAAAAGAAAAAGTGAACCAGTTGAAATCAGAATTGGCTGAGCATTATCAGAAAGAAAGCTTTAAAAAGAGTAAAAATATGGGAGATGTAATGCGCATTAGTCTTGAACATTTGTTAGAAGATTCACCCGAAGGGGGGACCACCCTTTGATTTGGTTAATCTTGGTTAATCAGTTTTATATTAATTAGCTTTACCCTACTTTTGACCCGCCCGAAAAAATTATGACGCTCCGTTTCATTGGTAATTTCCTCCTCTTCCTGCTCCTCGGTTGTACCGCTGCTAATGCACAAGGTCCCTGGACACTTCAACAATGCATCGATTATGCTTTGGAGCATAATCTCCAGGTCAAGCAGAGTGACCTGAACATGCAAAGTTCAAAAACACAAGTCGATCAAAGCTTTGCCGGATTTTTCCCAAGTCTGAATGGAAATGCATCGCACAACTATTACTATGGACGAAGTATTGACCCGTATACCAATGCTTTTACAACACAGCAGGTTCAATCGAATTCGTTTGGACTGAGTAGCAGTATTTCAATTTTCGAAGGATTGCAATTACAGAATAGTCTTAAGCAAAGTAAATTGCTTTACCTGGGCAGTCAATACGATCTTAAAAAAATCAGGAACGACATCGCTTTAAATGTCGTTTCTGCTTACCTGCAAGTATTGTACAGCAAAGAGATTCTTTCTTTTACGACTGATCAGGTAGACGCGTCCCGGAAGCAGCGTGATAAAATTAACCGAATGATGGAACTGGGTTCAGTTTCTAAGGGGAATTCTCTTGAAATGGAATCGCAATTGGCTGCCGATGAAAGCCGACTGGCACAAGCTCAGTCCAGTGCGGATCAGGCGATGCTTACACTGACACAGCTTTTAGAACTTGATTCTACAAAAAACTTCTCCGTTGTTTCTCCGGATATAAGTGCGCCTCTCTTAAATGCGGATGCGATGAATTCAGAAATAATATATGCGGCAGCACTCACAAATCAACCGGATATTAAAGCAGCGGAATACAAGCTGGCTGCATCAGAAAAGGGACTTTCAATTTCACGGGGAGCATTGTATCCACGTCTCTTTGCAAGTGGAAACCTCAGCACAAATTACTCCACTTCGAGTAAGGATGTAACGAGTTACACAATTGGAATACCGACTTCGAGTTTTTCAGGATTTACAAGTAACGGTGATTCTGTTTATTCGATTGTTCCAAATGTAACTCCCAATTTCAGCAATACTCCATTTCGTGATCAGATCAATAATAATCTGGGTAAATCTGTTGGATTTTCCTTACAAGTTCCTTTGTTTAATGGTTGGGCAACACGCGCTTCCATCAAACGTTCAAAAATTAATCTTGAACAATCACGATTGGGATACGAAACGACGAAGAAGAATCTTTACAAAAGTGTTCAACAAGCTGTACTTGATGCCCTGTCGGCTTACAGACAGAATGAAGCTTCGCAGAAAAGCGTTTCTGCAATGGAAGAAGCATTTGCTTTTAACCAACAGAAATTCGATCTGGGCCTGATTAGCTCATTCGATTATTTGCAAGCAAAGAATAACCTCGCAAAAGCGAAAGCGGATTTACTGCAGGCAAAGTTTGATTATATATTTCGCTTGAAAATTCTGGATTTTTACCAGGGAAAATCCTTGACCTTCTAACTAATTTTTATGGCAAAGAAGAATAATTTATTGAAATGGCTGGCCATCGTGGTGGTGGTCCTCATTGTATTCGCTGTTATTGGTAAAAAGGCCGGTTGGTTTGGCGGTCAGGATAAAAAGCAGGTTGTCGCTGAGCAGGTAGCAAAAAGAGATATTACGGAAGTCGTTTCCTCGAGTGGAAAAATTCAACCCGAAGTGGAAGTGAAAATCAGTCCTGATGTTTCCGGAGAAATTGTAGAGCTGAATGTTAAAGAAGGAGACCGCGTAAAAAAAGGTCAGCTCTTGGTGCGAATTCTCCCGGATATTTATCAATCCTACGTGGACCGTTCCGTTGCCGCGATGAATGGAGCGAAAGCGAATTCAGAGAATTCCAAGTCGAGATTGCTGCAGGCAAGATCCCAGTATGAGAAAGCGCAACTTACATTTGACAGAAATAAAAAATTATATGAAGAGAAATTAATTTCTGCTTCTGAATGGGAGGGAATAAAATCTGGTACAGAAGTAGCAAAAGCGGAAGTGGATGCAGCTCTCCAAAGTCTTTCCGGCGCAGATTTTAATGTGCGCAGTGCTGAAGCATCAGTGAAAGAAGCTCAGGATAATTTGCGTAAGACTTCGATATTCGCGCCCGTGGATGGAACAATTTCCAAACTGAATGTTGAAAAAGGTGAACGCGTTGTAGGAACATCCCAAATGGCAGGAACAGAAATGATGACCCTGGCTAACCTGAATGAAATGGAAGTGAATGTGGATGTGAACGAAAATGACATTGTACGCGTGAATGTTGGCGATACTGCGAGTGTTGAAGTGGATGCCTATCTCGGAAAGAAATTCAAAGGAGTAGTTACAGAAGTAGCGAACTCGGCTAACATCTCCGGATTGAGTGTGGATCAGGTTACAAATTTTACAGTCAAAGTACGAATCCTCCGGGAGTCTTACGAGCAGATCATCGATTCTAATCATCCGGGTCGTGCAGTGTTTAATCCCGGTATGTCAGCAACAGTTGACATCATGACGAAGAGTGCAAGAGGTGTATTGTCGGTACCCATCCAGGCAGTCACAACGCGTGATACTTTAACGGGGAATTCAAAAATGACGGATAAGCAGGATGGAGAACAAATGCAGGACGAAGAAGCGGTGCAGGTGAAAAATGAAAAAGACGAGAAAGGGACTGCAGTGGTAGAAAATAAGGAAGTTGAATGTGTTTTCGTTATTGAGAATGACAAGGTGAAATTGGTTCCTGTCGAAATCGGAATTCAGGATAATAATTATATTGAAATAAAAAAGGGCTTGACAGAAAAGCAAAAAGTTGTGTCGGCCCCTTACAGTGCAATTGCTAAAATGTTGAAAAATGATGATCCTGTTGAAATTGTAAAAAAGGAACAATTGTATACCAAGGATAAAAATTAATTTTATCGTGATGTAAAATTTAAGCCGGGTGCTACCTTTGCCCCGGCTTTTTGCATTTCTATGGGGATCATTTTAAATATTGAAACAGCAACATCTGTCTGTTCCGTTGCTCTCGGAAAAGACGGTGTTGTGATTGCCACCAAGGAAGAGAATCAAGGTTTCTCACACGCCGAAAAACTTACTCTTTTCATTGAAGATGTTTGTTCACAAGCTGAAATAAAATTATCCGACCTGGATGCCATTGCTGTAAGCTCAGGACCTGGTTCCTATACCGGATTACGGATTGGGGTGAGTACTGCAAAAGGACTTTGTTTTGCTTTGGATAAGCCACTGATTTCTGTTTCTACTTTGTGTGGCATTGCCCGGGGAATTCAAAACAGGTTGATGGAATTGAAAGTTCCACTTTCTGAAGATGACATTCTTTTCCCAATGATTGATGCCAGGAGGATGGAAGTGTACAGGGCGATTTATTCAAAGCATCTTCATGAAATTGAGGGGCCTGCTTCTCAGGTTATCACTGATCCCGGATTTTTTAAAGGGTATGGCGCAAATCAGGTTTATTTGGGCGGCGATGGTTGCGGTAAATTTCTGGAACTTTTTGAAAACGAAAGCAATGTGAAAATACTGAATGATGTACTTTCTTCTGCAAGCTACCTTACCCAGGAATCTGAAAGAAAATTCAATTCCGGAGATATTGAAGACACATCTTTATTTGAGCCCTACTATTTGAAGGAATATATTCCGGGCAAGCCCAAAGGGCAATAAAAAAGGCTACGGTTACCCGCAGCCTCGATGCAATCCAACCATCATTTCTGATGGATTTACCCCCATGAATTGCAATATCAATTTCTAATATTTTGCTTTGATTTTTTGGCGCAGCCTTATAAAAAAATCTTGCCAAATGTAATCGCGTTGTAGAGTTTTCCCAAAAAATGAAGGGGTACAAATGGGGGACAAGCGATTAATTATATTGCATAATTCGCACACAATTGGAGGACAAGATGAATTTACTCCGATTCCCCGGTTAAAATGCTTCGGAATCTCTCCAGATTCATTTAATTGCAATAAAGAATTCAGTTTATAACACCTGCGCGAATGTTTCCTGTTTCGGGACGAAGTTTGATCTTGTCCTTTGCAATTTTACTTGGTTTATTTTCCTGCAAGCCAAACACCCAACCAGACCCTGTTCTCAAGGGCCTGGAAGAACGTCCTTTTACGATTGTCAACCAGGGCTTTTCTTTAGATACTCCGGATGCGGAAGAAACATACCGAATATTGAGTACGATCGACAACCAAAAAGTCATCGATACGATATATTATGAATTGGTGAACCGACTTCTTGATGATGGTGACTACGACCTTGCATTAGAGCACTTAAGGAAATTTGCATCGTCGATCAAACCTGGAAATTATAAATCTTCTGCTTGGTATCATTTGGAAGCCGGTGAGTCCTATTTCTACAAGACAGTTTACGACAGTGCTTCAACCGAGTTATTAGCTGCAGTTGAGGATTACAAAAAAATTCGGGACTCGGTGGGATTGGCAGCCACCTACAAAGTGATCGGTTCAATGTATGCTTACAAAGGAGATTATGCGAAGAGTGCCGAATTCAGATACCTGGCTTTGCATATTTATGAGAAGATAGCGGACAGCTTGAAACTCAATGAAGTGAAAATGGGTCTGGGAGATAATTACCTTGAACAGAATGACTATCCCAAAGCGATCTCACTCTTTTCATCGGCTTTGGAATATTTTGAAAATAAAAAAGATTCGACAAATCTGTCGGCTGCCCATACTTCTCTCGCTGCAGTATACCAACATTCGAATGATGTTCCAAATGCACTTGAACATGCAAAAAGAGCGGTTGAAATCCAGCGTGAATTGAACGATGAATTCGGTTTGCCTTCAGCCTTAAATTCTTTGGCCATTACATACATGCGAAATAAAGAATTCAATCTTGCGTATCCACTGTTGCAGGAAACATATTATTATATCGAAGAAACAAATGACCTCCGGCAACTTCCATCCATCCTTCACAATATTGGTATTTGCCAAATGGAAATCGGGCGAATTGATTCAGCAGAGATGACTTTGAAGAAAGCTGTTGAAATTGCCAACAGCAGTGGGCAACGGTATGGTTTACTGAGTACATACAAGACTTTGTATGGAATAGCGGAACGAAAAAAAGATTACGCGGCCGCTTTAGCATATTTATCAAACTACACTTCTTTGAACGATTCCATGTACTCTCATGAGAAATCCCAAATTATTAATGAACTCAATGTTCGATATGAGAGTGAACTGAAGGAATCGAAAATTAAAGAGTTGGGGCAACTGAAGGAAATTGAGAGCAGTAGAAAAAATTGGTTGATCTTCGCAATTGTATTGCTTTTCATGATTGCTGCAATGCTGCTATTTTTTACAGTTAGTCGCCATCGGAAGAATCGACAACTGTTGAAAGCTGAAAATCAGATTCAGGAACAGGAACTTAATTCCATGAAGCGCGAACTGGAAATTAACAGAATTCGTTTGCAGGATTTTACACAGAACCTTATTTCAAAATCCGCATTGATTGAGGACCTTGAAGCCCGACTCAGGGCGGGAGCATCTTTGCCATCAGACGAGCAGTTTCATTCCTATGTTGAAGAATTTTCGAAAATGAAATTCATGACAGAAACTGACTGGAATCAGTTTCGATTGTATTTTGATTCGGTTTATCCAGGTATGATAGCCAGAGTTACAAAATCATTTAATCAGATTACCTCAGCAGAATTGAGATTATTCTTGTTAATCAAACTGGCGATTGGAAATAAAGAGGTGTCTACAATGCTTGCAATTTCTCCTGACAGCGTTAAAAAAACGAGGTACCGGTTAAAGAAGAAACTCAATCTTTCGGAAGAAGCCAGTCTGGATGATTTTGTATTGAGTTTTCATTAATACAATAAGAGTGAATTGGATGTTTGAGAGCTCTCGAGTTGATTCCAAAATCGAGTACTCATTTACTTGTGTGAAGAACATTGCGAGGTTTTTCGGCTTCCTGGATTCGCAGGATATCAAAGAAGTTGGCACAATTAAAACGCCGATACAAATCGCAGAAAACCTTATCAATGGTTTTTTTACTCAAACAAAGTTGATGACCAATTTCTTTTGAAGTTTTGCCTTGTTTTCTGAGATCTATTACCATTTGTTCTCTTGGTGTAAAAGTGGGAAATGAATTTGTATTCTTACCAATAATGATTTTTTGTTTCCTGCAGTAATGGAGTAATCCATTGCTCAGAATATCATTTAAATGAAATCCTTCATTCGCGACACTTCGTATTGCTTTTTCCACATCCTCAAGCAAATGATGATCGGCCAGAATTCCGGACGCACCTGAATTTACTATTTGTATCATTAAATCATCATTTAAATAATTGCCTGTCCACCATGCCAGCACTGCCTTGGAACGGGCATTCAATTTATTTATACTCTCAAGTTGTTGTTCAGAATTAATCTGAAGGAGAACGACATTCGAATCAAGCGGATCGCTTTCACACACTGAGTCCTGATCCGGCAGAATTGCGGAAATAATTATTTCGTTTTTCTGCGATAGGTTAAAGGACAACCATTGTGAAAACAAAACAGGGAAACCACACAATGTAATTCGAATCGGATTATTCTGTTGATCTGTATGCATGTTCGAAGAAAGGAAAGTAAAAGGGATAATGACATTTATTTTAATAGGGAAAATGCATTCAAAATTAACAGTGAAATCATCCAAAATGTTTATTACTCGATAATTGTCAGCATTTGTGCGAAGATCTCAGCAAATAAGAAATTCAAATTTCATTTTCGTAAATGTTCTATTCATTTAGAGTAGTTCTCCTCTTGTTGCCAAAACCTGATGAAATTAGTTTTGCTGACGAAATCGATAGACTGATTCGCAGATGCTTTTGCCTGAAACATACAAACTCTTCCCATTGCCAGTTGGTTCCTGTGGTGCTTCCAAAGGGAAGTTCCATTTCCGACCAATTCGTCCGCCTACAATTGATGATGGCTAGAATAGAAGCAATTGTTCACATTGTAAACCACAATTTCAATTTAAAATTCACACACAAAAATTTGATAAAATGAAAACACTATTCTCAATTATTGCCTGTTTAAGTTTGCTTTTTTTAAATGGAGAAGCAAACGCGAAGTTTGATATGCATGCAGCGAAATCTGATATTGTTTATGAAATGATGCAGCCATGTACACTTGTCGTTACCATCGCTGGAACCCTGCACAAAAAGAGTGCCGGGTGTACGGATTTTGCATTGGGTTGTCTGCATTTTGGTGTTTCCTTCAATTCAATAATTATTGGAGAAGAGAGTACTGAACTCGGTCTCGAAATGAGATCGTCAAATGTAGTTTCACTATCTGCCTATTACACAGAGAAAATCAATACTCCTTATTTTGAAGTGGAGGAAGATACTCCTTTGGGGGATAAATTAAGCAATCAACTGGGATATAGTTCGATCATTATTAAAAAAGGTTTATACAAGTATACCCGGGACAAGTCCAATTTAGTTACTGTTGACCTCAGTTGTGCTTCAAAGAAATGAGTAAACTGAGAAGTGAACTCATTTTATAATTTTAATTAAAATCGAAAAAGATGAAAAAAAACGGAATCTATTTAAAATTAGTAGTGGCAGTGATTGCTTTAATGAGTGTGCTGCCATTGCAGTCATTCTCATGGGTCTATCATTACAATGTAAAATGGGGTTGTAACTCGAAGGCTTGCAAAGGATTTGGTATTTGCCGTACGATCGTTGTGATGCCAGACGAAGGTTGCATTTTCACCAGCAACGATGGAGGGAAAACTATTGAAATGACTGTTCCTCCTGATATTGCATCTGCTGCGGGTGCCCAGTTTGCCGGGCAGCTTTTTGTTATGGAAGGTGATTTTCAGTTTCCGCCGGAATTCCAGGAGGCCCTTCATTCTTTGAAACCGATCATCATAAAAGCGGGTTCTTATAAGATGGAAAAATCGACCAAAGGAGTAGTTGTTTATTTTAATTAATACATTCATGGGCTTATGCTAAAATTTGTATAAGCCCATGAATTAATTTGAAATATGAAAAAAATCTTCGCCTTCGTATCATTATTATTTGTGTTCAGTTCTTGTCAACTTGTATTTAAAATAGTTGCCGGTGTACACGACTGCAACAAACCCTCTCATGTCGGAGACTTGAAGAAGTATGCGATTAAATTGGGCATGCATTACGACAATATTGTTTATCCACTGGATTCAAATGCGTTTCAAAGAACACACATGCGTCTGACCCGAGGCTTTCCGGCTATGGATGTTTTTAATCATGAAGGATATAGAATCATTGTGAATGATACAGCGATATGTTCCAACCCGCTTTCTGACTTTACAAAAATAATATGTGATGGAAAATTTGCCGGAATTGATAGTTCACGAAGACTGGATGATGAACTGGCAGACTACATTCGTATTCCCATGATATCTTCGACTCAGGCAGTTCCGAAATCCTCCTATGAATTCATGAAAATGGATACAAGCGCTGATTATACTGTAATTATTTATTTTATGTATTGCGTACGAAGAATGAATAAGGAGTATACTGCTCCCTGGGAAAAGAATTTGTTAGACCAAAAGAATTGTAAAGTAAATGTACTCAAGGTTTCCCTTGACAA
The DNA here is from genome assembly GCA_016720655.1 of Bacteroidota bacterium. Classification (GTDB taxonomy): domain Bacteria; phylum Bacteroidota; class Bacteroidia; order AKYH767-A; family 2013-40CM-41-45; genus JADKJP01. The sequence continues at coordinate 544,697 of JADKKE010000032.1, forward strand.
GACAGTGGAAATAGTGAATTACTGAATTGTATTTCCGGATTTGTTTTTTGAACAGCAACCATTTTAAGCGTCAAACTCAATCACAAGGTCATCTGCTTCCACCATCGTGGCTTCGTTGAGTGCAATCCGTTTTACAGTAAGGTCCTTCGGCGCAGTAATGGTTGTTTCCATTTTCATTGCTTCGATAGTAAATAAAGGAGCGTTTCTTTTTGCAGCTTCTCCGGGTTTTACAAATACTCTTGCCAGGCGACCCTGCAATGGGGCACCAATTTGCAATTCACCACTGGCTTTTGGATTGGAGACTTTTCGCACAACAACATTTCTGTCTTTCACTTCAATCGAACGTGTTTGTCCGTTTAATCGGAAGAAGACCGTTCTGTTTCCTTCATCATCGACCTGTTCGCTCACATAAAGCAATCGGATGAGTAAAGTTTTTCCTGTTCCAATGTTCACCAGAATTTCTTCATTGCTTTTCATCGGATAGAAAAAGGTTGGAGTGGGGAGTGCTGTGACTTCGCCAAACAGTTTCCTGAAATTGTAATACTCTTCGAAAACTTTTGGATAGAATTTCCAACTCAGGAAATCGAGGAAACTGAGGTAATGATCAAATTTTTGTTGAAACTGTTCAAATTCTTTTTCAAATTCCACCGGTTGCAAATGTGCATTGGGGAGATCAGTGTAGGGTTTTTCGTCTTTCAGTATCAGTTTTTGCAATTCAACCGGCCAGCCGCCGAAGGGTTGCCCAAGATCACCGCGAAACATACTCTTGACCGATTCAGGGAATGATATGGATTCACCTTTTGAGAAAATATCGTCCCGGGTGAGATTGCTTGTTACCATGAACATCGCCATATCTCCAACCACCTTAGAGCTTGGTGTCACTTTGACGATGTCACCGAACATGTCGTTTACTTCCTCATAGGCTTTTTTAATATCGTCCATTCTCTCGGACAGTCCGAGTGATTGAGCCTGAGGTTTAAGATTGGAATATTGCCCTCCCGGAATTTCATGGTTGTAAACTTCTGCAGTACCTGCCATCAAACCCGATTCAAATGGATAGTAATATTCTCTTACTGTTTCCCAGTAATTAGAAAATTCATTGAGAGAACGCACATTGATTAATGGATCCTGCGGTGTGTTCCGCAATGCTTCAGCAAGCACATTGAAATTGGGTTGTGAGGTAAGTCCGGAAAGTGATGCGAGAGCAACATCTACAACATCGACACCGGCATCAATAGCTTTCAGGTAAGTTGCATTTTGAATTGATGAAGTATCGTGCGTGTGCAAATGAATTGGAATATCAATGGATTTTTTCAATGCACTAATCAATACATCCGCTGAATAGGGTTTCAACAAACCAGCCATGTCTTTGATTCCAAGAATATGTGCTCCTGCGTCTTCCAGTTTCTTAGCCATATCCACATAGTACGTCAAAGAATATTTCTGGCGTTTCGGATCCATGATATCTCCGGTATAACAAATACACGCTTCTGCAAGTCCGCCGGTACGTTCCCTCACAGCACGAATGCTGACATTCATGCTGTCTATCCAGTTCAGTGAGTCAAAAATCCGAAAGACATCAACTCCGTTTTCCCAGCTTTTTTCTATGAATTTTTCTACCAGATTATCAGGATAGGAAGTATAGCCAACTGCGTTTGCTCCCCGGATCAACATTTGTAAAAGAATATTCGGTACTGCACTTCGCAAAGCCTGCAGCCGCTTCCACGGACATTCATGAAGGAAGCGAAGAGCAACATCAAAGGTTGCACCACCCCATACTTCCATAGAAAATAATTGGGGATGATGTCGCGCAAAACTTTCTGCAACGCGCAGCATGTCAACCGTGCGGACACGCGTGGCTAGTAAAGACTGATGTGCATCCCGGAGTGTTGTGTCTGTAAATTGCACTTTGGGTTCGTCTTTTAACCAGGCAGCAAATTTATCCGGTCCGAGTTCATCCAGTTTTTGTTTTGTTCCGTTGGGAATTTTTTGAATCCTGTCAAAAGCCGGGACTTTTGGAGAATGGAAAATTTTAGTTTTATCAATTTTCGTTACGTCGGGATTACCATTGACAAGTACATCGGCCAGGTATCGCAACATTTTCGTTCCGCGATCCTGAGTCGCTTTTGTAAGCAAAAGATCAGGATGTTTTTCGATGAACCGTACTGTGATGTCGCCACTTTCAAAAAGCGGATGCATGATTACATTTTCAAGAAATGCAATATTGGTTTTGACGCCACGAATTCTGAATTCTGTCAAGGCACGATACAATCTGCGACTGGCACCTTTCAGCGTTCTCCCTTTGGCTGTAATCTTCACAAGCATCGAATCAAAAAAGGGCGAGACTTTCACACCTTGATAAGAACTGCCTTCATCCAAACGAATTCCATATCCACCTGCATGACGATATGCAATGATGGTTCCGTAATCCGGTTTGAAATCGTTTGAAGGATCTTCTGTTGTAATCCTGCATTGTATCGCAAAGCCATTGCAAGGAATTGATTCCTGGTCAGGGATATCAATTTGTTCGGAAGAAAGCTGATGACCATCGGCAATGAGGATCTGACTGCGTACAATATCGATTCGGGTCACCTCTTCTGTGACAGTATGTTCTACCTGAATTCTTGGATTTACTTCAATGAAGAAAACATTTTCATCCTTGTCGACAAGAAATTCAACAGTGCCTGCATTATTATAATTTACATGTTTCGCGATACTGAGTGCATAGTGGTATAATTTTTCTTTTGTTTCCGGACGAAGGTTCGGGGCAGGGGCAATTTCAACAACTTTTTGAAAACGTCTTTGTACACTACAATCACGTTCGTACAGATGTACAATATTCCCCTGGTTGTCACCCAGAATCTGTACTTCAATATGCTTGGGATCATCGACATATTTCTCAATGAAAATGGTATCATCACCAAAAGCATTTCCCGCTTCACGTTTAGCTTCCGAAAAAGCTTTTTCCAATTCTTCCTCCTTATGAATCACCCGCATTCCACGTCCACCACCACCTGCACTTGCTTTGAAGATTACCGGAAATCCAATTCGTTTGGCTTCTTTCAAAGCTATGTCCGTTGAAACCAATTTTTCTTTGTTGTCTTCGATAACGGGAACTCCACAGGCACGAGCTACATTTTTTGACCGCACTTTATCCCCCAACTGATCCATCACCTCAGGTGTTGGTCCAACGAAAATAATACCTTCCTCCCGGCATCTTCGGGCGAATTGAACATTCTCAGAGAGAAAACCATAACCGGGATGGATCGCCTGGATCTGGTTTATTTTCGCTATGCGTATTATTTCTTCAATGTCAAGATAGGGCTTGAGTGGGTCATTGTCTGCACCGATCTGATAAGCTTCATCCGCTTTGAAACGGTGTAGGGAATAGCGGTCTTCATAGGTAAAAACAGCCACCGTTCGGATACTCAATTCGGATGCTGCGCGCAAAACACGTATTGCAATTTCACCACGATTGGCAACAAGGATCTTATGAATTTTTTCCATAGGGTTGAGAGCAGAGTAGGGATAAATCAAAGTAAAGAAAATACAAAGGAACTTGTCAACCGTGCGGGGGATTTATGTTAACAAAAATGTGTTGGCGAAGGATTTCAATACCGCAAATAAAGCTTCTGCAAAGAGCATGTAAGCGAATCAACTCTTTCTATTTAAACGCATTTTCTTAAAGAGCCCTTTGAAAAATTTTCGAAATTAAATCCGTTGGATTCAACGGATTTGATTCAGAGCTTCGGTCACAGATTCAACGGGAAGCCGACAGCTTTTGTTGGTGCATACGTAAATATATGTTTTCCCTTCTACAAGCCGTTTTTCAAGAAGCGCTAGATTACTCTGCTCAGTTTTGCTGCCTGCGAATACAACATTGGGTAAGTAGTGTTGCATCATTTCTTTTCTCAACACTTCTGAATTATTTCCGGTGATCACCACCTCATTTGTGGGAAAAGTGAATTGCATAACTAGCAAAGCCCAGTTGGAATAGCCGGAACCATAACGTTCCATCTCTTTAAGCAGTCCTTGCGTCATCTTCTGAGCAACTTCGGTGTAGTGAATATCTTCATAATATGTCCCCAGTGTAAAAAGTCCCTTTGCCAGACTGGAGTTTGAAGCCGGTACAACATTATCGCTGATTTCCTTTTTGCGTGCAATCAGAGGAGGATCCAGATTGGATGTGAACCAGAACATTCCGGTTTGTTCATCATAAAAATGTTTCAAAGTATAATCCGTAAAAGATTTCGCTTTCAGTAGCCAAAATTCATTGAAAGTAACCTGATACAATGCAATAAATGCTTCAATGGTAAATGAATAATCTTCAAGATATCCATTGATACTCGATTTTCCGGATTTGTAACTGTGATTCAAGCCTTGATCGGCTCTTGTAAATTTGGATAAAAGAAGTTCCGCATTTTTTATGGCTGCTGCGAGGTATTCAGGTTTACCAAAAGCAGCATATGCATCGCAATATCCTTTTATCATCAATGAATTCCAGGAAGTAAGTTGTTTGTCATCGAGACCTGGGTGAATTCTTTTATCCCGAATGGCGAGCAATTTTTCGCCTGAGGCTGTAATTTTCTTTCTAAGCAATTCTACTGAAAGCGAATAATTATCAGCGATCACATCGTCCGCTAAATCACGTAACAAAATATTATTCCCGTGTTCCCACAGTCCTTTTCCACCAACATTGTAATATGTTGCAAAAAGTGGAAATTCAGTTCCAAGAATTTTTTCCAATTCTTCCTTTGTCCAGGTGTAGAACTTTCCTTCCTCCCCTTCTGAGTCCGCATCGAGTGCCGAGTAGAATCCACCTTCATCCGATGTCATTTCCCTTCTGATCCATTCCAGTGATTGCATGACAACATCAGCATAAATGCCATTGCCGCTTGCCTGATACGCTTTTGAATAAAGTGAAATTAATTGAGCATTATCATAGAGCATTTTTTCGAAATGCGGAACTTTCCAAATTGAATCCACGGAATAACGGGCAAAGCCGCCTCCAATCTGATCGTAGATTCCACCAAATGCCATTTTTTGAAGTGTGAGCTCTACGTGTTCAGAAAGCGATTTGTCTTTAGCAGCCTTACCGTAATGCAACAAGAATTCGTAATTGTTTGGCAAAGGAAATTTTGGTGCTCTGTTTGGCCCACCTTCACGCAAATCAAAATTGCGTTTCCATGAATCAACAGTTCGGTAAAGTGATTCTTTGGTGAATTCAGGTTTTTCTGAAACAGCATGTACAATTTCAGTTTGTTGAATTCCTTTCGTCAGATCTTCGGCATACTGTTCTGCTTTTTCAGGATCAGATGCATAAAAATTATTGAGTTTCTCGAGTATGTCCTTCCAGCTTGCATTTGGAAAATAGGTACCTCCGTAAATTGGACGTCCATCCGGTAATGTGAAACAGTTCAAAGGCCAGCCACCACTTCCTGTCATCAATTGCACTGCTGTCATGTAAACCTGATCTATGTCTGGTCTTTCTTCACGATCTACTTTGATGCAGACGTACTTTTCGTTCATTATTTTTGCGGTACTATCATCTTCAAAACTTTCCCGTTCCATTACATGGCACCAATGACAAGAACTGTAGCCAATCGAAATCAATACGAGTTTATTTTCCAGTTTGGCTTTGTTCCAGGCTTCTTCCCCCCAGGGATACCAATTCACAGGATTGTGTGCATGCTGCAGCAAGTAAGGGCTGCTTTCATGGATTAATGAATTGCTGTGTTTCATATTTTCCTGGTGATCTTCTGAATCTGGATTTTTGTTCTGTTGAGTGGAGCAGCAAGTTAAGGATAAAGTACTGATGCAATAGACAAGAATGATGCAGTCAAGTCTATTCAGGTAATTTTTCATGGATTCTTAAAGGTAGGTATTATCTGAACCGAATGAACTGAAAGAGGTGCCATCAGGAAAAAGTTCCAGACATTGCTTCATGTCCTCCCCTAATTGTCCCTCGTCCCTCGTCCCTCGTCCCCCGTCCCCCGTCCCCCGTCCCTTGCTCTATTAAATCTATAACCCACTTATTATTTAAGATTATCTTAGTTGAAGAATTGTATGAATCATTTGTTATAAAACCGGTATTCTCATGAGATATTTTTCGTTTTTATTGGTGAGTTTGTTGATGATTGTTCCATCCGTACTCAGTACCGCAATTGCAGGTCCAGCTGTAACTGATAACCATATAAAGGTGGACCAGTTTGGTTACCGGACAGGGGATACAAAAGTCGGGGTGATCAGTAATCCCATTGATGGATATAACAATGGCAGTTCATTTACCCCTGGCGCAACTTATGAAGTAAGAAGATGGAGTGATGATGTGGTTGTTTTCAGCTCCTCACCAGTCCCATGGAATTCTGGTGCAACACATGGACAAAGTGGAGATAAAGTTTGGTGGTTTGATTTTTCTTCGCTGAATACGATTGGCTCCTATTATCTCTACGATGTTTCAAATAGTGTAGGTTCTTATCGTTTTGAAATAGATGATTGCATTTATGAAAATGTACTGAAACACGGATTGAGAATGTTTTATTATCAACGGTGTGGAGTAGCGAAAGCAATTCCGTTTGCTCAGGCAGGTTGGATTGATCCTTCTTGTCATGCTGGTGTGTCGCAGGATCTCGATTGCAGGTTGTACAACAACTCGTCGGTGACAACTTCTAAGGATCTTTCCGGTGGCTGGCACGATGCAGGGGATTACAACAAATATGTGAATTTTGCTTTTGAAACTGTCCTGGATTTATTACTTGCTTATGCTGATCAACCAACAGTTTGGGGTGACGATTTTAATTTGCCGGAATCAGGAAATGGTGTTCCTGATATTCTGGATGAAATTAAAATTGAACTTGACTGGTTATTGAAGATGCAGAATTCCGATGGATCAGTTTTGAGTATTGTTGGTGTCACTAATTTTGGCGGAGGAAGTCCGCCTTCCGCAGATATGAATTCGCGGGTGTATGGTCCGGCTACAACTGCTGCTTCATACACAGCTTGTGCTTTGTTTGCACTGGGAGCGAAACAGTTCAATGCTGTAGGGCAAACATCATTTGCAAATAGTTTGCAGGCAGCAGCCATCAACGCATGGAATTGGGCCATCGCAAATCCTGGAATCACCTTTTACAACAGTGGTGTAGTTGGTGCAGGGGAGCAGGAGACTGACACTTACGGAACATTCCAGCGCCAAATGGCTTCGGCAGCTTTTCTTTTTGATCTGACCGGTAGCAATGTGTACAAAACGTTTTTCGAAAACAACTATTCTCAGGTTCATTTAATTCAATGGGGATATGCTTATCCTTTTGAAAGCGGAATACAGGATGTCATGCTTTACTACAGTTCATTGCCGTTTATTGATCCTGCAGTTCAAACAGCAATCAGAAATGCATATTCGAATTCAATGTTCACCGGAAATGCAGATAATCTCCCTGCCTACCTCAATCATTCAGACGCGTACCGAGCCTATTTATCGGATCAAAATTATACATGGGGAAGTAATACGACAAAAGGCCGACAAGGAATTATGTTTAGCAATATGCTCACTTACAATCTTGATGTATCAAATAATGCGAATTATCTTGCTGCAGCACTTGGATATGTAAATTATTTTCATGGAGTAAATCCAACAGCATTTTGTTATTTAAGCAATATGGGAAATTTCGGTGCTGAAAATTCCATTAATGAATTTTACCACAGTTGGTTTGAAGATGGAAGTGCACTTTGGGATCGGGTAGGTGCTTCAACGTATGGACCGGCTCCGGGCTATGTTCCTGGTGGACCAAATCCTTCATATGATGTCGATGCGTGTTGCCCGGCAGGTTGTTCCACATTCAATAGTTTCTGCAATCCGACACTGGTTACACCACCGCTTGCTCAGCCGATACAAAAATCGTATCAGGACTGGAATGCCAACTGGCCACAAAATTCCTGGACTGTAACCGAAGCAGGAATCTATACTCAGGCATCCTATGTTCGCCTTCTTTCTCGCTTCGTATCTGATGCTTGTCTGACGACACAGCTGGGGACAGTGCGAGAATTGAATCTCAATGTCTTTCCGAATCCGGGAAGTGGCACTTTCACATTCATTTTCCAACCAGAACTGAAAGATGTATGGATTGACGTAACCAATCTTTTGGGAGAAAAAATTTGTGCAATGAATTTACGCTATGGAAATTCTTCAATCAATATCAGGAATCAACCGAATGGAATTTATTTTTACACTTTAACAAACCAAGGGAAAGAAATTAAGACCGGGAAAATTATTTTACTGGATTAGTGTCAGCACCTCACTGCTTGTTCAAAAAATCCAGTATGGATTGAAGGTAGAGTTCAGGTTGTTCGATTGATATCGAATGTCCTGCATCCGGAATCACCACCAGTTGATGGTTTTGAAAAAGTTCCAGGTACTCGGCAGTGTATCCCCAACTTTGATTGTCGCATTGACCTTTCAAAATCAGCAGCGGTGTTTTTATTTTGCTGAGTTTCATTCGAACATCTCCGGCTTCAGAAAAACTTGCAACTGTCATTACCTGACAATAAAATCCATCACCGGGTTTGCTTTCCAATACTTTGTTGATATCACAAACAGTGGATTTATTTGTTTTATTACTCAGGTATGTTTGGAATTCATCTGCCTCCTTATCATCTGCCAGCTTGATCCCAAATTCCCGAGCGAAAAATGCCATGGCTTTTGTCCTGAAATTCTGCGCTTCCCGGTTTGCTGCTGCATTCGTTGAAGCCGGCTTTTTAAAATTCAAAGTGTCAGGTGATGGAATGGAAGCCAGTTCTTCGTGAATTGGTAAAATTGGTCCCGGGCCGGTGAGAATTATTTTCTCTACTCTTTCAGGATGTTCAGCAAGATACATGGTTGCCAGCATTGCACCCCATGATTGTCCAATCAGAATCACTTTAGTTGCACCTGTTTTTAAAATAAATTCATTCAGATCTATAGTATGCCGTTCAGTAGTGTATTCACGCACATTATCCAATCTGTTGGAAAGCCCGCATCCAACCTGATCGTACAAGTACACATCATAGCCGTTTTCAGCAAGTGGTAAAAGCATTTGAATGTTTCGGTTGCTAATCCTCCCGCCCGGGCCACCCTGCAGAAATATAATTGGGTATTTTTTTATTTCTCCTTTTCCCTGAAGGAATGTGTATGCAATTTTCGAACCTGTTGAGAGATTCCAGAATAGTGTTCCAGTTCTGATTTCAGGTTGTGAAATCTCGTAATTTCGCGGAATAAAAATTTTAAATCCAATGATCAGAATAGTAATTACCAAAAAATACCCGGTTATTTTGATAATTTTTCTGAATTTTTTCATTGGATCAAATAGATTTTCCTGATATACTATTGTTGATTCAGTTTCCTCGATTTCGGTTTGCTGTATTTAAACAGTTCGTCAAGAGCAACAGCTTCCCTGATCAGTTTCACCACTGCAGATTCATCGATTTCATCAATAGATTGATAAATTTTATAAAAAATTTGTTTGTTCGTACCGTGCGTTAGATATTGATCAACATCCATTAGCCGGCAGCCATACCAGAATCCCAAAAGTACTCCGCTTTTGATACCACCTCTGGGAATTGTTGCTGGCCAAAGGATACAAATTCCTTTGTATCCATAAAAGTATGGAACATTGTACGATATTTTTTCTTTGCACCTTTCCGGAAGCTTATCTTTTATTATCTGCCGTAAAACGTCAACAATGATACGTTCATTTTCCGGCAACAAATCAAACAACTCAGCATACGATTTTATTCGGATCGGAGAATCAGGGATCATTAAAATTGTTGTGGTTTAAAACAAAGACAATTAATAAAGTCGAGTAGTCAAAGATTAGCCATTTTCATCAAAAGATCTTTACTGCTTGACAAATTTTCTCACGAAGAATTTATTATTAGCACTATACCTCAACAAATAAATTCCTGATTTTAAATCTGAAATGTCAATATAATCTGTTGAAGGATGATGAATGTGCATGAGTTGCCGACCACTATTATCGTGAATGGAAATGTCATCGAATTCAATTTGCTTAGACTGAGAATTTCGAAAGTACAGATGATTCATCGTTGGATTTGGATAAAGAGTGAATCCATCTGAAAATTCTGTTGAAGGAATTTCTGTTGAGATTTGATTGTATCCCCATTTGCAAATAAAAAGATCGCTGGCAGAGAGTGAGAGGAGGTTAGGATTTAACAACAGAAAATTATCCAAAACCAATGAGTCGGTTGAGTATGCTGCAGCAAGATAAAAAGATGAATCGTAAGCAATCAAACCACTATAGTGTGGTGAACCGGAATTTGAAGTCAGCAGAGTATCTTCCCAGATCAGGTTAAAAGATGGATCGAAACGATAGAGGAAGATTCTTGAGAAAACTTCGAGGGCCAGAATACTATTTCCTGAGCTGTCGACAGAGAAATCAATACCCGGAAAAAAAGAAAGAGCGAGAGGGCCAATGAAACTGGATGAAATGGTACCGTTCCAATCGACTTTGCTAACCTTTACTGTATCACCATTGACGTCAGGCATTTCGTTGTAGGCCCAGAGCATTTGTTGTCCATCTGTTCCAAGTTTGTTATTGTTGTCAAATGTGATATAGTTCTTCGAAACAAACCATTCGGCAATAAAGGAATTGTTGTATTTCACAAGAAAATTCTGGTATGCAAAATCGGGATTGGAAGAGATGGTGTCGAATGTTGCAAAACTGCTGCACGTTCCACTTACAAAAATATTGCCCAGAGTATCAGCGATGATATGTGAAATTGTGCGTATACCGGAACTAAAGGTCGGGAATTTATTTTGCACAATATTTCCTGGTTGTCAAGTTTGTGAAAGGCACAAGAGCCTGAACCGCCGCCATTGAGATCTGAAGTCAGATACATTAGACCATTTTTGGATAGGAATAAATCCAATGGCTTGAATTCTCCATTCACAGGATTGATTTCATGCACCCAAATTATTGAACCACTATTGTCCATTTCAAATATTAAACCTGTGTTTGCGCCGGAATTATTGTTAAAGTTGAAATTGTCAATCGAGATTGAATCCTGAAAATAACCAACAACGATAGCGTGATTGTTGTCATTAATTTCCATGTCTGCAAGCGCAATATTCCCGGTGATTCGCTTCTGCCAAACGATTTGTTGATGGCTATCTCGCAATTCAATTTCAGAATACATTCTATGATTTAATGTATCCGTTATTGAAGCCAAAAAAAGATTTCCGAAATGATCTTCACGGATTGCAACTGCATACGGACGAAATTGTTTATTCGCAGTGAGTGCCCATTCGTATCCTTGCGAAGTGGCATCTCCTGCGATCAATAGAATCAGAATAAAATAGAGTAGAGGAGTTTTCATAGGGGTTATGAATTATCCTATAAATATAGTGATTTGTCAAATCGAAAAAGCTGCAGTTCAAATAGATCTCAATCCAATACTTCACATGCGAATCCGATTGCATTCAGCTCGCTGATAATTTTATGTACTTGAATCATTTTGCCTTGTACTCTGAGAATTCTATCACAATCATCAAGATCAAAATTGATTTGTAGGTTTGGAAACAGGTTTAACAATCGTGCACAGATGATGTCTGATTGTTCTACTAAATCAACATTGGTTTTAAAAACTTCGACCATTTTATTTTCCTGGCGTTTGAATCCGTTGAACGGAATTGCTCTGACAATATCGGTTACATCATTGTAAAAGTATATTTCGTAAAGAACACTCCCGAGTACGAATCCGACATTCTATCAGGTCTTTTGCGACATTGAATTTGGAGAATATAAAAATCAGAATTCTATAACGCATGTTTACCCAATAACCCAATAACCCAATAACCTAATAACCCAATAACCTAATAACCTTATCACCTAATCACCCAATCACCTAATTACCAACACCACAATCGGCCCTTTCTGCTCTCTAATTTTTTTCCATGACCATTTGTTTTTAATAGGATTCTTACTACATTTGCATCCCTCAAAAAACTGAGGACAATCAAAAAACGTTAATTTTCAAGAAAATGTACGCTATTGTAAACATTGCCGGACAGCAATTCAAGGTTCAGAAAGATCAGACTGTGATCGTTCACCGTCTCAGTGGAGAAGAAGGTAAAAAGCTGGAATTCAGCGAAGTAATGCTTGTTGAAGACAACGGCAAGGTAAAAGTTGGAGCTCCGAACCTTAAAGGCGCCAGTGTTTCTGCTAAAATCCTTGGACATCTGCGCGGCGACAAAATCATTATTTTCAAGAAAAAACGTCGTAAAGGCTACCAGAAATCATCCGGACATCGTCAGGATCTGACGAAAATCCAGATCGAATCGATTGTTGGATAATTCATGTCATTCAACAGGTTTAAATTTCAATTTCAGAACACATTAAAATTACAATACTCAAATGGCACACAAAAAAGGGGTCGGTAGTTCAAGAAACGGACGTGAATCGCACAGTAAACGCCTCGGTATCAAAATTTATGGTGGCCAGCGCGTCATCGCAGGTAATATCATCGTTCGTCAGCGTGGAACACGTCATTTTCCTGGTGAAAATGTTGGCATCGGTAAGGATCATACCTTGTATGCTTTGATCGACGGTAAAGTTGTTTTCAGAAAGAAACTGAATGCTAAAAGTTATGTATCAGTTGCTCCGGTTGCTGTGCAGGCAGAGGCATAATTTTGGTATATCGTAATAGGTATAAAGTATAAAGTATTAGGTAGTGCAAAATATTTCTAAAGCCATCTCAATGAGATGGCTTTTTTGTTTTGTAAGAATGTGGTGATTTTTGGGAGGGTATAAGGTATAAAGTATTAGGTAGTGCAAAATATTTCTAAAGCCATCCCCTTATACCTTATACCTTATACCTAATTCTTCATGCTTCCAAATGTTCTAAATACACCTTCCAGGGTTTCCAATAGAAATCATCCCATCCTTTTTTTATTCCTTCTACATGTTCAATGGGCACTCCTGAATGTGTCATGGTGATGGTGACATCTTTTCCTTCTTGTTCAAAAAGCAGAATTAATACAGACGGTGTATTTGGGTTTTCCCAGTCAGCAGCCAACCAGGTTTGAACGATCAATTTATTTTTTATCAGTTCCAGATTTTTTCCAATTATATATCCATCCCATGCGGAAAAACTTATCCCTGTCTTCGCAGAAATTTTTGCCTTTCCTCCTCCGGTTAGCAAACTGTGTAGCTTGGAATCGAGATACATATGATACAATTTTGAAACGTCCTGATTTTTGAATCGGACAGTCTGGAGAATGGTTTTTGTCTTGCTCATTTTGATTGTATTCGTTCAAAGTCCAATTCGACTGCAAATATTATTTTTTTTCCAAAAGCTGATAACCGGTACCATACACATTCACGATTTCCAAACCCGGATCTGCTTTGAGTAAATGCCGGATGCGGGTAAGATACACTTCCATACTTTTCGAAATGAAATAATCATCATTTCCCCACACATGGTTCATAATGAAATTCCGGTTGATGAGTGTATTCTTCTTTTCGCAAAACAAGCGAAGTAAATCGCTTTCTTTTCTCGTCAGTTTTTTTTCTGAGCTTCCTGGTCCCCGCAGAATTCGTAATGAATAATCAAATTCAAAGATTCCAATTTTGAAAACCGGTGGGTTCTCCGGAGCTCCATTTTTATAAGTTCTTTTCAGGATCGCCTGGATTCTATAATCGAGCTCCATGAGACTAAATGGCTTTGTAATATAATCATCGCAGCCAATTTTAAAACCCTGCAATCGATCAGGCTCGGCAGATCTCGACGTGAGAAAAATTATCGGTGTGCTATCATCAAAGGATCGAATTTTTAAAGCAAGCTGAAAGCCATCCATTTTTGGGAGCATTATATCAATCACATACAAACCAAAAGAACCATCGCGTGCTTTTTTTAATCCTTCTTCTCCATCTGCTGCAGGGACGGGAATATATCCCTTCGAGGAGAGGTTCTCCTGTAAAAGGTAACGCATATTGCTATCGTCTTCAACGATTAAAATCTGAATTCCCTGGCGCTCTCTCATTTCTTGTTTGGGATAAAAATTTCAAATGTTGAACCAACACCCGGTTCACTGGAAACAACTATGGTTCCCTGATGTGCTTCTATTACTTGCTTTACATAACTTAGTCCTAAACCAAATCCTTTTACATCGTGGATATTTCCTTTTGGAACCCGATAAAATTTATCAAATATTTTTTTCTGATTTGCTGAGGAAATCCCAATGCCATTGTCGCGGATGAGAATCCGAAGACCTTTGGCATCATCACGAGTTTCAATGCTAATCTGAGGATGTTGCGGAGTGTATTTTATCGCATTGTCGATCAGGTTGTACATCACATTGAAAAGATGGGTTTCATCTGCCAGCAATGTCGAATGAACTGCACCTTGAATAAAATCAAATCGAATTTCTTTTTCAACGAGCAATGAATCGAAAGCGGATATCGCCTTTGAAATCAATTGATGGACATCGATTCTGTCTTTTTGAAGATGAAAGCTTGATTTTTCATACCGGGCAATCTGCAGGATGCGTTCAATATTTTCACTCAATCGTTCAGCTTCCTGCCCGATGATTCGGATCAGTTTGTCTTGTTTTTCTTCAGATAATTTCCTGTTCTCCGACATATTTTCTACAACCAGCGAAATATTCGTCAGAGGTGTTTTGAATTCGTGAGTCATGTTGTTGATGAAGTCGTTTTTTAACATCGACAAACGGCGCTGACGAAGAATGATGCGAACGAAAATATAAAATGATGAAAGTAAGATCAGAATGATAACCAAAGAGGTGATCAGAAGTTTGATTATTCTTCCTAAAACATAACGGCTGTAGTCGTTAAAAACCAGAACAAGGTCAAAGGGTTTGGCAAAATATTTTGTAGGTTGGATTTTGACATGAAAAGGGCTGCTTCGGATTTGAGAAGTATCGGCAATTCCTTTTGAATTCAGTACTTTATTTTCTTCCCTGCTAAAATACCCAAAACCAAAGCCATCAGTAATTCCTGTGCTGCTCAGATTTTTTGAAAGCACAGAGTCCATTCTCGAAGGCGGATAGCGTCGGATGATAGAGTCACCTTCTGCAAAAAGCTCCTTGTAATTTTCGAAAGTAACTTTATCCACCCAGGATTTATTGGGGTTCTTGGGTCCAATTGTATCCCAGACAAATTCAATCTGAACAATCATGCTCACCTTAGTGCGCCTGGAGACCATCACATTCGTCCATTCGAAAGGAAAATTGTTCATGGGCTTATCGTAGTACAACGGAATAGTATCCGGTGGGGCAATCGTTGATGGTAAAAATTTTTCGTTTTCGTATTTTTGTTTCAGAACATAGAAACCTTCTCCACCATTGAGTTGGACTTTCGAAAAGACTTCAAAGTATTTTATTTTCTTATTTGTTTCTTCAACAGTTTGTTTCAGTGCTTCATTGACTTCACTTGCAAATTGCTTTTCAGTGAGACGATATGCCTGATAGGCCCAGAAAATCTGCGCCACAATAATTCCTGCGAGAGCAAACCCCACGAGAACAATAATGAAGAGGATTCTGGAGTTTTTATGCATCAGACTGATCGAAAGAAGGATTGTAGTTTAAAGAATTCGACTGAAGTATAAATCTTGGTTTAAATTCAATTTTGAAGGAGCCTGGTTTTTGAGGGTCACATTCAGATTTGAATGGAAATAGTAGAAACAGAAAGAGTAAAATTTCTGTAAAAACTAAGTATTTGCAACGCTCATCTTATACAATTATATCAATTCAGCATAAAATTAATGTTGTTTTAGGTATTGTTAAGCATTTGCTTTTCATTCCGAATAGCCACAAATACGATTCAACTGAATTTTCTGACGTTTCAGGGAATTTTGCTGCTATGGTAATGGAATTTGCCTTTATTTTGCTTGAAATTTCAATGAATTATGAGCGTTCACAGTTATCAATTGAAGGGACTAAAGTGCATTATTTTCCTTCTTTTCAGCACTTTTTTTATTTCGTCGAATGGCCAGATTCCAACTCAGACAATTCGCGGGTCTGTAATTGATAAAGCCAGCCATGAATCCCTCATTGGAGCAGCTGTAAGATTGCTTGACAGCACTTCATTCAATGGAGTCGCCTGTGATGTTGATGGGAATTTTCGTTTGGAAAATGTAGCACTTGGAAGACAAATTTTGCAAGTGTCAATGGTTGGCTACAAGGAGGTGACGATTTCTGTTGTGGTTACTTCGGGAAAAGAAGTGATCGTGACAATTGAACTGGAACAATCTGTCGTGCAGGGAAAAGAAGTCACTATTGTTGCAGAGCGTGAAAAGAATAAGACAAACAATGAAATGACGACTGTGAGTGCAAGGTCATTTACTGTAGAGGAAACATCGCGTTATGCCGGTAGTCTGAATGATCCATCGAGAATGGCAGCAAATTATGCAGGAGTAAGCAGTACCAGTGATGCAAGAAATGATATTATTATTCGAGATAATTCTCCACTCGGCGTTTTGTGGAGATTGAATGGAATGGAAATTCCGAACCCTAATCATTTTGGTTCGCTTGGAACCACCGGTGGACCGGTAAGTATTTTAAATAATAACCTTTTGGATAAATCTGATTTTCTCACCGGAGCATTTCCTGCGGAATATGGGAATGCGCTTGCAGGAGTTTTTGATTTGCAAATGCGTTCCGGTAACAATGAAAAGCATGAGTTCCTCGGACAAATTGGATTCAATGGATTTGAACTTGGCGCGGAAGGTCCATTGGGAAAGAAAGGTGGAGCGTCCTACCTGATCAATTATCGGTACTCAACTTTGGGAGTGTTCAAAGCATTGGGGATTAATTTTGGTACAGGTACTGCTGTCCCGGAATATCAGGATCTTTCCTTTAAAGTGGATGTGCCTACAAAAAAACTCGGGAAATTTGCGCTCTATGGAATCGGAGGTAAGAGTTATGTTGAAGTACTCGACAGAGAAAACGATACAACACAAACGAATTTGTATGATGGTGAACGCAGACAGGATGGATATTTCGGAAACAACATGGGAGTTGTTGGACTGCAACACACTTATTTTTTCAATTCAACAACGTATTCCAAATTAAATTTATCTCTTTCCACTGCCGGTGAAAAATACAAGATTGATTCGATTTCAGTTTCGGATAATTCTCCCATTCCATATTACCGGAATAATTCCAACCAGCAGAAATATACAGCCGATTATAGCTGGAACAAAAAATTCTCAAGCAAGGATTATCTAAAAATTGGATTCACCATAAACCGTTATGAATACACGTATCGTGATAGCGGATTCGAATACGATCATTGGGAGCAATACAGTAATTTTAAAAAGGGAAGTAATCTTTACCAGGGATTTGTGCAATTGCAGCACAAGTTCAGTGATAAGTTTTCATTTACTGCCGGTGTGCATGCTCAAGAATTTGATCTCAACAAAACTTTTGCGGTTGAACCAAGGATTGGCTTGCGATGGGAAATGAACAATGGGAGTTCTGTCAGCGCTGGTGCAGGAATGCATAGTCAGTTGCAGCCAATGTTTGCTTATCTGGTTCAAACCCTTCACCCTGACGGTTCTTACGCGGAGACAAATCGAACACTGGGATGACAAAAAGCAATCAATTTGTTCTTGCGTATGACAAATCATTCGGAAAGGACATGCGTTTAAAGATCGAAGGTTATTACCAGGACTTGTACGATGTTCCTGTTGAGACAAGAGCTACCTGGTATTCCATCCTCAATGAAGGAGCCGATTTTGGGATTGGAAGGGTTGATAGTTTACAGAATACAGGCACAGGAAAGAATTATGGTTTTGAAGTCACTGTGGAAAAATTTTACAGTCACGGATATTACTATTTGTTCACGGGCTCTTTGTATGAGTCAAAGTACAAAGGCAGTGATCAGAAAGAACGCAACACAGCATTCAATGGAAATTTCACTGTGAATGCATTGGCCGGAAAAGAGTGGAAAATCAGAGGTAAGAATGTCATCGCAATCAATTTCAAGACTACTTATGCAGGTGGAAAACGATATCTTCCGATTGACCTTGCGGAATCGAAAGTATATCAGGAAACCCGTTACGACGAAGCGCATGCCTATGAAAAAAGGAGAAAAGATTATTTTCGTACAGACATTAAAATCGGGTATACCGTAAACCGAAAGAAATCGACTCATGAATTTTCGATAGATTTGGATAATGTTTTCAATACAAAAAACATTTGGCAGGAGCATTTCGATTCAAAATCAGGGAATACAATTACGGAATATCAGATTGGCTTCTTCCCGATTCCACAATACAGAATCACATTTTAATTATTTTGAACATGCGACCCATAATCTCGAATACACTTGAAGTTAGTTTTGTTGTTTTGGCTTTTACTCTCTTTGCATTAATTGTTTGGGGTGTAAAAAAGGTTTGCCTCAACATGGGTACGGATCCGATTAAGGCAAGGAAGACCACACTTCGGACAGGGTTTGCATTGATTCTCTGGTTAATGGGATTGAAACAGCTTTCAAGTATGAATTTCCTGGACAATTGGCATGATCTCCCGCCGCATTTTCTTGTCATCGTTGTACCACCAATTTTGGCGAGTATTTTATTGGTAGTATCGCCTCGTTTCAAAAATTTCCTCCGTCATGTGCCGGCGCACTGGACCATTTACATTCAGTCATTCCGAATTTTTATGGAGCTCATTCTCTGGGGACTGTTTCTGGAAGGAATCATCGGAAGACAAATGACATTCGAAGGCAGAAATTTTGATGTGTTGGTCGGACTTACCGCATTGCCAATTGCCTATCTCGTGATGAGTGGAAAATTAAAATCAAAAGCGTGGATAATTGCCTGGAATATTTTTGGATTGATCCTGTTGTTGAACATTGTTTCAGTTGCAATTTTATCAACTCCATTACCCTTCCGCATCTTTACAGAAGGACCTCCGAATACCATGATCGCTTATTTCCCTTTCGTGTGGCTTCCGGGTTTTGTTGTTCCTGTTGCCTTTGCCATGCATTTGTTTTCGATACAGCAAACTTTGCAAAAGAAGTAAAATGAATTGTGTTGTTAAATATAAATTGTTCAACCCGCAGCTTGTAATTCTTCAGAAATCCAAGCATAATTTCAAGGTTAATTGACACAGCTAGAAAATCAGGATGGAAAAACTCAATGATAAATGGCTACGGATAGGAGGGATCTCAATTCTCAACCTGTTTCTGAACATTTTCTTTTACCTCGACCTTGTACACGTAAAACACATTCCGTTTTTAAAGGTGTTTTTATTGAGTACAGCATATGTGATCATTTCCTGGGAAGTAACTCGCTTTGTAATCCTTCTTGTCAGAAAGAAATTCCCGGGAATTCTGAATACACGTAAGCGCATCATCAACCTGGGGATTTATGTAACTGCTGCAACCCTTGTTATTTCACTCCTGAAAGTTGAGTTTATTTCCGGTGTTGATTTTTACAACATGGGGGAACTTCATCAGGATCATCCGATGATTTTCGAGTATCTCTATAGTTTTGGAATGAATATGTTTTATGCATTGATCATCACCGGTATTTATGAGTCCTTGTATTTTTTCAATCAATGGAGGAAGTCATTCTCGGAAATGGAACAACTCCGGAAGGCAAATCTTCAAAGTCAGTTTGATTCACTCAAAAACCAAGTCAATCCACACTTCTTATTTAATAGCCTGAATTCATTGAGTTCACTCGTTGAGGAAGACCAGGAAAAAGCAGTTCAGTTTATCGCGGAACTGTCGCGTGTGTACAGGTATCTTTTACAAACGAATGAAAAGGAGCTTACTACATTGAATGCAGAGTTGGAGTTTATTGAAGCATACTACTTTCTTTTGCAAACAAGATTTGGGAGCGGGGTGAAACTGATTGTTGATATTTTACCAAGTTTCAGAGAGTTTCTAATTCCGCCATTAACATTACAGATCCTGGTTGAGAATGCAGTAAAACACAATGTTGTTTCCTCTAACAAACCCCTTGTGATCCGCATATCATCGGATGCTTTGGGAAATTTAATGGTTGATAATAACCTGCAAAAGAAAACACAGTCAGTTCCTTCAAGCGGAATGGGATTGGCAAACATTACATCTAAATATAAATGGTTGAATCAATCGGAAGTTATCATCCGGACAACAGAAGATAATTTCCAGGTAAAACTTCCATTGATTAGTCCGCAGACTCCGTACGATCCATTTGGAGCTGGTCTGACTTTAAAGCGTGACATTCCGCCAAACTTCCACCCTCAATCCACATGACAAATGCATAATCCACTGAACCTTCTTTTGGTCGAAGACGAAGACCTTGCAGCGAAGAAACTTAAAAAGATGCTCTTCGAAATAGATCCCGGCTTGTGTTGTATCGGAATAACGGATAGCATTGAAAGTACAGTCGAGTGGCTGAAGAAAAACGGATGCCCGGATCTGATCTTTATGGACATTGAACTTGCGGATGGCCAAAGTTTCGAGATATTTTCGCGAATAGAAATAAAATGTCCGGTCATTTTTACCACTGCTTACGATGAATTCGCTTTAAAAGCATTCAAAGTAAACAGTATTGATTACTTATTGAAACCCATCAAACCCGAAGAGTTGAAGGCAGCACTTGATAAATTCAATAACCTGCGCAATCAGCCGGTGAGGGAATCCGCTGAAAATAAATCACAGCAGCAAAGCATCGAGCGACTAGTGGAAACACTGGTAGCCCAGCAACACGGAGAAAAGTACCGCAGCCGTTTTCTTGTTAAATCTGGACAGCGTTTGATGCCAATAGGCTCTGAAGCTATTTCATATTTTTTCACTGAAGATAAAATTGTCTTTATGCGTACCCGGGACAACAATAAGTTTGCAATGGATTACACTCTTGATGATCTGGAGCAGCAATTGGACCCAAAGTATTTTTTTCGAGCCAACCGGCAATATATTCTCAATTCGATTTGCATTGATGAAATTCACACCTGGTTCAATGGAAAATTGAAAGTTACCATCAAGCCCAAGCCGGATGAAGAAGTTATTGTGAGCCGGGAGCGGGCAGGTGATTTCAAAGGTTGGCTGGGAGAGTGAGGCGGATTTTGGATTGTAGATTTTAGATTGATGGTTGGACTGCATTTCCAATCAACAATCTACAATTTAGAATTCTCCAAGGAGTTTTCTGAAAAACTGTTAAGAAGCCCTTTCAAATGCTAAATAAATGTTAAGACTGTAGTAATGTCGACGCTTCATCCGTCTAAATCTACAGTTGGGTAAGATTGATGAATCGAAACCCTTATTGTCACCGTTTATTTGCATAGTAATTCAGAAACAAAAACCTCCTAACACACACCCGGAAATAATTCCTGATTCTCCAGGAGCTAAATCCACAAAACCAGATCAAATGAAACAAGTAAAAATTCTCTTCGCCATTGTAGCAGGGTTTCTTTTCCCAGCACTTTCTAATGCTTCAGATTCTTCAGAAAAGATTACTGAAAAACGTTCCTCACAGCCTTATCATTCCATCATAGTGCTGGGTAATGCACAGATCAAATTGGTGCAGGATGAAATGCCCGGTTTGTCATTAAGCGGAACCAAGGACCAGTTAATGAATATGAGTACTTATCTCCGCAACGATACATTGTATATTATTCAAACCAACAATTACGATGTAAATGGTAAGCGTACGAAGATTAGTGTGAATGTAGACAACCTTACCTTGCTCGATGTGAAAGGGAATACACTTGTTGAAGCGGATGGTTATATCAATACTGACATTCTCAGTATTAAAGTGGACAAAGGTGCAGTAGTAAGTCTGGATGTTCGTGCGCTGAAAGTAAAATCAGAAATTCTTGGTTGCGGTTCAGTGCGACTGAGTGGTACAGTTGGAACTTTCCTCAGTGATTGTGAAGGTTGTGGCATGATAGACCTCGCGGAAATGAGAGTTCTTGATAGGGCGATTTGATTTGAGATTTTAGATTGATGATTTTAGATTGAAGATTTAGGATTGCAGATTTATGATTGTAGATTGAAGATTGGATTGAAGATTGGATTGTTGATTACCCCCATTTTTTGTTTTGGTTAAACAAACATGAGGATTCATTGTGGTAGGTGAACCTCAGCCCGCATCGGAAACGGTGCGGGATTTTTTTTTAGTGAATAGTAAATAGTGAATAGTAAATAGTGTTGGGAGCAAAACAATCAAAAATCAACATTCTACAATCAACAATTAAAAAACCTTTCAGCTGATGGCTACTTTCAGAAAATCCAGCATGGGTTTCATAATCTTTGCTCCTTTTCCGATTTCTTTGACGAAAGATTTATTTAAAACTTCAGTGTCTTTGAAAGGATGCCAGACAATGAAACTTGTGAGTTTTAGAATTTCAATGTCTTTGTGATCTTTTGCATATCCTTTTGGTGTAGTTTTTAATTTGTACGATTGATCAAAAGTACCATAGTATTTTTTGAATGCAGGATTGCTAATAATTTTATTGATGTCTTTTCCGTTATAATCTATCTCCTGGCGGATCTTTTTTAACTCTTCTCCGGGTGGCATCCAAAGACCTCCGGCCAGGAATGATTTACCGGGTTCGAGGTGCAGGTAATATCCCGGAACCATCACTTTTTTTCCTCCGGCATTAATACTGGCTCCCAGATTTGTTTTGTAGGGTCGTTTATCTTTTGAAAAACGCACATCCCTGTAAATCCTGAAAACACAATCTTTAGAACTTAATCCGGCAAGTGTTTTATCGATTTTCACAAGTTCGGCGATCACTTCATCCACCAATGCTCCAACATCCTCCTTGGCACTCAGGTAGGCAGGTTTGTTTTTGTCGAACCAAACTTTATTATTGTTTTTTTGGATTGACTTAAGAAAGCGGAAAGTAGCCGGACTCAACATAATTATCTGTTTATATTATATATTTTAGGAAGCCGAAAAATACAAAATTGTTATTACTCTGAATGTGTAGAGATATTTCATCAAACGAAATTGTACTTTTGGGTGGTACAGCAATCGCAAAGAATGCATTCCTTAACAATATATGAAAAATCTAGTCTCCACCCTTGTTTACCTGCTGCTTCTCATCACTGCGAATGGCCAATCGAAAGTTGTGTACCATGACCAGAAGCACCTTTCTTATACTTTTCGTTTTAATTCGGCTGCAGCAAGTGAAAACAATCAGGTTCTTTCGCTCCTTGCCATGGCTCAGGGAATGCGTCCGGGTTCTTATGCTGAAATAAATGTCGAATTTGATGTGAAGAAGGAAATTTCAAGAATCAGCCGGTCAGAAAGCATGGCAAGTGCATGGATTTTAAATGTTCGTATCACCCGGGAATTGAAAAACAGGGGTTTTGACCTCGCCGAAATACTCAAACCGGAACGTGTTCGATTCGAAATGAAAATTCCTTCTGCAAATCCGGGTGATCCCGGAACTGGTTTTCGGAAAGAAATGGTTTTGCAGCAGGGAAATACCAATGATGCTTCCTTTTCTTTTCTCGATTCAGGAATGAATTCTTTACGGATTGAAGTAGATCAGATTGAATTTTCGTTTGCACCAAATACCAGTGGAAGGCTGCGTAATCATTTGGCACTCATCCAAAATTACTACAATGCGGATGGTACTATTCAGCATATTCTTCAAACATTGTCTCAAATTCAACCGGATAATTATGATCAACTGGATGCGGGTATCGGAATGCTTGGGAGCGTGGATCAGCAAATCATCGGATTGGAAGTGTATGGTTTTCCAAATCAGCTGGATTTGTTTTCCAATGATCCGATTCATTTTGTGGATAGGTTACAAGATCTGAAACGAAGAGCGGATGGATTACGTGAGCAGCTTCTGTATGCGAAGGCAAATCTTTTTCTATATTATTATAATTCAGGAGTTGAATGGTTGAGTCGCGGAAGGAAAGACTATGCAAGAGTGGCTTTCCGCAAATCACTGGCTGAGAATCCGAGATTTGCTCCCGGGGCTTATCAACTCGCGGAAATGGATTTTGAAGCAGGCTATTTGAATGAGGCTGAATGCAGAGTGTTGGATATTGTGAGGGAAATGGATCCTGATCCGGAAACTCGAAGGCTCACCACAAATCTGAGCAAATCTATTTATGAGAATTATCACCACCAATCTGAACTGCGTTTCGAATCAGGGCGTTTAAAAGAGTCTCTTGATTATTTGATAAAGGCTGATCATCTGTGTTCTTCCATTGGTGGATTAGTATGTGATGATAGAATCAGTGAAGGTTTTATCAAAGTCAGAACAGCCATCTATCAATCGATGATTACCGAAGCAAAACAGCAATATGAACAGGGAAATCTTGATCAAACGGAATTTACTTTAGCAAAAGTGGTTCAATACCAACAGGATTATTCCAGAGAAATTCCTTCTGCTCATGAAGCATTGGAAATGTGGAAAGGACTGCGTCAGAAACGCTACGATTCAATGGTTCAGAATTCCAGAACATTGCTCACGGAGCATCAATATGCGAATGCTCTGAAGAAATTGGAAGATGCCTCATCATTTCAAAAGCAATTCGGTTTGATACCTTCGAATGATGTGGATGAAATGAAAAAGAAATCAGCAAAACCAATTTTACTTGAACTGATCAGGAAAGGATTGGAAAGTTCTGGCCAGAACGATCTGTCGGGTGCGCGAAAGATATCCAGGGAGGCGATTGCAATGCAGAATCAGTATCAGTTACAGGGCGATCCGGAAGTAGCGAAAGGAATACTCGATCTTAAGGCCGGAATTTTTTCACAGGAATGTCAGAATGCTCAGCAATCTTTCGATGCAATGATTCAAGTTGTGAAAATAAATTTGCTTCAGCTTGACTACTATGCAGCTGATGAAAAGATTCGGGAAGCAAATAAATTTTTAGAGAGTAACAGTGCATGCAGTTTGAACGATAGCAGAATAAACTCAGTACACGATAGCATCTTGCCTGCTGTCACCTATCAAACCCTTATTCGTCAGTCGATAGAATGTCAAAGTCAGAAGCGATATCAGGAAATGATCGACAAATACAGCGAAGCAGGTTTGTATTTTAATCAATTTTCCATTTCTCAATTTGGTTTACATCATGCTTTGTTGGATGATTTCGCAGCATCAAAAGGCAACAATAATTTTCTCATTTTTCTGGCGGATCAGTATACTCAAAAACAGGACTATGAAAAATCGTTGACTATTTTCAGGCAATTATTAATGAGGAATTATGCTTCTTCCTTTTATAAGGATGAATTGGAGCGCTTGGGTATTCAGTTGGGACAGAGAGATAAAGCAGGTATCGGGGGAAAGGACTGGAAATCTGCGGCACAGAAATATACCCTTGGGGACAAGCGCTTGAAATACCTTGAACGGGGCTTTAAAAAAGGTTGGAAACAAAGCTGAAAACATCCATTTTTCAGCATGGAATGCGGGGGCAAAAACGTATTTTTGTAGCCTCTTAATATTCATTCTATGCTTCAGATTAGTTTACTCCGGGAAAAACCGGAATTTGTCATTGAAAGACTCGCTGTTAAAAATTTCGACGCCAAAGAACTGGTCCATCTGATTTTATCCATCGATGAGGACCGAAGGAAAATCCAAAACGAACAGGACGGATTGTTGAATCAACAAAATACCTTAGCAAAACAGGTTGGTGATTTATACAAAAGCGGGCAGAAAGCGGAAGCCGATGATCTTAAAAATAAAAGTACAGCCTTAAAAGCATCCTCCCAGGAGTTGGGTGAAAAACTTGCGCTCACCGAGCAACAGTTGCATCAGGAACTGGTGAAACTTCCAAACCTTCCATCTGAATTGGTTCCTCCGGGAAAAACTCCGGAGGACAATGAAGTTGTTCATCAGGAAGGAGCCATTCCAAAACTTCCGGCTGACGCAAAACCGCACTGGGAACTGACAAGTAAATATGACATTATCGATTTCGAACTTGGAGTGAAACTCACCGGAGCAGGATTTCCGGTTTACAAAGGGAAAGGGGCAAGATTGCAACGCGCTTTGATCAATTATTTTCTGGACAAAGCAACTGAGGCCGGATTCCGGGAAATTCAGCCGCCAATCCTGGTCAACAGGGATTCCGGTTATGGCACAGGTCAACTTCCGGATAAAGATTCCCAGATGTATCATGTTCAGCTCGATGATTTTTATCTGATTCCAACAGCAGAAGTACCTGTCACAAATATTTACCGTGATGTGATCGTGAAATCCGAAGAACTTCCGGTGAAAATGTGTGCATACACCCCATGTTTCAGGAGGGAGGCAGGAAGTTACGGAAAGGATGTTCGCGGACTGAATCGTTTGCATCAGTTTGATAAAGTAGAAATCGTACAAATCCAGCACCCTGAAAAATCGTATGAAACCCTGGATGCAATGGTAGAGCATGTGTCAGGCCTGCTGCGTTCTTTGCAATTGCCTTTCAGGATTCTTCGATTGTGTGGTGGAGACATGAGCTTTGCTTCAGCGCTGACGTATGATTTCGAAGTGTTTTCAGCTGCTCAGCAAAAATGGTTGGAAGTAAGTAGTGTTTCTAATTTCGAATCCTTTCAATCGAACAGGATGAAGCTCCGTTATCGTTCCGGAACCGATAAGCCGGTCTTGGCACACACATTGAATGGGAGCGCACTTGCCTTGCCCAGAATTGTAGCTGCACTTTTGGAAAATAATCAGACTGCTGATGGCGTTATTATGCCTGATGCAATCCGGTCTTACACCGGATTTGATAAGATCAATTGAACAACCCAATTAAAGAAATCGAATCCACTATGTTCATTCCGCAAAAAAAAATCCCGGCATTTGCCGGACATGCTTTTTCCAAAGGAATGATTCTGCTTTTGCTTTTTTTGACTGCGGGAGGAATAAGTCATTCGTTTGCACAGTCGGGAAAAGAGCGACAATTGGCCGACCAGTATCTTAGCAATTCGGAGTTCGCGAAAGCTGCTGAATTGTATGACAAGCTTTTTGACAAGGATCCATTTGGCACCTATCCGAATTATTTTCGTTGTCTGCTTGCAATGAAATCTTTCGACAAAGCTGAAAAACTCGTTCGTAAAATTTCCAAAAAGCAACCGGATAATCTGTCCTATGGCGCAGACCTTGGTTTTGTTTATCAGTCACAGGGACAGGATGAGAAAGCGCAGCAACAATACGAACGCACAATAAAAATGCTTCGACCGGATCAGGGACTGATTCTCTCTCTTGCGAATGCATTTATCATACGGTAAGATTGGGATCATGCATTGGCAACTTACCTGGAAGGAAAACGATTGGTGAAAGAAGAGTACGGATTTCATTTTGAATTGGCGGATGTTTACTATCAGAAAGGCGATTTCACAGGAATGATCAATGAATATCTGGATGCAGTTGCTGAGAATCCAATGGTGCAACAGCAAGTCTTGAATATTCTTCAGTCGAGAGTGGGATATGATCCCGAGAACAATAAGGGAGACCTTCTGCGGACATCCTTGCTGCGCCGAATCCAGAAAAATCCTGATCAACCGATATTTTCTGAAATGCTCATCTGGTTATTTGTGCAACAGAAAGATTTCGATTCCGCATTTCTTCAGGCAAAAGCGCTGGACAAGAGAATGAAAGAAGATGGTTCAAGAGTGTTGTCGCTGGGCAATCTTGCTGCTTCAAATTTCAATTATGATGCGGCAATCAAGTGCTATCAATATGTCGTCGACAAGGGCACAATGAATTCGAATTACATTCCGGCAAGAATGGAATTGCTCAATACATATAACAAAAAAATAACGGAAGAAAATAATTATACCTCAGCAGATCTGTTGAAGTTAGAAAAAGATTACGAAACAACTTTGGCTGAATTGGGTCGTACTGCCCGTACTGCAAGTCTCGTTAGAGGCTTAGCTCATCTTCGTGCTTTTTATCTTGACCGTGCCGATTCAGCCATGGCTGACCTTGAACAAACTATTGATTTCAATGGGATCAGCCGGCAAACACAAGCAGAGTGTAAATTGGAATTGGGTGATATACTTTTATTTCAGGGGAATGTCTGGGACTCGGACCTATTGTATGCTCAGGTTGACAAAGATTTTAAGCACGATCCTCTCGGACAGGATGCGAAATTCCGTAGTGCACGATTGGACTATTTTCGTGGAGATTTTATGTGGGCACAAGCTCAACTGGATGTCCTTAAATCCGCAACGTCACAGTTGATCGCTAACGATGCACTTTCGCTTTCACTCCTGATCCAGGACAATATGGGATTGGATTCCACCACAGACGCGCTCATGCTTTATTCAAAGGCTGATCTACTGAGTTACAGGAATAAAAATGACCTTGCGCTTGCAATACTGGATACTTTACTCATTAAATTTCCTGATCATTCGCTTACAGATGAAGTTTGGTACAAGGCGGCCAGGATTATGGACTCGAAACACAACTGGCAGGCGGAAGATAGTTTGTATCAGAAAATTGTTGAAAAATTCGGTGAAGATGTATTGGCAGATGATGCATTGTTTCACCGGGCAGAATTGTATGAAAATAAATTAAAGGACCCTGCAAAAGCTATGGAATTGTATCAGGACCTGCTCACAAAATATCCGGGAAGTTTGTTTGTTGTAGAAGCAAGAAAGCGATTCAGAGCACTCCGGGGAGATGTCTTGAATTAAATTGGTTTGGATTTTAAAATGAAGAAGCATTCGCTATGATAATTTACAACGTTACAATCAATATTGATAATTCAGTTCAGGACGAATGGCTTCGCTGGATGAAAGATAAACACATTCCGGATGTTTTGAAAACAGGTTTGTTTACCAGGAATACTATTTTGAAAGTATTGGGTGATGAAGATTCGGGCGGGCACACATATTCCATTCAGTATACCTGTGCATCTATGGATGATTTTAATAGATATGAAAACGAATATGCGCCTGCTCTTCGTGCAGAACATGATAAAAAGTACAAGGACAAGTTTGTCGCTTTTCGTACCATGTTGGAAGTGATTCAATGAACCGAATAGTACTCATATTCTTTTTGTTTTTTCCGGGTCTCTTCGGATTCTCACAGGAGTCGAAGGAAAAACTGGTTGTCGGGAAAATGATTGCAGCCTGCAAGTCAATGCGAACCGGTACGTTCATCCTCAAGGCCACAGAACGTTTGCGTGACGGTGAATTGCATGAAAGTGAAATGCTGGTCAAGCAGCAAACAAATCCGCGTAAATTGTATTTGTACTGCATAGATCCGAATCCGGGAGCAGAAGCTCTGTGGAGGGAAAATACCATGGAAGAAAAAATCCTGATTAATCCCAATGGCTTCCCTTATGTGAATTTAAAACTCAGTCCGTATCACTCTTTGTTACGAAAGGAAACGCACCATACAGTTCATGATCTGGGATTCGATTATCTGATGGGTTTGATTGATTTTTATTCCCTTCAGTTGGGAGGAAAATTTTATAATTACCTGGAAATTCTGGATACAGTAACCTGGGAAAAAAGAGCTTGTATACGGCTGTCATTTGATTATACGGATTATAAATTTCTGGATTATACAGTTAAAATCGGAGAGACAGTTACAGGCATATCCCAACAATTGCATCTCAATGATTTTGCGATTCTGCAGATAAATCCCACTATTGAATCCTATGATGATGTACAACCGGGTCAGGTGATACGGATCCCTAATTTCTATTGCAGAAAAATTGTTTTTTATATTGACCGAATTAACTGGCTGCCCTTGAAGCAAGAGATTTATGATGATAAAGGATTGTTTGAACAATATGAATTTTTGAGTTTTATTCTGGATCCCATGATAGATCCTATGGAATTTACACCGGAGTATGGAAAGTATAAGTTTTGATGATTGGCTCAACAATTCTTTTTGATTGATTAACTTCACCACATGCATCAGGTAAGAGCAAAAAAACATCTCGGTCAACATTTTTTGAAAGATCCTGAAATAGGAAGAAAAATCGTAGAGTCACTGCAGGGTAAATTCAAATATGTTCTTGAAATCGGCCCGGGGATGGGGATACTTTCTCAATTTCTTTTTGAGCATAAGGAGTATGAGACTTTCATGATCGACATCGATCCGGAGTCCATTCAATACCTGCGTGAACATTTTCCATTTCAACAGGACCGGATCATAGAGGGTGATTTTCTTCAGTTTGATTTACTGAAAAAGTTTGAAGAGCCGGTTGCAATCATTGGGAATTTCCCGTATAATATTTCTACCCAAATTCTGTTTCGTGTTTTGGAATTCAAAGATCACATTCCGGAAGTTGTTGGAATGTTTCAAAAGGAAGTAGCAGAACGGATTGCATCAGGACCGGGAAATAAAGAATATGGAATTTTGAGTGTGTTGATGCAAATGTATTATGATGTTGAGTTGCTCTTTGTTTTGAATCAGGAGGATTTTCAACCGGCACCAAAAGTAAAGTCGGCAATTTTACATTTTGTTTTAAAGCCGGGTTTCGTTGCGGAGTGTGATGAAAAATTGTTCAAACGTGTCGTGAAAGTAGCCTTCAATCAAAGACGAAAAACATTACGAAATGCCTTGTCAGCAATGGTGGATAAAGCGAAAATGTCCGAACTGCCTTTCCTCGAATTAAGAGCAGAGCGACTGAGCTGGCAGGATTTTGTTGTACTGACCAATGCCATTGCAAAAATTCTTTAATACTTTTAATCAGGGAAAATTGGGATCAACACCGACCGGATCATGAAAATACTTTTTATCGATACCATCCATCCATTTTTATGGGAGTCACTGATCGGGAAAGGATTTGAATGTGTAGAAGGGTATGCTTTGTCAAGGAAGGAAATTCTCAATGTGATTTCAACATTTGAAGGAATCGTAATCCGAAGTAGAATTACTATCGACAGAGAAATGCTTGATGCAGCAAAGAATCTCCGATTTATTGCCAGAGCGGGTGCAGGAATGGAGAATATAGATGTCAGCTATGCTCTTGAAAGAAAAATTGCATGTCTGAATTCTCCGGAAGGTAACCGGGATGCAGTCGGGGAGCATGCGATAGGGATGATTCTTGCATTATTTAATAACCTGGTAAAAGCTGATCGAGAAGTGCGTGAGGGAAAGTGGATCCGCGAAGGAAACAGAGGCTATGAGTTGGGTGGAAAAACGATCGGGATTATTGGTTATGGAAATATGGGGCGTGCATTCGCAAAAAAATTATCCGGATTTCAGTGCAAAATTATTGCTTATGATAAATACAAAACCGGTTTTTCGGAAAATGGAGTGAAAGAGGTTCGAATGGACGAAATTTTTCGGAAAGCGGATGTGATAAGTTTACATGTTCCACTTTCAGAAGAAACATCAAATCTTGTAAATGCTGAGTATTTGTCAAAATTCGAAAAGCCGATTTACCTGATAAATACAGCACGGGGAAGGTGTGTAAACACTCACGATCTCGTAATTGGATTAAAAACCAATAGGATTGCCGGAGCCTGCCTGGATGTTTTGGAGTATGAAGACGCCTCTTTTGAAAAGTTTAAAATAAAGGGTTCTGATTTTGAAATGTCTGAAACATGGCAATATCTTATTCATTCCGATAAAGTAATCGTTTCGCCCCACATCGGTGGATGGACCTTCGAATCGAATGAGAAAATGGCAATGATTCTCAAGGAGAAGATAATTCAGTCCATTCAGTAGGAGTAAAGATGATTCTGTTTAGATAACACGATAATTTGATCTTTATTCTTATCATTATATAGAGGGTTTTTACGATATTTGTATTTTGCGTCGTATTTTTATCTGTACCGTGAAATTGCATTTTATTTGATGTTTGAATGTGGATTTCAGGCATCGAATAATACCACTCAGGAAAATTTTACAAATGTTTAACCCTTAACCGTTCCATGTCCTCCTCCTTTAGAACTATCCCTTTTTGTCTTGCATGTCTTTTATTATTTATTGGAAGTTTATTCCCTTCCGCCAGCTTTGGTAATTCTATGTCGGATATACCTACATCGGGTGGAATATTGTGTCCGGTTTCGATTAATCAGGGAGACACTACGATTTGCGACGGTGTTCAACTGACGCTTTCGGTCAATGGTATTTATCTGACTTACGATTGGGCCCCTTCCAATGAAACAACAAACAGTATTGTGGTGAGTCCATCTTCACAAACTACATACACAGTTACTGTATTTGATGGAATAAGTACTTGTTCATCCACAGTGACAATTGATGTTTCACCGGTTTATTCGAGTCAGGAACAGGCATCCGTTTGTCAGGGGATTCTTATTTATTGCCCGACGGAAATTCGGTAAACTCAGCAGGGACATACCCGGTAACACTCACAACAATTGGTGGATGTGATTCAACGATTACAACTGTATTGAGTATTCGCCCTACCTATACGATCACGCAGAATGCAAGCATTTGCCAGGGCGAAAGTTATATTCTACCGGATGGACAATCGGTCAGTACCGGAGGTTCCTATCCCGTAACTTTGCAGTCAGTTGGATTGTGTGATTCTATGATTACCACCAATCTTGTCGTGTATCCGGTTTTCAGTAGTAATGTTAATGCATCCATTTGCCAGGGAACAAGTTATTCTTTACCGAATGGTACAGTGGTGACTACAGCAGGAACATATCCTGTTACACTACAAACTATTCACAATTGTGATTCCCTCATTACAACTGTATTGACAGTTAAACCAACGTATTCATCCACTGTGAATGCTTCTATTTGTCAGGGTCAATCGTACATTTTACCCAATAATGTGAGCGTCAATTCTTCCGGAACGTATCCTGTTACTTTGCAATCAGTAGGTTCATGTGATTCAACAATCACTACTGTTCTTACAGTTAAACCAACATATTCCATTTCCAGAAATGCTGCAATTTGTCAGGGTGGAAGTTATACTTTACCCAATGGTTTAAGTGTAAATACAGCGGGTGTGTATCCGGTGACTTTGCAAACAGTCGGTTCTTGTGACTCCACGATCACGACTACACTAACAGTAAATCCTGTATACAGTGTTTCACGAACCGCCACAATTTGTCAGGGTGCAAGTTTTGTTCTTCCCAATGGTCAATCTGAAACTGCTTCCGGTGTTTATCCTGTAACATTGTCTTCTGTTTCAGGTTGTGATTCGGTTGTAACAACAACGCTCACAGTGAATCCACATATTCCATTTCCAGAAACGCGGTGATTTGTCAGGGAGCTTCTTATATTCTGCCCAATGGACAATCCGTAAGCACATCCGGAACCTATCCCGTTACTCTTCAAACCACAGCGAACTGTGATTCGATAATCACAACAACATTAATTGTGAAACCTGCCTATGCAATTTCACGAAATGAATCCATTTGTCAGGGAGAAAGTTTTGTATTGCCAAACGGACAAATTGTGAGTACAGCAGGGAGTTATCCGGTATTGCTTTTTACAACGTTTGGTTGTGATTCTTTAATTACAACCAACCTCACCATTAATCCTTCCTACCACATCACACGTAATGCATCGATCTGTCAGGGTAGCAGTTATACATTACCGGGTGGAACCGTTGTTACTTCTGCCGGAAGTTATCCGGTAAGTTTTCAATCCTTCCATGGATGTGATTCAATCATTACAACTAACCTTACTGTAAATCCGGTATTTTCCGTTAGCAATAATGTTTCAATATGCCAGGGAAGCTCGTATACTTTGCCCAACGGCCAGACAGTTACCGTCGCAGGAAGTTATCCTGTTTTGCTGACGACAACAAGAGGTTGTGACTCACTGGTTACAACAGTCTTGTCGATCGGACAAACAATTGTGAATACAATTAATGCATCCATATGTCAGGGAGGTTCTTATATTTTGCCCAATGGACAAACAGTTTCCCAGTCCGGCAATTATCCAATCACTTATACTACACCTTCGGGATGTGATTCAACAGTCTTAACTGTACTTGCTGTTTATCCTAACTATTCCAGTTCTGAGAATGGATTTATCTGTCAGGGAGATATGTATACACTTCCGGACGGACAACAAGTCATGGCATCCGGAACATACGTTGTTACTCTGTCGGCTCTCGGTGGTTGCGATTCTGTGATCACTACCAACCTTACAGTTTACCCTACATTCAGAAGCAATACGACTCAATCCATTTGTCAGGGTAAAACGGTTACACTTCCGGATGGACAAATAGTGGGTTCACCCGGAACTTATGTAACAGCGTTTCAGACAATCAACGGATGTGATAGTTCGTTTTCACTTGTGCTTACTGTTATTCCTCCTCCAACTTTTTCTTACAATGTTGATTTATGCATTGGCGAAACATATTTGTTGCCGGATGGAACTCCTGTAACAGTTTCCGGAACCTATATCAGTACATTGGATGATGTGAATGGTTGTGACAGCCTTGTATTCACTTTTGCAACTTTCCACGGATTCGCTCCGCCTGTGATCAGTGGCAACAATGCCGTAAATGCTTTCAGCACATCAAGCTATTCCGTTTCAGATGTGTCTGGGCATGTCTTTATATGGACCGTTACCGGAGGAATTATTGTTTATGGAAATGGAACAGATTCCATTGTTGTTCAGTGGATGGGAATGGGTACCGGCGAAGTTGTAGCGATTGAGTCTGACTCTCAATGTGATTATGCCGACACTTTGGTCATTAATATCGGCCCGGTAGGTGTTCCGGATTTTCTTTCAGTTTACCAATTTCGACTCTATCCGAATCCTGTTACTCGTCTTTCACAGATTAGCTGGAAAGGTGCAGGAGTGGTTCAATCTCTTAAGCTGAGTGATCTTACCGGTAAAATCGTATTTGTCCAGAATGACCTTGTTGGAGAAAGTACTGAAATTGATCTGGAAAATTGTGCACCCGGGATTTATTTTGTTGAACTCAGCGGACCTGAAATCAGGGTTACACTGCCTTTGATCAAACACTAATTGTTTCGATCAGGATTTAATTTCTTTGAGCACAACCTGGGCAGTTTGCCTGCTTCGTTGTTCCAATAGAACTTTTTTTCCCTTAATAAGCTGTTCGATAGTTGATGGGTAATAATGCCGCACAGTAATCAGCATCAGGTCTTCATTGTACAGCACCCGAAAATCTTTTTGCAATTCATGCAGGAGTTCTGGAATTTTAAAAGGATCGTTATCAACACAGACTGAAAAACTGATTGCGGAATTTTGCATCAGGTTGATTTTGATTTTCAGTTCAGCAAACAATCCGAAAATTTTATGCAAACTGGCTTCAGCAATGAAAGAAAAATCTTTTGCTGAAATTGATATCAGCAATTGTGCAGGTTTGTAGATGAAGCAGGGAACCAGTGGTTTTGTCGCCTGGAAATTCCCAACACTTGTACCCTTTTCCTTCGGTGATTTAAAGGAACACACACGCAAAGGAATGTGTTTATTCTCGAGTGGTTTGATTGTTTTAGGGTGAATTACTGTCGCTCCATAATACGTCAATTCGATTGCATCATGGTAGCTCACCTGATCCAGTTTCACAGAATCCTGAGAATACCGTGGATCCGCACTCAGCACACCGGGAACATCCTTCCAGACGATCATTTCTTTTGCATCCAGGCAATAGGAGAAAATCGCAGCAGTGTAATCAGATCCTTCTCTGCCGAGGGTAGTGGTGAAATTTTCAGAAGTGCCACCAATAAATCCCTGCGTTACAATGATATTATTCGATGCATGCAATTGTGGAATTCTGGTTTTGATCAGTTGTTCAGTAAGTTCCCAATTGACTTTCGCTTCCCGGTATGTGTTGTCGGTTTGAAGTACATCGCGAACATCCAGCCAGGCATTTGCAATATCGGAATTCATGAGATAAGCACTGATTATTTTTGTGCTCATTAATTCTCCTTGCGAAACAATTTGGTCATAGGAGAATCCGTATCCCCGGGAAGGAGGTTCTTCACACGCCCAATCGATTTCAACAAAACAATTTTCCAGTTCATGCCGTAAGGGGTGATTTTCCGGAAATCCGAGATCATCGACAATTTTAAAATGAAAATTCCGGATTTCGTCGATATATGTTTTCAGCTCAGGATCCTGATTGTAATACGCATGCACCACTTTTTCCAGTGCATTGGTCATTTTACCCATGGCAGAAACAACAACGATCAGTTGTTCCTTCTTATAAAGGGAAAGAATTGAAGCGACATTTTTTACTGACTCGGCATCTTTCACTGAAGCACCGCCGAATTTGAAAATTTTCATGAGAGTTTTTGAAAGGAATTTTTGTAATCGAAGAACTGAAAGAGTGGATTCGAATTGAGAAGATTGATTGTGGAGACTGTGATTCGATGAATC
Organism: Bacteroidota bacterium; assembly: GCA_016720655.1. Classification (GTDB taxonomy): domain Bacteria; phylum Bacteroidota; class Bacteroidia; order AKYH767-A; family 2013-40CM-41-45; genus JADKJP01. Next base: position 580,902 of record JADKKE010000032.1, read on the forward strand.
ATCCCGGGTTTATTCAGATTTATAATTTTGAATTTGTTCTTCAGACATTTTACAGTCATACCATTCCGGTTCGATGCTCGCGCCAACTTTTTTGTAAAATTCAATAGCCGGGGTATTCCAATCCAGGACCTGCCAATGAACTTGTTTAGCTCCTGCTTTTTTTGCTTCAACCATGAATGCATTTAATAATTTTCTGCCAATTCCCTTTCCTCTCAATTTCTCAGTGACAATCAAGTCATCAAGGTATAAACCTTTGCCTTTCCATGTAGAATATTTTACATAGTAAAGAGCAATTCCGGCAATTTCAGCATTGACTTCAGCAACGTAGAATTCGAAAACCGGCGAAGATCCAAAACCATCGATTTCCATATCTGCTATTGTATTCGTCACAGCATCGGGAGCTTTTTCAAAATCCGCCAATTCGTTTACAAGCCGGAGAACGGCTCCGAGGTCTTCTTTTCTACCTTTCCTTATCCTGATTTCTGTCATTTAAATAACGATCAACACGTATGTTTTAAAAAGATTCTAGTAAAGCTCTCGTACCCGGATTGTGTGTTTCACTTTTTTCAGTTCCTCCATTGCTTTCGCTGAAGTTTTCTTGTCAACATCCAAAACAACATAACCAATCTGATTATTTGTTTTGAGATATTGACCGAGAATATTGACATTCAGATGGGATAATTTTCCATTGATTTCACCCAGCACCCCGGGAACATTTTTATGAATGTGCAACAAGCGATGTGCATCGTATTGAACGGGCAAACTCAGGGCCGGAACAGATAATGATCCGGTTGTAGATCCCGTTTCCAGAAAACTGATTAGTTTACCGGCAACATCCAAGCCGATATTTTCCTGAGCTTCAGCTGTAGAGCCACCGATGTGAGGAGTAAGAATGACATTTTTTAATCCTTGCAAGGGTGAGACAAAAAGATCTTTGTTGCTTTTTGGTTCCGATGGAAATACATCAACAGCAAAACCGCCTAGTCTTCCGGTTTCTATTGCTTTTTTCACAGCAGGAATATCCACAACATCACCACGGCTGTAATTGATCAGACAAGCACCTTTTTTCATTTTGGCCAAACGGGCATCGTTGATGATATTTTTAGTTGTCGGTAATCCTGGAACATGAAGTGTAATAATATCGGATAGCCTGAGTAATTCATCCAGTGTTTTTACTGCACTCGCATTCCCAAGAGAAAGTTTTGGTTCGACATCATGGAAAATGACTTTCATTCCCATGTTCTCGGCAAGTACAGAAACCTGTGATCCGATATGCCCGTAACCAATGATACCAAGAGTCTTTCCTCGTACTTCGTAACTTCCGGATGCTTCCTTCAGCCATTCACCCCGATGTGCAGCATCATTTTTTTCTATTACCCGACGCATGAGGTTAATGCAATGAGCAATCACAAGTTCGGCGACAGATCGTGTGTTGGAGAATGGCGAATTGAAAACTGCAATTCCATTTTCTATTGCGGCATTCATTTCAATCTGATTCGTACCAATACAAAAGGCTCCGATACCAAGCAATCTGTTTGCCGAATTGATTACATCTTTTGTGAGTTGTGTTTTGGAGCGGATGCCAAGCAAATGAACCTGACTGATTTTCTTTTTCAATTCTGATTCAGAAAGCGATGCAGATACTGTTTCAATATCCGTGTATCCATGTTCTTTGAGCAATTTCAAAGAAGCAGGATGAACACCTTCCAGAAGGAGAATTTTAATTTTTTCTTTAGGAAACGTCGTTGATTTACTCATATTTTAAAATTGGGAAATTTCCCTGATCAGCGTTTAATGAATAATTAATTAGGGTTTTCCCCTTCAGTAGTCTGCCGGCGAAGATAATTGATTTCATCGGCTTTCATTTTTATGCCAAAGCTTCAGATATCAACAATTTAGCCTGATTTTGATCATTCGGATTCTGTAAATGTCCGATCAATTCTTAGCTTTGCAATAACCTTTGCTGAAAAATATGAACACAGTCACTACCCTTGGACAATTTATCATAGAAAGACAGACGGATTTTCCTTATGCAAAAGGAGAATTGTCCCGTCTATTAAGAGATATCGGGATCGCAGCTAAAATTGTGAACCGGGAGGTGAATAAAGCCGGCCTGGTAGATATTCTTGGTGAATTTGGAACCATCAATGTTCAGGGAGAGAATGTGAAAAAACTGGATGTTTATGCCAACGAACAATTCATCGCAGCATTAAGTGCAGGTGGAGAAACCTGTGCTGTTGCATCGGAAGAAAATGAAGGTTTGGTTCATATCGATTCGGAGGTTTCTAAAAATGCTAAATATGTAGTTTGTGTGGATCCCTTGGATGGATCCTCAAACATAGATGTAAACGTTTCTATCGGTACCATTTTCAGTATTTACCGCCGTACTTCATTCAGCGGAAAAGTAGAAGAGAAGGATTATCTTCAAAGGGGAACGGATCAGGTTGCGGCCGGGTATATCATCTATGGTTCATCTACAATGCTTGTTTACACTACCGGAAAAGGAGTGAATGGATTTACCCTGGATCCAAGTATTGGAGAGTTTTGTTTGTCGCATCCCAATATGATTTGTCCACAAAATGGAATCATCTACAGCATCAATGAAGGAAACTATGTACACTTCCCGGATGGTGTGAAACAGTATATTAAATACGTTCAGGTTGAAGACAGCAAAACAAGTCGTCCATATTCTTCACGCTATATCGGATCACTTGTAGCAGATTTTCACCGGAATCTTTTGAAAGGTGGGATTTTCATTTATCCGTCTACAATGAAGTCGCCAAAAGGTAAGCTTCGGATTTTATATGAATGCAATCCACTTGCGTTCATCATCGAACAAGCAGGAGGAAAAGCATCGGATGGGTTCCGGAGGATTTTGGATTTACAACCAACATCTCTTCATCAACGTACTCCACTATTTATTGGTTCTTCTGAAATGGTAACCATGGCAGAAGAATTCATGATGAAGTATTCTCCGGTTATGGCTCAATAATTTGCTTGTAAAGAATGGAATTGATTTATTTTTTGACAGTTCCTTCTTCATCAAGTCGCAATCTGAATGCATAGGAAATTTTCAAGAGCAATCCGTCAGAAGTTTTAATATCGGTATAAGTTGATTCGCCGTCAATTCTGACACCCGGTTTGATTTCACGAAGTATACTGTGGCCAGCTTCTACACTGATGACATGATTTTTAGCCAGGTAAAAATCGAAAAAAGCCTTTAACTGGTTATCGTTGACCCTAAGAAATTGATTAGATTCAGTTCGGTAACTACTCGTGAGTGAGCGGAACAGGAAGCCTCCTCTGAGAAGTTTGGAAAATTTGTATTCGAGATTCATACTCCCTGGCAAAATCCCGAAAATTTTTAAACGATCGTTCGGACGATAATCAATACCAAGAAGCGGTATAATGAAGGGACCAAAAAACTCACTGTTGTAATACACTCCAAATTTGTACGTGAGATTTGTCTTCTTTTCATATGCCATCACGAAGGCTCCACCGTATTGCAAGGAATTTTTGTTCCAGTTGTTTTTTGAAAGTGTATTCAATCTTGCGATTCCCAAAACAGTACTTTTCCATTGCTTTGCTTTCCATTTGTGGACATAAGCCACAGGCAATTTGTATCCATGGATCGAATAGGAATTCGTAGTATCCCTGAACGAGATGAAATTATTTTCATAACCCGGACTGAACACTAAAAAATCATCTTTCAATTTTATTGGTACAGAAAGGTCCACAGCAGAGTATGCTGAATTTAATTCAGTGCGACCATCCTTGGCTTTGAATAGAGGAAAACTAGTTTGATGTGAAACAGAAAAGAGATCAAAAAAAGGTTGCGCCTGAATATTTGTCGCAAATAGTAAAAACAAAAACAAAAATAAAATCTTCCGCATGAAGGAATATGAATTCTTAGATTTACAAATGAACACAACAGGATTGTTTTTTCCTATGTTTCAGGAGGCTATTTCTTTCAGTTTTTAGATTGAATTAAAAGCACAAGAGGATAGTCTTATTTCCTTAAATCTTCCGACCTTTGTGCCGGGACTTGCGCCCGAAATTTATGAATCAAGCTGATTTGCTGGGATTTTATACGTCCCGGCCTATTGTTATTTCTATAAAATCCAGACTGTTAGAGCCTTTTGCGCATCGATTCCGTCTGGAAGGACTTTCTGGTTCATCGGATGCTGTGATCGCTGCCGCTATCACCGATGGAGAGTCGCGTACCCATGTTTTTGTATTGAATGACAGGGAAGAAGCAGCATACTTTCTGAACAATATGGAAAACCTGCGCGAAGAAAACCCTCCGCTGTATTTTCCATCTTCTTACAAAAAACCTTTTCAAATTGAAGAGCTCGACAATGCCAATGTGCTCATGCGGGCGGAAGTTTTAGGTCGACTGAATCGGGGATCGAATACACTGGTTGTAACGTATCCGGATGCCATCTGTGAAAAAGTTGTCACCCGTCATAACCTGGAGAAGAATTCCATCGAAATGAGAGTGGGAGAAAAAATATCTGTTGAATTTATAACAGAATTTTTGTTACACCACGAATTTGAAAATGTTGATTTTGTAGCCCAGGCCGGTGAGTTTTCTGTACGTGGTGGTATTGTCGATATTTTTTCTTTCGCCTATGAACTGCCTTACCGGATAGAATTTTATGGAGATGATGTAGAGAGTATCCGCACTTTTGATCCGGGTACTCAATTGTCAGTACAGGCAATGAACCACATTACAATCATGCCCAATGTGCAGAAAAAATTGATGGAGGAGAGTCGTTCATCTTTTTTTGATTTTATTCCTTCATCAGCTGTGGTGTGGTTTAAAGACATGAATGCTGCCATCGCATACATTGAACAACAATTGGAAAAAGTCAAAGAGAACATCAGGGAAACAAAAACATACTCACCCGATGACCTTAACCTGATTTTCGATTCCAGGGAAGAGTTGTTGGGTCGACTGGAAAAATTTCCTGTAGTGGAATTCGGACGCCGGTTTTATTATTCCACAGGAGAATCTTTTTCTTTTTCTATTTCTCCTCAGCCTTCTTTCAATAAAAATTTTAATCTGCTCATCGGAAATTTGCAAAAGAACCAGGAGCAGGGAATAAAGAATATTTTGTTTGCCGATTCTCCACGACAAATTGAACGCTTGTATGCAATTTTTGAAGACCTTGAAAAAAAGCATCAGATAAAAAACAAAGTTGAATTCACTACTCTGCATTTATCTTTGCACGAAGGCTTTATTGATCACGAAGTAAAAATAGCTTGTTATACCGACCATCAGATTTTTGATCGTTATCACCGTTTTCGTCTGAAGAAGAATTACAGCAGGAGCGAAGCGTTAACTATAAAAGAACTTTCCGGTTTAAAACCCGGTGATTATGTCACTCACATTGATCATGGAGTTGGCAGGTTTGCAGGACTGGAAATGATTGATGTGAATGGAAAACCTCAGGAAGCTGTGCGACTTGTGTATCGTGACAATGATATCTTGTATGTAAGCATCCATTCCTTGCACCGTATTGCAAAATATTCCGGAAAGGATGGCGCTGTTCCTTCGCTTCACAAATTGGGTTCTTCCGCCTGGACTACATTAAAACAAAAGACAAAGAAACGCGTCAAGGATATTGCAAAAGATCTGATTGCACTCTATGCAAAACGAAAAGCAACACGTGGATTTGCATTTTCACCGGATACGTATTTACAAAATGAACTGGAAGCTAGTTTTATTTACGAAGACACTCCTGACCAGGTTAAATCAACGAGGGATGTCAAGCGTGACATGGAAAAAGAATATCCCATGGATCGGCTGGTATGTGGCGATGTCGGATTTGGAAAAACGGAAGTTGCTATCCGTGCTGCTTTTAAAGCGGTGACAGATGGAAAGCAAGCTGCCGTTCTGGTTCCCACTACCATTCTTGCTTTGCAGCATCACAACACGTTCAGAGACCGATTGAAAGATTTTCCATGCACCGTTGATTATATTAATCGCTTCAAGAGCGCAGCGAAGCAAAAAGAAACTCTGGAAAAGCTAGCTTCCGGCAAGATTGATATCATTATTGGAACACATCGCTTGCTTGGCAAGGATGTTAAATTCAAGGACCTGGGCTTGATGATCATTGATGAGGAGCAAAAGTTTGGCGTGGCAGCAAAGGAAAAGCTGAAAGCCATTCGTGTGAATGTGGATACGCTCACGCTCACAGCAACACCGATTCCACGAACATTGCAATTCTCGCTGATGGGTGCCCGTGATCTGAGTATTATTACGACACCGCCACCGAATAGATATCCTGTGACTACAGAGCTTCACACATTTGATGAAAAGCTGATTCGGGAGGCTATTGATTATGAAGTGAGCAGAGGCGGACAGGTATTCTTCGTACACAACCGGGTACAGGATATTCACGATATGGCTGCTTTGATTAGCAAATTGGTTCCGGGATTAAAAGTTGCTATCGGGCACGGACAGATGGATGGTGATAAGTTGGAAGGAATTCTGATGGATTTCGTAGCGGGGCAATACGACGTTCTTGTTGCAACAACGATTATTGAATCCGGACTGGACATTGCAAATGCGAATACGATCATCATCAACCAGGCTCAGAATTTCGGATTGAGTGATTTACACCAAATGCGTGGCCGTGTTGGCCGATCAAATAAAAAGGCATTCTGTTATCTGCTTGCGCCTCCTTCCACAGTTCTTACAAATGAGGCTCGACAGCGTTTGCGTGCCATTGAAGAATTCTCGGATCTTGGAAGTGGTTTTCATGTCGCTATGCGCGATCTGGATATTCGCGGTGCCGGGAATCTCCTGGGAGGAGAGCAAAGTGGTTTCATTTCGGAAATTGGATTTGAGATGTATCATAAAATTCTGGATGAAGCGATTCAGGAATTGAAAGAAACAGAGTTCTCTGCTTTGTATCAGGAAGAAGTTCGTGAACGTAAATTCGTATCCGATTGCCAGATTGATACCGACCTGGAAATTTTGCTTCCTTCGGATTTTGTGAATAACGTCACTGAGCGATTGGTATTATACAAAGATCTGGATAGCCTGCAGAATGAAGAGCAGTTGGTCGAATATGAAAGCAAACTTCGTGATCGTTTTGGACCCATCCCTGTACCGGCAAAGCAACTCCTGAATACGATCCGATTGCGCTGGCTTGCGGAAAAACTTGGCTTCGAAAAAATTCTCCTGAAGAATAAACGTTTTATAGGTTATTTTGTAAGCAATCCTACCTCACCTTTTTATCAATCGGAAATATTTACCGGTGTGTTAAAATTTGTTCAAACGAATTCGCAACGTTGCCGCTTGAAAGAGGAAAAATCCAGGCTATCACTAACAATGAAGGATATAGAGTCCGTTGATCAGGCCAATACCATGCTTCAGAAAATCCTGGGCATAGTGGAGTGATTCAAAAATCGAAAAGAAATTAATTGTCGAGTGCAATCCGTATCACACCTTCCGCAAGTTCGAATATAATCAGCTTACCATCAACAGAATATTTTCCTCCGCCTTCCACTGAAACAGGGGTGGACCGGATGGGTAGCATGATAGCAAGTCCTTCCATTCGTTTTGGGACATTTACGATCACAACTCTTCTTCCACCTTCTTTGCTGATATCAATTGTAACTTCATTGCGGGCCGCCCACCACAGTCCAAAATCTCGAATGGTTCCGTACCAGGCATTGTCACCCATTTTCGCAATAAAAGCTTTTTCTACTTTGAGGCCGATTGAATTGGGGTGAACTTGCCCGATGAAACATCCGCCATAACGGGAAATCTTTTTTGCAAGACGAATTGCTGATGCCGCCCGATCGAAAGTGTAGGGAGGAATTTCATCATCATCCGTCATCGGGAATTCAAATGCTTCGACTTCTGAATCGTATTCCCTGTTATAATTCATCTGGAATGGGAGATGGGTAAGGGAACCATTTGCTGACACCGAGCTGCTGAACCGGTAACCTGTGGCAAGCAGACTTTGAGGATATGTAAAAGGAGTGTAGAGATGAGAAGAACGAAAACACATACTGTTGTTCACCGGTACAAAGTGATCGATTATAAAACGACTCACACGCATTTCTCCAAAAACCGTTCCTTTGTACGTCTTGTCCCAGGCCATCACATAGGGACGATAATCCGGATAAACTTCCTGGCCGCTTCCTTGTTCAAACTGATCAAACAAGGGTGAGCCGGAAACGGAATTACTTTGTAAATCCATGCCAAGAGCAAATAATTCTCTGAGTTTATTAAAGTCTTCGTTAGTATTGAAAACTGAAGCACTTCTGTCGCGGATGTATTTTGTTTGAATGAAGTAGGTTGAATGGATACCCAGTTTTTTTTCTTCACGGGCAAAATCAACAGCTTCATCGAGTGCTTTTCTGAAATTGATATTGTGTGTAATGCATACTGAAAGACTCTTGTTGTAAGGTACAGTACACACCGTTGTTGCATCTCTGTCGCTATCCAGATAGATATTTTTTAACAGACGAAGAATCACATCGACTGTTGGTTCGAAATCATTGATCGGAGAACGGTTAAAATCTTCATGCCTGTTGTTGTGTGCTTTCAGAATGAGAAAGCCGATGTCGAAGCCAAAAGCATAAGCTTTTCCGGATTCATAAAAACGCTGTGAAATAGCGGTGGATTTGTCTTCGTAAGTTGCAATGGCAGGAAGCTGAGTTTTGGAATAACTGTAAGTTCCGATGGTCTCTTTAAATCGTTCTTTATTGCCCAATGAAATTCTCATTTCTTTTGGGTCTGTGAATTCTTTATTCAGGATATTGAAAGAATCCGGTTTAATATTGATTTCAAAATGTTGCTTTGAAGGGATAGCTTCATCGAAGCCAAAAACTTCGTTCAAAGCTCCAAGTACCTGAATTCCAATGAGAGTGCCTCCATTTCTTGGAAATGCGGCCAATGCTTGCAATGCATCAGGTGATAATGCGGCACCGGAAATCACAGGATATACCATCACAACCTGATGCTCCAATGCCTTCCTGTAATCTGTGGTAATTACGAATGGAACTCCGATTGATTTCAAACCATGAGCAACACCCAACCATGATGCAGTGGTATCGGTGACAAGAATCGCCATACGGTTGGAAGAACCGCTGGAGTATTTCTGCCAGGGAGTAGCAATACGAGGAGGAAAAACGGATTTATCTTCCGGACCACGGACCCCGGAAGAAACAAATATTTCATTTTTCCTTACTTCGTAAATTTCCGGATAGCTTGTATTTTTTAAAGCTCCTATTTCGTCCCCTTGACGATCAGAACTACATCCAAATAAGAAGAGAAAGGAGAGGATGAAGAAATTGCGGAAGTATCGAATAAAGTAAATAGTACGCTCAAACATATTTGCGCATGAATTTTGGAATCAAGAACCGTATTGGCAAACTTAAAAAAAAATGAAATGTAAGGATGAGCAGATCTGCCTTTAGTTTACATTATTGTAAAGAACAAATAATCATTTGAGTACTTGATTATGAATAGATTGTGCAGAAACAGGTTGAAAAATTCAATTCACAGGCAGGAAGCGAATGATCAGGAAGCGCGGATTGCGTCTACAGGATTCATTTGAGCAGCTCTTAAGGCAGGAATGATTCCGCTGATGATTCCGATCGAAGCAGAAATTAACAGGCCCATTGAAATGTTCGAAAGTGTGAGAGCAAAATCAAATTCAAACAGAGCTGTTGCACCTGTTGCGACCAGGAAAACCAGGATTAATCCAATACACCCTCCAAAAATACAAAGCACAATTGCTTCCACCAGAAATTGCAAAAGGATAAAATAGCTTTTTGCTCCCAGGGACTTCTGGATCCCAATGATTGGGGTTCGTTCGCGGACTGACACAAACATAATATTAGCAATACTGAAGCCACCAACAAGGATAGAGAGCCCGCCGAGTATCCAGCCAACAATACTCAACACACGGAAGAGGTCTTTCAGACCATTGCTCAAAAGACTTGTTTCGTTCAGAGCGAAATCGTCTTCTTCTTTTGGTTTAAGCTTGCGTATGGAGCGCATTCCTCCTCTAAGATCGTCGCGAAGTTCAATGTTGCTGATGCCTTCTTTCGCTTTCACCATTACAAAAGGATCGACATTATCGCTTTTCAGGTTCACGAGGTTACGCGCAAAGTTGACAGGAACAATCACCTGGTTATCCGATGAATTGCCGACCATGCTGCTACCTTCTTTCTTCACAACACCGATAATATTCAGTTTAAAGCCCCGAATGATTATGGACTTGCCAATTGCATCTCCTTTTGGGAAAAGTCCGCTTTCAATATCAGCTCCTATCAAAGCAAGTGGCTTCCCGCTATTACTCTCGTTTTCTGTAAAATATCTTCCATCTTTAATTTCAAGAACCTTGATCTTATCGTATTGATGCGAAACACAAAGTACGAGAGCGTTTTCGATCGAATTGCTTTCGTATTTAATCGTTTGGTTATTGATGGTAGCGACATAAGAAAAAACATCTGCTGACTCAGCCTTTCTCTGAATTTCGTTCATCTCCTTTATTCCAGGCAATGGTCTGTTCATGTACTTCCACCAGGGATATTCATCTCCACCATCTTCCGGAACCCAGGGCCACTTTTGAATGTAAATAACATTGTTCCCCAAGGTAGCAACATCGGCACGGATTTTTGTTTCCAAAGCATCTGTCGCTGTGAAAATTGCAATGATGGCAAAAATACCGATTGTGATTCCGAGTAAAGAAAGGATGGATCGAAGCTTGTTGACCCGAAGAGATTCAAAAGCGAACAAAAAACTTTCGCGGAACAAACGGATGAAAAGCCAGAATCTCGTTGACATAAGCTGGAACAAATGTAAGACTCTGGATGAAATGCACGTGCTGTTTAACGTAAATTAACGGTATTTTTTGCCTCTTAATTCAGTTGGAATTGATGGATTCAGACAATCCTCCGGGAACATGGCTCCTTTTAAAATTGTGCTCTTAGCGTACCTGGATTATTTTTTTTCAACACAGAATATTTCGTGTCCTTGGAATCGATTATTGCTTTCAAAGAGCATCATCCTGAAGAGATTTAAAACACAATTTTCTCTGTGAAATTAATTTTAGTGCTTGGCAATTCCCCGCTTAAATTTTCATAAAATTGCACTTGAATTCTGAGGAATGAAATCATCAAAAAAGATCAGTAGCGCCCTGATCTCTGTTTATCATAAAGATCATCTCGAACCAATTGTCCGCAAGCTTCATGAGCTTGGAGTGACTTTGTATGCGACAGGCGGAACCCAGGATTTCATCGAAGGGCTCAAACTGCCCGTTGTTCCTGTGGAAGATGTAACCGATTACCCCTCTATTTTGGGTGGGAGAGTGAAGACTTTACACCCGAAGATATTCGGAGGGATTCTGAGTCGAAGAGAAAACTCTTCGGATATCACAGAAATGGAAGAATATAAAATTCCCAACATCGATCTGGTAATCGTTGATCTGTATCCCTTTGAATCTACACTTGCTTCCGGTGCAGATGAACAGAGTATCATTGAAAAAATTGATATTGGAGGTATTTCACTGATTCGGGCAGCTGCAAAAAATTTCAAAGATGTGCTGATTATCCCTTCACGTGATCAATATTCATTTCTATCCGACATCCTGAACAACCAGGATGGTGTAACATCGCTTGAAGATAGAAAACGCATGTGTGTTCAGGCTTTCGAACTCAGTTCACACTATGATGCTGCTATTTTTGCATACTTCAATTCAGATAAATCAGTTGATGTTTTCAAACAAAGTATCCGTACTTCCCGTTCTCTGAGATATGGGGAAAATCCTCATCAGGCTGCCAGATTCTATGGCCAATTTGAGGATATCTTTGAACAATTGCACGGGAAAGAAATTTCCTACAATAACCTTCTTGACATCGATGCAGCAGTAAGTCTGATAAAAGAATTTGAGGAACCTACTGTTGCTATTCTGAAACACAACAATGCTTGCGGAATAGCTTCCCGATCTTCGATTTCAGAAGCGTGGAAAGATGCCTTGTCTGCTGACCCTGTTTCGGCCTTTGGAGGAATTATTATTGTTAACCGTGAAATTGATGGTAAAAGTGCTGAGGCCATGAATCAGCTGTTTTTCGAAGTTCTTATTGCACCGGCATTCTCAAAAGATGCTTTAGAGGTGCTTAAACAAAAGAAAAACCGCATTCTGCTCGTTCAGAAGGGTACTGAGCTGTCTGCTAAACAATTTCGAACACTCCTGAACGGTGTTGTGGAACAAGACAGAGATTTGAAAACGGAGTCGGCTCGAGACATGAAAACAGTAACCAAATTAGCCCCAACTGCCGTAGAAGTATCTGATTTGGAGTTTGCAAACAAAATCGTGAAGCACACCAAATCAAATACAATAGTTCTTGCTAAAAACAAGCAATTATTGGCAAGTGGAACCGGTCAGACTTCCCGGGTTGACGCTTTGCAGCAAGCAATTGCAAAAGCGAAGAATTTCGGGTTTGATCTGAAAGGATCTGTGATGGCAAGTGATGCTTTCTTCCCTTTTCCTGATTGTGTGGAAATTGCGGATAAAGCGGGCATAAAAACAGTGATTCAGCCGGGAGGTTCTATCAAAGATCAGGAATCAATCGATTATTGCAATGAGCACGGAATGGCGATGGTGATTACAGGGTTTAGACATTTTAAACATTAATATTCCGGGTTTAGGAAGCATACCTTTGTTCGGAGAAATTCAATATTTACTAACCATCAACTATCCTAAATAAAATTCATGGGAGTGTTCGATTTTTTAACGCAGGAAATTGCCATCGATCTCGGTACGGCAAACACCTTGATTATTCACAATGATAAAGTCGTAGTGGATGAACCATCAATTGTAGCCATCGACCGGATGACCGGCAAAGTGATTGCCGTTGGTAAGCAGGCCATGATGATGCATGGAAAGACGCATGAAAATATCAAGACAATTCGTCCATTGAAAGATGGTGTAATCGCTGATTTTGATGCAGCGGAACACATGATTCGCGGGATGATTAAAATGATCAATCCGAAAGGCGCACTCTTCACTCCTTCACTCAAGATGGGTATTTGTATTCCATCCGGAATTACAGAGGTTGAAAAACGGGCTGTCCGTGATTCTGCTGAACATGCCGGAGCGAAGGAAGTCTATCTCATCCATGAACCCATGGCTGCTGCTATCGGAATTGGTATTGATGTGGAGGAACCCATGGGAAACATGATCATTGATATCGGTGGAGGTACCAGTGAAATTGCCGTCATCGCATTGGGTGGAATTGTCTGTGATCAATCAATTCGTGTTGCCGGTGACGGTTTCACCAACGACATCTGGGATTACATGCGTCGTCAGCACAATATTCTTATCGGTGAACGTTCTGCAGAAAGAATTAAAATAGAAGTTGGATCAGCTCTTCCGGAACTCGAAAACCCGCCACCGGATTTTGCCGTTCACGGACGTGACCTCATGACAGGTATTCCAAAAGAAATCACCGTCAGCTATTCTGAAATAGCGCATGCACTCGATAAATCCATTTCAAAAGTTGAAGAAGCGATTCTGAAAGCACTTGAAATGACACCGCCGGAATTATCAGCAGATATTTACCGTACCGGAATCTATCTTACCGGCGGAGGTGCATTGCTACGTGGCCTTGATCAACGAATTGCAATGAAGACAAAACTTCCCGTTCACGTTGCAGAAGATCCATTGCGTGCTGTTGTGCGTGGAACAGGAATTGCATTGAAGAATATTGGAAGGTTTAAATTCCTTATACCTTAATTGGGTTCAATGTTCAGGGTTTAAAGTTCAAGGTTGGGGTTACATTATCGCAATTGATAATACCGAGAAATTAAAACCTGTTCGTCTGAACATTTACCTTGTAAGTAAAATACTGTACACTGATTACAGAGCTCAAAATTTAGATTACGGAACCTAAACCCAGAACACGGAACTCTGAACCCGGAACCCGGAACACGAAACTCTGAAGCCAGAACACGGAACTCTGAACCCGGAACACTAAACTGTATTTCGGAACCTAGCTGAATCCAAACGCGTGCGTAACCTCTTCCTCTTTCTTTGGAGATATAATTTCTTCATCTTTTTTCTGGTGCTGGAAGCGTTCAGCGGCTACCTGATTGTTCAGAACAATAATTTTCAGAGGGCGAGTTTTATCAATTCAACAAATACTATAGCTGCTGAAGTCAATACTATGGTGAGTGCGGTCACACAATACATCAACCTGCGCACTACCAATGATGCATTGTCCAGACAGAATGCTTCTTTGCGAACAATCGTTCCGGATGTATTTTACATCGATAGTGTATTGAAACAATTGAATGTCGATTCAATTCATAAACAGCAATACACATTCATGGCAGCGAATGTGGTAAACAATTCTATCAATAGACGGAACAACTACCTCACGCTCAACAAAGGTTCCTTGCAGGGAATCCACCCTGAAATGGGCGTTGTCTCTGCAGAAGGTATTGTTGGGATTGTGAAAGACGTTTCGGAACACTATTGTTCGGTTTTGTCTTTTTTACATAAGGATTGTAAAATAAGTGCACGCTTTAAAAAAAACGGGTACATCGGTTCCATGGTTTGGGACGGAACTGATCCGACTCACGGTTCTCTCAATGATATTGCAAAGCATGTAAAGATTAATTTGGGCGATACCATTATCACCAGTTCGTTCTCTGCCATCTTTCCGGAAGGAATCATGATCGGTACGGTAGATAAAGTCGATCCGAATTCCGGAGATAACTTTCAGGAAATAGAAGTGAAATTGTCAACGAGTTTTGCGAATCTTACATATGTATACATTGTGAGTAATTTATTCAAGGAAGAGCAAAGAAAATTAGAAGAAGCACAAACTAATGATCATTAAAATTCTAAGGAATGTTTTTCGTTTCCTGTTCCTGGTTGCAATCCAGGTTCTCGTCTTGAACCATATTCAATGGAGCGGATATTTTAATCCCTATGTCTACATCTTGTTTATCCTCATGTTGCCGATAGAAACACCGCGGTGGTTATTGCTTGTACTTGCACTGTTGATTGGTCTCACCATTGATATGTTTGGAAATACCAGTGGTATGCATGCCGCAGCTTCTGTTTTTGTTGCTTTCGCCCGTCCGGGTATTCTTCGATTGATTGCACCACGGGATGGCTACGAGGTTGAAACCAGTCTCACACCTCAAGTGATGGGTTTTAAATGGTTTATAACTTATATTTCCATTCTCGTGATGTTGCATCATCTCGTGTATTTTTATGTGGAGGTATTCAGGTTCAGTGAATTTTTTATCACACTGCTGAAAGCCATCCTTAATTCGGCAATCACGGTGATAATTATTCTACTCGGACAATATCTTTTCGGAAGATCCACAAAACGACATGAACGTCTCATCGGGTAGGCAAACGGTTATTTATTTTATCTTTTTTTCCGTCGGGTTAATTTATCTGATACGGCTGTTTTATATTCAGGTCATTGATGATACTTATAAAACCTCGGCAGATAACAATGTGCAACGTCTGGTAATAGAATATCCTTCACGCGGATTGATCTATGATCGAAAAGGGAAATTGCTGGTATACAACGAACCGGTGTACGATCTGATGATAATCCCCAAACAGGCGAAACACATGGCCGATTCACTTGAATTGTGCAGCTTGATCGGAATTACTACTGAGGAATACACTGAAAAATATCTCAAGGCGAGAGCTTATTCACCGGTAAAGCCATCCTTGTTTGAAAAACAGCTTTCCGTTGAAACCTATGCGACGCTACAAGAAAAATTATACAAATTTCCGGGGTTCTTTGTGCAGCCCCGTACACTTCGTAAATATCCTACTCCTATTGCTGCCCATTTGTTTGGTTATATTGGTGAAGTAGACAGTGCCATCACACGTAAGAATCCATACTACAGAGATGGTGATTACATTGGGAAGAGTGGAATAGAACAGTCCTATGAAGCAATGCTCAGAGGAGAACGCGGAAGCAGGAGGGTGATGGTGGATGTGTTCAACCGAGAGAAAGGCAGTTATATGAATGGAAAATATGACACCGCTTCGGTTGCAGGAAAAAATCTCACTTTGTCACTTGACCGTGACTTACAGGAATATGGAGAAAGATTATTTGCTAATAAAGTTGGTGCTGTTGTAGCCATTGAACCTTCCACAGGTGAAATTCTTGCCTGCGTAAGTAATCCATCGTATGATCCGAATCTCCTGGTTGGTCGTGCCCGGACAAAAAATTATGCATTGCTGTTAAAAGATCCGGTGAAGCCTTTGTTCAACCGGGCATTAATGGCTTACTATCCTCCCGGATCTACTTTTAAATTGATTAATGATTTGATCGGTGAACAGGAAGGTGTGTTGAATGCACAAACCAGTTATTATTGTGACGGTGGATATCATATGGGAAGCCAGACAGTAAAATGCGATGCACGTCATGGTTCACTGGCACTTGAAAGTGCGATTGCTCACTCCTGTAATACTTATCATTGTTATGTGTTTCGAAGTATCGTGGATCAAAAACGGTTTTCATCTACACAAGAAGGTTATGAGGTTTGGCGTAATCACGTTTTAACTTTTGGAATCGGAAAACGACTGTTCTCCGATTTACCACAAGAGCTGAAGGGGAATGTTCCTACGGTTGCTTATTACGATAAATATTTTGGAAAGGGAAGATGGAAATCTTCTACAGTTGTATCACTCTCTATCGGACAAGGGGAATTGGGGATTACTCCTCTGCAGATGGCAAATACAATGTGCATCATCGCAAACAAAGGGTATTTTTACATTCCACACATTCTAAAAAAGATTAATGAAAGCCAGTATCCTGAGAAGCGATTTGCGGAGAAGAACCATACAGATATTGATCCGAAGTATTACGACATCGTGATCGAAGGAATGGAAAGTGTTGTGGAATCAGGAACTGCAGCAGGTTCAAAAATTAAAGGCATTACTATTTGCGGTAAAACAGGTACGGCTCAAAACCCACATGGAAGAGATCACTCTTTGTTTGTTGGCTTCGCGCCGCGTGAGAATCCAAAAATTGCCATTGGGATTATGGTGGAAAATGGTGGCTGGGGATCCGATTGGGGTGCTCCAATTGCAAGTTTGATGATCGAGAAATACCTTTCTGATTCTATCTCCAGACCGCAAATTGAAAAACGTATGCTGGAAGGGGTAATCCAACCCAAAATCTACATGGAGAAAAAGGAAGCGGAACAGAAAAAAGATAGTACCAAAACAAAAACTAAAGCAGTGATTGTTTCAGCTGCAGCACGCACACTGAAAAAAGACTAAGAATCCTTGCGGAACGAAAAAAGCATATTGCAAAACCTGGACTGGCTGATGGTCGGTATGTTTCTCCTGATGGTGATCATGGGTTGGCTGAATATTTATGCTGCAGTTTACAATGAAGAGCATCAAAGTATCTTCGATCTCAGTCAGAGTTACGGAAAGCAAACCATCTGGATAGCCGGTTCACTTGTGTTGGCCTTGATGATCCTTGTAATCGATGGGAAATTTTATGCTGCCTTCTCGTATCCGATGTATGGGGCGATGCTGTTGTTACTACTGTCTACTTTTGCATTTTCACGTGATGTAAAAGGATCCTACGGTTGGATTGATATCGGATCTTTTAAATTGCAGCCTGCTGAATTCGCAAAGTTTGCAACCAATATGGCTTTGGCGAAATACCTGAGCACATTGGATATCCGCATGCAGGACATGCGTACGAAGATTACTTCCCTTATACTTCTTGGTGTACCCATGGCAATTGTGCTCTTGCAAAACGATACCGGTTCTGCATTGGTTTTCGGTGCATTTATATTTGTACTGTACCGTGAAGGATTGTCCGGAAATATTCTGCTGCTTGGCTTTCTCACCATCGTACTTTTTGTTCTAACCTTACTCGTGCCCAAGCTTCAACTGTTTGGCATTATCGGAGGTATCGCGCTCCTTTTCTTTTTTCTGATACGAAAAACGCGAAAGAACATCATGGTAATTGTGATCGGTGCATTGCTTGCATCCTCTGTTGTGTTCAGTGTTAATTATGTTTACAACAACGTTTTGCAATTGCACCAACGTACACGTATCGATGTCTTACTCGGCAAACAAACAGATCTCAAAGGAGCAGGTTACAATGTGAACCAGAGTAAAATTGCTATTGGTTCCGGTGAATTCTGGGGCAAAGGTTTTCTGCAAGGCACACAAACAAAGTATGATTTCGTACCTGAGCAAAGCACCGATTTTATTTTCTGTACAGTGGGTGAGGAGTGGGGATTCGTCGGAAGTTTTGTAGTAATCAGTCTGTTTATGGCTTTGTTGGCACGCATTATTTATGTAGCCGAAAGACAACGATCGCAATATTCAAGAATTTATGGATACGGTGTAGCTTCCATTTTATTCTTCCATCTTATGATCAATATTGGAATGACAATTGGTCTCGCTCCGGTAATAGGAATTCCATTGCCTTTCTTCAGTTACGGTGGATCCTCACTGTGGTCCTTCACTATTCTGCTTTTTATTTTTATAAAACTGGACGCGTACCGACTACAGATACTCAGGTAAATCGCCCGTTTTCTCAAGTATTCTGATTCAAAAGATTGACCTGATTTCTCAGGGGAAGCAAAGATTCAATACTGCGTTTTTAACATTTCGATTCCAGGTTTTTTCCATTTATGTTAAGAAGGGTTTTCATGTGTTTGAAAAAATTAGCTTTCAA
This sequence comes from Bacteroidota bacterium, assembly GCA_016720655.1. Lineage (GTDB taxonomy): Bacteria > Bacteroidota > Bacteroidia > AKYH767-A > 2013-40CM-41-45 > JADKJP01. Next base: position 599,619 of record JADKKE010000032.1, read on the forward strand.
AATTCTGCAAAATCGCAAGTTTTTGTAATCCCTTCATCTTCAACATGAAGCCTGACAATTCCACGACAATTAATCAGGGATCGCCATTTATCTTTCGTTAACATAAAACCTAAGGATCATGAAAAACAAATTACTCTTAACTCTTTCGGCCGTAGCATTTGTATTGGTAGTAGCATCTTGCTCTCGCGAGAAAGATGATTCGGCTGGTGTTTCTGATGAAGCATTAATCAGCATGGTACAATCCGAAGACCTCGTGAATGTAGATGCGCACAGCACAGACGCACGATTGCAAAACACACCTGCCTTTCGTTTGCGAATGAACCGGGTTGCTGCAAACGCATGCAATGGTTCTTTTCACACTTTGCCGACAGTATTTCCTGCCAATTCAATTTTGGTGAAAGAGTATCTTGATCCTTCAGGTACTGTAACCGGTCGCGATGTAATGTTCAAGGCTCCTGGTGATTCACGCTCAGACGGTGGATGGCTTTGGGCTTCCTACGATGCCGATGGTCAAAATACATACAGCTCTTCCCGTCGGTCAAATTCGTGTAACAGTTGCCATGCCGGTGGTACCGATAAGGTTATTCATTGATGGGCTCTGAGAAATGAAATAAAGGTATTAAGTATTAGGTACAAGGTACCAGGTTCGTGGTGCAAGCAACAGGAGTTTGAAAATTGGGTTAGAATAAAAGGTAATGACTTTGCTAATCTGTTTGAAACATAAAAAAAGTCCCGGCTACAAACCGGGACTTTTTTTATGTTTTTGTACTTAAAATCTAAAATCTACAATCTAAATTCTACAGTCTAATAAAACCGTCCTCTGTTATCCTCCACATTCGCTTTTTCCTTCAAGGCATTTTGCAATTCATAATCACTGCGTGATTTGCGTTGGTCAAGGATTTGTTTAATGTTGGCAGAATAATCTGTAGTTGGTGCAGGTTCTTTGAATGACTTGATGAAAATAACAGTAACAGCATTGTCGCCTTTGAGGGGTTTTGACATCTGACTTGCCTTCATTCCGAAAATGGTTCCTACAACACTCAGTTCATTTCCAATACCCGGGATATAGGGATTCTGGAAGCTGACATTGTCGGCATCACCGGCAGTAACATTCAGTTTGTTCGCCATGTCATCTACATTTGTAGCACCGGTAGCTTTCATTTTTTCGATAAGCATTTCTGCTTTCTTTTGTTTGCGTGCTTCAGCAGTTACCTGTTCAAGTACTTCTTCCATTGGAAGGATTCCTTTTTCTTTGATATCAACAAGATGTGCAATTACATATTTGTCGCCAAAAGTGTAGGCTTTGGATACATCGCCTTTTTTTGCCTGGTAAGCCCAACGCACCAATTCACGCGGAGATTCTAAACCCGGGATACTTTTGTCTGTTTCACGCATATTGTCTGCAATTCTTTTGTTCAGGCCTTGTTTCACAACCGCACTGTCGAAGAGTTCGCTTGTGTTGTTTGTTGCAGCAAATTGATTGGCCTTATTAAAGAGTTCGTCGTAGGTTTTCTGTGAAGGCTCAACTTTGCGATCAACAGTAGCAATTTGAATCTGACGGGAAGCAGCACCTTTTTCCATTACTTCAATCAGGTGAATTCCGAATTGAGAAATAACAATTGGCATATCCCCTTTCTTTCCATCAAAACAAGCATCGTTAAATGGCTTTACCATTTGGCCTGCTTTGAACCAGCCGAGATCGCCACCCTTTGCAGCTGAACCCTGGTCCTGTGAAAAACGTGTAGCGATGTCAGCAAATTTTGCACCTTTTTTCAAAGCACTTTTCAAACTGTCAGCGAGAGTCATGGCTCTTGCAGTATCATTGTTTTCAATCTTGATAAGAATGTGACGAGCTTTTACAGAATCAGAAACAAATTTCTCAGCAGTTGATTTCGACAATTTCATTACTCCACCTTCATCGTAAGGACCAATCAAAGTTCCAATCGGAGCATTGAACAAGGTATCCAGATTTGGTTTTGTTCCTTTCGCGTGATACGTTGAATCAAAAGGAGAATCACTGTTCTGTGCTACGAAGGAAATTGCATTTGTACTTGCAGCAAACTCTTCATGCTTTTTGGTAACCCATTCATTTACTTTCTGACGATCGTCTGCAGAAGGTTGAACATCGAATGCGACGTATTCAATTTTGCGCATCGTTTCAGCCTGCTTGTATTTGTTTTGGTTAGAATTATAGTAAGCAAGCAGGTCACTTTCTTCTACTTTTACAGAGCTATCCTGAACAGTATTGTAGTCGAGACGTACAAAGCGAATGCTCGCTGTTTTTTGTACGTCTGTATATGCTTCTTTGGCTTCAGCGGAGGAAACAAACATTCCGTTTTTGATGAGATCTTTGTACTTATTCGCAATGCGCTCATCACGAATCGCATCTTCAAATTGTTTCCATTGACGTTGAACACTCTCTTCACGGTTAGGAAGATCCTTAAGGAATTTTACAACCGCATTCGGATCGAAGATATTGGTCTTTGGATCAGTGAATGCTTGCTTCACCTGAGGATGTGCATTTGGACCGGTGCACATTTCGTAGAGTTCTTCGGAACTACAAGAAAGACCAAGCTTTTTGTATTCCTGACCCAATGTATTTTCATTGATGAACATACTCCAGGCTTGCTCACGCAACATGTCCTGAGTGTTCTGGTCGATGTTTTCTGTCCGGGAATTCAGTTTATAGTTCTCGGTCATTTGCTCTACTCGTTTTTCAAATTCCGAGTACCGAACTTTTTCACCACCAATTACACCTACTACATCACTGTTCCGGTTTAATAAACCCGTGTTTGAAGTAACAAGGTCACCGAGGATGAAGAGGAGCATCGAAATACCGACAAACACGATTAATAAACCAACGCGTTTCCGGATTCTGCCAATTACTGCCATAAATTATTTTTGTTTGAAGTTAATTTCTGAGGTTTCTCTTTAGTTTCAATGCAATATATTGATAATCAATATATTGCAAAGACTTAAACTATCATTTCCATAAAATGAGGGGCGAATATACAATAAGCGGGGCAATTTGCCAAGTTCTATAGTAACAGAGGATTAAGCATTTGTATGCATGAAATCCATTTTCCAGGCAGGGAAGGGCATACGAAAAAGGAAAAGAAACGTTAGACGTTTTTAATATCTTTCTCTAAAAAAAATTATGCAATAGAAATTAAATTTCCGGATTGATCTTCAGTTTCACTTGTTCAATCCGGTTGTTTGTCATTTTTACGGCAACAAAAGTATACGGTGGAATGACAATTTCTTCACCGGCTTCCGGGATGTTCTCGTGGTTGTGAAAAATGAATCCGCTCAGAGTTTCATAGGATTCGTGTTCCGGAATACCAAGATCATATTTTTTATTCAGGTAATCAATTTCAAGTCGGCCAGAAAGCAGGTATTCTTTGTCATTTATTTTCTTCTCTGTCTCTTCAGGAATATCATGCTCGTCCTGAATCTCACCGAAAATTTCTTCGATCACATCTTCGATAGTTACCATGCCTGCAGTTCCACCAAATTCATCAACGACGACAGCAACACTTCGGTGCTGGTTGGTAAATTGTTTCAGCAATTCATTCGCACTCATCACTTCCGGGACAATACTAACGGGCAATAAAACCTGAACAATTTCAGCCGGCTTTTTAAACATCTCGGAAGAATGGACAAACCCGATGATATTGTCGATGGAATCACGGTATATCAGAATTTTCGAGAGCTTCGTTTCAATGAACAATTTATTCAATGAGTTGATAGATTCCGTTACATCCAAAGCACTGATTTCTTTTCTTGGGACCATGCATTCTCTCACTTTGACTTCTTTGAAATCAAGTGCATTCTGAAAAATGCGAATCTCCGTATCCATTTCTTCAACCTGGCTGTTTTTGCTGGTCAGTTCACGAATGTAAAAGTCGAGATCTACTCTTCCGAAAAGAGGTCTTTCTTCTACAAAATCGATCCGGAATATTGTGCGCATAAAGAACCTCGACAAGCCAATAATTACCCACATCACCGGATATAACAAGTAATACATGAACTGCAAAGGAATAGCCAGGATGCGCAGTATTCCGTTCGGATTAATTCGAAAGAGAACCTTCGGAATAAATTCTGCGGCTACAAGGATGATTAATGTACTGAGAAAAGTTTGTATGATCAGGAGCATTCCTTCTCCGTGCAACTGACGTGGAAGGTAATTTCGCAGAACATCCATCCTAAGAATGTCTTCCGCCATGATCGTACCGTAAATGACAAGGGCAATGTTGTTTGCAATCAACATCGTCGCAATAAAATTCGAAGGACGCTTAACAAATTTCCAAATGATTCGTGCAGCAAAACTACCCTGACTTCTATCCAGTTCTATGCGTAGTTTGTTTACAGAAATGAAAGCGATTTCACTACCCGCGGCAAAAGCGGAACACAAAAGGGTAAGCAGGATGATACTCCAATTCGACATTTCTGAAAATTAACCGGGGCGAATATACGAAGGAAAAATTTGGTTGATTGTTATTGGTTGATTCGGATATTAAGTTATTAGGTTATTAAGTTATTAGGTTATTAAGTTATTGAGTTATTACGTAATCGAGTGATTCGGTAGATTTTATTGATTATTTTGAAGCTTCTAAATAATTTCCATGACCACTCCTAATTCATAATTCATAATTGAAAACTCCCAACTCCCAACTCATAACTCCCAACTCAAAACTCATAACTCCTAGTGGTACTTCGTCCCATCCTGTTCCCGTTGATGTTGCTCCATTCTTACCCTTTGTTTCTTTCGTACAGTATACATGAGTAATGCAACACCCGTAATCGCCAACATCCAAATTGCAGCCTGCCATCCGTCGGTGACAAACTGATATGCGGAGATCGTTCCGGTCGCAACCGAAATCAACAACCAGGAGATTTCAAGAATCCTTAGCATGAGTTGATTGTTTAAAGGAAAAAGTTCCTTTGGGTTTAAATATTTTATATTTAGTGAAATCTTCATTGGCTTCGAAACCGTCACCGTAGATGATTTCATCTTTAGTTGTGATCGTCACAAATTCGTCACTGATCAATTTCTGTTTTTGTTCGTCCCAGATTAGATGTTCAGTATTCAACCGGTCGCCTTTCTGATTGACAACAACCACATTTCTTCGTGCTTCCATTTTCTGATCCCGTTCAGTACGAATTCCATAATCTGCATCCAGTTTGCTTTTCACATTCAGCTGATTGTCATAGAAAATTGCACGCAAGCCTTTGGGCATTTCAATATACGGATTTTCCGACTCATATCTGTCAAGAACCGGAGCCGTTAATTCCACCTGAACACGGGCCGAATCACTGTATAGAATTTTGATGTTTTTCGCAGACTCTGAAGGTGATTTCTCGCTTTTTCCATACAATTTGACCTTATCAAGATCATTTTCACATGAAACGAAAAGGAGTACAAGGATAAACCAAAACGACTCTTTCCAAACTTTCATACCACAAACCTACGGCATTCCGTGAAAAAAGCCAAAGGAAGTTCCTCAATCGGGTTTTATTCTGTCAGGATTCTGATTTTCCAATTAATTCCACAGGAGACCCCATGGATTTTCTTCTCAATGAAATCGATTAAAATGTTGACCTACAGGACATACTTCTTGTTAACAAAAGGTTAATCTCAAGCGCGCTCTGGGCTTTTCTTTGACTTTTGTATTTCCAAAAAAAAATTCAACAACATCAGATGAAAAAAACAATTCTTGCAGTATCTGCAACTGCGATTGCAACTGCTGCAATCTTCTACAGCTGTACACAGAGTGAAGCGAAAAAAGGTGTAGGCATCAATCTGGCAAGCTTCGATTCTACAGTGAGCCCACGGAATGATTTCTTCCATTACGCCAATGGAGGTTGGATTAAAGCGAATCCGATCCCTGCTGATCAGGTTCGTTGGGGATCTTTTAGTATCCTCAGCGATAACAACAGGAAATACCTTCGTGAGATTCAGGAAGCTGCCGCAGCAAATCAAAGCGCTGCCAAAGGAAGTCCTGAACAATTGGTCGGTGATTTCTGGTTCAGCGCAATGGATACTGCAAAAATTGAGAAAGAAGGAGTCCTGCCGATTAAAGGTGAGATGAGCAGCATCGAAAAATTAAACGACATGAAGGGCGTGCTCTCCTACATTGCAAAGTTGCAAACCTGGGGAGCCAATCCTATGTTCAGCTTTTACGCAGGACAGGATCCCAAAAATAGTGAGGTTGTCGTTCCGCAGGTAATTCAGGGAGGCTTGTCTTTGCCTGACCGCGATTATTATCTCAAAGGGGATGACCGTTCTAAAATGATTCGCGAGGAGTTTGTTAAACACGTTACAAAAATGTTCGAACTGTATGGACTCGATGCTGCAACAGCAAAGAAGAATGCAGATGTTGTAATGGGAATCGAAACAAAACTTGCAGGCTCGTCCATGACCCGCACCGAGCTTCGTGATCCTTTCAAGACATATAATAAAGTTACACTTGCTGATCTCGATGCTCTTACACCAAGTATCAAATGGACAGAAATGATGGACATGATGAATGTTCATGGGAAATATGACTACCTCGTGTTGGGACAACCTGATTTTTTAAAGGAACTTGAAGTTCAGATGAAATCCAATTCTCTTGCGAACTGGAAAATTTATTTGCAATGGAATCTGTTGAATCTCGCAGGCAATGTATTGAGCAACGATTTGGTGATGCAAGATTTTTATTTCAACAACCAGGTTTTGAATGGACAAAAAGCAATTCAGCCTCGCTGGAAGAGAATGGTTTCATTGTGTGACGGTCTGGTTGGTGATGCCTTAGGACAACTTTACGTTGCAAAATATTTCCCACCGGATGCAAAGAAAAAAGCTGATGAACTGGTTGCGAATCTCATGGCAGTTTATGACGAGCGAATTCAAAAGCTCGACTGGATGAGTGATGTCACGAAAAAGAAAGCACTCGAAAAATTACATTCCATTACGCGTAAAATCGGGTATACTGACAAATGGAAAGATTATGCCGGCTTGGAAATTACACGGGATAATTTTTTCCAAAATCTGATGAATGCAACGGCATGGAATTATGAATTCATGATTCAACAAATTGGCAAACCAGTGGACAAGACACAATGGGGAATGACTCCACCAACTGTGAATGCGTATTACAATCCGTCCAACAACGAAATCGTTTTCCCTGCCGGAATTCTGCAACCTCCTTTCTTTAACAAAGATGCTGATGATGCTGTAAACTATGGCGGAATTGGTGCTGTTATCGGTCATGAAATCACGCATGGTTTCGATGATGAGGGAAGAAATTTTGATGCGAAAGGAAACCTCAACAGCTGGTGGTTGCCTGAAGATTCTGCCAAGTTCATGACCAAAGCTCAACTGATTATCGATCAATTCAACGGCTACACTGTGTTGGATACCCTGAATGTGAACGGTCACCTGACCTTGGGTGAAAACATTGCAGATCTTGGAGGCATCACAATCGCCTATGAAGCATTCAAAAGAACCAAACAAGGAAAAGGAAATGAGAAAATTGATGGACTCACTCCGGAACAACGTTTCTTCCTTGGATTCGCAGCCATCTGGGCAGGGAATATCCGTCCGGAAGCGGCTGCTCAGCGAATTGTTACAGATCCACATTCTCCTGCACAATACCGTGTAAACGGTCCTTTGAGCAATATTGATCAGTTTTACAAAGCATTTGGAATCCAGGAAGGTGACGGTTTGTTCCGTCCTGATTCTATCCGTGCAAAAATCTGGTAATCCTGAATTTAGACAAAGCCCCGCTCTATAGGCGGGGCTTTTTTTTATTCAATGAACTGAATTATTTTTCCGGTAATTAGAATTAACACTCCGAAGCCCTTAGCTTTGCTTCGCAATGAGCTCGAATTCTATCTCTTTTTCTGATTTTAAATTAAATAAACAATTGCTTACTGCTATTGCAGAGGCCGGATTTGAAACACCCACTACAATCCAATGCAAAGCGATTCCATTAATCCTTGGAGGAAGTGATGTCCTGGGCATTGCTCAAACAGGAACAGGAAAAACTGCAGCGTATCTGTTGCCGGTATTGATGAAGATCAAGTATGCGCAAGGCCATGACCCACGAGCATTAATACTTGTTCCAACCCGTGAACTCGCTATGCAGGTTGCTGAGCACATCCGTATGTTTGCAAAGAATACCGACTTGAGATTCATGGCTGTGTATGGTGGAGTAGGGATGAAGCCACAGGTCGAAGCACTTAAAAAAGGAATTGATATTCTCGTTGCTACACCCGGTCGATTGATGGACCTCTACCTTCCGGGACATGTGAACTTGAAAGAAGTGCGAACTTTTATCATGGATGAAGCTGAACGATTACTCGACATGGGTTTCAAGAGGCAAATCGATCGGATTCTTGAAGTTGTTCCAAGGAAAAGACAGAACCTGCTCTTTACAGCTACCTGGAATGAAAAAGTTAAAAGCATTACACAGAATTTTCTTGTTTCTCCCACGGAAATCAGGGTTGCTCCGGAAATTAAAACTGCACGTACAGTTTCTCAGGTTGTTTATTTTGTTCCAAATCTTCGAACAAAAATTAATTTACTTGAATACTTAATCGAAGATCCGGCTTTCCGAAAAGTGATTGTGTTTTGTAAAACAAAAAATACGGCAACGAATTTGTCACGCTACCTCACCCGCAAGTACGGTGAAGAATTTGTTCGCGTTGTTCATGGAAATAAAGACCAGAATACACGTGTGAATTCGATTCAATCATTCAAAGACGAAGAAGTTCGTTTCCTGGTGACAACTGATGTTGCCGCACGCGGAATAGATATCGAAGAAGTAAGCCATGTAATTAATTTTGATGTTCCGCTTATTTATGAAGATTATATTCATCGTATTGGCCGCACAGGCAGGGCCTTCCGTACAGGTGATTCCATTACTTTTTGTGCACCGAATGATGAATACCACCTCAAGAAAATTCAAAAACTAATCGGACAAAAAATTCCTGTGCTATCCATGCCGGACGAAATCGATCAACCGGTGACTCCGTACGAAGAGCAACAGGTGATTCTCCGGGAAGTTGACATGCAACGTAGGAAGGAAGACCCTACATATCAGGGTGCATTTCACGAACGGAAAGATAAAACTGAAGCAAAAAAGGTTGTAAAAAAAGGAGCAAGGAAATCCGTTAAAAAATATTTTTCAAAGTGAAAATAATTCAAAGGATCCAATTCATTTTTTCGAATTGAGGGATATGGCAGAAGCTCCTAAAAATAAATCCTATGTACTGATTGCAATTCTTGCTGTGATTTGGGGAAGTTCATTCATCCTGATCAAGAAAGGAATTGATGTGTATACTCCTTTTCAAGTTGGAGCCATCCGGATTTTTGTTGCTGCAATCGCTCTCTTCCCATTTATTTTTCGCTCGTTTGGTAAAATTGAAAAGTCGAAATGGAAATATCTCGCAGCAACCGGATTTCTGGGAAATGGTATTCCGGCAATTCTCTTTCCTCTTGCTGAAACAAATATAAGCAGCGCAGTAGCAGGCATGATTAATTCTCTTACACCAATCTTTACTTTGATTGCTGGGATGCTTTTCTTTGGAATGAAAGGAGGGAGGAACAGAATAAGCGGATTGCTGATTGGACTGCTTGGTGCTGTACTCCTGATTTTTGGGAGATCAGGTGGTGGGCTCCAGGGAAATCCTTTGTTTGTCTGGTATATAGTTGCTGCAACAATTTGCTATGCCTTGAGCGTTAATGTGATTCGCTCCTACCTTACCGATCTCGGATCTATCCGAACAACTGGTTTTGCATTGTTTATTGCAGGAGTGCCCATGGGCATTTATCTGTTCAGCACTGATTTCATCCATCGTACCCGGGTTACAGAAGGAGCCGGGTTCAGTATGCTTTGCATTGTGCTCCTCGGATTATTAAGCACAGCACTTTCGACAGTTCTGTTTAACAAATTGATAAAAATTTCCGGAGCTCTCGTCGCCTCTTCTGTTACCTATCTTATTCCCATAGTTGCCACAGTATGGGGACTCGCGGATCACGAATCTCTGGGCTACCTTCATCTGGCCGGCCTGGGTGGAATTCTCGGTGGAGTGTATCTGATCAACAAAAAAAGCTGAAGCATTTCAGGAAAATAAAAAAGCTCCCCGATTGGTTCAGGGAGCTTTTTTCACTCTGTTTTTATTTTTTGCTCAATGCTGCAAAGTTTTCAAAGAACAAGGGAATGGTTTCAATTCCCTTTAGGAAGTTGAATACACCATAGTGTTCGTTCGGTGAATGGATGAGATCGCTGTCGAGACCAAACCCCATCAGTACAGATTTTAAGCCAAGCTCTTTTTCGAAAAGTGCAACAATTGGAATACTTCCACCCCCACGTGTTGGAATTGGTTTCTTTCCAAAGGTTTGTTCCATTGCCATGCTCGCTGCTTTGAAAGCAACAGAATCAGTCGGTGTAACAACCGGCTCACCACCATGATGCGGATGCACTTCAACTGTGACGGATTTTGGAGCAATGCTTTTGAAATGTTTGCTGAACAATTCGGTAATTTTCTCGGATGATTGATTGGGTACAAGTCGCATGCTGATTTTTGCAAAGGCTTTCGACGGCAATACCGTTTTGGAACCTTCTCCAATGTAACCGCCCCAAATTCCGTTGAGCTCGAGTGTAGGGCGGATGCCGGTACGTTCAAGTGTTGTGTAACCGGTTTCACCATGGATGTCTGAAATGCCCAGATCTTTTTTGTATTCTTCCAGGTCAAAAGGAGTTTTGTTTAATTCTGTTCGTTCTGCCGCAGACAACTCCTCCACAGCATCATAAAAACCCGGAATGGTAATATGATTGTTCTTGTCTTTCATGGAAGCAATCATTTCACACAATACAGTAATTGGATTTGCAACAGCACCCCCATAAACACCTGAATGCAGGTCACGATTGGGCCCGCTAACTTCAACCTGAATATAACTCAAACCCCGCAAACCAACTTCCAATGAGGGAAGATCATTTGCAAGGATAGATGTATCTGATATCAGAATAACATCTGCTGCCAGTCGCTTTTTATTATCTCGAACCCATTGTCCAAGGTTTGCAGAACCAACTTCTTCCTCCCCTTCGATCATGAACTTTACATTGCAGGGAAGTGATTTTGTTTGCATCATCAGTTCAAACGCTTTCACATGCATGTACACTTGACCTTTGTCGTCACAGGAGCCACGTGCGAATATTTTTCCATCACGAATGACTGGCTCGAACGGTGGTGTTTCCCAAAGATTCACCGGATCTGCTGGTTGTACATCATAGTGGCCATAAACAATCACAGTAGGAAGTTTAAGGTCTATGATTTTTTCACCGTATACAATCGGATGACCTTTGGTTGGACAGATTTCTACAGTGTCGGCTCCGGCGTCAAGTAATTTTGTTTTGATAAATTCAGCTGCACGGGCTACATCAGGAGCGTATTTGCTATCGGCACTTACAGATGGGATTCGGAGTAGTTCAAAAAGTTCTTCCAGAAATCGTTTTTCATGCGTGCGGATATAGTCAGTAGTTGTCATAAGGTTGGAAAGATTTTGAGATGATTTTAATCTTGCAAATGTATTGAAATAGCTGAAATCACATACAATCCTTTGATCTCGCTAAGGATCGATTTATTTAATGAATTTCATAAAATTGAATATTTTTCTCTTACTCAGATACACAAGATCCTTCTCGCAAGCATATGCTTCACGTTCGAAAATAATATTTCGATAGGCGATTTTGTGATTGCGATAGAGAATGAGATTAATAAGGTAATGTGTGAAATAGAAGAAATAAAAAAAGATGAGGAACAATTCTTTCTGTTGACGAATATGAATTCGTTCATGATTCAGCAAAACCGGATCGGATTTAAATTCTCGCTTGATAAAAATAAATGGCCAGAGGGCGATTCCGGAAATTCTCAGTGAACTCAAATAAATGATTTTCAATTCAGTTTTCTCTCAGAATTGATTGGAAGCTTCGCTTCAACTAAGACCTTTCCTGTCATTTCTGATGGAATTTCCAATCCAAGAAGTGTTAGAATGGTAGGCGCCAGATCTGCCAATCGGCCCTTGCTGATTTTCTTGTAATCATCGTCGATCAAAAATAATGGAACGGGGTTCGTAGTATGTGCTGTATTCGGTGACCCATCTTCATTGACCATGTAATCAGCATTCCCGTGATCGGCAGTGATCAAAAAGGAATAGCCATTTTTTCTGCCGGTATCAACAACACGTTGAACACAGGTGTCAACAGTTTCAACTGCCCGGATGACAGCTTCAAATATGCCGGTGTGACCCACCATATCTGCATTTGCAAAATTGAGACAGACAAAATCTGCTTCTCCCTTTTCGAGCTCTGAACAAATTGCATCTGTGACTTCGCGAGCGCTCATTTCGGGTTGAAGATCATAGGTTGCTACTTTCGGGGATGGAATCATGATCCGATTTTCACCGGGAAACGGAGCTTCTCGCCCTCCGGAAAAGAAGAAAGTAACATGTGGGTACTTTTCTGTTTCGGCAATTCGAATTTGATGTTTTCCTGCATTGGCGACTACTTCTCCAAGTGTATTTTTAAGATTGTCTTTGTCATAAATAACATGAACATTCTGAAAAGTATCATCGTAATTGGTCATTGTGACATAATAGAGATCCATCCTGTGCATGTTTTGCTCATGAAAGTCCTTTTGCGTCAGAGCAACGGTAATTTCTCTGCATCGATCAGTGCGGAAGTTAAAGCAAAGCACTGCATCACCGGGTTCAATGAGCCCGAGTGGCTGTTCAAATTGATCCACTGCGACTATAGGCTTAATAAATTCATCGGTTACTCCGGAAGTATACGAATCGTTCAAAGACGCAATGACATCTTTAGTTTTCAGTCCCTTTCCATTTACGAGTAAGTCATATGCTTCTCGGATTCTTTCCCAACGTTTATCACGATCCATTGCATAATACCGCCCAATCACAGATGCAATTTTTCCGGTTGATTTTTCAAGATGCAACTGAAGATTTTTTAAATACCCAAGCCCGCTTTTCGGATCAGTATCCCGTCCATCCATAAATGCATGGATCAACGGATTATTCACGCCGTGTTCTTTTGCAATATCACAAAGTGCTTTCAGGTGATCGATGTGAGAATGAACACCGCCATCAGATACGAGTCCGATAAAATGAAGCTTCTTGTTATTTTTCCTGACATAATTCAGCATGTCAAGAAGCACTGGATGAGAATGAATAGAACGGTCTTTGACAGCCAGATTCACTTTTACCAAATCCTGATACACCACTCTCCCGGCTCCGATATTCAGGTGGCCGACTTCAGAATTTCCCATCTGCCCATCCGGCAAGCCTACATTTTCTCCGGAAGTGAGTAATTCGGAATTTGGGATACCCGCAAACATCGAACTTACAAAAGGAGTTTTTGACTTGTAGATGGCATTTGAATTGTTCTCAGGGCCTTTTCCCCATCCATCCATGATGATCAATACGACTTTTTTTTTCATACTCGGTGCTCAGAATTAGAACCCTGTTAAAAATCAAACCGATTGTTCGCAAGAAGAACCTTACAGATTCTAAAATGTTTAGCGAATGCAAAATTACAAAATTCAATCTGTAATTTAATCGTTCCAGAGGATTATTAGAGGCTCCCTTAAAAAAATCCTCAGGCAGGTTTAGCCGAAGGAGGGAACTGAATGCAGAAAATTGTACCGCTTGGTTTATTGTCCTTCACAAGAATATTTCCTTTGTGCCCTTTGACGATGTATTTAACGATGAATAAACCAAGTCCGGTGCCTTTCGTTTTCCTTGTTTCTTCATTTCCCAGACGGTAGAATTTCTTAAAAATTTTATCTTTTTCTTCAGACGGAATTCCCGGACCATGATCACTGATACAAAGGGTTACTTTTTTGTCTTCAAGTTTTAAGTCGATTCCCAAGGGAGCATCTTTTGGCGAATATTTGAGGCTATTCTCGATCAGGTTTGAGAACATCAGTGTCAGAGCGTTTTTATCTCCGCTGATATGAAGTCCCTCTTCAATATGTGTTTCAAATTTTGGTGGTTCAGGAACACTCTGGAGTTTTTGGATTTGAAGCCGCATCAAGGCCGAAAGATTGAGCTCCTCAAAACCAAAAGAATACCCTTTATGGTCAATCAAATTAGCCAAAAGAGCATTTTCAACAAGATTATTAAGGCGTTCAGTGTCGTTAATTGCACTGTTTATAAATGATTTTTCTTTTTCCTTTTCAAGATCATGCCGCAAAATTGTTTGCAGATATAATTTAATCGAGGCAAGTGGGGACTTGAATTCATGAGTAATGGAAAGAAGGAAATTCTTTTGCTGTCGGGCGAGTGCCATTTCTTTTCGGATGGACCTTGCTGTAAGAATACTTCCCCATGTAAGCAAAGCCAGAAACACACTGCCTTCACCGATAACCATCCAAAGTCGTTGGGAGTTTTTCTTCTCTAAATCATTGATCGCTTCCCTGGAGATTTCCGGTGTCTGAGCTTTTAGTTGAACGTTTTCAATCCGATGTTCATATACTTCACTATTGAGATCAACAAGTAAATAGGCCCACCAGCAAAACTGGAAGAGGACGTAGAAAGCAAGAATGGATAGAATTAAAAAGGGCCGCATTTGCAGCCCTAAAGTAAGAAGATTCTCTTACATTTTCTTATTCAGCATTTTTTTGCTGTTCATCGTTTTGGTCTAATTTTCGAATCGAAAGAAACTTTCTTTTATTTCCGATACTATACCCAACCAAAACCTTGCTTTTTAATATTTCTTTTGGCCTTATTGAAAGATCCTTTTCAGAATGTACTTCTGTGATATCAAGATTCACGATTTGTTTCGTGTGGAAGCTGGAAACGAGTTCACGTTGTTCATCGCTGAGCTTTACCTTGAATCTCGTTTCATCAATCCAGACCTCTTCAAAAATCATTTCATCGGACGACTTTTTTGTTTCTACCTGAATTTCATAAATGATTTTGGTACCATCAGCTGCCATTAAAATTTTTTTCATCGTCGCTTTCAGGACTTTGAAATGGCGGTATTTGAAAAAAGTTCTATAGATGTACGATGTAAGTACGATCAATGTCATAAAGGGAAAGGGGTTTATTCCTGATAATCGTACTGAAGCTGATTGCCATCAACTTGTCTGAGGATTTGCCAATGACCTGTTTCATCAAGCTTCTCCAGGATATAGTATTCAACGCCTTGTTCCCAGCCTTTGTAAGGTGTCCATTCCAAATGTACCTGACGGGCTTCATTCATTTCTCCCCGAAGAAGGACAGTGGAAGTAATCGGGCTCAGGTCCTCAGTGATGTCGCAAGTGTTGATCACCAGAATTTTGTAGAAGTAATGATTGCTTTGAACATCCACATTATAATCTGCATAATCGGTTTGAACAGCCGGGACTGTACCAACATAATTGAAGTTGGCATTGTCAATGGAACGGTAAATATCGAATTGTGCGATTTTTTCAGGATGCACAACCGGTTGTTTCCATTCGGTGAGCACAAACTGGTTTTCAACGACCGTAGATCGTACGACATCCACCACCTGGTTTGCCAATGTGTTCAATGGAATTGTTACGGAAGTGTCGCTGTATGAAATATAATTGGTACCACACAAATCCGTTGCTTTGATTTTGTACGAATAAGGATGTGGACAATCAAACGTTGTGTCCGTAAAATTCAGCGAATCAGGAGGGACCGTTGCAAGGTATTGCGGAGTTTCTCCGGGCTCACATCGGTAGATTTCATAACTGCTCACCGGACAACCTGCATACGGAGTCCAGCTTACAAAAATGTCTTGTCCTTGTCGTTGCGATGAGACATTAATTGTCGTGTGTGCTGTGAGCTGATCGAGAGGAATTGTATTTCCGCAAATGTCAAGCGCCTGTACTTTGTATGTATAACTGTTACGGAGTGTATTCAGGCCTGAATCAACAAATGTATTTTCCAATGCAAAACCTGTATTCGGAATAGTGGTTTCTGTGAATATGGATTCGTAATAATTTGTGTTCTGGTTCAGTCTGTATAAGACATAGGCAGCAAGGTCAATGGCCGGATTGTTTTCCCACTTGATCTCGACAGTAGTATTCGATGTAACGGATACACTATATATTTTTGTCTCTTGTGGAGGTAAAGTATCAAGTACATGGATCATTGCCGGAAAGGAAATTGAATCCATGCATCCATTAAAATTCGTGACAGTGAGGCTTACAGTGTAGAAGCCGGGTGTTTGATAGGTGATGGTTGGATGCTGACTTGTTGAAGTCTGACCATCGCCAAAATCCCAGAAGTAAGCAGAGGAATTCACATTGGTGGTTCCATTGAAGAAATTAACCTGGAATGGTGCACATCCCTGAGTAGCTCCGGCTGTGAATGCTGCGACAGGGGAAGGCAGGACCCGAACCGGTTGAGCAGTCGTGAATGTATCGGCGCAACCATATGCATTCGAAGCAATCAATTGGACAGCAAAGATTCCATCATCCATAAACAGATGTGTTGGATTCATGGTGGTTGATGTGTTGCCATCACCAAAGTCCCAAAACGAAGTTGTATTCCCGATTGAAGTATTGTTAAACGTAGCAGAATACGGCTGACATCCGCCTATATTTCCTGTTGTATACTGCGCGATCGGTGTTGGATGAACAATAATTTTCTGAGGCAATTCGAAAAATGAACTGCAACCGGCAGTGTCTTTGGTTACAAGTGAAACAGAGAATGTGCCTGTATCCTGAAATACATGGCCGGGATGCTGCGCGTAATCTGCATAACCATCTCCAAAACTCCAGTTCCATTCAATTGCATCACGGCTATGATCTGTGAAATTAACATTGAACGGTGCACAGCCCTCAAAAACATCTGCACTAAAGTCTGTGATTGGACCCAGTACACGAATGTAATCCGGCATGTGAAGTGTGTCTGAACATCCGGCATTGCTTGCAACAATCAATGAGACGGAATACAAGCCCGGACTATTATAAATATGAGAAGGATTGCTGTTGGTAGAAGTTGTACTATCGCCAAAATCCCAGAGGTAAGAATCTGCATCCACTGACAAATCTGTGAAATTCACAAGCGATGGAGCACACGCGTAACGATCCGGTGTGACCAGCCCTGCAATAGGTTCACGAGCATGAATCATCGCCTGCATGTACAATGTGTCTGTACAACCACCATATGCTGCTGAAGCCTGAACGATGAGTTTTACGTCGTAATTACCGGCCTGAGTATAGGTGTGATCAGGAGAAAAGTCAGTGGTAGTAGTGCCATCTCCAAAATCCCAGAAATAGTTTGTCCCCGATAAGGAACTGTTGTTAAAATGTACAATCATTGGAATACAACCTGTATCCAGTGATGCATCAAAACGTGCAAGCAACGGGGATGGCGGTGGACTCAAAGCAGTATCTCTGCATCCGTTAATATCGACAATTGCGAGTGAAACAACTTGTCCTGTATAGTCATTGAAAGTATACAATGGATTTTGAACATCAGAAGTATCGCCTGTTCCAAAATCCCATGACCAACTTACAGCATTCGCACTTAGATCTGTAAATTGAATATCGAATGGCATGCAAATACTATTTCCACTTGAAATGAAATCCGCATGTGCCGTGTCTACACGAATATATTGCGGGTAATTTAGTGTGCTGGAACAGTTACCACGGAAAATAGTAAGTGAAACATCGTAATGCCCGGGATCCATGTATGCATGAATCGGATGCTCCAAAGATGAAATCGTGCCATCTCCAAAGTCCCAGAGATATGAATCCGCATTGGTTGATTGGTTGACAAATTGAATATTTATTGCATTGCATCCCTGCCGTCCGGTAGTCGTTGTGAAATTCACTTCCGGTAAACTGACAGTGATTGGAGGGTTAACCTGGAACGTCTGCGAACAACCAGCCTGATCAGTTACTGTTAATGTCGTCGTAAAGATTCCTTCCGTTGTATAAACATGTTTTGGTGACTCGAGTGTTGACGTATTTCCGTCTCCGAAATTCCAAAGATAGGAGCTGTAATTTGTCAGACTTGTATAAAAATCTACAGTGTCTAATCCGCACATTTCTGTTTCACTCGCAAGCAAAGGACTAATGAAATTGGAATAAATACTTGATGATATTGCATCCGTACATCCCATTGTATCGGTCACAGTTTGTGTGATGATGTAATTGGGCATTCCACTGTTGTAAATATGTGTTGGACTTGACGTTGAAGAGGTATCGCCATCACCAAATTCCCATTCCCAGGTAAATGCGTTTTGGGAAGTATCCGTAAACGCGACTTCAGTGGTACTGCAACTGGCTGTTTGGGTGATGATAAACCCGGCTCTGGGCCCTGCCACACGAACAATACTATCCATTTGGAATACTTGAACAATTCCCAGTGTGTCTGTAGTAGTTAGGCTGACAGTATAAATACCGGCATGATCATACATGTGATTCGGAAATTGCATTGCTGATGTATCCCCGTCTCCAAAATCCCAGTGCCATACGACAGATCCTGGAATAACATTGGTGAAATTCACTGTTAATGGAGCACAACCTTGTTGAACTTCAGGGATCCCCGGATTGCCGGTTGGTACAGATGATGTATCCGGTGTTCCGAAATTGAATGGTGGCGGATCGTAAAATAATGTGCAGAGACCATTTGAGATGGTCAGTGTTACGTTGTAGTTGCCATTTTGCTGGTAGATATGAAACGGATCTTCAAGAGTAGACGTTGTACTGTCTCCGAAGTCCCATATCCAGGAAGTAGCTCCAACTGAGTTCGCATAAAATTGTACCGGCATCGGAAATGTTGTTCCTTGTGGAATGCCATAAAAATGTGCGCCGAAAGGAGCAAAGTAAACACTATTACTTTGCATGGTTGAATAGGTGCAACCATCCGCAGTAGTCACGGAAAGAGACACACTATGATATCCCGGTGTTGCAAAAACATGAGAAGGATTCGGATCTGTGGATGTTGTTCCATCTCCAAAATCCCAGAACCAGGAGACAGCATTCAAAGAGGTGTCGGTAAATATCGCTTCATACGGTGGACATATCGATGCAGTATGAGTGAAACCTGCATAGCCTCCCCGGATATCAAATGTTTCAAACGTATTAATCGTTTGAACACAGCCGCCGCCGGCAGAAGTTGTTGTAAGTGAGACTGTATAGAATCCTGGAATCCGGTAAGTATGGACAGGGTTTTGTGATGTTGACGTCGTTCCATCTCCGAAATCCCAGAGCCAGGATATGGCTCCAATTGTTGCGTCTGTAAATTGAGAAGTGAGTGGAGCGCAACCAACAATTGTTGGCGGCGGAATGTAATTTGCTGCAGGATTAACAGTACGTATATAGGAAACCTTTCTCAAGGTGTCCGAACATCCAAGGGAATCTGTCACAATCAATGTAACATCAAAATTTCCTGCTGAATTGTAAGTGTGACTTGGATTCTGTTGAGTTGAACTTCCTCCGTCACCGAAATTCCATAAGTAATTCAATCCTGTCCCCGGTGAGAATGCAGAGAAAGAAACATCGAGTGGTGGACAGCCTATGCGTGGAGAAGCTGTAAAAAGGGCTTCTGTAGAAGTTACCTTGATTATATTTCGATAGACAATACTCTTAATACAACCGGTGGCACTCCAGCATTTTAGTGTAACATCAAATGTTCCACTATTTGTATAGACATGTGTTGGGTTAATCGATAATGAATTTGTACCGTCACCAAAAAACCATTGGCAACCGACAAAATTTTGTGATGTGTTTGTAAATTGAACCGATAAAGGTCCGCAACCAACACTATTCGTGTAAATAAAACTCGCTGTTGGTTTGATGCCGGCTACAATTAAATTTGGTTTGCGTACAGTATCCGTACATCCTGTTGATGTACTTACGATCAATGTAACGGTATAAACACCGGCATTTGTATAGGTATGAGATGGAGATAATGAAGTGGAAGTTGTTCCATCTCCAAAATCCCATGTATTTGAAATGGTATTTGCATTGAGATTTGTGAAATTGACAATAATGGGAGCACAACCACTGTCTTCATCAACTGAGAAATTAGCCCAGTTGGAAACCCCGACATTGATTTGTGTCGGACTGTCAGCAGTATCTCGACAGCCAAATGAATTTGTAACCATCAAAGAAACATGGTACTGTCCGGCTGACGAATAAGTATGCGATGGGTTTGCTGAGGAAGATGTATTCCCATCACCAAATGACCAAAGCCAGGAACTTATATTGCTCCCTGAATTGCTAAACTGAAAGGATGTAGTCGGGTCACAACTGGCAGTTGTATTCGCGACGATGCTTGCATCCGGTTTTGGATAAATGGTGATGTATTGGTTCCGGATCCGAACATCCTGACAACCGAAAGCATTGGTTGCAATCAATGTTACCGTGAAACTTCCCGATTGATTGTAAACATGTGTAGGGTTAGCCTGTGTGGATGTGGTTCCATCTCCGAAATCCCATAAATAGGTAGATGCTCCTGTGGATGTATTACTAAATGTATAGGAATTATTATCCAGACAAGAAGCTACAGATGGAGTGGAGAAGTGAGCAGTTGGTTTGCCGATTACGGTAATGTAATTTGTGTAAACGGCAGTATCAGAATTTCCGGCTCCATCATATGCAATCAGGGAGATAGTATATGTACCGGGAGTACTGTATAAATTTGTAGGGTTTGGAAGGGTGGATGTGTTTCCATTTCCCAGGTCCCAATAATACGAAACTGCACCCGTTGAAGTGCTCGTAAACTGAACACTTAATGGCGTACATCCGGTTGTCTGATCTGCTGTAAAGGAAGCAGTCGGCACCGCAAAAACCGAAATTCCGAACAGTGTCAGCGCTAGTGCCAACACCGGTGTCAGAATCGGTATTTTATTTCGTTTATTTTGCGTATTGGTTCCCATGATTGAAAAAAGATTAATCCTCGTCCCGTTTAGGGTCCTTGCTCCGTAAAGCATCGACCAGAGGTTCAGGGTTATTTTACCTGAACCATCCGGTTGCTTTTGTCCATGAACAAGGGACTACTTTCCGGTGAAACCACTGTTTTTGGATCGGCTTGTGCGACCAGGTTTCCTTCATTATTGATCTGTTTAATACGGTATTGAACAGTTCCGCTGATCGGCTTGCTGTCAACCCAGCTGTACAACAGCTCAAGTGGTGAACCAATACCTTCTTTGAGACCTACTGGCTCGTATTCAGTACCGTCAATTGATCTTTCGATTACATAAATGCAATCCTCAGAATTTGATTTTGCTACCCAATTGATATAAACCTTACCGGAATTGAAGACCATAGTCTCTTTTACAAACTCCAGTTTTCCGGCTTCTTTTCCGGCTTTAGCAGGTTCCTGGGCAAAAGCACTGACTGCTGCAAACACTAATACATAAAGGAGTACCAATTCCAACGCATACACGAAGAAGCGGTTAGAAGTAGCTTTCTCCTTAATGGAGCGCATTGCATCAGTAGGCTGCATTCCACTTAATGATCTTGAGATAGAAGTTTTCATTTTGAAAGGGTTTTATTCTTTGAACAATATATACTTGTAGGACCCCTTGTGGTTAATGCAATAATCCGTGCTTCTTACATCTGTAAGGTTTTTGCCATTTTGTGTTAAAAAGTACTTGCGATTACATATTAAAATGAAGGAAATGTTCGAAAAAATGAAAATTTTAACTTTTTGGCCGTTTTTTAATAATGAAATATCTGCGCTTACTCTTTTTGCGAAAAATGCATCTGACTGTATCCAAAAAAAATGAATCCTCGTTAGACTGCTAAGAAAATCATTACTAACATTCTTACGAGATTCTCATGGATACACTTAACAAGACAATTAAAAAGCTAAACGAACCGGAATATCAGGAACTTCTTTCGGCAGTTGCAGGCAGAAAAAACAACAAACCTTATCTTGTTCTTGAAGCCGCGCGAAAAGAGAACTATGATGAAACTCAGATGATGGAAATGCTGAGTGTGAATCCAAGTACGTATTACACTTTAAAATCGAGACTCAACGAAAGGATCGCCCAATACCTTTCCAAGAATGTTAAGAACCCTATCAGTGCACTGAAAGATAAAGTTGCAATGGTTCCTGCAATGTTGTTCAGTAACGACAGAGAGGTTGCAATACGCGCATTGAAGAATCTCGAAAAACAACTCATCGAATACGATCTTTCCAATGAACTGATTGTCGTATATAAAGTGCTGGCAAGGCTCAGTATGTACAATGGTGATTTCGATTATTATGAAAAAGAATACAATCGTCACGTTGCTTATTCCCTTGCCGTTGTAAAAGCGGAGGATCTCTTTTATGATTTCGTTAAACGTGCGGGAAATTATCAATTGACACGCGATGAACGTGATCTGGAAGCTGTTCAGGCAAACTTGCGTGAACTCACTAATTTTTCTGAGTTATATCAAGGTCATCGTTTGTTTATACTATACAACCTCGTCCGTGTTTATTATCTCTGCCTTTTTACTTCCCGTTCAGAAAATCTGAAAGCACTCGAACTTGAAGTGGATGGAATCCTTCAACAAATCAAAAAGAATTTCGAAAAATTCGAACTCGATACCTTCTACCAAAGCATTCGTTTCATGGTTGATTATCTGTACTTCGAATATTATCAGAAAACAGGAAATGCGGTTCGTGCCGACCACTATTATAAAATAATTAATAAGGATGTTCCTGAGGTTGCCTTCAAACCAATTTTTGGTTTTTATGTGACTCAATTCCTTCAGTCGAAAATTGAACGCTACCTGGAATCAGGAAACATCACTGATCTGACGGACCTGAATGCTGAACTTGAGCCGAATTTTGATGTGGATCCAAACGAAGCATACCCATACATTTCTTTCCGTCGTTTCCTGGCTGTGTGTAAGTTTTACGAAGGGGACTATTCCGGTGCCGCTCGTACGATGAATAGTCTGCGCAACGAGCTGAGCATGAAGAAATATCTTTTCACAGACGTAGAATACAAACTTTTCCAGGCAATGCAGTATTGTTTCATGGGAGAAGACGGACTCTGCAGTCAATTGCTCCAAAGTGTAAAACGTCAGATTACAGAAGACGAAAAGTTATACGAACCGGCAACGATTTTTATCAAAATGCTGAAAACAGCAATCAAGCCCGAAGAATTCCGGAAAAAAGTAAAGAAGCTCACTGAAATCTACGAAGCATTCCGTCAGGCAAATGTTGGAAACAAGCGCATGTTGTGGTATGTTAAACTGGATGAAGCGATGATACGCCGAATGGCGAATCCAATTAAAGAATAACAGATAGTATCTTAAAAGAAATGCCGGTTGAGGATCTCAGCCGGCATTTTTATTTGATAGAAACGGATGGGTTGTTGGAGTGTGAGAAAAAACCGGTTTCTTTTTCGGTTTTTTCGAATTGCACAAAATCAAAAATTGATAGCGTCCAGATATTTTTCGTTCAAAGGTTTGTTGACATATTTAACAACATGCGGATTTGTACTTGCTCTGTTGATGTCTTCCGGACTAATCGAAGATGAAAGCACGATCACTTTACAGAATTTACGAATGGATTCATCCAGCTTCTCATACTCAACAAGAAATCCAAAACCATCCATAACGGGCATGTTCAGATCAAGGAAAATTACCTGGGGCAGGATCTGAGCGTTGGAAGTATTGTCCTGCAAAAACTGAAGGGCTGCTTCGGCAGAATTTTTAACGACTACCTGTTTTGAAAACTGGTTCGTGGTGATCATACGTTCATTGATGAAATTATCAATGTCGTTATCATCAATCAGTAATACCCGCTCAAATTTATACGGTTGTTCAGGGCTTTTCATGTTTACGGTTTGGCCGTGTAGAATTAGGGTGTGGTGATGAGTGGAATCGAACCACTGACACAAGGATTTTCAGTCCTTTGCTCTACCAACTGAGCTACATCACCAGCAAAGGTGCCGATAAGAGTGCGCAAAAGTAGAAAAAAAAACACTCCTCCAAAATAAATTATTAAATCGCCATCTGAGGGTCATAGCAAATCCATTTCATTTCAAAAATCTACCTTGCAAGCAATTTTCTTCAGGAAATGTATCTGACGATTGATATCGGGAATTCAGCAACGAAACTTGTTCTTTTTGAACAGGATGAGATTGTTTTTCATAAAACCGTGAAGACGCTGAACCTCACCGAAATAAAAAGACTTGTGAAGGAGTATTCGCCGGAAAAGTCAATTTTATCTTCGGTTGCTCGCTCTTCACCCGCTATTATCAGTTTCCTCAAAATGAACTCCGGTTTCGTGAAATTGGATGCACGTACCAAGATTCCTATCCGTAACCGCTACCAAACTCCGAAAACTCTCGGAAATGACCGATTGGCTTCTGTCATTGGAGCAGCATCGATTTTCTCAGGGAAAAATGTCCTGGTCATTGATGCTGGTACTTGCATAAAATACGATTTCATCAGTGCTTCCCGTCAGTACTTTGGGGGATCCATTTCTCCGGGACTTCACATGCGTTACTTAGCTTTAAACACATTTACCGGAAAACTGCCGCTTGTTGAGCCTGCTCAGGTTCGCTCTCTAATCGGAAGGAATACCAGGGAATCTATTCTCACAGGTGTTGAATTAGGAATAGAAAATGAAATGAAGGGTTTCATCAAAAGCTATCAACAGAAGTTTCATGGATTGAAAATGATCATGACAGGAGGAGATGCTGCCCGTTTTGCCAAGAGACTAAAATTGCCCATCTTTGCCGCCCCGCATTTGGTAAACATCGGGCTAAAAGAAATATTGAAATTCCATGATTCGAAGGAGTAGACGCTTTGTTTTTTTGCTGTTCGTTGGACTATACCTGCTTCAGTCTCAGTCAATCGAGGCACAAAATGCCTCAAGTTCCCCATATTCACGGTTCGGAATCGGTGACCTTCAGTTTAATGGATTCTCCCGAAACACAGCGATGGGAGGAATTACACAAGGTTTACAACATCCCTTTTGTCTGAACCTGGGAAATCCTGCATCCTATTCCTCTCTCGGACTCACAACATATGAAGTTGGAGTAAATCTCTCCTTGTACGAATTGGAAACTTCCACTCTGAAACAACAAGGACATACTACTTCATTGGGCTATTTTGCTTTTGGATTTCCTGTGAAAGCTAAAAAATGGGGACTTGGCTTTGGACTTCTTCCCTATAGTAATATTGGCTATTCAATAAATGATACACGAACGAATATTCTCAATACCCGGGAAGTTCATACTTACAAAGGTTCAGGCGGACTCAACCAGTTCTTTTTTACCAATGGAATTTCTTTGGCTAAAAACTTTTCTGCCGGCCTCACAGTTTCATATCTCTTTGGTGTCCTGAACCAGGATAGAACTGTTGAATTTGACGATGCAACTTTTTTCAATACTCATGTATCCAATTCAACAGCTGTCGGCTGGTTTCATTTTAATCTCGGATTGCAATACGCATTTGATAGCCTGCGGATTTCTCCCAGCGATTCCATCTTGATGATTGATCGGCAAATTTCTTTGGATGAGGATTCGCTTCACAAGGTAAAGACACTCTCAAAATCAAACAAGGATACTTTGTTGCAGCCGGACTTCGGATCCAAAATAACTGCATTGCAATCTGCTATTGAAGCATCTAAAGACATGCGTTCAAAGGTGATCGATAGAAAAAAGAAAGGTGATTGGGGACTGACAATGGGATTCACAATTGCTCCTTCAGCCTCCCTGAGAGCAAGAAATTCCACACTTGTTTATAACTGGAAGTATTATGCCGGTACGCAAATTCTCATCCGGGATACTGTAGTGAATAATTCCGGACAAAAAGGTAAAATAAAATTGCCACTCAATCTTGGATTTGGTTTCGCTGCTCACAAAGGAAATCAATGGCTCTTTGGTGCTGATCTAAGTCTGCAGAACTGGAAAGAATATTCTGCATTTGATCAAACCGATTCGCTTAGTGACAGCTGGCGTGTAAGTGCAGGTGCTCAGTTTGTTCCAAGTGACCGGGCATTGAAATCATATCTTAAAGTGATGCAATACCGCTTGGGCGTTCATTATGCACAAACGTTCTTAAACCTCAATCAGACACAATTGAATGAAATGGGAGTGTCCATGGGAATTGGATTTCCAATTCGTCGCGCGGGAACTACTGTACAGCTGTCTGCAGAGGGTGGAAGCCGTGGAACAACAGACCAAAATCTGATTCGTGAAAAGTATGTTCGTATTACACTCGGTTTCACATTGAACGACAGATGGTTTCTCAAGCAAAAATTCGATTAGAAATCCTTGAAGCTTAAAAGCAGAAAGGGATTATTTTTTCTCGCCATTGAATTCAACCAATGAGAAAAATTATTTTTTCCAAAGAATAGATTTCTCGTTTTTCAATGACTCCAATCAAAATGTCTTGCAGAAACAATCCGGTTTATTGTTTGTTAATTTTGTGCACTCATGAACGATAAGTCAAAACAACGGGTTGCTGTTTGGTTGTTCACAGGATGTTTCCTGATTTTCTCAATGGTTGTAATCGGGGGGATCACTCGCCTGACCGGATCTGGATTGTCCATTGCTGAATGGAATGTAGTAATGGGTACTATTCCACCTCTCAATGAAAAAGAGTGGCAGATAGCTTTTGAAAAGTACCAGCAGATTCCTCAATTTCATAAGATCAATTCTCATTTCGAAATATCGGATTTCAAATCCATTTTTTTATGGGAATATCTTCACCGCTTAATTGGTCGCTTAATCGGAATCGTTTTTATCATTCCATTCCTGTGGTTTTTGTTTACCCGGCAAATGGATAAGACTTTTATCAGAAAAGCACTGTTTCTGTTTGCCCTTGGTGCTTTGCAAGGATTTCTGGGTTGGTTTATGGTGAAAAGCGGGCTCACCGAACGAACCAGTGTCAGCCATATCCGATTGGCTGTACATCTGCTGGCTGCATTCATCACTTTTGGTTTTACATTTTGGTATGCTCTTGAACTCGTTTACCCTGTCGGGAATCAGGCATTTAAAAAACAACACAAATTATTGAGGTCAATACTTGGAATGTTAATCATTCAGATTGTGTATGGTGCATTCGTGGCAGGAATGCATGCAGGAAAAATATATAATACCTGGCCTTTGATGGATGGACAAATTATTCCGTCCGGAATCATGGGCATGTCTCCACTGATCCAAAACTTTTTTGATAATCAGGTACTGGTTCAGTTCCTCCACAGATTGTTTGCCATTCTGATTGTATTGATGATACTGCAAATCTGGTTACTGGAAAAAAAACAGTTGAGAAGCCGGTTGCAAAAACGCGGAATGAATTTTTTGCTGCTTGCGGTGGTATTTCAGTTTTTATTAGGAGTTCTCACACTTTTAACACAGGTGAATATCACACTTGCTTCCTTGCACCAGGTGGGAGCATTCTTTTTATTCAGCGCGACAATATTTTTATTGTTCCACTACAGGAACCAAAACACTGCTGCAACAATAGGTTGATTTGTCAGATTACAAGGCTATCTGATACCCAAAAGAGAAGAGCCATTCAAGACAGAAAAAATGATGGTTGGCTTTCGCATCATCAACAGTGAGAACATTGGTGTAATTGGCGAATGTCCCTTTGAATCCGGTTTCTCCAAAGAGATGTTTTCCATATTCATAACGCAAGCCGGCTTCTGAACCAAAAATGTATCCTGCGATATGGTAATAATTGTTTTGACGATGACCAAACAGGCTCACATCACTTTGTGGAATCACAATACCTATTCCCGGTTTTATGACGCCTTGCAGCCGATGTCTTTCGGATTTGCTGGATAGCAAGGTGTGCCGTTTCATGAGACTTAACATTAGAAAGTTTGCACCGTTCGTGTGTTCAAATTTTACAAAATCATTGCTCAAGACTGTATCCTTATCAACATACTGTCCGCGGATATTTCCTTTTACATGAGCAACCTGATCCTGTACCAGGATATACTTTGCATGATCAAATGAAAGTTCAATTCCCAGCGTTTTATTTTTCCCCAGATAATAGCCAAATCTGTAAATGTACTGTGGTATAGAAACGTTTGTATCAAAAATGTGATCAAGCTTCGGTTTGTCTTTTGCCTTTACATTTAGAATGGTAAAAGAATAATTGTCTTTTCCTTTGCTTTCGAAATGAATATCACTTTTGGAAAACCAGTCCTTGTTGTAGCCCCATGCAAAATAAAAGGAACCTTTTTCTTTTTTTGCTTTCACAGTTGTACCGGGTTCTTGTGCATTGCCCTGTGACATGCCGAGAAATAAAATAATTGAAAGGAATTGTAGGAGTGAACGCATGGCTTAGATTAAGTGTTTGCAAATGTAAACAAGAAAACCATGAAATTGGGGTTCTTTTCACAGGATCTTCTTATTTTCTGAATGAAATACGAGGTTTAGTTTTCGAAAGCCGTACTCATTTTGAATTTTCAGTGGTGCGAATTCCGGGTAAAAAGTAGCGCTATTTCCACCTGAAAGTTTCTACCAAATGTTGGATATCCGCGGCAAGAAAATCATTGACGGGAGCAAGGGAATCCGGATTCGGAATCGCATAAAAATAAAGTGATCCACGGAGAAAATGGCTGGTACTATCGGTTAAATAAAACTGAACTGAAGATGCTGCATTTCCCTTGACATGATAAATGGTGCCATACAAATGTTTTTCAGGGTCAGCTATTGCTTCTTCTTCGATTCCAGAGGCTTTAGGAATGTGTTTGAATGACAAGGCACGACTGTCTTCAATGAATTTTTCAAGATTGCCATGGACAGGTTTGTAGCTCAGATAGACGGTGCCTTTGAATTGCGGGAATTCGATATTCATCCAGCAAGGCTCAGCTTTTGGCGATGGGTCTTTGACGATTTTCGAATATGTCGGAATCTGAAATTGAAATGGACACGCGTCCGGAATGAATTCAGAATATGTCTTGGCAGGCAAATCAATCCTGAAATATCCTCTCGGCTTAGGAACGTATTCCTGATCGCAGGAGCTAAGTCCAAGAACTAACAAGAGAGGAATCAGTATTAACAATCCATATTGACTGCCTTCTCTGTTCTGATCTTCTTTTTTCTCTGGCAAAGTCAGTTTGACTCGTTTGATTCTTTTTCGATCCGCAGATTCAATCGTAAAAAGAACTCCTTCGTGAGAAAGAACTTCATTTCGAAATGGAATGCTACCTTTCATCTCAAGGATAAATCCCGCTAGTGTTTCAACGTCAGTATCACCGGTAGAAAAAATTTCGCGATCAATTTCAGTTACACGACACAAATCGTTCAACAATGTCTTGCCTTCAAAAACATAATTGTGTTCATCCAGTTTTGAATAGAAGACTTCATCGTCATCAAATTCATCATTAATTTCTCCCACAATTTCTTCCAGTACGTCTTCCATGGTTGCAATTCCGGATGTTCCACCGTATTCATCCACAACTATTGCAAGATGAATTTTTTTCTCCTGAAATTCCTGAAGCAGATCATTGATCTTTTTGCTCTCCGGAACAAAATATGCAGGTCGAACAAGTTTCATCCAATCGAACGTTGAGTCGTTTTGCTTGTCGAGGTAGGGGAGTAAATCTTTTATATACAATACTCCGATCACGGCATCAAAAGATCCTTCAAACACAGGTACTCTTGAATATTTGTTTTCAACGATAATTGGAAAAAGTTCAGGGAAGCTGAGTTGATTGTCAAAAGCAATAACATCCATCCTCGATTTCATAATTTGTCTGACATCAATATTCCCGAAACTTGCAATTCCTTTTAGAATTTTCTTCTCATCATCCGGCGTGTTTTTATCAGTTGTGACATCAATCGCATGGGTCAATTCATCTACTGATACATCATAGCCTTTGTGGATCATCCGTTTGTCAACCATTGATGTTGAGAAAACAAGCAGACTGCTAATTGGTCTAAGGACTTTGTCAACAAGGTAAACGGGAATGGCACTCCATTGTGAAAATCGTATAGCATTCTGTGTCGCATAAACTTTCGGCATCACTTCACAAAAGAGAACAATGACAAAAGTAACAGCAACAACCTGAATCAAAAAACCGATTGTTTGATGATGGGTGAAGTTAAAGATTTGCGATATCATCAGGGATGAAATCACGACAATGGCGATATTGATAAAATTTACTGTGATTAGCAATGTCGCCAGAAGTCTTTTTGGTTTTTCCAAAAGTCTGAATACAACCCGCGATGGACCGCTGGTTGAATCTTTGAGTGAATAAAGTTGAGCAGGATTTATTGCAAAAAAAGCTGTTTCTGCACCTGAAAAAAATCCTGAAAAAAGCAGTAAGGAAACCAATACAATCGATTCAATTATAAATTCAATCGAAAATGAAAAGGAAGGATTTAGATAGGACGGCGAATCCTGCAAAAGTATGAGCAAAGGGCAACTACCGGGGTCCACAGTTCGATTTGGTTAACAGAATGCAAATTTTGTAAATAATTCCAGGCGTAAAGCTAAGAAAAACTTTACGCCTGGAAAGTTAATTTGAGATCAGAATGGAAGATCGTCAGATGGAACTACAGTTGGTATTGGAGAGTCCGCAACAACTGGCTCAGGTGTCTTTCCTTCTGATTCAGTTCCGCGTGCACCACCACCCAACATTGTCATGTTGTCGGCAATAATTTCTGTAAACCATTTCTTATTATTTTCCTCTCCGTAACTCCGGGTACGGATTTTCCCTTCAATGTATATTTTGTTGCCTTTGCGAACCCACTTTTCAGCAATTTCAGCAAGACCTCTCCAAAGAACGATGTTGTGCCATTCCGTAGTTTCTACTTTCTGGCCTTCCTTATTCTTGTAAGTTTCACTTGTTGCCATTGGGAATTTTGCAACGGGTACTCCGCCTTCGAGATACCTGACTTCAGGATCCTTACCGACATTTCCAATTAAGATTACTTTGTTTACTCCGCTCATGGGATTTGGTTTTTAGATTAGATGTGAGTTAATATATTTGGTTTACCATGGTCTGAACAGGAATCAGCAATTGAAATGAAACAAATTTTATTTCGGATTGATGATTGAGTTCGACAAAGATACTCCGGATAATAACTGAGTAAAAACTGTATAAGCAGGTTTCTTTTTTACCCTTATTTCATGAGAATAAAAATCTATCCTGATTATATGCAATCCATAAAAGTACGAAAAAAGAGAGGAATATTTTCAGGTCTTTTCCTCTTTTTGGGAGCGAAAGCAGAATGATTATTCGCTTTATTCAATTATCTAAAGGCGTAAAAAAATTCATTTCTGAGAGAAATTTTTCGGCAAGGCGAGGAATTGGGTATTTTTTCATGGTTTGAGAATTCACTTTTTTCCAGCCTTTGAGGGGCTTGAATGTTTTGGGATTCTTTGGCCGGATTTCCAGGAATTTTGCATGGATGGTTTGATGACTTAAAAGATGCTTTTTTTCTGCACTGATTTTTTCTATAATCACCGGGTATTTTTTAGCCCATTGTTTCCATTCTGCAGAATTTAAAAAAAGTTTATCCGGTGTTCTTTTTCTTAATTCCATCACCGGAAAATCATAGAGGTCGATCCAGATATCTTTTGATGTACGCTTCTGAAGATATATTGCCTGCCCTGATTTTATTACCAAATAATGAAAATACCGCTTTCTGACTTTTGTCTTTTTGTCTTTGATGGGAAAATCAGCAACTTTTTTATTTTCAAATGCAAAACACGATGTAGAGAAGGGACAATTCATGCAGTCGGGATTCACCGGCTTGCATTGCTTCGATCCGAATTCCATGATCGCCTGGTTGAAATCGTGTGGAGGAAACGAAGCCATCAGGTCATATGCAACCCCACGGAATTCTTGCTTGGCTTTTGAAGAATCAATTGGAGTCCTGATCCCAAAATACCGGCTCAGGAAACGAAAAACATTTCCATCCACCACGGCCTGTTTTTCATCAAACGCAAAAGAAGATATTGCAGCAGCCGTATATTCTCCGATGCCCTTGAGTTTTAGTATTTCGGAATATTCACGCGGAAATTTTCCATTGTAATTTTCAACAATAGATTTGGCTGTGGAATGCAAATTTCTGGCGCGTGAATAATAACCCAATCCCTGCCAGAGTTTCATAACATCATCTTGATTTGCACGAGCGAGAGAAAATACATCCGGATATTTTTCGGTAAAACGCAGGTAATAATTCAAGCCTTGTTCAACACGTGTTTGTTGCATAATTATTTCACTCAGCCAGATAAAATAAGGATCCCGGGTATTTCTCCAGGGGAGATCACGTTTATTTTTTTGATACCAGGAAAGAAGTGTGCGTCCAAAGGTCATGAGAAGAAAACAGATTAGCTTCTGTTTTTACCGTGCTGTATAGTTGAAATGTTTCTTCAGGTCAGTAATTGGTTTTTCAAGAAAATGCCACGTGATCATCGAAAGAACGATTGTGCGTACGAGATTCACAATGAAACTCAGGAATTGATTTTGAAAAAATTCACCGGGAGATTCAGAATTTCAAGTATACCTTCGCTGAATGCAGGGCTAAAGTTGTGAAAAAAATACAAGCCATAGGAGATTTATCCAAGATATATCATGAGCGGATGGTTGAGAAATTTTTCTGTCATTCCTCCCAAGGACCCGAAGCAGACTATCCCAATCAGGAGACAGGAGCATACTGAATAAAAGAAATTAAGAGGTATGGAACAGAGCAAAGGAACATCTTCATCAGGATCGCCGGTTATCACGATAGTTAAATTGATCGAAAACAAACTCAGGCAGAAACCAACGAACCATTTATTCCCAATCCATTTCAACAAGGTTTCTTTCTGGTAAAGGGAGAAGTAGGCAAGTATGGCACCAAGTCCCAATGAATCCAGACAACTTGTTGTAATCACTTTGGTATACACTTCATTGTGTCCCGCAGCACAGGCAAGAAGGCGGCTGATCACTCCGGTAAGAATCATCACTGAAATCAGTCCTTTAAGATACTTCCATGGAGTGTAGAAAATACGAAGTGGGAAGAGAAGGTAAAATTGTGCTTCGACAGCGAGTGACCACAAATGTGAATACTGATCAATTCCATGTCCTAGCCAGGCCATTCTGAAATTCGATGTATAGGTATAGAGATAAGGTAACTGATCACTGATCGGATACACAAGGATCCTGGATAATATCAGCAGCACAAAAAAGTAAAGAGGGAAAATGCGAAGAAGTCTACAGATGTAAAAATTCTTTAATTCCTGGTTTCACGTTCTCTCTGACCGTTCCACATCAGCTTTGTTCTGAAACAAAATCTTGTAATGTGAAATCCACTCAATGCAAAGAATAGAAAAACACCATAAACCCGGGAGGTGATCGATTGGATCATTTTTTATCCAATGTGCAATCATAACAGAAAATACGGCCAGAAACCGGAGGCCATCAAGGTTCCTGAAATAGTTCATCGAATACGTTCGAAAAGATTCATGAATCATTCAAACCTTCGCTTTTTAGTTCTCCTTTTTCTGAAAATCTTAGAAAAACAAGGTTTCAAATCGACGTTTTTTGGTCAAAGAAATAAATGTTAATATTTTTTCTTGTTAAAAATTATTGGAAAAGCCTTGAAATTAATGCGTTTAAGCATGAAATTGCTTAAAACTCCTAAATATTTGCTGACCTACAGAAAAAATTGATTTTTAAGGTTTTTCTATTTCACTTGAACGCTTATCTTTGCCGCCCTAATATTCAATACATTAATACTCAAAGAAATGACAAAAGCAGAATTAGTTGCCGAAATCTCGACTAAGACCGGAATCGAAAAAACTGTTGCCTTGCAAGCTGTTGAAGCTGCCATGAAAGTAATCAAGAACACAATGGCAGATGGTGAAAACGTTTACTTGCGTGGATTCGGCTCCTTCATCGTGAAGAAGCGTGCGCAAAAATTAGGACGTATTATTTCCAAGAACACGACCATCATTATTCCCGAGCATAATATCCCGGCTTTCAAACCAGCTAAGACCTTTGCTAACAAGGTGAAGAATGCAAAAATTAAGAAGAATCAAACAACAGAGGCTATCGATTAATGAGTGATGCGAATCGGTAACAAACAACTCTTGTTCGTGGCCGGTGCAATTGTGCTTTCTGCGATACTTTATCTGGCACCAAAACAACTTTCCAAAGTTGAAGGAAAGACGGAAGTTGCACCCATGGGATTCACCTTCGAAGGTTTGTTATCCCAGGCAAAGAACCAACTGAAACGTCAGGAATCAGAGCCTATCCGATTGGTGGAAAATTCTCTTTTGAAGGATACCACGAATACTCTTTTGCTCGATTCACTAGGTAGATTATGGGATCAGGCTCAGTTTCCTGTAATATCTTCCCATTATTTCGAAGCGATAGCAAAATTGAAGCCTGACGAAAAGAACTGGATCAATGCCGCCTACCGGTATTTTGATGCTTTCAAATCAACAGGTGACAGCACACTGCGCAAAGTCATGGTTGAAAGTGCAATCGCCAGTTACAAAAAAGTGTTGGAGATTAATCCCAAAAATCTCGATGCACAAACGGATCTGGGAGTTTGCTACGCGGAAGGTACCGGTAATCCAATGCAGGGGATTTTGATGCTAAGGGAAGTTGTAAAAGAGAATCCGGAGCATGAAAGTGCCCAGTTCAATTTGGGAATTTTGTCGGTGAAATCCGGTCAAATGGAAAAAGCAGTTGAACGATTCGAAAAAGTTCTGCTGATTAATCCAAAAAGATTAGAGGCCCGTTATATATTGGGGCAAACGTATATGAAACTTGGGAACAATGAGAAAGCACTTCTGAACCTTGAACAGGTAAAAAAGGAAAGCTCTGATCCGCAACTTAATCAGGAAGTAAATAGTTTAATTAGTCAAATCAATAACCACTAAACACTTTAACCATGCCAAGCGGTAAGAAAAGAAAAAGACATAAGATGGCTACGCACAAGCGTAAGAAGCGTCTTAGAAAGAACAGACATAAGAAGAAAAACCGGTAAGGCGTGGGCATCTACGGATGCCCCCCCTTTTTCCGTATGTGTACCGCAGAATGTTGAGGCATTCTGCACGTTGGCTTTTCAATTCAAATTTCGTGGCTTGCGATGCGTCGCCCGCCGTACCTGGTCCAGCTGTACACATTCTGTTCAGTGTTTTTCGCATCTCCGTAATTCGGGCATGATGAAGTGTTTCCAAACACCTTTTTTTTGAACAACGAATTAGTAATCAATTCAACAGCCGGCGAAGTAACTATCGCGATGCTTGAAGACAAGCGCCTGGTTGAATTAAACAGTGAAAAGAAAGATCAGGGTTTCCAGGTCGGAGATATCTATCTCGGCCGTGTGAAAAAGCTGATCCAGAGTTTAAATGCCGCTTTCGTGGACGTAGGTCACGAGAAGGATGCTTTTTTGCATTATCTCGACCTTGGACCTCAGGTACAATCTCTGAATAAACTTATTAAGCTTACTACCACCGGTAAGTCTCCTGACCCTCTATTGACCAATTTTCAGGTTGAAAATGATATCAACAAAGGCGGGAAAATCACCCAGGTGCTTTCTCCCAATCAATGGGTTCTTGTGCAGGTTGCCAAAGAGCCCATCTCTT
The DNA here is from genome assembly GCA_016720655.1 of Bacteroidota bacterium. Taxonomy (GTDB): domain Bacteria; phylum Bacteroidota; class Bacteroidia; order AKYH767-A; family 2013-40CM-41-45; genus JADKJP01. Next base: position 635,148 of record JADKKE010000032.1, read on the forward strand.
CCAAAGGTCCCCGTATTACTTCCGAACTTTCTCTCGCCGGACGATTTGTCGTGTTGGTGCCTTTCTCGGATATGGTTTCGATTTCCCAGAAAATCAAAAGTGCTGAAGAGAGGCAAAGGCTGAAACGGCTTGCGATGAGTATCAAACCGAAAGGATTTGGCTTGATCGTGCGCACTGTAGCGGAAGGAAAAAAAGTTGCCGAACTGGATAAGGATATCCAGGATCTTGTTGCAAAATGGAAGACAACTTTTGAACTTCTGATCACTGCCAAGCCTCCGATGAAAATTCTCGGAGAACTCAACCGTACCTCTACGATTCTCAGAGATTTGCTCAATCCTAATTTTGCAAATATTCATGTGAATGACGCTGCTCTCGCAGAAGAGATCAAAGCATACATCAACGGAATTGCGCCTGAACAAACTGAAATTGTCAAGCTTTACAAAGGCAAGCTGCCCATCTTTGAGCATTTTGGAGTTGATAAGCAGATCAAATCCAGTTTTGGCAAAACTGTGACCATGGCTAATGGTGCTTACCTCATCGTGGAGCATACGGAAGCAATGCATGTGATAGATGTCAACAGTGGTGGACGCGTAAAATCTGATGGAGATTCCAGTCAGGAGCACAATGCTCTTCAGGTGAATATGGATTCTGCTGTCGAAGTTGCGCGACTGTTGAGGATGCGTGACATGGGTGGAATTATCGTTGTGGACTTTATCGATATGCACAATCCGCTCAACAGGAAAACGCTTTTCGAAAAGCTGCGTACCGAAATGAAACGGGATCGGGCAAAACACACCATTTTGCCACCGAGTAAATTCGGACTCATTCAAATCACCCGACAAAGAGTAAGACCGGAAACCAATATCATCACTGTCGAAAAGTGCCCGGCCTGTGATGGCACCGGCGAAATCAAAGCAAGCATCCTTTTGATGGACGAAATTGAGAACAACCTCAGGTATTTTGTCCAAGAGCAAAATGAAAAGGAACTGACCTTATTTGTTCATCCATACATCGAAGCATACCTAAATAAAGGAATGTTTTTTTCATCCACCACCCACAAGTGGAAAAAGAAGTACAAGGTGAAATTAAAAGTGCTTGCAAATAATGCATACCATATCATGGAATACCATTATTTCAATAGAACCGAAGAGGAAATAAAAATCTGATGCTTCTTCATACTTCTATGCTGTGTTAAAAAATTGCTTTTTAAGGTGATTTGGTAGTAGATTTTCAGGTTTTTTTATAAAAGACGATATGAAAAACTAATCCTTGTAATATTTTCATGTGCGCTTCCGGGATTTGTATAGGAAATTTTGGATTGAACGTCAACTTTTTTAGATTCGCAGGATAAACTTATATCTCTTTCCCATGAAAATTATAAAATACATCGTACTTACTATTGTATTCCTCGTGGTAGCGTTGGTGATCATTGGCTTTCTTATGCCTTCAACGCGGCATGTGGAACGTTCGGTAAGCATTAATTCAAAACCGGATGTGGTATTTGCATATGTGAATGACTTGAAAAGCTGGAATACTTGGTCTCCATGGTTTAAGATGGATCCACAAAGTAAAATGGTTTTCAGTGAACCTTCTGCCGGAGCCGGAGCCAACTATACTTGGGATAGTCAGAACAAAAACGTAGGCAAAGGAAAACTGACGATTGAAGAAAGTGTTGCCGCTTCATTGGTGAAAACCAAATTGGAATTTGAAGGAATGAATGAATCGTATGCTTATTTTAAATTCGAACCGGAAGGCGAAGCTACAAAGGTAACGTGGGGCTTTGATGCGAATCTTGGCAACAATCCTTTTTTTCGATTGATGGGTACAATGATGGACAAAATGATGGGGGATATTTTTAACAGCGGACTTGCAGACCTGAAAAAAGTTTCGGAAGAAACACCCATTGCCCCTGTCGAAGAGCCTGTTTTGGCACCCGCAGATTCAATCAAATAATCGTACTATCAAAATCTGGTTACAAATCCATCTTCTTTGTTGAGTTTTTTCAACCTGATTTCACAATGCGAATAACTAATAGTGTAGAATCTGTATTGTCTTATTTCAAATCAATTTAATCAGAATTATCCATGAAAATTTTTAAGCGTATAATTTTTATTATAGCAATATTATTGCTCCTCATCGCAGGAATCGGATTGCTTCTGCCTTCTCAGGTTCATGTCGAAAGATCGATTGATATCAACAAGGATCAAAATTCTTTGTTCTCATTTGTGAGCAATTATGACAACTGGAACCAATGGTCTCCATGGTATGAGCTGGACACTGCAACCCTTTATACTTTTGAGGGCCCACACTCCGGAAAAGGAGCAATACTCAAATGGAAAAGCGATAACAAGAATGTCGGACAAGGAAGTATGACCATTACAGATCTTGTTGCCCCTGAATTAATCAAACAAGATCTTAATTTCATGGATGAAGGCATTTCAAAATCAGAGTATCGATTTAAGCCTGCTGCAACGGGTACGACTGTGACCTGGACACTGGATATGGAAATGGGATTCAATCCACTGTTCAGAATCATTGGAAAATTCATGGATGGAATGGTAGGCAAGGATTTCGAAAAAGGCTTGCTGAAATTGAAAACAATCACAGAAGCCATGCCGGCAGAATCAGGTTCAGAATTGAAAGTGGAAGAAGTGAAAATCCCATCCTCTCACTATCTCTCCGTGCATGATACGGCCACAGTGGCTACTATTGGTATGACACTTGGCAAAAACTACGGAGTGATTGGTGAAGCAATGAAAAAGCAAAATCTGGAAATGGCCGGTTCACCATTTGCATTTTATTTTTCTGAAAGTTCAGTGAATTTTGATCTCGCAGCAGCAATACCTGTGAATAAACCAGGCAAAGCGGATGGAAATGTGCAGGCCGGTGAAATCAAGGCTGGAAATGCATTGCTTGTCAGATTTTTGGTCCGTATGAACTAACTGCAAAGGCACACACTGCTATTCACGACTATATTGGCGCACATAATAAAAAAATTATTGGCGCTCCATGGGAAGTGTACGTGACGGATCCGGGACTTGAAAAAGATACAGCTAAATGGGAGACGGATGTGTATTATCCGGTTGAGTAATTTCAATTCGGACTTGTCGTTTGATCAATATTATTTTGAAGAGCCCTGATATTCCACAGGGCTTTTTTTTATGAGCAAAAAGTATGTTGAATTTTAATCAAAGCATTTATTTGCTAGTTTTACAATAGTACAATATGATTGTTCTTCGGTCATCCTTACTTCAACTGAATGCAAATAGAAAAGCAACAAAAATTAATTCATCCAGACAAGGCTTACCCCAAAGCCCTGAAGTATTGCGCCTACCAGGAGCGCAGTCAGCAAGAAGTGCGTGACAAACTTTACTCCTGGGGACTCCACCGCAACGAAGTCGAAAATATTATTGTTGATTTAATATCCGAAGGTTATTTGAAGGAAGAGCGTTTTGCAATTGCTTTTTCCGGAGGAAAATTCAGAATGAAAAAGTGGGGGAAAATAAAAATTAAACTGGCATTGAAAGCAAAGAAAGTGTCAGATCCTCTTATCCGCAAAGCCTTAGCGGATATTAGTGAAATTGATTACATCAAAACCTTGCGTGAAGTGCTCAACAAACGCAAGAAAATCGTTAAAGAAAAAAATCCAATAAAACGTAAATATTCTATCGCTTCCTATGCAATTCAAAGGGGATTTGAACCGGAATTGGTATGGGAAATACTTCGATCAGAAGAAGAAGATTAATTGGTTTTAAAAAACAGGCGTCTCATCAACGGACGCCTGTTTTTATCTGAATGAAAAGAATTAACGAACAATAAATTTTCCTGTACTCACCGGATCACCGCCTGCGAGGATAATCCGGTAGAAATACAAGCCTGTGGAAAAGAAATTTTTATACAAAATAAGCGGGCTCTGATTTATTTGTCCGGATTCCAGAGTTCTTCCGGTACTATCGTAAATGGTATACATAGCCGATTTGCCTTTGCTGTCGAATCGTAACTCAGAGCGATTCGTTAGTGGATTGGGTACAACAATTGATCTATTTTCATTGGTTAGCGTCGCAATTCCTACAGGAATCTGATTCACCATTGTGTTCATTGTTGAATTGGTTACGACCGCTGCATTCATGTCAAACACAATGTGTGCAGTATTGCTGATGACTGTTGGATCTGCCAGTCCGGTTCTCGGACGGATTCGGTAGATCACATATCCATTGCTTCCCGGTTCATCCACATTGCTATCGGGCAGAAGAATATTGTAAAATGTAAATTTTAAAGCTCCATTCGCATCCATTTGTAAATCTACCGGGTCACTTGATGAAAGTATTTCAAGTGTGGATGGATCAAGGTTTGAATCCAGTGTATCATATATTATTACAATGAAGGCAGTGTCATTTCCTGTATTCTGAAAATTGATGGTATATGTCAATTCAGAATTCATTAAAGTATAATGATCTGCTTGCACACCAGCAGGAACAACATGTTTGTCATTTGGATCTACGGAACAAGATGTAACCGTGCCAAATGAATCTACATAAACTTGTTGAAGTGTTGTGAAAGTTGCATCATACACACTGTCAATTACTACATACCAGACTGTATCACCTGCGGGAGGATTGTTGTAGCGAACGTAGGAGGAAAATGACTGACCGGGTAGGAGATTGGAATACGTCCAGTAAAGCGATGTTGCTGTCATACTGGTAGGAATAATATCAGAGGAGTTAAAGGAAAGATTGGATGAATGAAGGATTGAAATCGATCCTATTTGTCCTCCCGGGTCTGTGGAATTGTTAATCGCTGTGAAACTTGAAAAACCCAAATACGAACAGCGCATAGGATGTGTCCAGACAGAAAATGCTTGTGTCTGATTTCCTGATGGAGGTGGTGCATACATTCCAAAATCATTGCCTGTTGATGAAGGCGGAATGCTCACATTGTAACTCGCCGGAGTGGAAGTGAGTGTAAAATTTACTCCGGTCTGAACTGCTACATCATAAACTCCCGTATCCAAATAAAATTTATAATGTCCCTGTAAGTCCGTTTGAGCTGTAAAATTCTGTGGCTGTAAATTCACTGATTTACCCCACAATCCCCAGTCTCCCGAATCCCGCGTACCATTTTGATTGGAATCGAAATAAACATCACCTTCCAGAGTACCACTAAATCCACCAACTAAAAACCCACCGGCGAGTACATTGTCTACAGCAATGTAGGTTCCGGACCACCAATCGTATTGATAGCAGAGGACGTGTACATCATACGAACCAAATGGAATGGTTGGATTCAAATCGAATTGAGCCTCGAGTGAATCAGAAAAATTTGGGAATTGCTGATAGATAGAAAAAGTCGTCGAATAAACAATCGTTGCTCCTTGCTGTATATAAACGTCAGTTGTATTTAAAGGTGGAGAAGCCGTGGTCATTGCTCCGGATGCCAGAGTAATTGTGGTTGTTAAATTGCTCCCACGAAATGCTGAGTTTGGTTGGATCGAAATTACCTAGGCGAAACTCAGCGAACAATAGAAAAATATCAATACGCTAAAGAGTAGATTTTTTTTCATGATATTCCGGTTAGATTCATCGAATGTATGTCAAATTTGAATCCAAGGCTTGTGCTTATGCAAAAAGTTGGCGAACAGGCATTTATTGCATATGAGAAGAAAAAAATCATGGGTTAAAAAAGTTTAAAAACGTAAGGAATAATCTATTTAATCTTATTTCAACTCCTTTTATTACTTTCGCAAGCATTATGACAACTGACCAATTAAAAGAGATTAAGGAGCGCACTGAAGCCCTGAGGGGGCATCTTTGACATCGATAGCAAACTAGCAGCGATCCAGCAAGAGGAAGCTCAATCACATGCCCCGGGATTCTGGGACAATCCTAAAGCAGCAGAAAAACTGCTCAAAGGAATCAAACAAAAGAAGGATTGGACAAATTCTTTCGAAGAACTTCAACGTTCTGCGGATGATCTGGCCGTGCTTTTCGATTTTTATAAGGCAGGAGATGTCTCGGAACAGGAAATTGAAGCAGCATTGCAACATTCATTAGGACTGTTGGATGATTTGGAATTCAAAAATATGCTCGGCTCCGAAGAAGATCATCTCGATGCAATTGTAAATATTAATTCCGGAGCGGGCGGGACAGAGAGCCAGGACTGGGCCTCAATGTTGATGCGCATGTATATTATGTGGGCAGAAAAACACGGTTACAAAGTGACGGAACTGGATCTTCAATACGGAGATACTGCAGGAATCAAATCTTGTTCTCTTGAAATTACAGGTGAATTTGCTTACGGCTATCTCAAAGGAGAAAGTGGCGTTCATCGTCTTGTCAGAATTTCTCCATTCGATTCCAATGCAAGAAGACATACATCGTTTGCATCTGTTTTCGCATATCCCGTTGTTGATGATACTATCGAAATAGAAATTAAAGATGCGGATATTGAACTTCAAACTTCGCGTTCCGGAGGAGCAGGAGGGCAGAACGTAAATAAAGTTGAAACGAAAGTGCAGATTACACACATACCTACAGGTATTGTTGTGGTATGCCAGGTTGAACGTTCCCAAGGCGGAAACCGCGAACGTGCGATGAAGATGTTGAAATCTCAGCTGTATGAATTGGAGATGAGAAAACAACTTGCCGCAAAAGCGGCTACTGAAGCCACGAAGCGGAAGATCGAATGGGGCTCACAAATCCGGAATTATGTGTTGCATCCTTACAAACTTGTAAAGGATATACGTACCGATGTGGAAACCTCGGATGCACAGGGTGTGTTGGATGGCAATCTCGATCCTTTTATTAAAGCATACTTAATGGAGGATAGTAAAAACTAAGATGCTTAAAATTTGGTTCAAATCAACATGCAGTACTTGCCGAATAGCAATGGAACACTTGAAGGAGCAGGGCATAGAAGATGTTGAGATTTATGAATACCTGAAAACAAAACCAAGCCAAAAAGAAATACGCGAAATACTAAAAATGCTTGGGATCAAAGCGTTTGACTTGGTCCGGCAAAAAGAAGAATTGTACAAACGAAAATATTCCAAAAAGAAACTGACGAATGCGGAATGGATCAGGATTCTCAGTCAAAATCCGGAACTGATTGAACGGCCAATTTTAGTGAAAGATGGGAAAGCAATTATAGGCCGACCACCTGAACGAATCCTGGATATTTTTTAAAGAATTTTTTGAACGAATGATAGAGTTTCCAGGAATGATTTGAAAGGAGAAAATGGGGGGACTTTCATCATGTTTCATGCACAGAATTCTATGTAATTTGAGCAAATCTCAATGGATGTAATTTAACCTGATTTATTTAATTCAATACCCTACCAAAATGGAATTCCGTAAAGAAAAAGACACAATGGGAATCGTTGATGTTCCTGCGAATGTTTATTGGGGTGCTCAAACACAACGTTCTATTGAAAATTTTAAAATTGCTGAAGACATCAATAAAATGCCAAAGGAGATTATCCGGGCGTTTGCGTATTTGAAAAAAGCAGCGGCCTTAACGAATCTTGAAGCAGGGGTTCTTCCGAAAGATAAATGTGACCTTATCGGGCAGGTGTGTGATGAAATTCTGGGAGGTAAACTGAACGATCAATTTCCACTTGTCGTGTGGCAAACCGGATCGGGTACGCAGTCGAACATGAATGTGAATGAAGTAGTTGCTTATCGGGCGCATGTGATCAGTGGCGGTAGTTTGTTGGATGAAAAAAAAGTTATTCATCCCAATGATGATGTCAATAAATCCCAATCTTCCAACGATACATTTCCGACAGCGATGCACATCGCTGCATATATCATTCTTAAAGAAACTACACTTCCCGGCATTAAAAAACTCAGGGATACTTTGTCAGCGAAATCAAAAGAGTTCATGCACATCGTGAAAATAGGCAGAACCCATCTGATGGATGCAACACCGCTTACCCTCGGACAGGAATTGTCAGGATATGTTTCTCAACTGGATCATGGAATTCGCGCGATCGAACATACTCTTCCGCATCTTGCAGAATTGGCATTGGGTGGAACTGCTGTTGGCACCGGAATAAATACTCCAAAAGGATATTCAGAAAATGTAGCCGCACAAATCTCAAAACTCACCGGAATACCTTTTATCACTGCGGAAAATAAATTCGAAGCATTAGCAGCGCATGATGCGATTGTTGAGACTCATGGAGCCTTGAAAACAGTCGCTTGCTCAATGATGAAAATTGCTAACGATATTCGTCTGCTTGCTTCCGGTCCACGCTGTGGAATCGGTGAATTGTACATTCCGGACAATGAACCGGGATCCTCCATCATGCCGGGCAAAGTGAATCCCACTCAATGCGAAGCCATGACCATGGTTGCTGCTCAGGTTCTTGGAAATGATGTAGCAATAAATATTGGGGGAGCAACCGGTCATTTTGAATTGAATGTATTCAAACCGGTCATGATTTATAATTTCCTCCATTCAGCACGTCTGATTGGTGATGTATGTGTCTCCTTTAATGATAAATGCGCAACGGGCATTGCACCAATCGAAGATAATATTCGTAAGAATCTCGAGAACTCCTTAATGCTTGTCACCGCCTTGAATACAAAAATCGGGTATTACAAAGCAGCAGAAATCGCGCAAACGGCTCACAAGCAAGGAAAAACACTCAAACAAACTGCAATTGATCTTGGTTATGTTACCTCCGAACAATTCGATGAATGGGTGAAGCCGGAACAAATGGTTGGAATGTGAATTAGTTATTAGTTGTTAGTTATTAGTTGTTAGTATTGCAAAACATGTTGCTTACTTCTAACTTCTAATCTCTATTTTCTATTTTCCAATCTCTAAACATACTTCTCTCCCTTTTTCATTTTCACCTCATTCACCAGATTGCGTACTTGCTGTTCATCGTCTTTCGGACAGATAAGAAGTACATTGTCTGTTTCTACAATAATAAAATTTTCGAGTCCCTGGATAACTGCCAGTTTATCTTTTGGCATATTGATAATGCAATTTGAAGTATGATCCAGGAGCGCAGGAGGCCCAACCGAAGCGTTTCCTTTTTCATCATGAGGAAGCTGCTCGTACAATGATTTCCAGGTACCCAAATCGCTCCATCCGAATTCTGCACTCAAGACGTACACATTCTTCGCTTTTTCCATGATGCCGTAATCAATAGAAATATTGGTGCAGAGAGTGTATGCACGACGGATAAACTCATTTTCAGAAGGGGTATTGTAGTTCTCATTACCATCTTTGAACAAAGCAGCCATATCCGGCAGATACTCTTCAAAAGCTTTTTTAATAGAATGAATATTCCAGACAAATATCCCTGCATTCCAGAGAAACTCCCCGCTCTTTAGAAAGAACTTTGCCATTTCCAGATTGGGTTTTTCTGTAAACGTTTTCACTTTACTGATCTTAAATTTTTCCTCACGTTCATCCTCCTGGAATTGAATGTAACCGTAACCTGTATCCGGTCTGCTTGGATGAATACCGATGGTAAGTAAACAATCGTTGTTGGCTGTGAATTCCAGTCCTTTTGCTATAGCTTCATGAAAACTTTTTTCATCTTTAATCACATGGTCAGAAGGAGCAATAACCATGTTTGCATCCGGATTCAATTGTGCTATTTTGTAGGCTGCATAAGCAACGCAAGGAGCTGTGTTTCTTCTTTGTGGTTCTGCCAGCACCTGGTTCTTCGGTAGCTCAGGAATTTGCTGGTATACATGCTCAAGGTATTGTTCGTTTGTAACAATAAAAATATTTTCAGCCGGACAAATTGAAAGAAAGCGCTCGTATGTTTGGCGAATGAGCGTTTTCCCATTGCCCAGTATATCGATAAATTGTTTTGGGAAATTGTTACGACTCATGGGCCAGAATCGGCTTCCAATGCCTCCGGCCATGATGATACAGTAATTGTTTTTCATCAGGATAAATTATTCAATTCGTTTTTCTGTGTTGTAAAATTCTTCGATAGGCGAAAACAGATTGAGTTTTAAAAACGATTGAGATGGTTTTTTAATTTGATTTGATGCTTTGAGTGGTACAAAGGAATGAAGTAATGGAATTACAAATTAACTCAATTCACTCAGTACTTTTTTAAGGGACAGAAATACATCAGGAATTTCAGAAGCATTACATGTTCCTACTGAAAGACGATACCATGTTGAATCATCGGAAGATCCAAAAGCGGAGAATGGGACCACCGCAAGTTTTGCTTCATCAAGAATGTGTTGAGTAACATCTCTTTGTGTTTCCAGAACCACACCATTTTTGGTTTTCATCCCTTTGAGATCAAGTTGGATGGTCAGGTAAATGGCTGCTTGCGGTGCAATTGCATGGACTTTATAACCTGCTTTTTTTAATTCCATAAATCCATCATAAAATCCATGCAATCGCATGTCAATTTCAGCTTTGAATTTTTCGAGGAATATATTCAGTGCAGTTTTATTTTGTAAATATTTTGCTGTTGCGACCTGTTCAGCTTTTGGTGCCCAGGCTCCTACATGAGAAAGTATTGCGCGCATCTTATCCATGATTCGTTGCGGACCAAATGCCCAGCCAACCCGAACTCCGGTAGCGGCAAGGGATTTCGATATTCCATCGATGAAGATTGTGTATTCCCTCATTTCCGGTCGTAAACTAACCGGATTAAAATGTTCAGTTTTGCCAAACGTCAGCACCCAATAAATCTGATCATACATCAGATAAAGTGGTTTTTGTTCAGGAGAGCGACGTCTGTTTTCTTCAAGAACAAGATCACAAATTTGTGTCAATTGTTCTTTATCGAAAACTGTTCCGGTAGGATTGAGCGGGGAACACAATGATAACAGTGTCGCGTTTTTCAAATGCGGACGAATCTCTTCCGCTGTGGGCATGAAATCATTATCCGGCTGCGTTTCGATGAATTCAGAACGGGCTTCAGACAAATGACAATAATGGTTGTTATTCCAGGAAGGAACCGGGAATACGACCGTATCTCCTTTGTCTAGAAGTGTGATATAAGTAGCATAGATCAGTGGACGGGCTCCACCGGAAATCAGGATTTCATCCGGTGAATAGGAAAGTCCTTCACGATCGTTTAGAAATTCCGAAACAACTTTCCGAAGTTCCGGCATTCCGTTTGCTGCCGGGTAGTTTGTTTGATGATTTTGGTATGCAGTAATAATCTCATCATTCAGTTCCTGAGGAATTGGAAAAATACGTGGATCAAAGTCGCCAATTGTATAGTTGAAAATGCGCTCCCCGTTTCGTATTTTTTCCTGAATTTCTGCTGCAAGTTTAATGATTTCAGATCCGATCAGATTCTCCGCCATCTCGGATACTTTCAATGGATGGCGGTTCGCAATTAACGTCTCAGACATATTATGGAGCGTTTTTAGGAAATGGCTTCAGACAAATGTACGGAAATTGTTTTCAAAATGCCTGTAAAATCCATAAATCCGGGGCTTTTTTTCCCTTCAGAATGGATCGAAATGTCCGCAGGGAATAGGCAATTTGATTTATTGAAGAACCGCATTAAGTGATTCCTTTCCAAATGAATTTTATTAAAATGATGGTTAGAAAGATGGCTTTTAAACTATCGTATTTCTTCAGAAACGACAATGACCTCGGTCAGTGCATTCACGAAATAGATTCTTTTACTCCTTAACTCCAGGCATTGAAAACGTGTTCTGCGTCGGTGCCCTTTTATAAAAGTAAAATCACTTCGGTTCTGATGAATTCGGAAAATCGATTTTTCGGGAAGATCTTCAAGATGAACAACAGGTTGAGCTTGCGGTGCATCGTACTTTTTTAATGCCCGGAAAAGGTCCTGATCCGAACAGCTTGATGCTGCAGGATTGTGCAGGTACCTCGAAACGGCCTGCTGAATATCCTCAGGAAAAATTCCTTTGGAAACGAATTGAGAAAGCAAAACCCTGAACTCGCTTTTCCATTCTTTCCCGTGAGGCTCATGTTTTCGATTGAATTTTTCGAAACAATGCAAATGTGCAACTTCATGAACAAAAGTAATGAGGAATGCATACTTGTTCAAATCATGATTAATGGTAATCCGGTGGCCCTTTCCCGGACCCAATGGAAGATAATCCCCAAATTTAGAGGATCTTCCTTTTGTAATTTTAAGATGAATATTTTTAAGGATTACCCAGGAAGTACATTCATCAACAGTTGTTGATGGAAGGTATTTTGATAATACAGAGGATATCGCTTCGCGTGACAAGTTTTTTTTTCTGCGGTAAATATAATGGATATTCAGAATTAAAAACCCGACAAACATTTTGGTTTTTTACAGGGTAGAATCCTAAATGCCAGGCAAACAATCGGGGCAGTAGGGAAGAAAAATATTAAGGCTTGAAAATTTGATAGGCTATCAAACTGGCAAGGTATGCCATTCCACTCATGTAAAATATCTGAATCAGCGGATAACGAATCCTTTTTGTTTCTCTATACACAGTAGCAACTGTACTCATGCACTGCATGGCAAAGGCATAAAATAACATGAGCGCAAGTCCGACAGCAAATGTATAACGGGGCCCGCCTGTAATTGGATTTACCTCAGATTGCATTTTTCTTTCAATGTATGTTTGGAAGAATTCGTGTCTCCAACACTATAGATTGTCGACATCGTACCCACAAAAACTTCTCGTGCTGCAAACGAAGTAATGAGTGCAATTCCTATTTTCCAGTCGAATCCCAACGGTTTGATAATGGGTTCTATCACATGACCCAGCAAACCGGCATAGGATGATTCCAGTTTTTCAGTCTGTATTTTTCTTTCGATTTCTTCTTGGGGTAAAATCCGTGTATATTCTACACTGGAATATTTTTGTTCAATTTTATCAAATGTTCCTGAGGGCCCAAAGGAGGAAAGTACCCACAGAATGATTGAAATTGTAATAATCACTTTTCCAGCATCAAATAGAAAAATCTTAACCTTCTCGACAATGTGTAATCCAATGGATGACCAACGTGGTACACGATACATGGGTAACTCCATGACAAAAAAACTTCTTTCCCTGGTTTTGATAAAATGTTTCATCACCCACGCTACTCCAACTGCGGCTACAAATCCGATCAGGTAGAGCATCATCAGAACTAATCCCTGTAGGTTTACACCATAGACATAATCCTTTGGAATGATGAGCGCAATCAAAAGCGTGTACACAGGCAATCGCGCAGAACAACTCATCAAGGGTGTCACCATAATTGTGATCAGACGTTCTTTCCAATTTTGGATAGTACGAGTCGACATGATGGCCGGAACTGCACAGGCAACACTACTGATTAAAGGAATTAAAGATTTGCCGTTCAAGCCAAATTTTCGTAACAAACGATCCATGATAAAACTAACCCTGGCCATATACCCGGTGTCCTCAAGGATGGCAATGAAGAAAAATAACAGTGCGATCTGCGGGACGAAGACAACGATCCCGTTCAATCCAGCAAGTACACCTCCAACAATCAAATCATTGATTAGTCCTTTCGGTAAATTGTTCCGGATAAAACTGCTCAACATTTGAAAACTGGAGTCAATCAAATCCATAGGATAGCTGGCCCATGAAAAAATTGCCTGAAAAATCACAAAAAGTATCGCGAGGAAAATAAAATAGCCCCATACCCTGTGCGTGAGCAGACTGTCAATTTTATAAGAAATGGATTTTTGAATCGGCGTGTTCGGTGTTACAACACAATCATTCATAATCCCTGTAATAATTTTATAACGTTCTAATGTTTCCCTGGCCTGCATTTGTTGGGAATCAAAAAAATGATCCTTACAGGCAGCCTGAATTTTATCACGCTTCCACTGATGAATTTCAAAGGCTGTGATAAGATCGAGATTATTGGCCACGAGAAAAGCATTGTAATTACTGTTCACATGTACAACATTTCGAATAGTATCTACAACCACCGGAGAAAACACCCGCACATCGATGAAATCATTGTCTGGCACATGCAAGGGTTGAACGATCGCTTTTTTTAGTTCCTTGATACCTTCATGCGTTCGTGCATTCATCGGAATCACAGGGATTCCGAGTCGAAGGGATAGCCGGTGAAAATCAATTTCAATTTTTTTATACCGTACCAGGTCCATCATGTTTATCACAAGAATGACCGGGATTTTTAAATCAATGACTTGTGAACATAAAAAAAGATTTCTCTTCAGGTTCGTGCCATCTGCAACAACAATAGTGAGATCAGGGTGACTTTCATTACTGGGATCACACAGAATTTGAAATGGAAGTTTTTCTTCCGGTGATTTTGGATACAAACTATATGTTCCGGGAAGATCAATGTATTCTGCCTGAATTTGATTTCCTTCATTGTCAGAAAGTGTTGCGAAGCCCATTTTCTTATCGACCGTCACACCAGGAAAGTTGGCGACTTTCTGATTCAAACCGGTAAGTCCGTTAAATACAGATGATTTTCCGCTGTTCGGATTACCAACAAGGGCTATTTTCAATTTCCTCGCCACAGATGATTTTTATTTTTTAATCGAGAAGACAGGAAAAAATAATTGTCCTGGTTTCAATTTCCTTTTTAACTATTGGTCATATTGACTCAAAGATTGGTTAACCAATGCGAACCCGAACAGTGGCTGCTTCTTCCTTTCTCAAACTGAGCATGTAACCAGTTATGGAAATAGCAATCGGATCCCCCAAAGGTGCAATTCTGATGACTTCGATTTTCTCTCCCGGAATACATCCCATTTCGAGTAATTTCAAAGACAATTCATAGTCTGTGAAAGAATCAATGACCCCATTTTGCCCTCTCTTCAATTCGGATAAATACTTCACCTCAGAGTTCATTTCGCTATTTAGAACGATTTTAAATAGGATTCAAAAGTAGCGAAATTTTGAATAAAAATGATGATTTTAATCATTTCCATAATGAAAAATTATTGAAAAAGAAGGATATTACGCGATCAGGTCAGCTCCTGTTCTTGTGCTTAACTTTAGTGATTCGAGGGCAATCACATTTCTTCTTCGTCAAAAAACACCCTGTTGAACTCGTAATAACAAGAGCAGCGAGAATAAGAAGTAAAGAATTCGACCGAAATCTTCTCATGGGACAAAGATAAAGATGTTGATATTGTTGAAACGTGAATTCTCACGGAATCTTTCAACCGGGTATTAATTCTTATTTTAGCCAACGCATGAATTGGCTATTTCACTTAGGACGATATTGGATTTTCATCAAGGAGATGATGACCAAACCCGAAAAATTCTCCATTTATTGGCGACAATTGGTTCGGGAGTTGGATAATTTTGGGTATGGATCTCTTGGGATTGTTGCTCTCACATCTGTTTTTATGGGGGCCGTAATTACCATCCAGACTGTCTACAACCTGGTGAATCCATTGGTGCCCCTGTCCGCGGTTGGAATTGTCGCCAGAGACTCAATTATCCTGGAATTTTCACCGACGATGATGTCACTCGTTCTGGCGGGAAAAATTGGATCCAGCATTGCTTCCGAAATTGGAACCATGCGGGTTACCGAACAGATTGATGCATTGGAAATCATGGGAATTAATGCTTCCGCTTATCTGGTACTTCCCAAGGTAGTTGCTGCCATTCTTATTTTCCCATTCGTTGTCTCTATCAGTATGTTTCTTGGAGTCTTCGGTGGATGGTTTGCAGGTACGATGGCTGGGGTGATTAGTTCTGCTGAATTTATCAGAGGGATCCAGGATTCGTTTGTTCCGTTCAATATCACTTTTGCAATGATTAAGACACTCACTTTCGCTTATATCATCACTACGGTTTCTGCTTACCATGGATACCATACTGAAGGCGGTGCTCTCGAGGTCGGCCAATCGAGTACAAATGCAGTTGTGTACAGCAGTATCCTCATTCTTGTTTTTGATTATATCCTGACTCAATTAATCCTCACATGATCGAACTGAAAAGCATCTCGAAAAGCTTCAACGGTCGTGTGATTTTGAATAATGTATCGACCACATTTGAAAAAGGTCATATTAACCTGGTCATTGGAGGAAGCGGAAGCGGAAAAACCGTGATGATGAAATGCATGGTTGGTCTCGTTGATGTTGATGGAGGCGAATTGTGGTATGATGGAAAAATTTTTTCAGGGCTGGATAAAAAAGAACGCAAACCCTTCCGTCAGGAAATTGGAATGGTTTTTCAGGGTGGAGCCTTATTTGATTCTTTGACAGTGGAACAGAATATTATGTTTCCATTAAACATGTTTACAAAAATGAGCTTGGAAGAAAAGCTCGATCGTGTAAACTTCTGTCTGAACCGTGTAAACCTTGTCAATGTAAATAAACTTTCTCCTTCTGAACTGAGTGGAGGGATGAAAAAGAGAGTGGCAATTGCAAGAGCGATTGCGCCAAATCCAAGCTACCTTTTTTGCGATGAACCCAATTCAGGATTAGACCCGCGTACCTCCATCGTCATTGATAACCTGATCAAAGAAATCACCGAAGAATTCAATATCACCACTATTGTGAATACCCACGATATGAATTCGGTTCTTGAGATCGGAGATAAAATTCTTTATTTACACCGGGGAGAAAAATGGTGGGAGGGAACCGTTGATGATATTTTGAGAACAGATAATAAGGAGCTCAATGAATTTATTTTTGCAAGTAAGCTGGCAAAGAATGTGAAGAACATTTAGAGAGTGAATAGCGAATAGTGAATAGTGAATAGTGAATGGTGAATAGTGATTTTACTGCCAGCACTTTTTGTCCCCCGTCTCCTCGTCCCTCGCCCCTCTAACAAAAAAAAGCCCCACCAAATCGGTGAGGCTTTTTTATGTTCCTGAAACCAGGAAAACTCAATTCAAATTATTTTGCAGAAATCACAATGGATTTGTTTACAACACCGGTTGAAGTACGAACCTGAAGTGTATAAACACCATGAGTAAGATTGCTGAGGTCAATTTTTTCATTCATAAATGATCCAAAAGTTCGGCTCATCACAATTTGACCAACAGAATTATAAACGTTCACTGTAACATCTTTTTCAACTGTACCATTGTTCATGATATATACAACACCTTTTGTAGGGTTCGGATAAACAGAAATATTAGAAACAGCTTCAACGTTATTTACACCTACAAATGTAGAAGATGGGTTGTTGACACGAACGATGAAGGAGAATGTGAATCCTGCATCTTCAATTGGAAGCCAGCCTGTACCTGCATCAAAAAATACAGCTCCTGGAGTGTACTGTTGAGAAATCGCACCGATGGTGACGTTGTTTGTGTCGATCTGTTGAACTCCAACAAAATAATCCCCAGGCAATACATTAATGTGACTTGGGAATGGAAGCGTAATAAATCCACCTGCTGCATCTACAGCTGTGATTTCATAGCCTTGTGTACTTCCAACAAGAAAATCTGGTGCACCGGCAGTTACAGTATAAACTGAGAATTTAATACTGTCGCCTTCTGTAGGGGCATCGAAAATCCTGTAACGGAAGTAAATTGTGAACCTGGTAAACATGAAAGATTTGACCGAGAGTTCCCATCCCACCAGTAAATCCGAATCCACCCAGGTAGCCGGATGCATCAAAATCAGTGAAATCACGAGCATAAACAGAATCATTAACATAAACTACAGAGAATGTAGTATCGTTTGCTCCGTTTGCATCACCTGCCAAAACAACCACCTGACGAAGGATATACAATCCAGTGTCAGTTGGAACGTATGTTCCTGAAAGGACTGGAGAAGTATCGCCGGCAGCAATAATAGCAGCCGCATTAGAAGTACCTGTGAATACATTGTTTGTAAGATCACCCAGAAATACATCAAAGTTGATACTTACATTGGTAATGTCAGAGCCACCATTGTTCAACACACGGCCTTCCATTTTGAAAGCTTCAGCCTGGTTGATTGGAATTTCAGGATATTCTCCAATGAATCCATCATCAATGATTGCTGCATCTGCAGCTGGAAGTTCGCCCAGACTTACATCGTCAAACATCCAGTACCATGACCAGTCTCCTGTGAATACAAATTTCAGATAAACTGTGCTTTGACCGCCTGCTTCAGCAGAGATGTTCGCACTTACAAAACTTGGATTTGCTGTACCGACATTGTTCGCCAATCCGGTTTCAGCTGCATGAATAAGTGTCCAGTTAATGCTGTCACTGCTCACATACACATGTCCTGTGTTTGGGAAAATAGCAGCAGCATCTTCCCACTTCAGGAAGTATTCGTACATCGTCAATCGTACTGTTGGATGTGTAGAACAATCAATGGCTCCGGAAGTCAGGATAGCCCATTCGCCACCCACTGATGCATTCGCAGAATCACTGTCATACATCATGTAGCCGTTTGCAGCACTCGTACCAACATCAGATAACCAAGAATCATCTCCGTTGATATTTGGTTGGAAAGCTCCGGTTGTTGTCCATTTCCAGGAAACACCTACGTTGGTACTGTCAACATTTGACCATCCGGCAGGAATTCCTAGAGAGAAATCTTCCGTGTAAAAATCAACGCGACTGTGTTGAGCAGTTGCATGAGGGAGTTGAATCTGGCGAGAGGAAGCCGGTTTATTTTTCGCAGCCGATTTTCCACTCTTCGCGTTTGCAACAGTATTGCCATTCGTAGCGAATACGGAAATGGATGCAAATACTACCGCACATAGAATAGTAAATTTTTTCATGATTCTTTTGGTTAGAGATATTTTAAGAATGGCAAATGTACTTTATTTTTAAAATCAATCAACTTTTACCTTGTCATTTTAATTCACCTTCCCCTCGAAAAAGATCAGTTTGTCGGGAATTTTGTGGGTATTATGAAAAAAAAAAGGACACTTGTTAAAGTGTCCTTTTTTTAAATGAAATGTGGTTATTCTTAACGAACAACTGAGATAGACTGCGTGCTAACTCCGGCATCGCTAATCACTCTCACAAAATATTGCCCAACAGGCTGATTTGTTAAATCTAGCACTTGGCCGGAAAGATTGCTGTAATTCGATTCAAAAACAACTTGTCCAATTGTATTGCAAACAGAAATCTGGAATGAATTGGATTTAATTGCTGAATTCAGGTGGAAATAGCCTGCAGCAGGGTTTGGATAAACCGATACATCGTTCTTGCTTACTTCATTTATCCCAACACCTGATGAACCGGAAAGGTTGATGTCATCAATGCGAAGATTGGTTGCAGAATCTGAATTTGCTACATGGAATCCAATGTAATAGATGCCATTTGCAGGAACAGTGAAACTCGCAATGTTCGTGAGATAGGATACGTTGTTGATCAGGTGGAAAGAAATCAGCGACTGAGTCATTCCTGCAGGTGTTTGATCAGTTCCAACCATCACTTCAAGAAATGCCTGAGTTGAGGTACTGGATGTACGGTAAAAATAACTCAAGTCGTAATTCGTAGTATCGTTCAGTTCAAGACAAGTAGTAAACAACCAGTCATCAGCTGGAACTGTTGAATTTGGAGTTGACATACGCGCACAAGTAGTACCGGAATGTGGATTGGTAGTAACGAGGTTCCAGAAATATCCATCCAGATTTACATCATCAACAGCCCAGGTACTAAGATCTTCGTTGTCTTCAAAACCCATACTATAACTTGTACTTGCATTGGCAACAGTTGGTCCTGTGAAAA
Source organism: Bacteroidota bacterium (assembly GCA_016720655.1). Taxonomy (GTDB): domain Bacteria; phylum Bacteroidota; class Bacteroidia; order AKYH767-A; family 2013-40CM-41-45; genus JADKJP01. The sequence continues at coordinate 654,729 of JADKKE010000032.1, forward strand.
TTGAAGTTGAAGCTGTGTCATTGGAGGTAATTGTATCACCAACAATAGCCGTGTAACTTACAATTGTGTGCATCCCTGCAGCAGAGAGATCAGCCGCAGTGGTGAATGAATAAGAAAGTGATGATCCCGCAGCAATAGTATCTGTAACGATCTCCGTAACAGCAGTGCCGTTATCTACAACGTAGCTGACATCAAAATTAGTAATCTCAACACCACCATAATTGTTGATTTCAACAGAGATGGTTTCAGCAGCGCTCAAAAGAGCACAAGAAGCAAGTGGTCCGTTAATTCCGGAAACACCTCCATCTACAGAGGATGGCTCGTACAATTGTACATCGTCAATCATCCACCAGAAATCATAATTCCCCTGAAAATTAAATTTGATTTGAACAGTAGCTTGTCCGGCAGCAAATGCAGTAATATCCACATCTACAAAATCCGGGTTTGGTGTAGCCTGATATTGTGCAAGACCGGCGCTGGCATCATACACATCATTCCATACGGTTCCGCCATCATTGCTCACCGAAACTCTCGCTGCTTCCGCAAAATGCACAAGGAGCTGATTAAAGGTAAGGTGTACCGCAACATTTGCAGAACAATCAATAGTTTCAGAAATAAGATCTGCATCTTCTCCACCAACACCACCTGCAGAATCACTGTCGAAAATCATGTAGCCATTCGCTGCAGAAGTTCCAACTGTACTCAGTGAATCGAGTCCTGGAGAAGATGAATATGCACCTGTGTTGGTCCATGTCCAGTTCAATCCATTGGAAGAATTATCATTGACCTGCCAGGTGCCCGGAATTCCACTGCTGAAATCCTGGCTGTAAAAAGGAACGGCCTGTGTCCTTGGTAATACAGATCCATGACGAAACGGTACCGAAGCACTGTTATCGGCAGGTAGCGCAGCACGTTGTCTCGAAATGGCGGTGAGCCCTGACGTGATCAATGCGAGCAGCGATAAAACAAAAATGCGCGTAGAATTTTTCATTGTTTACAGATGGTTTTGGTTGTTTAGAGGGTTTCAAATGTAAGAATATTCCGGACTTTTTCAAAGTCTGTCAAACTGTTAAAACCCTTGTTAGGTAAGGCTTTATACTGTTTCTTCAACATAACTTTCGATAGGTGGGCAGGCACACACGAGATTCCTGTCGCCATATGCGTTGTCAACACGACCTACAGTCGGCCAGAATTTATGCTGAAGAATGTAAGGAAGTGGAAATGCTGCTTTCTTTCGGGAGTAGGAATGTGACCAATCATCCTTGGTAATTTCAGCAAGTGTATGCGGCGCGTTCTTGAGAACATTGTCTTTTTTATCCACTTTACCGGTTTCAATTTCTTCGATTTCTTTCCGGATGGAAATCAATGCATCACAAAAACGGTCGAGTTCTGCCTTTGACTCACTTTCTGTCGGTTCAATCATAATTGTTCCGGGTACAGGAAAGGACATCGTAGGTGCATGAAACCCATAGTCCATTAAACGTTTTGCAATGTCTTCCACTTCAATACCCGCTGAAAGTTTGAAAGGACGACAATCTGCTATCATTTCATGCGCCACACGATTGTTTGATCCAACATACAAGATTGGATAATGTTGTTCCAGTCTGGCTTTGATATAATTTGCATTGAGTATCGCATATTTTGTCGATGCAGTCACTCCCTGTCCGCCCAGCATACGAATATATGCATAGGATATGAGCAGAATACTTGCACTACCCCAAGGTGCTGCAGATACTGCCGGGATGCTTCCACCCATGGCAATAACAGAATGGGAAGGAAGGAAAGGCGACAGATGTGCTGCCACACCAATGGGACCCATTCCGGGACCGCCCCCGCCATGTGGAATTGCAAAAGTTTTGTGAAGATTCAGGTGACATACATCGGCACCGATAGTTGCCGGATTTGTCAGTCCAACCTGAGCATTCATATTCGCCCCATCCATGTATACTTGTCCGCCATATTCATGAACAATTTGTGTGATCTCCCGTATTCCTTCTTCAAAAACTCCATGAGTGGAAGGATAGGTGACCATTAAAGCTGATAGATTTGCTTTGTTGGCTTCGGCTTTTGTGCGCAGATCACTGATATCAATGTTTCCATGGTCGTCACATTTAACAACGACTACTTTCATTCCGGCCATTACGGCACTTGCAGGATTTGTTCCATGTGCCGAGGAAGGAATGAGAACAACATCTCTGTGATGTTCATTCCGGCTATGGTGGTAAGCACGGATTACCATGAGTCCTGCGTATTCTCCCTGTGCACCTGAATTCGGTTGAAGGGAAACGGCAGAGAATCCGGTAATCGTACAGAGATACTGTTCCAGTTCTGAAATAATTTGCTGGTATCCCATGGCTTGGTCCACCGGTGAAAAAGGGTGAAGTCCGTTAAATTCAGGCCAACTCACCGGAACCATTTCACTTGTTGCATTCAATTTCATTGTGCACGATCCCAAAGCAATCATGGAATGATTCAGGGAAAGATCTTTGTTTTCCAGCCCGGTAATGTAACGCAGCATTTCTGTTTCGGAATGGTGCTGATTGAAAACAGGATGGGTAAGAAAGGTGGAGGAACGAAGTGCAGGAGAATTGATTAAACCTGAAGCTTCATTCTTTGTTTCTGCCGGAGCAGATTTACCTTTTGCTTTTGCAAAAACAGAAATCAATTTCGTTAATTCATCAGCGGTTGTGGTCTCATCAATGCTGATGGAAATTTTTTGATCAGCGGTGTAACGAAAGTTGATTTTTAATGCTTCCGCTTCTTTCCGAATTACTGATGTTAGCTCAGCCGAATCAATACAAAGGGTATCGAAAAAATTCTTGTTGAGTTGTTTGTATCCAAGTTGTGTTAAAGTTGCAGCTGCACGGGATGTAGTCAGATGGATCTCTTCAGCAATGTGTTTCAGACCATCCGGACCATGATACACAGCGTACATACTTGCCATCACTGCAAGCAAAACCTGTGCAGTGCAAATATTCGAAGTAGCTTTGTCTCTGCGGATATGTTGTTCGCGGGTTTGTAAAGCCATCCGAAGTGCACGATTTCCCTGCGCATCAATCGAAACACCAATAATTCTTCCCGGCATTTCACGTTTGAATTCTTCACGGGCAGCGAAGAATGCTGCATGAGGTCCGCCATATCCCAGTGGAACACCGAAGCGTTGTGAATTTCCGTAGACTACATCTGCGCCCCATTCCCCTGGAGGTGTTAGCAATGTTAAGGCAAGCAAATCCGTTCCTACACCAATCCGTATTCCAAGAGCATGAGCCTTTTCAACCCATATTTTATAATCGTTGATTTCTCCATTGAGTGTCGGATACTGCAGAATGGCGCCGAAGAAAGATGCATCCGGATTTGTTTTCATGGCATCACCGATCACCAGTTCGATACCCAAGGGTTCAGAACGGGTTTTCAATACGTCAATTGTTTGTGGATAACAGGCTGAATCCACAAACAGCTTTGTCACATTTTTCTGTTGCTGATCCTTGGTTCTGCTTGCGAAAAATAAATGCATTGCTTCAGCCGCAGCCGTTGCTTCATCCAGCAAGGATGCGTTCGCTATTTCCATTCCGGTGAGATCCAGCACCATGGTCTGGTAATTCAAAAGTGCTTCGAGACGTCCCTGAGAGATCTCAGCCTGGTAGGGTGTGTACGCAGTGTACCAACCCGGATTTTCAAGAATATTTCTTTGAATTACGCCGGGTGTAATTGTGTCATAATACCCGAGCCCAATATAACTTTTGGAAATTGTGTTTTTGGATGCAACATTTTTGAGCTCTTTTAAAAAAGCATACTCGCTCTGAGCTTCCGGAAGCTGTAATGGTTTTTTCAGGCGAATAGATGCAGGCACTGTTTCATCAATCAACTGATCCAGGGAAGCTACCCCGATTTCTTTTAACATGGGTTGTAAATCCTGTTCATCAGGACCAATATGACGGGACGTAAAATCGAAATGTGACATACTAATAGGGTATAAGAATTCGGCTGCAAATGTAGTGATTATTGAGTCTTTTATATATGAAACTGATCAGTTAATAAGAAACTGGACCTGATTTTTTAGAAAAGGAAATTGTTGTAGTTTTGGAACAATCTTTAACATTATGAGCCTTCGCTGCAAATTCACCTTTCTTTCCTTTTTTTTAAGTTATGTTGTATGCGCTCAGGATACTTTTAAAAACAAGAAGACCATACGTGTAAATTCAATAGAAATAAAGGAAAATACGATTATGTACCAAGCTGTTGGCAGTTCTGGTGATAAGGTGGAAATTGACCCGGATAAAGTTCAGTCAATCAAATATCAGGATGGTCGGACCAGTTTGATCTCTGAAATTTTTTTAGTTGATACCCTTATTTTAAACAAAGGCCGCAAGGTGCCAATCAAATCATTTGAATTGAAAGAATATTCCATCGAATACCATGAATTCAAGTCAAGTAAAAAAAGCATTTTCAATTAAACCGGGTGTGTTTCGTCCATTACACCACGATGGGCACTTCACTCTTATGGCGGAGGCATTTCCCAGGGATACAATTATTTTAATTAATGGAAATACAATTCCTGCAAAATCCATTGATTTGAAAGACTATACAATAGTGTATAGAAAACCCGCACAAAAGGCTAAATTGAAAACCATAGATCCTGAACGTGTATTTTCGATTAAATACAAAAATGGAAGTGAGCGTGTTATCTACACAACTGACTCCCTTGATCCGGTTGATTTTAAACCCGAAGAAATGCGGATGTTCATCAAAGGTGAACAGGATGCCGACAAATATTTTAAGAGCAACCTGAACAAAGGCGCTGCTTTTGTCATTGGCGCCGGTGGAGGTTTATTGGGGTTCTACGGATTGGCAGTGCCTCCATTGTATTCAACAATTGTTGGATCCTTTTCTCCACGATTGGAAAAGCAAAAAGTCTCAGATCCGGCATTGTTACAGAATAATTCATATCGTGAAGGATATGAACGGAAGGCAAGAGACCGGAAGATCAGGAATGGGGTGATCAGCGGTTTAATAGGATTTGTTGCCGGATCAGTTGCCTTGAATTTTATTTACTAATTCCCTTTTCAGGGAGCTAATCTCCTTGGCAATTGAATCAACTCAGGAGGATTTTGATCTTTTCATATTCGGCAATGTCTTTATCGGACTGTGCTCAGTCGCTCTTGTTTTCAATACCTTTCTGATTAATGGTTTTCCGATTCAGTTAACTTCTTCCGTAGTGCTGGTATTTTCATCAACCTGGTTCTACTATAATTTTCACCATCATTCACACCACCTGGACTTTACCTCTTTTGGCGGATTTAAAATTTCTGTACGTGCCAGACACTTTAATACACTTGACTATTTAATGTTGTTCATTCCCGCTTGTGGTATCATCTTTTCCATTGTGTTTGTACAATTACCGGTATTGATTGCTTTCCTTTTAATCTCATTCTTCAGTATTCTGTATAGTATACCGCTGGTCATGTGGAATGGAAGAAGACGCCGACTACGCGAATCTCTGTTCCTTAAATTGCCCTTTCTTGCTTTAAGCTGGGCGGCAGTGACTGTGTTGATTCCACTTCTTGAACAGGAGCAGGCTGTGGATACAGGAAAAATTCTGGGACAGGCATTTGCAAGGGCATTGTTTATTTACGGTCTGTGTATTCCATTTGAAATAAGAGATCATGACTCTGAGAAAAAATGGGGGACCAATACCTTGCCCGTGGTTTACGGTATAAAGATTACAAAAATCGTAGGCATCCTTATGCTGGCTCTGGGAATTGCCCTCAGGCATCTGAGTCCGGATCCGATGCGACTTTCAACAGATATAATCCGGGCACTCGATCTTTCATTTATCGTAGCAATGATTTGGATCCTGAGTGCAAAATCAAATCCATCAAAATATTTTTGTAAATTTTACGTAGATGGTACTATGATTCTGCAATTTATTTTTGTATATTTAGCTATCCTACGAGCATGAAATCATATCCTATCGAAGTGTACGAGAACCTGGTATTGTGTGCCAGAAATAATGATGATGCTGCACAGCAGTGGCTGGTTGATAATGACTACAGGGAAATGTCGGAATTTTGGGATGCATTTGAAGGTGTTGAAAAATCATTCAAATGGTTAATGGAGAATGGCTATCGCCACCTGGCTGCAACTGTTGATGCCATGGCCGGTGATGATAAAGCCAAAGTATTTCTGATCACGAGTGGAAACCGCGAACTTGCTGCCTTTGCGGATGCCTGCGAAGGGAAAGCACAAGCTGTAAACTGGCTCATTCAGTTTCATCACAAAGGACTGATTCTTTTGGCCCGTGAAATAGCCATTCGTGAGAAAAAAAAGAACAAAGGTTTTTTCAATACCTTTTTAAACTTTGGAAATCCCTTCCGGTAAAGCAACAAACACGGCGTCCAAAGCTTCACAAATTTTCGAAGCGGCTTCCTTCAATATTTCTGCTGAATGAGCAGCGGATACAAAGCCAACTTCATATCCTGAAGGCCCGAGGTAAATTCCTCTTTCCAGTAATTCAGCATGAAGAATGCGAAAGTACTTCATGCTCTCTGTGCTGATCTCTTCTGAAGAAGAGATTTTCTCTTTTTCTGTAAATGCAAACCAGAATATGGAACCGATAGAGAAGACTTTAAACAAATATCCTTTTGACTTTGAATATGTATTCAGTTGTGATGTAAAAACACTTGTTTTTTGTGCCAGTGATTCGTAGAACCCGGGCTTCAGACATTCTCTTAACTGGGCGATACCTGCCGACATCGCCACAGGGTTGCCGGATAAGGTGCCTGCCTGATAAACATTTCCTTCAGGCGCAATATGTGACATCAATTCTTTTCGAGCGCCATAGGCGCCAACAGGCATTCCGCCACCAATGATTTTTCCATAAGTAATAATATCAGGTTGGATATTATAGTATCCGGAAGCCCCTTCAAATCCTACACGGAATCCGGAAATAACTTCATCGAAAATCAACAGAATATTGTTTTCGGCTGTTACTTTTCGTAGATATTCAAGAAATGATTTGTCCTGCAACATCAGTCCGTTGTTCGCAGGAATTGGCTCAATAATGATCGCTGCAATATCATGTGCAAAATCTGAAATGGCAATATCCAGTGCACGTTTGTCATTGAGTGGCAATACCAAGGTATCCTTTGCAACTGCTTCAGTGACCCCTGCGGAGGAGGATATACCAAAAGTGGATAAGCCACTTCCCGCTTTTACCAACAGAGAATCTACATGGCCATGATAACAGCCTTCAAATTTTATAATCACCGGTTTGCCCGTGAACCCGCGTGCAAGGCGGAGAGCAGACATAACCGCTTCTGTTCCGGAACTTACGAAACGGATTTTTTCAATAAAATGGTTGTGCTGAAGGATTAATTCGGCAAGTTCATTCTCTTTTCTTGTAGGTGCACCGAAGGAAGTGCCCAAAGCTACGGCAGTGAAGATTTCTTCCCTTACTCCAGGATGATTATGGCCAAGAATCAAGGGTCCCCAGCTGCAACAAAAATCAACAAATTCATTTCCATCTGCATCCTGAACATGACATCCGTCACCTTTTTCTATAAAGAGCGGTGAACCACCCACTGAACGGAATGCGCGTACCGGTGAATTAACACCGCCCGGAAAATAATTTAAAGCTTTCTTATAGAGTGCTTCTGATTGTGCTCTTTTCATTTTATTTTGCTCCGATTATTAAACTGAATTCTTCTAACTTTGGCATCAGGCCTAAACGAATGCAAGGTAAGGATACCCTGCGAATGGCAAAAGCGGTTCGCTAATTAAGCTCCCTTGCATTCATTTTGTTTTGCAAAGAAATACAATTGCTCAAATAAAAAGGAATCAAAAATCATATGCCCCTGACATCAAACGAAATTGTACAGAACACCCTTGAATTCGCAAGAAAAAAGGACGAATCTGATCCCCTTCGAAAATTTCGTGATCAGTTTTATTTTCCCTTGAGCAATGGAAATTTGGTGCGTTATTTTACCGGCAATTCCCTCGGCCTACAACCACGTTCCACACAGGAATATGTTTTAAATGAATTGGAAGATTGGGCTAGCTGGGGTGTAGAAGGGCACTTTCATTCACGCATGCCCTGGTTCCAGTATCAGGATTTCCTCACCGATCAGATTGCCAAGCTGCTGGGCGCAAAGCCGGAGGAAGTAGTATCCATGAACTCGTTGACAACGAATCTCCACCTGTTGCTGGTTTCGTTTTATCGGCCAACCAAAACCCGATATAAAATCATTTGTGAATACGATGCTTTTCCATCGGATCTATACGCTTTGCAATCGCAGGCAAATGTTCATGGCCTTGATCCGGAGGAAACGGTAATTTATTTAAAGCCTCGGGATGCTGAGCATTGTTTGCGTACCGAAGACATTGTTAGCACGATTCAGGAGAATGCTGATAGCCTCGCTACAGTTATGCTCGGTGCTGTGAATTATTATACCGGACAATTTTTTGAGATGAAAAAAATTGTTGATGCTGCGCACAAGGCCGGTGCAACATGTGGATTCAACCTGGCGCATGCTGCGGGAAATGTAAGAATGAATTTGCATGACTGGAATGTTGATTATGCCTGCTTCTGCAGTTATAAATATTTGAATGCCGGTCCGGGTGGAGTTTCCGGGATATTTGTTCACGAACGACATGGAAACGATACAAGCATTCCTCGCTTTGCCGGTTGGTGGGGAAATGATCCGGAGACACGCTTTAAAATGCCACGAAAATTTGTGCCCGCAAAAGGTGCCAGAGGATGGCAGCAAAGCAATGCACCGGTACTCTCCATGGCTGCCCTGAAAGCATCACTTGATATTTTTGAAAAAGCAGGATTCGATGAATTGCTGAGTAAAAGTCGTTCACTTACTGCCTATCTGGAATTTATTATTCAGGAAATCAATTCGAATACCATGAAGAATGGAACAGATGTTCCAATTCGAATAATCACTCCTGAAAACCCGGAGCACAGAGGATGCCAATTGTCACTGATTATGAATAAAAATGGTCGGGATATCTACAAGCTACTCACAGATCAGGGAGTGATTGTGGATTGGCGTGAACCGGACGTGATCCGAGTTGCTCCTGTTCCGCTTTACAATTCATTTGAAGATGTTTTTCAGTTCGGGAAATTAATGGAGAGTGCAATTCGATCTACCGGCACCTAAAATTCAGAGCCGAAATTTAAACAGATTAGAATTCAGAAGTGATTGGTTAATCATAGTGCAGTGTATAGAAGTGTATCAAACAATACAAAAGAGAACAGGAATATGGCTTCTTCAAGTGTAAAAAATATTACCATCATCGGTGCCGGTATGGTGGGTAGTTTGCTTTCTATTTACCTCGCACGGAGGGGATACAAAGTTTCCATTTTTGAACGTCGGCCGGATATGCGAACAGAGAATATTCCTGCCGGGAGATCCATCAATCTTGCATTGAGTGATCGGGGATGGAGAGGATTGGAGGGCGTGGGAATAGAAACTGAGATTCGCAAAATTGGAATCCCAATGTCAGGCAGGATCATGCACAGCATTTCCGGTGATCTTACATATCAGCAATACGGAGAAAAAGATCAGGCGATTTACGCAACTTCCCGTGGAATTCTGAATTGTGAAATGATGAACCTGGCGGAAAAGAACGGCGTGAAAATTCATTTCAACGAACGCTGCGCGGGTATCGATCTGGAACACAATACAGCGAGATTTGAAAATACACTCACGAAAATTTCGAGTTCAAATTCCAGTGATCTGATTTTCGGTGCCGATGGAGCGTTTTCTGCCGCACGTTTGCAACTCCAATTGACTACAGAACGATTCCAATACTCTCAAAATTATCTGGAACATGCCTATAAGGAACTTATGATTCCGGCCGGACCGGGTGGAGAGTTTCAAATGGAAAAACATGCTTTGCATATCTGGCCACGCGGCGGATACATGATGATTGCACTCCCGAATCTCGATGGTAGCTTCACAGTGACACTCTTCTTTCCATTTGAGGGAAAAGATTCTTTTGCAACAATTAATAATCCGTCGGAATGTTTGCAATTTTTTAATCGTGTGTTCCCGGATGCTGTGAAGATAATGCCGACACTGACCGAAGATTTTTTCCAGAATCCAACAGGTGGACTGGTCACAGTGAAATGTTTTCCTTGGACGTACAAAGATAAAATGGCATTGATCGGAGATTCTGCACATGCGATTACCCCATTCTATGGACAGGGAATGAATTGCGGTTTTGAAGATTGTACAGTCCTTAATTCCCTCATTGATCAATTTGATGGTGACTGGAATAAAATTCTTCCGGAATATCAACAAGCAAGAAAACCCAACTCCGATGCAATTGCTGACCTGGCTGTGATGAATTTTATTGAAATGCGGGACCTTGTCGGAAGTCCGCAATTCTTATTACAGAAAAAAATTGAAGCCCGTGTTCATGATAAGTATCCTCAAAAATGGCTTCCACTGTATTCACAAGTTACGTTTAGTTCTATTCCGTATGCAGATGCATTGGCAAATGGGCGCAGACAACAAAGCATCATGCAGGAAGTAATGGCCATGCCGGATATAGACAAGCGATGGGATTCTTCAGAGGTGGAAAATTTTATTTTGCAAAAAATTTCCTGAGCTTGCCCTTCTATGTCGCTCGCATCACAAGCATGGAAAAAAGCCTGGAATCTAAAGGCGTTCCGCTCTCAGTTTATTGTTTCATTGCTGGTACTGGCTTCATTCGCCTGGATCTTCAATTGGTTTTTTGACTTTGCAGAGGGAAGAACGGGTACAAAACTTCAGGATCCTTTTTTGGAATTACTTCCTGTTCGCAATGTTTCCTGGACCGTGTTCTTTTTTCTTTACATGGGGATTCTGATTGCCTTGTATTGCAATTGGTCCAAACCCAAACTACTCTTGCTTGCCCTCCAGACATATGTTCTCGTTACATTGATTAGGGTGGTGGCAATAACCCTCGTACCGCTCGAACCTCCGGATGGCTACCTTCCATTACGAGAGCCAATTGTTCAGTTTTTCACCAATGGAGGGAGGATCATTTCCAAAGATTTGTTTTTTTCCGGACATGTTTCTACAATCTGTTCTATGTTTTTTGCTGTGCAAAGCAAACGATGGAAACCGGTACTCGGGATGTTTGTTGTGATGGTGAGCTTTCTTGTTTTGTTGCAACATGTGCACTATACAATTGATGTGGTTTTTGCTCCCTTTGCAACATGGCTGTGTTTTCTGTTCAACAAAAAAATATTGAACAGCAGGATTCCACTCATCGATTAGTTTAAAAAAGGATTGAATCTTTTTTCATGCCCCACACTTGTTACCGGACCATGACCGGGATAAATTTGAGTATCCTCGCTCAACATGAATATTTTTTCGCGAATCGACCGAAACAAAGTTTCCGTATTCCCGCCGGGCAAATCTGTTCTCCCAATGCTTTCATAGAAAAGAACATCTCCTGCGATCGCAAATTTTTCCTTGACAGAATGAAAAGTTATACTGCCGGGACAATGACCGGGTGTAAACAAGATGTCCAATGTGGAATTACCAAATTTGACCGTATCTCCTTCCTTGAGAAATGCAGATGGGTCCGGTGAAGGTTCAGGGCTAATGCCCCAAATCTGACCGTAAACCGGAGCAGATCGGAGTAATTCAAGATCCTCCTCATGCATCTCCAGGGGAATGTTGTATTTGCCCGCGACATAATTATTCCCAAGAATGTGGTCCAGATGGGCATGTGTATTGAGAAGCTTCACCGGTTTCAAGCCTTGGCCCTGGATAAAAGCTGAAAGTTCATTCTGCTCTTCTCTCGTATAACATCCCGGATCGATTATAACAGCTTCCCTGGTTTCGTCAAAAAGCACATACATGTTTTCTTCGAACGGGTTGAATGTGAAGGATTGAATTGTAATCATGTTGTCAAATTATTTCATGAGGCCTGATTCCTTATCTTCAGAATGGGGAGAGCCACTTAATGACCCTGTTTTCAATTTTTAACACTGTGTTAAAAAGGTTGAACAATCCTGATTTCTAGCTTTCCGGACTTCTGTATTTCTGCAAATTTAGTTACATTCGCATGGTCTGATTCCGTTAACCCGGTTTTATTTTTCCGGCTTCTTTTATGCTTCGAATGACAGCTTTTCCTACTCCCAGAAATTTTCGCTATTGCGGATTTATTCTGCTCGTAATTCTTACCCAAACACTCTCTGCCCAGTTTTACAATGGCTATGAAATGCAGTTTGGAAAGAACAGAGTACAATATGATGAACGATTCTGGTCTTTCATGAAGTATAAAAATTTTGATACATATTATTATTTGGGCGGATTAGACCTTGCCGCATTCACCGGAAGGACTGCAGGCAAAGATCTCGAAGAAATAGAACACCTTTTTGATTACAAACTTGATGGCAGAATTCAATTTGTCATCTATAACAAGCTGAGTGAAGCGAAGCAAACTAATATTGGCCTGGAAACAGATGATGTGAATAACAATACTGGAGGGATTACAAGGATTGTCGGAAACAAAGTGTTTCTGTATTTCACCGGCGATCATGAAAAGTTTCGTCGCCAGATTCGGGCAGGTATTGCCAGAGTACTGATTGATCAGATTATGTATGGTGGGGATGTGAAGGAAAGGATTCAGAATTCTGCCTTGCTCACATTGCCGGATTGGTATATCAATGGCCTGGTTTCTTATGTTTCGAAAAACTGGGATGTTGAAATTGATAACCGTTTGCGCGATGGAATCGTGAGCAAGAAGTATCTCAAATTTAATCACCTTACAGGTTACGATGCGCAGGTTGCCGGACATTCAATCTGGAAGTACATCATTGATACATATACCGAATCTTCAGTGTCCAATTTATTGTACATGACACGAGTGAATCGAAACATTGAAAGTGGTTTCATGTATGTCCTGGGATTGAATATTAAAGAACTTAGCAAGAACTGGAAAGATGCAATGTTGAGTATTTATGCTCAAAGTGATGCTAACCGGGATTCCGTAAGTGCCAAAGGATTGATTCGGAAACCCAAGCCAACAATTCTATATTCTCAGCTCAGAACAAGCAGCGATGGCAGATACAGCGTGTATGTGAGTAATGATTTGGGTAAATACAAAGTAAAGTTATTTGACTCCGAAAAACGAAGGACAAAACGAATTTTAAAAAGCGGTTACAGATCATACACGCAGGAAACAGATTTGTCTTTTCCTGTAATTGCCTGGCATCCTACAGGAAAATTATTTTCCATGATTCGCGAACGACGTGGCTTTCTTTGGTTGGGGACTTATTCCCTGGAATCCAGAAAGTATGAAGAAGGGAAGCTATTCAATTTTGAAAAGGTACTCGATTTCGCTTATTCCGATGATGGATTGCTTCTCGTTATGTCTGCGGTTCAAAAAGGACAGAGCGATATTTTTGTATACAATCTTCGCACACGAACATTCGAACAGATCACCAAAGATTTTTATGATGATTTGCATCCTCGTTTTATCAACCATTCTTCTGCTATTGTATTTTCATCCAATCGTATAAATGATACTTTGGAAGTGGATAAGAAAGCGATCCTGCCGGGTCGGACAAACTTTGATGTGTTTTTTTACGACTACAAAACCAAGTCCACCGTATTGCGCAGAATTACCAATACTCCTGATTTCAATGAGACTCAGCCAATGGCTTATGATTCTTCGCACATTGCTTATCTCAGTGATGAAAATGGAATTGTAAACCGATATCTCGCCAACCTCGATAGTGCTCTTGCTTTTGTAGATACAGTTGAGCATTACCGAATGATTGTGGAGAATTACCCGCTCACAAATTACTCACGGAATATCGTTTCTCAGGATGTAAATTTTACACGTTCCAGTTTAAGTCAGATCTTTTACAAGGATGGCAGACTTCGCTTGAAAGTGGACCGAATCTCAAAACCCGTTTTATCTTCCAATCCATTCCCACGAACCTTATTCCGGAATGAGGAGTCAAGAAAATCCAATGCGCCTGTTCCTTCTATAGATACAGATAATCCTGCTTCGGATCCATCACAGCAAGTCGTTCCTTCTACAGTGGATTCAAACAAGGTGGATATTGATAATTATATTTTTCAGAGTGATTTTCCAAAATCCAAAAGCAAGAAGGAAAAGAGGAGGGAAGCTGAAAGTAAAAATGAACAAGAGGCAACTGCAGCACTCCCCGCAGTTGTTAATCAAGACTCTTTGGATGCCATCTTACCAAAGCAAAGGAATTATGAAACGGCTTTTTCTTCAACCTATTTTGTAAGTCAGCTCGACAATACATTGTTGAATCAAAGTTATCAGTTGTTTACCGGCGGCGGAGCGATTTATTATAATCCCGGTTTGAATGGCTTTTTTAAACTTGGGATCAGTGATCTCATGGAAGATTTCAGAATCACCGGAGGATTTAAACTGGCAGGGGATTTGAATTCAAATGAATATTTTCTCAGTTATGAGAATCTGAAAAACAGATTTGACAAACAGATCACATTTTACCGTCAGGCACTTTTGTTATCGGAATACGGAGCAAAATTACATTCGCACGAAATGCGTTTCCAGGGCAAATGGCCTTTTAGTGATGTCTCCGCGGTACGGGGCTCTGTCGCGTATCGCAATGATCGTTTGGTCGCTCTCGCAACAGACTACAATTCGCTACGATTCCCGAATCTTTATCTTCATTGGGTCAGCGGACGACTTGAATATGTTTTTGATAACACACTGCCCACAGGTGTGAACCTCTTTAATGGAACACGACTCAAAGTATTTGGGGAATATTACAAACAAGCGGATATTTCCAAAACAGGAATGGTAGTACTGGGAACAGATATCCGGCATTATCAGAAGATTCATAGAGAGGTGATCTGGGCGAATCGCTTTGCATCGGGCACCAGCTTCGGAGAAGAACGAATCATTTATTATCTGGGGTCAACAGACAATTGGCTGGTTCCACGTTTTAATAATGAAACTCCGATTGACTTCAGCCAGAATTATTATTTCCAGGCTTTAGCAACCAACCTCAGAGGCTTTGAACAAAATATTCGAAACGGAAATTCCTTTGCACTTATCAATAGCGAATTGCGTGTACCGATTTTCCGTTACCTTCTGAATCGTCCGATAAAATCAGATTTTATCAGGAATTTTCAAGTCGTTGGATTTGGTGATATCGGCACTGCATGGAATGGTAAATCACCTTATGATTCCACAAATGCCCTGAATAAGAAAGTAATTTTCCAGCAACCATTCCTTGTCACCATCACCAGCCAAAACGAACCAATCGTTGGTGGATTTGGTTTCGGACTCAGAAGTCGATTGCTTGGATATTTTCTTCGTGCAGATTGGGCCTGGGGTGTTGAAAACAGAGAAGTGTTGCCGTATCGTTTTTATTTTTCTCTTGGTCTTGACTTCTGATTTGCTATACTACCAGTCCACTGTATTCATTTAAAAAATTCATTTCACGAAAACTCAAAGATGAATCCCATTGATAAAGTCAGAAAGTTAGCCAGCGAATTTCATCCGGAAATCGTTTCCTGCCGAAGGCATTTGCACATGTATCCTGAACTTAGTTTTAAGGAGATAGAAACACAGAAATTCGTTGAGCAAAAATTACAAGAGTTTGGAATCAACAATTTGCAAAGAATGGCAAATACCGGAATTGTTGCCATGATTGAAGGCAGGAATCCTACAAAGAAAGTGGTTGCTTTGCGTGCAGATATGGATGCCCTTCCAATTCAGGAAACAAATAAAACAAATTACATTTCTAAGAATGCTGGAGTCATGCATGCTTGCGGACATGATGTGCACACGTCTTCACTGCTCGGTGTGGCGCGTATCCTGCACCAGATGCGCGATGAGTTTGAGGGTAGTGTGAAGCTGATTTTTCAACCCGGGGAAGAAAAATTACCCGGCGGTGCATCCATGATGATCAAGGAAGGCGTTCTTAAAAATCCGGTTCCGGATGCTGTCATTGGTCAGCATGTAATGCCACAGATTAAAGCCGGAAAAATTGGTTTCCGAAAGGGTTTATACATGGCCAGCACAGATGAAATCTATGTGCGTGTGAAAGGAAAAGGCGGACATGGAGCAATGCCTCATCTCACGATTGATCCAGTGATGATCACCGCTCAAATGTTGGTTTCCTTGCAGCAAATTGTGAGCAGGAATGCAAAGCCGAGTTTGCCTTCTGTCTTGAGTTTTGGAAAAGTAATTGCAAATGGAGCAACGAATGTAATTCCGGATGAGGTTTACCTGGAAGGTACCTTTCGTACATTGAATGAAGAGTGGCGTGACGAAGCCCATTTGAAAATGAAAAAGATGGCAGAAGGAATCGCAGAAAGCATGGGCGGCTCCTGTGAATTTAATATTGTCCGTGGCTATCCTTTTCTGATCAATGATGAAGTACTCACCGAACGGGTAAGACAGTTTGCAGAAGAATATGTTGGGAAAGAGAATGTGGAGGACCTGGAAATTTGGATGGCAGCAGAAGATTTTTCGTTTTATTCTCAACAAGCATCAGCTTGCTTTTATCGCCTCGGTGTAAGGAATGAAGAACGAGGAATTACTTCTTCGGTGCATACATCAACATTTGATATTGATGAAAGTGCTTTGGAAACCGGTATGGGATTGATGGCATGGATGACTCTGTGCGAATTAAAATCTTAATTTGCTCCTGTAATAGAAATAAAAAAAGCGCTGAACCTCAGCGCTTTTTTTATCAATGAAGTATATGGATTATGCATCAATCTTTGCATACTTCGCATTTTCTCAATGAATTCACGACGCGGTGGAACATCATCACCCATGAGCATAGAGAAAATACGGTCTGCTTCAGCAGCACTGTCAATAGTCACTTTACGCAATGTGCGAGTACCCGGATTCATCGTGGTTTCCCACAATTGCTCGGCGTTCATTTCTCCAAGACCCTTGTATCGCTGCACACCAACATTTTCTTCCTTACCATCCCCGGCCAATCGTTTAATGGCAGCAATTCGTTGCTCATCATTCCAGGCATATTGTTGCTCTTTTCCTTTTTTAACAAGGTAGAGTGGTGGAGTGGCGATATACAGATACCCTTCTTCTATCATCTCTTTCATGTGACGGAAAAAGAAAGTCAGAATTAATGTCGTGATGTGACTTCCATCTACATCGGCATCCGTCATGATGACGATTTTATGATACCGGATCTTGTCCATATTTAAAGGACGACCTTCTTTCGTTTCATCACGAAATACTCCGAGTGCCGTGAAAATGTTCCGGATTTCTTCGTTCTCATAAATTCGGTATTCCATGGCTTTTTCTACGTTCAGGATTTTACCCCTCAATGGAAGAATAGCCTGAAAGCGACGGTTACGGCCTTGTTTGGCTGTACCACCCGCCGAATCTCCCTCAACCAAGGAAGAGTTCGCAACCCTCAGGAGCACTGTCTGAACAATCCGAAAGTTTACCAGGCAAGCCTGATCCTGAAAGTACATTTTTGCGTTGGACGAGTTCACGTGCCTTTCGGGCAGCATGACGAGCAGTTGCTGCAAGGATAACCTTGTCAACGATCATTCTGGCTTCCCGTGGATGCTCTTCCAGGTAATTGCTGAGCATTTCACTCACAGCCTGGTCCACCGCACCCATTACTTCATTATTGCCCAGTTTTGTTTTTGTCTGACCTTCAAATTGAGGTTCCTGAACTTTCACGGAAATGATAGCAGTGAGTCCTTCACGGAAATCATCTCCACTAATTTCAAATTTCAGTTTATCGAGCTGACCAGATTTTTCAGCATAGGTTTTCAAAGTCCTGGTGAGCGCGCGACGGAAACCTGCAAGATGCGTTCCACCTTCATGCGTATTAATATTGTTTACATAAGAATGTACATTCTCATTGAAAGAAGTGTTGTACTGCATGGCAACTTCCACCGGGATGTTGCTGCGTTCACCTTCCATGTAAATAGGATCCTGAATTAATTTCTCCCTGTTTTCATCTAGGTAAACGACAAATTCTTTCAAACCACCTTCACTGAAGAAGGAGTCTGAAGGATGTTGACCGTCTGCATTGGTTTCGCGTTCATCGGTAATAGAGAGTCGAATACCTTTGTTCAGAAAAGAAAGTTCACGCAATCGGGTAGCAAGCGTATCGTATTGATAAATTGCTGTGATGAAAATAGAGCTGTCCGGTAAAAATGTTGTCGTTGTTCCGGTGCGGTCTGTTTCACCGATCACTTTTACATCGTACAATGGTTTTCCGCAACTGTATTCCTGAATGAAAACTTTTCCTTCGCGGTAAACTTCAACTTTCATATGCGAAGAAAGTGCATTCACACAGGAAACACCTACGCCGTGTAATCCACCGGATACTTTGTAGGAATCTTTGTCGAATTTTCCACCGGCATGCAATACCGTCATTACCACTTCAAGTGCACTCTTTTTTTCCTTGGTATGATAATCTGTGGGAATTCCCCGCCCGTCGTCTTTTACAAGAATTGAATTGTCAGGGCGGATAAACACATCGATATTTTTACAATGACCCGCTAGAGCTTCATCGATCGAGTTATCTACCACCTCATAAACCAGGTGATGCAATCCCTTCACGCCAATGTCGCCAATGTACATTGCGGGGCGTTTACGCACAGCTTCAAGCCCTTCGAGTACCTGAATACTGTCCGCTGAATACTCCTGATTTTTTTTCGTTGTGTTTGTTTCGATGATCGAATCTGTTTTGTTCACGTTTTCGTTAATAAATTCACTCATTCCTTTAAATTTTTTGTATTTCCCCCCACCCGAATGATAATTCTAAAAAAATAGGCAAACAGGCTAAAAAAAGCTGATTATTTAAATCAGAACCAATGGTTGTAAATTTACATAAAATATGCCTCTTAAACAAGCATTTTCACCTTGAAAATCAGTGATTTTCGATCAAAGAAATGAACAATTTGTCTTTTTTCAATTACCTGAATATCAGTTAATTGCAAATTCAAAAATCAAACCTGTTCAGGAAGCTCAAAAAAGACAATTTTTAATCAAACAGTGCATTTATTCTCGAGATTTTTTTCAGTTTTTTTTAAAAAAAATCAGTGAAAAAAGAATCAAAAAATAGCTGAATCAGGGATGCAAATAATGTCTTTTCGGAACGCTGAATTTTTTACGTTCAACACAAAGTCCTTGTAAACGAAAGCAATTTGTTTATTACAAGAAACTGCTTTATTTACAGTTGCTTTTTAAAGAGTTTCGTTTGAAAAAGTTTAAATCAATATTCGATTTCGAGATCGAATCTCTTTTTAAGTTCATGAAGCAATGGATTTTTTTCAGCCAGCTTTTTAAATTTCTCTGAAGGAGTGTAAGGCTTACTTGTGGTGTCATCGCCGGTACCCAATACAACTGTGAGATTCAATTTATAATTGGAAAGTTTGTTTCTTAAAAAGCCGAGCAAGTCAACTTTCTGATCGTTGAGATCTTTCTCCGCGGCAGCACTGTCTACTGCAAAGAACAATGCAAAGTTTTCTTTTAAATCAGGCTTGCGTTTAAGCAATGCTGCCGACAATGTCATCCGACCCTGTACTTGCAGGTTTTTGGCATAATCATTCCAGGCGGATTCAAGTTGATCAGGTGTGAATTCTTCCTGTATCTCAGGCAAACTTTCTGCAGCCTGCAAAACCGTTGATGGGTCTGCTTCTTTGTAAAGTTTAGTACTGATGGAGATGGTTTTGCGCAGAGTAGTACTTTGACCTTGTGATTTCTCTTTTACCGAAACAGGAACCGCAGTTTGGTGGATTGGTTGCGAAGCAGAAGCAACGGATGCAGTTGTTTCTACTGCCGGTTGTGAAAGTGCGCCTGCAACAATGGTTGGAGAAGGAGGAGCGTGTACAGGTGCTGTACTTACTGCTGCAGTTGGAGTGGAAGAGAAACTGGCTTCAGTTTTTTTTTTGAAGGGTTCGGGAGTGCCGGTATTCGGTGCAACCTGAGAGCACATTCTTAAAAGAGCAAGTTCAATATGCAAACGTTGATTCTTGGAAGATTTAAAGCCCATGTCAGCGCGATTCGCAACTTCCAGTTTTTCCAGGAGCCAGTTCGCGGCACAATTTCGGCTTTGCACTTTATATTTTTCACGAACATTTGGACTTACTTCAAGAAGCGGAAGTGTGATTTCATCTTTGCACACCAGCAAATCCCTGAAATGTGAAGCGAGACCATTGATGAAATTGTGTCCATCGAAACCATTGTTCAATATTTCATTATATGCCAATAGGACTGCCGACATATTTCCGGCAAGCAAATCATCAGTAATTTTGAAATAGTAATCGTAATCGAGGATATTGAGGTTTTCGATAACATCCTTATAACTCAGTTTGGAACCGGCAAAACTTACAAGTTGATCAAACAAACTCAGTGAATCACGCAATGCTCCATCTGCTTTTTGAGCAATGATGTGCAATGCATCTTCTTCCGCGACTACATTTTCTTTTTCGGCGATGAATTTCAGATGCAAGGCGATATCCTCGACAGAAATTCTGTTGAAGTCGAAAATCTGACAGCGCGAAAGGATAGTCGGTATGATTTTGTGTTTTTCAGTCGTGGCAAGGATGAAAACAGCGTAGGAAGGAGGCTCCTCTAAGGTTTTGAGAAAAGCATTGAATGCAGAAGCACTCAACATGTGAACCTCATCGATGATATATACTTTATACTTCCCTAATTGTGGTGCATAGCGAACCTGTTCAACCAACGCACGGATATCATCAACGGAGTTGTTAGAGGCTGCATCCAATTCATAGATGTTGAGTGAATTTCCTGAATTGAAAGAAATGCATGAAGGACATACATTGCACGCTTCAACATTCTCTGAAACAGACTCGCAGTTTATTGTCTTGGCAAGAATCCGGGCAGTGGTCGTCTTCCCAACACCTCGTGGACCAGTAAATAAAAATGCCTGCGCCAGATGATTATTCCGGATTGCATTTTTTAAAGTATTGGTAATTGATGGTTGACCCACCACTGTATCAAAAGTGACAGGCCTGTATTTACGGGCAGAAACGATAAACTTATCCATAATCGAAGGGTGAAACAAAGATACAATATGCAATCGAATGAGAGGAGAAGGGTGGATAAAATATCCGAATTATTCTGATTCTCTACTTCAATAGCTCAACGCTTTTATTCCGAATTATCCCATCGACAATTTTATTTGATAATTGTATTATTCATTACTTCATTTATTCGACAGAATTTATTTTTTTTCTCTCTTTATTGTTTAGTCGATGTTTGTAAACCTGCACCAGTGGCGGATTTGGATTCATAGTTTTCAACAAACACTACTATTTATCAACAATTCAGGGCATTTACATTCCTGAAACTTGCAATAGGTGCTCGCTGTAAGTACTTTTGATCAAGTCATTATTCTAACAATTAATCACTAAAAACTAAGAAGCAAATGAACAAAGCTGAACTGATTGATGCTATGGCATCAGAAGCCAAGATCACCAAGGCCGACGCTGGTCGTGCGTTGCAGGCATTTATGACTGTTACTTCCAAGACCTTGAAAAAAGGTGAGCGCGTAGCGTTGGTAGGTTTCGGTACATTCTCGGTTGCAAAACGTGCTGCTCGTAACGGTCGCAATCCACAAACCGGCAAGCCGATTAAGATTGCTGCTAAAAAAGTGGCTAAGTTCAAAGCTGGTGCTGAACTTTCTTCTCGTATTAAGTAATTCTCAGCACAAACGAATAAAAAAACCCCGCTTTGGCGGGGTTTTTTTATGGATAAAATTTCTTCTTAAACAGCAATCCAAGATGGAGTCAGTGCACAAGGCTTCATTCAATTTCATTCTCCTTTGAACACTGGTTTTCTTTTCTCTAAAAAAGACTGAACGCCTTCTTTGTAATCTGAAGTTTCTCCGGCAGCTGCCTGGAGTTCTTCCTCGCGTCTTAGCTGTTCTTCCAGAGAATTTGACATGGATTCATTCAGCAATTGCTTGGTCAACCAAATCCCACGTGTTGGCATTTGCGACAGCGTGTTTGCAATTTGTAAACCTTCTTCGATCAGTTTGCCTTCTTCACAAACTTTGTAGAGCATTCCCATGCTTAAAGCATCCGGTGCAGAGATTTTATCGCCAAGCATCATCAAAGCACTTGCTCTCTGCATGCCAATCAAACGTGGTAACATAAAGGTTCCACCACTGTCAGGAACCAATCCGATCTTGCTGAATGCCTGAATGAAGGAAGCTCCCGCAGACGCAATAACTACATCACATGCAAATGCCAGATTTGCACCCGCACCGGCAGCAACACCGTTCACTCCACAGACAACAGGTTTTTCCAGATTTCGGAGTTTACGAATAATTGGATTGTAATGCTCGGCAACGATTCTCCGAATGCCGGGTCCATTTGGATCCATCGCTTCCGCAAGATCCTGACCGGCACAAAATGCTTTGCCTTCACCTGTAATGAAAATGGCTCTAACGGATTTGTCGTTCCCTGCTTTGTCAAGTGCCGACTGGAGTTGCAATGCCATCTCACGATTGAAACTATTGAATTTTTCCGGACGGTTCAATACAATCCTTGCAACATTATTCTCTACGGAGTACAAAATATAAGCAGTCATGAAATGAATGATATTAGTTTTTTGGAATTTTAATTTGAACAAAATCTATACTTTCCGTTCAGTGACATTTGAAGTAATCAAATGGTTCGCGACAGGATTCACAACGATACAATGCTTTACAGGCCGTGGACCCAAACTGACTGATAAGAGAAGTTTCAATGGATCCACAACGTGGACAAGTCACCGCAGAACGTTTGCCTGTAAGTAAATTTTTATCCGGACTTGATTTTTCAGGCGGAGCGATTCCGTATTCGCGCAAGCGTTCCTTTGCAGCGTCATTGATCCAGTCGGTAGTCCATACTTCGTCATGAACAAGATTCACTTCCACATGTTCAATGCCTTCATCCTTCAATCGGGCTACAATATCTTTCTGTATTGCCATCATTGCCGGACAACCGGAATATGTTGGCGTAATGTTAATTATTACTTTTTCATTTTCCAGAATTACACTTCTTACGATACCAAGGTCGACAATACTGATCACAGGAATTTCCGGATCGGGAATTTCCTGAAGCAATTGTTCGATAAATTCTTTTGAGATGACCTTTGCCATTTGTTTCGTAAGGGGTAAAAGCACTTCGGAACGATCCGATAGCATCACCATTCAGCACCCGGAAAAGTTCTGGGCAATGCCTGCATTTCAGTAAGAAGATGCCCAAGATGTTCAGTATGTTTTCCGTTCCTGCTTCCTTGAATCATGAACTGGTTTTCCGGAAATTTCAAAGTCGCTTTCAGAAATACTTCTTTTACTTTTTTCTCCCAGGGCTCCTTCAATGATGCCAGGTTGATTGCGATGCCTTCTTTGATCAGCAGTTCGTCGACTTCGTCCATATCAAACATGTCGCCTGTAAAACGCCACAATTCATCGATCGCGTTTTCCACACGTTGATGACTTTCTGCAGTTCCGTCCCCGAGCCGAATGAGCCATTCACTGCTGTGTCGAAGGTGGTAGGTTACTTCTTTCAGTGATTTTTCAGCCAGCGATGAAAGCGTGGAATCATTGCTGGTTTTTAACGCGCTGTAGAAATAATAAGAATAAGTACTGATTAAAAACTGCCGCAGAATTGTTTGTCCGAAATCACCATTCGGTTGTTCTGTAAGCAAGAGATTGTAGTATTCCCTTTCATCCCGAAAAAAAGCAAAATCATCTTCTGTTTTGCCCTTGTTCTCAAGTTGTGCTGCATACGTATAAAATGCCCGTGCTTGTCCGATCAGATCAAGCGAAATGTTAGTTAATGCAATGTCTTCTTCAAGGATTGGACCATGTCCGCACCATTCTCCCAGGCGCTGTCCCAAGACCAGACTGCTGTCGGCAATCCTCAGACAATATTTAACAAGGGAATTATTTGTAGCTGAATTCATAAAATGAAACTTGGATGTTGATTGCGTGAATCGGTCTTGCACAGATTCAGACACCGGCTTATTCAAAACTTGCTCCCGGTGTTTTGTAGAAATTCGGGTGACGATATATTTTATCATTGGAAGGTTCAAAGAAAGAACCCATGTCTTCCGGTGTACTGGAAATTATGTATTCCGATGGAACCACCCAAATACACGTTGCTTCGTTGCGTCTGGAATAAACATCACGCGCATTCTGCAACGCGAGCTCCTTATCAGGAGCATGCACACTTCCTGCATGTTCAAAAGGGAGTCCTGATTTTTTTTGTGTAAACACTTCCCACAGGGGCCATTGCGAATTACTCATAGATTAACAAATTGTAATGTGATTTCGATCTTTGTTTTTTTTAATTCAGGCAGCAATCATATTTTCTTTGTGCTTGGCAGCAAAAGCCTCGGCAGCTTCTCTGACCCATGCGCCTTGCTGATGTGCCTCGCGACGAGCCTTCAAACGCTCTCTGTTACAAATTCCATTTCCTTTAATCACATTGTAAAATTCTGCCCAATCGATTTCGCCGTGATTATAGTGTTTCGTTTCCGGATTAAATTTCAGGTCAGCATCGGGAACTTTCAATCCAATATTTTCTGCTTGAGGAACAGTTCGGTCGATGAAACGCTGACGCAAATCATCATTGGAATGTCGTTTCACTTTCCAGCGCATCAATTCACCACTGTTCGGGGAATCTTTATCCGAAGGACCAAACATCATTAATGAAGGCCACCACCAGCGGTTCATGGAGTCTTGAGCCATTGCACGTTGCTCCGGTGTACCTTTCATCAGTGTTGCCAATATTTCGTAACCTTGTTTGTGGTGAAAATTTTCTTCTTTGCAAATTCTTACCATTGCCCGTGAATATGGACCGTATGAACACTTCGCCAAGGCAGTCTGATTCACAATAGCAGCACCATCCACCAACCAGCCGATCGCCCCGATATCAGCCCAGGTTTGTGTTGGGTAATTAAAGATGCTGGAATATTTAGCTTTTCCACTTAATAGATCATCGATCATTTGTTCGCGGGACACGTCAAGGGTTTCGGTTCCACAATAAATGTACAAACCATGTCCGCCTTCATCCTGAACTTTTGCCAACAGTACTGCTTTCCTTCTCAGGCTCGGTGCACGTGTAATCCAGTTTCCTTCCGGTAACATGCCTACTACTTCTGAATGCGCATGCTGACTCATCATGCGAATAAGTTGTTTACGATAACGTTCCGGCATCCAATCTTTCGGTTCTATCATTTCTCCACGATCAATGCGTGCCTGAAATTCTGTTTCGCGTTCTTGTTCTGTCGGGGTATGCATATTTTTTGCAATTAATTGTTTCGAATTTAATAGAAGTATTTCTGTCCTTATATGATTTTTATCACAAGTTTAAGCTCGATGATAATCACCCTTCCAACGGGTGACAGCTTTTTTAATTTCATCTTTTGTCAATTGCTTTTCAACCGCTTCCTTACACAGAATGATAAATTCATCGTCAGGAGCGAAGCGAAGAGCAATTATTTGTGACATTCTCAATCGACTATCCATTGGCTTTCCGGTCAACAGAAAATGCCTGAAATTCTCTTCAGAACGAATCGCGCGGTCTTGGACACGAAGCGCAAAGGCACGCATGTAGTAATACATAATTCCGAAAATCAGGCTTACCAATGCAAACAAAACTGAAAAAAAGATTGTCCTTCTCGATTACATCTGCTTCCAGCAAATTCATAATATTTACCACCGAAGCGATCAATAGGCTGACAATCAGTGTTAACAGGATATAATGATAGAGTGGAATGTAGCGCCGGTGATTGGAATAACTCTGTTTTTTCATGAAATTAAAATGTGCAAACAAAAATAGCCATTTCAGCAGAGCCCGGCAAATCAAGACTCATGCAAGATGGAGTCAATTATTTTCGTTTACTTGCCATTGTTACGAATCCCATGTCTTCCTCCGCAAAACACGTTATTTTATCAGTCGTAAGCGACCTGGTGAGTGATCAGCGGGTCCATCGGACTGCTTTGGCGCTACATCGTAAAGGGCTGAAAGTCACTTTAATAGGAAGGGAACGAAAAGCTAGTCCGAAAATGGATGACAGAGCATACGCCACTGTCCGTTTTCGACTCCTTTGGGAAAAAGGACCTCTTTTTTATGCATCATTCAACATCCGGCTTTTGTTTTATTTGATCTTTCATAAAGCAGATGTGCTCGTAGCGAATGATTTGGATACATTACCGGCGAACTTCATCGCAAGCAAACTTAAAGGCTCAACACTTTATTACGACAGCCACGAATATTTCACCGAGGTGCCTGAATTGGTTAATAGACCAAGAGTTCAGGCGATTTGGAAAAGAATTGAAAAATGGATACTACCCAAAATTCATCACATGTATACCGTGAATGAATCCATTGCAGGTTTGTATTCTCAGGAATATAAAATTCCTGTAGCGGTAGTCAGAAATGTTCCTTTTCGAAGGCATCAAAATCAATCTGTACCAAACAGAGCTAGTCTGGGATTGCCTGCAGATAAAAAAATTTTCATCTTCCAGGGTGCCGGTATTAATGTACAAAGGGGAGCTGAAGAGGTAATAGAAGCAATGCAATTTACCACGGATCTGATCTTACTTTTTGTTGGTACCGGAGACGTGATTGATTTTCTGAAATCTGAACAAAAGCGTCTGCATTTAGAATCGAAAGTTGTATTTGTCCCGAGACAAAGCATGGAAAAGCTGAGGGAATATACTTTGAATTCAGATTTTGGAATCTCCATTGATAAAGACACCAACCTCAATTACAGGTACTCCCTTCCGAATAAATTATTTGATTACATACAGGCGGAGATTCCTGTGTTTGTTTCTGATCTGCCGGAAGTGCGAAAAATAGTTGAGAAGTATGATATTGGGGTCATTTCGAACTCTCACGATCCCGGAACACTGGCAACTTTAATGATGAAAATGGCCGGAGATGAATTCAGACTTGCGCAATGGAAAGAAAATTTAAAACTTGCAGCGGCAGACTTGTGTTGGGAAAACGAAGAACAGAAGTTGCTCGAAATATTTAAGGATGTCTGTTGAACTACATACGCATGTAATCAGTTTTGATGTTCCATTTCCGGCGGATTATGGAGGAGTAATCGATGTGTTTTACAAAGTAAGAGCACTCCACGAAGCCGGTGTAAAAGTTCATTTGCATTGTTTTGAATATGGTCGACCACCACAACAGGAATTGCACCGCTATTGTGAGGAGGTCTACTATTATTCCCGGCAAAATGCAAAATCGATGTTGTTCAATACGCTCCCATACATTGTTCTGAGCAGACAATCAGAGGAGTTAAAGCAAAGACTCCTGAAGGATAATTACCCGATACTTTTTGAAGGACTACATTCCACGTTTTACCTTTCTGATCCTGATCTTGCCACCCGGCATAAAGTAGTTCGAACGCACAATATTGAGCATGACTATTATGAAAGTCTCGCTGCTGTCGAAAAAAATATTTTCAAGCGTTATTACTTTTTCAACGAAGCCGGAAAGCTATTAAAATATCAGAATGTATTGAATCATACACAAGGGATCGCTGCCATTTCCCCAAACGATACCCGTTATTTGTCGACACTATTTACAGGAGTAAAATTTATTCCGGCCTTTCATCCGTATGATGAAGTATGCGTTCGGGCAGGTGCAGGTACGTATGCATTTTACCATGGAAACTTAAGTGTCGGAGAAAATAATGAAGCGGCATTATTCCTTGTAAAAAAAGTATTCAACGATATTCCATTTTCACTTGTGATTGCAGGTTCCAAACCTTCCGAAGAATTAAAAAAGGCCATACGTGAGAATAAAAACGTTACACTTTATGCCGATCGCAATCCGGATCAGATACGGGAAATGATTGCGGAAGCTCAATGCAATATCCTGCCAACTTTTCAAGCGACCGGGATAAAATTAAAATTACTGGCTGCTTTATTCGGCGGGCGTCATTGCATCGTGAATTCTCCTATGGTCAACAATACTGGTCTTGAGTCCCTCTGCATTATCGCTGACAGCCCTGAAGAAATGAAGAAGCACCTGAAAAAAGTAATGAAAGCAAAAACATTTTCCGGAATAAATAAACGCAAAGAGATTCTTGAGAAAAATTTTTCCAACAAAGGAAATGCTGAACGATTGAAACATTTATTGTTCCCAAATCAAAACGACTAAAGGAGTATTCCTTTTTTTTTTCTTTAAAAATTCCAAGGATAATTTAACTACCTTAGAGTGGATGAAACACTTGTTTTTAACATTTCTGTTTTTTTCTTCCTTATTTGTTTCGGCACAAATGAGTGTTCAATGGAATAATAATTTTTGTTGTTTTGATTCTGTTGCGCCACATTCTTTTTCTACTCCTCTCGGAGTTGTCCAAATGAACGATACCATTGTTCTTGGATATTGGGAGGATGGATTCTTCAGCCTGGAATTTTTCAAAACAGTTAACGGACAATTTACAGGCGGAAATAATTTCACTGTGGATACAATAAATCCTCCTTTATATTATGGAGGTTGTTTTAAAAAGTTGGTTCATGGATATGCATTTCTGGGTATTCATTCGGATAACTTTGCGAACACAAAATTGATCCTGCAGGTTTTGGATGGTCAGTTTTCTCCTTTGTGGACGAATAGTTTTCCCCTGTCCTCTTTTCAGTTTCCGCCATCTGAAATTGATGTAGATACCTTATCAGGCAATTATTTTTTTGCAAATATTTCTGATTCATTGCATGTATACGGTTTTTCCCCTTTCGGAAATATACTCTGGGATCAGGCATTGGAAATAGATTCTGTAGCTTCCCTGAACAAAGAATTATTTCAGCTGTCAGATTCTACAATTGTTGTTTGTACACTCGAACATTTGCTTCCATCAACGACATTACAGGCTCATTTCCGAAAATTTGATCTCTCGGATGGACATTTTATTCAGGACCTTGTGTACCCGGATTTAGCAGGAATCAATCACCGGTTTTTCTATTCGAACGATGTCGTATGTATTGCTTTTCAGGATGCCATTACCAATGAAATCCTGGTCAAGCAAGTCGATCTTATTTCTGGCACATCAACTAATGTAAGCACAACAGGAACGATGGATGCATCCGGATTACAATCAATTGACATGAGTCCGAACTGGCAATATATTTACATTTGGTCGAATTCTCATATTCTTCAGTTGAATAGTGCCTTGCAAGTCAACTATTCAAGACAAATAACAAATGAATCTTTTGCCGGAGATAATTCTTCGCACATTCTTTTTGATCAGGTGGAAAATCCATTGTTAAGTTTCAGTTATATCAACAATATGATCACCAATCACGATCTTATGATTCTGCGCTTGGATCGTTTAACTGGTTCGACACTCGATTCTGTTACTTATAATGATGCACGAAATACTTCTGATCACGCCATGGATCAATACATTGATGTTTATGGAAATTTGAATGTTGTATTCGCAAATGATTTCGATAATTTCGCAATACTCCATGAAGAAACACAGTTGGGTGTATTGCAATTGAATGGAATGTTTTTAAATATTCCTCCGATAATTAATTCTGCCGACCAATTGGTTTTATATCCAAATCCTGGTTCTGCCAGGATTTATTTGAAAGGAAATTACAATGAAAATAATTTGGTCCAGATAATTGATCTCAGTGGCAGAATTTTAAAAGAACATCATCTGGAGAACAATGAAATTTCAATCCAGGAATTGCAATCGGGAACTTATTTGTTCAGGATCCTTGATGAAAAAAAACTTCCTCGATGCAGTTTGTTTATCAAAAGTAATTAGAAACAAACACTCAGGAAAATTGTTCAATGCACTTCTGTTGGCACTTTGGAATCAATAATTCTTCCATTCTCGCATTTTATTATACGCGCAGGAAATTTATCTATCATTGAATAATTGTGTGTAGCTATCAGCACTGCTCGTTGGTTATTGCTGATATCAAAAAGTAGACGCATAATTCCTTCCGAAGTTTCCGGATCCAGATTTCCGGTTGGCTCGTCAGCAAGAATGATTTCAGGATCATTTAAAAGTGCACGTGCGATCACTACGCGTTGTTGTTCACCGCCACTCAGTTCATGCGGAAGCTTAAAGCCTTTGGTTGCCAGGCCCACTTTCTCGAGAACTTCACGGATTCTTTCGTCAATCTTCGATTTATCTTTCCAGCCGGTTGCTTGCAATACAAAAAGCAAATTAGCCTGAACCGATCTGTCGGTGAGCAATTGAAAGTCCTGGAAAACGATTCCCAGTTTTCTGCGAAGAAACGGAATCTGACTTTCTTTAATATGATTGAGGTGAAACCCTGCGACAGTTGCATCACCTTGCTCGAGTTCCAGATCGCCATAAATCATTTTGAGCAAACTGCTTTTTCCTGTTCCTGTTTTACCGATAATATAGGCGAATTCTCCTTTTTCTAAATCCAGATTCACATTCGACAAAACCAAATGTTTAGCCTGAAAAACATTTACATTACGAAGAGAGATGCTAAATTCATTTGAGGACATGATGCTGGTATGGATTTAATATGGAATATTTATTCGAGGGGAATTTTTACAAATGGATTAGTACTTCTTTAAATTTTGCCTGTAACTTTCTTTTAAGCTTGAATTCAAATTTCCAGTTTTTGAATTTTACCATAAGGCATTGAATTGATGAGCAAAATTATTTCTGCTTCCTTGTCACCGAGTCCTGCTTTACTCAGTGCTTTTTCGGGACGATCGACGCGGAAATAGGCGAGCAGGGTAAAGTTGTCGTCACGCAACTGCACATAATCCGGAATTTTCGCGGTGCCTTTTATTTTCAGTATGTACATACGACAAAAGTAACAAAAGAAAAAGCCCTTTGGTTTCGCACAAAGGGCCTTTCATTAACAATAGTTCGTGACAAGCAGGATTATCTGAGTCGGATTGGGAAAACAGTACTATTCACAGTTACTGTAGCGCTGTCATTGCAGATTCCATCGCCATAATCAAATACACGAGTCGGCTTTCCTGTAGGAGTGAGCTCGAATGTTCCTTCCTTAACATAAGCACAATCGAGAGCAACCCAGAGTCGTTTTGTGATGTTTACAGTAAAATGAGTGCCTTCAAAGCTTGTTCCCTCAGCACTGCCGCGAATATAATATTGGTCATCCGTCCAGGCGTTGATGCCTGTCGTGGATTCTCCGGCAATCCATTCCCGTTGACGTTGGGATGACCAGCTCAGAATTTGTCCGTTTTTATTTTCCAACTGACCGTTCACATTGACAGTGTACCACAAATGATTGTCAGCATTGTGACCTTTGTTCGTTACAATTTTGGTTCCGGTAACCTTATGCATATTGATAGAATCCCGGCCAACATAATAGTTATTGAATGTTGTTGTAATAACAGTTCCTGAATCTCTGTAAGCACCAGTAAATTGAACATGAATAATTCCTCTGCGGAATCGAAAATCCCTGCAATAACAGTTTTGGGATCCAAAGTCAATGTCCACACTGCCTCCAGGGCCAGTCGAATCCGGAGTCACTGTTACTGAAGCACAAATGCTAAGGATGGAATTGCCTTCATCTATTCTGTAAGTAAGCAATCCGCCTGAACCATTTTCGATAGCCTGATTGGCAATGTTGTTGGCATCGTTGAAGGTTGATTCCGCAAGCGAGTTATCCTGAGAAGCCTGAGTATCGAACTCCAATTCAGTGTCCTTTTCTTTTTTACAGGCAAATAATGCAAGTGTCAGGCAAATAATGTTAACTGATAAATAGAAAGCCCATTGCTTTTTCATGTTTGCGAATTGGATAAGAAAGTGGAAATGACGGGAAATTATCTTAAGTGGATAAAATTTATACTGGGAATCAAGTTGATAGGTTACTTGTGTTTAAAACTATGTTGGTAACTACAAGCCCTGCAAAAGGTCTTAACCCATGGTTTCCAATAATTTTGCTCGCATCCCGTTCCATTACAAATTCCCTGTACATTCTTATGTCAACACGACTTTTTTGGGTCTTCCTATTATTCTCCTTTCGTGCCTTTTCCCAACAAACAGCCATCTACACCGATCCGGAACGTGGTTATCAATTGGGAATGGAGCTTTACAACAAACAGAAATATGTTGTAGCACAGAAAGAATTTCAAAAAGTTCTGGAAAGCACTGCACCTCTTTCCCTTGAGGTTCGCGGAAATTCTGCATTTTATTCCGCGCGCTGTGCATCGGAATTGTTTCACCGCGATGCTGAATATCTCCTTTTGCAATTCATGGAAGTGTATCCTGAAAACCCGCATTATGAAGAAGCAGTATACCATCTTGGTTTACTTTATTTCAAACAGAAAAAATTCAAAAAAGCAGTTGAATACCTTTCTAAAATTGACAAGAATGATCTCAGTCAGGAGCGCAGAGATGAAGTGAATTTCAAGCTTGGTTATTCGTATTACATGACGAATGATTATGACAAAGCAAGCAAATCATTTTTCGATGTAAAAGATGGAACAAGCAAGTATGCTACAGCCGCGCAATATTATTATGCGCACATGGCATACGTGAATGAAAATTATGAAACTGCATTAAAATCATTTTTGAAACTGAAGGACTCAGAAGCGTTTGCTCCCGTTGTTCCTTATTATATCACCCAGATTTATTACAAGCAGGGAAAGTTTGATGAGCTCCTGAAATTTGCTCCGGGAGTTTTGGATTCTGTTGGTCCAAAGAATGGAATGGAAATTGGCCGTATGGTTGCTGAATCCTATTACCGAAAAGGAAATTATAAGGAGGCCTTACCTTACCTTATCGACTACGAAAGAAATTCAAGGAATGTGGGCCGCAGTGATTATTACCAACTGGGTTTCTGCTATTATAAAACCGGCGAATACGAAAAAGCAATTCCTTATTTCCAGAAGGCATGCACTGCAGATGACGAGCTTTCACAAAACGCATATTATCATCTTGCAGATTGTTACCTGCACACCAATGCAAAGCGAAGCGCACGAACTGCTTATCAGTCGGCGGCGAAAAGTGCCTTCGACACAGAAATTCAAGAAGAATCTCAATTCAATTTTGCAAAACTTTCCTATGAATTAAATTATCAATCGGTAGCAATTGAAGCCTTCCGCACTTTCGCAACGAATTTTCCAAAGAGCGCTCACCTGGATGAAGCCAATGAAATGCTTGTTGGTATTTACACAAGCACACGAAATTACAAGGATGCTTTGACTTCGATTGAAGCGATTAAAAACAAAACGCAACCGATCCGTGCAGCCTATCAAAAGGTAGCTTACTACCGCGGGATAGAGTTTTTCATGGACAATAATTTGAAGGATGCAATACGACTGTTGAAACTTTCACTTAGTAACCCGGTCGATCAGGGCCTTGTTGCGGAAGCATTGTACTGGTCAGGTGAAGCATATTACAAATCCAATGAATTTGAAAATGCAGCAAAAGCATACAACGATTATTTATTTACACCTGCTGCAGTCAATCAGGAACAGTACAATCTTGCGAATTACAATATCGGTTATTCGAAATTTAAACTCGAAGATTACGCTGCGGCGCAAACGGCATTTCGCAAATATGTAAAAGATAAATCACAAACCGATAATACAAGATATACGGATGCCTTGTTGCGCATTGCGGATTGCTTCTTTATGTTAAAAGATCAGACGAATGCAATTGAATATTACAATCAGGCAATTACAGGAAATGCAAAGGCAAGTGATTATGGAATTTATCAAAAAGGTGTAATCCTGGGTGTGCAGGGAAGAATGGCTGAAAAAGTGGAAACACTGCAGAAATTGTTTGATAAATATCCGAAATCAGTTTATTACGATGACGCTTTGTTTGAAGCAGCTCAGGCAAGCCTGATCATTGGCAACAATGCACAGGCACTGGAATACTACCAGCAGATTATTACAACATATCCCAACGGGAGTTATATGAAGAAAGCCGAACTCGGACAGGCTCTCGTTTATTACAACAACAAGGAAGACGACAAAGCATTGGCAGCATATAAAAAAGTAGTTCAGAAATATCCGAATACTACGGAGTCGCACGAAGCTTTGGACCAAATCCGGAAGATCTCAGTGAACCAGAATAAAGTAGATGAATACCTCGCCTACGCTCAAAATGTTCCGAATGCTGACGTTTCCAAAGCAGCTCAGGATTCACTGATGTATGAGGCGGCTGAATTGCGCTATACTCAGGGAAATTGTGATGATGCAGTAAAAGATTTCGATGCGTATCTGAAGCGATTTCCAAATGCCATTTTCCTTGTGAATGCATCCTATTACAAATCGGATTGCCTCTACAGAAATAAACAATATGAAAAAGCTCTGGAAGGATATGAAGTTGTAAATGATCAGCCTAAAAGTCAATTCAGCGAAAAGTCACTGCTGAGCGCAGGTCAGATCAATTACCGCTTGAAAAATTACGATAAAGCCTTGATGAATTTTGAAAAACTCGAAGCAACAGCAGAGGTTAAGGACAACATCATGGCTGCTCAAACCGGTGAGTTGCGTTCCAGCTATAAATTAAATGATTATGACAAAGCCCTGAGTAATTCACAGAAAGTTCTTTCGTCTTCAGTTACTGACAAAGAGCTGATCAACGAAGCACATTTCATCGCTGGAAAATCGTATTTCGCAAAGAACGATCTGGTTAATGCAAAGGCAGAGCTCACAATTGTTTCCAAACGAACAAACAGTGAGATGACCGCGGAGAGCAAATACCATCTTGCTTTGATTGAATACAAAATGGATAATTATAAAGAAAGCCAGAAACTTATTTTTGAAATCCAGAACCAGGTTCCTTCTTACTAAAGAGATACAGGAACAGAAAATGACGCCGGAGCCGGCAGAGATTGATTCAACAGAAGATTCTGGAAATAAATAAAACACCTAAGGACTCAGATTCATCATGATAAAAAATATTTTCATAGCAATTTCCCTGCTTCTCGTGGTTCCTGCTTTTGCGCAACAGGTAAAAGATCCGGAAGAGTTAGGCGATAAGGAATACATTATTGTGAAGGATTACAAGCCCGTGCTTGCTGAATCGTATAAAATTTCTGATGTGCCGGAGGGAGACACGACAACCGTGAACCCGCCGGTGATGAAATACAAGGCGGTTTCCAAAAAAGTGGAAACCAACTATGAAACATCTACAATTAAAGCAGTAAAGGTTACTGACGAAAAACTTCCCAAGCTTTATCGCAATTTGGTGAAACTGGGAATTGGTAATTATACAACATATAACGGTGAAGCATATATCAATTCATTGCGTTCCAAAAAAGGAGCTTTGGGTTTGGCAGTACGACATTTTTCAGGATCGCCGAGTCTGAATGGTGCAGGCGAAGCGGATTTTAGTCAGAACAAAGCGGTCTTATCCGGCAAATATTTTCTTGAAAATGCCACATTTTACGGCGATCTGGGTTATGACCGTAATGTTGTTCATTTTTATGGCTACGATTCCAATGATTCCATCATTGACAAAAAAAATACAAAACAAAGATTTAGTGAATTTGCATTCAATGCAGGAATCGCAAGCAACTACCTGAGCAAAGGACATCTTGATTACGGAGTGCATTTTGGCTATACAACTTTCAATGATTTATTTGAAGTGACTGAAAATGATTTTGTTGTTGATGGGAAGGTTGGGAAACAACTCGACAATTTTTACTTAAAGGTTGATGCCGGATTTAACTATTTCAAAAAGACGGATGCTGAGTACGAAGTGCTTTCCATTAACAGCAATTTGAATAGAAACATTATCCGCGTGTCTCCAACTTTCAACTTTGACAAAGAGAATATTCACCTCACTCTTGGAGGACGACTGGAAGTTGAGAAAAATCTAGGATCAGACGTTCATTTGTTTCCACGAATTGATTTTTCCTTACCAATTGCCGAGCACATCCTTTCTGTATTTGCAAATGTTGACGGAAACATCTCGAAGAATAGCTTCCGAACGATTGTATACGATAACCCTTTCATCACTTCTTCAATCCGGCCATTCAATACCATCAATAAGTTAATGCTCACAGGCGGGCTGAAAGGGAATTTTTCAAGCACAGTATCCTTTACAGCCTGGGTGAAATATTCAAAAGTTGATGACTTACTGATGTATGTAAATGATAGTACCTATTTCAATAAGTTCAATCTTTTGAGAGATGATGGTAGCATTCTCAACCTGCATTTGGAAATCGGATTTATGTCGGATGAAAAAATCAACCTGAGTTTGCATTTGGATCAAAATTCATACAAACTCGATCAATACGAAAAAGCATGGCACTTGCCATCTACAATTGTCTCTTTCGTTGCCAAGTATAATCTGAGAGATAAAATTCTTGTGAATGCAACGCTTTTGGCCCATGGTATTACCTATGCTCCTATACAGGTAGGAACCGGATACAAACCTGAAAAAATAAAGGCCTACCTTGATGGAAACCTTGGCTTGGAATACAGGTACTCAAAAATACTTTCTGTCTTTGTAAACCTGAACAACCTGAGCTTTACGAAATACGATCGATGGTACCGCTACCCAACGGAAGGGTTCAATGTGCTTGGAGGAATTGCGTATTCGTTTTAATAGCGAACTTTTTATTTTTTATTTTAGATTGCTGATTTTTGATTTGTACTTAATTACATATTAGCTCTAAAACCAACCACCAACCACCAACCCAACCACCAACCACCAACCACCAACCACCACCAATCACCCTCTCGCGCCGGCTTTAAACCTGGCAATTGATTCTTTTGTAAAATCCGACAAGACCAAACGACCACTGACAGCAGCACGTTCAGACAGTAAGCTGTCCCAGTTTTCGGTGCCTTCCCAGAATACTTTTTTCAATTCAGTCATGGCCTCAGGATTACTCGTTGCCAATCTTTCAGCCAGAGACTGAACAGCAATATCCAATTCTTGAATCGTAGCATACAGTGCAGTGTACATACCTTTTTCACGTGCCCAATTTGCTGTTTGCCATTCTGTAGCATTGATAGACATCATTGAAAACGCAGCATTCCCGATTTTTCTTTCTACTGCAGGACCCACAACGAAAGGTCCGATGCCAACAGCAAGTTCGCTTAATTTTACAGAAGCATTTTCCGTTGCAATTGTGTAATCTGCAGCACAAGCTAGTCCAACTCCGCCGCCGACTGCTTTGCCCTGAACTCTGGCAATTACAAATTTTGGAACTTTTCTGATTGCATTAATAACAGCTGCAAATCCGGAAAAGAAAATTTGTCCTTTTTCCAGTGAATCAATTGCAACCAACTCATCAAAAGATGCTCCGGCACAGAAAGCTTTTTCACCTTCACTTTTGAGAACGATCACTCTGACCGCTGAATTATTTCCTGCTTTTTCTATTTCTGATGCAAGCATCTGTAGCAGAGTGCCCGGTAAGGAATTGCTTTGTGGATGAAAAAAAACGATGGAGGCGATTCCATTTTGTATGCTGGTATGAACAGTTCCTGTGGACATGATAAAATTTTGTTCCTGAAAAATAATTATAATTTATTGAAATCAAAAAGAATTCCGGAAGCATGCGATGTTATGAGAGGTGCCCGTATGTTCATCCCGGGGATAAAAAAAGAAAAGCCGCTCACTTTCCAGCAAACGGCTTTTAAATTATGGAGACGGTTTAATTCTTACCGTAAGCTGGCAATTTTCCTTCTGTAATCATTTGTTGTGTTTTCACTTTGTGTGCTTCGTAATCACCAAAGCACAAAGCTGAAAGAACTTCATCTCGTGACATAGCCGGATTTCCCAATTGTTTCTTGATTTCCAGACTGCATCTGTCTACGAAGTGTTCGAAACGCTCCGGAGCCCAGATGTAATCAATCTTCTGCCAATCAGGACGCGTACGATCAATCTTGAATTCCATTGGTAAATCACCATGAATGATAGCTTTAACATCCAGGCCTTCAAACGTTTTTGGGAGCAAACGATTGTCAAACACAAGTGGACGACTCACATCGATCACGTGTTTTTTTCGTTTGGGGTCAACCATTTTGAGCCCGTTGATGCGGAGACCTTTTTTCTTAAGGTGTCCAAACTTTTTCTCGAATCTCTCGAGTGTGTCATAGAGTAACATGGCTGGTTGGGTTTATTTGTTGGAAGCGGTTTTTTTTAAAATGGTATAACGTATTATGTATAAAGTATAAGGATTGCCCTTGGGAACTAAATAATATTTTTTCGTTTTAAGACCTTCAAGTTTTATTAGGTTTTTATACTTTATATTTTATACTTGGTACCTAATACCTTATACCAACTTTCTTAATTCTTGCAGGCTACCAGTGTCAATACAGTTTCTAAAGCAACTGTTTCGCCACGCTGATTTGTAACCTGCACATACCATTCTACAACACCTTGTGGAATCTGTCCCTCACGGTCGTCTTTTTTTGTTTTGCGTTGGCAGGTTAGTTTTACTTGAATTGTATCACCGACATACACCGGTTGTGTGAACCGAAGATTATCAAGACCATAATTTGCAAGCACCGGACCTTTTTTTGGATCCACAAATAATCCGGCAGCAGCAGAGATGATAAAATATCCATGTGCTACGCGCTTTTCAAAGATTGAGCCTTCGAGTGAAGTTTCATCAGTATGTGCATAGAAATAATCACCGCTGATTCCGGCGAAATTGACAATGTCTGCTTCCGTTACAGTACGTCTATGTGTCAACAATGAATCACCAACCAGAATTTCGTCAAAATATTTTCGGAACGGATGGATGATGTCTTCCTTTGTTTCCGCACCGGGTAAATATGTATTCAGAATTTTAGTCAATGTTGTAGGTGATCCCTGCAACGCAGTACGCTGCATGTAATGATGCACACCGCGGATTCCACCCATTTCTTCACCACCACCGGCACGACCGGGACCGCCATGAACAAG
This sequence comes from Bacteroidota bacterium, assembly GCA_016720655.1. Lineage (GTDB taxonomy): Bacteria > Bacteroidota > Bacteroidia > AKYH767-A > 2013-40CM-41-45 > JADKJP01. The sequence goes on from JADKKE010000032.1 coordinate 693,567, forward strand.
ATGTGCCAGGGGCGAACCATGTCCTGTTGATTCAGCCGCGCAATTTTTATTGATGATCACCATGCGTCCATGCATCGATGCAGAACCCATGACTATTTCTTTTGCGAATGAATCATCCGATGTGAAAACGGAACCGACCAAACTGCCTTTACCCATTTTTGCGAGCTCGGCTGCTTCGTCAGCATTGCGGTAACTCATTACTGTATTCACCGGACCAAAAGCTTCGATGGTGTGTGGTTCGGAATGTTTCAATGCGTCTTTGCAATAGAGAAGCATAGAAGACATGAAAGCTCCTTTTTCTGTATCGGCTCCTACAACTTCTACCGAATCGATATCGCCATACACAACTTCACAGGATTTCATCAGACGTCTGACATTATCCTTTACATCTTTAACCTGACCTTTGCTTGCCAGAGGTCCCATCCGCACGCCTTCTACAGCAGGGTCACCAATTATGTTGCCTTTCAATTTTTCTTTGATGGCTTGCAACACCGGCTCTGTAAGAGATTCAGGAACGATAGTTCGTCTGATCGCTGTACATTTTTGCCCGGCTTTCACCGTCATTTCACGAACAACTTCCTTGATAAAGAGTTTGAACTCTTCTGTATCCGGACTTGCATCCGGACCGAGGATAGAGCAATTAAGTGAGTCCGCTTCCATATTGAAGCGAATCGAGTTTTCAAGAATTGAAGGGTGGCTCTTGAGCATTCGACCGGTTTGAGCAGAACCGGTAAATGTCACTGCATCCTGACAGGTAAGATGATCAAAGAGATTTCCTGTTGAACCGCAGATAAGTTGCAAGGATCCTTCCGGTAAGATTCCGGAACTGATAATTTGTTGCACTGCCAGTTCAGTAAGGAAAGATGTAGAGGTAGCAGGTTTGACAATCGCAGGCACTCCTGCAAGCAGGTTCACTGCTATCTTTTCAAGCATTCCCCAAACAGGGAAATTGAATGCATTAATATGGAGCGCTACACCTTCCAAAGGAACACATATATGGTGTCCAACGAAAGTGCCGGTTTTCGAAATCATTTCCATGCCGCCATCCACGTAAAAAGTCTCGTCGGGCAATTCACGACGGCCTTTACTCGCGTAAACAAACAGGTTGCCGATTCCACCATCGATATCAATCCAGGAATCGGTTTTGGTTGCACCGGTTGCGGCAGACAAGGCATACAATTCCTTTTTCTTATCTGTAAGGAACAAAGCCAAAGCTTTCAACATGCGGGCCCGTTCATGAAAAGTCATTTTTCTCAATTTCGGACCGCCATTTTTACGGCCATACTCAAGCATCCCTTTAAAATCAATCCCATCGCTGCTGGAACTAAAAAGAGCTTCACCGGTAACGGCATGAAGAAGAACTGTTCCGGAACCGGAACCTTCCTGCCATTTACCTTGAGAATACGATTTAAGCTTGGTCAACATATTTAAATAAATATGATTTTCAGGGCGAAAGCCCCCATCCCGGCAGTTTTAGAAGAAAAATCTACTGCGGGTTTAGGGTCCAAAAGGCTAAATCTTACTTTTTTAGCCCATTAGTGCGTTCCTGAAATCATTAAGGAGAATCTGTATGCAAAGATAACCTATCCTGCTCTCAAGTCAAGATTTATCAACAAGTCTTGAAAATATATCTTGTCATTTAACCATTCGAAAGGCTGCAAACTACCTCCTGTTGAAGATAATCTTGATTTATTCTTGGATATCAGGGTGTTTTATTTATCTTTGCAGCCCATAAAAAAATCTCCGTAAAACCTAAAAATCAACATGTCAAATCAGTATGAGACGGTAATCATCATGACGCCTGTTCTTTCGGAGGAACAGATGATGGATACAGTCAACAAATTCAAGAAAATCCTCACCGACAACGGTTCCGAAATTGTTCATGAGAACAACTGGGGATTGCGCAAACTGGCTTACCCGATCCAGAAGAAAAACACAGGGTTTTATTACCTCCTCGAGTTTAAGGCACCGGGAGAGCTTATTGGTAAGCTCGAAACGGACTACAAACGCGACGAACGTATTCTGCGCTTCCTCACTGTGAAACTTGACAAGCACGCTGTCACTTACAATGAAAAGAAGCGCAAGAACGCCGCGCTGAAAAAAGAAGAAGAAAAAGCCTCTTAAACCCAGAACTCGATGGCATCACAATCTAACGAAGTACGGTATCTCAACCCACCTACGGTTGATACCAGCAAAAAGAAATACTGCCGTTTCAAAAAGAACGGAATCAAGTATATCGATTACAAAGACGCAAACTTTTTACTGAAACTCGTGAACGAGCAAGGTAAAATCCTTCCGCGTCGTCTTACCGGAACATCGCTGAAATATCAGCGTCACGTCGGTCAGGCTATTAAAAGGGCACGCCACCTGGCATTGATGCCTTATGTATCTGATCTTTTAAAATAAGGAGGCTGAGCAATGGAAGTTATCTTAAAACAAGACATGGACAACCTCGGGTATGCTGACGAGATCGTGAAAGTACGTCCCGGGTATGCACGTAATTATCTGATCCCGCGTAGCCTTGCTATTATTGCAAACGAGGAAAACCGTAAGGTGCTTGCAGAAACCCAAAAACAACGTGCTCACAAAGCACAGAAAATACGGGGCGCTGCTGAATCTGTAGCAAAACAACTCGAAGCAATCACTTTGAAAATTGGTGCTAAGGTTGGTGAAAGTGGTAAGATCTATGGTTCAGTAAATGCATTACAAATTGCTGACGCTTTGTCTAAACACGGTGTTATTGTGGATCGTAAAAAGATTCACCTCGATACAGAACACATCAAATCTCTCGGTACCTATACTGCTGTTGTGAATCTTCACAAAGACGTAAAAGCGAAAGTTAATTTCGAAGTTATCGCGGAGTAATCTACTCAAAATAAAAAAAACGCCTGGTTTATACCGGGCGTTTTTTTTATGAGCTTTTTTTAATGATGATGTGCAATTTCAAAAGCAATAATTTATTATTCGTACCGAAGTGCTTCGATTGGATCCAGTCGTGCAGCTTTTGAAGCAGGGTAGTACCCGGAGATAATTCCAACAACAAAACAAGTGATCAATCCTGCGACGATCCACAACCAGGGTACGATAAAGCCGGATTCCAGGAAATAAGAGAGAATATTTCCCAGCAAAATGACAAGGATGATTCCCAGAATTCCTCCTAACTGACAAATCAGGATTGCTTCGAAAAGGAATTGACGGCGGATTGCACTTGCTGTAGCACCAATCGCTTTTCGAATACCAATTTCACGGGTTCTTTCCGTTACCGAAACCAACATGATGTTCATTAATCCAATGGAGGCCCCAAGCAATGTAATGGCACTAACGATGTAAGCAATGATTCGCATGAATGCCAGTTGCCCGATAAAGATATTGGCCAGACTATCGCTCTGTGTGATTTCAAATGAGTCGAGTTCTCCAATATGTACCCCGCGAATGATCCGGAATAATCCGGTAGCTTCACTAACTGCAGGTTCCATCATGCTGATATCCGTGACACTCACGTTGATTGCAAATGACATATCCGGTCGGCCAAAATTTTGTTTCACATTGAATAGTGGTAGGATACAAACTTTATCGCCCCCGAATCCCATTGAAGATCCTTTTTCTTTCAGAGTACCTATAACCCTGTACTTATTCACACCCACAGAAATTATTTGATCAATCGGGTCGATGCCGGGAAATATTTTATCCTGAATCTCCTTGCCGATGATAACCACATTTGCACCGTACTGAATTTCCTGGGGAGAGAAATTTCTACCTCTTTCAATTGTATAGCCCGTAGTGAGGAGATAATTTTCTGTTCCACCCATCACAAGAACATTCGGATTGGTTTTTTTATCGTTGAATTTTACCGTTGAGATTCTTGAAGCAGTGGCGGAGATTGATACGTTTGCAGGAAAATTGTATTCGTCAGCGAAACGAATCGCCTGGTGATAATCGATCGGTTTAAATCTTTTCGGTCTTTTGCCTTTGTTCCCAACACGGATGTGCATTCCACGATTTTGAATCGTAAAAGAATTCGCACCCATGTTTGAAAAATTATCACTGATCGAACCCATTATTGCATCGACAGCAGTGAGCATCCCGACCAGTGCCATAATTCCAAAGGCAATAATGAGTACTGTAAGTACGGTTCGCAAAAGCTGGCTGCGAATACTTCCAAAAGCAACTTTTAAATTTTCTTTGATCTCCATAACGATTCGGTGTGAAAGTACGAATTTGCATTCCAGCTTAAAAAATAAGATGCCGTTAAACTTTGTTAAGCCAGGACAATTTATAAACCGATATTTCGTTCCTTACCGTGTTCCTGAATGTGTCCAAATCATGAGTGTGCAGGGAAATGATTTCCTGAATTCTATATGAAGGTTGATATCAAAAGAGTTGAATATTGCGAAAAAAGCTTAAAAACGAGGATTTAATTTTGTTTAGTGTAAGAAAGCAGAATCAATCCCTAAAAAACAACTGAAAAAACCAGTACATTTGTGAAACGACAAATAAATAACAAAATATAAACCCATATCCATCATGAAAAAATTCATCGGTATCCTTTCTTTGGTTTGTTTCATTGCATTTGCAAGTCACGCACAAACTCCACAAGCAACTGCTCCTGCAGCAAAAAAAGAAGCAAGCGTGAGCAAGACTGACGACAAAACTGCAACTCCTGCATGTTGCTCAAAAGCGAACAAAGCATGTTGCAAAAACACTTCCTCTGCAAAAAATTGCACTCCTGAGCAAAAAGCAGAATGTGCTAAGGCTGGTGCCGAAGCGAAAGTTGAAAAAGCTGAAGTAAAGCCTTCATCAAGCAAAGTCCAGGTAGCTCCGGATTCAAAATAATACTTCAATTTTAAAAGAAAAAAAACGTCTCTAACAGGACGTTTTTTTTTTGGAATCAAAATAATTTTAATTGTAGTTCACATAGTAAACAATTGCTGTGAAAATGGATTGTTGCATTCTTTTTAAGTTACAGTAATAATTGCAGTTCATCAAGCGAAGTGATTTCAAATGTAATTTTTTCGGAATGCGAGTGATTGTGTGGATTAAAATACACCGTATCCCACCCGGCATTTCTTGCACCCAATATGTCTATCTCCAATCCATCTCCGATCATCAAACATTCTTCCGCTTTAGCACCTGATTTTTCCATGGAGTAGAGGAAAATATTCAGGTCTGGTTTTTTGTAACCTGTATGTTCGCTTATTATTATTTCTGAAAAGTATTTTGTAAGATCTGATGCTTCCAGTTTAATTTCCTGTGCTTCCACAAACCCATTGGTGATGATGTGCATCGTATATTTCGTTGCCAGGTAAGCAAGAGTTTCATGAGCGTGGGGAAACAGTATTGTTTTGCGGGGACTGATTTGAAGATATTCAGACGGTAATTCTTTCGGTGCAAGTTCAGCTTCCAGTCCCATATCCCAGAAAGTAAGTTCAAATCGCTTGTCTCGCAATGTGGCTTTATCAATTTTCCCCAACCTGTATTCGTCCCACATCATGGCATTGCGTTCTTTGTATTTTTCTAGAAAAGTTTCGAGGGAAGTGACTCCAAGATTTTCTAAATTGTACTTGTGATACAATTCAGTGAGGGCTTCTGTCGAATTCCGGTCGAAGTCCCAAAGGGTATTGTCAAGGTCGAAAAAAAGGTGTTTGTATTTGCTCATTTAATAATTTCATTGATTGAACGAACATGCAATAATTCAAACAAAGTGGTGAGTAATAATGACCAGGATGTGATGGAAATAAACATGTAGAAAATAATTTTCCTGTTATTTTTTACCAACCTTGTCATAAAGAATGTTCCGATAGGAATTGAAAATAAAATAGGAGTAAGTGCTGCTAATCCAATCAATCCGTATTTTCTCCAAAGTTTGACCATGCGTCTGTTTCTGGGAGTGAAAATCCTGCGCGCAGGCATTGAAGTTTCTACATATTGATAATGGATTTCCAGTTTCTCCTCGGAATCCGCTACTGGTGCTGAAAAAAGGTCATTCTTTCGCTGTTTACGTTTGAAAAAAAATAACCTGACCCGGTCCCACAATTCGATGAGCCATTCACTAAAGTGCATAAAAATGATGACACCAATCATCCCTCCAAGAATTGAATAGAGATTAGTTTCCAGCCATGTGAAGTCATACTTCTCATTGAAGTAAACCATCGGAGGTCCGACAGCAAACTTCACGCTACTGATCAGGATCAGTGATAGTATTTTAAGGAATTCCTCCACCACTTTATAGGAAAAACAGGGAATAAGTTTGCTTTAGAAGCAGCAAATCGCTTTACATTTTGTCCCCGTAGGCAAGATCACCTGCGTCTCCCAGCCCGGGAACGATATAGGATTGGGAGGTGAGTTCTTCGTCAATTGCAGAGCACCAAATAGTGACATTCTCAGCTACATGTGCTTTCACGTACTCCACTCCTTGTGTACTTGCTAAAACACTCACGATATGGGTGTGTTTCGGAATGCCTCGTTCCATCAGTGCTTTGTACGTTGCAACTATACTGGATCCTGTTGCAAGCATAGGATCAGAAAGAATTAGGATCCGATTGTCGAGTGAAGGGCTACCTACATATTCAAGCTTGATTTCAAACGAACCGTCTTTGTGGTGTTTACGGTATGCGCTAATGAATGCACTATCCCCTTGATCAAAATAGTTCAATAAACCTTCGTGTAAAGGAAGTCCGGCACGTAAAATTGTACCGATGACAGGTTGTTCACTGAGCACAGGTACATTGGAAATACCGAGCGGAGTGGTTACTTCCCTTTCCGTGTAAGAAAGTGTTTTGCTTATTTCATATGCAAAAATTTCTCCGAGACGGGATAAATTTCGTCTGAAACGCATCCGATCCTGCTGAATCTGAACATCCCGTAATTCGGAAATAAACTGATTGACGATAGAATGAGTCAGGCTGAGATTGTGTACCATACAGGTTAATTCAATTGTGCTTCAACCATCGAATCAATGGTGGCAGCTTATTTTTTCTGAACTGTAAATATACAACTTCCTTTGAACCGAAGCTCTTGTAGAAACGGGCAAGATTAGGATCCATTGAACCTTCGAAATCCAGAATCATTGCTTCTCCCAGGTGACGTTCAATAAATCCATCAAGCAAGGCACTCATGGCTCCTGTGTCACGACCTTCCGGAAGTGTGGCTGAAAAAAGAAAAATGTAACTATCCAGCGATTTGAGAAAAACAGCACCTGCAATGAATTTACCATCAGGCATTTGTGCCCCAAGGAGTTCGGCTTTTCCATCACGCTCACAAGCTTTTACAAGTTTTGTGAGTGTTTGGTAGTCCTTGTCATGGAGGGTTTCGATGTTTTTGCCTCTGGTAGCCCTGAACATTTCAATGATCTGTTCCAGCTGAATTGATGTGTCGATCTTTAGCTTTGATTTCTCTGCTTTACGAATGTTTCTTTTCAGATTTTCAGAGTAATTAGAAACAGCGGCTGATTTGGTTTTATTCAAATCAAGATGATGTGTAATTCTTTTGTTGAATTCAGCCCCTTTAATTTGAAGCGGAAAAGTATTTCCTACGTTCAGTTGGATTTCTATCAACCGAAAAATTTGGGGAATTGAATTTAGAAATTCCTGAAGTTGGGAGGGGTTATTCTCTTGTTTGGAAAATAATCCCAATTGCTGAGTGAAGAATGGTTGATGTAAATACTGGAGTCCGAACTTTTTTCTTTGAGTTAGAGGAAATACTGCTGTGTACTCATCTTCAATCAATCCTGCCCAACCCGGAGAAACAATATCGAGGTACCAGGAATATCCATAGATTATACCATTCGCGGATTCACGAATGCATGCGTCCCACTTTTCTTTGTCTATCTCAGAATGGCTACGAAAAACAATCATAATTCTGCCTTATGCATGTGCTATTTTGACAACTTCCTCATAAACATCCTGCCAACCTTCCCAGGGTTTTTTATTGCTGATGGTTTCATTGTGCCAGATAGAAATGAATGTTCCGTTCACTGCTTTCACTTCGCGAACAAGAGGAGAAATATAACTGAAAACTTCAGCAGGTTGAATTTTCATATAGAATCGAAGCGTTGCATCCATGACTACAAAAGGATGAATCCGAAGAGATGTGCTTTGTTCATTGTCGAGGTCGTAAAACAAAAAGGAAGAGCAAATCCCTGCACGGAATCCTATTTCTGAAGCATAACCCATCGTGTAGTCATCGCTGATGTCACAATCGATGAGGTGACGGTAGGTTCCCGGAAATTGCACTTTAAGAAAATGCTGCCGGCTTTTCGTTACATCCCTGCGAATTACTTTTCGCAATCGCGATTGTTCGAGACGAACCCGATCAGGTTGAGCATTGGAGGAGTAGGAAGGGTGAATGCCCACTTCATTGTAATCTGCAATTGATTTTATTAAGGATTGAAATTCCTTCCTGCTGACAGACACGTTTTTGTCATTGATGCCATAATCTCCAAGGAGAAAAAAGTAGATGCATTTCAGATCGTACTGTTGCTGAATCCTGAACAAGTTTTCATACGTGTCATAAGGATCTTGTTTTCTTCCTGCCAAAACAGCGAGGCGGTCGAGAATATCTTTGAAATTGAACTGCGAAAAACTCCGAAGAATGGCACCTGTCGTACGCATTAATCCCTTTTCACGATGCGCCCAGGCATTGTCAATATCGATGGTTGAGAGGTAGCGGTATTTTTTTTCCGGAAATTTTAATTCCGGATAGTGTGCAGAAATTATTTCTTTGAGCTTGTTGGCGTAAATGTTCACAACCGGTTTAAGCAGGAAACCTTTTTGATATGCCAGACTTTCATGTGCATCAAAGCGATCGTGTTCATCTCTTTTGTGTGGAAGATATTCTTCATAGCGGCTCACCATGTAAAATGCAGCAGCAAAAGGGTCAAAGGGCAAGACATATTTAGGATGCGTTGCAAAAAAAGCTTTCGTATCCATCCAATCAAAAACAGCAAGTTGCTGGTCACGGATTCCCCGCTGAGCTAAAAATCCTGTATCGTAAATAAAAAGTTCATCGCCGAAAGGGGATTCGCTATAGTTGAGTTTTGCGCTCTGATGAAAATTAAATTCATCAACTTTATTTGTAATGGAATAATCAATCCCCAACAGCTCGCGAAAAATCAAATCAAATGTATACCGCAATCGCGGGCCGTTAGTAGGAGAGTAGATCAGTAACATTTGAAAAAAAAAGGAGTTTGGGTCGTAAAATCAACGCATTTTACACCCATTCTATTGTTCTGCAATTCTAACGAAAAATGCGTGTATTTCTTAGTCTTTTTTCAGTTTAGGGCACCTCTAATAACCTATTCTGAGTGATGTGCTTTGGAATTTTTTTGCAAGACGAGGCGTGAGGAAGGATGCTGCTGGAACTAAGTATCAGAAGACAAACAACGATTATTGCAAAAAAAGATCAAGCATTGAAAGCTATTGATATAAACTGTGAAAAAATTAACAGCACCCGGAAGAGCTTATTAGAGGTGCCCTTTACATCATCCCTTCATCCGCGAAACTGAAGAAACCTTGCTGAGTAATGATGATGTGATCCAGGACAGAAATTTCTAAAACTTTTCCCGCTTCCACCATATTTTTAGTGAGGCGAATATCCGCTTCACTGGGCTTTGCAGTTCCTGAGGGATGGTTATGACAAAGTATGATTGCTTGTGCTTTATAGTCCAATGCCGACTTGAATATCATCCGTGGGTCAACCACTGTACCACTCATTCCTCCACTACTCAATTGTTGTTTGTTCAGAATTTTATTGCTTCTGTTGAGATAAACAACCCAGAATTCCTCATGGTTTAAATCACCCAGGCGATTCTGGAAGAGACTGGCGACATCAGTGCTCGAACTTATTTTCTCCAATTCAGCTTCCGGTGTTTCCTTTCTCCTTCTGGCCAATTCGAGTGCAGCAACAATGGTGATTGCTTTGGCCTCGCCTATTCCTTTAAATTTCATTAGCTCAGAAGCATTCATCTTTCCAAGAGTATACAGACTGTGATTTGAGTGAGCAAGTATTTTTCTTGCCAACTCGACTGCTGTTTCTTCCGCATTTCCGGAGCCAATCAAAATCGCGAGAAGCTCAGCATCTGAAAGAGAATGTTTTCCTTTTTGCAAAAGTTTTTCACGTGGACGATCTTCTTCGGCCCATGATTTTATTGATAACCTTGTCTCCATAATAGTTGTAAATTGAGGAGTGCAAGTAAATGAATTGCCAGAAGGCAGTCATTCTTTATAAGCAGGTTCTTATAGCATGAAAAAAGAAAAGGCCTCCTGATTGGGAGGCCTCACATGAACGCAGCGTTCGAAAATTATTTAATGTGGTTGAGGTGAACAGCAAGTTCACTCTTCAAATTGGATGCTTTATTTTTGTGAATCACATTTTTCTTAGCAAGACGATCCAGCATGGAAGCAAGATTGTTTAGTTCAGTAGCGGCTGCTTTTTTATCAGTCAAAGAACGGAATGCTTTGATCGCATTTCTCATTGTTTTGGCCTGGTAACGGTTACGTACGCGCTTAGATTCACTGTTACGGATTCTTTTTAGTGACGACTTATGATTTGCCATTTTGCTGTATTTCGCTTAAAATGTTGTTTTTATGCAATTTTCACGCTTTTTCGTTTCCTTAAAAGCAGTGATTTTGTTAACAGATTTATTTTTTAAGATGGCAAATATACGATTCTGCTTTTTTAATCCAAACCTTTTCGTGAAATTCTTTTCAGGTCTTAATTTGAGCCAACTTGTTCATCATCAACAAAATTCTGCTTCTCCGGACTGTGAAAACGCCCCTGAAGGCCTTCAAAATATTGCTACTTTTGTTGACCCAAAATATGACAAATCTCAACGCGAAAGCATCCATCGGAATTTTAGGAGCAGGTACAATGGGCAGTGGAATTGCTCAGGTTGCTGCTAGTGCCGGACATCCCACTATTCTTTTCGACTCAAATCCGGCCATGTTAGAAAAGTCTAAAACGGAGCTGAACAAGACACTTTCCCGATTGCTTGAAAAATCAAAAATCACTAAAGAGGAATCCGATACAATTATTCAAAATATCCGCTATGCAAATTCCATGTCGGAAATGGGATCATGCAAATTGATAGTGGAAGCTATTCTTGAAGACCTGAGTGTGAAGCAACAAGTCGTAAAGGAACTGGAAGAGATTGTAGGTGATGAGTGCATCCTTGCCAGCAACACCTCATCATTATCCATAACTTCAATCGCCGGAGCAGCACGAATTCCATCGCGTATTATTGGATTGCATTTTTTTAATCCTGCACCATTGATGCCATTGGTGGAGATCATTCCAGGGCTTGCAACAAATCCTGATTTACTTCCGGAGGTTAAAAGACTAATGCTCGATTGGAAAAAATCACCGGTGTTTGTAAAAGATACACCCGGCTTTATTGTCAATCGGGTTGCAAGACCATATTATGGAGAGTCTATTCGTATCTATGAAGAACGATGGAATGATTTACCGGAAGGACCAACAGGATTTGCTACGATTGATTGGGCAATGAAAGAGTTTGGTGGTTTTCGTATGGGGCCATTTGAGCTAATGGATATGATTGGCAACGACATTAATTTCACAGTCACCGAAACAGTGTGGAAACAATTTTTTCATGATCCAAAGTTTAAACCTTCCCTGACTCAAAAGCGTTTGGTAGAAGCAAAACGATTTGGGAAAAAATCAGGACAAGGTTATTATAATTATATTCAGGAAGATAAATTTCCGGAACCTTTCCGGAACGAACATCTGGGAAAAAAAATCAAAGACAGAGTGCTCGCTATGTTGATTAACGAAGCTGTTGATGCTGTGTATCTCAATGTTGCCAGTTGCGAAGACATCGATCTTGCCATGACAAAAGGAGTGAATTATCCGAAAGGCTTATTGAAATGGTGCGATGAATGGGGTGCGTCAAATGTTCTTGCTGTACTTGAAGATTTGCATCGTGAATATTCTGAAGAAAGATACCGTCCCTCAGTTCTTCTCAGGAGAATGGCGAAGGAGAAAAGTCTTTTTTATCAATGATCCGAGGTACGTTTATTTTCAAAAAAAATACTTTAAAAATTATTGAACGATAAAACGGATGAAGTCAGCAGAAGAACTGAGTAAGGCAATGGCTGCCGGTTATGCATTTGAAGGAAAGAGCATCGTGCTAGGCACAGCTATATTTGATAAGCAGGCAGTCCATGGCGCTCAAATACGTATTCCTTTGAATACGGTGAACCGACATGGACTTATTGCCGGTGCAACAGGAACAGGAAAAACAAAAACAATCCAACAATTTGCGGAGAGTCTTTCCGAGAATGGAATTAGCGTTTTGTGCATGGACATCAAAGGTGACCTCAGTGGAATTGCAAAGCCGGGTACAGAGAATCCAAAGATTACAAGCAGGCACCAGTCGATTGGTTCCGATTGGAAAGCAACACAGTTTCCTGTGGAGCTGATGTCTATTTCAAATGAAAAGGGATTGCGTTTGCGGGCAACTGTATCAGAATTCGGTCCGGTTCTTTTTTCTAAAATGCTTGAGCTGAATGAAAATCAGCAAGGAGTACTGACAATAGTTTTCAAGTATTGTGACGATAAAAAATTGCCCTTGTTGGACATCAAGGATTTTCGGCAGGCATTACAGTACATTTCCAATGAAGGAAAAAATGAACTGAGTGCATACGGACAAGTAAGTTCAGCAACTGTGGGAGTCATCATGCGGAAATTACTGGAACTGGAACAGCAAGGGGCTGATCGTTTTTTCGGGGAGAAATCGTTTGATGTGGAGGATCTCCTCCGAAAGGAAGGAGAACGGGGCTACATCAACGTTGTGCGTTTGACGGATATGCAGGATAAGCCTAAACTCTTTTCTACTTTCATGCTTTGCCTGTTGGCTGAAGTGTATGCAAAATTTCCGGAGATGGGTGATAAGGCTGCTCCGAAATTGGTCATCTTCATCGATGAAGCTCATCTCATTTTCAAGGAAGCTACAAAGAATCTCTTGTCCCAACTGGAAACGGTTATTAAACTTATTCGATCGAAAGGTGTTGGAATTTATTTTTGTACTCAGATCCCGGGCGATATTCCTGATGAAATCCTGAGTCAGCTTGGAGCAAAATTCCAGCATGCAATGCGTGCGTTCACTGCCAAAGACCGAAAGGATATTAAACTGGTAGCAGAAAATTATCCATCAACAGAATATTACGATACAGAAACCTTGCTTACTGAATTGGGTATCGGTGAAGCTTTTGTCACAGTATTAAGTGAAAAAGGAACACCAACTCCATTGGCGCATACACTACTGTGTGCACCACGATCGAGAATGGATATTCTCAGTTCGGATGAACAAGATGCAATCGTAAAGTCTTCTTCCATCTACAATGAGTACAACGAAGAAATCGACAGAGAAAGTGCATACGAAATTCTGAACAGGAAATTGAAAGGGGAATCGAATGACGACGAATCACCTGAAACTGAAAAGAAGCAAACAAAGAAGTCAGAAGAAAAAACGACATCAATTGCCGATACAATATCTGCAGTTGCCAACAATTCAACTGTACGAACAGTGGTGCGTGAAGTGACTCGCGGACTTTTGGGTGCTTTATTTGGCACCACTCCAAGACGAAGAAGATAAACTGAATTTTATAAACAAAGATGAATTTCGATGCCGGAAAAAACTATAGCCGAAAAAGTTGTCGGCAAGATGTACGATAACGATTGGTTCAGCCAATGGCTGGGAATAGAACGCGTTGAAGTAAAAGATGGGAGATGCGTCTTAAAAATGAAAATCCGAAAAGAAATGCTGAACGGATTTGCCATTGCACACGGCGGGATTACTTATTCGCTTGCTGATAGTGCTCTTGCTTTTGCTTCAAATAGTCACGGAAGAAAAAGTGTTTCAGTAGAGACATCGATTTCTCATACAGTCGCATTGCGTGAAGGGGATGAGATTATTGCTACAGCTGAGCAAGTTTCAATAACTGATAAAATTGCCGTCTATTATATATCCATCACGAATGACCTCGGTAAAACTGTTGCCCTGTTTAAAGGAACTGTGTACAGGACAAGCCGGAATTGGGAAGTGTGAATTATGAGTTATGAATTATGAGTTAAGAATTATGCAAAGCTAATAAATCGAAATTTTCATTGAAGCATATTATATTGGTGCCAATTAAAAAATATTTTATTCGCACATTGCAATACCAACCACCAACCACCAACCACCAACCACCAACCACCAACCACCAACCACCAACCACCAACCACCAACCACCAACCAATGAACGAAGTTTATATCATCGATACAATTCGTACACCAATTGGAAGTTTTGGGGGAAGTTTAGGACCGGTGCGGACAGATGATCTGGCGGTGATTGTTCTTCGCGAATTATTGAAAAGAAATTCCGGAATTGATGCTACTGCTATAGGCGATGTGATTCTTGGTTGTGCGAATCAATCGGGAGAGGACAATAGAAATGTTTCTCGGATGGCTTTATTAATGGCCGGTTATCCTGTAAATGTACCGGGAGAAACGGTAAATAGGTTGTGTGCTTCCGGATTGTCCGCAGCCATTTCTGCAGCACGTGCAATTATGGTTGGAGACATGGAATTGGCAGTAGCAGGCGGAGTAGAAAATATGACCAGAGGGCCATGGGTCATTTCAAAAACATCAACACCATACGGACGAGATGCGCAAATGTTTGATTCCAGTTTTGGATGGAGATTTGTAAATCCGATCATGAAAGAAATGTACGGTACAGATGCGATGGGGGAGACTGCAGAAAATCTGGCGGACCGTGATCATGTTTCGAGAGAAGACCAGGACAAATTTTCTGTATGGAGCCAACAAAAGCAAAAGCCGCACGTGATCGGGGAAGATTGTCAAAGGAAATTATTGCTGTTGAAATTCCGGGAAAGAAAGGCGAAGTAAAGCGATTTGATCAGGATGAATTTATTAAACCGGATACAACAGTCGAAGCTTTAGCCAAATTGAAAACTTCATTTCGTAAAGATGGAACTGTGACAGCAGGAAATGCTTCAGGTTTGAACGATGGAGCAGCTGCGCTTTTACTTGCTTCTGCGGATGCTGTAAAAAAATATAAGCTTAAACCACTTGCAAAAATTATTTCATCCGCTGTCGTTGGAGTTGAACCCAGAATAATGGGGATTGGTCCTGTAGAAGCATCGAATCGTGCACTTGCGAAAGCTGGTTTATCCTGGAAAGATATTGATGTCATTGAATTGAATGAAGCTTTCGCTGCGCAAGCCCTCGCTTGTATTCGTTCTTGGGGTCTACAAGATAATGATCCACGAATCAATCCCAATGGTGGGGCAATCGCACTTGGACATCCCTTGGGCATGAGTGGAACCAGGATTCTGGGTTCTGCAGCGATCGAACTCCAGGAACAGAATAAAAAATATGCCTTGGTTACGATGTGCATCGGCGTTGGACAAGGATATGCAGTTGTCATCGAGAAAGCGTAATTCGGTTTAAGGTTCAAAGTTTCGTTTCGAGTTCCGGGTTCAGAGTTTCGTGTTCTGTGTGTACCCAAAGCCATTTCCTAATTCCTAATTCTTAATTCTTAATTTCTAATACCTAATACCTAATACTTAATACCTAATACCTGCTATCAAAATGATCTACTCCTTCAACGGCTACATCCCTGTCATTCACGAAAGCTCATTTGTGCATCCGCTGGCAGCAGTGACAGGAAATGTAATCATCGGGAAGAATGTTTATATCGGTCCGGGTGCTGCTATACGTGGAGATTGGGGCGGAATTGTAATCGAGGATGGATGCAATGTTCAGGAAAATTGTACGATACATATGTTTCCAGGAATCACGATAACATTAAGTGAAAATGCACATATTGGTCATGGTGCTATAATACACGGTGCATCAATTGGTAAAAATGTATTGGTAGGAATGAATGCTGTTGTTATGGATCATGTTGTTGTTGGTGCGAATTCAATCATCGGAGCATTGACATTTGTTCCGGAGGGAATGCAAATTCCGGAACGGAAAGTTGTGGTTGGCAATCCTGCTAAAATTGTGAAAGATGTAAGTGATGAAATGATTCTTTGGAAAACAAAAGGAACTGAACTTTACCAAAAACTCCCGGCAGAACTATATGCTACTTTAGAAGAATGCGAGCCTTTGCGCGAAATCCCTAGAAATCGTCCGGCACAACAAGACATTTATAAATCCTGGAAAAAGCAAAATTGAAATGCCGATATTAATAACAGGGACTCGAAACTTTGAACACGGAACTCTGAACCTGGAACAAATTGAACCTTGAACTTTAAACTTTGAAATAGATATAATTTACTAAATAGTAATCAAGAAAGAATAAATGTGTGGCCGTTATGTAGTTGTATCAAAAGTCGAGGTAATCGAGAAACGATTCCAGGTGAAGGCACCTGACGTTGTTCCTTCTCTGTTTCCAAATTATAATGTTGGACCGGGTGCATTGGCACCGGTTATCTGTAGTGATAAACCCAACGAAATTCAATTCATACAGTTTGGATTGACTCCCTTTTGGGCGAAGAAGAAAATGTATTTATTTAATGCGCGGAGTGAAGGAGATTCCAACAAGGAGAATGATCCCAATTACAATGGAGGCAAAGGGATCATCAACAAGCCTTCCTTTCGAAAACCGATCCGGTCACAACGTTGTCTGGTTATTGCGGATGCATTTATTGAAGGAAGCACGAATGAAGGATTGGATAAACCGTTCGTTGTTTATCTAAAAGCCCGCAGACCTTTTGCGCTTGCCGGAATCTGGGATATCTGGACAGATCCGGAAAGTGGTGAAAAAACAAGATCGTTTGCAATTATTACAACAGTACCAAATACACTTTTACAAATGATCCCGCATCATCGCTCTCCGGTAATTTTACACGAAAGCGATGAACGTCGTTGGTTAAGAGCAGAGCATCTCAACGAAATTACCGGAATGCTTGAACCGTATCCCGCAGAAGAGATGAATGCATATCCCATTTCGTCGAAAATTAAAAACCCCCGTTCCAATGGCCGGGAATTGCTTGATCCAATCGGTGAGCGACTCACCCCCGAAACAGAATCGCGTGTCAATACAGAAATAAAATTGCAGGGAATGGGAGCAGGGAAGAGGGATGAAAAATAATGTTTCTTCATATAAATTTGAAATTTTCCTTTTCATACAATTCAATCGGCAACCCATCCGGATCCGAAATAAATGTAAATCGTTTCCCCGTGAATTCATCAGTACGGATTTTTTCTGCGTGAACTCCTTTTTTTGAGAATTGATCTATGACATCTTCGAGTTTATTTACCTCAAATGCCAAATGACGTAAGCCACAAGCTTCAGGCTTCGAAACCCGGAGAGGAGGGTCCGGAAAAGAAAATAACTCTATGATATATTCACCATTTAAGGAAAGATCAAGTTTGTAGGATGATCTTTCTTCCCGATAAACTTCCCTCACAATTTGCAATCCCAGAATATCAGTATAAAAAAATTTGGTTCGCTCGTAATCGGAACAAATCACGGAGATATGATGTACCCGATTGAGCATTTGAGGTAATTTTAGATTTTAGATTGATGATTGTTGATTTTGGTATAAAGTATAAAGTATTAGGTATGCTCACTACATAATCGTTGGTGAGGAAAAATTGTGTTATTAAGCATTCCCATACTAACAACTAATAACTAACCACTAACAACTAACAACTAATACCCAAGTACACGTTCCATCGCCTTGGCCACCTTATCCGCATTGGGAATCATTGTGAACTCAAGAATGGAATTCAAAGGAATGGCAGGTAAATCTTCGGAGCCAATAACTTCTACTGCAGCATCCAGAGATTCAAAACAATTTTTAGAAATCAAACCGGCGAGTGCTTGGGCAAAAGTATTGTGGATTGGTTCTTCGGTTACAACCAAACAACGATTGTGTTTTCTTACTGCTGCAAAAACTGATTCTTCATCAAGCGGAAGAATTGTGCGAAGATCTACAATTTCAATTTTTCCTGGAAAATTCTTTGCTGCATTTTTTGCCCAATAAACTCCCATGCCATAGGTGATCACCGCTAGTGTTGGTTCCTTTCCAGCATCAGCTGATTGAACAATTCTTGCTTTTCCAAAAGGTAATATATAATCTTCGTCAGGCTCTATTGTCTTTGCATCCTCTGTGCCTTTGATTTTTGACCAATACAGTCCTTTGTGTTCAAGGATTACACATGGATTTGGATCATAGTAAGCTGATTTCAAAAATCCTTTTAAATCAGCTCCAGTAGATGGATATGCAATTTTAATCCCGCGAATATTTGATAGTACACTTTCTACACTTGATGAATGAAAAGGTCCGCCACTGCCATAGGCTCCAATTGGTACGCGTAGAATACAACTCACAGGCCATTTACCATTGCTCAAATAATACGACCTGCTTACTTCTGTAAATAATTGATTCAGTCCGGGCCAGATGTAATCTGCAAATTGTACTTCCACAATCGGTTTCAATCCAACAGCACTCATCCCCACTGTGCTGCCCACAATAAATGCTTCCTGTATCGGAGTGTTAAAGACACGCAGATCTCCAAATTTTTCTGCCAACGTTGCGGCTTCACGAAATACTCCGCCAAGTTTCCCTCCAACATCTTGTCCGTACAACAGACATTCTTTATGCTTCGTCATGAGCTCCTGTACTGCAAAAAGAGCGCAATCTACCATCACTGTTTTCTCTTTTCCCTTTGGTTCGCGTTCTCCTTTTTCTTCTGTCACCGGTGTTGGTGCATAGTCATAGTTGAACAAATCTTCAGGACGTGGATCTTCTGATTTTAATGCTTTTTCAAAATCTGAACGAACAAGTATTGTTGCTCTGTCATTGATTGCGTTTAATTCTTTTTCTGCAAATCCCTGTTCAAGCAATGCTTTTTTAAATTTCGGAAAGGGATCTCTTTTTTGATGTTCTTCAAGATCGGTTCTGTACCATTCACGGCGCACTCCTGAAGTATGATGTCCGAGCAATGGAACTTTTGCATGAATCATGAAGGGCCGACGTTCTTTTCGAATGAGTTCAAGTACTTCTTGGATGGTTTGATACGAGGTGAAAAAATCTGTTCCATCAATCGACCGAACTTCGAGTCCTTTAAAACCTTTTGCGTATTCCGGTGCATCCATGGCACGGATCTCTTTTGCACTTGCCGAAATATCCCATTCATTGTCCTGAATGAAATAAAGGATAGGAAGTTTTTTCAGCACCGCCATTTGAAATGCTTCTGCGACTTCGCCTTCTGTAATTGAACCATCACCGAGTGAACAAACAACTACACCTTTGTCTTTTGCATTGGGATCATTCAGACCGGTATTCTCCCGGTACTGCAAGCCCATGGCAATTCCGGTTGTTGGAATAGCTTGCATACCGGTTGCAGAACTTTGATGCGGAATTTTCGGCATGTCATCCCTGCGTAAACTTGGATGACAATAATAAGTTCGTCCGCCGGAAAACGGATCGTCACGTTTTGCTAATAGTTGCAACATTAATTCGAACGGTTGCAAGCCAATTCCCAACAAAATACTATCATCACGATAATAAGCCGACAAATAATCCTGGGGCTTTAATTGGAGCCCAAGTGCGAGTTGAATCGCTTCATGACCTCTGGAAGTTGCGTGAACATATTTTTGGGTAATCTGTGATTTTTCTTCAAAAAGATCTGACATCGCTCGCGCAGTACACATCAATTGATAAGCTTTTAAAAGCGTCTCTCTATCGATTGGTAATGATGTCATTTTCTTAGTTTCCGTTAGCATAAAGCAAACCTAAAGAATTGAGATGAATACACCAATGATGGATCTCTAATCCTTTGAAATAGGGGGTATTATAAGGCGTCCAAAGAGGGGGATAAAGCCAGGATTTGACTCTTGAACGGTAAAATCACAATTTGATAAAATGAATTCGGGAATTGTGTGAATTCCATATCGGTTTCAGCCGATCTTAAAACTCCTCATAGAAATGGATCCCATCAGGTTTTTTGCAGCAAAAAAGGAAAGTGATTCGTTTTTCTCCTGTAAAGCCAGGGAGTAGAGCATTGGTAAATAGTGTTCATTAGAAGGAATTGCAAGACTGGCGGATTTTCCAAGATCTTTGTAATTAATCAATGGCTTGTGATTTCCTTCTTCAATTAATTTAGCTGCAATTGAATCAAACTCTATTGCCCAATCGAAGGCTTTGTCAGTCCATTGCATCATCCCCAGATTGTGAACTATATTCCCGCTGCCAATGATGAGAACTCCTTTCCGTCGAAGCGCAGCAAGTTCCTTGGCTAACTCGTAGTGGTACTGAGGAGGCTGGGAGTAATCAAGTGAGATCTGATAAACCGGAATAGTGGCTTCCGGAAACATTGGAGCGAGAACAGACCATGTTCCGTGATCCAATCCCCATTCCATATCTACTTCAACGTTTGTTTTTTTAATTAGCGATTTGGTTTCTGCAGCCATTTCAGGAGCACCGGGTGCCGGATACTGCTTGTTAAACAACTCCTGTGGAAAGCCGCCAAAATCGTGAATAGTCTTCGGCATTTTCATTCCTGTTACCTTAGTTCCTTTTGTTTCCCAGTGTGCACTAACGCATAGAATAGCTTTTGGAACCGGTAATTGTTTCGCAACAGTTTTCCAGGCTTGACTGAATTCATTGTTTTCTATTGCATTCATGGGTGATCCATGTCCGATAAACAAGACCGGCATTTTATCAGATGCTCCGAGTGCATCCATTTCGTTCCGGAAGGAAGACAATGTCATCATTGCAATTGAACCTAAGGAAAGTTGTGTAAGGAATAATCTTCTGTCCATTGAAGATTGATGAATTAATACTTAACTAAAGTACAAATAAATGTTCTGCTAAAAACAGCTGTTGATTTTTTATACTTACGTCTCAGGCAACCCCTTCCTTCAGTCGTTCAGAATTCTCTGCCACCTGAAGCGCATCGATCATTTCATAAATATCACCTTCCATAAATGTACCAAGGTTGTACATTGTCAAACCAATGCGGTGATCAGTAATCCGACTTTGCGGGTAATTGTATGTTCTGATTTTCGCAGATCGGTCACCACTCGAAACCATGGTCTTCCTTTTCTTTGAATCTTCTTCCATCCGTTTGTTGTATTCCAACTCATAGATTCTTGAGCGGAGAACTGACAATGCCTTATCGTAATTTTTTAATTGAGATTTCTGATCCTGGCATTGCGCTACAATTCCTGTCGGAATATGCGTAAGACGAACCGCTGAGTATGTTGTATTCACGGATTGACCACCCGGACCGGAAGAACAGAAAAGGTCTTTGCGAATGTCATTCGTTTTAATATCCACATCGAATTCATCAGCTTCAGGTAACACTACAACAGTAGCTGCAGAAGTGTGTACACGGCCCTGCGTTTCTGTTTGCGGTACACGCTGTACACGGTGTACGCCACTTTCATATTTTAATATTCCATAGGCACCATCACCGGTGACATTAAAAATCACCTCTTTAAATCCACCGGCTGTTCCGGCAGTCATATCAACAACTTCAATTTTGTACCCTTTGCGTTCACAAAATTTACTGTACATACGGAAAAGGTCACCGGCGAAAATACTTGCTTCATCACCTCCGGTACCTGCACGTACTTCCATAATTGCATTTTTGACATCTTCAGGATCAGCAGGAACAAGCATGAATTTTATTTCTTCTTCCAATTTCTCGTTTTCCTTTTGGAGCGAATCAAATTCGGATTTAGCGAGCTCACGGAATTCTTCATCCTTTTCATTCGCCACCATCTTTTTGGCATTTTCTAAATTGCTTTGAACGTTTTTGTAAACATGATAACGTTCCACAATTTTTTGAAGCTCTTTGTATTCACGGTTGAGTTGGGCAAAGCGTTTCATGTCTCCCATAACACCTGGGGAGCTTAACTGCATTTCAACATCTTCAAACCGTTGTTTAATCGCTTCTAATTTATCTAAGAGCATTTTTTTATTTCTATATACTATTTATTAATCTTGAATTAAGCACGAGAGAATTGAACGTCGTCGGAAAGGCTACTCGTAAACAAACTCTCCTGCTTCGGAACGAATTGTCAGTTTTTTGCCTTTGTATTCTTCACAATGACCAACAATCTTTGCGTCGACATTAAATGACTTTGAAATGTCTATGATCTGATCGGCAAGGGAAGCAGCGCAATACACTTCCATCCTGTGGCCCATATTGAAAACCTGATACATTTCCTTCCAGTCGGTTTTGCTTTCGTGCTGAATCAACTGAAAGAGAGGAGGCACAGGAAAAAGATTATCCTTAATGATGTGTAGATTGTCGACAAAATGCAACACCTTGGTTTGTCCACCTCCACTGTTATGAACCAATCCATGAATGTGCGGACGGAAATTGTCGAGGATTTTTTTTAGAATTGGTGCATACGTACGTGTCGGACTTAAGACAAGCTTTCCAGCCGTAATTGTTTTTTCATCCGAATCCGGGATATTTATTTTATCAGTCAATAATTTGCTTCCGGAATAAACTACTGCATCATCAATTTGAGTATCGTATGTCTCCGGATATTTTTTCGCAACAACTTTGTTGAACACATCATGTCGTGCTGAAGTGAGACCATTGCTTCCCATTCCTCCGTTGTATTCCTTTTCATAGCTTGCTTTGCCATAAGAAGCCAATCCGACTATCACATCGCCTGCACTTATTTTGTCATTGGATATTACATCACTTCTCTTCATTCTGCATGTGACGGTAGAATCAACAATGACGGTGCGTACCAAATCTCCTACATCTGCCGTTTCTCCACCCGTCGAAAGAATCGAGATACCATAACTTCGCATCATCTCCAGAAATTCCTCTGTACCTTCAATCAGGGCTTTGATGACCTCTCCCGGTATCAATTTTTTATTTCTCCCGATTGTAGATGAAAGTAGAATGTTGTTCGTTGCACCTACACACAAGAGATCATCTGTGTTCATCACAATAGCATCTTGTGCAATGCCTTTCCAAACACTCATATCACCGGTCTCTTTCCAATAAGCATATGCAAGAGATGATTTTGTTCCCGCGCCATCAGCGTGCATAACGATACAATATGCATCGTCGCCGGATAATGAATCCGGAACAATTTTGCAAAAAGCTTTCGGGAAGAGTCCTTTGTCCAGAGAGCGGATTGCATTGTGCACATCTTCCTTGCTTGCTGAAACGCCTCGACTGCTGTATTTTGATTCTTTATTCATTGGTGAGATACATCTTGAATGGATTCTGAACGAATCAATACAATATCTTCATTCGTATATAAAAACAAAGGCGCCTCGCCACACAAGGTGCGAGACGCCTTTGTCAGTTGAATGCGCTACTTCGTGATCCGGATCTGTTTGCCGGTGTGGAATTCATCTTCACCAACACCTTTGTTGAGTTTTTTAAGATCAGCTAGTTTTATTTCTAATTTCTTGGCAAGTTCTGCCCACTTCTTGTCATCTTTTGTGAGAACATAGAATTTTTTATTGTATTCAGTATAGTTTCCCTTAGGATCTATTCTTAACTCCATTCCCTCATCTATTTGTTCTCCGCGAATACCATTCAGATCTTTTAATTCTTTTACCGTGATGCCATGTTTTTTAGCAACTGCAGTATAGGTGTCTGCTTTTTTGCAAATGTAAATTTCACCTGGACCGGTTTTTTCAACAACAGGAGCAAGGGCTGAATCTTTTTTAGCTTCCACACTTGCTGCAGCATCTTTCACTTCAACTTTTGTTGCTACAGTTGCATCTTCAACCGGTTTCACGTTCAGACTGCTGGAATCAACCAGGGTCTTTTCAGGAGTCTGATTGATATTATCAATTGCCGATTGTCCTTTCACATAATTCGTTCGCAGTACTTTGAATTCCGTACGACGATTCAATTGATGTGCTTCTTCTTTAACTTTTGTTGATTTTAATTTGCTGATAAATTCATCAGTCATAACATCGCCTGATTTGAAACTGCCAATTTCACGATCTAGTACACGTGGCTCACGGGCGCCATATCCTTTTGCATAAAGTCGGTCGGCTTCAATACCATGTTGAATAAGGTACTTCACAACAGATTCTGCACGACGCTGTGACAGTGTGTCGTTCGTCATTGGAATTGGACGTGAATCGGTGTGTGAACCAAGTTCAATAACAATGGTTGGGTTTTCATTCATCGTTTCAACCAAACCATCCAATGCTTTTTTAGATTCTGAACGTAGGTCCCATTTGGCCAGATCATAATAGATATCCGGAAGTTCGATAGAACGCAGCATAGAACGCAAAGCAAAATCAAAATCACCGATGAAATCTTTGCTTTGTTCCAGTCCGACTGTTGAAACTTCAAGATATTTATTCAGGTAATTTTTATTTGTTGCCGATAATTTATAAGATGTTTCAGGTTTCAAATCGAATTTATAAGCACCTGTTGCATCCGTCTTGAATGGAATGGATGTGCCATCACTTCCAAATAACTCAATGCTTGCTCCTTCAATATTTGATCTTGTATCTGCATCATAGACGCGTCCGGAAATTGTAAAGATCAGAGGTGGAAGGTACCAGGTATAAATATCGTCGCCGCCTTTACCGCCTTCACGATTGGAGCTGAGAAAACCTCTCTCCCCGCTCAGTTCATCCAGAATGAAAGCAAAATCATCAGCAGAAGTATTCACAGGATACCTGAGGTTCAGCGGTTGTTCCCAGCCACTGCCTGAAATTTTTGTCTGGAAAATATCCAGACCACCCATTCCCGAATGTCCTTTGGAGGAAAAGTAGAGTGTACCGTTGGCTGTTATTGATGGAAACATTTCATCAAGCGGTGTATTGATTTTGTTTCCAAGATTCGATGGTGTTCCCCATGCTTTCGTTTTTTTATCATAAACAGTCATCCAGATGTCTTTTCCACCTTGTCCGCCTTCCATATCGGAAACGAAATAAAGTGTTTGCTCATCAGCAGATAAACTTGGCTGTCCTACAGTAAAACTATCACCTGAAAGGGGAATTAATTTTGGTTCATCCCAGGTTTGACCTTTGCGTTTGGTGTAATAGATTTCACATCCACCCATCTTGCCACGTTCTACATCACAACGTGTAAAAAACATATCAACGCCTTTTGCATCGATCGTTGCGCTTCCATCATTTCCACCTGAATTGATTGGTTCAAGCAATGGTTTAGGCGAACTCCATTTTCCTTTTTTATCAACTGTTGCCTCGAATAAATCCTGGAATTTTTCACCGGTGCCGCCATCTTCATTTTTACCCATGGATTCCTGACGAGCAGAAGTGTAAATGATATGGCGATGATCTTTGTTTGAATAGTTTGCTCCGAAATCAGAATACTTTGTGTTGATTGCAGGGACATTTTCTACTTTGTAACGTGTAGGTTTTTCTTTCCATTTCTGAGCTTGCTGACTTGAAGAAATTCCCAATTCACCTCGTGGATCAGTTGGACTTGCTTTTTGAAAATTGGTGTATTGAACAATCGCTTCGTCGTATTTCCCGTTTACTTTTAGAGCATCCGCATAATGCACGAGGGCTTCAGGGTCTTTGAAATTGGCTTTGATGGCCTTGGCATACCAAACTTCCTGGTTTTTATAATCGTTGGTCAGACGGTAGGATTCAGCCACCTTGTAAATTATCTCCGCTCTTTTCACTTTGTTTTTTTCCTTCGTGAAGGCTTTTTTGTAAAGTGCAGCGGCATCGTAATAGTCGCCTTTGTTAAATGCTTGTTCCGCCAGAAAGGTCGGCCCGCGCTGTGCAAATGTTGCTTGGGCAGAAATTACTACCAGTAAAAACAAGAGGAATCTTTGGAATAGTCTCATCGAACGTTTTGATTATAAATAGAAGGAAAGTGAAACTCCCCTTATGGCAAAGAAAACAAGTTTTTTTCGGATAACAAAGGTAGAAATTGATGCTAAATTTCAACTATTTAACAACAAGAATCTGAATCTCACAAAACCGGCATCTATTTTACCCTGAACAGACTCGAATGAGGAAGATTGAATTTCACGGCTCAGCTAACTACTTGTCTGTGAGAGGATATGCTTTGGGTAGAAGGGATTCGATTCTTTATCCAGTTCAGGATTTCGATTTGAAGCCAACAGAGGAATTCCAAGTCCACTCCTGAACATTAGGATTCTCTTTGAATTCCAGTAGAAAAATGCTTCGATGATCTATTAAATATTGAGACCAAATAAAAAGGTGGTCACATGGACCACCTTTTTATTTGGAGAATTCTAAGAAGAGAGATTTACAGACTATCGAATCATGACAAGCTCCCGGTATTTCGCCAAGGGCCAGAGTTCGTCATCGACCATGATTTCAAGTTTGTCAACATGGTAACGAATCGTGTCGAAGTAACTTTTCACTTCGTCGCAATAAGCAATCGCTTTTTCTCGAATGTCTTCGATCTTGTTAGCTTTTTTTCTCGCGTCAATCATCTTGTCAACATTCGTTTTGATCATTCCCAGATGTTCGGAAATTTCCATGATCATCCCGATTTGTGTTGTCATCGTATCCGGTTTCATGCCGATGCTTTTCAGACCTTCCACATTTTTGGCCAATGTGGTTTGATAATGAATAGCGGCAGGAATGATATGATTGATAGCAAGATCTCCCATCACACGGGATTCGATTTGAATTTTCTTGATGTAAGTTTCCAACATGATTTCATGACGTGCTTCCACTTCACGGTGATTGAAAATTGACATCTCTTCAAACAATTTCATCGAACTCTTGCTCACATATGCATCCAATGCAGGAGGCGTAGTTGTGATGTTGGATAAACCGCGACGCTTCGCTTCTTTCACCCATTCATCGCTGTAACCATTGCCTTCGAAACGGATATTTTTTGAATCGACAATATATTGACGCAGAACTTTCAAAATCGCTTCGTCTTTTTTCGTGCCTTTATCGATCAAACTATCCACTTCTTTCTTGAACTTCCGCAATTGATTTGCCATAATTGTATTCAATACCATCATGGCATTGGAACAATTCGCGGACGAACCAACGGCACGGAATTCAAATTTATTTCCGGTGAATGCAAATGGAGAAGTACGGTTGCGATCGGTATTATCGAGTAGGATTTCCGGGATTTTACCGATGTCCAGTTTGAGCGCTGTCTTTTCATCAGCGGTCATTTTTTTATCATTCACTTTTTGTTCAATCTCGTCAAGTACATTGCTCAATTGAGTCCCAAGGAAGATTGACATGATCGCGGGAGGCGCTTCATTGGCACCCAAACGATGATCATTACTTGCAGAAGCAATACTTGCACGCATCAAATCAGCATGTTCAAACACCGCTTTAATAGTGGTGATGAAGAATGTGAGGAACATCAGGTTGCTCTTCGGTGTACTTCCCGGACTGAGTAGGTTCTTACCGGTGTTGGTACTCAAACTCCAGTTGTTGTGTTTACCGCTTCCGTTAATTCCGGCATAGGGTTTTTCATGCAACAAGACTTTGAAATTGTCGCGACGCGCAACTTTTTCCATCAAATCCATCAACAGCGCATTATGATCAACAGCAAGATTGATTTCTTCGAAAACAGGAGCACATTCGAACTGACTCGGTGCAACTTCATTGTGTCGGGTTTTCAAAGGAATCCCCAGTTTGTATGCCTCTGTTTCCATGTCTTGCATGAAAGCATACACGCGCTCGGGAATCGATCCGAAATAATGATCCTCCAATTGCTGTCCTTTTGCAGGAGAATGTCCGAACAAGGAGCGACCGGTGGTTAACAGATCCGGGCGTGAGTTTAACAAGGCTGTATCAACAAGAAAGTATTCTTGTTCGACACCAAGGGTAGCAATCACTTTCGTTACATCTTTGTCGAAATACTGACAAACATCCACAGCAGCTTTATCCAAGGCATGTAATGCTTTTAATAAGGGAGCTTTATTATCAAGAGTCTCTCCGGTATAGGAAACGAAAATGGTAGGTATACAAAGTGTTTTTCCACTTGCACTTTCCATGATGAATGCAGGTGAACTTGGATCCCATGCTGTATATCCACGC
Organism: Bacteroidota bacterium; assembly: GCA_016720655.1. Lineage (GTDB taxonomy): Bacteria > Bacteroidota > Bacteroidia > AKYH767-A > 2013-40CM-41-45 > JADKJP01. The sequence goes on from JADKKE010000032.1 coordinate 721,569, forward strand.
GCTTCAAAAGTGTTACGGATACCACCGCTTGGAAAGCTGGAAGCATCCGGTTCTTGCTGTGCGAGTGCATTTCCGGAGAAATGTTCAATCGCTTTTCCATCGCTCAGTTCAAAGAAACTATCGTGCTTTTCGGCAGTGAGTCCCGTGAGAGGTTGAAACCAATGTGTATACGATGTACAGCCTTTGCTGCTGGCCCAATCTTTCATTCCCAGGGCAATCAGGTCGGCCATCTTACGATCAACCGATACACCGTGTTCAATTGCTGCCATCACTGCTTTGTAAGCATCCCTTGGCAGGTATTTCTGCATAGCTTCCCGATTGAATACATTCACTCCATAAAAATCACTCACTTTCCCTCCGGGAGGTACCACTTTCACAGGTAATCGGCCCAAAGTAGTTTCAAGGGCACGGAAACGGATGTTGCTCATAATTTAATGTTTGGCTAAATCGTTAAACAAGTATTAATGTGAAACTTCAAGTATTCCTAAAAAGTTCCGCATTTTTAAATTTTATTTTGCAAACATATCTAAAAAATAGGGGGTCTGTCAAGAAAAAACATATTTTTTTTCACAATATGTGTTGAAAAGATGGGGGTAACCCTAAAAAAGTATAACATTTTTAATAAAAATGCCGAAATCTTACATTTTTTTTAATGTAGAATATTGAAAATTATAAGTTTTTAAGTGGAATGGAGATAAATTGATTAAAAAAGGCATTTTTGAGACTAATTTTCTTACATTTTATATCAAATTATATTGGATAAACAGCTTGCATTGCTCTAAATTTGATGAATATCCGGTCCTCCCAATTTAAATTCAAATCGATCAAATTAAAACTAAGCGTATGAAACTTTACAGCCCTATTTTTCTCTTCTTCCTTCTTTTGTTTTCTTGTTCATCGGAATCTGTGAAGGAAAAAATTAATAAAGCAGGTGATGTAACCGGACAGGCCATTGGTGAATTTACTGAAGGAGTTTCATCGGGAGTAGAAAAAGCCTTTGACACAAAAGTCCTGATTGCTGACGGTTTGAAAGCACAAGGAATCGAATGTGGGAAGACAACTGTATCCAGCGATTCAAGCGCAACAGATAATCTGCTGACAGTTTACGTAATATTCAATCAGGATTTTTCCGGAGAGATCACGGCTAAAGCATTCGACAAGGTGAATAACGAAATGGGAAGAATCAAACTTGCAGTGAATGCTAAGAAAGATGAATCACGCTATCTGGAATTCCATTTTGATCCGCATACGAATATTGATCATGACAGTAAGTTGACCATCGAATAATTTCTTAGGGCGATTGGGTTCAAAATAAAAAAGCAGAGAAGATCGATTCTTCTCTGCTTTTTTAATGGATTGAAATTAAATTAATGTCGACCCAAGTCCTTAAGGAATCGAATGTGTGATATAATCGCTCCAGTAACAGTTGCCTGTTCATGATATGGAAGATTGTATTTAATACAAACTTCTTTTACAATCTTACTGAGTGCCGGATAGTGAACGTGAGCAATCTTTGGGAACAAGTGATGTTCAACCTGAAAATTCAAACCGCCTACAGCCCAGGTCACAAATTTATTCCGTGTTGCGAAATTTGCAGTTGTCCGAACCTGGTGAGTCGCCCAATCCGTTGGGATTACATAAACCGGACTGGTTTTATGATCAGGGTATAAAAATTCTGTTTCTTCAACAGTGTGTGCCAATTGGAACACTACACTTGTGGTAAGTCCTGTTGTAAACGAATAGATGAAATAACCAAGCAGGTAAGCGGGAAGTGAATAGAATTGCAAAGGCAATACAACAAACAAAAAGATGTAGCTGAGCTTTGTTATCCAAAAACCGATGTGTTGAGAAAGCGTTAGTTTGATATCCCCTCTGTCAGCAATACGGCGTTGAAAATACTTTTTAAAATCAAGGAAGAATACCCAGGACATGTACATCAATCCGTAAGCGAGTGGAAAATACAAGTGTTGGTATTTGTGAGCACTCAGCTTCGGTTGGTTTTTTGTCATCCGGAAGAATGGCTCATTCAGAATATCATCATCATGGTCATCAACGTTTGTAAATGAATGGTGAATCACATTGTGTTTGATGTTCCACAAGAATGAACTTGCACCAAGCATATTCAGGCTAAGTGCAGCAAGTTTGTTCACAAAAGGTTTTTTCGACAAGCTTCCATGGGCTCCATCGTGCATGATGTTGAATCCGATTGCAGCAGTTACCAGTCCTAGAACAATGCAACCCAGGATTGCCCAGGCTCCTGGAAGAATGTGGAAGGCCATCACCGGATAAATGCCGAGGAACAGGGTCATGAGGACAATGACTTTTACCAAACTACGGTAATCCCCGTGAGTACTAATCCGCTTCTCCTGGAAGTATGTATTTACACGATGTTTGAGATCGCTATAAAATGCTGAATTGTTTCCGCTGAATTTAATAGTTGGCATGTTTTGTTTTACATTAATGAAGACTCGTTTCAAGGAACAAAATTACATTAGTAATTTGGATTGAAACTGTTGTCCGCTTTAGTGGAATTCCTGATTATATGGAATTGCAAGTATAATTATTCGCAGTGAACAACAAAAGTGCCCCGATTAGAAGTAATTGACTTTTTGTTGTTCAATAAATTCAGGAATTGTGATTTTAGGAAGAAATGATCTCTTTAAGATCACCAGGATGATTTATATTTCTTTTTCTTCCCGTCTGTCGGATTGACAGGCTTTTCGCCCCAACCCTTTTTATCCTTTTTTTCAAACACTTCCCGGGTATCTTTTTTGAAATCTCTCTTGAAGTCTTTTTTATAATCTTTCTTGAATTCTTTCTTGTCCTTTTCGCCGGAACGATCTACACGAACTTTTCTGTTGTTGTAAAATTCGCCATCGAATGCATTCAAAGTGATTTCAAGAGATTCTTCATCTTCAAATTCAATGAATGAATACACCGGTTTCATGTCAATTTTACCGATCTTGGATTTATCCAGATTGGTGCCATCGAGCAGATATCCGAGCATTGTTCCTTTATCAAGTCCGTCTGCTGTACCCAGATTGATGAACATCCGTGGTCCTGCATTCCGGTATCTTTCCTGAGTAGATTTTCCGGGATGAGCGAGATCAACATTGATATCCGGAGCATTTCTGTAGTCTTCAAGAAAACGACTGAATTCAATACTCACAATTCTCTTGATCAGATCGTCCTTGCTCAGGTCGATGAGTTCGGCGAAAACAGGGCCAATAAACTTTTCAATTGCTTTTTCATTCACCTGTACATCGTGAATCTTTTTCACAAAATGCATCAGTTGTTGTTCTCCGATATCACCGGCATCAGGCACTTTTGACAAGTGAAATTTCCTGTTAATTTTCTTCTCGATCTGGCGGATTTTATCTTTTTCACGCATGTTCACCAAAGCGATCGAAATTCCTGATTTCCCTGCACGTGCAGTTCTTCCACTACGGTGTGTGTAGTTTTCAACTTCATCAGGAAGATGATAATGGATTACGTGCGTAATATCACGCACATCAATACCCCTTGCCGCAACATCCGTTGCAACAAGAACCTGAAGATTGCGGTTGCGGTATCGCCCCATCACTTTGTCGCGTTGTTGCTGACTCAGATCTCCATGAATCGCATCTGCATTGTATCCGTCCTTCACAAGGTTTTCTGCAATGCGTTGCGTATCAAGTTTTGTTCTGCAAAATACAACACCGAAAATTTCAGGTGTAGAATCCAGTATTCGTTTCAATGCATGATATCTGTCCCGTTCATGAACAACATAGTAATGGTGTTCAATATTGTCAGCGCCAGAATTCTGCTTCCCTACAGTGAGCTCCTTCGGATGCTTCATGTAGTTGGCAGAAATTCGTTTTACTTCTGCTGGCATAGTGGCTGAAAACAACCACACATTTTTTTCTTTCGGTGTATTCGAAAGAATATCATCAATATCTTCCTGAAAACCCATGTTCAGCATTTCATCCGCTTCATCGAGAACGACGTAACGAATAGTTTGCAAAACCACAGCTTTCCGGGTGATCAGATCAATTAATCGTCCGGGAGTGGCAACAACAATTTGTGCCCCTCTTTTAATTTGGCGAATTTGTGTGGAAATACTTGCTCCTCCATAAACAGCTACCACGTTCGCACCTGGAGTGAATTTGGAATACCGAACAAGATCGTCAGTGATTTGAACACAAAGCTCACGCGTTGGAGCAAGAATTAGGGCTTGGGTGTCCCTGGAATTAAAATCTACCTTTTCAATCAATGGCAAACCAAAAGCTGCCGTTTTACCGGTGCCGGTTTGTGCGAGTCCAATAAAGTCAGAATGATCAGCTAGAAGGAGGGGAATTGCTTGTTCTTGAATCGGAGTAGGCTGCTGGAACCCAAGTGCCTCGATGGCTTTCAAAATTTTTTCGCCCAGCCCCAATTCGGGGAATGATAACATGATAAGTATTTAGAAATTAGAGTGCAAAGGTACACCAAATCCCGAAGTTATCCTTGTGATTTCGTCAATTAAATCGAAAAAGGGGTAAAAAAGGATAAAAACAAAACTCCTGGATAATTTATAATCTCAATTTACTTTCTCTGAATGAGCGGAAATTTTTTAAACCAGGTACATCACTTCCTTTACAGCTTTGATAACTCTGGCTGGATTCGGCAAATAAGCTTCAATAAGTGTCGGTGCATAGGGCAAAGGGACATCTCCTCCCATGACTCTAACAATGGGTGCGTCGAGGTAATCAAAGGCTTTTTTCTGAACCATAAATGCGATTTCACTCGCAATGGATGCGAGGGGCCAGGATTCTTCAACAACAACAAGGCGATTCGTCTTTTTTACAGATTCAATCACTGTGTTGTAATCAATAGGCCGAACACTTCTTAAATCGATCACTTCTGCATTGATGCTCTCTTTTGCAAGTTCTTCCGCAGCTTTCAATGCAATCTTCATCATTTTGCCAAAAGAAACAATCGTCACATCTGTTCCCGGACGTTTGATATCTGCAACACCGATTGGAATAAGATATTCTCCATCGGGTATCATTCCTTTTTCACCGTACATCTGTTCGCTTTCCATGAAGATGACAGGGTCATTGTCACGAATGGCAGACTTCAACAATCCTTTAGCATCAGCAGGATTGGAAGGAACCACCACTTTTAATCCAGGACAGTTGGCGTACCAGTTTTCAAACGCCTGAGAATGCTGTGAACTCAACATCCCTGCAGAAGCTGTTGGTCCTCTAAAGACAATCGGAACAGTGTATTGTCCACCACTCATGCTCATCATTTTTGCAGCACTATTGATTACCTGATCAATAGCAACAAGAGAAAAATTGAAAGTCATGAATTCAATGATGGGTCTTAATCCATTCATGGCCGCCCCTACACCAATTCCCGCAAAACCAAGTTCTGCAATGGGAGTATCAATCACACGCTTCGGACCAAATTCTTCCAGCATGCCCTGACTTACCTTGTATGCTCCATTGTATTGTGCCACTTCTTCACCCATCAGGAATACCCGTGAATCACGACGCATTTCTTCTGTCATTGCTTCACGAAGGGCTTCACGGAATTGAACTTCTCTCATATGGAATTTAATTTCTTCGGCTTTCGTATAGTATCACCACCGGAATTTTTCAGATAGAGACTAGCTACTAAATTTAACCGGGTTGCAAATGTAGAAAAATCCCGTTCATTCTTCTTCATCAGAATCGCCCTGAAGTTGTTTCCAGGCACCCTCTAACTCATTGAAGGTGTGCTGATTCTTCTGCAATCGGGCCAAGACCATACCTTTTTGATAAACGTAGGCTGCCTCATCGATAGAACCTGTGCTTTCGTTCAGCTTTCCCATTTGATAATAGCTTGCCAGATAATCCGGATCCTTGAACATGAGTTCTGATAGAATTCTTTTGGCCTCCGGAAAATTGTTTAAACGAATGTATTCCAATGACAAAGCATACCGGGAAAAGGAATCTTCCGGATCTTCATCAATATACCTTTTCAACATTTCAATTCTATCCATCAGAGGTTATAAACAAGATAAAATAGGGTGGATTATTTCTTTATCTTCGCGCCAAATTCATTAAAATTGGTACTGGCGAAGATACAAAGACGGGGATTGCGGAACACCATTTCGACGGAAGCGTTTTTTACAAAATGCATGCATCTCTGGTTTTTCCTTTTTACACTTCGCTTGTCCATTACCCTCTTTCCTTTCCCTGGTAAATGCATTAATCCAATCGTATCATGAAGATATTAGTTTGTATTGCAAATGTTCCTGACACAACAGCGAAAATAAATTTCACCCCGGATAACAAAGAATTTGTTTCAACGGGAGTAACTTTTATCCTGAATCCATACGATGAGATTGCTCTGTCAAAGGCTGTTGATCTCACGACTGGTGGTGGTACTGTCACTGTTATCAATATTGGAGATGCTTCCACTGAACCTACTATTCGCAAGGCGCTTGCCATCGGAGCTACAGATGCAGTTCGTGTGAATTCAAAACCTCGTGATGGGTATTTTGTTGCACGTCAAATTGCAGAGTATGTTAAAACGAATCCTTTTGATCTGATTTTGTGCGGTCGCGAATCAAGTGATTCGAATGGCTCTTCTGTGCCTGCGATGCTTGCGGAATTGCTCGGCATCCCTTGTGTGCTTTTTGCAAAACGTTTAACGATTGAAGGAACTACCGCAACACTCGAACAGGAAATCGAAGGTGGGAAAGAAATACTCTCCTCACCTTTGCCACTGGTAGCCGGCGCTTCCGAAGGAATGGCAGAATGGAAAATTCCAAACATGCGTGGAATTATGTCGGCACGAACAAAACCATTGGTGGTGATTGAACCCATCGAAGTTCCTCAACACACAACTGTGAAAAGCTATGACAAACCGATCCCACGAAGTTCAGTGAAATTGATCGCAGCCGAGGATGCAGGAAAACTTTTTGACATGCTTCGTGATGAGAAAAAAGTCATCTAATCAGCAGAGTAAATAATCGATTGATTCAGTATAAAGAGATAAACACTATGTCAGTACTCGTATACATTGAAAATGTTCAGGGCAAATTTAAGAAATCCACTTTCGAAGTGATTTCTTTTGCCGCTGCTATTGCACAAAAACAAAATCTTCCTCTTGTCGCGCTTTCAATCGGAGATGTTTCCGATGAAGAACTTGGGAAAGCCGGTAAATACGGAGTCACCAAAGTGCTGAAAGCAGTTGGTGATTCATTGAAGGAAATGAACGTGCAGCCCTATGCTTCTGTTATTGCGCAGGCAGCAAAAGCAGAAAACGCGAAAGTGATTGTACTTTCTGCAAGTTTCTCCGGAAAAGGTATTGCTCCACGCGTTGCCATTAAACTGGATGCCGGTCTGGCGGATAATGTAATTGATTTGCCCGTGATGGATGGCCCATTCATTGTGAAAAAAGGTGCGTTTTCAGGTAAGGCTTTTGCTTTTGTAGAAATTAGCTCGGATGTAAAAGTCATCAGTATGATTCCAAATTCATACAAGGTAGTGGAATCGCCCGGTTCAGCAGCTATCACAATTTTCGAAACACAAATAGAAGCTAAGGACCTGACTGTAACAGTTAAAGAAACCAAACGTTCCACCGATAAAGTTTCACTGCCGGATGCTGAACTCGTTGTATCTGCCGGTCGTGGAATGAAAGGTCCGGAAAACTGGGGAATGATTGAAGAGCTGGCAAATACACTCGGAGCAGCTACTGCGTGTAGTAAACCAGTTTCCGATGCCGGGTGGAGACCACATTCTGAACACGTTGGTCAGACCGGTATTGCCATCAGTCCGAATCTGTATATTGCCATTGGTATTTCAGGAGCAATCCAACACCTCGCAGGTGTAAGCAGTTCCAAGGTAATTGTAGTTGTCAATAAAGACCCTGAAGCCCCGTTCTTTAAAGCTGCTGATTATGGAATTGTCGGAGATGCATTCGAAATAGTTCCCCGGCTTGTAGAAGCTGCAAAGGCATTTAAGTCCAGCCAAAACGGTTAAATAAATAGTAAGCGAAACAATATTTTTTTATTTTCGATAAAGAAAAGGAAGAAGGACGAAAGCCAGGTTCCCGGAATTGAATATGAAAAAGATTAAACTTGAAATTATCGGCCTCTCCTACAGCCAGACTCAATCCGGTGCTTATGCACTCGTACTTGGAGAAGAAAAAGGGAAACGCAGACTTCCGATTATCATCGGTGCTTTTGAAGCGCAGGCGATCGCGATCGAGCTTGAAAACATGACACCAACCAGGCCTTTAACCCACGACCTGTTTAAAAGTCTGGCGCAGTCCTTCGATATTGAAGTGGAGGAAGTCATCATTTTTAATCTCCTCGAAGGTGTTTTTTATGCGAAACTGGTTTGCAATAACGGGGACAAGAAAATGGAAATCGATGCACGAACCAGCGATGCGATTGCAATTGCTGTTCGCTTTGGATGCCCGATTTATACGTATGAATTTATTCTTTCCACTGCAGGAATTGTTCTCGAAGAAAACACACCAATCGAAGGCATCGAGGAGCAAGTAGAAAAACAAGTTCCAACTTCTGCTACTAAACTTTCCGAAAACGAACTGTCTACCGCGAGTACCGACGATCTGAAAGAGATGCTGAAAAAAGCACTCGACGAAGAAGCCTACGAACGTGCTTCACGCATTCGCGATGAATTAAACAAGCGGAAGAGCAATTAACCTTATTCTTATTGATTTCCTTAGTGCGCAACCTGAGCTACCTGCTGAGGGTCATGCTTGTGTTTGAAGAAAACTGCAAACAGCACAGCAACAATTAATGCGTACACCGCAAAGCTAATCCAAATGCTTTGCCAGTCTTTCGATCCACCGTCATGGGTGAAGTAAGCATCAATGGCGAAACCACTTACTTTACTTCCCAGATAGGCACCAACCCCGTTTGTCATCATCATGAACAAGCCTTGTGCACTCGAACGAATCGAAGAGTCGGTGTTGGTTTCGATGAATAGTGAGCCTGAAATATTAAAGAAGTCGAATGCCATTCCATAAACAATACAAGACAGGATAATCATCCACAAGCCGTCAGCGGGATTTCCAAATCCGAATAATCCGAAACGCAATACCCAGGCCAACATTGAAAAAAGCATCACTTTTTTAATGCCGAATTTTTTTAGAAAGAAAGGAATCGTAAGAATGAATACAGTTTCAGAAATCTGAGAAATGGACATTATTATTGTCGAGTATTTCACGACAAGCGAATCCGCATACTCCGGGATGCGTTTGAAATCATCAAGAAAAGAATCGCCATACATATTGGTTAACTGCAACGCAGCACCGAGGAACATGGAGAAAATAAAGAACAAAGCCATTTTGTAATTGGTGAATAATTTAAATGCACTCAGGCCTAATTGTTCAAGGAATGATGAATCTTTCGTAATGCTTTTTTGAGGTGGACATTTTGGTAAAGTAAATGCATAGATGCCCAATACAATCGCAGCAACAGCTCCGATGATAAACTGGTTTGCGTTTGCTTTACTTCCCGTCAAATTGGTAGTCCACATGGCAACGATAAAACCAATTGTTCCCCATACACGAATGGGAGGGAAGACTTTAACGACATCGAACTTATTGTCTTTTAAAATAGTATATGCAATTGAATTCGACAGGGAAATTGTCGGCATGTAACAAATCATCGCACCGAAAATTACATAGTATAATGTCTCCGGATCGTTTACGCTGGGTACATAAAACAAGATCAGTCCGTACATGATTTGCAGGATCCCATAAAGTCTTTCCGCATTCATCCATTTGTCTGCGATGATGCCAGTAATGGTTGGCATGAATAAAGAAGATAAGGCAAGGGTGGAAAAGATGGCTCCGAACTCAGCGCCAGTCCAACCTTTAGCATTGAAACAATATGTGCCGATAGTGATAAGCCAGGCCCCCCAGACAAAGAACTGGAAGAAACTCAGAATGGTCAGACGAAGTTTGATACCCATATTCACTTATTTATTTTAGGCTGGAAAGATAGTTTAAATGACGAATAAATATTAAATCTTTTGTTTTTGCACCCCTCCTTCACGGAAGCGTTGAAATGTTGGTGTCTTTTGTGATAAATCGACCTTGCTCAGCGGAAATTTCCCCTAAATTTGTAGAATTAATAGCAGCTGCTTATGAAGCAATACCATGATCTTTTGCGCCATGTTATGGAAAATGGCATCGATAAAAGCGATCGTACAGGAACAGGGACACGGAGTGTATTTGGATATCAGATGCGTTTTGATTTGGCACAGGGTTTTCCGCTCCTTACAACCAAGAAACTCCACACCAAGTCGATTTTTCACGAACTACTTTGGTTTTTAAAAGGGGATACAAATATTCGTTACCTCAAAGAAAATGGTGTTTCCATCTGGGATGATTGGGCAGATGAAAATGGAAACCTCGGACCTGTTTATGGCTCGCAGTGGAGAAGCTGGCCAACTCCCGATGGCGGACATATTGACCAGATCACACAGGTCATTGAGCAAATAAAAAAAACGCCCGATTCCCGTCGCTTAATTGTGAGTGCCTGGAATGTTGCAGAAATCAACAATATGAAATTGCCTCCCTGTCATGCATTTTTTCAGTTTTATGTCAGCGATGGAAAATTATCCTGCCAGCTTTATCAACGGAGTGCTGATATATTCCTCGGTGTGCCTTTTAACATTGCTTCCTATGCTGCTCTTACAATGATGGTGGCGCAGGTGTGCAATCTTCAGCCCGGAGATTTTGTTCACACATTTGGTGACGCGCACATTTACTCTAATCATTTTGAACAAGTAGCTCTTCAGCTTACACGAGACACGAGGCCTTTACCGAAATTGAAATTAAATCCTTCTGTAAAAAATATTTTTGATTTTAAGTTTGAAGACCTCGTGCTTGAGAACTACGATCCACATCCACATATAAAAGCGGCTGTAGCAGTATAATTTTATTTGCCCACTACAATTTTATTTCCTGCTTGTTTATCATGACGATTTCAATAATAGTCGCACTTTCTGCAAACAATGTTGTTGGTATCAACAACCAACTCCCCTGGAAACTTTCTGCGGATTTAAAACGCGTGAAGGGACTAACGATGGGACATCACATTATCATGGGAAGAAAAACCTATGAAAGCATTGGAAGGCCATTGCCCGGAAGAGTGAATGTTGTAATCACAAGAAATTCTGATTTCAACGCTGAAGGCTGTATTCTTGCAAGTTCACTTGCAGAAGCATTAAAGATTTCCAAATCAGATCCCGAAGTTTTTATTTTTGGAGGAGGTGAAATTTTCCGTGAAGCATTGCCACATGTATCTAAAATTTATATGACCAAAGTGCATCACAGTCTTGAAGGTGATACTTATTTTCCACTGTTGGATCCCTCTCACTGGAAGGAAATAGAAAAAGTTGAGTTCAAAGCAGACGAAAAAAATGAATACGATTATTCATTCATCACTCTTGAAAAAATTTAGCAGAAAAATTTAAATATTCAACACAAAAAAATCCCTTCCGGAGACGGAAGGGATTTTTTATATGGATGGCACCTAATACCTAATACCTGATACCAACTTATTTCGTACAACAATCTTTCATCTTCCCCTCGCAATTCATTCCGTTCGATTTGCATTTTTCCATGCACTCTTTGGAACATCCTTGAGCGCAATTGTGATTTTCTTCCTTCATAGAACAGCAGGAGCCACCCATTGCAGGACAGGCTTTTCCGGATCCACATTCAATCCCTTTTTCTTTGCAGGCTTTCATGCATGCCTCTGAACAGGAACCGCCACCGGAGCAATTCATGCCATTCATTTTGCACTGCTCCATGCATGCGTGATCACAACCTTTTGAACAGTCGTGTCCGGCACCCATGTGAGAATGTCCCATGTTCATTCCGGAGCATTTCATTCCTGCTTCGTGACGGATGGTACACATTCCGTTTTCCATTTTTAGGCAATCGCTGCTATCGCATTTACCATCGGCCATCCATTGAGCACAGGTAGCTGAATCCACAAGACAGTTGCCTGCTGAATCCATCGTGCAACCCATTCCGCCATCCATGTGGCATTCCATCTTATCGCCTTTGCAACAATCTTTACCCATCATTCCACCTTCTGCATCCCCGGGATGCAATGCAATCAATGGAGCAATCGTTAAACCAACCAGTGAAGAAAGTTTAATCAGGATATTCATTGAAGGGCCGGAAGTGTCTTTGAATGGATCACCAACCGTATCGCCTACAACTGCAGCTTTGTGTGGCTCTGATTTCTTATAAAACATTTCACCGTTTATCGCAACTCCTTTCTCAAAAGATTTCTTTGCATTGTCCCAGGCACCACCTGCATTGTTCTGGAAAATTGCCCACAGAACTCCGCTAACAGTCACACCTGCCATGTAAGCACCCAAAGCTTCAGCACCCATCACCAATCCGATAAGGATAGGAGTAACGATGGTGATGATACCTGGAAGGATCATTTCGCGGAGCGCAGCCTTTGTAGAAATTTCAACACAACGACTATAATCTGGTTTGCCTGTTCCTTCCATAATTCCTGGAATCTCGCGGAACTGTCGACGAACTTCATTCACCATATCCATAGCAGCTTTACCAACCGAATTCATCGCAAGCGCAGAGAATACAACAGGAACCATTCCACCAATGAACAGTGCAGCAAGCACCTTGGCATCAAAAATATTAATTCCCTGAATTCCTGTGAGAGTAACATAGGCAGCAAACAAAGCAAGCGCAGTTAATGCTGCAGAAGCAATCGCAAATCCTTTGCCGATAGCTGCAGTAGTGTTACCAACGGAATCAAGGATATCTGTTTTCTCACGAACCTCGGCAGGAAGTTCACTCATTTCAGCAATACCACCTGCATTATCAGCAATCGGACCGAATGCATCAATTGCAAGTTGCATTCCTGTGGTGGCCATCATCGCTGAAGCAGCAATACCCACGCCGTAGAAACCGGCAAATGTGTAAGCTCCCCAAATTGCTCCGGCAAATAAAATAACTGGCAAGGCTGTAGACATCATCCCGGTTCCAAGTCCTGCGATAATATTTGTTGCAGCGCCCGTTGCGGATTTCTGCACAATAGACATCACCGGCTTTTTGCCGAGACCGGTAAAGTATTCTGTGATAAATGAAATCGCAGCACCCACAAACATTCCGATACATACTGCCCAGAATACATTCATCGATGATGTAGTCAGGCTACTGAATTGACCTGCGTGAAAAATACTCATCGTGATAGTTGCAGGAAGCATCATTTGGATGAGGAAATAGGAAGCAACAAGTGCAATGAGAATGGAAAACCAATTTCCACGGTTCAGTGCATTTTGAACAGAATCAATATTTGCTTTAGCATCATCTTTTACATTCACAAGGAAGGATCCCAGGATGGAAGCGATCACACCAATACCGGCTATAGCAAGTGGAAGAAGGATCGGTCCAATGCCACCGAATGCATCTTGTATTCCTCCCATGTCACGGATAATATAATTTCCAAGAACCATGGAAGCAAGCACAGTTGCAACATAAGATCCGAATAAGTCTGCTCCCATACCGGCAACATCACCCACGTTATCACCAACATTATCTGCAATCGTTGCAGGATTACGTGGATCATCTTCAGGGATACCTGCTTCAACTTTACCAACAAGGTCAGCACCTACGTCAGCAGCTTTTGTATAAATACCACCACCAACACGAGCAAACAAAGCGATCGATTCAGCACCAACAGAGAAGCCGGCGAGAACTTCGAGCACCTTTGTCATGTGTTGATATCCATCCATCTGTCCACCCATAAAGTAGTGGAAAAGGAAAATAAAGAGTAAGCTCAATCCAAGTACTGCTAATCCTGCCACACCGAGCCCCATCACCAATCCACCGGTAAACGATACTTTCAATGCCTTGGCAAGTGAAGTACGGGCAGCCTGTGTCGTGCGCACATTTGCTTTCGTTGCAATCCTCATCCCGCTGAATCCTGCGACGGCACTGAAGAAACAACCGAGAACAAAAGAAACCACAATCAGGATGTGGGAATCAGGAACGATCTGTGATAAAATTCCCAAACCTGTTCCTGCTAATACCATATATATTGCAAGGATTCGGTATTCAGATTTCAGAAATGCCATTGCACCTTCAGCGATTGCTGTTGCAATGCCCTGCATCTTGGAATCACCTGCATCTTGTTTCACAACCCATGCCGACTTCACGAACATAAAAAGTAATCCGATGAGGCCTAAAACAGGTATTACGTAAATGAAATTTTCCATATCAGTCTAATTTTTCGAGGGCTGCAAAGGTAAACGAAACCCTTAAAAATGCAAATTCTGATGAGATTTTGAAGAAATTACATTGAACCCACAGGAATTGGGTCATTCAATCAAAAATGGGCATAAATGAATCGGACCAGGCATTTCATGAAAATGCCTGGTCCGATTTGGAATTGTTCTTAAGAAGAACTTTCTAATGTCTTGAAATTATTTTACAAACGAAATCCGTTGTCTTACAGCCTTATCATTCGACAATAAAGTGACAAAATAAATTCCTTTAGAAAGGTTTAATTCACTCAAATTGAATTGGTAATGGTGACTGCCCATATTTAATATTCCATTTTCGGGTACAGTAATCACTTGCCCAAGAGCATTTGTAACTTCAATTTTCACAGGTACTCTTTCCGACAAGCTGAAATCGATATTGATTGCATCCTTTGTCGGATTCGGATAAAGTTTGAATCCAAATAAGTCTTCTGTTTCTGTTTTTGAAATTCCGGTGAGTGTGATTGAAAAGCTCTGCACTTGTTGGTGAAATCCACAGCGATTGTACGCGGTGAGTATGACATCATACGTTCCGGTTGATGCATACACGTGCACAGGGTTTTCAAGAACACTCGTGTCTCCATCTCCAAAATCCCAAACCAATGAATCAAAATCTGCTGAAGTATTTGTGAAAGTAACTGTATTCGCATTCGAAGCATATGTGAAATTCACAGTAGGGAATGGAAGATTTAATTGATGCGTTAATGTCCACGGAACAGCAGCCCAGTTATTGCTGTCATTCATTTCTAAAATCCAATTGTTTGGATCAGTGAATGACACAACGGAATAATCACCATTGCAAACACTATCAAGAGTAATCCACTGACCATACAATGCAGCAGAATAAATATCAAGATAGCCTACATAAATTCCCTGGTCAACAGAACAACCGGTTACTGTTCCTAAGCCGTAATTTGGGAAGCTGTCACGACCAAGAATATTTCCAGTTGTGTCAACGCAATAGCCATTTCCATTCGTACATGTTCCAAGATTAACAAGGCAATAACTTTGTTTATTACCGGCACCAACTACCGGCCACTCATACGGTTGTTTTCCGATCATCGGTTGTCTCAATGTATATTCTGCCCAACCGTCTAGGTGAATATGACCGTGTTGCGGATGATACGTCATGGTTCCGGCAGGTCGATTAAAAGTTGTAATCGTGCCATTTGTTTTGTGAAAAATAGTTTGTTCTACAAGTTGCTTTGGAGGTTGTCCGTTCGGACAAACAGGAGTTGTGCATTGCACCAGAACGGTATCACAATAGCATGTATTTATTCCGTGAATTTCCAATGGCCCCCATCCGATATTTGGAGTGGCATTATTTACATACAATGTATCTGTTACTTCATAAGATCCGTCAAGGATTGCCTGTGCAGAAGCTGTCATGTCAGGAATCAAATCGCAGTCCTGTGTTCCATCCGGACATTGACACCGTGTAGCATCTTGTTGGCTGCATGGCATAATAGAGTGGGAGGTGGGGAGTTCCAAAAGTCAAACTAAAGGAATTCACGTCGCCCGAATCAGCATCGGCAAGGTCAGTAATGATCAGGAACCAGGTTCCGTTCGGATCCCTTCCATTATTGTACAATGCAAGGTCTCCATCCGGATCAAAATCACCTGTGAACGGCGCAGCATTTCCCAAGTCAGAAAGCAATCCGTGCGAACTGTGTCCACGAAAACATGTGTTTGTGAAATTATCCCCTCCGTCACCATTTCTGTTTGAAAGCATCACCACAAAACTATCCGGACTCATTAGTTTTACTTCGATATCTTTATCGTACGAGTGAGTGATGTCAATGCAAACAGTTTCGAGTCCGAAGATGACACTGTCAATGCTTGTTGGAAGGCCACTCACAACACAAGGATAATATTGTGGAATTGCAACACCGGTAAAATCCGCGATCGGACCACCTGTTCCAATAAATGTTTGTGCATCGCTCAGCATACTGAATACTGTCATTATAAATGCCAGGTAAATTTTTCTCATGTTTTAATTTTTATTTGCGAAAGATAACGATTCACCAAAGGAACGTGGAAAGATTTTGAAATTAGTACGAAATGATTTTTTAAAACAATCTTCAATCTACAATCTCATATTTCCCAACTCCAACTTCATACTTCCTCCAATCTTTATGCATCTCGATTTTATTTTCAATCATGATTCGACTTCCAAGGATATATCAGTTTTAAAACGTATCTTTGCGCCCGCTTTCGGAACCTCCTCGAATAGCATTAACTATATGGAAATCAGAAATATTGCGATTATTGCTCACGTTGACCATGGTAAAACAACCTTGGTTGACAAGATGCTTCATCAGGCCAAATTGTTCAGGGACAATCAACATACTGTAGACCTTATCCTTGATAACAACGATCTTGAACGTGAACGGGGCATTACGATTGTTGCAAAAAATGTATCGATTCGTTACAAAGGAATTAAAATCAACATTATTGATACTCCTGGTCACGCAGATTTTGGAGGTGAAGTTGAACGGGTACTCACAATGGCAGACGGAGTATTGCTACTCGTAGATGCATTTGAAGGTCCAATGCCTCAAACGCGGTTCGTTACTCAGAAAGCACTTGCACTCGGATTAAAACCAATTGTGGTTATCAATAAAGTTGACAAGGAAAACTGTCGTCCGGATGAAGTTCATGAACAGATTTTTGATTTGTTTTTCAACTTGTCTGCAACTGAAGATCAGCTCAACTTTCCAACACTTTACGGTTCTTCGAAACAAGGATGGATGAGTACCGACTGGAATCATCCAACAGATAATATTACAGCACTTCTGGATGCAATCATAGAACATATTCCAGCGGCTCCTGTACGTGTTGGAACGCCGCAAATGTTAATCACATCACTTGACTATTCTTCTTTTGTCGGACGTATAGCGATCGGTCGTGTTACACGTGGTTCTATGCGGGAAAGTATGCCGGTCTCTCTGGTGAAAAGAGATGGAAGCATTGTAAAATCAAGAGTGAAAGAATTACACAGCTTCGAAGGATTGGGAAGAAGCAAACAAGACACTGTTCACGCAGGTGATATTTGTGCAATTGTTGGTCTTGAAAATTTCGATATCGGTGATACTGTTGCAGATTTCGAAAATCCTGAAGGACTTCCGACTATAGCAGTTGATGAACCGACAATGAGTATGTTGTTTACCATCAACAACTCTCCGTTTTTTGGAAAAGAAGGAAAGTTTGTCACCTCTCGTCACTTGCGTGATCGTTTGTACAAAGAAATTGAAAAAAATCTTGCACTGAGAGTTGAGGATACCGGATCTCCGGATGCATACAATGTTTATGGACGCGGTATTCTCCATTTATCAATTCTCATTGAAACGATGCGGAGAGAAGGATACGAATTGCAAGTCGGACAGCCACAAGTCATCATCAAACACATTGATGGAGTAAAATGTGAGCCGATAGAAAACCTCACGGTAAATGTCCCGGAACAGTTTTCAGGTTCGGTTATCGATCAGGTGACGCAACGAAAAGGAGAATTACTGATCATGGAGCCGAAGGGAGATGTTCTTCATTTAGAGTTCGGAATTCCAGCACGAGGAATTATCGGTCTGAGAAACAATCTTTTAACTGCAACTCAAGGTGAAGCAGTAATTGCACACCGTTTTAAATCATACGAACCGTGGAAAGGCGAAATTCCTGCACGGATAAATGGAGTTCTTCTTTCAATGGACAAAGGCAAATCAACTGCTTATTCGATTGATAAATTGCAGGACAGAGGCCGGTTTTTTGTAGAACCAGGCGAAGAAGTGTATGCCGGACAAGTTATCGGAGAGAGCATTCGTCCGGGAGATCTGGTTATCAACATCACGCGGGCAAAGCAATTGACGAATATGCGTGCATCGGGAAGTGATGACAATGTTCGGATTACGCCAAAGATCAATTTTTCACTTGAAGAAGCAATGGAATACATCGAGAAAGACGAATATCTTGAGGTTACTCCCAAGGCTTTGCGTATGCGAAAAATATTACTCGACGAAAACGAGCGAAAAAGGGCTTCAAAAAATTAATTAACAACGCTTTTCCATCAAAAAAATTATCATAATATTGCCACTTAAAATTCACCTAAACACCTTTTATCCTCACACGCAAATGAATAAGTTTAAAACATTGTCCTACATCCTGCTTGGCATCGCGATAGCCGGCTGTAATGGCCTTGGCAAAATGGCGAAAAATTTCAGCCAGGTCAAGTACGAAGTAACCCCAAATCCACTCGAATTGCATGGCGACAGCGTTGCAATTGCAGTAAAAGGAACCTATCCTCCGAAGTATTTTGCAAAGAAGGTAGCTGCAACTGTTACTCCTTTGATCAAATCGTCTACTGCTGAGCATCCTTACAAATCTGTTACCAATGTTGGTGAAAAATCAACAACAGCAGGTAACAAGGTTAATTACAAAACCGGTGGTAGTTTCACATACAGTGATAAAATTGCTTACACAGCGGATATGAAAGCATCCGATGTGATGATCAAAGCTTCCGGAGCGAAAGGCAAAACTGTAAAGGAACTTGGTTCCATGAAAATTGCTGATGGAACGATCGTTACTCCTCTGCTTGTACAAGCTGACGAAAAAGTAATCGGTGGTAAAGATGCATTCCAGCGCATCACTCCGGCAAATTTTGACGGTACAATGTACTACCTTATCAACACTTCTTCCGTTAACACGAATTTCAAAGTAAAACAGTGCAACATCAGCAACAAAGTTGAATTTGGAAAATTGGACAGTGCTTTGAAAGCACTCACCCTTGCTCCTTACAGTTTGAAAGGTATCAGCATCATGGGCTACGCATCTCCTGATGGTACAGAAAAGATCAATGCTGATCTTTCTGTTAATCGTGGCAAAGCTTCTGCAAAATACATCAGCGCTGCTTTCAAGAAAATGAAAATGAAAATCAGTGCAGATAGTTCATTCTTCACGCTGAACAACACCAACGAAGACTGGGGCGGTTTCCAGGCTCTTATGCAATCTTCGGATATGGCACAAAAGGATATGATCCTTCGTATTGTTTCTTCCAATTCAGATGCTGAAGCACGTGAAATGGAAATTAAGAAAATGGGTAAAGCATACACTGAAATCGCTGAAGGCGTTCTTCCTAAACTTCGTCGTTCTGCAATCACTTTGAACGGTGAAAAAACAGGTCGTTCTGATGAGCAAATTACAGCTCTTGCAAAATCCAGCACACCGGATTCACTTAACGTGGAGGAGATCCTGTATGCTGCGACTCTTACTCAGGACATGAACGAAAAACTTAGCATTTACAGAACAGCTGAACGTTTGTACCCACAAGAATGGCGTGCAGCGAATAACACCGGAACAATCCTGTTCATGACCGGTGATGTTGATGGTGCGATGACTGAATTTACAAAAGCGGATCAATTGTCTGCCGGAAATACTACTGTTAAGAACAACCTCGGTGCGTGCTACAGCCGTAAAGGCGATCGTGCAAATGCTACGATGATGTACGCTGCTGCGGCAGGTGCAGGTCCTGAAGTGAACCAAAATCAGGGTATCCTTGATATTAAAAATGGTAACTATGGTAGTGCAGTGAGTAATTATTCCAATACCAACAGTTTCAATGCAGCACTTGCGAAACTTCTTTCTGGTGATAAAGACGGAGCAATGTCTACTCTCGATGCATCACCTGATAAAGATTCTGCAATGAGCTTGTACCTTAAAGCTGTAATTTCTGCCCGTAAAGGCGATGCAACCGGTGTTGTTGATAATCTGAAAAGTTCAGTAGCTAAAGATGCAACAATGAAAGCAATGGCGGCTGAAGATCGTGAATTCATCAAATGGTTCAACGATGCTTCTTTCAAAGCAGCGATCCAATAATATTTATTCTTCAAAAAAAAATCCCGGATAAATCCGGGATTTTTTTTTGCCTTGATTTTAGTAATTAAAACGATTTCATTAATTTTTTCTATCGTTGTTGATGATGATCGTGAGCCCTACGATGGATGCATCACTAGCGGCATGCTTCTGTGGATTTATTTTCAATAACAACTCTGCACGTTGATGGGCCTGAGATAGTATTTTCTTCTTGAAACTCATATACATTGAAGCATTTCCGGGTTTTAATTCAGAGACCAATTCATCAACATCGATTCCCAGACGTTCAGCAATCGCTTCAATCTTTTTGAAATAAGAAATCAACTTCGATAGCTCCGGATGTTGTTCTATAATGAGTTTCATAGAAAGAAATTAGAAAGTGGGGAATTGTAATTCAGGCAAGCAAGAAAATAAAAAACATTGAATAGTCAAATGGATTCATTCGAATAATTAATTCATCAGAACTTTGAACTCAGGCAATCTTACTTTAATTCTATAGCATTTGAAAATTCCATAAAAATCAACACTGAATATAATTTAATACGATGGAATTCGAATTATTTTAATTGGGTTAACATAATATTTCCTAATCCAGATATCCAAAGAGATTAAATTTTAAAGATAGATTATCGAAATAAAATCTGGAGAATCAACTGGAGAGTGTAGGGCAGCTAATAAATTAAGGCTGATTAAAAACATATTGCAACAAATTGGCTCCCATCCGCAATGCTTTTTGATGTTGTTCCGGTGAATCTTTGTGGACATCATAATCTTCCCATCCGTCTCCAAGGTCACATTCGAATGAATAAAAACATACCAGGCGACCTTCATAGATTAAACCAAAACCTTGAGCCGGCTTTCCATCGTGTTCGTGAATTTTCGGTAAACCCTCCGGAAATTCAAACTTCTGGTGATATACCGGATGTGAAAACGGAAGCTCAACAAAGTCAAGTTCAGGAAATACTTTTTTCATTTGAGGTCGCACAAAAGGGTCGATTCCAAAATTATCATCGATATGTAGAAATCCACCACCGATCAGGTATTTTCGAAGGTTGTCAGCTTCAGTTGCTGAAAGCACCCAGTTTCCATGACCTGTCATGTGCACAAATGGGTAGTCAAATAACTCCGGACTTGCTGCTTCAACGATGCCTTGTTCTGCCTGTATATTCGTTCCGAGATTTTGATTGCAGAAGCGAATCAGATTGGGTAATGACGTTTCAAGATTAGCATACCAGTCACCACCTCCATTGTATTTCATCAATCCTATTTTAAAAGAAGGATCATTGGCCCGGGAAAAGAGACTGCTGATGATGAAGCAAAAGAGGAGGATTTTTTTCATGGCAGGTGAATGAATTATTTTCCGGAAACAAAATGAGTGCTCTGATTTATAGTGGAGAGAATTGCACATACCAGGAGTGCTGCTGTTTCCGTCCGGAGTCGGGAATTCCCCAAAGATACCGGAATAAACCCGGACTGAATTGCATGCTCAATTTCCGTTGCATGAAAGTCTCCTTCCGGTCCTATCATTACCAGTGCATTCTCTCCGGGATGATAACAATCGCTGAGTTTTTTCTCTGCTTCCATGGTGCAGATGTATCGTGTTCCGGTGAATCCGGAAGAAATCAACTTATCGTATTCAATCATTGAATTAAGTTGTGGCAACTTGCCGTTCCAGGATTGTTTCAACGCAGAAATGAGAATTTTATTCATTCGCTCCAATTTTAACTCTTTTCTTTCGGAGTGCCTGCAAAGAATAGGAGTGATTTCATCAATACCAATTTCTGTAGCTTTTTCAAGAAACCATTCGAAACGTTCATTGTTTTTGGGCGGAGCAACAGCAAGGTGTAATTGATAATTTCGGCGGTCCGGCTGCGGAAGTGCATGTTCTACTTTCACGATGCACTTTTTGGATGAAATGCTTTCGATTATTGCTTTGAAATAGTTCCCGGAGCCATCGGTTAGTATTATCCTGTCACCGGATTAATGTCGAAGAACTTTGATCAAATGCCTTGCTTCCTCTTCGGGAAGTGGGAACGAATTTAGTTGATCAATATACCCGGAAAAGTAAAGCTCCATCGTTGAGAATTCCTTTATCGAATTACGGAATGGTTGAAATGAAAAAACCTTCTTCGCGGGAAGAAGGTTTTTAATTTAAGTGAATTATCATTTACGCATTCACAACCAGTTTGGGAGCAGCGTTCAGAATTTCTTCATTCGCATATTCAGCATATTGAGCGAAGTTTTTCACGAAAGAAGCTGCCAGCGTTTGCGATTTTGCATCAAATTCATTTTTATCGTTCCATGTGTTCCGTGGATTCAGTATTTCATTTGGTACCCCGGGACAGGATTTCGGTATTGACAAACCAAATACCGGCATTGTTTCGTATTGCACTTTATCCAGTTCTCCATTGAGTGCTGCAGTGATCATGGCACGGGTGAATGATAATTTCATTCGGGCGCCAACTCCGTACGATCCACCGGACCATCCGGTATTCACTAACCAAACATTCACTTTGTGCTTCTTCAGTTTTTCACCCAGAAGTTCAGCATATTTGGTCGGATGAAGTGGAAGGAAAGCCTTTCCAAAACATGCGGAGAAAGTCGTCATTGGTTCAGTAATTCCCACTTCTGTTCCTGCAACTTTCGCTGTATAACCTGAGATGAAATGGTACATCGCTTGCCCTGCATCCAGACGGGATATTGGGGGCAATACTCCGAAAGCATCACAGGTAAGAAAGAAGATATTTTTTGGAGTACCGGCTACGGATGGCTCTACTGCATTCTCAATATGATCAATTGGGTATGCAACACGGGTGTTTTCTGTCTTGCTGATATTGTCATAATCCACTCTTGTTGTGCCTTCATAGAATTCAATATTTTCTACAAGCGCTCCAAATTTGATTGCTTTAAAAATCTGAGGTTCTTTTTCCTTGGTAAGATTCACGCATTTGGCATAGCAACCACCTTCAAAATTAAAGACAGTGTTTTCTGCCCAACCGTGTTCATCATCGCCAATTAATCCGCGGTGAGGATCAGCCGATAATGTCGTCTTTCCGGTTCCGGAAAGTCCGAAGAAAATTGCCGTGTCACCGGCAGGGCCAATGTTTGCAGAACAATGCATGGAAAGCACATTCTTTTCATGGGGCAATACAAAGTTCAATACAGAAAAGATTCCTTTTTTTATTTCTCCGGTATAACCAGTGCCACCGATGAGAATAATTTTTTTCGTGAAATTGACGATCGCAAAATTACTTTGTCTGGTGCCATCTAATTTTGGATCAGCATGAAATCCAGGAGCGCAAAGTATGGTCCATTCTGCTTTTACAGTCTGCAAAATTTCTTCGTTAGTTGGACGAAGAAATAAATTATTTGCAAAAAGATTTTGCCATGGAGATTCAGTAACTACACGAATGTTCAGTCTGTACTTTGGATCTGCGCATGCATAAGCATCGCGAACATAAATTGTTTTGCCTTGAAAATAAGAAGTTACTTTTTCATACAACCTGTCAAATCTTTCCGGATCAAATTTGATATTGATATCTCCCCACCAGACTGCCTTTTCTGTTTTTTCATCGCAAACAATAAACTTGTCTTTTGGTGAACGACCGGTAAACTTACCTGTATCCACTGCGAGTGCGCCGGTATCCGTAAGCATACCTTCACCGCGAATAATCGTTTCTTCTACCAATTCCGCCGGGCTGAGATTCCAGTAAGCGTCAGAAAAATGTTTCAAGCCCAGATCAGCGATGGTTGCATCCTTCGCTTTTAATCCGAATTCATTCATGTTCATTGATTTGTGGGTTGGGATTTCGAAGGGCAAAGTAAGGGAAAATTTATCGAATTTGCGAATTCAACGTCGTCGTTTATGCTGACAAGGCTTATTCTCGTAGATATTGACCCATTTTGCACTTTTCAGTAATTCTTTGGTTTTGGACACAAATTCAGTTTGTTGGGTAGCGCTTAATTCGTTCAGTCGGAGGCAGAAATCTGTTTCCCCTTCCCGTCCCCAGTTCGCTCTTTCATAGTCGAAGTTTTTGCCAATTTCTTTGCTATAATCACCGATGCTCTCTTCGAATTTAAGCAGGCTGGGACCATCGGTGCCCATTCCTATCGAATAAAAAACGACGATCAGTCTGTAGTTGTCTGCTTTCAGACTGTCAACCACAATCACTGTGGAATCTGTCTTGATTTTATTTTCATCAGCAGCACCGGATTCATTTGCCGGAGTTGTTTTCTCGCTTGTCATTTCAGGTGATTTCGTTGAATCTTTGTGGTTCTTACAAGAGCTAAAAGAAATTGTAAGAACCAGGATTGCTGAAAATAATTGGGCTGGCATTTTCATGTTGATTTATTTGAAGTAAGATTTGAAATATACACTTATTTCAGAATTATATAATCCATGGATTCATGAATTTTTAACAATTTTACTGAATGCTAATCGATATATTTTTTTAAATTCCGACAAACATGACTTTTGTCATGATTTTAGAATTTAGTCCTGACAACGGCAATTGCAAGAAGTATCCAACCGGCGACAAAACACAATCCACCTAAGGGAGTAATTGGTCCAAGAAATGATTTCCAACTGTCAATTCCCAGAAGTTCACGTGTTGCCAACAAATAAACGGAACCTGAAAAAAGTGCTACTCCGATGAGAAATAAAATTCCGGAATAATTTAAAAGTGTCGTTTGAAATTTTCCAGCCATCAGTGCTACAAAAATTAAAGCAAAAGCATGATAGAACTGATACCGGACGCCCGTTTCAAATATTTGCAAAGACTCGGGCGTTAATTTTGCTTTTAAAGCATGCGCACCAAATGCACCGAGGATAACTGCGAGTGCACCAAGCAAGGTCCCGCTGAGAAAAATAGTTTTTGCATAATTGTGTGTATAAAAGGGCTCCCCGAAGAGAGCCCTTTCATTTTGGATTATTTACTGATGAATTTGTTCAGATCGTCAACAGAACTTTCAAATTCAAATGCATCATTTACTTTGTAATAATTTCCGATATCATACGTGTGTCCATACGCATATTTTGCATATTCAAGTTTCGTGTTTTCAAAGTCAAACAACCCAAGTACTTCGCGTACTTGTGCAGAAGTGAGACAATTATTTTGCAAAACTTGTTTCGCAATTGTCAGTTTTGTGCTTTCAAAATCTTTTGTACGAATTGTTTCTTTCATACTGCTGAAATCACCCTGAGCCATCGGCATCGGACAACCAACAGGGCCGTTATAACCGCTCACATAAATAACTTCAGATGGAGGAGGATTGGAAACGACCACTGTACTGCCCGGAGGAACAGAAGAAGTACTGGTCGTTGTGACTGAATGAGAAGTAGTAGTTGTGGTAGTAGTAGTAGCAGCAGAACTTTCTTCGCTGCCATTCATACCCATGCCGGATGCATTGATGCTGATATTTCCTCCTTGTTCTCCAACATTGATACCCATATTCAGATTGACATTGTCTCCGCCCATGCCAGTGCCGGAATTTGTGGTTGTTTGAGTTTGTTGAACGGTAGTTGTTGTTACGGCTGCAGGAGGAGGACTTGTAGAATAAACAACAACTGTCTGTGTTGGCGTACTCGCAGGAGCCTGTGCTATCGGTACTGCGCTCACTCCACGAGTGACGTATTCACCCTTTTTATTCTGCTTGATATTCCATGTCGCTTCCATTCCCATTTCTGTGAAATACATGTTCCAATCCAGATAACCAAGTTTCGTATCTGAGAAAAGGATACGACATTTGTAATTGGGTGCGTTGAGACCGGTTAGTTTTACATTGGTTTCCGGTGTGGCATTTTGCAACACACCATTCAGGATAACCTGAAACTTTTCACCATTTTCGGTGAATAAAATTGCATTGTTTGATTGCGCGTCTGCAGAAATGGACATCATAAATACTGCAGCAATGAGGTAAATTATTCTTTTCATAATGTGAAGGTTGTGAATATAAATGTTTGATATGAGTGTTTTTCGTGAAAACCAACATCGTGCCAAAGATACAAATTTGTATAGCCACTCTGCCTTCATGGATATGTGTTACCAAGTGTTGCTTGTTAATTATTTGGAACCTACTTTTTTAGGATTCCTGATAAGGGCATAGAATTTCATGTGGGAAATGTACCTTCGCCTGAAATTCTTCTTCATGCGTAATGTCTTATTGATAGGAGCCGGTCGCTCATCTTCTTACCTGATTCAGTATTTACTTGATCATGCAGGTGAGGGGCAATGGACTTTAACTGTTGCTGATGTTTCTGAACAGAATGCAAAAGAAAAGATCAATGGACACCCATCGGGAAAGCCACTGCGGTTCGATATTCAGGATGAATCTCTCCTGAAGTCTGAAGTTAAAAATGCAGATCTGGTAATTTCCATGCTTCCGGCGCACATGCATTTGCCCGTAGCACAAGAATGTGTGCATCAAAAGAAGAACCTTGTCACAGCTTCGTATGTGACAAAAGAAATGCATGAACTGGATGCTGAAGCAAAAGCAAATGGCATTATCATTTTGAATGAATGTGGGCTTGACCCGGGAATTGATCACATGAGTGCAATGAAAATAATTCATGAATTGCAGGAGAAAGGTGCAAGTCTCGATTATTTCAAATCCTTCACCGGTGGGCTTGTTGCTCCGGAATCAAATGACAATCCCTGGGGATATAAATTTTCCTGGAATCCGCGCAATGTAATTCTGGCCGGACAGGGTACTGCAAAATATATTGAAGACGGAAAGTATAAATACATCCCTTACAACCGGCTTTTTTCTCAGGTTGAAACAATTCAGGTAGATGGCCAAGGTTCATTTGATGGATATGCGAACAGGGATTCCCTGGCGTATCGGAAAATTTACGGATTGAATTCGATACCCACCTTGTTGCGTGGGACTCTGCGTCAGCAAGGGTTTTGTGAAAAATGGAATGTGTTTGTTCAGCTCGGCCTGACAGATGATTCGTATTTGATTGAAGATTCTGAACATCTCACCTATGGATCCTGGATTGAATCCTACCTACCCAAAACTGTTCAGGGCACTGATCTGAAATTACGTGTAGCCAAATTCATGAACTTAGTTCCTGATCATCCTGTGATGCGCGACATTGAATGGACCGGAATATTTGAAGATCGTCCGATTCGACTAAAAAATGCCAGCCCTGCGCAAATTTTGCAGCAATTGCTGGAAGAGAAATGGAAACTGAACAACTCCGATAAGGATATGATTGTGATGCAGCACTTATTCGGGTATACATTGGGTGCTAAAAAATTCCAACACACTTCTTCACTCGTTGTGAAAGGTGAAAACTCAGTATTCACAGCAATGGCTCGTACAGTCGGTTTACCTGTTGCAATTGCTGCTCGCTTTATTCTCAATGGAGAAATTAAAATGAATGGCGTTCAGGTCCCGGTTCACAAAGAAATTTATCAGCCTGTTTTGCGGGAACTCTCCAGACTCGGGATAGAATTTAATGAGAAGACGAAGGAGTTGATTTGAGATTTAGATAATACTCTTTCGTGAGACTGATGTAGTTTTCGGTAAACGAATTATCTTCTTCCTGAATAATCAATTCCTCCTCTGTGAGTAATCCGAACCTGAATCCGAATTCCATCATCAATCTTTTTTCTGGTTTAGAAGCTTTTGTTTTTACGCGTACCAGATGATGACAAAAGAGGCCATTCATATGCGCATGATCCATAAATTCCATGCCTTCTTTTTGCGGTAGAATTACACAAAATCTTCCGGTGGCCGTAAGCAGTAGTTTTACACCATTTACAAGTTCTGCAAAGGTCAATGAGTCATTGTGCCGTGCATTGCTTCTCGATTCATGAAATGGTTTTGATGCATGTTGAAAATAAGGAGGATTGGAAACAATCAAATCGTATTTCTCTGTATTTTGTTTTACAAATTCCTGAAGACTGCAATGAAAAATATGCAGCCGGTTAAACCAAGGAGAGATTCTAAAATTTTCTTTTGCCTGCAGATATGCGCCTTCGTCAATATCAATTGCATCAATTGCTGCGGTTGATTTTTGTGCAAGCATTAATGCAATGAGCCCGGTACCTGTTCCAACATCAAGAATTCGAACAGCGGAAAATGGCAGCACCCAGGAACCCAGCAAGACAGCATCTGTCCCAACTTTCATGGCACATTTTTCCTGGTGAACAGTGAACTGACGAAAACGAAATGTTGAATCGCTCATACATTATCTTACATCCAAGATAAACAAAAAAATGAGTCGGACTATTCGATGCCTCTGTATCGATCAATTTCGAAATGTCAGAGGTGCCCTTAAAATAAAAACAAAGGACTAATGGTCGAGATAGACCTGAATTAAACCATCGGGTAAATCCAGATGGAGTTCCTTCTTTTCTTCATCAATATCTATGAGTACCTGCTCATTCAAAGGGAACAGAATTTCCTTTTCGTTGATCATACAATGTGCAATCCACTGCATCGGAAGCTCCTCAATTTCTTCTACTAAACCCATACGACCGTAGGTTTTATCAAAGGCTGTAAAACCAACGAGGTCTGGCCAATCCAGTTCTACATTTTCACGAATGGTCATTTTCTCGGCAAAAACAGTTTGCTGAATAAGGCGTTTTGCCTGTCCCTCATCATTGATCATTTCAAATTTTAAAATCAGGTCATCACCTTTGGTCAAAAGTTCTTCAACGCAAAAAGGAACCGGTAGGCCTTCGAGTTCCACAAAAAGGAATTTTGTGTTCTTCAGAGCATCCGGAGTAAAATGTTCAAGTGCCAGCACAACTTGCCCTTTGTATCCATGTACTTTGGCAATGAACCCAACAGGTGTAAGTTTTGGTGCTTTCATTTTCTTCCTTGGCATAAAATGAAAAATCCGCCCGGGAATTTCCGGACGGATTTTTTAAATCGATTCTGATTAAGCCTCTGCTGTAGGTTCAGCTGAAGGTGCTTCACCTTCAGGTGCTGAAGGTGCTTCAACTGGAGGAGGAGTGTTCTTGACCCGGATGGATTCCATCTTCGCTTCTTTCTTCTTCCCTTCATCGGCAAGACGAGTTTCACGTTCCTTCACAGTTTCATTCTTCAAACGTGTGCGTTTTTCTTCAATCTTGTTGTTCTTGGTCTCAAGCCATTGCTGATATTTTGTATCCGCAGCTTCCTGAGTAATTGCACCTTTGGTAATCCCTTTATCAAGGTGACTACGGAGCAATACACCTTTGTAGGAAAGGATTGCACGACAAGTGTCAGTGGGCTGAGCCCCTTTCTTTAGCCACGTCAAGGCTTTGTCGTTGTCAATTTGGATGGTTGCAGGATTCGTGTTCGGATTGTAGTTCCCGATAACTTCGATGAACTTACCATCTCTGGGAGCACGACTATCTGCTACCACGATATGGTAATAAGCCTGGTGCTTTTTACCATGACGCGATAATCTGATTTTTACTGGCATCTTTTGAAATTTTTGATGGTTTAAGGTTCCTCTCCTCCGACCAAGGGGGATAAGCGATCTCCTTACGCTCTTTTAAAAGGAGCGCAAAGATGCATTATTTCATGGAAAAAACCAAAAGGATTTACAAGGTTTTAAGTACTCTGGGAAGCAAGCAAAGTGGTGATATGCAGTAATTTGCATTATTTCAAATGAATTTGGACCAAATGACAGCTTATTTTTAATTCATTTCATTTCAATTTAACCACTGACCTGAATACATTTTCAAAATAATCTTTGTTTTTCTACTTCTTAAATTTTTCGCAGAACGATAAAACATCCTATTCATCATTAAATAAAATAAAGTTGTCTGGTTGAAAATATCATTGAGAAATAAATTCTCTTGATTTAAAAGAAGTATTTTTGAGCAATACGCAATGATTTCAAAAAAATCATTCAGATCAATCTTGATTTTCAAAAGAGAGCTTTCATGAAGTCGAATTATTTAGAGCAATTGAATGAAGCACAACGGGAAGCAGTTCTTCAATCAGAAGGGCCGGTAATGATCATCGCCGGTGCAGGATCGGGAAAGACACGTGTGCTGACATACAGAATTGCTCATTTGCTGGAAAAAGGAATTGATGCCTTTCACATATTATCACTCACATTTACCAATAAAGCAGCGCGGGAAATGCGTGACCGCATTGAGCGAATTGCAGGGAATGAAGCGAAAAATTTATGGATGGGAACTTTCCACGCGGTATTCGCAAAAGTGCTGCGTATAGAATCAGAAAAGCTGGGTTTCCCTTCTAATTTTACTATTTACGATACAGACGATTCAAAAAGTTTGCTGAAGGATATCATTCGGGAGCAAGGGCTGGACGATAAGATTTATAAACCGGATGTGGTTCTCAACAGGATTTCTGCTGCGAAAAATAATTTTGTATTCCTGGAAAGAGTATCAGGATAATCCAAGTTTTGTGAGTGATGATCATTCCAGTGGCAGACCGAAAATTGGTCAGTTGTACGAGCTGTATGTGAAACGTTGTTTTAAAGCATCGGGAATGGACTTCGATGATTTACTTTTAACATGCACGTATTGCTTGCACGGTATCCTGAAATATTGCACAAGTACCAGCACAAATTCCGGTACATTCTTGTTGATGAGTTTCAGGACACGAATTTTGCTCAATATGCTGTATTGAAAAAGTTGTCGGCTGCATTCGAAAATATTTGCGTCGTCGGGGATGATGCTCAATCGATTTATGCATTCCGGGGAGCGAATATTCAAAATATTCTTTCCTATGAAAGGGATTTTCCGGATCTGAAAATATTTAAACTCGAACAGAATTATCGTTCGACAAAAAATATTGTGCATGCTGCCAACAGTGTCATTGATAAGAACAAAAGTCAGCTAAAGAAAAGTGTCTGGACCGATAACGACCTCGGTGAAAAAATTTCGCTGATGCGGGCTTTGAGTGATAACGAAGAGGGAGTAATGGTTGCCAACTCTATTTTCGAAACAAAAGTAAATCGTCAGTGGAGAAATAAAGACTTTGCCATTCTGTACCGGACCAATGCCCAGTCCAGAGCCATGGAAGAAGCGCTCCGTAAAATGAATATTCATTACCGGATTTATGGAGGCTTGTCATTTTACAAACGGAAAGAAATTAAAGATCTGCTTGCTTATTTTCGCCTCACAATTAATCCGCACGATGAAGAAGCCTTGAAGCGAATCATCAATGTTCCGGCACGTGGTATTGGAAAGACAACCATTGAGAAAATGGTGATCACCAGTGCAGGAGAAGACAAAAGTCTTTGGCAAATTATCGCCGATCCAACACAAAACCCGTGTGGTTTCAACAGTGGTACACTTGGAAGGATACAGGATTTCGTGACGATGATGAAAAGCTTTTCTGTGAGAATGAAAACAGAAAATGCATTCGAACTTGCGTCCGGGATTTCAACTTCAACGGGCTTGTTGCGCGAACTGTATTCTGACAAAACTCCGGAAGGACTGAGCCGCTACGAGAATGTACAGGAATTATTGAATGGTATTCGTGAATTCGTTGATACAGGTCGAAGCATTACTCCCAAAAGCGATGAAGAGATCAATCAGGATCCTGATGCATTGCGTTCCCTTGACCAGTTTATGCAGGATATCGCCTTGCTCACGGATGCGGATGACGATGATCCTGAAAACAACGATAAAGTAAGCCTGATGACAATTCATGCTGCAAAAGGCCTTGAATTTCCTGCAGTCTACATTGTGGGTTTGGAAGAGAATCTTTCCCATCGCAGATGTCTATGGATTCAAGGGAAGACTTGGAAGAGGAGCGACGACTTTTTTATGTTGCCATTACCCGGGCTGAAAAGAAGCTTACGATTTCTTTTGCGAATTCCAGATACAAATGGGGTAATTTAATCAATTGCGAGCCCAGCAGGTTTATTGAAGAGATTGATCCGGATTATGTGGAGGAAATCGGAGGACAGACACACAAGCATCATGGAAATTTATTCTATGACCAGCATATGGATGAACGCTGGGATCCACGGACTGTAAAAAAAGAAACGATTGCATCCAGAGCCAAACCGGCCCCACATTTGAAAAAAATCGAATCATCGGAAGTTGATAATTTCATTTCGGATGATGCAGCTGCAATCCAAGCCGGAATGCAGGTTGAGCATCAACGTTTTGGTCCGGGGAAGGTACTTTTGGTTGAAGGAAATGCTTCTGATCTTAAGGCAACAGTCTTTTTTCAGGGTTTTGGCCAAAAACAACTGCTTTTGAAGTATGCAAAACTCAAGATCATTGGATGATAGCTATGTTTTGAATATATTTGTTCGCGTATCAGACATTCTGGTTCTGAGTCATTTGTTTTTTTTGACTCGAATAAAGGTCTGAATATTTTTCCCTTAAATTTTTTACATGTCAAAAATACAAAAGAAAAGTTCCTCCTTGGACTGGAGTGCTGGTATGGAATACAATAGCCAGCGGGAATTGCTTCCGATATCTGAATACGGTCGCAGCATCCGGAACATGGTTACCTATGCGGTAACAATTGAAGATCGCGAAGCGAGAAATAAAGCTGCTCAGGCTATTGTTACCGCCATGGCTTGTCTAAACCCGCAAGTGCGTGAATTGGTAGATTATAAACACAAATTGTGGGATCACCTGTTCATTCTTTCGGATTTCCAACTGGATGTAGACTCTCCATTTCCGATTCCCTCCAAAGAATTAGTCAAAGCAAAACCGCGTCAACTCCAATACCCGAGTAGCGATATTCGCTACAAGTATTATGGCAAGGTAATGGAAGCTATGATCCGGAAGATTGCCGAGATGGAAGAAAGTCCGCGCAAGGAGCAGATCACTCAGAATCTTGCCAACTTCATGAAAATGTCTTACCTCACATGGAACAAAGACACTGTTGATGATTCGACTATTCTGAAACATCTCGAAGAATTATCAAAAGGAAGTCTGCGATTGCATGAATCTGCTAAATTGAATCACACAGCAGAAATTCTGGCCATGAACAAAGAAAAAATGCAGCGTGAAAACATTCTGAAGAATAAAAACAAAAGGATGATCAAAGGAAAAGGGAAGCGGAAATAATTATTCACTCCGGTATTTTTGCCCGGTAATGTTTCCTGCAACAATTGATTATTTTATCCGAAGAATTCAATGACTTCAACCCATTCGTTTCGTTATTCCGAAGAACCGGAACCTCATAAGCAGCGCACCAAACAGATACTTTCCAATCATCCGGATGTGCGTCAACTCATCGGAAAGAATCCATACACCATTCTGGCCATTCTCTTTTGCGTGGGTTCTATGGTATTCTTGTCATGGCTTTTAAAGGATTCCCCCTGGTGGGCAATGTTATTGGTTGCGTATTGTGTTGGAGCATTCTTTAATCACGCTTTGTTTGTATTGATTCACGAATGTTCTCACAACCTCTTATTTAAAAAGAAAAGTTGGAATTATATTGCGTCTATCGTGGCCAATTTGCCTCATGGATTACCGAGTGCAGTTTCATTTACCAGGTATCATCTGATGCATCATTCGTATCAGGGTCACCACGATTGGGATGCTGATCTTCCTGACTTTTGGGAAGCCCGTATTTTCGGAAATAACTTTTTTAGCAAAGCCTTGTGGTTGTTTTTATTTCCATTCTTTCAATTGATCAGGACCTTTCGTTTGAAAACGATCAAGCCGGTAGACAGCTGGATTGTGACAAACTGGCTAATTCAATTTTCGTTTGATGCGCTCATCTGGTGGATGTGGGGACCACAGGCATTTGTTTTCCTTTTACTCAGTTTTTTCTTTTCTGTCGGCTTGCATCCCCTTGGTGCACGATGGATCCAGGAGCATTACCTGACTTTGGATGAAAAACAGGAAACTTACAGCTATTACGGACCATTAAACATTGTGGCGTTCAATGTGGGTTTTCACAATGAACATCATGATTTCCCTTCTGTTCCCTGGAACAAATTGCCGGAGATAAAAAGCAAAGCGCCCGAATACTACAATCCACTGAAAGCACACCGATCCTGGACATTGCTCTTTTTCCGTTTTTTATTTGATAACAAAATCACTTTACATTCCAGAATGGTACGTAAAGAAAAAGTACGTATTCCTGTCACTGAACAGAAATCATGATAGTTAACCTTGTATTTGAAAGATAAAATTAACGCCGGAATTACCGGCGTTTTTCATTTAATTGTGTTCAAAACTTTTACGATTTTTCAAATCTCATTCAACAAGCCTTTCTTATTTCGTAGTTCAATTCAGGGAGCGGAAAATCACCGAATCTCATGAAAGTAATCGTACCTCAATCCAGTTAAAATAACAGTGATGGGAAATAGTTTTGAAGTAGTAGGTGGACTAGAATTACATGGCGAAATCACTCCCCAGGGAGCAAAGAATGAAGCTTTGCAAATCATTTGCGCCACCTTGTTGACAGGAGATAAAGTGGTGATCAAGAATATTCCGGACATCCGTGATGTGAACAAGCTGATTGAACTATTGCAGCACCTTGGGGTTCATGTCGAACAAACAGGAGTTCTCAAAGGCGAATTCACTTTTGAAGCGAAGAATATCAACATCGATTATCTCGATACTTCAGAATTTAAAAAGCAAGCTTCCGCATTGCGAGGGTCTATAATGATTGTAGGGCCACTGCTGGCACGCTTTGGAAAGGCCAGGATCCCGAAACCGGGTGGTGACAAAATTGGAAGAAGAAGGCTGGATACTCACTTCATTGGCTTTCAAAGTCTGGGTGCAGAGTTTGACTACAACGACAAGGATAGTTTTTACAATGTCAAGGCAAAAAAACTGAAGGGATGTTACATGTTGTTGGACGAAGCCTCAGTAACAGGAACTGCGAACATTGTCATGGCTGCTGTTTTGGCTGAAGGTCAAACTACGATTTACAATGCAGCTTGTGAACCTTACATCCAGCAATTGTGCAACATGCTGAACAGGATGGGGGCAAAAATTTCCGGCATTGGTTCTAATCTTTTGAAAATTGAAGGTGTCGGGAGTTTGAAAGGAACTACTCATAAATTATTACCCGACATGATTGAAATAGGCTCTTTCATAGGGCTTGCTGCAATGACGAAATCGGAGATCACAATTAAGGATGTGAGCTACGAAAATCTTGGTGTCATCCCTGGGGTGTTTGAGAGAATGGGAATAAAAATGGAGAGGCGTGGTGATGATTTATTCCTGCCACGACAAGAGCATTATGAAATAGAAACGTTCATCGACGGATCTATTCTCACTGTAGCCGATGCAATTTGGCCCGGCTTTACTCCCGATTTGTTGAGTGTGATTCTGGTCACGGCAACGCAAGCCAATGGAACTGTCCTGATTCATCAAAAAATGTTTGAGAGTCGTTTGTTTTTCGTCGATAAACTCATTGACATGGGTGCGCAGATTATTTTGTGTGATCCACACCGGGCAACAGTGATAGGACTGAATAGGAAATTTCCACTTCGCGCAATTCAGATGACTTCACCTGATATCCGGGCAGGAGTCGCTTTGTTGATCGCTGCCATGTCGGCCAAAGGAAAGAGTGTAATCCATAATATTGAACAGATCGACCGGGGATACCAAAGAATCGATGAGCGACTTAATGCTCTGGGAGCAAGCATAACAAGGGTTTGAGAGTTCTGGATTTCTGTGTAAATCACTATATTTGCAAGCTAATTGGCAGGATTTTTGTCTAAAGGAAGCCTTCAAAACCAAAATAATGAAAAAAATAGCTCTTTTAATTGTCGTTCTCCTTTCTTCCGGGATTTCACGGATTTCTGCACAGCAGCTTCCAGTTGGAACTGAAATTGGGAACCTTGCTCCGGATATCAAATTGAACACAGCGGATGGCAAGGCACTCCCGCTTTCTTCTTTGAGAGGGAAAATCGTTTTGATCGACTTTTGGGCATCCTGGTGCGGACCTTGCAGGATGGAAAATCCAAATGTTGTAAAAGCATTCCACAAGTACAAAAACGCGAAATATTCGAAAGCAAAAGGATTCACTATCTATAGTGTATCTCTCGACAAAGCGAAAGACCCATGGCTGGGAGCAATCAAACAAGATGCTTTGGAATGGCCGAATCACGTGAGTGACCTCAAATGGTGGTATTCTGATGCAGCCCGTTTATACGGAGTTCAGTCGATCCCTACCAATTGGCTGATCGATGAAAAAGGTGTAATAATTGCCAAAGATCTTAGAGGAGCAACCCTTGAACAACAGCTGGAAAAGCTCGTTGTCAAATAAACAGCATTAAATTCATAGGAAAAGACAGAAGAGCCTGTGTTCTTCTGTCTTTTCATTTATACCCTGACAATTTGGCTTTTCAGAATCACGTGGCAAAATCCTTGAGAAAGCTAAAAGCCTTCAATTTTCGAAAAAAAATAAATCCTGATATGAAGTCCAATCACGATATGAATCAGACAATTGACCAGAATTCAGAAGAAAAATCCATACCCGCGGATATGAATCAAGACGAGAAACCATTCGATGAAGCAGCATTGCCGGCAGCAGAAGAAGCGGAATTAGATCCGGTTGCTAAACTCGAGGTAGAATTATCCGAAACAAAGGACAGACTCTTAAGGCTCTTTTCGGAATTTGATAATTATAAGAAAAGGGTTGCACGTGATCGGATTGAGCAAAACAAGATGGCAGGAGCAGATATTTTCCTGTCCATTCTTCCCATCATTGATGACCTGGAACGAGCGTTGAAATCATTTCCTCAAACAAAGGAAGCAGAATCAGTGAAAGAAGGTGTGCAATTGATTTATAACAAAATTAAATCAACGACAGAATCAAAAGGGCTCAAAGCCATGGATGCTGCCGGAAAACTGTTTGATGCCGATTTGCATGATGCAATTACAAATGTGCCAGCTCCGACAGAAGACTTGAAAGGAAAAGTAATCGAAGAAGTTGAAAGGGGATATTACCTTAATGATAAAGTAATACGTCACGCAAAAGTAATTGTAGGGAATTAAATATACGGAAGGAAACCCGTTCGGATCCGATCGGGATTTCGCTTCAATCTGAATACTGATTATGTCTAAAAGAGATTACTACGAAGTACTCGGGGTGCAAAAAAATGCGACGGAAGCTGAGATAAAAAAAGCTTACCGTCAAATGGCATTGAAATTTCACCCGGATAAAAATCCCGGCAACAAAGAAGCAGAAGACAAATTTAAAGAAGCAGCTGAAGCTTACGAAGTGCTAAGCAATACTGAAAAGAAGCAGCGCTACGATCAGTTTGGTCACCAAAGTGTAGGCGGAAACGGTGGGTATGGTGGAGGAGGAATGAACATGGAAGATATCTTCTCTCATTTTGGAGATATCTTTGGTTCTGAAGGCAGTCCGTTTGAGAGTTTCTTCGGAGGAAATCGCGGAGGTGGTGGCAGAAGGGTGAATCGGGGTACCAATCTTCGCATTAAAGTTAAATTGACTCTCGAAGAAATTGCACATGGAGTTGAAAAGAAAATCAAGGTTAATAAACTTGTAGGTTGTGCAACATGCAAAGGTTCCGGAGCACAGGATGGGGCATCTTTTCACCGCTGTGCTTCTTGCGCCGGTACCGGTCAGGTACACAGAGTGACGAATACCTTCATTGGTCAGATGAGAACCACGGCAACTTGCCCAACTTGCCATGGCGAAGGACAAACCATCGCTGATAAGTGTAAGACGTGTTCCGGCTCGGGTGTGCAAAGAGGTGAAGAAGTAATTTCGATTAATATTCCTGCAGGTGTAGGTGAAGGGATGCAACTTACGGTTAGTGGAAAAGGAAATGCAGCAGAACGGGGGGGTATACCCGGAGATCTTTTGATTATAATTGAAGAGGCGCTGCACCCGCATTTTCATCGGGATGGAAACCAGCTTTTACATGATTTGTATCTGAATTTTGCAGATGCTGCACTAGGAATATCTGTTGAAATTCCAACCCTTGAAGGTAAAGCGAAAGTTAAAATTGATGCAGGTACTCAGGCAGGGAAAGTATTGCGACTGAAGGGGAAAGGCCTTCCATCGGTGAATAGCTACGGGCGAGGTGATTTGTTGGTCAATATCAACGTTTGGACGCCACAGCATCTTTCTTCTGAAGAAAAGAAATTACTCGATCAATTGCGTCAATCTCCAAATTTTAAACCAAACCCGGGAAAAGGAGACAAAAGCTTTTATGATAAGATGAGGGAGTTTTTTCATTCCTGATTTTTCTAATAATATTTCAATCCCCGGCTGAATTTAGCCGGGGATTGTTATTTTTGATCGCTTAACAATACGTATGAACATTATTGAAATTGAAAATGTCACGAAGCGGTATGCAAATCATGTTGCACTTCGTGACGTGACTTTGCACATTCCCCAACAAAGTGTATTTGGATTACTTGGTCCGAATGGAGCAGGCAAAACTTCGCTGATCCGAATTATCACACAAATCACAGCTCCGGATGCCGGGAGAATTTTATTCAACGGACAAGCTCTCAACGAAGGACACATAGCACACATGGGTTACTTGCCTGAAGAACGTGGTTTGTACAAAAAGATGGAGGTTGGTGAACAAGCTTTGTATCTCGCCCAACTGAAAGGCTTGTCCAGGGCAGACGCCATGCGAAAATTAAAATACTGGTTTGAGAAATTTGAAATCCAGACCTGGTGGAAAAAGAAAGTCGAAGAATTGTCGAAAGGGATGGCACAAAAAGTTCAATTTATAACAACCATTTTGCATGATCCGACTTTTCTGATTCTCGATGAGCCATTTACAGGATTTGACCCCATCAATGCGGAGCTCATCAAGAACGAACTTCTTGAACTCAAAGAGAAAGGTGTTACAATTGTACTTTCTACACATCGGATGGAAAGTGTGGAAGAGTTGTGCAGCCATATTGCCTTGATTAATAATGCTGAAGTAATACTCGAAGGAGCAGTTAAAGACATACGGAAATTATACAAATCCAATTCTTACGAAATCCAATACATTGGAAATAAAATAGCGTTTACCAATGCTCTATGGACAGGTTTTGAGCTGTTGGATCTCAAGGAAGAATCAGATCA
Source organism: Bacteroidota bacterium (assembly GCA_016720655.1). Taxonomy (GTDB): domain Bacteria; phylum Bacteroidota; class Bacteroidia; order AKYH767-A; family 2013-40CM-41-45; genus JADKJP01. Next base: position 760,694 of record JADKKE010000032.1, read on the forward strand.
TCAGATCGCGAATATTCGAATGATCGGAGATCATTCCACAAATGAATTATTGCAATTGCTCATGCCTCATGTTCAGATTTTGGGGTTCAGGGAGATTATACCGGGGATGAATGATATTTTCATTCAAAAGGTAGGTGAAGCAAGAAAACATGAAGAAAAGGTTTCCATTTAATCCCTGTCCATTTTCAAGCGATTCCTCGAATTATTAAACTGTCGTCATTCTATGAATAAAATACTTCTTGTTATCCGGCGTGAATACCTCACGCGTGTCCGTAAAAAGTCCTTCCTGCTCATGACTATATTAGGTCCTTTGCTGATGGGTGGAATTTTTGTCGCGGCTTTCATGCTTGACAGAGTAGATACCGAAGTGAAAACAATTGCTGTGATTGATGATTCTCATTTGTTTGATGGAAAATTTAAAGACAGTGATCGCTTGCATTTTATTTACTCCAAAGATCCTGTAGATAGTTTGCGTGGCAGAAGCAAAGCTCAAGGACTGTTTGGAGTTCTTTACATTCCGGCTACTCCGAATATTTCACTTCTTGAAAAAGCGATTACATTCTACTCTGAATCTCAGCCCGGACTTGATGTGATCTCGAAAATCAAATTTACTATCGAGAAAGAAATCAACACACAAAAATATGTAGAAGCAGGAATCGATGAAGAAAAATTGAAATCAATACGTACTGATGTTGACATCCGTACCCGGGATATGAAGAATAAGGAAACCAGCACTCCGCTAACTTCCTACTTGGGATTTGCCGGTGGCCTTCTGATATATCTTTTTATTTTTATTTATGGAGCTATGGTGATGCGTGGTGTGATGGAAGAGAAAACCAGCAGAATTGTGGAAGTGATCATTTCTTCTGTAAAGCCATTTCAGTTGATGATGGGAAAAATTGTAGGCGTTGCCTTGGTTGGTCTTACACAATTTTTATTGTGGGTTGTACTCAGCTCGATCGTTTATACAGGTGTGACTTCTGTGATGCTGAATGGAAAGTCAGAGAAAGAAAAAATTGAAACAATGATGAAAGTGCAGCCGGGGATGCAAAGCAATCAAGCCCTGCAACAGCAATTTATGCAGGAAAATGGAGAGGCCGGTACTAAAGTTACCGATATGCTGTCTTCTATAAATTTCCCTCTGCTCATTGCAATGTTTATCTTTTATTTTCTTGCAGGATACCTTCTGTACAGCGCACTTTTTGCTGCTATAGGAGCTGCTGTTGATTCTGAAACGGATACGCAGCAATTCATGTTGCCGGTAACAATTCCTCTCATCATCGCTTACGTTGCTGCGATAAATGTGATTAACAATCCGCAGGGAAATGTAGCTTTTTGGTTTTCGATCATTCCTTTCACTTCCCCCATTGTGATGATGGTTAGAATTCCTTTTGGTGTACCAGCTTATCAGATTATTTTATCCATGGTGTTACTGATACTTGGGTTTATTTTTACCACCTGGCTGGCCGGAAAAATTTACAGGACAGGTATTCTCATGTATGGTAAAAAGGTTTCGTACCGTGAAATGTGGAAGTGGCTGAGGTATCATAACTAATGGAAGATTTCAGGATGAAATTTTTTCATATATTTTAAAAGAACACGATTCACTGAACTAGATTTCCTTGATTGGAGTGAAGAAATAGATTCACCATGAAGCATGCGATCCTGGATCTTGGTACCAATACATTTCACTTGTTGATCGTAGAGGCCAACAGTGATTATACATACACTGTTCTCCATGAATCAAAAAGTGTTGTTAAGCTTGGAGAGGGAGCGATTGAAAGGAATTTTATAGAGAAAGTTCCATTTCAAAGAGGAGTTAAGGCGGTGGTAAATTTTGCCAGGCAAATCCGGAATTTTTCCGTGAATCATATTCATGCGTTTGCAACGTCTGCGGTACGGGGAGCCTCCAATGGTTCGGAATTTGTTGAGGAAGTATTCGCAAAAACAGGCATAAAAATTTCGGTGATCAAAGGAGAACAGGAAGCTGAATTAATATACTTTGGAATCCGGCAATGTGTCGAATTGTCTCCTCATCCTGTATTGATGATGGATATTGGTGGGGGAAGTGTTGAATTTATTATTGGTTCCAATGAAAAAATATTCTGGAAAGGGAGTTACAATATCGGAGTTGCCCGTTTATTGGAACATTTCTCTCCCTCGGATCCGATCAGCAATTCTCAAATAAGTGAAATTGAAAAATTTTTGGAATTTCAACTGCAAAGTCTTTCGAAAGCCATACAGGATTTTCCGGTACAATGTATTATTGGTTCTTCAGGATCCTTTGAGTCTTATGCTGAAATGATTGCACCTTCCCGGGATTCCAGGCCTGACAAGCATAAATCTTGCACGTATGAATTTCAACTGAATGATTATTTCAATCTGCATGAAAGTCTGATTCGCTCCACACGAAAAGAGCGTAAGCAAATGAAAGGACTGCTCAAGATGAGAGTAGATATGATTGTCCTTGCAAGTATCATTACCAATTTGGTTCTCCAGAAGTATTCCATCTCCCAAATGAAATTGTCAGAGTACTCCTTGAAAGAAGGTGCTCTTTGGAAATGTCTGAGGCAAGAAGGTGTTTTAGCCTAAGCCCGGCACATCCAGGCAAATGCAACCAAGCTCAGGATGATTTCTCCCGATTAAAACTACTATCCTTCACAAGCGTATCCTTCTGAATCCTCCTGATTTTGTACTTTCGCCCTTCGAATCCTGAAAACTGATCCAGCTATGCCGCGAATTTTGATTATTGACGATGAAAAAGCAATCCGGAATACCTTGCGGGATATTTTGCAGTACGAGAAATTTGAAGTTGATGAAGCTGCTGATGGATTGGAAGGATTAAAAAAAGCCGAGGCAGGGAATTTCGATTTGGTTTTGTGTGATATTAAAATGCCGAAAATGGATGGTATTGAAGTACTCAGCAAATTGCAGGAAATGAATCCGGATTTGCCGGTCGTTATGATTTCAGGACACGGAACAATTGAAACCGCGGTTGAAGCGATTAAAAAAGGAGCTTATGATTACATCGCCAAACCACCGGACTTAAATCGTTTGTTGGTGACAGTAAGAAATGCAATGGACCGTTCATCACTGATTACTGAAACCAAGTCACTCAAACGCAAGGTTTTTAAAACCCGGGAAATGATTGGGAAGTCGGCATCAATTGATCAGATCAGAACCATGATCGAAAGGGTTGCTCCAACAGATGCACGTGTATTGATAACAGGAGGAAATGGGACAGGGAAGGAACTGGTGGCTCGCTGGATTCACGAGAAAAGCCAGAGAGCGTCAGGATCGCTTGTTGAGGTGAATTGTGCTGCAATTCCTTCCGAGTTGATTGAGAGTGAGTTGTTCGGCCATGAAAAAGGTGCGTTTACATCTGCCATCAAGCAGCGGATCGGAAAATTTGAGCAGGCGGATCATGGAACTTTGTTCCTTGATGAAATCGGGGACATGAGTCTTTCTGCTCAGGCAAAAGTACTTCGTGCATTGCAGGAAAATAAAATTACCAGAGTAGGAGGAGAGAAGGAAATTCAGGTTTCGCCACGGGTTCTTGCGGCGACGAATAAAGATCTCAAAGCGGAAATTGAAAAGGGAAATTTCAGAGAAGATTTATACCATCGCCTTAGTGTCATTGTAATTCATGTTCCATCTCTTGTTGAGCGCAAAGATGATATTCCTATTCTTGCAGAACATTTTGTGAAGGAGATTTGCGAAGATTATGGAATGCCGCTCAAAGCATTTTCTGCGGATGCATTGCAGGCACTTCAGGGAAAACCCTGGACCGGGAATATACGTGAATTGCGAAATGTGATTGAACGACTGGTGATTTTGTCGGATAAAAAATTACAGAAAAGGAAGTAAATACCTTTGCCTAATCAAAATTATAATACCTGAATTTATGTCAGCACAAATTAAAACCGTACGTCGTTTCACCCAGCGGTATAAAAATTACAGCTTTTCGGAGTTAATGAATAAAGCGGATGAAGAATTCCTCGAACTGGTTGTTGAAATGGACAGCACTGGAAATATTCTTATGGAGTCTAAGTTCGACAATGAAGGTGAATTGGAAGAACGCAATTCATATACCTATTCTGCCCTGGGAAAACTAGAGGAGCATGTTCTGCTCTATGCGATTGACGACGTCACTGAACGACGCGCATTGAAGAGAAATGAAAAAGGGCACTTGCTAGAGGAAATAAAATATTATGGGGATGATGCGGGTGAGAAAATTGAATATTCGTATGATGGGAAAGAAAATATTTCAGAGATAAAACGGTTTGATGAGGAGGGGGATTTCGATTCCAAAGAAGAGATGAAGTACGACGAATCCGGCAGCCTGATTGAAAGAATACGTACCGATAAAAATGGTGTGGTTATCGAACGTCTTACATTTTTACAAAATTCTGATTCAAATGAGATTGAAGAATTGGAATTTCATCCTGACGGAAAAGTAAAAAGTAAAACAGTAGTCAGGCTCAATGAAAAAGGGAAAGAAGTATCATCTGTGCAAACCACGCCGGATGGTAAACTCATAGCCGCAATTACAACGGCTTATGACGAGAGAGGAAATGTACTTGAGCGTCACTACAAGGATTTTTATTCCAAGTCCATGCGATACACGTATGATGAACAGGACAGGATGCTCACTCAGGAGTTGTTTGACGGGAGTGGAATGTTGTTAAAGAAAAATATTTACGAATACGACGAGGCCGGCAATATCATCACCGAGCAAACATTCGAAATAGATACATCCCGTGGAGGCCGTGATAAGCATTTCGGAACGAGGTATGAGTATGAGTTTTATGGATGAGCAGATGGTTGAGATTTGGGTTATATTGGTATTAAGTATTAAGTATTAGGTATTAGGTAAGGGCGTTCTTTATTTCATACTTCATACTTCATACTTCATACTTTTTTACTTTTTACTTTTTACCTTATACCTTATACCTTTTACCTTATACCTTATACCTTATACCTTATACCTTATACCTTATACCTTATACCTTATACCTTATACCTTATACCTTATACCTTATACCTTTTCTCACTTCAATCCCAATACAAGACTTCTTCCTTTTTCAAGTGCTTTTTCAATTCCATTCGGATTTTTTCCTCCTGCAGTAGCATAAAAAGGCTGACCGCCACCGCCACCTTGGATCTCTTTACTCAATTCGCTGATGATAGTCTTTGCATTCAGGTTTTTATCTTTGATCAGGGTTTCACTGATGATCAATGATAAATGTGCCTTCCCATCGATTTCCGCGCCGGCAAGAAAGAATAGATTATCTATTTGATTTTTTAATTCGAAAGAAATATTCTTGATAGAATCTGCTGTCGGTAAATCAAGTTTGTCGACGATCACATTAATTCCATTCACTTCTTTAACACGGGAAATTAAATCGTTTTTTATTCCCTGAGCCTTTTTGGAAATGATCTGATTTATATTTTCCTGGAGTGCAACATTTTCTTCTAAAATCTGCCTGATTCGATCGCTCAGATCCTTCGGATTTTTCAAGAGTTCATTTAATTCTTTCAGCTTATCTTCTTGTTGTTTGAAGTAAGCATCTGCTTTGTCTGCAGTGATGGCTTCGATTCGTCGCACGCCGGCAGCAACAGCTCCTTCAGAAACGATTTTGAACAATCCGATTTGACCGGTTGAAGGCACATGCGTTCCCCCGCAAAGTTCTCGGGAATATGTTGGATCAAAAGTTATTACACGAACTGTTTCACCATATTTTTCACCAAACAATGCAGTAGCTCCCATTTCCAATGCTTTTTGGACAGGAACATTTCTTTGTTCATCGAGTTGAATGTTTTCACGAATCTTTTCGTTTACCATCTTTTCAATTCGGGCAATTTCTTCGTCCGTTACCTTACTAAAATGAGAAAAGTCGAACCGCGTATGCTCTGCATTTACGAGTGAGCCTTTTTGGTTGACATGTTCTCCCAATACTTTTTTTAATGCGGAATGCATCAGGTGTGTGGCAGAGTGATTGTTGGTGATCATTCTTCGGTTTTCGTGGTTGATCCCAGCATTAAATTTTGCAAGCAAATCTTCCGGCAGCTTATCACAAAAATGAATGATTAAATTATTTTCTTTCTGCGTATCCGTGATGATGACACGTTCATTGGCAGAAACTAAAGTTCCTGTGTCACCAACCTGTCCGCCACTCTCTGCATAAAATGGAGTCTTATTCAGAACGAGCTGGAACTGTTCCTTTGTTTTGGATTTTACTTTGCGGTATCGAAGGATTACGCAATCACATTCAAATTCATCATAGCCGACAAATTCCACATCACTTTCTTCCCGGAGCAAAACCCAGTCATCCGTATCCATACTTGCCGCGGCTCTGGATCTTTCTTTTTGCTTTTCAAGATTTTTCGAAAAGCCATCCATGTCTACATCTATTCCTTTTTCCCTCGCCATCAATTGAGTCAGATCAATCGGGAAACCAAAGGTGTCATACAATTCAAAAGCAAATTCTCCACTTATATTTTTGCTTTTGTTTTCTTCGAATTTTCGGATGCCGGTGTCCAGTGTGCGTAAAAATCCCTGTTCTTCCTCCTGAACTACCCGCTGAATAAAATCCTGTTGCGATTTTACTTCCGGAAAAATATCTTTAAATTGTTCAGCCAGAAGCGGGACAAGTTTATTCAGGAAAGGTTCCTTAAAATTCAGGAAAGTAAAAGCATAGCGTACAGCCCTGCGAAGAATTCGGCGAATTACATAACCGGCTTTGTTATTACTTGGCAATTGTCCGTCACCGATTGCAAAAGTGATCGCGCGGATGTGATCAACCATTACGCGCATCGCGATGTCTGTTTTTTCATCTGCACCGTACTTTATGCCGGCACGGGCAGCTATGAACTGAATCATTGGTTGGAATACATCGGTATCGTAATTGGAAGTTTTGCCTTGCAATGCCATGCAGAGGCGTTCAAATCCCATTCCTGTATCCACATGTTGAGCAGGAAGAACTTCCAGGCTGGAATCTGCTTTTCTGTTGAACTCCATGAATACATTGTTCCAGATTTCAATCACCTGAGGATGGCTGGCATTGACCAGATTTTTTCCGTCAACTTTTTTTCGTTCTTCTTCTGAACGCAAGTCTACATGAATTTCAGTACAAGGACCACAGGGACCCTGATCACCCATTTCCCAGAAATTATCTTTCTTGTTTCCTTTGAGGATTCGATCTTCAGCAATCAGCGCTTTCCAGCAGTCGTAACTTTCCTGATCGAAAGAAAGTTTTTCCTTTGGATCACCTTCAAATACGGTAACGTATAATCTGTCTTTAGGAAGTTTGTAAATTTCTGTAAGCAATTCCCAGCTCCATGCAATTGCTTCCTTTTTGAAATAATCACCAAAGGACCAATTTCCCAGCATTTCAAACATGGTATGGTGGTAGGTATCTATTCCAACTTCTTCGAGATCATTGTGTTTTCCGGAAACGCGAAGGCATTTTTGAGTATTCGCAATACGTTTGTACTTTACAGGACTATTGCCGAGGAAGATATCTTTGAACTGGTTCATTCCGGCATTGGTGAACATCAAAGTAGGATCGTTCTTCACCACCATCGGTGCTGATGGAACAATCTGATGTTCTTTACTACGGAAAAATTCCAGAAATGCGATTCTGATCTCAGCGGAAGTCATATTCTATTTTTTGGGATAAATGCCTCAAGGGCGTATATTTGCAACAATTTTGAATCCTGCGAAGATAATCAGGAAACCTGTACCTGCGAAAAAATGGCAAATGTAAAATACCATTTCAACACTCACAGCCTCAAGTATGAGCGCGTGGTTGTCACCTGGAGAAAGCGATTGCTTCGCGTTCTTGGTTGGCTGGCGACTGCTGTTGTATTCGGTGCATTCATCATGCTCTTCGCATATAATTTCTTTGACTCACCGAAGGAGAAGCGCTTGCGCAGGCAGTTGGATGAAACTACTTATCAGCTTGAATTGCTCAAACAAAGATCCGAACAGATTGATGCTGTTTTGGATGATATGCAGGAGCGGGACAATACCATTTACCGGGTCATCTTTGAAGCTGAACCTATTCCATCAACAATTCGCGAAGCAGGCTATGGCGGATTGGACAGGTATCGGGCCTTACGCGATAATTACAATTCAGATCTAATTGTAGATGTCACAAAAAAAATTGATAAGCTTTCTAAACAACTGTATGTCCAATCCAAATCCTACGACGAGGTTTGGGAATTGGTGAAGAATAAAGCGACCATGTTAGCATCCATTCCGGCTATACAGCCGGTTGCCAACAAGGATCTTACACGCGTAGCTTCAGGTTATGGAATGCGTGTGCATCCAATTTACAAGACAGTAAAATTGCATGCCGGAATGGATTTTACCGCACCGGTAGGTACTGAAATTCATTCCACAGGAAATGGAACAGTGACAAAGCTGGAGTACGATGGAAGAGGGTATGGGAACAATGTCATTATCAATCATGGCTACGGATATGAATCTCTTTACGGTCACATGAGTCGGATTGTGGTTCGTCCCGGACAAAAGATAAGCAGGGGAGATTTAATTGGCTATGTTGGAAATTCAGGATCATCGACTGGACCGCATTTGCATTATGAGGTGCGCAAGAACGGCAACCCTGTGAATCCCGTGAATTTCTATTACAGCGATCTGACACCTGAGGAATACGAAAAAATGCTTGAAATTTCTGCGAGAGCCGGACAATCGTTTGACTAGTCCGGTCAAGCCTGGATACTCAGATACAAGGCAAGGAAGGAATTTTGAGTAAATTGTATGGGAGATTTCCTGCCATTTAACACTGTCACAATCAAACTGCTGAGGAATTTATGAATCCGGTATCCCTCGGTTTTCCCACCAACAAATGTTTATAACCCTGATTCTTGTGCTTCCTCATGTTTGATTAAATTGCTATATTCGTACACTACAGATCTATTTATAAAGACTATGCCATACAAAGAGAAAGAAATAGAGAAATTATATTATACCATTGGAGAAGTTGCTTCAATGTTTGATGTGAACACATCGCATATTCGCTTTTGGTCAAAGGAATTCGATATAATCAAGCCGGCAACGAATAAAAAAGGAAATCGTTTGTACACCTATAGTGATATTGAAAATTTCAAAAAGATTTATCACCTCGTCAAGGAAAAGGGATTTACACTGAAAGGTGCAAAGACTGAGTTGAAGGAAATGAAGAGTCGTCTGAAAGATGAGGAGATTGTGCTTGTCAACGTTAGCGACATTGAAACCGATCAGCTCAGTGATAACCCGGTAAATGTGCCTTTCTCTGCTCCGGAGATTCCTTTTGCAGATGATTTCGTTGATAAAATGGCAATGAAAAATTCTTTCGAAAGAATAAAATCTACACTCCTCGATATTCAAAAGGAGCTTACTGTCATGGAAGAAAAATAAAGAATATTAATAAATTGGAAAGCCTGCCTTATGGCGGGCTTTTTTTTTAGTGTCAATCTGGTTTAATTTGCAATACGTATACACTAAAACTAATGGGCAAATCTGTGAATTGTCTTCATCTATTGAGTTTGAACTTCCTCCTTCTCTTTTCAAATTATTCATTTGCAAAAGAAGGAATGTGGCTTCCGAATTTGTTGGGTCATGTTAACGAAGCGGAGATGAAAGATCTTGGAATGAAAATTTCAGCAGATGATATTTATAGTATCAATCACACGAGTCTTAAAGATGCGGTGGTTCAGTTTGGAGGTGGTTGTACGGGAGAGTTAATATCGTCACAAAGTTTATTACTCACCAATCATCATTGTGGTTTTAGTCAGATTCAGTCCTTGAGTACTCTTGAAAAAAATTATATCAAAGATGGATATTGGGCGAAGTCTTTCGAGGAGGAATTGCCTTGTCCCGGACTTACTGCAACTTTTATTATTGAAATCAGAAATGTGAGCGAGCAAATTCTGCCTTTTATTTCGGATACGATGTCAGAGATGAAAAGGCAAAGTGTTATTAAGTTGATTACTGATAATCTGGAAAAAGCGGCCATTTCTGGTACCCATTACAAAGCATTCACCAAATCGTTTTATCAGGGGAATGAATTCTATCTTTTCATCACTGAAGTGTTCACCGACATTCGATTTGTTGGTGTAGCTCCGAAAGCGATAGGAAATTTTGGATCGGACACGGATAACTGGATGTGGCCAAGGCATACCGGAGATTTTTCACTTTTTAGAATTTATGCAGGGAAAGACAATCACCCTGCTGATTATTCGAAAGAAAATAAACCCTTCTCTCCCCGCTATTTTTTACCAATTAATATAAGCGGAATCAAAGAAGGAGATTTTGCAATGATCATGGGCTTTCCCGGTAAAACCAATGAATACCTTCCTGCAGAGGGATTGGAAATGGTGTATTCTCAAACGAATGCAGACAAAGTTAGAATTCGAGAACAGCGTTTAAAAATTTGGAAGGAGGCGATGGGGACCAATGATACAATTCAATTAAATTATTCCGCAAAGTACAGGACTCTGGCCAATTATTATAAAAAATGGAGTCTTGAAAATCAAAATCTGCGTAAGCATGAATCAATTTTAAAGAGAAAAGGTTTTGATAAGCAATTTCTGGAGTGGACGCTTGCTGATTCAATGCGAAGAGCTGAGTTTGGGAATTTACTAAATGATTTCAGCGAAATTTATTCGAAAGGCAAAGTTTTCGGACATGCTTTAGATTATACATCAGAATCTTTAATGGGAATCGAGTTGCTGAACTATGTATTGTCTTTTAAGAAGCTGATTGAGTTGCGAAGAAATATTCATGCCGATGAAAAAGAAGTAGAAGTGCAGCTCGAAAAAACTAAAAAAATGGTGAATGGATTTTTCAAAAGTTATTCAAAATCAACAGACAAAAAAGTATGTTTTTCTATGTTGAAATTGAGTGATGAAAATATGTCAGACAGCCTGAGACCGGATATTTTAGTTCGGATTAAAAATGATTTTTCCGGTGATTTCATGAAGTATACCGAAGAGCTGTATTCTAAAACCATCTTTTTAAAGCAGGAAAAATTGTTGTCAATGTTGAATAATTTTGGGTCCGTGGAAATCAAAAAGCTGACGAAAGATCCAGCCTGGAAGCTTGCTATAAACATCCAGGATTTTCAAAAGGAGAAAATCCAACCGTCTTACAATGCCTTCGTTCAGGGTTCAGCAAAATTGCTTCGTAAATACATGGAGGGAATTCTTCAGATGGATACTGTAAAACAATTTTATCCGGATGCGAATTCCACTCTACGTGTGACATACGGTTCTATACAAGGCATGAATCCACGGGATGGAGTAATTTACAAGTGGCAAACAAACCTGGATGGATTAATTGAAAAGGGGAATCTGAATGATGATGATTTCCAGGTGCCGGAAAAACTCAAGGAATTGTATGCGACAAGGAATTTCGGTCAGTATGAATCGAATGGAAGTGTACCGCTTGCTTTTCTCACCAGTACGCAAACAACAGGCGGAAATTCAGGGAGTCCTGTGCTGAACGACAAAGGAGAACTTATCGGAACTTCATTTGACCGTGCATCCGAAGGAGTGATGAGTGATTATGTTTTCGATGAAAAGTTAACACGAACTATTTCTTTGGATATCCGGTTCACACTTTTTATTATTGAAAAACTCGGTGGTGCCGATCGACTTATTCAGGAAATGAAAATAATAAAAGACAAGTAGACCAAGGAATATTGTAAAAGTTACTTAGAGGTATTTGTGTCCGCTCAGGTAATTCACAACATAATCGTGAATCCCGTCTTCCAGGGAATAAAAAGGTTCTGCATATCCGATTGATCTCAGTTTGTTCATATTCGCTTCTGTGAAATACTGGTATTTATCACGAATGTCAATTGGAGTATCAATGAATTCAATGTTGGTAGATTTGTTCAGTGCTGAAAATGTATTTTGTGCAAGGGACAGAAACGTTCTTGCCTTCCCAGAACCGAGGTTATAAATTCCGGAATTTTTGCGGTGATTCAGGAGAAACATACAAACACTGGTAACATCTTTTACATAAATGAAATCCCGCAATTGTTCGCCATCCTTGAAATCCGGGCGATGTGAACGAAAGAGTTTCATCTTTCCATCTTTCAGGATCTGGTTGAAAGCATGAAAGATAACAGAAGCCATGCGGCCTTTGTGGTATTCATTCGGGCCGTATACATTAAAAAATTTTAATCCCGCCCAGAAAAAAGGTTTACGATCCTGTTGAAGTGCCCATTTGTCAAAATCATTTTTAGAATCTCCATAGGGATTCAGAGGTTTGAGTTTCTGGATTAGTTCATGATCGTCTTTGTATCCGAATTCACCACTTCCGTATGTTGCTGCGGAAGACGCATAAACAAGAGGTAGTCCAAACTCTACACATGCATTCCATACAGATTTTGTATAATTCAGATTTAGTTCATTAAAAATGGTGGTGTCGAATTCAGTAGTATCCGTCCTTGCACCAATATGAAAAACGATTTGTACAAATCGGTGGTTGAGATTCAACCAGGTTATAAATTCTTTTCGTTCAACAAAAGCGCTGACTTTCTTGCCTTCGAGATTCGCGTCTTTTTCGTGTTTAGAAAAGTCGTCGACCACAACGATGTCCCGATAGCCATCTTCAAGCAAGCGACTCACGAGACTACTTCCAATAAATCCGGCTGCTCCGGTAACAACAATCATAATTTATTTTATTTTTCTGATAACAAGGTAAGGACAATGTCTTGTTTCGCCAATTCCATTTATTTTACAAATAAATCCGGACTCCCCTCAGGCAACATTCCTGCTTCCCGGCCTTTCTGAAAGAGGAAGCGAATTGCATTTTTTCCTTTTTCACCCAATTCAATCGAGTAATCATTTACGTATAAATTAATGTGGTTCTGCCGCACATCGGGATCCATTTCCTGAGCATGTTGTTGAACGTAAGAATCACTTTCATGCGGATTTGCAAATGCGAATTCAATGCTCTTCCGAACGAGTTTATTGATCAAAGATTTAGTTTCATCAGACATATTTCTTCGAATTGCAATCCCGCCGAGGGGAATCGGCTGTCCGGTTGCTTTCTCCCATAAATCACCAAGGTCAGCGATTTTAGTGAGTCCTTTCTGCTGGTAAGTGAATCTGTTTTCGTGGATGATGACACCGGCATCAGTTTCACCGCTCAACACTGCATCTTCAATAGCCGAAAAGATCATTTCCTTTTTCAATTTAATGTTCGGGTAAAAGATGCTAAAAAGGAAATTGGCAGTTGTGTTTTTTCCCGGAATAGCAACGGAATTGAATTCGAGTTCGGGGTTTATACTTTTCTTTCGTGCAATAAACATTGGCCCCACTCCATTTCCAAGGGCACTGCCCGATGTGAGTAATTGGTAATTATTCATGACCTGAGCATATGCATGGAAACTCAATTTGGTCACATCAAGTTCATTTCGAAAAGCTTTTTGATTTAAGTTCTCTACGTCTTCAAGTATTGGAAGGAATTTGAATCCCTGAGTATCTATTTTCCCATGAATGAGCGCATCAAAAATGAAAGTATCATTTGGACAAGGAGAAAATCCGATTGATATTGTTTTGTCAGTATTCACGATAACGTAAAAAAATAAATTAAAGTATATTCAGCAAATCAGTCACTGCAGTTTTTAAATTGGCAAGAGCAAGAGGAATATCCCAGGCTTCCCTGTTTCTTTTTTCAACATAGTTCGAAATTGCTCTTAGCTGCAGCGATGAGACGCCTTCTTTTCCGCACACGTAAAAGAATGCAGCGCCCTCCATTGTTTCAACTTGCGGGTGCAGGCGCTTTTTAATTGTTTCAATCGACTGTTCATTTCCATGAACTGTGTTCACTGTAATTCCCCTCACTTTTCGAAACTTGTTCACATGAGGGTTCATGGTTTCATCGAGATTTAACAGGATATCAGTACCGGGCAAACCCATTTCCTTCAGGCTGAGAATATTTTCTCCATCCTCGGCACCCAGCTCAGAAAATATGTCTTCGACAACGCGAACAACCTCACCCAATTTAAACGTTCTGTCAAAGCTGCCGGCCAATCCGATATTGATTGCCAGATCATAGGATTTGCTCTGTAATTCGCGGGTAAGAGAATGGGCAGTTGCAACCATTCCGACACCGGAAACGAGCCTGTCAACCTGATTTTTTCGAAACCAAATCGTTTCAAATGGTTCCAGTTCGGCTTCGGTGGCAGAAACCAGCAAAATTTTCATGATGCAAAGATAGCTTAGACTTCTTCTAACCTGTGTATTGAAAATGTATCTTTGTAAACATTTTAGATTTCCAATGGTTTATATTACTAGAAAAGAAACATTTAGTGCTGCCCACAAACTCACTCGTCCGGATTGGAGCCTCGAAAAAAATGAGGAAGTTTTCGGTAAATGCTCGAATCCAAACTGGCATGGTCACAACTATCAATTGTGGGTGACCGTGAAAGGGGAGATCAATCCGGAGACAGGATTTGTTACCAATCTTGCCGAAATAAGTTTGCTTTTAAAGCACTATGTTTTGGATAAAGTTGATCATAAAAATCTGAACATGGATGTTGATTTCATGAAGGGAAAGCTCAGTTCCACAGAAGTTCTTGCAGTGGAAATATGGAAACAAATCGAGAATCCGATTGTTAAATTGGGTTGTCAGTTGCATTCAATTAAAATTCAGGAAACAGATAAAAATTTTATAGAATATTTCGGTAGTTAAACTTTGTTCTACGATGGCAATAGATAAAAATATGCGTGAAGAAAATGAGATGGATGGCTATTCAAAGATTGATCAGTACAATCCGGAACTCGTCGAAAAAATTTCTAAAAATTATGCATCCACGATTCAGTTGATCGGTGAAAATATTGAGCGTGACGGATTGATGAAAACACCCGAACGTGCGGCAAAAGCCATTCAATTTCTGACTCATGGGTATGACCTTGATCCTGCAGGAATATTAAAATCAGCTCTTTTTCATGACGATTACAGACAGATGGTTATTGTAAAGGACATCGAGATCTATTCCATGTGCGAACATCATCTTTTGCCATTTTTCGGAAAAGCTCATGTAGCTTATATTCCGGATGGATGTATCGTAGGCCTGAGTAAAATTCCACGTATCGTGGATGCGTTTGCCCGTCGTTTGCAGGTTCAGGAGAGGCTCACCACTGAAATCAGAGATTGTATTCAAGACACGCTCAAGCCACTTGGAGTTGCTGTGGTCATTGAAGCGAAACACTTGTGTATGTTAATGCGCGGTATTCAGAAGCAAAACTCCGTTGCAACTACCTCTGCATTTACAGGTGAATTTGAAAATGAAAAGACAAGGGCAGAATTTATACGATTAATTTCTGCCAATCTTTCATAAATTTTGGCAGAGGCAGGGTTTTTGACAAAGCGGAACCATAATTTACAGAATGAGTAAAACGGTAACAAAGGATTCGAATTGAATTTCGTATCTTTGTGAACTCTAAATTCTAATTAAAAATATGGAAAACAACAATAGCAATTGGAATTTTAATGCGGTTCAACAGCCGCAGGTCGGGCAACAACCGATCGCGAAAACCTTCATGGCAAGCGTATTTTCCTGGATGGGAATTGCATTGGCCATTTCGGCAGTCACTTCCTATGTATTCGGGACGAATGAAGGGTATATGAGTTACCTTATCAATGTTGAAAAAGGCGGACTATCTGCTCTTGGTTATGTGGTGATGTTTGCTCCATTGGGCTTTGTATTGCTCATGGGACTTGGATTCAACCGGCTTTCCGCTTCCGCTCTGACAGGCATTTTCCTTTTGTATTCCGTGATCATGGGAGTTAGTTTGAGTTTCATTTTTATGGCCTATGCACACGGGCTTATATTCCAGGTGTTTTTCATCAGCGCAGCAATGTTTGGTACTATGGCTGTCTTGGGGTACACCACGAAAACGGATCTTACTAAAATGGGTAATATTTTAATGATGGCATTGATAGGAATTATCATAGCATCATTGGTCAATATGTTCATGCGCAGTGATGGCTTGGGATATGCAATTAGTTTTATTGCGGTAATTGTATTTACTGGTCTCACAGCTTATGATGTTCAGAAATTGAAAAATATTGGTGTGACGGTTGAAAGTGGTTCTGAAAGTGCTGCTAAGCTCAGCATTCTTGGTGCACTCACCCTATACCTTGATTTCATTAACCTGTTCCTTGCTTTGCTGAGAATCTTTGGCGGACGAAGAAGTTAATAGATCCAATAATTAAAATGAAACTCCGGATAATTCCCGGAGTTTTTTTTTGGGGTCATGTGATATCCTTGATTTTGAAAAGGAAGTTTTACTTATATTGTAAAAAAAATGAGTGCTATAAAAGATTAAATCATTCATTAAAAAAAATCAAAGACGAATGAAACGGGCTTTTCTATTTCCTGGTCAGGGCTCCCAATTTGTGGGCATGGGCAAAGAACTTTATGATTCTTCGAATGAGGCGGAGGATATGTTTGAGAAAGCAAATGAAATTCTGGGTTTCAGGATCACGGATCTGATGTTTTCCGGAACAGAAGAAGATCTCAAACAGACACGGGTCACACAACCATCTATCTTCCTGCATTCCGTAGTACTTGCACGAAGTATGGGGAGTTCTTTTACACCGGATATGGTAGCAGGGCATTCCTTGGGTGAATTTTCTGCCCTGGTTGCGAACAAGGCACTAACATTTGAGGACGGTCTTCGGCTGGTGAAAGCGCGTGCTTTTTCAATGCAGAAAGCATGTGAAATTCAACCCTCAACGATGGCAGCGATATTGAATCTCGATGATAAAATTGTCGAAGACATTTGTGCGGAGATATCAGCAAGCGGCCACATCGTTGTTGCTGCAAATTATAATTGTCCCGGACAGTTGGTCATATCCGGCTCCATCGAGGGTATCAATATAGCGTGTGAACGATTAAAAGCAGCCGGTGCAAAGCGAGCATTAGTGCTTCCTGTCGGCGGGGCATTTCATTCGCCCTTTATGGAACCTGCCAGAACTGAACTCGCTGAGGCGATACGTTCAACACATTTTTCAAACCCTGTTTGCCCGGTGTATCAAAACGTAAATGCATTGCCGGTCACTGTGCCGGATGAGATCCGTGCAAATCTTGTGGCTCAGCTAACCGGACCTGTCCGATGGACTCAAACTATCCAGAACATGATTGTTGATGGTGCCACCCATTTTGTAGAAGTTGGGCCAGGAAAAGTATTGCAAGGGCTGGTAAAAAAGATCAACAAAGACATGGAAGCAATTTCTGCTTAATGTGAGAATTCGATTTTCAAAAAACATTGTGTGCCCGAACAAATTCATTGATTAATATTATTCTGAATGCCCATCCTGAATTCAATAGTAAGCTGGTTGATGAAGCAGAGGATCCATCAGATCGAACTGTTCATCAAGTATCCACATGAAGTTCAGCAGGACTGGTTCAATAAACTTATCGAGTCGGCAAGGTCAACAGAATGGGGACAGAGCTTCGATTACAAATCAATTCGAACGGTTGAGGACTTTAAGAACAGAGTTCCAATCCAGAATTACGAAAGCCTGAGTCCTTTCATTCAGCGGCTGATGAAAGGGGAACAGAATATCCTTTGGCCAAGCGATATTAAATGGTTTGCAAAATCTTCCGGAACAACAGCTGGGAAAAGTAAATTTATTCCTGTGAGTCAGGAAGCAATGGAAGAATGCCATTTTAAAGGCGGCAAGGATTTACTGGCTATTTATTGTCACAATAATCCTGAAACTCTGATGTTTTCCGGTAAGGGATTGGCGCTTGGTGGTAGTCATCAGTTAAATATTGAAGGGAATGATTCGTTCCATGGAGATATCTCGGCGATTCTTTTGCAAAATTTGCCTTTCTGGGCACAATGGATTCGTACCCCGGATTTGTCCATTGCACTAATGGATAAGTGGGAGGAGAAAATTGAAAAAATGGTGAAAGCTACACTTTCCGAGAATGTCACAAATATCAGTGGAGTACCTACATGGACACTTGTTCTGGCGCGGAGGATACTGGAAGTGACAGGGAAAAAAAATCTGATGGAAGTATGGCCAAATTTAGAACTCTTCGTGCATGGTGCAGTCAGTTTTACGCCCTACCGCGATCAGTTCCGTCAATTAATTCCATCTGATTCGTTCAATTATCTTGAGACATACAATGCCTCAGAAGGATTTTTTGGAATTCAGGATAGATTGCGATCCGATGAAATGTTATTAATGCTCGATTACGGCGTATTCTATGAATTCATGCCTTTGACTGAGTACGGTAAGGAAGATCCGCTCACTATTCAATTGGATGAAGTAGAACTCAACAAAAATTATGCGTTAGTTATTTCAACAAATGCTGGTTTGTGGAGGTATGTGATTGGAGATACAATAAAATTTACAAATAAGGAACCTTATCGAATTAAGATCACAGGGAGAACCAAATTGTTCATTAATGCATTTGGTGAGGAAGTAATTATTGAAAATTCCGATAATGCCATTCGTATTGCCTGTGAAAAGACAGGAGCTTTGGTAAGGGACTATACAGTTGCTCCGGTTTATTTTTCTTCGGGTGAAAATGGAGCCCATGAATGGATGATTGAATTTGAGAAAGCCCCTTTAAGTCTTGAGTATTTTACCGATGTTTTAGATACTGCTTTGAAGTCATTGAATTCCGATTACGAAGCAAAACGATACAAAGACATGGCTTTGCGATTTCCAATTGTTCAACATGTACCGCAAGGAACATTTTACAATTGGTTAAAATACAAAGGAAAATTAGGTGGACAGCACAAAGTTCCCCGACTTTGCAATGACAGACTTTTTATGGAGGAGATCAATGAAGTCCTTCGTCAAATGAAAGTAAGTTAAACCCATGAAAAATTGTCTCGTATTATTTTTGCTGTTCTTTTTTTCATCCTGGACCGTCTCTGATTATGTGTTGATCCATTCAATTCCATTTAATCAGGTGAAATGGCTCACAACGGATAATTTGGGCAATGCCTTTGTGATCGTTGAAAATCAGTTGTTAGAATTTGATCCTGCCGGTAAGCCAAAAGCTAATTTCAGTGAAAAGAACCTTGGCGAACTTCGATCTGTTGATGTGAGTAATCCGATGAAAATAGAACTCTTCTATCCTGATTTCAGCCAAATCATACTATTGAATTCATCACTCTCCATTCAGTCAACAATCAATCTGAGAGCTTTGGGAATTAACCAACCCGGATTGTCTTGCCATTCTACAGTCGATGGTTATTGGATTTTTGATTTGCAGGATTATCAATTGAAAAAAGTGACACTTGATCTTCAGGTTGCTTACCAGAGTGGAGATATCCGAAAGTGGAGTCAGGATAAGTTTGCGCCTAACTTTATGCTTGAATCCGAGGGAATGGTATACATAAATGATCCATTGCAGGGAATATTTGTTTTTGACAGATATGGCACGTATTATAAGACAATACCAATAAAAGGATTAAAGTCATTCCAGATTATTGAAAATGAATTGCTATATTTTAAGGAATCAGAATTTAAAGCCTTCCATCTGAAAACGCTTGCTGATCGCTCACTCCTTTTGCCGGTGGTCGATTCAGTGTCAATGGTAAGAATTGAGCAGAAGGAACTTTATTTATTAACAACTGCTTCATTAAATTTTTATTCTTTTTAGATTCGCAACAGTTTGTATCAACAAATAAACACTACGAAAAGACATGGCTTCAAAACCCGTCACACTTAAAAAGAATCCATCGAAATCAACAGCTAAAGATTCGGTGAAACCCACTTCAACAAAAACCTCCACGGTGAAGTCTACAGAAAAATATTCACCTACCAAAAAACAATTGTCACCATTGCACATTGCAATTGCAGGAAATATTGGTGCAGGAAAAACAACTCTCGCAACCTTATTGGCAAAAAACCTGAAATGGGAGCCACACTATGAGGATGTCGATGACAATCCTTACCTCAATGATTTTTATGATGATATGCAACGTTGGTCTTTCAACCTGCAAATCTATTTTTTGAATTCACGATTTGAGCAGATCACAAAAATCCGCCAAAGTGGTAAGACTGTAATCCAGGATCGCACAATTTATGAGGATGCAAATATTTTTGCACCGAATCTTCATGCGATGGGTTTAATGACAACCCGGGATTTTAATAATTACCAGAGTTTGTTCAACCTAATGAATAAATTTGTTTCTCCTCCCGATCTGATGATTTATCTGCGTGGAAGCGTTCCAACCCTTGTCAATCAAATTGCACGACGAGGTCGCGATTATGAAAATTCCATCCGAATTGATTACCTGAAACGACTCAACGAACGTTATGAAGCCTGGATTTCGACGTATGACCAGGGCAAATTACTTGTCATTGATATTGATGACTTGAATTTTGCAGATAACCCAGAAGATCTTGGTAAGATAATTAACAAGATCAATGCAGAGATAAACGGCTTGTTTTAATATGAATCACACAAAGAATCCTCCACAAAAACGGAGGATTTTTTTTGCACTATAATGTGCAGGTTGGAATTGAAAAATTGATTCCATCCAATGAAATCTTGCATTATACATCTTCGTAAATCAGAAGCAAAAAGTAAGGCGAAGCAGGGTTCTGATCAGAAAGTCGGGAGAACTGCCCACAAAGCGAGAGCGGAAATAATATTTCCGAGGATAGGGGATGAATGATTTGGAAACAGGAATTTTAAAAATGGCACTCGTTAAAAATACTTCTGTGAGGGTTGATCCCAGAAGGATGAAAATCATTAAGAAAGTTGGACTAACGGTAGTGAATACACCACTTAATATCAAAGTTGAGACCAGTGCAATCACATTTCCTGTGAGCGAAATCAGAAGAGCTTTTGGATATCCCAGATGAAGAAAGAATCGTAACATTATCCATTCCAACAGAAAAACACTAAAAGGAATGTACCAGTGTTCTTTCAGAACAGCAACAATAATATTCGCAGCGAAGCTCATTTGTAAAAGAAAATTCGATTAGGAATGTGGCCAAATATACAAATATATTGATGCCAAAATAATGTGCAGGCGGAGAACTGACTTTCAATGATATCCTGCGAGCAGAACTTTCCATGCATCATCAACATGACCTTTGTCCAACAAAGATTTAGCAAGTTCATGTAGTTTATTTTCAAGGATTTCAGGATTGTTCCCAAATCGTTTTTTGAGTTCTTGCATGAAATCCCTTCGACGGAATTCATCCAATGAACCATGCTCAGGTAAATGGCTCACATTCCCCAACTGTCCAAGATTGTTTCCTGTAAGTACTTTGCTCATTCTGATATTTTCGGGAATCTGATCGTAACCGATTCCCAAAGCAGAATTGGGTTTGCTTACTTCAAAAATTGCTGCACCGGAAGCTCTGCAATAATAGTCTCCTCCCATTCGAGCAACCAGGTCCAGTTTGTGAATGTCAATTTTATTTTCCGGTGTCAAAACAGATTCTGAAATATGCATGCGGAGAATTTCGCATATAATCAGGTTTGCTGCGCCACCTTCCATTCCTGTTTCTTTTACTTCCAGTACTTTGCATTCCATTTGTACAGGAGATTCTTTCACCCGGAAGGGTTGAATCAATTCAGAAGGAATCGGAGTGAATCCCGACTTCACAAATTCATTTACTCCCTTGGGATATTCTGTGCTTGACAATGACATTTGATGAACCATGGCGTAATTCACAACATTGATCACCACTTCCATGGTTTCATAAATATTTTCCAGCGTGTGCTTCAGGGTATTATCCCTAACCCTTCGTGCTGGAGAAAAGACAACAACAGGTGGATTACTCCCGAATGCATTAAAAAAGCTAAACGGCGATAAATTTGGATTTCCGTTTTTATCGATCGTGCTTGCAAATGCGATGGGTCGTGGAGCGATCGCGGCAAGCATATAACTGTGAAAAATGCTTGTTTTTAATTCTTTCGGATTGATAGTGAACATTTCTATGGATCTGGATTGCAAATGTAGCAAACTGCTACGGCATACGGATTACGGTAGTTCAACCCAATTCGGCTAAGGTTTGCCAAAATCCTGTTCGGAGGATACGGTTTCTATTTATTTTCATGCCCGAGAAAATTATTTGATTAAATTTAGAATCTGTTTCGATATTCAGTTTCAAACTAACCTTCATCATGAAAAATGTATTCATTGCATTTGTACTTCTTCTTTCCTGGGCATCTGCTTCGTCTCAAATCAATCCTGCATTGCTGCAAAAAAGTACTTACACACCACAAGTTTCGCAAGTTCGATTGCTTGGTTTGACGAAACCTTTGCGTTCGACTCCACCGCTTACCAATTCACATTCATCGAAAAAGTTAAAGCAGGCAAAAGAAATTTTTAACGAGCGGGAGCATAATCCAACACTGAATTCGAATGCACTACCGAGAGGCATTGATCCTTTGTTGAATCGAAATCCTGTCAGAAATGCAGCTGATATAGACAGCATTTTTACGATCGAAGGACTATACAGTTCCGGTATTTATCCTCCGGATCCTTGTGGTGACATTGGCAGAAATGAATACATACAAATGGTTAATGGCAGTGGAGGAACTCTGTTTCAGATTTTTGACAAGCAAGGTGCTTCTATTTACGGTCCGGCAGTGTGCAATACATTCTGGACGCAATTCGGAACAACAGGATTGGGTGATCCAATTGTCATGTATGATGAAGCAGCAGACCGTTGGATGATTTCAGAACTTTCTGTTTCCTTCAGTGATGTGTTGATCGCAATCTCTGAAACCAATGATCCATTGGGTTCTTACTATGTGTATGATTTTCAAACTCCGGGATTGCCTGACTATCCGAAATATTTTATCTGGAATGATGGCTACTATTTCTGTTCAAATGAAGGTAGTGGAGGCTCACCAATTTATGCATTGAATCGTGCCGACATGCTCAGCGGTGTTCAAAGTACGCAGTTATTGCGCTGGTCTGTTCCTGGTTTTAGCGCAATCGGATTTCAACTTGCCTCGGGAGCAGATTGGGATGGAGCCATTCCTCCGCCTATCGGTAGCCCCGCCTACGTACTGCGTATATATGATGATGCATGGGGCGGTGGAAGTGACCATCTGGAAGTCTGGGATCTTCAGGTAGATTGGAACAACCCTGGTAATTCAACGCTTAATGGGCCAACAGATCTTGCAGTTTCGCCCTTTGACAGTGAAGTGTGCCAGGGATTTGGTTATTGTGTTTCTCAACCCTCGGCGGGTAATATTGATGTTCTCCAGCAGATCTTAATGCATCGGGTTCAATACCGAAATTTTGGTTCCTATGAATCCATGTTATGTAATCACGTTGTGGATGTGGATGGTACCGGAAATACTTCCGGAGTACGGTGGTATGAATTGCGAAAATCAGGAGCGAGTCCATGGTCGATCTATCAGGAAGGAACTGTTAGTCCGGATGCTGATTATCGTTTCATGGGCAGCATCGCTCAGGATGCTTCCGGGAACATTGCTCTGGGATATAGTGTTTCCAGCTCTACAACGAATCCATCGCTTCGGATACTTGCCAGAAATGCCGGTGATCCTCCCGGGCAAATGACATTTAACGAATTGGAAATTGCAAGCGGATTGGGAAGTTTTTCCGGCGGTCGATGGGGAGATTATTCTGCTATGTCCGTAGATCCTGTAGAGAATAGTACATTTTGGTTTACCGGAGAATACATGGGAAATTCTGATTGGGCAACGAAGATTGTAAAATTTGTTCTCGCAAAGGATTCCAATGATCTCGCAGCAATTCAATTGATCAGTCCTGTAACTGCAGGTGGATTGGGAAGCGCAGAAACTGTGAAACTCAGAGTAAAGAATATTGGCATCATGGCTCAATCGAATTTCCAGGTTCATTACCGCATTGACCAGGGAGCCATAGTGACAGAAACTGTTAGTGCAACGCTATTGCCTGACAGCAGTATGGATTATTCATTTTCTACCCTTGCGGATCTTTCAATCGTTGGACAATCCTACAATTTCCAGCTCTATACTTCACTCGCAAATGATGCGAATCGTACAAATGATACCATTCTGTCGGAAGTAACTCACCTCGTTGACCTGGATATTAACCTGCTGAGTTTAATGGGTATTTCCGGTCTTTCGTGTGGTAATTCCAGAGACATCGGTTTTGTCATTACGAATGATGGAGCAAGTCCACTCTCGTCATGTAATGTAAATTATAGTCTCAATGGCGGTACAGCAGTGAGTTCTACAATCAGTATTGCACTCAGCCCCGGTCAATCGGACACCATTATTGTTTCCGTGAATGGACTGATCAATGGAAATAATACACTCCTGTGTTTTGTTTCCAATCCAAACGGACAAGCTGATCAAAACACAAGCAATGATACTCTGCAAGGGAATTTTACAAATATCAATCCCGCGATCAATGTGACACTTGAACTCAAGACAGATGATTTTCCCGAAGAAACATCCTGGGATTTATATGACTCCAATGGAAATCTTTTGGAAAGCGGAGGAAGTTATACTCAGTCACAAACCATCATTACCCACGAATTTTGTCTGTCGGATTCCTGTTTTACTTTTGTGATACGCGATAGTTATGGAGACGGGATGAATTTTGGTACACCCGGTTATTTTAAACTGATTCGTTCTGATGGTGTAATCCTTGCGACAAATACGCTTGCAGATTTTGGATATTCTGAATCTCACTTGTTTTGCAGTGGTTTTCAATGCTCAGTTACCGGAACTGCTTCCGTTGTTGATGCAACAGCGATTGGTGCCAATGACGGATCTATTTTGGTAAGTGTTGGCGGAGGATCTTCTCCATTCGAATACAGTCTGAATGGAGGAACATTTCTTGCCTCGAACTTTTTTAATTTCCTGCTTCCCGGAACTTATACTGTAGTTGTGCGCGATGTTAACCATTGTGCTGATACATTAATTGTAACGGTAGGAGTAAGTGTTGGACTGGATCAATTGCAAGCTGGATCCGTGAATATTCTTGTACAACCAAATCCGGTTGAAGAGGTTTTGCATCTTGAAATTGAAAACATAACAGGGCCTGCATTTTTGGAAATACAAATTAGTGACATTACCGGAAAGGTGGTCAAGCACGGAACAATTCCAAAGTATGGAAGCAAGTATACCGGATCCATTGTTTTTGCAGAACAAGCCAAGGGTGTTTATTTTATCAGGATCGTGAATGTGAACCATCGCAAATTGATTCGATTCATCAAGTCCTGAGACAGCATTTTTGCTTACAATGCTTTTAATGATTAAAAATTTCGCTTTCACGAGTGATGTGAGAGAATTAAGCCCGTTTCTGATCACAGGAAAAATCCATAAGAAGGTAATTGAAGAGCTTAAAAATTGTACTATCTTCGCACTCCCAAAAATGAGAAACGTTCTTTGATTTTGGGTTAATTAATGCAAATTCCCTTAAAATCATTGTTTTCATTGAGGAATGGAAATGAATATGCGCATGTGGCGTAATTGGCAGCCGCGCCAGACTTAGGATCTGGTGCCGAAAGGCGTGGGGGTTCGAGTCCCTCCATGCGCACATATTGTTCCCGGGAATTCTTTGCTCAATTGCGAAGAAATGGAAAGAGCATGGATTTCTGACCGGGAATTGAAATCAGATTTATTTTTAGAGAAATTGCTATGAATATCACAAAACAACAGGTGGATGATTTGAATGCCGTAGTGAAGATTGAACTTCAACCGGATGATTACCAGGAAAGAGTGAGTCAGGTGATCCGTCAATATCAGAAAACGGCCAGTGTTCCCGGATTTCGTCCCGGGAAAGTTCCGACCGGTATCATCAAAAAGATGTATGGAAAAGCAGTCCTAGTGGATGAGCTGAACAAGTTGTTGTCAGAATCCCTCGGAAAGTATATTTATGATAACAAGCTTGAAGTAATCGGCACTCCTTTGCCGAAGAAAAGTGAAAAGGATCAGGCTTTTGAAGAAGGTAAAGATTTTGAATTTTTATACGAATTGGGAATTGCTCCTCATGTTGAAGTGACTATGCCCAAGAATAAAGTTCCGTATTATCTCGTGAAGGTAGACGAGAAGATGGTAGAAGATGATGTCGCGGATATTCGTCGTCGTTACGGTAAGTTTTCGAATCCCGAAGTTTCTGATGAAACGAATATTCTTTATGGTGAATTCAATGAACTGGATTCAGAGGGAATTTTAATTGAAGGAGGACACAAGACTACCACCTCTGTCTCTATTGAAATGGTGAAGGATGTTCAGGATCGCAAGCAATTGGTAGGATTGAAAAAGGGTGATGTTATTCGTATTAGTCCACGGAAATTGTTCGTTAGCGAAGAAGAATTGACAGCACTTTTGAAACTTGAAAAAGGTTCTCCTTCACTCGATTCGGATTATCAGTTCACGGTAATGACTGTGAATCAAATTGAAAAAGCAGAATTGAACCAGGAGCTTTTTGACAAAGTTTACAATGATGGTTCTGTGAAAACGGAAGAAGAATTTTACACAAAAATAAGAGAAGGAATAGCAAGTTATTTTGAAAGAGAAAGTGATCGTAAACTAAAGAAAGACCTGAAGACAATTTTTCTCGAAGAGTTGACGATTCCTTTGCCGGATTCTTTCCTGAAACGCATGTTAAGAGCCAATCAGGAAAAGGAAATGGATGAACACACATTCGAGCATGAATATTTTCATGTCGCAGAAGACTTGCGTTGGAATCTCATCCAGGGAAAATTGTCAGCAATGCACTCTATTGAAGTTACTGAAGATGAAATAAAAGAACTTTCACGTCAGATAATTCGTCAACAATTCGCACAATACGGTTATTACGAAATGGAACCGGATCGTTTGGAAGATATTGCAACACGATACCTGAATGAAGAAGGGAATTACGACAAACTTGACAGAAGTATTCGTGAGAATAAAGTTTTTGAAATCCTGAAGAAGGAAGTTAAATTGGACATGATCGAAATGCCGTATGCAGATTTTATCGGCAAGCTCAATGAGAAAACCACTCATGAAGCAGAGCATCATCATGCCTGACACCTGCCCTGATCATTAAAATTGAAATAAAAAAACCGGTTTTCCCAACCGGTTTTTTTATGCTTCTAAGTTTTTTCACGTCTATGTTAAAGTGCAGATTGAAATGATTTTCAATTTGCATTTTCGATTCAATATTCTATCTTGGACATGCATATTTGATTTGAAATTATCAATTAATGAAATTTTACTGTTGGATATTTTTTGCAATTCATCTCTGCTTTTCATCAGTGCAGAGTAGTGGACAGGATATTTCCAGGGATGGTTCAGACCCATTTACCCGAATTCCGGGAAACCGATCTCAACCATTGGCCTATCCTTTCATATCACCCCCACTTGGCTGGTTAGGAGACATTACTTTTGTGGGGCAAGATATCTGGGTGGGTGGAGCGACCGGATTTATTTATAAAATATCCTCCCTCACCGGACAGGTTTTGGATTCCATGGATACGCAGTTGAATGTTGCCATCGATGGTATCACCTATGGAAACGGTTCGCTGTGGGTAGCACAAAGCTGGCTTGGACATACAATTCTTAAAATCGATCCTGTAACCAAGAGCATTCAACAAACATTCACTCATCCTGTTGCATCTCAATTTACTCATGGGATGTTGTTTTACGATAATAAATTATGGGTGAATATGTTTTGGGCCGGGACAACAGACACAACATATGTTTTGGATACACTTTGTCAGGTGATTCGAAAATATCCGAATCATGCTTTTTACAGTCATGGGATTGCGAATGACGGTCATAATTTCTGGATCACCGTAAATGGACAACCGCCGAATAACAGTGAGTACTTGTTTAAATATGATTTGAATTTTAACCTGCTTGATTCCTTACCTCTACCCGGTGGACAGTATCCGAACGGACTGGCTTATGATGGAAGATGTTTGTGGTTGGCAAATGCTGATTCCGTGAACATTTATAAAATGTGTGAGATGCCTGTGTTTGAGAAAGAATCGCTTGAGGTGGAAGAAGTATTCACACTTTTCCCAAACCCGACACACGGTGAACTGAACTTTCATTTTAATGAGCCACAATGCATCAGGCGTATTGAATTGTATACTGCTGAAGGAAACTTGATAGCCTTTCAGGATCTCAGGATATCGGAGAATTTTACATTGCCAATTTGCAAGTATAATTATTCAATGGTTTTGGTTCGCATCCTAATGAATGACAATAGTTTTAGAATGCGCAAAGTTGTACTGTCTCGTTAATTTTCTCGTTACAAATCCGAATCAGCCTGGGGTTGGCAGTGCAAGTTGGTTACTGAGATGAATGACAATCATCAAAGCAATCCTTTTTGTTAAACGTTGTTGAAAACTATTTTAACGCAGGGGAGGTCATTACCTGTAGGGAAGTAATTTTGATATGCTGAAAATATTTTTCAGTGAAGCACGTCCCATTGATTAGTAACATACCTCATAAACGTTAAGGAGAACTATGAATTATTCAGATGAATTTAGAAAGTATGCTGTGAAGCATCGTGGTATCAGTAGCTTATCTGTCGACTCGTTTGTCTCGGCTGTCAGAGCAGATTACATATCACCAACGATTATTGAAGAGCGACAGCTCAATATCGCGACAATGGATGTTTTTTCCCGTCTCATGATGGACAGGATTATCTTCCTTGGCGTTGGAATTAATGATTATGTATCCAATATCATCCAGGCTCAGCTCTTGTTTTTGGAATCTGTGGACGCAAAGAAGGACATACAAATTTACATGAACAGCCCGGGTGGTTCGGTGTATGCAGGTTTGGGAATTTATGATACAATGCAATTTGTTCAACCATCAATTGCAACTATTTGCACCGGTATGGCAGCGTCTATGGCGGCTGTGCTGATGTGTGCTGGTACGAAAGGCAAGCGTGCGGCATTGAAACATGCACGGATTATGATCCACCAACCGATGGGTGGTGCAGAAGGTCAGGCCTCCGATATTGAAATCACTGCACGGGAAATCCAGAAGCTGAAAAAGGAATTGTATGAAATCATTGCGACACATTCCGGTCAGGAATATGACAAGGTGTGGAAAGATTCAGATCGTGATTATTGGATGACAGCAGAGGAATCCAAAGAATATGGGATGATCGATGAGATTCTTACCCGGAAAAAGTAAAGCAATTATTTTATTGGATTTTTGATTGAAAACGCAAGCTTTAGGACTAAATAGTTTACCACATTGAACTATTTTCTTTAGCTTGCGTTTAAATTTTTTAAGCATTCGCTGTTTTTTATGAAAAATCAGAAAGAAATCAAGTGTTCCTTTTGCGGGCGTGATAAAAGTGAGACCTATGTATTAATCGCAGGCATCACCGGTCATATTTGCGATCAGTGCATTCAGCAGGCACAAAACATTCTCAATGATGAGATGAACAGCAAGTTGAAGAACACGATCAACGGACATCTGACTTTACTCAAGCCAACAGAGATTAAAAAATTCCTGGATCAATATGTTATCGGACAGGATGAGGCAAAAAAAGTTCTAGCTGTCGCAGTGTACAATCACTACAAGAGGATATCGGCAAAGATCAAAAAGCAGGATGAAGTAGAGATTGAGAAATCAAATATAATTCTCGTTGGTGAAACAGGCACCGGTAAAACTTTGCTTGCAAGAACAATTGCAAAAATGTTAAACGTGCCATTTTGCATAGCAGATGCAACTGTACTTACGGAAGCAGGGTATGTTGGGGAAGACGTGGAGAGCATACTCACAAGGTTGTTGCAATCGGCAGATTATGATGTGGCATCTGCAGAACGTGGTATAGTATATGTTGACGAAATTGATAAAATTGCCAGGAAGAGTGATAACCCGTCGATCACACGGGATGTGAGCGGAGAAGGTGTTCAACAGGCATTATTAAAATTGCTGGAAGGATCAATGGTAAATGTACCGCCTCAGGGTGGACGTAAGCATCCGGAACAGAAGATGATTACGATGGATACCCAAAACATTCTCTTCATTTGCGGAGGAGCCTTTGATGGTATCGACAAAAAAATTGCAAAGAGACTTCAGGCAAATGCTATTGGTTTTAAAGCAGGAAAAGATAACGACCAGATAGATAAAGCCAATTACCTGCAATATATTTCCCCTGTAGATTTGAAAGCACTTGGAATTATTCCTGAATTGATTGGGCGATTACCGATACTTACACATTTGGATCCGCTGGATAAGGCAACACTTCGGGCAATTTTAACAGAGCCTAAGAATGCTTTGATGAAACAATATGATAAATTGTTCCAATTAGAAGGAATTACCTTGAATATTGATAAAACAGTGCTTGATTTTATTGTGGATAAAGCGTTTGAGTTTAAACTCGGGGCCCGTGGACTTAGGTCAATTTGTGAGGCGATCCTGTTGGATGCCATGTTTGAATTACCCACAGGCAAACAAGGAATCAAGGATTTTCACGTGAATTTAAGTTATGCAAAAGAGAAATTTGCGAAATCCAATGTGAATAAGCTCAAAGTAGCCTGATTTATAAATTAAAAAATTTTAAGCTGCCATTTTCTATGGCAGCTTTTTTTTATGGAGGGAGGCCAAAAGCATCACGAGTTTTTAATTTCATGTTTTAAATTGAAGCCTGGGTTTGGACCGGTTTTTTAGAATAAAACTCAAAAGTTTTTCATTCTTTGTTTTTTCAATAAAAACGAAGAATTATACTCATCAGCTACTTTTAACGAATTTTTAATAATCATTTGTCTGTCGATTTAAGCCCAGTCGAGCTTAGATTCAGATATTCAGGGCATTTGTTGAAAATATTTTATCAACAGGATTTGGTAAATAAAAAAGATCGTGTACCTTTGCGTTCCCTAAAAATAGGGTAAAAACGCATAATTACCTGAATCTTAACCCGAAAGAATCGATTTAGAATGCCTACAATACAACAGTTAGTTCGCAAGGGACGTGAAAAATTGATTGACAAGAGCAAATCACCGGCTCTTGCTTCTTGTCCTCAGCGCCGTGGTGTTTGCACTCGTGTTTACGACAACCCCGAAAAAGCCGAATTCGGCGATGCGTAAGGTTGCCCGTGTTCGTTTGACCAACAAATTTGAGGTAACAGCATATATTCCGGGTGAGGGTCACAACCTCCAGGAACACTCGATCGTGATGATTCGCGGTGGACGGGTAAAAGATCTTCCGGGAGTACGTTACCACATCATTCGTGGAACACTGGATACAGCAGGCGTTGAAGGTCGCAAACAACAAAGAAGTAAATACGGCACTAAGCGTCCGAAAGCCGGAGCTCCAGCTGCTAAGAAATAATTGAATTAAGAACGATTTATCTACTCAACAGGACTGATATACAATGCGTAAGTCGAAACCCAAGAAAAGAATTCTCCTTCCGGATCCAAAATTCAACGATACACTGGTTACTCGTTTCGTGAATAACCTGATGTATGGTGGAAATAAAAGTACTGCTTATGGCATTTTCTATGATGCTGTAACACGTGTCGAAGAGAAGACCAAAGAAAACGGTCTGGATATGTGGAAAAAAGCAATGACCAACGTAATGCCTACTGTTGAAGTAAAGAGTCGTCGTGTTGGTGGTGCAACTTTCCAGATTCCAAGTGAAATTCGTCCGGATCGCAGAATTGCATTGACAATAAAGTGGTTGATTTCTTACTCACGCAGCCGTAACGAGAAATCGATGGCGGAGCGTCTTGCAGGAGAAATTATTGCAGCTTCAAAAGGTGAAGGTGCAGCAGTGAAAAAGAAAGAAGACACGCACCGTATGGCGGAAGCAAACAAAGCGTTCTCTCACTTTAAAGCATAAGGAGTACCGGGCCGGGCTTGTTTAAGAGGCCGGGTTCAAAAAAATGAATTCACGACGAGCAATCGTCACATCATAATAAGTAGTTCTTTCTTTTCAGGATAACCACTGACTTGCCGCAGCAAAACGAGCAAGGGAAACTACAGGATAACTGAGTCGGACGCAGGAGTACTTGCGGAAATGTAAATACCGATTCAAAGTGTCCCGTTATCGCGAAAAAAGAAATAACTATCGTTATGATTAACGGATAAATAATCAGATGAGCAAAGAACTATCATATACTCGCAACATCGGTATTTCTGCACACATTGATGCAGGAAAAACGACCACCACCGAGCGTATTCTTTACTACACAGGTAAAGTTCACAAAATCGGTGAGGTGCACGAAGGCGCTGCAACGATGGACTGGATGGTCCAGGAGCAGGAGCGTGGAATTACCATTACTTCAGCAGCTACAACAACTTATTGGGATTACCTTAACGAGCAGTACAAGATTAACATCATTGATACTCCGGGACACGTTGACTTCACTGTTGAAGTTGAGCGTTCTCTCCGTGTACTTGACGGTGCCGTTGCACTTTTCTGTGCAGTAGGCGGTGTTGAGCCACAGTCTGAAACCGTTTGGCGTCAGATGAATAAATACCACGTACCGCGTATAGGTTTCGTGAATAAAATGGACCGTGCCGGTGCTAACTTTTTAAATGTAGTACAGCAGGTTAAAGAACGTCTTCATGGCAATCCAGTTCCTCTTCAACTTCCAATCGGATCTGAAGATATGTTCAAGGGTGTTGTGGATTTGATTTCAAACAAAGCCATCATCTGGCATGATGAAACGAAAGGTGCAACTTTTGATGAAGTTCCTATTCCTATCGACATGCAAGCTGACGTGAATCACTGGCGTGCAAACCTGGTGGAAGCGGTAGCTGAATTTGAAGATCATTTGATGGAGAAGTTTTTTGAAAACCCGAATTCAATCACAGAGGATGAATTGCGTGCAGCGATCCGTAAGGCTACGATTGCAATGAAAATTACTCCATTGATGTGTGGTTCTGCATTCAAAAACAAAGGTGTTCAGGCGATGCTTGACGGAGTGATTCAATATCTCCCGGCTCCAAGTGATGTTGCCGCTGTTAAAGGAATCAACCCTGAAACAGATGTTGAAGAAGAACGCAGACCTGATCCAAAAGATAAATTTTCTGCTCTTGCATTTAAGATCATGACTGATCCATTTGTGGGTCGTCTGGCTTTCTTCCGTGTTTATTCTGGTCGTCTTGATGCAGGATCTTATGTGTTGAACTCCCGTTCAAATAAGAATGAGCGTATCTCTCGTATCATCCGTATGCATGCAAACAAACAATCTCCGATCGATTTTATCGAAGCCGGTGATATTGGTGCTGCTGTTGGTTTTAAAGAAATCAAAACAGGTGATACACTTTGTGATCCGAATCATCCTATTGTTCTTGAGTCGATGAGTTTCCCTGTACCGGTTATCGGGCTTGCAGTTGAACCGAAAACTCAGGCGGATATGGACAAGATGGGAATGGCTCTTGCCAAACTTGCAGAAGAGGATCCTACTTTCCGTGTACACACAGATGAAGAAACAGGTCAGACCGTAATTTCAGGAATGGGTGAATTGCACCTTGAAATTATCGTGGATCGTTTGAAACGTGAATTTAAAGTTGAATGTAACCAGGGTGCTCCTCAGGTTAACTATAAAGAAGCTCTTACTGCACACACAAATCACCGTGAAGTGTACAAGAAACAAACCGGTGGTCGTGGTAAATTTGCGGACATTCAGTTTGAAATATCTCCTGCCGACAAAGAATGGTTGGAAAAAGGACATACTGGTCTTCAGTTTGTGAATGAAATTACCGGTGGTAACATCCCTCGTGAATTTGTTCCTTCTGTTCAAAAAGGTTTTGATCAGGCGATGAACAATGGACCTTTGGCCGGCTACCATGTTGACAGCATGAAGGTGCGTCTGTTTGACGGATCGTACCACAGTGTTGACTCGGATGCATTGTCTTTTGAAATCTGTGCGAAGATTGGTTTCCGTGAAGCGGCAAACAAAGCAAAGCCGGTATTGATGGAGCCGATCATGAAAGTTGAAGTTGTAACACCGGATTTATACATGGGAGATGTGATGGGCGATCTTAACAAACGTCGTGGTCAGCTCGAAGGTATGGACACACGTGCGGGTGCACAGGTGATCAAAGCAAGAGTTCCACTGTCAGAAATGTTTGGCTATGTGACTTCACTGCGTACCATCACTTCCGGTCGTGCCTCTTCTACAATGGAATTCTCTCATTACTCAGAGTGTCCGAAGAGTCTTTCTGAAGAAGTGATTGCAAAAGCAAAAGGCAAAGCAAAAGCAGAAAAAGTAGGTTAATAGAAATTAAAGAGTACACAATTTATATAAACGTTCTTTCATCATGTCTCAGCGAATCCGCATCAAATTGAAATCCTACGATCACAATCTGGTTGATAAATCAGCCGAGAAGATCGTAAAAACTGTGAAGATCACAGGAGCAGTTGTGAATGGACCCATTCCATTGCCAACTGACAAGAAGATCTTTACTGTTCTGCGTTCACCACACGTGAACAAGAAAGCCCGTGAGCAGTTCCAGTTGTGCTCTTACAAGCGCCTTCTGGACATCTACAATTCTTCAGCGAAGACGGTGGATGCGCTTATGAAGCTTGAATTGCCGAGTGGTGTGGAAGTTGAAATTAAAGCGAGTTAATAAACCGAAAATAGAATTTATCATGGTGAATGTTTGAAATAATTTTCAAACCGCTGACCAAAAAACGAACAAACAATGTCTGGAATTATCGGAAAGAAAATCGGAATGACCAGTGTATTCGGTGCAGAGGGGAAGTACATCCCTTGTACTGTAATTCTGGCGGGTCCGTGCGTTGTTACGCAGGTAAAGACAAAAGCAACGGATGGCTACGAAGCTGTTCAGCTTTCGTTCGACGAAAAGAAAGAGAAGCACACAACCAATGCACAGATGGGTCACTTCAAAAAGACCAACACAACTCCAAAACGCAAAGTTATTGAGTTCCGTGAGTTCCCGGAACAACCGGCTTTGGGTTCTGAAGTGAAGGCTGATATTTTTGTTGAAGGTGAATATGTGAATGTGATCGGAACAAGCAAAGGAAAAGGTTTCCAGGGTGTTGTTCGTCGTCACCATTTCAGTGGAGTAGGCGGACAGACACACGGACAGCACAATCGTTTGCGTGCGCCGGGTTCGATGGGTGCCTCTTCTTATCCATCACGGGTATTGAAAGGCATGCGTTCTGCAGGTCACATGGGCGCTGTTCGTGTAAAAATTCAAAACCTTCAGGTTGTAAAAATTATCCCAGAACAAAATTTGTTGGTGATTAAAGGAGCGGTACCGGGACATAAAGGTTCATATGTAATCGTGGAGAAATAACATGGAATTAGCAGTTGTAAATACAGCCGGTAAAGAGACCGGAAAGAAAGTGAAGCTTAGCGACCAGATTTTTGGTATCGAGCCGAACGACCACGCGATTTATCTTGACGTGAAGCAGTTTCTCGCGAATCAACGTCAGGGTACTCACAAGTCGAAAGAGCGTGCGGAAATTGCACGTACTACAAAAAGTTGAAACGTCAGAAAGGAACCGGCGGAGCACGTGCAGGTTCTATGAAATCACCTTTGTTTGTTGGTGGTGGTCGTGTGTTCGGTCCTCGTCCGCGCGACTATTCATTCAAGCTGAATAAAAAGCTGAAGCACCTTGCTTGTCTTTCTGCACTTAGCTACAAGGCAAAAGCAAACGGTATTTCTATCGTCGAGAATTTCACGATCGATACTCCGAAGACAAAAGGGTATACTGAGATCATGAAGAATCTCAATCTGTCCGACAAGAAAACGTTGGTAGTGTTAGCACAACACGACAACAACATTTATCTGTCATCAAGAAACTTACAAAGAAACAAAGTCACTACAGCCACTGAATTGAATACGTACGATGTGATGAATGCACAAACCATCGTATTTGTTGAAGGATCTGTACCTGTATTGGAAAATAGATTTTTAGCAAAATGAGCATCCTGAAGAAGCCCCTCATCACTGAGAAGATGACCAAAGCAGGTGAAAAGCTGGGTCAGTATGGATTTGTAGTCGATATTAAATCGAACAAAATCCAGATTAAACAGGCCATCGAAAAAATGTATAACGTCACTGTTGAAGATGTCAACACGATGCGTTATTCAGGAAAACGTAAAACACGTTATTCCAAGACCGGTGTGCAGGTTGGAAGTACAGGTTCATTCAAGAAAGCCGTGGTTACCCTGAAAAAAGGTGAAGCCATCGATTTCTACAGCAACATTTAATTTTAGGAGAGAAGCAACATGGCAGTTAGAAAACTTCGCCCCACCACACCGAGTAACCGTCACACGACGGTTGACTCCTATGACGATATCACCGCATCGCGTCCTGAACCAAGTCTTGTTGTCCGCATCAAGAGCCACGGTGGCCGTAATGCAGATGGAAAAATGACGATGCGATACATCGGCGGAGGACATCGCAAGATGTACCGTCTGATTGATTTCAAACGTGAGAAATACGGTGTTGAAGGGGTTGTGAAAACCGTAGAATACGATCCGAATCGTACTGCACGTATCGCCTTGGTTCATTACAAGGATGGTGAAAAAAGATATGTGATTGCTCCGAACGGATTAAAAGTAGGTCAGAAAATTATGTCCGGAGAAACTGCAGTTCCTGAAGTCGGAAATGCAATGTTTCTGAAAGATATTCCACTGGGAACGTTGATTCACAATATTGAATTGCGTCCGGGTCAGGGTGGTGAAATTGCACGGAGTGCAGGAACATACGCTCAGCTTGCTGCCCGTGATGGAAAATATGCGGTACTGAAAATGCCTTCCGGTGAGACACGAATGATTCTCATTACTTGTCTTGCAACTATCGGAACAGTTTCCAATGCTGACCATATCCAGGAGAGTCTTGGTAAAGCCGGTCGTTCCCGCTGGATGGGTCGTCGTCCACGTGTTCGTGGTGTTGCGATGAATCCGGTTGATCACCCGATGGGTGGAGGTGAAGGACGTGCATCAGGCGGACATCCGCGCTCACGTAAAGGTTTGCTTGCGAAGGGATACAAAACCCGCAAGAACAAGACTACTGACAAATACATCATCGAGAAACGCAAAAAGTAATCAATTGATGGATTGATGAGAGGATGACAGAGATGCATTCGCACATCAGTTCTAAAATCAAAAAATAAAAATGGCTCGTTCACTAAAAAAAGGCCCGTATATCGCCCATCATCTGGAGCAAAAAGTTGTGAAGATGAATGAAAGCAAAAAGAAGACCGTAATCAAAACCTGGTCCCGTGCTTCGATGATCGCTCCGGAATTTGTCGGTCATACGTTTGCTGTTCATAACGGGAATAAATTCATTCCGGTATATATCACGGAAAACATGGTTGGTCACAAGCTGGGAGAATTTGCTCCGACACGTACTTTCAGAGGCCACAGTGGTAACCGTAACGCATAATATTAATTAATTCATTTAATCCATCATGGGAGTCAGAAAGAGATTAGCAGCTGAAAAGCGCAAAGAAGACTTGAAGTCGACCGCCGTTGCAAAGCTGGTCAACGTACCAACCTCACCGCGTAAAATGCGTGTTGTTGCGGATCTGGTGCGTGGTAAGGAAGTGATGCTGGCGCTGAACATTTTGAAATATAATGCAAAAGCACCGGCTGCCCGATTGGAAAAGCTGTTGCAATCAGCGATTGTAAACTGGGAAACGAAAAGCGGAGATAAAATTGACGAAGGCAAAGTATATGTGAAGTTGATTCAGGTGGACAGCGGCCGGATGTTGAAGCGTCTTCGTCCAGCACCACAAGGTCGTGGATACAGAGTGCGGAAGCGTTCGAATCATGTGACTATTGTTTTGGATAGCGTTGCGAACCAACCACAATCAGCAAAAGTTGCTGAAACCACAACGACAGAAGAAGCGAAATAAATAACACAAGCAGAAACCCAATTCAGCCCTAAGGGGTGAAAATAAAAAGATACAATGGGACAAAAAGCAAACCCGATAGGTAACCGACTGGGAATAATCAGAGGATGGGATTCCAATTGGTATGGCGGCAAAAATTATGCTGACAAGCTGGTGGAAGACGAAAAGATCCGCAAATACCTTCTTGCCCGTTTGGCAAAAGGTGGTGTGGCAAAAATTGTGATTGAACGCACGATGAAATTGATCACCGTGACCATTCACACAGCTCGTCCCGGAATTGTTATTGGTAAAGGTGGTCAGGAAGTTGACAAACTGAAAGAGGAGTTGAAGAAATTTATTCATAAGGATGTTCAGATTAATATTTATGAAATCAAACGTCCGGAACTCGATGCCCAATTGGTTGCAGATGGTGTTGCCCGTCAGATCGAGGCTCGTATCTCTTTCCGTCGTGCGGCGAAAATGTCAATCGCTTCTACAATGAGAATGGGTGCAGAAGGTATCCGTATCAAAGTTGGAGGTCGTTTGGGCGGAGCTGAAATTGCCCGTTCAGAGCAATACAAGGAAGGACGTATTCCATTGCACACATTGCGTGCGGATATTGATTTTGCAATTTCAGAAGCACAAACTTCCTATGGTAAAATTGGTGTGAAGGTGTGGATTTGTAAAGGTGAAATCTACGGGAAACGTGATTTGTCTCCGAATATCGGGGCAAGTGCTACCGGAGGAACTGCTCCTAAGAATATGGGTGGTGGTGAACGTCGTGATCGCGGAGATCGTGGTGGTGACCGTGGCGGCCGAGGTGGTCGTGGTGGAAACCGTGGCGGTGGAAATCGTGGTGGCGGTGGCGGACGTGGTCCGAAGAAAGACTAATTAATGCGATTAACATAACTGATTAAACTTCTTTGAAGCATGTTACAGCCGAAGAAAACGAAATTTAGAAAACAACATAAAATGGTGCCGAAAGGAAATGCCACACGCGGACATTCGTTAGCGTTCGGTTCTTTCGGAATCAAATCCCTGGAGACCGGCTGGTTGCCGAGTAAGCAGATTGAAGCGGCTCGTGTAGCGGTAACCCGTTATATGAAACGTGAAGGACAGATCTGGTGCCGAATTTTCCCTGACAAACCAATCACCCGCAAACCTGCGGAAGTACGGATGGGTAAAGGAAAAGGTAACCCTGAATTCTGGGTTGCAGTTGTGAAGCCCGGAACAATCATCTTCGAAGCAGAAGGTGTGCCTGAAGCAACAGCACGCGAAGCAATGCGTCTTGCTTCACAGAAATTATCTGTGAATACTAAGTTTATTATGCGCCGTGATTACGATCAGGCTTAAGCACAAAGAGAGAATCACAAACCTGAAGCGAAATGAAACAAGAGGATATTAGAGAACTCACAACTGATGAGCTTCGTCTTCGACTGGCTGAAGAGAAGACGATGTACACGAAAATGAAAATGAATCATGCCGTATCGCCAATTGAGAATCCGATGAAGATTCGTTCAATCCGTCGCGGTATCGCCATGATCAACACGGAGCTGACCAAGCGCGTGAATGCTGAAAAAAACAACTCATAACCTGGAGTCCAAACCATGGAAAATACAACGATTGAAAAACGAGGCTTACGGAAAGAACGGATTGGCGTTGTGGTAAGCAACAAGATGAACAAGAGTATTGTTGTCGCAGTGGAGCGTAAAGTGAAGCATGCGAAATACGGAAAGTTCATTAAGATGACGACCAAGTTTATGGCGCATGATGAAAAGAACGAAAGTGGAGTGGGTGATCTTGTCAAGATTTCTGAAACACGTCCATTGAGTAAAAACAAAAACTGGCGCCTTACAGAAGTCCTCGAGAAAGCGAAATAAAAAGACCGACAGGTCGAATGTTTCCAAAAGAACATCAGCCTGTCGAATAGTAATAGTGCAAACGTTTAATTACCGATAAACGATGATACAACAAGAATCCAGATGTGTGGTTGCCGACAACAGCGGGGCGAAAGAAGTCCTTTGTATCCGCGTGTTGGGTGGAACCCGTAAGAAATATGCCAGCCTCGGCGATAAGATTGTTGTGACTGTGAAGCACGCATTGCCTTCCGGTAACATCAAGAAAGGCACAGTGACAAAAGCTGTCGTTGTCAGAACAAAGAAAGAAGTGAAGCGTGCAGACGGTTCCTACATTCGTTTCGATGACAATGCGGTGGTGTTGCTAAATGCGCAAGACGAGCTTCGTGGCACGCGTATATTCGGACCAGTGGCGCGTGAGCTTCGTGAAAAACAGTTTATGAAAATTGTTTCATTGGCTCCTGAAGTGCTCTAAACAAAAGAAAAAAGTTCCTATTCAGATGGAAAGAAAATATAACAAGCAGCCAAAACTGCACATCCGTAAGGGTGACATTGTAAAAGTGATTGCCGGTGATTCCAAAGGATCTCAGGGTCGTGTACTGGAAGTTCTCAGTGCAACGCGTAAGGTTTTGGTAGAAGGTGTGAACCTTGTTACCAAGCATACAAAACCGAATGCGAAAAACACCCAGGGCGGCATTATCAAAAAAGAAGCTCCTATTCATTTATCCAATGTGATGTTGGTGGATGGCAAAGGCAACGCAACCCGCGTTGGCCGTAAAGAGGAGAACGGAAAATTAGTTCGTTATTCTAAAAAGTCAGGGGAGGTAATCAAGTAATGGCTTACGTACCACGTTTAAAAGAAAAGTACAAGAAAGAAATTGTACCGGCGCTCACAAAGAAATTTGAATACAAGAGCGTAATGCAGGTTCCTCGTCTGACGAAGATCTGCGTGAATCAGGGTGTTGGCGATGCAGTAAGTGATAAGAAGCTTATTGAGTATGCAATCACAGAAATGAGCAATGTTACCGGACAAAAAGCGGTGCCAACGAAATCGAAAAAGGATATCTCCAATTTCAAGCTTCGTGTTGATGTGGCGATTGGTGTACGTGTTACACTTCGTGATGTAAACATGTATGAGTTCCTTGATCGCCTGGTTTCAGTTTCGCTTCCACGTATTCGTGACTTCCGCGGAATCAATCCAAAAGGATTCGACGGGAATGGAAATTTCACACTCGGTGTAACAGAGCAAATCATTTTCCCTGAAATCGATATCGATAAAGTGAACAAGATTACCGGAATGGACATCACCTTCGTGACTTCAGCACAAACTGATGAAGAGGCGATGGAACTCCTCAAAGAATTTGGAATTCCTTTCCGTACCAATTAATATATTTCTGAAACGAAAGAAAATATCATGGCAAAAGAATCAATGAAGGCGAGAGAAGTGAAGCGTGCAAGAATGTCTGCACGTTACGCAGCAAAGCGTGAAGCACTCAAAGCGTCAGGCGATTACCTGGCTCTTGACAAACTTCCGAAAAATGCCTCTCCTGTGCGTATGCACAACCGCTGTAAACTTACTGGTCGTCCGCGTGGTTATATGCGGATCTTCGGTGTCTCCCGGAATGTATTCCGTAAAATGGCACTGGAAGGAAAAATACCAGGAGTAACCAAAGCCAGCTGGTAATTAAGAATTAGTATTTAAGAAACGCAACAACGTTATACCAATGACAGATCCTATTGCAGACTTCATTACCCGGATTCGTAATGCAGTGAAAGCGAACCACCGCATTGTGCAGGTGCCTGCATCGAATCTCAAGAAAGAAATGACCAAGATCCTTAAGGAAAAGGGCTATATTCTCGACTACAAATTCGATGAAGATGATAAGCAAGGTCTTATCAAGATCGCATTGAAATATCATCCGGTTACGAAAGCTCCCGCGATCCGAAACCTGACACGTATTTCAAAACCCGGTCTCCGTAAATACTCAGGTGTAGATACTATGCCGCGTGTATTGAACGGACTTGGCATCGCTATCCTGTCTACATCGAAAGGTGTGATGACAGATAAAGAAGCGAAGAAAGAAAAAGTTGGCGGAGAAGTTCTTTGCTATGTATATTAATCGATAAATAAAACGAACAATGTCACGTATTGGAAAATTGCCGATCACAGTCCCTGCAAAAGTAGAGATCAAGATCTCCGACGATACAGTCCAGGTGAAAGGTCCTAAAGGGGAACTCAAGCAAAAACTTGTAGGTGGGATATCTGTGATTATTGATGGAACTACACTTACTGTAGAAAGAGCGACAGATGGTAAGCAACACCGTGCATTGCATGGTTTGTACCGGTCGCTGATCAACAATATGATCATCGGAGTTTCGCAAGGATTCACGAAACAACAAGAGTTGATTGGTGTCGGTTACAAAGCCAGCACACAAGGACAATTATTGGATCTTGTTCTTGGTTATTCTCACCACTTTATCTTCGAGATTCCTGCTGAAGTGAAAGTGAGCGCAAAGCAAGATAAAGGTCAGCCTCCGATGATCCTTCTTGAAAGTGCAGACAAGCAATTGCTTGGTGCTGTTGCAGCGAAGATTCGTTCGTTTCGTGTTCCTGAACCTTATAAAGGCAAGGGTATTAAATTTACAAATGAAGTATTGAGAAGAAAAGCTGGTAAATCAGCTGCTAAAAAATAATTGTTCATGTTACGTAAACAGCTTAGAAGAAATAGCATTCGTACCCGTATCCGCAGAACGGTTAAAGGTACAGCCGAGCGTCCTCGTCTTTCAGTATTTCGCAGCAACAAGCAGATTTCTGCTCAGTTGATTGATGATATCGCTGGAGTTACGTTGGTAGCTGCATCCTCCGCCTCGAAAGATATGCAGG
Source organism: Bacteroidota bacterium (assembly GCA_016720655.1). Classification (GTDB taxonomy): domain Bacteria; phylum Bacteroidota; class Bacteroidia; order AKYH767-A; family 2013-40CM-41-45; genus JADKJP01. The sequence continues at coordinate 803,195 of JADKKE010000032.1, forward strand.
GTGTAAAAGCGAACAAAGTAGACCTGGCAAAAGAAGTAGGCAAGGCACTTGCAACAAAAGCGCAGAGCAGCGGTATCAAATCGGTCGTGTTTGACCGCGGAGGATATCTCTATCATGGCCGTGTGAAAGCACTTGCTGAAGGGGCGCGTGAAGCAGGCCTTGAATTTTAATTGTACACAAACATTCTGATCGAAGATTACTATGTCAGCAACAAATGTAAAGCGAGTTAAGTCGAGCGAAATCGAACTGAAAGACCGCCTGGTTACAGTTAACCGTGTAACGAAAGTTACCAAAGGTGGACGTGCATTCCGTTTCGCAGCCATTGTGGTAGTAGGAGATGAATCCGGTGTTGTCGGTCATGGACTTGGCAAAGCCAAGGAAGTAACGGATGCGGTTCAAAAGGGAATCGACGATGCAAAGAAAAACCTCGTAAAAGTTCCGGTTCTGAAAGGAACAGTTCCTCATGAAGCATACGGCAAATTCGGTGGCGCATTGGTATACCTCAAACCAGCAGCTCCGGGAACCGGAGTAATTGCAGGTGGTGCAATGCGTGCTGTATTGGAGAGCGTTGGTATTCACGATGTATTGGCAAAATCAAAAGGCAGTTCGAATCCACACAACGTGGTGAAAGCGACAATTGATGCATTGCTTCAAATGCGTGACCCGGCTACTGTTGCTCAACAACGCGGAATTAAAATGACGAAAGTATTTAACGGATAATTGCCTTAAGAAGCAACCAACACATTCAACAGCTATGTCAAAAGTGAAAATTACACTCGTGAAGAGCGGCATCGATCGCCCGGAGCGCCAAAAACGCACACTTGTTGCACTTGGTCTTACCAAGATGAACAGGAGTGTGGAAGTGGAAGCTACTCCTCAGATCAAAGGTATGATCCACAAGGTTCAACACCTCGTTGAGACGAAGGAAATTTAATTTCAAACATTCTTGCAACAACACATAAGACAGTTTAACCCATGAATTTATCCTCACTTAAACCAGCGAAGGGTTCAGTAAAAACCAACAAGCGTCTGGGCCGTGGTACCGGTTCCGGAGCAGGTGGTACTGCTTCCCGCGGACACAAAGGTGCCCAATCCCGTTCCGGTTACAGTTCGAAGCGTGGTTTTGAAGGTGGCCAGATGCCACTTCAGCGTCGTCTTCCGAAATTCGGATTCACCAACCTTTTCCGTGTTGAATACCATGGTATCAATCTGGATACTATTCAGGCTCTCGTGGATTCAAAAAAGATTACTTCTATTGATAAAGATATTTTGGTAGCAAGCGGATTGGCGTCAAGACATGACCGCATTAAAATTCTTGGCCGTGGAGAACTCAAGGCGAAGATTGAAGTGAAAGCACACGCTTTCTCTGCAACGGCAAAGGCAGCAATTGAAGCACAAGGCGGAACCATAGCTATTCTCTAAAGTAAGTATGAAAAATCTGATACAGACAATACGAAATATCTTCAAGATTGAAGACTTGAGAGTGCGAATTCTCAATACCATCTTCTTTCTTTTGATTTACCGTCTCGGTACACATATCGTGCTTCCCGGAGTAGATCCACAGCAACTTGCAAACTTACAAAACCAGACATCTGGTGGAGTATTGGGTTTGCTTGATATGTTTTCCGGTGGTGCATTTTCCCATTCGTCGATTTTCGCATTGGGAATCATGCCATACATCTCTGCTTCTATCGTTATACAGTTGATGAGTATTGCAGTTCCGTATTTCCAGAAATTGCAAAAAGAAGGTGAAAGCGGACGGAAACGGATCAATCAAATTACCCGATTGCTCACAGTTGCCATCACAGCCTTACAAGCGCCAGGATACATCGTGAACTTACGTGCACAAGTACCAAGCGCAATTATCTCTGTTACCAATCCGGAAATCGTTTCCGCATTTCAATTCTGGTTTACTTCAATCATGATCCTTGTTGCAGGTACTTTATTTGTGATGTGGCTGGGTGAGAAAATCACGGATAAAGGAATTGGGAATGGAATATCTTTGATCATCATGATCGGAATTATTGCACGTCTCCCGGCATCTTTCAAGGATGAGTTGATGAGTCGTATGAATCAGGGTGGTGGTCTTGTGGTATTGCTTATTGAACTTGTCGCTCTCGCCGCAGTCATTGCATTTGTGATTCTGCTGGTACAGGGTACGCGACGGATTCCAGTTAATTTTGCAAAGAAAATTGTTGGTAATAAACAATACGGTGGCGTGCGTCAATACATTCCTTTGAAAGTGAATGCTGCCGGTGTAATGCCGATCATCTTTGCGCAAGCAATCATGTTTATCCCTGCAACGATTGCTCAATTCTTTCCTGAATCGAATGCATCACAGGGAATCCTTGCTACGTTTGGTAATTACACTTCGTTCTGGTATAATTTTGTGTTCGCGACATTGATCATTCTCTTCACCTATTTCTATACTGCGATTGCAGTGAACCCGAATCAGATGGCGGATGACATGAAACGGAACAACGGGTTTATCCCGGGAGTGAAGCCGGGACGCAGTACTTCAGAATTCATTGATGATGTGATGTCACGGATCACCTTGCCCGGGGCAATCTTCCTGGCATTAATTGCGATCCTACCGACATTTGCATTGCTCCTGAATATCAACAACAACTTCGCACATTTTTACGGAGGAACTTCCTTGTTGATCATGGTCGGTGTTGTGTTGGATACATTGCAACAAATAGAAAGTCATTTGTTAATGCGTCACTACGATGGATTAATGAAGAGTGGCAGAATAAAAGGCAGAAACACGCAAGTGGCTTCGGCTGTGTAAGAGTGGTTTCAGGATGCTGCGAAGGGTATAAGCGGATTATATCTAAGCATGCGAACTGGATCAACAAACTTCTAAGAGGATGTTGTATTACAAGACACAGGAAGAAATAGAGTTAATCCGCGAGAGTTCTTTACTTGTTGCGAAAACCCTGGCTGAAGTAGCCAAAGCAATCCGTCCCGGGATTACAACCCTGGAGCTGGACCGTTTGGCAGAAACCTTCATCCGCGATCATGGTGCAGTTCCTGCATTCCTGAATTACAATGGATTTCCAAATTCATTATGTATCTCAGTGAATTCACAGGTTGTACATGGAATACCAAACGAGAATGTGCTGGAAGACGGCGATATCTGTTCGGTAGATTGCGGAGTTCTGAAAAATGGTTTTTATGGCGATTCAGCATACACATTCACCATCGGTGAAGTGGATGAGGAAACTGCACAACTTCTTCGCGTTACGCGGGAGAGTTTGTATAAAGGCATAGAAAAAGCAGTCGCCGGAAATCGTTTGGGAGATGTCAGTCATGCAATTCAAGAGCATGCTGAGTCTTTTGGATATTCGGTAGTCAGGGAATTGGTTGGCCATGGGATAGGAAGACATCTCCATGAAAAACCGGAAGTACCGAACTACGGTAAACGAGGTTCAGGATTAATGCTCCGGGAAGGTCTGGTCATCGCTATTGAGCCGATGATTAACATGGGAGGGAAAGCAGTAGTTCATGAACGGGATGGATGGACAGTAAGAACGGCAGACAATAAGCCTTCTGCACACTTTGAACACACGGTTGCAATCCGAAAAGGTGCACCGGACATTCTGAGTTCGTTCAAGTTCATTGAGGAATTTCAAAAAGAAGTAATTAAATAATTTGAATTCAAAACGTGTCTAAACAGGCGAACATAGAACAAGACGGAGTCATTACAGAAGCATTATCCAATGCAATGTTCCGTGTTGAACTTGAAAATGGTCATGAGATTATTGCACATATCTCGGGTAAAATGAGGATGAATTACATCAAAATTTTGCCGGGCGATAAAGTAAAAGTTGAAATGTCTCCATACGATTTAACAAAAGGAAGAATAACATACAGATATAAATAAGGAATAAGTTTGGCGAAATGACAAAGTAGAATCGTCAAACTGAAACCTACAACTGGCACCGGTTATGAAAGTAAAACCCGCAATTAAAAAAAGAAGTGTTGACTGCAAAATCGTTCGCAGAAAAGGACGGCTCTATGTCATCAACAAAAAGAATCCTCGTTTTAAACAACGTCAGGGTTAATTCATTATTTGTTTTCAAAAAGCTAACGCATAAAATAGCATTATAAATGGCTCGTATTTCTGGTATAGATCTACCTAAACACAAAAGAGGCGTCATCGGACTAACCTACATCTACGGTATTGGACCGTCGACTGCTGCCCGCATTCTCACCGAGTGTGGTGTTGATTTCGACACCAAAGTGGAAGAATGGAATGATGATCAGCTGAACAAAATTCGTAGTGTCATCAATGAACTACGTGTTGAAGGCTCCCTTCGTTCAGAAGTACAGCTGAACATCAAACGACTGGTTGATATCAACTGTTACCGTGGCATGCGTCACAGGAACGGACTTCCGGTTCGTGGTCAGCGGACCAAGACGAACACTCGTACACGAAAAGGTAAACGTAAAACTGTTGCCAACAAGAAGAAGGCAACCAAAATGTAATTGATCATCATGGCAACGCAACAACAAGCTGCTGGTAAAGGAGGAACTAAAACCGCTAAGAAAAAAGTGGTTAAAGTTGATGCACAGGGTAAAGCCTTCATCAATGCTACCTTTAACAACATTATTATCTCTCTCACCAACGATTCCGGGCAGGTAATCTCCTGGAGTTCTGCAGGGAAAATGGGATTCAAGGGTTCCAAGAAAAACACTCCGTATGCTGCTCAGCTGGCTGCAGGTGATTGTGCTAAAGTAGCGCATGACCTTGGCCTCCGTAAAGTAAAGGTGTTTGTAAAAGGACCCGGTGCAGGTCGTGAATCTGCCATCCGCACACTCCACCAATCCGGAATCGAAGTATCCGAAATCATGGATCTTACGCCGATGCCGCACAATGGATGTCGTCCTCCCGGCAAACGCAGAGTATAATTCCGGCTGCAGAAAAATTTTCAACATAAAGAAATACATTACCCATGGCAAGATATATTGGCCCTTCTACAAAAATTGCAAGAAAATTCCGTGAGCCTATTTTCGGACCCGATAAGTCGTTCGAACGTAAGACGTATCCTCCGGGACAGCATGGCCAGACAAAAAGCGTGCGAAGCAAAGTGAATACTCTATTCAGCTTCAGGAAAAACAAAAAGTGAAATACATGTACGGTATTCTTGAGCGTCAGTTTGCCAAGATTTTCGATCGCGCTTCCCGTCGTTCGGGAATTACCGGTGAAAATTTGCTGCAATTGATTGAGGCTCGTCTCGACAATGTCGTGTATCGTCTTGGTATTGCACCAACACGTATGGCAGCCCGCCAATTGGTTGGGCACCGTCATGTAACCGTGAATGGAAAAGTTGTGAATATCTCTTCCTATACATGCAAAGCCGGAGATGTAATTGGTGTTCGTGAACGTTCCAAAGCTCTTGAAGTAATTACAGGTGCTTTGACCGGACATTCCAACAAGCACAGCTGGTTAGAATGGGATAAATCTTCGTTGTCAGGAAAGATTCTGAATCTTCCTTCACGGGATCAGATTCCGGAAAACATCAAGGAACAGTTGATTGTCGAATTGTATTCCAAGTAATCTTTGGATTCAATTTTCAGGAGGTTTGTGTGTACTCTGTTTTCAAACACACTGAAAGAAAATATAACCCTTAAACAACAAACGATACAATGGCCATCCTAGCATTTCAGCGTCCGGACAAAGTGATCATGATTAGCTCAGACGACAAACATGGAGTCTTCGAGTTTCGTCCCCTTGAGCCTGGATACGGAATCACAATTGGGAATGCACTTCGCAGAATCCTGCTTTCATCACTGGAGGGGCATGCGATTACTTCTGTAAAGATTGGTAGTGTGGATCATGAATTTTCCACCATCAAAGGTGTTGCAGAAGATGTCACTGAAATTGTTCTGAACCTGAAGCAGGTTCGTTTCAAACAACAAATTCAGGGAACAGATTCAGAAAAAGTGACTGTAAATGTGAGTGGTAAAACTCAATTTACTGCAGGTGATATCAGCAAATTCACGACAGCATTCCAGGTGTTGAATCCGGATCTGGTTATTTGCAACATGGAACCTTCTGTGAAACTTTCACTTGATTTACATATTGACAAAGGTCGTGGATATGTTCCTTCTGAAGAGAACAAGTCGAACAGCGCACCCATCGGTACCATTGCAGTAGATTCTATTTTCACACCTATCCGCAACGTGAAGTATTCCGTTGAGAATTATCGTGTGGAACAGAAAACGGATTACGAAAAACTTGTTATGGAAATTTCAAGTGACGGTTCCATTCATCCGAAAGAAGCATTGAAAGAAGCAGCTGAAATTCTGATTCACCATTTCATGTTATTCTCTGATGAGAAAATCACCCTTGAGACGAAAGAAAAAACGCCAACGGAAGAGCTGGATGAGAACACGCTTCACATGCGTCAGTTACTGAGCACTAAACTTGTGGACATGGACCTTTCCGTTCGTGCCTTGAATTGCCTGAAAGCAGCGGATGTAGAAACACTGGGTGACCTGGTATCCTACAACAAAGCTGACCTTCTTAAATTCCGCAACTTTGGTAAAAAGTCATTGACAGAACTTGAAGAATTGGTTCGCTCCAAGAATTTAACTTTCGGGATGAATGTTTCGAAATATCTCGATAAAAAATAAAGAAGATAGAATTCAAAAATTCCCGATCATCTTAATGGAATAAAAATTTCAAGAGGTACGGGCCTAGAGAATTAATAAAATGAGACACGGTAAGACAATCAATCACCTCGGAAGAACCTACAGCCATCGCCAGGCTCTTCTATCCAATATGGCTTCTTCATTGATTTTGCACAAGCGAATCAATACGACAGTTGCAAAAGCAAAGGCACTGCGGAAGTATGTAGAGCCAATCATCACCCGTTCAAAGGACGATAGCACACACTCCCGCCGGATGGTCTTTAGTTACTTGCAAAACAAACCGGCAGTGATCGAGTTGTTTCGTGAAGTAGGACCAAAAGTTGGTGATCGTCCGGGTGGATATACCCGCATCATCAAACTTGGAAATCGTCCCGGTGATAACGCGGAAATGTGCATGATGGAACTCGTTGATTTCAACATGCTCATGGGCGGTGCCGGTGCAAGCAAAGAAGGAACAGCGAAGAAAGCTGCCAAAACGACCCGTCGTGGTGGTAGTAAAAAGAAAGCTACTGAAGGAGAAGAAGCTACTGCAGAACCGAAAGCAAAAGCACCTAAAAAGACTGCTGCTAAGGCTGAAAAAGGCGAAGCTGCTCCGAAGAAAGCTGCCGTTAAAAAGAAGAAGTCTGACGACAAAGAAAAAGGAGAATAATGAACTCTTAATACATATCAAAAGGATAAAACAGACGTTTTATCCTTTTTTTTTGACTTTTTCCTTGTTACAAAAGCAAAGTTTTTAACAAGCGGAATCGAAATTTTCGAAAAGTGTATATTTGAAGCGGAGCATCCATGAAATACACAGAAAAAAAACCGGCAGTATTAGTATTGGAAGACGGAACCATCTTTCAGGGAAAAGCAGCAGGAGCAATTGGAACAACATCAGGAGAAATCTGTTTCAATACCGGCATGACTGGTTACCAGGAGATATTTACCGATCCTTCTTATTATGGCCAAATCCTGGTTGCTACGCATGTACACATTGGGAATTATGGAATTCATGCAACTGAAATTGAAAGTGAGAATATTAAAATTGCCGGTCTGGTTTGCCGATCATTCAATGTTCAGTATTCAAGAAAAAACGCTCAGTCGTCAATTGAAGAATATTTTAAAGAGTTCAATAAAGGTAGCGATCGATGGTATTGATACGCGTGCTGTTGTTCGTCATATCCGGAATAAAGGAGCCATGAATTGCATTGTTTCCTCTGAGATAACGGATATTCCTGAATTGATGAAAATGCTTTCCACCGTTCCTTCAATGGAGGGTTTAGAATTGTCTTCCAAAGTCTCCACTTCAAAACCTTATTTCCTCGGTAATCCCAATGCCAGGAAGAAAGTTGCAGTGTTGGATTATGGAGTAAAGAAAAATATACTTCGGAACCTGATCAACAGAGATTGTTATGTGCAGGTTTTCCCTTCTCATTCAAAATTTTCTGAAATAAAAAAATGGAACCCCGATGGAATTCTGTTGTCGAATGGTCCTGGTGATCCTGCTGTGATGCCGAATGAGGTGAATCAAATTAAGGAAATTTTAAACGATCATATTCCAGTTTTTGGGATTTGTCTCGGTCATCAATTGCTTGCTGAAGCATGTGGTATTGGAACATATAAAATGTTCAATGGACATCGCGGAATTAACCATCCAGTGAAGAACCTGATTACGGGACGTTGTGAGATCACATCTCAAAATCACGGATTTGCAATTAAGGCGGAAGATGTTCGAAATTCAGACAAGGTTGAAATCACACATATAAATCTGAATGATGGAACCATCGAAGGCATACGTGTAAAGGATGCCGTAGCATTTAGTGTGCAATACCATCCTGAATCAGCTCCGGGACCGCATGACAGTGTTTATCTATTTGATGATTTTATTGCCAGCCTGAATGCAGTCGAAGCTTTTAATTGAGGACTTTTGGATTGTAGATTGTAGATTGCTGATTGTTGATTGAAAAGGGTTCACATCATTACAAACTTGTGTTTAACACACCTTGAGAAATTAACTTTGCAAGGTATTTTTCTTTTACTGTTTTTTGCAGGGCGTCAAGATGCCTTTCTCCATGAAGATCACTTCCAATAAAATCGATCATTTTTTCATCCACCATTCGTTCTGCAATTTTTTTTGCGCCCGCACCGTAATAACCAACCAATGAATTGGTGTTGAGCTGGAATAAAGCGCCGGCTTCTTTGATTCGATAATACTCTTCGAATTTAGTGTAGTAGAATGGATATCGTTCCGGATGTGCAAGTATCGGCTTATATCCTTTTACATTCATTTCGAAAATAACATTGTATAGATTATCGGGAGGATTTACATAGGAGATTTCAAAAAGCAAATATTTCCCGCCAATCGTGAGCAATTTCTCTGTCTGTATTTTTTTTAATAACACTTCATCCAGGTAATATTCTGCTGCAGCATCAATTGTAATAGGGATACCTGCCTTCTGAATTGCCTCTTGTACGCGTTCCAATCCACCAAGAATAATTTCAGGTGTGTTTTTATAAAAGTCACTCATGATGTGAGGAGTGGTTACCAGTTTTTGATAACCCAATGCAGAAAATCCACGAATCATCGCAAGTGATTCATCCAGATCTTTTACTCCATCATCAATTCCGGGAATCAAATGCGAGTGAATATCCGTAACGATGACAGAAAGATCCGTAAGCAGTGGATATTCGGGCTCTTTTGGTTTCCCGGAGAAAAGTGAAGACAGAAATCCCATCAACCGTTTGTTTTAACTGCAGATTTTTTGAACCAATCAAAGGTGATGCGCAGTCCCTCATCCATACGTATCAGAGGATTGTACTCGATTAGTTTTCTGGCTTTTGAAATATCCGCCAGGGAATCACGAATGTCACCAGCACGTCGTTCTCTGTACAAAGGCTTCAGATCTGAATTGCTGAGTTTGGCAATGACCGCGAACAATTCATTCACAGAAGCTTTTTCACCAACAGCTACATTGTACACCTGATTCAATGCCTCTTTGTTTGCAGAAAGCATTGCGCAAATATTTGCCTGAACAGCATTTTCTACAAATGTAAAGTCTCTGGTTTGCTCTCCGTCGCCATCGATGAATGAGATTTGTGATCGAGTATTGCTTGCATGAAAAGAGGGATTACAGCAGCATAGGCGCCTTCCGGACTTTGGTTAGGCCCAAACACATTGAAGTACCGCAAGCCTGCAATTTGCATATTGTATGCACTTGCGAATACATTTGCATAGAGTTCATTGGTCTTTTTACTCACCGCATAAGGTGACAAACAAAGGGTTGCCAGTTTCTTCCTCTTTTTTTGGAAGCACTGGATGATCACCATACACAGATGAGGAGCTCGCATAGACAAAACGTTTGACACCTGCATCCCGTGAAGCAACCAACATATTGAGGAAACCTGTGGCATTAATCGAATGTGTTGCCTGAGGGTCTTTCACCGAACGGGGAACGGATCCCAATGCAGCCTGATGAGAAACTAGATCAATATTTTCACATGCTTTTCTGCACATTTCTGTATCCCGAATATCACCTTCAATAAATTCAAAATTTGGGAGTCCGATAAATGGTTTGATGTTATCGATTGAACTGGTGAGCAGGTTGTCGAGTACCCTTACTTTTCCTGCATTGTATTTAATTAAGTACTCTACCAGATTGGAGCCAATGAATCCTGAGCCGCCGGTGATAAGAAAAGAAAGTTTAGTTAAATCCTGTGTATGAAAAGGGGTAGTATACATGGTAGATGCCGTCATTAAAACAGATGTACAAAAGAAAGTTTAGCGATGTGAATATTGTTGTTCGTAATAATGCAGGTATTCACCGGATGTCAGGTGTTGGAGCCAATCTTCATGAGCCAGATACCAGTCCACAGTTTTTTCAAGGCCTTCTTCAAATTGCAAAGAAGGTTTCCAACCCAATTCTCTTTGTATTTTCGAGGAATCTATAGCATAACGAAGATCATGACCTGCTCTGTCTTTCACGAACGTGATTAATTTTGCAGAGGTCCCTTCCGACCGATGGAGTTTACGATCCATTATTTTACACAACTCATGAATCAGGTCGATGTTTTTCCATTCATTATGTCCACCGATGTTGTATGTAGAACCTGTTTTTGCTTTGTGAAAAATTGTATCGATGGCGGAGGCATGATCTTCAACGAACAACCAGTCACGGATATTTTCTCCCTTCCCATAAACAGGGACAGGGCGATTGTTGCGGATGTTATGAATTGCAAGTGGAATTAATTTTTCAGGAAATTGAAAAGAGCCGTAATTGTTTGAGCAATTTGAAATCACGACAGGGATTCCATACGTATCGTGGTAGGAACGAACCATGTGATCGGAACTCGCTTTAGAAGCGGAGTAGGGGCTGTGCGGATCGTAGGATGTTTCTTCTGTAAACAAACCAGAAGCTCCCAAAGTCCCGTACACTTCATCGGTTGAAATGTGATAGAATAGTTTTCTTTCTGAAAGAGAATCTGCTGCTGATGATTGAGCCCATGACATCTTTGCTGCGTTCAATAAGTTGACAGTCCCGATTACATTGGTCATCACGAATTCCATCGGATTGGAAATACTTCTGTCGACATGCGATTCAGCTGCAAGATGAATTACGGCATCAATTGCTCTGGTTTTGAATAAGTTTTGAATAAATTCATTGTCGACGATATCCCCTTTTATAAATTCATAATTCGGAAGGTCTTCAATGTCCTTCAGGTTTTCAAGATTTCCTGCATAGGTAAGTTTGTCAAGATTCAGAATTCTATATTCCGGATATTTTTTGACAAACAAACGCACGACATGGGATCCGATAAATCCCGCACCTCCAGTAATTAAAATTGTTCTTTTGTATGACGACATGAATCCCTGATCAATTTTCTGTGTTGTGATGTAATTTTCCGGCCAGATGCTGCTCCCAGGCCCAGGCTGAGCGAAGAATGTCTTCCAGGTTATGTTTTGGATGCCAGTTCAATTCCGTTGCAGCCAATGTTATATCTGCCCATACTTTTTCGATGTCGCCTTCACGACGTGAACCGATTTGGTAGTTCAGTTTTTTTCCGGAAATTTTTTCAAATGTTTGAATAGCTTCCAATACCGAATGCCCTTTTCCGGAACCAAGATTGATGACCGTCAATGGCTTCTTGTATTTTTTATTGATGAGATAATCGATAGCAGCTACATGTGCTTTCGCTATATCCACTACATGGATGTAATCACGAATGCAGGTTCCATCCGGGGTGTTATAGTCATTTCCAAAAACAGTCATGGACTCTCTGATTCCCATCGCCGTTTGAGTAATTACAGGCACTAAATTGTTCGGAGCCTGCAAAGGATACTCTCCGATCAGGCTGCTGGCATGTGAACCACCCGGATTAAAGTACCGTAAGGACAGCGCATGAAAATTATTTGCTTTCAAAGCATCGGTTAAGATTTCTTCACCGATTTTCTTCGTGTTGCCGTATGGTGATTCTGCTTTTTGCAACTCCGTGTTTTCAGTAACCGGCTGTTGAATCGCCTGACCGTAAACAGAACAGGAAGATGAAAAAACAAAATTATCAAGTTTTTTCTCCTGCACTATTTCCAATAAATTGATCAATGAAAGTAAGTTGTTCCGGTAATACTTCAATGGATCCTGAACGGATTCACCTACTGCTTTGTAAGCGGCAAAATGAATAATGGCATCAATTTTATATACTGAAAAAATTTGTCCAGTGTTTTTTTTCGACAAAGATCAATATTAAAAAAGTCAATTTTTTTTCCTGTAATTTCTTCAATAGCCTGAACAACATCTTCCCGAGAGTTGCTGAGATTATCAATAAGGATCGGGTGGTATCCCTTGTTTATAAGTTCAACTACCGTATGTGATCCGATGTATCCTGTTCCACCTGTTACAAGTACGTTCATATCAGAGGCTCCAATAAGCTAGTTCTTTTATTTTTCCCTTGTACACTCCTTTGATATCGACAACCAATCCGTCTTTACTCAGGATATTTTGAAACCAGGACTCGGTGAGATCTTTGTACTCGTTGTGATTGACAGCGATGATTACTGCATCGTAATCTTTTCCGGGTTTACTTACCAGTTCAAAACCATATTCTTGTTTCAATTCTTCAGAATCAGCCTTCGGATCTGTTACTTCTACAGTTACACCATATGAACTGAGTTCTTTCACAACATCTGCAACTTTCGAATTTCTGATATCTTCAACATTTTCTTTAAAAGTAGCACCCATTACAAGCACCTTGGATTTTGAAACATCTTTTCCCGCTGCAATTATTTTTTTAACAGTTTGTTTCGACACATAAAACCCCATACTGTCATTAACGTATCTGCCACTGTTTATCACCTGTGCGTGATAACCCAGTTCCTGTGCCTTGTAAGTGAGGTAATATGGATCAACTCCAATACAATGTCCGCCAACGAGTCCCGGTTTGAATTTGATGAAGTTCCATTTAGTGCCCGCAGCTTCGAGTACATCATAGGTATTAATACCCATTTTATTGAAAATGATAGAGAGTTCATTCATCAGTGCGATGTTTACGTCTCGTTGGGTATTTTCAATAATTTTTGCAGCTTCTGCTACTTTGATTGAACTCGCTTTGTAGACACCGGCTTTCACGATTATCTCATACGTCTTCGCTATTTCTTCGAGAGATTCAGCATCACAACCGGAAACAACTTTGAGAATTTTAGAAATAGTATGTTCTTTATCTCCCGGATTGATTCGCTCAGGGGAATAGCCGACTTTAAAATCCGTTTTAAATTTTAATCCGGAAAGTTCTTCCAGAATTGGAATACAATCTTCCTCTGTACATCCGGGATATACTGTTGACTCATAAACAACATAATCTCCTTTTTTCAATGCTTGTCCAATAAATTTGGTTGCACCGAGGATGGGTTTTAAATCCGGTAAATTATGTTCATCAATGGGAGTAGGCACTGTGACAATGAAAAAATTTGCTTCCTTCAGTTTTTCGATTGAAGAAGTAAATTCAATATCACATCCATTAAAGGCAGCCGTATCCAGTTCGCCACTCGGATCGATACCTTCTTTCATCTTTTGAAGCCGGTCTTCATTGATATCAAATCCAATGACCTGGATGTTACGTGCAAATTCAAGTGCAATTGGCAAGCCTACATATCCTAAACCCAGGACAGCCAGTTTTTTCTTTTTGTTAATTAACTCCTGCTGCATATCTCTTATCTTCTGAATGAATTAGCGTTCTAGTTTTTTTAATTTACGAAGAGCATAAATACGCTCAATAATATCCACCACTTTTAATCCTTCGAGTGCATTGGTGGTAGCAATGGTTCTGCCTTTGAGTGTATCGATCACGTTTTCGATAATGAAGTGGTGATTGGCAGCCGACCCTTTGTACGTCCCATAGTCATTGGCAGGATTCGCGGGTGGTAAATTTGGCATGGTATAATTATGAATGTGACAATATTCCACTTCATTCATGTATTGTCCGCCGATTTTAATACTGCCATTTTCACCGATGATAGTAATACTACTTTCGAGGTTAGTGTCCCATACACTTGTGGAATAATTAATGGAACCCATGCCTCCATTCACAAAATTGAAATTTACGAAACCGGAATCTTCAAACGCAGTAAGCGTACCATGATTGAAATCCTTGAACTGACCCTGTATATCAGTGATGTCACCGAACAACCAATACATGATGTCAATGAAGTGAGAGAATTGCGTAAACAAGGTACCACCATCCAGATCAGCACTTCCTTTCCAGTTTTTGCCTGTGTAATATCGGTTATCCCTGTTCCAGTAACAATTCAATTGGACCATGTAAATGCTTCCGAGTAAATTCCGTTCAACAACATCTTTTATCCAAATAGATGGAGGCGAATAACGATTTTGCATCACACAAAAAACCTGGCGGGAAACCTGGAGTGCTTTGAAAATTATTTTCTCGCAATCAGCAACGGTAAGTCCCATTGGTTTTTCAATGACAACATGCTTTTTATTGTCGAGTGCTACCAAGGTGTGTTCTGCATGCAAGCCGTTAGGGGAACAAACGCTCACTACATCGATATCAATTCCTGCTTTGAACAGTTCATCTGCAGTTGAAAAAAAAGGGACCTCCAAATCTGTGAGACCCAATTCGGATTTTGGTTTGATGTCAACCATCGCAACCAATTCTGATTCGGGATTACGCCAAATCATTTCTGCGTGCCTTTTTCCAATGTGACCGCTGCCGATAACTGCGAACCTGACTTTTCTATTTTCTTCCATTTCGTGCCTTACTTAATTCGGCGAACTTTATTTCCTTCCAGCTTGTACTCTTGCTTACTTTCCGGACACGTGGCAATATTATTTGCATCAAATTTCAAACGGTGACCATATTCACTCATCCATCCGAGATGACGTGCAGGATTTCCAACGACAAGAGCGTAGGCCGGAACATTTTTCGTGACTACAGCTCCTGCACCGATAAAAGCATATTCACCAATGTTATGCCCACAAACAATTGTTGCATTCGCACCGATCGTTGCACCTTTTCCTACATGTGTACGGAGGTATTGATTTTTTCGGACGATGGCACTTCGTGGATTATTTACATTCGTAAATACCATAGATGGACCGAGAAAGACATCGTCATCACAAATAACGCCGGTGAAGATGGAAACGTTATTCTGCACTTTTACATTTTTTCCAAGTACAACATCAGGAGATATAACGACATTTTGTCCAATGTTACAATTCTCACCCATTTTACATCCTGACATGATATGAGAAAAATGCCAGATTTTGGTTCCTTTTCCGATGTCTGCCCCTTCGTCAATGATGGCCGAATCATGCACAAAATATTCCTTTTCCATCTCTTCTTAATTTTTCAGGTAATGCGAAGATACAAAATGCTTCACCTGGGAGTGTAATTCGTTAATTTATAATTAAATACCCTGGCCTTTGCATTCTCAGGTAAATCTGTGTGCGGTATTATACAGCACTTCGGGCGAAAGGTTTTGAAATATGCGTAGGTTCTTTTCAAGCCTTCCGCTCTGTTAATTTTTGGTTCCCAATCGAGAATAGCCCTTGCCCGGGTGATATCCGGCTGACGTTGTTTAGGGTCATCCATGGGAAGCGGATGGTATGCGATTTTCTGATTCGTTCCGGTGAGCTTAATTATTTCTTCTGCAAAATCACGCATGGTAATTTCATCCGGGTTGCCAATATTGACTGGCAAATGATAGTCGCTAAGCAGTAAACGATAGATTCCTTCAATGAGATCATCCACATAACAAAAGGAGCGTGTCTGACTACCGTCTCCAAAAACGCTAAGATCTTCGCCACGCAATGCCTGACCAATAAATGCGGGTAATACTCTCCCGTCATTCAAACGCATGCGCGGACCATAGGTATTGAAGATGCGGATGATGCGGGTCTCTACATTGTGAACATTGTGATAAGCCATGGTGATGGCTTCCTGAAAACGTTTTGCTTCATCGTACACACCACGCGGACCGATCGGATTCACATGTCCCCAGTAATCTTCATTCTGCGGGTGAACGAGCGGGTCACCATAGACTTCCGAGGTAGAAGCCACAAGAATTCTGGCCTTTTTAACGCGGGCCAGACCAAGCAGGTTGTGTGTTCCCAGAGACCCGACTTTTAATGTTTGGATTGGAATTTTGAGGTAGTCGATCGGACTTGCAGGTGATGCAAAATGAAGAATGTAATCCAATTCCCCAGGGACAAATACAAATTTGGATACATCGTGGTGATAAAATTCAAATTCTTTTTTACTAAAAAGGTGCTCGATATTTTTTAAATCACCGGTAATAAGGTTGTCCATTCCAATGACCTGATATCCTTCTTTGATGAAGCGATCACAAAGGTGGGATCCCAAAAATCCGGCAGCGCCGGTGATAAGAATTCGTTTCATAATATTCAATTTCATTACGCTCCGGTCATCCGGATTTCAATTTACTTTATTTCTCCCGACACTGTAATAGGTGAATCCAAGTTCCTGCATTTGTACCAGATCGTAAAGATTCCTTCCATCAAAGATGATTTTATTTTTCATCTGAGAAGCAATTCGATCAAATTCAGGTGTGCGAAATACAGACCATTCAGTGGCGATAACGAGTGCATCCGCATCTTTCAGGATATCGTACTCGTCCTTACCAAAATAGATTTTAGTGTCAAGAATATTTTTTACATTTTTCATTGCTTCCGGATCATACGCAGAAATTTCAACACCTAATTTCAACAGAGCTTGTATAATCTCGAGAGCCGGAGCTTCACGGATATCATCGGTGTCCGGTTTAAACGCCAATCCCCACAAGGCAATTTTTTTACCTTTTAAATCCTGATTGAAATGGTTCTTGATTTTGTCCAGGATAGATAGTTTTTGCGATGCATTCACTTTCATTACCGAATCAAGAATCCTAAAATCGTAATTAAAATCTTTTGATGTTTTAAATAATGCAGCAACATCTTTTGGAAAACAACTTCCTCCGTAACCAATACCGGCGAACAAAAATCTTTTTCCAATTCTGTCGTCCGAACCAATTCCGATACGAACAGCATCTACATTTGCACCGGCTCGTTCACAAAGATTGGCGATTTCATTCATGAATGAAATTTTAGTTGCCAGGAAAGCATTGGCTGCATATTTTGTAAGCTCAGCAGAGCGTTCATCCATGAAATAAATTGGATTCCCCTGCCTTACAAAAGGAGCGTACAGTTCATTCATGATTTTTTTTGCTCGTTCAGAATGTGTTCCAATCACTACCCGATCAGGTTTCATGAAATCATCAACAGCAAATCCTTCTCTTAAAAATTCAGGGTTGGATACTACATCAAATTCTACCTTGCAGTTTTCTCCAATGACCTGACGAACGCGCTCGGCAGTTCCTATAGGAACGGTACTTTTATTGATGACAATTTTATAATCTTTAATCAAATGTCCAAGTTGACCGGCAACTTGTAATACATATTTCAAATCCGCTGAGCCATCTTCTCCCGGAGGTGTGGGTAAAGCAAGGAAAATGATCTGAGCATCTTCAATTCCTTTTTCGAGATCGGTTGTAAATAGCAATCGACCCTGTTTTATATTTCTTTCAAAGAGAACATCCAGATGCGGTTCGTAAATCGGAATTTCTCCTTGCTTGAGTCGTTCAACTTTTTGTTTATCAATATCCACACAGATGACGTGGTTTCCTGTTTCAGCAAAACAAGTACCGGTTACAAGTCCGACATATCCTGTTCCGACAACTGCTATTTTCATTCTTGCTAGTATTTGGTGCGATTAATTTAAATAAAAAAACCAGGATCAGTTGTGTTTCATAAATTCCAAAACTTTGGAAGTGATTAGTTTCAACACTTCATCAGTCATTTCGGTATGAATTGGCAACGAGATTACATTGGCACAGAGCCATTCCGTAACAGGAAAACTACCTTCCTTATAACGGGGATCCCGATACGCTTTTTGAAGATGGAGTGGAACAGGATAATAAATCATTGCCGGGATTTCAAGTTCGGCGAGATACTCACGAAGTTTATTCCGATCAGCACCCTTCAGCACCAATGTATATTGATGGAAGACATGGTCAGACGATGGAAAGCGAACCGGAGTTACAATTTTCGGGTGATTTGCAAATGCTTTGTCGTAGTAATCTGCAACGTATTGTCGTGCTGCAGCATATTCGTCGAGGTGCCTGAGTTTTATTCTCAAAATAGCAGCCTGGATACTATCGAGCCTTGAATTGACCCCGATTTCATCATGGTAATATTGCACGCTTTGTCCATGATTGGCAATCATTCTGATTTTCTTGGCAAGCTGATCGTCATTGGTGTACAAAGCGCCACCGTCTCCATAACAGCCGAGATTTTTTGAAGGGAAAAAAGAAGTACAACCCACGGTTCCGATAGTACCTGCTTTTTTTATTTCACCTGATTTCAGTTTGTAATTGGCACCAATAGCTTGAGCAGTATCTTCCAGGACATAAAGATGATGACGTTGTGCGATGTCCATGATCGCATCCATGTCAGCACATTGACCGAACAAATGTACAGGGACAATGGCTTTTGTCTTTGGTGTGATCGCTGCTTCAATCGCTTTCGGATCGATGGTAAATGTTTCAGGATTCACATCGACCAACACAGGTTTTAATTTCAGCAATGCAATAACTTCTGTTGTGGCAACGTAGGTAAAATCTGCAGTGATGACTTCATCGCCGGGTTGAAAATCCAATGCCATCATTGCGATTTGCAATGCATCCGTACCATTGGCACATGGAATCACATGTTTGGCACCCAGATATTTTTCGAGCTCTGCCTGGAATCCTTTTACATCAGGTCCGTTGATAAAAGCTGCTGAATGCATGACATCCAAAACTGCCTTGTCAATTTCAGATTGAATTTTTTGATATTGACCGATCAGGTCAACCATTTGAATTTTTCTCATTCCATTGTTTTGAAAGAACGCGAAGATAGTTATTTATTCGGCTCATTCCGGAAGCTAAGTGGTCTTCCGGAACCGAATTGTGACCCTTTCAAATGGTTGATATAAAAGCAGATACAAAAATAATCCGAGCCCATTCCGAAGCGCAATTTTCAACCGAAAAAATTGTATAGAAAGGCTATCTTTGGCAACTTCAAGATAACTATATGGCCAAGACAAAGTTCACGAAACAGCAGTATTTGAAATGGTACGAAGACATGTTGCTCATGCGCAAATTTGAAGAAAGAGCTGGACAACTGTATGGAATGCAGAAAATCAAAGGTTTTTGTCATTTGTATATTGGACAGGAAGCCCTTGTGGCCGGGGCCATGACTGTCTTGAAACCCGAAGACAATATGATTACTGCATATCGTGACCATGCGCACGCTTTGGGAAAAGGGACAAGTGCAAGAGCTGTGATGGCTGAATTGTATGCAAAATCAACAGGTTGTTCGAAAGGCAAAGGTGGATCGATGCACATGTTCGATAGTAAAAACAGGTTTTTTGGAGGACATGGAATCGTAGGCGGACAAATTCCTTTGGGTGCAGGAATAGCATTTGCAGAGCAATATTTAGGAACCAAGAGTGTAACGCTTTGTTACATGGGTGATGGTGCGACACGACAAGGAGCATTGCACGAGACATTCAACATGGCCATGACATGGCAAATCCCTGTTATTTTTATCATTGAAAATAACAATTATGCAATGGGTACATCGGTTGAACGAACAAGTAACGTAACTGATTTGTATAAACTTGGTTTGTCCTACGATATGCCATCTGAACCGGTTGATGGAATGAGTGTTGAAGCAGTTCATGAAGCAATTGAAAAAGCAGTTGAACATGTGAGGGCAGGCAAAGGACCTTATCTCCTGGAGATGAATACCTATCGATACAAGGGACACTCAATGAGTGACCCGGCGAAATACCGAACGAAGGAAGAAGTTGAAGCTTATAAAGCAAAAGATCCTATCGAAATGGTTTTGAAAACCATCCAGGAAAAAAAATATGCAAGTGACCAGGAGCTAGAGACAATTCACAACAAGGTGAAAGACATTGTCGAAGATTCTGTAAAATTTGCAGAGGAATCACCCTATCCCGATCCATCAGAATTGTTTGTTGATGTTTATGTTCAGGCTGACTATCCATACATTGTAGAATAAAGAATTTCCATAAATCCATAAATTTTTCATTTGTTCAAATTAAAAAAATAAAATCTGCATGGCTGAAATTGTGAGGATGCCAAAAATGAGTGATACCATGACCGAAGGTGTTGTGGCGAAATGGCATAAAAAAGTAGGAGATTCAGTGAAGAGTGGTGAACTGGTTGCGGAAATCGAAACGGATAAAGCTACTATGGAATTTGAATCCTACCAGGAAGGTGTTCTGTTGTATCGTGGAGTGGAAGAGGGTAAATCCGCACCAGTAGACGGTATCCTTGCTATTCTTGGAAAGAGTGGCGAAGATTTCAAATCACTTCTTGATGCGGAGCAAACAAAACCAATTGCAAAAGTTGCGGAACCGGAACCTGTCAAGGAGACAAAAAAGGCAGAACCAACACCTGTAGCTGTTGAACAACCAAAAACAGCAGTTGTTCCTGTATCCGCTCCGGTAGCTTCTTCAACAAGTTCCGATGGACGAATGAAAGCATCCCCATTGGCTAAGCGTCTTGCAGGAGAAAAAGGAATAGACCTTTCCCGTGTTATGGGCAGTGGTGAAAAAGGCAGAATTGTGAAAAGAGATATCGACTGGTTTAAACCGGGGATGATGTCTGCACCTGCTTCAGGCACAATCTCTGCAGGAGCTGTCACTGAAGAAAGTTATGATGAAGTACCGGTTTCTCAAATGAGAAAAACAATTGCGAAACGACTGAGTGAAAGTAAATTTACATCTCCGCATTTTTATCTCACCATGGAAATCGATATGAGTAATTCGATTTCTGCACGGGAGTCTATCAATGCTGTGACAGGCTCTAAAGTTTCATTCAATGATCTTGTTATCAAAGCAGCAGCAGCAGCTTTGCGTCAACATCCGAAAGTGAATTCTTCCTGGTTGGGAGATAAAATTCGAACCAATCACCACATTCATATTGGCGTTGCAGTCTCTGTTGAAGATGGCTTGCTGGTACCTGTGGTCAGGTTTGCGGATTCCAAAACGCTTCGACAGATCAATACCGAAGTAAAGACATTTGCACAAAAAGCAAAAGATAAAAAACTTCAACCCTCGGACTGGGAAGGAAATACATTCACAATTTCTAACCTGGGTATGTTTGGTATTGATGAATTTACTGCCATTATAAATCCTCCGGATGCTTGCATCCTTGCAATTGGCGGGATCCAGGAAAGGCCCGTTGTGAAAAACGGACAGGTTGTTCCGGGTAATGTTATGAAAGTTACCCTGAGCTGCGATCACCGTGTAGTGGACGGAGTAAGTGGATCCGAATTTTTAAGAACATTCAAAGGACTACTTGAAAACCCAGTGATTCTTCTGGGAGAAATGTCAATATAATATTTTAAGAAGTACAAATAAAAAGGCCGGATTTACCGGCCTTTTTTATTTGAAAATAACTCTGTGCTAAATTTAATTCGTGTACAAAATCTTGCGGGCAAATCGTTCTCGCGGATTTAAAACTTCGAAAAGATACATTCCGGAAGCTGAATTTAGCATGGAAATAGTTTTACTTTCTCCTGCATTGGTATTCAATTCAATAGTTTGAGTTATTTTTCCGTTTATATCACGAACATTAATAATCCCTTGAAATGATTTTCTGAAATTCAATGTTATGTTTTCGTTATTCTGAAAACATGAAAACAATTCGATTCCTGACTCTGTGTTTTTTATACCGGTAGAAAAATCAGGGCCATAGACAATCGTTTCTTCTGTCTGAAAAGTGTTTCCCTGGTACGCAGCGACGTATCCTTTTCCATTCTGATCGATCAGCATTTGTGCATTGTAAATTTCCTGGGTATTTAAAAGTGTAATTGCATTCCAACCCGAATTTGCTTCCGAATAAATAACATTTCCGGTAAAGATATTCCCGCTCACCTCATTGAGAACACAAGAGGCCGAATTGTTGGAAATGGATAAACTACCAACTTCGGCACTAAATCCATTAGCTACATCTGCAGCACTCGAAAACGAAATTGCTCCGGGTGATTTGCTCAAATAATATGCATGTGTGGGAAATCCGAAGCCATCATTTCCAGAAACCAAAGCATGAACAATGGTGTCTTCTGAAACCACAAGGGAAGAAGAAAGATCCTCCGCATTGGGTGTACTCAGGAAATCAAAATTCCAAATTGCACCACCAATACTATCGTTGTATGCATGATGAATTCTGTAAGTTCCAAAATTTCCTCCTCTGTATACAATGTGAGCAATCCCCGTTGGATCCAATGCGAGTTGGGGAGAAGCTCCGCTACCAAAAGGCCCCAACTGACTATTCACAATTGTCTGGATGTTCCAGGAACCACTTCTGTTTGTTGCATAATTGATTTTGTAATTCCCTGAACCATTTTCCCAGATCCATGCGACATGGATGAATCCATCCTGATCAATCGTTATGGACGGACTACTGTCTTCTTCTTGATTGTTGGTGATTTGCTCCCTTGTCCAAACCGATCCGGTTTTAGCATAAATGACAATTTCACCATCTACTGTGTCATTTTCTGTGCAGGAAATGTATGGGATTCCATCCTGTCCGGATACTGCTAAAGTTGGCGCATAGGAGGGGCCAATGCTTACAGTATCTTCTATTGTCCAGGGCGAATTTGAAGGGTGTTTGAAATACAAAATCATCCAGCCGCCGGCAGTCAATGCCCGTTCAGAAATCAGGTGCAAAGTATTTCCCTGATCGCTAACAAATGACTGATTCAGGATTTCATCTCTTTCTGTGTTCTGTGTGAGTGTATCGATTACAGCCCCGGACCATTGTCCAAATGCAGAAAGAGAAAATAATAAAAGTAATGGGAGTAGGTTTTTTTTCATGGTGATTTAATTAAGGGATCTCAAAAATAAAAAAAGATCCCGCTGCATCAGCAACGGGATCTTTCCTTTAACATTCCAATGGGATTATTCTACCACCAATCGATGCATACTGATACCTGATTCTGAACTCAGACGGAAGAAATACACGCCTTTCGCGAAATCAGACAAATCGTAGCTAAGTTGTTGAGTGGAGCTAACATTTTTAATTAAATCTGTCATCAGGATTCGTCCTTGCGCATCCATCAACTTAATAGTGATGTCTGTTGATTTTGCAGAAGCAAGTTCAACAGAGACCTTGTTGTGTGCCGGGTTCGGGAAGATGCGGAAATGATCCAAAGCAGAAATTCCATCGATACCAACGAAGATCGTGACGTTGATGGTGTCTGAATTGAAACAACCGTTTGCATCCTGAACTGTGACTGAATAAACTCCTGAATTAGTTACCGTGATCGTCTGTGTCGTTTGAGCATTTGGCCCCCATGCGTACAATACAAATCCGGGTCCTGCATCCAATGTTGTGGAGTCATTTGCAATTACGTCCGGACCGAGATCTACGATTGGAAGCGGAGCAATGGCAGCAACAACCGGTGTGCGTGTTTGTGTAGGACACACATTTCCGGTTTGCGCATAGTATGTTGTAGTTACGGAAAGGAATGGGATGCTAAATGTATTACCAACGAAGAGAAGATTGCCTCCTGTAGGTGCATCGTACCAGTAAATTGTGTCACTGGCAACTGCACTGATTACAATTGGTCCGGCACCACAGCGCTGACCACCCAATCCGGATGGTGGATTTGGAACAATTGCAATTGTATTTACAGTATTTAATGTGTCATTGTTGCCATCAAGATCTGCAGTATACGAAGTATAAGCCGAAATTGTCAAAGCTCCTCCACCAAGGGTGTTAATGGTTCCAAGCACAATTGTAGTCGAGCCACCTACAGGGATAAAGGCCTGAATAGTGTCCGTGAAGGATGCAGTTACAGCTCCTGTAATTGATATTGTTACCGGAATTACACTGGCAGGATTGGAGCCGTAATTTGTAACTTCAACTTCAACAGAAACTGTTGCATTTTCACAATCCCCATCTGCCGGTGCCACAATAGCTGAAACACCTACATCGAAGGGTTGGATGACAGTTAAACAAACTTCATCGGAAGATGTACAACCAAAACTATTGGATACTGTGACCGTGTAACAACCTGCAGTTCCAGTATTCAGTGTTTGTGTAGTGGTGTTTCCAGGTGTCCACAGATAGCTGCTGAATCCACTGCCGGCATCAAATGTGAAAGTATCGCCAAGAATGATCGATGTGTCGTTTCCAAGGCTTACCACAGGTACCGGTAGAACCGTTGCTACAACAGGGATCCGTGAACTTTCACATCCATTTCTTGCAGAAACATAGAAAGTTGTTGTCGTATTTAATACTCCGGTTGTAAATGGACTTCCTGTTCCAATCACTAAACCACCTGAAGAAACATCATACCATTGCAGCGTGTCAGCTGAGATAGCTGTAAGAGATGCTGTAAGACCTGCGCAAATACTATCACCGGTAGCAACCGGAGCAGCAGGAATGCCAAGTAAAGTCAACGAAACAAGGAGGGTGTCATTTGCATGAATATCATCCGTGCTCAGTGAAGTATACGATTGGAAGTTAAATGTTCCTCCGGCAGAAGTATTGAGAGTAAACGTATGAGTGATTGTATCGCTCGATCCCGGTTGAATTGTATCCGCGTAAGGTTGTGTGAAGGAACTATTTGCTGCACCGGTAACAACTGTAATAATGCTAAAACCAGTTTCCGGGTTATCTCCGACATTATTAATTACAAGAGTTATCTGTGCACTGTCTTTCCCACATTCTCCATTCACAGGACTCAACAATGCAGATACCAAAAGATCATGACCGATCCCGATGTATTCATCTGCTCCGATATCCGGTGTTGTCAGGCTTCTGATTTCGCCATCAATATCATCAGTGACCGTTGCAAGTGCAGTTCCTTTGTTGTCCATAGCAATAGATGTTGCATGAAGATCGCTTGGAGAAACAAAATTTGGATTAACACTAACGGAATGGGAATCTTTACTGAAAGCTGCAACCCAATCTGCAAGCACTGCTTTTTGAACTCCGTTGTAGGAGCCAACATTAGCACCGTTTGTATACAGATCATTGTAATCAGATGCAGAAATCATGAAAGAAGCAGAGTCAGTAACTACATATGCATGACCTCCTCCGGTATTTGCAAGAATATTGTTTTTTACATTCATGCCGATTCCGGCACCATGCACAGAAAGTGCTGAAGATGTCGGATTCGTTCCGGTCATATTCAAGCTGTTGTTATAGATGTCATTGTAATCCATATTGATGATGGAAATACATGCTGAATCTGCAACCTGAATAAAATTATTGGAAACTATACCGTGAATTCCGGCAAGCCCGGTACAGTCAATCATGTAAATTCCTGTTCCCGGTACGCTGGAGATTTTGTTTTTCGAAATCAGTTGGTTTCTCTGACAACGATCCAGATAAATTGCGGAATATCCAAGATATGTTGTGGTTGTTGTGAAAGTGTTACCTGTTACCTGAAGAACACCTTGATTACTCATCTGGATGCCTTTCGAATACTGATTATCAAAGATGTTATTCGCGATTGATAAGGATTGTTCCAAATTGATCGTGTTAATACCGTTCA
This sequence comes from Bacteroidota bacterium, assembly GCA_016720655.1. Classification (GTDB taxonomy): domain Bacteria; phylum Bacteroidota; class Bacteroidia; order AKYH767-A; family 2013-40CM-41-45; genus JADKJP01. The sequence goes on from JADKKE010000032.1 coordinate 828,982, forward strand.
TGTAAATTCCAAGTGAACCATTCAAAAACCTGTTGTTTGAGAATGTGTTCAATGAATCATTTGTTGGAGAACTGGTTGTCGAATAAACGATCGCAGATAAGCTGTTTGTTACATTATTCAGTGAACCTTCCATGCTGCAATTGCTAACTGTGTTATTGGTTGCAGTATTGATAAATTCGAGTACACGACCATACGGTTGAATACCACTTCTGCGCATGGTCAGCTGATGGAAAGTAACATAATCGGCCCCATTCAGTCGGATGAGATAATTGGTTGTTGTGAAAGCCGGTTGTGAAGGATACACAAGAGTGACTGCAGAACTGTCTCCATTCTCCGATTGAAAACGAATTGTATTCACAGCACTGGCACCGGCGATTTCGTCAATGACTGCCTGTACAGTATCAACACCATCGCGGATATTAAAAATGACCGGTCCGCAAACACCGAAAGAATTCAGCGCAGTGACGGCAGCTGAAAAGTTTGCGAAATCAGGACTGGTACCACCGATTGTGTAAGTGCCGCTGAGTTGAACACTTAAGCCGCCATTCGTTGTGGTATCATTGCTGGCATCAGCATCAGTTCCTGCATTCGGAGCCGAAGTGTAAGCCCGAAGATCATATGTATTTCCTGAAACAAAATTAAATGTTCCCAGAATCACAGTATCAATTCCTGAACTTACCAATGTGTCAGCATATGCAACAGAAGCCTGAGCGGCTCCATTCACATCCCACCCTACGGTGACTGAAAAAATAGTGTCGGTACCATAGTTCTGGATTACTGCTTTCACAGTCTGAGAACCGGGACAAATGGGGCTGGAAGGTTCCGGGATAGAAATAGCACCTGCATCCACCTGAGCGAATACGGTTGATCCCGAAAACAGACCCGCGACAATCAACGAAAAGCTGAATGCGAAGGAGGTAAAATGTTTTCTCATAGTTTAATTTTTTGGTTGGTTTTGTAAATTCAAGCTGAGTCGTGTAAAGGTACACTACAAGCACACAAACCCACCGGAATTAAGGTTAAAACTTATCAGGAAAGGAATGTTGAAAAACTTAATTTTAAAAGGTGCTTCACTTCGTACCCGACTCAGGCTCCCCCTCTGTGTTTTTTTGTTTTTCAATGTACTCGTAAGTGATCTTCAACGCAGGATTGTCAGTTTGTGATTCCGATGCAGAGTTTTCAAAAGGCCCGTATTCAGGTTCAGTCGCGATTCCATTCTCTTCGTCGATTTCCCATTGAGATTTTGGCCGTTGAGGACCTTCTTTCCTGTAATAGACAGCTGCAATTAAACCTGCTACAGATCCAAAAAAATGAGATTCAAAGGAAATACTCTGATCCACAGGTAAAATTCCCCAAACCATGCTTCCATAAAGAAAAGTCACGAGCATTGAAATGGCCATTAATCGGGTATCTTTCCGTAGCAAACCACTGAAAAATAAAAAAACTACAAACCCATAGATCAATCCACTCGCACCAATGTGCGATTCGGGTCGTGCTGCGAGCCAAACCCAAAATCCGGTAAACAACCAGATCATGACAATCACTTGCTTTGCGATGCTTCCATAGAAATAAAGAATACCGGTTCCAACAACTAATAAGGGTAAAGAGTTGGACAACAGGTGATCAACTCCTGCATGAATAAAAGGCGATGTGATGATACCAATTAATCCATCAAACGTTCTCGGAATTATGCCGAGTTCTATGAGCCGAAAATCAAAATATTCCTGGAGTAATTCAATGATCCATAATATGGAAACCAGGAAAATCGGGATGCCTATCACTTTTTGAATCGGAAGTTGATTCGGAAGAGGTAGGACTGCATTATCAGAGTGTATTTTATCCGGGTTGCTCAAGTTTTTTAATTGTAAGGTCTTCTGCTTGTCTGAAATCAAAGATATTCACTTGTCCGGTTCATTTCCCCGCATAGATGCAGTTCAGGCATTGAAACACAAAGTGTATTTTTGGCAGCCAATGTCTTCAGAATTTTTAGATACATCCATCGAATTCCTTAAAGGTGTAGGACCTCAAAGAGCAGAAGCGCTCAAAAAGGAACTTGGAATATTCACCTTTGGGGACTTGTTACATCATTTTCCTTTTCGTTACGTCGACCGTACCAAGTTTTATACCGCTGCTGAAGCGACTGCCGATTTGCCATACATCCAGCTGAAAGGACAGATCAAGAGCCTGATCATTAAAGGTGACAAGCGAAGAAAGTATCTCATTGGTCGCTTCGAAGACTCGACAGGTGGGATAGAACTAAAGTGGTTTCAGGGTGCAAAATGGATTCTTTCTTCAGTTAAACTCAATACTGACTATATTCTTTTCGGAAAACCTTCAGAATTCAATGGTCAGATCAATATTGTCCACCCGGAACTCGAACTTGCGTCAGAAGCTGCTACAGGAATTGCATCAACCTTGCAAGCTGTTTACAATTCAACCGAGAAATTAAAAGCAAGAGGAATAGACAGCAAGGGAATTCTTCGTTTGCAAAAGAATCTTCAGTTGATTTTTCCTACTTCATTTCCGGAAACACTTTCGATTGATATCCTGAAGGAGCATCATCTTGTCGACCGAAAAGATGCGTTTGTCAATATCCATTTTCCGGAAAATGTACAGAAGCAAAAAAAAGCAGAAGTAAGAATCAAGTTTGAAGAATTGTTTTTTCTCCAACTGAAATTACTAACACAAAAACTTATTCGTACGGAGAAATACCGTGGCTTCGTTTTTGGAACGGTTGGAGATTATTTCAATCGCTTTTACACTGAGCATTTACCTTTTCCGCTAACTGAAGCACAAAAACGGGTGATTCGTGAAATCCGTCAGGATTGTGGATCAGGAAAACAAATGAACAGACTTTTGCAAGGCGATGTCGGTTCCGGAAAAACTATGGTTGCTCTGATGTGTATGCTTATCGCAATCGACAATGGCTACCAGACCAGCCTGATGGCACCTACAGAAATTCTCGCCAATCAACATGCAGAGAGTTTGAGGGGATTTCTGGGCGAAATGGGAATTCAGATCGCCCTCTTAACAGGCTCAACAAAAGCAGCACAACGAAGAAAGATTCATGAGCAATTGAAAGATGGAACCATTCAAATTCTCATCGGCACACATGCATTGATCGAAGACACTGTTCAGTTCAAAAAACTTGGCTTTGTTGTGATTGACGAGCAACATCGATTTGGTGTGGAACAACGATCACGATTGTGGACAAAGAGCGATCAGCCTCCGCATGTTTTAGTCATGACAGCAACTCCGATTCCACGTACGCTGGCAATGACTTTGTACGGAGATCTCGATGTTTCTGTCATCGATGAAATGCCTCCTGGACGGAAACTTGTTAAAACTGTTCACCGTAGTGATTCACATCGTTTACAGGTTTGGGGTTTCTTGAAAAAGGAAATTGAGTTAGGCCGACAAGTGTACATCGTTTATCCATTGATTGAAGAGTCCGAAAAGGTAGATTTGAAAAACCTGCAGGATGGTTATGATGCTATTTGTAAAGACTTTCCTGCTCCCAAATACCGTGTAAGCATTCTGCATGGCCGTATGAAAGCAGCCGATAAAGATTTTGAAATGCAAAGATTTCTGCGGAAAGAAACAAATATTCTTGTTGCAACTACGGTGATCGAAGTAGGAGTGAATGTACCGAATGCTTCAGTGATGGTCATTGAAAATGCGGAGCGTTTCGGTCTTTCTCAATTACATCAATTGCGGGGAAGGGTAGGACGCGGTGCGGATCAATCGTACTGCATCCTGATGACAGGAGCAAAATTGGGAAACGATGGGAGATTGCGAATCAAAACAATGGTGGAAACGAATGATGGTTTTAAAATTGCCGAAACTGATTTGCTACTACGGGGTCCCGGGGATACTGAAGGAACCCGGCAAAGCGGGATGCTGGATTTGAAACTTGCAGATATCGCCAAGGATCAGCAAATCGTAATTATGGCCAGGGATTCCGGAATCAAATTATTGAAAGAAGATCCTCATTTTCAGGCCCCCGCGAATCAGTCCATTCGTGAGAAACTGAAACAAATCATGCAAAGGGCCGGTAATTGGAGCCGGATCAGCTGAAGCATTTCCATCAAGAATATTTCAGACATAAATCTATCTTTGTGCCAGCCTGTTATTTGGGCAAATAATCTATGAAAATATCGTACAACTGGCTGAAAAAATATCTAGCGGTTTCCAATAGTGCAGAAGACACAGCCTATTTGCTCACACATTGCGGTCTGGAAGTGGAGGGCATTGAACCCTTTCAATCTCTCAAGGGCGGTTAGAAGGACTTGTTGTAGGTGAAGTGAAATCGTGTGAGAAGCATCCGAATGCGGATAAATTAAGTCTTACAAAAGTTGATACCGGTGATGCAGAACTTTTGTCTATCGTGTGTGGTGCACCGAATGTTGCAAACGGACAAAAAGTAATCGTTGCAAAAGTTGGCGCTAAACTTTATCCATCAAGCGGTGAGCCTTTCGAAATAAAGAAATCGAAGATCAGAGGTGAATTATCTGAAGGAATGATTTGCGCAGAGGATGAAATCGGTATGGGCGCCTCTCATGCCGGAATTATGGTGCTTCCTCCGGAAACAAAAATCGGAATGCCTGCGTCAGAATTTTTTAAGGTTGAGAATGATCTTGTTTTTGAAATTGGCTTAACCCCGAACCGGGCAGATGCCGCTTCTCATTTTGGCGTGGCCAGAGATTTACACGCTGTACTCCAGAACAAATCCATCGATTCTCCTGCTGCCATACCTCCAATAATCCGACCGGAAGTAGATTTGTTTAAAGTTGACAATCAAAATCTGAAAATAGAAGTAGCAATTGAAGATGCCGCAGCGTGTCCAAGGTATTCTGCAATTACTCTCACGGGAGTGAAAGTGAAAGAGTCTCCGGATTGGTTGAAGAACCGATTAAAAGCAATTGGAGTGGGACCTATCAACAATATCGTTGACATTACAAATTTTGTATTGCATGAATGCGGACAGCCTTTGCATGCATTTGATGCGGCTGAAATAAAAGGTGGAAAAATAATTGTTCGTTCTGCACGTGACGGTGAAAAGTTTGTGACCCTCGATAAGGTTGAACGTACGCTTTCGAAGGGAAACCTGATGATTTGCAACACAAGTGAAGCCATGTGTATTGCAGGTGTTTTTGGAGGAATCGGATCCGGAATTAAAGAAAGTACTACTTCTGTATTTCTTGAAAGTGCTTATTTCAATCCTGCTTCCATCCGTAAAACAAGTAAGTTTCACGGTTTGAAAACGGATGCTTCTTTTCGTTTTGAACGGGGAACAGATCCTGAAATGACCTTGTATGCATTGAAGAGAGCGGCAATGCTCATTCGGGAAATTGCCGGTGGGGAAATTAGTTCTGAAATTGTCGATGTTTATCCGGTTCCACTCGTACCTGAAGAAATTAAATTGAATTATGAATACCTCAATCAATTTTCGGGTGACAAACTTGATCATGCGAGGGTGAAAAAAATTATATCTGCATTGGGAATTGAAATAATTTCAGAAGATGCTGAAAATATTCTTCTTCGCATTCCCACTTACAAGGTAGACGTTACCCGGCCTGTTGATGTTGTGGAGGAAATTTTAAGAATCTACGGATACAATAATATTCCTATCCCTGCAAAACTAAATATTTCCTTACCTGCAATTGTAGATTTCGATCGCGATCGTTTCCTGAATAAAATTAGTGATCATCTGGCTGCAACAGGTTTCAATGAAATCCTTTCGAATTCTCTTTCAAAATCGAGATACACCGAGTTGGCTTCTTACCAGGATGAAAACAATGTAAAAATATTGAATCCCTTAAGCCAGGACCTCGAAATTATGCGGAGGAATATGCTTTATACCGGCCTGGAAGCAATCGAATACAACCGTAACCGGAAACACTCTGATCTGCGTTTTTTTGAATTTGGAAAAACCTATAGTAAAGAAAATAATTCTTACAAAGAGGAATACCATCTGTCACTTTTCAGCACCGGTAAAAAAACAGAAGAACGATGGAACGGCGATAAGGATGCTGTGAATTTTTACTTTCTGAAATCCTCTGTCGAGAATTTATTAGCGGTTGCCGGAATTAAAATGTCAGGGTTGATATCGGAAATGACCTCCAATTCATTTCTTGCTTCCGGAATGATGCTGAAATCAGGAGCGAAGGAACTTGTCACTTTCGGTACACTGAATAAGAACCAATTGAAACCATTCGATATTTCTGAAGTTTTCTATGCCGATTTTAACTGGGATCAGCTGGTAAAACTTGCTCGAAAGAAACCTGTTCAGTACTCTGAAGTTTCCAGATTTCCTGTGGTTCGTCGCGACTTGTCAATGCTGATAGATACTCAGATTACCTATGCACAAATTGAATCCATCGCCCACAAAGCTGAGCGTAAACTATTGCGGGAACTCCGGGTTTTCGATGTATACCAGGGCGATAAAATTGAAGCAGGTAAAAAGTCGTATGCAGTTACTTTTTTATTGAGTGATGATGAACAAACACTCACCGAAAAACAAATCGACAAGACAATGGAAAGATTGATGCTTGCCTTGGAAAAAGAAGCCGGAGCAATTATCCGAAAATCCTAGAGAGTAGAAATTAGAGAGTAGAAATTGGAGAATAGAAATTAGATTATAGTACTCAGCAGCTTATTTCTTGTTCATTTTTTTCTCTAAGCTCAAAACTTCAACCACAACCACAAACCAAAACCACCAACACCAACACCACAACCACCAACCACCAACCACCAACCACTCAACCACCAAGCACTACCTATAATTGTCAAACTGCAATGGAATCCCAACCGGTGATTTCTCCATCAAGGCAATAATTTCCTGTAGGTCATCTATTTTTTTTCCGGTTACACGTACTTGTTCATCCATAATGGATGTTTGAACTCGCTTACCACTGTCTTTAATGATTTTTACAATTTTCTTCGCTGTGTCTTTGTCGACTCCTTGCTTTACTTTGATGTCTTTCTTGACCATATTTCCCGACGCATAAATTTCTTTACCGAAATCGAGTGATTGCGTATCGAGACCTTGTTTTACCATTCTGGAAATGATAATCCCTTCAACAGTCTTCATCCGCATATCGTTCTCGGTGAGCACGTGGATCTCCATTGTTTTTTTATCCAGTTCAATGGTGGTTTTCGAATGATTGAAATCGAATCGCGTAACGATTTCTTTACTTGCAGTATTAATTGCGTTGTCAAGTTTCTGCAAATCTGTTTTGCTCACAATGTCAAAGGATGGCATTTCTATGTTGTTTTAGGTTAAAATGCTACGCACGCGATAAAGGTTAAATCTGTGTGCTGATTGCAAAGTTAATTGAAATCTTTTGTCGGAAAACTATCATTTTTTCATCGATGTGAAACTGATTGGAGATATTGGGATAATTTCACAAAAAGCATCCAGTCAAGATGTTATTTACCCCCTGTTTTTTATGATTTCCCTTGGTGCATTTTCTTTATATTTGTACATGAAAAAATACGGAATTCTCTTTTATTTCTTTCTTGCTGGATTTCTCCAACTATCAGCACAATCCAGATTTGACCTGAAGGATTCCATTCCTGTAATAGTTGGCGGTAATCAATTGGCAAATCCCTGGGCCGGTGGAATTAATTTTCCTCTGATGAGTGAAATTGACCTGAATGGAGATGGCTTGCACGATATTTTTATTTACGAACGAGACAACAATCGAATTCTTACATTCTTAAACAATGGCGACACCACGATTCGGGCCTGGTCCTATGCTCCGCAGTTTGCCAGACAATTTCCACCGATTAATAAATGGGCTTTTTTATACGATTACAATTGCGACGGGAAAGCTGATTTAATGACCTTATCCACGGTGCTGCCTTCCGGAATAGCGGTCTATCGTAACGACTACACTATCGGAAGTGGATTGCAATGGACATTGGTTGATCCTTTCGTAGAAGAAACATTTGGTTCTATAATTACAAACATATTTGCCAGCGGAGTTTCTTTGCCGGCTTTTTGTGATATGGATAATGACGGCGATATGGATATTCTGGGTTACAATTCGGTTCCGGATGGAAGAATTGTGTATCATCAGAATCTTTCGATGGAAACGTATGGGAATTGTGATTCTCTTAAATTTCATTATGGATCCGGCTGCTGGGGAAATTTTGCATTACTCATCGGCGGGACGAATTCCGTAGGTTGTTTTCATTGCCCATGCCGCACAGGAGCGCCGGGTAGCGATTTCGGAGATGGTCGGTTAGAGCCGATAGTATTTGATCCTACCGATATAGCAAGACGCGATGATACAATTTCCAGCATATTTCCTATAGATCTCGACGGAGATGGCGACAAAGAATTGCTGGTCGGAGATATTTCTTCACTGAACACATTGATGGTTCACAATGGTGGCACTGCTGCGTCTGCAGAAATGGATACAGAAGATTTGAATTTTCCGGGTACTGATGTGCCTGCGTTTTTCAATGGCTTTCACTTTCACGCCTACATCGATCTGAATAACGATGGTAAAAAAGATCTCATTGTGATGCCCAGCGAGTATGAAAATTTAAACGGGTTGTGGTGGTACAGAAATTCCGGGACAACTGCCAATCCAACCTTTCATTTTCAAAGTGCGTCTTTTTTACAAGACAATATGATTGATGTTGGTGAAAATGCAAGTCCGGTTTTATTTGATTATGATAACGATGGCTTACTGGATATGATCATTGGTGCCAGTGTTTATCAGAGTGGGACACCTTCCTACAAAACAAGTTTGTATTACTTTAAAAATTCCGGAACGCCCTCTAGTCCTGCGTTTGAACTAATCACCAACGATGCTGCAAACATCAGCTCCCTAAACTATTCTTCACCTTTATATCCTGCCTTCGGAGATATGGACGGAGATGGAGACGGTGATATGATTTTGGGTACTGACGATGGAAAACTTCAGTATTTCAACAATGCCGGCGGTGCGGGGAATCCATCTAATTTTCAATTGGCTGTTCCCAATTACATGGGGATTGATGTTGGTGGATCAAGTACACCACAAATTGTCGATCTGGATCGTGATGGAAAACTTGATTTGGTTGTAGGAGAAAAGAATGGATTTATTAATTTCTACCAGAATATCGGAACAATTGCAAGTGCATTCTTTGCTAATCTTCCCACAAATGACACACTTGGTTGTATCGTTCGCCAGGCGTCAGGATTTCCGGATGGATACACGGTTCCTTTCGTTTATGATACTTCCGGAAAATACAGGATGATGGTATCGAACATGGCCGGCAATGTCTATTTATACAGTAATATCGACAACAACCTCAGCGGATGTTTCACTCTTTCGGATTCGCTTTTTCGTCCTGCCGAATCAAATCGAATCAAGTACAATCTTACAGTGAGTGGTGGTGATCTCAACAACGACGGCTTCAGTGATTTGATCGTTGGTTCCGCAACCGGCGGTGCTATGGTTTTTTATATGCACGATCCTTTTGTTTCAGTACAGGAAATAAAAAACGTCCGTCCCTCTCTCGAAGTATTCCCCAATCCGGCTTCGGATTATTTGCATCTCAAATTCTATAATGTAGATGTTTCTGAAAAACCTGTAGTGAATGTTTTTGATAACCTGGGAAGGAAGATCCTGAGTTTAACTATAACAAATCAGGAAATGAAATTCGAAACAAGTTCATGGCCTTCGGGAATCTATCTTGTCCAGATCACTGCGAATGGCAATAGGGTAAGCCGCAAGATTGTTGTAAGCAGATAATAGAAGTGTAGGCGTTAAATAGCCAGCAAAAGCTCCGCCAGCTTCTTGGTTTGCATACGCAGCTCAGGAACTGCTGTGCTCTCCCACAATTTCCCTTTCAACAAAGTGCCTAAAGTGAAAAGTTGTGATGAAGGCTTTCCGTCTTTTTGCAGAATCCGACCATCCGGATTCGCTTCCACACCGAGTCTCATTTCATCCGGGAATATATATCCTTTGCGAATAATATTCTGGAAAAGCAAAGAATCAAATTTAAGAATGTCTGTTTGCGGACCGGTACAATTAATTACACGGGCTACCTTGATGGTTTCTTCTTGCTGACTTTTTCTTCTTTTTATTTTCAATGTAACAAGGCCATCCTCCTCGAATGCATCCTGAATACGTCCGGCAAGGATTTCCAATTTTCCTTGCGTGATCAAATCCTGGACCTGATTGTGAATGTGCGCTGGCAAACGATGTCGTGCAACTCCCCACAAATGGCGCACATGCGACATGAAACGTTGTTTGTCTTTTAAATCGAGTGATTGCCAGATCTCCTGCGTTTTGGATCGCACTGCATCCACAACTGTTTCACCACTTTCACCATGCTTCCATGCTTTGTGAACATATTTCCGGAATAGCTGTACCAGCTTCTCGATTTCATAAGGAGGAGCGAGCTCATCCAGAATTTCGCGTTGCGGGTGATGCGGACGATGTGCAAGGATATTAAAGCCCTTCGGAGAAAGAGCGTAAATTTTATTGTTGAATTTTTTTTCCTGAAGTCCAATAACCACATCCACCATCGTTAATCCGGTTCCAATTATGAAAACAGGAGCTGAATCATCGAGATCATTTACTGATTCTTCTTTCCAGGGATTTGAAAAGTACTTTGGGCTGTTCAGGAAATCTTTGCCATTCAAAGCCGAATGACCGGGAAGATGATTTCCTGTCGCAAGGACTACTTTGTGAGCAAGCACGGAAGAACCATCTCTGCAAGAAATTCGGAAATGATCACCTTCCAACTGCATATCCGTTGCTTCTGAATGAACAAAATAAAGATTGATGTGATGCGGAATGTGAATCAGTGCTTCTTTAAATATAGATTGTAAATATTTTCCGTAAATATTTCGAGACAAATAGTGAAAAGGAATTTGCTCTGCATCGCCATTTGAGTGGAGTCCGGAATCTTTGTACCAATTGACAAAATGATTGGGGTCATCCGGAAAAGCACTCATATTGCGTGCTTCTACATTCAATACGTGTTGATCAGAATACGTATCATACGCAATGCCTTTGGCCAGTAATTCTTCAGTATGAATCAGGGTTATATGCAAAGGGTTTTTCGCAATCTTTAACAAATTTACCAGTGTGAGAATACCGCAGAACCCTCCGCCAATAATCGCGATATGTTGTGTATGTGTGCCTGTGGAAGTTGTACCGCTTGGACTCATATGAAAAAAAATGATACGAATTTTTATAAAAAATAGCGTGTTTTAAAATTGCCCGATACAATTTAGCTGCACACGAATATACAAATTAATTGTTTGTTGAAATGAATCGAGGAAACTGATTCATTCAATTTTAAGACTGAATATTTAATCATTTACACAATGAGAAGAATCAGTTTAGGTTCTATTTGATGCATATCGTTTGTAAAACTCTTGTAAATCAATAAATAAATATTTCATCAATCAGCCCCATCTGAAAAAACACAAAAAAAAAGCTGTCCTACGTGAACAGCTTTTGTGTTTGAATTGTGAAATCAGGCGTTCACCTGAGAGCGGATTATATTTAATGCTCCACCGGCTTTGAACCATTCAATTTGGTTTTCATTGTATGTATGATTCACAAGAAACTCATCGTGACTTCCATCAGTATGATTCAGGCGAATGCTCAGTTGTTTTCCCGGAGCAAATGTGGTGAGCCCGAGAATGTCGATACTGTCATCTTCCCGGATTTTATCATAATCTGATTTGTCAACGAAAGTGATTCCCAACATTCCCTGTTTCTTCAGATTCGTTTCGTGTATACGGGCGAATGATTTCACGAGTATTGCACGAACACCAAGATGCCTTGGCTCCATCGCTGCATGTTCACGGGAAGATCCTTCTCCATAATTTTCATCGCCCACTACAATCGTTCCAATCCCGGCTGCTTTGTACTCGCGTTGTACTGCAGGCACTGATCCATATTCACCGCTCAGCTGGTTTTTTACACAATCAGTTTTATCATTAAATGAATTCACCGCTCCAATCAGCATGTTATTGGAAATGTTGTCGAGATGTCCACGAAATTTTAACCAGGGCCCGGCCATGGAAATGTGGTCTGTCGTGCATTTGCCTTTTACTTTGATAAGCAATTTTAATCCATTGAGGTCTGTACCTTCCCAGGCACGGAATGGATCCAGAAGTTGGAGTCGATCTGAAGTCGGAGAAACCATCACAGTTACCTTGCTGCCATCTTTTGCGGGTTCCTGATACCCTGCATCTTCCACTGCATAACCTCTTGCAGGAGCTTCAAGACCTTCAGGGGCCTTGAGTTTAATTTTTTCTCCCTTAGAATTTGTAAGCGTATCTGTCATCGGATTGAATGTGAGATCGCCGGCGATTGCCAGAGCAGTGACGATCTCGGGTGATGCTACAAATGCATGTGTATTCGCATTGCCATCATTTCGTTTCGCAAAATTTCGGTTAAAAGAAGTGATGATGGAATTTTTTCGATTGGGATCACTCGTATGGCGAGCCCATTGACCGATACAAGGTCCGCATGCATTTGCCAATACAACACCTCCCATTTTTTCAAAAGTACCCAGGAAGCCATCGCGTTCCACAGTGAAGCGAACTTGCTCGGAGCCGGGAGTTATCGTAAATTCTGATTTGGCCTTAATGCCTGCTTCGACAGCTTGCTTAGCAAGAGAGGCTGCACGCATAATATCTTCATAGGATGAATTTGTACAGGAGCCGATCAATCCAACATCAAGGGTGCTGGGCCAACCATTTTCTTTTACAGCCTGTGCAAATTTAGACAAAGGCCAGGCAAGATCCGGAGTGAAGGGTCCGTTGATGTGTGGTTCCAGTTCATCAAGATTGATTTCAATTACTTCATCAAAATACTTATCCGGGTTTTCATATACATCTTTGTCGCCACGCAGATGTTCAGCAACAGCATCCGCAGCATTTGCAATCTCTGCCCGACCTGTTCCACTTAAGTATTCCGCCATCTTTTTATCATAACAGAAGATGGAAGTAGTCGCACCGATTTCAGCACCCATGTTGCAAATTGTTCCTTTGCCTGTACAGGATAAACTATCAGCACCGGGGCCGAAGTACTCAAGAATCTTATCCGTTCCACCTTTCACAGTGAGAATTCCCGCAACTTTCAGAATGACATCCTTTGCAGAGACCCATTCATTTAATTTACCGGTAAGTTTCACACCTATGAGTTTTGGGAATTTCAATTCCCAGGGAAGTCCTGCCATTACATCGCAGGCATCAGCACCACCCACACCAATCGCGATCATTCCCAGTCCACCGGCGTTTACTGTATGAGAATCGGTACCGATCATCATTCCACCGGGAAACGCATAATTTTCAAGGATCACCTGGTGGATAATGCCTGCTCCCGGTTTCCAGAATCCGATTCCATATTTGTTAGACACCGATGCCAGAAAATCGAAAACTTCTTTGTTTTTATCAAGGGCAGTACTAAGATCTTCTACAGCACCTGTTTTCGCCTGAATAAGATGATCACAATGCACCGTTGAAGGTACAGCGACTTTCATTCTTCCGGCTTGCATGAACTGTAACAATGCCATCTGAGCTGTTGCATCCTGCATTGCTACACGATCCGGATTAAAATCAACATAAGAACTTCCGCGCCAGAAAGGATTGGTAGGTAATCCAACCGAAAGGTGGGAGTAGAGAATTTTTTCAGTGAGCGTGAGTGGTCGGCCCACCAGTTTTCTTGCTGCTGCAATACGCCCATCAAGCTGAGCGTATACAGCTTTTATCATGTCAACATCAAAAGCCATTTTCAGTCTGTTTTAGGGCCGCAAGGTACGAATAAACAGCTTAAAATGGATAGAGATATTCGGGAACTGTTTCAGTTTTTCAGAGAAAGATTGAGAATTCTTCAAAGAAGTTTTCTTCTTCAAATAGAACCGAATTGTACGTGATTGCAGAACTGATTTGGGAAAATTTTTTATTGTTCAATTGTAAGAAAGTCGTTCATATTTCATCCTAAATGTTTTACCGGAACCTAATTTTGTCTTGTTGATGAAGGGCTGAACTATGAATCAAAATTATCTGCGTAATTATTACAGGATCAGGGATAAAGTGTTTACTGTTACCTTCCTGCTTTTTCAATTGGTCTTTTGTTCTCTCTTGCTGTATTATATTCTGAAAAAGAACCAGGTGAACATGGATTTTCTGGGTCAAATTTTTCGTTGATTTTTTTCCGAAAAAGAATTCTCCCACCTTAAAGGCTTGTCAAAAGTTCCAACTATCGGTCAATATTTTGACTTTCTTAAAGTTTTTTAAGATTTCTGTAATAAATCCAATCATTTGAGAAATCGATAAACCCTTGAGAATCGTATGTATTGAAAAGTTTTTTCATGCAAGAAAATTACTCTTCATCGCCTTATTTTCAAGAAAAACCACGAAAAATAATGGGTATTCCGGAGAAAACGGTCTATCGCATTGGCGTGTTTATCTTTTACATCCTTTTGTTTTTTGCGATCAGCCTTGTCACAAAGAAAGTGCAGTTACCTCAGGATGAGCCCTATAAAAACTCATTGCAGGAATCCAAACCCTGAGAATTCAAATCTCCGTCGTGTGCAATCTCTGGTCTGAAGCCACTTAGCTCAGCATAGGCAGTTTTTTGTCCCTAAATGCGTTTTTAGCTTAAATTGGAAATTACGCTGCTTATTCTATCTTTGCACGCTCAAAAAAAATACCTGTACTTAATTAAACTACTTCATTATCCATGCAAAGCAAAGGCGCTGTAAAGTTATTTGCAATTCTTCTGGCACTAGTTTGTCTATACCAGCTATCGTTTACGTTTGTAACACGAGGAGTTGAGAACGATGCAAGAGAATTCGCAAACGGAGATCCGGCGAAGGAAAAGGCCTACCTCGATTCGATCAACACCCAAGAGGTGTACCCACTCCTCGGTCTCACGTACAAAAAATGTAAAGAGAACGAAATCAACCTCGGGCTTGACCTGAAAGGCGGTATGAACGTTACGATGGAAGTTTCCCTCGTCGACCTCATCCGTTCAATGGCCAACAACAGCAATGATCCCACATTCAACAAGGCACTTGTGAATGCTCAGGCTGCTCAGGCGAACAGTCAGAAAGATTTCGTTTCCCTGTTTGTTGATGAATTTCAAAAACTGGATCCGAATGCAAAACTTGCTGCGATTTTCGCAACAAAAGAACTTCAGGATCGAATCAATTTTAATTCCAAGAATGAGGAGGTAAAAGCGGTTATTCAAAAAGAAGCGAATGCTGCTTTTGATCGTACATACCAGATCCTGAAAACCCGTATCGATAAATTCGGAGTAACACAACCGAACGTTCAAAAGCTTGGCAATGGTCGTATCCTTGTGGAGCTGCCGGGAATTAAAGAACCGGATCGCGTTCGTAAACTTCTTCAGGGAACAGCGAAGCTGGAATTCTGGGAGACCTATGATAACCGTGATGTTATCCCGATGCTTGAAGAAGCAAATAAAGTACTTAAGCTTATCGTGAGTACGGATTCTTCTTTGGCAAGTGTTGCTCCAATTGCGATCGACTCAGCAACAATTATTCCTGACACACTGAAGTCGGCAGCACTTGAACCGGATTCAACATCTGCAGATACCTCGAAGAAAAGTTTAATGTCTCAGCTTTCTGATGACAAAAAAGATACTGCCTCAAGCGACACGTCGAATGCAAACAAATCTTTTGAGCAGTTTTCAAAAGAGAATCCTCTTTTTGCAATTCTTCAGCCTTCCACTCAGCCTTCTCAGCAAGATCCGAATCAAAGAGAATACAGCAAAGGTCCTGCAATCGGTTCTTCTTTTGTAAAAGATACCGCGAAGGTTAACAAATACCTCGAAATGGAACAGGTTCGTTCCAAATTCCCGCGTGAATTCAAAGCTCTCTGGTCGGTAAAACCTATTGACAAAGAAGGTAAAGTTGTTCAGTTGATCGCAATTCGTATGCCGGCACGTGATTTTCAGGCTCCATTGGATGGATCTGCAGTTGTCGATGCACGGAAACAAAAAGGTCAGTTCACTGACAACTGGGAAATCGGAATGACAATGAATGCAGAAGGTGCACGTGTATGGAAACGTTTGACACATGATAACGTCAATAAATCCATCGCCATTGTACTGGATGACTATGTGTATTCATATCCGAACGTAATCCAGGAAATTTCCGGAGGTAGCTCAAGCATCACCGGACAGTTTTCTTTGGAAGAAGCGGATGACTTATCAAATATTCTGAAAGTAGGTAAACTGCCTGCACCTGCGCGTATCGTTGAAGATACAGTTGTAGGTCCAACACTCGGACAGGAAGCCATCAACTCCGGATTGCTTTCTTTCGTGATTGCATTGATCCTTGTTCTCTTGTTCATGGTGTCTTACTATAGCAATGCAGGACTCGTTGCCGATATCGCACTCTTTGCCAACGTATTCTTCATCATGGGAATCCTGGCTTCTCTGGGCGCTGTACTCACACTCCCGGGTATCGCAGGTATCGTACTTACAATAGGTCTCTCCGTGGATGCGAATATCCTGATCTTTGAACGGATTCGGGAAGAACTTGCTCTGGGTAAGGGAATACGTCTCGCTATCAGCGATGGATTTAAACATGCCTATTCCTCGATCATTGACTCGAACATTACCACCCTTATCCTTGGTATCATCCTGTACATTTTTGGATCAGGTCCGATCCAGGGTTTTGCAACAACACTGATTGTAGGTATCCTCACATCACTCTTCTGTGCGATCTTCATCAGTCGTTTGATCTTTGACTGGATGCTTGGTAAGAACAAAGACATCCGTTTCTGGAACAATGCGACGAAGGGTGCCTTTAAAAACATTCACATCAATTTTGTTGGCAAAAGAAAAGTTTATTATGCCATTTCCGGTACTATCATCGCAGCCGGTATTGTTGCTTTCATGTTCAAAGGCCTCAATTTCGGTGTTGACTTCCAGGGAGGACGTTCTTATGTCGTACGATTCGACAAGGAAATTCCTACAGTGCAGGTGATCGACGCCTTAAAAGGCCCACTCGTGAAAGCTCCGGAAGTAAAAACTTTTGGTGCTTCAAGCCAGGTGAAAATCACAACGACTTACCTGATCGATGATCAAGCCATAGATGTTGAACAAAAGGTGAGTGAAAAAATCAATGAAGGTCTGAAAACCATTCCTGGATATACTTACACCGTACTCAGTTCACAGAAAGTCGGACCGACGATCGCGGATGATATTAAATCGTCTTCTGTCTGGGCAATACTCGTCGCTTCCATCCTGATGTTTATCTACATCCGGATCCGGTTCAAAAAGTGGCAATATGGACTTGGTGCCGTTGTCGCATTGCTGCATGACGCCATAGTTGTACTCTCATTCTTTGCTATCTTCAATGGAGTCCTTCCGTTCTCTCTCGAAATTGATCAGGCCTTTATCGCAGCGATTCTTACTGTGATGGGTTACTCCATGACAGATACTGTCGTGGTGTTTGACCGGATTCGAGAATTCGTAGGTGTACACCACCATGCCGGTGATCAGAAGAAAATCATTAACGACGCCCTGAATGCGACTTTGAGTCGTACTATCAATACATCGCTGACGATCTTCTTCGTACTCCTTGCCATCTTTATTTTCGGTGGGGAAGTGATCCGCGGATTCACATTCGCACTCTTGATCGGTATCGTTATCGGAACTTATTCTTCGATTTGTATCGCCACACCAATTGTGGTGGATTTCAGTAAAAAACAGAATATCTGATCGAATCCAGATCCTTACAGGAAATGCCCGTTTGCAATTTGCAGACGGGCATTTCCATTTGTTTAAAGGCTCAGGAAATGTTAATTCCCGAAATTTTGAAAAAAGTACATTTCTGAGAAAATACTACACTTTGTCATGTTAATGAGGATGTTTGAATTTCATAAAGAAAACATCATGCATCATCTTTTTCACTCTATCTTTGTAACAAATAAATAATCATGACACTCTTATTTCTTAATCTTGGTGGAGGAGAAATCTTTATAATTCTGTTGGTGGTTCTTTTGTTTTTTGGATCAAAGAGAATCCCTGAATTAGCAAAAGGACTCGGAAAAG
This sequence comes from Bacteroidota bacterium, assembly GCA_016720655.1. Taxonomy (GTDB): domain Bacteria; phylum Bacteroidota; class Bacteroidia; order AKYH767-A; family 2013-40CM-41-45; genus JADKJP01. The sequence continues at coordinate 847,038 of JADKKE010000032.1, forward strand.
GAATGCGTGAATTCAAAGATGCGATGAGCGGAATTGAAAGTGAAGTGAGAAATGCAGCGAATGATGCTCCGGCAGCGAAAGCGCCTTCAACGACAACTCCACCTGCTCCAACTCCGGAAGAGCCAAAAAAAATCCAGGAATAACAATTCTTGATTTTGGTTTTTCAATTCATGCTTATTCTCAACGAATATTTTTCGGCCTGAATTGAATTTGTTTCTCAACGTTTCTGAGCAAATTTTTTCGTCACCTCATCGCGCGACAAAGCATTAAACGTCATTTCCCGATTGAGTCCGCCTTTGCGTGCAACGCAGACACCGTAATGCATATCGTGATATCCTTCTTTACGATGCGCGTCGGGATTGATTGAGATCATCACATTTTTTGAAAGTGCATACGGAATGTAACGCCAGTCAAGATCGAGGCGGTAGGGATTTGCATTGAGTTCCAGAACCACACCATTCGCAGCACATGCATCAATTATTTTTTCATGATCAATCGGATAACCTTCGCGGGAAAGGATCAAACGTCCTGTAGGATGACCCAGTATGGTTGTATACGGATTTTCGATTGCCCGGAGAAGTCTGGTGGTGGCTTTAACTTTATCCATCTTTAATCCCGAGTGAATGGAAGCCACAATGAATTCGAAAGACTTCAGAATTTCTTCCGGGTAATCCAATGAACCATCCGTTAGAATATCCGATTCAATGCCTTTGAAAATCCGAAAAGGTGCAAGCTTTGCATTTAGTGTGTCAATTTCCTGATGTTGCTTGAGAATTCTTTCCGGCTGCAAACCATTTGCATAAAAAGCGCTTTTGCTGTGATCACAGATTCCCAGATATTCAAATCCCAGCTCTTTGCAATACGTTGCCATTTCTTCCAAAGTATGTGCACCATCACTGTAGGTTGTGTGATTATGAAGAACTCCTTTGAGATCCTTTTCGACGATCAGATCATGGATTTTGCCATTCTTTATCATGTTGAATTCTGATCTTCCTTCTCTCAATTCCGGCTCAAAGTATGGAAGCTGAACTCGTGCATAAATTTCAGTTTCATCGATAGCCTTTTCATTTAATGTCAACTTGTAATTATCTTTCAATTGTCGGAGATGGTCTTCGTTTCCTGTTGTTTGAAAGAGGAGGGAAGCGAATTCTTCCTTTTTTGTGGTGTATAAAATCAATGGTAATTTTCCGGCAATGGTTACCCGGATTGTTGTGTTTTCCGATTCCAGAGATTCCTTATCAATCAAAGGATGAGAATTGAGGAAGTCGATTAATTCAATCAACTCTTCCGGCACAACAACCATTTCAATTTTTTCCTGAATTTCTAATTTCCTTCGAAATTCACCTGTGAATGAACAGTCAAGAAGGACTCCACTGTTTCTTAAATCCTGAAAAATTTGAGTCGCTATGGGTTCAATAACTGCATACAGATACTTTCCCTGATTTGCCTCGGTATATTCAATTGCATGCTTTATTTGCGCTTGTGTTTTTTCTCCGAACCCTTTCAGCTCAACAAGCCTGTTTTCATTGCAAGCATAAAGTAACTCGCCTGTTGATTCAATACCCAGTTCTTTCCATAGCGTCCGCACTTTTTTGGGTCCAATACCTTTGATTGAGAGCATTTCAATAACTCCTTTTGGAGTTTGCTCCAACATTTCATCCATTTCCGGAAAAGAACTACGGGCAAGAAGATCGCTTATTTTCGCCTGAATTCCTTTTCCAACTCCTTCAATACTCCCGATTTCATCCACACTTAATTTTTCAATCGGAACAGGATGACGCTCAAGTTTGAATGCTGCATTCTGAATGGAACGGATCTTAAAAGGATTTTCGTCGTGCAACTCCATGAGTTGTGCAGTAAGCTTGAACGCTTTTGCAAGTTCTTTGTTGGACATCATTTCAGAATTTCAATGGCAAATGTTTGAATTGATTGTTGAACAGATGTGTAAAAAAAATATTATTATTATTCAATGGTCAAACCAACAGGCATTCTTGCAAGTACACCATTTTGTCGGACTACTTCCTTGAGGTTGGTATAATAGCGGTAACTTTCGCCAAGTTCTTCTTTCACCATGTTACTGCGAACTTCAGTATTTAAATCTTCCATGATCTTTTCCAGAAATTCCTTTTGTTCCGGTAAAGATATCGTTCTGTAATTTTCGAGATTGGCTTTCCTTGCAGCAATATCGATTGCTGTTTGAATTCCTCCAATGACATCCACCAGTCCGATTCGAACAGCATCTGAGCCACTCCATACGCGTCCTTGCCCGATACTGTCAACCGTTTCTTTTTTTATTCCGCGACCCTCAGAAACGTGAGTGACAAAGGAGTCGTAAATCTTGTCGACCTGTGATTGAATAATTTCTCGTTCGTCATTGCGCATTGCCCGGGTAGTAGAACCAATGTCGGCATACCTCGCCGTCTTAGCTGTATCGAATGTGATGCCTAGTTTGTTATTGAATAATTTTTGTGCATTAAACATCAGTCCGAAAACACCAATCGAACCGGTGATAGTGTTGGCTTCGGCAACAATTGTATCCGCAGCGCAGGAAATATAATATCCGCCGGAAGCAGCATAATCACCCATAGAAACAATAAAAGGCTTTGCCTTTTTTGCAAGAACAGTTTCTCTCCAAATGACATCGGATGCAAGGGCACTTCCACCCGGAGAATTTACACGCAACACAATCGCTTTAATCGAAGAGTCCATTCTTGCCTTGCGAATCGCGGATGCCAATCGGTCGGAACCCACTTCATCTTCCTGTCCTTTTCCACTAACGATGTCCCCGGAAGCATAGATCACAGCGATTTTCTGATTCGACCACTCTTTTTCAGCTTTCACAAAGGCTTTGTCATATTTTTTCAGAGCGATAAACTTCACTTTTTCTTTTTCTCCCTGTCCTGTTATTTTCAACAAATCAGCATGGACCTCATCGTAATAAGCGATTTTGTCAATCATCCCTGATTTCAAAGCACCCTCTGCTGAACGTGTGGAAAAATTATCCGCTATTTCCTGGACCTGATCAACACTGAGTTTTCTGGCCACTGCAAGGTTGCTTACCACTTCTGACCACAAAGATGAAAGCAAAGCATCGATTTGCTCCCGGTTTTCCGGACTCATTTTATCGAGGAGGAAAGGCTCTACAGCACTCTTGAATTTTCCATGGCGGATGATTTCCGGTTCGATCTCCAGTTTTTCAAGCGCACCTTTGAAAAACATCATCTCAGCATGAAGTCCTTTGAAATCAATACCACCCTGTGGATTAAGATAAATTTTATCTGCGACTGAGGCTATGTAATAGGCTCCTTGCGAAAGATCTTCGCCATAAGCATAAATAAATTTTTTACTCTGTTTGAAATCGACAAGAGCATTCCGGATTTCTTCCACAGTCGACATTCCCGCTTGTATCGAAGACAGGTTGAGGAAAATACCTTTGATCTTTGTATCGCGTTTTGCCTTTTTAATGTTTTTCAAAACATCATCAAGACCCATCGAACGGTCCGGTGAAAAGTTTGCGAAACTAAAACCTTCGAACGGGTTGTTTGCAGTTCGCTCATTGATTTGCTTGTCGAGCGTGATTTCAAGGACTGAATTTTCCTGGATAGAAATTTCAGTATCGCTCTTCACCGAAGAAACGAGCCCGGAGATCACAACCAGTGTAATCACAAGGACGATGAAAAGTGACAGAAAAAACCCCAGCATCGAGGCGAACATAAATTTGAAGAACTGTTTCATTTGTGGAATTTGTTGTTGGATTAAATTAATTCATCAATAGACAAGTAGAGACGTATTGTGATGAAATTATTCTGAAATTTCATCGCCAACAAGTTACATAAAATGTCTGTTTCCTGTGTGGTTTACAATAATTCGTAAAATAACTATAAGGGAATCAAAGCCTTCTGTTTCGGTTTGAAAAACCTTGTCAGTTCCTTATAATTCCAGTAGGTTTGGGTGAAATTATCATGCACAAGACACTGCTGCTGTTGGGAACCAATGTGGGTAACAAAGAAGAAAATCTTCTTGATGCTCGTCGTATGATTGGCAAGGATATCGGAAGAATTGAAATGTTGTCTTCAATTTATGAAACAGCGGCCTGGGGAAAAGAAGATCAGGCAGCTTATCTGAATCAGGTACTGGTAGTTTCTACCACAAAAACGGCCCTTGAATTGATGCAACAGATTTTGAAGATTGAGTCGGATATGGGTCGGGTCAGATTGGAAAAATGGGCGCCAAGGGTGATCGATATTGACATACTCTTCTTTGATAACCTTGTTCTGCATGAGATCGGCCTGCACATTCCGCATCCTCATTTACACGAACGGAAATTTACCCTGGCTCCGCTTGCCGAACTTATTCCTCATTACATCCATCCGGAAATTGGAAAAAGTGTCGGACAGCTTTTGCGTGAAGTAAATGATCACCTGGAGGTGAGGAGAGTAAGTTCAGAAAGGGAGAATGAAAATTAGGAATGTTCATCCTTCATCCGATGAACCTTTTTGAAAAGACAGGTAATGGAAAGTTTGGAATCATTATAAGAATAAAAAAGAAAGCATTGCAACAGCGTCTCAAATACGATTATATAGTAATCGAAGGCAACATTGGTACCGGGAAAACTTCATTGGCAACCAAAATTGCTGATGAGTTTAATACCAAAATTGTATTGGAGCGATTCGCTGACAATCCTTTCCTTCCGCTCTTTTATGAGAATTCCCAGCGATATGCTTTTCCACTGGAATTGTCTTTCCTTGCTGACCGTTACCAGCAATTGAATGATGAAATTGCATCCCGTGAGCTATTTCAACAGCAAACAGTGTCAGATTATATTCTTAGCAAGTCCCTGATTTTTGCAAGCATTACCTTGAAAGATGCCGAGTTTCAGTTGTACCAAAGGCTCTTTCAAATCATCAATCCTCACCTTCCAAAACCGGATTTATTGGTGTATTTGCATAAAGATGTTAAAAATCTGAAGTCAAATATCCGTAAGAGAGGACGCGATTATGAACAAAATATTGCCGATGATTACCTTTTTAGCCTGGAAAAGGGATATTGGGAGTTTTTTAAACAACAGTCAGGAATCCCTATTCTCGTTCTCGATACAAACCAGGTAGATTTTATTGAAAATCAGAGTGATTACGATGAAATACTGGGCTTGATCAATAAATCCTATGAACCCGGAATCCACCGGGTCATTCTCCGTACCTAGGTCCCTGAATCCCGCATCCACAGCCATTTTTAGCTTGTTTTGTAAGGTTTAAATGATAATTTTGCAACTTGCTTTCATTCATCCCGTTAGGGTTGGTATTGAAATAAATTCATTCGATTATGAGACTCTTTACACGCTTGTTAATGTTCGCTTTTTGTATCGGTTTAACAACCCATACTATCGCGCAGACTGTACATAGCGACAGCATTCGCGTTGATATTAAAAGTGGAAAAATGCCGCGATCCAAAGAATTCAATACCTGGGATCTTACACTTCACGGTGGCATGTGTATTCCGAATACAGATATCGCATCCAGCGATTTAAATGGAAGCAACGCAAAACAGCATCTTGGTTATGGATTAAGTGTAACTAAGTTTTTCTCCCACACCTTTGCTTTACAAGCACAATTTATCCGTGCGAAACTAGAAGGAGAAGACAGCAACAAACCACTCTACAAGTTCACGACCGATGTTGATTATGATATCACCCTGAATGCATTGTTTCAATTTGGAAATGTAGCCTTCCTGAAGAGAACTCCGAATCTTGCGATTTACGGATATGTTGGAATTGGAATGATTAAATTTTCTCCAACTACTTCAAAAGATGGAGGACTGACTTACGGCAATTACTATGTACAGGATGGTCGTTTGGATAATGTAGATTATAAAAACACAAGTGAACTTGTCATCCCTGTTGGTGTAGGAGTGAAATACCGTATCACAAAAGCCTTCTCATTACATGGCGAATACAGTTTGCGTACAACCAACTCCGACAAACTTGACGGTTGGTACCGCCTCCTTTCAGAAAATGATAATTACAATTATTTTAACCTTGGTCTTACTTACCATTTTGGTGCAAAAGATAAAGTTATTGAATGGGTGAATCCAATGTCTACGATCTATGCTGATTTGTATGACATGAAAGATCGTGTGGATATGCTCAGTGGTGATAAGGACAAAGACGGCGTTGCTGATATGTTCGACCGTGAACCTGAAACTCCCGAAGGAGCAAAAGTATATGGCGATGGAACTTCTGTTGATACCGATGGTGATGGTGTTCCGGATGTAAAAGATTCTGAACCCTTCTCTGCCAAAGGTGCTAAAGTTGATGCCAACGGACATGAAATTGATACCGATGGTGATGGAATTCCTGACAGTCATGACATGGAACCTACAACAGCGAAAGGAAGTCTTGTAACCAATACAGGTGTTACAATTCCTACCGGCCCTGCAAACAAAGGTGGAGCGTCTTCTATCCTTGCAGCGAACGGATATTTGCCATCCATTTTCTTCGACTTGAACAGTGCAATCATTGATCCTAAATACAACGAAACTCTTGCTTCCATTGCTCTCGTTATGCGCAATAATCCGGATATCAAATTTGATATCAGCGGTAATTGTGATTCACGTGCAAGTGATGATTACAATGTGAAACTTGGAAAACGTCGCGCTGAAGCCGTAAAGAGCCATCTCGTTAAAAAATACAAAATCGAAGCCGATCGACTTACAATAACATCACTCGGGAAAAAAGATCCTATCACAAAAGATCATCCGATGAATCGTCGTGTTGATTTTAAGGTCACCGAGTAAATGTGGTATTAATTAAATTAAAATGGGAGTCCGGTCAGGGGCTCCCATTTTTTTTTGGTATAAAGTATAAGGTATAAGGTATAAAGTATAAAGTATAAAGTATAAGGTATGAAGTACGAGGGCCGTACCTAATACTTAATACCTAATACTTAATACCTTTATTAACAAAATCCCACACCACTATCCCCGCGCACACAGCAACATTAATCGAGTGCTTTGTCCCTTCCTGTGGGATTTCAAGAGCGAGATCGCAAAGGGCGAGCGCCTGATCACTGACTCCGTTTACTTCGTGACCCAGCACATAGGCATACTTCTGGTCCTGCAACGATTGGAATTCATTGAGAAGAATGCCACCTTCAGCCTGTTCGATAGCGGCAAGGATAAATCCATTTGATTTTAATTCTCGAAGTGCATCCTCAACATTTTCAAAATATTTCCAATCAACTGAATCTTCAGCCCCGAGCGCTGTTTTGTGAATTTCGCGGTGAGGAGGTTGTGCTGTAATTCCACAGAGGTAAACAGCTTCGCACAGGAATGCATCCGCAGTACGCAAAATGGAACCAATATTGTTCAGGCTCCTGACGTCATCAAGAACCAGGATTAAAGGTCGTTTCGGGGAGGTTTTAAACTCTTCAACAGACTTTCGACCCAACTCAGCATTTTGTATCTTGCGCATTCTTTATATATTACGGACTACAAAGAAGCAAAAACTTGTTGAAGGAAGAAACAAAATCAAGTGTGGTGGAGACACCTTTAATGAAACAGTATTTTGCCATCAAGGCGAAATACCCGGATGCGATATTGCTTTTTCGCGTAGGTGATTTCTATGAAACATTTGGTGAAGACGCAATCAAAGCAGCCGGTATTCTCGGTATAGTCCTTACTAAAAGAGCAAACGGTTCGGCTTCTTTTGTAGAATTGGCCGGATTTCCACACCATTCTCTTGACACCTATTTGCCCAAACTTGTGCGGGCAGGATTGCGTGTTGCAATTTGTGATCAACTCGAAGACCCGAAGCTCACCAAGAAGATTGTGAAAAGAGGAGTGACCGAGCTCGTTACTCCGGGAGTTTCCTACAACGACAAAATTCTTGAACACAAGAAAAATAATTTTCTTGCAGCATATTACACCGATGGCAAAATAGCCGGTGTGGCATTCATCGATATTTCAACAGGTGAATTTTTAGTAGGACAGGGCAATCTGGCCTATGCTGAAAAATTACTCCAGAATTTTAATCCGAGTGAAGTTCTTTATTCACGCGGACGGAAAAAAGAATTCATCGAACAATACGGCGCACGGTTTTATAATTATGGTCTGGAAGAATGGGTTTTCCAGGGAGATTATTCAAAGGAAATTCTGCTCCGTCATTTTGGTACTAAATCTTTAAAAGGATTTGGTATTGAAGAAATGTCGGCAGCTGTGATCGCTGCCGGTGCAGCTTTGCACTATGTTTCTGACACCAGACAAGAACAACTCCGGCATATCAGCGGTATTTCAAGAATCGATGAAGACAAATATGTCTGGCTCGACAAGTTTACCATTCGTAACCTGGAACTTGTCGGTTCTTCGAATGAACAGGCAGTCACTTTGCTGGATGTTCTCGATCATACACTCACTCCAATGGGTGGACGATTGCTCAAGCGTTGGGTCATGCTGCCATTGAAGGATATTGCTTCGATTGAAGAGAGACAAGATGCTGTCAATTATTTTTTGCATCATCCCGATTTTTCAACCATCATTGCAGGCCACCTGAAACAAGTCGGAGATCTCGAACGATTGATTTCCAAAGTTGCTCTCGGAAAAATTTCTCCGCGGGAAGTGATGCAATTGAAACGCTCACTCGATATGGTGCAACTGATAAAGGACAGTTGCGGTCATACCGCGAATGCAGCGATTCAAATTATCGCTGATCAACTCAATCCTTGTTCGCTGATCAATTCAAGAATCTTCAATGAACTTCATCCCGATGCTCCGGCAATGGTGAACAAAGGAGGAGTGATTCGTGAAGGTGTAAATTCGGAACTCGATGAATTGCGAAGCATAGCCTATCATGGAAAGGATTATCTGTTAAAATTCAGCAGCGCGAAGCGGAACGTACCGGAATAACTTCCTTGAAAGTCGGATTCAATAATGTCTTCGGTTATTTCATTGAAGTCACACATACACATAAAGATAAAGTTCCGGCAGAGTGGACACGCAAACAAACACTCACCAATGCAGAACGGTACATCACTGAAGAACTCAAACAATACGAGGAGAAGATACTTGGAGCGGAGGAGAAAATTCTTGCTCTTGAATCACGTTTGTTTACTGAACTGGTTCAGTCGATAGTTGAATACATTCAGCCGATACAACTGAATGCCGGATTAATCGGGCGTCTTGATGTTTTGTTATCGTTTTCTGATGTTGCTTTGAAAAACGAATATGTTCGTCCGATTGTGAACGATTCTTCGGTGATTGATATTCGGAACGGACGCCATCCTGTCATTGAAAAACAATTGCCTCCCGGAGAAAAATTTATTGCCAACGATATTTACCTCGACAACGATACACAACAGATCCTGATGATTACAGGTCCGAATATGTCGGGTAAATCAGCATTGTTGCGACAAACGGCATTGATCACCTTGCTAGCGCAAACAGGAAGTTTTGTTCCTGCATCCGCTGCAACCATTGGATACGTTGACAAGATCTTTACACGCGTTGGCGCATCCGATAATATTTCCTCCGGTGAATCCACTTTCATGGTGGAAATGAATGAGACAGCCAGTATTCTTCACAACCTTTCCGATCGCAGTTTAATTTTACTGGATGAAATTGGTCGGGGGACAGCAACGTATGATGGCGTGAGCATCGCCTGGGCAATTGCGGAGTATTTGCACAATCACACGAGTGCAAGAGCCAAAACACTTTTTGCAACACATTACCATGAGATGAATGAAATGGCGGAATCACTACCGCGTATTCGTAATTTTCATGTCTCTGTGAAAGAACTGGAAAATAAAGTCCTCTTTCTTAGAAAACTTGTTCCCGGAGGCAGCGAACATAGCTTTGGTATTCATGTAGCAAGAATGGCTGGTATTCCGGCAAAAGTTGTTAGCCGTGCCGATGAAATTTTGCATCACCTTGAAAAAAGCAGGAGTGCGCCGGGCATGAGTAAGAAAGATGGCAAAAAATCTGCAGATGAAATGCAGCTAAGTTTTTTTCAACTCGACGATCCTGTTCTCGAACAAATCCGCGAAGAAATTCTCCGTGTCGATATCGACAATCTCACTCCCATGGAGGCGCTGAATAAGTTGAATGAGATTAAGAAGTTGCTTGGCAGATAGTTGTTGGTTGTTGGTTGTTAGTTGTTGGTACTTTATCCTATGAGAAATGAGAAAAAGCATTTAATATAGTTCACCCATACCTGGTACCTGGTACCTAATACTTAATACCATTATTCTCGTTTGTCGTTAGTTATTAGTAATTAGCACTTTCTCCCACAGGAAATAAGCATTCGCATTCAATTTAATGGAGTTTGCCTAAAACCTGGAGTCTGATAGTTCATACTTAATACCTTTATTCTTGTTAGTGGTTTTAGTTAGTGATTAGTGATTGGTGGTTAGTGGTTGGTACTGTGTCCCTTTATAAACGCGAACAATCAATTAATAAAGTTCACCCCTACATGGTACCTGGTACCTAATACCAAAATTCTTGTTAGTGATTAGTGATTAGTGATTGGTGGTTAGTACAAAGTCCCTTGCAAAATGAGATAATGCACTTAATAAAGTTCACCCCTACCTGGTACCTAATACCTAATACCTAATACCTAATACCTAATACCTAATACTTAATACCTAATACCCATTTCTCCATGACAAAACATTTCATCCTCATCTACCTCTTAATTCCATCTCAATCCTTCTCTGCAGGCAAACTATTCTTGCAGCCGGATTCTGTTTGTGGTAAAGATGCTACTGTATGGAATGCACCTGGATTTCGAATGGCAATACAAATTATGGTTCCGGGGATTTTCTGGGAGCGCATGCATGGACAAATAGTGGCACACCGGATACCAGCAGATCATTGATAGAATTTGATTTGGATCAGATTGCTTCGGGATCTTATATCGTTGAAGCTCATTTATCATTGTACAATAACCCGAATACAGTATTCGCCGGAGGAGAGCATTCTACATTGAGCGGATTGAATTCAGCTTACATTCGTCGTATTGTGCAGCCCTGGGATGAAAGTGAGGTCAACTGGTTCACGCAGCCTGCAACAACTACATTGCATCAAACGAGTATCCCTGCAAGTTCGGGTCCGCATGACGACTACATCAATATTGACGTCACGCAATTGGTTCAGGACATGGTCGACAGTGCAGCTACAAGTTTTGGTTTTGAAATTCGATTGGTGCGCGAACAATTTTACCGGGCACTGGTTTTCGCATCGAGTGATTGCGCGAATCCGGGTCTTCGTCCGAAGCTGATTGTTTCATATGAAGAGCCATTGATTGGTTGTTGGACATTGCAACCTCACGATGGATGTGGCAAGGATGCTCTCGTATGGAATGCTCCGGGATTTTCAAATGGCACTACAAATTATGGCGATGTTGATGGGATAGGTGCACATGCATGGACAAATACCGGTATCCCTGATACAGGCAGAACATTACTTGATTTTGATCTCAGTTTTATTCCTTCGAATGTAGCAGTGACATCTGCGTATCTTTCCATGTGGAACAATCCAAACACTGCCTACGCGTATGGTCAAAGTTCATCGCTGAGCGGACCGAATACAGGTTTGTTGAGAAGGATTACATCACCCTGGGATGAGAACAGTGTGAATTGGTTCTCACGTCCAAGTGTGAGTACACAGAATTCGATAACTGTTCCCGGACCTGTTGGAGCCTATGGAGATTTATTAAACATTGATGTAACAACATTGGTTCAGGATATGCTTCAGAATCCGACAACAAGTTTTGGTTTCGAATTCAAATTATTGAATGAAGCATATTACCGTGCGGTGGTGCTGGGTTCCAGTGATTGCGATGATGAGACAAAAACACCACGACTGGAAATCTGTTACTCATCGACAACAGGAATATCCGAGATGAAGAATAATCATTTGCATCTTTATCCAAATCCTGCTTCAGACTATTTTATAATTGAATCCAGTCAACCTCAGGGAGGAAGTTTTGTGATGTCGATTTCCGATGCCCTTGGTCAGTTGGTTTATTCAAAAACCTGTGAAACGAAAGTGGCTTTGATTCGGGAAAAGGTGGATATATCAGCCTTGAACCCTGGACTCTATTTCATAGAGTTGAAGGGAAAAGACAGGAGAGAATCAACGAAATTGGTTAAATACTGAAAATAAGCCTTTTACTAAGCTTAAAAAACCAATAGAAATTCAGCTTTTTTTTTGATTTTCCCTTGAAATTTTCAAAAAATACTTATTTTTGCGATCCCAAATATGATGGAGATGAGTTTATTTGTGAATTTCTCCATTAACAGATTGACCCATGTGATTTTAAAGCGGAATTAGCTCATTTGGTAGAGCACGATCCCGCCAAGGTCGGGATCGGGGTGCCAAGAAAAATAAAAAAAAAAAAGCGGAAGTAGCTCATTGGTAGAGCACGATCACGCCAGGCGGGGGGGGGAGAAAAAATAAAGCGGATTAACTCTTTGGTAGAGAGATGCGCCCGAGGCGGATCGGTGGCTAAAAGAATGAAATAAAAAAAAAAGTAAAAGCGGAAGTACTTTGTTGAGGCAGCCGGGGCAGGTCCGGTTGAGCCGCCCCGCTCCTTGATCTTCCGCCAAAAGTCCCCCAAAAGAGGGATTTTTTTTTGCTTGCCAGAGTTGATTACTTTAGCGGCAGGAATTCTTGAGTGAATGTGTTTGCCCGGGTGGTGGAACTGGTAGACACGCAGGACTTAAAATCCTGTAGCCATTGCGGCTGTACGAGTTCGATTCTCGTCCCGGTACATAGAGTGGAACCCGCCCGCCGGGGCCTTCGGGGGGTTTTTTTTTTTTTGGGGGTTTGTTTTGGGGGGGGGCCCCCCTTTGGGGGTTGTTTTGGGGGGTTGTTTGTGGGGGGTCGTCCCCGGGGGGGGCTTGTTTTTTTTGTCCGGCGGGGCCCGCCCTTTTTTTGTTCCCGCCCGCGGGGGGGCCCGTCCCCCCCCCCCCCCCCCCCCCCCCCCCCTCCCCCTTTTTTTTTTTTTTTTTTTTTTTTTCCCCCCCCCCCCCCCCCCAAAAAATTTTTTTTTTTTTTTGGTTTTGGTTTTTTTTTTGGGGGCCCCCCCCCCCCCCCCCCGCCCCCCCTCCCGTTCTGGGCCCGGGGGGGGGGGCCTTTTTTTTTTTTTTTTCCCCCCCCCCCCTTTTTTCCCGTGCGGCTTGTGAAGGTGTGTAAGAAACTTTTAAGCGTTTAAAACTTAAAACATACACTCCACACTCACATTTTCCTTTTCACAAAGAGTGCGTTTTTATCCTATGACACATTTTTTCTTTCAATATTTTGATGGTTTGTTTAAAACTATTCTATTTGTTTTAAATCTGTAACTGTCTTTAATTCCAAAATTTTTACTTTTCTAGTTCAATAACAAAAAAGTCCTTAAAGAAAAAGAGATCCTAAGGGGCTGAGTGGATCCTTAAATATTGCAGAAAAGGACGGCATCAAATGACCTTCGACATTTTTATTCATTGCAAAAGGATCAGCCATTCGAATGTCATTCTTGATATTGAAACGCTGACTATTGCCTGAAGAAATATTCTGAAATTTATTCTTTGCATTGAGATGACAAAATGTTATTTGGATTGGAGAAAAGTTTATCAAAAATTTTCAGTGCATTGTTAGCAAACTCGATCGCATCCTTAAAGATCAACTTTATTTTTAGAGTCATTGATTTAATATCGCAGAGGGTTGAGCCCTCCGGAAAGGCAGACGAAAACCCCGCCGGACAGGCTTTAACGCACCTGTGTAAAGGACTTGACCCGTCAGAAACAAGCCAAGAAATCTAATAATTATTTCTATTCTATTAATTCACTTACGCATTAGTAAAAAAAATTTATTTGGTTTTGATTTAATTTTGGGCCAAGTCCGCTCACGCCAGGCTTCGCAAAGACGCCAAGCTTTTCATCATTCTCTAACCCCTCCCAAAATACCGATTCCTGAACCAAAGTTCAAAAGCCGGATCCACAAATTCAAAGCTGCCGTTCACATCCTGAATGATGTCGTTGTTGACGAGGGAAGTTTTGTTTTTGCTTACATTATTGGGCGTACCGAGGCGATAATCCTGCATAACCGGTGCACTGGTGAATTGGGTTTCTCCACTGAGAATAGCTTTCAATAAATTTAATTGACCTGTAGCCATGTTTTCAATTTCCTTTTGGTACAATGGGGAGTTCGCACTGAGTAATTCTCTCAAAGCCGTTTCAAGTTCCGGTTGGCCTGCTGTTTTTTGTGTTGTGTTCCAGGTATAATGTGCAAGCTGTTGCACATACCAGGAATGGTTTTTCATTGTAAGCGGGATCTGTCGTGCAAGCGATTCATCGATTTTTTTTCCTGTGGATTTAAATCCATCACAAATAAACTTCACCCATTTTTCTTCATCGATTTTTTGCAAATGCATAATGTCTCCGAAGCGGTAAAAGGGTTTTGCCGGACTGTTGAAAATTTCAGACATCATATGCCGGCGACTACCATACAGACAATAAGTTACTGATTTTTGTCTCTGCCAGATTGCCCGCATCTTTTTTTCGAACGTTTCATAACCCGGGAAAGAAGCAAGATTTTGAAATTCATCAAGACACACAATCATCCTGATCTTTTTCTTTCGGGCAATTGTTTCCGGGAGTTGCAGGATTTCATCGCTGTGTTGTTTCAATTCTTTCCAGTCAAAACTGATGCTGAAATCGGATGAAGGTTCTGTTCCTACGCTCAATTTGGGAACCAGTCGTTTAAAAAATTCTTTCCCACTGTTCATCCATTCCTGCCATTTTCCGGAAGACGCTTTGATGATTTCCCTGGCGTACAATTCCAGAAATTCTTCTTCACTGCCGGCTGAAAAGAGATCAATGATTACCGTTTTGACAATCTTTTCTTTTCTGTTGATGTCCTGGATTACTTTCTCTACCAGTGAGGACTTTCCCCAGCGCCGTGGACAAATAATCATCGTGTTGATGCCATTAATCAGATTGTCTCTGAGTTTCCTGGATTCCTGTTCACGGTCAGTAAAGCTGTGTGAACTAACCGTGACACCATAGATAAAAGGCGAATCTTTCATGGATTTGCAATTTTGTGACCTTCGCTGCAGAATAGGGAAAGGTGATTAGATTTATACTATTCAGTAATATACCAATAGGTATTATACTCAAAGGTATAAAATTAATCTTAAAGTCTCCAAATTTGTTGGATGTAGGCTATTTGTTCCTTGCGAAACCAAGGGTTTACAATGTAATAATCTTGGTATCAGGAATTCTCATGCATAGTCAATGAATTCAATAGGAGAATGATCTTGAAACCAATTCACCAAAATCAACCTTCGTCATCCAATTTTCTTTTTAAATTCTTTACTACGTGATAAGTAATGGGACAATATTGTACATTCAATGAATTCAGACTTTTGCATGAAATGAAATCTTTTCTTTGTGTATTTGGGAAACGACGGCAGCTAAGCGGACGGATTTCATAAATTGTACATCGATTGTTCTTGTCCAGGAAATGACAGGGTGATTTCCGGTTCATGATATCTCTGGTCGGATCTTGCCCCAGGTACTTATCACAGTATTCCTGTGAGGTCATTCCAACATGCTTTGCGATGCGGTCAATGTCGGCACGGTTGTAGGTTGGTCGCATGACTTTGCAGCAATTGGCACATTGTCCGCAGTCAATTTTCTTGTATGCTTCCTGGTGAAGGCTATATATTGTTGATGCGATTCCTTTCGATTTTCTATTGGGGAGCCCATGAAGAAAGCGTATATATTCTTTCGCATTTATTTTAATTTCCCTCTTAAATGCTTGCAAAGATTGATACATGTTATGATATTAAAGTGATGAATAATTGAAACGCGGATTAAAAAAGTGACATCTCAAAATATGCAAATTGTTCAAACCCTTGCCCGATGTTGATAATTATTTCCCCGGATTGTTTGTGAATATTAATTATACTCCTATATTAGTGTTCTCTACATAATGTTTAAACTTTTACGTAGAACGGAGCAAGCCGAAAATCCATGAAAAGAGTAGGTGTAATTTTTAATGCTGAAAACAATGGCAAAGAAAAAAAGTTGTCTATTAAGCAACTGAAAAACGTTAAGGGCGGTAAAAAAGCCGCACCGAAGAAATAAATCCTTTTCATAGCGGATTTATTTTAATTTAAAAGGTCAGATTGCAATCTGACCTTTTCTTATTTTTAATTTGTAAAAAAATAATTTTCATGAATAGATACCTACTTCGAATTTGTCTGGTTTGCCTACTTTTTATTTCACATATTCAAACTTCCACTGCTCAATGGCAGGAAACGAATGGACCCTTCGGAGGGTATATCTGTAGTGTCGCACACGATGGAACGAATTTATATGCAGGGACAAATATTTCCGGATTGTATAGTTCTGCCGACAATGGTGCGAATTGGTCCTTGAATTATTACACGTCTTTTTATTTTAGAATGAATGCTTTGCTCGTTGATGGTGGGAATTTATTTGCGGCTACAAACAATGGCATTATTCTTTCGACAGACAATGGTGGAAGCTGGACGAGTGTGAACAATGGGCTCACCTATCTCACTGTTTATGCCATGGCCATCAGTGGAACTAATTTATTTGCAGGCACACCGGGTGGTGGAGTATTCTTGTCTACAAATAACGGTGCAAATTGGACTCCGGTAAACAACGGTTTAACCAACATGGACGTGCGATGTCTGGCAGCTAGTGGAACCAGCATATTTGCGGGCACCATGGGAGGGGGAATATTTTTGTCTACAGATAATGGTGCGACCTGGAATCCTGCCAACAATGGGATGACCAGCACAAATGTGAGGGCCATGACTGTAAATGGATCCTCTATTTTTGCTGGAGGAGATGTAGATGGCGTATTTCTTTCGATCAACAATGGCGCCAACTGGAATCTCGTAAATAATGGTTTGCCTTCTGCAAGTTATTATCAGGCATTCGTATGTAAGGGAAATGAGGTCTATGTGGGAATGCACGGCCAAGGAATTTACATGACCAATGACAACGGAGCTAACTGGTCGGAAGTAAACACAGGCATTTTGGATAAAAAGATTTATTCTTTAGCCACAGATGGTACGAATGTGTATGCAGGCTGCTATGCAGCGGGAGTGAGCATCAGCAGCAATAGTGGTGCTTCATGGACCACTATGAATAATGGAATGAAGGCAAGTTCAGTTTCCAGGATTGTTTCCAATGGTACGGTTAAGATGGCTTGTTCAAATGCAAATGGGTTGTACTCAAGTAATGATGATGGCGCTACCTGGATAGAAGCCAACACCGGGATTCCCGAAAGAAATACTCAGGCATTGTATGCCTATGGAACAAAAATATTTACCGGAACAAATTATTCCGGTGTGTATGTGACCGACGATAATGGATTGAACTGGACTTCATCAAGTACGGGTATCACCAATCCCAACATATACTCTTTCGCCTCGAATGGAATTAATTTGTTTGCCGGATCACTGGGTGCTGGTGTTTTTAAATCTTTAGACGACGGAAACAATTGGACTCCTGCGAATACAGGAATAGAAACAGAACAGGTTTCTTCACTTGCAAATATGGGCGACTTATTGTTTGCCGGCTCTTTCGGTACCGGGGTTTATTCCTCTGTCCTTGGCAATTCCTGGACGCAAGTAAATAATGGTTTGACCAACCAAAGTGTACTCTGTCTTATGGTTGATCTAACTACAGTTTATGCGGGAACATATGGTGGCGGAATATTTATGACAACAGATTCGGGAGCGACATGGATAACGGCGAACAATGGTTTAACAAACCCTAACGTTTATTGGTTGACCACTGATGATACATACTTGTATGCCGGTACTTCCGGTGGTGGAATATTCGTTTCTGAGGATCATGGAGCAAATTGGAGGGATTTTAATACCGGACTCACAAATACATACATTAATGGAATTCTGGTTGATGCTGGTACAGTTTACGTAGGAACAGGAGGAGCCGGAGTATGGAAACGTTCCGTGAGTGAAATTGTTGGAACGCATGAAATTGCCTTTAACAATGATGATATTGTTATCTATCCCAATCCAGCAACAAGCCGGGTAACATTATCATTTCGAAAGAATGTAAATGAGACGAAAACAATTACATTATTGAATTGTACCGGTCAAAAATTATTTCAGCAACTTCTCGACAAATCTTCCGGAACCGAAATTCAAATGGACGCCTCCAATCTCAGCCCTGGAATTTACCTGTTGCATATTCAAACGGAACAGGGATTGCTTGCGAAGAAATTGATTGTGGATTAGGTTGGTTGTTAGTTGTTAGTTGTTAGTTGTTAGTTATGTAGGCAGCTATTCGTTTCCCCCATTCATAATTCAAATTTCAACTCAGTTACTGACACGCTGTAATCATGTTAACAAAATGCTCTTAGATTCTATAGACTTCTTAGTTGCCTAGTTGTTAGGAAGTAGGCAAACAATTTGTTTCCAAGCGCCCAAAATTTCAAAAACTAATTCATAACTATAATCACACTATTCCCAACTCATAACTCATAACTCATAACTCATAACTCATACCTCACATCCTCTCCATATACCAATTCAACTCCCTCTCCATTTTTTTGTAATGTAAAAATGTTGTGATGTTCTTTTGTAAACGGAGGAAGGCGGTTTCGCTTTTGACTACGTAATCGAAGGCTTTGTGGTGCATGCAGCTGATTGCTACTTCAATGCTATCCTGAGATGAGAGCATGACCACAGGGATGAAGGGGTTTGCTTGTTTTATTTTGTCAAGTGTTTCAATTCCATTCATTGCATCTTTTTCAATGCCATCCAAATGGTAATCAAGAATAATTACATCGGGTTTGTGATCTATATTTTTCAGGCACAATTCACCGGTTGCATACGTTTCCACAATGAAATCAGGAAGGTGCATAAATTCTATTTCCAAAGATTTTAGAAACACTGCATCGTCGTCTACAAGGAACAATTTTATTTTGTCAGTATTCATGATTTATTATTTTTGATTAGAATGAACTCTGCTTCCAATTCACTGCAGGCCTGAATACAGATATTTTCCAATTGCAAAACGAGTTCGTGGATACCATCCTCTTTGAGTTGAGTGCTGGCATATTCCTGAACCTTTTTCGCCATGTTTTCAAAATCTGAGCTGATACCCATTATCGAAAAGGAAGGAATCATTTTATGAACAGTGGAATACAAGGAGTTCCAATCCTTATTTTCCCAACTTTTTTTCATCGCAAGAATTAATGGTGGCGTTTGTTCAAGGTACAAAGCAATCATTTCCATCATTAGTTTGGGATTGGATTTTGTTCGATGGATCAAATATTCCAGGTCAATACATTTTAATTTTTTTGATTGAGAGACATCAACATTTTTTTGTACCAGGTTGGAATGAGACTTGTTTAAAAGACTTATTATTTTAGTATACAATATTCTTTCGTCAACAGGTTTGGCCAGGTAGTCGTTCATACCAACACTTTTGCATTTTGCAAGGTCAACAGTAGTCACATCTGCAGTTAAAGCTATAATTGGTATTTGTAGTTTGAGAGTGTTCCGGATATACTCTGTAGCTTCAAATCCATTCATCTCAGGCATTTGTAAATCCATCAGAATAATGTCGTAACTTTTGCTCTTTAGTTTTTCAATTGCAATTAAACCATTTGCTGCTATGTCCCGTTCAAAGCCAAAATCGTCAAGTAGGGTTTTCATCAAAAGTTGGTTGAGTGCGATATCTTCAACAACCAGTACTTTGATATTTTTTATTTTATGATCGATAGGAACAATATCCACTTTTAATTCTGCTTCTTCATTTGTTTTTTGAAAACTAAGGACGAAGCTGAACACTGATCCTATATTCGGTTCGCTCCTAACACTGATGGTACCCCCCTGTGTTTCCACAAGTTGTTTCACAATTGCAAGGCCCAGGCCTGTTCCTCCGTATAAGCGGGATGTGTCACTTGAAGCCTGCTGAAAGTTTTCGAATATTTTTTCAATTTTCAATGGAGAAATTCCAATCCCTGTATCATGGACAGCAAATTCTATGGTTACGGAATTCGTATCTTCTTTCAATAGTTTTATTGCAACTGTAATCGATCCCTTGGTTGTAAATTTTACTGCATTGCTCAGGAGATTCAGTATGATCTGGTGAAGTCGTACCGGATCACCTACCAGAGTTTCCGGAATTTTTGGATCATATTCCTTGACTAATCTCAAATTCTTTTCCTGTATTTTAGTTTCAAATAGGTGTAACATTGCGGAGATGGACAACTCCATTTTGAATGGCGTTTTCTCAAAAATCATTTTTCCGGCATCTACTTTTGCAAGATCCAGAATATCATTGATCAGCACGATCAAAGAATCACCACTCATTTTGATTGCCGTGAGATATTCCTTTTGCTTTGCATTTAAATCTGTCTTTAATACCACTTTGGTAAACCCAATGATCGCATTCATCGGAGTTCGTATTTCATGACTCATGTTTGAGAGAAACTGTTGCTTTGCTTTCACTGCATCTACGGCTATTTCTGTGGCTCTTTCTGCTTTTATTTTGGCTTCTTCAGCAATACCGGTAGCTAATTCTGCAAATACTTTGGCTTCTGTTAGTTCCTTTTCAATTCTTTTTTGTTCGGTAATGACGCGGGCCACTACAACAGCTCCCAATACATTTCCTCTGTCATCTTTATAGACTGAGCCATTGAACAATACATCCGTGAGTTTTCCATCCTTCATCGTCAATGGATAGTCTTCCACAAAGCCATTGATAAATACCAATTCATATCCTTCGCGTGCTTTTTCTGGTTCTGTGAAATAATCAATGAAGTTTGTATCGATTAAATTTTCACGCGACATTTCTGTTATTTTCAATGAAGCATTATTCATGTCGGTTATTTTACCGGCAGGGCTGATAGCGAACAATGGATCCCGACTCGCTTCAATGAGACTTAAGGAATATTTGGAGAGTAATTTTTGAGCTGATACATCCCGTGCAACAATGACAACCCCCAATACTTTTTGTTGACGGTCTTTGTAAACGGATCCATTAAATAAAACATCTGTTAAATGCCCGTCTTTGTGGCGAAGTGTGAGCGCTGAATCGATGACAAATCCATTGGCAAAACCTTCGGCATACAGGTTTCTAGCCTTTTCCGGATCTGTAAAATAATCGGAGAAATCACTTCCTTGGATTAAATCGCGATTGAGACCTGTAATTTTCAGAGTTGCCTGGTTCATGTCTGTAATTTTGCCTGCCAGGTTGATCGCAATCAATGGGTCAAGGCTTGCTTCGATCAAACTGCTGGCATATTCCGGCTCATGTGATTTCGTTCTTTCCATTGTTGATTTAATTTCTTTTAAAGGCAAATAATCAAGATATTTTTTCGTGTAAAATTGGTTCAGTCTTTAGAATTGTTCGAGAATCAATCGCTTGTTCCCTTTTATCTTTCATTTCCTTGAAGTGAGTTGGGGAAAGTCCGGTCACTTTTTTAAATTGATTGGAAAGGTGTGCAACACTGCTGTAGTTCATTTTTAAAGCGATCTCCGAAATTTTAAGTTCCTGGTAAATCATCATCTCCTTCACACGTTCAATCTTTTGGACAATGATATATTTTTCTATTGTGATTCCTTGCATCTCTGAGAACAGGTTTGCCATCGGAGTATATTCCTGATTTAGTTTGGTACTTAGGTAGTCTGAAAAATTAACTTTAAAAGTCTCGTCCATTTCCAGAACCATTTCTGAGATGGCGAATTTTATTCGTTCAATCAATTCTCCTTTTTTATCATCCATCAACTCAAGACCAGAACGCATGAGTCCGACTTTTAGCTTTTCTCTTTGTTCTGCCGAGATATTTTCCATTATTTCAATCTCACCAAGATCTACGATGATAAAATGCAGACCAAGCGATTTCAACTCATCTTTCACCGCTATTTTACAACGGTTACTCAACATGTACTTGATAAATAATTTCAAATTGTTTTGGTTATTGCCTGGTTCTTACAAAGTACCGGAATTCGAAGAAGGAAATGTTACACAACTTTGGGGAATAGTTACACAATTCACGCATTTTAAACTCGAAGGATCAAACGCACAAAACCAAATGAACACGTTTGAGTTGAACTTCAATTTTATCAGGGCACCAAACTCGAATCATTAATTTCTGAAACCCGATTGAGGAGGATTATTTCAACTTTGACAGACCCGATTCGAATGCATTGAGTTAAAAAGTTTTCATTTTGAAGAAAATCAAAAATGCTTGAAAATAAGACATTCAAAAGCATCTGTAAATCCTAATTTTTTATAAAAATTGTGCGCATAGGAATTTGTTTCAACTTGAAGACAAATTATATTGTCCGGAACTTTGTGAATTGACTGAATTGCTGTATGTATCAATGAGGTGCTGATTCCTTGTTTTCTTTCTGAGGGCAATGTGGCAACGGCGTAAATTCCGGTACAGGATTCAGTTTCAATTGTTAGACAAACGCCAACAGGGGATTCATCTTTGTATGCAACCCAAAAAGATTGCACCGGATCATCCTGGTTCTTTAAATTGAAATTTCTCATCCAGGGATACCATTCATCAAAGATTTCCTGGGTTTCACAAAATCCCCGACTCTGGACCAGGCTGAAATCTTCCATCGATTCTATTGTGTCAACACGCTTGTATTTCAATTTCGTTTGTAAATTCCAGATTGGTCTTGAATGCGAAAGAGTCATGTATGTTATGCTTCCCAAGGGTTTGTATTTTTCGGGAAGTTTTTGAATGGAAAGTGTATGAGCAGGAATATAAATTCGATAGGATTCCGGAAGTGAATAAATGTTTTCAGGAGATTTCAAAAAGATAATATTGAAAGATTCTTTGTCGCTGTGAATAAGATCAGCATCGGGATATGAATCACGTACACCGCGATGTTTTGACAGGAAATACAAATGATTTTCCAATAAGATTCGGTTGTTCATGAATGTTGTATTTTCATATTCATTTTCTTTTGATTCAGCCTTCGTATAAAAATACATTTTATTCTGTTGCTTGGAGAAAGTATGAAAATGAATTTTGTCCTCTGATGAAATTATCTTTTGAATGTTAAATTTTTGATTTTTATAGTCAAGTATTAAAAAACTCTATTTTCGATTCGTATATCGACTTCCATGAAAACAGTTTTAACATTCCTCTGCATTTTTATTTCCGGTTTATCATTTTCCCAGGTATCTCTTGTCCCATTTGCAACGGGTATTACCGGAATTGTGGACATTGCATCCGCCGGGGATGAAAGAATATTTCTGGTTCAAAAAAGTGGTATTATTCTTATTGGCGACAGTGCTGGTAATCTGAATCCGTCTCCTTTTTAGATATTCGAGGACGAGTGTACTCCACGACTTTAGAACCCGGAATGTTGAGTTTGGTTTTTGCTCCGGATTTCAAGCAATCGGGAGTATTCTATGTTTATTACAATCAGGTTAACACACACGACAACCTCATATCGCGATTCCGACTAACGGCGAATCCTGACGAGGCAGACAGTACATCGGAACAAATTATCATTAACATTTCTACAACGACTACGCATCTTGGTGGTGATATGGCTTTCGGAAAGGATGGGTTTTTGTATATTGGTTTGGGTGATGGTGGTGGTGAAGGTGATCCTTCGAATCATGCTCAGGATTCAACTTTATTATTGGGAAAATTTCTACGACTGGATGTGAGCAATACTGCTCTTGCCGGATATTCTGTTCCTCCTACAAATCCATTTTTGGGATCAACATTTCCTGACGAAGTGTGGTCAGTAGGGTTCCGAAATCCCTGGCGATGGAGCTTTGACCGACTTACACATGATATGTGGATTGGTGATGTGGGACAGGGTTCACGTGAAGAAGTTGATTTCGCTCCTTCCTGGGATAAAGGAGGAAAAAATTATGGCTGGCGGTGTTATGAAGGGAATGTTACTTACAATACAGTGGACTGTTCTGCATCCAATTTGTATACAGCACCGATTTATGAATATCCTCATACCTCCGGTTGTTCGGTGACAGGAGGTTTTGTCTGCAGAGGATCTTCCTATCACACTCTTTTTGGTCAGTATTTTTATTCAGACTGGTGCAATACATCCATTCGCAGACTGATCAAACACGGTTCAGTCATCAGTGATAGCAGTTACGGTTCACTTGGAATTAGTTCCGGACCTGTGTGTTTTGGGGAAGATCAATGGGGAGATATTTTGGTGGGTGCTTCCAGTAATGTATACAGGTTAATTGATCCGGGTGCCCATCATGTTGCATGGATTTGGGATGAAGATACGATGCATGTATGTGCTCAATCTACCGCACTACTTCAAACTCCCGCTGGTCCGGGTTTTCATTATCAATGGTACCGAAATGGAATACTCACAGGAACGGACACGAATCAGATCACGGCCACTAATTCAGCAGCGTATTTCGTAATCGTGCAAAATGCAAATGGATTGCCTCAAACTTCTACAACAGTGTATGTGCTTTTTGAGCCACTTCCAAATGTTTCAATCGCAGGATTGGATAGTGTATATTGTTTGAATGATGCACCTGCAAATTTTCTTGTGAATCCTTTGGGAGGTCAATTGAAAATTGATGGGGTGATCCAAAGTGTACAGGAATTCGACCCTGGTGCATATGGAATTGGTTTTCACTTTTTGGAATATTCATATACAACTTCCTACGGGTGCACGAATAGCTCGCTCAGTTCTGTTCGTGTTGATGCCTGTCTTTTCGTTACAAACACTGAATTGGATAAAGGTGTTTTGTATCCGAATCCTGTCGGTGATTATTTAAATATGCCCGAGTCAGGGGAGTACTTGTTTTTCGATCAATCGGGACGCATATTGAAATTGACCACGACCAAAACGAATGACAAATTTAGTGTGTACACCAAAGACCTCGCCCCTGGAATCTATTTCTGCAGAATAACAAGTATGAAAACTGTTAAAACGTATAAGTGGGTGAAGGAGTAGTTGCCTGAGTGTTCTTATTTATTGGGACAATTTTGTTAGTTGATAGTTGTTGGTGCTTTGTGCCAGATAAATATAATAATTCTACTAATTGCCAACCAGCAATATCATGGTACAAACTACTAATAACTAACAACTAACAACTAATTACGGTCGGGCGACAATCAAAACAACTGAGAATTATTTTCAATCAGCGAGTAATCGGCGGATTCAACAATACCATCTCCGGTAAGATCATCGTTGACATAACCGAAGAGGAAAATCTGTGAGCTATTTTCTACGCTGCTGTAATCGGAAGATTCAATAAAACCATCCTGATTCACATCTCCACTCCAGATTGCAAAGAAGCCATCTCCAAGTGCATGAATGTTTCCGCCGTATGCTTTCGATTGCAATGACGAGAAATCGTAAGTCATCACTGAAGTATTGCAAAGCAAAGGCGCACCGCTCCAACACTCCAGTCCGTTACGATGTTTCACAACAATATAGTAGGAAGAGCCAACTGCTGCCGCTGGAAAACTGAATGCTCCATTTCCGAGAGTAGAAATGGTTTTTGTGTCAGAATATAAAATGGTATAGGGTGCAACTGCAAGCGCAAGTTCAACTGTAAGTGTGTCAGTTATCGAAGGAGAAATAATTCCAATCATTTCTCCACCGCCAAGATAAAATCCTTCAATAAATATTTTCAGATTCAGTGTAATTCCTGTTGAATAGCTAAATGAACTTGCACTGATAGCGTTTCCACAGGGGGAAGTGACAACTGTAATCGGACCGTTAGAAGAAGATGGTGCAATGGCAGTAATTTGAGTGCTGCTGTTGACAGTGAATGAAGTTGCCGGTGTACCATTGAAAAGTACATTGTTGACTCCGGCAAACCCGGAGCCTGTGATGATAACAGAAGTGCCCGGACTTCCCGAAGCCGGAGCGAACGAACTGATAGCAGGAAGTGCTGTAATACTCATCGTGAGAATATTGGAACTAACGCTTCCGGATCCGGTGTTGCGACCAATTACCATATTGGGCCTTCTGGATCCTGTTCCTCCAGCACCGGAAGCAGAAGCTTGTGAACATGCTCCTGCCCCTGCAGCGTCATCCGCCTGGTAATAGGTTGTTGAAACAAATGTGCTCGTAGTGTAATACGATTGATAACCGGTTATACCAACTACCTGATTGGAGAAACAGATATCAATCAAAACATTTGATGTTCCATTCCAAGTGAAAGGAGTGGTGAAAGTGTGTGTATTCAGAGAACTAAGTGCAGGAAGATAATTTACCGGCCCGTACACGGTTGTGAATGTGGGGGCTTGAAATGTGCTGTTCAGTGTTGTTGCAGCAACCAATGCCATTTTGATTGTATATCCATTCAATGTATCCGGATCTCCGAGCGTCCCATTGATCGTAAAGCCAAGTGAATTGATCGGACCGGATGTAAATCCTAAACCAGTAAGCTCTGAAGCACGGATAAGATATTGTTGCCTTCCGTTTCCATAATAGGAAGGATATGCGGATGCCAAACCGCTGGTTGTAGAACTTAAACTTGTTCCTGTTCCCAGAGTGACACCACTGGTTAATGGACAAGTAGGAGTTGCTGTAACACTACAGGAAACTGTTTGTCCGTCTGTAAGTGCAGTAGTCGAAAAGGACGGGCTGTTCGTTCCGGAATTTATTCCATTTACCTGCCATTGGTAGGAGGGAGCAGAACCGCCGGCTACCACTGCAGTGAAGACAGCTGCAGACCCTGCACAGAGAGGATTTGTTCCACCTGTTTGCGAAATCGATACTGTCGGATTTCCTTGTGCATTGATGGTCATTGTTATCGAATTCGAATTGGCAGTCGGCGTTGTTGTACAAAGAGCGCTGGATGTCAACACACAACTCACAATTTGACCGTTCGTTAATGTGCTGCTTGAATACGTCGCGCTATTTGTTCCAACATTTCCTCCATTCACTTTCCATTGATACGAAGGTGTTGTTCCTCCGTTGGTCGGACTTGCAGTGAAAGTGAGAGTTGTTCCCGCACAAGCCGGATTGCTTCCGCCAGTTTGTGCAATTGAAACTGTTGGTGTTACCACTGAATTTACAAGCATTGTAATTGCATTGGATGTAGCCGGACTTCCGGGCATTCCAACAATACTGCTCGTCATTACACATGTGATCACATCATTGTTGTTGAGCGTAGATGAAGTATATGTATTACTATTCGTTCCAACATTACTTCCATTCACTTTCCATTGGTAGGAAGGACTGACTCCACCATTTCCCGGAATTGCTGTGAATGTTGCTGATGATCCGGGACATTGTGGGTTTGTGCCATTCGTTTGAGTAACGTAAACGGAAGCCGAATTACTGCATCCGGGAATTTGAAAAGAAAAAATTTGTGTACGTGCAGCACTTGATCCGGTAGAACCGCCCATGTATTCACCGGTAAACCAGAAGGTAACTCCATCCGGGTCGAGACTTAATTGTGAGTAATCTCCATCTCGATTTCCACCGGTTTGAGAACCGGTACCTGCAATAACCTGTGTTTCGGCCACTGTAAATACTCCCAGGGGATCACAATCTCTTCTGCCTGTATAATACAATCCGGGAAAGATGGACGTAGCATCTGATTTGAGATACACCAACCCGATTGAACCATTGTTGTCCATGGCAATCGCACCCATCCAACGTGTTGCAGCATCGGGCGTATAAATTCCCTCTTGGTACAAGCTCCACACACCGGTGGTTTGGTCCTGACGGAGTTCACACCATTTAATACTTCGTTGTGTAGCACTTATTTTCACACCCCAATTCAATACAACTGTGTTGTACCCGGTCCAGGATTTCCATTGAGACCTGAACATACAAACTCCTCCAATTCCATCCAGCTTTTGTGTGGTACCCGGTTGTGAAATGTCGTTCCAGCTTGCGTTGTAGGAAGCGTCAAATGTTGTCGTAGGTACATTCGCAGCAAGTGTAATGGATGCAGTTGGTGTTGTTGGTACCCAATTTACTGCCATTTGATAAATATTGACCGCGTCGGTAAAACTTCCGCCCCAACCATTGTCGGAATATGAAAATATTGGGCATGGTGTTCCTGCAGGTGGAAGTACTCCGTCAGCTGCATCACCGGGTAAAGGGCAAAAGAATCCGGTGCTTTGTGGTGGAGAGAAGCTCACGTAAATAGATCTGGAAGCAGGATCTCCTGAAAGCATAGCAGTTCGATCAAAACAGAAAACTTTCTGTGCCTGATTAGAAGTCATATAATATCCATCAGTCCAGACAGAAAATTTCAGATAATCTGGAAAAGCAGGGGAAGTATATGTGTATGTGTAATAAGCGCCGGTAGGATCCGGTGTTTGCGAAATTGCGATGTACATTTTGTTTCCTGTTTGCCCGAACTGAGCAAGAAACCAGCGGTCAGCAGTTTTATAATACAACACGATCGGATCCCCATCATTCGAAGTAGCCGGGCTCCATAGTGAACCGAGTGTTGCTGTTAGCGAAACAGCGCCTGTAATTTTATTATATACTTTGAATGTTGTTGAATTAATCATTTGTACATAATGGGATGGTCCGGCAGCTCCGGATGGATCGTAGGGTCTGAAACCTGAAGCTGTTTGTCCGGGCCAATTTGTGATTGGTGCCCTTCCTGTGATATCTCCCATTTTCGTTTGAATCACTGCTGGATTATTCCCGTATTCCGGTCCGTCTTCAACAGTTTTTGGAAACTTTTGTGGTTCCCTTCCTTCCCGATCTTCTGATTCTTTCTTCAAATAAATTTTATTTTCGTCTACCGGAAATTCTTTAACGATTTCACGCAAGGGTTTGGTGATGTGAAAATCTGTACATTGGATAACGACTACTTTTCCATCATCTTTTTTAGCGAGAGCTAATGTGACAGAGAATACGAAAAGCGATAGAAGTAACAGGTAGTTTTTTTTCATTTTTTGTGATTTGTCAATAGGTGCTATTCAAGACGATTTTTTCCACACGAAAATAATTCTGCTCATGCAGCGAATTAGAGTTTCCTGGGGGAAAAACGGAATTGAACTTACCGCGAGGGATAAGGAATTGTACGATTGTTTTTTTGATCCGGTATGCGCAGGTTAAAAACAAATCAATTACCGGAGGAAGTGATTGATTTATCAGAGAGGCATAAAAATAGCTTTTTTGATCTAAATTCGCAAGTTATCCCTTCCCGACAAATATTTTATCATGTAAAATCCAGAATGTATTCAATTTTAACATGAATTGAGACATGATCTGTGCCTAATTTAAAGGAATCGTTCTGCTATGTTTTAATACCACAATGAAACCCTAATCTTTTTTTGGAACATCTTCCTCATATCTAATTTCTATTTTCAATTTTCTGAATCCAGCTTTTAACTTCTGACATCCTCACATCGCCGAAACTTTGATTGTTTATCGATTGAATTAAGCTTATTTTTGAAAGATTCACGGTATTGTGGTTATATGAATTTCCCCTCGAAAGTACTTTTGCTGTATGCGATTCTCCTTTGTAGGGTGAATATTCCTTTAGCATCCGGACAAGAAGTTTCACCGCTTTTCCACCATTTTGCAACGGCCGATGGATTGCCAAGCAGCGAGGTCTACATTTCTGCTCAGGACCGATTGGGGAATCTATGGTTTGGAACCGATCGGGGTCTTGCGAAATACAATGGTTATGAGTTCCGGACCTTCACTTCCAAAGATGGGCTTGCTGACAATACTATTTTCAAACTTCAGGAAGATGCAAAAGGAAGAATGTGGGCACTTACCTATTCAGGTCAACTTTTTTATATTGAACAGGATCGAGTACAAGCGTATGCCTATAATTCAGTTTTGCTGGCAAGCATTCAAAATAAAGTTCCAACTGAATTTTATGTGGATAGTTCCGGGATCGTTTTTGTTTCTGTTATCGGAATCGGAATGATACGAATTGATTCTTCAGGAGCTGCAAGTTGGAATTGTAAAATTGAAAATGCTTATGAGTCGAATTATTACATTGATGAAGTAGCCTCCGGTGTATTGATATCTTCAGTGTATGCTCCAATCATTGCAAAGGGACCTGTCAAAATTAATTATAGAAACTTAACTGAGTCTGAAATTTACCAAGTAGATGTCGGGTTTTCAAACAGATTGTTGAGTTTGTCTCTGCATAAGAAAAATGTACTTTTTGGTTTTGGAAGATATTTGTTTGAAATCCGAGGGGATAGCTGTATTCGGCGTCAGACTTTTTCCGGACAGATCCTGGGATTGTATAAGGACAAACTCAAGCAAGTTTGGCTTGCTTCTGAAAACGGAGTTCAGGTTTATCAGAATGACAACTTTGAAAAGCCTGCACAACGTTATTTGGAAAATTATTTTGTCACATCAGTTTTGGAGGATCATGAAGGTGGGTTTTGGTTTACGACTTTGACTGATGGAGTCTATTATACTCCGGGATATGGAATCAAGGGAATAAAATTTCGTGAAGAGTTGTTGCAAAAACCGGTATGTGTGACCTCGGATAATACTTCTTCGGTTTATGCAGGATACTGGAGCGGCGTCTTGCTTCGCTTAACCGGTACCGTTGCGCAGATTGTGAAAACGGCGGATAAAAATCTTCCGGATCAGCCTTTGGTACAAGTTTCAACTGTTCCTCAAGATCGTAAGGTATATCTGAGTCAATCGAATCCCGGATTTTTATTGGATAATAAATTTTATTCCTTTCGTGTGAAACAACCGGTCGGGATAAAAACCAGTTTTATCAAAAGGCAAAATGGTGATTTGTATGCAGCGGGTTCCGGAAGCATTTTCATATACAAAGATGACACACTATCGATGGTTTGCAATACTGACCAACGGGTCAACTGTATTTCAGAATCGATGGATAAAAAATTACTCATTGGAAGTAACAGAGGACTGTTTTATGTCGATGAAAAAACCTGTTCTACCCGATTGTACCATCCCTCTTTGAACAATGTAAGGATTGATGACATTGACTGGTTCGATGGCAAACTTGTTTTAGCGACCAAAGGAAAAGGAGTTTTGATTCTTGATGGCGACAGGCTGATCGAAGTGAATGAACAAAAAGGATTATGCAGTGATTTAATAAATAAAATAATCATAGAGGGAAATGACATTTGGTGTGCTACAAATAAAGGTGTTGGACACATTCGAATGGAACAAGGAGAAATTTCATCACTTACAATTAGTAACATTTATAGCAGCAATGGATTGTTAAGCGATGAGATTAACGACATCACCCTGCTTCAGGATACTGTTTATGTTGTTGCGAATTCCGGAATTTCCTTTTTTAACACACATATTGATGTTGTCAATCATACTCAACCACTGGTGCATATTTCCGAGCTGAGGGTTAATAATACACGTGCAGACTATTCCGAAGAGCTTGAATTCAGGTATGGTCAAAATACTATTCAGATTGGTTTTGATGGTATTTCCTATCGCAGTATGGGCAAAATGGTTTACAAATATCTACTCAGCAATGGTAAGGATACTTTGTCTTCATTAACGACAAACAGAGAAGTGGAATTTTTATCATTACAACCTGGAAATTATACTTTTCATGTATCGGCGATGAACACGACAGGAGTTTGGAGTGAACAGTCTGCATCGCTGGTGTTTACAATCTTGCCACCATGGTGGCAAACTTTCTGGTTTCTTTTAATCATGTGTCTTTTATTGATCGGAGCCTTATGGTTTGTATACCGGAACAGACTTCGGAAAATTCAAATACAGTATGAGGTCGAAAGGAAGCAAGCATCCTTGCAATTAACTGCTATGCGTGCACAAATGAATCCGCATTTCATCTTCAATGTGATGAGTTCTATTCGGAATTTTATGCAGCATAATGATATGAAATCCGCTGAAAAATATCTTACCTCGTTCTCGAAGCTCGTACGATACACACTTGATAATTCACAGGTACAGGAAGTTTCGGTTGACGATGAACTGAATGCACTCCGCACGTACACTGAACTTGAAATGCAGCGCTTTGAAAATGGTTTTGATTTTGAAATTCATAGTGAATCTGGTCTGGATCTTCATGAATACATGTTGCCATCATTGTTACTGCAACCTTTCGTTGAAAATTCTATCAAACATGGAATTTCCAGGATCGAAGGCAGAGGAAAAATAATAATTCAATTGAAACGAAAAGGTGATGAAATTTTTATTTCAATAGAGGATAATGGAATTGGTATGGAAGCATCTTCCGATTGGAATAAGTCGAATCGTGAAGCTCATATTTCACATGGAACTTCACTTACTCTTGAAAGGATTTTGGCATATAATAAAGCATTTAACAGAAATATTCAGGCAAGAATTGTGAATTTAAATACCCCTGACGGGAAAGTAACCGGCACTCGAGTGGAAATCGAAATTTAAGCGGGTATTGCCTGTACTGTTCGATATTTTTTCTCCCCCAAAATCTTCAAACGTGATCTGGTTCAGTGGAATTTCCGGCTTTTTTCAATTTTCTTCGTGCGTTGTTTGGGACTCGGTTTTTGAGCGCATTGGTTTTTATCCATTAATTTACTATATTGGTATTCTAATTTCCTCAAGCCTTAATCCATGATCTCCTCCATCATCGTAGATGACGAAAAGAAGAATCGTGACTCACTGAGAAAACTCCTTCAGGAGTATTGTCCGGATGTCATGGTGAAGGCAGAAGCGGCATCTGTTGCGGAAGCCACTGCATGTTGCCTGAAGGAAAAACCGGAGCTCGTTTTTTTGGATGTTGAAATGCCAAATGGTACCGGTTTTGATTTGCTCAGACAATTGGATTCTGCAGACTTTAAAGTAATATTTGTTACAGCACATTCACATTATGCAATCAAAGCTATCCGATTTTCAGCATTGGATTACTTACTCAAACCTGTTGATACAGATGATCTGATTGATGCTGTTCGAAAAGTGAAAGAAAACCGTTCACGCCCGCACACGAATCAATATAAAACATTATTGGAGAATTTGAATACAAGTGGATTGAACAAATTGGCAATTCCGATTAAAGACGGGTTTGCTTTTTTGGCACCCGAAGAGATCATTCGCTTGCAGGCGGATGGTACGTATACGCATTTGTATACGATGGATCAGAAATATACAGGTACGAAGAATATCAAAGAATACGAGCAATTGCTTTTGGATCATTATTTTTTCAGATCCCATCATTCCCATCTTATTAATCTGCGTCATGTGAAAAAATTCAGTCGATTGGATGGTTATTTTGTTCAGATGAGTGATGGTTCCCAGGCAGAAATCTCGCGTCGTAAGAAAGAAGAATTTATTGAGATTATGAGTAAACATTGATCCTTGCTCATTTACTACCTGGCATCGTTAATTTGGCTTTTTTTTGAGTTTCCCGTCTATTTCCGTGCCGACTATTAACTAATTCATACCGCCGGTTGGTTTTTGTTACCACGGGTTATAAAGAGCCTGTTTTCTAAGTTTTGCTTTGACAACTTTATCCAATCAACCGACTGGCATTGAATTCTGATTTGACAGGACCAATGTATCCATCCGGTTTCTTTCTCGTCTATGATTAAAAAGCAACGGAGAAAATTTACAAATGAATTTAAATTCAAAGTTGTGCTCATTGCAATTTCTGATAAGTATTCGATTAAAGAAATTGCTGAGATGTTCGATTTGGATATCAAGCAAATTACCAATTGGAAGAAATCTTTTCTTGACAAACAGAAACATCGGGTATATGAACCATCATCATCTTTAAATACGAACAATTCCATGCATCAGGAAAATTCAATTTCATAGTTCTTTCCGGTCATCCTATTCTCTCGAAACACAAATCTCCATCATCATGAATTCTCTCTACATGAATACAAGAAGAAAACTTTTCAAACCAGAGATTCTTTTCCGGTCCTTGCTATATACAAAAGTTAGTGTAGAGAAAGGGTTGACGCAGCATCAACAATTACAGGCACTTCGAAGACCTGCTCTTCGCAGGCTTTTATTGCTACTTCTTGTCATTCAAGGATTATTCATGGTATTCGATGGAAAAGTTAATGCACAAACCATCCGATGTGTACTGCATTGTCGCGACACATCAATTTGTTTTAACATTCCTGATTCAATGGTGCAGCTGAGCCCACCAGCTTACACATTTCCCGGAGGACCGAATGGAGGTGCGGGCGGACCGGATTGCCAATATGACTCAATCTGGAATAATGCGCCCTTGATTTTTCCGGTGGGTACCACTGTAGTTACATGGTACGTATGGAAAGCTCCGGGGCCACTTGATTCATGCACCTCCAATGTCACTCGAAACCCTCCATCATCATTTACAATTAGCTTTAACACTTCTCCACCGATAGTCGCAGGAGTCATTAATATTTGCAACGGTCAATCAATCACTTTTAACGACAACTCCACCGGTATTAATGGGTTGTTGTGGAATTTCGGAAATGGTTATTACTCCAGTAATGCAACGCATACAGAGCCGGGTTGGCATTATCCTCCGGGAACGTATTATGACACATTAACCGTTTATGATGATTGCGGAACTCCGCATGATACTGCATTCATGGTGGTTGTTGATTCCGCTTCAGGTCCTGATATCTTTTGTATCTCGGTAGTATGTCCGGGTGATACAGTTACATATCACACAAGTGCAGTGTGTACAAATTATACATGGGCTGTGAACGGTGGTACAATGGTGTCATCACCCACAGCTGATTCCTGCACCGTTGTTTGGGGGCTCGGATCTTCCGGAACAATTTCATTGAGTGTTTCCGGTTGTACGCCACCTTTGAATTGTCCGAACGCAACAATTAAAACAGTGAACATTGTTCCTGCTACATTACCAATTGCCGGTGATACTGTTGTATGTTCAGGCTCAACATCTACTTATTGTGTCGAATGTATTCCCGGAAACACGCATAGTTGGGAATTAATGCCGGCCAATGCCGGAACTGTCAGCGGTCAGGGTACTTGTTGCGTCACCATTCAATGGACGCCAGGATTTTTTGGCACCGTTACACTAACATTAAATTACCAAAACGTGCTTACAGGTTCCGGCTGTAATCTACCGGGAAATTGTAGTCATGATCCGGGTTGCGGTGGAACAGCGACAATCACCATCACAGTGAAACCCATTTTCGGAATTTCCGGACCAACAACTGTTTGTCCAAATACAACGAACGGGCCTTTCAATGGAATGAATCTGACAAACAATACCATTGTCACCGGGACAACATGGAAACTTCAAACACCTGTTCCTACAACACTGACATTCGGATCGACGGCAGCATTCAATGCTTACACATGGAACGCTGGTCCGGGAGCTTATTATGTTACTGCCTATGCACCTGCTGGAGTATTTTGTAACGATTCCGCTTTTCTTCCAGTCAGTGTAGTTAATATGATTGCACCTGATTCGATCACCGGACCAGATACGGTTTGTGCCGGAGTTCCCTTTTTGTACAACACTGTGCCAAATATGGGTGGTGTAAGTTATAACTGGACTGTTACAAATGGAACGATCATCGGACCCAATAACGGAAACAGTGTGATGATCCAGTGGAATCTCGGTGGAGGAACTGTTTCAGTTTCTCAGACATTGAACAACCCACCCGGATGTACAAGTCCACCCTCAACTGTCTTCTCAGTTTATACCTGGCCAAATTTTAGTCTGCCTGTAATCACACCAAGCGCTTCGATCGCATGCGTCAAGAGCACAATTACATATTCAATTCCTCCCTTGCTGATTAACAATGGAACATATACATGGTCTGTGACTCCAGCAACAGCCGGTAATATTGTTTCTGCTAATGGAACAAATCAGATTGTCATCAATTGGATAGACGCTTCCAATACGCCGATCTATGTTAAATTGAAGATCAGCAGGTGTTATACTGATTCGGTAATGTTCCTTGTCAATTTGCTCGGCTTGCCTCCGGTACCAAACATAATTGCTCCGGCAACGGTATGTAAAAATAGCCTTGTAACTTTTAGCACATCAAGTCCGGGTCCGATATGGAACTGGAATTTTGGAGATGCAGGTACCGCGAATACGCCAACAGCAACGCATACTTATCTCAATGCCGGTGATTACAATGTATCACTCACCATCACCAATCTGAATGGATGTTCAGACACAGCATTCACAAAAATTCATGTTGATGATATTCCGCAGACTCCTGTGATTACAGGTCCGGCTTCAGTTTGTTCTGGGAGTACTGTTTCGTATTCCTTTTCGCAAGCGGTTTTCAATGGAGCGAATTATGTTTGGAGCGTCACACCTCCCGGTGTTATTCAGGCAGGGCAGGGGACATCATCAATTACAGTGAAGTGGAATTCTCCGACCTTGACAGGCTTGGTATCTCTCGTCGTTCAGTCTAATTGTCCGCCGGCACCGGTAACTCCTTTTCCCGTTGTTGTCAATGCACTTCCTGTTGCCGGTATTGGAGTACCATCTCCTCTTTGTGTTGGAGCACCACTCACATTCACAGGAAGTGGTGGAACAACATATAATTGGAGTTTCCCGGGAGCATCGAATGTAAATTTGACGAATCCGGCTTCACCTGTGGTTACCTATGGAGTTGTTGGAAATTATTCAGCCTCTTTGTCTGTCATCGATGCAAATGGTTGCACGGCCAATTCCAATGTAAGCTTTACAGTGAACCCTTTGCCGCTTGTTAATGTGACTGCGAATGGAGTATGTACATTCCCGGCTTCTGTCAGTATAAATACAATTAATACAGGAGGATATACTTACCTGTGGAATACAAGTGCAACGACTGCTTCTATCACTCAAACACTCACGGCACCAACTTCGTTTTCAGTGACTGTCACCAATGCATTTAGTTGTACCAATACCGGTTCAATAACAATTCTTGGAGGAATCTGTGCTCCGATACCGGGTACCTGTCTTGTAAACGACAGTCTTGATTTTATTGCTACTCCACCGGTCTGTCTTACAGATTCGTTTTTCAAATTGTATACCGGCACTCATACAGGATGGGATTTCGGAGATGGAGGCAATGACGGGCCATTCAGTCCTGTTGTTCATACTTTCCCAACGCCGGGAATTTACAATGTTAGCATAATCGGTACAGCCTATGGAATGGATTCATTTGGACAGCCGTGTACAACAGCTATTGGTTCCGTACACCCGATAACCATTCCTTTTGATGCGGCCTTCAATGTTACCTTCCAGTGTAATGGCTTAGGGCAAATGCAAACCATTATTAACAATACATCTTTGTATTTGAATAGCTCATCCTTGTATTCATGGAAATGGTATCTGGATGGCAACCTGTCGCCCTTTAGTTCAATCCACACACCGACGAATCAATTGTTCAGCGCCGGTCCGCATAACATTAAATTAATTATTTCTGATCCCGCCGGTACGCAAGCGACCTGCACTCTTACAGTTGCGATCAATGTACCGGTACCTGTGACAGCAGCAATGAATGCCCCATCACCGGCACCATTCTGTGCCGGTACTCCGGTAAATTTTTCTGATGCATCGTTTACATCGCCTACTGCCTGGACGTGGGACTTCTTTAACAATGGCGTATCGACATCCAATTTGCAGAATCCACAATTCACTTATCCTTCTGCAGGTACTTTCATTTATAAATTGACAGTATCGGATCAGTACAATTGTTCCAATGCGATCACGAATAGTATTACGATCAATTCTGCCGGAACAGGAACCATCACAATTGATACGACCTATTGCGATTCCATTAAACTCACAGCTTCCGGCATCGGTCCTTTTGTTTGGTCAAATGTGTTTGCACAACCTGTCCCGGACAATCCATTCTATGTAAAACAAAACGGT
This sequence comes from Bacteroidota bacterium, assembly GCA_016720655.1. Taxonomy (GTDB): domain Bacteria; phylum Bacteroidota; class Bacteroidia; order AKYH767-A; family 2013-40CM-41-45; genus JADKJP01. Next base: position 884,792 of record JADKKE010000032.1, read on the forward strand.
TATTATTCTGTTGTCGGAAACAATCCTGCATTCGGTTGTCCATACAGAGTGACTGTAGGTCCGCTTACGATTCGACGTACTCCAAATCCAACCATTACCGGAAAAGTTCAGTATTGTCAGGGAGAGAATCTTGATTTGAAAACAAATACTGCAGGCGTAACAGTTGCCTGGACCCCTTATCCAACAGGTCCGGTATTGGGAACGAATCCCAATCTGACCATTCCGGCAAATGTCCCCGGAACTTTCACATACATGGTCACACTCACATCGCCGAACGGTTGTTCAGCGTCGGATACAATCAGCGTCACTGTTGATCCGGTTCCACCTAGTGCAGTGATTGTGGCTTCTGGAAATTTGACATTTTGCGAAGGCGATTCCATTAATTTGCAGGTCTTTCCTGTTGCTGCCACTTATCTCTGGTCTAAATCTCCAACACCACCACTTACGCCACCAAACAATGCTTTGCCTGTTCTTTGGGTTACTCAAAGTGGGACATATTCTGTGATCGCTCAAACCCCAAATGGTTGTGCATATCCTGCTATTCCACCTGTGACGATTATAGTGAATCCAATTCCGCCGATTACGATTAGTGGTGATACAATTATTTGCCAGGGAAAGTCTCTCAGCCTCACCGCTACTCAAATTACCGGCGCCACATATCTTTGGGTTGGACCAGCAACAAATACGAATACCAATCCACTGGTGAAATCCAATATGCAGTTTTCGGATGCCGGCGTTTATTCAGTGACAGTGACACTTCCGACAGGATGTACAATTACACGATCTGTAAATGTGATTGTGAATCCGAGTCCTACTCCTCCGTTTATTACTTCAAATCCGGGAGGAGTAATGTGTGAAGGACAACTCTACAATCTCTTTGTAACCAATCCTGCCGGAGCTGGTCATGTTTACAATTGGAGCACCGGGCAAATGGGGCTTTCAATCAATGCAGTTTTGCAGGGAGATTACTCGGTGAAAGTAACCAACCTCTTTGGTTGTAGTGCGAACTCCAATGTTCTCACCATTCACCCGACGCCGGATTTGAGTTGTGCGCCTACGGGTTGTTACGAATTCTGCAATGAATGTGATTCTGTTACTATTCCCGGTCCTGCCGGATTGAATACATACAATTGGAATATTCTTGTTGGTAACACTTTCTTACCGTATAGTACGAATCAAAATCTTACTGTGCTTCCTCCGGGCGGTGCATATCAACTTGTCGCAACCAATATCTGGGGTTGTGCGGATTCAACGGATACTCTAAAAATTGATTTCAAGGATTGTTGCCCCGCACCGGATCCGTTTACCTGCCTTGATACCTGTGAGCATTTTGATAATAACATGCTCAATGATTTTGGCCCTCATCCGAATGCACCGAATGTAATTGTATCCACATCGAATATAAACTCACAGGCTGGACCTACGGATTATTACCTGTTCGTTCAGGATCAACCCGGAAGTTCAAGAGTGCTTGCGAGTTATTTGTACGACGGGAAATGGTGTTGTGGAAGTTTCTGCTATGATTTCAGATTGATGAATGATGGTGGTACCGGATCAAATGTGAACCCATCGTTTACAATCATGAATGGTACACTCGGCTTTACATTTACATCAACAGTTGTCGCGAACCAGGGCAATGGATGGCATTCCGTCTGTGCTCCGATTAGCGATTGTAATCCTCCTCCTGTTTCCGGTGCTGGTATATGGACTCCTGTGGGAGCAACACTGCCAACAGATTGGTTGACTGTTCTTGGAAATGTAACGGAAGTTGTTTTCCCGGCTGATTACACGGCAGCGACAAATGAAGTATCTGCTTTGGATAATATTTGTATTAATTCTGATGTTCCAAACATTGATGCCGGGCCTGATACTACCGTATGTATCGGTTCAGTGATTACACTGAATGTAACAGGATGTACCGGAACGCCACAATGGTCACAAATCTCTGGTGATTCGTTGATCCCTGTCGGCAATGGGCCGATCGTGGATGTCATGCCTACGCAAAACACTTGTTACGTCGTGACCTGTTGCGGTATTCAGGCATGTTGTTGTGATACGGATACAGTTTGTGTTTTTGTATTGCCACTGCCGGTCATACAATGGAATTTTAATTATGGACCATTGTGCCAGGGTGCTGATTCAGTGTACCTGGATACTGCGAATGTGAGTGTTTATGTGAATAATGTCTGGACTCCGCTTGCCAATGCAGGAGGTACATGGACATGGTCTGGCACCGGTGTGATTGGAAATTATTTCTATCCAAATATTCTCGGACCGAATGGAGTCACTCTAACATATACTGATAGCGCAGGTTGTACTGCTTCTGTGACGAAATATTTTACTGTTATCTTTTGTTGTCCGGATACCTGTCAGGCTGATGCCGGACCGGATCATGTTGTTTGTCTTGGCCAGCCATTCACTCTCTTTACAAGCGGATGTGATTCTTCTAAATGGTATGAACTCTCCGGTGATTCATTGATTCAGGTTGGAACAGGAAATATCGTGGATGTTTTCCCTCAGCAGAACACATGCTACATGCTTGTTTGTTATCAGGGTTGTTGTGTGGATTCAGACACTGTTTGTGTCATCGTGAGTCCGCCACCTGTGATCCAATGGAACTGGAGCTATACTCCGGTGTGTCTGGGTTCAGATTCGATCTATCTGGATACAGCGAATATTTCAGTGTATATCAATAATAATTGGGTGCCACTTGCAAATGCACCGGGTACATGGACTTTCTCAGGTGTTCAAGTAATCGGAAATTATTTCTATCCGAATATTCTTGGTCCGAATGCAATCACAATTACTTACACTGATAGTCTTGGTTGCAGCGCATCACTCACGAAATATATTGGCGTGATCAGTTGTTGTCCGGACACATGCAATGCAGATGCCGGACCGGATCATGTTGTTTGTTTGGGCCAGCCATTCACACTTTACACAAGTGGATGCGATTCATCGAAATGGTATGAAATAACTGATGATACATTGATCCAGGTCGGAACAGGAAATATTGTGGATGTGTTCCCTCAACAGAATACTTGTTACTTGCTCGTTTGCTATAGCGGATGTTGTGTGGATTGGGATACTGTATGTGTCATCGTCAGTCCTCCGCCAGTGATCCAATGGAATTGGAGTTATACTCCTGTGTGCCAGGGTTCAGATTCTATTTATCTCGATACATCAAATGTTTCAGTGTACATCAATAACATTTGGGTGCCTCTCGCCAATGCACCGGGTACATGGACTTTCTCGGGGGCTCAGGTGATTGGAAATTATTTCTATCCGAATATTCTTGGTCCGAATGCAATTACAATTACTTACACAGATAGTCTTGGTTGCAGCGCATCACTTACGAAATACATCGGTGTGATCACTTGTTGTCCGGATACATGCAATGCTGATGCCGGACCGGATCATGTTGTTTGTCTTGGTCAACCATTCACACTTTACACAAGCGGATGCGATTCATCGAAATGGTATGAAATATCTGATGATACATTGATCCAGGTTGGAACCGGAAATATTGTGGATGTTTTCCCGCAGCAGAATACATGCTATATTCTTGTTTGTTATCAGGGTTGTTGTGTGGATTCAGACACTGTTTGTGTCATCGTGAGTCCGCCTCCTGTGATCCAATGGAACTGGAGTTATACTCCTGTGTGCCAGGGTTCGGATTCCATTTATCTGGATACAGCAAATATATCAGTGTACATCAATAACAACTGGGTGCCACTTGCCAATGCACCGGGTACATGGACTTTCTCGGGGGCTCAGGTGATTGGAAATTATTTCTATCCGAATATTCTTGGTCCGAATGCAATTACAATTACTTACACAGATAGTCTTGGATGCAGCGCATCACTCACGAAATATATTGGAGTGATTAGTTGTTGTCCGGACACATGCAATGCAGATGCCGGACCGGATCATGTTGTTTGTTTGGGCCAGCCATTCACACTTTACACAAGTGGATGTGATTCATCGAAATGGTATCAAATGACAGATGATACATTGATCCAGGTCGGAACAGGAAATATTGTGGATGTGTTCCCTCAACAGAATACATGCTATTTACTTGTTTGTTATAGCGGATGTTGTGTCGATTGGGATACTGTATGTGTCATCGTGAGTCCGCCACCTGTGATCCAATGGAGTTGGAGTTACACACCGGTGTGTCAGGGATCGGATTCTATTTATCTCGATACAGCAAATGTTTCCGTGTACATCAATAATACATGGGTGCCACTCGCAAATGCGCCGGGTACATGGACTTTCTCGGGTGTTCAGGTGATTGGAAATTATTTCTATCCGAATATTCTTGGTCCGAATGCAATCACAATTACTTACACAGATAGTCTTGGTTGCAGCGCATCACTTACAAAATACATTGGTGTGATCACATGTTGTCAGGATACATGCAATGCGGATGCCGGACCGGATCATGTCGTCTGTCTGGGAGATCCGTTTATTTTGAATACCTCTGGTTGTGATTCATCGAAATGGTATGTGATGATGCAGGATACTATTCAACTGGTTGGTGTAGGTCCGATTGTGGATGTATTCCCACAACAGAATACCTGTTACCTGCTCGTTTGTTATAGTGGATGTTGTGTCGATAGCGATACAGTTTGTGTATTTGTAAATCCTCCACCTGTAATCCAATGGAATTTCAGTTTCACACCTGTTTGTCTGAATGGCGACTCCGTCTTACTGGATACATCCTTTATTTCAGTTTTCATCAATAACATTTGGGTACCACTTGCAAATGCTCCGGGAACCTACTCGTTCAATGGAGTAGGGGTTGTCGGTAATTATTTCTATCCAAGTATGCTTGGACCCAATGCGATTACATTTACTTACACTGACAGTCTCGGTTGCAGTACATCAGTTACATTGTATGTTAACGTGATAAGTTGTTGTGTGAACACATGTCCGGCGAATGCTGGCCCTGATCAGACAATATGCCTTGGTCAACCTGCTATCTTACAGACGCAGGGTTGTGATTCATCCGCAACCTGGTATGCGATGGGACCTGACGGACTCACGCAGGTTGGTATTGGCCAAATAGTGGATGTGTTTCCGCAACAATCAACATGCTATATTTTGATCTGTTGTGGTGGTAACAATTGTTGTTGTGATACTGACACGGTTTGCATTTTTGTGAATCCATTACCGGTATTGCAATGGACAACTGTTTTCGCGGACGTCTGTTCCAACGCAGGTCCTGTTTTACTGGATACAGCTGATATTTTTGTATTCATAAATAATGCATGGGTACCGGTTGCTGCTGCCGGTGGTTCGGGTATCTTCATTGGACCTGGAGTAGTAGGAAATAATTTCATTCCTCCGGGAGTGGGTACATTTATTATCACTTATTATTATACTGACGCAAATGGCTGCAGTGCTTCGATCAGCAAAACAATTAATGTAATCAGTTGTGGTTGTGATCCTATCAGTTGTGGTTGCAATAATTTCCCACCACCGCCTCTGCCTACTCTCACTATTGTAAGTGTGGATCCTGACAATTGTTTTAATGATGGTTGTATCCATATCAATGTGACCGGCTGTTGCTTGTTGTACAGCTACAGTTATTTTGATCCTTGCGATCCATTGGCATCCTATAGCGTTGCACAAACAAGTGATTCATCTATTTTCTGCAATCTGAGAGCAGGGAATTACACTATTTATGTTCAGGACGCTTGTGGAAATTTAATACAGCAGAATGTAACAGTGCCATTGGCAAATGGACCGCTCACGGCAATTGTTCAATATTCCCTTTGTGCGGATTCTATTTGTGTACAGGTCGAAGGCGGATGTCCTCCTTACTCTTACAATTGGGGTGCTGGTGTGACAACGCAATGCATACAAGTTACGGAACGGTGCGTAGGTATGTCAGTTACGATTACTGATAGCAGAGGTTGCAGCATTACGAAACTGATTTCTGTACCACAATTCAATTTTACAGATGTTGTGAATCCGGGTTGCTGTAATGCAACAGGCAGTATGTGTGTGACAGGTTGTTTCGGAGAAGGCCCATATACTTATTTGTGGAGTAACTCCGCAACTACTCAATGTGTTTCCGGACTTGTCGCAGGGACGTATTGTGTCACGATCACAAATGGAGCAGCTGAACAATTCACGTGTTGTTATACTCTCACGACCACTGTGTTTACTCCGCCAATCGTAAGTTTTGATTTTAGCAATTGTGGAAGTATGGTGACAGCTGTGATTACAGAAACGGGTTGCGCACAGTATTCGTATCATTGGGAGAATAACAGCACTGAGATTTTCCATGAAGGAATTCATCCGTGTGATTCGCTTACCTTCACTGTTGTCGGTTGCGATGGCTCACAGACACACTACGGTTTCAGAGTTCCCAATGTACTTGCAACAATTTCTCCGATAAATTGTGCAACCGGATTTGGAACAATATGTGTTTCAGTGGAATGTTTCAGATGTGGACCGTATACCTATACCTGGTCTCCGGCTGCACCATGGCAGGACAATGGTTCTTCTTGTTTTGGAGCTCAGGCAGGATTCTATACTGTGTGTATCACGAATTCTTGTGGTGACAGAATTTGTTGTACATTCTATCTGCCACCAACACTTGGGACATCTTTAAATTTCAACATCCTTGGAGCATGTTTCGGCATGAACAACGGATCAGTTCAGACACTGGTATCCGGTGGTACCCCACCATATTCCTTCAGTTGGAGCAATGGAGCAACGACCCAAAGTATCAGTGGAGTTGCGTCAGGTGCATATACACTTACCGTTACTGATGCCAATGGTTGTGTCACAACTGCATCCGTTATTGTTCCGGTACGTCTGTGTAGAAAATGGATAGATGTACATGTCCTGATCGAAGGCTATACCTTGAATCCTTCTTCACCAACTCCTATGGATAACTTTGGTAGCGGAGGCTGTCTGAATATAACCGGTGTTTCAAATGATCCCGGGGATGTGGATACAGTCAGAGTCACTCTCGTGGATCCTTTGACCATGACGGATGTGGATTCCGCATTTGGAATCGTACAAACCGACGGAAGGTTGACGGTAATTTTTGAAGACAGTACATTGGATGGCAATAGTTATTTCCTAAAACTGAATCATAGAAATACCCTGGAAACATGGAGTTCACTACCTGTTTCTATGATGGATCCGGTCGAGTATGATTTTACAGATGCAGCTTCTAAAGCATTTGGAAATAATTTACGGGATTTAGGAAATGGCAAATTTGCTGTCTGGAGTGGAGATGTGAATCAGGATGGATTTGTTGAATCCGCTGATTTTAGTACTATCGAAAATGATAGTCAGCTCTTCCTCTTTGGGTATTACGTTTCTGATTTAACAGGCGATGGTATTGTGGAATCTGCAGACTACAGCCTTATTGAAAATAATTCCCAACTATTCCTCATCTCATCAACACCATAGAAATTACCCCAACCTCCCATGGTTTATTCCAAGCCTGTCAGCATTTTGCTGACAGGCTTTCTTTTTTATCCTGAATCAACAGTTTGCACCTTGGGATCTTCGGACGTTTATTACAATGTTATTGTTAATTAATAGGTGTAAGTTTCATATTTAGGAGAAATTAGGCCAGTATATTTAGGGTATTATAAAATTGTAGCGATATGAAAATTCAGTTTGCAAAATATGTATCCATTGCCATCGCAGGAATCATTTTATTTTATTCCTGTAGCAAAGATGATTCATCGGATTCGGTAACACCGGTGACTCCTTCATCCAACCCATTGCGTGATGCTGCATTGGCAGATTACAATAGTAATTACCTGGGAAGTATCGTGTCAAGTACCGGATGGACCGGAAATACCTCAACATGTTCCGCAGGAACGGTTTCGCAAGCAACACACAATGCAGTAATTAAGAGGATAAATTATTTCCGTAGAATGGTTGGATTGAATGATCAATGTACTTTGGATACCTCACTTTTTGCACAACAACAAGAGACAGCACTGATTATGTCGGCAAACAATGCCTTAAATCACAACCCTCCAAATACATGGTTGTGCTGGACGAGCACTGCAGCAGCAGGAGCTGGTTCAAGTAATCTTGCATTAGGGAGCAATTCTTCTGCAGCCGTTTCTGCATTTATACAGGATAACGGTACAGGCAATCAGGTTGTTGGTCATCGTCGCTGGATACTTCATTCCCGCAAACAAGAGTTCAGCTACGGTTCTACAAATAATGCAATGGCGTTATATGTATTTAATAGCGATACAAATACAGTTGTACCAGATTTCATTGCCTATCCGCCAAAGGGTTATGTTCCACAGTCACTTGTATACAGTCGCTGGTCTTTGGGAATTCCCGGAGCGGGATTTGGAGGAGCTACTGTTTCAATGACAGGCCCGGGCGGCACATCGGTACCTTCTACAATCGTGTCGAGTACCGACAATGGATATGGTGACAATACTCTTGTTTGGGAGCCAACGGGCATCATTACAACCAGTACTGCAGATATTTCTTATACGGTAACTGTAAGTGGAATCACAGGTGCTGATTCTACTTCTTATACCTACACGGTGAACCTTTTCAAACCTTGATTTGTGATTTCTTCTCAATAAAGTTTGTTGCACTGTCTGATCTGAACTGAAGAGGATGAAATTCCGGAAATTTTATTTTGTTCTTATTTCTGTTATAATCGTTGTCTGTATTGCAGCGAAAGAAGATATAAATCATACTTCAGTTAATTCATCGTTTCGTTCTGAAAACTTGTTGGCATCAATCCTGCAGCAAGTGAACGACCTTCGGAATTCTGTCAAAAGCTTAAACGATTCGCTTGCGACTCATCCGGATTTGGATTCAGTAAAATTTCATCAGCAGTGGAAAGTTTGCCGTGAAAAGCTTCGCTTGGTGTCGGCATTTCTGCATTATTATCGCCCGGACCTTGCACAACTGGTGAATGGGCCACCGGTTTTTTTACCTGTTGAAGAAGATGAAGTAGGAGCGTTGTATCCGCCTCATGGTTTTCAGGTCATTGAACAATTGTGGTTTCGGGATACTTCATCGTCACGGATTTTGCTTCTCAGAAATGAATTAAAGAAAACGGATCAGTCTCTTGCCCAATTCGCAGCTTTGATTCAAAATTCAACACTTGTAGAACAAGATTTTTGGGAGGCCTTGGAAAAGGAAATGCTTCGGTATTTTCTTCTTACAATAACACAAATGGAAACACCGGAAAGCAAGTTGGCATTTTCAGAGGGTGCTCACCTGATGATTAGTCTGCCTGAAATGATTTCCTCCTGTTATCCGGAAGCTACCGAAGAGGAATTATTATTTTCTGCAAACATTCGGGCTTCTGCTACTTCATGCGCTTCCTATCTTTTGAAAATGGAGCAGCAGAAAAATCCGGATTATTTTACATTATATACTCAGTATTATGTTCCTCTCAGTGAAGCAATGTCAAGAATGATGTACCAAAGGCTTCCGGATTTTGACTTTCAAAAGGGGCCGGTGAATTATCTCAGTCGTTCAATCTTTGATGCAGGAGCCTTTCATGTGAATAATTTTCTTTCCGGTGGCAGACTTGCATCGAGTCCGCTTCGAGCTTCTCTTGGACGATTGTTATTCTTTGATCCTGCTTTGTCAGACAAGAACGACAGGAGTTGTGCGTCTTGCCATCAACCCGGGAAAGCATTTTCAGATGGTTTGCCAAAAAGTATTGGTGCACAGCATGGATTGCCCCTTTTGCGCAATGCACCTACTTTGATTAATGCTGTCATGCAAAGAAAACTATTTCACGATGGCAGGGCTTTCACTTTTGAGAACCAGGCAAGTGAAGTATTGAATAATCCGGATGAAATGCAGACTAATTTTTCAGTTGTTCCGGAAAAGATAATGCAATCATCGGAATACATTGCATTGTTCAAAAGTGCTTTTGAAGGAAGCGACGACACGGCTATTTCCAATGCTTCAATCTTAAAAGCCATTGCTGCTTATGAAGAGACACTTCTTGCTCTTAATTCGCGATTTGACCAGGCGATGCGGGGAGATTTGGAAATGATGAGTGATGAGGAGAAAGCTGGATTCAATTTGTTTATGGGAAAAGCCGAATGTGCAACCTGCCATTTTCTTCCCTTGTTCAATGGTACTGCACCACCGGATTATATCGAATCAGAAATGGAAGTACTTGGTGTCCCGGGAAATTCTGATACTCTTCATCCGGTATTGGATCAGGATCCCGGTAGAGAAAAGATAATCCCGATGAAGGAATATCACGGAGCATTCAAAACTCCGACAGTAAGAAACAGTGCGATCACAGGACCTTACATGCACAATGGAGTTTTCTCTTCCTTGGATGCCGTGGTCGAGTTTTACAATAAAGGAGGCGGACAGGGAATTGGATTGAATATCGTTAATCAGAGTTTAACTACTTCATCTTTGCATTTAACCGAAAAAGAGAAGGAACAATTGGTTACATTTTTATTTTGCTTAACGGATACAGTTGGATGTACAGAAATCCCACTGTTTTTACCAGTATTTGATTTGGCAAACGACATGCGGGTGAGAAAGCCTTAGAATTACATTTATATTGATCTCCTTCGATGGGAGCTCCTTAATTTTTATCTTGAAAATTTTACTTGTTTAAAAGTATATCCTTTCGGTTATATTTCTGTTCGAAATAGTTAGATTTGTCTGGATTAATTTATCACTTATTATTATGTTCACAAGATCAGGGATTAAGTATGTTCTTTGTTTGAGTTTTTATTTCTTGTTCCATAGCACACAAATTGCCTTTTCACAAGGGTACAAAGAGGGCGATAATATTTTTGCATTTGGATATGGATTTGGGACTTTTGCACAAGCACTTGCTGCAACTTACGATGAATACTATGATTATGATTTTACAGTGACCGGACCTTTATTTGCGCGCTATGAATATGCTATCACGGATCATATGGGAGTAGGGATTAATTTTGCATATGCCGAATGGGTTTATAAATATCAATATGACAGTTACAATTCTTCAAACTCAATTGTGATTGGGAAGGATTATTACACAACATATAGCATCCTTGGAAGATTTAATTTGCATTTTGGGAATTCGGAAAAGTTTGATCCGTTTTGGGGCGTTGCAACGGGTTACCGAAAAGGAACGCTTAAAAAGGATAATAATAATCACTACAATAACGGGAGTGATGATTTTGTGATCCCTTTTCCTTTAGGTTTGGAAACGACCATTGGAGCACGGTATTATTTCTCAAAAAATGTTGGAATTTATATAGAAACAGGACTTGCAAAAGCAATTTTTCAAACTGGAATTTCAATTAAATTTTGAAAATATTTAAATTTCTGAATGTCTTGAGAATTGCTGAAAACATTGGTAATTCCGAAGAATACTTGAAATTCAGGAAGATTTTAAACATAATTTATCGTTTTTGGAAATTTAATTTCTTATTATAGATTTGTCTAACTAACCTATTATGAAAACATATGAAAACAAATAAGATTGCTCAATTTATCTTAGCAGTTGCATTTTTTGTTTCTGCTTCCGGATTTCAATATTCAAATGCTCAGGCTTTTGAGGAAGGGAATAATAATGTTTCGATTGGATATGGTTTTGTAACATTCGCCGGCGCGGTGTTCAATTCGTATGAAGATCAGAATAATTATGATTTTTCTATTAAAGGTCCCATTTTTGCAAAGTATGAACATGCTGTGAGTGATCATATCGGTGTCGGACTAAATATTGCTTATGCGAAATGGAAACTTGCTTACAATTACGACGACGTCGATGTCAATGGACAATCTGTAATTTATGAAGAAAGTGATAGTTATTCTACCTTCAGTATCTTGGGTAGATTCAATTTGCATTTTGGAAACATGGATAAGTTTGATCCATACTGGGGTGTAGGTGTTGGATATAGAAGTGGTACATGGAAATTTGAAAGTACAGATCCGAACGGTACCAATGATCTGAATATTTCAAATTCTTTTCCTTTGGGTTTTGAAACAACAATCGGGGCACGTTATTATTTCACTGATAATATTGGACTGTATGCAGAAACCGGCCTTGCGAAAGCTGTTATTCAAGCCGGACTATCTTTTAAATTCTAATCATTTTGACTAAGAAAAAGAGCGATACCAAAATGGTATCGCTCTTTTTCTTAATATCAATATTTTAATAATTTGGTTTACTCTACAACAACAAATTTACTGGAAAAGATTTTTCCATCCTGTTCACAGGAAAGTGAATAGACTCCGGCAGGCAATGTGGAAATTGAAATCTGTATCAGTTGTTTTGGTTCATTGTTATTTTCAACTGATTTTTCCATCACTGTTTTTCCTTGTTTGTCTCTGATTTGTACTATAAAATTAGTATTTGATCTTGAATTTAATTGAAGTGTAATTTCATCACTTGCAGGATTTGGATTGAGTTTCATTGAGAACGTTTGTTCCAAAACATGTATTCCTGTTGGATCTTCAGCAATTGTAATGGAGTCGCAAAATGTGCATCCGGGAGCATCTGTAACACAAAGGAGATAATTCCCGGGTTGCAATCCTGAAATTGAATCGGCTGAAGTTGTAAATGTTGGAGGTGATAGTGTGAATGAATATGGAGAAATTCCGCCGGAAGTAGTATATGCAACTGCTCCATCATTACATCCTATGCAATTTGTTGGATAAACATTGATGTTATCAAAATGCACAGAGTCGGCGAAAGTGAAAGTAATCGAGTCAGAACAGGTACCTGCGTCGTGCATCAATACATAATAAAAACCTACAGGAAGATTGTGTAATGTATCGGCACCACTACTCAAACTTACACTGTGAATGTTGATTCCATTCGAATCGTAAATATCGATCTGGTCAGGTACGATGCCAAATGTGTCAACATAAATATAGTTGATGGATGGCGTGCATGGATTCGGTACATATGAATTCACGGAAGGCAAGCAATCCGGAGGATAGGGCAATGTTATTTCATACAAGCCGGAAGTTCCACCATAGCCATTTTCCAATACATAGATGCTGTTTCCAAAAATAGCATCATCTACAGGATGAGAAAATTCTGAAACGATACGTGTTGCATGGAGTGTAAAGTTCTGTAGAGTAGAATCATAATTCATATCCAGATGAACCAAATCTTCAGATGGATCTACAAATGGTCCGATGGCTGTATCCGGAGTTATAGTGCAGCCACAGGAATCATAACCCTTTGTCCAGCTCAACATAAAACCATCGCCCCGATAATCAGGATGCAGGATTTGATCGCGATCGAAAACCAAACCCAATGGTGACCTGTGTGCGGTAAATGTTCCCATTGTTATTCCCAGGTCGCTCGCATCGAGAACATTTCCATTGATCGTATCTCTGAATTTATCACAATCAGGACCATAGTTTTGAACCGGTGAATCAAGGATTGTTGCCGGAGGGATTTGTGGGTAGGTAGGATCATTGCTCCAAAATCCTTGCCTCCAGGACCGACTGAAATGATTGATCAGAGAATCTGCGTTTGGATCGAATGATGCAAATTGTTGTGGATTGTAAGTGTCTCCCATCTTCCACGGAAAACCATAGTGATGTCCTTTTTGCAACCAGTTCATTTCTTCATTGTGATCCCGATCTCCTGAATTTTCAACCCCAAACAAATGTCCATCGGCATCGTAGGCCATGTCAAATGTATTACGAATTCCATTTGCAAAGACATAACCACTTGTGTCGAGCCACATGCTGTCATCCAGAAGTGTAATTGTTGTTGAATCATGTGTCGGAAGAATATATACTCTTGCCGTTAGTGGAACATTGCGTACGCCAGGATAAGCTCCATATCGTGTTTGTATTTCACCATGATCTCCACGGGCTCCGCTACAGATAACAAGACTGTCACCATCCGGTGAAATTGTCATTCCACTAAAAAGATGGTCAAAGTAATCCGCTGTTTTATAAGGTACAGTTTCCATTAATGTTGACCAGATTCTGGTTCCATTTGTCTGCAACACTCCTTTTACAATTATTCCTGTCGTGAGTGCTGTTGCTGATCCGTTGTTCCCGGAAATGTAAAAAACACTGTCATGGATGTCCATACCCTGCACATATTCGACACCATGATCCATAGCTGTGAATACAAGTGAATCGTATGGTACTCCAGCTAGCGGTCGAATAACAACCCGAATGTTTCCCTGAGTGTCAGTGTAGTAAAGCAGACTGTCAATAGGATTTCTGGATACCCGAATTGCACCATTGGCAATGGTTAGAATTCTGTTGATTCCAATTCCGGATGCAAGTGCCTGAGGATTACTCTGCGCATGAACCTGAGTGCTCTGATTCAGCAAGCAACAAATAAAAAATAACAATAAAGTGTAACGTTGAAACATGATCTAAAGGATTAGTTTTATGAATAAGCTTAGATAAAGATAGCGTGCTCAAGCTTACCAAAGCGGTACTTGCAATAGTTTTGCTTTTGAAAAAATTTTGTTGGCGATCCGGTGAATATGTCTCCTGTGTATCAATCTCGAAAAATGTATTTTTACACACTTGTAAGTACTTGTATGTCAATTATATATAAATCAGGAAGTTTGAACGAATTTTTCATTTTTTAATTATCGGACATAGACTAGCCATAGACAATTCCTTATTGGGATTAGGTTATATTTTGAATTGTCCCTATTTTTAAACATAAAATTTTGAGCAAAATCGATTCATTTTCCTTTCACATTAAAAAAGGAAGGGCAATAAAGCGATGAAATTATTCTGGTTTGAATTCTTTTATTCTGAATGAAATATGAAAGATTATTTGACACAGCCGATTGATTTCGGAGGATTGACCCGAGGGGAAGAGCATACAAAATGCAGTCTTCAGCAATCCATTGCACAAAGAATTCATCTCTTTCTGGTTACCACACGGGGAGAATTCCGGACTGATCCGGATTTTGGGTGTATCATCTGGGAGCATGATTTTGAGAACATGCCCAATATCAATACATGGAAGGACAAAATGATGGTCACCATAAAGGAAGGGCTCAAGCAATTTGAAACCCGATTAATGAATCAGGAAGTAAGCATTGTAATTTCGCAGGAAGAATTTGCGGATGAAAAAGGCAATGCTTCCCGCAGAATCAAACGCAGACTGGATATTCGTGTGAAGGCAAATATGAAAAAAACCAATGAAGCTTTCTTGTTTGAAGAGACATTGTATATCAGTCCGGTTTGGCTGGATTAAATTTCAAGAACAATCTTTTTACCAATTAATATATTAAATTATCGATGTCCAAAGGAATTGAGAATGTGCATGAATTAACAACCGAACGAATCCGGAGCAGGATGTTGAAGAACGCTGCGCGGATCTGGGGTGTAGAAAGTGAAGACATTGAATCTTCTTTTGATCCGCTGGTGACCATGATGATTGAAGCATGTGCAGCGGAGTTGAATAAAATTAATGGTGAAATCCTGTCTTCTCAAACACGCATTCTGAACAGGCTTGCAAGGATTTTATCTCCGGAAGCTCTTACTGGCCCTCATCCGGCACATGCTATTGCTCATGCACGGTCTGTCGAACCATCTTGTGAATTGTCTCCGGATGTCCAGTTCTATACAGTGAAAAAAGTAAGTCTTACTGGAGCAGCGCAGCGTGAAGTGAATAAAGAAATTTATTTTTCTCCATCCTCCAAAACAAGAATTTTTGATGCTGATGTAAAGTATGTTGCCTGCAATAATTTATTGTACGAATACAAAACACCGAGTGCACGTCAGGTAATTTCCGAAGGACCGGGGAATGGTTATTTGGAACCCTCCCAAATGTGGATTGCAATCGATATGAATGCCAAAGTGAATTCATTGCGTGACCTGTGTTTTTATTTTGACTGGAAAAATGATCCGGAACAGGAAACTTATTTGCACATGCTCCCGCTCACACGCTGGTCGATCAATGGTAAACCATTGAAAGTATCACATGGTTTACCTTCTGCCTATGCGGATGAAAACGATGGTGCCGGAACTTTGGCCGATCAGTTCGATTCAACATTGCGAGTGGAAGAGTTTATCTCAACCTTTTATAAAAATCAGTTTTTTTCAGTGGAAGGTGATGAACCGGCGGATGATTTTTTACACAGTGCTAAATTGAATGTCCCGAAGGAGCTGGAAGAAATATTTTCAAAGCAGGTTTTGTCAAAAATACAAGGAACTTATCTGTGGATCAAACTTCAGTTTACCACCGCCTTCCCTTTGAATTCAATTTCGGATCTGTATGTTTCCATCAATTGCTTTCCGGTGATTAACAGGCATCTCAATAAATTTACCTACCGACTGCAAAACACATTGAATATTGTACCCCTTGCTACGGATGATTTGTTTCAGGACCTTATTAATATCTCCACATCCGAAGGAAAATCTTTTATGTCGAATCCTCTTGGTACCGGATTTCAAAATGAAGCAGGTTTTTATACGCTGCGTTATGGAGGAGTGGAACGATTTGATGACCGTCAGTCAGTGGAGATGCTCAATAACATACTTGAATTATTGCGCGATGAAAGTGCAGCTTTCAGCTCCCTTGGTAATGACTTTATCAGTTCGTATATCCGGCAAATTAATCAATCCATCGCGATGATTGAAAATAGGCTGGACATGAAAGGCCAAAAAGCCAAGCCCGGACATTTTCTGTTGGTAAATCCGTATACCCCCGACGAAAACATATTTGTGATGTTCTGGTCGACGAACGGAGGGATAGCGAACCAAATCAAAGCCGGTACCAAACTTACAAGTTACTCCGGAGCAGAAATGCGTTCTGATTCTTTGCTGATGATGACAACAACTACCGGTGGGAAAGACTCTTTGAATGAAAATGAAAGAATCACAGCCTATAAAAAAGCATTGTTGACACACGATCGTGTGATCACTGAGCAGGATATCCGGAATTTTTGTTTTCATGAATTGGGCAGTCTCATCCGAAAAGTGGATGTGCGAAAAAACTGGGAAGTGGTGAACCAACGAACACATGGTATTCGCAGGGTATTGGAAGTTGTCCTGACACCAGCGCGTAATCATTCTTTAAACCAGGGAGAATGGAACAACCTGGCGAAAGAGGTGAAAGTTAAACTGGAATTGCAGTCGACATCTTTTTTACCGGTAAAAGTACTTGTCGAAAATAATTAAAATAAATTTTCAATTTTCCAATGATCAACGAAGAAACAATATCTGAAATATTACTTGACATCCCTCTGGATCTGAGAGCGGAAGTGGTTGTTTCTGATCTTGTAAGAAAGGGATTGGATCCAAATGAATTGTTTATTCAACCTCTGGGTCTTTTCAAACGAAAATTCAGTAAGGATATCGCGAATGTAGAATCTGTGGAATTTGGAAACAGTAAACCAGTGATGGTGATGAAAATTCACCGTGAAGGTTTATATGATGTACTTCCACAATCGATTTTTCATTTTGGTGCCAAGAAACCCAAAGCATTCAAAACTGTTTCCACGATGGTTCAGGAAACACGGCAAAGGGTTGAAGAGGAGGCGAGAGCACGAAGTTATTTTTTCGCGTATGAATTGGAGTTCTTCAAACACCGACTGACCATCGAACTCCAGGAACAGAAACTTTTGGAGACAATCTCCTACACAATGGACGATGAAAAAATCCTAAGCTACTGGGATCTTCCCGAGTTCATGGATCAGCGTCAGAAAGGCATCTTGTTTTACCTGCTTCCCATTATTCATAAAATTCGCGGATCAGTTCCCCTTATGGAAGAAGCTTATTCAACAATTCTGAAAACTAAAGTTAAAATTAAAAAGGAAACCTTTGGGAATCCGGGAAATAAAACCGGATTGAATATGAATGTCCTTGGTAAGATGGATTTATCTGTGAATTCAATTATTGGTGATAGCGACTACACCATTTTTGATTGTCTGCGAATAGAAGTTGGACCGATCAAATCGAATACAATATTTGAATTTTTACCGGGAGGAAACAGCCGAAAAATTCTCGACCATCTGAACAGTCTATTCATTCCATTTACTGTTGAAAATAAAGTTCACATTGTCACTGAAAAAAAGCAATGGCAGCTGGACGCAGAAAATAAAAATGCCGGTCGCCTTGGGTATTCAGCTTATGTTTGAAACCAGATATCGGTCCGGATACAATCATAGGCCAGGCTATGCCAATCCGCTTTTAAATGCTTTCGCTACTGCTTCCGCTTTTGAATTAACCTGAAGTTTGTCGTAAATATTTTTAATATGAAATTTTACGGTATCAATGCTTAGAAAGCAGGCATCAGCAATCATTTTGTAACTCATTCCTTTGACCAGGTGTTGTAAAATTTCTTTCTCTCGTTCTGTTAAATCAAATTCCTGCTTTTGTGATTGAGATCTGAAGATGGAGAACTTCTCCAGAACTTTTCGTGCCACTGAAGGACTCATGGGCGAGCCGCCTGCATTGGCTTCATTGATTGCTTCCAGGAGACGCGCCGGTGCAGTGTTTTTTAACAAATACCCGGAAGCCCCTGCGCAAATGGCGTCAAATATTTTGTCATTGTCTTCAATGACAGTTTGCATGATGATGAGTACAGCAGGATAGTGTTCTTTAATCAGTCGGACCGCTTCAATGCCATTTGTACCCGGCATTTCAATGTCCATTAGAATTACATCCGGAACTGCACGTTGAATTTTTTGTATCGTATTGTTTGCATCCGGAAATGAACCTACGCAGGAATAGCCTTGTGTTCCATTGATGAGTTGTGTGAGCATTTCACGCAATAAACGGTTGTCTTCAAAGATTGCAACATTTACAGCCATGGACGTATTTTTAGGATAATGAAAAGGTTATTTAATTGCTTTCAATAAAATTTCAAATCGTGTGCCGGTTCCTGGCAGAGTGGAAATGTCAAGCTTCGCACCAATTTCCCTGCATCTGCTTTGAATATTTTTCATGCCATTCCCATCATGCGATTTTGAGAGCTCGAATCCTTTTCCGTTGTCTTCGATACTCAGTCGGATTTGTTTTTGATCCTGACGAAAATGAACCTTAACAAAGGTGCAAGCGCTGTGTTTTGCTGCGTTGTTGATTAACTCCTTAAAGACAAGATAAATATTTCTTCTGACATTCATAGGAAGGGAAATATTTTCAAGAATTTCATCACCTTCAAAGTGAAAATCAATATTTTTCGCTTCAAGGATAGTTGAACCAAATCGTCGCATCCTGGCACTTACACTTTCGAGTTTATCATTTCCCGGGTTGATCACCCAGATAATATCGTTCATATTTTCAATCAAGCCTCTCGCTGTCTCTGCAATTTTCTCCATGTATCCACTCGCTTTGTCTGCCGGCATGTGTGCTGCCAGATCACTCATCAGAGCAATGCTACTGATGGCGGAACCAATATCGTCATGCAAATCTCTGGAAATATCATTTCTCAGATCATGTGCGAGGATAGTTTGACGCAGTTTGATACGCTGTCGATGACTATACAAAGCAAAAACAAGTGAAAGAAAGATAATTGACAGCAAGGTCAAAAAAACCGGAGATTTGTAGACGGGTAATTTAATTGTAAGTGAAAGTGGAATACTTATTTCTTTCCAATTTATTCCATCCAA
The DNA here is from genome assembly GCA_016720655.1 of Bacteroidota bacterium. Taxonomy (GTDB): domain Bacteria; phylum Bacteroidota; class Bacteroidia; order AKYH767-A; family 2013-40CM-41-45; genus JADKJP01. Next base: position 904,342 of record JADKKE010000032.1, read on the forward strand.
CGATGATCGAAGTTGAAATTTGTATTTACCTGAAGGAAGTTGTGAATAGTATACTTCTCGCTCTAAATTTAAGTTCACCCAGTCTTCGTTAAAGCCAATTAGCTTACAAGAGAATTGGATGCCATTCGCATTGAGTACATCCGGACAGGTATATCTGAAGCGAATATTGTTTTGTTGATGTGAAAGCTGAATCTCATTGCCTTCAATCGATTGCTCTTCTCCATTGACCCAAATTCCGGTTATGAGAGGTGGGTGAAGAGTATGAAAAAATTTGCTTTGAACCGCATCGAATGAAACGATGCCATTGGATGTAGTAAATGTAACCTGATTTCTTGCTTGATTCAGGAATGCACCTCCATTGAAATTTGTTTCCAGGAGGCCATCCTCCAAGCCAAATTCATTGGTGATTCCCGACCGGCTGTCATAACGGAGCAATTGGTTATCAGTTGTTATCCAAAGCAAGGACTGCTCTGTGCACACAATTCGTTTTATAATTGAAGATTTTGTTTGCCTGAGATCAAAAATTTGACTTATTGTTTTTTCACCCGAATTGTAAGAGTACAATCCCGTTGATGTACCGATCCAGATTTTTCCGCCAGGGTCAGTCGCAAGATCATGAATTCTGGGAATGGTGTTGTCCTTTTCCCGAAGTATTTCATTGCTGAAGTTTTGTTTCTCGTGATCGAAAATAGCAAGCCCATCACCATTTACATATCCAAAATAAATGTTGTGATCTCTGTCTTCTGTTGCGCACGAAAATGACTTCAATGGAAAAAAGTTTAATCCGGATGGAGCACTTGAATAAAATTTCCAGCTTTTTTCATTTAGATTGTAGCAGAAAATACCCGAAATATTGACCATGGAAATCCAGACACGATTCAATTGATCGTGGTACATAGCCAGAATCGGAATCGCCTGCTTTAAAAGTTCCGGGCAACCCGGGATAACACGAATTGACTTAAGTGATTGATCCAGTTCGTTGAAAATATAATTTCCCGTCAAGCTGGAAATTATCCAGTCATTATTCTGCAGTTTACAAAGACGTAAAGTATGAGTCAGGTGATTTGGATTCCCATTGGGAAAAAGAACATTTGAATTCCCTGATTTTAAATCTGCTTTAATCAAACCCAGACTTGAGTAGGAGGAGAGCAATGCTGTTGAATCATTCAGCAGTACTGCATCCTGGATATCCGGAGGGTCAAATCGTCGGCTGTCTGCACTTCCTGAATACAGTATATATTTGAATACAGATGAAAGCACAGAGGACTTGTTTAAGCCTTTTGTACTGGCAACCCAGAGAAGGTGATTTGCATCTTCGTATACATAGGAAATGTGATCACCGGAAATTGAGTGTTCATCATCGGAATTAGAAAGAAAACGTATTGTAGTTTGACGGAATGGATCAGCGATGATAAGTCCTTTGCCATCGGTTGCCAGACAAATTCTGCCATCATGAAGAAACGTCATCAATACACTGCTATCTTGTCCGGTTCGCCCGGCTTGTGTATATCTTATTTTGTAATCGTCTGAAAATTTCAACAGGCTGTCGTTCGAATTAAAAAGAGCATGAGCCCAGACAGATCCATCCTGTTGAATTGCAAGTGAATTAAAATAAGGTTGGGTTAGTTCTGATTTCCATGTTTCCAAAGCACCACCGGTGGCTTTCAGATGAAAGAGTTTTCCTTTCCAAACAATCCAGGCAGTTTGATATTGGTCAAGGACCAGACTTTTGATCTCTCGGATAAAATTTCCATGTTCAGTATGGAAGTCATTGAATGAAAGAATCCGCAGGACCTGAAAGTTCGTATCCAATTCAGCGACTATTTTAGAGGTAGCCAGCCAATAGGATTTCCCGGGAACCGATCCCAGAATTCTGACAGGCTCTTGGTGCCGGACAATTGCGTCAGTCAGTGGAATTTGCTCAATTTGCCCTGAGTAATCAAAGCGAATTAAACCGCGGGATGTACCTGCTATCAATTTTCCGGATGGAGTTGGAAGGATAGAATAGACTGTATCAATTCCATTTTTTATTCCAAATGTCGTAAATGATGACCCATCAAACCTCTGAATTCCAATGTCTGTAGCTAGCCAAAGAAATCCATGTACATCAGTAGTTATCTGATGAATGCGGTTATGAGTATATCCTTCCTGAATTTTGAAATGGCTGAACTTTAAGGGCTGAGCACTCAGCTGCTGAAAATGAAGAGAGAGTAAAAGAAAAAAGAAATAGCGGATCATCGTGTCATCAACATGAAAATGATCTGCTAATTTATGGGAAAAATTGGAATAGCAATTCTATGACTGAATTCAATCTGAAATATTGAATTCCATCCGGGAAGGATGAGTCATCTGATCAATCCATTGGATATCTGTGGAAGCGCAGACTATCGTAAGGATCAAATTCAAATTCTATTTGTTCGTCAGTGAGGGCAAAAGATTTTTCAAAAACACCTTGTTCGCATTTGTAATATTCCACTTTTTCATCCGGGAAAATCCAGGCAAAATAGGCAAGACCGTTTTTTGCATCCATGAAAAATCCTTTTCCGTTTTCTTCTGAAAACAGATATTTTCGGTTCCATTCGTTATTGCGAGCTGAGATGCGTTGAAACATAAGAGTATTTAAGGTCTGAAATATTTTATCAGTTCATTGTTTTAGTCGCCTAAATTTGGAAGAGTGAAAGGATCGATGGGGTTCATTTCAATGAACTCAGACCACCGGATTTTTTGCAGCGACAAAATCACCTTTTGGGGAGGCAGGTGTTGTGATTAGTCCCAATCCAAGTTCAATGAGTTCGGCTTCTTTTTTACGACGGGTGGAAAAAGTTCTGATTTTACTCAGTTCTTCCTGGACTCCTGTCCAGTCACCGGCAGTAGCTTTTTTCCATACCTTATTAACCTCGTAGGATTCACTGAAAAAGTGATTCTGGTACTGATGAAAAATTGAATACAATACTGTTTGAAACATCACATTCAAATCATCGAATTTTGATTTACTGGAAAGTGAATCGAAGCGTTCGACGAGTCGTGGGAGTTTTGTGCTAACCACTTTGAAATCGATTTCTTTCAGTTCACCACTGGTGAAAGAAGGACGTTGTCCGGGAGCGGGTCCGGAATAATCTGCGGTAAAAGGGAGAAGTTTGATTTCCAGTCCCTGGTTGAATTTGAATTTTCTAAGGTCATTAATTCCATGCCTTGATACATCGAAACCGGCAGCAATTGTAAATCCACTTTTGCCGATGGGTTTCCATGTGCGTGTCGGATTGGTCTTGCAAATTTTTTCCAATCCCGGAATTTCACCTTTGGCAGAAGATTGTGGTTTTAATTTATCGTAGTATTCACTTTTTAATTGATCAGCGGATACGCGTTGGTTTCCTTTGTCGATAAAACATCCGGATGGAATATAGATTTCGGATCTGAATCCTTCAAATTCGTTGGAACGTAATGTTGCAACAAAATAACTGATGTTGTCAAGTGCAGCCATGGGAGCAGGGTTTGAAAAAGTATAAATGAAAAGCTGAACAATAGAAAATTACCGGCTGAATCGGGAGATACAACCGGTAATTCTATTCTATGAATTAAACCGGCCATTCGTTTTTGTGTTCTGCATCGCCGGATTTTATTTCCTTGGCGGAGATCACAAAGTGTTCACTCATTGGATTATCGCCGTGATTGGTGAACGACTCTGTATAGGAAACGATGTACCCTTCCTTGAAACTCACTTCTTTCATCTTTTGTTCGCTGTCGCGTTTGTAGAAAGTGATAGTTCCGTTTTTGTGCTTGTAAGCATCGATCATCCAGGCTGCCAATGCAGAATCACCTGTTGATTCAACTTCGAGTTGTAAAGTGCCACCACGAACTTCAGAAGAAGGGCGACCGGTTTTGTCAACATCCTGTTGCAAGGAATAGGAACAATTAAATACGCGGTAATCTTTACCGTCTACTGTGAATTTTGCTTTGAATGACATAGTAAGATGTTTTAAGTTTAAAAGGTATGTTTAAATTGATGATCAAAATTACATTAAACGAAGCCCTCTGTCAACCACCCGAACGGGTGGAATTTCCTGGATGTCTGAAATGTCAAATACTAAATTCGAGAAACACTGCAAGGAATCCAGGATGGGAATTCGGAAGCGTGATTAAAATTATTATTGGAAGGAAGAAGAGGTTTAAAGGATATTGGATTTCGTTATTTGAATACAATCAACAGCTGAAAATTAAGAGATTTTCTGAATAAAGAAAAGTTTTTCTGAAAAAAATTTAGTGTTTGCCGCAAAAAGCTGCCGCTTTTCCCGAGCAATCCACCAGGTCGATGTGGTAGGATTCCAGGCTGGTCATGTACCTGTTAAAACGGAGTGAAAAATCTGAAACAACACCCTGGATTTCCTTTTGGGAGAGTCCAACCTTAATTTTTAAATCCGGAATCTGGTTTTTATTGATGTAATTTAAGCACATCACACCATGTTGCGATTCATGGAAACGCAGACTTTGGTTTCCTGCTTTCAGGTCAGCTTTTGTTGTACCCCTTCCATAGACAGAATTGGACTCCGGATCCATTGTGACTTTGTAGCGGGTGCGGATGTAAATGGTGAAAGGTTTCCGGATAAAATCTTTGACGCGATTCCGGGTATCGTAAGTGACATTGGTATAAACATCAGTATCGATGACGCATCCTGTATCCGCATCGGAACCCGGATCGAAATTGGCGATTGGCTCGAACAAATCAGGCTGAATGACCACACGTACTCCCATTTTACCGGAATTCATAGTGAACTCCCGGCCTTCCGCTGTTACCTTCTGATTTTTGGCAAAGGAAGGAGTAGGAGTTGTAAATGAAGGAATGAGCAGATCCCAGATGTCCATTTGGTTAAGCTTTTGTTTTGCAGATAATTTACGGGAGATCAGATAAAATCCCACTCGTTTCCAGTTTCACTTTTGCAATATTTGATTCCCAGGCATTTTGTTTACTCACAATGGTACCATGATCCGTTTCGTCATCGTAACGGATATTGGTGTCGTTGATGATGGTTTGAACCTCTCTGGCCAATCTGCTGAGCTCTGTCCTGAGCCCACCGGCAGAACTAGCCGTAATGAATTGCATACGATCATGTATTTCCCGGGCTCCGATTGCCGTGATATCAAAATGACCTTGTTCGTGTCGTCTCAAAGTCTCCGATTGCTGTGCGCGTACTACCCAGGAAGCCCGTTTGTTCATCACCATTGGGACGACGATGTTGGTCATTTTGTATTCTCCATCTTCAGAGGTGTATGAATAATTTGTCTCGAAGGTCACTGCAAAATGAGCATCCTCCGACTCATTCCTCGGACGCGCATCTCTGGGAGTGAAATCTGACCAATCTACCGGGTGATCGAAGTTGGGGAGGGACATAGTTTAAATAGGAAGGCTAAATTTTATTTCTTTCTTGAATTATATTGAATTAAATCTTTATTCAAAGTTAGTATCTAAGAAAACAGAGCATTTTTGAAAAACGATTAATTGTGCAATTATAGTTAAATTCCAATCCGTTTCAGAAACGCGTAATTCAATTTTGTCTCCAATTTTATCGTAAATTAGTTTGACCAGGGCAGTGTTTTTTTCCCAATTTTCTATGGATACTTCAAATAGGGAATGGATGGTTAATTCAATAACAATTGTATTGAATCCAACATTCCATTGCCCCCACTTTTCAGGAATAAAATCTGGTTTTTCAAAGATCTGAATATCAAAGTTGAGCCTGCTTGGACTCACTAATTCAATGCGGTTAATTTTAATTTTGTCTGTACGTATTTCATTTTTAAAAACCTGTTTTAAGAAGTTATTTCTATCAATTAAATCTATGAAATTCATATTGTGTTCTTTTTAAAAAAAGTAATGTCCATGGGTTCCTTCAATGTGTCCTCCTTTAGTATCGCTTGCGGGTCTGACATTGAAATGAGGTCCTACATCACCTTTAGTATGGCCAAGACTATGTTCTTGTATAACAACATTTTCACCACTGGAATTGGTAAAGTGATATTCTCGAGTTTGGATGGGTTTCCCATTGGCATCCCGAACAAAATCACCATATCCATCTTCTAAGGGAACGTGTTCAACTTTGTGAGGATGTTGATTCCTTCCAATCTTAGCATCTGTTTTTGCATTTCTGAATGCTTCCCGTCTACTTCGTGAAGTGTGACTGGTTTTTTTTGACTTTGGACCGCATGTTAATCCAAAATAGTCGACAGTTATTGTTGTGTCATGAACATATCCATAAAGCGTTGGATTTGTTCCTTCAATTCCAATAGGATCTTCGGAAATATAAATTGAATTATTTGGATCATAATACCTAAATCTATTGTAATACAACCCCGTCTCATCATCCTCATATTGTCCTGGGAACCTGAAAGGACATTCTACACGCAATCCTTCAATAGTACGAACTTCCCCATTAATATTCAACCCAATTTCCCAAACCTTATCACCTTTCTCATTATACATTTCTGCAGGTGTGCCGAGATGATCACTGATGATACTGTATTGTTGTCCTCGGTAAAGTTTAGCAACAGGGGTGAAAGTGCCATCCTGAAAAATCCAGGTTACCAGGTTCTTGTTTTCAATATCGGCTGCTAAATTTCCATCAGCGGAAATTGAAAGTGTAGGTTTGCCTGAATCTTCTGTCCATTCATGGATTGGTGTATTCCCATCCCACACCCACCGTGTTGTTGTATCAAGAAAGGTCTTTGAAAGTCGTCGTCCCAGTGGATCATAAGTAAAACTGACTACATTTTTATCCGGACGTGTCACGCTTTTCAGCATTCCATTCAAATACCAATCATACTTCCAGATCTTTCCATCTTTTTCAGTCTTACGAATAAGGTTTCCTTCAGGGTCGTATTCGTATTTGGCTTCCTTGCTTTCGAGTAATTGTCCGGCTGCTCCGTATTTGCGATCCGTTTTATCTTTCGATTTGTACAGGTTCCCTACTTCATCTGCGATCCTGTAATCTGTGTAGCCATCATTGTATGTAGCAAAAGTGAGGTTACCAAATGCATCGTGACCATATTGTACTGTGCCCTGCAGGAGATCCTTAATTTGTTTCAGGCGATCATCAACTTCCCAAACATATTGCCGACTCCTATGCAAAGTATTTCCTTTACTGACTTGATGCTGTATCGGCCGCCCAAGTTTATCGCGCTGCCAGGTACTCCGCAGTCCTCCGGGCAATTGTCTTTCAATTTCCTGACCAAGACTATTGTATTGGATCGCGGCATTCCATTCTGTTTCTTTTGAACTTGCTTTAATCTTTGCAATATCCCCAAGTATCGTCCGGTCAAATTGGATATTCGCGCCAAGACTCGATTTTACATTAATCCTGTTTCCCTGCGGATCGTATTTTGATTCAATCTCATGAACACCCTGGATTTCCTTTTTAATCCTTCCAAGATGATCTCTTTCAAATTTTAAATTGATTTCAGAATTTGATGCTTCGAGAAGCTGACCGTTTGCTGAATAGGAATAATATTCTAAACTTCCATCTTGTTGTTTTATTGTCGTGACTCGTCCGACATCATTATATTCATATTCCGTTAGGATACCTCCAGGCCGCACAACTGTTTTAGTCTTTCCTGATTTGTCCCTCTTGTAATTTCGTGTTAAGCCATCGAAACCTTTTTCTTCCAGTATGTTTCCTAAAGGATCTAGTTTAAATGTGTACTTAGAATTCTTTTCATTCAAGATGGATGTTAACTCCTCTTCGGTATTATAATGGAATTCGATTTTCGTTTTATTTTCTTCCCGAAGTGCCAGCCGGTTCATCCCGGTATAAGCAAATTTCACTTCATGCTGTTTGTCTTTTGCTAAAACAACATTTTCTTCTCCATCATACTCGAGTTTACGAATATTACCGTCCGGTTCAGCTATTTCAATAGCATTTCCAATAAGGTCAAATTTTCTTTGTGTACGGTTTCCGGCACCATCGATAAATTCTGTATTCCGACCAAGTGAATCAAATTCCCAAACCGAACGAGTGGAGTCGGCAAGAATCAGTTCGGAAACATTAAATTGAGAATCGTAACCTAATACTGTTTTGTTTTGTTGGTGATCAATGATACTTGTGAGTAAACCTCTTTCATACTCATAATGCGTGACTGTACCTTCCGGATTCAATTGCAGAATAAGCTGCTTCTGTTCATTGTACGACCACATCCACGTCCCTTTCGATGCATCCACAGCAAATACCGGAACATCTCCTTCAAATTGAATCGACGTTTGACCGCCATCAGGAGTGAGTATTCCTGTCCTGTTGCTGCGATCGTCGTATGTATAAGATGTTGTGTTGCCCTCTTCGTCTGTTTCCGAAATAAGATCGTTATATGAATTGTATTCGGAAAAACTTTCACCGCCCAGCGCATTGATGGTTTTATAAACCAAACCACCTTTATGGAAATAGGAAGTCTTGTTGCCAAGTGAATTTTCAACAATCGTCAAGCCATCGATATAGGTAATCTTGTGGTCGTATATACCACCATCTCCCCAGGTGCGAATGCAACGTGCATCCGTATTAAAACCATCGTACTCAAAATAGAAACTCAATCCATTCCGGTCCGTTTCCTTAACGAGCAAATGATCTTTGTAATAAAATTTCTGACTGAGGTTTAATGCATCTGTTGCAGCAGCCATATTTCCTTCCGCATCGTATGCGTAACGGATGAGTTTCAGCCACCTTTCAAGACGACTCTTGTCTTCAACAGCGATTTCAAGAATTTTACCTGTAGAATCGGTTGTTACCTTATAATTTCTCCCTGCACTGTCAGTGATTCCTGTGAGATGCCCCTGGGAATTGTATGCAAAATTATTGCTGTAGCCGCCTTTGTTCTTAATGGAAGTCAACAATGAAAGCAGGGGATCACGATCTGTGCGTGCTCCAAAATGATATTCAAGTTGATCTTTATCTTTTACAAAATACCCTTTTTCATTTCTGAACAATTCAAATTTATCAGAACGATCAAAATGCGATTCGCCGATATTCAATGTTGGAAATGCGACACCACGACCATCGGGCATCCTTAGTACAACGACGCCTTCCGTTTCATCAGCATACAATCCCATGTCATAGGAATGATGCCATCCGTATCCAATCGGTCCATCATAATCAGAAGTTGAATACCAGGTACGTTCCCAAACCAATGGAAGAGGGCCCGGCATTTCAAAATCAATTCTATCTGTGAAAACTTTTCCGGATGCTACATCAACGGGGTGACCGGTAACTGTACAAATCGCTTTGTGTACTGCATTGCGGACTCCTTTCGGAACCTTCATTTTCTTCATCGCCTTTTCCGCAGCAGCATGCATCTTGTCCGATGCTTTCTTGACGAATTTACTTCCCTTTACTTTTGAAAGAATTCCCATTCCGGCCTTCATGGCCATGGCGGTGAATGAAATCATCGGCGGACCACCAACCATCACGGGCATTCCGGCAGGAATTGCAAGGAGAACAGAAACTGGGAGTTTCATACCCGGACCTGATTTCTTCTTAGAGCGGGGAGGCGAGGGCATTCCAATGCACTGACAACTCAATACAGGCATGCCAAGTTTAGCAAATGGTTCACCTTCCACATTCACAGTAAGGCTTCCCATAAAGACTTCACATTCGTTTCCGATTGGAGGTTTCATGAAGGGTCCACCCATTGGAATATGTGGTGGAACATTTTTTCCTCCGGTACCGGCTTGTGCTCTTGGCATTCCATTTACCATTACCGTTGCTCCGATGAATGGAATAAAATCCATAGGATCATACACCATTCCGATGAATGGATGCGGGAGAGGAGTAGGGATAGGTCCTGCCGGGCTTGGGATTCCGATGATGTGAATATCCACGCCGGTAACAATATCAAATGCTTTGCCGGCTATCATCAGTGTTGAGCTTTAGCGGTGTTTAATTTTTCTTCCCAATCGTTACCAACAATTTCATTCATCAAAGTTCCAATTGCCATGCGCTCCGATTGTGGCTTCGATAATTTCTCAGCCAAATCATACAGAGACTGCCCGACAAAAGGAAGCGTAGAGTTTTTTCTGACATTCTCGTCCATTTGCTTTCCACAGGCAAGTGCTTGTTGATTGCTGTCCCAGGCTTCGGAGTACATTTTAAGCAACTGTTCGCAATACGCTTTCATTCTCCAGCCTTCAGCAGCACTGAAAAAATCTTTATGTTCCATCGACTTCTCAGCTTGCAAACGGTATTGATCTGCGGCAAGAAGATAATTTTTCAAATTAAGATGCGTTGCACCGAGAAAAGAATGACTCTGGATAATCAATACAGGAGCAATTTCATGATCCCCTTTTTGTTCTGCCTCCTGTGCAATTTTTAAGGCTTCCGAATATCTTTTCAAACATTCTGTTCCTTTGTTTGCAGAAAAGTAAGCCGAGGCAACTGTAAAATGCAATGCTACTTTCATTTGTGTCCATCCGGCCATTTCTGCAATCTGCATTGCTTTGGCAGCCCAACGTTCCATTTCATCATAATTTTTCTTTGCTGCAGCCTGGCTGATTTGTACAAATAATTTTCTGAACTGAACATCGGGAGAAGACGGGTTTCCGGCTGATGCCATTTGCTTCATAGCCTCGTCCATTTTTAAATCCGGACTCAGGCTTGTACAAATGACTGGGAAGTCACGGACAATTTTCTCAAACATTGGGTACTCAACTGTATCCAGTAATACCAATTTCAACCGTGAGAAATTGGCATTGGCGACCAGATCATAAATCCACTGTATGTAAGTACTTGAAATATTTTGCAAATCTTCAGGATAAAGTAAAACATAGATATTAGCTGTATAGTCCGGAATGGAAGCAGCCAGTTTTTCTATGGTATTTGAAAAATGCAGCGGGAGTAAATTAGTTTTTGTCGTAACCGGCTTTGGATCCGGTTTAAAATTCAGGTCTATTCCTGCATTTGCACATTCTTCCTTGTCGACATCAAATTTCTCCAGCATTTCATTAATAAGATTCGTGGAGTAATCTTCGTAATTTTCAAGGCTGCAGTCGAAACGCAAAAACAATTCAGGAAAAATTCCGTGTTCACTTCCTTCGAGTTTGTACCAGCCCTCCAGTAATCTCCTTTCATCTCCTTTTACAAACCAGCGAAAGATATTTTTTTTAGGATCAGCGGTGGCTTCCATCCACACCGTACGGATTTTTTCGATACGGTTGGTGATTGCATTCTGTTCAACAAAGGTGCTCATCTTAAATCAATTGTTTAGGATCCTTCAGTTCAAAAAATTAATTAAGTTTTACAATGGCTCCCTCCAGGCTTGCCATTGCCTGGCTTTTAATGAAAGAGTGAGACCTTCTACGGATGCCATCAATTTTAGCTGTTGCTTTAAATTCTGTAGTAGCGTCTATTTTCACTGCCATTGTTGAACTTTTGATGGAAATATCCTGCATCGCTTCGATGTTGATTTTTTGCATTTCAGCTTTCATATTCACATTGTTCTGCGCTGTGATATTGATATCGCCGGAAGCTTTAAAATTAATATCCTTGGAGTCAAATGTAATTTCTTTATCAGACTTTATATAAATCGTGCCATCGCCTTTCAATACTACTGAGTTCCCTCCTTTATCACTAATTGTTACACTTCCGCTTTTGTCATCGAGTGAAATTGTATTTCCACTTTTTGTCATCAATGATTTTACATTGTTGTCGCTATCACCTTTTCCTGATTTTGCGCCTCCATGGTACAGTGAGCCCAGGACAAAAGGTTTTTCAATATCCCCGCCATCAAAATCAACAACTACTTCTTCGTCTTTTTCAGGAATGAAATGCATCCCTTTTCCTCCGCCAGCGTGTGGTGTAGTCACTCGAATCCATGGTGTCATTTCAGAACTTTGCATCCAGTGAAAGCGAACTTTGATACGACCAATTCCATCGGTGTCATGGTTTTCAACGACAGTAGCGGATTGCATTTCACCTTTGCGGAACGTGTGTGGATTGGTATAAGGAGGTGCTTTCACAGATGAAGGAATAGCAACGAATGCATTTTCATAATGACCGATGAGATTGGAGAAATGGGAAACCGAGATAGCGACGAAATCGTAGGTATTGCCTTTGCTTTCAATCTGAAAACGACAGCCTGCTTTGATTCCCGGATGAGTACTTTCGCCTTTCACCAAAAGCATCTTCGATGCTATCGAATTCTTTTCTGTCGCGATCATTGCATCCAGCTGTTTTTTATCAACGACATTGAAAGTATGCATGGATCGTTCATCTTCCCGTGCATACAGATCTTTTGAAATTTTTACAGCAAGAGAGGAGAAATCATTCTTTATATCCGAAGAAAATGAACCCATGTTTTTACTGATGGACTCTCCCTTGTGTGGATCATATGATTTATAATTGAACTGGTGTGGTTGCAGGGAAGCTTTGATCACCATGCGGCTAATATCTTTTCCATTTACCAGTTTAATGCCGCTGTCACCCATTTGTCCGAACACCAGTTTCTTGCCATCGTAATACATCCATTCTCCAAACCGAATTGCCAGTCTGGAAAGAAATTGAAAATCGGTTTCGTTGTATTGAATGGTATAGTGAAGCACATCTTTCGTGAGTGCTTTGATGTCCTTCGGTAATTTATTTCCCTGAATTCCGGTGAAGGATTTATTCGCAATGTCATCCAGGTTTTTTTTGTTGTGGCTCGCAGATTTTGGAATGTCATCGAGCAATATTGTGGGACTATATCCCTTGATTGAAAAAGAATGGCTGGCACTGCTGCGCTCATCAACCGATATTTGTGTAATAATTCCGCTGAATGTATTATCGCCCATGGTGATATCGACAGTCGATCCCATGTATTTTTTTATAACATCCAATTGGAAATCCACGTCTGCTTTGAAATCACCCACACTCCAAATAAAGCTGAATACATTATGATCCAGAACAGGTTGTTCAATAACCAGGTTGGAGTAAATTACAGTACTCTCGTAATTCTGGATTTTTATGGATACAATGGGTGTTGCACTGCTAGGCATGAGAGATGTTATTTGAAGATAAAATTTGAAATACTTTTTGGCAATTTTGCCTGAGACAATTTAGGTTGCTGAAGTGAGAATTCCTAAAGAAATTTCATTCTTGTTGAGGAACAAATTTAGCCAAATGAGTCAGGATAAAAATAGGAAATTGGCAGAAAGCATGAAACTGATTTTGGTAAAAGTGGTTCCCGGAAGCCAGCTTAGGTTTCTAGGTACGCACAGTTCTGGTTTTTCACATTGATTCCGAGGAAGGAATTTCTCCTTTTCTTTCAATTCCCGATTTAGATTGTATTCAGATTTTAGAGCTTGTGCAGATATAAGTTAGGAGCCTTTTGTAAAATTACAACTCATCGGAATATAAAATTCCAATCTGATTCCTTCGAATTCAGCAGAGCTCAACTACGCTTCATTTCACACTACAATATTAGAACACGAATGAAATAATTAATTAATTTAGACAAAAAGATGCGTTAGAAACTTAATTGGAATTGTTTCAAAAATTACAAAGAGGTACTTGGCATGCGTTCCAATTCGTGATTCAGCTGGTCCAGGATTTCAACTACCTCTTCAAGTTTTCTCCAAAATCTTCAATGATATTAAATTGATTTTGTTTTTGTGCGATTTCTCGAATAATTGCCCGAACATCAGCTTCACTTATATGTAAACTGTATGAATTCCTGAGACTGCTAAAATCTGCAGTAATCCTCCGAAAAAGTGTATCGTCTGATTCTATTTGATGCAGAACTGATTCCGCTCTTTCCACTATTGGTTCAACTGGATTATGGAGCCCTTCTGAAATTCGCTCATGTGCTGCATGACGAACAGTTCTAACAGGGTGACGGAGTGCTTCTAATACAGACTCTTTTATAAAGCGTAGTTTTCGAATAATCATGCTCTTTGCACATACCACCATCTGTTTTGTAGAGTATTTCCAATCCCATGCTCAAATCTACCGGTATACACATCGAATAAAGCCCTTAAAAGTGACCAGGCACCTTTAGCAATATCTTCTGCAGATGGTCTGTGAGGTCTGAAATATTCTCGTGCAGCATCCGTAAATGCTGCCGATATGATTATTCGGGTTGTGATTGGAAAGTGGTCTTTCATAAGCATAGCAGCATCATATAAAGGTCCACTTTTTTGCATTATTAAATGAAATTTTTCCTGATTGGAGTTGTATAGTAAAATTAATTTTACTGCGGAAATGGCAACTCCCGCCATGGGGAAAAAGAAACAACCCCCGATGATCAATGCCTGAGTTTCCATTCTACAGATTACGCCCAAAGCTTCTGTTTGCACAGCCACTGTATCTGTCAAAATCGTATAAAAAAGAAAACTAAGTTCACATTGATAAAGATGCTGGTAATTATTTTTTACATAAACAACTAAGTGAGATTCTGACCAGCCAGGAGCAGCATCGAATTGCGCTGTCCATACACTGTCGAAAGCAACAATTGCAATCGAACCATGCAATGTGGCAAATGAATACCCAACACGATAAACACCACCATGTCCAAGACCACCACCAGTTACATGAAATACATTATTTGCATATATTCTTCTTAACTCGGTAATTTTGTGAATGACATTTGCTTCTCCACTTGCAATCAGAACTTCGCTCATGATTTTATTTTATAACATTCAATTCAAAAGTCTAATTGATCATTACCATTGCACCCTTAACTTCTGTTTGTACAGTTCCTTGTATGGAAGTTTGAAGTCCTTTAACTTCAGTTTTCATTGTCCCCTCTATAGACACATTCATCGTCGCTTTAATTTTCGTGTCTTTCAAGGAGGAGGTCTCAAGATTATCCTTTGAAGATATTTTAAATTCCTTTAGTGAATCCTGTTTCATGTTTGATTGACTGTTGAGTGCCATATCTCCTCCGGATTTTATATTCAAAGAGCCGCCAGCAGAAATATTAATCGAGTTATCAGCTTTAATGTCGATGTCTTTTGACTTAATTACAATTTTGGTTTTTGATGTTAATTCAATAGTATCATCTCCTTTTAAAATCAGGACACTTCCTTGGGCATCTTTAATTGTGATGCTTCCGTCTTTATCATTTAATATAATTGTATTTCCACTTCGTGTTTTCAGGGATTTGATATCGTTATTATTATCCCCCAAGCCTGATTTGGAATTTCCATGATACAATGAGCCAATGATAAATGGTTTATCAACATCTCCACCTTCAAAATCGATCATTACATCTTCGCCAATTTCCGGAATGAAATGCCATCCTTTATCTTTTCCTGAATGCGGCGCTGACATTCGTATCCAGGGTGAAAGATCGGTCCATGGAAATTTCACTTTCAATCGACCTAGTTTGTCACTGTCTTTGTTGTCAACTATAATTGCCGGTTGCATCTCACTTTTACGTACGACATGCGGGTTTGTATAAGGAGGTACTTCAATTTTGGCGGAGACAGCAGTGAAGGAGTTTGTGTAATTTGAAGTATTCAACGAATGATGCACAACATTCGTCACTATGAATTCAGGAGTATTGCCTCTAAGATCAATTTTAAATCGGTATCCCGGTCTGAGTTCAGGGGAGAAACTCTGCCCACGAATAGTCATCGCTCTTGCTACAGCGGCTTTACTGTCAAGTAACTTTATAATATCCAATTGTTTTTTATTGGAAGTGTTCATAACATGGATACTACGTTTAGGGTCCTTTCTGGAGAAAATGGATTTGGACTTTTCGACGGCAACTTTAGTAAATCCATCACCACTATATTTCAGGTCAGCCATGTTGTCTTCTATTTTTTCACCCTTATGCGAATCCATTCCCGTATACGAATATTTGTTGGCCTGCAAATTGGACTGAAACACCAGTTCGGTGATTTCTATATTATTTCTTAATGTTTTATTAGAGTTCTGAAGTTCTCCAAATTGCAATTTCTCTCCATCGAAATAAAACCATTCACCGTAACGTACAGCAAGCCGTTTTAAAAATTGAAAATCAGTTTCGTTGTATTGTGCCAGATAATGAATTTCATCTGTGTATGCCGGGTTAATATTTTCTTTCAACAGATTTCCTGAAAAATCAGCGACTGATTTCTGGACTATTGATTTTAAATTTTGTTTGTAGTAAGATGTAGAACGTGGCGCATCTTCGAGTAGAATTGTCGGGCTTTGTCCGGCAATATGAATTACCTGACCATCGTTCCTTTCTTCAATTGAAATTTCTGTAATTATACCTTTGAATATGGATGAAGCCATGGTAATGGAAACATCTTTACCGATGTAATCCATTACTTTCGACTGAATATCCGGGTCACTTTGAAAAGCACCAATTCTCCAGATAAAATTAAAATGATGGTGACTGGCTATCGATTGGTTGATATTGAGGTTTGAAAAAACAATTTCTTCAGAATCAAATCCTGTAATTGTTATTTTGATTTCATGTGTCAATACATCGGTTGCCATAATCTGTGATTATTAAAATTAAAAATTAAAAATGATTCAGTAAAATTAAACTCCCCATTGGTTAATATGTTCAACTTCTCCGCCACTCCCCATACCACTGCTTAATTTTATTGCCTGTGCTGTAAGGGTAATTCGTTCAGTCATCGGGCTGTCGCCGTGGTTGCTAAAACTTTCAGCGTAATCCACCAAATATGCATCGGTGAAAATTAGTTCTTTCATTCGCTGTTCAAATGAAGCCGACTGATGAAATTGAATTGATCCTGATTTTTTAGCACTGGGCGACAAACTCCATTGTGCAATTAGCAGATCCCCGGTTGACTCAATTTCTAAATTTATTAAGCCGGCTTCTACTCTTCCAATCGGATGACCTCCTGTTGCATAGGGTTGATGGAATGCATAGTGGCAATTTAGTATCCTATACTCTTTACCTTCTATTTTCAATGTGGCTTTGAATGACATATTCGGTCTGTATTAGATTGAGGATTTAAAAATCGCTTGAGGAAAGAATTAATAAAAAAGGAAAATAAAAATTAGAAGAGAATGATTTTACGGGCTGATTCCCAATATCGATCTGATTAGATTGGCCATTCATTTTTGTGTTCTGCATCACCAACCTTAAATTCCTTAGCAGAAATTACAAAATGTTCACTCATTGGATTATCACCATGATTGGTGAAAGATTCAGAATACGAAATAATATAGCCTTCCTTAAATGATATTTCTTTCATTTTTTGTTCACTGTCTCGTTTGTAAAAGGTAACAGTACCATTTTTGTGTTTGTATGCATCCATCATCCAGGCAGCAAGTGCTGAATCGCCTGTTGCTTCAACTTCAAGTTGAAGAGTACCTCCTCGAACTTCTGAAGATGGTCGGCCTGTTTTGTCAACATCCTGTTGGAGTGAATAAGAACAATGAAATACTCTGTAATCTTTTCCGTCGACTGTAAATTTTGCTTTGAAGGACATTTTTTTCAGTTATTTAAGGTTAGAAGAATTGAAGAAATTTATAGTTCAAAGATAAGTTGTGATATCAGGGTCGTCAACTACCCGAATGGGTGGATTTGTATATTTATTTATCTGAATTTGTCATGGGTACTGTAACAATTCCTTTTGGATG
Organism: Bacteroidota bacterium; assembly: GCA_016720655.1. Lineage (GTDB taxonomy): Bacteria > Bacteroidota > Bacteroidia > AKYH767-A > 2013-40CM-41-45 > JADKJP01. The sequence goes on from JADKKE010000032.1 coordinate 921,891, forward strand.
GTTGGTTATTTTCACAATAAATTTTGAGAGTTCACCACAATTGGGAGCCAAACCATGTGTTCGGATAAAAGATGAGATCAATCCTCCTTGTGTAGAATTCTGAAAGGGTGGAATATGCTCTATGGAAGTACTGTGACCTCCTTCCAGAGTACAGGCAAATGGATATTCGTCGCGACTTAAAATCCGTGGAACCTGACTCTTGTGATCACCATCACTAATTGTCATGGCGTCTTGTCTTTTGCCTGGATCGGAACCAGCGTAGGTTAAGATTTGCGGATGCCGGGACATCTGCGCGTGCCAGATATTATCGGCGAGATCCGGATACTGCATGTAATTGATTTCTAGCATAGGATAATTTCTTTCATTTTTCATTGGTGTCGGCTTTTAAATTTGTTTAAGAAAAGAAAATAATTATAAGGATAATTTGCTTTAAAGAATTCATCAGCAGGATTTAATATTCAGTTTATTCTAATGGAGTATTCTGGATTCGATAGCATAATTTAAAACTATAGTGGAACTGGAATTTTGATTGTTTGAAAAGCCAAAACTCAGAGTATAATCTTTGCCACTGATACGATAATAGGTAATTTGTTCATCCAATTGACCTGGGCGGGGCGGAACTACCTGGATTGAATCACCAAAATGCTCATTTACATATTCCTTTGTATATCGGTTTTGTATTGGCAATTTAAATATGGCAAGACATTCATCCGCTGCTTTTGATTCAGGTATAGGAAGCCGTAATTCCATCGAATGGAACGGGAGTTCAGACTTCTCAGAATTCCATTTGTACACTGAAAAAAAAGGTGTTGACGATGCAGAATCTATCTGCATCTTTATATTGAAAAGTTCTTCAATTTTCTCAATATCCGCCGAGCGATTTACAATCAATTTTTGAATAACCTGTTCCATTTCGTTTTCTGGTAATTTACTTGAAATATTTTTGAAGGGTAGGGTAGGTATGAGAAATGCAAATATGATTATTAGTTTCATGGTGTAGCATTCTGGTCATAAAAGTCATTGTATGGTTCAGAGTAGTATTCTCGATACGTCTGTCCTGGTGCGTTACTGGGGTGTTCTCCTTCCGCGAAAATATCAGCAATTTCCTGACGTGATGCTTCCCTGTCTCCAGTCCTCTGATAATTTTCATATGCTCTTTGATAGTCATCGGATTTAGCACCTGCAATTCCGATGTCATCCCCTCCATTTGAATTAATTTCATCCCGAACTTGTGTATTTGTGAGCGTTGCTTCTCCTTCATTTTTTAAGCAGGAATTTGCATTTCTATTTGCATAGTCAGCTCTTGACAGATTTCCAATTGGAACATCTGGATCAGGTGTGTACATTGCATGCCCTGACTCATGTGCAAGTGATTGGGTCATGTATACGCCATCGGCATCGTTTGGATCCAATACTATTTCTTTTGCAGTCCGGTCTGTGAATGTTCCATTTCCGGAAATACCATATTTAAATACCCAGCCCTGGCTTTGTAACGTTACAAGGTTATTCGCAAGCGTAGGTGATTTGAGGATTAGTTCCTGAACCTTTGGATTTGCAAGAGGGTTAGGAGGATTGTTCATTGCATTCGTTAGCATTGCTATCAATGCCGGAAGCAGTGCAGCAGGAATGGAGGCTGCACTCGGTCCAATTTCTCCAATCATGACTGTAGGGATTCCTGCTGCTATTGTCCCGCCATGAGCTGTCATATCTCCCATACGTGCAGCTGGTTTCTTTCCAATCATCACACCCACGCTGCCAAGAATGATACTGTCAGGCGGTCCCACACAAACACACATATCTCCCATCGTTGCTGCAAATACGCTTCCGATTAATACTGTTGGATTCCCTGGAGGCATGATCGGTCCACCTACATGAGGGATCGGTGGAGTTCCCGGTGTTACCATCGGGCACACATGCATATCTCCGACTCTTGCGGCTGGTTTTCCCATAGTAAAAAAGTATTAATAGGGTATCTTGAATTATTTAAAACAATTAAGAGTCTATTATTGTACCAGTCCGGAATATTATTACGAAAACCGAGTGCAAATAATGGATCCGTGTGCAATTGAATCTAATTTATTCCTTTCCTTTTTTTTGAAATTAGAAAAGTGCCTGAATAAATTAATTCTAAATAAATCTAATAAATGGAAAAATTTTATTTGTTGTGTTTAATCAGATTCGGGGTTTTTTCAATGAACTTACGGGTTCAATTGATAAACCATGTTATTTAATCATACTGGCCATTCGTTTTTGTGTTCAGCATCACCAACTTTGATTTCTTTGGCGGAGATCACAAAATTCTGACTCATCGGATTGTCACCCATATTGGTGAATGATTCGGAATAAGAAACGATGTACCCTTCTTTGAAACTGACTTCTTTCATTTTTTGTTCGCTGTCGCGTTTGTAGAAGGTAATGGAACCACCTTTGTGTTTGTATGCATCCATCATCCAGGAAGCCAAACCCGCGTCTTCGGTGGATTCTACTTCGAGTTGGATGGTTCCGCCACGAACTTCTGAAGAAGGGCGGCCTGTTTTATCTACATCCTGTTGAAGGGAATAAGAACAATTGAATACGCGGTAGTCTTTACCGTCGACTGTGAATTTGGCTTTGAATGACATGGCTAAGGTTGTTTATTGGGTTAGAAATGGGAGGGATTTAGAAATTATACTGGCCATTCGTTTTTGTGTTCAGCATCACCAACTTTTAATTCTTTCGCTGAAATCACAAAATGTTCACTCATTGGATTGTCACCGTGGTTGGTGAAAGTTTCAGTGTAGGAGACAATGTATCCTTCCTTGAAACTCACTTCTTTCATTTTCTGTTCGCTGTCCCGTTTGTAGAATGTTACGGTTCCACCTTTGTGCTTGTAAGCATCCATCATCCAGGCTGCAAGGCCGGAATCACCTGTGGATTCAACTTCCAGTTGCAAGGTACCACCGCGAACTTCTGAAGAAGGGCGACCGGTTTTGTCAACATCTTGTTGCAGGGAATACGTGCAATGAAATACGCGGTAGTCTTTACCGTCAACTGTGAATTTTGCTTTAAATGACATGGCTTTAATTTTTAAAGGTTGATATTGATTAATTGAATTTGATAGATCAAATGTACATCCTGAACCAGGCCTCTGTCAACTACCCAAACGGGTGGAAAAACGGTCGCGTGGGTTTTGCCTGAATTCGTTCTGCATGTTAAGAAAGAGTAAGATGGTAGCCTTCTCAGGCTGTGTTGGTTTGAAATTTTTACAGGGTTAATGCTGATGAAAACACAAGAAAACAGGATCGATATTTTAACTCTGATCGTGTTTTGGAAAATGAATATACCTGTCGGGTGTATTCTTATTTCAGTAAAATGTCAGAGTAAAATCTTGAAGAATGTTCTGAGTATTTTCAAAAGCAATACGGTAATCGGGTTTTTTGAAATCCGGTCGGACAATAGAGAATTATCCGACCGGATATTTAATTTTTAAATCCTTGGGATCAGGCTTTGTCGTATTTAGCACTCCACTCTGCTGAATTCGGATCGTCGCCTTTGTGTCCATCCATTTTGATCATGAAATTCTTCGCCGGGAAATAAGGCGTCATGTGGATGTCCAGATAAATTCTGTCCTTTTGTTGCGGATCCTGTTCGAAACGCATAATCTTAAAGGATTCAATCAACTTGTCTGGTCCTGTTACACTGTCAAGGAACTTTACAATTTGAGAGCGGAGATCTTTCTCTGCTTTGGAATTCCAGTTTTCAAATGCACGACGATTGAGGAAATCGATCAATACTTTGGTGATGTAATCAAATACACGTACAACAGAGTAAGTCTGCAATCCAAGATTATCGCCATTGAACAGAGTCTTTGCGGAGAAGGCCATTACCTTTCCATACTCATTCACCATCGGAACCAAACCGAGTTTTTCCAGATTGGCGATTTCACTCTTTTTCAGGTCGAACGACACACCGTCTACTTCATTCATACCACCATGCTTTTTACCTGCAGTAACCTGCCACATGCGTGTTGTATACAGCTTTCCTGCAAGTGCAGAGGAAGGAGGTACATACAAATCTTCATCTTCGCCAACTTCCTGGAATTTTCCACGACCTACCAGCCAGTTACACGCCATCATGACGTTGGAACGATACACATCTCCGCCGGTGAGATTCGCTGATTCGAACAATTCCATGACATCATCCGGATTGTCGAGATGCTGAAAATCTGTGACCAGCATAACTTTATTTTCATGAGCAAGTTTGGCCCACTTTTCTACAACTTTATTGGAACCAAGGTAACCGGGCAGTAATAGGATGGAATAATTATCCCGTAAATCAAGACGGTCATAATTGGCTTTCAATTCGCCGGAAACAGCATCGATAAACCGTGGATTGTCGAGATCCTTCAATTGCTCAGGATCTGCATTCATCAAAGTGATATTTTTCAATTTGTCACTCTCGGTATTTTTGTAAAACAAAGCAACAGAGCGATAGGATCGCTCCAGGTTTTTGGTTGCTTCAACAGCTTTCAGCAAATTCTTTTTCAGCAATGCTGCTGCCGAATCAGATTTTTGTTGAGCAGTTTCAACAGCACTGGAAATACTGTCAGTTTCCTGGAGTAAATCAGCCCAGAGTTGCAATGATTTTTTTATAGATTCACGTTCTTGTTTTTTGTCGGATTCAGTGAGGAATATTTTTTTACGCGCTTTGCGTTCCGGGTTCAAATTCTGAACGCCGTCGATCACTGCTTCCAGCACATCAAAACCACCAAATTTAGCCAGCTTATTCGCACTTTCTTCAATAACCTGCGCCGGATTCGCTACGCGTTCTCTTTCTTTAGACTGACTTTGCTGCTGTTGTTGTTGAGACTCTTCCATATCTGTAATGTTCTTAGAATAGTTTAAAACTAATGAAACAATAAAACGATTTATTTAGCGTCTTCAATTTCCTGTATCAAGGCCTGAAGTGCGCCAACAAATGCTCCTTTTGTATCCGGGTTTTCCAGAATCGCTTTGAGCGATTTGTTAGATTTCAATTGCTTGATAATTTTCATATACTGATCTTGTTTCTGATTCAGGTCCTGCAGGAATTGATTCTGTGTTGTAATTCCTTTAGTGCCAAAATCACCAAGATTGGTGAATGACAATGCTTCATTCGTGGAACTGCCGTCTTCTTTTTCCAGTTCAACTTCAACCTTCGGTTTAAAATGTGCAAAGACTTCTTCAACAGTTTTTAAATCGTAAACCAATTCCGGTTTAATCGGTGCATCATCCGTTAATTTCTCTACAACAAGTGTTCGGTTTTTTGGGATGTCTGCGATTGCTTCGCTTGCATCGGGCCTTATTTCATTGCCCCCAATTCCATAGTTAAACATAGTTTTAAAAGTTTGAGTTTGGAACAAATATACAAGTTTTGAGATTCAATCCAAATCAATTTTGCCCCCGGAAAAAGACCTTGAATCTGGTCTAACTGTGCCGTTTGAGAGGTCCTTAACCCTGTTAAATTCACCCTTGAGCTGCCATTTTCAAAGGATTCTTGGTGTGATCCAGAGGCGTCTCTCTGCGGGGAAATACGTTTTCCCTTGCTATAGTTCCTTCGCACCGGGCAATTTTTAATTCCAATATGAAGAAAATTCTGCCCTTATTTTAGCTTGTCATATTTCACTGTTTTAAGTCCTCCCGGATGAAGGAACAGCTTCAAAAACTTTGATTTTTCCATGGTCTGTGACGAGAAATTCTGTTTTGTTCACTTAGCTCAACAGTACACCCCCTTTCACTCTCAACCCATTACTCTTCACCCTTCACCCTTTACTCTTCACCTTTTACTCTTGACTTCTATTTGTTTCCAAAACGCTTAAAAATCTTATCCTGCCATTTGAAAAACTCAGTCTTATGATTAACTTGGTCGCTTATTCAAAGTCTTATTAATCCCGATTGATTCCTTTTCTGTTTTATTTCTGTCTATTCTGAACTATTACGGAGGGATCCTTATTCATTCTTTACCTTAATTTATCTAAAGACATTTTTGTATGGCCGATGTAATTAATTATTCAGAAGATCTGAAGAAAGCAGTACGAATCGCACAATCTGTAGCAAAAGAATTTTCCAATCCCAATTTCTCAGCGCCGCATTTGTTAAAAGCGCTCTTGCACAAAGATGTGGGTCTTCAGCCATTGTTGGAAAGCATGGACAAAGACATTTATTTTTTGGAGGAATGGGCGGAAGTCCGACTCGAAACATTTCCAAAAGCAGGGAAAGTATCCGAAGAACCTTCCGGCGATGACAAGATTTCTTCTTTGATGGATGAAGCGGATACAATTCGTTTGAAATTATCCAAAGACGAAATTGATGCCGCTTGTGCATTGGCAGCATTAAGTATTCCCGGACTTGGTTTTTCATATGATCAGTTGAAGACTTTCCCGATGACGCATCAGGAGCTGATGACCCGTTTGCTTGAAAATGTTACACTGAAACAAGCAGTTTCCGGATCAGGAACATCTGTAAATGGAGCGAATGGTAGTGCGTCAGGAAAGGGGTCGGGTTCTGCATTGTTGAAATATTGTGTTGACAAAACGGAATTGGCGAGAGAAGGAAAGATCGACCCGATCGTTGGCCGTGAACGCGAAACACGTATGGTGGCAGAAATTCTGGGAAGAAGATCCAAACCGAATGTGATCATTTCCGGTGAACCGGGTGTAGGAAAGACAGCATTGGTGGATGGTTTTGCCCTGAGTATCGTGAACAATCTTGTTCCTGAAAATTTCAGAAACGCAAAAATATTTGAACTGGATTTTGGTGCTCTCGTCGCCGGTGCTTCTTACAAAGGAGAAGTTGAAGACCGGCTTAAAAACATTGTCAAGGAAATTAAACAGTTTGAAAAAGCGATTTTATTCATCGATGAAATTCATACACTTCTCGATAAAAATGGTGGTGCTGCCGGTTCTTCAAATATTTTAAAACCGGAACTGGCACGCGGTGAATTAACAATAATCGGAGCAACAACGAATGACGAATACAGGAAATTCATTGAATCTGATGAAGCCTTCAACCGTCGGTTTGAATTGTTGCGTATTGAAGAGCCGGATGAGAAGACATGCCAGAAAATGCTGAAGACAATTGTTCCGTACTATGAAGAGCATCATGGGATCAAACTCGCTCCCGACGCAATTCCGGAAGCGATTAAACTTGCCAAGCGTTATATCAAGGAACGCAGGTTGCCCGATGCAGCGATAGATTTGATTGATCGAACAATGGCTGTGGTAAAAATGACCGGAGCTACTTCCAAAGACGAAGTGATTGCATTACATGCCGGATTAGAGGAATTGCTCGTGAAGCGTGATGACCTCAAGCCAGGTGAATTGACAATGGAATTGAAATGGTTCTACACCCAGGCGAAAAATAGAATCAGTCACGTTCTGTTTAGCCAGTTGGAAGAAGAAAAGGATATTGACAAATTCGTTACAGATGAAGAAATCATCAGCTATATCCGTAGCGTTCTCTTACGACTGCAAGAACTCGCAGAGGTGAAAAAGGAAATTGTCGATAAAGGAGATATTGCATCTGTCGTAGCTCACAAGACCGGAATTCCTATGGGGAAATTGCAATCCCAGGAAAAGGAGAAGCTCATGAATATGGAGGGCATTCTCAAAAGTCGTGTGGTCGGGCAGGATCACGCAGTGAAAGCTGTCGCAGAAGCCATTCTGGAATCACGGAGTGGTTTGAGTAAACCCGGACAACCAATAGGTTCTTTCTTTTTACTCGGACCTACAGGAACCGGTAAAACTGAATTGGCGAAGTCACTTGCCGAGTTTATGTTTATGGACGAAAATTCCCTCATTCGGTTCGATATGAGTGAATTTAAAGAAGAGCATTCTGCGGCTTTATTGTACGGAGCTCCTCCGGGATATGTTGGTTATGAAGAAGGAGGGATGCTGGTGAATAAAATTCGTCAGCAGCCATATGCAGTTGTTCTTTTTGATGAAATTGAAAAAGCACACACCTCTGTATTCGATCTTTTCCTGCAAATTCTTGATGAAGGAAAACTCCATGATCGATTGGGAAAGGAAGGAGATTTTAGTAATTCTGTGATCTTGTTTACTTCGAATATCGGTAGCGATTTTATCGTCGACAAAATCAACAAAGGCCAAATTCCCGGAACGAATGAAATGATGGATATTATGGGTAAATATTTCCGTCCGGAATTCCTTGCCCGTCTCACAGAAATTGTTCCATTCGCGCCAATCAGCGAGAATATTGTGCTGAATATATTCAACATTCAGTTGAAGAGTCTGCTGGAGCCACTCAACAAACAAGGCATTGCCTTTACCATGAGCGACAAAGCGAGAGAGTTTCTTGCTAAATCAGGATTCACACCTAAATATGGAGCACGCCCGATCAAAGGTGTCATTCGAAATCAGCTGAGAAGACCAATTTCGAAAATGATTATCTCCGGACAGGTCACAAAAGGAGACACGATTACATTGGATATTAATGATGCCAATGAATTGAAGTGGGCCATCAATGGAAAATAATTAACGACCACACGTTGAATTGAGCACAAAAAAAATGCCCCGGATCCGGGGCATTTTTTTTTGTTTCTGAATTATTCATCCATGGGTTTTTTCTTCTGACATTCGATCAGGTCCTTTTGAAGTTGTTTATTTTCCCTGTCGAGTTTATCATTTTCAAGTTTGGTCATATCAAATTCATTTGCTTTTGGTTTGGCAAGTTTATAGGCCTCATACAAATCAAGAAAAGTGGTGGTCATCAAAGAAAATCGTGAATAAATTCCGTTTTTCAAAATTGAATCGGATTCAACCACATCTTTAAAGGCAGCGTTTTTTTGATTTGCAATCCCATATCTGGTATCCATTCCGGTGGGATTAGAGATGTTCAGTTGGGTGATTTTGCTCAGCACGCTATCTGCCTGACTTACGTACAACTGATTTGCTTCAATTTGTTTTTTCAAACTGGCATTTTCTTCTATCAGTAGTCTGTTGTGTTCTTTCGGATTGGAGAAATCAAAATATACTACAGCTGTTACCAGGATAACAGTGACAATAAAAAAGGCCAGGAAGATGAAAAACTGTTTCATTCTATCCTGTGTATTCAAAGGTTTCATAATTCGATACGAAGTTTAAATTAATCAGCGAGAAAACTCCAGCCTTTTTGCTTTGGCTTTTCTTCTTCTTTTTTGTTTGTTTCTGCTTCCACTATCCGTTCCCGTACAAAGGAGCCTTCTCCCTTGCGTTTGCCGATAAAATCGAGCTGACTGAGTTTTCCAAAGAGTGAATTGAACATCGACAACATTCTTTCTGCCGGAACAAGACATTCGGAAATATCGAGATGATTGTATTCGGTTCTGATAACATCGGTGAGTACGCTTTCAAATTGGCCGGTATTCACATCGGACCATTCGCTCAGGTAATTGATGAGTTCTTCTTTATCACGATCAACAAGACAATCCAGGGAAGTTTTCAAAACATATGCAAAACGAATGAAGTATTCCAGCATATGTACCGGTGGTTGTTCGGCAACAATCCAACGATAGCGACTGAGCTCATTGGCGGTGAAGAAAACGACCTTCTCAGCCATAAAATTGAAGTTCTGTGTGAGGCTGGTACTCTGACTTTTTGTTTTTATTTTATGAATAATCGTGATCAGCGATTTGCTGAGTTCACCGAGTTTATTTCCAAAATCATAATAGTAATCATACAACAAGGAATGATTCCTCACCGAACAACATGGAGGGATATAACTTGTATCCACACTCAGTCGGCCTCCGGAAAGCAGTATTTTACCAATCGGTATAAAGAAATCCGGAATTGAATTGTTGTTGAGTTGGTCTCCGGGTAATATATTCAGACTGTAAGCAGGAATTGTGTAGGGGAGACGTGGCGGGACTTCATCAGTATCCGGTTGTCCTACAGGGACACGTTCATACGGATTTGAATTGATGATGAGGTAGAAAGATTTCGCTTTGCTTTCACCGGCATTAAAAGAAGTACTCAGTTCCTCGAAAGTGAAATGATATTTCTGTGCAAGATTGCTTACAATTTCAATGCGTGCGCCGGAACGGGTGATTGCACGACACTTTAAAAGATCTGCTGATATGAGTTTCGTCTGATCTACTTGTATTTTGACATCAAGTGATTTGTCATTTTCCGAGGCCGCACTTACCAGTCCATAATTGAAGTTGTTTAAACTCACGCCAGCAGCATCCCTTGCCTGATCGGCAATCGACAATTCCATCTGCTTGAAATGATCTTCGTTGATCTTCATCCCGTCGATCCAATGTACAGGCAGGTATTTTATTTCTTGAAACATAGTTCTTTTTTTTCCTGTTGATTTGGATTAAGCAACAATAAACCGTTTGGGTGCAATGACTTCATTTTCTTTGATCTGGTTCTGCTTTACTGTAAGATGCGGATCAAGGATTCGTTTTCTCTTCCACCATGCATTCGGTTTAATATAGAATAGCCATCCATACGCTTTGCTCAGGCTGTCCTGGTAATCAATCGGGTTTTCCCTGTTTTTATCATTGTACTCGGTAATGTACATAAAAAACAGTTCCCCAAACTGCATATCCAGTGGAGCTTTGAACTTAAAATTTGAAATCGATGTATCGTTGTACTTTTTTGGAAATTCAAAACTAAGAATATAACTATTCGAAAAGTCGATCAAATCAAGGTCCGGCATTTTCGCATTCTCACTGTAAAACCACAGTTTGTATTTGCGCATTGGGATTTGCATGGCTTTATCAAAGGTGGCAATGAAGAAGAAGGGGATGATAAAAACAAGGAATGCAGGAAGAAACAATGAGATGTAATCAGGATTCTTTTTTAACACCAGGAATTTTGAAAGCAGGAAGAAAAAAAACATGCTTCCGGCGATTATTCCAATTGTGAAAAATAATTTTTTAGTAAAAATGAATTTATCAATCCATACCAACCTGGTGTTGATGTAATAGATATGGAAAATGGCTAGCAATAAAGTTGTAATCTGAAAGAGCACAAAGAATTTTTGAGCCTCAGATACCCCTCCAAGAAGAAAGAGGCCGGGTAAAGCACAAAAGAAACTCAGAAGGATAAAGTACCAAATGAACCGTTTGTTCGGCGACTTATTAATTTTCGACGCCATTCCAACATTCGGTTTAAAGAAACCCATTTCAACAAAATTTTAAGATTAGATCGCTAAAAGTAATATATTTATGAAAAGGGGTCAAATAATATAGGATGCTAATATTCAGTAAATTAGCACTTTTCGGTATTTTTGAAACTCGTGATAACAGTTTATCAAAGAATATCCATGAGTTAATTTTCTGTTTGTCAGCTTTACTTTTTTCAATTAATGATAAGCACTTTGAAAGCAAGGTCGATTAATTTATGATAAATCCAATTGATTTTTTGTGCGAAATTAAATTTGAAGCCTTTAATTTGAATTGAAAGAGTTGAGACATTAAATGATTAACAGATCATACCTGTGTTCAGTTGAACTAATCCATTAACCATGAATTTATTGAACCCGAAACAAAATGATTGAAAACAAGCATTAAAAAATTTATACAAAAAAAATTCAACGAGTATTCGAGACTGTTTACCGACAATTTTATAACATTCACCTCAGGAATTTTTTTTTCTTTTTTTGATCCATTCTCATCTGCGTTTAATTCATTTTACATTCCAAATTGTAAGCTAACTTGTGCAACATAAATTCACCTGCAATGATGGGGGCATTATTTGGTGATAAATTATTCAGAATTTTTAATCCTGATTTGAGTAATACTGCGATATCCCTCTAAGAATGAATAGATTGTTCACTGTAAAGATTCCTCTTTTCTGGATGTTCGTTGCTGTTACACTTACGGCTACCTTGTGTTATTATATTGCAGGCTTCTCTTCTAAAAGGAAAGACCAGTTTATACTCTGCCAAGTCAACAGCTTAACTTAAATGAAATCAAGTTTCATCGCAACAACCATTTTAAACTAATCCATCCTTTACTTTTTTCAGAAGTCAGTCTGGAGGACGATTCCCTGCAAAGTCTGAAAACAGAGGTGTCACAGTTCATTAACACTGAAAAATCTTCCGGAAGAATTCAGAATGCATCCGTTTATTTTAAGCGATTGGACACACCTTCCTGGTTTGGAATCAATCAGGATGAAGAATATATCCTTGCAAGCTTATTCAAAGTGCCTGTGATGATTGCAATTCTCATGCAGGCTGATCGTGATCCGGGCTTTCTTGAAAAAGGTGTATTTTATAAAGAATACCCAAAGGAGGTTTTTAATCAAAATGTACCACCACTTCCTGGCGGACATTTTTATCCGATTAAAACCTTGCTTGAAAGTATGATTTCCAGATCGGATAATAATGCGTACGATCTCCTTTGGAAAAACATGGACATCAATAATTTCAATGCCTTACTCGAAGACCTGAAATTAAAACCCTTCCATGTAACTGATACCGGTGAATACAAACTGAATGCAGTTGAGTACAGTAAATTATTCCGTGTCTTGTACAATGCCGGCTACCTGAGTCCAAAGAATAGTGAATTCGCCTTGAAACTTTTATCCAAAAGCGATTTCCAGGAAGGCTTAATAACGAATATTGATAAAAAAGTAGTGGTTCCCCGGAAATTCGGTTACAGAGTAAATTCTACTGAAGGTGATCTGAGTGAATTCGGGATTTTTTATGTGAATGAACACCCTTATATCCTTGGTGTGATGACTCGAGGATTGGATTACAAAACATTAAATAATGTGCTGTCGACAGTTTCGACGATCGTTTATCGAAAAATGAAAACAAGTCCTGCCAGTTGATTCAGTTTTTTTTATTGTTCAATTCTTCACTTTCCTCAAATTCCATTCTACAAAAGTAACTGCCAGGATCAGCCATGCAAAACCGAGTAGGTAGCCTCCGATTACATCGCTAAGATAGTGTACGCACAAATAAATCCTGCTTAAGCCAATCGCTCCGATGAGAGAAATGCAGGAGAGAAAAATAGCTGTGCGTGTCGCTCTATTCGTTTGATGACGGATCAGCAGGTAAGCGAGAAATCCATAGAGTGCTACTGCAATCGTTGAATGTCCGCTCGGAAATGAAAACGAATGTTCGGAATAAAAGGCAAATTCATCAGGTCGGTTTTTTTTGAAAACATTTTTGCCGGCAGTAATCGTTAGTCCGCTTCCCAGTACGGTAAAAAGAAGTGGGATTAAATAAACATACATCTTCCGGAAAATGCAGTAAACTGCCAGCACAATCGTCAGGCCGGCAATAAAAAACTCATTCCCGACTTGTGTAAAATTGAATACTAATCTCGCAAAACCATCTGAACGAATCGAAAAAAAATAACGGGCAATACCTGTATCAATGGCAGTAACGGTTTTTGAATTCATTACTTTTTCTGTGAACTTAAAGAGCAGAAGAATATTTAATCCAAGGGCTGTCACTAAGGCTGTGAGTGGTAAGCCTCCAAAATGCAATACTGAAAATCGATCCAGAAGAAATTTTTCAAACTGCGGATAGTTCCTTTCCAGCCATTTGATTCCCCGGCTTGTGAGGATTCGATCCCGAAGTCGATAGAGCCATGCAATCAGTCGGTCAATCATTGTTGTGAAGCTGAATAATTTGATTCCTGATTAGGAGATTCCGATTAATTTCCAATGCATCCAGAATCCATTGAAGGCACATTTTAATGAATTTTTTCAATTTTATTGAAGATTCGAAAAAAAATCGGGCTTTTATTCATTCAAATTACTGAGTTAGATCATGTAAACTTGGAATGGATTTTGTAAAATTGCAATTCCAATTCCCACAATCAAACTTAAACTTATGAAAAAAGGAAAAATGTTGTTTTTCTCTGTTGCTGTCACAGGACTGATGTTGTCCGGTCAGTCGTTTGCACAAGAGAAAAAAGTAGAAACTGAACACACTGAAAAAACCGAAAAAACTGTTAGTGCAGTGCAAGAAGAAGCCTGGCAGGAACGTACAGATTTTCACAAAGTGATGTCAACGACTTTCCATCCAATGGAAGATGGTGATTTCAAGCCTATCCGCGAAAGAGCTGCTGAAATGCATGCAAAAGCTGAAGCCTGGGCGAAATCAACAGCACCAAAATCTTTTGATAAACCGGAGATCAAAGAAAAATTGCAAATGCTCGTTACTCAGTCTTCCGAATTGAAAGACCGCATTGCAGCGAAAGCAACAGACGAAGAAGTGAAAACTAAACTCACTGCTTTGCATGAGACATTCCACCAAATTGCAGGGCTTTGTAAGCCGGGGATGTGATTTATAAAAGTTTTACATAAATTATTGTTACGCCCTTCTCAAACAGTGTGAATTTTATTCGCGCCATTTGAGAAGGGCGTAAAATTTTCAAGGCTTTGCAAAAGCCGGATTTGCCAGAAACTCATAGTCCGTCAGTGTACGCAGGAAAGCAATAATATCATCCATATCCTGCTGACTAAGTCTTCCTTTTTGTATCGCCTGTAAATTCGGGTCAAGGTTGGCAGTATAATGAAATCCGGTATTGTAATGATCAAGGACTTGCTGCAAGGTCTGGAATCTGCCATCGTGCATGTATGGAGCTGTGACTTCGATGTTGCGCAGACTCGGAGTTTTGAACTTACCCATGTCAGAACCATGTAGTGTGATACGTGCCCTGCCACTGTCGGCTGAAACGGAATCCAATCCATTGTTCCTGTATTCAAAATCCGTGAATGTACTTCCCAAAATATGACAATGATTGCAATCGCCTTTTGCCTGGTCAGCAAATAAATTCATACCACGTACTTCCTGCGCATTGAGGGAATCTGTACCAAGCTGGTGCTTATCGAATTTGGAGTTCGCTGAAAGCATGGTGCGCTCGAACTGGGCAATCGCTTTCATCACCATCGGTGTTGTTGCAGTTGAAGAACCAAAAGCGGATTGAAACAATGCCGGATATTCAGGACTTGAGTTGAGTTCCGTGATGCATCGTGTAAGGTCTTCGTGCATTTCCACTGGATTCTGTATCGGCCCGATCACTTGTGATTCCAAATCTGCTGCACCACCGTCCCAGAAAAATCCATGCGCATAGCCGATGTTGAAAAGCGGCATTGCATTCCTAACTCCGGGCAGATGATCAATACCTATACTGAATTGGAGTGTGCTGTCAGTAAATCCATACGACTGTTTATGGCAAGATGCACAGGAAATCGTATTGTCACCGGAAAGAATGGGATCGTAAAATAATTTTCTACCCAGTGCAATTCCTTCCACAGTGGTTGGATTGTCGGCAGGAATATTTAATTGTGGTAATCCCAGCGGGATCTGGATATGAATGTGTGTATGGCCGTCAGTTGGGGCCACATGTTCTTCTGTAGTCTCTTTTTTACAGGAAAGAATAAAGATGAAGAAGGCACTAAGAAGTATAATTCCTTTTCTCATTTTCTTCATTATTCAATGTGATCAATAGAAAAAGACTGAGGGAAATTGGTGTTCAAATCACTCATCCAGGGCCTGTCAGCTACGGAAGTGGATTGTCGGATATTATTTCCATTGAAATCAACGGTCACCGGATTGGAATACACCTGGTTTAAATTGAAAGTCATGAAAATCTTTTGTGAATTTCCTTTAATCTCGAAATTACTCAATGGTAAATCCACTGTAACCAACACAGGATCTGTTCCAAAATGGTAAAGGAAGGAAGTATCAGCACCGGCGCTTGTTCTGAACAATCCTTCATGCTTAAAAAAGATGTACCCTGTGTTCCATGTCCAGATCATACCATTGATAGGATCAAGGTCCCCATCTTGAGCGCCTGTATGGTTTCGCGTGGTATCTATTCCAAGGTTAAAACGCATCCGAGTATAAATTCCGTTTGGAATTCCTGCTCCTGAAAACTGACATGTGCTGTCAATGGCTGCATTGATCAGTTCATAGTTATGCAAATTGTATTCTGTGCTATCAGCCTTGATGAAAGTTACATTCGACAAATAATATTTCAGCAAATCGACCTGGTAGAGATTCCCGGCAGAATTGGTATAAATTTGTTGGCCCAGTTGTATCGCCTGACCATCAACTTCATTACTGACTTTCACCTGAATGCTACCGGTACTGCTTAGCGGATCCGGCGAATCATCTGCCGAATCTTTCTTGCATCCGGCATTTAGAAAGAGGAGGATTGCAAGGAAGGAAATGGACTGTTTTGTGATGAATTTCTTATACATCTGTCTGAAATTGTGATTTTAACAAAGTTAAGTGTTTTTTGCAAATTTTCCACCTGATCCTACCCGGATATTTGTCTTCAAAGCAGCAAAAAAAGCCTTTTTCATCCTGACCTACATCATCATTCGCCTTGACTGTGGTCATATGGCTAAGGTTCGGATTCAGCTTAAATTTGTATTAAAATAAATAGTGCATAATGAATTTATCTCCATCAATTCCTTACAGGATGCGTTGCAGTTTCAATTCTGAGTACCGTTCAATCCAATTAAAATTACCCGTATAGAATGTATTTATAATACATCTTTTCATTCCAAAAAAAATTAACAAATAACAACATGTCAACGCTCGCAGAAAGAAGCCTGATTGGTCAAAAAGAATTTCCTGCTGTATCAATTATACTCTCTACTCAACCGCAGTTTCCGAAAACAAAATTGGATCGTGAGTACATGAACAGCTTGCTTGCAAAAGCAGAAGTTCAACTTCTTGCTCAATACAGCAAACAAAAGTCTGAAAGTCTAATGGACAAACTTCATCATGCTGTGAATACAATTAAATTAAACGAACTATCCAAAGGATTGGCCATATATGTTTCTTTCAATATTGAGAAGGTTATTCATCTTCCTTTTGCTGTTACTGAAAAGGTTATAGTTGATAATTCTTTTGAAATTCGGGATTTGCTGATGGCTGCCAAACTAAATCAGAATTATCTCGTAGTGATTTTGTCACAGAATATGGTGAAAACATTTTTTGGATATGGTTCCCACCTGATGCCTGTCAAATTTGATGGCATGCCTGACAATGTCGGGGATGTGTCGAACGAACATAGTTTTCCGGGATGGGATTATTATGATGCACATGCATTTGAAGAAAAGAACATTCATAATTACCTGCGTTTTATTGATGATGTAATTGAAAAGGAAACCAGAGGAAGCAATGACCCTGTATTGATAATGGGCGACACGAAGCTTATCGGATATCTTAAACACCACAGCCGGAATATCAAGCGGATTATTGGTTTTGTAGAAGGAAATTATGAGCACGCTGGTTATACAGAAATTCAGACCAGGATAAAACCCTTCTTTAATGTTTTCGAGAACAAAGGACAGGATGCTGCAGTAGATCTCTTGCAAGAGGCTGTAGGCGCAAATACTTTTTCTGCTGGAATTACCGAAGTATGGCGTTCTGCTGCTGAAGCGAAAGGTCGTTTGTTGCTGGTTGAAAAGGATTACAAGCAGTCTGCCCGATTTGGCGATGATAGCTATACCATTCTTATCGATGAAGAAATTGAAAATTCAAGAAGTAAAATTGCGGATGCTGTTGATGATGTCATTGAGATGGTTCTTCTCAACCACGGAGATGTCGTATTTGTGGAAAATGATAAACTCATTCCGTTTAACCGTATAGCCCTGGTAAATCGTTATTGATTGAATTTTTGGTTACCTTTAGAAATAAAATAAGTTAAATCAGATTCTAACCTTCAGAAAAATTCAGATCATGAAAAATATCCTGGTGCCAACTGATTTTTCCGGCAATGCAACGCATGCCATTCGATTTGCTTTGGAATTATCTCGGAAGCAAAAATCGAAAATTACTTTATTTCATAGTTTTGTTCTTCCAGTTTATGCAACAGATATACCTGTTTTTCCGCAGGCTGATGAAGAGCTCAGAAAAGTTTCAGAAGAAGCACTTTCAAATTTAGTTTCAAAATTGAAAAACGAAAACCCGGGCGTCGTCATTGATTCCTTTGTCAGTCAAGGCTATGCTGAAGATGAAATTGTGGATGCTGCCAAATCCAGCGGTGCAGATATGATCGTCATGGGTACTCAGGGTGCCTCAGGTTTGCGGGAAGCACTTGTGGGAACCATAACGGCATCTGTGATGGACCATGCAGAATGTCCGATAATGGCTGTTCCTGAAGGTGCATCCTTTACTTCATTCGATAAAATTGTATATGCTACGAGCTATGCAGAAGGTGATTTCCAGCATGTCGAAGAAATCATCGATTTTGCACGCTTGTTTAATGCTGAAGTTATTCTCCTTCATATTTCTTCCGGTACTGTGGATACTTCATACGAATTTGAATCCATAGAAAGATTCAAAGAACGAATTGTGGAGGATAGTCAATACGAACGGATTTCTTTTAAACTTCTGGAGAATAAAAGTGTGTACGAAGGCTTGAATCAGTTTCTCGAAGAAGTAAAAGCAGATCTCGTAGCGATGACATTGCACAAAAGATCTTTTGTTCAGAAACTATTCAACAGATCAATCACTAAAAGAATGGCTTACCATACACACATACCGTTGATAGCCTTCAAAACAGAAGAACCAATTTGAATCTGAATTGGCAAATGAAAAAAGTGCCTGAATTGTTTTTGACAGGGAGATAAATTTCTATTTCTTTGGATTCTATTCTGATAAATCCTTATTCCTCATGAAGAAATTTGTCATTGGTATACTTTGTTTTTTGCTTTTACAAAACATTCTTATCGCTCAGATTTCTCCACAGCTTCGAACTACTATCGATAGCATGGCGGGTGAACACCTGAAATCTACCGGAGGAATTGGTTTTGTTGTCGCTGTATACAACAAAGGAGAAAAGGATCTTTTATATTATGGAATTACATTTCCGGGTGGGCGAGACAGGGCTGATTCTTCCAGTGTTTTCGAAATAGGTCCGATTACAGAAGCATTCACTGCCATTGCTTTTTCAGATATGGCCTCTAAAGGAATGATCGGGTTCGATGATCCTTTGCAAAAGTACTTACCGGTAGATGTGCCTTCTCCGGTCTACCAGAAAATCGTGTGTGCACCCATGAAAGATCCGGAGAACCCTTATGGAGTTGGACAGGAGCAGGGAAGAAAATTTACGCCCTATGTTTGTTTACCCGACGTAAGTGAAAAACCACAACCGATACTCTTGTGTTATCTCGCAACACACACTTCCGGTTTGCCTGCTTTTCCACATAACTTAAAATCCATTAAAGGCAAGAATGATCCGTATGCGACCTATTCACGCAAAGACTTGTATGACTTCCTTAAAAATTACCGTTTGCTCGAGCCCATTGGTTACGATTATCTCAATTCTCCTTTGGGAATTTCAATACTCGGACATGTGCTTTCTCTACATGAAAAAAAATCATATGAAGAAGTCATAGAAGGCCACCTTCTTCATTCACTGGGAATGGCACAGACTAAAATAACTCTGGGTGATCCTTTAAAATATCACATGTTGAATGGATACAATTCCACAGGTAAACAAGAACCAAATTGGCACTATGATATTTTGCCCCTTCAGGAGCATTTCATTCTACACCTGCGGATATGTTACGATTCCTTGAAGCAAATATTGCATCCACTAAAACTCCGATGAGCGACATCCTGGATTATACACACAATCCCCGGGTTCGTTTGAATGATCATAAAACTGGCTTGCAGGAAATTGCATTGGGTTGGAAAATCAGTCCGCTCGGAATTGAACAGCAACGCATTGTTTGGCAAGGAGGATCCACCGGTGGATTTGCCAGTTATATTGGATTTGTAGAAACCTCTCATACCGGAGTTGTAATTCTCTCAAATTGTTCAGTATCTGTAGACGATTTTGGGAAAAAGATTTTGCAGATGATGAACAGGTGAGATATAGTGAAGAGTGAATGGGAAATTAATAAATTTATTTCACCACTTTTTACTCACAATCTGAATGCTTCCGAATACTGCATTCGTTTCCAATTGAACACTGGGTTGACCTTCTTTATAGGCTGAGGTGGTATAATGGGTAGTGCCAAATCCTCCTTTGTTTCTATCCGGGGCCTGGATACTTCCGAAAACTGTATTCATCTCAATTCGCATTGGAATACTATCGTTGATGATGAGTTTACCAGAGCCAAATACTACGTTCATTTCCATTCGCTGATCGCTCGTTGGTATTTGCATTTTAAATAAATCGACACTAGTGCTTCCAAATACTACATTGTATTCTCTTTTTCCTTCATTGTCCTCAATTTTTGATTCAGAGAAAACCACATTGTTGCTTCCCCAGCCACGGTTAAATCCACCTGCAATTACCTTCACTCCCCAATAAATCAACAACAGCCCGAAGAAAACCCGGAGAAAGGGGAAGTGAACATGGAATACTTCACGAAGTATGATTGAGAGACCAATAAGGATGATGATTACACCCCAGAAAACTGCGGAAGAGAAGAAGCTCATGGTTCGGATATTTGGCATGGTGATTTTAGCAAGTCGAAAATTAAGAAAAAAATCGAATGGAAAAAATGTTCTGGTGTTCAGGTGTTAGTTTATTGGGTTATTAAGTTATTAGGTTATTAAGCCTCCGGGCTCTCTTACGTTTGGCCTAAATAACTTAATAACTTAATAACTTAATAACCTTGTCACTGAATAATTCAACAATCAAACTACTGATTATCACTTCCCCTCTTTTTTCCTAAAATATTTTCTGAACAAAAAATTTCCCTGCAATGCTTTCATGTTCTCGTTGAAATTGGCGGAACTCGAATCCAGGTTGGCAAGTGTTCGTTTCAAATGTTCCGCAGCAACCTGGTCATTGGCAAGCACTCCTGCTGGCCCCTGACCGGAATTGATTTTATCCATCGCAGTTTTTAATTCCAGTGTGATGGAATTTAAATTCTTACTCGATTCTTCTATCTGAACCAAGGAGTTCTTGAAACTTTTAGAAATTGAGCTACTGTCATTCAATAGTCCACCCAGTGTTCCCTGTCCGTCTTGCACGCCTTTGACAACAGCAGAAAGTTCACTTGTAAAATTTCCAAGATTACTACTGATGACTTCAATATTTGTGAGTGTGTGCTTCAGGCTGTAGGCAAGTGTAGTATCCATGAGAACCGTATACAAAGTACCACGGCTTTTGTTGATATTTCCTGTTAGAATTCTAAGGTCATCAGAAATCATTGATACATTTTGATTGGTTTGGTTCAGTGTACGAAGCATTTGCTCTGTGTCGACTCCTTTCGAAGAAGGAATAGTAGTTCCATCGTTAATTTGTTGAGCGTCTTGTGTTCCCGGATCGATATTGATGAGTTTATTTCCCATGAGTCCGTCAGTACCAATACTTGCAACTGAATTGATCCGGATAAAACGAGTCAGATTTTCATCCATTTGCATGGTGACCTTCACTGTTGTATCATTTACAATTTCCAGTTTCTTCACCGTTCCAACATCAATACCGGAAAACCGAACATTGTTTCCTACCTGTAATCCGCTGATATTGTAAAATGTTGTATACAGTGTAATGTTCCTTCCGAAAATGTTTCGGTTGCTTCCAATAAGATATAGCCCTACGATCAGGAGTATCAACCCGCTGATAATAAATATTCCAAGACGAATTCGATGTGATGTTTCTTTGTCCATTAGCTTCAATCAAACATGTGGATTTGAAAAATTCATTTGTTAACAGTAGTAGATATTATTTAAAAATCTGTCAATTACTCGAAGAATGCTTTGACTTTTGGATCCTGGATTTTATTGAGTTCATCAAAAGTACCTTCAGCATAGCATATTCCGTCAATCATTACAGCCATTTTATCGGCAGTCATTTGTGCACAATGCATGTCGTGTGAAATGATTATGGAGGAGGTTCGGTATTTTAACTGCATGTTGAGCATAAGGTTGCTGATTTCCCGGGCAGTGATGGGATCCAAACCTGTGGTTGGTTCATCGTAGAGCATAATTTGCGGTTTCAGCACCAGTGAACGTGCAAGGCCGATTCTTTTTCCTTTTTTACTAAATTTTTTACCGTGACGTCGAAGCGCAAATTCAAGATTTTCACACACAGTCATGCTGTCGTACAATGCACTGCTTTGAAATACAAATCCGATTTTTGCTCTGAGCTCATCAAGTTGTTTTTGAGAAAGTGTAGCCACTTCATTGCCATAAACTTCGATACTTCCGCCTTCATATTTTAGCAAACCGACAATACATTTAATAAGAACAGATTTTCCACAACCTGATTTTCCGAGGACAACTACATTTTCTCCACTATGAAGCGTAAGGTTAAAATCCTTGAGTACTTTATTCTCACCAAAGGATTTTACAAGGTGTTTTATTTCAATAATTGGTTCGGCAATTACATGTTGTAATTTTGCTTCCAGTACTGATGTGTTGTCAACCCGTGTTCCCATTCAAATAAGTCCTAAAAATCCTGTAACCTGTACTGCAATCAGATCGATAATGAAGATGAGAAGTGAGGCCACAACCACAGCTGAGTTTGCAGATTTACCAACCCCTTCAGTTCCCTTTTTTGAAAAGTATCCTTTGAAACAACCTACCAATCCTATGGCAAATCCAAAAAAGAAGGATTTGATAAACGATGGCATTACATCTGAATATTCAAGAGATTCAAATACCTGGTGAAAATAAAGTGTAAAACTTACTGCACCTTTCATCTTCACCGCGAGGAATGCGCCGTACAATGCTATTGCATCACCAATTACTACCAGAACCGGAATCATTAAAGTTGTAGCGATGATCCTGCTTACTACAATATATTTGAATGGATTGGTACCCGAAACTTCCATCGCATCGATCTGTTCAGTAACACGCATGGAGCCCAATTCCGCTCCAATACTGGAACCGATTTTTCCCGCACAAATCAGCGCCGTGATCACCGGTCCGATTTCCCGTATAATTGAAACGCCAACCATTTTCGGCAACCAGGCTTCTGCCCCAAAATCAACAAGTGTAGGACGGGATTGTAAAGCCAATACCAGTCCGATGATGAATGCAGTTACTCCGACAAGGCCAAGTGATTTGTTTCCGATCTGGTAGCATTGCCGGATAACTTCTTTGAATTCATAGGGAGGAAATAATATTTCCCTGAAAAAACGGGTCCCAAAAGATGTGAGTTCGCCGGTTTCCTTGAAAAAAGCAATTACCTCCTTCGGCATCCAGGAAAATGGCTCCTTTGATGTGACTTGCTTGTTTTTCAAGACTTTATTGTTAGGGTATTCTGTTCAAAATTAAACCTGATGGGATGAATGCATAATGAGCGGGATCACCGATCTTTCTGAGAATTATCATACCCTTGGTAATGTCTAAGGTAAACTATTCTTTATGATATATCTTCACGAATTTCCGGGAATTGAATTAGGGGTGCCCTTAGAAAACAATCCGGAATTAGCACATGGAATGAAATGAAAACTAAAAAACCCTGGCTTTCTAAACTTGGCCCTGGTCTTGTGACAGGAGCGAGTGACGATGATCCATCGGGTATAGCAACATATTCACAGGCCGGAGCCGCTTTTGGACTCAGTACATTGTGGACGGCCTGGTTTGTTTTTCCCATGGTGTCATCTATTCAGGAAATGTGCGCACGGATTGGCTTGGTCACCAATCATGGACTTGCCGGTACCCTGAGAAGAAATTACCCGAAGAGTATCGTATACCTGATGATACTTTTCAGTTTCCCTTCGATTACACTTAACATCGGTGCCGACATTGCTGGTATGGGAGCGGTAATGAATTTGTTGATTCCTGATGTTCATGCTGGAGTTTTTTCAATCGCATTTACTTTTTTTCTTATGCTGATGATAATTTATCTCCCCTACAGAAAAATAGCAAGGGTGATGAAATGGCTTTGCCTGACTTTATTGTGTTATGTCATCGTTCCATTTTTATCTGATACCGACTGGCTATTAATTCTTCGAAAAACCCTGGTTCCCACTCTTCAATGGAACAAAGAATACATGTTGATCCTGGTGGGGATATTGGGAACAACCATTTCTCCGTATTGCTTTTTCTGGCAAGCGAGTATGGAAGTAGAGGAGGTGCTTCAGAAAAAAATAATTGTCGATAAGAAAGTTATATCAGACATGCGTTTTGATATTGATTTTGGAATGTTGTTTTCGAATATTGTGATGTTTTTCATTTTGCTCTCTACAGGAACCATTCTTTATTCAGCAGGTATACATCAAATTGATACAGTAGATCAGGCAGCATTGGCTTTAAAACCTTTGGCTGGAAAACTGACTTATTTCTTGTTTGCACTCGGTATGCTTGGAACCGGTTTTCTTGCGATTCCGGTCTTGGCAGGCTCTTTATCGTATATTATTTCTGAATCTTTTGGATGGGAACAGGGACTGAACAAGAAATTCCATGAAGCAAAAGGTTTCTATCTGGTGATCATCATATCCCTTCTCATTGCTCTTGTAATTAATTTCATCGGCATCAGCCCGGTTCAATCGCTGATTTATACTGCTGTACTTTATGGAATCACAGCTCCAGTACTTATAGCTATGATTCTCCATATTTGTAACAATCCGGGAATTATGGGGGCTTTTGTCAATACCAAACGCTCGAATTTATTTGGAGGAATTACCTTAATAGTGATGACTGCCGCTGCATTATTGCTATTGTATTTTCAATTTTCTTGAGAATTGGGAATTCACTTCTTTAAATTTTCTAAGAAAGTTTGTGAATTGTGATAAATGTCACATATGTGTACGAAGGCATCATTTATTTTTGATATATAAAAAAAGACTATGAACAAGAATATGGGAACTGCTGATCGTGCGATTCGTGTGATCATTGCTCTGGTAATTGCAGGTTTATACGCTGCAAACGTAATTTCCGGAACACTCGGAATAGTATTGATAGTATTGGCTGTCGTTTTTGTACTGACAAGCTTTGTTTCTTTTTGTCCGCTCTATACTTTGTTTGGACTAAATACAGGCAAGAAAAAGTAGACGAATTCAAATTCCTCTTTGACTGTATTTCTGCAAGTGAAAATTTGCGGAACGAAAATCTATGAATATTGTAATCCGCTACTCACAGTTTGTCAAAAACAAATTCATTTAAGAAAAAATATATTCGAATCTTATACGATTTGAGTGTGTATTAATCTTCCTTTTCAATTCGTTCTGAGCCAACAGATCCGGCAGAGCTAAATTTATTGATGATGGATTTGACCTTGTCAAATATTTCATCAATCCAACTATAGATTTTTCTTTCGATATTCGTTTCTGTTTTGAAAACAAAGCGTTGCAACACGAGTGAGAGACCGGCAGCGATACCGTTTTTCAGGAATTCATTCTTCCCGATCTTTATCCCCGTCACCGATGATAAAGTATTCAAAAGAATATTTTCAGGGCGAAATTGATTTCTCAATTCCCTCAGATTCTTGCGCAAGTTTTGTTCCTGCACTTCAGCCTGGCCTTGCAAACGTGCAATTTCTTCTCGCAGGTGCTCACTATTTTCAATCTTTCTCATGTTCCTTGAAAAAATTTCGGATGATTGAATTAGTCACAGGATTTTCTATCCAGCGTTCTTTATTCAATGCTAATAGTATGAATAGTATCAGGTAAAGTCCTGCAACAATGAGGAAGCCTGAATACGCGCGACCAATCCATTCGGATAAAGCATACGCTACACCGATACTCACAAACGCAAGTATCGCAAACAAGAGAATTACCAAAAGTAACCCGGAAGCTACATTGCCGGCCATCTTGCTGCCTTTATCAATGGCTTTCAGCTTACTGATTTCGCTTCGTGTTTCGATATACTCTTTAGCGTCGTCAATTAACTGTTCTAAATCCTGCTTTTCTTCTTCTATCATATTTCAATGAATCAAATAAATTCATCAACCTCTTCTTCAACTTTCGAACGCATGTCGGATGCAGAATTCATTGTTTCTCGAAATTTGTCTTTGGCTTTTTCGCCAAATCTACGTGTTGTGTCTTTGATTTTTTTTCTTGTTTCAGAACCTTTGTCAGGTGCTAATAAAATTCCTATTGCCGCGCCAAGGGCAAGTCCTCCTGCTAAAGCCAGCAAAATTTTTGATGTATTTTTCATAGCTGTTAATTTGGTATACAAAAATACATCAAATCCCGGAATAAGATCCATGATGGTGATCATTTATATCAACTCCATTCTATTGAAGGAAATTGCATTAAAAGGCTTTATTGATTTGAATTCATGCTTTTGAAATAGGTTATTATTATTTGAGTTAGTAAGGCAATGAAGCTAGCTACCAATAACCAAATAACTCAATAACCCAATAACCTAATACCCCAATAACCTAATAACTTATTCCTAATCCGGCAATGTTAACAATGGAATATGTGTATGAAACGCCAATGACCGAGTATGACTTCGTTGAAATAGTCGTTCTAAAAAATTGTGTTTTCTTGGAAGCATGACAAGGAGATCGGTTTCATTCCTGGAAATAAAATTATTGATACTTGCATTTGCATTCTCCATTTCTACAAAATGATAGCAATGATCGGCATTGATAAAACTCCTTTCCAAATCATCAACGATACTATCTCTTTTGTGAAAATTTTCTTTGGAGAGAACTGTTAATATATCGATGGTGCTTCCGAAATGCCTTGCAAATAGGAAAAGGATTTTTAAATGCGACTGTGAATGAATTGCAGCACCATCACTTGCAAAGAGAATCTTCTTCGGAATTCTGTATGGAGTATTTTCAGGAATTACAAGTATTGGTGTGCCGGAATTAGCGATCAATCCTGTCGTTGTACTACCTAGCAAATTCTCCCTCAAAATTCCGCTTCCCCTCATGCCCATGACGATGAGATCTGCGTGGATAAAATTTGCATAGTGATTGATTTCCTGTACTGTAAATCCATTTTGCGAAACACAAATAATAGGACTTGAGTTGGGTCGCAACTCCTTCAAACGCGACGCAAATTGGTTTAAAAACGAATCTGAATTTGCTTTTAATTCATCCGGAGTAATGATGATTTCAAGCGGGAGAGCCTTGAGTGGATTTGGAATGTGGTAAACATTTAACAAGTGGAGGATTGTTTTTCCGCCATTTGTCAGATCCAATGCATACAAGGCAGCATTAAATGAATTATCTGAAAAATCTATCGGAACAAGAATGGTCTTCATAGCAAACTTTAATACAGGAAAGATACTCGTACTTTGATATTTTCTGTATGACAGGAATCAGCAAATTATGCTTGAAATATAAATTTTACAGAAATTTCGCATGAAATTTAACTATTCCTCAAAATGAACATGATTCTGGAATGGCAGATTATTTTAATGAGCCAACAGCGATCATTTGTCAGGATAAAAAAAACAATAATTTTGCAGAGCTAAATAAAGGCTATGAAACTTATCGTCTGTCCTACTGATTTTTCAGCAACTTCAACGAACGCTATTCATTATGCTTGTGGAATTGCGCAAAATTTCCATGCTCTCATTGTATTCGTGCATGTTTATGAAGCACCTGTAATGTACTCTGAAATGCCGCTGACTTCAATACAGTTTGCAGGTGATCAATTAAAAAATTCTGCTGAGAAAAAACTCCAGGCACTTGTAAAGAAGTTGTCGAAGCAATACAAGGGATTAAAATTTGAAACCATAGTCACGGATGGTTTATCCCATGAAAAAGTTGTCAAAATTGCAGAAGAGTTAACTGCGGATCTTATCATTATGGGAGCCACGGGCACAAGTAAACTGGAAAGGCTGCTGATGGGAAGTACAACGGCACGTGTCATCCGGGATGCTCATTGCGGAGTGCTTTGCGTTCCGTCCAATGCGAGCTATTCCGCAATTAAAAAAATTGTTTTTTCGACAGATCTGCACGAGGACAACATTCGTTCTGCAATGATGATCACTCCTTTTGCTTCCAAATTTAAGGCGGAAATCATTTTTCTTTTTGTTGATGATCGTCATCTGTTACATGATGATGTAGAAGTCGAAAAAATGACACAAAAAATCAAGAAACGAGTGAAGTATCCTTCCTTATCCGGATATGTTTCAAAAAATACAAATGTTTCAAAAGGAATCGATTATTTTTTAAAGAAACAACCGGCAGATCTGCTCGTCATGTTCACTCACCCTAAACATTTTCCGGAATCACTTTTCAATTCAAGCATCACCAAGCTTATGTCTCACCAGACAAAAATACCTTTACTCGCACTGAAGCACGAAGACAAGCCAATTATGTCGATCGATTGATGGGTATCAGTATATTGTTAAGTGCTTCTTGTTTCCAGGATTGACATTCTGATTTTTACAATTTTTGTGCATTTAAAACCAAACTTTTTTCAGGAGAAATATTTCTGCCAAAGCAAGGTTTCATGCCTGTTAAAAGTCATTGATGCCGGCTTCCGAAGTATGTAACTTTACAGTGTAGTTCATTAATATTTACTAATTCAAAAACCAAAGGCCATGACACTCATAAAAAGAAGTTTAGTCGACATGCCTGCTTACCGTTCTTTGCTTTCAGATTTTTTTGAAACAGAAAATCTGGGCTTTGACAGTTTAATGAAAAAAGATTGGTTGCCTCCGGTAAATGTTCTCGATACCGAGAAATTTTATCAGATTGAAGTTGCAGCTCCCGGATTAAAGAAAGAAGATTTCAAAGTGAAGATTGACGATGGGATTTTAACTATTTCTGCCGAGAAGAAAGTGGAGAAAGAAGAGAAAGAAAAAAATTATACCCGGAAGGAATTTAATTATTCTTCTTTCCTTCGTTCATTCACATTACCTGAAAATGTAATGGAGAATGATATTAAAGCTCAATACATGGATGGTGTGCTGCGTTTGAATCTGGTTAAAAAAGCAGTGATTGTATCCAAAGCAAAGGAAATCGCTGTGATGTAAAATTTTAGGTATAAAAAAAGATCCGGGATATATTTCCGGATCTTTTTTTGTGTCCTGTACTGAACACTAGAATAAAAATGAAATTCCTGCATACAAGTCCAATCCGGAGCCATCAATCTTTCCATACTCCTTCAAGATTACTTGTGGAATGTAATTCAATGGATATGTTATTCCATCACTTTTAATTGATTCTAATTTATAGGTAACATGATAGAATTTAATTCCACCCAGGAAAGATATTTTCTTACGGGTACAAAATTCAAATTCAATGCATCCATGTGGCCCGGATCCGTTGTTGTATTCATAAATGTCATGTGAGCCATTTGGCAAATTACTTGCATCAATATCCAGTTTCGCGGAAGGGTAAATTCCCCAGCCACCTCCGGCATTGATGCTTAACCGACTCTTGTCTTTCTTTAGAAAAAACAGGTATTTTGCTGTGGGAGTAATCACAAAACGACGAAAAGTTGTAGTTGCATTACTAACCGGTTGATCAAGAACACTCATCTGGTAAAGGAATTCAGAGCTTAGTTCTACCGCGTCAAAAAGCCGGTAGCCGATGTTCACTCCTGCGCCCAATCCGCCACCGGCACTAATGTTGATCATAGTACCATCTGTTGTTTCAAAGATTGGATGAGTTTCAAATCCTCCACCAATGCAAAGCCGAAACTCTGCTCGAATCTTGCCTACATCGCCCGGGTCAATGCCTTGTGCATTGCTTTGAAAACGACCAAATGCAGAAATAAAAACTAAACAAAAAAATATTTTCCGAATCATTTGTATCAATTTTTCTGATTCATGGCTTGATCAGACAGGTTGTTAATATGAATAAAATCGGTTATCAAAATAAAAACCGGCTTTAGAAAATTAAAACCGGTTCTCTTCTGAAAGGTTTTTAAAATGTTTAGTTTTTCATCCGTGTTAGTTTTTCAGCATTCAGAATATAAATATTTTTATCCCGAATATCGATGAGTTTCTCCTCCTTGAAATCAGAAAGAGTTCGGATTACGGATTCTGTTGCTGTACCTACCATACTTGCAAGATCTTCACGGGAGACAGAAAAAACCGGAGATTTATCACCATGATGTTCAAATTGATTTTGCAATGAAATCAATGCATCTGCGACACGTTTACGAACTGAATTGTAAGCCAGATTGATCAGTTTTTCTTCCATTTCCTGGAGGTTGTTACTGAGCAGCTTGATAAACTTAGCGGCGACATCACGGTTGGAATAGAGGAGAGAGAAAAAATCTTGTTTTGGAATAATGCAAATTTCAGCCTCCTCCAGAGCTTCTGCAGATTCCCTGTATTCACTGTTTTCAATCAAATCAATATATCCGATAAAGTCCCCTTCATTTTGAATGGAAGTGATGAATTCCTTTCCATCTTCATTCGTTTTAAATGTCTTCACTTTGCCTTTGTTAATAAAGACAATTCCATTCGGCTCGTCACCTTCCATGTAAATCATTTCTTTTTTCTTGAAATGATGAATCTTACGTTCTGCGGAAAGTTTACTCAATTCCTCCAAACCTTTTGCTTTTGCAAGGAATTCATTT
This sequence comes from Bacteroidota bacterium, assembly GCA_016720655.1. Taxonomy (GTDB): domain Bacteria; phylum Bacteroidota; class Bacteroidia; order AKYH767-A; family 2013-40CM-41-45; genus JADKJP01. The sequence goes on from JADKKE010000032.1 coordinate 952,240, forward strand.
AAACCTTCTACATTTTTATTGAATTCTTTTTTGAAAATTTCATTTTTCCTCAATCTCGCTTCCACCGCATTCAGCAATTCCATTTCTTCAAATGGTTTGGTGAGATAGTCATCAGCACCCATACTCATTCCTTTGCGCATATCCGATTTCTCTGCCTTCGCAGTAAGAAAAATGAATGGAATTCCGGAAGTGGCTGGATTCTTACTCAGAAGATACAATACACCGTAACCATCCAAATCCGGCATCATAATATCACAAATGATGAGATCGGGGGTTTCTTTTCCTGCCAATTCAACACCAATACGACCGTTGGGAGCCGTGATTACTGTATAGTTTGCCAGTTCCAGAATTTCGGAGATATTCTCTCGCATGTCTTTGTTGTCCTCAACAAGTAGAATCTTTTTCATAGAAGATGATTGGGGTTCAAGGGTATTTTGATGGTAAAGGTAGTACCTTTATTGATTTCACTGTTAAATTCGATCTTTCCGTTCAATAATTGAACATATCGCCGCACAATATTTAATCCCAGTCCTGTCCCCTGAATGGCTGTTACATTCGCGGCTCTGAAAAACCGTTCAAATAAGTGTTCCTGATCTTCCGGTGGTATACCCATGCCGTGATCAGTCACTCTTAGTATAACTTCTGTTCCTATATTAGTGAAAAAATCAATATTCTTGTTTTCTTGGGAGTATTTTATAGCGTTGTTGAGGAGGTTAAAACGAATATTTCGCAATAATTGTTTGTGCAAAAAGACATCATGTCCATGTCCTTCATGGTTGTGGATAATGGTTTGCCCTGGTTTGGCAACTGTTTGCAATTCTTCACTGATTTCTTCTGCAAAATGCACCAAATTAAAAAGACTTGGATGTGCCTCAATATTCCCTGCTTCAAGTTTCTCCAAAGACAGGAAATCATTCAGAATCTCGGTCAGATTTTTAACGGATGCTTTCACACGGTCAATATGTTTTGCTCTTTTTTCCGCATCCTCCGGCTTGTAATACTTTTCGAGGAGAGATACAGATGATAATATGGTACTCAATGGTGTACGGAATTCATGCGATGCGATAGAAACAAACTTTGATTTCATTTCATTCAATGACTTCTCTTTTTCCAATGATAATAAAATTTCAGTCTCAGCATTTTTTAATTCTGTGGTGTTTTGGACCACAATCAATGCTTCTTTCACGAATCCTTTTACATCAGGAAGTGGCACAGATATCAGGCTGTAATTCCTGTCATTATGCTCAAAATCCAAAGTAATACTTTCCCAATTGAATACTTTCTGTAATTGTTCAGTAACCTGTGTTTCCCCCTTCCAAAAGGGTACGGCTGAAACCGGCATTCCAGTGAGATCATCCCTTTTTAAATCCAATTCCTGCAGTTCCTTACCGTCAATAAAAACGGTACGCATGGATTTGTCAACTACGCAAATAATTCCATTTGGGAAATTTCTGGCAATCGTACTATACAATCGCTGACTGTCACGCAAGGCATCTTCTACTTTCGCACGAACTTCCATTTCATCATGTAAACTTGAATTGACTTCTGCAAGTGTATAATTTGCTTCTGCCAGTTCACGGGTGCGCATTTCAACTCTTTCTTCCAGTTCCTCATTCACCTGGTTGATTATATCCTCTTGTTTTTTTCTTTCTGTGATATCAATGATGAAACTGATCACAAAAAGCTGATCCTTGATTTTAAATGAACTCAGACTTATCTCAACCGGAAATTCAGAGCTGTCTTTACGCTTGGCAAAAAGGTTTAATCCTTTCCCCATTGACCTGTTGTGGAGCTCATTGTAATAACCTTTTCGGTAACTACTGTGCTTGGGTGTAAATCTATCCGGAATCAGCCGTTCAATCAACTTTCCAACCAAACCCTCGTCCTGATATCCAAATTGTTCCTCAGATCTGGGATTGGCCATTACAATTTCACCCTTTTGATTACTGATGATAATGCCTTCTGTAGCATGCTTAAACATTGCGTCCAGATGCTGGGTACTTTTTAAAAGCTTTTCCTGAGATTCTTTATACTTGATGATGGCAAATGTGAACGCCCAAATAAAGAGCAATGGCAGGAGGAAGGAAATAATGTCTTCCTGACCCTCGGTCCCCCGACTCATTCCGATGAAGTAACCCAATAAAATCAGGCCGGAAAGCAAAACACTGGTATCGAAAGTCGTTCGGTTCCCGGGTGCCCAAATAGTCATCAAAACGATCATGGAATAGACGAATTCCAAATGGTAATGATGTGGTAAAAAGCAAGTTAATCCGAAGATAATCAAGCTTAAAGCCAAACCGATAAACTGGATTTTCCTCAACATACAAGCCTGAAGTTATTAAGTAAATGCATCATGTGGTAGTGTTCAAATTTAATCAAATTTATAATTGCCATGCACATTTCAACATTAGGCTAAGGACTGAATTGTAAATAATTAGGTCCTGATGAATATCCAACATCTACATGACTTCGGTCATATAGAGCTTGCATCACACTCGGTAGTTTTGAATCAGATTCGAATCCGTAAACCCATGAAAAATTTTAATATTAACCCTATTCGAAAAATTCTCGTTCCAACAGATTTTTCTTCGAATGCGAAAAATGCGACTAAGTATGCAATGCGGCTTGCAAAGATCCTGCAAAGTAAGATCGTTTTGTTTCATTCAACACATCTTCCTGTTGTTTCTGCAAATGAGGTTGTCATGGCTATTGACCCCGTGACAATGGAAAAGGATTCACTGAATCATTTGAATTTATTGAAAAAAGAAATCGAGAAGGATTTTGGACAAATAGAAATTGAAAATATTACAACAATCGGATTTGCTGTAGAAGAGATCATAGAAATTGTGAAAGAGCAAAAAATTGATTTGGTTGTCATGGGGACCAAAGGTGCAAGTGGTGTTACAGAAATTTTAATCGGAAGTAATACAGCAGATGTAATTGAAAAATGTCATTGCCCGGTTTTGGCAATCCCGGCAGAATCGGATTTTAAAACTCCGACAAAAGTGGTTTTTGCAACCAATTATGCCGACAATGATTTTCAGTCAATTTATTTATTGGCCGAAATCATGAAACCATTCAATGCAGAAATAATTATTCTTCATGTAGACGATAACCAGGACACCCGAATGGAAAACAGAATGCTCGAGTGGTTCAAAGGTCAGGTGATTACGAATATTCCTTATGATAAATTCTCATTCAGTCTCATAGCAGGAAAAAATACAATCGATGCATTGGATTTGTTTATATCAGAAAATAGCGTTGATATGCTGTCTGTTTCAATGCGGAAACGGAATTTTTTCGACAAACTCACGAGTCGTAGCCTGACACGGAAACTGGCATACCATACACACATTCCTTTACTTGCTTTTCACGCATACAATGTAGGAGGAACTCCGTTGTTTTAGTCGGGAATGAACATTTTGAGAATGAAAGAAGATACCGGTATAATCACAGCAAGTTCATTTTATCCCTGAAGGGACAGGATCTTCTTTCGGGTGATTTTTTTTGATCCGGAAATTCAAAATAGAATACTCTTCTCATGCGTGTGCCATTAATAATTTCTGATATTCATCCGGAGTGAACAAGAAAAGTATCGTTTTCGTTGCCTTAAGCATTTGTTACTTGCTTTATTCTGCCTGGGTTTACACTCTCGGAACTCAGGGTTCAGCAAATTCTTGTGCAAGTGATGCTGCCGCTATCCGTGGCAAATTGGTTTATCAGAAATACAATTGTGCAGCATGCCATCAGGTATTTGGACTCGGCGGATATCTCGGTCCGGAATTGTCCACAACTATGTCACAGCTCGGAAAAAGCGAAGATGTGATGAGGGCATTTCTTCAATATGGAACAGCTCGAATGCCAATTTTGCATTTGAATGAAAATGAAATAACAGATGTAATCGAATACATGAAGTATATCGACAAAGTTGCACGTGAAAGCAATTATAACGGATCTCCAATTGCTGCGATTAATTTTCATGCAAACAGGAATTGAATAATTGAACCGGAATACTTATTTAAAACAAAAATATTTTCTGTTAAAACCAGAAACTGTAAAATCAAATTATGAAAACACCAAAAAGATCCTGGGCAGAACCGTATAAAATTAAAATGGTGGAACTGGTACACATGACCAGCCGGGAAGAACGGGAAAAAGCATTGGTAAAAGCAGGGTACAATACATTTCTCCTGCACTCAAAGGATGTATACATCGATCTTTTAACCGACAGTGGAACTTCTGCGATGAGTGATCGTCAATGGGCGGGAATGATGACAGGAGATGAAGCGTATGCAGGAAGCGAGAATTTCTACCACCTGGAAGCTGCTATCCGGAAATATTATGGATACAAACATGTCGTTCCAACACATCAGGGGAGAGGGGCTGAGAATATTATTTCTAAAATTATGATTAAACCCGGAGATATTATTCCGGGAAATATGTATTTCACTACCACACGCCTGCACCAGGAATTGGCCGGTGGAACATTCGCTGATATTATCATCGATGAAGCTCATGATTCCCTCAGTGAGCATCCTTTCAAAGGAAATGCGGATATCGGAAAACTGGATAAATTGGTGAAAGAACATGGAGCAAAAAAAATTGCCTATGTATCCCTTGCCACTTCTGTGAATATGGCGGGCGGTCAACCGGTTTCCATGCAGAATTTACGTGAGCTACGGGCATATACGCTTAAACACAAAATAAAAATTATTCACGACATGACAAGAGTAGCGGAGAACGCATACTTCATCAAGGTTCGCGAAAAGGGCTATCAAAATAAATCGGTACAGGAAATTGTGAAGGAAATATGTTCATTGACTGATGGTGCTACAATGAGTGCAAAAAAAGATGCACTGGTGAACATCGGTGGTTTCCTTGCACTCAATGACAAACGGCTCTACGATGAAGCTAGTAACCTTGTCGTCGTTTATGAAGGTCTTCACACCTACGGCGGACTAGCAGGACGTGATATGGAAGCCATGGCTATTGGCATTTCAGAATCGGTACAGGATGATCACATTCGTGCACGTATCGGACAGGTTGAATACCTCGGTCATCAGCTTTTGGCAATGGGTGTTCCGATTGTTATTCCCATCGGTGGTCACGGAATTTTTATTGATGCAAAACGTTTCCTTCCACACCTGAAACAAACTCAATTCCCGGCTCAAACACTGGCTGCGGAACTTTATCTCGACTCAGGAGTCCGCACAATGGAAAGAGGAATTGTTTCAGCAGGAAGAAACAAAGAAACAGGAGAGCATTATTTTCCTGAGCTCGAACTGGTTCGTCTAACAATCCCGCGTCGTGTATACACTCAGGCTCACATGGATGTTGTCGCGGAATCTGTTAATGAAGTATTCTTAAGAAGAAAAAAGATCAAAGGTTTGAAAATGACTTTTGAGCCTCAGTATCTGCGTTTCTTCCAGGCGAAATTCATGCCTTTATAATATAAGACAAATAAAATGGAAAGACAATTTAAACCCGAAAGTCTGATGATGTCATTCGGTTACAAACCAGAATGGTCAGAAGGCGCGTTAAAATGCCCGATCTTTCAAACATCAACATTTGTTTTTAAGTCAGCGGAAGATGGAAAAGCGTTCTTTGAAGTAGCGTATGGACTCCGCGAAAAAGGGAAGACAGAAAAACTCGGTTTAATCTATTCTCGCATCAATAATCCGGATCTGGAAATTCTGGAGAACCGACTTACACTCTGGGACAGAGCAGATGATTGTGCTGTGTTTGAAAGCGGTCTCGCTGCAATCACAACCGTACTGATGGAATTTTTATCACCGGGAGATCTTCTGCTTTACAGTTCTCCGCTCTACGGTGGAACAGATCATTTTATACATCAGGTGTTAAGCCGACTTGGTATTACAAGCATTGCTTTTCATGCAGGACATTCGGAAAAAGATATCGAATCCATGGTTGAAAAGAGTGGTAAGAAAGACAAATTGGGATTGGTTTACATTGAAACTCCGGCGAACCCTACCAATTCGCTTATCGACATGGAATTGTGTGCACGTATCGCCGCGAAGTTTTCTACTCCTGCGAGAAAAATTCCGCTCGCTGTTGACAACACGTACATGGGTCCCCTTTGGCAACATCCTCTGGAACATGGAGCTGATCTGGTATTGTATTCCGCAACAAAATACATCGGCGGACATAGTGATGTAATTGCCGGTGCTTGCCTGGGTTCATTTGAATTGATGAAGCGTATAAAAACGCTGAGGACATTTCTCGGTAACATGGCCGGACCATGGACCGGTTGGCTCCTGATGCGTAGCCTGGAAACATTAAAGGTGCGCATGGAAACGCAAAGTAAGAATGCGATGAAAGTCGCGGATTTCCTTTCAAAGCATCCCAAAGTTGAAAAGGTGTATTATCTCGGTTTGATTAAGGAGAACGACCCTCAGCACGAAATCTACAAACGCCAATGCCTGAATGCCGGAGCAATGGTGTCCTTTGATATCAAAGGAGGAGAAGCGGAAGCCTTTGATTTCCTCAACCACCTTCGCCTGATCAAATTGGCGGTAAGCTTGGGAAGTACCGAATCCTTAGCAGAACATCCCGCAACCATGACCCATTGCGATGTCTCCAAAGAAGACCGGGATCGCTTGGCAATTTCTGAAAAATTGATACGTCTATCCATCGGTGTTGAATATCCGGATGATATCATTTGGGATATTCAGCAGGCACTTGAAGGGAGTGCTTAGTGCTTAGTGGATAGTGCTTAGTTTGATATTTTATATAAGACTAACAACGTCCTCTAGCTACCTTCACTAACCATCATTCACTAACCACTAATCACCAAGCACCAAAGAAAAATGCAATTCAAAACCATATTCGAACCCTTCCGCATTAAAATGGTGGAACCTTTGTCGGTCACAACGGAAGCGCAGAGAAAAGACTTTCTGAAACAAGCTCATTATAATCCCTTCTTATTAAAAAGTGATCAGGTACTCATTGATTTTCTCACGGATAGCGGAACATCTGCAATGAGTCAGAACCAATGGGCGGGGATGATGGCAGGAGATGAATCCTATGCCGGAGCCAGAAGCTGGACAAAATTTGAAAAGGTTGTTCACGAACTTACCGGCATGCCCTACATACTTCCAACACATCAGGGCAGGGCTGCTGAACGGATTTTGTACAGTCATCTCGGTGGCGAAGGAAAATATTTTATCAGCAATACACATTTCGATACGACAAGGGCGAATATTGAATTTTCAGGAGCACTGGCTTATGATATCCCCATATTGGAGGCTAAAGATTTCTCTGCTCATCATCCTTTCAAAGGGAATATGGATGTGATAAAGTTGAAGGGTTTGATTCATGAACTTGGTGCTGCGAATATTTCAGGTGTAATACTTACGGTAACAAATAATAGTGGTGGAGGACAACCGGTAAGTATGCAAAATGCGCGTGAAGTCAGCAAAGTCTGCCATGAAAATAAAATTCTTTTTATACTCGACATGTGCAGAATAGCAGAGAATGCTTACTTCATCCATGACCGGGAGAAGGGATTTGAAGGTAAAACGTACAAAGAAATTGCACAGGAGATGTGCTCTTTCGCTGATGCAGCGATTATGAGTGCAAAAAAAGATGGACTTGTAAACATGGGTGGATTTCTATCCTTGCGAAACAAAGAGTTATCGGATGCCTGTACACAACTGTTGATCATTACCGAAGGTTATTCAACCTATGGTGGATTATCCGGAAGAGACATGGAAGCCATTGCAATTGGTTTGGAAGAGGTTTTTGATCCTGCTTATCTTCAGTACAGAATCCGAAGTACTACGTATCTCGGAGAAGCACTTTACAAGAAAGGAGTTCCTTTGATTTATCCGATTGGCGGGCACGCGGTGTATATTGATGCGAAAGGATTCTATCCGAATATTCCGGTAGATCATTATCCCGGACAGGCATTGGTTTGTGAATTGTATACAACAGGAGGAATTCGTTGTGTGGAAGTGGGTTCAGTCATGTTTGGAAAATATGATGAACATGGAAAATTAATTCCGGCACCCATGGAATTGGTTCGACTGGCAATTCCACGAAGAGTATATACACAAAGTCATATCGATTTTGTAATTGAAGTGTTTGATGAAGTGATCAAAGCGAAAACTTCAGCCCGTGGATTGAGAATTACCCACGAACCGCATTTTCTTCGTCATTTTACCGCGCAGTTTGAGTTGATATAAAAAAATGCGCAGAGGACGGATTAAAAAATGATGTATGCATTTTCATAAGTTTCAAAATGAGATTCATCATGATGCTGTACAATTAAATTACGGTATTTCGCTCATTATGCCATTGCAAAAATCCGACAAGCTTGCGAAAACATTCCTAAGTACCGCGATGGTTTGTTTGCTTGCCGGACTGATATTTGGATTGGCCGGAGGGATCCAGTATGTTGTTCCACTGTGGATGAAGGATTCATTTCCATTCACCCGTTTGCGTCCATTGCATGTTTCACTCGTCATTACCTGGATATTTACAGCCGCTTCCGGAGGGATCTATTATTATTTGCCGAGAATTGTAAAACGACCCTTGTATTCTGTCAGACTGGGTTGGTTGCATTACAGTTTGCTTTTGCTTTCTGTGTTGACGATAACTGTCGGATATTTTTCCGGAATATTTGGCGGGAGAGAATATCTGGAATTTCCACCGGTACTCGGTTTGCTTATCCTGTCGTATTGGATTGTATTTCTCATCAATTATTTTTCTACAGTACGAAAATACGAAGGCAAGTGGCCCGTATATTTATGGATGTGGTCGGTCGGACTCATTTTTTTCGCATTCACATTTCTGGAATCGCAGCTCTGGATTATTCCGTTCTTCCGTGACAATATTGTACGCGATACAACTATCCAATGGAAAGCACTCGGCTCAATGGTTGGGTCATGGAACATGATGGTCTATGGGACCGCATTTTTCCTGATGGAAAAAATCAGCGGCAAGACAAGCGTAGTCTTTGCAAGGAAAACTTTCTTCTTCTTTTTTCTTGGATTAACCAACCTGATGTTCAATTGGGGTCATCATACCTATATTGTTCCTGCTTCGACATGGATAAGGGATGTTTCCTATATAATAAGTATGACCGAGCTTCTGATCCTCGGAAATATAATTTATCACTGGAGAAGTACTGTTTCTGAAATCAACCGTTATGGAAATATCAATTCATTTCGGTTTTTATCCGCCGCGGATATCTGGATCTTTCTCAATTTAATTCTGGCTATTTTAATTTCGGTACCAGCCATCAATTTGCACACCCATGGAACACATTTTACAGTCGCTCATGCCATGGGTACAACAATAGGCATCAATACGATGATTTTAATGGCTTCTCTCATTTTTATCAGGGAAAATTATCCCCGCCATGAAAACACCATTAAAGTATCTGCCGGTTTCTGGATCTGTAATATTTCCTTGCTTATTTTTTGGTTATCCTTATTAGTTGCAGGATTTATAAAATCCATTTACCAGGGACAACTCTCACATCAGGATATCCTTTCCCGTCAAATTCCCTGGTTTTTTACAATTGCCATTTCCGGTTTTTTATTTTTAATTGGAATGATTCTAATTATCAAATCAGTGGTGAAAGTTAGGAGTAAAGAGTGAAGAGTGAAGGGTTTGCTGAGTTAATCACGAAACACTGTCTAAACACAGAACACGGAACCCGGAACTCTGAACCCTGAACCCGAAACTGTGAACAAAGAGATTTCTATATCAATTAGCAAACCCCTTTCTAAACACAGAACACGGAACCCTAAACCCGGAACTCTGAACTCTGAACTCTGAACTAGAACCCTGAACTCATAACTCATAACTCATAACTCATTACCTGATTCCCGTCATTTACAACCTTGCATTTTTATCGTTTATTTATATTCTGCGCTAATACTATAATTATGAAAACGTATCTTTTTGTTGCACTCTCTCTGGTGCTGATTATTAGTTCTTGTAAGAAAGACGAAGAAACCACACCAAGTCCTGATCCATCCACATTGAACATCCAGGTCAGTCATGCGGTGGATGCGAATGTTTTGTATTTCGATTCGCTCTTGTATACCAATGAAGCAGGTTATGATTATGCGATTTCACGTGTGTGGTATTATCTGTCTAATGTTCGAATAATAAGGTCCGATAGTTCGGAAATTAAAATTCTGGATTATCGGTTTATTGATGGTTCCCGTCCTACACTTGGGAATATTGATATCGGTTCGGTTGCAAAAGGTTCGTACATCGGACTGGCGTATTGTATTGGACTCGATTCTGCAAGCAATCAATCGTATTCATTGCCGGCTACAACCGACAATCAAAATATGGAATGGCCCGATGGAATGGGAGGAGGGTATCACTTCCTGAAATTTGAAGGACATTTTGTCGACAGCGGAAATACATTCGGATTTGCGATGCATATCGGAACAAACAATTACCTGGTAAATGGAAAATTATGGGCGCCCATCACCCTTGGAGATGGAGTGAATACCTTAAATGTTGAAATGAACATGAATGAATGGTTCAAAAATCCTGCTGTCTATGATTTTAATATGGATGGAAATTATTCAATGAGCAGTATGATGGCGATGGAGAAATTAATGATGAATGGTGCAGACGTATTAAAAATAAAGTGATGAAAAAAACACTGTATTTATCCTTTGCATTGATGCTGCTCATAACGGGCATCAGCTCTGTTTCCTGCAAAAAAGACGCTGAAGAAACACCAACACCGGAAGCACCATATACTCCTACACCCTACACACTGCGTGTCCCAACAGGCTGGTCAACACCGGTAATACCGGATTTCAATCCTACAACAGTAGAAGGAATCCGCCTGGGAAGGATGTTGTTCTATGATGATATTCTTTCCATGAATGGCAGATCCTGTTCCTCCTGTCATCATCCTGACAAATCGTATTCCACTCCATTGTTCATCACAAGCGGTGGAGAATCAATCAGTGTTCCACCACTCATCAATTTAGCATGGAACACTGACTTTGAATGGTACGGACAAGTTGCGCACATGGATCATGTTCCCCTGGGAGATTTTACTCCGGAATTTTTTGATCCGAATATGGATACCATTGTAGCCCGCATGAAAGCGCATTCTTTGTATCCACGCTATTTCAATGAAGCATTCAACATTAAGGATGTCGCAGCAATTTCTTCTGATGAGCTGAAATTAAAAGCATCCTATGCTATAATTCAATTTGTGAGAACCCTTATAACAGACAGCTCAAAATACGACAGAGTAATGCGTCATGAGACGGCTTTTACTGCGGAAGAAATGCATGGCAGTGCCATCTATTACACAGAAGCCGGCGATTGTTTCCATTGTCATGGTACTCCGTTGCTCACCAACAACGTGATGACTAACAATGGGCTTGATACAGTATTCACCGGAGAAAACAGAGGATACATCAATGTCACCGGCCGCCTGACGGATCTTGGAAAATTCAGTGCGCCTACGCTAAGAAATATTGAACTCACAGCGCCATACATGCACGATGGCCGATTCCAGACATTGGAAGAAGTGATCGAATTCTACAATTCCGGAGTCCATTGGAATTCCCCGAACATCGACCCGATCATGACCAAACCCTTCAAGGAATACGGACTCATGCTCAGCGCCCAGGACAAAGCCGATTTAATCGCCTTCCTGAAAACATTTACAGATACTTCTATTATTCACAATCCGGAATATATTAGTCCGTTTTGATTGTTTGAATTCATAGTTTGACACCGAAAAGGAGATTGAATTCAGTTCAACTCCTTTTTTTATTAAAATGAATTTTATTTCAGAGATACTAATGCTGCATATGATTTGCAGGGTTGGTTGGGGTGAAGGAATTTCTTATTTGTTCTAAGAAATTGCAATGCGTAAATATTTATTAGCAAGAATAATTATTGAAAATAGATTAGTGAAATTTGTGTTTATTTGAATAACAGGTGATTTGAATGGGACCAAGTCCGCTGGCGCACAGGCTCGGGTTAAAGACTTGGCCCAGCCCGAAACTATGCAAGATTGCAATCACCAAGCTTGCTTCCTCAAACTATGATTGCAGAGATTATTTGTTTAATTCACGATTAAAATATTTATTTAAATGTATGCATCTACATGTTAAAAAATCATGCAAATGAATATACGAAAAATTACTTTTCACCAATGCCCAGAAAATTTTGCACAAACGATTCTGCATTACTTATTTTTCTTGATGATATTAGTCATATGATGGCGTGTGAGAAGCGGATTTCTTCGTGGTCCCAATATTGAATACAATGAAAGAGAAAAACAAACCTGGAAAAAACCAGTCAAACGATACTTCAACAAACGCTAAAGGCTTGAAGTTTACCCGCTATTTTACAGAAGATACGGTGTCTCCATTTGACCAGTTTGCATATGAAAAAAGAAGCTCTGTGATCCGGAACCCACAAGGGGATGCGGTTTTTGAAATGCAAAATGTAGAAGTTCCCGGAACATGGTCGCAGGTTGCAACCGATATTCTGGCTCAGAAATATTTTCGTAAAACAGGTGTTCCACAGCAGGATGGAAGTTTGGGCGGAGAACACTCCATCAAACAGGTGGCACATCGAATGGCGGAATGCTGGATGGATTGGGGAAAAAATCACGGATACTTTGAAACGGATAAAGATGCCCAGATTTTTTATGATGAACTGGTCTTCATGATCATCGGTCAATATGCCGCTCCGAATTCACCGCAATGGTTCAATACAGGATTGTTCAATACCTACGGGATCAAAGGAACAAGTCAGGGTCATTATTATGTTGATCCGCAAACCGAAAAAGTACACGTCTCACATTCCGCCTACGAAAGGCCACAGCCTCATGCATGTTTTATCCTCTCTGTTGATGATGATCTGGTAAATCCCGGAGGTATCATGGATCTCTGGGTTCGTGAAGCAAGGATCTTCAAATATGGGAGTGGAGTAGGATCAAACTTCTCATCCATCAGAGGAGAAAATGAAAAACTAAGCGGTGGTGGTTATTCATCCGGACTAATGTCTTTTTTGAAAATTGGTGACCGTGCTGCCGGTGCCATTAAATCCGGTGGAACTACACGACGTGCAGCAAAAATGGTTTGCCTCGATCTCGATCATCCGGAGATCGAAAAATTTGTGCATTGGAAAGTGGAAGAGGAGAATAAAGTTGCAGCCTTGATTGCCGCCGGTTACTCTTCCGACTATGAGGGTGAAGCTTACGCGACTTTATCCGGACAAAACTCCAACAACTCTGTTCGTATTCCAAATAAGTTTTTTAAAGCTGTAGATGAAAACCGCAATTGGGATCTGATCGCAAGATCGGATGGCAGGGTGACAGATTCGGTTTCCGCACGCAAACTCTGGGATGATATTGCTTACGCTGCATGGCGCTGTGCTGATCCCGGCGTTCAGTTCGATTCAACGATCAATGAATGGTATACTTGTCCGGAAGGTGGAAAAATTCGTGCGTCCAATCCATGCTCCGAATACATGTTCCTCGATGATACAGCCTGTAATCTTGCTTCACTGAATCTTCGTAAATTCTTTGATGAAGATACCTTGCAATTCAATGTCAGCTCTTTCCAGCATGCTTGTCGCCTCTGGACAGTGGTACTTGAGATCTCCGTATTGATGGCGCAGTTTCCTTCAAAGGAAGTTGCAGAAAAGAGTTATGAGTACAGGACTCTAGGATTGGGTTACGCCAACCTTGGTTCATTACTGATGTTCTCCGGAATTCCATACGACAGTGATGAAGCTCGGGCAATAGGAGGATCGATAACAGCGATCCTGACCGGCACGGCTTACAAAGCATCCGCAGAAATGGCAATGCAATTGGGAGCATTCAAACAATATGCGAAAAACAGGGAACACATGTTGCGTGTGGTCCGCAATCATCGCTACGCGGCATATCATGCGAATGAAGCTTACGAAGGACTTGAAATCAAACCGGAAGGAATTGACGCAAAGAATTGTCCTGACTACCTTCTCAGCGCGGCCTGCAAATCATGGGATGAAGCTTTACAGTTGGGCGAACTTCACGGTTATCGAAATGCCCAGGTCAGCGTGATTGCTCCTACAGGAACGATTGGTCTGGTAATGGATTGTGATACTACGGGAGTCGAACCGGATTTCGCTCTGGTTAAATTCAAGAAACTCAGTGGTGGAGGATATTTCAAAATTGTAAATCAAAGTGTACCGGGTGCTCTTCACAATCTCGGTTATACAAAAACGCAGATCAAAGAGATTGTCAATTTTGCTAAAGGCACAGGCAGTTTCCATGGTGCGCCCACTATCAATGTGGAAACACTAAAGGCAAAGGGATTCACCAAAGAAGATATTTCGAATCTGGAAAAAGCTTCTGCCGGTGCATTTGATATTCGTTTTATCTTCAATCGCTGGACTTTGGGAGAAGCGTGTATGAACCGATTGGGTATCAGCAGCGAATTTGAGTCGAAGCCTGGGTTTAGTCTATTGCATCATCTTGGTTTTACAGAAGAGCAGATAGAAGAAGCGAACATCTTTGTTTGCGGAACGATGACCGTTGAAGGCGCGCCTTTCCTCAAGGAAAAAGACCTTCCTGTTTTTGATTGTGCGAACAGATGCGGAAATACCGGGCAACGATTTATTCTGCCTTTCGGACATATTCGTATGATGGCAGCTGTCCAGCCATTTATTTCAGGTGCTATCTCGAAAACAATCAATCTTCCAAATGAATCTACGAAAGAAGATGTAAAAGAATGTTATGATCTGAGCTGGAAGCTGGGTTTGAAAGCTACGGCCTTGTATCGTGATGGATGTAAGCTCTCTCAACCATTGGCAACGTCCTCTAAAAAGAAAGAGTCCGGTAGTAAAGAAGGAGGAGAGACAAAAGCGGAGACTATTATTTCCAATGAACCACTCTCCGCTGAACAGGTGCTGGATGCCGCAAGAAGGATTATCAATGAATCATCGGATACGAAATTCAAACGTCAGCTTAGCAATATTGTTCACCGTAAACGTTTACCGGATAAACGTGGTGGATTTACGCAAAAGGCAAAGCTCGGCGGACATACAGTTTTCGTGCGCACAGGTGAGTACGGGGATGGTACGCTTGGAGAAATTTTCATCGACATGCACAAAGAAGGAGCATCCTTCCGTTCTCTGATGAATTGCTTCGCGATTTCTATTTCTATCGGCTTGCAATACGGTGTTCCTCTGGAAGAATTTGTTGAGAAATTTATTTTCACGCGATTCGAACCTTCCGGACCGGTGGATCATCCGAATATTAAAATTTCAACTTCGGTGATCGACTACATATTCCGCTTGCTAGCGCTTGAATATCTCGGGAGAGAAGACTTGGTTCAAGTGAAGACAATAATGAAAACAGAGAGCCCGGAATTTATTCAGAATCCGCAGGCGAAACAGGAAATGTTACGCCATGAACTGCATCCGTCCAGTACAGCGGATCAGGCAAATCAGTTTTTAAGCAACATGATGGGAGATGCACCGGTTTGTTCCTCCTGCGGACATATCACAATACGTTCCGGTTCCTGCTATAAGTGCCTCAATTGTGGCACCAGTTTGGGATGTAGCTAAATTATTATCAGTTTTGAAAATAAATCCCGTAACAATTTGTCACGGGATTTATTTTTTACCTGACAATGTGAAAATTGAAATTCGATGATTTAAATGCACCGTACAAACGTACCCACAATGGCAGGATCATTTCTGTTCCTCTCGAAGTGGTGATGTCACCAAGATCAATTATCGTAGTCCATCCAAATTCTTTTGTCAAAATAGCGCTGACTCGTTCTTTTGCCGCTGCATCATTTCCGGAAATGAACAAATCATGTACTCCCTGGAGCAGAGAAGGATTCACCATGATCAGACAGCTCGTTGTATTCAATGTTTTCACCACCTGAGTTTCCGGAAGCATGCGTTGGATTTGTTCTCCCACGGAATCCGTATTGCAAACAGTGAGAGAAGGAGGCATGCCTTTTGAGAAATCGAGCGGATTGGAAATATCAATCAGAATTTTTCCCTTCAGATTTTCCACCCCTGCTGCACCGATTACCTCCATTGCGACTTCTCCTTTGGTACAATTGAAAACGATATCAGCATATTTTGCTGCATCCGAAAAGGTTCCGCTGGAAGCATTGTTTCCGACAGATTTTACCCAGGCCAGCGCTTTTTCATTCGTTGCGCTGCGGGAACCCATCATCACGGAATGTCCGTTCTGAATTAATTTATTTGCAATGGTTGTTCCGACCATGCCTGTACCAAATACTGCGTATTTCATGAGAATTGATTTATGGGTTAGACAGTTTTTTTTGAAGTATCCTAAATATACTTTCTATATTTGTCTAACAAAAGTATAGCTTACTATTGTATTTACAATAACTGTCAAAAATGTTAGTAACTATATTTATTGGCGGAATTACTGATTTAGAATAAGATAAAGTGAAATAATTTATCATGATCATTAACGGCAAGGAATTTGAATTAAAATTGCATGGTGAAACTTTCCATTGTGCACTGGATGTGACGATGAACTTCATCGGCGGAAAATGGAAATCGGTAATCATCTGGTATTTACGTAAGGATGTAAAACGGTTTGGGGAGTTGAAAAAGCTGGTTCCTGATATCACCGAGAAAATGCTCAGTCTTACCTTGCGTCAATTGGAAGCCGATGGTCTTGTGGAACGTTCCGTATTCGCCGAGGTACCTCCGAGAGTTGAATATAAATTATCAGCCCAGGGCAAATCCTTGCTCCCGCTTGTTGAAGAAATGGCAAGTTGGGGGAGAAGAAAAGTAAAGGAAGAAGGGGAGATGCGTGAAGTGAACCGGAAAAAAATTGTTAAGAAAAAGACAATCAGTGCATAGTTTTTTCTACTGTACCAATATACTTTTCTAATTTTTGACTGAGTTCAATAAATGGAACTTCTGACTCTTCTGCTTTGCTAAGGATCCATTTCTGGAAGAGGCTGATGTTTTTTTCTGCAATACCTGAATGCGAAACCAGTAAAAATGCAACTGGCAGGAGAAGTTGAAAGCTGTGTCTCACTTCTTGCGATTGAAACATTGAATTCAGGTCCGGACAATTTTGAATCAATACATTTTCAAAGTGGGCTTCTGCCAGGATTCTATTCCCTTCAAAGGCTTGATTGATGTAGTTTGTAATTAGTTTCCCAAATCCCTGAGCATCGAGATGATTTTGGGTAGCCTTTTTTCCAGGATTTTTGCAGTCAAGCCGTAAATTGGAATTTGCAAGTTTGCGCAATAGTTGTGCTTCAGTTCTGTATTTTTTATCACTTGTGATTTTCTCCCATTCTGTAGCGGCCAATTCAAATAATTCATCTTGTACCGGCCTGAATCCAAGTCGGTAATAAAACCAGAACGCTCCGGATTGAATCCCTTCCGGATTATTTTTTTCCGATTTGATAAGGTTCTGCTTCCAATAGTCCCACATGGAATCGCTTGTGATACAGTTTCAACAGCTGAGTAAAGATCCACGCTGATTCACCTCCCCGATAGGGCGGAAAAATATTGATTCCAATTTTTGATTTCTTCCGAAATACCCAGCCACCACCATAAGCACAGGGGATTCCGTTTTTAAATGCCATGTATCCGACATAGGAATCCAATGCGAGTCTTCGATTGCTGCGGAGATAGTACAAGGCTATCCGCAATCCTCGTCCCATATCAAAGACTTCAGTTGCATCAGCATTGGCAAAAGTCACAGGATCTGTTTCTCTGAAAAGACTGCACAAAGCAATTCGTGCCATGTCAACATACTCCTGCTTTTTTTCATTGCTCAGCGAAAGTGGTTCTGAAATGTTCTCCAGAAAGAATTCTGATAAATTTGGTTTTTTAATAAAATCACTTGGGTGATAAAAAATATTTTCTTCGTGGATATGTCCAAATGTGAGGGATGCTTTTTTGTCAGCGGCATCAAAGTCGATAAATACTTTTAATGAATCGTACAAGTAGTCCCTTAATTCAATAGTGACTTTCATGGATTCAAAAAATCCCAAGAAATCCTGCAGGGGATTTGCAGAATTTCTTCCGGCCAAGTCCAGCCATTTCGTGAGTGTCTGGTCCTTTTTTTCGATTAGCTCTGTTTCAACCGGGAGCAATCCCATCCTTAGAATTTCCGCCGGGAAAATATCCGATTGATCGCTACTGTCAAATCGTACATCGTTTGGGTATGTTTTCTTCAACCATTGAACGAGTTCGTAACTGAAACTGCCCGTCAGTGATGATCCGGCAATTCCGCTGCCACTCAATTTTGTTTTTTTCTGAATAGAATTGCCTGCATATATTTTGCATACTTCTGCATGAATTCTTTCCAGTTCAGATTTTGCAAATGAATAACATTTTGCATCGCGAGGGTAGGCCCTGACAAAGAGTAATGTGTCATGGTATTCTGAGAGTGTTTTTAAATTGCTCAATGCTTTGTTGGGGAGAATGTCCAGCATGGATGTGTATGCTGCTTTTTTACCTGTTTCAAATTGCAGGTAAGAGGATTTGAATTTCTGAATATCATTACTGCTCAGAACAGAAATATCTTTCTTTAATTTAATCATAGCGCCAATCTTTTTTATTTTTTCCTGTGGCCCTTGCAAGCTAACAAATTCATTGTTGAACGAAAGAATCTTCATGATTTTTATCAATTCCAGGAATGACAATTGTCATGATCCGAAAAAAGTGAAATAAATAAATTCGGTCTAAAATATACTGAATCAAAATGCCTTTTTATCATCAAATGGGAAAAATTCCTGCAAAACGACATGTCGTTTATCGTCAGGAGAATGGTAGTTTATACCACGAAGAACTTGTAGGCACACAGGGATTCAGTGGGCTGTCTTCCCTCGTGTATCATTTGCATCCACCCACACGGGTCATTCGTACAGGAGAACCCTATTCCATCCAGCCGAAAGTTGCGATTGAAAATAACATGAAAAGCCTGAGTTTTCAAGGCTTCGAAATTCCCGTCGAAACAGATTACCTGAAAAGCAGAAAGGTGTTGATGGTAAATTCGGATCTGCAGATTGGTCTGGCCGCTCCAAAAGGCAAGATGGATTATTTTTTTAAAAATGCAGATGCCGATGAAATGATATTCATTCATAAAGGATCCGGCACACTTCATACAATGTATGGAGCAATTGAGTTTTCGTACGGAGATTACCTGATTATTCCACGGGGAACAATTTACAAACTCATTTTTGATACTGAGGACAATCGTTTCTTGTTTGTAGAATCAAACAGTCCAATTACAACACCTCGCAGGTATAGAAATGATTTCGGCCAATTGCTTGAACATTCTCCATTCTGCGAAAGAGATATTCGAAGACCTGTCGATCTTGAAACGCACACGGAAGAAGGGGAATTTCAGGTTTTGATAAAGAAGAAGGGAACTATTTTCCCCTATGTGTATGCATCACACCCTTTCGACCTCATTGGCTGGGATGGATATCATTATCCTTATGCTTTTTCCATTCATAATTTTGAACCTCTCACCGGGAGGATTCATATGCCTCCACCCATTCATCAGACTTTCGAAGGGAACAATTTTGTGATCTGTTCTTTTGTTCCGAGGATGTATGATTACCATCCACAAGCAATTCCAGCGCCCTACCATCATAGTAATATTGATTCCGATGAAATTCTTTACTATGTCGATGGTGATTTTATGAGTCGAAACAATATTCAAAAAGGTCAATTGACTTTACATCCTGCAGGAATTCCACACGGACCACATCCGGGTGCGATTGAGCGGAGTATTGGACAAAAGGAAACCCGGGAATTAGCTGTTATGATTGATCCCTTCCATCCGGTCATGATCACTGAAACCGCACTGGAATTGCAGGTGCCCGATTATTATTTATCATGGCTTGAAAATTCTACAAGTAGCAAATCACTCAATTAATAAATATCCACTCGTTTCAATGGAAACTCAAACATCTCAAAAACAGGTTGTCATACCTCAAACAGATTTTCTCCCTATTCAAGGCACTGACTACATTGAATTTTATGTTGGCAATGCAAAGCAAGCTGCCCATTTCTATAAAACAGCTTTTGGATTTCAGTCATTGGCCTATGCAGGATTAGAGACGGGTTTACGCGACCGTACTTCTTATGTATTGCGACAGGGGAAAATCACCCTTGTGCTTTCTACTCCTCTCAATAGTCAGTCTCCATTGGCGGAACATATCCGTAAGCATGGTGATGGTGTAAAAGTGATTGCATTTTTAGTGGATGATGCTCGTTTGTCCTTTGAAGAAACTGTTAAACGAGGCGCTAAGCCCTATCTTGAACCTGTAGTGGAAACGGATGAATCCGGTACTGTGGTCCGTTCAGGTATTTATACCTATGGTGAAACTGTCCACTTATTTGTGGAACGAAAGAATTATACAGGTCTTTTTCTGCCTTCTTATGTGAAGTGGGAATCAGAATATAACCCAGCGGAAATTGGCTTGAAATATGTCGATCATTGTGTTGGCAATGTTGAGTTGGGTCATATGAATACCTGGGCAAAATTCTATGAAAATGTACTGGGATTCAAAAATCTGATTACATTCGATGACAAGGATATTTCCACTGAATACACTGCATTGATGAGTAAAGTAATGATGAATGGAAATGGCCGGATAAAATTTCCAATAAACGAACCTGCAAAGGGGAAAAAGAAATCGCAAATTGAAGAGTACCTTGATTTCTATGAAGGTGCCGGTTGTCAGCACATCGCTGTAGCTACCGATAATATCATCGAAACAGTTACCCAAATGCGCCAACGTGGTGTTGAATTTTTATACGTTCCGGGAACATACTACGATACAGTTCCGGAGCGTGTAGGCAAAATAAAGGAAGATCTGGTTACTTTGAAAAACTTAGGAATCATGGCCGACCGTGACGAGGAAGGATATTTGTTGCAGATCTTTACCCGTCCGGTTGAAGACAGACCTACTTTGTTCTATGAAATTATTCAGCGGGAAGGTGCTACTTCTTTCGGGAAAGGAAATTTCCAGGCTTTGTTCGAATCCATTGAAGCAGAACAGGAGCGAAGAGGAACTTTGTAAACTGATTTATGTATGAAAAATGTGAGCCCCCTTGTATTTCGAAAACCACCAGTATCTGATGATGAATTTATCCATTGCTCGGAATGTAAAGTGAAGGACTGCTCAGTTTTACGAAATTGCGATTCTGAATGCCTGGAATTGATTTCGTCATCGAAGAAAATGTGTCGCTTTGTAAGCGGCCAAAGGATCCTGATGGAAGGAAATTTTGCAAAGGGGATTTACTTCATCGAAGAAGGGAAAGTTAAAATTTACAAATCTGATAACAAAGGTCAGGAAATCATCTTGCGGTTTGCGGGTGAAGGAGACATTATCGGGTATAACAGTACCGATGATGCTTCGGAATACCACGTTTCAGCAATTGCAATTACCGATGTGCTCACATGTTTCATTGATGCAGAAACTTTTCTTAGTCTGACAAAAAAATTCCCTGATTTCGCATTTGCACTACTCCAATATTACAAGAAGCAATTGCAGCTCACTGAACGTAAAACGCTCAAGATGGCAACGATGACAGTTCCGGAAAAGGTTGCGGATGCTTTGGTGACCATGTACGAAGCATATGGAGCCTTCGGAGAAAGAAACACACTGAATCTTACGTTGAGCCGGCAGGATATTGCTAACCTTGCAAGCACGACAAAGGAACAGGTATCAAAAGCTATTTCAGAACTGAAAAGCAAAGGCATCATAGATGCCAAGGGAAAACAAATTGATCTTTTGGATATAGACAAACTTTCTGCAATAGGACAGCTTTGAAAGCTCTTTTTAATTGAGTCCAATGCCCATCTCTTCCGAAGAGTTCACTCATTGTGTATGAAATATTTATTTATCTCATGCTTTTTTATGATAAGTATCAGTTTCAAGAACGTGAATCTGATGTTACTTTGTAAACTGAATTCTGCCGGAGAATTCATTTGAGTTCTACCTACTCCGGAGATTATTTTTTCCAAAATTATAATTCGATAATTGGAAGGTATAAGAGATGATAAACGCTATTGATGTTCGCATAAGAAAATTTATTGCTCAAAATCAAACCCTCACACTCGCAACAAGTCAGGGAGAAATTCCGTATTGCTGTTCATTGTTTTATGCATTTGAAGAATCCGAAGGCCTTCTGTTTTTTATGTCTTCCAGGGAATCCAGGCATGGAAAAGAAATGAATTTGAATTCACACATCTCCGGTACAATATTGAACGGAGAACAGTCCGTTTTACGATTGCAGGGGATTCAATTTTCCGGAGAAGCATTTTTCCTTCCCAAGGAAATGGAGTCCAAAGCACGAAAGACGTACCTGCAAAAATTCCCGATTGCCCGTTTGAATCCTTCTGAATTATGGTATATCCGTTTGGACTGGATTAAAATGACCGATAATACACTTGGATTTGGAACAAAATTAATATGGGAACGCGAGTTGGCAATCCACCAGGCTGCATCCTGATTTTTCTCCGAATTACTTTCTTGAATTGGACTTAATTCATGAGGTGAATTCAAATTCATAAATTTGAGATCCCGTTCATTCTCCAATCTGCAATCTAAAATCAACAATTCTCATCGATCACCTTGGTACAGAATTCCTTTAGATTCAGCTACTATTTTTAGGGCTATGAAAGTTTTGATAATTGAAGATAACAAAGAACTATCCCAATCCATGGAAGCATACCTGCAATCTGAAGGATATCTTTGTGAAGTTGCCATGGATTTTGATTCAGCTGAAGAGAAAATCGGCCTTTATTCTTACGATTGCATACTTATCGACATTGGTTTGCCCGGCGGTAGCGGTCTCGAACTCGTGCAGCTTTTGAAAAATAAAAGATCGCAGACAGGAATTATAATTATTTCTGCAAAAGGTTCTGTAGATGACAGAATTGCCGGATTGGATTTGGGCAGTGATGATTACCTTCCAAAGCCATTTCATCTTTCTGAATTAAGTGCAAGAATGAAAGCCCTTATCCGTAGAAAAAACTTTGAAGGGAATACCGAGATCAGGCTCGAAGAGATGCACATTGATCCTTCTGCCCAACGGGTGACAATAAACGGACAGGAGCTTGTGCTCACAAAGAAGGAATACGATTTACTTTTGTATTTTGTGATGAACAAGAACAGGGTGCTTACCAAGAATTCTATTGCCGAACACCTTTGGGGAGATAACATGGATCAGGCTGATGAATTTGATTTTATCTATACACACATTAAAAACCTAAGAAAAAAAATTATTGAGAAAGGCGGAAAAGACAGATTAGAAACTGTGTACGGAATGGGGTATAAATATTCATCTTCATGAAGCTCCTTCAACGTGCAACACTGTACTATGCAATAGTCTTCTTAGTACTCTTAATGGTCTTGTCTGGATTTTTCTACGGAATCATCCAGTTCTTTTTTTTGAAAAGCCTTGATGAGTCTTTGTTAAGAGAAAAACAGAAAGTTGATTATAGTTTTTCAGCGAATAAGCATCCTGATCAGTTGGTTTTTGATGCTGATGAGGAAGTTGAAATTCGACCTGTTCCGCTGCAGGAGAAACAAGCGGATAGTTATCATACAATTTATTTTAAGGATGAATGGGACACTACTTCAAGTTTGCAAGTGGAATCAGAACCACATCGTGAACTTGTAACTTTTCTTGAACACAAGGATACTTTGTACAAATTAACAATACGGAAGTCGATGATAGAATCGGAAGATCTTTTATCGAGTATTGTATTGATTGAAATCCTTGTCTTATTAATTCTTATGGGAAGTTTCCTGCTGGTGAACGTGTGGATTTCAAAAAGACTTTGGAAATCATTCTATGAAGTACTTAATAAAATTAAAAAATATAATCTGTCGAGTGGAGATGCATTGGTTCTGGAAAAATCCTCGATTCGTGAATTTGAGGACCTCAATAGTGTTTTGCAGACAATGTCTGCAAGAATTCAAAAGGATTACCGTGTGCAAAAACAGTTTACAGAGAATGCCAGCCATGAACTTCAAACACCGCTCATGGTCATTCGTTCTAAAATTGAATTGTTGATTCAGCGGCCGAATCTAAGCGAAGATCAAATGAGATTATTGCAGTCGATCGATAATGCCAGTCAGAAATTAAGTCACATTAATAAAGCATTATTGCTTTTGTCACGAATTGAAAATAACCAATTTTCCAAGAATGAAAAGATCTTGCTTCAGCCTTTGATAAGTAAGATCGTGGAAAATTTTACGGATAGAGTGCATTTGAAAAAATTGAATCTGGAATTAAATGTAGCTGCAGATGCTATGCTAAATTTGGATCCAACACTGGCTGAAATACTTTTTACAAATTTGATCCAAAATGCTGTGAGACACAATTTTCACGGAGGATCAATTAAAATAGTTGTTCGACAGGGCAAAGCTGAATTCTCAAATACCGGTGAAGTACTTGATTTTGATCAGCAGGCGGTGTTTGAACGATTCAGAAAGTCAATAAAAAGTGATGAGGGAACGGGATTGGGGTTGGCGATCGTTAAAGAGATTTGTAATGTTGGAGGAATAACTATTGACTACAAGTATGAATCGAATCAGCATTTCTTTATTCTTACCTGGTAAAAACAGAATTTCTTTAGAATGAGATACTATTTTTGAAACATAGTTTTCATTTAATAATTTGTAAGTGAAATTTTAAAAAAAACAAATCCATGAACACCACACACATTCATTTATTATTAAATCACGTTGCAATTCTGGGTGCACTTTTTTCTGTCATTCTTTTGCTGGCAGGTATGTTCATTAAGTCAGATATCTTGAAGAAAACGGCTTTGCTTGGATTTGTGTTGGCTGCTCTTGCCTCTATTCCGGTGTTTCTGACAGGAGAACCTGCTGAAGAATCAGTAGAACATCTACCGGGGATTGTTGAGGCAACAATACATGAACATGAAGAATCAGCTGAATTTTCTATCTGGGCAATTGAAGCACTAGGAGCCTTTTCTTTGTTGGGCTTTATTATGATGTTCCGTGGATCTTCCATAAAATCCGGTTTCATGGGACTGGTTCTGATT
Organism: Bacteroidota bacterium; assembly: GCA_016720655.1. Taxonomy (GTDB): domain Bacteria; phylum Bacteroidota; class Bacteroidia; order AKYH767-A; family 2013-40CM-41-45; genus JADKJP01. The sequence goes on from JADKKE010000032.1 coordinate 977,306, forward strand.
TTATCCCTCATTGCAGCCGGTTCAATTTCGTATACCGGATATCTTGGAGGGAAAATTCGTCACACGGAATTATCGCCTACTAGTGGAGTTCCTGTAAATTCCGGAGGAGAAGCGGAAGAAGAAGATGATTGATGTAAAAAAATATCTTGTATTCTGTAATTTCCATTTTGGAACAATAAAGTGATTGGAATTTTCCAGTTTTTGTACTCCCCCGGATGCTGCATTTATTTCATTTCCGGGTGCCCGATTGTCATTGATATTTCAGGTTTTATTATTTCAGTCTTTATCCTGACATTTGTCATCCCGCCAATGCGTGTCATGGCTACTTTTGTTTAATAAAACCAATATCTTGAAAATCAGAATCACAAAACAGTTCCCTTTTGAAATGGCCCATGCCCTGTACGGTTATGACGGACCTTGTAAGAATATTCACGGGCATTCCTATCGTTTGGAAGTGACCTTGATTGGGGAACCGAAGAATGATTCTGCGGTTGCTAAAAATGGAATGGTAATGGATTTTACAGACCTGAAAGCAATTGTGAAAACGAATATTGTCGATGTATTCGATCATGCATTAGTACTCAATGGAAATTCACCCCATCGTTCAATTCCTGATTTGGATACCACATTTGAAAAAGTAATTTTTGTTGACTATCAGCCGACATGTGAAAACTTGCTGGCTGATTTTAAGAATAGAATTATATCATTGATACCTTCTGAAGTTGAGTTAAAAGTCATCCGATTGCATGAAACAGCAAGTTCCTATGCAGAATGGAGAGCTGAAGACAATTAAAAAAAAATGGATATTCAATTAACACGAAAGTATAATGTTGCAGGTCCACGTTATACAAGCTATCCCACAGTTCCATACTGGGACAATTCCCCATCGGTTGAAGATTGGTACAAACTTGTTAAAGACACTTTTCTCGCCACTAACGATAAAGAAGGAATAAGCTTATACATTCATTTGCCTTTTTGTGAAAGCCTTTGTACGTATTGTGGATGCAATACGAGAATCACTGTAAATCATGCTGTAGAAGTTCCATACATTGATACCGTTTTGAAAGAATGGGAGATGTATCTGAAGCAGTTTCCCGGTAAACCCAGAATCAAGGAGATTCATCTCGGAGGCGGTACGCCGACTTTTTCAGTTGTGAAAATCTCGAAAAATTGATTCTTGGTATCTTGAAAGATTCGGAGATTGCTCCTGATCATGAATTTGGTTTTGAAGGCCATCCGAATTATACACATGTTGAACAACTCCAAAAATTGTACGATCTCGGATTTAGAAGAGTCAGTTTCGGTATTCAGGATTTTGATCAGAAAGTTCAGTACATCATCCATAGAACGCAGACTTTTGAGCAAGTTAAAATTGTTACGGAGGCAGCCCGAAGAATTGGTTACGAATCCGTGAACTACGATCTGATTTATGGATTGCCTTTGCAAACAATGGCGACAATTATTGATACAATTGAAAAAGTCCGGGAACTCAAGCCTGATCGAATTGCGTTTTACAGTTATGCTCACGTGCCTTGGTTAAAACCAGGACAGAGGAGATTTACCGAAGATGATCTGCCGAAAGGTGAAGAAAAGCGTGCACTCTATGAAAAAGGCAGATTAATGCTCGAAGATTCTGGTTACCTCGAAATTGGAATGGATCATTTTTCCTTACCGGGTGATTCATTGTACAAGGCTTATTCCGAAAAAAAATTGCATCGAAATTTTATGGGCTATACAACTACCAATACTCGACTCCTGCTCGGACTCGGAGTGTCAAGTATTGGTGATTCCTGGACGGGATTCGCCCAAAACGTGAAAGTGTTCGAGGACTATGTTCAGATGGTGAATGATGGGCAGTTGCCAATTGTGCGAGGTCACATTCTCAGTGATGAAGATCTTGTTCTTCGCAGGCATATCCTCAATCTCATGTGTCATTTTGAGACCTCTTGGGAAAATGCTGCCGATCAGTCTGAAGCATTGTATGAAGGACTTGATCGTCTCAGTGAAATGATCAAGGATGAACTCCTGGTACTTCATCCTTTCCGTCTGGAAGTAACAGAAAAAGGAAGAGCATTTGTACGGAATATTTGTATGGCATTGGATGCAAGATTGTGGAGAAAGCAACCCGAATCTCAGATTTTTAGTCAGACTGTCTGAAAAGTTAATTGCTCTGATAGCGAGTGTCCCCAGTTTTTTTGAAATAAGGGCCAACCGGTGACGACTTGACCTGTAGCGTGTCAAATGTTACCTTCGCCATCCTTCATGGCCCGGCATCGACTTCTTTGGATTTTCTTGTTTTCCCTTATTTCGTCTGATATTCTGGCAGGAATTTCGGCCAATGATACCCTTTCAGATTCTGAAACATCTCGTTTTTTGGTTTTTCCATTTGGTATTCGCTCTCCGGAGACCAAATGGGGGATTGGTTTGGCAACAGCCTTTTTTTTCAAGGCCAATCAGAAAGAAACAGATTTAAGAACATCCGATGTAAATATCGTTGCTCTGGCAACACAAAAGCAACAATTGGTACTGGTGCTGAATGCAGTCGTTTTTTCGTCAATGGAAAAACGAATTTTGCGTATGCAGACCTCTTACAGTTATTATCCGGATAAAACCTGGGGAATTGGAAATCATTCCCCTGAGGATTCGAAAGAAAGCTACGATTACAAACAGTTTTTTTTTAATCCACAGATTTTACACCGCTTGCATAAGAATTTGTACCTCGGTGCCAGCTATGAATTCCAACATATTCACGATTTTAGCTACACTGCAGGTGGTGTTTTTGATTCGCAACATATTGCCGGCAAAAACGGTGGAAAAGTCGGCGGCTTCGGTTTGCTTTTGACCTGGGACAAACGGAACAATGCATACAGTCCGAGTAAAGGATTTTTTGCAGAGTTAAATTTTACATCCTTTGACAGAGAAATTGGAAGTGATTATGGGTTCACTACATTGACATTTGATATTCGAAAATTCATTCCGTGGAGAACAAATAGTGTTCTCGCTCTGCAGGGAATTTACAAAAGTAGTGAAGGAAATATTCCAATCCGGAATCTTTCAGCACTCGGTGGACCGGAAATCATGCGAGGTTATTACAAAGGACGATTTGCTGATAAATCCTATTCTGCTATTCAGGCAGAATGGAGGCAATATTTATTTTGGAGAATGGGTGTGGTGGGATTTGTTGGAGCAGGAGAAGTAAGTCCGGAATTAGATCAGTACTCTCTGCCTGGAATTCACTTTACGTATGGATGTGGGCTGCGGCTTATGATTAAAGAACGTGAAAAATTGAATCTTCGCATCGATTATGGCTGGTCAAAAGAATCGCATGGACTTTATGTTATGATTAAAGAGGCGTTTTGATGAGCTGCGAAATTAGAATTTAGAATTATGAATTATGAGTTGAGAGTTATGAGTTAGTTGTGCGCTATTAAATAATTAATAATGCTTTCGCCGATTCAATCTACAATCTACAATCTACAATCAAAAATAAAATCTTTCCCATGCCAAAATTAATTTTAAATAAAATTTCCACCCGCGCACCGAAGGAGTTGAGCAAAGAAAAAATCAAGAAGGAAATTTCAAAGCTTCAGGATCAGCTGGCGGAATTGCAGAATTTATTATTTGCATCAGCTTCACATTCGCTACTTGTAATACTTCAGGGTATGGATGCAGCCGGAAAAGATGGAGCAATCAGTAATGTTTTCGAGTCTGTGAATCCGATGGGATGCAGAGTAATTTCATTCAAGCGTCCCACTGAATTGGAAATGAAGCACGATTTTCTCTGGAGAATTCATCAGGTAGTGCCGGAAAAAGGAATGATGCATGTGTTTAATCGTTCTCATTATGAAGATGTGATTATTCAACGCGTACACAAGTGGGTGGATGAACCGACAATCAAAAAACGTTTCCATCAAATTAATGAATTCGAAAGATTGTTGTCCGAATCGAATACGGTTGTTTTAAAATTCTACCTCCACATTTCAAAGGAGGAACAAATTGAACGTCTTAATGAGCGCCTGCACGATCCTTCAAAAATGTGGAAGCACAATGAAAATGATCTGAAGGAAAGAGATTTCTGGCCTCAATACATGAAAGCTTACGAAGATGCATTTGCAAATTGCTCCGAAATAATTCCCTGGAATATTGTTCCTGCAGATCAAAATTGGTACAAAGAATATTTGATTCTCAAGAAAGTGGTGGAAGCATTGCAGGCCTTAAAATTAAAGTATCCGGGTTTGAAAAAAGAAGGTTGATTGCGACAGGAATTCGATTCTAATTACGAGTAAAAAGTAGTGTGTTCATTTTTAATGATTTGAAGCATGACGGATACCCTTGTCATTCTCCACATCCTCTTTATCTTGCATCGTTTCAACATAAAATTTATCCAATACCACCACCATGCTTTCAGCCATAGAAATTTCGCGCAATACAAAGCTCGACTCAGTCGGAACTCTTGCTTCAAAACTGGGAATTAATCCTGATGAAATTGTACCCTATGGAAGGTACATTGCAAAAGTTCCATTGACATACATGAATGATGACAAAATCAAAAAAAGCAATTTGATTCTTGTTACTGCTATTACACCGACGAAAGCCGGGATTGGGAAAACGGTTACTTCTATTTCGCTTTCATTGGGGTTGAATAAAATTGGGAAAAAGGCTTCGGTAGCTCTACGGGAACCCAGCCTCGGACCGTGTTTCGGAATGAAGGGTGGAGCAACCGGCGGTGGATATGCGCAAGTGCTTCCCATGGATGCAATCAATCTCCATTTCACTGGCGATTTTCATGCGATTACTTCTGCTCACAACATGATTTCAGCATTGCTGGATAATCACCAGTATCAGTTTCACAATAAACCCGAGCAGCTCGAATCCATTGTGTGGAAAAGAGTACTCGATGTAAATGACCGCACACTCAGGAATATCATAACAGGACTTGGACAAGGAAGCCGTACCGATTTGGTTGAAACCGGTTTTGACATCACACCAGCTTCTGAAATCATGGCATTGTTTTGTCTGGCCACTAGTCTTGATGACCTTGAAAGAAGAATTGAAAGTGTTGTGCTTGGTTACAAACAAGACAAATCTCCTTTTACAGTGAAGGATCTTGGAGTTGCCGGAGCAATTACTGTTTTGTTGAAAGATGCATTGATGCCGAATCTGGTTCAGACTACGGAAAATACACCGGCTTTTGTTCATGGCGGCCCTTTTGCAAATATTGCACACGGATGCAATTCACTGATCGCAACAAAAATGGCATTGTCACTCACTGATTACGTTGTGACTGAAGCAGGATTCGGAAGTGACCTTGGTGCTGAGAAATTTCTCGACATTAAATGCAGACTTGCCGGACTCCAGCCCAAAGCAACCGTCCTGGTGTTGAGTACGCAGGCTTTGAAATTGCATGGTGGAGTACCTTATGAGGAAACGAAGAAACCGGACCTTTCGTCGATGCAAAAAGGAATACCGAATCTTGAACGTCACGTAGAAAATTTAAGAGCTTTTGGACAGAGTGTAGTAGTTTCACTCAATCACTATCCTTTTGATTCCGATGATGAAATTGAATATATCCGCAACTGGTGTAAGGACAAGAGTGTATCGTTTGTTGTGAATTATGGTTTTGAAAGAGGTGGAGAAGGTGCAAGTGATTTGGCAAGAGCTGTAGTGAAAGTAATTGAAGAAACTCCATCTTCACCTATTTTGTTCACTTATGATGATGTAGATCCATTGAAATTAAAAATCGAAAAAATTGCAAAGAAAATTTATCACGCCGGTCATGTAGTTCTTGGACCCAAAGCAGAAACCAAGCTCAAAAAATTCGAGCGTTTGGGATGGGCCCGGCTTCCGGTTTGTATCGCTAAAACACAATACTCTTTCAGCGATGATCCCAAAATGATCAATGCACCAAAAGATTTTACACTCACTATCCAGGATGTTGTGATTAATGCAGGAGCGGGATTTATTGTTGCAATTGCAGGAGAAATAATGCGAATGCCCGGTTTACCGAAGACCCACAAGCTGTTCGGATCCGGCTTGTGAATGGAGAAATAGAAGGCTTGAGTTGAGAAACCAATGTTATTGTTTGATGCGTTCGTACCAGTTTTGTACAAGTCCGCTTGAATACGAAACAGAATGCAAAAGCTGTAATTTCATGTTTGGCCTTCCGGGTTTGAACAAAGGAATCCCGTCACCGATAAAGACGGGTACTGTCGATAGAATATATCTGTCAATCAAATCCAGTTTCATCAGTGCATCTACCAGCGCTGCTCCACCGTCTATAAAAATATTTTTGCCTTCTTGATCCAATAAATTACGGATCAATTCTCCGGGGTCTTTGTTCCAGAATTCTACATTTTCATCTTTTCCTTGTTTTGTTTTTGTTACGACAAAACATTTTTTGTTTTTATGAGGAAAATCAATTCCAAAACTGAGTACTTTATCGTAGGTTTTTCTTCCCATGACAACCGTATCAATTGATTTGGTGAATTCCAGATATCCATAATCTTCAGAAGGATTTTCGACGAGTGATAAAAAGTCAAGGCTGCCATCATTGCCTGCAATATATCCATCCAGACTAACAGCAATGTATAAAATGATTTTTCGATCAGTCATTTAGTGGTGCCCTTAGATCAATGATTTTCAATTTTAAATGTTTTACTTGAATTTGATGTTGTTGTATGCAAAAGATAGATTCCTGAAGAGAAGGATTGGAGTGAAATTATTTTCTCTTGTTCTCCAGGGTTCAATTCTCCGGAAAGTACCAGTTTGCCGGTACTGTCCAAAAGATGAAATAAAATTGAGCCGATCGCATGTTTTCTTTGAAGAACATAATTTCCATTGTAAGTATTCAGCAATTCGCAAAATGTAAGCGGCACATAGTTGTCCTCTTGGTTGATGTCATTCAAAGCACTGCAACTAACAGCAATTCCGGGCTGATTTGAAAAAGAGGATTGGCAGGAATTGCAAAAGATTGTTTTTATAAAACAACTTGCTTTTTGAATCAACTGCGGTTTAGGAAAGGAGCAATGACCGGTACTTAAAGGGACCTGATAATATTGCGAGCAAGTACCGGATGAAGTCAAAATGGAATACAGAATTTCAGAACCAGCGGCCCAATAGTATGGCTGGCACAAGCAACTGATCACCTGACCATAGCGGGAGGGCACAACACAATCCAATTCGTCATGAAAATTGATCACAGGTATATTCCCATTGTTTAAAACGATGCTGTCTTTAGAAACAGCACCGCAGGAGTTGATCACACCGCGAATCTGATAATTTGATGGAAGTGAATTCCCGGCAGTATCCAAAATTCCTGCTCTGGAGATTGCATTTGGATCAAAGGCATTTGCTTCAGTCTGGTCCCAGAAAGCGGCATGCATTGCTGTGATTCCACCTGCACTTTCACCACCTATAAATAAGTAGTTGGGGTCAATTCGGTACAGAGAAGAATTAGCATAAATAGTGCGCATTGCTGCCCTGGCATCCTGTGCTGCGCAATAGGTGGCCGTGATAAGTTCGTTGTTGAGGGATTGGCAGAACAGGCAAATTGAAAGAACATCTGTCGCCGCACAATTCCAACCAAGCCGGTAATCGATAGTAGCACATACAAAACCACGACGGGCATATTCCATGCATTCGTAAGACATTTCTTTTCGACTTCCTGCAAGAAACCCTCCACCGTGCACAAGCAGAATGAATGGGCGTTGGATGAAAGTATCAGCAATAAATGAAGGAGAATAAATATCCATTTTCAGCTCTACTTGAGCATGGGTAAATGCATGAAATGGATTTGCAAATACGATGTTGCTGTCTATTCGAATTTCAGAACTATCGAACAATGCTATTTCTGAAAATCGATCGGCTATGCAATAGTTTTGTGCTATGGAATTATCAGCAGAAAATATAATTGCTGTAATGATGGAATAGATGTATAATTTCATTTTATTATATTCTTGATTACTTTCGTTTGGAATCTCTGATTTCTAAGGCCTGTATTACCCATTTTTTTATTTGAACAGCTCGAATATCTTTTTCGCTGGCAATTTTTAGGTGTCTCATGCCTTTGCCTGTACCTTCAAATAAATTGCGAGGATCATCAAGTGAGGTCGCATTGAAAAAAGCCAGATTAATGTATGCAGTTGTTTTATATGTATAGATGAAAGCAATATTTGTCTTACCTGAAACATATGTTAGTTGCCGCCATTTGATTGTTTCGGAAAGCTTTTTCGATGATTGGAGAAGAATTTCCCGGACTTTTTCTGCAAGAATTCTCTTTTCTTCTGGAAAACTGTTTAATAATTGTTGAGCTTTTTGTTCCATTATCATTCAACATTTTTTGTTTTGAGGAATTCAGGATCATTCTTGAAACAAACTGAACCTATGTTCAGGCATCATTAGCAAGTTAATTTTTGAAGATCTTTATTCCTAAAAAACCGAACACATTTTGCTTTCCCCAAGATACACAATTTCTCAAATCAACCGATTCTTGGTAGTTAACCATGTTTTGAATATGAAGAAATATCAGTAAATCCACACGACAAGTCACACAATAAATGAAATGATTAATTCTGAACGTGTGGCAGAAAAAAATATTTGGTAGTAACAACAAACGTTAAAGTCTCACTGAGATGATCAGTGGGGAGATGGAAAATTGCAGCAAACAGGATGGTTTTAGCAAAATTTTGTTTAATGTGATTTGTATCAAATGTTAAACTGATTTTTCTCATGAGAATTCAGGCGATCTTTTCGCAATTTTGACATCGTTTAAATCGGATAGCCATGACTGTCGATACAAAGATTCAAAATCAGTACAAAGTCTCACTTGACTGGGATGATAATTTCGATTCAGCAACAGTTCATGCCGGAGTCAGATCTCCTTTGATGATCGGACCTCCTCCTGAATTTAATGGCAAGGAATCAATTTGGTCGCCTGAGCACCTGTTGATTTCTTCCTTGTCATCTTGCTATACAACAACGTTCATGCATTTTGCCAAGCTGTTGAAAGCACCGATTCGAAAATTTCATGTTGAAGCTTCCGTTGAATTTGAAAGAGAAGGCAATGGTCCATACGAGGCAAAACGCTTTATTGTTCATCCGTTTATTGAGTTCATGAATAATCCGGGAGAAAATGTGATTGAAAGTTTATTGGCGAAAGCAGAAAAATATTGCATTATCAGCAAGTCAGTAAAAGGAGAGGTTATTATCGAGGCTAGTGTTCGTTTAAATTAGGTTGATTGTGTTGTTTTCCCCTTCTTTCTAAAGTCCATTGGCTAGATCGGATTTGTAGAAAGAAGGGGTTTTTCTATTTTGTTAATTTAATTATGATGCTCATTGTTGTGAACAGATTATTCATTTCGTTTTTCACCGTAATGGGATTTATTACGTCTAAATTAATATCTCAGACCCTTGGCAGATTGAGGCGGTACCTGCAGCTGATTTTTGTCATGTTTGTTGTTGACTGAAAGTGTTTTTTTTACGAATCAAAGGCTGGGTTATCACAATTGCCGGAATGTATTAACCGGAGATGATTGGTGTTTAATTTATGCTTTTGAGCTGGTTAATTAATTTTTGAAACGATTATGGTTACAATAGAAACAGCATTAACATGCTATCATTGCGGTGAAGATTGCAAAGATGAAGTCATCCGCCGTGATGATAAGGTTTTCTGTTGTGAAGGTTGTAAATTGGTTTTTGAGATACTTCAGGAGAATAATTTATGTTCTTACTATCAGTACAATGCTTCTCCCGGACAATCACCAAAAGGAAGATTTCTAGAGGAGAAATATGCATTTCTTGACGATGATCAAGTACGAAAAAAACTGGTCAACTTTACTGATGGTAAATACACGACAATCAATTTCTACATTCCTCATATGCATTGCAGCAGTTGTATCTGGTTGTTGGAGCATTTGAGCAGAATTAATTCAGCGGTGGTTCGTTCCCAGGTGAATTTTCTGAAACGTGAAACGATTGTTGTATTTGAAGAACAAAAGATCAGTCTGCGACAGGTTGTGGAGATGTTGACAATGATCGGGTATGAGCCTGTAATCAATTTGAATGATCTGGAAAACAGACAAGCAGCACCTAAAAACAGAACAAGAATCTATAAAATTGGTATAGCCGGCTTTGCGTTTGGCAATATTATGCTCTTTAGTTTTCCGGAATATTTTTCACTGAGTGATTATATAGACCCGGGTTTCAAAGGAGTATTTAGTTATATCAACCTGGCACTATCACTACCGGTATTCTTTTATTGTTCCTCGCAATTTTTTGTGTCAGCTTTTGCAAGTTTAAAACAGAAATTCCTAAACATTGATGTACCAATTGCACTTGGGATTCTTGTCATGTTTGTGCGTAGTCTGCTTGAAATTGCTACAGCCACAGGAGCAGGGTATTTGGACACGATGTCTGGACTTGTCTTTTTTATGTTGTTGGGTCGGATGTTTCAGGACAAAACTTACGAGACACTCTCTTTCGAAAGAGATTACAAATCATTTTTCCCGATAGCAGTTATGTGTCGAAAGGAGGGAAGGGAAACCTCGGTTCCTGTTTCACAATTGAAAATCGGAGATCGGATTTTGATCCGCAATGAAGAATTGGTTCCTGCTGATGCTGTTTTGATAAAAGGAAGTGCCCAGATAGATTATTCTTTCGTAACCGGTGAATCAATCCCTGTTGAGCGAAAATCAGGTGAATTGATTTATGCCGGAGGCAAGCAGAAAGGGGCGCTTGTTGAATTGGAAGTTGTGAAGGAAGTTTCTCAAAGTTATCTCACACAATTGTGGAACAAAGACGCTTATTTGCAAAAGCATGACGATGGGAAGTTCCAGCAACTGGTAAATCAAATCAGCCATTATTTCACTTTTGTAATTGTTGGTTTGTCACTACTCGCATTGGGATTTTGGTTTCTTCAAGGAGATCACCTGCGTGGATGGAATGCATTTACGGCAGTGTTAATTATTGCATGTCCATGTGCTCTTGCAATTTCTTCACCGTTTACATTGGGAAATATTCTACGAATTTTCGGTAGAAATGAATTTTATCTCAAGAATTTTGCTGTGATTGAAAAATTGGCGAAAATTTCGACTATAGTTTTTGACAAAACAGGAACCTTGACTCATAACAATTCAGCATCCGTTAATTTTCATGGTGATCCTTTAACGGAGGAAGAAACATTAAAAGTGCGATCCCTGGTACATCAATCCTCTCATCCCTTAAGTCAGCTTATTTTTAAAAGTATCAAGGGCTCATCCTTGAAATTGGTGAATGATTATATGGAAATTCCAGGCGAAGGCTTGTCAGGAAATGTTAGTGATTCAAAGGTTCGGTTGGGATCAGCCGCATTCACAGCTACGGCAATTGAATACACATCTGATAAGGATCTCACAACAAGAGTGTTTCTTAGTATCAATAATCTTCCGAGAGGTTATTTTTCATTTAAAAATAATTATAGGGAAGGACTTGTGGAATTGGTGGAGTATTTAAAACGAAAGAAATTTGAATTGGTAGTATTGTCTGGAGATAATGAAGGAGAGAAGAAATACCTGTCAAAAGTGTTCGGCACGCAAGCAAGTATACTTTTCCGTCAGACACCAGCCAATAAGTTAAAAGCCATACAGGAATTGCAACAGGATGGAAAGCATGTGCTGATGATCGGAGATGGCTTGAATGATGCTGGCGCCCTCAAACAAAGTGATGTCGGTATTTCAATTTCTGATGATATCAATAATTTCTCCCCGGCTTGTGATGCAATTTTAAATGCAGGAAAATTCCGTTGGTTGGGGAGCATCCTTGCTATTTCCAGGGCAAGTCACCGGATTATTCTTGGAAGCTTTGTGATTGCATTGGGCTACAATTTCATCGGGCTTTATTTCGCAATGCAGGGAACCTTGTCGCCTGTGATCGCTGCTATTTTAATGCCGATCAGTTCCATATCAATTATTGCTTTCACCACGGGTATGTCCAATTTTATAGCGAGAAGATAAGTTTCGACTTAAACACCCTGATTATAATGGTGTTTGTAAGTTAAAAGCCTTGCCTGTTTTAATTTTAATATTCCCTCTTCTTAATTTCATGCTGCCAAGCATAACTTGCTTATAAACAAGCTCTTGCAAATGAATAGTTTGGTCAATTTCAAATGTGATAAATGTCATTTGTTCAGGTGACTATCATCATGAAGCAGTGTATGATTTGAGAATATTTTTGATCGCAAATCACTTACGTGGAAATGAGTGTAATCTTTCTACTTATTCTCTTTAGTTTAATTCTTGCCGTCGGTTTCTTAATTGCTTTTATCTGGAGCGTTAAGGATGGGCAATATGACGACGATTACACACCCTCTGTGAGAATACTCTTTGATAGCGATCAACCAACAAGAAATAATACAACAAACGAGGATTTATGACCATTGAAAAATTCAGTTACGACAATAAGATTGTCCGAAATTTTGCCGTTGCCACGATTATTTGGGGCTTAGTAGGCATGCTTGTTGGGCTCATTGTAGCTCTTCAATTAACGAATCCCAAACTAAATCTTGCGCCTTTCCTGACATTTGGAAGATTGCGCCCGCTTCACACGAATGCTGTAATTTTTGCATTTGTTGGGAACGGTATTTTTATGGGAGTTTATTATTCACTCCAGCGTTTACTCAAAGCCAGAATGTTCAGTGATGCTTTGAGTAAAATTCATTTTTGGGGATGGCAGCTGATTATAGTTTCGGCTGCTCTCACGCTTCCATTCGGCATCACAACAAGTAAAGAGTATGCTGAATTGGAGTGGCCAATTGATATCATGATTGCGCTGATTTGGGTAGTATTTGCGATCAACCTTTTTGGAACGATTTTTAAACGCAGGGAGCGCCATCTGTATGTGGCAATTTGGTTTTACATCGCAACAGTCATAACAGTTGCCGTATTGCATATTGTAAATTCACTTGCATTACCTGTGAGCTTCTTAAAAAGTTATTCCATTTTCGCCGGAGTTCAGGATGCACTAGTTCAGTGGTGGTATGGACACAACGCGGTTGCTTTCTTTTTAACAACGCCTTATCTGGGATTGATGTATTACTTCGTTCCAAAGGCTGCAAACCGACCTGTGTATTCCTACAAATTGTCAATTATTCACTTTTGGGCTTTGATCTTTCTGTACATCTGGGCAGGACCACACCATCTGTTGTATACATCATTGCCTGATTGGGCTCAATCACTTGGGGTTGTGTTCTCCATTATGCTCATTGCACCTTCCTGGGGAGGTATGATCAATGGATTGTTGACTCTGCGTGGTGCATGGGATAAGGTTCGTGAAAGCGTTGTATTGAAGTTCATGGTAGTGGCTGTAACGGCTTACGGTATGTCGACTTTTGAAGGCCCGATGCTTTCTATTAAGAGTGTGAATGCGATTTCTCACTTTACAGACTGGACAATTGCTCACGTTCACATTGGAGCAATGGGTTGGAATGGGATGCTCACATTTGGTATCCTCTATTGGTTGATTCCGTTATTGTACAACAAGCCACTGTTCAGTAAGAAGCTTTCGAATTTCCATTTCTGGATAGCCACATTGGGTATTCTCTTTTATGCAATTCCTTTGTATTGGGCAGGCTTCACTCAATCTCTGATGTGGAAAGATTTTACGCCAGATGGTGTCTTGCGTTATCCAAATTTCCTGGAAACAGTTGTTCAGATTCTTCCGATGTACAAACTTCGTGTTGTTGGTGGTTCCCTCTATTTCATTGGTGTGATTGTCATGATTTACAACCTTTGGAAAACTGCGGCATCCGGAAAATTCATCGGTGACGAGGCAGCAGAAGCTGCACCACTTGAAAAAATTGCTCCTGCATCACATGGTCACTGGCACCGTTGGATTGAACGCAGACCGGTTCAGTTTTTATTGCTCTCACTTGTTGCAATTCTAATTGGAGGTATCGTTGAGATTGTACCAATGATGACAATAAAATCGAATGTACCAACGATCACATCAGTGAAACCATATACACCTTTGGAATTGGAAGGCCGCGATATTTATATCCGTGAAGGATGCTATACCTGCCACAGCCAGATGGTCCGTCCGTTCCGTTCCGAAACAGAACGTTACGGTGAATATTCCAAAGCCGGTGAATTTGTTTATGATCACCCATTCCAATGGGGTTCGAAACGTACCGGTCCGGATCTTGCACGTGAAGGAGGTAAGTATCCGAATTCATGGCATTACAATCACATGATGGATCCTACAATTATGTCACCGGGTTCAATTATGCCGGCATACGAATTCATGCTTGAGACTGATTTGGATGTTTCATCTACCGCAGCAAAAATCAGGACCATGCAAAAACTGGGAGTACCATATCCGGATGGATTCGATGCTCAGGCGAATGATGCACTGGTAAAACAATCCGCTGAAATCGCAGCAGATCTTGAAAAGGCAGGAATCAAAGTTGATTCGAAGAAGGAAATCATTGCTTTGATTGCTTATCTGCAAAGGCTTGGGTACTGATATTAAAATAAAAGATCAACAAACTGCACAGAAATAATTCCATAACCCATAAAACCTATACTATGTTTAAGAATTATTTGCAAGGAATTGAAGGGATCGCGACTTATCCGCTCTTCTCCCTCGTCGTTTTCTTCCTCTTTTTCATCGTGATGGGAATCTGGGTGATGAAATCAGACGCAGCTGCTATGCAGGAGCTTGGCTCCATGCCATTAAATGACACACCCGTACATCATTCAGAAAATAATTAAACCGTGAACGTATGAACCCGAATAAAAATAAATTTCTGCGCTTCTTCACATTGTCAGGAGGAATTCTCTTGTACTCAATCCAGGCAATCGGACAGCAAGTTGCAGTAGCAGATTCGACATTAAAAGAGCAACCCATTCAGATACCAAGGATGTTTTTTGAGCCGGCAACATATATCTGGCTACTCATCGGTGGCATCCTCATTGCTGTAATATTTGCACTAAGCCATACGATTAATGTTTTAACAAAAACATTGGACGAGAAGTCAGGACGCACCGTTCAAGGTGCTGTTCCGGGTGTAACTGAACATGTTCGTCGACAAACATCCTGGAATAAATTGATGCAGATGATGACTAAATCTGTTCCGGTTGAAAGAGAAAGGGATGTTATGCTTGACCATAATTACGATGGAATCAGGGAGCTGGATAACCAGTTACCACCGTGGTGGAAATGGGGGTTTTACATTACTATCATCTTCGCATTTGTTTACCTGATAAATTATCATGTTTCCGGATCCGGCAAACTCCAGATTGCAGAGTACGATGAAGAAATGAAGATGGCCAATGATGCGAAGGAAGCGAGATTGAAAAATGATGCCAATTTTGTGACTGAAGCAAACGTGATTAAGTTGACGGATGAAAATTCTCTTGCGCAAGGCAAAGATATCTTTGTAAAATTCTGTGTTGCATGCCATGGAGATAAAGGTCAAGGAAATGTAGGTCCCAATATGACGGATAACTATTGGATTCATGGTGGCGGTATAAAAAACATATTCGCAACAATTACCAATGGCGTACCTTCAAAAGGAATGATCTCCTGGAAAAGTCAGCTTTCACCAAAACAAATTCAGGTTGTGGGCAGTTATATTCTCACACTGGAAGGCACGAACCCTCCGGGAGCAAAAGAAGCACAAGGGACGATATGGCAGGAAGCTACTGTTTCAGCCGATAGTACAGCCGGAAAATCAGACAGCACGGTGGTGTTGATGGATTCAACTGCTGCTAAAAAAATATAAAAAAAAGGAAGAAAGTGTTTATGTCAACACAAGCAATTCCGGGTGGAACGGAGGATTTTCGCGATCACATCTCAACGATCAGTGAAGATGGAGACAGAGCCTGGATTTACCCGAAGAAACCAAAAGGAAAGCATTACAACAAAAGGACGATAGTTAGTATCGTCCTTTTAGCGCTTTTGTTCGGTGGTCCATTCATGAAAATTGCCGGGCATCCGCTGATGTTGTTCAATGTGCTCCAACGGAAATTTATTGTTTTTGGAGTTCCATTTTGGCCACAGGATTTTTTTCTGTTTGTTTTGGCCATGCTTACATTCTTCGTTTTCATTATTCTCTTCACTGCAATTTTCGGAAGAGTTTGGTGCGGTTGGGCATGTCCTCAAACAATTTTCATGGAATTGGTTTTTCGTAAAATTGAATATGCGATTGAAGGTGATTCCACACAGCAAAAGGTTCTGAACAAAGCGCCCTGGACAACAGATAAAATCAAAAAGAAATTTTTTAAACACGGAATTTTTTTCATTCTCGCCTTTCTCATAGCGAATACATTTCTTGCATACATCATTGGTATTGATGATTTGAAATTGCTTGTTACAGAAGGACCTGCTTCACACATGGGAGGATTTATAGCACTTGTAGTGTTTACCGGTGCTTTTTATGGTGTGTATGCCCGATTCCGTGAGCAAGCTTGCCTGGTTGTTTGCCCATATGGCCGACTCCAAGGAGTTTTACTGGATAGAAATTCCGTCGTGATCGCTTTTGATTATGTTCGTGGTGAGCCACGTGGCAAAATGCACAAGAATGAGGAAAGGAAGTTTGGCGATTGTATCGATTGTCATGCTTGCGTGCATGTTTGTCCTACCGGCATCGATATTCGCAACGGTACACAATTGGAATGTGTGAATTGTACTGCTTGTATAGATGCTTGTGATGATGTAATGGACAAAGTCGGCTTAAACAAAGGACTGATCCGTTATGCAAGCGAAAATAGTATTGCCCAAAAGGAGAAATTTAAAATCACAACGAGAGTGATTGGTTATTCTGCTGTGTTGCTGATTTTATTGACAACATTAATCACTTTGCTGGCATTGCGTACAGATGTCGAGTCTACAATTCTTCGTACTCCCGGGCAAATGTTTCAGAAAGTAGATGGAGATAAGATCAGTAATTTATACAATATTCAATTGGTCAATAAAACATTCCACGATTTACCCATTGAAGTAAAATTGAACAATATAAAAGGTGAACTTAAATTTGTAGGGCCAGAACCGTCACTCCTGAAACAGGATGCTGTATTGGAAGGTGTATTCTTTGTTGTTCTTCCAAAAAGTGATATTGTGAAAATAAAAACACCCATTACAATTTCGATAGTTTCCAACGGACAGATTCTTGATGAAATTAAAACGAATTTTCTCGGACCAAATATAAATTGAGGATTATGAAATTTAACTGGGGTTGGGGTATTACATTGTTTTTAGTCGTTTTCATGAGTTTCATCTTGCAATTGGTTTACCGCTGTACCCAACAACGCGTAGATCTTGTTAGTGAGAAGTATTATGAGAATGAAATAAAGTATCAACAGAGAATTGATATGGAAAAAAACACGGCTTCTTTGATTGAGGACCTGAACATCCAAACAAAAAATGGATTGATGGAAATTAATTACCCATCACTCAGTGGTGTGCGGACAGGCAAGATTACTTTTTTCAAACCGGACGACTCCCGCATCGATTTTGTGGTTCCTGTTGATTCAACATCCGGAATTCTTTCTCAGAAAGTGGATATTACCCAAATGAAAAAAGGATGGTGGAATGTACAGGTACAATGGAACCAGGAGGGAACACCGTTTTATTCTGAGAAAAAAGTACTTATAGATTAAGGCAAAATGTGGTTATTCTCAGCATTTTTAGTTGGTTTTTTAGGCAGTTTCCATTGTGTTGGGATGTGCGGACCCATCGCACTTGCATTACCTCTGGAAAAAAAATCAAATTGGTCTTTCTTTAGTGGCAGATTACTTTATAATGGAGGCAGAGTGCTGACCTATTCAGTCCTTGGCCTCTTGGTTGGGATCATTGGTCATACTATCGCAATGGCCGGATTTCAAAAAGTGTTATCCATTGCAACCGGAATACTGATTCTTATAATTGCCATGCTTCCGTTTTTAATCAAAAGGGTAAATTATCTTAATCTTTTTCTTGTTCGGTATACGTCAAAAATTAAGGGGCTATTCAAGGTTTTATTTGGTCTCCGATCCCGAAAAACTTTATTTCTTATTGGTGTCGTGAACGGATTACTGCCATGCGGATTTGTATATCTTGCCCTTGCAGGGGCTGCTACAACCGGAACCATGGCAGAAGGCATGAGTTATATGCTCTTATTCGGGCTTGGAACAGTACCCATGATGCTGACATTAACCATGGCCGGAAATATTTTCAGCTTGCGTACCCGAATGATCATCCAAAAAATTTCGCCTTTCATTGCAGTTTCCGTTGCTATCCTTCTGATTGCACGTGGTTTGACAATTGATAACCATAGTTGTTGCCAACACCATTGAGGTGAAATCCCTGTAAATTCACTTTAGAAGAGAAAACGGATTTTTGTTGCTTCGAAAATCCGGATTATTCCGGAATTTCAATTTGGTACATTCTATTGGTTTGCATAAGCTCGTTGGAATTCAATTTTCTTACTATCTTCGTTTTGGGTCAAAAGAACACCATTGAATTAAGTTTATGAATCAAGAATTTAATATTTCAATTGCAATTCTCCTGTTACGACTTGTGACCGGAATTTTATTTTATTTTCAGGGCTATGACAAGATTTTCAAAATAAAAATCGATGGTGTAGTAAGAACCTTTAATGATTCATTGAAAGATGCATTGATCCCGTCTTCATTGTTGCGTCCACTTGTTTATTTGAGTTCATATGTTGAATTGATTTGTGGCGGACTGTTATTTTTTGGCTTGTTCAGGGAGTATAGTTTGTATTTACTCGCAGCTGATTTAGTATTTGTCGCATTTGCTTTCAGTTCTATCAAAGCAATGTGGGATTTGCATTTCTTTCTCCCACGAATGGTATTTATTGTTTCACTGCTCCTGTTGCCACCACAAAATGATTTCTGGTCTCTGGATCGGGTTTTCTTTGCGAAGGGTTGATAGAGTGAATTTTGCTATTCAGTATTAAGTATCAGGAAATCCGGGACTTCTATTAAGCTTTGATGTAAGCAAGATTATTTTCATACTGTTCACCAGAAAAAAAAGCCGGACTAGTGTCCGGCTTTTTACTGAGTTTTATTTTTTGTTTCTCTTGTTTATTTCCCTTGCCTGTCTCGATGACTTACGGGCCCTCGGAGCAGGAAAGGTACCAACCACATGAACACAAAAATATTTTCGCTTAGCTAGCTTTCAGAGGATCGTAATTGATGTCTACTGTTATTTTCGCTTCAGGTGCAACCTTGTCTTTGACCAATGATGGAATACCAACATTGAAATCAGAAAGCAGCACATTGAATTTTGAAGTACCGTTCACTATGGCGCCACCTTTCACAGTGAGTTTGCCATCAGCAGTAACTTCTTTTGTAACACCGTGCATGGTGAGGTTTCCTTTAACTTTGATAGGATAGCTACCATCTTTTTGAAGGTTTACCTCTTTCATATTTGTAATGCTCCCTTTAAACACTGCTTTTGGGAATTTATCAGACTCAACATAATTCTCGTTAAAATGCTCTTGCATGAGTGCTTTATCAAAAGCAAAAGCTTTCATTAAGAGTGCAAACTCCATTGCTCCGGAGGCAGCATCGATAACACTTGTTGCTTTGTCATTCGTCCCATAGATTTTATCCGGAGAAGAAGGCGATGTTGCATCAAATGTAATCTTACCTGCTTTGGTAAAGAATTTGGTTTGAGCTTGAATATTTGTTGCAGTAATAAACAGAACAACAATCAGAATTATTTTTTTCATGGTTAGATCGATTTTATTTTTGGTTTTCTTTAGTTGGATGAATTGCTTTTGGGTTGTACAAATTGATACTCTGCGTATTATAGATGTAATTAATTTGATTCCTTAGAAATAACACAGTCAACCAAAACGACATCCATTAATATTCCAGTACAAATACCTTTGATTTTAACTTGTTCGCCACTTTTTAGTCCGAGGGCTTCGGTTTGGAAATTTTTGTCAAACTGACAACCGATCCCGGCAAGATCACCACCTTTTAATGTCAGGTTTAAGATCCCTTTTTCATCGAGATTTTTATCGGAAATAGTTCCTGTAACCTCGATTACCTTTCCCAGGTATTTTGCATTTGCTGAATTTTCATCTGCTTCATATTCACCAACCAGGGCCGGAGCTTCCGATAATGCAATCGGTGTTTCATCAACAATGCTGCTGTGTGGTTTGTTGAACAGATAATATCCGAAAGCAACTGCTGCAGTGAGGAATATCGAAACTGTGAGAAGGATCCTTTTCATTTTATATTTTTTTTTATATTATTAGTAAGCAATAAGAAGGAACAAGGCCAGGATAAACACGAACCCTGCCAGGATAACGTCTGTGAACAACGGGTTCAAGTGTGTTTTTGTTTTGATTGATGTTTTCATTTTTTTTCCTTTTTTAATTACACACCAAAGGTAGGGTGGTACTTAGCGTTTTCTAAACAGACTTTGCTGAACGGGAAGAAATCGGTTCTGAGCTGGCAACACGTTAAATCCTTTGTTTTTTTGCTGATTTGATCGTAAAGAACTCCTTCAAATCTGTATAGAATATGAACCACTACATTTTGAAACGCAATAATTACGGGCTTATTAACAACTTTTGGAGAGGAATTGGTTGTCAATCCACCAAAAGAATGTTAAAACGATCAGCAATTCAATAGAATTTAGAGAAGCATCTTCTGATTTACTTGTTTTCAACAAGTAAGAAATTTTTTAAAAATGTTCATAAAACCCAATAAAGACAAGGCTTTTAGGCTGACATACAATAAAGAAATTAAATTATTCCTTTCCGGCAAGCCATTCTTTGAACAGGGGGGAGCGTTCAGTACTGACGATTGTGTCCAGGTTTATTGGTGGCTTGAGGTTGATTTTAACTCTTGATTTTGAAAACGAGAACATCTGATCAATTGAATCAATACTGATTATGAATTGTCTGTTGATCCTGAAAAAACGGGCTGGATCCAGCATTTCTTCCAGTTTGTCGAGGTTGTAATCAACATGATATGTGTGATTGTCAAGTGTTCTGATGAAATTGATCTTTTCTTCGGTATAAAAATAAGCTACACTTTCAGCGTCTACAGCTTTAATATGTTCTCCAAATCGAATGAGAAATCTTTTCTTGTATTCCTGTTGTGGCTGGCGCAATGTCTCTAACAATTTTTCGAAATCCGGAACAGAAGATTTGTTGTGTTGATTGTAAATTGATTTAAATTTTTTAAACGCTTCATTCAGTTCCTCTTTTTTTATTGGCTTGAGTAGATAATCTACACTGGTGACTTTAAAAGCCTGGATCGCATATTCATCATAGGCGGTAATAAAAATCACCGGTGTTTTTACTTCCACCATTTTGAAAATCTCAAAACTGGAACCGTCGGCCAGATTAATATCCAGGAGAATCAGGTCGGGAGCTGCATTGTTTTTTAGCCACTCCACCGCTGAGCGAACACTCACTATAACATCCAGTATAAGTGCATCCGGTTCCAATTCGTTCAGGATTTTTTTTAAACGCAGTGCAGCTGGTTCTTCGTCTTCAATGATAAGGATTTTCATGATAGTGATTCGTTTAGTAAGGGTAATGCTACAGTGAAATGGTCTTCAGCATGGTCTATTTTTACAGGCAGACTAGTAAGTAATTTATACCGGCTTACAATATTTTGCAAACCAAGACCGGTTGATTTTTCTTTTTGAATTTTTGGATTCATGTTATTGCGCACGTAAAGCAATTCCATCGACACAAACAGATCAATCACGAGTGGCGTTTCTTTGGAAACGGAATTGTGTTTAATTGCATTCTCAGCGAGAAGCTGAAGTGTTAGTGGAGGGATCAGAAAAGCGTGTCGCGTGCTTTTGTCCAGGTTAATATTGAGCTGAAGTGAATCGCCATATCTTTTCTTCTGAATGAAGATGTAATTATCCAGCAGAGTGAGTTCCTCGTCCAGTTGAATCAGATCTTTATCCCTGTAGGTTACGATGTTTCGAAAAAACTCCGACAAGCGTTCAACGTATTCAACAGCTTTCGTCGGATTTTCTTCAATCACTGTAATTAGTGTATTGAAACTATTAAATAAAAAATGTGGGTTTACCTGACTTCGGAGTGTTTCAAACTGAAACTGGATTTTTTCTTTTTGCAGACGATCCACTTTTCTCAAACGTTCTTCACGTCTTCGAATCAATACATAGAAGAAGATGGATGCAGTAATAAACAACAGGCTACGAAACCACCAGCGCTGCCAGATCGGTGCGTGGATAACCAAAGAATAGTTCGCTTCCGGTGTGTCCTTCTCCAGGATGTTCAGGCTGCCCCTGACCCTGAAGCGATATTTCCCCGGAGGGAGTTTAGGGAAAATAACAGATCTGTCTTTCGTTTCCTGCCATTTGGTAGTGTATCCTTCCAGCAAATATGCATATCGAATTTTTTCCGGATCAGAATACCATATACTCGAAAAATCGAACCGGATATTGTTTTCATCATAAGCGAAGTCACGTTGTTTTTCAGGATCAATATCCTGAAGAAAAACTGAAATGCCGGTGATCTTTACCTTGGGTTGTGGCCAGACCTGAAACGAGAATGGACGGCTCACAAGAATACCGGATTGAGCACCGATCCAAATATTTCCGTTCCGGTCCTGGGAAATTGAATTTGGATCCGGATTTAATTCTTCGAGACCTTCTTCAGCACCATGAAAAAGTATTTTTCCGGTCGCCGGATTCAGGATATCTATTCCATTTGTATGAACAATCCAGATGTTCCCGTTTTTATCAGAATGAATTGAAATCGGTGAGGCATCGCTCAATCCATTGTTGATAGAATAGTTTACAAATTTTTTTCCGTCGAAAACAGAAACCCCGGCATCGGTGGTACCGATCCAAATATCTCCATTCATTCCTTCAGTGATGCAGTGAATGGTATTGCTGGGTAATCCATCTTTTTCTGTATAGAAATGGATTTTATTATCTTCAATCATTGCCAGGCCCTGTTCATCTGTACCCATCCATATTCTCCCTTTTTTATCTGGCAATACACAATAGACATAATTATTTGACAATTCGGAAATTTCAGGTGTCGCGATGCACGATAGCAGTGCATCATCTGAATATCCATGCTCACCAATATGACATTTAACAACTCCGTTAAATCCTGTGATCCAGATGTCATCATTTTGTCCTTTAATTGAAAGGATACTGCTGTTCTCAAGGTTATCCTGACCATGGACTTTTTTAATTTTTCCGTTGGAAGGATTTAAACGGAAGACACCTTCACCCATAGTTCCAATCCAAATAAATCCATACGTATCTTCATAGAGGGTTACAATGTCTGTAAGCTGCTTTGTGGATGTAATTATATATTTTTTGTAAGTGAATTCGCCATTGGATGTCGGTGTGGCTTTAATGAGCTGCTGGTCCGGACTAAACCAAATATTTCCTTTTCGATCAGCAAGAATACAATGATTGAACCGGAAGGGCATTGATGCACTGCCGTACAAGAATTTTAATTTTTCTCCACTTGATCGAATCAAAAGATTGCCGGATGCCATCCAGACATTTTGTTCCAGGTCACTTGTGATATCGTTGATTCGTGACAACTTAATTTTTGGATCCTGAAACAACAAGGGTTGCATATTTCCGATACTGTCAGAAATTTGGACTCCATTTTCTTCTGTGGCGAGCCAGACTTCATTTTCCAGAGGCAAAACACCATTCACCTGACTTAGCTGCCATTGCATTGATTCCTTGCGGACTTCCAATTGCATACTTTCCAGGTTCAATCTGCAAATGCCCTGATCCTGCATCCCGATCCATAAATGGCCCCAATGATCTACGCTGAGCGTTCTCACAATATTGTCGGGTAAACCCTGAACAGATGAAAAGGAGCTTACCGCTATTTTCTTTTTTTCGATCCGAATGAAATTCAATCCACGGTCTGTTCCGACACAAAGTCTACCATCTTTTAATAAGACCGCTGTATAGCAATAATTATCGCTCATGCCATCGGATAAATTGACATTGAATACACGCCCGCCTTCAAAATAGAATACACCTTCACCTTTTGTGGTGAAAAAAAGTTTGCCCTCAGAATCTTCAGCAAAAGCGCTGATTGAAGAATTTAATGAATTCCCGAATGCAGAAATAAATGTGAGTTCATTCCTTTCAATCGTTGCTATACGTCCGTTCTCATAGCCTATCCAGATCTTGTTCCTGCTATCCTGATACATTGCAGAAACTGTTTTTGATGTTGTATCTGTGCTGCGGACAGGAATGAATTCTAAGCCATTAAATTGAAATATACCGTGATCTGTACCGACCCATAACATTCCCATCTGATCCCTCATGATTTTCTGGATCCGCGGTTTGAATATGTCGGTTTTTAACTCGTAAACTTTTGAAATTGGGATAAGGGCAATCGCTGTCTGCATACCTAACAGACTGAAAAAGGCTGATACCGTCAGATACCGTTTGATCCAGCGAAACATGTAATCAGGATTTAGGCTTTAATAAGGCTTTGACTTCAATGCCGATCTCAGAAGAGATTTTTTCGTGCACAACTTTGGGGACTTTAATGCTGTGATCAGCCAGGAGAACATTAAACTTAGATTCAATGTAAATCAAATGATTTTTTATTGTGATTGCAACTTTTACAATTCGTTCCTGTTCGATTCCGTGAATGGATAATTTGCCTTTGGCGCGAATAGAATAGACACCATCTGTTTGGAAATTTAAATCTTCGATAATCTTGCCTGAAAAAATAACTTCCGGATAGGTTTCTGTTTCAAGAAATTTGTCATTAAAATGCTCCCTTTGTAAGCCACTATTAAAGCCTTCGAAAGTCTTCAATTCTACACGGAAAACAAATACTTTTCTATCAATGTCCAGAATCCCCTGTAATTGATTTGATTTTGCACTGATAATTTCCTGCGGAGCTTCCGATCGGAAAGCAACGTCTCCATCATGAGTTGAATACAATTTAATCGCAGGAGGAGTTGCAGAATAAAGCGAAAAAAAAACCAATAATAAAATTAGTCGGTTCATAGTGCGATGCAACAGAGCTGTTTCTCTTTGCGTGAAAGTACTAAATAGATTTGAAAAAAACTGAGCATTGTCATCCTCTTCGTCAATCCTTCCGTGCTTGAATGGCATCGAGAATCCGGGATGTTGCACCTCCATTTTCCATTACGTATTCACGGGCTATGCGACCAGCTACAACTCGTGTTGTTTCATTCCGGAGGAGATCGGTCGATACCTGTGAAAAATCAGCAGCCGTGTTCACGCAGAAGGCACCTTTCTTTTCAATCAAATCGATAGCTTCTTTGAACTTACTGTACTCAGGACCAAAGAGGACTGGGATTCCATAGGCAGCTGCTTCCAGAATATTGTGAATTCCTTTTCCAAATCCACCGCCCACATATGCCAGTTCTGCATATTGATAGGCAGAAGATAAAAATCCAACAGAATCTATAATCAATACATGAGCCACACTTGCTTTTTCCTCAGTTGTTTTAGAAAAACGAATGACTTTCAGATCTGAATTATTCTTTTGAATTGTTTGTTCCAGATCGCGAATTGATTCTTCCTGTACTTCGTGTGGAACCAAAATAATCCGCACACCTGTTGCTATCAGAGCAGACATTGATTTTGCAATTAACACTTCATCTGACGGCCAGGTACTGCCCGCAATAAATAACTGGTGATCTGATTTGAATTTTTTTAGAAGAGGAATATCAACAGATTTCGTCGCCACTTCAATCACCCTGTCAAATCGTGTGTCACCTGTAACAGTAAAATTATTTAATCCATTATCCAGGAGAAGTTCTCCGGAAACAGAATCCTGGACAAAAAAATGGGTAATAAATCCGAGCATCTTTTTGAAAAAATTCCCATACCATTTAAAAAACGATTGGCCGGGACGGAATATAGCAGACACTACATAAACCTTAATATTTTTACTGTGAAGTCTAGAAAGATAATAGTACCAATATTCGTATTTGATAAAAAAGACGGTGTCAGGATTCAAGAGATCGATGAAATGACGTGCATTTCCCGGAGTATCCAAGGGTAGATACAAAACTATATTGGCAGCAGGGTAATTTTTTTCTGACTTCATAACCGGATGGAGAAAAAAAGGTGAGGATAATTTCAGAATCAGGTTCTCTTTTTTTGATTTCTTCGATCAGTGGACGACCTTGTTCAAATTCTCCCAAAGAGGAACAATGCACCCAATAGCGTTTATTTTTTTTTGTTCCGTAAGCAGCGAGTTGAGACTTCCAGTTTTTTCTACCGCTGATCCATTGTTGTGCTTTCTCATTTCCTGCAATGGAAGCCAGATAGATCAATGCATAGTATAGGTTTAATCCTAACGAATAAATAAACTTCATCAGGTTTGGATTAATCGAAGTAAAATTGTTTGGGTGCTCTTTTGTATATCGGAATGATCCAGGCTACACGAAAACCGAAAAGTAAGTCCATTCGTTTCCGAGTATCTTGTTTTTGCAAATCGAAATCAAAATTTCGTCGATTTTGAGTAAATGCCTGAGTGAATTCAAAGCCACCATAGAAATTCACAAGACGCTGGTTCCCAAAGTTAATATATCCGATAAATTCTGTGAGTGAAAATCCATTGCTCAGTTTGTCATAGCCTTTTGCATAATTGCCTTCAATAGAAGGATAACTTCCTCCTGTAGCTTCCATACGGATTTTATGCTGAAGGATTCCCCCTCCAAGTGTTGCCAAAATTCCGGAATTTTTATTGGGACCAATGACGGGAAATACTTTCCCGACTTTTAATTCATATTTCCATCCTCTTTCCACGAGAGCAATCGTTGCTATTTGACCTTCTGCATTGATAAAATATCCATTCGGATCACGAAGGCTGTCAAGTATTCCGTTCTCACGAATTTTTTCACTGAAGAGAAAATTGCCATCAAAGCCGAGAACAAAATTGTTTTTTAATTTGATCTGGAAGACACCTCCTACATTGAAATTATTTCCGAACCGGTCGGCCATGTCACCACCGGGAAGTTGATAAGCAAAGGTGGCACCAATCATTGTAAAGCTCACTGTTGAATCCTTCAGATTCACCTGAGCAGTGATTGAATTTAAATGCAGACAAGGGAAAGAAAGCAGGGATAGTTTCTTCATGCTGCGAATGGAAAAAAAGCAACGTGAAGTTTGGTCATCAATTAACGAGAATCGCCCGGGACCACTTGGACAAAATCCCCGGACTTTCCCCGTGGGATGGATAAGGATTTAAAGCCGGATTTACGAATCATCTTACAGAGGAATACAATTTGTCCTGTATGGTATGCGTAATGAACCAGTTGACGTTGCAATGCCCTGAGCACGAGATGTGGTTCCTGTCGAATGGTTACTGTTTTTAACAAATCTTCTGCCTGAAGTGATTGCAATGCAGAGAACAAACAGTCCCAGCCTTTGTTCCAGTAATTAAGAAGTTGTTCTTTGGTCTGCTTTGAGTCATTAAATTCTGAATCTCGGTTTCTATCCTGCTTTTCTCCATCACTGGTGAGGAAGTCAGTAAATCGTGATAACATATTGCCTGCTAAATGTTGAATGAGAATTGCAACACTATTGGATTCCTGGTCGGGTTGAAAATGGAAATCGGCATCCTGAATCTGAGCAAATGCTTTTTCGGCATTCGATTTCAACCCGCGGAAACTTTTTATTGTTTCCAGAAGATAGGTTTCAGCAATAAGTGTCATGTTCTTTTCAAATTGAGATCGTCTGCTGTAAACTGATAGGGAAGAAACTGACTGATGCTGTCGGCAACAAGAACTTTCCCGGTTTCACCAACCATGATCATTCGAATCGGACCATGGTAACGATGTTCGTATTCGGCAATTGCCTGTCGGCATGCTCCGCAAGGTGTAATGGGTTTATCGATATGAAAGAGGTCGGATTGAGCTGTAATGGCGACTGCTTTTATTTTTACTCCCGGATAATTTGCACCGGCAGCGAAAATAGCAACGCGTTCAGCACAAAGGCCAATCGGATAACTTGCGTTTTCCTGATTATTGCCCCGCATGACAATTCCATTTTCAAGCAACACAGCAGCACCCACCTGGAATCTCGAATATGGCGCATATGCTTTATTAACACTTAAGCGGGCCTCGACAACCAAACGTTGATCATCATCAGGCAATTCATCTACATTGCCGTATTCAACAAATTCTGAATGGATTTCAACCTTTTTCATAGTTTCTAAATGGAGGGTAAAAGTAAACAGAATTCGCTTTAATCTACGTCTCTCCAAATTCAACAATAAACTGCATTTAACCAGAACATTTTAACAATTTTCACCGTATTCAAGAGTTTACTTCAAAAAAACACAGAGGCAAGAATGGAATTTATTCACATCTTTGCGTTTGTTTTAAACTCATACAAATCCCGAAAATGAATATTAATTCCCTCATTCCCAAACTGGTCCTTCTCGTTTTTACGGTACTGGTCCTTGGATCCTGCAAAAAGGATGCTGGTGAAGGTGGTACATCAACAATTACGGGCAAGGTCATTGTATATGATTTTGATCCCGGATTCAATAGCGCTCAGGACACATTTCCTGCAAGAGACGAGGATGTGTACATCATTTATGGTGCTGACCACGCCACTTACGACAATGATTACAAAACCTCGCATGACGGATCGTACGAATTCAAATACCTCCAAAAAGGCCAGTATAAGCTTTTCGCTTATTCAAAAGATTCTACCGGAGCATACAATGGTACGGTTAATGGTGCATCGCCTAAAGTTCCGGTTTTTGTTAATGTCGAAATTACCGACAAGAATCAGACAGTAGTGGCTCCAGATATCATTATTTTAAAAAACAACCAGTAATCCAGTATGAAAAGAATCCTTTTTTTGATTTTGATTTCTCTCACAGTTCATGCACTTCCTGCTTTTTCCCAAAGTAAAAAGGACGTGAAAAAGAATAAGATCAAATCTGTTAAAGTTACAAATGTTGTTACAAAAGACGGGAAAGAGCAAAGTATGAATGAATCTTTCCAACGATTTGATGCAAGTGGTGAAGTGACAGAAGAAATAAATTACGAGGATGATGGCAGCTTTAAGTCACACTTCGTTTATGTTTTCAATAAGAATGGCGATAAAACAGAAGAAGTGAGCTATCTGGCCGATGGAAAAGTGAAGAAAAAGAAAACGATTAAGTATAACGCTAACGGTGATAAAATTGAAGAATCTCACTCGGATGGAAGCGGTAACTTTGTCGACAAAGACGTGTATACATACAACGCTAACGGTGACCGGACAACGGAAATTACACTGGATAATAAAAACAATGTCATTCATAAAGTCATTCTCCTGTATGATAACAAAGGGATGAAGGTTAGTCGTAAAAGCTACGACGCCAAAGGCAATCTGGAGTCTGAAAAGAAATATGTTTACGAATATTAATTTGTCCTGTGAATCAATTTGATCCTATACTGGCATCGTTTGATCCGATCACCTTGAAGCAAATGGACAATGTCAAATTGCTCGATCGGGTAGATACCAAATTTATGTTCCGCGATTCATTTTTGCCAGAATTTCTGGAAAAAATGAAGGAGCAGTATTTTGTATTGGAAGCCGGAGAAAAAAGGTATACACATTATGAGACTTTGTATTTCGATACAGAGCATTTCGGATTGTATCTTCGTCACCACAACGGGAAACTGAACCGCTTTAAATTCCGTGCCCGCAGATATGTTGAATCCAACCTTCATTTTTTCGAAGTGAAATTTAAAAATAACAAAGGAAGAACCATTAAAGACCGGATCAAACGACCTGAAATTATTCAACAAATTGCAGATAAATCCGAAGAACTGGTGCGCAGTATTTCTCCTGTTGATCCGAGAACTTTGCATGCCAAACTCTGGGTGAATTACCTCCGGATGACCTTTGTGAACAAGCATTCCCAGGAAAGACTTACAATCGACACTGAAATGGTTTTCATAGATCCAAAAAACAGTGTGAATTATACCGGATTGGTGATCGCCGAGGTGAAACAGGGGAGTAGCCGTGACAAAAGTCCGTTCATCGATATGATGCGTGCCCATTCAATCCAGAAAAAATCAATCAGTAAATATTGTCTGGGTGTCATCAGCCTGAATCCTGAAATAAAAAAGAATAATTTCAAACCTACATTATTGTATTTATCAAAACTCCTTAAATAAAAAATGAACGATCCAGCAGCATTCGAACTCTTTGATAAACTTTCTGACAAGTTCTTCATCCGTTTATTAATCGATGTTATCTCCATGATCATCCTGGTGAGACTCATCTATTTCAGGATTTACAAAAAGAAGGATTATCTGTTTACTTTTTTCCTGTTCAACATCATCATCTTTATCATCACATATCTGTTGAATAAAGTTGATTTGAGTATGGGAGCAGCTTTCGGCTTGTTTGCGGTATTCTCAATGCTCCGTTACAGGACCGAGGGTATTTCAACGAAAGACATGACCTACCTCTTCATTGTTATTGCGATGGGATTGATTAGTGCGGTGAGTAAAGCAACTTATTTTGAATTGGGGATCATCAACATCATCCTGATTGCATTTACTTATGCATTGGATGGAAACTGGCTTGTCCGGAATGAAATGATCAAGACTATTCAGTACGAAAACATAGAAATGATTAAGCCCGAACACCACAATGCTTTGATCGACGATTTGAGAAAGCGTACGGGTTTGGATATTCACCGTGTGAGCATCAATAAAATCGATTTCCTTAAAGATATAGCTGTCATTAAAATCTATTTTTACGAGGATACTGTGTCCTCAAAAAAGAAATGAGTCAATTAAAGCGTGGGTTTGTTTTACTGGTTTTTATTCTGAAATTTTCCGGTGAGAGTTATGCACAGGAGGATGCAGGATTGTGGACGAGCCTGAGTTTTCAGCATAAATTTACACAGCAGTGGACCGGGATTATTGCTGAGCAGGTAAGGATGTTCGACAATATTTCCAGAATCGATCAGCATTTTACAGATCTCTCTGTCGAATACAATTTCACAAAGAAATTCAAAGCTTCGCTCAACTACAGGTTGATAGCAAAAAACCGCGAAACCTATTACAGCACACGGCATCGGTTTTATCTTGATCTGGCATACAAAGTGAAAGTAAGTCCTGTTACCGTTTCATTGAGAGAGCGAATACAGGAACAATTCAGTGACATTAATTCCAGCGAACTTGGCAAAATTCCAGAGTGGTATTCCAGGACAAAATTGGCTGTAAAATTTGATCTGAATAAAAAGTATACACCGTATGTTGCCACGGAGCTGTTCTACCTCATTGATGATGCAAAGGAAAATGATCAGGTCATTGACAAGTACCGGATGGAAGCCGGAATAGACTATGAATTCAACCTACGCCACAGCATCAATTTATTCTATCTCATCCAGCACAGCCTTGTAAGTCCTGCGAACGATTATATTATCGGACTAGGATATACCTTCACTTCGTTTTAAGCTGATTTTTTTGTGAGCAGGGCAACTGCATAACAATGAACACCTTCTTGTCGGCCTACATAGCCCAATTTCTCATTGGTAGTGGCTTTGATCGAGATGTCTTCGCTACTGATCCCGGCAACTGTCGAAAGTACCTGCTGCATCTCGGGAATGAATGGGGCTATTTTAGGTTTCTCAAGACAGAGAGTTACATCGATATTCCCTATTTCCCATTCCTTTTCAGCAAGCAGATCGCATACTTTACGTAACAGAATTTTACTGTCTATATTCTTGAATTCAGAAGACGTGTCAGGGAAATGTTTTCCGATATCTCCGAGATTTGCAGCGCCCAGAAGGGCATCACAAATGGCGTGGATCATCACATCCGCATCGGAATGTCCCAAGGCACCTTTGTTGTGTGGAACGAGTATTCCTCCAAGCCAGAATTCACGTTCATCCTGTAACTGGTGAACATCAAAACCAAAACCAACTCTTATTTTTTTCATGTCTGGATACAAAGAAAACATAAAAAGAAAAGCGGGTGAAATTCACCCGCTTTTCTTTTTATGTTTTGGTTAAACTATTCGGTCTGATCTGCATTCTCCTTTTTCAAACCTTCAAAATCAAAGATCAGAGTAAAACGGAGAGTGTTTTCCAGTGGATTGCGTTGAGTTGTTGGAATCAGGTATGCAAAATCAAGTCCGAAAACATTGTAACGCAAACCAGCTCCGATAGTAAAAAACTTTCTGTTTCCTTTTGTGCTTGCTTCGTGGAAATAACCTGCACGGATTGCAAACTGCTTGTCGTACCAATATTCAGCACCAATGGAATATGTGAATTCTTTCAATTCTTCTTTGAATCCTGCAGGAGCATCTGACCATGAACTAAAGAGGGCAGAAGGAACTCCGATATTGCTTGGGTCTTTACCGGCCTGAACAATTTTGTTATTGTTCGCATCCAGACTATCACGACCATCATCTGTCTTGAGATACACTGGAGGAGTAGGAACGAGGAGTTTGTTGATATCGGCACCGAATGCAATCGTATTGTAATTGTCGAGATCAATCTTCAGGTTGGTACCAAGACGGAAATTCATCGGGATGAAATCCTTTGATTTGGTATCGGTGTAAGAAATTTTTGCTCCGATATTTGAAATATTCAATCCAAAAGCGAGCAGAGATTTCTTGTTGGAAATTTCTATATCCTTTCGGTAATAAGCTGAAAGATCCGCGGCAACAGAAGTTCCTGCATGTGTCTGAATGGTGTTATTCGCAATAGCGACTCCACCGGTGAGGTTAGAATAGATATAGCGAAGCGCTAAACCACCGGAAAGGTTTTCTCCCAGTTTACGGGAATAAGCAACATCAAGTGCCCATTCGTTCGGATTGAAAGAGCCGACTTTCTCCGCGTTATCATTGGTGAAATCGATATTACCAAGAGAGAAATAAAGGAGGGAGGCAGCAATTGCCTGATCGCCTTTCAGCTTTTTGTATCCGGAGATATAAGCCAGGTTGATGTCATTTACCAAGGCCCTTAACCAGGGTGTATACGAAATTGAAAACCCGAAATTTTTATCAGCGAATGCAAGCTTCGCAGGATTCCAGTGAATCGAATTGGGATCCGGAGTGGTTGCAACACCATAATCTCCCATTCCTCCGGCACGGGAATCCGGTGCAATCTGGAGAAAAGGTACAGATGTGGTAATTGTATTAATTTGTCCGAGAAGAGAGTCTTTAAAAGAATTTATCTGTGCAGACGAAGATCCTGCTGCCAGCAGGGAGCTAAAGATAGCTAGAAAGGCCTTTTTTTGTGTAAAATGCATCTTGGTTGTAAAATGTGGACGGCAAATATACGTGAATAAACAAAAATGGTTTTGTTTAATTAACGCAGAATCACGAGTTTTTCGAATTTGTCAGCATAATCTCCATCAGAAGTGCGAACGCGGAGTTTGTAAACATACACACCTTTTCCGATTCTGTCACCAAAATCATCCAGTCCGTTCCATTCAAGTTCATCCGAACGGTAACCTTCGGAAAATATTTTGCTTGCAATAGTTTTAATCAATTTTCCGGAAACAGTATAAATCTGAACCTGAATATCCAAATTGGTGAACGGACGGTTATGTTCAAACATAAACGTAGTATGTGTGGTAAATGGATTCGGGTAATTCAGAACATGTTCCAATGCCAGTTTTGCAGACTCAGCAACAACAAATTCAGTAGTGGCTTCACTGGAATTATTGTAAACATCCCAGACTTTTAAATTTACACTGTGTGGTCCTGCTGAAAGGTCTTTGAAGGGATACTTCACTTTTCCTTGCTGGTAACTGTTCAGATCGTTTTCGTAATAATCATTCAGGACATAGATTTTATTGCTGCTGTTGTCAAGTTCTGCAGTCATATCATGACCAATGCCTGTTCCAACTGTATTCAAACCACTGCTGTCAACCACCACTGCATAGAGCACTGGATTTTTATCGGTCATCCCGCCTCTCACAAATTTTTCATCGTTGATGTAGAGTTTAATCTCAGGTCCCTTCGCATCGGAAGGAACGGAGGTATCGTAACCTCCGACAATCAATCGGTTGCTGTATCCGGCTGCATCGATGCTTCCATTTTGTGCATAGTAACTTAACTTACCGGATCCATATTGAAACTGAATATCTTTCGGAACAACAAACGAGAAACTGAAATCTCCGTTTACCACACTTGCTTTACCACGGTAAATAATATTTTTCTGCAATTCGAATGGAGCAGGATAAGAGGGATCAGTAATTACATTCCGGTCATTTCCCAAAGTAGAATACGTAACCCATTTGTCAAAAACTGTAGGGTAAATAATTCCATTGAAAGAGCTTGCTTTTGCACCTGTCACATCGAGTACTTCTCCGGTAATCGTGATTCTTTTTAATGCTTTCAGCGTATCTATAACAGTGGTGATATCGTTACCGTTGATTGTATTGGTACGAACAGACAACTGGGGATAAGCCATTTTAAGTGCAGGATCTCCGATCAATAAAAAGTTGCGGACATATTGATCTGTGTAGACATCAATTTTTGTTTGTTCAAAAATATCTCCGATCGTAGGCATGTGACCATCGATTTGGGAAAAAACATGCGTGAAGAATCGTTGGCACAAATTGTAATTGGAACTTGAAAATGCCAGTCTGGATGTTGTGAAAAGACAAATCCCTCCTCCGTTTGGATTTAGAAAAACCAATTCCCCTGCGGAAGTACGACCCGGATCATCTACCCGTGTAAATTCACAAGTGGCTGTCAGGAATGCAGGCATTGCATTTAAATTACTCCAATTATTAATATCGTCAACTTCAAGGAAACGTTCGTGGCCCCAGCCAACTTCCCCGCCATGTCCGATATAAGTAAGCAAGAGAGCACCTTTTTGAACCCTGTCGATGAGTGCTTTGTGTCCATCCGGATAACGGTTTCCGCCTGGAGTTGACTGTTGGTTATAAGCATCGACATAAACCTTGTCGATGTTTAACAGTGGGTAATCTCTGCTCACTCTTCTTGCAAGAGTATCCGCTTGTTTGAAATGAGTGTTACTGTCCTGATCATCCGCAATGAATGTGACAATATTTCGCCAGTCTGCATACACGGTGCTGTTGATCCCGTTTGAACTTAAAGTACCATTCAAATCTGCACCCGCATAATGGAGTATTTTTCGAACCATTCCTTCGGCTTCCTGAACGGTTTTAACTGGTAGCCGACCAACGCTCATATCTACAATTTCTCCGTTGGACCAATCTCCTTCGGCATCATCAAGTAAGCCAAAAAAGTCGTCAGACATATATGTCTGAGTTTGGTTGAGGGAACCGGCAGACTGATACGAAGTCACGAAATTTGTATTTGACGAAACGCGTGATTTATTGTCATAGGAAGCATCACCGAGGATGAGCAAATAGCGCGGAAGATCTGCAGGTGAAAAAGCGCGATCATAAAACATTTTCACGAAATCCCGGATTGCCGAAACATCCTGAGCACCGGAAGAGAATTCATTAAAGATCTGATCCGTTGTTGCAACAACAGTTGAATAGTTATCGTGTGTTCTGTGAAAATCCGCGAGTTCATTGGCCTGGTCAATGAACAGGGGATTTGTCACAATGAGCAAGCTTGATTTTGGAGAAGCATGCAAATTCTGATTTTCTATTTGACCGATAAGTACTGGCGAATAAGCACCTGTTTCATTGAAGGCTAAAAATTCATGTAAACTATTTGTTTCTGTAATAAAGCTTGTTGTGGAGGAATTGAAATTAGCAGCCTGCAGGACAACATTGATAGGGTCAGTAACATCCCATACAAGAACAGTGGATGGTGTATTGTTCAATTGAAATTCACTGATATTTCCGATTCCTGCTGATCGTGTATCCCTGAAATGAAATTGATCTCCCTGTCCGAGCATATTCAACTGACATCGCGCATTCAAATCGATTGCATTCAGCCAACCCTGACCATTAGGATCTGCTGTACTCATTGAAACAGAAACATTTATAGAAGAAGAATTCGGAAAAAGTGTTTTGGAAAGGTAAAGTGGAGCTGCATAATTATCCTGAGGCGAACTTCCTACCGAAGAAAAAGCCTGGGTGATAATTGTCTGACCATTTAGCGTGATTGAAAAAGAGTTCGATGAACTATTTTCAGCACGGCCAATGACTGATGCTTTAAAAAGCAATGTGTCGGTGGTGATTGTTCCCGGAAAATTAAATGTGAAACTGTGTGTGTTGTTTACGTTATCAAAATTCTCCCCGTACCATTCCCGTCCTGATTTTAGCAAATTAACCGCATCAATCTCATGGTAAGCATAATCGTCGAAAGAAGTGACGGTTTGGTTGGGCGAGGCACTTGAAGAAGCTCTTTGTTGAATTCGTTTGCCAGGACCCAAACTTGTGGTAAGGAAATAAAATGTGCTGTCAGAATACTGGTTGATAAGATGAGTGAAATGATTGGTTCCGGCGTCTCTTAACCAACGCACCTGACTGGTTCCATAGAATAGTACATAATCTGTAGGATCAAAATGTCCATCGGATTCTCCGATTACCACGATAGCATTTTCTTTGAGATCATCAGGACGTGATTTTGCATTTGCCTGTGGTAACATTCCTCCACCTGTAACCCGGACCGTTTTTGTTCTTACGGATCGGTAATATTCTCACCGAAGCGAAAGGAACTTTTTTCCTGTATACAACACTTGTTTCTATCTTGAATTCAGTTCCGATTTTTTCAGGATGAAGGATAAGATTAGATTCGCGAAGGATATCTGTTTCTACACTGCTCAATGTTGCCTGAATGGAACTGCTGTTACTGTTAAGTTTAACAGTTTGTACATATTCAGGAAGAAAATCTTCGTTATAGGATCCGCCTTGAAAGCGTAAAGTACGTACCGGTGATTCGTCAGGATTTGAAGTCTCCAATACAGGAAGCCATTCAATCTTTTTACGTTCATCTGGTGTGCTGACAGGGTCGGCTGTTTTTGCCAGAAAGGGAATGAAAATAAGAATGAGTGTCCATAGTTTTTTTGTATACATGGAGAAAAAGCGTTTGGTTATTGAAAGAAGTGGAAATCCTGGTTTGGTATTCCTCGTAACGAACTGTAACCTGAAATATTTTATCAAACAAAAATATTCAAAATTGCTGAAAGCAGGGGTGTTTGGGAATCTTCTTTTTGTAAATCATAACTTTCTTACTTTTTTAAGTCCTTGAAATAGTTGTTAAATCTGCTAATAAATCATCTGATTTTTTTTCATCCGTCAATGATTCAATTTTTTTTATCTTTAGCAGGATTTTCGAAGCCACATTATTTAAAAATCATTAAAATTGTCGTCAAATCTTACACATGGTTTGAATAGGCTTGTTTTGATCATCGGAAGCATGCGTAACTCTATATCTTCACAAGCGTAAGACGTAAACTAAAATATTTCAAATGCTCAGGAAAGGATTTTTGTGGTTGTTTATCCTGTATTCAGGTGTACTACTTGCGCAGGATCCTGAGTTTACACAGTTCTACGCGAATCCTCTATACCTCAACCCTGCTTTTGCCGGTACAGCGCGCTGTCCGCGGCTCGCTCTAAATTACCGGAACCAATGGCCGGCATTGACAGGTACATTTGTGACATACACAGCTTCGTACGACCAACACGTTGAGGCCCTGGGAGGTGGAGTCGGACTCCTCGTTTTGAACGACAAGGCAGGAGAAGCGACTCTCACGACTACGAATGTTTCAGGAATTTACTCATACCAACTGAATGTAACTCGTGAATTTTCCGTAAAATTCGGATTACAAGGAACTTATGTTCAGAAAAAAGTTGATTGGGACAAGCTCACTTTCGGCGATATGATCGATCCTCGATATGGATTTATCTATGAAACACAGGAAATTCGCCCAAATACGAACAAAAGCTTTTGGGATTTCTCTGGAGGTATACTTGGTTACAGCAACCGCTTTTATGGTGGTGTTGCTGTTCACCACATGACAGAACCGGAAGAGTTTTACATCAAATCTTCCCCTGGAAGCAAGCTGCCAATGAAAATTACTGCCCATCTTGGAGCAGTGATTCCAATTGCCGGGAACAGGGATGGTACGACCTATATTTCACCAAATTTCCTTTACCAGAAACAACGGGATTTCCAGCAATACAATATTGGATTGTATGTTGCTAAAGCTCCTCTGGTCGGGGGTTTGTGGTATAGAGGCGGGGATGCATTCATCGCATTGGTGGGTCTCCAGCAAGGGATCTTCAAATTCGGATACAGCTACGATGTAACGGTGTCCAAACTCTACAATGCTTCTGCCGGATCTCACGAATTATCCCTGGGATTGCAGTTTCCTTGTCATCCGAAGAAGAAACGCTTCCGGACCATTAAGTGCCCTTCATTTTAGTAATTTCAAATAAAATAAATACATTTGGCATTCGTTTAAGCCCTTAAACAACAACCAATCACCCTAATGAAAAAACTCATTTGGAATAGCTTCAGCCTGGTTGCTGTTGCATTAATTTTTTCCTCCTGCGGGAAGGAGAAATCTTCCGTCACCGGTTGGAATTATAATGATCCCAAGAACGGGGGCTTTGAAGTTGTCCCTTACGATGAACAGGAAACAGGTCCGGGTCTCGTCCTCGTTGAAGGCGGTACATTTACAATGGGCCGTACGGAACAGGATATCACGCTCGACTGGAATAATATCCCACGTCGTGCAACCGTGAGTTCATTCTATATGGATGAAACTGAGGTTGCGAATGTTCACTACCTTGAATATCTCTACTGGATTACCCGAGTATTCGGTGCTGATTATCCTGAAGTTTATAAGAGAGCTTTGCCGGATACATTAGTATGGCGTGATAAATTGGCATACAATGAACCTCTTGTTGAGCTCTATTTCCGTCACCCATCTTACCAGGAATCCGAATCAGATTAATGAAGATAACTTTAATACAGATGCTTACCTGGCCAGTCAATATGAGGGACTTGTTAAAAGTGATCTGATTGACCTTAATCCAAGTTCCGGTGCGAATGGTACGCGTAAAGTGCGTATGGAAGATGGTATCCTTCTTCCACGTTACCGCCTCCCGACCGAAGCGGAATGGGAATATGCTGCATTGTCTCAAATCGGTAATACCATTTACGAACGTGTGACTGATCGTCGTCAATATCCATGGAACGGACATATCGTTCGTAACAAAGACGAAAAATACAAAGGTCAGATGATGGCCAACTTCAAGCGTGGCCGTGGTGATAACATGGGTACTGCAGGCTTCCTGAATGATAACGCCGATATTCCGGCACCGGTACATTCTTATTGGCCAAATGATTTCGGTCTGTACAATATGGCCGGTAACGTTAACGAATGGGTGATGGACGTTTTTCGTCCGCTTTCTCCGGAAGATAAATCAGACTTCAATCCTTACCGTGGTAATGTGTTCAAGACACAACAGCGTGATGAAGAAGGTGCGATTTCTGAAAAAGACAGTCTTGGTCGTGTACCAATTAAGGACACGGATGAAAGTCCTGACCGTCGTAACTATACCAAAGCCGACAACATCAATTACCTCGATTCTGATGAGCCTGAAATTAAATACGATTTCGGTATTACCTCGCTGGTGAACGATAAAGCTCGCGTGTACAAAGGTGGATCATGGAAAGACCGCGCGTATTGGTTGTCACCGGGTGCCCGCCGTTTCACAGATGAAAACCAAAGTACAAATGATATCGGTTTCCGTTGT
The DNA here is from genome assembly GCA_016720655.1 of Bacteroidota bacterium. Lineage (GTDB taxonomy): Bacteria > Bacteroidota > Bacteroidia > AKYH767-A > 2013-40CM-41-45 > JADKJP01. The sequence continues at coordinate 1,016,947 of JADKKE010000032.1, forward strand.
GCAATGACAAGGGTTGGTAGTCCGGTTGGATTAGGATCGAAACCCAAAACGAAATAATCAGAACAAAAATATTTTAAGAGCCTCCAATTCGGGGGCTCTTTTTTTTTGCTCCAATTCTATGTTTTACACTTTTTAGCTGAATGCAGCAAAATTTCTTTCCAAATATTTATTGATACATTCACCACCGGAACATCCTCTTTTTTTCAAGACAATAAAATTGAAATTTTGAGAGAAATATGAACAGCAAGATGAAATTGTTTTCTCAAAATAATCTGAATAGGAATTCGATTTGGCCGATGCCATTTTCGATTCAGATTATAAGTCTGTTTCAGATTGTTTTAATATGTCAAAGCTGCGAATGGTCCAACCGAAGCATCGACAAAGATTATTACAATCAGAATTTTGATGACTTGCATGCTTGGTCAAAATATGCTGAACTGGCAGGAGGCAATGCACATAGCGGCATGTTTTGTACATACGCAGATTCAACGCATCCTGTTAGCCAGACTTTTGAAATGGACCTGAGGTTGGCGTATTACTTTGGATACAAAAGATTTGATGTAAGTGCCTGGGTGCTTCATCAGGAGAAGGAAGCCAAAGGTGCATTGGTGGGTTCCATAGCGACGTTTGACTCAACGATTGTAAAAATAGAGAAGGCGGAAATTCAACCGAAGATCTTCCAGGCCGGTGTATGGTATAAAATTGAAATGTCATTGGATATTCCGCAGCATCTGCCGGATACAAATCGGGTCCGCGTATTTTTATGGTCTCCGGAAGGTGACAGAATTCTGATGGACGATATTTCTGTGCATGGAATCCGATAATAGGAATCCCAATTTTTTTCTAGGCCAATTATATTTTCTCAACATTTTCTTTTTTGAACCTTAGAAAAAGTGGAATGAGAAGACTCAGAATAACAAGCAAACAGATTTTTGCAATGGTCGGCATGTCGAACCAGCTTGATTTGGTATTCAGATGAAAAAAGTCCAGCATTTTTTCGTTGTTCAGAAAATAGGCGATTGAGAAAAGAACATAGATCCACCAATACCGTGTGTAATAACAATAGGCTGCAATGAATAAGAATGCGGGAAAAGTGTACCGTTCATGCATTTGTGTATTGAAGAAAAAGAAAGCCATGACTGAAAGAGCTCCAATCGCAAATACCGATTCCACCGGAAGCTGAGCTGATTTATTTTTCCACTTGGTCCACACAGAACTGATCAAAGGAATGAGTGTGATCAATAAAAATACACTGAGCATGATCAATCCCCATAATTTAAAAGTAAGTCCATGCCACGAGTTGTTATCGGCTGTCCATCTCAATTCCCCGGGCAACATCAGGTACCAGACATTTCCTGCATACAGGGAAACGTAGGTGTACAAGCCAAAAAGACCTTTTAAAACATTGATAAATGCTGATGATGTTCCACTAAGAATCCAGGGAATGATGATAATTACTTGCGTGAAAATTACAATCAATGCACCGTAAATAATTTTTTTCCAATCCATTTTTAATGGCATCTGATAGATAAAAATCAGAAACAATAATGGAAAAAAAAGTATCGCCTGAAATTTGAAATTCAGAGAAATCAGGAAAAGAACAGCAGATCCCAGCAAGCGGTTTCGTACAGCTGCTACAACTGAAGCGAATACAAAAAAACTAAAAACGGTATCAAATTGTCCCCAGAAAATCGTGTTGTGGAGATAGGAGATGTTTAAAATTAATGCAAGAAACAAACCAATTTGAACATTTTTCCTGGAAGAGAAAGATGCCAATAATAAAGCACTGGCAAAATCAAAAATAAGAGTGAAATATTTGAAAAAATGAATGTGATCGTAAGCATATTCTCTTGAGTGAAAAAGCAGGGTGACAATTTTAAACTCGTACAAATGCAAAGGCAAATAATTGATCACTCCTTCATAACTGTGCCCTAATCCTTTTGCATAAATATGCTCCAGCCAGACTTTCCAACATCCCATATCATAAACATGTCCGCGAACAGGAGTAAGGATAAGATAGAGTATGAAAAAGATACCTGCTACTATATATGTACTTGGGTGAATTTTGTTCATTAAATTCAGCTTGTCTGATTCAAGCCCTCTCCGGAGCTCTTTTTGAAGACAAAATAGATTGGGATACCAATGAGGATGATGATCAATCCATACAAGCTGGAACTTGTTTGATAAATCAGCATATTGATTGCCACCATTGCAGCCATCAGAATATAAAGTGCCGGGATGACAGGATATCCAAATGCTTTATACGGGCGCTCCATATCAGGTCGCTTTTTGCGGAGGATGAAGAGTCCGGTGATGGTGAGAACATAAAATAACATCACTGCGAACATAATGTAATTCAAAAGGTCGCCATACGTTCCGGAAAAGCAAAGTAGACAAGACCAGATGCACTGCATGATCAATGAATTTGCTGGTACATTGTTCTTGTTGAGTTTGGCTGCCTTGGGAAGGAAGAGTCCGTCTTTTGCCATGGCATAATAAACCCGGGCTGCAGTTAGAATCAATCCATTCAGGCAACCGAATGTCGAAACCATGATCATGATTGCCATGAAGAATTTTCCGTTTGTTCCCAACACAGTTTCCATCATTAATGTAGCGACCCGATCATTTTCAGCATGCTGAATTTTTTCAATTGGCAATACATAGATATAAGCAATGTTTGCAAGCAGATAAAGAACCATCACTGTTCCAGTACCAATAAACAGAGAAAGTGGAAGATTTCTCTTCGGGTTATGAACTTCTCCGGCAGTATAAGTGATATTGTTCCATGCATCTGCTGAAAATAAGGAGCCGGTCATTGCTGCACCAAAAATACCAATAGTACTGAGCGTGATGATATCCGGAAAAGCAGGGGAGAAGTTCGACCAGTTACCGGCACCCTGCATCCCAAAATACAAACCAAGAATAACTAGGAGGAGAAGGGCGATCACTTTTGAAACCGTGAAGATATTTTGCAAAAAAGCTCCTGCTTTCACATCCATGAAATTGTACAGGGTGAGCAGAATGATGATGCTAATCGCGAGTAATTGCTGTGTGCTGATATGAAAGGAGGAAATATGCAGAATATAATTATCCCCTGAAATTACAGGAAGAAATACTCCGGTAAATTTGGCAAAAGCAACACCAACTGCCGCAATGGTTCCGGTTTGAATGACGGAAAAAAGTGTCCAACCGTAGAGAAAGCCATACATCGGTCCGTAAGCTTCTTTGAGATAGATGTATTGTCCGCCTGCTTTGGGCATGGCCGCCGCCAGTTCGCCATAGCTCAGTGCCCCGAAAATAGTGATGACTGCTGTTACAGCCCATGCCAACAGCAGCATTCCGGGAGTTTCTACCTGGCGGGCTATTTCAGCAGAAACAATAAATATTCCGGAGCCAATCATAGAGCCAATGATGATGGCCGTGGAATCAAAAAGCGATAAACTTTTTTTCTCAGTAGTCATGGGTGGAGGTTGAGGTGAGTAAGATATTTACTCCGCTTTTAATCCGCAACAGATTTGAACATGAGGGTAATAATTTTATACAGAGAAGGAGTTTTCTCCTAAAATATCCCCAAAGCCGGTTCATGCTGGTTTTAATGGAAAATGTATCTTCGCAGACTCCATGACACGCGCAGAATTAACACAAAACATCCTCCGAAAAAAGTCTTACCTCTGTGTAGGACTGGATACTGATATCACAAAGATTCCCGTTCATTTACTGAAAGCAGAGGATCCGGTTTTCGAATTCAATCGTCAGATCATTGAAGCAACTCAGGAATACTGTGTTGCTTACAAACCGAATTTGGCATTTTATGAATCTCTCGGTCCGAACGGACTTCTGACATTAGAGAAAACGATGAAAGTGATTCCTGAAAATATTTTCACCATTGCAGATGCAAAGCGGGGAGATATCGGAAACACTTCTGAAATGTATGCCCGCACTTTTTACGATTATTATCATTTCGATTCGGTGACAGTTGCACCGTATATGGGTAAGGATTCCGTAACTCCTTTTCTGCGCGAGGGAAAATGGGTAATTCTATTGGCGCTCACGAGCAATGCGGGTTCCATGGATTTTCAGCTCAGTGAAATTTGCTCGCCGGTTACCGGGAAGGAAGAGAAACTTTATGAACATGTTCTGCGCACATCACAGAAATGGGGCACTGCGGAGGAGATGATGTATGTCGTAGGAGCTACGCATCCCGATTTACTCAGTTCCATTCGCAAAATTATTCCGGATCATTTTTTATTGGTTCCGGGAGTCGGTGCTCAAGGTGGAAGTCTACAGGAAGTTTCGGCTTCCGGATTGAATGATCATGTTGGTTTGTTGGTGAATTCTTCTCGACAAATTATTTACGCTTCCTCAGCTGAGGACTTTGCTGATGCTGCCCGAAACGAAGCAAAAAAAATTGCAGCCGAGATGAATCTCATCCTCGAAAAACGTTTTTCCTGATAAAATTTTGTTCAGTATTTGGCGGAAAATTAATTTCCGCTTACAAGTTCCTACATAAAATATCCAATTCAGATAGAAAGTCGCTTTTAGTAAACCGGATTTTGCCGGGCATGCCTTTATTTTGGAAGGAAAATTATTCGTATGAACGAAGCCTTCCTTCACTACTTGTGGCAGTACAGATTATTCGATCCCCGCAGCCTTCAAACTTCAGAAGGAAATGCTGTGGAAATTGTAAAACCCGGAAGGCTGAATACAGATGCAGGCCCTGATTTTTTCAATGCGCAAATAAGAATTGACGGAACTCTATGGGCGGGGAATGTGGAAATTCATATCAATGCTTCCGACTGGCACAAACATGGCCACCATATGGATGCTGCTTACGACAATTGTATTTTGCATGTGGTTTTTGAAAAAGACAGTGCAGCGCTCCGAAAGGATGGAACATTGATTCCGACGATTGAACTGAAGGATAAATTTCCTTCGCATCTTTGGAATAATTATTTGCAACTTCTCGGAACGCGTGGATGGGTTCCCTGCGAACCGAGGCTAAAGGAACTCGACCAGATTACTATTCACAGCTGGCTGGATAGATTGGGAACGGAACGACTCGAGGAGAAAACGAAACAAATTCGACAGTTTCTCAACTGGAGCAGGAATGACTGGGAAGAAACATTCTATCAGCATCTGGCAAAGAATTTTGGCTTCCAGGTGAATTCGCTTCCCTTCGAACTCCTTGCCAGGTCACTTCCTTTGCGACTCATCCGGAAACACAGTTCCCGATTGCTTGATGTTGAAGCGTTGCTTTTCGGACAAGCCGGAATGTTGAACGAGGAGTTTCACGAAAGCTATCCAATATCCCTTGCTACAGAATACCGTCATCTCTGCAAGACATACAATCTCAAGCCGGTGAATTCAGCTGCATGGAAATTTTTACGCTTACGACCTTCAAATTTTCCGACGATTCGGATTGCACAGTTTGCTCAACTGATGATGACACAGGAAAATTTATTTTCGAAGATGATGCGTGTTGAAAATTTTCAGGACGGTGTAACTCTTTTCAAAGTGACGACCTCCGATTATTGGAGAAATCATTTTCTTTTTGATAAAGCAACAGAAGCAAGTGTAAAAACACTGGGGAAAAGTTCCATTGAAAATATCTTTATCAATACAGTGGTACCCTTCCTTTTTGCCTGGGGCACAGAGCAGGGTTCAGAACAGCATCGAAAGAAAGCGCTTGATATTTTGGAGAAAATCCCGGCTGAAGACAATCAGATGATCAGGCATTGGGAGGACGCCGGAATTCCCTCCTCTTCCGCACTGCATTCCCAGGCTTTGATTCAGTTGAAATTGCATCATTGCGCTGAAAAAAATGCTTATCTTGCGCTATAGGAAACCAGCTTATCAATACGCTCCCATGAAACTTGTTTCTGATATCCGCGGTTATTTTGAAAGACAGGCATTTGGTGTTTGCACCTATTTGGGTGACAAGCTCAGCATGCGAACTTCTGTCATCCGATTATTTTTCATCTATGCTTCCTTCCTTACCATTGGATCCCCTCTGATTGTATACATGATCCTTGTGTTCTGGCTGAAGATGAAGAGCTATGTCCGCAACCGACGTACATCGGTTTGGGATCTGTGACATTCTTTTGAACGAACATTTCAAGTTCAATGCTGATCAATTCCCGCGTTCGTTTCCTGTTTCTTTTTTTGAGTATTTCAATTTGCTGTTGTTTCGCACATGTTGTCTATGCACAAAATTGGACAGCGCTCGGTCCCGACAGTTTTCCCTCACTCATCCGACCTTTCGACTTCAGTCTGAAAAATGCTCAGGGAATCGGACGCGTGACAGGAGTGTTTTTTGAACCTCGCAAAAAATGCTTCTTCAAAAAGAACACTCCTAAATTATTTGTTGGTAGTCCATACGGTGGTTTGTGGGAATCCACAGACCAGGGAAAACGATGGCAAGCATCCGCAACAAATAATTTACCCAATCCCGGAATTGCAGCGCTTGCTTTCCATCCCAAAAAAAATTCTATCCGTTATCTCGCAACAGGTGATCCGGATTGCATTCTGAATGCGAATGAACCTGCTGCCGGTTGTGAATATTGTCAGGGAAGAGGAATTGTGAAATCTACAGATGGCGGAAAAACCTGGAGCAATCCCTTTGGAACCTGGTACAGTTGTGATGGCAAAGCTGACACGGCTTTCTGGTCCTTCCCGAGTAAGAAAGTAATCCGGAAATTGGTGATTCTGCCAAAGCATCCGTCGACTCTTCTCGCGGTGATTCATACCTACGTTGCTTCCACTAAATCGTTTGATGGATATGTTTATCGTTCTGAAGATGCCGGAGAAAACTGGCATCCGGTTTTGTGCGCCAAAGATGGTTTCCTGAAAGATCTCGAATTTCAGCCCGGAGATGAGAACACTGTTTATGTTTCCGGCAGAACAATTTTTAAAAGTTCGGATGCAGGGAAAACCTGGCAGGCAATGCCTAACCGCGGACTCCCTGAGGATTCATTGGTTATGCGCTGTGAACTGGCAGTCAGCCCTGCGAATCCTCAATTTGTTTACGCCTTGTTCGTCCTAAAAAAGTCCTACACCAGTGATTTTTATCTTTCTGAAAATTCAGGTATTTCTTTTAAGAAAAAATGTGCAGTCCCTTCAAGTCCGGAATGGAGAACTACCCTTTGCGCGGACCCTGTAAATGCTCAGCAGCTTTATTTTTCAGCAGGGAACAGGGTCAATAAATTATTTCTGACGGATGGCAAATGGTCTTATAAAAATGCAGGCGATGGATTGCATGATGATCTGCACGACCTCAACTTTGATCCTGCAGGCAATAAATTGTATGCCTCCACGGATGGTGGCTTGTACACAACAACAGACGGCGGCACTTTCTGGTTGCAGGAAAGTCGGGGATTGAATATTGCTGAATGTTGGAATGTTGCTGTCTCGAAGGAAAAACCCTACCGTATTCTTGTCGGAATGCAGGATTGCGGTACACAGCAATTTCGTCCATCAGAGGATTCCCTGTCCGGTTGGTTTATGGTACGTGGAGGCGATGGGATGGAATGTGCCATTGATCCGCTGAATCCAAAAATAATGTATGCCAATGATGGCAACAACAATCTCACTGCACGATCAGAGGATGGAGGGATCACCTGGTCGAGAAATCTCGCTGCTTCGCGTATGGAGCGTGGGAATTATCTCCGTCCTTTTCAACTCGATCCTGCAAATCCTCATGTTTTGTATACGGGATATCACAATGTTTTCAGGAGTAAAAATCAGGGTGAAACATGGACAATGCTTGCTCCGATTGATCTTGCAGATAAAAACGCTTCTCTGATTGCTATCGCTGTTGCTCCAACTGATTCTCAGATGATATACATCGCCTATTCCAACCCAACATGGAATACGAAGCCCACTCAGCGCTTGTATAAGTCAAAAGATGGCGGGAATTCCTGGATCGACATCACGGCAGGCCTCAAAGGAGTTTCGTATACTCAAATTACCTCCATTGCAGTGCAGCCCGACAATGCGAATGTGGTGTTGGTAGGATTCAGGGGTGGCTGGGAATATAAATTGATGAAGTCTCTGAGTGGAGGAGAGGGAATATCAGCGTGGACCAATTTTTCATCCGGACTGCCATCTGACGGCGATGTCAATTGCATTTTATTTGACAAGGATAAGCAACACAGCGTTTACATTGGTACACACAGTGGCGTTTATGTGAGTACCGATTATTTAAAAGCCTGGCAATCCTTCAGCCGTGGATTACCACGTGTGATGGTTTGCGATCTCGATATTTTGCAGGCAAGCCGGGAACTCTATATCGGAACGCATGGCAGGGGAGTATGGAAAAGTCCGCTCCTGAATCCCTGAAGCGACCATTTTGCAGGATAAAGAACTGAATCCCTGATTTTTAATTTAGAGGTACACTTCAGGAAAAAAACCGAATCCCGCTTTTGGAACGCAATTAAGATTGTATCATTTGTTTGAAATTATTTGTTTCCCGGGGATTGATTTCCGGCCAGAGTTTTACATTTACCGTAGCTATGCAATCTTTCCATATCCAAAATTTCTCCACCAATTTCAGCTATTTTAAGAAACTGTACTATGCCATAGGCATGGTAATTCTTGTGCTTGTGATCGGTGTGTGTGGATACTATTTCATCGAAGATTATGGTTTTCTCGATGCTGTTTTTATGACTGTTATCACAGTGGCAACTGTGGGATACAGGGAAGTAAAAGAGTTGGATGATGCCGGCAAAATATTTACATCCATTTTGATTATCTTCAGCATTGGAACTTTTGCTTATGCTGTTTCAGTGATTACCCGTTATATTATCGAAGGAGAATTTCAAACCTATTTCAGACACTATCGCGTGAACAAAGAAATTCAAAAACTAAAAAACCATGTGATCGTTTGCGGTTACGGAAGAAACGGTAAACAGGCATGTGAGCAACTGAAATCCGGAAGCGAAAAATTCGTTGCCATTGAGTCGAATCCTGAACTCGTCACCAAGATGCGGGAAGATGATTCCATTCTCTTCATTGAAGGCGATGCCACGACCGATGAAGTCCTGATCCAGGCGGGAATCGATCAAGCGAAAGCATTGATCACTGCTCTGCCCAGTGATGCCGCGAATGTCTTCGTTGTACTTACTGCAAGAGACCGCAATCCGAAGCTAAAAATTATTTCGCGCGCTTCGGAAGATGGATCGGAGCACAAACTCAAGCGTGCCGGGGCCGACAATGTCATCATGCCGGATAAAATTGGTGGAACACACATGGCGGCCTTGGTGACCAAACCGGATGTATTGGAATTCATCGATCACATTACCGGAAGAATTAATATTCGTCTGGAAGAAATTCTGTTCAGCTCATTACCGGAAAACATGCGCAATAAATCCATCCGCGATCTGGAGATCCGAAATAAAACCGGAGCAAATATCATTGGATTTAAAACTTCTGATGGAGAATATGTCATCAATCCTCCGCCGGACACCATCATGATGCATGATGCAAAATTGTTTGTCCTTGGGACACAAGAGCAAGTGATGCGTTTCAAAGAAATTCTCATTAATAATTAATTCCGGTTCTTTTGAAAACAATTCTCGTAACCGGCAGCAATGGATTGCTCGGACAAAAGATAATTTATGCTTTGCTCGGGAAGAGCGATATCCGATGCATCAGCACTTCCAAAGGAGCAAACCGGATGTTGGTCAAAGATGGATATACTTATGAATCTCTTGATATCAGCGACAAACAAGAAGTCGCCAATGTGTTTGCAAAATACAAACCGGATGCCGTCATCAATACAGCAGCGCTTACAAATGTTGATGCCTGCGAACTGCGCAAAGAGGAAGCCTGGAAATTAAATGTAGAAGCTGTTGAGAATCTCATCGAAGTTTGTGAACAATACAATACACATCTCGTACATCTTTCCACCGATTTTGTTTTTGATGGAGAGAATGGTCCATACATAGAAACAGACATTCCCAATCCGCAGAGTTATTACGCAACGACAAAATACGAAGCGGAAAAAAGAATTCAGCAGAGTTCACTTTCCTGGTCCATTCTCCGGACGATTATTATTTACGGAGTGGTAGATGATAACAGCAGGAGCAATGTTGTGCTGTGGACCATCAACTCCCTCCGCGAGAAGAAAACCATCAACGTCATCAACGATCAGTACCGTTCACCCACACTCGCCGAAGATCTCGCCGATGCCTGTATTCAGGCAGCCTTAAGAAAAGCAAAAGGAATTTTCCACGTCTCCGGTCGCGAAACCATGTGCATTCTCGACATGGTCCGCATCGTCGCAGATTATTTTCACCTCGATCAGCAATACATCAATCCCATTTCATCCGCATCCCTCAACCAACCCGCAAAGCGTCCGCCGGTAACTGGATTTATCATTCAAAAAGCAGAGAAAGAACTTGACTTTAAACCGCTGAGTTTTTTAGAAGGCTTGGGAATTGTGAAGAGGCAGTTGATGGAGGTGGGAGTTGCTTTGTAATTCGAATTAACAGAGATCGATTCAGCTTATTTCCCCGCTGGGACAAGTCTTTAACGTAAGCCTGTGCATTGGCGGTATGGACCATAATAAAGTCAAAGACCTCTCAACTTTATTACATTTACTTCCACCTCTAATTTATAAAGTTCGCGCTTCGACGGATATTCATCCGTTGTCCTTTAACCGTGTGATGTTTATCCACCTTAGATCCCTCAACGTCTCTACTTGCTTCCATTTTAATTTTATTTGTTAAAAAACGGTTTCGATTTTAAAATCTAGATGTCAATTTTATTTGAGCAGAAAGATTCGAACGTCGTTGTCATTATAACGGGTCATTCAGCTTTCACACAAGCCTTCTTAAAAGCCTTGTCCCTGTTGGTACATTAAATCTCGTATAGTAAATTTCTATCAATACTATTCCAGTATTTACCCATGCATCCCCGATTTTCCATGTCCAAAAGTTTCAAATTATATAGTTTCAAATTTTGATGAGCTTGAAGCATGCCTAATAAAAAATCATTATTCGTAAAACTTTTAAAGTACCAGTCGGTAACATTGTTATAATAAATAGCCATAAAAGTAAATTCATCGTCTAACTTATTATTTAAAGCGTGATCATTCATTAAACTAATATTATCCTGTTCAGTTTTTTTTTCAAGATCGCCAATTCCGGTGAAACAACGTGGTTCGCTGGCAGCATCCCATTGTATGAAAATAGAGCGTTTAAAAGTTTCCATGTTGTTAAAAGACAAAGTTGAATAATTTGTAAATACATCTTGATATTCTATAAATATTCCTAAAGCATTCAGCTGATCATCCTTTTCTTCCATTGTTCCATATTGTTCCGCTATAAGGTAATATATTTTGAATTCTTGGAGATTCAAGTCAAATAGTGTTTTTTCCATAATAAAATATTTATCGGCGATGTAGAAACCCGTTTATTAGCTAAGCCGCATTTAATTCAGCTGTGCTGTATTTGCTTCCTTCACTGTCAAGGTTTGTACTGAATAATCTTTCTTGGATACAAAATAAGCTTTTTAAGTCAAATGTTCTGAAGTTGCTCTAGCAATCCAATTAATTTACTTCTCAATTCGTTTAGATGCGCTTGTCTAAAGGTAAGTTTGAATATGTTATCCTTTTATAGTTTGATTTTTGTTTACCTGCTGGGACAAGTCTTTAACGTAAGCCTGTGCGTTGGCGGTATGGACCATAATAAAGCCAAAGACCTCCCATCTTTGTTACATTTACTTCCACCCTCAAATTCATAAAGTACGCGCTTCGACGGATATGAATCCGTTATCCTTTAACCCTGTGATTTTAATCCACCTTAGATTCCTCAACGTATAAGCAGACTTCCATTTTGAATTTGATTTGTAAGAAAATATCAGCGATTTCAAGATATAAATTTCAATTTTATTTGAGCAGAAAGATTTGATTATTTATTATATTTTAAAGTCGTTTCCTATATAACGGGCCAAGTCCGCCTACACACAAGCCTTCGTTAAAGACTTGTCCCAGCGGGCTCTTGCTAGATAACGGGCCAAGTCCGCCAACGCACAGGCTTTCGTTAAAGACTTGTCCCAGCAAGACGTAAAATAAAAACCAGCTTTTATTGGTTGCATAAAAAAAATGAACACCATTGCTTTGCAATGCCACTCCTTTTTACGAAATGGTTTGCACTAGCATTTGAAAAAGAAAAAAACAAATTCTCGATCCCACATGGAAAGATTATTTCACTTTCTCGAAAAGAGAGCGGAAAGGATTATTGGTATTTCTGTTCATCCTGATGAGTCAGTGCGCGGCGCTTTATTATATTCATTTCGTTCCCTATGAAAGAACACCGATTGATGTTTCAGCGTTCAATGCGGAATTCAACAGAATGATTGCAAACGCAGCAAATGATACGATTGCACGGGGAAATTATTTTCGAAAAGATTCAAATCAACTTGCGATCAAATCACCTCCTGTTCTTTTTGCTTTTAATCCAAATTCGCTGGAAAAGGAAGGATGGGAGAAACTGGGTCTTTCATCAAAACAGTCTGCCACCATTGTTCATTTTGTTTCCAAAGGCGGAAAGTTCAGGATGAAAGAGGATTTGAAAAAAGTGTACGGAATGAAAAAGAGCGATTACAATCGTTTGGAAGCTTACATCAATCTCCCTGATTCAACCACATATTTTTCTGCGAAGCAAAGTCAGAAAGCAAAGAAAAAAGATGTACTCCGCGTCGACCTTGCAAAAGCAGATTCACTGGACATTCTGAAACTCCCCGGGATCGGTCCGGGTTTTACACATCGTATTCTGGCGTACCGAAATAAACTCGGCGGATTTTGTTCTCTGGATCAGTTGCATGAAGTCTGGGGTTTTACAGACAGTTTGTTTCAGGCCATTGCTCCAAATATTTTTCTCTCTGATACGATTCCGTTTAAACCCTTGCTGGTTAACACCCTTTCATGGGACGAGTTAAAAGTACATCCTTATCTTGGCTATAAACTGGCCAGGATCCTGGTAAATTACAGGGACCAGCATGGTGCTTTTCAAAGCCTTGCCGACTTCCGTTCAGTTCCCTTGATAACTGAGGAAAACTTCCGTAAACTTGCGCCTTACTTAAAATTTAAGGATTAAGCTGAGATTTTGATAGAATTCATTATTTGGCTTTCAGCTTAGCTTTGAAGAATTAAGCAACTCATTTTTACTCATCATAGGACATGTCGGTACAGGATCAGGAAATTTCCATGCAATTACAAGAAAGACTGCGCACGGTCATTCGGGATGTTCCTGATTTTCCAAAACCCGGAATTCTTTTCAAGGACATCACACCTATACTAATGGATGTGGATCTCTGCAAAGACATCGTCGATGGAATGTACAAGGCATTTGCCGATCAGAAAATCGATGGGATAGTAGGAGTGGAGAGCCGCGGTTTTCTTTTCGGACTGATGCTCGCCCAGAAATTTCGAGTACCCTTTATCCCTATCCGGAAAAAAGGGAAGCTGCCTTACAAAACGATTTCTTACGAATACAAATTGGAATACGGTTCCGCAACAATGGAAGTTCATGCGGATGCAATTACTTCCGGAGCAAATTTTCTGGTGCATGATGATTTGCTTGCAACCGGTGGAACAGCCGCAGCAGCTGCAGAGCTTATCCAGGGTCAGGGTGGAAATGTTGCAGGATTTTGTTTCCTCGTTTCTCTTGGCTTCCTCAATGGACAAGATGTTTTGAATAAATATTCTAACAAGTCGATTAGCCTTATCAATTACTAAATAGAATTCAATATGGATTTCAACCAGACTGAAAACCAGTCAATGATAGCAGAGACAATCCGGAAATTTGCAGAAGTGCACATTCGTCCGGATATGATGAAGTGGGATGAAGAGCAAATCTTTCCGGTCGAGACGTTCAAGAAAATGGGAGAACTCGGTTTGATGGGAATTCTTGTTCCACATAAATATGGTGGTGCTGAATTGAGTTACTTCGAATACATCACTGCTATTGTTGAAGTATCCAAAGTATGTGGTTCTGTCGGCTTGTCAATGGCGGCCCATAATTCTTTGTGTACAGGACACATCATGGCTTTTGGGAATGACGAACAAAAACAAAAATACCTGAGCAAACTTTCAACCGGAGAATGGATCGGTGCCTGGGGACTCACTGAAGCGAATACAGGAAGTGATGCGTTGAGAATGCGTTGTGTTGCAAAACAGGATGGCGATCATTGGATCATCAATGGAACAAAAAACTGGATCACACACGGAAAAAGTGGTGATGTTGCCGTTGTTCTTGCCCGAACCGGGGAACTTCTGGATTCACGAGGAATTACAGCTTTCGTTGTAGAACGTGGAACTCCCGGCTTCAAAGCAGGGAAAAAAGAAAATAAACTCGGGATGCGCGCATCGGAAACGGCAGAATTGGTTTTTGAAGACTGCAAAATCCACAAAAGCCAGGTTCTGGGCGAAATCGGAGAAGGCTTCATCCAGGCCATGAAAGTTCTGGATGGCGGTCGTATTTCAATTGCTGCTTTATCTATAGGTATTGCAAAAGGAGCCTACGAAGCTGCATTGAAATACTCCAAGGAAAGAGAGCAATTTGGCAAACCAATCAGTGAATTTCAGGCAATTGCCTTCAAACTGGCAGATATGGCAACGCAGATTGAAGCTGCAGAACTACTTACATATCAAGCTGCTGACTTGAAGATTAATCACAAAAAATGCACAAAAGAGAGTGCTTACGCTAAATATTATGCATCCGAAGTGGCAGTGAAGGTTTCGACTGAAGCTGTGCAAATCTTTGGAGGCTATGGTTATACCAAGGATTTCCCTGTTGAGAAATTCTACAGGGACTCAAAATTGTGCACAATCGGCGAAGGAACCTCAGAAATTCAAAAATTGGTCATTTCGAGGGAAATTTTGAAGTAAAGTTTGCTGAATTGAATGATTTCACTATTTTTGCCGTCCTTATAAAAGATTAAACATGATCATTGTACCAATTAAAGAAAACGAGTCCATCGACAAAGCCCTTAAAAAGTTCAAAAAGAAATTTGAACGTACAGGTGTTGTCCGTGAACTTCGTCGTCGCCAGACTTTCGAAAAACCGTCTGTAACCCGCCGTCAGCAAGTGATTCACGCGCGTTACATCGATTTGATGAAGCGTAGCAACACGCTCTGAGAATCCGTAACCGGTTCAGAATATTTACGTATCTTTACTCTAAGTAATTTGTTCAGTTGAACATGACCATGGTGCTAAAGATATCTGAAGGGAAAAAATTAAAAGCTGAGAAGCATTAATTTCTTCCCTTTTTCTATTCTATGAATATTCAAAGCTTCCTACAGTATATCCAATTCGAAAAACGTTTTTCTCCGCATACACTCTTGGCGTATGAATCGGACCTCACACAGTTTTTTGAATATCAGAAAAAGGCCTACGAGACCGACGACGTGTCGGGGATTAACCATCCCATGATTCGTTCCTGGATCGTAAGCATGATGGAGCAGGGAATCACGCCGCGTTCTATCAACAGGAAAATTACTACGCTCAAAACATTCTATAAATTTCTTTTGCGCAAGGGTGAGATTCATCTCAATCCGATGCTGAAAGTTTTGTCACCAAAAACTTCCAAACGTCTGCCTGTTTTTGTGGAAGAAGTAAAAATGGATTTGCTTTTTCAGGAAGGAAATTTTGGGAAAGACTTTGAAGCGATTCGTGACCGGCTGATGCTGGAGTTTCTATATGCAACAGGAATGCGATTGTCGGAATTGATAGGACTGACAGATAATGATGTAAATGCATATGAAGGCCAGTTAAAAGTTCTTGGAAAGAGAAACAAAGAACGGATTATACCGTTTACTAATAAACTCAAAGGTCTGATCAAGGAATACCGGGAAGAGCGGGATCAACATTTTACTGCCGTTCCCTCGTTTTTCGTCACCGATAAAGGCAAAACATTGTACCCTAAGCTGGTGTATAGAATTGTTACCAGCCGGCTGGGAGATGTTACCACTCTTGACAAGAAAAGCCCACACATTCTTCGTCATACCTTTGCAACGCATATGCTTAACAACGGTGCGGACATCAATAGCGTTAAAGAATTACTTGGTCATGCAAATCTAAGTGCAACCCAGGTGTACACTCACAATACGATAGAAAAGTTAAAACAAGCTCACAAACAAGCCCACCCCAGGGCCTAAATTTTAGGAGGATTTCTATGAAGATCAGAGTTCAATCCATTCATTTCGATGCAGATTCAAGATTACTGCAATTCATTCAGGAAAAAGTCGATAAACTGTTGCAATTTTACGATCACATTATCGGCGGCGAAGTATTTTTGAAAATTGACAAATCGAGCGACAACAAGAATAAGATAGTTCAGATAAAAATCCAGTTGCCGGGCAATGATATCCTGGCCAAAGAGCAGTGCAAGACCTTTGAAGAAGCTACTGATCTTTGCATGGAAACTTTGTCACGCCAGATTAAGCGTCACAAAGAAAAAGAACGGGGCGTTTGAGCCTTGTCAGTTGCCAAAGCTGTAAGATTTACAATCATTTTTAGGGAACTCCGTTCTGTACGAAGCGTATTCGTATTGTTTAGCGGAAATTAAATATGAAAAGGATTTTTGTCCTCTTAGGTATTATTTGTTTTTCATCCACGATGAAGGGAGAGACCGTTGGTGTTACCCAGGTCGTGACGAAAACAGTGATCACTTCGAAGGACACGCTCCGACTTCATTTTCTTCGTGACTCAGCTCTCTACAAAGAAGGCTGGGACACACTCGCCCAGGCACGATTCTGGCGGAATGTGATTTCCATGACCAGCGACTCCTGCATTATCAATGTCGCTTCTTGTCGTAAACCAGTAGAAGTGGTAAGCCGGCAAATCTGGATGAACCAGACGGAATCTCAAAAGAACTTTTTCAAGGACAGCGTATGTACAGTCAATTGCCTCGATAGTGCCACGAATTTATATGTCACTGCCGGCAAAGGTGAATTTTACGAAGTCAAGAAGACGCTTGAAGATATCAGCAAAGCTATCACTGTTTTTGAAGAACAGGATTGTGATCCCTGGTATGCACAGGCGATTCTTCTGATTGAAAGTCCGGGTAAGAAAAAGCAAAATCCTATGTTGGTGCCGGTGGACCTTTTCAGCTCATGAAAAGTGTTGCAAAGCGCTATGGTCTACGGATCAACAAATACCAGGACGAGAGATCTGACCTCACAAAATCTGCGAAAGTTGCAGCAAAGCTTTTGAAAGTTGGCTGTATCGCAAATGTCAAAAAGTACCTTGATGAAAGAGGAATTGTTTACAAGGAGACTGACATCTGGTTTCGTTTGCTCGTTTTGCATGCCTATCATGCCGGTGCCGGAAATGTTCATTGTGTGATCAATTCCCTGAATCCAAGCAAAGGGGGAGTGGACCTGTTTCTTCAGATCTGGCAAACAACTTGTGGTGGTTTTAAAAATGAATCACAAAATTATTCTCAGATTGCCCTGGCATCTCTGATCAATTTTGACGAACTCGTGCAGCAAGACGGCGATACTGTTTATTTGGTACAAGGAGATAAGTATCTTAAAAAATACCATCGCAAAGGATTGAAACCCTGGCAGGCATATGAAGCCCTTACGAATTGTCTGCGTCATTACGAACAGGATTTCATTGATGATATGATTTCTTATGAATACTTTATAAAGCGTGTAAATGCAATTCGTAAAGAGTACACCTTCATTGCCTCTGCGATTACCAATTCCGACAAAGAGATTGCTCTTCGTAAATATCCGGCAAGTGAAGAACATGTAAACTCCCTTGCTTTTGAGTTGACCAAACGTCAGCGTTATGAAGATGCTGTTAAGATATTAAAACTCAACCTGGATATGAATCCAAATTCTCCTGTTATACAGGATAGTCTGGAGCGTGCGCTGCGCTTGTCAGGTGCAAAAGGTTCGATGCGACCGGTGACTTCCAAATCTTCCAACATTTCGAGGAAATCAACGAAGGGCAAAGAATAATTTTCCGCTTCCAGCAGTCAGAATTATTTTACTTTTGGTTCCACGCAAAGGAATGCCTGGAATGAACTTTATCCGGAAAATAGTCATCATCATTTTTGTTTTCAGTGCCAATACAGCGTGTGCAACTGTTGTTTTCCTGGATGTACTCAACACTTTGGACAGTTCCGATACCCGCTTACCCTGGGCAAATACAGAAACAATTATTTCGGGCGATGCTTATTCAGGAGAAAAATTCGGTCGCGCTGATTCATTGCATCCCTACAGTTTTGGATACAAAGGAAAAGTCCCGCCGAATGCATTTCTAAAAAATTTACGAATCCGTTTTGATGCACAGGTACGTGTGCAGGGATTAGATCCAAAAGCCCAGGTCATTGTGAGTGTGCAACATGGAGATTCATCGGTATACTGGGAAAGTTTTTCCCTGGGTACTGACGAAAAAATAAAATCCGGGAAATGGTTTTTAACTCAAAATGAATTTAGCATTCCACGAAACCTGAGTGATTCAGGATATGTCCTTGCTATTTATATTTGGAATGAATCCAAAACTTCCAGTGTTGATATTGATGATTTCCATTTGGTGATGGAAGAGAAAGTGTTGCCATCTTTTTTATTGGCAAATGTTCCTCCTGTTTCCAATTCACCGGCATCCGCATTTGTGAACATATTTTCAGGAAAATATTTTAAAGTGGAATTCGATAAGTTTACCGGTACACTGCAGGTCAATGGAAGCGAAGGTCAGCCGCTTATCCGAAGGTTTCTCCTTAGCTTCGATGGTAAAAACTCCGGAAATAAAATCCTTGAGTCAGAAATAGTGTATTCCACCTACTTTAGTTTTATCTCCGATTCACTTTCTGAAGAGGGGACTTCACTTCACTTTCTTGTAAAGAATTCTTATGCAGAAGTTCATTTGCAATTTTTGTTTTCCAGTCAGCATCCGGATGTTAAGGTACACACAACAACGATCTTTTTAAATCCCGTACTAGTAAACCGAATTGCCCTGATTTTTGATTTTGTTCCCGGCTTAACAGAAGTCTTCCTTCCTTCGACGCACAGTGATGTAGTTGAATTCCAGCATGAATACTGGCTCGGACATCAGGGTTTTATAGCGGGTGAAGGAAAGAACGGATTCATGATTGCTTCAGCGAAAAATTTATCGTCCATTCAATTGGATGCTGATTCACAAAGGTGTTACCTGAACCTGGATTACAGCCTTGATCATCCAATGTTGCATTTTCCTCTGATGAAAACCAATAAAAATTTCAAAGAAGATTTTTCACAAAGTGTTTATTCGGGTGGAGATACACTTCGAAATGATTTTGTAGTACACACACGATGGGACACAAACAGATTTCCGCGGATCATGAAAAATCCGGATGGGAAAACTGCAGCAATGATCTGGACCGAACATGCGGATTATACAGATCTTCAAACCCAAAGAGCTGTCAACTTTGGAGCCGACACCATAGAGCATGCTACACAGGCACGTGGAGGATTTGTGGCCAATAAAATCCCTGTCACAAAAAGTGTATTCTTTTCCAATCCGGAAAATGTTTCAAACGCCGACAGAACAGGTTTTTGGAAGACAAGCTCTGCATCGATTCAGGGAACTCCCGGTTTCAGGGAATTTCTGTTTGAATTGCAGAACGAAGGCTTTGAAATTTGTCTGCATACACCGGAACATTATACTACTACGCGCAAACGGCTTCAGCAAGCTCTCGAAGAGACTGCGAAGGATTTTCATCCGACCACCTGGATCGATCATGGATATGATAACTCTCCGGAGAGCAACCGTGAAGATTTGGCCTGTGATGGATTGAATAGCAAATCGAAATTTTATTCAATGGATCTTTGGCAAGGGCACGGACTAAAATATTTTTGGAATAGTTATTACGAAGACTCGTATGTATATGCGCCATTTATCTTTTATTCATTCCTGAGTGTGCCTTATTCAGGCTGGGGTAATCGCTTTCCAATGCTTGATTACTGGACGCATCCTACACGCAGTGAATCACTGATCCATTGGAGCACTGCGAATACTTTGGATCCGCCGGATTCGAAAATGTGGTGGTACGATATGTCGGAGAAAAGGCTTGAAGACCTTATACAATCCCGCGAAACGCATATTATCCATTGTTACCCTTCACGTCTTGATTCCACGAATGGTTTTTATATTTTTGAAAACAATCATTTTCGTATCGATCCTGAATTTGAAAAAGTTTTGCAACGCCAGGCATTGATGCGAAATGAAGGAAAACTAAATATCACAACCATACGACAATATTTAGATTATCAATCAGTGATTGCACAAGTGGAATGCGTGCCAATGAATGGGAATCAGGTTAAATTGAAAAACAATTCCGATTCTGGAGCTAAAAGGAATCAGTCTTTCGTTGAAAGCGGAAAATGTGAATGTCAGCGGAAAAGAGATTAAGACAAAAAGGCAAGGTAGCGACCTGGTTTTTTGGTTTGATCTGAAAGCAAAAGAGGAAGTGCTGATATCATGGTAGAAATTTGTATTAATGATAAATTTGTAAGCGAAAAGATTGCTTCTTTGTGCTATTAAAAAATTGAATTCCTGAGACAGAAAATTTATGCTTAAAAAGATTTTTCGATTTTTTCTAAAAGCAATAATTTTGTTTTTGGTGTTGAGCATAGCTTCTGTGCTACTGTTCAGGTTTGTTCCGATTCCATTTACTCCATTGATGCTCATTCGTTGTGTTGAACAAAAGTCGGATGGAAAAGACATGAAACTGAGAAAAGACTGGACTTCCATTGATGAAATGAGTGCTGCGATGCCATTGGCAGTGATTGCCTCGGAGGATCAGAATTTCGAAGAGCATTTTGGATTTGATATGGATGCAATCCGAAAAGCCCAGGCCTACAATGACCGGCACAAAGGCAAGCGCATGAAAGGCGCAAGCACCATCAGTCAGCAAACTGCAAAAAATGTTTTTTTATGGCCCTCACGTTCCTGGATCCGGAAAGGTTTTGAAGTTTATTTTACCTTCCTGATAGAACTTTTCTGGAGCAAGCAACGAATTATGGAAGTGTATTTGAATGTGATAGAAATGGGCAACGGAGTGTATGGAACGGAAGCGGCTGCACAGGAATATTTTCATAAGCCGGCAAAGAAATTATCGATGCGGGAGGCCGCTTTGATAGCAGCAGTTTTACCGAATCCACGAAAATGGTCACCTGCCAAACCAAGTGCATATATCCAAAGGAAGTCTTCCAGAATTATCCATTTTATGAGCCGGTTGAAGTTGGAAGACTTTTAATGTTGCAACAGCAGTGCAATTGGGAGCAAAATGTTTCACCCTGAATTTCAAGCTTTCTGCCTGCTTAATTGTTCATCTGTCAAGCATAAGCATGGTTTAGCGGTCTTCCGAATTCACTTCATCAAACAATCTGTTTTGAACTTGGTTCCTTCCAATCTTTATTCCATCTTTGAATACAATTTCGAGGTATCCTGCGGTAATTTTGCGAGCCTGAATTCATCAACCATGGTTTTGCAATAATCCGGGATTAGCAGAGGGGTTTAGAATTGCTATGCGTTTTCATATTCAACCGTGAACAATTTCTTTAAAAGCGATAAGGTGTTCTTGAGCGCCTTTGTATTGCTTGTTTTTCTTTCCAGGCTACCGTTCCTTTCCGCAGGGTATGGCCTTGATGGTGATTCATGGGCTGTAGCAATCACTGCATTGAAGTTGCACGAGACCGGGAATTACATTGTCTCTCGTTTGCCAGGCTATCCTGTTCAGGAATGGCTTACTTCATTGGTTATTGGTGGAGGCCCTTTTGCGGTGAATTGTTTGACAGCTGTAGTGAGTACAATAGGCTTTCTGTTTTTTGTACTCACTCTGCGAGCACTTCGTTTTCGTTCGATTTATCTGGCTGGATTTGCTCTTGCTGCTGTGCCAATACTCTACATCCACAGCACTACAGCCATCGATTATAATTTTGCCTTAGCCTTCATTCTTATTGCACTTTTTTTTGTAATCAAAGACAATCCATTGCTTGCCGGAATATTTTTAGGTTTAGCAATTGGAAGCAGAATTACGAGTGGGGCCATGTTAATTCCTTTCGCGATAATGCTCACCAAGACGATGAGTGTCCGTGGAAATGTGATGCGGATTCTCAGGCTTACCATCCCGGCTTTGCTCATCGGCGCACTGGTATTTATCCCTGTTTTCAGACAATACAGCTGGGGTTTCTTTACCTATTATGATGTTCCATATCCATCGATACCAAAGGTGCTTTATAAATTTTCTCTCGAAGTTTGGGGAGTATTGGGGTTTGCAGCATTGATAGTTTCAACAGTATTGCTTTTTCTTCCGGTGCGTGAAAGTGCACAGAAGTATCTATTCCCAAGGTCAGTGAATGAACGCTTTGTAATTGCATGGCTTGTGGCTGTTGATCTTTATATTATTGCATTTTTAAAACTGCCAATGGAATCGGGGTATCTCATTCCGATCATTCCGTTTGTATTGCTGATTTTTGGAAAATATCTATATCAAAGGGCCTTTCATTTTTTGTGTATTTGCCTGATTCTTTCGCCTTTTCTTTTTACGATTTCACCTTCGGAGAGGTTTGATGCAACGAGTCCGTCACCCTTGTCATTTCATTTTAGTTCAGGTGGAGAAGATCTTATTTTCGATGTATTAAAAGGTCCGGTTTTGTCCTATGATTCCCGAAGGAGAAATGGAATGGAGTTTTGTGAGAATGTACTCGCGATGACGGATACTGTTTCGAGGAAATCGGTTATTGTTGCAGGCCGTTGGTACAATCAGTTGGTGGCAGAGAACAAAGACACGACGCGAAAAAATGTTGTTTTCCGCTCTTATCTTGACGAAGAAACGGTAGTAAAATATTTTGCGAAAGGAACCTTGATTTATTACATGCCTCGTCAGGATTATTACAATCAGCTGATGCGAGGTGTGGATCTTGAGGTCTATGGAGCCTTACCTTTCATTCGGGAAACGCGGTACTAAATTCCGATTCCGAATCCTATGCGAACAACCGAATTACGGTAGGGAGAATATCGGGATTCATTCACATTGTACAGCAAGAGAATATTTATTGAGGAGCTTTCGCCGATCATCTGACGGTATCCGCCACCCAGAAAAACGCTGGTTACATTTCTTCTCACGAGTTTGTACAGGCCGGGAACCTCCATATTGAGGACTTCTACCTCTGCATGAGCAAAAAGATTTTCGAGAATCATACGACGAACGAAGACACTGCCGCCGTAAATATCCGTTGAGTAATGGTAATAGTTGTCTTTGTAGTAGAGATATTTTATCCCTACACCTGCAGCAAAATTATCAGAGAATTTATATCCCAGTATAGGAGCAAGTTCTACAATTGTTTGTGAACCGAATTGCAATCCGAGATTACCACCGGTGAAAACATTTGACCAGAAGGAAGATTTTTCCGGTGGTCCGGCCATAGGAGTAGGCGGAGGGCTTTCTTGTGCGTTCGCAAGGGTGTTCATGAAGATGCACAACAGAACCAAAGAAAAGTTTATTTTTTTCATATTCTGAAATTGCTGTAAATATAATCAGAATCTCCTTGCTGGGAGCAAACCATTTTTCATGAATACGTTCTGGTCGACTGTTTTTTTTTATTTAAAATACATTCTACTAATGACGATTGTCACTTGCAAAGAGAGTAATTTTTTCCACCTTTGAGTGAATGAAAATTTTAATTTGAAAAATCAGAACGATGAATATTTTAGTCACAGGTGCCAGCAGTGGAATTGGATTTCAGGTAGCCTTGCAATTGTCAAAAGACAGCAAGAATAAAGTTTTTGCTGTGAGTCGAAGCGATGAACGTCTGGATACTTTGAAAGAAGAAGCGGTGCATCAGAATTCAGAAGCACAAATTATTCCATTGGTAGGGAATCTCTCTCGTGGTGCAGATATTGAGCGATGGAAAGAAGAAATTATGGAGCATTGCACGCATATCGATTTTCTGGTAAACAATGCAGGATCGCTGATCAACAA
This sequence comes from Bacteroidota bacterium, assembly GCA_016720655.1. Lineage (GTDB taxonomy): Bacteria > Bacteroidota > Bacteroidia > AKYH767-A > 2013-40CM-41-45 > JADKJP01. Next base: position 1,040,923 of record JADKKE010000032.1, read on the forward strand.
ACCTTTTTTGTTATTGGAGGATGTGGATTGGATGGATGTTTATGAAACGAATGTTTTCGGCATTGTGAAATTGGTGAGGATGTTATTTCCACTCATGGAGAGAGCACCGGAAAAATTGACTTCAAACACATCCTTGAATCAGTCGGTGCGCGCCCACATTGTAAACATCAGCAGCATGGGAGGAGTGCAGGGGAGTGTAAAGTTTAAAGGGCTTAGTGCATACAGTTCAAGTAAGGCAGCGGTGATTAATCTGACAGAGTGTTTAGCAGAGGAATTTAGTGCTTATGGAATTGCAGTAAATTGTCTGGCATTGGGTTCTGTTCAAACGGAAATGTTTTCTACAGCATTTCCTGATTTCAAGGCAGCGACGACACCTGCTTCGATGGCGGCCTATGTTGCAGATTTTACCTTGAACGGATTCCAGTATTTCAATGGCAAAATTGTTCCTGTATCCTCTTCTACACCCTGAATCGGGGGTTGATTACACGAGAATCGGGTTATAGGATTTTAAGGCTGAATGAAGCGGGTTCATGTTCAACAGCAATTTCGATACTTCAGGCCTTGGAAAAGAGGGGAGTATGGATAAGGAAACAAGCATGAAAATAGAAGGCAGACCAGGATCCGGACTTGTTAATAAATAATATTCATCATTATTTGGTTGGAATCGAATTCTTGCTACATTTGCATCCCCTTTCACACCAGTTCTTTCACACAAAGGGGCACAGAAAAGCAGATTTGAAGAGTAAACGGGCCTTGGTTCGGGAGCAATAAGAAAAAGCAAGATTTGTGATTGATAGTGTGCAAATTATGAGAATTTGAAAAAATATTTCATAATTTCTTTGGAAAGTTAAAAGTAGTTACTACTTTTGCATCCCCAAATTGAAAACTAAGTCCTCAACCCAACGGGGTTGATAGCGATAAAGTCAACGTTCTTTGAAGATATGAATAGGAAATAACAAGCCCTGAACTTCGCAATTTCTTTGTGATTTTCAGATTAACGTAACAATCCCAACAGAGCATTTAAGAATCAACTTTACAATGGAGAGTTTGATCCTGGCTCAGGATTAACGCTAGCGGCAGGCCTAATACATGCAAGTCGAACGGCAGCGGGTGTAGCAATACATGCCGGCGAGTGGCGCACGGGTGCGTAACGCGTATGCAATCTACCTATAACTGGGGAATAGCCTTCCGAAAGGAAGATTAACACCGCATAACATCACGAAACGGCATCGTTTTGTGATCAAAACTCAGGTGGTTATAGATGAGCATGCGTGACATTAGCTAGTTGGTGAGGTAACGGCTCACCAAGGCGACGATGTCTAGGGGGTCTGAGAGGATGATCCCCCACACTGGTACTGAGACACGGACCAGACTCCTACGGGAGGCAGCAGTAAGGAATATTGGACAATGGCCGCAAGGCTGATCCAGCCATGCCGCGTGAAGGATGAAGGTGCTATGCATTGTAAACTTCTTTTGTCCCGGAATAAACCCCTGATTTCTATCAGGGCTGAATGTACAGGAAGAATAAGGGACGGCTAACTTCGTGCCAGCAGCCGCGGTAATACGAAGGTCCCAAGCGTTATCCGGATTTATTGGGTTTAAAGGGTGCGTAGGCGGGTTGTTAAGTCAGTGGTGAAAGCCTACAGCTCAACTGTAGAATTGCCATTGATACTGACGATCTTGAGTATGGTTGAGGAGGGCGGAATGTGTCATGTAGCGGTGAAATGCTTAGATATGACACAGAACACCGATTGCGAAGGCAGCTCTAAGCCAATACTGACGCTGATGCACGAAAGCGTGGGGAGCAAACAGGATTAGATACCCTGGTAGTCCACGCCTAAACGATGATCACTCGATGTGTGCGATATACTGTACGCGTCTAAGCGAAAGCATTAAGTGATCCACCTGGGGAGTACGACCGCAAGGTTGAAACTCAAAGGAATTGACGGGGGCCCGCACAAGCGGAGGAGCATGTGGTTTAATTCGATGATACGCGAGGAACCTTACCAGGGCTTGAAAGTTAGTGAAGGATGTGGAAACATGTCCGTCAGCAATGACACGAAACTAGGTGCTGCATGGCTGTCGTCAGCTCGTGCCGTGAGGTGTTGGGTTAAGTCCCGCAACGAGCGCAACCCCTATCATTAGTTGCCAACAGGTTAAGCTGGGGACTCTAATGAGACTGCCCGCGCAAGCGGTGAGGAAGGTGGGGATGACGTCAAGTCATCACGGCCCTTACGTCCTGGGCTACACACGTGCTACAATGGCCGATACAACGGGCAGCCACATGGCAACATGGAGCTAATCCTAAAAGTCGGTCTCAGTTCGGATCGAGGTCTGCAACCCGACCTCGTGAAGCTGGATTCGCTAGTAATCGCGCATCAGCCATGGCGCGGTGAATACGTTCCCGGGCCTTGTACACACCGCCCGTCAAGCCATGGGAGTTGGGAGTACCTGAAGTCGATCACCGCAAGGAGTCGCCTAGGGTAAAACCAATGACTGGGGCTAAGTCGTAACAAGGTAGCCGTACCGGAAGGTGCGGCTGGAACACCTCCTTTCTGGAGAGGTTTGTTACGTCCTGATTAATTTCAGGAAAATAGGCTTGTTATTTCCTTTCTTCTTCAAATATTATTGTAACCCAAAACGGGCTTTAGGGTGGTCCCTCCATTCTGAGAGAAGGTATGTCTGTCCCTTGCGGGGAATTTAGTCCCGTAGCTCAGCTTGGTTAGAGCACTACACTGATAATGTAGGGGTCAGCAGTTCAAATCTGCTCGGGACTACTATTAAATTCGTTCTTGGGGAATTAGCTCAGCTGACTGGAGCATCTCGTTTTTTGCGGGAGGGTCAATTGAGAATAGGATTCCTCATTTAATAAAACATTTGGGGGATTAGCTCAGCTGGCTAGAGCACCTGCTTTGCAAGCAGGGGGTCATCGGTTCGACTCCGATATTCTCCACCAGAAAATTCTTTACAACGGTAAAGATGGTTTGAAATAAAAAATTAATGGCAGCTCGCAAGAGCATCCCGGTCTTCAACCGGGAGGGTCATCGGTTCGACTCCGATATTCTCCACCAGAAAAATCTTTACAACGGTAAAGATGGTTTGAAATAAAAAATTAATGGCAGCTCGCAAGAGCATCCCGGTCTTCAACCGGGAGGGTCATCGGTTCGAACCGATATTCTCCACCAGAAAATCTTTACAACGGTAAGGATGGTTTGAAATAAAAAATTAATGGCAGCTCGCAAGAGCATCCCGGTTACAACCGGGAGGGTCATCGGTTCGAACCGATAGTCTCCATTATAGTTTTCACAACGGTGAAAACTGGAATAAAGAAAGATTGGTTTATTAAAAGAGTAATCCTTTACAACGGTAAAGGTTAGATTGACAGAATGCGGTGAAAAAGCTCAATGGATGAGCAGACTGATGCAAGCATCAGAAAGGCAAGCGGTTCGATTCCGGATTCTCCACTAGTTTCTCCTTCCAGAGAAACGACGTTCTTTGACATATTGAAAGAAAACACAAGAAATTGTAATTAAGATTTATCGTTGAGATAAGAAAGTTATTAAGGGCGCATGGTGATGCCTTGGCTCTCAGAGGCGATGAAGGACGTGATAAGCTGCGAAAAGCTCCGGGGAGGTGCAAACAACCTTTGATCCGGTGATATCCGAATGGGGCAACCCGTCATACTGAAGGTATGACATCTAATAGATGCCAACCCAGGGAACTGAAACATCTAAGTACCTGGAGGAAAAGAAAACAATAGTGATTCCCCAAGTAGTGGCGAGCGAACGGGGATTAGCCCAAACCATGATTGTTAAGGCAATCATGGGGTTGTAGGACTGCAATGTGAATATATGCGTGAAGCTGAATCTTCTGGAAAGTTGATCCATAGAGGGTGATAGGCCCGTAAGCGTAAGCAATTATATTCTAGCAGTATCCTGAGTACCGCGAGGTCGGAGACGCCTTGTGGGAAGCAGTCGGCACCATCCGATAAGGCTAAATACACTTGAGAGACCGATAGCGTACTAGTACTGTGAAGGAAAGGTGAAAAGAACCGCGAACAGCGGAGTGAAATAGAACCTGAAACCGTGCGCTTACAAGCGGTAGGAGTCCCGTAAGGGATGACTGCGTGCCTTTTGCATAATGAGCCTACGAGTTACTCCTCACTGGCAAGGTTAAGCTCCTAAGGAGCGCAGCCGAAGCGAAAGCAAGTCTGAATAGGGCGTATAGTCAGTGGGGGTAGACGCGAAACCTTGTGATCTACACATGGGCAGGATGAAGGATGGGTAACACCATCTGGAGGTCCGAACTGGTGAGCGTTGAAAAGCTCTCGGATGACCTGTGTGTAGGGGTGAAAGGCTAATCAAACTGGGAAATAGCTCGTACTCCCCGAAATGTCTTTAGGGACAGCGTCAAATGTATTGTCATAGAGGTAGAGCTACTAATAGGGCTAGGGGGCTTCACCGCCTACCAAACCCTGATAAACTCCGAATGCTATTGACAACTATTTGGCAGTGAGGCCTGGGGTGCTAACGTCACAGGCCGAGAGGGAAAGAACCCAGACCATCAGCTAAGGTCCCAAAATCTATGTTAAGTTGATCTAACGTGGTCCGATTGCATTGACAGCTAGGATGTTGGCTTGGAAGCAGCCATTCATTTAAAGAGTGCGTAACAGCTCACTAGTCGAGCGATCGGGCGTGGATGATAAGCGGGCATTAAACATAGTACCGAAGCTATGGGATCGAAAGATCGGTAGGGGAGCATTCTAATTGCACCGAAGGTGTGCTGTAAGGCATGCTGGAGCGATTAGAAAAGCAAATGTAGGCATAAGTAACGATAAGGCAGGTGAGAAACCTGCCCACCGAAAGACTAAGGGTTCCTGATCAACGTTAATCGGATCAGGGTTAGTCGGAACCTAAGGCTAATCCGAACGGAAATGCCGATGGCAAACAGGTTAATATTCCTGTACTGGTGCAATCAGTGAAGGGACGACGAAGGAGTGAAAGGTCTGCGTACTGACGGAAATGTACGTTAAAGCCAGTAGATTCAGGTGCTGTAGGTAAATCCGCAGCGCTTATCGATGGTGACAGTACCGAGAGTCTTCGGACAATCGGATAATGACCCTAAGCATACTTCCAAGAAAACTCTCTAAACTTATGATTGTACTGCCCGTACCGTAAACCGACACAGGTAGTCGAGAAGAAGATTCTAAGGTGCTCAGTGATTCATGGCTAAGGAACTCGGCAAATTAACCCTGTAACTTCGGGAAAAAGGGTGCCCTCTTCGGAGGGGTCGCAGAGAAATGGCTCAGGCGACTGTTTAACAAAAACACATGGCTATGCTAAATCGAAAGATGATGTATATGGCCTGACACCTGCCCGGTGCTGGAAGGTTAAGAGGAGATGTCAGTCGCAAGACAAAGCATTGAATCGAAGCCCCAGTAAACGGCGGCCGTAACTATAACGGTCCTAAGGTAGCGAAATTCCTTGTCGGGTAAGTTCCGACCTGCACGAATGGTGTAACGATCTGAGCGCTGTCTCAGTCATGAGCTCAGTGAAATTGTAGTAGCGGTGAAGATGCCGCTTACCCGCAACGGGACGGAAAGACCCCGTGCACCTTCACTACAACTTTGCATTGATTCTGGATAAATGATGTGTAGGATAGGTGGGAGACTTTGAAGCGGTGGCGCTAGCCATCGTGGAGTCAACCTTGAAATACCACCCTTCATTTATTCGGGATCTAATCCCGCTCAAGCGGGAGACATTGCATGGTGGGTAGTTTGACTGGGGTGGTCGCCTCCAAAAGAGTAACGGAGGCTTTCAAAGGTACCCTCAGCACGCTTGGTAACCGTGCGCGGAGTGCAATAGCATAAGGGTGCTTGACTGTGAGACTTACAAGTCGAGCAGGTACGAAAATAGGATATAGTGATCCGGTGGTTCCGCATGGAAGGGCCATCGCTCAAAGGATAAAGGTACGCCGGGGATAACAGGCTGATCTCCCCCAAGAGCTCACATCGACGGGAGGTTTGGCACCTCGATGTCGGCTCGTCACATCCTGGGGCTGGAGAAGGTCCCAAGGGGTTCGGCTGTTCGCCGATTAAAGTGGCACGCGAGCTGGGTTCAGAACGTCGTGAGACAGTTCGGTCCCCTATCTGTTGTGGGCGTTGGAAGCTTGAGGGCACCTGACTCTAGTACGAGAGGACCGAGTCGGACATACCGCTAGTGCACCTGTTGTGGCGCCAGCTGCATCGCAGGGTAGCTATGTACGGTTGAGATAAGCGCTGAAAGCATCTAAGCACGAAACTCGCCTCAAGATGAGACTTCCTTTAAGGGTCGTCGGAGACTACGACGTTGATAGGTTGTAAGTGTAAAGACAGTAATGTCAAAGCTGAGCAATACTAATTGCCCGTAGACTTTAGATCTCTCCCTGAATCTCGATTACAAAACATTGTGTTTTCTTTCTCCAATATGTCAAAAGTTATCTAAGACATTTATGGTGACTTTAGCGTTGGTGTCCACCTCTTCCCATTCCGAACAGAGCAGTTAAGCCCAACCGCGCAGATGGTACTACAGTAACATGTGGGAGAGTATGTCGTTGCCGTAAATTATAAACCCGTCATTCGTAAGATTGGCGGGTTTTTTACTGGGTTTACTTCTCAATCGTAAGTCTCAAAACGGATAAACTCTTTTTCATAACCCATGGCCTGCAATCGCATTCTTGTTTCTTTGATCATCTCCCCCCAGCCACATATGTAAAAATAGGCAGGCTTCTTGTCCTGATACAGCTCTTCATATACCGGATGAACATATCCTTTCTTTCCTGTCCAACCCGGATTCTCCCTCGATAAAACCGGAATAAAATTAAATTCAGGATGGGATTTCCGGAGCTCTTCAAATTCATTTCTGTAGAGAATGTCTTTCTCATATCTGTTACCAAAAATCAGATGTATTCTACCATGTGCTTTATTGGTAGCGAAGAGATCCAGAAGCATCGAACGTAAAGGTGCAATTCCCGTCCCTGTACTGATGAAACAGAGATCGCGATCCAGATTTTCAGGCAAGGCAAATTTCCCCAATGCTTTTTTTGATACCAGAATGATAGATCCAATTTCAACATGTTCCCACAAAAAGTGAGTGCCCTTTCCTGTAGCTTTCAATGATATCACCAGTTCAATGCGATTGTTGGCAGCCGGAGGAGAAGCAATCGAATAGGCTCTGTTTGTATACTTTGAATTCAGAGGCAGGTTGAGCATCACAAATTGCCCGGGTCGAAACTGAAAAGTGTGCTGATCCGGAAATTGAATGATAAATATTCGTGCATGATCAGATACCTGTTGGATATCCACAATAGTGCATTCCTGGTATTCGTAGGGCATGCGGATCAGTATTTTGTTAATGCTATTTCAATTTCTTCAAGCATCTCTTCATGTATATCAAGATGTGTGACCATCCGGATGGTCTGTTTGCCAAAGGGCACGACTTTGATCTGCCGATCTGCCAAATGGAAAGCAAATGTTTTACATCAACACCCGGACTTATAGCGAAAACAATGATATTGGTATCCACAGGAAGTACTTTTTCTACGAATGACAATGCAGATAAAATTCCACCGATTTTTCTTGCGCGGAGGTGATCTTCTTTTAATCTCACCCGGTTGTGATCGAGTGCATAAATTCCTGCAGCGGCCAGATACCCGGCTTGCCGCATTCCTCCGCCCCAGGCCTTGCGGATTTTTCTCGCTTTTAGTATTTTTTCTTTAGAAGAAAGAAGTACTGAACCTACCGGTGCTCCCAATCCTTTTGAAAAACAAAAAGAGATCGTATCAAAGAGTTTCCCGATTGCATGCGGAGCATCATTGGTTTCAGTGATTGCATTAAATATTCTCGCTCCATCAAGATGAACATGCAGATTGTTCTTTCTGCACACGGATGAAATGTCTTCCATTTGTTTCAATGTGTAATAGCTGCCACCGCCTTTGTTGCAAGTATTTTCTATCGATACAAGTGAAGTCGTCGACATATAAACTGCATTCGGGTCATTGATATTGTCAAGGATTTGTTCAGGTGTAATTCTCCCCCGGTCTCCATCAAGAAGACGCATCGAAGTTCCGGAGTTAAATGCAACACCACCAGATTCGTAATAATAGATGTGAGACAGCTTATCACAGATTACTTCTTCCTGAGGATTTGTCAGGACCTTGATTGCAATTTGATTCGCCATTGTGCCGGAAGGGACAAACAAGGCAGCTTCTTTCCAAAAAGTTCAGCTGATTTTTTTTCCAGTTCCAGGATGCTTGGATCTTCGTCAAAAACATCATCTCCTACCGCCGCATGGAACATAGCGTCCAGCATTTCCGGAGAAGGTTTCGTTACAGTATCACTCCGCAAATCAATTATCGATGATGAGCTCATGCCTGTAAAGGTTAAAAGTTTTTTCCAGAGTAAAAATTATTGAAATAGAAAAGGCAACCTTTGCAGATTGCCTTTTCAGCATTTGTATATGATTATTTTGAAGTAGAATCAGCCGGCTCAGACGATGGCCCGCCCGGAGAATGCATTGCTTTTCTCTTTTCCATCATTTTGTTTCGTCTTTCCTCTTTCATTTGCATGTATTTATCCATTTGTTCCGGACTTAGAATGCCTGAAAGCTCTTTATCCGTTGCTTCCCGCTGCTTTTTCATTTCTTCGCGATTAGACTGTTCGGTGGCACTCCGTTTGATTAATACTGCTTTCACTTGGGCTGCCTGCTCTTCAGATAGATTCAATTTGGCTTTCATCCTCAAAGTGGCTTTTTCAGCTCTCTCTGTTGGAGTCAATTGGTTTTGGGGCCGTTTTTCTTGTGCCCATGATTCTGAACCGATAAAAACAAGGAGTAGATAGATTATGAATGCTGTTCTTTTCATTTGGATTTTTTCTTTCTGACAATTGAAAAGCGAAGAGGTTTAATCAGCGTTCATTTTTTACGGATAACCATCAAGCCATCACGGATTGGCATAAGCACGTTTTCGATCCGTGGATCAGATTGTACTTTTTCGTTGAAAGCCTGTAAAGCAATTGTGTCTTTGTCCAATTCATCTTCAGTCAGGAGAATTTTACCGCTCCACAGGACATTATCAGCGATGATAAAACCACCTGAACGGAGCTTGTCAAAAACTAAATCGTAGTAAACAGAGTAGTTGATTTTGTCAGCATCAATGAAAACTAAATCAAATGTTTCGGAAAAGGTTGGAATGATGTTGATGGCATTTCCCAGGTAGGTCCGTATTGAATTCTTGTAAGCTGATTTTTCGATGTATCTGCTCACAATTCCATTTAGTTCATCATTGATATCAATCGTATGAAGAAGTCCGCCGGGTGCAAGCCCTTCAGCAAGGCACAACGCTGAATATCCGGTATATGTTCCAATTTCGAGAATCTGTGAGGGACGAATCATGTGACTGATCATGCTGAGCACACGCCCCTGCAAATGACCTGAAAGCATTCGTGGCATGAGTACTTTGGCATGTGTCTCATGGTTTAAAGCAAGTAGAGTCGCCGATTCCGGAGAAGTATGCGCTTCAACATACTCCGAAATTTTCTGGTCAAAAATTCCATAGACGATTAAGAAATAATTAAAGCAAATAAATTTTGAATTAACCCTAAAACAAAGAATGAAATTCAGAACTGTTCTGATTACCTAATACCTAATACCTAATCCTAATACCTAATACCTAATACCTAATACCTAATACCTAATACCTAATACCTAATACCCGCTAATTCCAATCCTTCGCTTCTCCAACTTTTACCATCTGCACATTTTCAATTCTGTGGTTTGTATCGGTGTCGCCATATTTATCAACGAAAGCAACAATGGAGCAGGCAGAATAATTGATCCCTGCCAGATTGATGACGTAAGTCTTTGCAAAATCATTACCACGTGTCATCAAGGTTTGAGGGATGATGTCACCAGCCAATCCATTGTCGGACAGGATTCTTTTTAATACGTATTTGTGTTTGTAATTCCGAATCGTATCGTTCAGGAGGTATAATGAACTTGTTGAATCCGGAGTAAGTCCTTCAATGCTGAAATCATTCAATTGAGAATAAAGCGAATCGTTGGTCTGGATAAGATCCTGTACAAGATAAACGTGGACTCTGTAATCACCGAACATATCCGCACTGAAACCTGTGTGAACGGTAAGATTTAATCGTGTTCCTGTGATCGTCTTAGCATCGATTGCCAATCCGCAACGTGGAACGGCTTCCATACAAAGCGTTCAGTTTTTGTCCCAGAAATCGGAACAAGGTCAGCCGAACTGCTTACCTGTCGGTTTGATGATACCGGAAGGATAATTCCGGAAGGATTAAAGAGACTGTCTACAAAATTTTTACCTGTGATAAAACTGGTAATCGAAGAGTCGATCATAAAATCAGCACTGTGCATTGCGACTGAATAAAACCTGTTCGCATATTGTGTGCGCAAGGAGTCTCTGAGTAAATGCGATTTCGGACATTGTCCGCAAAGGGAAGATGTAAATTCTTCCAAAAGCATTTTCTGGTCAAACCGTGCAGGCACAGCAGAAATGTCCGGTGCATTTGCAGGATCTGCGATTTCAGGAGCATCGTTTTTGCATGTCCAGAATGATAAAACCACGAAAACACCACATATCCATTTTTTCATAAATCCTTGATTTTTACTCCCGAAAAGTAATCAATTCTACATCTTTAACGAAAAATAATAAGTGTATTTTTTTGGGCTTTTTTGGGCATGAAATTGTCCCTATATTTGGCTCCTCAAATTCATAAAGATGAAGAATTTATCATTAATTCTAAATTGTGTACTTCTGATCGCGGTGGGAATTTTGTGTACCTCCACTTTCAAGTTCTGGCGAGGGTGTGCCTGCTGACCTTCCGGCACAGCAGATTGCCAAAGAATTGCCTTCTGTACCGGGGGGTATCGTTTTTGTCAACTCAGATTCCTTGCTTGATAATTATGTTTATTTCAAGAAGAAAAATTGAGCTAGAAATTAAGCAGGATCGTATTAAAAACGAACTGACTGCCAAAGCTGATAAACTGCAGAATGATGCACGCATTATCAGGAAAGTGCCGGAATATGTCGGATATGCAACGTCAACAGACGGAAGAACAGTTGATGGCCCGTCAACAAAATTGATGGAAAAGAAAGATCTTTACTCCGGACAACTGGAAGATGAGAAAAGCAAATCATCCGAAGAGCTATATTCTAAAGTATCAACTTTTATCCGGTACGTTGAATGTAGACAGCAAATATAATTTTGTATTGGGTTATTCAAAAAGGCGGAGGAATTCTCTTTGCAAATGA
>JADKKE010000033.1 GCA_016720655.1 Bacteroidota bacterium
TGCATTTTACAAAGTCCCTTTCTCATATTATGATGAAGATTTGATCACCGATGAACTGGAAGAAGCAGGGTTTGATAAAATTAAAATTGAGATTGTGCAATGTACTGGTGAAAGTAAATCTGCTGCTGATGCTGCAAAAGGATTGACCGAAGGTTCGCCTGTTATCGTCGAACTTGAAAACAGAGCTTCTGAAAAAGTTTCTGAAATTCGGGAGTACATGCAAAAGAAAATTACAGAACAATTTGGTGCAACAGCTTTACAAGTGCCGCTGTCGGCGAGGATTGTGACTGTTCAAAAAGCAATTTAATTTTGCCATACAATTATCTATAAAAAGCGCGTACCTTAGTGTATGCGCTTTTTATTTTCTTTCATACAATCCTAATAATTTCAGTATAACAAATTATTTTATTTCATGTTTACTAAATCCTAAGATATGAAATCCGGGAACTTCTTTTTTGAATTCGAAGACCTTTCCTGGTTCCCGCATACAATCCGGGAAAGTATGACGGATTATTTACGCTATCTACTCACAACTCTGGACCTGTACAAACCGGTAATTCCGCTGATCGCTGATGGGTTGAATAAGTCAAAGACAAATAAAATTCTCGATTTGTGTTCCGGTGGGGGTGGGCCGATTGAACAACTTCTGCCGCCGTTACAGAATCATCTCGGACAGGATATTGAAATTACACTGACAGATAAATATCCCAATATTAGTGCTTACGAAATGTTGGCTTTGAAATTGAATGGCAGCGTTTCCTTTTCTCATGAGTCTGTGGATGCAGCACATGTTCCGTCAAGTCTTAGTGGATTTCGAACTCTGTTTTCCGGGTTTCATCACTTTAACAAAAAATATGCTCAATCGATTATTCAAAATGCAGTGAATGCAAAATCCGGTATCGGAATTTTTGATGGCGGAGACAAAAATATTTTTACAGTTTTGGGAATCATCCTTCTTCATCCGATTGCGTTTTTCTTGTTTACACCATTCTTTAAGCCTTTTCGGTTTTCCCGAATATTTTTCACTTACCTCATCCCGATAATTCCCCTTTGTACTATTTGGGATGGGGTGGTCTCCATTATTCGGCTCCATAATCCGGGGCAATTAATTGAAATGGCCGAGGAAGTAGACCGTGTAAATTATAGTTGGAAAGCCGGAACTGTAAAAAACAAGTTGGGGATGAGAATTGCTTATTTGATCGGAACTCCTTTAGCAGACACTTCCATTGAGAATGGAAAGGTGTGAATCATGTAACTATTTCTTTTTGTAATGTAACTTCTTTCGTTGAATTGCAAAGACCTTTGTGTTCGCTCCTTGACTTGAATTCGGGTTTGATTGCTTTAAACGACCAATTCGAACAGCGTGAATCAGATTCAATTTCATTTATAAAATCATTTCTTATGGCAATGGCAAATAGTCTGGGTATATTCATGGATCACTCAAGTGCACAGATCATTGAATTTACAACTGATCCGATGGAATCAATTACCGTTGATTCAACTTTTTCCCGTCAGGATAAAGTAGAGAGTCTTGGAAAGAGTGAAAATCTGATGCACAATAAGGAGCAACAGCAGCAAACTGCGTATTTTAAACAGCTTGCGGATGTTATTAAAAACTACGATGCCGTAGTTCTTTTTGGACCGACAGACGCAAAAGCTCAGCTTTACAATATCCTCAAAGCAGACAACCGATTTGAAAAAATTAAAATCGAAGTGAAACAATCCGATAAAATGACAAGCAAACAACAAAATGCTTTTGTGAGAGATTATTTTTCAAAACAACAAATCATTCTATAAATTCCCCTGTTTTATGTTTTTCAAATATGTGAATTATGTAATTAATCCCTTTTATTGTGTAACTAAGTTGGACGCTCTATAAAGACCTTTGTATATAGATATTTATTATTTCTTCACTACGGAAACACATGACTACAGATCACAAAGACGGAGTTCCTTCAACCGAATTGGAAAAATCCAAAGCACATATTATTATTGAAATTATTGAATATGTCCCTAAGGCTGTAGTAAGCAAGACCATTATTAAAAAAACTACAGGCAATATTACCGTTTCATCCTTTGATGAAGGAGAGGAGTTGGCTGAGAAAACATCTCCATTCGATAATTATATTCAGATTATTGATGGCGCGGCTGAAGTTGTCATCAATGATAAAGTTTATAAACTCAAATTAGGAGAAGGTATTATTATTCCCGCTCATTCAAAGCATTGCTTCAATGCAAATGAACAATTCAAAATGATTTCAACAGTGATCAAGAGTGGATACGACAGTTAATCAGTGTGAACAAATAGAGCTAATCTTACTTGCAGAATTTTATGAAAGATGAAAAGGAATTGAATGAGGATATCCTCAAAATCACGATGTTAATACAGGAAAAATATCCTGAGCTTTCGAAGTTTATCACCGAAATGCCCGTGACAGTCCCCAATATTGAAACTCCGGAGATAAATAACCAACACCTTTTGAATTATTACGATTCATTGAAAACCACTTGTAGATAAGTACAAAGCAGCCCCTGAAAATACAAATCCCTAGTTTTTAATCCGAAGTAGATCAACAGAACTGGCAGTGTTACGGTTATAAACACGATCACTTTGGCAAAATCAACTTTACTTGTAGAAACCAAATTGTCGGGACATAGATTGCAGGATTCAATATTCACTACTGTACCCGCTTTTGAATACGCTATTTCCAACTGTACATATTTACCGGTGGCTATTTTACCGTTCACCGGTTTTGTATTGAATGAAAAGGTCCGGCGATCCAATACTCGATAAATATAAATGTATACATCGCTGGTGTCGTTTCTTGCTTTTAAATCATACGATTTTACTCCCAATACTTCTTCCACTTCAACTTTTGTCATTCCCAGTTTCAAAGTCATTACCTGTTCAAGTGTCGAATATTTGGGAGATTGAACAATGCAGGATGAAATGCAGAAAAGCAACAATGAAAGAAATACAAAATTTTTTTTTTCATAACAAGGCAACTTAATTTTCCTTTTCCAGAACTTTAAATAAAATAGATCGCGATTAATATTGCAAATTTGAAGAACAAAGATTGATCAAGTGTTATACAATCTATCATTATTACATAATTCACACGTTTCTGCACTTAGAAAATATCATGTATTGCTTTTTATCTCTGCTTACTTTTGTCTCAGTACAATTTTCATTTTTAGGCTCGAAATATGTAAGTTCTGGATCCTCGTGGAATATTTGGACTTATGGACTCCCGAGCAGACGAACAGCAACAAATGCTTTACTTAAATGAATTGGTGCTTCAATCAAACGAATGTTTACCTCAGATTAAGCAGTGGTTGCTTAAATTTCAAAACTGCTTGCTTTTCGCAGTACATCAACGGAAATATTCATCGTACTATAATAAAAGAATAATTCTTTGGTACGTAAACATAAAATTCAAGCCACAGAATTTGAATCCTGTCAAACAGTAAATCCGGAAATTAAAATGGTCCTATAAATTTATTAAACAATGAAAGCACGCTATCTTTTCCTCTGTTTTATTTTATTGGCCAATAGTAAGAATATTGAAGCACAAAGATGGAATAACGTCGGCTCCTGCTTGTTGGATGTTTCAAGTTCAACAAGACTGACCCATGTATTTGACAGTTCTGATGCCAGTACGAACCCTCGGCAACAAAGTACAACGGACAAAACTAAGAAGGGAAAAGACAGAAACAGGAACCAACTCAAGGGGTGAACTCAGCGGGTTTAATTGAACAGGAACAACAATTATTGTACCTCATCAAACAATTCCAATTGACCCAGCTCACAGGAGGAGATTGTTCTTTCCCAAAGCGGAGAACATAGCGATGTCTCTAAAGAAATTACATCGTTGCTACCATTGTGGAAAGAAGGAAGTAATTTTCCCACATCCACTGGCCAAAACCCAACTCCATTACAAGTGGTTCAACATTGGAGATCCAATACCCGGTTCCTGGACCACACTAAATACAACTGACGCGACTGGCACTCAGTATTTAAAAACATATACGAGCGGGAATTTACATCAAATTAGTAGCTGGCCTTCGATAAGCGGAACCGGCAAAACTATTAGTTCAATGTTACTCATTAAGGTATACCGTTATGACCCTACTACTGGTACATCATCGAATCTTCCCGGATTTCAATTTGACATTCACTATGAAAAAGATGCAATTGGTAGCCACCAGACTTATGTCAAATAAATTAAAATGAATGTGTTTTTTCTGATAAAGTATTTATGATGAATAGGCTGACTCTTTTAACAATTCTTATTTATTCTTGTTGTCTAATTCCCTTGCAAAATTGGCTAGGTCCTGAATGACAATGCGTCCATTGTCATTACCAACGGGTCAAATTTAATTCTTGACGGAGCATCCGGAAACTATCAGTCCACTAATGGCGGTGGGATTTCAAATTATACTCCCGGCGGTCCAATCAAAATCAAAGGAAACTGGATAAATAATTCTTCTACGTGGATTTTTGAATCCGGGAGCATCTGTTTTTTTAATGGTATTGATCAATTTGTCACCGAAACGACATAAAATTTTACAACATGGCCATTAGCAATACATCCCTTACTCTTGCTGGGCCTCATCTTATTATTTTAAATAACGTGGATTTCCAGGTTGGACGTATCTACTCTTCATCACTGAATACATTAGAGTTTGGCAATACTTCAACAAGTACGGGCGCTACAGATTCAGGATATGTTGACGGACCTGTATCTAAAACCGGAAATCAAGCTTTCGAATTTCCTGTTGGAAAAAATGGTCGCTTCAGACCCATTGAAATTTCAGCTCCACCATTGGCAACGGATCAATTCACCGCCGAATATATTAGTGAAGATCCAAATCAGTATTACGATGTGACCAGACACGATCCATCAATTGATCACGTGAGTAGATGTGAATACTGGAATTTAAGAACAGCGGGTCCCTGTCTATTTATCGTGGAATTGACTGCAGTTACTGTACCGGGAGATCTCGTAGGTTGAGGGATAATTTTGTTAGGAAAGACCATGGAAACGGAGGAACGACTGGTACAAGTACCGGATCATCAATATTGATGAGCCTTTGCATTGGTTTCAACCAGTTCACAAAACCCTTTACCAATAAAGCTAATCCGTTTTACTGCAAGCGCAATTGACTCACATGTCGATCTTGCATGGTCAACAGCTTCAGAATTCAACAAATTCATTTTAAAATTGAAAAACGATAAATAATTATGACTTCGAAAAAAGTAAAAGATATTAGTGGAGCAGCAACTCTGCTTTCGTCACCAACTATTCAACTGTGGATGAGCACCCATATAAAGGAATTTCATATTACAGACTTAAGCAAACCGATTTTGATGGGAAATTTTTTGTTTCTGATCTTGTGAAGGTTGTTTTCAATTCCAGAAACCATCTGTCATCACATCTATATCCAAACCCTGCTTTCTCGTCGGATCTGAAATTGTCGATTGACGGATCCGAAGGGCAAGAGATTCTCATTTCCATTTCAGATGTATCTGGAAAAGTGATTCATTCTGTTTCTGTGATTCCATAATTCTGTTTTAAATTATCCGAACAAAAGAACCATATTGGGCGGAAGATACACCGTCAGGGAAACAATTGGTCGTGCTGAAAAGTGAATTCAATGATAATGTTTGGTGGAAAATTGACACAACGGAATAACTTTTGACAGTCAAACAAAAAACATTATCTAATTCTTTTCTTGAAAATGCCGCCTATATTTGACAAATGCAATTTCGAAATAACCGAACAAATTGAGAGTCATGAATCATGGTTCGCAAAATTTTCTCAAACCGGACCGGAATCCACGGGTTATTTTTTATGGTGTTCTTTTGTTTGCTGTATTCTATCATCACGCGAAAGGTTCTTTTCCTCGGAAACAGTTATACATCTGTCAACAATTTACCGCAACTAATTTTTGATGTTGCAGGCTCCCTGAATGACACATTGATTTTCGATAGCCATTCTCCGGGAGGATATACACTTGATCAACATTTTTCGGATACAAATTCAACAAATAAAATCAAAATCGGTGGCTGGGACTTTGTCGTTCTGCAGGAACAAAGCCAGCTTCCATCTTTTGAAGATTATTATAGCGCTGGAGGAAATTGGCTTTGCCAAATGATCCGACAATACAATCCTTGTGCACGAAAAATGTTTTACATGACCTGGGGGCGAAAAAATGGCGATTCAGGCAATTGCGCAATTTGGCCTCCAGTATGCACCTATGAAGGGATGGATAGTTTGTTGCGCTTGAGATATATTGAATCAGCTATTGCGAATGGAACAGACATGTCTCCTGTAGGCGCTGTATGGCGATACCTCCGCCAAAATTTTCCAAATATAGAATTGTATCAGGCAGATGAGAGTCATCCATCCGCCGCCGGTTCTTATGCTGCTGCTTTTTGTTTTTATTCTGCTTTGTTTAAAAAAGATCCCTCCTTAAGTAATTTCAATTCTGTACTTAATCAGGCAGAAGCGGCCATCATCAGAGATGCAGTAAAAGTTGTAGTGTATGACAGTCTTCAGTATTGGGACTTCAGCAAGCATTTTCCAGACGCGGAGTTTTCGTATGTGATTGGACAAGGAACGAATGAAGTTGTGTGCACAAATTCAACTACAAATGCTGACACTTATTCCTGGGACTTTGGAGATGGCTTAACATCTGTTGATACAACTGTTTTTCATAATTATTCATCCAACGGTACATACACAATCATGTTGTCAGCAAGCAGATGTGATTTAACGCAAATGCATCAGGATACCTTTTCGCTTGATGTTACTTTTTGTCAGCACAACCCTACGATTCTTCCCGATGAACTTGTTCTGTGTCCGAATTCTTCCGATACACTCTGGACTCAAAACTATGACTCCTACCAGTGGTACAATGATGGTATACTTTTATCCGGAGATACCAATCAATACCTGGTACCTGCCTATGGTTCGATGTTCAGCGTAATAGCAAATGAAAACGGATGTTCGGAATTATCCCCGGCAGTCTTTGTAAATAATTTTAATCCGGGGCTTGTGATTTACAGAGTCGATACTTTGAGTCATTTTCCGTTCGGGGATACCCTTTGCTACGGAGATACATTAATTTTAGTGCTCAACACGAACAGGCCGGATAATTCAGGGAATCAAATTCAATGGTCAATCGATGGCCAGGATATTCCATCGGCTGTCAATGACACTTTTCTCATAACTGCCTCCGGGACTTATCTGGTCAATGTAAAAAACTCCGTTTGTCCGGACTATGCTATTTTTCTTAGTCCGCCAATAAATTTTACATTTCTCAATTGCAATGCCGGTATCGATGAAGGAGATGAATTGCAACTCATGGATATTTATCCAAATCCTTCTCATGAATCCATTCAGATAAAAATTAACCCTCAATTGTTAGGGGAACACTTTTCTATATATGACATGTTTGGTAAAGAGGTACTAAATGGATTTTTTGAATCTGAAATCACCACCCTTTCAATTATCAATTTCACAAAAGGTGTCTATTTTATAAAAACAGATTTACCGCAGGTAGGGGTTTTTCCATTCATCTTTCAATGATCTGTGCTTTTGACGATTGCTAAGCTATTTCAGGGAAATTTATAAAAGACTAAATTCGTCAAGTCATTTCGATATAGCTACTTCGGAATGATCTGGTGTTATTGTCCGTCCCGGTATTGATCCCGGATTAAACCTTTACTCAAAAAAAGAGTCTGCATCAAAAATCGGGTTCATGAAAAAATACAGCATTCTCCTTTTCTTCCTTGTAAGTACATTTATCAGCAGGTCTCAGTCGCTCTATTTCCCTCCGCTCACAGGAAATACCTGGGATACGATTTCTCCTGCTTCTCTCGGTTGGTGCCAGGATAAGCTGGATACATTACTTGATTACCTCGAAAGCAAAAATTCCAAAGCATTCATTTTGTTGAAAGACGGGAAAATAGTTGTAGAAAGGTATTATGGTACTTTTACTCAGGACAGTCTCTGGTATTGGGCATCAGCTGGAAAAAGTCTCACTGCTTTTATGGTAGGGATCGCTCAACAGGAAAATTATTTATCGATCAGTGATACAACATCAGATTATCTTGGACAAGGCTGGACAAATTGCACTCAATCTCAGGAAGAAAAGATTACTATCCGGAATCAATTAACAATGACCTCCGGCCTTGACGACGGAGTCCCTGACAATTATTGCACGATTGATTCCTGCCTGATTTATCTCGCGGATGCCGGAACCAGGTGGGCCTACCACAATGCTCCTTATACTTTATTGGATGGAGTCATTGAAAATGCCACAGGACTTTCACTCAACACTTACGTTAATCAAAAACTAAAAATTCCAACCGGAATGAATGGAGCCTTCATTACTTCAGGGTATAATAATGTTTTTATCAGCACTCCCAGAAGTATGGCGCGATTTGGCCTTTTAATTTTGAATCGTGGCAACTGGAACGGTACAGCAATCATGACTGATTCTGTTTATTTCAATGCAATGACAAATTCTTCTCAAGCCTTAAACGACTCCTATGGTTATCTGTGGTGGTTGAATGGAAAAGCTTCGTACATGGTACCCGGACTTCAATTTGTTTTTCCGGGATCTCTCAATCCGCATGCTCCAAATGACATGATTGCCGCTCTGGGCAAAAACGGACAATTCATCAATGTTGTTCCGAGTCAAAATCTAGTTTATATACGTATGGGAGATGCGCCTGGCGTAGGAGAGGTTCCATTCACAATCAACGATACGATCTGGCAAAAACTCAACGACGTGATGTGCGGTACTACATCCATTTCCTCATCCCTTGAGACAATTGAAAATCCGATACTCTATCCAAATCCATCAAAGACCCAGTGTACCGTTCGCCTGAAAAATGAGTCATTCAATATGATTCTATTCGATTCAAGCGGTAGAATAATCAGGAAAGTCGACAATTGTTTCGACACGGTGATATTGGATAATAAACACCTGACGAAAGGAATCTATTTCCTTCAATTGAATTCACTTGACGGAAAAACCTTTTCTCAAAAATACATTGTAGGCGAATAATTCTTGTACTGTCAGTGCTTAACAAATTGAACTCCCTCGTTCAGCTGAGTCATTTGAATTTCCAGATTCAATATATCTGTCTCAACGTCCTGCAATGATTGACGGTAATGCAAACTCTCTGTTTCATTTTTTGAAATCGAAAGCGTCCTGTAAAATGCGATTCCGTCCAGCAAATTCGATCGAAATTGATTCAGGCGAGCTGATTGTTTTAAATCCGGATTTTCGGAAAGTTTGGCTACTTCCTTTTTTAAATGGTCTTGGTAAAGCCTTAGTTCATTAATGAACATGTGCGGACGATTCTGGTTTTTCAAAATATCATTTCGTCCATATATGTGATCCACCATTTCTTGTAAAGAAAACACACCATGAAAAAACTTAAGGTTTGGTCCAGGGCAAATCGCAACGGCATTCAGATCGTGACCGGGATCAACATGATTAATGATTAATGCTGAGGCGGTAAGTCCCTCGCAAAGGCATTCTTTTTCCAATATGCGTGCTTCTGCTTTCTTGAATTTTTCTTCACTGAGTTGCTGTTTTTTCAGATCCTCAATTTTCAAATGTTGATACTGTCTGGATGCTGTGCAAATTGGCTCTGCAGTAAACTCTGTATTGAACGCTAAGAACTTTTTGTAGCATGGACTTCCGGATCTGTTTTTTGCAATTCTATCCATTCGTTGCAACTGAGAACTGCTTGGTCTGAAGTTATGAATTGGAACACCCAGAGGCGAGGCTTCACTTAAATAATAATCTTCCTCCTGTGCGTCCGACAATTGACGGAGCGTAGTGTCATCAACACTGGTTGCTTCCGGTACAAGTAAAAAAGGGCTACCCCAGCCTGTGCCGTCAACACCAAATTGTTCGATAAGAAACCGATCTTCTGCTGCTGTTCCAATACCACCCTGGACGGTTACCCGTATCGGGAAAATTGATTGCGGAATGGGTTTCTCTTTTGTTGTCCATGCAGTGGAACACATTGACCACAACTCTTCAGTAAGTGCTGTTTTCTTTTCTTTGAACTCTTGTAAGATTGGACCCATTAACAGTCCATCTGTTGCAAAAGCATGTCCGCCACAATTCAATCCGGATTCTATTCTAAATTCCGATATCCATAAACCTTTTTTGGCAAGAAATTTTCCCTGTATCGATGCGGAGCGAAAATCACTTACTTTTAAAATAATTTTCTTTTTCAGTTTTCCTTTCGAATCCGGAAAAAAATCATTGAACTGTTCGCAATATGCATAGAGTCTTGGATTCATTCCGGCAGAAAAGACAACGGAAGAATTACACGTACTCAATGCAAATCCTCGCAATGCAGCCATCGCATCAGAATATTCTGCAGAAAGGGCCTTCTCCATTTTCATCATAATTCGTTCGATCGCATTTTGTCATGATGTTTACATCAAGTGCGCCCGGTAAAATCGAATCACGAAGTTGTTTTTCCAAATCTTCCCGTGCAGTGCCGGATTTCATTTTCAGGAATGCATCGTATTTTTCCTTCCATTTTGAAAATGGCGCCGACAATTGAAAGTATTTCACAATTTCATTCCCCGCAGTAAGACTTTCGGATTTTATTTGTTCCACCTGCTTCATCACAAGAGTGTTCAATAAATCGAGGTATGCAGTAATGCGTTTCGCTCGGGAATCGGCTTGGGTAACAGGGATAGGAACAAACTGTAATCCTGCTTTGTTCGCATGAAACTTTCTCATCTTCTCGAGCAAATGGTCTTCAATGATCGACACTACGGAAGAAATACCAAAACGAGCAACTTTTAATGGAGTATCAATCGTATATCCCAATCCCATCACGGGAATATGGAAAGTATGGGGAAAATCAGACATGGAGGTAGGGAATAGTATTTTAATCCGGACAGCGGATAACAACGCGCAAAAGTCGGGCAGCCAACTCTTATTTCCTATGACTTTTGCCCATATTCACCATGTGAAAACATCAATTTCAGTGAAAATTCTGGTTTGAACTTTTCTATCTGCATCATTTATCAGAAAGAAGTCAATTACATTTGTGCTAAGGTTTTGAATTCGATCAATCTGTGTCCTGCTCAAATCCCAATTATTCCTGTTCAGCAATAAATTGTTTTTCAAAACGTGCTTTTTACTTTGATTTACTGCGTGAAAAAAATTATCTCTATACTCCTGTTTTCCTGCTACCTGATCACGGTGTGTGATCTAAAGGAGATCTTGAAAATGGAGCTGCTCATCGAACATTATCAGGAGAGCAAAGCCGAAGATCCCGATACGTCCATCATTGACTTTCTGATCATGCACTATGTTACTGATGACATGAATGATTTGGATAATGATCAGGATATGAAGCTTCCGTTTAAACATTCCGGAAATTTTTCATCTGAACAAACATTTGCATTTATCGTTACTGTGCCTTCGTCCTTAATTTTTCAATCATTTGCAATTCGTAGTAGCAATTACTGTTTTTCTGGCAATTCAATTTTCATCCTGAATTTCCAGACTCTTGTGTGGCACCCGCCTCAGATATCCTGAGATGTTTCTGCTTTCATGTACATTATTCCCCGAATTTTTGATGTCACGCATTTTCGGTGATAGGAACGACAGTTTTATTGCGGTGTTCTCCATCGAAAAAGAAAAGACAAAAACAGTACTGTATCATTCATTCCGGACATTGAATCTGTAAATCGATGTCTCTTAAAATAAACTCCATTGAAAAATCATCTTCCAATGACGCTGAAAATTCTCTGCTTCATCTTACTTTTGACGAATGTAGTTCATGCACAAGTTACAGTCAGCTGGTACAATTACCCCGGAGGCGTGGCTGTTGCCACAAACAATTCTTTGGATGTCTATTCTGTAAATTGGGATTACAATCCCGGAGGAGATATAACATTAACAAAACGCGACTCTTCCGGAAATATACTATGGGAGGCTGCATTTGACAATACCGATAACACACGGTTTGAAGTATCTACCTGGGTGGACATTGATAGCAATGGAGATATTTTTGTTTCCGGAACTATTCGATCTGGTATTTCAAATCCCGTTGACGCCGCAAGTGTCCTCATGAAATTTAGCTCTTCCGGAGCTTTGCTTTGGAGATCTGTTTTCGAAAATGCATTTGATGGGTCTTCCACTAGAAAACTACTCATTGATTCAGATGATAATATTTATGTCTTCGGTATTGGCGCCGGACCAACCGGCCATGTAACTAAAGTTAAAAAATTTGATACTGCAGGTTCTCCTCTCTGGTCCTATTATGACACCCTGGGTATTGGCTCTCCGGTAAATATCAAATTCACTCCTGATAGCAATCTGCTAATCATCACACGGACAACAAGTGGAAATCTGAATGGCTTTTTGAAAATTGATTTGAATGGCAATGAAATCTGGAGCGCCACCGGATTCTCAAGTAATACAGTCGGAGATGCTTCCGGCGACGCTTTCGGAAACACATATTTAATCAATGGTGAATATGTAATCACCAACTCCGGTAGTGTATTGCAAAAAATTTCGCCAGCAGGAACTTTCCTTTGGGCTGACACCAATGCTATCACCGCCTTCCGGGTTGAAACCGGAACAGATAATAATCCGGTCATCTGCGGGTTTCCCAATTCCGGCACACCCGGTGCTGCATTTATTAAATACGATTCTTCTGGAAATATTCTATGGCAAAATCTGGATGCTGATGGTCCGGCGTATGCATTGTTGTTGCATGCACAAATGAAACTCGATGCCACCAATGCAGCATACCTGGCTGCTGGAACTTTAACACAAATGGCTATTTGTAAAATTAACAGTGATGGTTCCACCGGCTGGACGGCTGTCGTTCCCGGTAGCTATGCCAATGCATTTGATTTTACAACAGGCTCTGTCATTTACGTCACTGGCGGAACAACCGCAAAATTGGAGCAATCTCTGTCGACTCAAATCAACATCAGAAAATACAACAATCAACGCGAATCAAATTCTTGTTTCACCAAACCCCTTGCAATCACTTGCGTCAATAAATTATTCGATCAACGAACGAACAATTTCCAGTTTAAGTATCGTTGATGTTTTAGGGAATACACAAACGAAATTATCAACGAACGATCATCATCCCGGAGAAAATGTAATGATCGTTGATCTATCGGAACTAAAGCCCGGAATTTATTTTTGCAAACTTATTTCTGGTGAATTAACCCTCTACACAAAATTTATAAAAACATAGCTGTTCACAGTGTACTTCATCAGCCTCTATCGCACACAAATGCTTTCCTACACCACCGAAAGTTTCGGGGAGAACCACTGAAGGTTTTTCTACTTCACGATAAAATAAAAATGCGTGGCTGTTAATTAATTGCTTTTGATAAACTTTGAATATGCGATTTCAACACCGGAAATGACTTCAAGAAAATACATCCCCGGTAAAAGTTCTTGCAAAGAAATTGAACCGGTACGAATCGTTTCCGGATCTTGAATAACCAATGATAAATTCCCTTGTAAATTATATATGTTTATTCTGTTTACTTCTGAACTACTTGGATGTAGTGGAATGGAAACAACGTTGGTTGCCGGATTGGGATAGGCACTTATGTACCTCTTTTGGATATTCGTTTCCAGAATATTTGTCACACCTCCAAACGCATACAATTCACCATTCGCTGTACAAAACCAACCTTGATCTGCCGAAGGGATAGATATACCTGTGATTTCAAACGCAGAATTACTTTGTTGATTTTGCCAAAGCCCTCCACCATCAATTGTTTGGTTCATTAACCCGGCCAACCCGCCTGTCCATCCATGGAGGGAATCTCCAAACGAAATGTCATTAAAATCAATATTGATTGCAGCAGTTTGTGATGTCCAGCTTTGTGCTGTATCGGAAGAAAACAATAATGTACCGGCGGTACCACAAATCCAGGCAGAGGAATTATATACATCAATTGACATTAAATCCTCCACTACATTAGATGAAATTGAAGACCAGTTCATCCCACCATTGGATGTTATATAAATCTCTCCGCCTCCACACGCCATTACTCCTTGCTGAGAATTAAAAAATCGCATGCTGTGGATGTCTTCGTTCGTTAAATTTACAGCAGTCCAATTCACACCGCCATCAACCGTTTTTGAAAGCAAACCATTTTTCCCCATCACCCATCCCTGCAATGAATCAAGGAAGCAAACATTAAAGAGTTTTTCGTTAAAATTTGTTTGGTTTGTCCAGGTCATCCCGCCATCTATCGTTTTCAAGAATAAGCCATTGTTGCCGCCACCATTTCTTCCTGCAGCAAATCCTTCAGACGAGTTTAAAAAATAACTTTTCGTAATCCGTTGATTGGGGTTCCCTAAATTATAAGATGCCCAACTTTGACCTCCGTCAACTGTCTTAAAGATTACAGTTGTTATAAAAATCCCGTTCAATGCTGAGTCACCCACAACAAACCCTTCATCATTATTCAGAAACTTAACGTCACTGAATTCCATTTCAGGGTAAGATCGGTGGAGGGTCCATACTTGTGCATGTGCACCTGTGACATCAACGCAGAGCATTAATAGTAATATAAAATAGTGTCTCATCTGAATGTGATTATTTATTTGATCCGATCGACCTTGTATCAGTTCCTACCTGCAAATCAGGGCTTCAAATTCACAAAAAAACGAATATGAATCAGTATTAATATTCCTGAACAGGAAAAAATGACCCTTGAATAGGGAAATTCGGTTTAGTTTCAGGGAATTTGGAGGAAAAATTAAAACAGATTGATCAATTGGTCCTTTGAAAATTCTGTATTCAATTCTTGATTCAGAGGCAAGGAATATGAGTCTCTATTCGGTTCAAAATGCATTTCGGCTTCGAGCCCGTTTTCAGGCATTCTACAAACACGGAAATTGAGACGTGTTTTTGAGTGAAAGCCTCCCCTTTTTTACGGCGTCGAATAAATCAAAAACAACTGCGAGTTATTTTCAATCAGGCTGTAGTCTGCCGATTCAACAAGTCCGTCACCGGTGAGATCTGTTAATTCGTACCCGGATAAAAAAATCTGACTTGCATTTTCTACGTCGGAATAATCGGTTGATTCGACAAGTCCGTCCTGATTTACATCTCCGCTCCAAATTCCATATCGGCCATCAAACAAAGGTGCAAGGTTTCCTCCAAATGCGCTGGAAGAAACCAGGGAAAAATTGTAGGTCGCTTTCGGAAGTGCAAGGCTAACCGGTGTAGCACTCCATGTTTGTAAACTGTTGCGATGACGAACCACTACAAAATATTGAAAACCCTGAACAAGGCCCGGAAAAGATACACTTGCGAAGCCCGCGGTTGACAAGGTTGTCTTTTTACTTTGCAAAATAGAATATGGAATATCCTTTGATGCCAGTTCTATTGTAATTGTATCCGACAATGTTGGGTAATTAACCGGATCCACGGATGCAATCTGAGTACCCCCACCTTGATAATACCCCTCAATGAAAAGCGTTAATTCAAGAGTTACATTGGCTGCTTCAGGTTGTTGAAAACCCTGAGTGAGTATCGTATTTGGAGCACTTAATGTTTTCTGAAAAGTTTCTCCCATAGTCCAGCTCAGGGAGCCATTGGCTGCTGAAAAAAATCCGGCAGCAGACGGGTTAACATCTCTGCTAATTGTTTGTCCCTTTAGGAGATTGGGAAAGACAGAAAATAAGGAGATGACGGCAATAATTTTGAACAAAATGTATTTCATGAAATGCGCGGTTTTTCAGTGTCAATTTTGAAAATATTTAATATCGTTTGCATTGATGAATGCAAGCCTTACATATCCGTTTTAAACTCTTTAAAAATATAACTAAGCGAATTCAGTTTTTAATGTACAAACCCTTGATGATGCTTAAATTTATCCGAATATCTCTGACGCTTAAAGAAAGTTTTAATGATCCTTTTCCAACTACGAAACCTGCTTTCCGCAGAAACCCGCTCTGGCATTGTGCTAACAGCCATCGAAGATGATGCAATATCATCAATTTTTTTAAAGAATGCAAATTTGATTTAGCCTCCTTAACACTCTGCCAGGTATCGTCTATTCTGCAATTTCAAGGATAAAAACTGTTCATTGTACAATATAAACAGTTTGAATTCTGTCGAATCCTGTTTTTTGGGCGAGTAGGTTAATCCGAATCTCATATCTTTATATCCCATAATCCCAATCTCATGAAAATTATTTTTCAGAGTGTTTCTGTTCTGCTCTGTGCTTTCATTTTATTCGCTTGTCCGTATGAATCTGTAGTACCTATCGATTCGCCTACCGTCCCTCTTGATAAAAAATTAATAGGAACCTGGAAGAAATTAAACGCCGAAGATGAATCCTATGTTATTTCTGAAAGAGACAAGTATACATTTAACATCGAAAAGAGAGGCAAATCCGAATCCGATACTGAACACTTTTGGGGATATGAATCTCATGTTGACGGAATTCGTTTTCTGAATATTCTCCGGGTTGGTCCAACAGACACTATTTCAAAATTTTTCTTTTACAAAATCGATTTGAATACTGACAGCATCCGGCTTTTTGAGCTAACAGAGAATATCGATGAAGAATTTAGTACCAGTGCTTCATTGAAAAATTTCATTTCAAACAACCTGAAGAATACCTATTTTTTTAATAAGGAAGAAATCAACTATATCAGGGTTTTATAAGTGCTCTTAAATATTGCTTTCTGTTTTTTATTGCTGCTTTTACTTTACGGAATTCAGAAGTACAGGACACTTTCATTAGAAATGGGCTTGAGTTTCGTTATGTAAGACGATGCGAAAATCGTTATTTCCAACTAAATTTTAAAGATTATGCCCTTGAATTCATTTTCGCCTCATCAGGGAATAGCTCGATAAATAACATTGGCACAGATCTTGGTTTACGGCATCGTACAAACAAGAATTATGATGAACTCCATTTCAAAACGAATGATTGCAGGGCTTGCGATAGCCTCCCTTGCAAATGTTTTAAGCTCTTGCAGTCCGGTATTTGTTGCGCAGTCAAGACCACGCCCGGTAATTTATTCTTCTCCGGTTCCGGTACCTCAGCCGGTATACGCAACAACTCTTCCTACTCCGCCCGTTCAAACTGTAGTAGTAACACCCGTGGTTCCGGTTTGGGCTCCGCCTTATGTTTACGTAAACGAAGTACATTATTATTATTTCCCCGACTACATGGTGTATTACGATGTCTTCGCACAAAACTACTGGTACTTCGATGGATTTAGCTGGGTTCATGTAATAAGCCTTCCCTCAATGCCGGTGTATTACGGATTCGATCCTTACAATTCGTATATCGTCGTAATGAACCGTCACACTCACAATCCCTGGATTCAACATTCTTATTTCGAACAACAATATCCACGTGGTTATTACAAATCAGCATACGCACCGCGTCAGTCACTCGGATCAAATACAATTCTTCGGGCATACGATGAAAACGAAAGCCGTCCGGTCTTTGTCGATAAACGTTCTAACAAAGAAGTGAAGGTAAAGTATGATGTGAAGAATGTTCCACAACAACAAAGTGGAAAAGGCAATGTTCGTCCGTCTTCTGAAACGATGAAGCCGCAGGTGCAAAGTCGTCCGCAGGACCCAAAAGCAATCAACATTCCATCGAAATCTACAATGGAAAGTCGTCCGCAAAATCCAAAGACAACTGTTCGTCCTGACGTAAAAAAGAGTCCTGCTTCCGTGAGTTCTGTAAAGAGTCCCTCAGTTCAAAATATAAAGTCAAATCCACAACAGGAAAGTGTCCGTCCGGCTCCAAGAGTAAAGAACCAACAGGATATCAGAAACAATTCTGTTGCACCAAAAATAACAATCTGATGCAACAAACCTTCTGCACCGGTAAAAAACTCAAACCCCGGATCGATGCACAAGAATGAAACAAAGCCGTTGAACGCTGTAAAAAAACAACCCTTATCTCCTTCTCACCCGAGCCAGGATCTCGAAAAAAACGCACAAAGGAAAAGGAAATAATTTCTGTTATCGAAAAAAGCCCACTGGATTCAGTGGGCTTTTTTTATGCAAAGATGACCGGCTTGTATGATGTCCAATATTCATTCTGTCAGATCGCATGTTTTAATGCAATCGAAAATCAAAAAAAATCAAGGTTTGCTAAAATTCAACATTTTATATATTTTGCAGACTAGTCTTAATCCTTTTGTTCAATTTAATCAACACCTAAAAAAAAAAACATGAAGAAACTCTTACTCTATTTTGCGATTATTTTATGTTGCCTCCCGTATTCAGGATCCGCTCAACAAAATCAGAATTTACTTGTCAATCCGGGTTGTTATGACGGC
Organism: Bacteroidota bacterium; assembly: GCA_016720655.1. Taxonomy (GTDB): domain Bacteria; phylum Bacteroidota; class Bacteroidia; order AKYH767-A; family 2013-40CM-41-45; genus JADKJP01. The sequence goes on from JADKKE010000033.1 coordinate 18,364, forward strand.
GGTACAACCGGCTGGAATGTTACTTCCAGTTCTGATGATGGCTGGATTGAGGATTTAACAGGTGGCACGGATGGAACATCCTGCTGGGTTAGTTCTTATTCCAATACTACCAAGTCTGAAGACATTGACCTCATCGCCATTGGTTACACTCCAACTTACCTGGATCAACAACCAATAATTCTCTATGCTGAAAGTTATAAAGGTTTCGATGGAGGCTCTTCCCTTTCCGATGAGTATCAGTTGAACATCTATTTGATGGATGACAATGGAAACGTTTTATACACTTACCAAAGTGGTGTTTTGACTTGTAATGGCACATGGCAATCTTTAAAAGGTGCCATCCGGAATTATGGTACTGGTGTGCGCAAAATCAGATATGAACACATCGGAAATTGTGCAAACTTCTGGGCAGGAAATTATGGAGCGATGATCGATGATTCGCATTTGTCGATTGGAAATAATATTTATTATGCCGGAGGTAAAACTCATTCACTTGCAGGTTGGACTATCGATGCAAATGGTGGCGATGGGTGGTTGGTTGACCCGAATGGTCTTTATTTGACTTCCTGGGATATGAATACGAAATCGCAAATGATTGATTTACTTGCTCAGGGTTATAGTACAACTGAGCTTGATCAGGAACCCTTGATTACTTATGGAGAATTTGCACTTGGTACACAACCGAATTTTGCCGATTACTATAATCAAACCGTGAGACTTCTCGATGCCAATTTTGTAGAGATTACTTCCAACTCACAGAATCCAACTCTCACGGATCAATGGCAGTGGATCGGTGGGTCTTTTTCGTCATACGGTCCCGGCTTACGATACATTAAGTACGAGCATTCCGGAATGGACGTAGAGTTTTTCCTCGGCCATTATGGTTCAACCATGGATTACGCCCTGGTACAACTCGGCGCATCGACAACATCTGTTGCAGACGTAGCCGATAAACAATTCAATTTCGTTCTGTCTCCAAATCCTACAAATGGAAACTTCAATGTTTCTTTGCAGAATTTGACAACAGCATCAAATGCAATCCTCACAATTTCCGATCTGCAGGGCAGAGTTGTTTATTCAGATAATATTGAAAATAAACCTCAGAATAATTTAACGCATTCATACCAGTTGAATCAACTTCTAAGTAAAGGAGTATACATGGTTTCCCTGGGAGATGAAAATTCAACCATTACCCGTAAACTGGTAATTCAATAATTTATTTTTTTTATTCGAATGAAGTCCCCTCCTTCCTGGTGGGGACTTTTTTGTGCCTTTGTTGTGTTGATGGATCCTTGCTTTCGTGAAATGGTTCGAAAGGAGATAATAAAATTAATGATGCCGGTGTTTATTTTACAGAATCTTTCGGCACAACAAACCAAAGATTCCAAGCCAAACTACTTGTTGTTGCGTCAAAATAAATTGCAATCGAATTTGAATTTCTGGAACAATGCATCGCCCTGTTGGCATTAAAAAAGAACCCGATTCAAATAGGGAAAACAGTTTTACTGTTAGCCAGATCTGAATCGGGATGCGGAGAGGGTGGGATTCGAACCCACGAGACCCTTTTGGAGCCTACACACTTTCCAGGCGTGCTCCTTCGACCACTCGGACACCTCTCCGGGATTGAATTTTAACAAAAAACAGCCAAAAATGGCCGTTTCTTTCTAAAAGGGGCACAAAGATAGGCAATCATTCCCCTGAAAGCAACCGCTTTTTACTCTCGATTCTATAGATCATGAAAAGCAGCATGGCTGTAAATGCAGTGCTAATTAGTACACTCATCATTTCGCCTTCCTGAGTTCCTACTGCATCCACATCAATTGATGACAGGTTTTGTTGATAGAGGTAAGTAAAAATAACTGCAGCGGCATTGTTTACAAAATGCGCAAGAATGGACAACCATAAACTGCCACTCCAGACAAATAAATATCCAAGCATCGCTCCCAATAAAAGTCGTGGAACAAAGCCATAAAACTGCATATGCATTGCACTAAAAAGCAATGCCGACATCCACACTCCGATATGAATGTTCTTAGCCCACCCGGTAAAGATTTTCTGTACAACTCCCCGAAATAAAAGTTCTTCGCCAAGAGCAGGAATAAGTGCAACCATAAACACATTGAAAATCATGGAGCCAAATGTTGGCATATTTAAAAATGCTTTGGTCAATTCGGCTGCACGGTCTTCAGAGTCTTTCATCCAATCTTCCACTGATTTCAGGAACCCGGGTAAATGCATTGTTCCATTTAATTCTCCAAGAAAATTTATAAGCGGAACAGATACCATGAGACAAATGATCACAAGAAAGGATGATGGAATTCCGGCGAACTTGTCAATGCCCAGAAAACGCAAGGGTTGAGGATCGATCAGATAAGCGATTATAAAAGGAGGAACAATGAATGTCCCAATTGCTGAAATGGTTTGAACCAGTTTCAGGATAGAAATTGCTCTGGGATCATCCAGGTTACCCAACAGTCTTTGCAACTCTGCCATGTTCACACCATAAATGGCGGAGGAAAGCAAGGTGCTTACCAAGGTAAAAAACACTGCAGAGAGTAAAATAATCCCAACCGAAATCAAGAATTTCGAATAAGAAGTATTATTCGCCCAAATTGCCTTGAAACTCATCTTGTTGTACATTTGCGGCAACGAGGCCGAATAGGCTGCGAATATAGGAAGAAAAGGGACGAGGGACGGAAGGGGGTATAAGGTATAAGGTATAAGGTATAAGGTATAAGGTATAAAGTATAAAGTATAAAGTATAAAGTATAAAGTATAAAGTATAAACTCCTGATAAAAGATTATAAATTTATTCAAGCTGTAGCTACTAACCACTAACCACCAACCACTAACCACCAACCACTAACCACTAACAAAAATTGAAAATAGGAAACATCATACTCCCGGAATTTCCGCTTTTGCTTGCTCCTATGGAGGATGTGAGTGATCCGCCTTTCCGATACGTGTGTAAGCTGAATGGTGCGGATGTGATGTATACCGAATTTATTTCAAGCGAAGGGCTGATCCGCGATGCAGCAAAAAGCGTGATGAAGCTTGACATCTTCGAGTATGAACGACCCATTGGAATTCAACTCTTCGGTAGTGAGATTGAATCCATGATCGAGGCCGCAGAAATTGCAGAGCAGGCACAACCTGATCTCATCGATATTAACTATGGTTGTCCTGTAAAAGCTGTTGCCTGTAAAGGCGCCGGCGCTGCCTTATTGCAGGATATTCCGAAAATGGTTGAGATGACGGAAGCAATAGTGAAGGCCGTGAAACTTCCTGTCACAGTGAAAACACGATTGGGTTGGGACGACAATACAAAAAATATTGTTGAGGTTGCTGAACGTTTGCAGGACATCGGAATTCAGGCGCTCACAGTACATGGACGCACGCGTAAGCAAATGTATAAGGGTCCGGCTGATTGGACACTCATTGGTGAATTAAAAAACAATCCAAGAATTCACATTCCAATATTTGGCAACGGAGATGTTGATTCTCCCGAACGTGCTCTTGAAATGCGAGATCGCTATGGAGTTGATGGTGTCATGATTGGAAGAGCCAGTATTGGTTATCCCTGGATTTTTAATGAGATTAAACATTTTCTGCAAACAGGTAATAAACTATCCTTGCCGAGTATTGAACAACGTGTAGAAGTGTGTCGCACGCATTTTTCAAAATCGCTCGAATGGAAGGGCCCGCGTGTAGGTATCTATGAAATGCGCAGACACTACAGCAATTACTTCAAGGGCCTGGATCATTTCAAAGACTACCGAACCCGATTGGTAACATTAGAAAATATCGAAGAAATACACAGTGTTCTTGATGAAGTATTGGATCGCTACAGCGAATTCCAAGCCGTCTGAGGGAAATGTTTGTTGTGTATAAAACAAAATTGCCTGCTCAATTTTCGGTCAAAGCGACAGTCTTGTAAATTAATCAAACATAAAATAATCGAGCAACGTTTCTTTTTCAGAAAGCACAAAACGTTTTCAAAGCTGGTCTTTTATTAAACCCTCTAAAATTATTTGTCAGAAATCTCTCCTTGTAAATCCTTTTGAATTAATTTCTGTATTTCTCGTTTGCTCAATTTTTGTCCGAGTAAAAACATCAATTTTGTTAATGCAGCCTCTGTGGTAATATCCCTTCCGCTGATTACTCCGATTTTCATTAGTTGAACACTTGTTTCATATTTACCCTGATCAACAGTTCCTCCGCTGCATTGTGAAACATTGAAAATTATTATTCCTCTTTTGATTGCATCATCAAGTACCTTGACAAAAGAAGGGGCCGTTGGTGCGTTGCCGCTTCCATAGGTTTCGATTATTGCTGCACGCAATCCGGGGGTACGCAATGTTGAGTCAATAACATCGTTATGAATACCCGGGTAAATTTTAAGCAAAGCGATATTGGTATCAAACCCACTTTGAACACTTAACTTTTTTCTTTCTCTTTTTCTGATAAAGTCCGAATTGTAAACAATATTCACTCCGGCATCAGCAAGTGCCGGATAATTACTCGATTGAAATGCATCAAATTTACTGGAGGTATATTTTTCTGAGCGATTGCCGCGATACAATTGATTACTGAAATAAATACAGACTTCAGGAACGATTCTGTCGGAGGACGCAATTTCAATGCTCGTTATCAAATTGCGTCGCGCATCGGTGCGTATCACTCCAACAGGCAATTGAGATCCGGTCAGAATTACGGGTTTATCAAGATTCTGCAACATGAAACTTAAAGCCGATGCAGTATACGCCATGGTGTCAGTTCCATGGAGGATTACAAAACCATTGTATTGATTGTATTTTTTTTTGATTACTCCAGCAAGTTCTTCCCAGAAATCTGGTTGAACATTGGAAGAATCGATCGGCTTATGTGAAGCGTGAAAATCGATTTTGCAATTGAGATGCAATAACTCCGGTACCTGACGAATTATTTCTTTAAAGTTTACCGGAACCAAGGTATGATTGCGGTGCTCTTTCATCATCCCAATAGTACCACCGGTGTAGATGATAAGGATACGTTTGGATTTCTTTCTAGGCAATTTATCAGTGTTTATTTTGACGTTAAAAAATTACTCCTGCATAGAGTTCTTGTATCTTAGACTTCGTTGGTAGTTTCCGGATTATCGACCAAATATTTTTATTGAATTTTCTGTTGTCTTTTTAGTTACTTCATCCACTGTCTTTCCCTGCAATAGCGCCATTTTTTCTGCTATCAATTTGAGGTATTCCGGTAAATTTCTTTTCCCTCTCTGAGGCACAGGCGCAAGATAGGGCGCGTCCGTTTCAAGTACAAGACGATTGAGGTCGATTTTCTCAACCACTTTGTCCAGTCCTGAATTTTTAAACGTGAGTACACCACCAATCCCCAGATAAAATCCAAGATCAATTGCCCGATTCGCCTGGTCTTCATTTCCGGTGAAACAATGAAAGATCCCAAAAGGTGCTTCTTTTTTTTTCTCGAGCAACAATTCGTAAATTAATTCAAATGAATCTCTGGAATGAATTACAATCGGGATTTTAAATTGATTAGCGAGATCGACTTGTCGTTTAAAGACTTCTTTTTGTTCTTCTACAAATGTTTTATCCCAATACAAATCAATGCCCATCTCTCCTACTGCAACAAATTTTCTCCTGTTCAGCCAATCTTCTACTATTCTCATTTCGGATTCCCAATTGGCTTTAACGGAACAGGGGTGCAGCCCCATCATCGGAAAACAAAACTCCGGATATTTATTTTCCAGCTCGAGCATTCCTTCAATTGTTGAGGATTCAATGTTCGGCATAAAAAACCGCCCTACTCCCTGATGAATCGCTTCCCGGATCAGCAGATCTCTGTCCGTGTCGAATTCTTCCGCATAGAGGTGTGTGTGGGTATCTGTCAGGATTGACATTGGGGCGTGAATTATTTCTCGCAAAGATCCAAAGATCGCAAAGATTTCTCAGTATTTCTTTGCGATCTTTGCACGAAACGAACACGCTTGCCTAAATTCCTCATCATCCGTTTTTCTTCAATCGGCGACATCGTTCTCACAACTCCTGTTATTCGCTGCCTGAAGCAACAGGTACCGGAGGCGGAGGTGCATTTTCTTACGAAACATGTGTTTGAATCAATATTGAAGTGTAATCCACACATCGATAAATTGCATCTTCTCGCCGATAATTATCCGGAGTTGGTTTCTCTATTGAAAAAAGAAAAGTTTGATTACATCATCGACCTCCAGCACAACCAACGAAGTTTGCGGTTGAAGTCTGCGCTGCATGTAAAAAGTTTCTCTTTTCACAAACTGAATATTGAAAAATGGTTGATGGTCAATTTTCATATTGACAAACTACCCCGCGTTCACATTGTCGATCGGTATCTTGACACACTCAAATCTTTCGGTGTAACAAACGATGGAAAAGGTCTTGATTATTTCATCCAGCCTGACACTGAAAATGTTCTTGAACGCCTTCCTTCAAACTTTCAAAACGGGTATATTGCTTTTGTGATCGGTGCTAAACATTATACAAAACAATTGCCCGCAGATAAGATTGTGAGTATCTGCAAAAAAATAAATTTCCCTGTTGTTTTGCTCGGTGGGAAGGAAGACAGTGATAAAGGAGCATACATCGCTGCGCAGCTGGGCGATAATGTCTATGACGCCACCGGAAAGTTTTCACTGAACGAATCAGCATTGCTCGTTAAGCATGCTCTTCGGGTCATCACGCATGACACCGGACTGATGCACATCGCTGCTGCTTTCCAAAAAGAAATATTGTCTGTTTGGGGGAATACGGTGCCGGAGTTTGGGATGTATCCTTATTGGGGGACGGGGACGGGGGACGGGGGACGGAAGGAGGGGTACTAATCGAAGTAAAGGGATTGTCTTGCCGGCCATGTTCGAAAATTGGATTCACAAAATGTCCAAAGAGGCATTTTCGGTGTATGCTGGATCAGGACGAAAAACGTATAATTGCTTGGGCAAATACTGGTACCCGATGAGGGTGCATTTCATCAAGCACCTGATCGACTCGATTCCCTATTCCAAATTACTTCTCCGGTTTAAAAAAGAGAGCCTTTAATTCTGTTGCTTCTTCGGGTTTCATTTTTCCTGCAAGGATGAGGGACAACTGTCGTCGTCGAAGAGCACTTTCATAACGCTTTTTTTCTTCATCCGTTTCCGGCACAAGGTGTGGAACATTTATCGGGTTCCCCAATTGATCCACGGCAACAAAAGTATATATCGCTTCATTGCATTTTTTCTTTTCACCGGTATTGTTATTTTCCACCCATACGTCGATAAAAACTTCCATTGAGGAAGTGAATGCACGTGAGACTTTTGCTTCGAGGGTCACAATTTCACCCAGACGAATCGGCTGGTTAAAGGAGACGTTGTTCACAGATGCTGTCACCACTACTCTGCCGCAATGCCGATGTGCCGCAATGGCTGCAGCGATGTCCATCCAATGAAGGAGGCGTCCGCCCATCAGGTTACCGAGCGTATTTGTATCATTCGGTAATACAAACTCTGTAAGAATGGAATACGAGTCCTTTGGTGTTTTTGATTTTACAGACATGAATTTCCCGAATCCGGCGTTAAATAATTAGTGAATAATAATTCATTTAAGAAAATTACTTTATTCGTTTCAAGTTCACCTCCCGAACCGGGTTCACGATAAGTGGTACCTTTTCAATTGTCACAGAGCTGGTATCAAGTCCGAACGCCCGCTCTTCCGATAAGGAGATTTTTTTGAAGAAGAAAAATACATCCAGAATAATTTTTTCGTTAAACGGAAGTTCATTTTCAAAGGAAAGGAATTTTTCCATGACCACAAACCGGAAGTCGCCGATCAGATTTTTTCTGCCAAGAGATTCGTAGCGCGAAGTAATATCCACTTCAAAATTGCGAACCATGTCTTCCACTACTTTGCGAAACATTAGATTGATGCGTGGCTCCACCCGGAATCCTAATCGGAAATCTATGCGAATAATATTCCCGCGGATGTGTTCCGTCACTCTGTACTCCATGGTATACGGTTCATCCATTACATCGACGTGTACAAACCAGTACATGTCCGCCCGCTTCGGTTGCTTCTGCAAGATGGAATAGATCACCTTCGCTTCTATTTCATCGCGCATATTTGCACTTGTGAGATAGACAAGGTGAGTGGCATATTTGGGAATGGAAAAATCATGACTTAAATCTCTGAGCAGATTGAGATACTCTTTCAGTTTCACAAATTCAACAAAACGGTTTCGGATTTTTCGCGCTTCATACCACGTCCACATCAATGCGATCAGCGTGGAGGCGATGAGTAGCGTGAGCCAACCGCCATGTGGAAATTTATCGAGGTTCGCTACCAGGAAGGAAAGTTCAACGGTTAGGAATAACACCAGCATGAGTCCGATGAGAATGGGCGACACGCGACGCATGTACAGGTAGTATGACAAGAGGGATGTCGTACTCAACATGGTAATGATGATCGCCAGACCATAGGCAGCTTCCATGCCTGAGGATTCACGAAAGAAAAGCACAACTCCGATACAGCCCGCCATCAGCAACCAATTCACTGCCGGCACATACAACTGTCCGCGCAAATCAGTAGGATAAACAATCCTGGCTTTGGGCCAGAAATTAAGGCGGATGGCTTCGTTGATCAGGGTGAAGGATCCGCTGATGAGTGCCTGACTTGCGACAACAGCTGCTGCGGTTGCAATCACAATTCCGGGAATCAAAAACCAATCCGGCATCATTTCATAAAAAGGATTCATGTCTTTTAACATAGAATCCTGGCGTTGCATCAGCCATGCACCCTGGCCAACATAGTTCAACACAAGAGCAGTTTTTACAAAACCCCATGTAATGCGAATGTTCTTACGTCCACAATGTCCAAGATCGCTGTAAAGCGCTTCAGCTCCTGTTGTACAAAGGAAGACAGCTCCCAAAAGCCAGAAACCTCCATGCACCTGTGTGATCAGATGGATTGCATAATACGGATTGAGCGCCTTCAGAACAGAGGGATATTCCAGCATCTCAATAAATCCGAGAGTTCCAATCATTGAAAACCAAACCATCATTATAGGGCCAAAAAATTGCCCGACAAATTTTGTTCCGAATTGTTGAATGATGAACAATGCTGTAATAATTCCGATGACAATCGGGACTGTCGGAATATTTTCATTGTAGACACGTAAACCTTCGATTGCAGAAGCGACAGAAATTGGAGGAGTAATTATTCCATCGGCAAGCAAGGCGGAACCACCGATAATTGCAGGCCATATCAACCATTTTGTCTTTGTTCTTCGCACCAGGGCATAGAGTGAAAAAATTCCTCCTTCACCTTTATTATCTGCACGGAGAGTTAGAATAACATATTTGAAAGTTGTTTGTAATGTGAGTGTCCAAAAAATACAAGATATTCCACCAAGGACCACGTCAGCGCTTATCGGTTGCTTACCAACAATCGCTTTCATTACATAAAGCGGAGACGTACCAATGTCTCCATAAATAATTCCTAAAGTAACCAGCAGTCCGGCTGCCGTAACGGTATTTACTGTCGAGTGCTTGCTCAAACTAACAAAACTAAGAGAGTGGCAAAAGTATGAATTCCCAATACTTCCTTTTGATTCACGTGAAACATTTTTATCAGAATTATTCTAGCGTATTAAGTCATTAGTGGTTCCCTAATAGTTTCATTTTATATTGATTAATTTTGCACCCTTAATTTTATGCAAGATCATTACGATGTAATTGTTGTTGGAGCCGGACATGCCGGTTGCGAAGCTGCGGCTGCGGCTGCGAATATGGGATCACGCGTATTGCTGATCACTATGAATATGCAGACAATTGCCCAGATGTCCTGTAACCCTGCCATGGGCGGAATTGCTAAGGGGCAGATTGTCAGGGAGATAGATGCCATTGGTGGGTATTCTGGAATTGTTTCAGACAAGTCCATGATCCAATTTCGCATGTTGAACCGTTCTAAAGGTCCGGCGATGTGGAGCCCACGAACCCAAAATGACAGGATGGTCTTCGCTTTGGAGTGGAGGCAAATGCTGGAAGATACACCAAACGTTGACTTTTGGCAAGACATGGTCAATGGGTTAATCGTTGAAAATCAGAATGTTATTGGTGTTCGGACTGGCATGGGAATAGAATTCGGTGCTCGATCTGTAGTGCTGACAAATGGAACTTTTTTAAATGGGCTGATCCATATTGGTGAAAAACAATTTGGTGGAGGAAGAACGGGGGAAAAAGCTGCAACAGGGATTACCGAACAATTGTTGTCCCTGGGATTTCAATCCGGCAGAATGAAAACGGGAACACCTCCACGAATTGATGGAAGGTCTCTCGACTACACAAAAATGGAAGAACAAGCAGGCGATGAAAAACCTGGTCGATTCTCTTATTTGAATACGCCGCTCCCTGAAAAACAAAGATGTTGTTGGATCACTTATACCAATGATGTTGTACACGACATTTTAAAAGAGGGTTTTGAAAAATCCCCAATGTTTGCCGGGAGAATACAAGGATTAGGCCCGAGGTACTGTCCCTCTATTGAAGATAAAATTAATCGTTTTGCGGAGAAAGATCGTCATCAACTGTTTGTAGAGCCTGAAGGCTGGAATACTGTTGAAATCTATCTGAATGGCTTTAGTACATCTCTGCCGGAAGATGTTCAATACCGTGCATTGCGTCAAATTCCTGGATTTGAAAAGGCAAAAATGTTTCGTCCGGGTTATGCGATAGAATACGATTACTTTCCTCCGCAACAGCTCGATTTAACCTTAGAAACAAAATTAATCGAGAACCTGTATTTTGCAGGTCAAATCAACGGTACTACCGGCTACGAAGAGGCGGCTTGTCAGGGTTTGATGGCCGGAATTAATGCGCATCTAAAGATTAACGAAAAAGATCCATTCGTACTAAAACGTTCTGAGGCATACATTGGTGTATTGATTGATGACCTGGTTACAAAGGGTACGGATGAGCCTTATCGCATGTTTACATCCAGGGCTGAATTTCGAACGTTGCTTCGGCAAGACAATGCCGACATTCGTCTTACTCCGGCAAGTCACAGGTTAGGTCTGGCATCCGATGAAAGAATGGCCTTGGTTGAAAGAAAGGTTAATGAAACGAACCAATTGATTTCATTCATCAAGGATTTGTCTGTACATCCCGATGTAATTAATCCGATTCTCGCCGATCTGGGCACCGATTTGGTACGGCAAAAAGTGAAATTGAATGGCATCCTGCTTCGTCCACAAGTGAACATCCAGGATCTGGTAGCTAATGTAGAAGATTTGGCAGCCTTCACTGAAAAAATTGATCTTGATATCAGAGAGCATGTTGTCGAACAAGCTGAAATTTTAATGAAATACGAAGGTTATATTGAAAAAGAATTCGACATTGTGAATAAATTTGAGCGATTAGAAGAGGTTTACCTGAAGGAAGATTTTGATTATCACAATTTATCTTCCCTTTCCATGGAGGCACGTCAAAAGCTCAGTAAAATAAAACCACGAACTTTAGGTCAGGCTTCAAGAATCAGTGGGGTATCTCCTTCCGATATTTCAGTCTTGATGGTATTCCTTGGGCGCTAATGTTTCACGTGAAACATTCATCCGAAAATTATGGAAATATTAAATGAATGTCCTGTTTGCAAAGCTCAAACATTTGAGAATTTTATAAAATGCAAGGATTTCACAGTTAGTCAGGAGCTTTTTCAGATTGTTAATTGTACCACCTGTGGCTTCAAGTTCACAAATCCCAGACCAGGACCCATTGAAATTGGAAAGTATTATGAAAGCTCAGATTATATTAGTCATTCCAATTCTTCAAAAGGGATAATCAATAAAATTTACCAGGTCGTTCGGAAAAGAGCAATTAATGGCAAAATACACCTTATAAATTCCGAAGTTGGCAAATCTGAAAAGAGCATACTCGATATCGGGTGTGGCACAGGTGAATTCCTTGCGGCATGCAAAAGCCAGGGTTGGAAAACCAAAGGAATAGAACCAAATGATTCTGCGAGATCTCAGGGAATTAATAACTTCGGTCTGGATGTCGAGAAGGAAGAGGTTCTGGCCAGTCTAACAGAGCGTTTTGAGATCATTTCAATGTGGCATGTCCTTGAACATGTCCATCTGTTACGAACACGTGTAAAGCAGCTGTATTCACTTTTGAATGATAGAGGCAAAGCAATTATTGCAGTTCCAAATTATACATCAGCAGATGCTGAGATGTATAAGGAGCATTGGGCAGCTTACGATGTTCCACGACATCTGTATCACTTTTCACCTGACCTAATAAAACGACTGTTTAAAGAAGAGGGATTGACACATATTAAATCATTACCAATGGTATACGATTCGTTTTACGTGTCCATGCTCAGTGAAAAATACAAATCCGGGAGCAACAACTTTTTCAGTGCCTTCCGCAACGGCTTTATGTCTAACCAAAAAGCAGGAAATAATCCAGAACGATACTCCAGTGTGATTTACATTTTTCAAAAAGATTAAATCAATCCTATTTTCTCCACGTAAATGAAAAAGTAGACCCTTCTCCAAATTGAGATGCAACAGTAACTTTTCCATCCTGTTGTTCAACAATCTTCTTCACGATCGTTAACCCTATTCCGGTGCTTTCACACTTATCCTTCGACTGAAGCGTTTGAAAAATACCGAAGATCTTCTCCTGATGTTCTGGCTTAATACCATTGCCATTATCTGTTACAGAAAATTCATAGTGATCATTCAGTTCATTAAATTCAATTTTTACTACACCTTGCTCTTTTGAATTGTATTTGATACTGTTTGAAATTAAATTCTGAAAAACTTCGTGAAGTTTAATTTTTTCTGCGTAAATGATTGGTAATGAGTCTGATATGTCGAATCGGAAATTTTCAGGTGGTGAGAGCAAGTCTATTATACTGTTTATCAAGTCTTTCAGATTAACTTGTTCCCTTTCGGTTTTTGTATTTCCCATCCTCGAGTAATGAAGGATACCATCGATTAACTGTTGCATTCTACTAGTGCGGCTTTTCATCATTGTCAACAGCTCAACAACTTCCTTCTTGGGATTAGCGCCCAATTCATCTTCAAGAAATGAAGCAAGGCTGGCAAGCCCGCGAAGAGGAGCTTTTAAATCATGAGAAACGATGTAAACAAATTCATCCAATTGTTTATTTGTAGATACCAGTTTTTCATTGAACTCTTTTAACTCCAGTCGTTGACGATACAATTTTTCAAAAACACAAACTTTTGCTTTAACAACATTTACATCCAAAGGTTTGTGAAGAAAATCCACAGCACCTTCCTGGTAACCTTGCATTGCAAATTTTTCATCTTTACTAATTGCAGTCACAAAAATGATTGAGATATCCCGTGTTCGCGAATTTTCAGCAAGCAAACGTGCCACTTCAAAACCATCCATCTCCGGCATTTGCACATCCAGAAGAATCAAAGCAATATCTGTTTCCAAGGCAATTCGTAAGGCTTCATTTCCACTTAAGGCTTTATAGATATTTCGATTATCGTTCTCTAGTATACTTTCCAATGAAAGTAAATTCTCCGGTCTGTCGTCAACAATAAGAATGTTAACGATATCCTGCTTGGTGGATGTTTCTGAAATATCGCTCGTCAAATTTTGTAAAGTAGATGTCTGCATTCGGCTCGTGCTTGTATTAATTCGTATTAAATATCAAATTACAATTTAGTTCAATTCATGAAGTCAGGAGATTAATTTCTACGGATTCTTACAGTTTTTTATCTATAAACTGAACCTTTCTGTAGATCTTTTCTTCCCTATCAATGAACGCGAAATTATTTCGCTGTCCATTAAATAATAGATTTTCTTTATTACCAATGGCCAAATAGCCAAGATTATTCAAGCTGTTTTTAAATAAATCCACAACGCGAGTTTGAAGATTCCGATTGAAATAAATTAAAACATTACGGCACAAAATCAGATGGAATTCATTAAAGCTATGATCCGTGGCAAGATTGTGCTGAAAAAAAGTAATGTTCTTTTTGAGATACGCATTCAATTTTACTCCATTATCCTGGGCTTCATAATACATCGAAAAATCTTTTCGACCTCCGCTTACTCTGTAATTTTTAGTGTAATTCTTTATTTGTTCGAAAGAGTAAATTCCTCGCTCTGCCGCCTTGAGGCAGGTTTCATTCATGTCCGTTGCGTAAATTTTTGTTTTGTGAAGCAATTCAAATTCATCCAATAAAATTGCTAGCGAATAAACTTCTTCCCCGGTCGAACAACCTGCATGCCAAATTTTAATAGAAGGGTAGGTGGAAAGAAATGGCAACACTTTACGGGTAAGTGAAAGGAAAAATGAAGCGTCCCTAAACATTTCAGTGAAATTAACAGTAAGCGCTTCTGTCATTTTCACATGAAACATTTTATCCGCCATTAATTTATGCATCAATTCCGTTGGAGAAGAAAGTTTCTCCCGTGTCATGAACTGACCGATTCTTCTGTCAATCGTCGATCTTGAATACTCCGAAAAATCGTATCCATGTCGATTCTCGAGGTAATTCCAAACCAGATCAAAAGAATTATTGTCTACCTGCGTATTCATATTTTGTTTTTGAATCAATTGATTCCCAACGCAATTTTTTTATTATTTATCCTTTGTATAACCACACGCGCATCAAAGACAACAACTGATCGGTATTCACCGGCTTCGAAATATAATCCGATGCTCCACATTGGATACACTTTTCCCGATCACCCATCATGGCCTTGGCAGTAAGAGCAATGATTGGAAGATTTTGAATTTTCCGTGTCTTCCTGATTTCCTGCATCGCCTGGTATCCATCCATTTCCGGCATCATAATATCCATCAATACGATTTCAATTTCAGGATGCTGTTCGAGTTTCAGCAAAGCGTCACGTCCATTAATGGCAGTAATTACATTTAAGTTTTGTCCTTCCAAAACACTACTCAGGGCATAAATATTTCTCATGTCGTCGTCTACTAACAATACATTGCGCCCTTGCAACAGGTCATTCATCATTGCAGGAATCTTAAATCCTGTTTGTTCGACTTTCTGATCTTTTACGGCATGCAGAAAATGTTCCGTCTCCTCAATCAAGCGATCCATCGACTGTCCATTTTTAAGTACAATCGCCTCCGACCATCTTTTTAGAATGCGTTCCTGCTCTTCATTGACTTCAGTGCCGGTAAAAATTATCACCGGAGTAGAAGTATGTTCGGGAGTGGATTTGATTTTTTCGAGCAAAGCGATCCCTTCATCCTGTCCATTGCCTAAATCGAGGTCCAGAATAATGCAGTCAAATTTCTCCTGTGCCAGCTCTGCATCTGCCGCCGAAGTCGTGGAGGCCGTTACAATTTTAGTTTGCTTGTTTTTTGACAGCAATAAATTCCTGACAATATCCTGTTGAATTGTTGTGTCTTCAATAATTAAAACTTTTCGAATTTCTTTTGCTATCTCTTTGTCAATATCCAGGAAAGCTTTATCCAGATCTTTTTTGTCAAGCGGTTTGCGTAAATATGCAGTTGCTCCCATTTCCATTCCAAGTTTCTGGCGATCCATAGCCGACATAATATGAATTGGAATATGTTTTATTTTTTCGTTTTCACGAATACGTTTTAACACTGACCATCCATCCATGCCGGGTAACTGCATGTCCATAATTATCGCTGTTGGGTTAATCTCTTCGGCAAAACGTAATCCTACATCTCCATGTGTAGCGACAACTGCTTTGTAGTTTTTCTCATGTGCCATATCCATAAGAATTCTTGCAAAATGAACATCGTCTTCTACAATCAGGAGGATCGGTTCAGAGCCGTCCAGAGAATCTCTGTCATCCGCTATTACCGGCATTTCCTCTGCGATCGACTTTCTTTTCATTTCTGCATTCCGGGATTCCATTGTATTTGCAACTACATTCGATGCTATTACAATTTCATTTTGATTGGGCGCGGGTAATGTAAGGTGTTTGACATCCAGTGGCAGGTACATAGAAAAGGTACTGCCTTTTCCGTGTTCCGAAATCAGTTGCATTTCACCTCCAAGCATTGCAACAAGCATTTTGCTGATCGACAGTCCAAGTCCGGTACCCCAAACTTTCTATTTGTTGAACCATCGGCTTGCTGAAAGGCTTCGAATATCAACTGTTGTTTTTCAAGAGGGATACCGATACCCGTATCCGTGACTGAAAATTCAATTACGTGTTTACTGTTTAACAAATTGGGGTTGGTAAAGTGTATGCTTCTATCCGGTTGCTTTATCCGCAATGTTACTTTTCCTCCTTGTGGAGTAAATTTAAATGCGTTCGAAAGCATGTTCTTAATGATCTGCTCAATACGGACGCGGTCGGTCACGAAGCGCTCCGGCAAGTTGGAGTGTTGTTCTATTTCAAATTCAATTTTCTTTTCTTTTGCCAGTTCTGAAAACAAGGAGCGAATATCCTCTTTCACCATTTTCAATTCTGTATCTTCAAAAATCAATTCGACTTTCCCTGCTTCAATTTTTGACAAATCAAGAATATCATTGATCAGAACCAAAAGATCTGTACCTGACTTATGAATGACGCGTGTGTATTCGACCTGTTTTTCATTCAGGTTATTCACTTTGTTTTCTGACAATAACTTTGCAAGAATCAGTATACTGTTCAAAGGAGTATGGAGTTCGTGTGACATGTTGGTCAGAAATTCTGATTTGTATTTGCTGTTCAGTTCAAGTTCTTTAGCCTTCAGACTAAGGGCTTCTTGTGCTTGTTCCAAAACTTCGTTTTGGTGTTCCAGTTCGCTCGCGTTTTGTTTGAGTTCGGAGTTACTTTGCTTCAGCTCCTCTTCCGATGCCTGCAATAATTTTGACTGGTTGGAAAGCTCCTCATTCGTCTGCCGCAACTCTTCTTCCTGAGCTGACAAGCGTTCTGCCTGCTTCTTCGTTTCATCAAGCAGTCTTCTGGTGAGCGTGTTTGCCTTTACCGAAGCAACTGTTGAAGCTATTGTTTCGCCGATATTTTCGATAAAATTCTGTTTGAATTCTTCAAAATGAGTAAACGAAGCGAGTTCGATTGCTCCATATACAATGCCATGGTGCTTGAGCGGAATAATAACAACATGAGATGCGGGAGATTCTCCCAAACCGGAATTAATTGTTGCATATGCAGAAGGAGCGTTCGTTAAGTAAATCGGACTTCCTTGTTTAACTGCTTGTCCAACCAAACCTTCCCCGATTTCAATCCTCTTCTTTGCTTTGGATCGTTCATCCAGTGCATAGCTACCGTGCAATGAAATCCAGGTCCTATTATCAAATTCGTTGGTCTCCAATAAATAAATCGCGCCATGAAACGCCGAAATGTATGTGACCAACATCGAAATCATTTCATCACTAAGTTTACCGATATCATCGTTGTTCTCACGCAATATTCCATTGATTTTTTCTATTCCCGTTGAAATCCAATTTCGTTGTTTATTATCGATGTTGGCTTGATGAAGACTTGAACGCATTTGGACAAGTGCATTTCCCAGCTCATCGTTCTCGCCGAGCGGTTGAAATTCCACACCAAAGTTCCCATCGCCTATATTGTGGGCGAATCGTGCGGTGCGTTTAAGGCTGTTCATGAGCGTGCGTACCGCCTCAGTCATTTGACCAACGGCATTTTTACGCGGCTCAAGATCCATTTCAGGAATCTCTCCTTTACCCATCATCAAAATGTAATTCTTGAGTTTCATTGTAGGTACAATGATGTTATTTGACATATAAAACGCCGCAATCAAAACCACAATAACAATTAGGATTGCTATCCCGAGTACACTCCACATTAATGCTCGGGAAGATGCACGCATCTGATTGTGTTCAAACTCCGCTTGAGCTTTTTTCTTAATGATTACCTGATTGAGTTGAGTAATTAGATTTGTGCTGCTTGGTAGAATTTCATTTTCGATAATTTCCTCTGCGGAAAACTTCTTCATTGGATCCTCGTAATCATCAAATGTTACAAGGGATGCCATAATTTGTCTTTGATGAACCATCAATTTCTCGAAGTTCAGAAATATCTTTTGAACACTATCGGCATTCTCCTGATCATCCCACATAGACATCAATGCAAGAATATTTCCTTTCAGTTCAGGATACTCAATTGCCTGCAGGTCCTTTAATTTCTCTTTGTCTTCTTTGTTTCCCTGAAGGTATACCCAGTTCGTCGTGTACATCTTTGCTTTGGTCACCAACAGGTTCATGTTCTCCAGAGACTGAAGAGAAGGGATTTCCACTGTCATAATTTTTGTTGTGACATCCTGGTTCCTTGAAATATTAAAGGAGCTGTAGATGGCGTTGAAAACAGAAATGCCAATCACAACAATGAATACAATGTAAATTTCCAGGTCTATTTTATAGCTTTTCGATTTCATCGAGGAGGTTTATCTAAATTAAGGGTTAATAGAAACTGCAAGGCTGCTGAGTTGAGAGGAAATTTTTATTCCTCCAGCTTTAGCAGCACTTTGGTTTATTTCAAAACGGATTTTATTTTCAATGGTAACCAGATTTATTGCCGCCCACTTTCCGGATCGTGTAGATTCCTCAGAAACTACCAAAACGCCGCTACCCTGGTAAGTTCTTGCCCATTCCTCTCCACTTGATTCTGCGCTGCGTGAAATAAAAACCAACTGACAGGAAGAAAACTCTTTTTCTGAGAGTGAGACCAATTCTATTTTGCGTCCATCCTTCGTTTTTTGAGCAATTACTTTTTGCAATGATTCGAATACCTGAGACTTTCCGACAACACCGATTTTGAATCCGGTAACGCCCTGGGTTTGGGGCCACTCTACGTACTTAATGAAGTTAAAAAGAAACATCGCCTTAATATCCGATTCACTGATCTGCGAAAAAACCGTTGGACTACCGGAAATAAAAATCGCAAGACACACGATCCATTTCCGGAATGTGCCTTGTAAAATTCCCTTTCCTTTAGTCAAGATTGCCACCTTTTACTTTTTATGAAAATTCAGTGTGTAATTAATTTTCAAACGATATTCACGGGACGTTCCCGGTAATGCTGCATGATTGCTATTGTATGGTTGAATATAAAATGTTTTTGTGTCAAGAATATTTATGCAACCCACTTGTAAAACCAAACCGGGAATGAACACTTTTTCGAAATTGAACATCGCATCCAGATACAATGCCTGTTTGAAGGTTCGAACGTGGTCCTCACCTGTTTGATCATCTGTATAGATATCGTATCGCTTATCCATCCAGTTCAATGAAGGAGAAGCATTGATTGAATTGCTCAAGCGTATATTTGACAACATGCTTATTTTGTTTGTCGGAAATCCAATCTGAACACCTTTATGGCCAGGGACGGAATACCTTTCGTTCGTTTGCTTTCCATTGGACGTAGAATAAGAATAATTCAGATTCATGTATCCTACAGCAGTTTTTACTCTGTACTCGAATTCAACACCACGCGTACCGGCCATCCCTTCGTTTTTGTACGCGTCTTCATTATCGGTATCATAATAAAAGATAATCGCATCCTTTGTGACAATATCAAAAACATTCGCAGTCAAATACGAATTGGCTCCAAGCTTATAGCCCAATTCCAATTCCATAACATTTGTTCTTTCCGGTTTAATTCCAATTCCAAGATTAATGTTTTCAATCGAAGGTGATCGAAATGCCGAACTGTACAATAATTTAAAATGCCACTTGTTAAAAACGCGCGTTAATCCCATTCGCGGAACAAAGGCGTTTGCAAAGCGATCGTTTTGATTGTACCGTGCACCAATTGTTAGATTGGCAATCTTTTTCCGAACCATCAATTCGGAGAAGACGGACTGATTGTTCATTGAATAGGTGCGGTTTCCATTCTCGAAATAAGAACTGTCCAGTAGTCGTGTTGCTCTTTGACCTACCGTCTCAATGCCTGTCAGCAGGTTCATGGACTCATTGATTTCATAATTCATCTTCAACAAGCCAAGAATATTTTCTGCACTAACTTTGTATGGAGTAAATTCGTCCCCCTCAGATTCACCGTCGAATTTCCAGGGCTGTTGGTTTTTGTATTTGACAACAGGAGTGAGTGTAATTTTTTTACTTAATGGCAGCTCATATTCCGCAAGGAAATGATAGGAATCAAAATATGTAGGATAGGAGCGTGAAAAATTATTTTCATAGCCATCTCTCTGGTGTAAATGGTATTGATCTGAAAAACCCGAAATCTTTAGTTTCTTCCAGGTAATATCCATTTTGTATTGAGTCGTATTAATGGCTGATTCATTAGCCATATTGTATGTAGCACCATAGTTGTCAGTAAAATCTTCCTGACTGCGGTTCGCCTGACTGAGCAGTGCAGAAAATCCAAGGTGTACAGCTCCGATTGGTTTTGCTACTGCTACTGCAACATTGCGCGTCGCAAACTGTCGGCTCATTTGTCCATAGGTTGAAGAAATAGTAATTCCATTTCCACCGGAAGACTGCTTGCTGATAATATTTATCACTGCATACTCTGCATTTCCTCCATAAATAGATGAGCCAGGTCCACGAATGATTTCGATCTGTTTTATCTGGCTTGTAGAATAGTGGCCGCCCATGGCAATGGCCGAAAAAAGTTCTTCGTTTAGCTCATGTCCATCGAGAAGCATCAACACCTTGCCTTCGTGAGCCCAGTTGCCTCGAACACCGATTCCAACGACCCCTTCAACGTCAACACCAAAATCAAATCCCGGAACTTTCCCAAGCAGCTCCATCAGGTCTGTCGCTCCTGATTTTCGGATTTCTTCTTCCGTAATAACCGTGAGAATCCCTGGAGACTCTCTGGAACTAAGTGCTTTGGAAGAAGCAACCGTTACTTCAATTTTCATGAGGTCCTCAAGAGACATATCATAAAATGACGATGAATCTCTTGCAGATTCATTTGCGCTCTGAGCCGGGGAAATTTCCGCACAAAAAACACAGGCACACATAAGCATGAATAGAATTCGCATTTTAGCCCCCAATCCGGTTATTATGAACCGATTTTGTATACTTATTATACAAGAATTTGAAAGTAGTGTTCAGGGGAAATCAAACGAATTCAACTTTGTTCTTACAGTTGTAAGAAAAAACACTTTTGTGCTTCAAAATGGATAAAGCGAGGGCGAACAGGGAATAACACGGGACTCAAAGTCCTACTTCTGGATAAGGATTTTCCTATTCTGTACTCCGGCAGAAGTGCTGAGACTAACCCAGTACATGCCGGAAGAAAAACCTGAACAATCAATGACTACCGACAGGATCGAAGAAGAAATCAAGATTTCTTCCGAGTATAAAATCTGTCCGAGTACATCTACGATAGACACTACTGATTTTTGAGTCTTATCGGTTTGCACCATAACGTTTATTTCCTCAATGGTTGGGTTTGGGAACACGTAAAAAGAACAGGTGCATTTAGTTCATCAATACCAACAAGAGCAACGTATCGTGAAGGAGATGTTGAGCTACAGCCCTTCCCATCGGTAATGGATACAGAATAATTTCCGGAGAGCGTTGCGACGAATTGCTGGCTGGTTGCGCCGGAAATTGGCACACCGTTAAAATACCATTGATAGGCCGATGCCGGTGATGAAGTAAGTGTGTCTCCATTCTGACTGAAAGATGGTGCTGCAGGATTAGCATTTACCTGAATGAAATTGACCATTTGCAAAGTATCCGTTCCGGCTGTATTTGAAACTATTAATGTGACCGAATAATTTCCCGGATTTGAATAACAAACCGATGTTGGGCTCTCTACTGTAGATGAAGCGGGTGTTGCCCCCGGAAATAACCATTGCCAGCCGGTTGCATTCAAGGCCATTGATACAAAAGAAATACACGAACCACCGCATAATCCCGTGTCGCTACTGATAAATTCCGCTTTGGGTAATTGAGAGCAATTCACAACATGAACCAATCCGTTCATAAGCTTTGTAGCGGAACAATAGCCATCTGTGATCGTTAATGAGACATCGAAATTCCCGATTGACGGGTAGCATACAGCTGCGGGATTTGCAACTGCTGCAGACGATGGATTCGCGCCCGGGAAACTCCATTGCCAACCTGTAATTGAACTACCGGATTGGTCGCTAAAAGAAATGCATTCTCCGGGGCAAATTGAAGTTGATGAGGGTGAAAACTGAACCGCAGGAGTACTTCGGATGACAATGAGGTTTACATATGCACGTGTTGCCGAACAACCTCCGTTGGCCATTGCTGTAAGTCCTATTGTATAAATTCCCGGTGAGGTATACGAATGAACCGGTGTTGCCAGAGCCGAGGTGTCTCCATCTCCAAAGGTCCAATGATATGTGCTCGCTCCGATTGTTGTATTTGTGAAACTTATTGTTGCACTATCGCACCCTGATGTTGTGCTCGGGCTAAATGTAACTGTTGGTCTGGGCAATACCGAAACCGAATGCGTCATCGTATCGGCACAAGCATTGCTTCCATTGGTAATCAGCGTGACAGTATAAGTCCCGGCAGAATTGTAGTAATGTGCTACATCTTGCTGTGTTGACAATGGGCTTCCGTCTCCGAAATTCCAGGTGTAGCCGGTGATTGTGGAGCCATTTTGTGAGCTCTGATTTGTGAAAAACAAAGTGTCTCCGAAGCAAGGCGTACTCGCATTAAAATCAGCAATCGGACTTGGCTGAACTGTGATCATGTTTGGAATTAGCAGGGTGTCTGCACAGGATCCTTGCGTCGCGATGAGAGATACGGAGTACGTTCCCGCTGTTGCATAAGTATGTGTCGGCGCACTTTGAGTAGAAAGTGGCGAGCCGTCACCGAAATTCCAGGAATAAGCAGGCGAGCCTGTTGTTGAATTTGTAAAATTCACTGATACAGGTAAACAACCAGACGTTACAGAGGATGCGAACTGAACTTGTGGAGCCGGGCTTACAACGACTGTTAGAGTGCTGTCTTCCGAGCACAAACTTGTTGAAGCCGTTAGTGTAACATTGAAGGATCCGGCATTGGAATACAAATGAACCGGATTGGTCAGAACTCCGTTTGGAGACCCATCTCCGAAATTCCAGACGTAGCCTGTGATCGTTCCGCCATTGCCGCTTGACAAGTTGCTAAAATGAACCGAGTCACCGAGACAAACATTTGCAGTACTGAAAGCTGCAATTGGTTTTGGTGAAATGGTAATTAGATTGTTCTGCACAAGCGTATCCGCACAAGATCCCTGGGTAGCAATCAGGGTGACTGAATATGTACCGGATGTACTGTATAAATGTGTTGGATTTGTAAGCGAAGATGCGGGTGAGCCATCACCAAAATTCCAGGTAAAAACTGGTGAGCCAGTTGTTGAATTCGAAAAAACAACATTCTGTGGACCACAAGCTGCTGTAATATTCGACGTGAAACTGACTTGCGGTGCGGGATTTACAGCGATTGAAATAGTAGTGTCGTCCACACAAGCTCCGGCCGATGTTGTTAATGTCACCTGGAAAGTTCCAGCCGACGAAAATAAATGAGATGGTTGTGATGCTGAAGAAGAGGGTGAGCCATCGCCGAAATTCCAGGTATAACCTGTAATTGTGGATCCATTACCTGTTGATGAATTTAAAAAATGAATTGTGTCGCCCAGACAAACTGATGCAGGGGCTGAATAAGATGCAGTTGGTTTTGCGGTGACAGTAATCATGGACGGGATAATTAATGTGTCCGCACAAGATCCCTGTGTTGCGATAAGGGTTACGGTATAAATCCCGGCTGTTGAATATGTGTGTGAAGGGGCTGACAAAGCCGAGGAAGCACTGCCATCTCCAAAACTCCAATTATAAACCGGACTGCCTGTTGTTGTATTGGTAAAATTTACTGTAAGGGGATTGCATCCGCTTGTTATGGAAGAGCTAAATGAAACCACAGGTGCCGGAGCAATTGTCACTTGAATTGTAGTATCATCAGTACAATTTGCAGAAGCAGAAGTGAGCTTCACAGTGTATGTTCCGGATGCTCCATAGACGTGGAATGAATTCAATTGTGATACGGTTGGACTTCCATCTCCGAAATCCCAAACATGTGAAATCAGTGTTCCTCCGTTTCCTGAAGAAATATTTGTAAAATACATTGTGTCGCCCAGACAAATATTATTGTTTGCCGTGAAGGAAGCTGTCGGGGTAGGATATGTCGTGATAAAGTTTGTTTGCACCAATGTGTCTGCACACGAACCTTGTGTTGCTATTAGTGTAACAGAATATGTTCCGGGAGAAGCATAGCTGTGAGAAGGTGCTGTGACGGAGGACAAAGGGGATCCATCGCCAAAATTCCAGGAGTAGACAGGACTCCCTGTAGTGGTGTTGGTAAAAGAAACAAGGAAAGGATTACAACCGGAAACTGATGGAGCAGAAAAATTAACCTGCGGTGCAGGGTTTATAGAAATACTTCGTACTGAATCATCAGAACAATTGGAGGTGGATGTAGTGAGCGTCACCGAATATGTTCCTGCACTTGAATACACATGGAAAGGCTGAGTGAGTGTAGATGTCGGAGTACCATCCCCGAAGTTCCATGAATAGCCTGAAATTGTTGCTCCGTTACCTGTAGATGAATTGGTAAAGAAAACCGTATCCCCAAGACACAGGTTTGTCAAAGATGAAAACACTGCCGTTGGTTTCTGATAAACAGAAATCAAAGCCGGAGAAGAAAGGGTGTCAGCACAGGATCCCTGAGTAGCAATCAGTGTAACTGAATAGACGCCGGCTGTGGAATAAGCATGTGTCGGATTCGTCAAAGATGATGATGCACTTCCATCGCCAAAATTCCAATTGTAAACTGGAGATCCGGTTGTGGTATTTGTGAAATTTACTGTAAGTGGGCCACAGCCGCTTGCCGGACTTGGACTGAAATTTACCTGAGGACCGGGGGCGATCGTTACTGTAATTGTTGTGTCATCATTACAGTGAATGGTAGAAGATGTAAGCTGGACGGAGAAACTTCCGGCAGCTGAATAAATGTGGTATGGATTTGTTTGAGTTGATGCCGGAGTGGCGTCACCAAAATTCCAACTATGAGCAGTAAGAAAACCACCATTGCCATTTGAAAGATTGGAAAAGAAAATTGTATCCCCAAGGCATACATTATTGTTGGACGAAAAAGAAGCTGTTGGTTGGGGATAAATGGTGATCATCCCCGATTGAGTCGCAGTGTTTGTGCAACCGCCTGCATTCGATGCAGTCAATGTGACTGAATAGGATCCCGCTGCAGTGTATGTATGTGTCGGATTAGTTTGAGAGGAAGAGGGGGATCCGTCTCCAAAATTCCAGGTATAGCTGGTGGCATTCGTTGTCGTATTCACAAAATTAATTGCTGCACTTCCACAACCTGTGATCGCATTGGAAGAAAAACTGACAGCCGGTCGAGGAGATACAACAACAGTGTGTGAAACAGAAGATGTACAACCGTTGTTATCGGTTGCAGTAAGGGTGGTTGTGTAAGAACCGGAGGTAGAATATGTGTATGATGGATTTTGTATTGCTGCGGTTCCCGATCCATCTCCAAAATTCCAGCTCCAGCCGGTAACAGCACCGGAAGTAGAAAATCCGGTTGCAGTAAATCCTGTAGCTACGCCTTCACAGACTGTTGTCGTGGAGAAATTTGTTGTGACCGCATCCACTGTCACCTGAATCGGTGTCCTGAAAAATCCGGGACACGTGGCGATATAATAGGTTGTACTTGCAGACAAAGAAGGTGTTGTATAACTGGTACCGGTTGCGAGTAGCGATCCTCCGATTGCCTGATCATACCAATAGAAAATTGTGCCGGGAGGAACTGTTCCTGTAGGAGCAAGAGTAATCGTTGCTGAACCCCCGCCGCAAATTAATACTGATGTTGGTAAAATTTTGAAATTCGGAAGAGTGGCATTTGAAACTCCTGCGCCACCTTTGGTTGCGCCATTGGGAGGAAATTCAGTAAGTCCTCTTGAGTTTGTTGTTCCGTTATTTCCGCCATTTGCTGTTCGTGTGATTGCGCCATTAGAAACAGCGATATAGCCTCCTCCTCCACCACCACCGGGTCCTTCTGCTTCAATGGTGAATACACCGACACTTTGATTCCCTCCATTGCCACCATTTGCACTCGCACTTATTCCGGAAACATTGCCGAGGACGTTTAATAAAATTACACCACCTGCGCCTGCGCCGCCTGCGCCATCTGTTCCTGTGGAAACAGTTGCTGAGCCATTGGAACCATTTGCCAATACCTGACCGGCGCCAAAAATATCTCCTTGCACCATCAGGTAAGCAATTCCACCACCCGCACCACCCGCACCACCATAATTATCATTCTGATCACCGCCACCACCACCGCCGCCTAAGAATATTTTGCCTGTCGTGTAGTCTAAGGGTCTTGCTCCTCTTCCGCCGTTATCTCTTCTTGCATCGCCACCCCAGTTCGAATTTGTCGTTCCGGTAGAAAGTGCATTTTGGTCTGATGATGAAAAGGTATATCCACCTTTTCCTCCACCACTGGATGTTGTAGAAGCAAATCCGGAATATTCAAGATTCCATGCATTTGCCCATGAGCCAGTGGAGATATCCGGTGTTCCCCTACCTGTCCAGTTGACAATATTGCCTGCATTACTTCCGCCTCCGCCTCCGCCATTGTGGGCACTTGCACCACCTCCGCCATTTGCTGGTGCGCCCTTACAATACCTGCCGTTTATCGCATCATAATCTGCCTGATATCCGAATACACTTTCTCCTTTTTCTCCTCCGAATGCTGACTGTGGATCTCTGTAATTAAGAACCCCCCAGGCAGCATTGTTTTCAAGCAAGGCCCCGCCACGAAATCCCTTTCCGCTTACATCAACTTTTCCTCCGCTATTGATCGATGTGTTCCCCTGTACTTCAACGACAAGTACTCCGCCGGTTGATCCATTCCAGGCAGGGCAGGTGAGTATACCTGCACCATTGACGGTTAAGATCGTGTAACGTGGAACACGTACTATTTGTGTTCTGCCTGCTGTCGAATAGTTTTTCAGAAGAGCACATGCAATATTAATTGTGCTTGAATTAGGAACTGTTGTTACTTCTGCCAATTCATAATTACCACAATTGTTATAATTTAGAATGGCTCCGTATGTTGTGTCGTCAGCAGACCCAATGTTCACTCCCTGAATCTGGATTATAAAAATCAAATCACCACTTGCCAAAGGACCGGGAAAATACCCATTGCTGTTCAGGGAAGTGTTGGCAACAGAAATAGAAGTTGCCCCCGCACTGGCATCTATTGCCAAAGTTGTGTATTCATTCACACTTACGCTGCTGTTAATAGATTTTGCGCCGTTTTTTCCGGATTGTCCGAAACAAAAAAACGGATTGATTAAACAAATCAAAACACAAAATCTTACAATGCTCACCCAAGTGGGGGTAAGGGCTTTCATGCGCATAAAGAATTAGTTCCTGTTGTAAAGGTAGTAATACTTTGTAAGCTGTTGTACATCAATAGGATGAAATCTTGCGGTTTTATGACGAAAGGGGCTCATCCGAGGGTGAAATCCCTATTCCCATCTGAAGAATCGTATAGCAGCGATATACACGATCACCCCCCAAAGTGCGATCACAAGAATCTGATGTGAAATGTCCATTAATCCGGCTCCTTCAAATGCTACTTTTCGAAGTGCATCATTGAGGTAGGTCAGCGGCAGTCCTTTACAAATAGTCTGTAACCAGGGCGGAAACGCATCTATTGGAAAGAATGTGCCACTTAGCAGAAACTGTGGCAGGGTAACGATGTTTGCGAGCGGAGGAATCACACTTTCACTTTTGGCCAATCCCGATACGACAAAACCAAATCCCATGAAAACGATGAGACCCAATGCAGAAAGGAGCAGCATTTCAATGAGTGTCGTGAATCCATTTATCAGCGTAAATCCAAAAACATATTTTCCAATCAGAATGATAATGAGCGAACCTGCCAATTGAAAAATGAGCCGGCTCAATGCTTCGCCAAGAACAATAAATGTTCTGCTGATAGGTGTTGCAAAAAAACGCTTTAACACGAGTGTTTGTCGGAGGGAGAAAAAAACAAATGCTGTTCCAAAAACACCTGCACTTAGAATTGAAAATCCCAATTGACCCGGAAGAATAAAGTCAATCATTTTGTATTCTCTCCCCTCAATTTCTGATTGCTTTAGTTGAGCCAGGTTGTTTGCCCAGTTTCCCGTTCCGGTTTCCTGCGACTCCTGGTCTTTACTGAGTGTTCGAAAAAAAGAAATGTTTTGTTTGTCGATCAGGTTTGTCAGCACTGATTGAACAAAGCTTCCTTTTTCCCGGGAGGCCTTCGAAGTAATCAATTCCACAATTTTTCCGGCGGCGGAGTCCTTGCCGGGGTGGATATACAGGATTGCATCAACCCTCCCTTTTATCAATTGCTGTTTCAGCTCCGCTTCACTCTTATCTGTAATTAATTCAACATTGGGGATTTTTAAAATTGACTGATACAAAGTGGTCGTTGTGTCGCATCTTTCATCTACACCAACTTCCAGTCGGATTCTATTACCACTGATAAAACCAAAGACAACAATAAAAACCAAAGGGAAGCCCAAACTAAAAATCACAGCGGATGGACTTCTGGTAATCGAGCGAAGGCTGGCTTGTGTAATTGCCAGCATCGCTTTCCATTGACTGTACTGTTTGTTTTGTTTCTCCATTTATTGCTGTGTTCCGGGTATTACTCGTCTCTCCATTCCTGTCCGGTTAAAGAAAGAAATACATCTTCGAGGTTTGCATTTTTAACTTCCTTCCTGCGTTCAAAGCCACTCGCAACAAGTTTATCAATAAGGTTCTCGGGAGTATCCTGTGCGATGATTCTTGCCTTTTTCGACAATTGCTACACGATCGCATAAACTTTCAGCTTCGTCCATATAATGGGTGGTGAGAACAACTGTTGTTCCTTTTTCCCGAACTTGTCGAATAAGGTCCCAGAGATTTCTTCTTGCCTGTGGATCAAGACCGGTAGTTGGTTCGTCTAAAAAAACGACTCGGGGGCGATTAATTAATGTTGTGCAAATCGAAAAGCGTTGTTTCTGACCACCAGACAATTCCTTGTATTTTGCTTTTGACCGATCTTCGAGTCCAACGAGCTTTAGCATGTCCTCCGGAATTACAGGTACATTGTAAAGTCCGGAAAAAAGTCGCAATAATTCAGTGAGTGTAAGACTTGGGTAATAGCCGGCAGATTGAAGTTGCACACCTATTCTTTTTTTTATTTCTCCGGGATCAATGTCCACAGATAATCCATCTACCCAAACTTCACCGGATGTTTTGTCTCGTAATGTTTCGATGATTTCCAGTGTTGTGGTTTTACCGGCACCATTTGGACCCAACAATCCAAATATTTCACCCTCAAAAACGGTAAAACTGATTCCCTGTACTGCATGCAAATCTCCGTAATGCTTTACGAGGTCTTTTACTTCAATAATTGCTTGTGTATGTAACACGTAAGGAAAATAACGGTGTTGAAGATTGTCCTGCGAAGATCTTCTGATTATATTCAACCGAGGATGAAGGATGGATGAAATACAGCCCATCGCTGAAGCTTTTCCCTGCAGGTATTTTTTTAACGAAAATACTCTTCCTTCACTACACGAACAGTCGCTGTCTCTTAAAAGAGATTGAGACGACTCATCAAATTGTCTTTATAGCTTTTTCCGATAGGAATCCTGTTACCATCAATGATACAGGCGTTTTCTTCCAATGCATTTATTTTTTCGAGCTGAACGATGTATGACCTGTGAACACGGGCAAAATTTAATTGCGGTAGTTTTACCTCAATATCTTTCATTGAACTGTGGAGGATGAATTGTTCTTTGGAAGATGTTTTAATGATCACATAATTATCCAATGCCTCGATCCAAAGGATGTCCTGGAAATTAACTTTTACAAAGCGTGAATCTTTCTTTACAAAAAAACTGTTGTTGGCATAAATATTTTCAAGGAAATTAAACAGGTTTTTGTCTGTACTTGATTCCTGAACTGCATCTTTTCTTCCCGGAGAGGTCATCACAAATGCGCAACCATTGATTTTATTATTCACGGAGAGAATAGGGAAGGTATTCACCGAAACTTTATGTTCTGCGGCTCCATTTGAAACCGGAACTTCAGCATCGCTATCTTGTTTTTGCGCCTCTCCTACTACTGTATGTGCGAGTGTTTTGAAAACACTTTTCGTTTCTGAGCCGGAGTTCTTCATTGCAATAGCGATGTCTTTACCGAGCGCTTCTTGTTTGAGGCAGCCCGTTAAGGTTTCCGCCATTTTATTCATGAAAATAACTTTCTCATTGGAATCCGTAATGATTACTGCAACTTCAAGATTGTCCAATGCAGCAGCGAAACGATTGCCTTTGTTTTGCATTTCAAGATCCTTCGTGTATTTATAATACGCGATTTCGATCGCTGTACGGATATCATCCTCTTCGAACGGTTTGATAATATATCCGTAAGGCTCCGTAAGTTTTGCTCTGTCGAGTGTATTCTTATCGGAGAAAGCAGTAAGAAATATAAAAGGAATCTGGTAATGCTGATGGATCTGTTCTGCAACCTGAATCCCATCCAGTTCACTACTTTTCAGATTGATGTCGAGCAAAATCAGGTCTGGGTTCAATTTTTCAACTGAATCAAGGGCTTTTTTACCGTTTGCATACGGATCAAATGCTTCGTATCCAAGTTTCTTTAAAATACGCTGAATGTCTTTCGCAACGATAATCTCGTCTTCGACGATCATGATCTTTAGTGCGGCCATAGTTTGGGTTTAATTAGACCTTCTACAAGAAAAAACGACAATTTGTTTCCATTTTCAATCGAAGAATCCCCGAAAAGGATACGAATCAGGACTTTGGATATGTAATCTTCCGGCAAACCGATTCCATTATCTGCAATCTTCATAACTACCTTGCCGTCTACTTTACTCAGCTGGATTTTAATCTCTCCGGAAACAGCTTCCGGAAAAGCATATTTGTATGCGTTTGAAACAATTTCATTCACTAGCAGGCCACAAGGCATTGCTGTGTCCATATCAAGTGCTACGTGGTCCGATTCAACTTTAACATGAATTCTATCCGTTTTATCTCCATAAGACTGGTAGAGAAACTGTGATAGCTTTTCAACATAATCCCCAAAGTCGATTTCAGTAAGTTCTTCGGCCTGATAAAATTTTTCATGAACCAGGGCCATGGAACGTACACGATTTTGACCGTCTTTAACCGCTTTAAGAGTTACTTCGTCTTTGATATAACCGGATTGTAAATTGAGCAGGCTAATAATTATCTGTAAATTATTTTTCACCCGGTGGTGAATTTCTTTTAGCAGAACTTCTTTCTCTTTGAGCGATTGTTCGATCTGCTGTTGCATTTGTTTACTCGATGTGATATTCGTATCAACGAGTACAAGTTTTTTCAATTTACCGCTCTCGTCGTAAATCGGAGTCAGCGTTGAAGAAATCCAAATGTTTTCGAGGTGATGTGTGGTTACATTGGATTCAAAAATTCGGGAATGTTTGTCTTTAATTGACAGTTCTATTTCGTTCTGAACATTGCTATAGACCTGGATCTCGTCAATTTTTTTTCCGACGACCTTTTCCTTTGTCATCCCGATGAGTCGTATAAAGCCATCATTTACCCATTCTATTTCGCCATGTGGCGCTGCAATTAATACAGCATTGTCGGTGCGGCTTGCAACCAGGGAAAGTTTTTCGAGCTCAGCATTTTTCTCAACAAGCTGACGCGTTTTTACTTCGACACGCTCTTCCAATAATTTTCTGACACGTCTGAATGTGCTGGTACGCAAACGGAAAAAGACATAGATGGTCCCGATGAACATCAGAAAACTGATGATGATCAGTGACAAGTCCCGCCAAAAAGAATCCGGCGTTACCGTTGATAATTGGGTATTCAGTAGTACAAAGGAAAACATAGGTTCGCCGGAAAACCATTCCGTATGAACTTCTTTCTACTCCTAAGGATGCAAAATGTTCTCTTTCGTAACGAGGAATGGGCAGATTTATCCACCACACTATCAATTGACTAGAATTTGGCTCTTGACTTGCCGTACCCGAAATAGATGATAAAGCCAAGTCCCATCCATGCAAGGAGTCGCAACCATGTATCCAATGGCAAGGATGCCATCATGAGGAAACAAGAGACGATACCAAAAATTGGAACCCAGGGAACCCAAGGGGTTTTGAATGATCGTGGAGCATCCGGCTGATACTTGCGCAACACCAAGACTCCGATACATACGAGCACAAAAGCAAATAGTGTTCCGATGCTGGTCATTTCACCCACTACACGTGCAGGCACAAAGGCCGCGAACAAACTAACGAACAAACAGAACAGGAGGTTAGACTTCCATGGCGTCTTAAATTTCTTGTGTACGACAGAGAAAACCGGTGGAAGAAAACCATCTTTTGACATTGAGAAAAACACACGGGATTGTCCCAGGAGCATGACCATAATCACAGAAGAATACCCGGCAAGGATGGCAAGAATAATTGCCTGTTGCAACCAGACATACGGTGTGTGTTTAATGGCTACTGCAACCGGTGCAATTCCATCCTGACCCTGAAACTCGGTATAGTGAGCAAGACCGGTCATCACATGAGCAAACAAAATATAGAGCACAGTACAAATGGCAAGAGAAACCAGGATACCAATCGGCATATCGCGCTTTGGGTTTTTCGCCTCCTGCGCGGCCGTGGATACTGCATCAAAACCTATGTATGCAAAGAATATTATGCCCGCGGCCCTCACAACACCGCTCCAACCAAAGCTCCCGAAGTCACCTGTATTTGGGGGAATGTAAGGAACATAGTTTTCGGGTTTGATGTATGACCATCCCAGTCCAATAAAGACTATAACAACAAGCACTTTTAATGCAACGATGATTGAATTCACGGTTGAAGACTCTTGTGTACCTCTTACCAGCACAAGCGACATTAAAACAACGATAAATACAGCCGGCAGATTAACCATTCCGGATACAACTGTTCCATCAAGGAGGGTAGCAGTGTCCCAGGGTGACATGGTGAGCTGGGCAGGAAGATGAACATTGTAGTGTTCGAGGAATTTTACGAGGTAGCGCGACCAACTGATGGAAACGGTTGCAGCACCAACAGCATATTCAAGTACGAGATCCCATCCAATAATCCAGGCCATAATCTGACCCATCGTAGCATACGAATAAGTGTAAGCACTACCCGCGACAGGAATCATCGAAGCAAACTCAGCATAGCACAAGCCCGCAAAAGCACAGGCAACAGCAGCAATCACAAAGGAGATGGTAACTGCGGGTCCTGCATTGTGGGCCGCTGCACCACCGGTGATACTAAAAAGTCCGGCGCCGATAATCGCGCCAATCCCCAGCATCACGAGTGATCTTGCGCCAAGTGTACGCTTCAGTGTATGTTCGCCCGTTTCATTCGCTTCCTCGAAAAGTGCATTCAAGGGCTTACGGGAAAAATAATTGGTAGCCATAAAATATGCGCTGTTTATTATTTGTGATGTGATGCAATGTAATTAAAAATGGTACAAAACAAAAAACACCCCGAAACCAGAATTGGCCGGGGTGTTAAAACGAATATGATTTGTTATTTGTTTACGGGTTTTCCTTCAAGCTGATCGATGGCTTTTTGGATGCTCTTTTTTTCTTCCGGTTCTAGCGGCAACTCTATTTTCTTCTTCAGGTTCAAGAGTGCGTTTTCGTTGTCTTTTTTCAGAATGAAATAATACGCCAGATATCCATAGGCATCGGCCATTCCGGATTGATATTTAGAAATATTAACCGAGTCGGCCAACGCAAGTTCTATGTACTTTTCGAAATGGGGTTTCGCCAGTCCTTCTTCTGATGTGCTATCAATGTGTGTACTTGCCTTTGCTCTCCAAAGCCAACCACTCGCATATTTGGGCGACAATTCATTGACTTTTGCAAAGGCGCTGTCGGCCGGTCCAAATTGAGTATTAAAATAATAAGATCTCCCGAGGTTAAAATAATCTGCAACTTTCAGATCCTTTGCGGTGAGGATTTTTTCTTCAAGAACCGCAGCTGCCTCAGAATACTTTTTCAGTTTATAGTACGAATTAGAGATTTCGCTCAGCAGGTCGGTGCGGTTGAGATCTATTGAATATGCTTTGCGCAATTGTAAAATGCCCAGTGAGTCCTGGTTACTTGCGATGAGGAGTTTTCCATAATACTCATAGTCAACGGCCGTTCTTTTGTCATCCGGGAGAATTGTAAAAAGTGTATTCACCGATTCCAGGCCTTTTGCATATTCTTTAGTCTCGTAATAACAATATGAAAACACACGCAACATCGTCAGGTTCTTTGGATCGCACTTTTGTTGTGTCTGTGTGAGCTCATTGATTGCTCCACTATAGTCTTTGCTCAGATAAAGAAAAGATGCATAACGAATTCTTGCTCCACAATTATTTTTAGAGAGTTCAAGATATTTGCGATAATTCTCTTTTGCTTTTTCGAGTTTACCCAATTTGAAGTTTGTTTCTCCCAGTTCGCGGTAGGCCGGAGCATAATCCGGAGAGAGTGTAATTGCGCTTTGGAACTCTGCTGCAGCACCTTCGTAATTCGTAGAGCGTTTGTACAAGCGTCCTTTGCTCACGACTGCCCTTGCGGAGGTTTTGTTTAAGTCGAGTGCTTTATTATAATAATCCGCAGAAAGTGTTCCGTTGTTTTGCTCGGCATAGATATCGCCAAACAGAATTTGGATATCTGAGTTTTTCGGTTCTATTGCAAACGCTTTATCGAGTACAGATTTTGCTTTGTCAAGGTTCTTATTTTTGAAATGAATAAGGGCGTCTGCAATTTCAATCAGAACTGTTGCGCTTTTTTGGGGTGCTGCTAGTTCGGCCTCATTTAATAGTGTGGTAGCAGCATTCACGTTGCTTTGAGCAAGATCGGCACGTGTTTTAAGTTCCATGTTTGATGGCTCACGATTGCTGGCCGCTTTGGCCTCTGCCAAACTAACAGAATTGAGAAGCACTTTTGCCTCTCCTATTTTGAGTAGTTGGTTTGTTGGATCCTGTTCTCTTCCTTTTTTGAAAATAAGTGATGCAGAATCCGGGTTCTCGCTGAGCAGCAGATTTTCACCGAAATAGTAATAATTGAGTCCATTGGAAGGCTCCCTTGAAATTAGCGACTTGTAGGCTTCTGTTGCCGACTCGTATTGCTCGTTTTCGGTTAGTTTTCTCGCATCATCCAGCGTTTGAGCTGAAAGAATTATTCCTGTTCCAAGTAAAAAATAAAACAGAATGATCGTTTTTTTCATTTTATTCAAGAATTGACTTTAAGTATTCGGATCGGCATTGTCGCTGGCAACATCCCCATAAGTCGTACCAGTCTTTGTCCCTGATCTCCTACGGCAAAGGAAGCAAAGCCTGTGCCAAGACCGTTTCTGCCTTCGCGGATGATGATCTGAACATCTCTGATGAAAGGATATTGTTTGAGTGCGATGTATGCCTGATAGGGCTTGTAATATTCTTTATCCAGCGATGTGTCCGGCGAGGAGATTTCTACCACTTTCACTTTTGTAAGGAAGGAGTTTACAGTTGCGTCATCCCGGTCACTGATCCAGTTTACGCTTACCACACCCAATGCTCTTGGTGTTTTATTGACGTAGTTGATCACATCAGCATTGGAATTGGTCGCAGACCAATTGGAAGGGAGCGGTTTTTGCAAATGAAAAGTTTCTTGCAGGTATCTGGAATTACTGGAACCGTTATTGTCGAAAACGATTGCAATAGAATCAAGTGCTGAATTGGGATTTAATTGTTTCCAGGAACGAATTTTTCCTGAAAAAATATCCACTGCCTGCGCATAGGTAATCAAGGTGTCCGGATTATCCGGATTTGTAACCAGCGCAACAGCATCAATCGCCAGTTTGTTCATCCTTGGAATAATTTTTCTTCCCTCAAAAAAAGCGGCTTCTTCTTTATTGAGTGATCGGGCAACGACTGCAAGGCGCACCGAATCATTCATCATCAATTCGTTGAAGGCTTCTGCTTCCGGAAGATATTTAACTCGAATGTTCGCGTATTTGTAAATTTTCATGAAGGTGTCTAGCTGAACCTGCATAAGTGGTTTGTAGGATTCATCTACAACAATTAGAATGTCGCCGGAAATTGGAGTGTCAGTATACTCCGGTTTTTTCTTTTCTGAAGTGCAGGCGCCAAGAATCAGCGTCAGGGCCATGAGAAAAAAGTATTTTATTCTAAACGTTGATTTCATTTTCGGTGAATCGCTATTCTTTCCTATTGACTAATTTGTATGTTCTCCAGAAAGCATAGCAAACGAGGGCAGTGCCAAGAATATTTCTGTTCAATCGTGGTAAATCGAAAGGTGACCAAACAAATATCAGGATTATTCCGGCAAGGGCATACACCAAAATCATGAGGACATTAAAAAAGAAATGAAATCTCTCCGCAAAAGATTTGCGCTCGTCCATTCTGCAGCTAAGTAGGGCTTATTTCAGGGTAAAATTGACCGGAAGGTTGTATTGAACCTGAACATTCCGGCCGTTCTGGCGACCCGGCTTCCAATCTGGCATATTTCGAACAACGCGAAGAGCTTCTTCGTCGCAACCGCCCTGAACACCGCGGAGGACTTTGGCGTCTTTAATTTTGCCGTCTTTATCAACAACAAAAGTCACATAAACACGTCCCTGAATACCGTTTTCACGGGCAACAGGAGGATATTTGATATTCCGTTGAAGGTATTCGAACAGTTTTTCTTCTCCACCGGGAAACGTAGGCATTTCTTCTACCACCGTGAATACTTTTCCTTCATCCGGATCAGCAACAACGGGGTTTTCGGGTGGTAAATCAACAATATCTTTTAATCCTTCCTGTGTTTGTGTAGCAACCTGAACCTCTTTTACCTCTTCCTGTGTAGGAGGCGGCTCTTCAGCTT
The DNA here is from genome assembly GCA_016720655.1 of Bacteroidota bacterium. Taxonomy (GTDB): domain Bacteria; phylum Bacteroidota; class Bacteroidia; order AKYH767-A; family 2013-40CM-41-45; genus JADKJP01. Next base: position 55,287 of record JADKKE010000033.1, read on the forward strand.
CTTCGTCTTTAACAACTTTTGGAGGAGTAAATTTTATCGTTTGCTGGACTGGTGGGGGAGGGATCACCGGCGGAGGCGGTGGTGTTGATTTGTCGATTGGCGGAGGCTCAGCAAGAGTTACTACGTCGGTGACAGCAGTCTTACTACTAAGCTGAACTTTCGACAACACTTCGAGTAGTTTCGGAACGCCTACAATGACCACCACTCCAATAAGAGAATACAACAGCGCCATAATGACTCTCCGTTGATATTTTTTACGGATGACATAGGCGCCATACTCTTTATTGCGGGCTGCAAAAACCAATTCAACCCGCTCCGGGTTTACGGCATTGTCCCATCCAAGAATTCTCATCCTTATCAGAATTATTTGGTGTTCTTGATTAACTCTCTTTCAGATTCCGACAAATCAACAATCGCATACCGTCCAACATTGCAGATGAGCATTTCATCCAGAATGTCTACAAGGTTTTTATATTTTGATTTTTCGTCGGGTTTAATTAAAACGATCACTCCTGCTTTATCTCCTTTTACGGCTGCTTTGTGTCTTTTTATTTCGTCTTCTTTGTCCGGAATGAGACCTCGTTTTACGGAGTCTTCGACCATCTTTACTTTTTCCAGAACAATTTTGTTTTTATCGAGCAACATCGTCCGGATACTTTGAGGACCCGATTGCGAGAAGTCTGCAATATTTGTTTGTGGCGGTTGAGCTGGGTCATCCATGCCAATGTACCAAATGATTCTGTCGTTCTCTGTAAGCAAGATGGATACCGTTTGTGAGGCTTTTACTTTTGTTCGTTGATCGTCTTCAACTTTATCTTTCACCGGCATGGTAATATCCATGGTCTTCGGTTTGCTGAATGTTGTGGTAAGGATAAAAAAGGTGAGTAGCAGGAAGGCAAGATCCACCATCGGCGTCATGTCGATGTGTGTGGAAGATTTTTTGGCCCGGATTTTTTTATGCTTTCCTTTTTCCTGGCCGCCGTCCGACTGTTGAACTTCTGACATTTTTTAGCTGTCCTTTTTTAAGTTGTTCCACGTTTCATGTGAAACAAGGTGTTGGTCCTGATTATTTCTTTGCCGGTGCTGCAGCAGCATCGGATGCTCCTTCGAGATTTGTGATGAGTGCGAAGCGATTTGCTTTATTGTCCTGAAGGGTAGAAATTACGCGTTTAATAGTCGGGATATCCGCATCCTGATCGCCTTTAATGGCAATACTGTGGCGAGGGGCTACAGTACGTGCTGCGTTGATCCAGAAGGTGAGTTCATTATTCGTCGAGTCACTGGGAATTCCCGGAGTTGCATCGTTCATTGTTCTTCGCTTTGCTTCGTCTGCACCCAGATATTCCTTCAACATATTACTTGGCATACCTACTGAAGACAAAACCGAAAATCTCTTTTTCTCTTTTTCGTCAAACATAAGGCTGAAGCGCGATGCGAGTCTGTCCAGAATATCCATTCGTGTTTGCTGTCCTTCAACGTTAAAGAATACTCTTCCTTTGCCGTCAACAGTAAGCAGGATGACTCCTTTTTCCGGCAGGGGAATCTCGCTGATGGATGAAGGCTGGTCAACAATTACCGGTTCGTCGGGGCGGAATTTTGTGGTGAGCATGAAAAATGTCACCAGCAAAAAAGCCAGATCGACCATCGGGGTCATGTCCAGTGAAGGAGATTTCTTAGGAACTTTAATCTTCGGCATTACCTGTAATTAATTCTAGAGTCAAAAACATTAGGGATTCCACAAAGGATTTTCCTAAAGAGCTTATGCTTCTTTGTAACGTGCAGCAAATGACTGAACGATGCTGTAGCCGGCTTCATCAATACCATATGTAATGCTGTCGATACGGCTTGTGAAGAAATTGTACATGATGATGGCAAGTGCCGAGGTACCAATTCCAAGAGCCGTGTTATTCAGGGCTTCAGAGATCCCTGTAGACAAAGCAACGGCATCCGGAGCTCCGGAGGTAGCAATCGCAGAGAAGGCTTTGATCATACCCATTACAGTTCCAAGCAGACCGAGGAGGGTTGCGATGGAGGCAATCGTTGAAATGATTACAAGATTTTTTGAAAGCATCGGCAGCTCAAGTGTCGTAGCTTCTTCTAGTTCTTTTTGGATGCCAAGAAGTTTACGCTCTTTGTCAAGGTTTTTATCCGCTTGCATCTGGCGATAGCTGTCGAGTCCGGCATTTACCACGTTTGCAATGGATCCACGCTGTTTCGCGCATTCTGCCTTTGCTCCGTCAATGTTACCATCAGCCATGAGGGCACGAATTTTTTGAATAAACGTTTCAATATTGCCTGTTCCCTTAGATTTTCCGATGGTGATAAAACGCTCAATAGAGAAAACCACAGTCGTAATGAAAGTACCCATGAGTACAGGAACAAGATATCCTCCTTTGTACATGGTAGCCATAATGTGATTCGGGAGAGGGTTTTTGTTAATGTCTCCATCTTCAAAACCGGACGGGTCGCCCATGATAAATTTCCAGATCAGGAAACCGATTCCGATTGCAATTGGGATGACGGCTGCCGCAAGGATCGACTGAATGTTTCCTCCTTTAGATGACGAGTTGCTCATGAGTGTACTTATTTGTTTGTTTTTTTGGAATGTTAATGAGGCAAGTTAAGATTCAATTATTTTCAAAATTCTGGAATTTAGAAAATTTTTGGGACGACAATAATAGGAAATTCCCTTTAAATCCAAAATTGCTTAAGGGTATTTAGCCATGATTTAACCGAACCGTGACAATTTGAGTTGATTCCCGTTTTTTATTGGTTTGAGCTTATGATTTTAAAACAATAACGTGAGTATAGTCCCGGTTATTGGAAATCTGTTTTTCACCCTTCCGTGAATATATCTATTCACCTGACTAATGATTCGAAGTCTACCGAACTTTGTTTTATGATCCTTCGCGAACATTAAATAAGACCAGCCAATATGCCGGGAGCTATTCCAAGAATAATTGCAGCCAAAGAAGTGATCACCAAAAGTACTCTAAAAAGAGTGTTCACCTTGATTTCTTGTGTTTCTTCTTCTGTTTTGAAAACAGCAATGATTACCCTGAAATAATAAAACACACCTATCAGTGAACCAAGGATTGCCAGCAGTACCAAGCCGATATAGCCATTCTGCATGACTGCGGAAAAGATATAATATTTGGCAAAGAATCCTGCTGTTGGCGGGATCCCGGCAAGCGAAAGCATTGCTACGACTGTAACACCGGCAAGAAATGGGTTTTTCTTTGCAAGCCCATTAAAGGATTTAATATCATCGTTTCCTGTTTTGTGGCTGATTAACAACAGGATTACAAATGCTGTAATTGAGGAGATTGAGTAGGCTGCAGTATAAAACAACAAGGATGATGGCGCACTCTGGTTCATTGCAAGAAGCGCAAGTACCATGTAACCTGCATGAGAAATACTCGAGTAGGCAAGCATTCTTTTAAAATTCGTCTGGTAAACCGCTGTAATGTTCCCCACAAGGATTGTGAGCCCGGAAATGATCATGAGTGTCGGTGCCCAAATCGAAGGTGTTCCACTGAAGGTGTGAAGGAAAAGTCTGAAGAAAGCAGCAAATGCCGCTGTTTTGACAACGGTTGACATAAAAGCCGTGATCACCGTTGGCGAACCCTGGTAAACATCCGGCGCCCAGAAATGAAATGGTGCCGCCGAAACTTTAAACGACAATGCAATCATCATCATCAGGATTCCGGCAAGCATCATCACGGAGTTTTGTCCGGCAGACTGAGCTATGAACGTGGAAATCGCTGCTAGATTAAAGGATCCGGTTACTCCATAAATCATTGCAATGCCAAAGAGGAGGAACCCTGTTGCAAATGATCCCATCAGGAAATACTTCAAGGCTGCTTCATTCGAAGCAAGATTCTTTTTATTGCTTCCGGCAAGAATATACAGAGAAATGGAAAGTATCTCTATGCCCAGAAAGAGCATGATCATATTGGAGAAGGTGACCATTACCATTGTGCCGATCAGGGAGAAAACAATGAGGGCAAAATGATCGGACTCACTGGATGGTTCTGTAAAATATTCCGGAGACATCAGGCACCAGAAAAAAGTGATGCCAATCAAGAGGCCTGTAAATGCAACGCTGAAATTGTCAATGATCATCATGTCATTGAAAAGCGGGCCGCCGTTATTCCAATCGAAAGTATTTGTAACAAATGCCGCGATCAATCCAATAAGAATCAGTGGGTGCAGCAATTTTCTGAATCCAAAGATCTCAGAGAAGAGGCAGATTAAGCCAAGGGCCGATAAAACGATTAGTGTAGTCAATGTCTTCGGCTTTTAATTCGTCAGTTGAGTTATTCCGTGAGCAACGTGAATCACATCGCGGAGTGCTTTTATTGATGGCTCTGCAATTCCCAGGAAAAAGTCCGGGTAAATACCAATCCAGAAAATCATGAGGACCAATGGAATCAGGACCCATTTTTCTGAAAGCGTTAAGTCTGCAAATTTTTCCGTTTGCTTGTTTGCTTCACCAAGAGAAATCTTTTGATAAGCCGAAAGCATGTATACTGCGCCTAATATTATTGTAAGCCCGGCAACGGCTGCCATCCAGGTACTGAATTGGAATATTCCGTTGATCAGAAGGAACTCTCCGATGAATCCATTGGTAAGTGGAAGAGCAATGCTTGCCAGAAGAACAATTAGAAAAAACGAAGAAAATACAGGAGCAGAAAGACGGATTCCTCCAAGTTCACCCAAGTCCCGTGTTTTCATTCTATCCATCACTATCTCCGCGATAAAGAACAGGCCTACAACGTTGATTCCATGGCTCAGCATCTGGATCACGCCGCCTTCCATGCCTTGAAGTGTAAGGCTAAATATGCCGGCAGAGATCAGCCCGACGTGTGCAATCGAAGAATATGCGATAAGTCGTTTAAAATCTTTTTGAACAAGGGCAATACAAGAAGCATAAACAACTCCTATTACCGATAGAATCATGGCCGTTGTTCCCCATTCGTGCACACCATCCGGAACAATAGGTAAGAGCCAGCGAAGGACTCCATAAACACCCATTTTCAACATGATTCCCGAAAGCAACATTGTACCCGGAGTTGGGGAGTCTGTATATGTGTCGGGTTGCCAGGTGTGGAATGGGAAGACTGGCATTTTAATCGCAAAGGCAAGGAAGAAGGCCCAGAAAATCCAGCTTTGTTCGGTAGCATTCAGATTCAACGAGTACAATGCGTGAATGTCGAAGCTATGAGGCGCCGGAGTTTTCATCCACAACCAAATAAGGGCAACGAGCATCAACAAACTTCCGAATAATGTATAAATGAAAAACTTGAGTGTGATACGAACTCTGTCTTTTCCTCCCCACATCAAACAAATAAGATAGATCGGAATCAGTGCGAGCTCCCAGAAAATATAAAATAAAAATCCATCAAGTGCAGAGAATACGCCCACCAATGCCATTTGCATAATCAAAATCAAGGCATAAAAAAGTCCGGGGTTTTTATAGTTGTGCCGAAAGGAGGAGAGGATAATGATTGGAACCAAAAATGTTGTGAGCAAAACAAGCAAGAGGCTGATTCCATCAAGTCCAACCTTGTAACTGATTCCAAGCGAAGCGACCCAGGAGAATTCATGCACGAATTGTGTCCCTGCAGTCGGATCAAAGCCGAGCGTAATACTTACCGATATTGCAAATTCAATGAGTGCAGCGGCAAGTGCAATGCGTTTTGCGTTTTCGCCCGACATCAGTATGGCAAGACCCGCAAACAGCGGAAAGAAAATCAAAATAGTCAGCATACGCTGCAGATAATATTTTATTCACGTGAATTGTTTCACGCAATTCAATGCATCAAAACATCAGGTTGTAAACCAGGATTGCAATGATTCCAAAAACCATTGCAAAGATGTAGAAGCCTACATTCCCTGTTTGAACATACCGGATCGTTTGACTTGCCCACACAACCGTTTTGCTTACTCCGTTTACTGTCCCGTCCACCGCAGCATTGTCAACAATTTTCCAAAAGAAATTGCCAATCGCATACAATGGTTTTACAATTATGTTGTGGTAGATTTCGTCAATATAATATTTGTGATAGAGTACTTTGAACGCGGGCTTGAATTCTGATTCCTGTAATGCCGGAATATTTTTTTTGGCCACATAATTCTGGTACGCCCAATAAATGATTAGTGCCAATGTGAGAACAGATACGCCCATTAATGTCCACTCGAATTGGTGGGATGCTTCGGTTTGCAGAATACTTGCCGGAACAGAAAGTGCTGATTTTAAAAAGTTGCCGAAGAGATGATGCTCCGAAAAGACTTCCGGTAATCCAAGAAATCCTCCACATGTAGACAGTATTGCAAGCAAGACGAGTGGAACTGTCATGGATGGTGGTGATTCATGCAAATGATGTTCCTGTGCGTGTGTTCCACGGAATCCGCCGTAAAACGTGAGAAAGAATAAGCGAAACATATAGATTGCAGTCAACACCGAGGTGACAGCAAGAAAGAAAAACAGAACCGGGCTTTGAACCCAGGCCTTGGCAAGGATTTCATCTTTTGAGAAGAACCCTGCAAATGGCGGCACTCCGCTAATTGCAAATGTCCCAATTGCAAAGACGGCGAAAGTTATAGGAAGTTTTTTTCGTAAGCCCCCCATTTTTCGAATGTCTTGTTCTCCGCTCATTGCGTGAATGACGCTGCCTGCTGCAAGGAAGAGCAGGGCTTTAAAAAAAGCATGCGTCGTCACATGGAACAACGCTGTTGAGTATGCGCCCACGCCAAGAGCAACAAACATATAGCCTAATTGGCTGACCGTTGAATAGGCGAGTACTTTTTTAATATCTGTTTGAGCCAATGCAATCGTTGCAGCAAAAAGCGCTGTTGCCATTCCAATAATTGTGACAATCTCCAGCGTGAATGGTGCGATAGAATACAGAATATTGGAACGAACAACCATGTATATACCGGCGGTAACCATTGTTGCGGCATGGATGAGTGCCGAAACGGGTGTTGGGCCGGCCATAGCATCAGGTAGCCATGTGTACAGGGGTATTTGAGCGCTCTTTCCCATTGCACCAACAAACAACAAAAGTGTTATTGCTGTGATCACGGGCTGATTGTCAGGAAGAGATTTTGCGGCGGAAAATACTTCGTTGAATGAAACAGAACCGAACGTTACGTAAATGAGGATGATTCCCAACAGGAAACCCAAATCCCCGATTCGATTCATTATAAATGCCTTGTTTGCTGCCTTATTATACTCAGTGTTTTTAAACCAGAATCCGATGAGTAGATAGGAGCAAAGACCAACGCCTTCCCAGCCCGCAAACAAGACTACGTAATTCGATCCAAGCACGAGCAGCAACATGAAAAAAACAAAGAGGTTGAGATAAGAGAAGAATCGAGAATAGCCTTCGTCTTCTTTCATGTATCCGATAGAATACACATGGATCAAAAATCCTACTCCTGTAACAATCAGAAGCATGGTGATTGAAACCGAATCAATCAGGAATGAGAATGGGATGGAAAGGCTGCCTGATTTTATCCAGTCAAACACGAACACTGTTTCGGATCCATCACCATGTTGAAGAAAAATACCTGCCGACAAGATGAAGGAGGCGAGCACCATGAGTGATGCAAAAATTCCTGTGACTGATTTTGGAAGAACTTTTTGTCCCAGGCTGATCACCAGGAAGCCGATGAGAGGAAAAACGGGGATCAGCCAGGCCAATTGCATCATACGTACACTAAATTGAGGGGCAAAAGTAGCACTTAAATGGAATTAGACAATGTGAAGAATATCATGTTTACAAAGCCAAAAATTTCCCCCGGGTATTGATCTTTTGTTGGTCAATAGAAAAAAACGAACCCCGGCTAGAACAGCAGGGGCTTGCAAGGCTTCTCTTTGAAACCGGAAGTTGGATCAGCGGTTTTTAACTGCAGTTGTTTTCTCTGCCTTTTCTTTCCCTGCTTTTTCGAAAACCTTTTTCCTTTTCGAAGCTTTCAGATACAGGCTCACCTTTTCTGTTGCATAGACAGCATATCCATCATCTCTGTATTCCGACATAAATACATCTAAATCAATGTTATTGTCTTCAGCAAAGCGCTCTATTTGTTGAAAATACCCGTTTAGTTTTTCGAGATCCTCGTACTGTTCCTTGCTCAATGGCATAGCCTTAGAATTTAGTCTCCTTAATTACAAATTTAACCTAAATAGGAGGCTGAATGTTTCATAGAAATCCGGACTTTCAACCCGGTTATAAACTCTTATTGTTGATAACCAAGCTTCGTTTGGGGCTGATAATCAGTAAATAATATTGCTTTGGTATAAGTTAGATGGTCGTGTTGAAATCGTTATTAACAATTAATCTTCGATGCAAATGAAAACAAAAGCGGCAGGGGTAGAAAATCTACCCCTGACCACTAACAAATGAAATCATATGTTTGGGATCCTAGCATCCACTTCTTCGGATTTGACAATACATCAAATCATCGGTTTCTCCGTCTTTGTCAAAATCCACCTGAGAGCGAAACTCCGCGAAGTTCTTTTCAATTGTGGTTTCGTACCGAAGCGTTTTCTGTTTGGGAAACTCCTGATTTAAAATGAGCGTTTTTCCTTGGGTCGACCATTTACCCGCGCTCTTGATAACAAGCTTTTTATTTTCATCCCGGTATTCGGAAAGATATGTTCCATCTTCCCTAAATACGGATTGCACTTTTGATTTATTAGTAGCGGCTTTATTCTTTTGCGTCTGGACTTCCATTGTTCCATCAACATTGGAATTATTGATGCTTTTCATGGAAACAAGAACATAGCTTGTGTCCCATCTACCGATAATTGCTGTTTTTAAGTCTTCTTGCGAAGCTGCATTTTGCGAAGCCTCCGGAACAGGATCTCTTTTGCAGGCAAATAGGGCGATAAGCAGACCGATAATCAAAAGGAAATTTTTCATCTCATAAGCGATTTATGGCAAAAACTGGTTATTCAATCTGCAATTTAAACATTCACTTTTCACTTTTATTGTCATTTATAAAAAATGTTCCGTTTATCTGGGCCCTCTTCACAGCTGTCGCTGCATCAAAAAAGCGGCCAGAAAACGATCCGGTTAATGTGCCGTTTTCTTCGCTAATATCTGTTATTATAATGGTGGCGTCGTCTCTTTCGTCTTCAAGAGTATACACAACTTTATCCACAGCGGGGTTTTGGCCAAGAATCTCCAAATAGAATTTTTCTCCTGGTTTTTGGTCTCCGTCTTTATCCAGCTTTATTTTATGGGAGCCCATTGTTGCCGGGATTTCAATTTCTATGTTCAGGGTTTTGTCCCCCATAAAAGCTGCAAGCTTAAGTTGCACGGTCTTTTTAATTTCATCAACAAAATGAACGCATTCACCAGAATCGGTGCATGAAAGTTCTGTCGTTTTTTCCGCGGGGAAGTCTTCCCCTTTGAGAATTATTGTTCCTGCTTTGCCGGGAGCAAGCGCAGATAAGTCTGTTGAAGAAAACAAAACACTCAGGCAAATAATTATCGAAGGAATAAACCGAACCATTGTTCCGGGTTTTAGGCGTTAATGTGAAATCGGATTTCGTATTCAATCATATTAATTACCGAGAGATAATTCGAAACCGGCAATTAGTCTGGGCAGTTCCGGAAAATTAAATCGGGGACGAAATAAATCCGTAAACCGGTATGTTCCGTAGAATGCGAGTCGGCCGAGTCCAAATCTTAATTCTCCATACGCATTCAAGTCGGTATAATAGGGCTGGTTTTTAATTGCCGAACTTACCTTGCTGCCATTGAGCAAATCATTTTTAATAATGTTCCTCACGGTATAGTTCCATTCACCGGAAACTCCAATGTCTACAAACGTTCCTAATGTATTACCGCGATCCGGGTCTAAATTGAAGCGATTAAAAAAGCCAATTCGTAGCGCAGAGAAATCGAGGCGTTCTGTTTTATTTTGTATGGGGTTTGGAACAATTTTTCCCGAATCCTGTACCATTTTAAAAACCTGGTAGTCGAGCTGTGCTTCCCATCCAAAGGAATATATCGAACCAACCTTATATTTCTTTTTAATTCCAAAAGCAAAATCAATGGAGTTTCCATAGCTAATTCGCGCACCTTTTTCATCCGGACCAAGTACCCAGCCCAGCTTTATAAATGGATAAATATATCGGGGCATATTCTGTCCATGCTTTGACGGAATTGAATCGGTGGCCCTGTCGACGTGCAACAAAACTGTTTGTGCGTGCAGACTTGTCATCATAAAAAATAGGACAACAATCGCTGATAATTTACCTGCTCTGGAGTTCATCTTACTTTTGAATCGGGTCATCGGGAATATCTAGTTTTGGAAAATCCAGGCTGCTTGTGTAGCCTTCAAAATGTACCGTGATTGCATCTCCTTCTCTAAAGTCTTCTGCAAGAAAATGCAAAACCTCTTTTTCTTCTGCAAGCAATACATTGTAAGAAACCATCCGCCCAAATTGGTCTTCTACTTTATAAAACAAATTTCGTCTGGCAGAATAGCCCATTGCGTTCTCATCCGCCGTATATGAGTATTTTTCCCGAAGGATTACTTTGATTTCATTGTTTACAATTACAAAATCAAATGTTGGGTCAACCGTTTTGTTTTTGTCAAGGAAATACGATGCCTGAGGTATGCCATAGCCGTGCACATAATCAAAATACGGATAGAGGTGACCTGACTTCTGGAGCTCCGCAAACAAATCCATGTTTGTCCATTCCCTGTGTGATTGCCATGCGCAGGCAGCAAAGCCTGCAACCAATGGCGTTGAAAAAGAGGTGCCGAAAGATGTTTTGAGGCCCTTTTTTCCGGCAACTACTGCTTTCCCGCTTGCACAAAGGTTGGGCTTCATTTTACCGTCGCTACTGGGCCCATACGAACTAAAATAAATATGTAGGTCCCGCTCAGGGTCTACGCCACCAATTGCCAATACACTATCGGCATCCGCAGGAGTGTCAATAATGTGCCAATCCTCCTGGCCTTCATTTCCTGCAGCATTCACAACTAAGATCCCTTTTTGTGCTGCTATTGTTGCCGCTCTCGCAACAAGGCTTTTTCTCCCGTTCATTTCGTTGCTGAAGTATCTCTTGTTTGTGTAGCCAAGCGAGGACGAAATAATATTTGCACCGTGCTGATCAGCCCATTCGGCGGCGGCAAGCCAATACTCTTCTTCGGAAGCTGGTTCCCGAAGTGCATATTCTGTTCTGGCCAGTAGAAACTCCGCTCCTGTGGCCAAACCCATGTTGAGCGAATCCGCTATTCCGGCTATGCAGGAAAGTGTTGCACAACCATGCCAGTGATGCCCATACACAAATTCTTTTTTTGAAACAAAGTCATAGGTCGCGACAATTTTTTTTTCGTCGCGCAGTTTTTTAAAAACCGGACTTTTGTCAACTCCCGGAAATCCGGCATCAAAAACGGCTATCCGGATTCCGGTACCATCAAGTTTCTCCTTTTTAAACAGGTCCCCTTGCATTCGGGAAGTTTGAAAACGAAGAAGGTCAATGTTTTCTTTTTCCGGTGTCTTTGGTTTCACTTCAGAAATAGTGGCGTTCAAGGACATTTGTTCAACATCAAGTACACATGGGAGTTTTCGAATATTCTCCTTTTGTTCCGGTGAAGCAATTACAGCAACGCCATTCAACCAGCGACTGGACCACGAAAGTTTTGCTCCGGTTTTTTCAATCAAAGAAAGGTAGTTGCCTGAAACGGGAAAATCTGTTGAGTCTGCAATAGCAATGTTCAATTGTTTGCGCTGGAGAATTGTTCGCGCATCGAAATATGCTTCGGGATTGAATACGCTTCCGTTTTTATCCTTGAAAGTTACCCAGTACTTTTCTTGCGTGCCTGAAAAAGAAGCCAAGGAGGTCAGCAGACAAAGCAGGAAAAGTCCGCCGGCAAATAAATAACGCGATGGCGGTTGGTGCTTTTTCAAATCTTTATTTCTTCTTGGGTTCTGGGAAGACTTTTGTCCATTTCAGAATGTTTACGACCCGTGTGCCTTCTTCATAGGAATCGGCAAATTTCACACGAAGAAAGTCGTCTGGAAATTCGTAGGTATATTCCATTTCACCGGCCTTACTAATAACGGCAGATGTCTTAGAATATTCATTGGTTTCTCTGAAAAAATTTCTGTAAAGATAAACGCCTTTTACGTCTGTTATTGAAAATTGTACGTCATAAGAGTCCCCTGTAAGGTTGAAGGATTCATATTTATTTTCCTTTTTCATTACTGCAACTTTTGCTGCTTTCGGAAATTTTTGAATGTCGTACAGTGTATCGTAATTATAAAACTCCTGTGTTGTTGAAACGGTCCAGATGCCTTCGATGGGATCCAGACTGTCCGACTGGCTTGTAAAATATTCTTTGAACAACTCTTCGCTTGTCAGCTTCTGTGCCTGCAAGGAAGCAGAGAATAGGAAAAATAAAGGAAGGATTCTAAGGAATTTCATGGTCACGAAAATACGATTTTAGATGATCGCAGTATACTAATATTGTTCCCAAAATTCACAATCGGTCAAACCGTCCCCTTATTCCTTTGGGGCCGTCTTATCGACGCGGATTCTATCTTTTCTATTTGCCAATTCCCAGGCTGTTAAGAAAACCAATTGTGCACGATGGGTAAGGAGGTTGATGTTAATTTTATCAATTGTGTCCGTTTCCCGGTGGTAGTCTTTGTGTGTGCCATTAAAATAAAAAATTACCGGAATATTGTTTTTGGCAAAATTATAATGATCGCTTCGGAAATAAAAACGGTTGCGGTCGCCGGGGATGTTGTATGTGTAATCAAGTTCAAGTTTTGTAATGCTATCGTTCACACTTTCGCTTATTTGATGAAGGTCGGTGCTTAGTTTGTCAGATCCGATGATGTAGATGTAATTTTTTTGACCTGTTGAGTCGTGTTTTTCATCCGTACGGCCAATCATGTCAATATTAAGATCGGCTACAGTATTAGAGAAAGAGACAACGGGTCTTTTGACGTAATACTTTGATCCCAGAAGTCCCTTTTCTTCACCACTGACCAGCATAAAGTAAATGCTTCGTCGTGGCGGGTGACCATCCACAACCGCTTTTCTGAATTGGCGAGCTATTTCTATCACAGCAGATGTCCCGCTCGCATTGTCATCAGCTCCGGGGTGAATCAGGGAATCCTGAATACCTAAATGATCATAGTGTGCAGTGATAAAAAGGGCTTCCTCTTTATTTTCTGTGCCTTCAATGTAACCGATGATATTCTGACCCATCATGGGTTCCGTTTGCGAAACCATCTTTATAATTGCGTCCGTTGATTGTGTAAACGAAAACGGCCTCCTTTTTCGTGAGATTTTCCGTATCGTATGCGTTAGTTCCTCTTCTGTATTTTCAGGATAGAACCGTAGCGCCAATGTTTTATTAATAAAAATTACGGGTATCGCATCCGGTGATTTGCAAAACCGAAGAAACTCCCCTGTTTTTTTCTCGAAGTTTAAAGAATCTGCAATCACATCTATGCTATCCACAAGAATTAAAACAAGCTGCGGCTTCTTCTCCAGCAGCACACTGAATTTTTTTCTCCAGTCTGTAGACCATGCTGATGGATTAATACTTTTCGTGAGAATGCTCTTTCCTTTTTTATCTTTTGGCTCTCCTTCACAAATCATAATTGTTTTACCGGAAATATTCTGGTTTTTAAAGTCATCGTACAGCGGGTCTGAAATTCCATATCCAAAGAAGTGAACAGAATCAATCACCATCATGGTGTCTTTGTAGGCCGGGGCATAAAAATAATCTTTCATAAAAAGAAAAAACTGCTGGTTAACTTCTATGCTGGCTTTTTCATTTGCACGAGTCGTAATCGGATGGAATTGCTCATACCTTCCTTCAATTCCCGGCTTCAATCCGAATCGTTGAAAAGAAGATACAATCAATGATGCCGCTTTTTTTTGACCGATCTTCCCTGTTTCTCTTCCTTCCAATGAATCGGAAGCAAGAATGCTGAGTGTGAGAAAAATTGAATCCGGCGAAAGAGCCTTACTATAAACTGCAGCAACAGGATTTTGGGCCTTGGGCGAATCGCAAAAAAGAAGTAGAAGAATAATTCCTGTGCAATACCGTAGGATCATGGGTTATTTTGCCCTCAGTATTTATTTTTTTTCCAATTGAATTGCAATTTTATTTACGCGGCTTGCATGTCGACCGCCTTCAAAAGAAGTAGAGAGAAAAGCATGGACAAACTCAACAGCCTGTTCCCGGGTAACAAATCGACAAGGAATACAAAGTACGTTCGCGTTATTGTGTTGGCGGGCGAGTTCTGCAAGTTCTGTTTTCCACGCTATTGCCGCCCTGATACCGGAATGTTTGTTTGCCGTGATCGCAACTCCATTCGCGCTCCCGCACAAGAGAATGCCGGATTCATAATCATTGCTTTCAATGGAATTTGCCAAAGGATGTACAAAATCAGGGTAGTCAACAGAGTCTGTTGAATGGGTTCCGAAATCCTTGACTTCATATCCTTTTGCTGTCAAGTCGTTTTTAATGAACTCCTTGTATTCGAAACCAGCATGGTCACACCCGATAGCAATACGTTGTTTTTCCATGGAATTAGAAAGAAATGATCCATAACAAAAGTACGAATTTGTTATGAACATGTCATCTTTTCCGGTTTTTAATAGGCTGATTCATACGGCCATTACAAAACGATTTATTAACAGTATTTTTGTGTATTGAGTAAGAAGCTGTGTTAAACTGGTTATAAATTTCTTTGCATTGTTCATAAACCATTCCTCTTATGAATACCAGAGTACCGTGCAAGAGAAATCTTTCAGCAGTTATCAATACATACTGACAAAAAAATCAAAGTTGTTCACGGTGAATCCAACGAATTTTATAAACCACGAAAGTTATACCCGCATGTTGATGAACTGACAGAAAACTACAAATCAAATTGTTGGAATAAACAGGCCTGTTGATAATGGTGCTTTTTTCGTGTACAAAACAAAAGTCAACAAAAACGGAGCTGAATTACAAACAGTATGAACAGGCTAATAGTAGTAGTATATTTAAGATTAAATTTTAAAAAATTATTATTATTATGGATGTGTTGAATAAAAAAATTGCGGAGGTTGGGTTGAAGGGCTTTTTGGATATTGAACCGGAACCTTCCTTAGATTTGTTCGCTGAACTACGGAAGTTAAAAAAAGAAAAAAATGCAATTATCCTTGCCCATTACTACCAGGACGCTGATATTCAGGATGTCGCAGATTATATCGGAGACAGTCTTGGCCTTGCGCAACAGGCAGAAAAAACCGAAGCATCCATCATTGTTTTCGCCGGTGTTCATTTCATGGCAGAAACCGCCAAAATATTAAATCCCGGAAAAAAAGTATTGCTTCCTGATTTGCGAGCAGGTTGTTCCCTGGCAGATGCCTGTAAGCCCGGACCGTTCGCAGAATTTAAAGCAAAGTATCCGAATCATGTTGTTATTTCTTATGTCAATTGTTCCGCTGAGATAAAAGCGATGAGTGACATAATTTGTACTTCCTCTAATGCTGCAGCAATTGTAAACAGTGTTCCGAAAGATAAAAAAATAATTTTTGCACCGGACAGAAATCTGGGAAGATTTATTGCTGAAAAAACAGGGAGAGATTTAGTATTGTGGAATGGAACCTGCATGGTTCACGAAATTTTTTCTTTGGAAAAAATAATCAAATTAAAAGCAAAACATCCAAAGGCAAAATTCATAGCACATCCTGAATGTGAGCCCGGTGTTTTGGCAATTGCAGATTTCATTGGATCGACAACCGGACTGTTAAATTATACAATGAAATCTCCTGACATGGAATTTATTGTAGGGACAGAAACCGGAATTCTACATCAAATGGCTAAATCTTCACCGAACAAGACATTTATTCCAGCGCCTCCTGATAACTCCTGTGCTTGTAATGATTGTCCGCACATGAAACTAAACACACTCGAGAAATTGTATATTTGTTTAAAGTACGAAACTCCGGAGCTTGTTCTTCCGGAAGACATACGAGTGAAAGCGTTGTTGCCCATTAAACGTATGTTAGAAATTTCGAAGCAGTATGGTTTGTAATTCGCCTATTTTAAATTGTATGATTTCTAAGAACGTCATCCTCGGTTTTATTTTTTCATTGTTTGTTGTTGTAAGCATTGCACAAGAACAACAAAAGATAAATCCGGATGGATTCAATACATTTTATTATCCGGGTGGTGTGAAGTCCAGCGAAGGGAATCTTAAAAACGGCAAACCTGATGGCTATTGGAAAAGCTATTACGAAAGCGGTAGATTAAAATCTGAGGGAAACCGTTTGAATTTTAAACTGGACAGTTTATGGAAATTTTATAGCGACTCGTCTGTTCTAACTGCAGAATATAATTACAAAGAAGGTGTGAAGCACGGATTGCAAAAAAAATATTACGACAGCGGTGTATTGCAATCGGAAGAGATTGATTCCATGAGTATCCGTCAGGGTGTTTCCAAATATTATAATGAAGAAGGAAATCTTGTGAAGACAATTCCATATTCCAATGGTGTTGAAAATGGAATGGCAAAAGAATTTCGCGGGGATGGAACGCTAATCACAATTACTTTTTACAGAAATGGTTTTTTCCAGAGAGAGGAAAAAATTAATCGTACAGACAAACAGGGAATGAAGCAAGGTCCCTATAAAGATTTCTATGAAACAAATCAATTGAAATCGGATGGATTCTATAAGGATGATCAAAAGGACGGTGTGTTTAAGGAATATTCACTGGATGGAAGGGTCACAAAGAAAGAAGAATACATCCTGGGTGTATTGCAGGTTAAAGCGGCCGACGAGAAAGATAAATTCGAAGTGAAGAGAAATTATTACCCAACCGGAGCAACAAAAATTGTAGGAACATTTAAAAAAGGAGTGCAGGAAGGAGTTTTCCGCCAATACGATGAGAATGGAAATATCGACAGCGCGAAAGTTTTTTCAGGAGGGCGTCTTTTGCGTCAGGGAAAAATGGACAACCAGGGTAGAGAGCAGGGAGAATGGAAGGAATTTTACGAAAGCGGAAAAATCAGAAGTATTGGAGTTTATGTGGACGGAAAAAGGGATGGCGTATGGAAATTTTCTTTCGAGAACGATTCGATGGAACAGGTTGGCGCCTATGTTAAAGGCAAGCCGAATGGTCCCTGGAAATGGTATTATCCGAATGGACAGACCCGAAGAGAAGAAACATATACAAATGGAAAAGAAAACGGAATGATGAAGGAGTACGAAGACGACGGCACGGTGTTGACGGAAGGAAACTATGTCGACGGCAAGCAAGACGGAGACTGGAAATTCAGCATTGGAGAATATGTTGCAGAAGGAAAATTTGTAGAGGGAAAAGAAGACGGAGTTTGGAAACAATTTTACCGTGATGGAAAACCGGCATTTGAAGGAGAGTATCTTGAAGGTCTTGAAACAGGAAAACACAATTATTATTGGCCCAATGGCAGGCTACACGAAGTGAGGAATTATCGATTGGGGCTGCCGGATGGTGAATGGTTTTTGTACGACGAGAATGGCGCGGAGGTATTGAAGCTGACGTACAGAAGTGGTGACGAGAAGAAGATTGATAATACGGACACTCCTGAGGGAAATTAATACGAACGTACACGATTAATTTTATCAGTATGGAAAGAAATACGGCTCATTTCAGGAATTCTATCCCTACTATTTATCCGAACACAAGCGACCGATGACTCAGGCTTTTCATTTCTTCGGGACCTTTCTGGTGATTTTACTTTTTTGTATGGTATTTTTCTCCGCTCTGGAACAGCATTTATTTTAATGCCCATCGCAGGATATGGTTTCGCGTGGATCAGTCATCTATTCATTGAGAAAAACAAGCCCGCAACTTTTACTTATCCATTGTGGAGCCTGGGTTCTGATTTTGTAATGTTTTGGGAAATACTCACGGGCAAAATCAGAAAAAGACAGGGATAGAATTTTGATTTTTTCTTCGGTCAGCACAACGTGAATCCGGTGTCGCAGAAAATCAATAGAGTTGGCGCAGGCACTCTTCTGCTTTTTGTTGATCGGAAGGACTTAGAAGTTTTGTATTCAGAGCTTCTGTTAAATATTTATCAGACAGATTGTTTTTCTTCAGACGAAATGCGATGAAGCCGATGTTCAATAGCACAGGAGCATTTCCCGGCATCATGCGATTGCATTCCAAATAATAATCAAGAGCGCGGCCCAGGTTTTCGTTTGTATTCGAAACCCGTGAAAGACCGAGATACGATTCCGCGCATCCGATAAGAACATTGGACTCGAGCCCATCATACTGCAGTGCTTTTTCAAAACTGTTCGCAGCGGCTTTAAACCGAAATTGTTTCAGGTATACAGCACCTGCACCGGAATAGGCAGGAGAATAATTTTGTTTTTCTTTCTGCGCCGTCTGAAAAAGCCCAAGAGCCTTATCCAGGAGCAAATTTCTATTGGTCGAATCTCTTTGTTGAAGCGCTCTGGAATAAAACACGCGTCCGAGCATTTCGGTTCCCAGGAAAGCATTCTTTTTATTTTCCATCGCTTTTCTGGCGCGGACTTCCGCAAGATCAAATGCGTTCACCGATAAATAATAAGTAGCAGCCGCGATATCGTAGTTTACCTCTTTGTAAACGAAAGAAGAATAAAACGGATTCAAAATTCCCGTGATAAATTTTGCAAATGAAGAAATCGGGGAGGCGAAGGCATACTGAAAATATCCTTTCGCGAAAAGGAATCTGTTTTTTGATATACCGCAGCAACAGCATCAAGATAGGTGAGCGCGTAGATGGAATCGTTGTACAGATATTTGTGTAAAGTGGGCAGCTCTTGTCTGTAAAGCACTGCATAGTCAAATCTATAAACGCTATCAAGGGAGTGAAAGGCATATGGATTCGAGGTTGCATATAGATATTGAGAAAAAAAAGCGGGAGAAAAAACATCGAGATCCCGGAGGTCAATAAAAGTCTTAAAGTCGGGCTGGAGCCTCCAGAGCAAATACGAAGAGGTCAGGTAATCGGAAAAACATTTTTTCCTGCTCAAATTTTGTTGGAGAATATAGTCAGCGGCGCCGGTGGGATGACCAATGGCAGTGATTTCGGCACCAAATCGGTCGCGACTTTCAGTAGTTTCATAATATGTATTCGAAACAATTAATGCATAAAAGACAATGCCAATCAAACCAATTGTAAGGGCAGACTTAGCAGAAGAAATCGAAAGACGACCCTTTGTTTTGGTGTTTAGCCATGTGATAAAACGATAGACAGAAACAACGAGAAAAGGAAACAGCACAAGAATCAGAAAAACAATATTTCGATAAGCTGTGAGTGCAAGGTAGAGAAACGCTATCAGAAGAAACAGGTGACCAGCACCAAACGACTCTATCAATTTTACCGCCAGGCTTTTTTTCTTATCCCTTCTAAGAAAGAAAAGACCGGATATTACAAGGAGTAAGATGAGCAAAGCAAGGTAGGCCTCCTTCTGCCAATATGCCGGAGAAGAAACAGGTAGCAGCTCCGTCGTGTATTTATTTTGCAATACTTGTCCGAAAATACTTAGGGGCCGTGTGATAAGCCGGATTCCATTTGGATTGATCGCCATGGCGGCGATAGAAAGGATCAAAACAATAAAGGGCCGAAGGATAAATTTTTTTCTGTTGGTAATAGAATGATCTTTTAGCCACCATCGCTCAAGGATTGCGGCCGTAAGAAATAAGATCTGAATGATAATACCTGCACCATAAGCTTCGTGCATATTTGCCCAAACCATTTGAAGCGGAATGAGAAGGAATATTTTTTTTGATGGATCGCTGCGATAGTGGACGATTATATAAACGAACAGAACAGTAAATAAGTGACTGATCATTTCCGGGCGACTATTCATGCGGTATTCTATTGCGAGAACAGCGAGGATAAATGATACAAAAACAGCGCCCGCGTAACTCTTATTATCGCTGCAAATAACTTCAGGCTGCGCTGATTTGAAAATTAGTTTTGTTGTTTTTAAAAGAAAATAAAAAATCAGGCAACTGACAAATGCCTGGAGAAAACAAATCGATTCAGGACCGACAATTTTTGAAATCAGTGCAGCAATTACCTCGAAGCCCCATTTGATATTGATCCACTCATTCCCCGATTGTGTATACGAAAAAACATCCGATACAGGCACCTGATGATGTTCCAGAATCCACTCGCCGGTTCGGATTTGCCACCAAACATCAGGCTCTTTGAGTGCCTTGATGCTAAATGCAATTGTAATCAGATAGGAACAAGCCAGAACGGTTCGCCGAAGAGCTGTTCCGTTTTTTATTGCGGAAACCATATTCATTTCGCGACAAAACTATATTACCCAATGAAGGAATCGCAACGGTAGAAGAAAAATGGTCCGAATCAGCGCCTCCATTTTTTTGATTTTTGTTTTGGCTTTTCTTTTGACTTTTCCCTGCCGGAAAACCCCCGCTTTCTTGGCGGATGTTCCGGAATAACCGGGTTTATTGGCCCATCGCCAGTGATCATTTTAAAATCGATTTGTTTTCGAATCAGGTCACACCGCATTACCTGGACACGCACATTATCGCCCATAGTATATTTTTTCTTCGTGCGCGCTCCGATCACACAATAATTTGTGTCATCAAACTCATAAAAATCATCATCAAGATCGCGGAGCCGCACCATGCCTTCGCATTTATTTTCGATTATCTCAACAAATAAACCCCACTCCGTAACACCGGAAATCAAGCCATCGAAAACCTGCCCGATTTTATCCTGCAGAAACTCTACTTGTTTGTACTTAATTGAGGCACGTTCCGCTTCAGAGGCCTTGATCTCCATCTGCGTGCTGTGTTTACACTGTTCTTCCAGCGCTTCGCTGTCGGCGCTACTGTTGTTTGTCAGATAAGCTTCCAGCAAACGGTGTACCATCATGTCCGGATATCGTCTTATCGGGGAAGTGAAATGTGTGTAAAAGTCAAATGCAAGTCCATAGTGTCCGATATTTTCTGTTGTATATATTGCTTTCGACATTGTACGGATAGCCAGCTGTTCGAGAACATTTTGTTCTTTCTTCCCATGCAAACTTTTCATCAAACCATTCAGGGATTGTGCAATTTCTTTTTCATTATCAATTTTCAATTTGTAGCCCCACTTATTCGCGAACTTGGCAAAGTTTTGCAACTTGTCTGCGACCGGACCATCGTGTATTCGGTAAACGAAGGGCCGCTTTTGAACAGAGACACTTTCTTTTTCTTCTTCGCCATTCTTTTTCTTCTTTTGTGCCGTGACGATATGTTTTTTTCCAATCAGCTCCGCAACAGATCTGTTTGCGAGCAGCATAAATTCTTCAATAAGTTTGTTGGCTTCTTTACTTTCCTTGAGGTAAACACCAAGAGGCTTACCCTTTTCATCGAGCTTAAATTTTACTTCAAGTTTTTCGAATGCAATGGCACCTTTTCGAAATCGTTCCGCCCGCAGTTTTTGAGCCAGAGCATGGAGTGTAAGGATTTCATCTTTAAGCGGACCTTCGCCGGTTTCAATTACAGCCTGAGCGTCTTCATACGCAAATCTTTTATCAGAATGAATTACCGTTTTTCCAAACCAGGATTTTTGAACGTGTCCGGCATCGTTCATTTCAAAGACAGCGGCAAAACAGAGTTTGTCTTCATTGGGACGGAGCGAGCAAACACCATTGGATAATTTTTCCGGGAGCATGGGAATTACCCGATCAACGAGGTAAACAGAGGTGCCGCGGAAGTATGCCTCCTTATCCAAAAAAGAAAAAGGACGAATGTAATGTGTTACATCTGCAATGTGCACCCCGATTTCCCAATTTCCATTTTCGAGTTTGCGAATGGATAATGCATCATCAAAATCTTTTGCATCATAGGGATCAATGGTAAATGTTGTGATGTCACGAAAATCCCTGCGTCTTTTGATTTCATCTTCGGGAACTCTTTCAGGAATTTTTGCAGCCTCTTCTTCAACGCGTCTTGGGAACTCCAATGGAAAACCATACTCCGAGAGAATGGAATTCATTTCAACATCGTTATCACCTGGCCAGCCGAGCAGTTTGGTAATTTTTCCAATAGGATTTTTTGTTCCTCGTGGCCAATCCACGATTTCGGCGATCACTTTTTGTCCGTGCTGAGCTTCGCCAATCAGGTGTTGGGGAACAAAAATATCGACAAGCATTTTTGGAGAATCGGGAACAACGAAAGCAAATTTTCCCTGGAGCTGAACATTGCCGGCAAACTCCATTTTCGACCGCTCAAGAATATCTACCACCTCCCCTTCGAGTCGTTGATTTTTATGCCGGGCATAGAGATAAATTTTTACACGGTCACCATTGAGAGCATTCTTTACATTTCTTGGAGCAATATAGATATCGTCTTCATCATTTTCACTCAAAAGGTAAGCGGCACCACCGGCAGAAATATCAATTATACCCTCTGTGTATGCGTGTTTAGGCTTCAATTTGTATTTTCCTTTTTCGACTTCCAGCAAATCACCTTTTGCAAGTAAAGACCGAAGGATGAGAAGAATTTCCTTTTTGAGATCCGTGCCGGTATCTTCAACAACAGCATCTTCGCCGGAGAGCTCGCGGATATAATTTAAAAACCCTGGCTGGATGACGGTCGCCAGTTGTTTATAGTTGAATGTTTTGTTGGGATGCGAATTGAGGGCTTTAAACACTTCTGAAAGCAAGTATCCCTGCACCGGACTATTGATCTGTTCCTTGTTTTTTTTCTTGCTCATATTTCTTGCACTGGATTCGAGAGAGGTTTGAATTAAAATCGGGTTATTAAAACTGGAGAGAATATGAATTTAATATTGAAAGTTACACAAAGCACAACACGAATTCACATTCCAAACAGCTAATTATAAGGTTGCAACCGTTAATAACGCATAAAGATTGTGAAAAACATGTTTCATAACTTTTACATGGGATACAATAAGCGGAAGTGTGAGGTCGTTACTTTTAGCTCTTTATATTCAACGCACTAAAACCAACGCGGAAAAATGGAAACACAAAACCAAGAACAAAAAAAGGGAAAAGGCACCCTTTGGATTGTATTATTTTTACTCTCTGCCGTTATGAACATCTATCAGTGGCGCAACCACACCACTACGATCAACACATATGAACAGAAGGTGGATACACTCGTGGTGGAGCGCGTGAACGTAGAAAAGGAATTGTCTGACACCAAAGCAGAGCTTGAAAAATATCGTGGTATTTCTGCCAACCTGGATAGCTTACTGAATGAAGCGCAAGCTAAGATCGAAGAGCAGGCAAAGAAAATCAAAGACATCAATTCCCGCGAACGGAACATGGCTTCTTTGAACACAAAGCTCAAGCAACAGCTTGCCGACCTTCAAATGCTCCGCGACGAGTATCTTGGACGCATCGACTCGCTTTTGATGGCGAACAAACAGTTGGTCACCGAGAAGGAGCAACTCACGAGCAATGTTGAATCCTTATCAAAGAATCTTGAAACAACAGTTGCAACAGCATCTGTCCTCAAAACCGAATACATCAAAGTGCAATCGTTTAAACGGAAATCAAACGGAAAGTTTGTAGAAACCGCAATGGCAAAACGAACACACAAGCTTGCTATTTGCTTTGATGTATTGGACAATAAAATTTCAAAACAGGGAGACAAAACTGTTTATCTGAAAATTACGGAACCGGGCGGAAAACCTGTAGGTAACCGTAGCTCTGGTTCGAATTCATTCAAAACATCTTCGGGAGAAGAGGTGATGTATGCAGCAACAACAACAATCAGCTATACCGGAGCGAAACAGAATGTTTGTATGAACTACGAAGAACAGCAAGACAAAATGTTTCCTCCGGGAACATATTTGATAGAGGTTTACATTGATGGTAATTTGAGTGGGGCCGGGTCCTATACACTCAGATAAGCAATCATTATTTTCGCGCAAAGGCGCAGAGAACGCAAAGCGATTTGCTGCGTTCTTTGCGCCTTTGTTTGTTATGAGTTAAACGGGTTTGTTTTTGAGTTATAATTTATAAAAGCGCGCAGAAAAAAAATTAACGCAAAGTGCAAACATGCTGTTTGATTTTTAGCGAAACGCATTCAGGCGCCCAAGCTTTCTTCGATGGCCCGGATCATTTTTGGTGCGATATCGAAGCCTCGCATTCGCCAGATTTCTTCCGTGTTTCGAAAGAGAACAAAAGTAGGAACACTAAGAATGTGAATATGTTTAGCCCAGTCAGGATGCTCATCAATATCTACCTTCAAAAAGAAAACATTTGTATCGATGTTTTTTAATACAATTTCAATGACCGGATCAGCCCACTTGCAAGGCTCACACCAGGTGGCATGAAAGTCAATAAGAATAAGCGGGTGTTTTTGAAGAGTTGTTTGGAGATCCATTCGTTTCGCGCAAAGACGCAAATGTTCAATGCTATATTATCTGAAAGTTCAGATACTCTTTGGTGCGACTCTTCCTGTTTCAACAGGAACATCTTCGTCTTTTATAAGGCTCCAGCCACCGTATACATTAATCACATTGGGATATCCGCTTGCTTTCATCATGGAAGCAGCAATCATGGAGCGATATCCGCCGGCACAATGAATATAAACTGTTTCGTTTTTTGAAACGGAAGCGAGATTCGATTTCAAATCCGCAAGTGGCAAAATGGAAGCACCTTTCACATGGCCGGCTTCAGTTTCTGTAAATTTTCGAACATCTAATACCACTGCACCATTTTTAACTTTTTCTGCGAATGTTGAAGGAGTGACGGATTGAATTTTATCCAATTGTTTTCCGGCATTTTTCCAGGCGCCAATTCCTCCATCCACATATCCCCGAACATTCTCGTAACCAACACGAGCGAGCCGGAGCACGGCTTCCTCTTCTTTTCCGGGATCACACACGAGAACAAGTGGCTTTTGAATGTCGACTACTGTGCCCACCCAAACGGCGAACATGCCATTGAGCCCGATATTAATTGAACCGGGAATGAAGCCGGTCTCAAAAACATCCGGATCCCGAGTATCAAGAACCATTGATCCGCTCTGGATTTCAAGCTCAAGGGCGTCCACAGAAAGAGATCGTAAATTTTTCAGCATCACCGCATCGATTGCTTCATATCCTTGTTTGTTTATCCTTGCATCGCTGAAAAAATAGGCCGGAGGAGCAACAAGGCCCTCTGTGACTTCTTTGATAAACTCTTCCTTGCGCATTTCACGCAATGCATAATTTGTTTTTTTCTGGTGACCGATGCTACTCCAGGTTTCTTTGCCAATATTTTTTCCGCAAGCAGAACCGGGTCCGTGTGCAGGATAAACAATGACTTCGTCGGGGAGATTTTTAATTTTGTTGTTCAACGAATCGTACATCATTCCGGCCAATTCCTCTTTTGTCATTTTACCATCCAGCAAATCCGGACGACCAACATCACCAACAAATAAAGTGTCACCGGAAAACAAACAATATTCCTGGTAACTTTCATCCAGTAATAAATAGCAGGTTGATTCCGGTGTGTGTCCCGGAGTGTGAATGGCACGGAGCGTAATGTTGCCGAGCTTGAACTCCTCAGCATCTTTGGCAGTATATGTTTCGTAATGTGTATCGGCAAGCGGACCAAAAACAATCGTTGCCCCGGTTTGTTTTGCGAGATCAATATGACCTGAAACGAAGTCGGCATGGAAGTGGGTTTCAAACACATATTTGATTTTGGTTCCGCGCTGGCGAGCCATTTCCAAATAGGGCTCTATTTCACGAATCGGATCAACGATGGCGGCCTCTCCATTGGACTCAATGTAATATGCGGCTTCGGCAAGGCAATTGGTATAGAGCTGTTGAACAAACATAAGATGAGAGGTTTACGTGCGACAAGATACAAAAACTCATTTGCACAGAACCCGTAAAAAAGGACTAATCGCCTATTATTTTTGCGAATACAGGGAAAATAAAGCGAAATTTGACACCGGCTCGAAAGCGATCGGCAAACAAACAAAAGAAGCGGGTATCGCACCACGGGTATTATTAAGTAAGGATGGAAAATCCGGAAGAAAAAACCAGTTTATTGAAAGAAAAGCTTGCAAGACCATCATTCATTGCCGGGATTGTGCTTATTCTGATTTTTTCATTTTCAGCCAGCACAGCATTAATACTTGGTTTGTTGATTGGGATAATTTTTGGAAACCCTTTTCCAAAACAATCAAAAGTTGTCATCAAATATTTATTACAAGGAGCAATTGTAGGGCTGGGCTTTGGGATGAATTTCACCAAAGTTGTTGAGGCCGGAAAAGATGGATTTGTTTTTACCGTCCTCACCATTTCTATCGCCATGGGAGTTGGCTTTTTGCTTGGTAGAATTTTCAAAGTTGAACGCATTATTTCATACTTGATTTCTGTTGGGACTGCGATCTGCGGAGGCAGCGCAATTGCAGCTGTGAGCCAGGTTGTAGAGGCTGATGAAAAGGACATCTCGGTCTCCATTGGAACAGTATTTATTTTGAATGCGATTGCATTGTTTATTTTTCCACCCATTGGCGCCTATTTTGGATTGACACAAGAACAGTTTGGTGTTTGGGCAGCGATTGCAATTCACGATACAAGTTCTGTGGTTGGTGCTGCATCACATTATGGAAACGAAGCACTGATGACTGCAACAACCGTAAAGTTAGCCAGAGCACTATGGATCATTCCTGTGGCATTGCTGACTTCTTTTGTTTTCAAAAAACAAAGCTCTGCAGCGGTTTTTCCATGGTTTATACTGTTTTTCGTAGTTGCCTCATTGGTAAATACCTATGCCCGTTTTCCGGAAGATATTTCAATGGCAATCGTAAAAGGTTCAAAAATCGCATTTGGAATTACACTTTATCTTATTGGAACAGGGATTTCTTTAAAGACGATTCGAAAAGTGGGGGCAAGACCATTATTACAGGGTGTGGTATTGTGGTTGTTTATATTAATCTCCTCATTATTTTTTATTCTACATTACTAAGTGTATTTTCGTTTACTCCCTGTGTTAGTCTATACGCTTTTTTGCAACCCCAAATTTTTGCGACAATGGAGATTGCAATTGTTCTGGGCCTCCTGGTCCTTGCAGTAATTCTTTTTTCCACAGAAAAATTTTCTGTAGATGTTGTCACAATGGGATTGCTTGTTGTCCTGATGGCAACGAAAATTATTACCCCACAGGAAGCCTTTTCCGGATTCGGAAGTGATTTTATGGTTGTTCTTGCTTCTATATTTATTATCAGTGGAGCACTTCAACAAACAGGCGTTCTTGACCTGATCGGATCGAGACTTCTTGCTTTAGCGAAAGCAAATCCGGCATACATCATCATTTATATCATGTTTGCAGTTGGCATCACTTCTGCGTTTATGAACAATACGACAGTCACAGCGATTTTTCTTGCTCCTGTAATAGCAGTAGCAAGAAGCATGAAATTAAGTCCGTCAAAATTGTTGATACCTGTCGCCTACGCATCCATTCTCGGCGGTACATGCACACTGATAGGGACCTCCACCAACATCGCAGTAAGTGGATACCTTGAAAAAACAGGAATGGAACCCTTGAGAATGTTTGAGTTTTTACCGGTGGGCCTTGTCTTGTTTTTTGTTGGTCTGCTGTATATGTCAATTTTCGGAAAAAGAAGTTTGCCCGACAACAAGGACGAAAGTTTGGAAGCGGAATTTGGTTTAAGGGCATATGTGAGTGAAATTGTTATTGCAAAAAACTCGCCACTCATTGGCCAGGGCATTTTCAATTCCAATCTTAGCAAAATGGGATTCAGGATTTTGAATGTTATCCGCCACGGCCATAATTTCCTCCCCGACAACACCACTACAATTGAGTCCGAAGATATATTGATCGTCGAAGGGCGGCTCGACAACCTCATGACTGTGAAAGAAACGGAAGGAATCGATATTCGTGCTGACGGATTATTGGACTATGCACTGCAAAGCGATCGAATAAAATTGGCAGAGCTGTTGGTAACACCACAATCCGATTTTGTAAACAACAGCTTAAAGAGCTCCAATTTCCGACAGAAGTATGGCCTTGTCGTACTTGCAATCAACCGTTCGGGGCACACACTGCGCGAAAAGCTGGGCGGACTAATTCTTCGTGTTGGAGATATTTTGTTAGTGCAGGGGCCCATTGAAAAAATTAACTACTACAAAACAAGTCGCGATCTCACGGTACTGGATGATTTCCGACCGCTGCTTTATAAAAAGAGAAAAGGTTTTCTTACCCTGGCAATATTTATTGCATCGATCATTTTGGGTTCCTGCAATATTCTTCCGCTTTCAGCGGCACTTGTTCTGGGTGTGCTAATCGTTGTTTTGATAAAAGCAGTGAGCATAGAACGGGCATATGAAACGATAGACTGGAAATTGCTTGTGATGATAGGAGGGATGTCGGCTTTTGGCACGGCGATGACGAAGTCGGGCTCTGCCGCATGGTTGTCACAGAATATCGTGAATGTCATGGAGCCCTTTGGAACATTGGCGATCATGGCAGGCTTTGTAATCCTGACTGTATTTCTCACACAGCCGATGTCGAATGCAGCAGCAGCGCTTGTTGTTTTACCAATAGCCATTGAAACGGCAAAGCACCTCGATGTAAATCCAAGGACATTTGCGATAGCCGTGATGCTGAGCGCTTCGGTTTCACTCGTCACGCCGTTTGAGCCATCCTGTATTCTTGTTTATGGCCCCGGGAAGTACAGGTTCGTCGATTTTTTCAGAGCCGGAGGAGTGCTCACTATTTTATTAATGGCAGTATTGATGTGCCTGATTCCCTATTTCTGGCCCTTGTAATTTGTTTGATCACCGGTCTTTTAATCATTTTATAGATCCTCAATCACCGGAGAATTTTCAATAATGAGTCAGCGCTTTCTTTCCTTGAATTCCGTTCAGAAGAAAGTTGTTCAAGAATTTGTTTGGCTTTTTCCGGTTTGTTGGTTTTCAAATAAATCAGGGATGAATACCACTGTGCTTCTGTAGAGGAGAGAGAGTCTTTTTTTATAATAGATTGAAAAATTGCCAAGGCCCGGCTATACTTTTTTTCGCGATACAGTTTCACGGCCTCTTCGAATTGACCGGGTTTTGTGGACAAAGCAGACAATTGGGTGGAAGTCGATTCGTTTGGTATAGTAACGGCACTTTCTTCTTTCGGTGCTTTAGATTTCGCCTTCACTTTATCATCAGCAGACGCGACACCGGCAACACGGGTGCTACCTGTACTTGTTTCCTGAACGGACGGAGCGGAGGACTTCATGTGTTCAGCGACTTCATCAATTTCACGAGCCTCAAAATCCTGATCTTTCTTAAGGTTTTCGGTTGATGGCGGAGGGACGGATTGAAATTTTTCACCCGGCTTACTTTGAATAGGTTCTGCAAGATTCCTGGCATCGACGATATCGCGCGTGGCGCCGGCAGATGTTTTATAAGAATCGGACCGCGTGTTCGAACCCGGAAGATCGAGGGTTGAAGAAGGCGAGTTTCCAAGCCCACTATTTTCACTTTGTGTGGTGATGGATTTTTTTTCTGCAAACACAGGCGACACTAGCGCAGTATTATTTGTAACAACGTTCTCGTTTGAGGCGGCTACTTGTTGATCGCTTTCTTCAGAAGCCGGACCAATGCTTGGAATTATTGTATCCATTGCTTTCACATTTTTCGCCAAAGCAATTTCGGATTCTGCTTTTTGGTCCGAGCGAAGAAAATAATAGAGAGCAGAAATTGAAACAAATAAAAACACAAGCGAAGCGGCAAAACGCAAATAGGAACGGAAAGGGACAATGCGACCTGTCCCGGTTGTGCTTGCTTTGTTGATTCGAGAATTAAGGGAGGCAATATCTGCTGTCAAATCGGTTTCATTATCCAACATCATCATCCCTTCAATTGCATCAGAACAAAACGGACAATCGGCAAGATGCATTTCCACACGACGCAATTCTTCAGGTGAAGAAAGGCCGCGCGCATAGCGAACCAGCGTTTGGTGATCAGGGCAGGCCCCGGAGTCGGTGAATGAATGAAGCTTATTGTCCATGGCCTCGTTCGAGGATTATTTTTAAATTTCTTTTTCCGTTTTGAATATGGCTTTTTACATTCAACAGGGAAAGTCCGGTCAGGTCCGAAACTTCTTTGTAAGATTTTTCCTGAAGATAAAACAACTCGATACAAATTCGTTGTTCATCTTTGAGAATTTTTATTGCCTCTTCAAGGTTTTTGAAGGTCGTTTCTTTGTCGGCAGCGTCATCGGGATGCCACAGTGCCTCCTTTTCCACAACTTCCAGTCCGGAAATCTCGTCTTCCAATGGCTGATGATAGATCCCTTTTCTGCCACGAAGAACCATAAGGCAATGATTGCGGGTGACTGTATGCAGCCAGGATTTAAAAAATGTGATTTCATGCTTAAACAGATCAGTTTGAAGCTTTTCAAAAATATTCATCACAGCGTCCTGTGACTCATCGGGATCTTTCAGGTATTTTAGGCAGACCCCGTACAGCTGACCCGTGTAGCGCTTAAAGAGTGTACCCAAAGCATTTTTGTCGCCTTGTTTGTACAGAGCCACAAGCTCCAGGTCTGTTTTTGAATTGTTGTCGTTCACGGTAATCCGGTGGATGAAAATACGGGGAATTCTGTCAAAATCGATGTCCGGAAATAAACCTTATTAACGGGATAAAAAGGGTTTCATTTTTAAACTGCTGTATTTTGCCACGAATGCGCGAATATTTGTTTTGGTTGAAGAGCATGGCTTTTTTGAGACGGGTAATTTTTGCCACGAATGCACGAATATTTAATTTGGATGAAGGGGGCTTATATAAAACGGTTACATTTTAATTAAAAACACCTTTGTGTGATTCCTGTTTAAAAAAGAAGACCATCCGATAGAATTCAATGTTATTTGAAAATATTTTTAATCGTGGACGCAGAACGTTGTTCGACCAGTTTGGTAATTTGATTGCCTAAAGTCCTGAAATCGTCACTCTGGTAGGTTCCACAAATTTTACCACCTTCAAGATGATGGATGAGGTCGCATACCGAAACCAATGTTTCGTATACATGGGATGTTACGATTATGGTTTTCCCCTCTTTTCGGAACTCATCAAGAATCAATTTTAATACAGTAGTGGATTCCAGATCGAGTCCATTATAAGGTTCGTCAAGGAGAAAGACATCACGATCCAATTTGAAAACCGCCAGCAGAGCTAGTTTTTTTTTCATCCCCGTTGAATACGTTTCTATCAACTCATCGAGAGGTAAAGCGAAGAGGTTCGTCCAGTTGTCCAGATTGAAACGCCTGTTTTGTTCAGTGAAAATGGAAAGGTATTCGCGACCTGTGATCAATGGATAGAAGTAGTTTTGTGTTTCAAGAAAGGCAAAATCTTTTCGGGAAACTTTCCTGTCGTTTCTGGATATTGCTCCTCTTATTGGCTTCACAAAACCGTACAACGCGTTCAACAAGGTCGTTTTTCCCGAACCGTTTAGTCCAACAAGTCCATGAATTTTTCCTTCCTCAAGGTTTAACGTGAGCGACTGTAGAACAGGATGATTATCGTAAGAAACATTGATATCATTAAGCGCGATCATCGAGATAGGATTTCAGATTAATTTTTGCCAAAGAATAATTTCGGTGAGCTATTAAAAAGGGCATAGGAAACAAAAAGGGAATCAATGTTGAAACAAAGAGAATCGCTGTCCAAACAGTTTCCGCGACAAGTTTTTTGTCAGGACGATAGAGCGCGTATTTAAGGGTAATAAAATAGACGATGTTAACCATGTATACACACCATGCGATGGGTATGAAATACCAGTCTGCCGGATGTTGCACAAAATAGACCAGCAAGACCGGCAACAGACCAATACTGGTGTATTTGCAGTGAACAAAAATCTTTTTCTGCAAAAATTCTTTTGGAGAAAGAAGGCCCGCATTCAGAATAGACAAAGACTCTCCGTCTGTGTAAAAGCCGCTCATCACAAATGTGAGCAAGGCCAGGAGGAACAGCGAGGCGAAAGGAAGAAATGAAAGTCCAAGGGCAAGTGAATAGATAACAAGGACCTGAATCCCGGAACGACGAAAGCCGCTACGCCATTCAAACAGAAAAGGGGGAATAAAATGCAAGAGTAAAGGGAATGTAAAGAACGATATCGGCCTCCACAATGTCTGAAAAGGGATGAAATTCAAGACGGTAATCATCAGCACTAAAGCGGAGAGAAGGATGATGACAAGAAGCCAATGTTGGTTCAGAGAAAGAAGAATCAGAATTGGGCTGATTAAACAAAAGTATTCCTGAAAATATATTTTATAGGTCTGAGTGCTGAGAATGTTGAGGAATCGGTAGTCCCGGCGAAGGAAATGCAGGGAGAGAATGGCAATGGGAGTTATGAGCGTGACCGCCAGCGAAAATGAATAATTATTCATTTTAATAAAAAGACCATAAAAAACATATGCAATAAGCCCAAGAATGATCACCCAATACAAGAGCGGCAGGCCTGCGAAAGATCGCTTGAGTTGAATGTAACGAATGCGAAGCAAATTGTTTGTTAGTTATTAGTTATCAAGCGCCGTCCCTGTCCCTTGTCCCCCGTCCCCCGTCCCCCTTAGCCCAAATATACCACGATTAAAAACAAAAAAAACCATCACCGGGGGGATGATGGTTAAATATGCCAAATGAAACAAATGCGACTTAGCTCCGGACCGGAAACAGGATCACGGTGTCATCAAAGGCTAAAGCAAGGGATTCAGAAACACAGGTTGGAATACTTTCAGGAGAGCCGGCACTCTGGCGGTACCAGCGTTTTTCATCCATTGTGTAGAGAAAAAATTCATTCAATCGAAAGCGTGCGATGAGTTGGTTGGCGACGCGCGACATTTCAGGAAGCTGAGCTTTGTTGCAGATTTCTACCGCAACTACTGGCGCAAGGCCACCATCCTTTTTGTAAATCACAACATCCGGTTCCTCCTGAGAAGGATTGAATGCATCCAATCCACCCTCATATACCGCTTCAAATTTTTGGCGGTCCAGAAAGCGAGACAAGCGATGAGTAATTTGTCGGGAGAGGAATTTCTTGGTTGTTTCCGCTGGTGTAGACCAGGAATTATTGAGTGTGTTCATGTTTTGTATATTTAGAATCGTGTTTCAGGAACGTTTAGTGAACA
This sequence comes from Bacteroidota bacterium, assembly GCA_016720655.1. Taxonomy (GTDB): domain Bacteria; phylum Bacteroidota; class Bacteroidia; order AKYH767-A; family 2013-40CM-41-45; genus JADKJP01. The sequence continues at coordinate 88,437 of JADKKE010000033.1, forward strand.
AAAATTCATTTATCGCAATAACTTACCCAGCATACTGATGCTGTAATAGAGAGAAAACCAAAGGAGTAAATAAAATCGATAAATCATTTTAAGGACAGCAGCCCCGAGCCGGTTTAGAAAGGACGGCTTGCTCTCTTTCCTTTTTTTATTTTCATTTGGATCCGGGTCCACCTGAAGAAAATGAATGGCATCTTTGTAGGCACCTTTGTTGAGGTACACGTTACTGAAAGGGTCTTTCGCCCGGAAGGAGAAAGCGCCCTGGGTTTGAACAAACTGATGGATGATTCCGCTTTGAAGCATTTGAAGATTATTTATGCCCCAAAATTATCCCGGCGATATTCACTGAGAATTAAGGGATTGATAAATCCATGTAAACAATCGTGAATTGTTTGCTTCTCCATTCCTGCAAGTGGCGTACCTTTGAGGGTATGAAAACGCTATTTCTTGTCAGGCATGCGAAATCGAGCTGGACTCAATTACACCTTCCGGATATCGATCGGCCCTTAAATGAGCGTGGATATAATGATGCACACCTTGTGAGCAAGACGATGCTTCATAAAACAAAGCTGCCGGATCAGATGATCAGCAGCTCGGCAGTGAGGGCAATGACAACGGCATTGATTTTTGCAAGAACCTTTGCTTATCCGGAGGAAAAGATCCAAATCGAGTCACAATTGTACGAAACGACGGTTCAGGATTATTTGCATGTAATTTCCCGCGTTTCAGATGAGGTGCAGACCTTGATGATTTTCGCTCACAATTTTACAATAAGCGAGATCGTTCCCTATTTTCTCGGAAATACATTCGAAGAGATGCCGACTTGTGCAGTTTTAGGAATTGATATTGAAACCGATCACTGGTCGGACGTTCGAAATTCGCATGGAAAGCAGGCATTTTACCTTTTTCCAAAAATGTTAAAGGAAGCGTAAACGCTTGGTTAAGTTAATGTTAAGCTTTGCAAAAAAGAGATTTTTTTTACAAAGAAAATCGAACATTTGATGGCGGAAAAGACGAAAATAGATCTATAAATGTCATCATTTATTGAAAACATTGGTCATTTCCGGAAACACGAAACATCTTTAAATTTATACATATGAAAAAAGAGGACAGAAAAAAGCTTGAAACTGAAATGCTTTCCACAGTTACAGGGCTGCTTCATGCGCGTCACGAGAAAGCAACGCAAAAAATTCGTAAATTTCTAAAGGAACAAAGTAAAAACATTGCTAAGAAATTCCTTAAAACCCTTGAAAAAGCAGACAGGAAAATTGAAGTAAAGAAAAAAGAAATTGCGAAAAAGAAAAAAGCACCGGTGAAAAAGGCCGCCGTCGCCAGAAAGAAATAAAGGAAAGAATAGTGGTGGTTTATGGGAAGAAAACAAGTAGAGCTGATCGATCGCGACCTCAGTTGGTTGTCGTTCAACGCACGCGTATTGCAGGAAGCAGAGGATGCTTCGGTACCACTTTTGGAACGCTTACGATTTCTGGGAATTTTCTCCAGTAACAGCGATGAATTTTTCAGAGTAAGGGTGGCGACCATTCGGAGAATGGCCAAGTGGGGAAAGAAAGGCAAAGACCTGATAGGCGCTGATCCCGATGAGCTTTTGGAGAAAATCCAAAAGACAGTGCTGGGTCAGCAAAAGAAATTTGAGAAAGCGTATACTGAAATATTGCTGGAGCTGGAAAAAGAGAATATTTCCATCATCAACGAAACGCAGCTCACCAAAGAGCAGGGTATTTATGTCCGCAATTATTTTCATGAAGTGGTGTACCAGTTCCTGGTGCCGATCATGATAGACTCATCACCAAAATTTCCCTACCTCAAAGACAAATCAATTTACCTGGCTATTGTCATGAGCCGGAAAGACAAATCAAAGAAGGAAAAATATTCTCTTATCGAAATTCCTTCGGATGTCATTTCCCGCTTTTTGGTTTTGCCCTCGATGAATGATAAGAGACAAATCATTTTACTCGACGATGTCATCCGATTTTGCATGGATGACATCTTTTCGATTTTTGAATACGATTCAATACAAGCTTACACGATTAAACTTACACGCGATGCGGAGCTGGACATCGACAGCGATGTCAGCAAGAGCTACATGGAAAAAATTTCCAAAAGCGTGAAGCAAAGAAAAAAGGGCGATCCGGTGCGGCTTGCCTACGATGAGAATATTCCTGTAAACCTGCTTGCTTTTATTCTTCGGAAAATAAAACTGTTCAACGAAGAACATTTGATTCCGGGAGGACGATATCATAATTTTAAAGACTTCATTTCATTTCCGAATGTTGGAAGAAAAGAATTGCGTTATTCCAAAATCAAACCCATTGACCATCCCGATTTAAAGGGACAGAGGAGTCTCTTCAAGGTCATTCGAAATACGGATATTTTACTTTCATATCCGTATCATTCTTTTCATCACATCATTGATTTGTTACGCGAAGCATCGATTGATCCCAAGGTGACAGCGATTCGCCTAACGTTGTACCGTGCGGCGAACAACAGTAGTTTTGTGAATACGCTTATCAATGCAATTAAAAACGGCAAGCATGTGACTGCTGTTGTGGAGCTACAGGCACGTTTTGACGAGGAAACGAATATTTTCTATGCGAACAAATTGCAGGAGGAAGGAGCGGAAGTAATTTTTGGAGTTCCCGGATTAAAAGTGCATAGCAAACTTATTTTGATCACAAGAAAAGAAGGCAGCCAGGCCGTACATTATGCTCATATCGGGACGGGAAACTTTAACGAATCCACAGCCAAAATATACAGCGATCACGCCTTGCTCACTTCGAACAAACACATTACATCGGAGGTGGAGCGACTTTTTCATTTTTACAAAGACAATTACGAAACCGGTCATTATAAACATCTGATTGTATCACCATTCAACACCCGGAAGAAATTTTGTTCCATGATCGAGGAAGAAATTCACAATGCAAAATCCGGAAAGGAAGCAGCAATTACACTCAAGATGAACAGCCTTGTAGACAGAGAAATGATAGACTGGCTATACGACGCAAGTAAGGCGGGGGTGAAGATTAAATTAATCATTCGCGGAATTTGCTCCCTCATTCCGGGAGTTAAAGGGATGAGTGAAAACATTGAAGTCATCAGTATCGTCGATAAATTTTTGGAACACAGCCGGATTTATATTTTTCACAACGGAGGAAAAGAAAAATATTACATCGCTTCCGGGGATTGGATGTATCGGAATCTTGATCACCGATCGGAAGTCGCGGTGCCAATTTTAGACCCGCGGCTCCAGGAAGAATTGCGTCAGTTCATTAGCATACAATTGCAGGACAACACGAAAGCCCGCATTGTAAACAAGACACAAGACAATCATTATGTGATTCGCGAACAGGGTAAAAAAGTGAGAGCACAGGCGGATATTTTCACCTGGCTGCAAAGTAAATCGAAAAAGAAAGAAGTCCTGCCTGCACCGGTTGGCACAATTGTAAAAACACAAATGATTCAGTCCGAACCGTAATTCTTGGTTTTAATTGATCCCGGGAAGGCTGCTTAAAACGCAAGCACATTGCTTTTTTCTAAACGTTGAATGCGAGATCAATTTAAGTTTGGAACGACACACTGTATTTTTTTAATCATTGCCTGCCCGTGCTTTGCCTCCGACGCACGGGGCCGGCGCATGGCGTCGCCCGGGGTTAGATTGCAAACTGAGCCGGGAATCTAAGGAGGAAAGAAAAGGGCGAATCAAATTAATTTTCTTAGAAATCCACTTTGATCCACCTGCAAGAACAACCATGTCTTTTTGTTCAACGACGAGAATTTTGATAGAAACTAAAAAAAATTAATTACTTTCGATACACTATGAAAACAAACTTCAACCTTTCTTCAATCGTATGTGCATATTGTCTGGCTTCACTTCTGAGCACAAGTACATTTGCACAAATTGATTTGCAATGCGCCGGCCGCGATATGCATTCGATTTATTTAGTTGACTTTGCCAGCTTTTACCGAATGGATAGTGTCGACACCAACCCAACCATCCCATTGTTGCTCGGTACTTTTCCGACGGGTTCAAGTGGCGGTGGAATTTCCATCAATAGCAATCTTGATTCTGCTGCAGGTCCGGTGACGATGTATTTTATTGCCGCCGGCGAACCCTATTATTTCTGGAATGGAAATGGATGGACAAATACGAGTCACTCGAGTTCATCATTGGGTGCAATAAATATAGGAGGAACTTCCCGTTACATTTTTAATTTCGATGATAACGAACAAGACATCTACAGATATGACGGAACTGGAAACGATGCTTTACTCGTGTCAAACGTTGTTTCAAATGGAGGAGTAATTCACGATGTAGCCACGGATAGGGAGGGAAATTTTTATTTGTTTTTTACAAACGATGAACTTATCCGAGCCTACAATCCATCAGGGATTCCAATCGATTCGTTTACAACCTCCGGATTCCCGGCCGGTCCAAATTGTGGATTCACAATCCTTGGCGATCGATTGTATGGAGTGACATGCAATGGAGTAGAAGGACTGTATGAAGGAATCCGTTCCGGTTCTACCTTTAACTTTACGTTGGTACAAACAATTACTCCGGGATCAGGATATTTTATTGACATCGCTTCTTGTCCAAATGCAGCAAATGTAATTGCCGTTTTTGAGAACCCCGACCAACCTCATTTTATCATCTATCCCAACCCGGCAAGGGACATAACAACAATAAAATTCGACAACACTTCTATGCTGGAGATTCGAGATAATCTTGGCGTGCTGATTGAAACAATTTCTGTTCAGGGAATGACAGAATGCCGCATCAACACAAGCAACTGGAATACCGGAGTGTATTTTATAAATGCACTATCGACAAAAAAAATATCAACGCGATCCAAGCTTGTTATTCAATAATAATTATTGGCAATCCTTAACTGATTTCGGCAGCTGTTAATTTGATTTTTAATTTCTATCTAGCGCATTGTTTCGGAAACTCACACTTGTGTTTCCGTTCAATGCCTGTCGTGATTAGCCATTAGATTTGTCCTTTTTAACCCCTCATTTTTTGATTTCCTTCACGATCTTGTATCGGTATTCGATGTGATAATATTTCTATTTTAACGTTTCAAGATTTATTATAAAAAAAAGGAGGAGCATTTAAATTGCAAAGACAAATGATAAAAAAAACAAGCTCAATCACTAAGCAAAAGCGGGCCAAGGAAATTACACGAAAAAGAATCAGCAAAGGGAAAAATTCAACAGGTGAAGCGGATGTTAATGCAAAGAACTTCATAAAAGAACTCAAAACATTTCAATCTACACGTGAGAAGGAAAAAATTCAGGGTTATTTTAAATCAGAAGTAGGACAGTATGGTGCAGGCGATAAATTTATTGGAGTACGCATGGGACAGGTATTCTCTCTTGCGAAGGAATTTATGGACATGGACCCAAAGGAAATAGAAGTACTGTTGGAAAATCCGATTCACGAAGTCCGAACAGGTGCCGTTAGTATTATGGACTTCCAGGCGAGAAGCAAGAAAACAAGTGCCGATAGACGGAAGGAATTGTTTGATCTGTACATTCGTCGTCATGACCGGATAAATAATTGGGACCTGGTTGATCGCTCCGCACCTTATGTTGTGGGAGGGTTTTTGTTTGATAAGCCGAGAGGAATTCTGTATGAGCTTGCAAAGTCGAAAAACATGTGGGAAAGAAGAACAGCGATAGTAAGCACATTTTATTTTATCCGGAAAGGACAGGTAACAGATACTTTTCAGATTGCGGAACTCCTGCTGAAAGACAAAGAGGACCTGATTCACAAAGCGGCAGGTGGATGGATAAGAGCTGCAGGAGGAAAAGACCCCAAGCGGCTTGTGGCTTTTCTGGATAAATACGCTGTGACAATGCCAAGAACCATGTTACGGTATTCGATTGAACGATTGACAAAAAAGCAAAAGGAATATTATCTGAAATTGAAAATCTAGAACCCGATGGAAAAGCCGAAGTCAAAAATTCCGAAAAACATTGATGAATACATTCAGTCATTGCCAGAAGGCAGGCAAGCGATTCTCGAGAAACTACGGCTTACGATTCAAAAGGCAGCTCCTTCGGCAACAGAAACGATTAGTTACGGGATGCCGGCGTTCAAGGGAAGCTCTGTATTTATTTGGTTTGCGGCGGCGAAAAACCATTATGCTATTTATCCCTATCCTAAAACCATTCTCGTATTTAAAGACAAGCTTAAGCCGTATTCAATAAGTAAAGGAACCATTCAATTTTCCTATGATGAACCATTGCCTGTAAAACTAGTCATGGAAATTGTGAAATTCAGGGTGCAGGAAGACAAGAAAAAAGCGATTCTCAAAAACGAGAAGGCAAAGAAGAAAAAAGCAAAATGATTGGCAATACAATGTCATTCCTGTATATCGTTTTCTGTAAGTAAGTCTGATTCATTTAAAAATCCTGTTAGGGTAGAGCAGGGAAATTTGATTTTTATTTCTGTGTAGTGAATGTATAGACACATTGCCGGGGACCTTCGAGATTTATCCCGAGTTTGCCATTAATTTTGCATGTGCAGAATTTTCAAGCTGCAATAACGATCCTTTATTTCCAATAAATTTTCGGAATCAAATAAAAAGGATAATTTAGACGAAATAAAATGATTCTTGAACCCAGGCAGTTTATGAAAGACAATTTTTCGGTGCAGTCAGACAAGTATGCCCTGTACAGACCAACATATCCTGTTGAATTGTTCGATTTCGTCAATGGTCTGGTAAAAAATAAACACGCAGCCTGGGATTGTGGAACCGGAAACGGACAAGTAGCGATTCAATTGACAAAATACTTTGAGGGGGTGTTTGCAACTGACATCAGCGAAAGTCAATTGAGCAATGCGATCCCGAATGCAAAAATTGAATACACAAGGGAATCAGCAGAAGACTCAAGCTTTCCGGATGATTTCTTTGATTTGGTTGTTGTGGCACAAGCAGTTCACTGGTTTAATTTCGATTTGTTTTACGATGAAGTGAACAGAGTGATGAAGGACGACGGAGTTCTTGCGGTCATTGGCTATAATCGTCCCCGTGTTTCTCCGGAGATTGATAAAATCATTGATCATTTTTATACTGACATCATCGGTAAATATTGGGACCGGGAGAGAAAATATGTGGACGAGGAATACAAAACGATTCCCTTCCCATTTGCAGAAAAACAAGCTCAGCAATTTAATCATAGTGTCGATTGGACGATTGATCATTTCATTGGATACATTGAAACCTGGTCGGCAGTGAAAAAATATTCCACTGAAATGGGCAGCAATCCTATTGATCAGATTGCACCTGAATTGAAAATTCACTGGGGAGACGAGGCAACAAAGAAAATTCAGTTTCCAATATTGCTGAGACTTGGAGAGAAAATATTTTGACAGGAATAATTATTTTTCTTGATTAAAATTGCCAACTCGTCATGCATTGTCGGGATAAGGAAAGTCAAGCAAAGAGGTTTTCACATTCGTTCCATTGAAACAATTTTGCGGAAACAGCGAAGGCTACCAATTAATTTTTATTTTTACCACGGCACAAGCCGTGACTTTGAAAAAAGCTACATACATCTTATTTATTTTCATCCTCTTACTTCAGGCCGGAGGACTGCTGTTTGTCTATCACGTGCAGCAAGTAAGTGTAAAGATTGAAATGCGAAATGCTTTGGAAGCGCGATGGAATAGTGGTTTCCAGAAACTCCACATGACCGTTTCCGAATATAAAAAGGCAAAAATTAATTCCTTCGAGATTTATTACAAGGGAAGAATGTATGATTACAAATCTGTTGTTATTAAAAGTGACAGTGTTGAGATTTTAGCCATTCACGATACAAAAGAGGAGGGGATTCTGGAAATTATCAAGGAACTCTCAGAAAACACAAGTAATTCAGATAGCGAGTACCCGCATCAGCTTTTAAAACTTTTATCATTGATCTACATTGGCACCGAAGCGGTTCAGCCAAGCTTATTGACAGAAAACAGTAAATGTGAATACACTTTTTTTGGCGAGAATACTCTGATTTTTCATGGCACATTTCCCTCGCCACCACCAGAGATAATTTAAAAAGCATTTCCTGATTTCTATTTTTTGAAAGACGCCGGTTCGTTTGGTGTTCTTTCAATGTACTATTCATTCTATCATCTCAAAAAATCTCATGATGAAACGTATCCTTTTGGCAATCCCTGGATTGCTAATCACTTTATATCAACCAACATTTGCACAAACAACTACCCCAGATACTACAAAGAATATTAACCTGAATGAAGTTACGATTTCCGCGAATAAAACGGAGGACTCAAAACGGAATGTTGCTCAACAGGTGCAATCCCTCAACGCCAAACAAATTGCGGACCTCCAGTGCCAATCTACAGCGGATGTAATTGCAAACACAGGCAGTGTATTTGTCCAGAAAAGTCAGCTCGGAGGAGGAAGTCCTGTAATCCGCGGTTTTGAGGCCAACCGGATTTTACTCGTGATTGATGGTGTGCGAATGAACAATATTATTTATCGCGCAGGGCACTTGCAGAACATTGTTACAACCGATAACAGTTCACTCGAACGAATCGAAGTCTTGTTCGGACCCTCCTCTACGATGTACGGAAGTGACGCGCTTGGCGGTGTGATTGCATTGTATACGAAGAGGCCGGGTTTTGCTTCCGGGGACGAGAAGAGAAATCTTAAGGTAAATGCATTCACCCGCTATGGAATGATCAACGACGATTTCACGGCACATTTTGATTTTAACATTGGCGGCAAAAAATTAGCATCATTAACATCATTCACCTACAATGTATATGGTGATTTGAAGGGTGGAGAAAACCAGAACCCGTTTTACACAGGTTCGTACGGCGAAAGACCCTATTATGTGGAACGCATCAATGGAGTAGATTCTCTCGTTAAAAATTCCGATCGTTATTTGCAGGTCCAGAGTGGGTTTTCTCAATACGATTTCTCACAACGTTTTGCGTTGAAACAAGGCGATCATATTGTTCATGGATTGAATATTCAATATTCGAATTCTACAGATGTACCACGGTATGACCGCTTGACCGATCCGGGCGGAAGCGGGCTTCGCTATGCGGAATGGTATTACGGTCCGCAGATGCGCCTGCTGGGAGCCTATGATTTTCAGTTCAACAATGGCTCAGCGATGTTTCAGGATGTGCATGCAGGAATCAATTTCCAGAACATTGAAGAGAGCCGTCACACGCGACGTTTCAACAATGTTCACATCCAGCATCGTGTTGAAAAAGTAAACGTCATTGGTTTCAATGCGGATTTCAAAAGGACGACAAATAAACACACACTACGATTTGGTTTGGATGCGCAATACAATACTCTGGAGTCGACAGCGAAAGAAGAAGACATCAGCAATGGATCGGAAGAACCCGTAGACACCCGGTATCCGGATGGTGATAATACGATGTCGAACGCGGCGGTTTATTTTTCGCATACCTGGAGAATCAATAATAATTTGACCTTGACGGATGGTTTGCGCGTTGGATTTATTTCCCTGAATTCAACCTTCAAGGACACGTCTTTTTTCCACTTGCCATTCACGGAAGCGAAGCAAAGCAACCCGGTTTATTCCGGAAGTATTGGCTTGATTCAATCTCCATCGGATGATTTGAAATTATCACTCCTGTTAAGCACCGGTTTCCGTGCACCGAATGTTGATGATCTTGCAAAAGTGTTTGAATCCGCACCGGGAGCAGTAATTGTTCCAAACAGTGATTTGAAGCCGGAGAAAACAATTACCACTGAAATCGGAATTATGAAAATTTATAATGAGAAAACAAGTTGGGAAAACACCGTTTACTATACTTCCTTCATAGATGCCATCGTCACCGACGAATTCAAATTTAACGGGCAGGATTCGATTCAATACGATGGATCAATGAGTAAAGTGTATGCCAACCAGAACAAAGGCGAAGCGTTCATCTATGGTTTTTCATCGAACCTTACATCGCAATGCACAGATCATTTACGGATGACAGTGGGAATCAATTATACATATGGTCGGGTCAAAACCGATACAAGCAATTATCCACTCGATCACATCCCGCCTTTTCTGGCAAGGATGGGATTAAAGTACACGTATGATAAATTCGGGGCCGACTTTTTTGTGAATTACAATGGATGGAAAAAACTGAAAGACTATTATCTGAGCGGAGAAGACAATGAGCAATATGCAACACCGGAAGGAATGCCGGCATGGTTTACAGTGAATTTGCATGCGTCATACAAAGCATGGAGACTGCTTACTGTGCAAGCAGGTGTAGACAATATCTTTGATACACAATACAGAATGTTTGCAAGCGGGATCAATGGAGCAGGAAGAAATGTTTTCCTGGCTTTGCGATTTCATTATTAGAATTTTTATTGCGGTTTATAATGAAGGGGCCCGGAATTTTCCGGGCCTTTTTCATTGAGGCGTCCTAAATTGCATTGGATTTAATGTACACAAGCACGATTTTAGCACTTAATACACATAATTCTTGCTTCAGAGATCATTTGTTCTTGTTCAACGATATTCTTTTCATTTCCTCAATTATTAGAACCAACTTTATAGGGCTTTAAACACGAGGACTATTATTGAAATTTTATAAAATTCAGAGAACCATCGATTCAAAAACACAAACATGCGAAAAATTGTTACATCTTTATTTTTTGGAATTGCACTGCTGATACCATCTAATTCCAATCTTTATGCTCAATCCATTCAATGGATTCACGATGCAGGCTCAACTCCTTTTGATGCGAATGAAAATGGTACAGCCGTTGATGCAGACGCAAATGAAAACGCCTATGTAATCGGGCACCTTACCCGAGACAGTTATTTCTCCGGACTTCTGGTCGCTGCACAACAGGATGGCTGTCTTGCCAAATACAATGGAAATGGAATTGTGCAATGGGTGAGAACATATGGCGGACTAGGCGCAGTTGATATTCAGGAAGGTTCTGTGAAAGTGTCGAATGCAGACAATGCCGTCTATGTGTGCGGATCTTTTCGTACACAAATCGCTAACCCAACAATTACCTTCGATTCTATTACTTATACAGACACATCGAATAGCCGACATGGTTTTTTAGCAAAGTATGATTTGAACGGAAACATTCAGTGGATGAAGCACGGAGGTGGAGCAGGACTGGGCGCAGGCTTTAATGATATTGATCTGGATGATCAGGGCAGAATTATTGTGGTTGGAACTGTTGAAGGAACAACACTTTTTGATACGCAGTCACTGACTTTCGATGGAGGAATTTTACTTCGTTATCTTCCTGACGGCACTCTTACTGACCTTGTCAGATTAAACGATATTAGCGCAGTGCATCAGGAAGCAAGAGAGGTTGAAGTAGCATCAGGCACGGGAAACATTTATATAGGCGGTGCATTCTTTGACAATATATCAATCAACGGCTTTGTTGCAAATGCATCGGTATTCAATGTATTTGCCCTCAAGCTGGATACAAATTTTGCCTGCCACTGGCTAAGTACAGGTGGAGGTACAAACGGAACCTGGATCAACGGCTTGGCAATTGACAGTTATGAAAATACTTATCTAACAGGCCACGGCAGTGGAGATACCATCAAATTTGGTTCACACTATTTTAATGGTTATACGATGTTCGATCACGAAATAATTACATTGAAACTAAATACAGCAGGCACGCCGCTTTGGCTTCGACATGGCGGTAGCAATGCGAATGATGAATCTTTAGACATCATTGCGGATGCTACAGGAAATACTGTGATCACCGGATTCCTCGGAGGAAATGTTTTAGCGGCGAATTTCGACAGCATTCAAGTGCCCATTTTTACTCAAAGTCCGCATTGTTTTCTGGCGCGATACGACCCGAATGGTTTTGTTATTTATGCCCGGGTTATGGGAGGTGGGTCAGATGATGCCGGGTTTGGACTGACATTGGCAAACGACAGTACATTTTATTTTACCGGAACGGCCCAAAGTTCCGCACCCTGGGACAGTTTGATTTATAATCCCTGTTGCCTTGACCCGAATTTAATAGTAGCAAAATTTCACGACTCGTTCAATACGATTAGCACAGGAATATTTTCATTTACTCATACTGAATTTTCTGTTTTCCCCAATCCATTTCAATCCGCAACAACTTTGGAATTCAATTTATCAAAAGTAAAAAACGTTTTTATTAAAATTTATGATTTAAGCGGAAGAATTGTACTCGAGATTCCAACAAAGACATTTCAACCAGGAAAAAATATAATTTCAATAGATTTAACAGAGGAAAATAGAGGAATTTATTTCTGTCAGATAGGTTCGATTGATGAAAACACGACAGTCAAATTTGTAAAGCAATAGTGATACATTCAAAAAATAAAAAGTGGTGACCTGTATTTTTTCCAGGTGATGATTAAAGTATTTTGGAGCGAGAGTACACTTTTCGCAGCTGTGGATTTTCCTGTGCTTCGCTTTTCCCGCATGAGCGCGACTTTCTGTCCCGGAGCTATTGCAAAGAACCAAATCACCCTGACGATTTGGTTGTTGGTGTGATTTCAGCATCATGTATTGTAAAAGAATCGGACTCACCATCTGTTTACATGCAAATTGGATTGATCCAAGGACTTTTATAGAAAAAGTAGAAATATCTACATGAGGCTTGCATCAAAACAAGAATTTTGTACATTGGCTTAAATTCCATTTTCTGTTTGCAATTCTGATTCATTGAATTTGACTAATTGTCGACTCTGTCTGATTACTAAAACTCATTATATTTTTTTTAACTCTAATCACTCTTCCACATGAAAAAAGTAATCTCTACCCTCATTTTACTTTGTGCTGGTATTCTTATGCTTACACAGTGTTCACAAAGTGGTTCCGATAAGGACGCAGCATTAACAGATTCCAGCGCTGTTCAATCTGAAAATCTAATGTCTGATAAGGCGGAACTTGAACGCGGAAAATATTTAGTTGGCATTTGCGGATGCGATGATTGTCATTCGCCGAAATTGATGACACCGGAAGGCCCGGTCATTGATTCATCAAGGAGATTATCCGGACATCCTGCGGATATGCAATTGCCGGAAATTAATCACAGCGAACTTGCTCCCGGAAAGTGGATTTTAGCGGAGCAGGATTTAACGGCCTGGGCAGGGTTATGGGGAGTTTCGTTTGCGGTAAACCTCACGCCTGATAGTGCAACCGGAACCGGAGCGTGGACCCCGGAATTGTTCATCAAGATCCTCCGCAGCGGAAAGTTTATGGGTATCGATGCCGGTCGTCCGATACTGCCACCGATGCCATGGCAGAATTACGGTCAAATGACGGACTCAGATCTCAGGGCAATATTCAGCTTCCTTAAATCTTTGCCACCGATATCGAATAAGGTTCCGGATCCACTGCCTCCTGTGGAAATGAAAAAAGGCTGATACTATTTTCTGAGGATTAAATAACATTGTTCCTGACCCGCAAAAGCATCCGGGGTGAAATTGTTTTGTCTGTTACAAAAGTCCGGCATCTCAGAATATAATAAGAAGAGGAAAATAATCTTGAATAAAATTATTAAGAGGCTAATCTTCACGAGTAATATATTTATCTTATTTGTGGAATTCTGCTTAGGACAGGAATCAGTCACATCCATTCCTCCCAGCCATCAACTGGGATTAGGAGCAATGGTGTATTCGAATGACGAATATTTAATCAGCGCATCCTGGGGCCGGCAAATAAAAAACAATAATGAATGGGTTTTTCCTGTCTACTTTGAAAAATCATTCCGAACAAAAGCGTTGTGTGTTTCAACGGCCTTGAATTGGGCCACAACAAAAAAACAATCCCGTTTTATTTTCTACCTAAGTCCCGAATTCAATTTGCATTTTGATAGCCAGCCAAGATTTTCATCGGGAACAAATATTTACAGATATGGATACTTTGCTTGTTTAGGACTCATCCCCAGTTTGAAAATTACCCCAACAATAAAAGTACAAATTGAACTGAAGCTCGGGCACGGCTATTTGTGGGGTGTAAACAACAAGCATATTTCCCTGGGAACCAAACGGGATATTGTGGAAGCGGGTTGGATATTCCGAAATTTATCCGCCCTGAGAATCAATTATTATTTTTGAAAAATTAATTGTTCGAAAACATTCTTCTCAAGGGATATTAATAAAAAAAGACAGGCTGTAATGATCAAGAAAGTAGAGCCCAAAATCGTTTACGCAAGGACCCGAAAAACCTGGAGGGCATGGTTGCAGAAAAATCACCAGAAGGAGAAAAGTGTCTGGCTCATCATTCACAACAAAAACAGTACTACAAAATGTGTGAATTACGAGGAGGCCGTTGAAGAATCATTGTGCTTTGGTTGGGTTGACAGCATTGCAAAAAAGCGGGATGACAAAAGCCACATACAATATTTTAGCCAACGCAAAGCCAAAAGCAATTGGAGTAAGTCGAACAAAGAACGCGTCGCAAGACTCATTGAGCAAGGTCTGATGCGCCCATCCGGTCAAGCGATGATTGATCTTGCCAAAAAGTCCGGGACATGGACGGTACTGGAAAAGGTTCAACGTTCAATCATTCCGGAAGATTTAAAAATCCTATTACTAAAAAACAAAATTGCAGAAAAATATTTTCAGGCTTTTCCCCCATCGTCAAAACGAATTATTCTCGAATGGATACAAAATGCAAAAAAGCCAGAAACTCGAAAGCAACGAATCAAACAAACTGTTCTACTCGCAGCAAAGAACCTCAGAGCGAATCATTATCCGAAATAACAGAGACTAATAAAGGTTACAATTGTCGAATAGGTTTCTTGTCAAGTTTGTTTTTTAGTATCTTTCATTAAATTTTTAAATCAATCGTGATGAGGAGTTTTTTTTCATTTATCACATTTACTCTTTTCTTTTTTTTCTGCTTGTCATCCTCGGCCCAGTGGCAATTGGTTCATACAGGCAGTGCCCAGGTGTGGGCGATGACAAACAAAGGAAATATTCTTTATGCCGGTGATCTGAATGGGATCTATTATTCGGATGATTTTGGGGCATCCTGGACCGTCAATACTTGTCAATGTAATTATGTCAGAAATATTGTTTTCTTGGATTCCACAATGTATATCACATCTGATTATGATGGAGTTTTCAAATCGTATGACAATGGTTCCACCTGGGTAAGTATTGATTCAGGCATAGCTAATCCAACTCAGGCATGGTCCCTGACCCACAACGATTCATTGCTGATTCTAGGAACTTCCGGTAGTTTTTCCGGAGATAAAGCAACCATTTATATTTCTTCAGATTCCGGTTCAACGTGGACGAATGTTTTGGTCCTCACCAGTCAGGATGTTTTTTATTCTTTCAGCGTTCTGGGAAATGAAATATTTGCCGGTGTATTGCCCTCCGGTTTATATTATTCTGATGACAAAGGAGCAACATGGACATTAAAGAACGGTATCATTTCTGCAAAACATTTAGGACTCGGAGACACTAATTTACTCTGCGGAGTTACTGGCGGTATCGGTGGAACGTATCTTTCTACAGACAAAGGAATTTCCTGGCTCAATGTGTTACCGGTCCAGTATGGATACTGCTTTGCATCCTATGAGCAGATTACATTTACGGGAAATTCAAATGGTTTTTATTATTCTACCGATGATGGATATACATGGACTGCAGATAATCTGGGTTTACCGGCCACGAAACATATCATTTCCATTTGTGTCATTGATTCCATTGTTTTCGCAGGAACTGATCAGGGAGAGATTTACAAAAAAGACGTGACTACAATTAGCACTCAAACCACAGATGTTCCTGACCAAATGCATTCTGTGTTTGTGTTTCCAAACCCAACGAATGATGTATTGAATATACGATTCAAGAGCAATGAAGAATATCGATTCCAGCTCTTTAATGTATTGGGTGAAATTCTGTTGGATGTAAATTTAAGGGATGAATCAAATAGCATTAATTTATCCGGATTTGCAGATGATATTTATTTCTATCGTTTTGGTATAAATACTAATGAATACCAATCAGGAAAAATTATTAAGCAATAAAATACAGGGGCCTTACATATCAGTTCTATAGAAATCAATGGATCGTTACAAGGAAACATTTGAAACCTGGAATAAAGTTGCCAAGCTCTATCAGGACACATTCATGAAACTGGATTTGTACAATGATACGTACGATGATTTTTGTTCTGCGGTGTCAAAAGCAGATGCTTCAATTTTGGAAATTGGTTGCGGACCCGGGAACATCACGAAGTATCTCAGTAATAAAAGAGCAGATTTTAAAATCGAGGGCATCGACATTTCACCCAACATGGTCGCCCTGGCAAAGGCCAATAATCTCACACATCATTTTAGTGTGATGGACAGCCGGGAAATCGATCAATTGCAATTGAAATATGATGGAATCGTTATAGGCTTTTGCATTCCTTATCTTTCAGAAAAGGATTGTGTTAAGTTGATCAGAGATTGTTCTGTTATGCTCAATCCTAAAGGCGCCATCTATATCAGTTTTGTTGAAGGAGAGTCGGAACAGAGTGGATATCAAAGCGGGAGCACAGGTGAAAGAACCTATTTTTATTATCACAAACTGGATTTTTTGAAGGGTGAATTGATTAAAAACGCCTTCAACAACGTTAATGTGATGCATAAGGATTTTCGCAAGAAGGATGGAACAATGGAAACACACACAATCATTCTTGCCCTTCACTAAGGAAGTCACAGTAGACACTGCCTTGTATTGATTTTCATTTCTTCCGGACCTTTTTAAAAACATCGGATTCCCGGGTTTATGCTGTTGGCACGAAATGAAAAATCAATTGTTGAAAGTTTTCAATGGATTGCAGGAAATCGACCCTTTTGTTCTGAAAATAATTATTTCCTTACGCTGTAGATATGGTACTCAGCAGATTCTGGTCATTCATCATTGCCGGCAGTATTCTTTACATTCTCATCCTGCTCGCCACGGGTCGCACCTACACCATTGGCAATGTGGTGAACGGAAAACAAAATGACCCGATTGTACTTGCTGAATTTCGAGCACAGGATCTCCAGCTCAGGGATTCGGCTTTGTTTGCTCAAATTACAGCATCAAAACCGGGAGGCTTTCAACAAGGCGATAGTTTGTATATGCTTTCCGATAATGGAATTGTACAACTGAGCACCGGCAAGCAAGCTTCTGATGGAATTTTTATCACGTGCAGAAATACTATTCTGGATCTTTGGCTTCCGTTGATCGGTTACCTTACTTTTTTTTGCGGACTGCTCCACCTTCTTGGCGATTCACATGCTTTGAACAAGCTGGCGAAGTTTCTCACACCAATTTTCGTCAAAATATTTCCGGAACTTCCAAAAGGTCACGAGGCATACGGATTCATGACCATGAATTTCGCAGCCAATTTTCTCGGGCTCGATAATGCAGCAACTCCTTTCGGTTTGAAAGCGATGGAAAGTATGCAGGAAGTGAACGAGAACAAAGCGCGTGCTTCCAATAGTCAGATCATGTTTTTGTGTCTGCATGCAGCCGGTCTCACACTCATTCCAACCTCCATCATCGGTTATCGGGCAGCACAAAATGCCAGCAATCCGGCTGACATCATGTTGCCATGCATTATCACTTCTTTTGTCGGTACAATCGCCGCTTTAATCTTTGTCAGCATCCGACAACGCATCAACCTTTTGAATTGGGCAGTGGTATTATTGATTGCCGGAGTAAGTGCAATGATCGGTTTGCTGTTGTTTTATATCACCCGACTTGGAGGAATTGAAAAGATCCATTTCACAGGCAACCTGAGCAATGGCGTGCTGCTGTTCATCATACTCCTGATTGTTGCATACAGTTTGTTTCACGAAAAAATATTCAAACAAAACCAAACCAATATTTTCGATTCTTTTGTCACGGGTGCAAAAGACGGCTTCACAACGGGAGTGCGTGTACTTCCCTACATGATCGCAATGCTCGTTGCCTTGAGCATCTTTCGCAATTCAGGGCTTATGAATATAGTGATGAGTGGAATCACCGCACTTATGAATTTGTTCAATGTTGATCCGCAGATCACCAATGCGATACCCGTTGCCCTGATGCGCCCATTCAGCGCGGGTGGTTCTCGTGGTTTCATGCTGGATGCAATGAAAACATTTGGTCCGGACAGTTTCACCGGACAACTGTCCTGTCTCTTTCAGGGAGCAGCTGAAACAACATTCTACGTTATTGCGCTTTATTTTGGCTCTGTGAATGTGAAAGAAACACGGTACACATTGGGTGTGATGCTTCTTGTTGATTTCGTGTGCGTACTCACGGCGATACTTGTTTGCAAACTGTACTTCTAAAAAAAGGAAACACTGTCCCCTAAAAAATGAACAAATCTGAATTTGAAAACAGGAGTCTGGTTTATATTATTGCGATTTCGTATTCTTTAAATTTGTTGTTCAGCTTATTTGGCTTTTGCTGTAACGAGAATACGACGGAACAAATTCTGTTTTTCCAGATTGGCAATGCTTTTGCTATTTCAGCGGCTGTCATGGCCGCAAGGTATACCGGTTTGCGTGGACAGCATGTCGCTGCATCAGCATACATTCTTCTGGGAATTACGCATGGAATTTCACTGGCAGCATTGAGCCGGGCATCCATCAGTGTTGACAGAGGTATGACAATGGTGATGCCCATGATTCCGGCACTGGTGTGTATGTTCTGGTGCAGTTTGTATCCAAAATGGTTACGCTACGCCGGTATGATTCCGAGTTTACTTTTTGTTATCGTCTACATCAACGTACTACAAGGTCAGACTTATTTTGACTGGCCTTTGCAGTTAGGCTATGCAACCTTGCAAATTATTGAGGTGTTGTGGGCACTTTACCTCTGGAAAGACTGGAAACAATTATCTATTCGTCCCGCGTAATTTTCGTTCGCGATTAATTATTCAATAATAGCACCAAACACAATGTCTTCCCGAACAAACAAAATCATCGGTTGTTTATTGATCATAGGTGCGATAGCATTGTTTATTCCCTATACATTTTTGACAATAATTTTTGAGTACCCGGATAGGAAAGACACCCGGGCCGCCAAAAATTGGGGGGGGGGGGCGCCCCCCCCGGGGGGGGGGTGCTTTTGCTAAAAAGGGACCCCCTCCCCCCCCCCAAAGAGGGGGGGAAAAGGGAGAAAAAAAAAAAACGCCGGGGCCGGGGGCCACCCCACCTGGGGGGATCGGAACCCGCCCGGGAGGGGGGGGGGCGGGGACCTTTGTGGTCCCGGCCCCCGCAGAAAAACACCAAACGGGGGGGGGAGGGAAAAAAAGGCCCGGTCTTTTTTCTCCAAAAAAACAAATGGGGGGGGGGGGGGGGGGAGAGGCAAACCCGGGCGCCCTCCCCCCGCCCCCGGCGATCCCCAAAAAAAAAAAAGGTTCCCCCCGGGGGCCCTTCCTTCCCCCCAGGAAGGGCTGCCGGATTTATTGGCAGTACACTTTGGTTATGCTGGTTGGTATTAATTGGGGTAAAATTTGTGAAAAGTAATTTCGAATGAGATGACCACAAAAAGTGAAAACGATCCATTGAAAGAGAATTTCAATCAATTTTATCACCTCTCTGATAAATCGTTCACAGATTTAAAATCGATTTTCAGATACAGCCACAGGAGAAGGGCGAAGTATTTATTCGTGTTGGTTATAGAAACGAATCGGAGTACATGATTTTAAATGGATTTTGCAGAAGCTTTTTGCTCAATCCGGAAGGAGAAGAAATAACACTTTCTTTTTTTAAGCAAAATTCTGTTTTGTCACCACACATTACAAGGACAAAAGAACAAATCTCCCTCTTGAATTATCAGGCCCTCACCGATGTAGATTTGGTTGAATTTTCGGCCGCCGAATTTCTGAATCTCATGATTGAAAATTTAGAAATAAGAAATTTTGGGAATACGATTTTGGTGAATGAACTGATACGGAAAACCGAAAAAGAAATTTCATTTGCGTCGCTTACTGCAAAGGATCGATTGATACAATTCAGAAGTGAATATGGTATTTTGGAAAATTTAATAGCACATCCTGTAATAGCGTCTTATTTAGGAATAACAAATGTTTCGTTTAGCAGACTCCGGGGTGAATTAAGCAAAGGCGAGTAATTTTTATCATTTGTTAATGGATTTTGGAGAGTCTTGAGGGTTCTTTGTGGAGAAATTTACTAACCCTTAAACCCCACAACAAATGAAAACGCTTCACCTTATTTTATTACTCTGCATTTGCCTTGAAACAAACGCGCAAAATGCAAGCATTTCTAATCGGCCTAAAAATTATATTTCGATAGAACTTGATCCAGCCCCCTTTGTACTTGGCGGATATTCTTTCAGCTTAAAATTCAGTCCGCAAACATTGGATCATTTTACATTCATGGGCTCTATATATAGTTCCAATTTTCCCGATGCCATGATGAGTAAATCAAATTATGACCGGGGCTTCCGTGAGCTGAAAATAAACACCAGCTATGCACTCTTTGCTGATTATTTTATCAGGAACAACAGGTCGGGATTTCATTTCGGACCCTCTGTTTTTCTTTATTCTAAATCAGTTAAGAATAATTCTGCAGATGGAAGAGCGAACTTCAGAAGCATTTATCCAAATATACGGGCTGGGTATGTACTCAGACCCTTTAAAAACTGCGGACTCTACCTCAACCCTTGGTTGAATGTTGGCAAGGAGTTGATGTTATCAAAAGCGAATTCAATTGGCGAAAGAAAATTTATGAGCGATAAGATTACTTATGTACCTGCAATCCATATTGGGTATCAGGTGATGTTTTAATATTCAAAGGAGGGAAAGGAATTACTCATACCGATGAGAAACAGTATAGAACTTCGCCAGGTCTAGGCGTTCCTCAATCCTTAAAATCAATTTTTGCAGTTCAGCGAACATTGATTTGATCAGGAAATTGGTTATCTTTCGTTCTCGGACGTAAGTCCTTTCCCCCTTTTTATTCATAGCGATCATGGATAACGTGATGGTTCATTTATTTTTACCATGGGAGGAACGAAAAAAAGCTTGTTTTTTATTTTATTAATTGTATTTGAGGTGGGAGGATTTCTTCCGGCAAGTGCAAGAAAAGTATTATTTATCGGTGTCGATGGTTGCCGCTGGGACGCCATAGTTGCCGCGAATGCCCCGGGTATAGACGGATTGCTTGCACATGCAATTTATAGCGGGAACGGATTAACAGAATACAAAACCTGGAGTGGAACAGGATGGAGCAATATGCTCACAGGAGTCTGGCATACCAAGCACGGAGTAACCGACAATACTTTTGTGGGGTCCAATTATGCGCAATATCCCGACTTCATTACAAGAGCAGAAAATTTTAATTCGGGACTACGTACGATTTCTATTGCACACTGGTCTTCGATCAATTCAACAATCATCAATTCTGCAGACAGCAAATTAACTTACCCAACGGATCTGGAAGTAAAAAATGCAGGAGTAATTGCACTCACAAATGACAACCCGGATATTTTGTTTGTTGCCTTTGATGATGTGGATCATGCGGGTCATACTTATGGCTTTCTTCCAAGCATTCCGAATTACATTCAGGCAATAGAAACTACAGATGGGTATATCTCACAATTATTGACAGCAATGTCCGGCAGACCAAATTATGCAAACGAAGACTGGCTTGTTGTTTTAACAACCGATCATGGCGGGAATCAGTTCGGACATGGCGGAGGAACATTGGATGAAAGGACAATATTCACCATCTATTCCAATCCGAATTTTCCTTCACAAAATCTTGCGCGGACAACCATTAATCAAACGATACTATTTAATGAAGCGCATTTCAATGCAGGAACATTTGCAGTGCCTGCGAATCAGACACCCTTCAATTTTGGATCTACTCAAGATTTTACAATTGAGTTGTGGGTAAAAGCAAACTCCTATGTTTCAGATCCTGCTTTTATCAGCAATAAAAACTGGAATAGTGGTGTCAATCGCGGATTTGTTATTTCGGCACAATCAGGACAGTATTGGAAAGTAAATATTGGAGATGGCACTGACAGACTGGATATTCAGGGTGGATTTATTTCGCCAAATCAATGGCATCATCTTGCTGTGAGCTTTGACAGAAATGGATTGATGACAGCATATGAAGACGGAGTAGTTGTTGGTTTTGAATTGATGCAAAACATCGGAAACATTGATGCGAGTTTACCACTTGTAATCAACCAGGATGGTACAACAACTTATGGTAGCAATTTTGACGGGAGTCTTAGAGACATTCGGGTATGGAATACTGTGATTCCTGACACCACATTGATTGAATGGGCAACTGTTCCTGTGACTGCTTCTCATCCTAATTATAATAATTTACTTGGCGAATTGGAAATGTGAAGACGGCACAGGAAATACTTTGTCGGACGCAAGTGTAAATAGCAACCATTGTACTGTCACAGGTGCAATGAGCTGGAATTTGAATCAGTCGAATACATTTGTTGTTTATGATTATACTGAAACTCCACGACAACCTGACAATGCTGTGAGTGCGCTTAACTGGTTGTGTATTCCCATTCAACAAGCATGGAATCTGGATGGAAAATCCAGGGTTCCCATGTGTAACAACACAGCGCTTGTTTACATCTCACAAACAAGTGGTACGAATCCGCAATGTGACGGCGCATCCTCAACATTCACCGCAACCCCGATCAATGGAGGAAGCACACCAACGTTTCAGTGGCAGGTAAATGGTGTAAATGTTGGTAGCAATAATCCCGCTTATTCAACGTCCACTTTAAGCAATGGACAGGTTCTGAGATGTGTGATGACTTCAAGCATTCCGGGTATAGGAGGAAATCCCGCTACCTCCAATCTCATTTCAATAGCTGTGAATGGATTGCTTACACCTTCAGTTTCCATTTCTCAAACAATCGGAAACAATCCATTGTGCTCGGGAAGTTTGGCAACATTCACTGCGATTCCTGTGAATGGCGGAGCTACACCGGGTTATCAATGGTCGGTGAACGGCGTAAACACGGGAAGTAACAGCTCATCTTTTTCAACAACATCACTTACGAGTGGACAATTTGTAAGTTGTACATTCACATCTTCCCTGCAGTGTGTAACGGTATCAACTGTTACATCTAATGTGATCACGATGTCAATTACGCCAACAGGAAACCCAACGGTGAGTATAACACAAACAAGTGGAACGAATCCCTCATGCGCAGGGGCTGCAGTTTCGTTCAATGCCAGTGTGACCGGGGGAACACCGTCGGTATATCAATGGAAGGTCAATGGCTTGAATGCCGGGAGCAATAATTCAAATTTAACATCTTCATCTATTACTAACGGGCAAATTGTATCGTGTGATGTGACAAGTTCAATTACTTGTCCGATTCCCAGCATCATTACACTTGGTGCCGGCACGAGTTTAAATGGAACAACAAGTCCACTTGGTGCTGCATATCCGACATATTATGGAAATGGGAGACAGCAATATATAATTCGTGCCTCAGAACTAAGCGGAGGAAGCGCAGGAAATATTTTGTCTATTGGATTCACGGTGGGAGGCACCATTGGAGATCCGGTGACAATGAATGGGTACACTGTGAAATTGGGAGTTGCCACCGCTATTTCTGCAACAAATACTTTCCAAACACCGGTTCTAACAACAGTTTTTGGACCGGTAAATTATACTCCAATTCTGAATTCGCTCAACACACATTTCTTTACAACACCTTATTATTGGAATGGAACATCCAATCTTGTTTTTGATATTTGTTTTTCTAATCAGGTCGTTGGTCATGTCGCTTATCAGAATCTGGTGACTGCAGCAGCGTTTACCGCATCAACGTATTATCAGGCTGATGGATCTGCAGGAGCAGGAGCTTGTAATCAGGCTTCCGGGACAACAACTACAACGCGACCGAATATGAAATTCACAATAGGAGCAACCACAGCAACTACTTCATCGAATGCAATTGCGATGACGATCACCACTCCACAAAGTATTTCCGGCTTTGTTCCTGCCTCCGGAATAGCAGGAACGTCAGTAGTGATCACCGGTGCAAATTTTGTGAATGTGGTTGATGTAAAGTTCAATGGAGTTTCAGCGACATCATTTGCTGTGAACAGCCCAACACAAATCACGGCTGTTGTTCCTTCAAGTACAAGCGGAATCATTTCGGTGATTACTTCTCCATGTGGAAGTGTTTCAAGTGGCACGATATTTTCTATTTCTTCCGGACTGACATTAAATCTGAAATTGTTCATTGAAGGATTGTATCAGGGTGCTGGCCAGATGATCGGAACCATTTCTCCTACTGTAACAGATACTATAATTGTATCTCTGGCATCAGCAAGTCCGCCTCATCAAAAATTGTTTTCAAATGTGTCAACACTCTCAAGAAATGGAAATGGTGTTTTTTCATTTCCATCTGCAACTCTTGGAACGTCATATTATATTGTTGTACAGCATCGGAATTGTCTGGAAACATGGAGTGCGATACCGGTCTTGATGAGTACACCGAATAAAAGCTACGATTTTTCTACAGGGCAAAGCACTGCATTCGGGAGCAACTTGGTGAATCTCTCCGACGGAAATTTCGCTCTCTGGAGTGGGGATATAAACCAGGATGGATTAATTGAATCGACAGATTACAGCAGTATTGAAAACAGCTCGCAAAATTTTCTGTTCGGATATGTTCCCGATGACCTCAACGGAGATGAATTGGTAGAGTCCGCGGACTATTCGATGATTGAAAATAATTCGCAATTGTTTTTAATGATTGCCCGGCCCTAGCATAAAGATCATTCGAGAACATTGTTTTTTTTGTCGTGGAGTAGGCAAAATATATTCAATCACCAATTGAATCTCTCATTTTTAACCCGACTCGAATTTTCCATTTTATTAATCTTTATAAAATTGTATTATTGTGTTTCATCACTTGATTCTGAAGTGACCAAATTGTAAATCCCTAAAACTATGGAACCAATCACATTGTTTAAAATTCAACCGAGCACTACTTCATCTCATGATGATTTTAATTTTTTGGAAGGCAAATGGAAAGTCCACAATCGCAAGTTGAAGACCCGATTGAATAATTGTACAGAGTGGATTGAATTTGAATCAGAATTACACATGAGGAAAACCCTGAACGGTTTTGGGAATGTTGAAAATTACTATGCGACATTTGATGGACAGGCTTTTGAAGGAATGGCGATCCGTCTTTTTGATCCACAAACAAAACTATGGACTGTGTATTGGATCGATACGAGCAACCCTGCTATGGACGAACATCCCGTTACCGGATCATTCGATCAGGGACTCGGGAAATTGTATGCGAATGGCAATCTGAATGGAAAGGATATAGTTGTTCTTTATCAATGGAACGCTCAAAATCCACGGCATCCGGTTTGGTCTCAGGCATTTTCAGAGAATAATGGTGAAACCTGGGAATGGAATTGGGAAATGACACTTACTAAAATCGGCTGAAGATCTCATCAATTAATGAGGAGCCAGAACATTACTTAATATTCGAAAAATGAAAAACACCACACGAGCACTATTAATATTTGCGCTTACTTTTTTCACTTTTAATTCCGTTACCGCACGTAAAGTTTTGTTCATCGGTGTGGATGGTTGCAGATGGGATGCAGTTGAAACTGCGAATGCTTCAACAATTGACGGATTGCTCGTGCAAGCGATTTATAGTGGGAACGGATTAACAGAATACAAAACCTGGAGTGGAACCGGATGGAGCAATATGCTCACCGGTGTCTGGCATACCAAGCACGGAGTAACGGACAATTCTTTTGCGGGATCAAACTATGGGTTATACCCCGACTTTCTGACAAGAGCTGAAACATTTGATTCTACTCTTAGCACCATTTCAATTGTACATTGGGGTCCGCTCAACACCAACATTATTCAATCGGCCGATGCAGAACAAATCTATGCTACCGATCTGGAAGTAAAAACTGAAGCGGTGAATGCACTCAATAATGATAACCCGGATATTTTATTTGTTGCTTTTGATGATGTTGATCATGCCGGACATTCTTTTGGATTTTCGCCTGTCGTTCCTGAATATATTCAGGCGATAGAAATTACCGATGGATATATTTCAGAGATCATAACGGCACTGCATAACCGAATAGATTATATAAATGAAGACTGGCTCATCGTATTAACAACTGATCACGGCGGTATACCTTCCGGCCATGGCGGAGGTACAATAAACGAAAGAACGATTTTTAATATTTATGCAAACGATAATTTCACATCCCAAAATCTTATCAGAATCCCGATTAGTCAATCGCATACATATAATGAAGCACATTTCAATGCAGGATCATATGCAATTCCTGTGAATCAATCAGCTTTCACATTTGGAGCAACACAGAATTTCACCATTGAATTTTGGGTGAAAGCATCTTTGTATACAGGCGACCCCTCATTCATTAGCAACAAAGACTGGAACAGTGGTTTGAATGCTGGTTTTGTAATTTCTGCTCAACAAGGACAGTATTGGAAAGTAAATATTGGTGATGGAACAAACAGACTTGATGTTCAGGGCGGGTTTCTTTTACCGAACGAATGGCATCACCTCGCCGTTAGTTTTGACAGAACCGGTTTAATGACAGCCTATGAAGATGGAGTCGTTGTCGGATTTGATAAAATGCAAACGATCGGAAACATTGATACCGGTTTGCCTCTTGTGATCAACCAGGATGGGACAACAACTTACGGATATGATTTTGACGGGAGCCTGAAAGACATCCGGATCTGGAATGCCGTAATTCCGGATAGTGTTCTGCTGGATTGGGCAACAATTCCGGTAACAAATTTACATCCCTATTACAATCAACTTTTAGCAAACTGGAAATGTGAAGACGGTGCCGGAAATACTTTACTTGATGCAAGTTCAAATGCAAACAATTGCAATATAACAGGAACTGTAAATTGGAATTCTAACCAAACAGATATATTTGAAGTGTTTGATTATTCAGGTACAACACGTGAACCGGATAATGCTGTTACCGCACTTGACTGGTTGTGTATTCCGATTCAAACAGCCTGGAATTTGGATGGTAAATCCAGGATTCCATCATGTCAGTCAAGTTCGATCAGTGCTGCAATTCCGCAAGTTGAATTTGAATTATCTCCCAACCCCATTTCTGATAAACTCAATATTGTATTGGGTGCTCCTGTAGATGACAAGTGGGAAATAGTGCTTTTTGATTTCAATGGGCGTATTGTTTTTCAGGAGAGCATTCCTGCAAATCAGAACAGGGCCACAATTCAATTTGATCAGATGAGTTCAGGAATATATTTGTTGAAAATTGTTGAAGGAAAGCGCTACAGCACTCAAACTGTGATAAAAGAGTAGCCCAAACGAAATAAATACTCAGCAGGGAGGGGCACTTCCGTCAGTGATGTAAGAGTAACATTGTACAAATGGCGAAGTGCAGGACTAGGTTCCAATAATAGGAATAATCATTTTCCTGAAGGAACGGTATCCGTTTTTGCTTTCTTTTTAAAATAACCACGAAGCAAAAAATTGTGTTGGGCCGCTTCGAGGTCCTCATCGAGTTTTTTCGAGCTGCTTTCTAAATTATCGATACTCACTTTTAATTGAGCCCCGGCCTTCTCGTCATGCAATAAAACACCAATTGGCGTTTTTGTATTTCCGCTTGCTTCTTTCAGATTGCCAATGAAGACCGTTGCAGTATCTGCAATTTGTTGCAATTGCAAAACAGAAGCCTTTAGTGAGTTAAAGACTACCGTGTCTGTTGCCAACTCATTTGCGAGTGTGCCTTTTTTATTTAAACCAGAACTGAAGTCGGCAAGCGAGTTGACCAATTGTTGTGCTTTTGCAGATGCGATTTTGAGTGATGCAGTTGCGGAATTAATATTGTCGTATACAGAATTTTCAGTAAGCATTTTCCCTACAGCACCATCTCCCTGCGCAAGTCGTTTGCTTATAATTTTAAAATCGTTTGTAATCGCAAGGAAATTTTTATTGTTTTCCTGTAAGGTATTGATCATGTCTTCGGATGTAAACGTTGTATCAACAGCAAGTGTATCGCCATCTTCTACCTCCGGTGCACTTGCACTGCCACCGTAAATTACAAGCATCTTGTTTCCGATGATACCATCAGTTCCGATTTTCACCTTCGCATCTTTGCGTATGTATTCCAACACTTTTGTTTCAATTTTCATGCGAACTTCTACCTGGCTATTGCCATAGAAATGCAATTCGCTTACTATCCCGACTTTCACTCCTGAAAACGTGACGTTATTCCCTGTTTGTAAACCACTGACATCATCAAAAAGTGAAACGATACTCATTTTCTTTTTGAACGTTTCATGTAAGTTACCCACCATCAGAATTCCGATGACAAGAAATATCAGTCCCAATAAAACAAAAAGACCTACTATTACCGGACGTTTATTTGATTTATCATTCATGGCTTATTGGATAAAATTATAGTTGTAAAAACTTTTTACTTGTTCATCATTACTTGCAAATACATCGTCAAATTTTCCCACCACCAGAAATTTTCCATCCAGCAACATTGCCGTACGATTGCCGGTTGCTTTCGCACATGTCAGATCATGTGTGATGATTACAGAGCTGGTGTTGTATTGTCGTTGTACTTCATTGATCAGATCATTTATTTCAGCGCTGGTGATGGGATCAAGTCCGGATGTGGGTTCATCGTACAACATAATTTCCGGTTTTAGAATTAAGGTGCGTGCAATGCCGATTCTTTTTCTTTGTCCACCCGACAAATCAGAAGGCATTTGTTTAACCTTCTCTTTCAAACCAACAGCTTCCAGTGCCTCCATGACCGCAGAATCCACTTCTTTCTTTGTAAGATGTTTCACATTCATTGTTAATGGAAATGCAATGTTCTGATACACATTCATGCTGTCGTACAATGCACTATTTTGAAATGAAAATCCGATACGCAAGCGCAATGCATCCAGATCCTTCGTATTTAATTTGTCAACTTCTTTACCAAGCACAATTACATCGCCTCGGTCCGGCCGAAGAAGTCCGACAATCATTTTTATAAGCACTGATTTACCAGTTCCGGATTTTCCAAGTATGGCTACATTTTCACCTTTTGAAACAGTGAGATCAATTCCTTTTAATACATGAAGCTCATCAAAAGATTTATACAACCCTCTGATTGAAATAACAGGATTTTCACTATTTATAATATGTTGTTCAGTTTTTTCCATAATTAAAAATACCGGATCCAGTTTGCGATCTGTACAATTACAATCTCTTCTAAAAAGACCAGGAACATGGCCAGCACGACTGCCTGATTCGCAGCTCTTCCCACACCACGCGTGCCTTGTGAGGCATGAAATCCCTTGTAACAACCAACCATACCTATTGTAAATCCAAAGACAATGGATTTCGATACAGATGTGAAAATATCGAGGAAAGAAATGGTCTTAAAAGCATTTTGAAAAAAGGTCACCAGACTTGTGGTTTCTTCTCCGTGAACATTAATGTAACCTCCGAACAAAGCGACAGTACTGCAATACAGAGCGAGGATGGGAATGGTGATGGAAGTCGCAAGTACGCGAGTCACCACCAGGTATTTGAAAGGATTTATTGCTGAAACCTCCATTGCATCAATTTGCTCGGTCACTTTCATCGATCCAAGTTCAGCACCAATACTTGATCCCACTTTTCCGGAACAGATCAATGCCGTCACAAGTGGGCCTAGAGCTTTTACAATTGCAATACCCACCAATGATGGAAGCCATGATGTTGCACCAAATTCTTCCAATGATGGACGAGATTGTTTTGTAAACACGATTCCAATTATAAAACCGGTAACTGTAATCAAGGGCAATGCTTTTAACCCAACTTCAAAGCATTGCTCAATAACTTCACGTAAGTGAAAAGGAGGTTTGAAAACTTCCTTAAAAAATCGGGTAGTAAATTGATAGGCCTTATGAACATTATGAAAATAGTGATCCAGCCCTTTTGAGAAAACGTATTTTGATCGAATTGATTTACTCATAGAAAGAAATGGAGGCAATAAACCATTCGTGAAATAAAAAAGAGAATGAACACGCCGAAATTTGTATTGGACCCGGCACTCCTGAGCTTTCAAAATCGTATCCTGCAACGCTCTTCTGTTCCTGAAAAGTTGAGTATGATTTTGTTTGCTTCAAAATTTAGCAAAATCAGCTAGAATTTACTAAAGTATATCACCACGTTAACGACAAATCATATTGGCGATAATGACAATAAGAAGAAGTAAAAGTCAGGAAATTTGTACCATACCTCTTACATAATTATTTAAATAAGTTACATTATTCACACGTTTGATTATTTTGTGGATATTGCTTAGAATTGAATGAAGATGAAAATTTCATTGCGGATATTCTTACTTTTATTGTGCATTCTTCGAATTCAGATAGTTTCGTCGGCACAATCAGTTGATTCACGCTTTGAAAAAACATTTTCAATTGCAGAGTTGCAAAAAGATTTCATTGTCTTGAAACAACGATATGAAAATAATCTGGGGAATCTATATCTCTACACAGAAAAACGAATTCTTGATAAATCATTTGACAGTCTCTATCAGAATATACATCCAATGACTTCGTTGGAATTCTATACATACACAACTCCCTTATCCAGTTTAATAAAAGACGGCCATTCCAACCTCTATCCGGGAAAGGGAGAAGTTAGTTTTTACAATCAGCAAGCAAGGTTTTTTCCATTTGCAATTTTTTGGTCCGAGGGTAAATTGTTTATTACACGCAACCTTTCTGAAGATACAAGCATTGCCGAAGGGTCAGAAATTAAAGAGATTAATGGGATGCGCGCTGCAGATGTTATGGATTACTTGTTGAAGAGACAGGTACGGGATGGATACAATGAAAGCTACCCGAACTGGATTCTCAACAATTATTTCAGAGAATATTTTAGTTATCATTTTGGACATCCGGAGAACTTCAAATTGAAAGTATCAAATGGAAATACTGCCGAAGTAGAAATTAATATAAAAGCCCTGTCAAAAAAACAAATTGCCTCCAATTATGTGGGAAGATATCCGGTTCCGTATGCCATAATGATCGATCCCGTTAATTTCTCTTTTGTAATAGATAGTCTGACGAACGTTGCCATATTTAAAATAAAAACATGGGACGATAATAAATTGGATCATCAAATTGAGGAAGCCTTTGGTCGGATGAAAGCCGCAAAGACAGAAAATCTAATAATTGACCTGAGAGATAACCAAGGAGGAAATTTTCAACCGGCAATCCTGTTGTTATCTTATTTGTTGGATTCCAATTTCGAATATTTCAAAGAAATTAAATCGGTAAACAAGAATAAACAAGGGGAACAAAGATTGAAAACGGAGTCCGGGAAGATGCTTGGCTTGAATCAATCAAAACAGAATTCGTACAAAGGAAATCTCTATGTATTAATTAATGGAGGAAGCTTCTCGAATACAGCATCTTTTTGTTCGAAAATTAAATTTTACAAAAGAGGTGTTTTTCTAGGTTCTGAAACAGGCGGAAATGCAGTTGTTTTCAGTGGCGTTTTCGGCCTAAAATCAAAAACGATTTTACCAAATACGAAAATAATTTGCGACAATTCAAATTATCAATTGGTGGTTACAAATTTGGATCAGAATACAGGTCATGGTGTAATCCCAGAATACACAGTTCACCCAGACATCCACACTATTTTGAAGGGAGAAGATTTTGTACTCCATTCAGCTATTGAATTAATTAAAAGTAAACGATAAAAAACATTTATTTTTAAACCAATTGTCTTATACCAGACATGTGTTGAATAGAATAAATTTACTTTCCTAATGAGATCTATGAACCTTTTATGGGTTACAATATTCCTGTGCATCAACACCATTGCGCAAGTAAAATTTGATCGCAATGGTATTAAGACCACAATGAGTTCTGAAGACTCAGCAAAGGCAATCACTCAAGATACATTGAAGAATTTGACGATCACCCACCTGATTGGTGATTACTTTATTTTCACAACATATAAACTAATTCAAGGATCCGTTTTTCCCTCTAATGGAATGTATGTTGTTACCGATATTGGAGTTGTACTATTTGATACTCCATGGGACACTAGTCAGTTTCAACCCTTGCTTGATAGTATTGAATTCAGGCATCATAAAAAAGTCATTTCATCAATTTCTACCCATTTTCACGACGATCGGACGGCTGCCGTGAACTATTATAATGATAAGGGAATAAAGACCTATTCATCCAAACTTACATTTGATTTGTGTAAAGAGAAAGGTGAAAATCAGCCGGCCTTCTATTTTGATAAGGATACAACGTTTAATTTTGGCAAACACCTTTTTCAAACGTTTTATCCCGGCGAGGGACATTCGAAGGACAATATTGTGATCTGGTGTCCAAATGAGAAAATCCTTTATGGTGGATGCCTTGTGAAGAGTACAGAAAATAATAATTTGGGTTACATTAACGATGCAAATCTTGAAGAATGGCCACACTCCGTAAAAAAAGTGATTAAAAAATTCCTCAACCCGGTATTTGTGATCCCTGGTCATTTTGGCTGGGGAAGTAAAAGAGGCCTTCAGCACACACTGAAATTACTGAAGAAATAGGTTTGGAACAGTCAATGCCAACCCCCCAAAATCTTATCCTGAATCCCCCTGTCTTGTCGAATTTGAAACGAAGAAATAGTTTACTAATTTCGGCTATGGGTCTTTTAGAAAAACCCAATGGCCGATCATCTAACTACACTCAAAAGGTATCAAATGCACAGTTTCCGCAACTTCTTTCTTCTACTACTATTTACATATTCAATTTCTCTACAGGCTCAAATAAAAAATGAATCGGAAGAGAAACCCTACATTGAAGTGATTGGACATGCTGAACAAGAAATTGTACCGGATGAAATATTTGTCTCGATTTTTATTAAGGAGAAGTATATTGGAAGAGAGAAATTGACAATTGATCAGCAGGAAGTAAAGTTGAAATTATCCCTGAAGGAAATCAATGTGGATTTGAAAAACCTTTATTTGTCAGATGCAGTTTCTGATTATGTGAGGGTGAGGTGGCGGACGAAAGACGTGCTGACAAAAAAGGCATACACACTTAAAGTTTCATCTGCATTCCAATTAGGGCAAGTTTTTGAGGAGCTCGATAAACTGGAGATTACGGAAGCCTCCATAGAGAAGGTGAATCATTCCAAAATTGACAGCTTGAAAAAGGAGGTAAGAATTCTGGCAATTTAAGCAGCAAAAACCAAGGCTGAATACTTATTGGACGCAATTGGCGAATACATTGGCAAGGCAGTGATCATCGAAGAAAAGGAAAATGCATATTTGGACCATCGATCAATAAATTCAATACAGAGTTTGAATATAAGAGGAAGTCGATCTTCAGAGGATGCCTACAACATTGATGGAGAAAAAGAAGACGTTGTCCAGTTTCAAAAGATAAAAATACAATCTGCAATTATTGTTCGTTTTGCAATTCAATAATGTTGATTTATCTGCAACGCAAATCATTTCCGGGCAAATATCGAGACAAATTCAATTCAATTGAGGAAGTGCGTAAGTAGTGACGAGTAAGGTTTACAATATTAAATTTGACAATGGTCCTTATCCAAAATATAAGTTTTGATAAAAGTAATATTACAGAAAACCCATTGGAGGAAGGGGAATATGAACGATGTGTTTTCAAGAACTGCGACTTTTCAAATGCCGACCTTTCTGAATTTCAGTTTACTGATTGCGAATTTATTGGCTGTAATTTGAGTATAGCAAAGGTAACAAGAACCGCTTTCCGAAACATTGAATTCAAGGAATGTAAAATGCTTGGTTTACATTTTGAAAATTGTAACCCATTTGGTCTTTCTTTTACTTTTGATAATTGTAACCTAAGCCATTCGTGTTTTTACAAACTGAAAATAAAAAAAACAAATTTCGGAAACTGTAAATTGAATGAGGTGGATTTTACGGAAGCGGATTTAAACAATTCTGTTTTCGATAAATGTGATTTATTGAATTCGAAATTTGATGTAACAATATTGGAAGGAACGGATTTCAGAACAGCTTTCAATTATAGTATCGATCCCGAAAAGAACAAAATCAAAAAAGCGAAATTTTCTGCTTCCGGTATCTCAGGACTTCTTGAAAAGTATGATATTGAAATTGAAAACTGAATTGACGATGGAGCCAGAAATTCGGATTTTGACTAAAAAAAAACTTGTTGGGATACACAGAACAATGTCACTGACCAATAATACAACCCGTGATCTGTGGAAAGAGTTCATGTCAAGACGGAGAGAAGTTCAAGACGTTATTGGAGCGGAACTTTTCTCTATGCAGATATACAATGCTGGATATTTTGAAAAATTTAATCCGGATTCTGACTTTGAAAAGTGGGCAGCCGTAGAAGTAGCAAATGAATTTTCAATTCCGGATGGCATGGAGTCTTTTGTTTTGGGTGATGGATTGTATGCAGTCTTTTTGCATACAGGATCGGCAAGTTCAGGTCCGGAACTCTTTCGGTATATCTTCGGGATATGGTTGCCGGGTTCAGAATATACACTCGACCATCGGCCACACTTTGAAATTCTTGGTGAAAAATATAAAAACGACGATCCGGAATCCGAAGAAGAAATTTGGATCCCGATAAAAGACAAAAAAGCGAAGAGATAGAAGAGAGATGAGAGCAACACTATTTTTACTTTTATTGATAATTCACATTTCCGGGAATGCCCAGGATTTGGCGTTTGGGAAGAAAATGGTAGACACGCTCAGTAGTTCGGCATTCTGGGGCAGAGGCTACACGAAGGACGGAATGAAAAAAGCAGCAAATTTTCTTGCATCGCAATTCAAGGAAT
Source organism: Bacteroidota bacterium (assembly GCA_016720655.1). Lineage (GTDB taxonomy): Bacteria > Bacteroidota > Bacteroidia > AKYH767-A > 2013-40CM-41-45 > JADKJP01. The sequence goes on from JADKKE010000033.1 coordinate 123,297, forward strand.
ACAAACTTTTACCATTGAATGGGAATGATTATTTCCAGCACTATACTTTTTCTATAAACACATTTCCTGGAAAAATGAGTGTTAGAATTAATGACAGGCTCCTGGTTCCCGGCAGAGATTATATTGTTGCCGGATCCAGTAAAGGGATGAATGCCAGCGGAACGCTGATCCAGAGTGATAGTATTCATTTTATAGATAAGAATGAGAACCTGATTGTTAAGTTGTCAGATAAATTAACAATGGGGATTTCTCAAACCCTGGGAGATTTCAGCATAGTCGAAGTAAAAAAGAATTCTCTTCAGGATATACCTCAATCGTATTCCATTCAGATTGAAAACAAATATTTGAAAAAGTTCAATGCAAATAATATTTGTGCATACGTAGAAGGAATCGAAAGGCCGGATTCATTTATTTTTATTACTGCACATTACGACCATTTGGGAGGTCTGGGTTCCGAAGTGTTTTTTCCGGGAGCAAATGACAATGCAAGTGGTGTCGCCTTGTTAATGAACCTTGCACGATACTATGCAAAGAATCCGCAGAAATACAGCATTGGATTTATCTTATTTTCCGGAGAAGAGGCCGGATTGGTGGGATCAAAATATTTCACAGAGAATCCCCTAATTTCATTGGGCAGAATTCGTTTTTTAATAAATACCGATTTAGCGGGAACCGGAATTGATGGAATAACCGTCGTGAATGCAAGCGAATTTCCTAAAGAATTGACGATGATGAAAGCGGTGAATGATTCTATGGGGCTGCTGAAGGTGATAAACTCCAGAGGTAAGGCCGCTAACAGCGATCATTACTTTTTCACAGAAAGCGGGGTTCCGTCTTTTTTCTTTTACACTTTAGGTGGTGTAAGTTATTATCATGATGTGTTTGACAGGAGCGAAACGCTTCCACTGAATGAACACGAAGATCTATTTAAATTGATAATAGGATTTAATGAAAAGCTGATGGGACAATAGTTTGAACGTGTTTTTCACCTTTGAGTTGTTTTATGTTCAAAAAGATATTTTGCAGGGATAAAATATTTTTAAAAAAATTGTCCGGTTTCTTTATTCTCAATTGATATGAGGATATAAGAAAAAAATGTTAACCCTTAATTATAGAAAGATGGAACAATATGCATTGATTATGAGACATGAAGATGGCAACAAGGTTGCGTCTCCCGAGCAAATTCAAACCTGGATGAAGCAGACAATGGACTGGATTGGCGGCATTGCTGCCCAAGGAAAGTTTGTATCCGGTACCGGTCTGCCTTTTGACAACAGCCGTGTAGTGCGACCCAAAAATATTGTAACCAACGGGCCTTTTGGTGATATTAAAGAAACCATCGGTGGATTTATTGTTATCAAAGCCACTTCAGTAGAAGAAGCGGTTGAATTTGCAAAGGGCTGTCCTGTTTTACAAGGGGAAGGGAATAGTGTTGAGGTAAGAAGGATAGCAAAAGATGACGGAATTCATTGAACAAATTAAAACCGCCTTAAATTTAGGGAGGTTTTTCATAGTATGGAACAACAGGAATTGCTACCCCATTTATTCAGAGCAGAGTTCAGCAAAATAACAGCTGTCATTTGCCGACATTTTGGCTTCCGGCATATTGAAATTGCCGAGGACATTGCGAGCGATACTTTTCTTGCCGCTTTTGAAACATGGCCATACAAAGGAGTTCCACCAAATCCAACAGCATGGCTATATGCAGTAGCCAAAAACAAGGCCAGAAATCATCTCCAGCGGAATGCTATTTTTCAAAATAAAATTGCGAATGAAATTATTAATTCAGGGATAAATTCTGAAGAAATTGAAATCGATTTGTCAGAAAAAAATAGCATGGATAGTCAGTTGCAAATGTTATTTGCTGTTTGTCATCCATCCATTTCGGCTGAGTCACAAATTGCATTGTCGCTTCGCGTATTGTGTGGATTCGGAATTGAAGAAATCGCAACAGCATTATTAACCAATAGGGAAACCGTAAACAAAAGACTTTATCGAGCGAAGGAAAAGCTTCGCGAAGAAAAAGTGGAGATGGAATTCCCGGGAGTAAATGCATTAAAAAGTCGGTTGAATACGGTCCTGACAACGCTGTATTTACTTTTTAATGAAGGCTATTACTCGGAAAGTCAGGAATCGATAGTACGCAAGGAGTTGTGCCAGGAAGCCATGAGATTGATGATGCTGCTGAGGGAGAACGATACGACAAATTTACCGGCTGTCAACGCCTTACTTGCCTTGATGTGTTTTCAATCTTCTCGCTTGAAGGCAAGAAAAAACAACAACGACGGAATGATATTGTATGAAGATCAGGATGATTCACTTTGGGATGAAGGATTGATTTCCCAAGGCGCATTCTATCTACACGAGGCTTCTCAAGGAAATGAACTTACAAAGTACCATCTTGAAGCGAGCATTGCCTACTGGCACACAGTGAAATCCGACACCCCTGAAAAATGGAAAAATATTCTTCAACTTTTTAATCAACTTCTACGATTCGAATACTCTGCAATTGCGGCACTCAACCGCACGTATGCATTCTTCAAAGTAAACGGAAAAGAAGCGGCTATCATGGAAGCAGAAAAACTGAACTTAACGAATAATCATTTCTATTTTACATTGCTAGGTGAACTGTATTCCGGAATCGATATGATCAAAGCAAAATTGAATTTTGAAAAAGCCATGGAACTGGCGAATACCAATACCGACAAACAAACCATTCGAAAAAAAATCAGGAACCTGCAAGTTTAAATTTAACCGGGACAGAGAGAATATTCATTTACCAGTGAAAAATTTGTATCTTCGGACTGTAGCGAAATTGAGATATTTCCACTGTGAGAACTCTGTTCTCTGGCATTGAAGAATACTCTGTCGCTGATTAGCAACCGATATTTTAACCTCTTTTAATTCAATCCAATGAAAAAAAAGGTACTTCACTTCATCGCACTTTTCCTATTCTCTTGCTCATCATATATCGCAAGTGCACAATTCAATTCCGACTCATCACAAACCTATTTTGTTTGCAATGCAACCGGAGCCCAATCTTCGGTCAGTTCATTTGGTGATGGATTCGGAGGAACATATTCATTCTGGCTGGACAAACGCAATGGACTCACGGGCACTGCGATCTATGGGCAACACATGGACTCACTTGGAAATCCGGAGTGGGCAGCGAATGGACAATTGTTTTTTCAGGAAAATGCCAAAGAAGTTTGGCTGATGAAAGCAATTGCATGGCAAAATGGAATATTATTATCCTGGGTTCAAGGTGGATTTGGTATAGGGGGTGATACATTGTATTGTAACTATTATGATGCAAATGGAAGTTCACAATGGGCACAACCGGTTGTTGTGGGCAATAAACAAGGAAACATAATTTATGTGAGCATTGACAATCTTGATATTTTTCCGAACGACAGTGGAGCGACCGTTACTTTTGGTTTAACACAGAGCGGAGGCAGTACTTATTTTTCTTATAATCGGATTGACTTCAATGGAAATCTTCGATGGCCTCTCGACAGTACTGCTTATTATGGTAATGGTTATTATTATCAGACTGCCGCGGATAACTTTGGCGGGTTTTATATCGCTGCTTCCACCGGGGGAATCGGGACACATATTTATGTAGGTCATATTGATTTTGACGGAAATTCAACAATTTCGTCTCCAGTGGATATATGTGGTACAGTAGGAGGGCGAAACAATTCTCCATGGAAAGTGGTGTGTGACAGTGATACGAATGCCTATGTTATTTGGGCGAACAATCCTAGTCTGGACATTTCTCTTACTAAAATTGAACCAGATGGAACCTTGTCCTGGGGAGGACCAATTACTGTTTGTTCCGCGAGCGGAACCCAGGAGAATCCGGATATGATCATGCATGATGGTTCTATCTATGCGATTTGGAATGATGGTCGGCCCGGTGCTAACTTTTATTATATATATATGCAGAAATTAGACACAAGTGGTACAGCGCAATGGTCGCCCGATGGGATACTTTTATCCGATCTTCCTAGTAATTCACCCAGCCCGAAAGTTGTTGGTGCCGGATCGAATGTTGTGGGAACATATATAGTCAATTCTACATTTCGTGCACAGCAGGTTCGTCCTGACAGTTCGCTTGTTTGGCATACAAATGGTGTTGTGATCAATGTGAATAATTTACCTTATTATGCGGACTACAATTTGGTATCATCAACTACCGGAAGTGTCACTGCCATTTGGAAAGAAAATGGAGATAACATTTGTGCCACCCGGGTGCAACCCAATGGAATTCTTACAACAATTCCATCACGGAATAATAAGTCTTTTGCCCTGTATCCTAATCCCGTCAGTCATCAGTTGATATTGAGTGTTGAAAATTGTAGTATCGGAGATTATAACATTCGAATTTATAATTCTACCGGTGCGGAAGTTTTCACTTGTTCGGAAAAGAATTCTTTCTCTGAATTCTCCAGGACCATTTCCGTAACTGATTTTCCTGCGGGTCTTTATTCAATCGCAGTGCAAACGTCGGGATCGCTTAACACTCAAAATTTTGTGGTTGTTAAATAAGATTCTACAATTCTAAATGCTGAATTAATGTCGCACGTTGAATTCATTCTAAGAGAAGTTTTCAATTCCAAATAGCAGAGATAATTTTAAACCTGCAATCGAGAGTGTAACCATGAAGCCACTTTGCACCCTTGTGTTCATGCTCTTTCAGTATATTTCTTATGGCCAGTCCTATAGTTTAGGCGCTGCTGCAAGTGGAGGGAATGAAGATGTTTATGCATTCAAACGGATGGCAGACGGGAAAGACGGATCGTTTTATGTAATTGGCATTTTTAAAGACAGTGTTCATTTTTCAGGAAGTACATTGTACGCACGGAACAGCTATGGTGTATACCTTGCAAAATTCAATTACAATGTCTCCCTCCTTTGGTTGAAATCAATTGCAGAGAATGAGAACACTGTAAACTCCGACACACCCTTGCTGACACTCAAAACTGATAACGATGGAAATCTTGTCACGGGGATAAATTATACGGACAATCTCTATTTGTTTGGCGATTCTTTAAAATTAGCGGGACAGGAAGGGGTCGCTTTGTTTAAGCTGGATTCTTCCGGAGCTAAGATTTGGGGAAACAGTATTCCGGGAAAGGACATTGGAAAAAAAGGAATTGCAGTTGATCCTCAAAACAACATATTGATCACAGGGAGAGACTCCACAGGTGTTTATATAACTAAATTTGATTCAAATGGAAATCATCTTTGGACACAAACCAGCGGCGGAAACGGAGTTTCAAACAGAGGTTTACACATAGAGTCAGACACACAGGGTAATGTGTTTGTTGCAGGAACTCTAAAGCCGACAAGTTCGATAAGTTTTGATACCATTCCATTTGTTTTTCCCAGCCCGTGTAATTCTCTCGCCTTCATTGTAAAATATTCGCCAAATGGAAACGCTTTTTGGGTGCGATATGTTTACAGCCCTACTTTTGGAGAGTTCACGAACATCAATACGATGGGGTGTTTAGCGGAAGGCAAAATTGTAATCGGAGGATCTTACAACAGTGATATGCTGAGATTCTCAAATGGTTTTTCATCGATAGGACCCAATGACCCTTTTTTTTATGGCTCTTATTTAGCGTGCTTCGATTCCACAGGGAATCGTCTGTGGGCAAAAAAACTTCATGATAATATTACCGGCAATGACATCGTCGATGATGTGAAAATTGTTGATTCCACGATTGTCATGATTGGTGATTTTACCAATGAAATTGTCAGCGGCAGTGATACCTTGGAATCCTTGGGTTATAATGACATTCTGATTGAAAACTACGACTCAAACGGCGACATCCTTTCTCAGCAAACAATTGGAGGAACTGCTATTGATCTTGAGCATGATTTGTTTATCAATAGCTCCGGGACTTTTTTAGTTGGAACGACAACAAGTCATCCTTTTAATGTTGGTACTGATTTCTTTGATCCTGATTATACAAGGAGTGCTTTTGTATTGGGCTTGAATTCAATTCCAACAGCGATTGCTGAAAGCAGAACATCTGAAAAATTGATTGTTTATCCCAATCCGAATGCCGGTTCATTCAGTTTACAATCTACCCAAATGATAACACAAATAGAGGTAAGTGACATAATGGGCAGAATTGTGTATTCGAAAATAACCGATGGAATGGAAAGTTCAGTATCCATTTCACTTCCTCATCAAAGGAGCGGTTTATATTTTCTCACAATTATCGGGAACGATTTCAAGATCACGAAACGAATTACTGTTATTAATAACTAAACAGCCAATGAAGCGAATTATTATATTCATGTTAATCCTTTTGAACGGTGCACTAAACTCCATTGCGCAGACAAAAAGCGACATTTACGATAAAGCCTTAGCAGATTCATTGGGTGCTGATGAATACGGAATGAAGCAATACACATTTGTGATATTGAAGACCGGAACCAATACTACAGAGAGTAAAGAGAGTACAGATAGTTTATTCAGAGGGCACATGAACAACATTGGGCGTCTAGCAAAAGAAGGCAAGCTGATTGTCGCCGGGCCATTTGTAAAAAACGAAAAGGCTTATCGGGGCTTGTTTATTCTGAATGTAAAAACGATGGAAGAAGCGAAGAATTTGCTGAGCACTGACCCTGCGATCAATGCACACCTGTTGGAATCCGAACTTTTCACATGGTATGGCTCTGCAGCATTACCCATGTACCTTGACTATCATTCAAAGATTGAAAGCCACACACACTGAGTTACATAATTCAGAGAAGCATCAACAGAATTTTATGCAAGAGAATTTCATCACCCCACGACTTTTATTGGACGCGCTCAATTTTTCAGATGTAGAATTTGTCCGGGTTCTCGTGAATACTCCCGGATGGATTGAGTTTATTGGCGACAGAAAAATCAAGACAAATGAGGATGGATTAGTATACATTCAAAAGTTGATGAGTAACCCAAATATTCAATACTGGGTTGTTCGACTGAAAAGCCAGAATATACCGGTTGGCGTAATTACTTTTATCAAACGCGACTACCTCGATTCTCATGATATTGGATTTGCATTTCTTCCGGAATATTCCGGAAAAGGATTCGCTTATGAAGCTGCTTCTGTTGTTCTTGATGCCGCGAAAAGTGATCCAGTTCATTCGAGAATCTTTGCCACAACGTTAAAGGAGAATGTAAAATCGATTGGCTTGCTTCAGAAACTTGGATTTCATTTTGAAATGGAAATTGAAGTTGAGGAGGAAATTCTCCAGGTTTATTCTCATGATTCAGCATGAAGAGAATGATAATTCATGATGACAAGAGAATGGTTCAGGTCATTAAACCCAATGCTTTATTATACTTTCACTAAAATTTTCTGAATTGAATTCAGGGCATAAACAATCAAACGATGTTTTTACATTTAGATTGCCCTTTATTTATTTCTGAGTTGCGTTTTGATCATTATATCTGGGCTTGTTGTATTGCCATGAATCCCTTGTATTTTGAATAGGCAGGAGTTTATAAAACAATGAAACACCTATCTTCATTTATCAAAATGCTTTTTAATGCATGTATACCCTTGCTTACGATACGATGAGGAAAAGGATCAACAGAGTTCAATCATTCATTCAATATTTCTGCGCATGAAGAAACAAATTATTTTATCGTTCACATTCACGTTCATACTTTTTATCAGCGCCCAGTCTCAAGTTGCCTGGAACAGAGTTTGGGATTACAGATATGGAGGCACTGCATGGGATGTTTTGATGTCAGGAATTCAAGCGCCACATCATGGATATCTGTTGGGAGGAAAATCACTTTCAGACAGCAGCGGAAACAGATTGTCTCCATCGCCTCGAATTAACTTCTGGCACTATTGGATAGTTAGGATTGATTCACTTGGTCAAAGAGTTTGGGAGCGGGCGCTTGGAGGTACCGGCGACGATAACTTGGCTTCAATGGTAGCCACTTCTGATGGAGGCTTTCTGATCGGCGGTTCTTCTGATTCTCCAATTAGCGGCAACAAAACTCAGAATACACGTGGAGGGATGGATTATTGGATTGTAAAACTAGACTCTTTAGGCAACATTCAATGGGATAAGGATTTTGGCGGGTCCATGGATGATGAACTCCATTCTGTGCAACAAACTATGGATGGCGGATACTTACTTGGAGGTAATTCACGTTCGGGAATCAGCGGAGATAAAACGCAAGCGCATTGGGGAGTCGGAGATTTCTGGATCATCAAGACCAATTCACTTGGTGTGAAACAATGGGACCGAGTCTATGGAGGAACAGGTTATGAACGCCTGGTAAGCGCGAAGGAAACTACGGATGGCGGATATTTTATTTCAGGTCAATCGGGCTCACCGGTTAGCGGAGATAAAACACAGCCTGTGCAAGGGATGATTGATTATTGGACAGTTAAAACGGATTCGGCTGGTCTTGTTTTGTGGGATAAAGATTTTGGATCCGATGGGAATGACATGTTACTCACAAGCGAGATTACTCATGATAATGGTTACATTCTTGGTGGGCACACCAATGGAGATATCAGTGGCGACAAAACAGATGCGAACAAGGGCTGGGAAGATTACTGGGTAGTGAAAATTGATTCAATGGGAATTATGCAATGGAACAGAGACTATGGTACTACAGATAATGAAGATGAATTCTCAAGTATATACCAAACACCTGACCGGGGATATTTACTTGGCGTCACCACATACAACGATACGGCCAATGGTGATCAGACCGATGCAAACATGGGACTTGAACAATCCTGGGTGATCAAGATTGATTCACTCGGTGACAGATTGTGGGATAAAACAATTTTTAATCCCGGGCACGATGAAGCAACGTATGTGTATCCAACGATTAATAGTTGTTATGTTATACTCGGTTTAGATAATGGCCCGGCAGTAGGCGGTTACAATTCTTCCCTTGGGTATGATTTGTTAGGCGATTATTGGGTTTTGAAAGTTTGTCCAGGAGAAATTTTAAGCGATGGTTCAGAATCATATTCGGGAAACGATCTTTTTGTTTTCCCAAACCCGTTAGGGAATGAATTAAATATTCAGCTGAGTCCTGAATTTTCTACATCGCCCCAAGTAATCGTAAGAATAGTAGATGAATGTGGAAAAATTATAATGAGCGAAACAATGCAATCGGAGACACAACTCTTGACAAGTCACCTATCGCCCGGATTTTATTTATTGGAATTAATTTCTGACAACAGACACATAATAAGAAAGCTGATTAAATAGAGAATAACGCGATTTCATCCATTCCATTTTAACACAAAATCCAATCACTCCACCATTCCTTGTTTGTTGTATTTGTTCCTGTATTCCACAGGTGTTAGTCCGGTTATTTTTTTGAAAATAGTCCGGAATGCTTTCGTGTCGGTATAGCCAACATCAAACATCACTTCATTGATATTTTTTCTACTGGATTCAAAGCTGCGTTTAGCGGCTTCAATTTTTACACGTTGCATGTATTCAACAACAGTATTATTTGTAGCCTTCTTAAATCTTCTCTCAAAACTCCTTCGACCGATTGAAACTCTGGCGGCAAGTTCATCTACTGTAATTTTTTCCTGATAATTTTCTTCAATAAATTCCTGGACTTTCAAGATTTCCCGATCATCGTGTTCTTTTTGACCTTTAAACATCATGAAGGAAGCCTGGCTATCACGATCGATATCAACAGCAAAAAATTTAGAAGCGAGGATGGCAGTATCGCGATCCGTATATTTTTCTACCAAATAGAGTAACAGACTCCAATATGAATTGGCTCCACCACTTGAATAAATCCCCTGCTCTTCTGTGAGTATACTTCCGTCCACAAGTTCTACTTCCGGAAACATTGTGCGGAATTCATTCGCTGCATTCCAATGCGAGGAACATTTTTTCCCATTCAGTAAACCGGTAGCAGCAAGCACAAAAGCGCCGATGCACAAGGATGCAACTTCTGCACCGTTTTTGTATTGGTTCACAATCCAGGGCATATAATCTTTGTTTAATTTTAAAGCTGCCGGAATATCACCGCTGATCGCAGGAATGAAAATCAAATCAGTCTTGTGTACATCTTTTAATAATTTCTCGGCGTGTACAGTATACAAACTGTTTTCTAACTTTACTTCTTTAGTGATTGCGACGAGCTGCACATCGAACAATGGAGGTTTGCCGGAAGACACCAAAAACTGATTTACAGCCTTGAACATGTAATGGGGATCTGCGATTGCTTCAATAACTGAAGTTTCCAGAATGAGGATGGATACGTTTTTCACGGACCAAATCTAAGAAGAAACCGTGTCGCAATCAACCCCTTGAAATGTCGTTTTTACGCACCCAAAGCAGGAAAAACAGGATGCATCTTTGTATGGGTAATTTTATAAATCTAAATCCCTAAAAAAATGGAAACAAAATTTGAATCGATCACTGTAGAGAACACAATAAAAGCACCGGTTGACAAAGTGTGGAAATTCTGGACAAGTCCTGAGCACATAACGAAATGGTGCGCCGCATCTGAAGACTGGCACACCCCACATGCAGAAAATGATGTACGCGTGGGTGGAAAATTCCTTTCCAGAATGGAAGCAAAGGACGGAAGTTTTGGATTTGATTTCGGTGGTGAGTACACGGATGTAAAAATGCACGAGGTAATTGGATATATCCTGGGCGATGGCCGCAAAGTAAAAATCAATTTTACCGCAAAGAACAATGAGACCAAAGTAGTGGAAACGTTTGATGCCGAAACTGAAAATTCAATCGAAATGCAAAGAAGCGGATGGCAAGCGATTCTCGACAATTTCAAAAAATATACAGAAGCAAATTTCTGATTAATTCAATCTACAATCCTCAATCTACAATCCTAAATCCCCAATCCTCAATTCCATGGGCTATCATCCAATCACCCCCTGTTTGTGGTTCGACCGCGAGGCTGAACAAGCAGCGAAATTCTATACCTCAATCTTTAAAGACTCAAGAATTGATCATGTGAGTCGATTTGGAAAAGAAGGTTACGAATTCCATAAGAAGGAACCCGGGACCGCCATGACGGTTGCGTTTAAAATCAACGGACAAAATTACACCGCACTTAACGGAGGTCCGGACTTTAAATTTAATGAATCGATTTCTTTCCAGGTCAGTTGTGACACGCAAGAAGAAATCGATAATTATTGGGATAAACTTATTGAAGGCGGAGAAGAACAACAATGTGGTTGGCTGAAAGATAAATTCGGAGTTTCCTGGCAAATTATTCCATCCGTTCTTGGTCAATTGATGAGTGATCCTGCCAAAGCAGGAAGAGTCACCAACGCTTTCCTCCAGATGAAAAAATTTGATATTAAAAAGCTGATGGAAGCATAATGCAAATTGGATACATGACACAAATTAATTCCTATTTAACGTTTAGCGGAAATTGCCGCGAAGCCATGACATTCTATAGGGAATGCCTGGGTGGAGAACTGTATTTCCAAACGATTGGGGAATCACCCCTTTCCGAAAAAATGCCGGAACAAATGAAAGACTGTATTCTTCATTCGACACTTACCAGGGATGGACTGGTTTTGATGGGATCGGACATGGTTGGAGAGAAGGGTTTGATAAAGGGAAATTCTGTTTCGCTTTCGCTGACATGTTCCTCAGAAGAGGAAATCCGAAATTGCTACCAAAAGCTTGCCATCGGAGGACACGCAACGCATCCTCTCGAAGATACTTTCTGGGGAGCTTTGTTTGGAGGTCTTACTGATAAATATGGAAATCACTGGTTGCTCAATTTTGAAAGAATGAAATAACAAATATTAATTTTATTTTCTAAACACATTAAAAAGAACAGATGAGAAAAGTAAAAACTATTTATTGGATCGTTACCATTTTGTTTTCTGCATTCATGGTATTCTCTGCAATACCGGATGCGCTGAGCAAACCGGAAGCGTTGAGTTTCGTTGGAAATCTAGGTTATCCCGCTTACATTGTTCCATTCATTGGTGTAGCAAAACTCCTGGGAGTTATTGCTATCCTTATTCCCGGTTTTCCAAGAATAAAAGAATGGGCATATGCGGGATTATTCTTTGATTTGTTTGGCGCAACTTATTCCCTAATTGCTGTCAATGGATTCCAGCCAGGGATGCTATTTATGGTTATAATTATCGGTTTTTTATTCGGATCCTATTTCTTGTTTCATAAATTGCAAAGAGGATTGCAGACTGTATAAAGACGTTCAAGTGAAATCGGAAAAGAATCTCCGCACCTGTGAAAAAGGGCATCGCTATTACAAAAGCAGTGATTGCCCGATTTGCCCTTTTTGCGAGGAAGAACGTAAACCTACATCCGGATTTCTTTCATTGATTTCGGCTCCGGCCCGAAGAGCGATGGAACGAGAGGGAATCAAAACGCTTGAAGAACTATCAAAATATTCAGAGAAGGAACTTTTGGCCCTTCATGGCGTTGGCCCAACAGTAATTCCTAAATTAGTAGCGGCCTTAAAAGAGAAAAAACTGCGTTTCAAAAAGTGATTCGTTTAAATCCCCTTTTACGCAAATAGCATTCCTCCCCAATTTTTCCAGTTCTAATTGTTAAAGTTTTCACGATCGGAGTGTTTTATTAATATCTGTCGGGATAGACAAACACAACTAGCAAATATTTATTATCTTTTCCTCTTCATAACAAGAAAATTAGAACGAGATAGTTTTATGAAAAAAAGTTACGCAATAATTTTATTGTTTCTCACAACATTATCGTTCGGTCAAAATTACGGGCATATTTGGCAATTCGGTAATCGTGCCGGAATCGATTTTAAAAACTGTGATCCACAACCAATTCTAACGGGAGAGAACACCGGTTTCGAAGGTGTTTCATCAATAAGTGATGATCAAGGCCAGCTTCAGTTTTATACAAACTCAGATACTGTCTGGAATAAATTAAATCTTGCCATGCCGAATGGTTACTTAATATCTACTTCGGGAACACTGAGCCAGGTACTAATCATTCCCAAACCGCAATCGAATTCGCAATATTATATTGTGACAACAAAAATCCAGGCTTCTGGTTCACTTACACTTCAGTACCACGTTGTTGACATGAGTCTTAATAGTGGATTGGGGGATGTGATAAGTAAAAACAACACCCTGACAAATTATAATGTCACCGAGCAAATTGCCGTGACACATCATAGCAATGGATCAGATATCTGGTTAATCGCGCATGAATACGGATTGAATAATTTTCTTGCATTCCTTGTTACACCTTCCGGCATTTCTTTAACCCCCGTGCTTTCTGCTGTTGGCCCTGCACACATACCTTGTACTTCAAATATCAATGCAAGGGGAGAAATAAAGGTTTCGCCAAATGGAAATAAGATCGCATTCAATGCAAACGGGGTTGGCGGAAACAATCCAAGTAATATTCTCGCCATATTTGATTTTGATAAATTAAGTGGAGTGATATCAAATCCAATTAATCTTCCTTTTAGCAGGGGCGAATTTGGAATATCCTTTTCACCCGATAATTCAAAATTGTACGGCTCTACATGGAAAGCATTTTCTTTTTCTTCCGGGGACTACAATTACATTTATCAGTTTGATCTCTCCAGCAACGATTCCAACCTGATTGTAAACTCAAAAGTTATCCTTGATTCTATTCCCATTTCAATGGCAAGTTTCGGGTCTGTTAAAATAGGACCGGATGGTAAGATCTATATTGCAAGATACAATTCCAATTATCTTGCGGTCATCAATTCTCCTAATGTCTATGGCCCAGGCTGTGATTATGTGTACAATGGATTTTATCTTGGAGGACGGACATGCCAATATGGTTTGAATAATTATATTGAATATACTTCTTATTGTGAAACAACTGAAATTGAGTCAGTGGAAAATAGCACTGTTGGAATTTATCCAAACCCGACAAGTGATGAATTGCACATTCCACGGTCATCGAATTCCGAACACTTTCATGAACTACAGATTATGGATGTGTGCGGTAAAGTAGTGTACGAGAAAATGTACACGGAGGTAATTCATGTGAATTCTCTGGAAAGAGGAACGTACATTCTTCGCTTGAAATCTGCGAACAAAATCCGCTTTGCAAAATTTTTAAAATATTAAAGGTACCACATCGAACGAGCGATTCCGATTTGCCTTGAATATCCCGGAGATTAATTACAACAAGCGTCTATTTTACAACAACGATCTTTTTTATTAGTTGAAGATCATTCTCATACAACGACAAAAAGTATATTCCAGGTTGAAAATTTTCTAAATCAATACGAATGGGCTCGATACGATTTTGGGCATTGAAATTTTCAGTCATAATTTTTTCACCAAGATAATTGAGCACTTCAATCGAATGGATATTTTTTATTCCTGTACCGATCACATGAATTGCACGGTTTGCCGGATTTGGAAACACCGAAATCCGTGATTCAACATTTTCAGTAAGTAATCCGGCAGTGGAGGGATTCAGGTTAATAGTGTATAAGGAATCGAAGGCACAAGAATCGGAAAGCAATGGTTGAAGGTTATTAATCCAGATGTTAAACGACACGGTGTAATCAACCGGAATCGAACCCACCATGTCATAGTAAATTTTCACCTCCGTAACATCGCCGGGATTCCATGCCGAAGCAAACACCGCCCATGTTGAATTGATTGACGATACAGTCATTCCAGATGGAAGGGGAGTCAGTGGATCTATTTTGGCCTGAGGATATGCGAAACCCTGTGTCGCGTGGTTGTTCGCGATGTAAAAAGTAAACATGTAATCACCGAAGGAGGACCAGTCACTTGTTGTGAAGAGAATATTTGAATTTACGATTGCCAAAGGCAATGTGTCACAACGAGGCGTTTGCGCGCTTGATGAAAACGCAGGAAGTAAGAGGGAGAGGAGCGCAAAAATAAATTTGTTCATACAGGGAGTTTTAAGAATGAATTTTCACATAAACCAATTTCATCTGATATTTTAGTTCTATTAAATTTTTACCACTTTCAAATAGTGTACCTGAAGATCATTCAGTTTTAAAGCAATAAAATATATTCCACCAGACAAATTACCCTCCGGTTTCCATACCGCAGTATATCTTTGTGGCAGAAGTTCCTGCTCATCCAGCGTAGCAACCAGACTTCCGCGCATGTCGAAAACCTGAATTTTTACCTTGGCAGGCATAAATACACCATACCTTATTTCTACGAGATCACTGAATGGATTTGGCGATGCGGAATAAATTATCCCCTTATCAGAATGCAAATCTGCAACCCCAACATTTCCATTGCCGTCGATAGAAATATCCCAGGTGCCTTCGTATTGCCCCTGGCCATTTAGTGTGATCGGAATAATGCGATGGGAAGCATCGTAAGTTCCGGATGTGATGGATGCGGCCGCATCAGCGGGAATATCCACATCCCCTTGGAAATACAACTGTGTGATGAGAGTTGGAAAACCGGGAGGTGTAATTTTAAAATGGATATGACTTGGTCTGTAAGCAGCACCATTCAAATATTTTCCTGGCAATATTGTTTCAAAGGAATAGAAGCCTTGAGAATTTGCATAGATTTTTCCGCGCAAATTGTAGCCAACAGTGTCATATGCCCCACCATCATTTGCATGCCAGATATCCAACAGTGTATTTCCCAAAATAGCTGTACAGGAAAGATTTTGTACAACTCCTGAAACAATCAATCGTGTTCCCGGCTCATTGGGAGAAGCAAGTTAGATTGCCGGCCAATTGAGGAGCATTTGCTGTATAAAACGGTCCTTGACCGTAATAGTCAAGTGTAGTCGGATTGCATCCTCCCGATTCTTTGTTCGTGGAATTGTTTTTCGCTCTGGCTAGATTGGGTAATAAACCAACAGTAAATCCTACCAATGCGGTGTTGCGCAGAAACTGTCTCCTGGAATTGTTGTTCTGATCTGTTGCCATGTTATTTCATTTAAAGAGTAAAATCCGATCGGCTTTTTTCTCAACACTCTTTCCGATTGGCGAAAAGGATGTTGGCTATTTAATTGAGGAATTCTTTTCCTGGTATATAAAGAGTATACAAGATTACTCTCAAAATCAATTCCACACAATACCCAAACACAGGATTTAGTGATACTTTTCACGGATTAGTTCCCTGAATTGCAAAGGCGTTTGTTGGGTATGTGTTTTAAAAAACTTATTGAAGTGAGACGTATTCTCGTAGTTGAGTTCAAATGCAATTTCCTTGACGCTTTTGGGACTGTGGTATAAAAGTCGTTTTGCCTCAAGAAGCACCAATTGATGTATTAATTCACTCGCTGTTTTACCGGATTCTTTTTTTACCGTATCGTTTAGGTGCCCGGCACTTATATTTAGCAGGTCAGCGTATTCATGGACTGTTTTTATTGAACGAAAATTTTGTTCAGCAAGAGATTTAAATTTACGAGTCAATTCGGATGGAGCTGAAATTAATTTTCCTTCGGTATTGATGTGTTTAAAGTTTCGCTTTGCCTGTATTAGAAGAATGGATAAGTAGGAGAAAAGAGCAGTAGCCTTGTCTTCCGCGTCATTGTTAAACTCCTGACTGATTTTTACAAAGAGGTCAGATACCTGCCGGAGTTGCTCGGGATCTTGAAGGCGTACAATAGGCACACTATCTATCTGATTGAAAAATGGAAAACTATTGATAAATTCAAGTCCTGCGCTTTGACCGATACAAAATTCCAGGTTAAAAGACACCACAAATCCGGTCACACTTTTTTTTCTTCGCAGAAGGTGAACCTGTTCAGGAGAAATAAAATGCAGAGCATTTTTTTCAATCGGGTAAATTGTAAAATCAATTTCATGAAAGCCCCCGCTTCCGTTAAAAAATAAGATTTCAAAATAATTGTGTCGGTGCGCAGCGGAAGCATCATATGGACTGTACCCTTCTTCCAGTTTGACGAAACTAAAAGGCACATGCTTATCCAGTGTCTTGTATATATCAAATGTGGGAATGGGCTTATTCGATTTCACGAAATTTGAATTACAAGTGGAAATGAAACGCGGTACGGAGGACTAATATAGAAAATATCTTTGGCTTGTAAATTTGATGACAGGGCTCTTTGCAAAATCTCCTCGGGGATAAACGATCCCGGGATAAGCAAGAATGCAAATTTTTACAAATATGATTCCTTTCAAGAAGACGATTCAATTGATTAATTGTGATGGAAAGTATCTGCAATTAATAATAATTGCGATCTTGGAGGAGTATATTGTATTTATAAGTTCTCCCCCTAACCTTCTAAATCACAATCACCATGAAAACAAAAATTTACTTTCAAGTACTCATTGCCGTTCTCTTAACAGGCGAAATTCAAAACGCAAATTCACAATCCCCCGCCTGGCAATGGGCAAATTCTATTGGATCAATTGGAGCGAATATCGCATATTCTGTTACAAGTGATGCTGATGGAAATGTATATACGACGGGTTTTTTCGTGAACACAGTCGATTTTGATCCCGGTCCGAATGTGTTCAACCTGAGTTCAAATACCGGTAGCTATGATGTATTCATTCTCAAACTTGATGGAGCCGGAAATTTTGTTTGGGCCAAACAATTTAGCGGATCAGGAAATGATGTCGCGAATAAAATAATTTCGGATGATTTGAATTTTATTTATTTGACGGGCTGGTTTTCAGGAATGACTGATTTCGATCCCGGATCCGGAGTGACTAATCTCACAGCTGCAGGTGGAGGTAATGATATTTTTGTAACAAAACTCGACAGCGCGGGAAACCTTGTTTGGGCTAAAGCGATGACTGGTTTCGGCTTGAATGGAGATGATGAAGGCCGCGGAATAGCAGTGGACGGTTCTTACAGCGTATATACAACAGGAAGTTTTCATGGAAAGGTAGATTTTGATCCCGGGAATGCAATTAATTTTATCACTACGAATGGCAATGTAACCGCCGACGTTTTTGTTTCAAAGCTGGACAGTGCCGGGAATTTTGTTTGGGCGCGATCCATGGGCGGTGTAAACGAAGACAAAGCAAATGACATCACCATTGATGCTTCCGGAAGTATATATACCATTGGAGAATTTCAGGTGCTGGGAGATTTTGATCCGGATACAACGGTATACTATCAACTTCTTTCTTCCGGTTCGGATGATATTTTTATCAGTAAATTGAACAGAGGAGGAAATTTTGTTTGGGCAAAAACCATCCGTGGACTTGGTCAGGACAATGGAACTTCCATTGTAACTGATGCGGTAGGAAATGTTTATACTACCGGTTCTTTCCAGGGAACAGATGATTTCGATCCCGGCAATGCAATCGTTCAATTGACTGCAGCGGGCTCTACAGATCAGTACATTTCTAAATGGGATAGTGCCGGAAATTATATGTGGGCAAAAGCAATTGGAGGGAGTGGAAGCGATGTTGGAAAAGCCATTGCCATTGACCTCGTAAGTGGAAGCCTTTATACTGGTGGATTCTTTTCAGATAGTGTTGATTTTAATCCGGCAGCTGCGGTGCATCGCTTAATTTCTCAGGGGGGATTCGATGCCTTTGCTTCTGCATACGATAGTAATGGTAATTTTCTTTGGGCCAAAGAAATGGGAGGAACGGATGGAGATGTACTTACAGATGTATCAAGCGATAGCTATGGAAATCCTGTAGCCGCAGGGTATTATTACAGTGCTTCCATTTCATTTGACGGGAACACCCTTACAAATTCAGATGTAACTACAAATACTGTAGATATGTTTGTTTCTAAAATCGATATCACGACAACAGGGATCATTGCTGTACAGAATAATTTTAAAAACGAAATAATTATTTCTCCCAACCCTTCAAAAGACAAAGTAACAATTCAACTTTTGAATTTTGAAATTTCTTATGATACGAAACTGATTGTCCTGAATTCTGTGGGACAGAAGGTGATGGAAATCTCAATTTCCAATCCACTCACAAATGTAAATCTCGGCAATTTGAGCAGAGGAATCTACTTGTTTGCATTAACAAGGCCGGATGGAAAGACCTTGTCCAACAAAGTTGTCGTTGAATAATTATAAACCAAATGAATGAATAAAACCTGTAGCTCATGGAAAGAAAATCATGAGTTACAGGTTTAATTTTATGAAAAATGCAGACCAGAATTTGATCGTATTTGTTTTCCGGATTAATACCTCACTATTTTTAAGCTTGATGATCGATTAGACTCAGTATATCGTAAATGATAAAATCCGGGACTAATCGAGCCGGTATTTACTTTTGTTTCATTCGAATTCGATTTTGTTCTCAGAACTTCATTGCCCAATGCATCGAAGAGGAACACTTCACCGCTTTCATTTGTTCCAGTGAGTGTGAATTCACTAGTGCACGGATTCGGAAATGAAGAGAGATTGAATTGTTGATTGTCCACGCTTGCAACACTTGCTGAAACAGTGTGATAATAGAAATGCGTACTGTCATTGTTCACAAATGCACCGCCCCACCACGATTGAAGCAATGAGCTAACCATGTTGCTGTCATTATCGTAAGTAAAAAATTGTTGACTGGTATTATTCCATGCGCTACCAATCCATTCCTGAGAGATCTCCTGTTCAAGAAGGTTGTTTGATCCCCAATAATGAAGATATTGGTAATTGTCAATCCATGAACTACCGTTCCATGACTGAAATGTCTGGATACTATTATTGTTGTTCACATCATAAGCGAACAGATATTGAAAATTGTGAACCCACGCTGAGCCATCCCAACTATTGTATTCCATGATTGTCATTTGATTGTTGACATTGTATGTATAGATGGTTTGTCCCTGATCCGCCCATGCAGTACCATCCCACATTTGCTGAATAACCAAAGTCAGGTTATTGTTTGCATCAAATGTAGCTGCAGACAAAGTGTAATTATCCCAACTCAAACCATTCCAAATTTGAAGAAGAGTTTCTATTAGATTGTTATTTGCATCGTATGTAAACATGGTCTGAGAACTGTAAATAAACGAGCTTCCATTCCAATCAGAATAAACTTTGCGTATTAAATTATTGTTCCCGTCATAATTAAATGAATCAGAAGTCATATTTTCCCAGGCTCCATTGTACCAATTTTGTTCCGCAGCAGTGAGCAGGTTATTATTCGCATCGTATGAGTAGAAGTCCTGATAATAATTTACCCATGCGTTACCATCCCAGCTTTGACCCCAATAATTTGTTTCGTTATTATTCGCATCATACAAAGAAATACCCTTTTCATAAACGTTCCATTGAACAGCGACAGAATCCCAAGCCCAATAATATACACTGTCGCGCAGACTTCCACTTGATTGCATTCTCGAGGGGCCATAAGCAGTTCGGTATTGTGTTAAGGGATTTACTTTCTTCTTAAGTTCGGTAAAAAAATCAGAACATTTTCCGGAAAGGGAACTCATTTTATTTTCTGATTCAATCGACTTAGCTCTCAAATCCCGGGCTTGTTGATGAAATGGAAGCAGAACAAGGATGGAGATCAGCAGCTTAAAGTGAGATAATAAATTAATTTGTGTAGATTTTTTTTTCATGGATGTAGATTTTTAAAATTTTGGAAAACGAAAGCAGATTAAATTTTGTGAAAACTGAAATCGAAAAGCGGAATAATTATTTATGCAACTTGATTTGTGACGAAGGCAAATATAGAAATAAATCCCACTTTCAGGGTATCCTACCTGTACACTGGAAAAACCCGGAAACATGAAGGGGTTAATTTCCTCTAAAAATTACGGGTTTTAAGATTTCAAACCCTTATTCGATTATTTCCAACCAGATTTAAACAGGCAGGGAGTGATAACAAGAGGCTTTAATTGCTTATTATTGAAAGCAAGAAAGCATACTTTGCTTGTTGTCCATTTCCGTTGTTTAGTCGCAACCTGGAAGTACGTTGATTCAAATTCAATCCCAATAAAAAAATATATATTTCGAAAAGCAAACAGATGTTCCGGAAAATGAAACGTACAATGGCCAAACACTCTTCTTTATTTTTTCAGAAAAAATTTGATCTTATGTATTTTTCGAAAATTGTACTGTTAATTTTTATTGCCAGAAAACTGTTGATTCCGGAAATATTTGCTCAGTCTTATCCGGATTTTTCTTGTACAGTTTTTGACACAAGCACTTCTGGTTATTATTTTTTAGTACCGATACGCGTTGGATCAGGCGGACCGGTACAGAATCCGACCCAGATGATTTTGGACAGAAACGGAAATGTTGTGTACACAAAAGAATTTGCCAGTGGAAATACCGGCGATTTTAAACTTCAACCAAATGGATTGATTTCATATAGTTTTCAGAATAAGTTCTATTTGATGGACAGTACATTTACAATTGTCGATTCGGTTAGAATTAAAAACGGATTTATTCAGGATGGACACGATATGCAAATTTTACCGAACGGACATTTTCTTTTATTGGGTTGGGAGAACATCACAATGGACTTGAGTTCATATGCAATATTTAATAATAATGGTACAGTTGGAAGTGCAAATGCAACTGTACGGTGTGGAATAGTGCAGGAGCAAGACGCTAATAAAAATGTAGTTTTTGAATGGCACTCGAAGGATTATTTCAATTTCACTGAAGTAGATACAATGCGTCTGTTGAATCCAGCAAATGTGGATTGGACGCATTTTAATGCAGTGGAATTGGATGATGACGGAAATATCCTGGTTTCAGTAAGGCATTTTAATGAAATAACAAAAGTGAATAGAAGTACTGGTGCTGTGATGTGGCGCTTGGGTGGCAAAATGAATCAATTTACTTTTACAAATGATTCGACACAGTTTATTGGCCAGCATGATATCCGAAGAATTGCCAATGGGAATATAACTATTCTTGACAATGGTCGTCCGGGTCCACCGGTACATCCTGTAAGGGCAAAAGAATA
This sequence comes from Bacteroidota bacterium, assembly GCA_016720655.1. Taxonomy (GTDB): domain Bacteria; phylum Bacteroidota; class Bacteroidia; order AKYH767-A; family 2013-40CM-41-45; genus JADKJP01. Next base: position 145,147 of record JADKKE010000033.1, read on the forward strand.
TTCACTTGACGAAAATAATTTAATCGCAACATTGGTTTGGAGCCATACAACGGATTCTTTGATTTCCAGTGAAGCCATTGGAAACGTGCAACGACTTTCAAATGGAAATACGCTTATTAATTATGGAATGGTTGATAACCTGCCTCAGGTTTTTAATGTTGTAAATTCTGCAGGAGGAAAAGTGTTCGAACTTGCCTTTACTGACAGCTTGCGGAGTTACAGGGTATTCAACTACGAGACCTTACCCTGGGCTTTAAATCGTCCTGAAATTTCATGCGTTGATAGTAATGGAATTTTTTTTCTGGATGCCGGAAGTGGACACAGCAGCTACTTGTGGTCGAACGGTGAAACAACACAATTGATTCAGGTCAATGATACGGGTCTGTATTCAGTATTTGTTCCCAGAGGGGAAGGTGGATTTATTTGTTCTGAAACATTTTCCGTAAACAATCTTTCAGACCCTTGCAATTTGATTTCGGTTTTAATAAAAGATAATTTGAACTTCGAAAACTCAATTTATCCGAATCCATTTACTTCTGAAATATATTTCAAAGGGAATAGTGAGCCGGAATACTTTGAATTATTAAATTCGATTGGTGTTGTTGTTTGGAGCGGGACTGAATTAAAAGACCAGGATTTTTCTTCACTTTTTCCGGGTATGTATTTTTTGAAAATTATATCCAACAAAAATAGTGTGATTGTGAAGATGCTTAAATTGTAGCACAGAATGACATTTTTTACAAATTGAATGTAACCATGAAATGAGAACGATAAAATTCATTTTACTTTTTTTGATTAATTCACAGAGCTCAATATGTCAAAATGTATTCGACGGCAATTCTACTTTTTCCAAAGACACTATTCAATGTAGAATCACTCTGGTAAATGATCATAGCTCAATTTGTTTTTCCGGTATAAGAAATCAAATTTCGTTGGTTAATATTTCAGAGAAAAATGTAATTTGTAATTTCCGGTTGAGAGAAAATGTGAAGAACATCGACTCTGTTAAAAAGCCAGAAGAGTTTATGCAAAATTGGGGTGTGGGAATAGAATTTTCGGGGCAGTACAATTATCGTTTGTCACATTCTTCAATTGCTTTTGCCATCCGATTTCAGAAACACCGTTTGTATGCCGGACCTGAATATACATGGTTGACCAAACCCTTATTCGGCGATCCTGTCGATGTATGGAATTTTGAATGTCGGGGAATAGGATTTGGATACGGGTATGAATTTTACACCTTAAACGCCCACTTCAACCTATTTTTAAAAATGAATATTTCTGTTTTCGATGTAATTATTACGCAATCAGGCCGTGGACCTTACACCAAATTATATTCGATAAGGGTTGTTGAAAACACGATAGCTGTCGGCACTCGATACCGTTTATCAAAGCTGTTTTCCCTTTTTGGAGGTTTAGGGTTTGGCTCGACAAATGGTTTCTTTCTTATGGTGGACGAATTTATACCTAATTCTTTTTTTGGAGTACAATATGAATTAAATACCAGGCCGATTTGGGTTAAGAAATGAATGGTCGACTGTGAAAATTGAAAAATTATTATATTTGAGAGAATCTTTTATAATGAAATATTTAGCGATAATTTACTTGGTTATATTTTCTCACGGCTCCACGGCTCAGGAAGCTACGCAACAGGACTCTGAAAATAACTCACATCGATGGGAATTTGGAATTAATATTTGTCCGGATTATTGTAGCCGTACCTTGATTGCACAAGATGGAAATGAACAGGCGGCTTCCCTGAAAGGAAGTATGAATTCTCATTTAATTGCAAAAATTGGATACACAACGGGTTTATCCATTACCCGAATTGGATCGAGGAATATTGGGATTGAAGCGGGAATAGCGTACTCATCAAAAGGGTATGCTCACAAGATATCCGATCTCACTTTTGGCGATCCCATTGACCCTCGTTATGGATTTGTTTACACTACGAATCCATCAATTGAACCATCTGAGCCTATAAAACTTGTTTACAATTACAATTACCTGGATATCACTTTTCGCATATTCAAGACATTTGGAAATCGAAAATTAAAATTTGTAACTGGCATTGGAATGGCGAGCAATATTTTTTTAAATGCTTCGGTTACCAGTGTTGGCAAATACTCGGATGGACAGGTAAAGCGGAAAACCAGACATGACAATGTAAATGATTACAATTCAGTTTGCTTTTCACCATTGTTTTCAATAGGCCTTGATTACCATTTCAACAAAAAAATTCATCTAAAAGCAGAGCCTACTTTCCGATATGGTATTTTGACAACTCATGACGGTTGGATAAAGGAATATTTGTGGAATGCAGGATTGAATTTTACTTTTTGTTATGCATTGAATTGAGATGAAGAGAAATAATAATTGTAGGATAAAATGATTGTCTGATTATTCAAGTATTATTTCCCAATTTGAAATTTCAAATTGCCTCCTCCGCTATTCCAGGCACAGAAACTTGAGACTGACCAATTCTCCCTCAGAGGATATAAATCGCGCAAACAGAACTCCATTTTTTATTTTCTCTTTTTCCATAGGATTCAACTGGAGTTGAATTTTATTTGATCCATTTTGAAAAGAGCCTTCGCTCACTGTCTTCAACTTGTGTCCATTTACATCCCAAATCGAAATTGCTCCAGTTGCATTTTTATTCAGAATTAATTCAATTGTAGCCTTGTCATGAAAGGGAAGCGGATAAATCTTCATTGACATTTTGTTCTGGTTATGCAAGTTATTTGTTGTCCCGGAAACCAGATTTAAATCATAGGTATACATTGATCGGCCATAGGTTGCGGCCAGCAATGTCATTGATGGATAATGAATGCGAAGATCCATTACCGGTACAATTGGAAGCGCAGTTCCAAGAATTTGCCAATTTGTGCTTCCAATTGCAGTATGAAATACACCAACATCTGTTGCAAGAAATAGTTGGGAATTCACAGTATCGATTACAATATCATTCACCGGAACATCCGGTAAATTTCCGCTAATGTCGTTCCAACTTTGTCCTGCATTGTTTGTGAAATAAACATGGGACATGTTATCGTGATACCGATAACCGGACAGCGTAACATATGCATTCATTGCGTTTGACGGATCAGCGGCTACCCTGCTTACCCAACGAAGAGGAAGCCCGTTGCTGACATCGCTCCAGTTGCTGCCGTTGCTACCCGACATCCACACATGGCCATCATCGGTACCGACATAAATCATATTTGTATCTGCCGCTGAAACATCTATTGAGGTGATGGTTTCATAGACGATCGGATAAGCAATTGCAATGCCTGTATTGTTGGTGAGATCCGGACTGATTTGAGTCCAGTTTGCACCACGATCTGTTGATTTGTACAAAGTATTTGAGCCGAGGTAAAGTGAATTGGAATTCCGCGGATTGAAAATTACCGGAGTGTTCCAGTTAAACCTGCTGGCCGGATCGACTCCGGTCAAACCTGTATTCAAATTTCCATACTGACTTGCAGTGTAGACTTTGGTAGAATCATTTGGGTCGACCAACACGGCAAAACCATCTCCATACCAAATGTCAATCCAGTCATTAAAACTCCCCGTACTTGTCGATAAGACTCCATTGTCCTGAGCTCCTCCAAATAATTTGAGTGGATTTTGTTCATCCATTTCGCAGGTATAGAACTGGGTAATCGGAAGTGTTTCATTGTGCGCCCAACTGTTGCCGCCATCATTTGAAAGAAAAAATCCACCATCGTTGCCGAGCAAAACCATACTGTTGTCTTGCGGGTGAATATATACTTCGTGTTGATCCACATGAACGTTATTCGAAATACGATTCCATGAAAGTCCACCGTCAATAGTTTTATACAAATCAAAATCGATGAAATAAACAATATCCGGATTCGTCGGATCAATTTTTATTCTTCCATACCAATAACTGTAGGCGCCTGCTGACGGAGATAATAATGGAGCCCAGTGAGTTCCGAGATCAATGGACTTATATATTCCGACATTGATTCCTTCTTCGTCAGTAACTGTTGCAAAAAGAATATCCGGATTCGTTTGTGAAATATCAATTCCTATACGACCTGCATTTCCAGGAAGGTTTAAAGCGCCGGTGAGGTTGCTCCAGGTATTCCCTCCATCAAAGGACCGATAGATACCTGAAGCCGGACCACCGTAATGCCTGCGATCAGGTCTCCTCACACGTGTCCACTGACAGGCAAACACCGTGTCAGGATGTAAAGGATGAATGACAACGTCAATTGCTCCTGTAGAATCATTTTGAAAAAGGACTTGCTGCCAATTGTTCCCACCATCCGAAGTTTTATACAAACCGCGCTGCGGAGTATCGCCAAACAAATCTCCCATAGCAGCAACGTATGCAATGTCTTTGTTCGAGGGATGAATTGCAATCCTCCCGGTATTCCGGGTTGAGTCAAGACCAACATGATTCCATGTAGTACCGCCATCTTCGGATACGTACACGCCCATTCCATCATAGGTAAGCGATCCACCTCCGCCATTTGCTTCACCCGTACCGGCATACAATCTGTTTGCATCCGATGGTGCAATGGCAAGGTCTCCAATCGAAAGAGTAGATTGTTCATCGAAAACAGGAATCCAGATATTTCCGCCATCGGTAGATTTAAAGATTCCTCCTGAAGCAGCACAGAGATACATTACCTGAAGCGAAGAAGGATGCATTTCTACATCTGTGATTCTTCCACCGATATTTTCCGGACCTGCATACTTCCAGTCATTGGAAATACCATTCATTCGCAACAGACTTTTTTCCAGCCGTACTGAATTCACCGCATTTCGATAAGCTTTATAATCCATTTTTCCGGAAGGGAAAATTCGTTGATTGATAAACCAATCATTCATTTCATGCTTTTCTGCTTTTTGTTCTGCCTTTCTTGTATGACAGGAATTGAATACAAATAACAACAAGAGTGAACTAAAAAGCAGTTGAAAATGGTTCTTCATAAGACAGGAGATTCATTTTCAAACATAAGTAAATTCAGCGGAATAGAAATATTATTTACCCGCGAATTGGGGTTGTTCACCAATTTGTTCAAGCAAACAAAAGGGATTTGAACGCACAGTTCGAAAAAACTAATGTTTAAGGTCATCAGGAAAATACAGCGAATTCCCAATAAAAGCAGAATTGAATTTCACATTTCTAATTCAACTGGCGGAAACAAGACTTCTCCTGTAGACACATCCTCAACACGAATCGCGCACTGGGGACATTGCTCAGCTGTTTGCACCACGGAATTAACATCAACACCAGCAGTCGCGAATACTGTAGACTGCCCGTCTTCATTGAGTTTGAATACAGCCGGAAGAAACATTACGCACAATTGTGAACCGACACATCGGTTATGATTCACAGTAACTTTAAATGATTCCATTGGAATTTACTTGATTGCATGAAATGTAACGGGGAGGTTTTTCAATGCACGATGCACTACAGAAGGATAATAATTGAGATAAGCGTCTTCATCAACTTTTGGACAAGTAATCCTTTTTATCAATCCCGCAAAAGCCTCTTCTGCTTCCATTCGGGCCAAAGATGCACCCAGGCAAACATGTATACCATGAGCAAAAGCAACATGTAAGTTTGGATCCCGCGTTACATCCAGAGTGTCAGGATTTTCAAACTGGAGAGGATCCCGATTAGCACCGGAAAGGCTTACCAGCAAACGTTCACCTTGTTTTACAAGTTTGTCGCCAACCATCACGTCTTTTTTCGCCCAGCGAACAGTAGATTTAACAGAGCCATCATAACGTAATAATTCTTCCACGGCTCGTTTCAAGAATACAGGATTGTCGCGCAATTTTTCCCATTGTTCCGGATGTTCCATTAAGGCCAATGTTCCATTGGCAATCAGATTCATCGTTGTTTCATGTCCTCCAAAAATCAAAAGGACGCAGGTTGCCAGAACATCGTTGTATGTGATCTGTCCTGCTTCTTCAGCAGAAATAAGTAAACTAATCAGATCAATTCCCGGATGATCCCGACGTTGTTGAATCAAGGGAGTGATGTATTCAACCAGTGAATTAATTCCTTCACAAGCGATTTCTCTTCTCCGGGGTTCATCCGCTTTGATAAAGAAGAAAACACCTATCGCTTCTGACCATTCTTTTATTTTATCACGATCAAGATCCGGAGCTCCAATCAATTCCAGAATAACAGACATTGGAATATCGTATGCAAAATCGCGAATGACTTCCATTTTCCCGGTATGCACAACTTTGTCCAAAGCTTTTTGTACAATTTTCCGAACCATCGGCCGGTATCGTTCAATCGCAACGGGAGTGAATAATTTGTTCAGCAACATCCGCAGAACAGTATGTTCCGGAGGATCTCTGAAAACCATCCAATATTTCAAAACATGAAAAATTGGTGCAATTGATTCTTGTTCTTCCTGACTAAGTTCTTTTTCCAGATATCCCATTCGATCGGATGAAAAATTTTCCGGGTCACGCAAGACATCTACGACTTCTTTATAGCCGGTAAGAACCCAACCCTTCCAGCGTTCATTCCAGTGTACCCTTTCATTTTCTCTAAGTGTCCGGTAATACGAATGTGGATCAGCCACGACCTCTGGCGCCATCAGGTCGTCCTTTAAAATTGCAGTATTCATCAGTTCAGAATTAGACGAAACGAATTTGATAGCTTTTAATAAGGCAGACAATGACTTACGTCAGTTCTGAAATAGTATTTTGAAAAACACACCAGACAATTTCAATTCTACAGTTCTGATTCAATTTGTTTCTGTTAAATCATGCCCGAATTGATAAGAATCATTCTAAATAGTTTTGATTCAACCTAACTTTATAGAACATTAAATCAACCTGGCCATGATTCAGAAAATAGTTTGTCCGACCGATTTCTCTTCTGTCGCAAGCAATGCGATTGAGTATGCTGCAAAATTTGCTAACCACGCAAAGGCAGCGCTAACATTGCTACACGTTCAAAAACTTGGAGTTGGCGAAGGAATAAATCTATTTGCCGGAGGAGAACGGGAATCAGTTCATGATGCGAACATGGCAAGCAGACGACTCGAGGATATATGTCTTGAAACAAAAAGGACATTCAATATTGAATGTAATTTTGAAATTATTGGAGCGACTCTGGAATCGTTTGTTTCAGTAATCGTTGGGGAATCGCCGAAATACGATCTTACAATTATTGGAACAAGTGGAGAGGACAATATCAACCAGTTTTATTTCGGCAGCCACAGTTACCGTGTTGCCAGAATGGAAACAGGAGCAATTATCATCGTTCCGGAAGCGAGTGAATTTACACCAATCAATAACCTTGTAGTAGTTGCAGATAATAATAGTCCGGAACGGCTTTCATTCGATCATTTGAAACAATTTACGCGACTGTTTCAACCGGCAATTCATGTTTTATATTTCTCGGATTCGGAGAACCAATACGAACAAAGTGCTTTTGCAGATTTTTGCAACCAGTTTGAGGAAGTATTCAACAATAACAAAGAAATTTACTTTGAAAAGATTACAAGTGAGAACCAAGCCCTTTCACTTGAGATCTTTGCGAAGAAAATCAATGCAGATATGATTGCTCTATATATGGAAGAAAACAACCCGCTGATTCGAATGACACGAGAAGATCTTATTCAGACGGTGAGTGCAACAACAAATTTTCCCGTATTTGTATTTCATAAGTAGAGAATAACAACCTACTTAAATGTGTGAAAGATGTAACTCTTCTTTGAAATTGTGTAATGGATTTTTGTGTTGAAGTTTTCAACTTTGTATGATTAATTTTAGAGTTATTTGAGATTCCCAAAATGGAAAAGAACAACAAAGATCAACCAAGCCCAGACAATCAGCCTGAAAAAGCGAAAAAAGAGCAGTTGCTTGTTCAAAATTCTACCGGACAAAGTAGAATGCCGATTCCAAAACCAGTAACAGGAGAAAAGCAAAATGAAGAGGTAATGCCAAAGGAGATTCAAGAAAGAGAACATTTACACGAAGTGAAAACTCCGGATGCGGAGGCAAAAAAAAATTATTAATGAACAGAATTATTTGGTTCAGGAAAGCACAAGCGATACTTCTGGGAACCCATCCCCAAAGCCGAAAGGCCAGACTACAATTTCTCATAGTACTAAGTAAATTTTAATCTTTTTTATTGTGATAAACCTACTTCTTGCAATCGGATTTATTCAAATCGTTGTCTGGGCAATCGGTTTCATTGCCTTCAGTACTTACGCTATTATTCATATTTTAATTGCTATACTGGCAATAACTATGTTGATTGAAATCGCAAAAAAATACCAGATTAAAAAATAAAGCCATTAACTTAAAAACATAAAAAATGAAATCAGGAAAAGTTGTCGTAGGTGTATTGTTCGGATTAGCAGCCGGAGCATTAATGGGAATTCTTTTTGCCCCCGATAAAGGAACGCGAACACGCAGGAAGATCGTTCACAAAGGCGAGGATCTTGTTGATTCGATGGAAGAAAAATTCGATGATTTTCTCGAAGCTGTAAATGTGAAAGTTGAGAAGACCATGAAAGCCGCTGATGATCTTTTATGCAAAGCGAATGGGAAGTATGAAGATGCAAAAAGTGCAATAAAAAAGGAAGTCAAGAGTAACCTCTCCTAAGAAGCACTTTAATTAATAAAAATGAGCTGAAATAGCAGGAAGAAGAGCATCCTGCTCTGCCTAATTCTGCCCTGAATTTTGTTGTTAACTAAATAATCTATTTCAATTGATTGTATGAAGAAACTTGAAAACAAAACAGTGTTTATTACCGGAGGTTTGTCCGGTATAGGAAAAGCTTGTGCTATTGCTGCTGCAAAAGAAGGAGCAAATCTAGCGATTGCAGATATGAAATCAGAGTCCGGTGATCGGGCAATGGAAGATATTCGTAAAGCAAATTCCAAAGCAATATTCGTCGAATGCGATGTTTCAGTATTTGTGAATGTAGGTGCAGCTGTTGAGAAAACAGTGAGTGTTTTTGGATCTCTGGATGTTGCATTAAACAATGCTGGAATTGGCGGGGAGCCAAATAAAGTAGGAGACATGACTGAGCAGGCATGGCTAAAGGTCATTGGCGTAAACCTGAATGGGGTTTTCAACGGAATGAAGCATCAACTTGCACAAATGGCAAAACAAAACAGCGGAGTCATTGTCAATATGTCCTCAATTCTTGGGAAAGTGGGCTTTGCTACATCAGCTCATTATGTTGCGGCAAAGCATGGTGTTATTGGACTCACTCAGACAGCAGCCTTGGAGTATGGTACATCCGGAATCCGCATCAATGCTATTTGTCCCGGGTTTATTGATACACCGCTTCTCACCAAGGGAGGAATAAGTGATCACGCTGAAGTAAAACAAATGATCATTGATTTGCATCCAATGAAACGTTTTGGAAAATCTGAAGAAATTGCAAATGGATTTATTTTTCTTGCTTCAGATGAAAGTTCTTTCATCACAGGTTCTACCATGGAAATTGATGGTGGTTATTTGGCGCAGTAAAGCGGTTTGATATTTTCAGAATGAATCAATTAAGCAGAAAACATATCGTTATTCTTGGAGCTGGCTTTGCCGGACTTAGACTGGCAAGGATGCTCAATAATCATCCGTCTTATACAATAACCTTAATTGATAAAAACAATTATCATCAATTTCAACCCTTGCTATACCAGGTTGCGCTTGCGAATTTGGATGCCAGTAATATTTCCTTTCCTTTGCGAAATATTTTCAAACGAAGCCGGAACATTAGTATTCGTGCGACGACTGTAACAGAAATTGATGTGCCGAATAATTGTGTGCGGACGGATGGTGGAGATTTTAATTACGATTTCCTTGTCGTGGCAACAGGAGCGACAACCAATTACTTTGGCAATGTTAAATTGGAAGAAAAGGTCTTTCCAATGAAATCTACCTGGGAGGCATTGCAAATTCGCAATACATTGCTACAGCACTTCGAAAATGCGGTTTTGACATATCCAACAGATACCGAAAACCAACTTTCAATAGTTATTGTTGGTGGTGGTCCGACAGGCGTTGAATTGAGTGGCGCATTCGCTGAAATGAAACGAGACTCATTGCCTGACGAATATCCTGAATTGGATTTTTCCAAAATGAAAATATATCTTTTAGAAGGAAGCGGAAAACTACTGGGAAACATGCGCTCCAGATCTTCCGTGATGGCAAGAAAGTACCTGACCCAAATGGGAGTGACTGTCCTGACAAACACTTTCGTAAAGCAGTACGATGGATTGAAAGTGATATTTAATGACGGATCACATCTGGAGTCTGCATTTGTGATTTGGGTGGCGGGAGTCCTTGGAAACACTCCGCCCGGAATTCCGGAATCTCTTCTTACAAAAACGAAACAATTGAAGACAGATATCTACAATCGAGTTGTTTCAGTAGATAATATGTTTGCTCTCGGCGATGTTGCTTTTGTAGAAACCACACAACATCCGAAAGGGTTGCCACAATTGGCAAGTGTTGCAGTGGATCAGGCGAAAAATATGGCAAATAATTTTAAGCGGCTTGCAAAGGAGCAAACCATTTTGCCCTACGTTTATGTAAATAAAGGAAGCATGGCCACGATAGGTCGTAACAAAGCAGTGGTCGATCTTGTTCGCCCTGCAATTAGCTTTGGGGGATTTATTGCATGGTTTATCTGGATGACACTGCATTTGTTTTTATTGATCGGCTTTAAAAACAGGCTGATTGTTTTTATCAATTGGGTATATAAATATTTTACGCATCGTCAATCCTTTTCACTTCTGTTCAATCCGCCTGTGAAAAAACAAAAAAGCGATTCGCGTCCCATGTAAAATTGCGTTCGGGAAAGTGTGAATTATGTAACATTTATCAGAAATTATGTAAACAATCCAGTAGGATTCAGGGTAATTTTACATATTGCAAGGTATTGTGTTTCAAATTCCCGAAAACGTGAAAGAAGTAAAAAACACCATCAAACTGCTTCGCTTCCCATTTTCAATTTTTCTTTTGCCGATTTCGCTATTTTCGTTTTACTACATTCAACCGAAATTTTCTTTCCAACTCTGTTTGCTTATTGGCATTTGGCACCTCCTGGTTTTTCCATCGAGTAATGGCTATAATAGTTATCACGATCAGGACGAAGGACCCATAGGGAGTCTTGCCTTTCCTCCCAAACCAACAAAGTTGTTATTGCATTTGTCAAATGTTCTTGATTTTAGTGCAATACTTCTTTCGTTTTTTGTAAACTCAATTTTCGCATTCTTTGTTTTTAGTTATATCCTTGTATCCCGTTTGTATAGCAATAGGAAAATTCGATTAAAACAGTACCCGATTTCCGGTTTTTTTGTCGTCTTTATTTTCCAGGGAGTCTGGGTGTTTTGTGCAAATGTTTTCGCACTGTCTTCTTACACGTTGTTAAAAGACCCATCCGTATTGTATGCAGCCATTGCGACATCTTTTTTTATTGCTACAATTTATCCGTTGACTCAAAATTACCAGCATGAAGCTGATAGGAAGGATGGAGTCAGAACGATAAGCATGTTGCTTGGGCACAAATCCACATTTATCTTTTCCGGACTCATGTTTCTGCTGGCATCATTTTTTATTTTTTGTGCATTCAGTCAGCCCGGTTCTCTCCAGAAATTTTGGTTGTACAATCTTCTTCTACTCCCTGCTGCTATTTATTTTCTTCGCTGGGCGATGCTATCTTTTCAAAATAGAAAACATATTAATTATAGGAATACGATGACGATGCTGGTTTTGTCTTCGCTGTTGAACAATATTTATTTCATAGTACTGCTAATTAAGTTCTGATGTCTTCTATACTTGATATTTCCATTGCCATTCCTGATCATCAGGTTGAATCTGATGAATTGATTCAATTTTATGAGCAGGGTCTTGCTTCGATGGAATTTAGCAGCATATTTTCAAAATTAAAATTCCTCAGCCGGAAGACAAAAATCCAAAAACGTTACAGCTGCATTCCGGATTTTAATGGAAAGGAATATGAGCTATTTAAAGGAGGGGATTTTGTACCGACTATTGAACAGCGAACAGAAGTGTATAAGCGTGAGGTAATACCCCTGGCTTCGAAATCGATTGACGCGTTGTTTGAAAATAATGACATTACACCTTCTGATGTAACACATTTGATTACGGTGAGTTGTACGGGCTTGTTCGCTCCAGGACTAGAATTTCATTTGGCAGAAAAATATGGTTTACAACATGCCGAAAAAATAGCATTGAATTTTATTGGATGTTACGCAGCAATTAAAGCAATGAAACTTGCGAATACAATTGGACTGTCAAATCCCGAGGCATGTATTCTTATTGTCTGCGTTGAGTTATGTTCCCTTCATTTTTATCCTTCATTGGTGGACGAGGACATCATCGCAAATCTCCTTTTTGCAGATGGAGCATCGGCTTTGTTTGTTTGCGGAGATTCAAATCAACATATGAAGAAGAAGGTTGTATTGCGAGTTGATCAAATGGGTTCTGCCTACATACCGGGAACATTTGATCTGATGACATGGAATATATCATCCACAGCATTCCGCATGTACCTTGACAAAGAAATTGTTAATGTGATTAAAAAAAATATCGGGGATGTAGTTCATGCGTTTCTGGACAAACAGGGAAGCACACCGCGGTATTGGGCCATTCACCCGGGGGGAATAAAAATTCTGGAGGCCGTGAAGGAAGGACTGCATTTGAATGAAGCGAATGTTGAATTGTCAATGGATGTGTTGAGAGAATATGGAAACATGTCCTCTCCAACTATATTGTTCATTCTGCAAAGAATATTTGATGAAATTCGAAATTCAGAAAGTGAACACAAATCTGGAATATTTATGTGCGCGTTCGGACCCGGACTGAGCATTGAAATGATTCACCTGTCAGCAATTTCTGCTGAAGCAATCGAAAATCCGGCAATTAAGGAATTGAATTATGTCGTTTAGTCAAAGGTCAGCAGAAAGAGAATATTTGGATGAAAATGTTATTCAGGTTGCGGATTTGTATCGGAACCTTGATGAGCTGGATACTATTAACAAACAACTGGGTGGATACAGGGCAAGTTTAAAAGGATTAAAATCCATTTTAAAATCAAGTTCTTCGCTGCGAACCATTCTGGATATTGGTTTTGGTGGAGGACATACGATTGAACAGTTTTCCAGATATGCTGAGCGGAATAAACATTCATTGTTTCTTTATGGAGTTGATATAAAAAAAGATTGTTTGATATATGCCGAAAAAAATCTCATTTCTCTTCACAATATCCGGTTGATTTGTTCTGATGTCCGAGACCTATCAGAGGAATTTTTACAACAAATCCACATCATTCATTGCAGCTTGTTTTTACATCATCTGAGCGATGATGAAATCGTTGCTTTATTGAAATTTTGCAAAATAAATAATTGTATTGTTCTTGTTAATGATTTGCATCGCAATTGGCTCGCATATTATAGTATTAAAATTCTTACTGCATTGTTTTCAAGGTCCAAATTGGTAAAACACGATGCACCACTTTCCGTTAAAAGGGGATTTAAACGAGAGGAGTTGATTTTATTATTCGAAAACGCCGGATTTCAAAATGTTTCGGTGCAATGGACCTGGGCATTCCGGTACATTGTCATAGCTAAACCATGAAGAAAAGTGTGATAATTATTGGGGGTGGTCTGGCCGGCCTGGCTTTGTCGATTGACCTTGGCAAACGTGGCTATGATGTGACCGTTATCGAAAAGGGCAATTATCCGAGACATAAAGTTTGTGGAGAATACATTTCAATTGAATCTCAGAATTATTTATTTTCTATATGCCCGGTTTTAATGGAAATTAAATTGCCATTAATCACTCATTTTAAATTAACATCAACAGGAAACAAAGAATTCCATTCCCGACTGGACCTTGGTGGTTTTGGAATAAGCAGATATTTATTGGAGAATTTGCTTTTTGAGGAAGCAAGAATGAAAGGTGTTCATTTCCACTTGAATAGTAAAGCAATAGGAATTCAGGAGAATCCGATTGATAATACATATACTGTTTTACTGAAGAATGAAAAAATAAATGCAGCACTCGTTTGTAACGCATCCGGAAGAAAATCAAATTTTGAAGTAGCTGACACAACAAGAAAAATGTCAGAAACGAATCTCATCGCAGTGAAGTATCACGTTCGACTCGAACGGGATCCATCTCTGATTGAAATTCATAGTTTTCCCGGAGGTTATTGTGGAATCAGTAGTATCGAAGACAATAAAGCATGTTTGTGTTATATTGTAAAGGCTTCGAAGTTGAAGGACGTTCAGAATTCTATTCCTATACTGGAAAAAGAGATACTTTTCAAAAACAAAAGACTCAAAAAAATATTCAATTCGTCAACATTTGTTTACACAGAGCCGCTCACAATCAGCGGAATAAATTTTAATATCAAGCATCCATTTTCTGAGAATACCTTTTGCATAGGAGACTCTGCCGGAAGTATTGCACCGATTACCGGAAATGGAATGAGCATGGGCTTGCGCTCAGCATTTGTTCTTGCAAGTGCAATTGACACTTATTTTTCGGATACTATTTCCATGGTTGAATTGAAAAGTGAGTATACTTCTTTCTGGAACAAAGAGTTTGCAACACGTGTTCGATTGAGCCGGCATTTTCAGAAACTTTCCGAATCACCAAGGTTGACGAATATCACTATTGGTATATTCAATGTGTTTCCATTTCTTGCTCAAGGCATCATGAAAAGGACACATGGACAGCCCTTTTAAAAAATGCTCCATTACCTATTTATGGTTGGGATAATTATTATCAAGACCCTATAGTTTCATTTTTGAGCTATCGTACGATTGAATTACATTGATTCACTTGCCTTCAGCATTTCCATCGATTTGATCTAAATACACCTTTCTCCATCCCCGAAACCTGTGAATGATGTAACATATTCGGATAGTTGTGTAAGAATTGTTGGTTCTGAATTGATCACCTTTATATTATTCTGCATTTAAAGAATTCGGGTTATTTCGAAAGCATTTGTGGATAAGTTCCTATTCAACGAATTGGGCATAATCCTGTATTGATATGATTGAGGTTAAGAAAGAAGGTGTTCTCTTAAATAAAACAGAGCTGGGTTTTGAAAACGAAGGAGTGTTAAATCCAGCCGTTATAAAAGTTGACGATATCATTCACTTGTTTTACAGGGCTGTGAGAAGGGGAAACTATTCCAGTATTGGATACTGTCAGTTGGATAGTCCAATGAATGTAAAATTACGGTTCGACACGCCTTTGCTTTTTCCACAAAGTGAATATGAAAGCCAGGGACTTGAAGATCCACGTATTGTGAAAATTGAAGATACGTATTATCTCACCTATACTGCATATGATGGGGTGAATGCCTTGGGAGCGCTTGCCACATCGAGTGATTTAATACATTTTGAGAAGCAGGGAATAATTGTCCCTCACATGACATATTCAGAATTCAGTCGACTCGCTGAAGCAAAAGGTGCAATCAACGAAAAGTATCTGCGGTTCAATGAACATCTGCGGGTTTATGGCAAAGAAGGAACAACGACGTATTTGTGGGATAAGAATGTTATATTTTTTCCAAGAAAGGTGAATGGTAAATTTTATTTTCTTCATCGCATCCGTCCGGACATTCAAATAACCTGTATGCATGACCTGAATGAATTAACTCCGGATTTCTGGCAACACTATTTTCTGCACTTGGATAAATTTATTTTGCTTTCTCCAAAGTACAAGCATGAGGTTAGTTATATCGGTGGCGGATGTCCGCCAATAGAAACTCCTGAAGGGTGGTTGCTGATCTACCACGGTGTACACGATACTGTCAAAGGATATGTTTATTCAGCGTGTGCAGCATTGCTCGATTTGGAAGATCCTCAAAAGGAAATTGCAAGATTGCCTTATCCCTTGTTCAAACCGGAATATGATTGGGAATTAAAAGGTGAGGTGAACAATGTATGTTTTCCTACCGGTGCTATCGTGGAAGGCGATAAACTTTATATTTATTATGGTGCTGCTGACGAACAGATTGCTTGCGCATCGGTTAGTTTGACAGGACTTGTCAATGAATTATTACAAAATAAATTATAATATGATTAGAGAAATTGTTGTTGAAAAGCCGAATCCTGTTTTTGTGAATGCTCCAGTTCTAACAGTTGAAAAAAACGGAACGACCGCCCTTGAACACAAAACTAAATTACCTGAGCTGTTATTCATTAGTTCGTTTCCTCCCAGGGAATGTGGCATTGCTACTTATTCTCAGGATTTGATTAGAGCGTTAAATACTAAATTCAGTAATTCGTTTACTTTAAAAATATGTCCACTCGAATCAGAGAATGAAATACATTCTTATGCGGAAGATATTGAGTATGTCTTGAATACAGATCATCCCGATGCTTTTTTCAAAATGGCAAAGTCCATCAATGCGAATGATGACATTCAATTGGTCGTCATTCAGCATGAATTCGGATTCTTCGAAAAGAATGAATCCGAATTCAGACACTTTCTGTTTGAACTAAGAAAACCTATTGTGATCGTATTCCATACTGTGCTTCAGCACCCCAATGAAACATTGAAGGAAAAAGTACAGCAAATTGCGGCTTATTCTGAGTCCATCATTGTCATGACAAATTACTCAGCGAATGTATTGATTGAAGAATACTCTGTTCCGAAGCGAAAAATAATTGTAATTCCACACGGAACACATCTTGTACAACATTCTGACAAGCAATTGTTGAAAGCAAAATATAAGCTCAACGGGAAAAAAGTTTTGTCCACTTTTGGATTACTTGGTTCAGGAAAAAGTATTGAAACAACTTTGAATGCATTGCCACAGATAATAGAATGTCATCCGGATGTTCGATTTTTAATAATAGGCAAAACACATCCTTCTGTAAAAAAACAGGAAGGGGAAAAATACAGGGAGCACCTCGAACAATTGGTCGATCAATTGCACCTTCAACCGTATGTTCAATTCATCAATAGCTTTTTACCATTACCCGACTTACTTGAATATTTGCAATTGACAGATATTTATTTATTTACTTCAAGGGATCCAAATCAGGCTGTTAGCGGTACCTTTTCATACGCAATCAGTTGCGGATGTCCTGTAATTTCTACAGCCATTCCTCATGCTAGGGAAGTGTTGCGTGATGACGCCGGTATTATTATAGATTTTGAAAATCCTCAACAATTGAGTCTTGCAGTGAATACACTTTTGAAAGATGATATTCGAAGGGCAGCAATTAGCTCCAATGCTTTGCACAGAATGGCGTCTACCGCATGGGAAAATTCTGCAATTGCACATGCTCGTTTATTTGAAAAAATTACCGGCATGAGTATGACATTGAAATACTCCCTTCCTGAAATTAACCTGGATCATATCCGGAAGCTGACCACCCCTTTCGGCATGATTCAATTTTCCAAAATCAATCAACCGGATATGGATTCTGGTTATACCCTGGACGACAATGCACGTGCATTAATAGCACTATGTCAGCACTATGAATTGACGGGTGATAAGAATGATATTGAACTGATTGAAGTATATTTTAATTTTATCACATATTGTCTGCAGCCGGAATGCTATTTTTTGAATTATGTCAATGAACAAAAAGTATTTACTGAACAAAATAATTCAACAAATCTTGCTGATTCAAATGGAAGGGCGATATGGGCCCTTGGATATTTGATTTCACTAAGTGGGATTCTCCCGGATTCCCTCACTGCCGCTGCTTCTATAGCAATGCAAACGGCATTATCGAATGTACGCAAGATCCACTCAACACGTGCAATGGCATTTGTGATAAAAGGTCTTTATTACAGTTATACCTATACTAAATCCATCGAAGATCAATTGATAATTAAGGAGTTTTCCGACCGACTCGTTCAGATGTACCGGCATGAAGCCGACAATGATTGGGAATGGTTTGAGAGTTACCTAACCTATGCGAACAGCACTTTACCGGAAGCGATGCTGTGCGCATGGATAGCCACAAATGATCCTGTGTATAAAGAAATTGCGAAATCTACATTTGATTTTCTATTGTCAAAAACGTTTGCAAAAAATCAAATTAAAGTGATTTCAAATAAAAACTGGTTGCACAAAGGGGAAGAGCCTGATATAACATGCTTGGGCGGAGAGCAGCCAATAGATGTTGCATATACAATTATCGCTTTGGGAAAATTCTATGATGTGTTTAAAGAAGAAAAATATTTGAAAAAAATGCATGCTTCGTTCAATTGGTTTCTTGGAACAAATCATTTGCACCAGGTAATTTATAATCCATGTACCGGCGGATGTTATGACGGCCTGGAAGAAAACTATGTGAATCTTAACCAGGGAGCGGAATCAACGATTAGCTATTTGATGGCGCGCTTGACATTGCAAAAAACGCTGATTGATTTAACTATCGCAAAGCACATCACGTACACGATATCGCCGAGTGAGCGGAAGATTGAATCAGAATTCGAGTTGTTCCACCCTTAATTTGACTCGACCGAAAGCTTTGCTTTTTTTCGCTCTTTCAGAAATTTATTTCTTGGCTGTTTTTCATTGAATTCATTCATCTCTGCGTATGCTTTGATGAGATAGTCTGGCAGTACCCCATTGTAATCGATGCTATAGTAAGAAAACCCATTGTACGGAATATCATTTTTAGTCTTCGAAAATTTAACCCGATTTTCTACTCCCTCTTTTTTGAAATAGTCGCGAAAGAGAAGTTCTCGTTTTTGGGAAACCTCTTCAAATTTATTTTGGAGAATCGAAGTTCCTATTAACTTCAAACATTTTTCCTGGATTGTAAAAACCAGGGAGTCGTTCACTTTGCTATTCAGGTAGCGAACAAACAAAGAATCTTTTATTGACATCTTCGATACTCTTTCTGAATCTTCTTCGAGAAACAATTCGTCTTTCAGATTCATTGATGATATGTAGTATTTTTTCTTTGCCTCATAAAAAAGGATATATTCTTTTTCTTTAGTAGCATATACTATGGGAGTAATGTCAATTTTGGCATCCGGGTTTTTTGCCAGAAATTCAGCTGTACGCTCGACAAAACGCCCCTGTTTAGAAAGAAGAGTTGAATTTCTCATCCCCCATTTTAAAGTGAGTGATTTTTCTATATCCTGTTCTGTATTTTTTAATTCAATTCTGTACGGAGTTGTTGACGGCTTCACAAAAACATTTGTCAGCAAGTCAACAAGAATGTCGCGCAAGTGAAATTTAGGATCTTTTAAATTTCCACTGATTGGAATTTCATAATCAATCACATTTCCTCGTTCCCTTACAAAAGCCATGATTAAGGGCAAGGGAATCCATTTTGTATCCTTGTTTCGTAATCGTTTTGTTACACGCGGGTCAAGAATGGTAAGGTGATTGTCACTATCAATAATTCCATTTCTGACATGCCATACACCTTTCATTTCTATTGTTCCCCGATCAAGAGGAAAGGAAGTATAGGTAATTGTATATGGATTGAACATGGTAATTGCCATCTTTTCAAATTGGTATTTCATGTCAAAATCTGCACTGTCTTGCGGACTAATACTTAAATCTATATTGGCATTCCCATATGGAACAATTCCTGTTTTGAATGCTACATTTACTCTCTCGTGACTCTTATCAATGGAATCAGCAAGAATGGAAATGGGAGTGATGTGGATGGAGAATTTTTCGCTGATTGAATAATCGTTAAAATTTACATCTCCTTTTGTAATGGCCAATTTGTTGATGGTGTATTCACTCTGAAAGAAATTTTTCGCAAGAGTTTTTACATAACGCGCAATTTCAAGAACCAGATTGAATCGTTCAGGGTCCCCATTCACAGCTGTAATCTTGGCTCCTGATTTTCCAAACATTGTTTCCAGATTGTCCAGAGAATCATACCGTTCGTATTTGAAAGTAGGTTTTTCGAGAATCAATGCATCGAAAAAGTATTTGTGATTTTTCGGACTGAGTTCAATAATGGATAAATATAGTTTTTGAAAGGAAACGTAATTATCTTTTCTGTTTTTTCCAAATTGAAAATCGGATACCTCAAGCGTACCGGAGGCGATGAGATTTTCTGCATCATTCAGGTTGCCGGCCGCATTGAAAGAGGCATCGAGCTGTGCAGAAAAAGTGCCGTAATTCGATAGTTCCTTCATGTATTGTTCGATGATAGTGAGGTCATAATGGTGAACCTTTACAGCCATCTTGTATGCATTGGTTTTCACATTCATCGTAAAACTGCCCTTGATATCACCCTGCCCGATACCTGCAAAGAATGAGAATTTCCCATCTATCGTATCCTGATCCCAACGCATCCCACTACTTTCGAAATCAAATCGGTTGATAAAGTAGTTTATTGGAATTAATTTTTCTGAATAATGAAATTCCCCATTCTTTATTTTAAAATTTAGAAGATTAAAATGGGTCGGCTCTTTTTTTATTTGAATTGTCGAATCACCGGAAAACTTACGAATCAAGTCATTGAAATTGAAATTATTTTTATTTTGGACAACGAATCCCCGGGGTTTATCAATGGTCAATTCACTTATTTCATACGTTTTGGAAAACATTTTGAGCAAGGCAAAGTTTAGGTCCAGTGAATTCGCAGAAAAAAAAATGCTATCGCTTTCCTGTTCATACATTTTCACATTGCTCAAATGAACAAACCCTGTGAAAGGGTTCGCATACACAAGACCTAACGTAATTTTTCTACCCGTATACTCCTCATCATATTTTTCAATTAAATATTTTAGAATAGGAGAGAAGCATAAAATAATAATTACAACGAGCAACAAGACTGAACTGAATGAGATGAGAAGTATAATTTTTAATTTACGCATTTGTGTTGTAGATATTTGTATTTCTTCAAGGAAAGACCAACTCAAGGTTGGAGAGTTTTCATTTTAAATGAACAGAATAAGCGATCCAATTAAACGTTAGTTGTTTCAAAGGTCATGCTGTTTCCTGAATTGGTTCTTACATAACTTTGTTTAAAACTTATACAATTCACACATTATTAAATCCGAAACAAGAATGTGATTAAATGAAATATAGTGGAAAAGGAACCAAGACAATGGTTTTAGAACAAAAGTTTGTCAGAAGGGAATGAGAATTAAATTACACTTATTTGAATGTTAGGTATACGTGAATTATGTAACTATTCTTGGGAATTATGTAAGGGATGCACATTTCAAAGCGTGTAAATTTGTTATTCTATTGGCGATGTCGAGAAGTGAATGAATGTGATTTACTTTTTGACAATATTTTAATTGATAATCTGCAATGAAGGCTAAAAGTGAAGGCTTAATTACTCGGGATTGGTTTTCAAAAACCCTTCTTACTATGGGAGAAGCCGTCATTACTACGGACCTTGAAGGAAATGTAACGTCAATGAACAAAATCGCCGAGAAACTTACAGGTTGGAGTTTTTCAGAATCAATTGGAAAACACGTTGACCGAATTTGGAATGCAATTGATGATCAGACATTATTACAGAAAGAAAATCCGGTCTACCAGGCAATACTGTATGATAAACGGATAATGATGTCCAATCATACCGTGCTACTTGCCAGAGATAACTCGCAACGTTTTATTGTTGATAGTGCGGTTCCAATTCATGATGATTCGGATAAAATTATTGGATGTGCTTTGATATTCAGAGATGTAACCGAATTGTCCTTGAGTAAAAATAAATTGTTCGAAAATGAAGGTTTGTTGAAGGGTATAATGGACAATACAAGTCAAATAATTTGCATTAAGGATCTCAAGGGAAATTACCGGTTGATTAATAAGAAAAAAGAAGAAATCTATACAATTAAGTCAAAGGAATTAATTGGGAAAGCCACGATGAGTCATCTTACAAAGGCTGAAGGACGGGAATCAAAGCGCTTGCATTTGGAAGTAATCAACAGAAAACAACTGGTAGAATTTGAACAAGTAATTCGACATCCTGATTTAACTGTACATGCATACCACACATTAAAGTTCCCGCTTTTTGACTCGGAGAAACGAGTATATGCTGTGTGTTCTATTTCAACTGATATCTCGGAGAGCAAGAAAAACATTGAGATGAAGGAAGAATTGCTTCGCCAGAAAGAATACCAAAAAAGTGAGGTCCGTTATGAAGAATTAATAAGAAACATGCCCAATTTGTTTTTTTCGATGGATAAAAACCTACGTCATACCAGCTTTAACCGGGCCATTGAAAAATTCACTCAAAAAAAGGCTGAGGATGTCATCGGGAAAACCATGAGTGAAGTATTTCCAAAGGAATCCTACATGCGTCTTTCTGAATATAAAGAAGTAATTAGGACAGGAGTAACTCAAAATTTTATTAGAACATTCAAAATTAAAAATGCTGAATTTACTTTCATGATTAATATTTACCCCACTGAGAAGGGTATTTCTGTATTGATGACAGATTTAACAGCACAAAAAAAATCTGAGACTGAAACGCTTGAATTGGTGGATAGATTGCAACGAAAAAACAAGGATCTACGCCAGTTTGCTTATACGGTCTCACACGACCTGAGAGCTCCAATAGCCAGAGTACTTGGATTGGTCTCACTTTCGAATATTGATCCGGATTATAAAATATTTGATAAAACCATTCTTCAAAATGTATCCGATGAAATCGGCAATCTGGACAATGTTGTGAAAGATATGAATTCAGCTATTGCAGCAAGCGATGAAGGAAAGCAGAGAGAGTATGTTACATTCGAAACGCAACTGGAATTGATCAAAAAGGTACTTGAAAATCAAATTGCAGATAGCAAAGTCGCGATTACTTTTGATTTTAAAGAGGCAGAAGGATTGTTCACTGTTAAAAGTTATTTGTATAGTATCATGTACAATTTGCTTTCGAATGCAATAAAGTATCGTTTGCCTGAAACACCATTGACAATTCATTTTCAAACCGGCATTAAGAGGGATATACTTTATCTGAGTGTGAAAGACAATGGAATGGGAATAGACCTTGATAAATTTGGTGAAAAAATATTCGGATTGTATAGTCGGTTTCACGGATCTAAGATTGAGGGTAAAGGAATTGGCCTGCATCTTGTGAAAGTACAAGCTGAATCACTTGGCGGTAGTGTTGAAATTGAAAGCAAAGTAAATCAAGGAAGTAAATTTATTGTGCGTCTACCAATAAATCCGAAGGAAAATGAAATCGATTAAACGTGTGCTCTTGGTCGATGATGATCCCATGACTAACCTCATCAATGAAAAAATAATTCATTTTACAAAAGGCAGCTCAAAAGTTGGCAGTTATCTGAATCCGGGGAAGGCTCTGGATTATCTCAAAAAACTTGTTAAAAACGATAGCTCACAGTTTCCCAATGTGCTTTTTCTAGACATCAATATGCCTGAAAAAAATGCCTGGCAATTTTTTGATGAATTAAAAAAATTTCCAAAAGCACTTCTGAAAAAATGCAAAATATTTATTCTTACTTCATCAATAGATCAGGAGGACATTGATAAATCGAAAACCTATGAAATGGTGAATGAATTTATCAGTAAGCCACTTACAGTAGGTAAGCTTAAAAGCATTTTGTTTTCTTCATAAAATCCGGGAAAGGACTCCGTCTTTAGCCTAAGTAAATAGAATAATGAAGTAATGAACAAGAAGGCAACGTTAATTAAAAGTATAAAAAGCGCCGTTTTTGAAATGATTAACAGGCCGGAAGCATATCCGAAAATTAATTTTTCAACTTTTTTGAGCTCGCGGTTGAATTACGATTATACTTATTTAGCAAATCTATTTTCTGAGGCTGAGGGAACTACAATTGAACATTTTATTCTTATTTATAAAATCGAGAAAGTAAAGGAATTGATGTTGAAGGAGGAGTTAAGTTTGACACAAATAGCCAAGAAATTGCATTACAGCAGTGTCGCCCACCTTAGTAACCAATTTAAAAAAATTACGGGACTTACAGCAAGTGCATTCAAATCATTGAAAAACCAACGGCAGCCAACCGCTTCGCAATTGCTGAAAATTTGAAATGAACTTTCGAAAATTTTCTACTTTATTCATTTGGTGATTGATTCATTCTGACATTTGAACATACATTCTAACCTTATTGAGCGGGGTCTATTTCTATTTGTTGTTTCAGTATCAAAACGGAATATTCGTTTGGCGTAATTTTATTGCCATGGTTGAGCGCATATACTTTCGTGAATTCTGCCCCAAAATACAGAATGATCGCAGAGTAGTATACCCAAATCAAAATCAGGATAACAGAACCCGCAGCGCCGTATACTGTAGCAATGGAGGAGCTACTCAGGTATGCTCCAATCGCAAATTTACCAACCATAAAAAGAAAGGCAGTGAACGAAGCACCGATGATGCAATCACGCAATGCTACTTTTCCGTCAGGAAGTGTTTTGAAAATTACAGTAAACAAAAGTGCAATGATGAAAAAGACGATTAGAATATTTAATACATAGAATAAGTAAACCGTATCTTTTGGAAAATATGCAGCAAGCCTTTGATTCAAAAGATCCATAAGAGAATTTACAATTAGTCCAACCATTAAGAGAAATCCAACCGATCCTATCATCGAAAAGGAAACGACCCGGTTCTTAATAAATTTCACCAGGCCCCGTTTGGGTTTAGCTTGTATTCCCCAAATTAAATTGATCGAATCCTGAATTTCTGCAAAGACACCGGAGGCACCAACGATGAGGATAATTACACCAATGACCGTAGCGAAGGTGCTGCTGGTTGACAATTTTACATTCTTAATAGTTTCCTGAATTTGCATCGCAGCCTCATTGCCTACCAAACCGTTTATTTGTCCGAACAATTCTCCCCGAACTGCTTCTGGACCAAAAAACACTCCGCTGATACTGATAATTACTATCAGTAGAGGAGGCAATGAGAAAATTGTATAGTAAGACAATGCTGCGCTTAGTTTCAATGCATTGTCAGCTATAAATTCAGAAAATGCACCACTGAGGAGCGCCCCAATTTTTTTTATTCTTATTTTTATTTTTATCTGCATTTTCGGATCATAAAATGTTTATGCAATACACTGCAAATATACACACTCGATGTCGTGTTTTATCCATAAAGGAAAGCGACTAATTTATTCAAATGTTACTGTCCCCGGTTTACCGATTACAAAATCCTTGAATCCAAAGTCTGTAGTTTTGAATGCATTCATTTTGAAAATACCACTTCCAATTCCGGGGATAAGAGGATAGAATGCAACAGACAACTGGAAAGTATTGAATACAAGGTTTTCGTTTTTCATGAGAACGCCAAATCCGATCTGTGAATAGAGTCTGCTCTTGCGAAAACCATTATTGGAGTCACCAAGCATACCTGCTGAATAGATCAGATAGGGACCAAATCGAAATCCGATTACATTCCAGGGGGCATACGATTGTGTTTGTAAGGTCAGCAATAATCGACGTGTTCCTGACAACCCGGAGCTATTAAATCCATCCAGACCGAATCCATCTTTAATGGTCAGACTGTCATTGCTGTTTCTGTTTATACCAAGAGTAATTGAAGGCTTAATAAACAAACGAAATTTCCATTTACCACTTTCCAACAAACCAGTAAAATAGTTAACACTTGCGGATACAATACCTTGTTCAGTTTTTGATCCCGAAAAAAAAGTTCCATATTCATAACCCGAACTTAAATATCCCCAGGAATAGTAATTGCCGAGAGTGAAGCGAGCTCCAATGTATTTGCGAATCTGATGATTTTTTATCTGGTAGCCACCGATAAAGCTGATGACTCTTCCAACAGGCACATCTTCCGTAATTCCATAGTTGAAAATGTATTTATCCTGAACATATTTTCGGGTCGATACGCCTAATCCTGCGAGGTACAAATCTTCATTGGAATATTGATTTATCGGATCGAGTGAATCCACCGGTTGATCCAGATATCGAATTCGCAAGTATCTCAAAGTAGGAATAAGGTTGGTGGTACGATCATCTTCCGTATTTCCTTTGAATAGTTGTACAGCGAAACCTGCCCAATAATCCTGAGTATTGAATTTGTAGGATTGCTGATAGAAGAGCGCATCGGTTAAAAGAATTGAATCCGTCCGGTAATTCTGGGCGAAATTCATTCCTGCTGCCCACCGTGCAAATGGAGAATAGAAAGGCCGATCAACAGAAATATTACGAATGTAGCTTCTGTTTTCATCCGAGTCGAAGTGAAAGGTGGCATTCACATAGGTGTTCCGGATATTGGAAATATAATAATTTGCCTTATAAGCATACTCGCCCAAAGCATGATTCCAGTTGTAACCCAATTGAATTTCATGCCCTAATCCAAAAATGTTTTTGTCGACAACATTTATTGAAACCTTTGTATTGCTAGCCCCTATTTTTGGAATGATACTCCATTTATCCATTTCACGAATAAATATATCAACAGAATCGGATTTTTTAGAAGTTTGTACTACAGTAAACAATACATCGCGAACATAGCTATTGCTCCGTATCAAACGTTCTGATTCCTTTACTAGCAAAGAATCAAAAACCTGACCTTCGCGTATCAGCAACAAGTTTCGGATGGTCAGGTGAAGGGATTTGATATGTGCTTTGTTGCCGGTTTTCGTGAGCCAATTCTGCTTGGATACTGTTGTATCTGATATTGACTTTACAAAGGGGTCTAACGTTTGAATATTAATGTTCCGGATTATTTTGCCTTCGTATGCACTGTATGGCTTGATGATTAATTTTTTATAAGCCTTTTTAATCGATTTTGTTTTCGGTGGAACACCTTTCACCGGATTGAAAAGAAGTGGGTAAAGGAGTTTTGTCAGTTTGCTCTTTTTGGAAAAAAGTTCAATTTTTTTATAAATAAGTGTAGAATCAGTTTTATCGGAATTGCCTTGTGCATTAAGCACATCAATAGATGCAAGAAAAAAAATTAAACCGAAGAGCGCATAAAATCGCTGCATCTGAAAGTAGCGTTTGTGAGTATTTAGAAATCAATATTCCCTGCAATCGGTAAGATTAAATGTATTGAAAAAGATTTCATCAATTTGAAATTGCAGAGATAAAATCTTCAACATGACGGTTGAATTCTTCCGGTTGCTCAAGGTTGGACATGTGTCCCGCATTCGCAATGGAATGTAAGGTTGAGTTTGCAATGTTGTCATGAAGATATTCTGATTGAGCCAGGGGTGTTACCTTGTCTTCTGTACCACAGATAATAAGTACCGGAACAGCGATATTGATAAGGCTGGTACACATTTCCCATCTCTGAGCCAATGCATTTAATGTCCCAATCACCGTTTTTGTGGAGGTGGAAAGTATTACCTGCTTGATTTTTTCAACCACTGCTTGTTTGGTCTTAATCGTATTCGCGCAGAATACCGCTTGTGCAAAATTTTCTGCGAATTCCGCATAGCCGTTCTCGTTAATTTTCTTAATAGATTGGTTTCGCTTTTCTTTCATTTCAGGAGAATCCGAAAGACACTGGGTATCACTCAGGATTAATGCCTCAAACCTTTCCGGAAATCGAGCCATTGCATTGAGCAGAATGTATCCACCCATGGATAAGCCGCATACAATAGCTTTTTCAATTTTAAGCCCATCCATAAAATAAATTAAATCATCAGCAAACAAGCTGATGCTTTCTTTTATATTACCAGAAGTGGATTTTCCGAAACCACGAATATCGTATGCAATTACCCGATTCGTTTTTTGAAAATAGCTAATCTGCGGCTGCCACGAAGATTTATCAAAAGGAAAACCATGAAGGAAGATGATGGGAGTATTTCCTTCGCCAACATCGTTGTAGCTGATTGTGATGTCTTGCATTTCGATACTTAAATCGAGGCCACGGATAATTTTCAGATCCGAATTTTTGAGAATATTCATACGATAAAATTTTATTGCGATTTCTTTTCTTCTTCTTTTTTCTTTTCTTCTTCTTTCTTCTCTTCCGCTTCTTTTTTTAATTTTTCCGCAGCTTTAGCTTTTTTATTGAAATACCCTTTTAAAAGAAAATTATGTTGAGCGGCTTTCATGTTTTCATCCAGACCTTTTGTGCTTTTTTTCAAATTCACAAGCGTTTGATTCATATTTTCAGCAAAAGTAGAATCCTGGATGAGGCGCCCGAGAGTACCATTTCCGCTGTTAACCTGGATCATAATTTCTGCCAGTTGTTCAGAAATGATTTCGGCATTGCCTGCAGTAACCTGCAAGCTGGCCATGATCGCATCCGTTTCAACCGGTTCAGCCGAGCTGAGCTTCGTACCTTCTTTTACCACGGAAGCGGTTGCACTTCCCTGAGTGATAATCAAAAGGCGATCACCGATTAGACCTTCCGATCCGATAGCTACTTCGCAATCGGATTTGATAAACTGTTGGACATCTTTTTTTACCAGGAGGTCTACCTTTACCGTTGAATCATTTATAATTGTAATGTTATCAACTGTACCAACATTGATACCGGAGAAGCGAACATTGTTTCCAACCTGTAAACCACTCACATTGTAAAATGTGGATGTAAGTTTAAAAACCGGGTTGAACAAATTTTTCTGTTTCCCAATAATAAATATTGCCAGGATAAAGAGTGAGATCCCGCCTGCAATAAATAAACCCAGGCGGATTTTAAATTTCTGTGTGTGTATTTCCATTTGGAGTCTATTAAGTCTGGTTCAATTAATTTGTTGTTATTTATTTGAAGAAGGCCTGAATGGCAGGATCTGAACTGGCTTCGAATTCCTTTACACTGCCTTCAAGGTACACTTCGCCATCCTGTAACATTACTATTCTATTCCCCGTCGTTCGCGCACAAGTGATGTCGTGGGTGATTATAATCGATGATGTTTTATATTTATTTTGAACGTCAAGAATCAGGGCACTGATTTCATCAGAAGTCACGGGGTCAAGCCCGGTGGTAGGCTCGTCGTAAAGCATAATCGAGGGATCCACGACAATGGTTCGTGCAAGACTTATTCGTTTTCTCATTCCTCCTGAAAGTTGTGAGGGCATTTTGTTTAAGGTATCTGCCAGGCCTACATTTTCAAGTGCCTCATTGATTTTTTCGTCAACCTCAGAATCAGAAAGTTCTCGTTTGATCCTTCGTAAAGGAAATTCCAAATTTTGTTTTACCGTCATTGAATCATACAAAGCACCACTTTGAAAGAGAAATCCGATTTTGGTTCTCAAGTCACCAAGTTCATGGTTATTGAGGGTTGTCACATTTTTATCGAAAACTTTAATCGTACCTCCATCTGAACCCAGAAGACCAACGATGCATTTTATCAATACCGATTTTCCGGTTCCGGATTTTCCAACAACGACCAGGTTTTCACCCTTGAACAATTTGAGCGAAATATTCTTCAATACTTCCTGGCTCCCAAACGCTTTCTTAAGTCCATTGATATCAATTACAATTTCATCATCTGTTGTCGATGATGGAGCTGACATATGGATATCCTGAGTGTTTGATTTCATGAGGTAATCATATCAGTAATTTGAACTGCAATTACATCTACAATGATAACAAGCAGGGAACCAAGTACTACAGCGGAATTGGCTGCTACGCCTACGCTTTCTGTTCCTCTGCCGGCATTGTATCCTTTGTAACACCCAATTATACCAATCACCGCTCCGAAGAAAAATGATTTGATCACTGCCGGAATAAAATCGATAAATTCAACATGGCTGAATGCCTGGGAGAAAAACAGAACGAATGAAACATCGCCTTTAATATTTGCTCCCGCCCAACTGCCAAGCATTCCCCATGCATCTGCATAAAGAATCAGAAGAGGAATCATTATTGTTGCAGCAAGTACTCTTGTAACCACAAGGAATCGAATTGGATTTGTGGAAGAAACTTCCATGGCATCAATTTGTTCAGTAACTTTCATGGAACCGAGCTCTGCACCCATCCCGGACCCGATTTTTCCTGCGCAAATGAGCGCTGTAATAACCGGACCCATCTCCCGAATTAGTGAAACCGCGACCATCCCCGGAAGCATTGTCACCGCTCCAAAATCAACCAGGACCGGCCGTGATTGTATTGTCAATACAAGCCCCATGATCGCCCCTGTTATTGAAATCAGCGGAAGAGATTTGTTTCCGATTTGAAAGCACTGAAGAAAAAACTCTTTCCATTCAAAATGCCGGGTGAACATTGCTCTTACGATTTGTGACATAAAGAGAAATCCATCAGCAAGCTTGGTGACAAAAACATTGGCAGCAGTTTTTCGTTCCAGCGCTTTTTCGCTAAGTTTCATGGATTGTTTCTGAGCGAATACATTCACATTTGTAATTGGACGAAGGGTAGCCATTTTTTGTATCCTGATTTTGATTGAAACTTTTGTAAGAAGGATTTATAGTGCGCCGTAAGTTTTCAAAGACTAAAGAACAATTCCAACGATATTATTTAATTTTGAAGAAAATCATCGAAGAAAATTTAGTTTAGAACCTTCAGATTCCCAGACAAATCTTTTTTGATATAATTTTCAACAAGCATTTAGATGTTCTATATTTAGTTGAGATACCGTCTCAAAATCCAGGCAATCGTTTCGTGATCTTCCATTAATCCGGTGAGAAAATCAGCAGTACCGGCGTCCCCGTGCTTTTCATCACATGCCGTAATTTGCTTGCGCAATTGTTTAATTACGGTTTCGTGATCCTCCAGTAATTCATCAAGCATATTTTTTTGGGAAGGATATTTCCCGGGCGATTCCTTCAACGTAGCCGCAGCACTGAATTCTTTCATGGTTCCGATTGTCTTGACACCAAGTTTTCCGATTCTTTCTGCAATTTCATCGATGTAAACTTCCAATTGCTTGTATTGGGCTTCGAAGAGTTTATGGAGTTCCATAAAACTTTCCCCGGATACATTCCAATGGAATTTGCGTGTTTTAATGTACAACGTCATTTCATCTGCCAATAAAGTAGAAAGCAAGTCGGTGATGTTTCCAAGCGATTTTTCTGATATTCCTATGTTCGGTTTCATTGTGAGTATTTTTTTAAAACGGTTTTTTTGAAGCTATTTTTATTATTCGAAACCGAGACAACATTTCCCATAAGAAAGCCCCAGGGCTTCAATGGTTCAATGTGATCAAAGATCAATTTAAGAATTGCAGTGAGTGGAATTGAAAGAAACATTCCCGGTATACCCCACAATGCAGCACCTGCCAATACAACAATGATTGAAACGAGGGCATTGATTTTCACTTTGGAAGCGACAATTCGCGGGATGATAAAATGATTGTCGATGAATTGAATGATCATATATACTCCGAAAACAAGGAACACGTCAGTGATGGATTCTTTGGTTACAAATGCAATAATCATAGGTAACGCTATTGCAATGACGCCTCCGATGTACGGAATCACATTGAGGAGCGCACCTGTAACACCAAGAATGATTGCATAATCGATTCCCAGGATTAACAGGCCTGTGGAATTCAAGGTGGCCACAATGGCGGCTTCTATAAGCAAACCGGAAAGGTAGCTTTGAATTATTTTTTTTGAACTGATCAATACTTCTCCAACTTCTGGTTGCTGTGAAGAGCTAAATAATTTTCTGATAAATTCTAACAGTAAGTTTTTATAAAAAAGGATCATAAACAGGTAAACAGGAAGCAAAACAATAATAATTAGAAAACTATTGATTGCCGTAATTATATTGCCGATTGCCCCGCCCATGTTCCGGATAGCATCTCGTTGGGTCTCATTGATCCAAATGTTTATTTTGTTGGCCTTAATATTAAAATTTTGAGAAATCCAATGAATCAGCTGTGCGCTGGTTTGGTTAAATTTTATTTTTAACTGAGGATACGTTTCACTAAAAAGTGTGGCCTGAACAGAAATGAACCAAACAAGCCCTAAAGTAACGATGATGGCCACCATTACCGAGATGGAAATAGCCAGTACTCTGTTTATACTATGTCGTGTGAAAAAATTCACAAGAGGATTGAGCAGAATGGCAATGATGGTGGCATAAATGATTGGAAGAATTATTTGCTGGCCGATATATAAAGTAAATACCACTGCAATGGCACCAATTGCTACACATGTGAATTTGGCGTAAAATGGAAATTGCAAGGTAGAATTCATCGTTTTTAGCAATAGAAAGAACATTCCTCCACATAGGAATTTAGTAATTCAAAATTATCTTTTTTATCGAAAATGGGTGTTACACAACTTTCCGAAATTGTTACATAATTCACACGTTTAATTTAGTTGCAAAAAAATTCCGGGTTGTTAATTAAAACAACCCGGAATCTAAACTGATGCGCCACTATTAATAAGAAGTTTTTAATTCAACCCTTCTGTTTTTTGCACGACCAATTGAGGTTTTATTGTCTGCAATTGGATTGGTTTCGCCAAATCCGGTGGCTGTCAATCGTGATTCCATAATTCCTTTGCCCATCAGATAGTTCTTGACTGATTCTGTTCGTTTTTGCGAAAGTGTCATGTTGTACGCATCTTCGCCTCTGTCATCTGTATGTCCTTCAATAATCAGATTGGCGGCTTCGTAACGTTTTAGAATTTCTGACAACTCATCCAATTGTACAAGGGATGCAACTTTCAGTTTATCACTATTTGTTTCAAAGAAAATCTTACTGGCTATTTGGGTGATCTTTTTTATGTCTGCTTTCGTGATTTCAGGACATCCTTTATTAGCAATCGTTCCTTTTGTATCCGGACAACGATCTTCGTTATCAGCAACTCCATCACCATCTGTATCAGGGCAACCTTTGAATACAGGCAAGCCGGCTTTGTCTTTACAAGCATCTTCTTCATTAACAATTCCATCTTTATCATTGTCGAGAGGACAACCTGTAGCATCAACTACATAACCTGTCTTTGTGCCGGCGCACTTGTCATCTCCGTCAGCAACTCCATCTTTATCCGCGTCGGGACAACCTTTCAATGTTGACAATCCAGCGACAAGAGGACAAGCATCATCTTTATCAGTAATTCCATCACCATCTGCATCGGGACAACCTTTCATTTCTGTGATACCGGCTACATCCGGACAAGCATCGATGTAATCGGCGATTCCGTCTTTGTCTTTATCCAACGGACATCCTGTTGCATCTACAGCAACTCCTGTCGGTGTATTTTCGCATTTGTCAAGACGATCTGCCACACCGTCTTTATCAGCATCTTTTTTATTTCCAAAATTGAATGTAAGACCAACCATGTGCAATAAGTATGCATCATTTTCTGAGGCGACAACACCATCACGGGTATCAGCAGTTGAGTAGAGGAAAGTTTCCTGAATATTCAACATGAGAGTTGGGCCCATTTTGAAATTAATTCCGGCTCCGAAAGAAGGTGCAATGAAGTCGATCTTCTTTTCCGTGATGCCTACATTCTTATCAAATAGCATGGCTCCTCCGCCAACAAAAAGATAAGGTCGAACGGGAGAGGCCGGACCCAAAATATTGAATCTGAAATTTACCGAAACAGTAGAAACATCCCTGCGAAATCTTCCGTTCGGACGATTGTAACCAAGTGTTCCTTTCGTCGCCAATAAATTCAAATCAAGATGCCCACCGATGTACCTGGAGAAAGTGATTCCGCCGAAACCGTACAAAGGCATATCTGTTTTGTAAAAATCATTGCCAAGGTCACCTTTGTACTGTCCAACTCCTGCATGCAAACCAATGTTCCATTTTTTGTCCTGGGTTTGTGCCTGCACGTAGCATGAAGCAATTATTGAAAGTGAAATAAGTAATATTTTTTTCATAATAATATTGTATATAATTTACCACAAAGGTGAGCAGCCTTCTAAAAACCGATGTTATACAATTCTATCAATTTGTTACATCATTCACACTTAACTAAAATTGCGAAATGGCATTAATGGCAATTACACATCTTTAATATTGTCTTCCAAATTGCCAGACTCTTTGAAAAAAGGGTAGATGGAATTGGTGTACAATGACGTGTTCTTGTTCAATCCCCTGCTTAATGAATGACAAATTGTTTGTAAGTGTTGTCGAAATCAGAGTCAAATACTTCAATTTTAACTTCAATTGAGGCTTTTGGATATAAAGAACCTTCTTATTCGTATTTTTAAAAAAACGGACAATTGAAATTCATACATTTGCAAAACGAATAGTCTTCGGCAAAGCGATCTTCGTGCTTTGAACGGTTTTTTTTTAAGGAGTTTTATTTTTGAAAAACCGTAAACTATAATTCAAAAAAAATATATTTGAAAATCTACATAAAATACATGGTGAGTATTCGCTGCAAAATGCTCGTTAAGGAGGAGCTTAAGCAGCTGGGATTACATTATGTAAATATTGGTTTGGGAGAAGTTGAGATTATGGAAACCATTTCTCATGCTCAACGGGAAAAGTTAAAACAAGCTTTATTGATTTCCGGCCTGGAATTGATGGACGACAAAAAAGCCATGTTGATTGAAAAGATAAAAAACATCATTATTGAAATGATTCATTATTCGGAAGAGATTCCGAAAGTAAAGTTTTCCGATTATTTGAGTCAAAAATTGGATTACGACTACACCTATTTATCAAATCTTTTTTCAGAAACCGAAGGAATTACCATTGAACATTTTTTATTGATTCACAAAATTGAGAAAGTCAAAGAATTAATAATATATGATGAACTGAATCTGACAGAGATTTCCTATAAGCTTCACTATAGCAGTGTTGCACATTTGTCTAATCAGTTTAAAAAAATTACAGGTCTGACCCCTTCCTTTTTCAAAGCACTTAAAAATAAGAAGCGCAAGCCCTTAGAGGATATGTGAATGATGTAAGCATCCGTTAAAATTTTGTAACACTTTTCAGCATTAAGAGAAATAATTTTGTCTCTTAATCCTGTATCATGCAACGGAAATACACATCAAAGCAAATCATCCGGTATCTTTTCAATAGTTGCTGTTTTGCAAGCCTTTTCGCTTGTAATCCCGGTGATAATACAATTACTATCAGTAAAGGACTTCTGGATTCGATGCAGGTACAGATTGCTACTTTTACTGTTAATCAGGGTTGGATTGATAAAAACCTGATGGCCTTTGATACACTTGACTTTACGGTTTTTAGTAATCAGGATTGGACACGAATTCATGAAAGTCATTCAAAAGACATCAAAGTAAATTGGCCGGATGGTCACTTTACAATAGGGATTGATCAACACATCAACGACTTGAAAAATATGTTCGTCTATGCACCCGATACGCGAATCAGGCAACATCCAATTCGCTTTGGTTCCGGAAACATGACCTGTGTAACGGGGGTTATGACTGGCACTTTTAGCAAATCCATGCCGATTGGGAATGGAAAAACCATTCAGCCGACTGGTAAATCCTTTAGCATTCCAATGTGCACTGTCGGAATTTGGAAGACAGGTGTGATGATTGAAGAATTTCTTTTTTGGGACAATCATGCTTTTATGAAACAAATTGGAATTTTAAAATAACAATTAAAAACACAATCCATGATATTAGATGCAACAATGGAAGACAAAAGGGAAAAATGGGCAATTGATATGGCTCACAGTGAACTCTCGTTCAATTAAAGCATCTCATGATTGCTCATGTAAAGGGATCTTTTAAAAGTTTCGATGCAAGCATTTATACAACTGGAAAAGATTTTTCGAGTGCAGAAATCGATATTTGGATTGACCCGGCTTCAATTTCAACGGGGGATGAAAAAAGAGACGAACATTTGAAAGGGCCTGATTTTTTTGATGTCCTCAATCATCCTCAAATTGCTTTTACTTCTGAAACAATCGGAGAAGCAGACTCAAATGGTAACCATGAACTCTGGGGTGAATTGAGAATGAAAGGAATTAAGAAGAACCTGAAACTCAATGTTCACTTCGGAGGAATGATGACGGATCCATGGGGCAATGAAAAAGCAGGTTTCACTGTGACCGGTGTGATCAATCGAAATGAATGGGGGCTTATCTGGAATACCACCATTGAGACTGGCGGAATTTTGGTGAGCGAGGAAGTGAAAATTTCTTGTGAACTTGAATTGACGATGGTAAACCAGAAAGATCTTTCAATGGTATTGGAATAAACCTTGAATTTCATTTTCCAAAATTTATTTACTGCTGAGGAATTAGTGATTGGTTGAAATCTCTCCTATTTCGTCTATTCGATTAGTCCGTTGAATTGAGCACTTTTATCTTGTTTTTTGAATACACCGGGTTACACGATTGTGTGATATAAAGTGTGAATTATGTAACTTATCCTTAAAGTTATGTAACGGGTTTCATTCTTCCTGTGCTTAATTTTGTTGAATTAAATCATATTTCAGTTCATTCACAATTCAGTTAAAAAAATCAATAAAATGGGAAATCTTCTGTATATAATAGCTGTCATTCTGGTGATAAGCTGGTTGATAGGGTTTGTAGGCTTTCATGCCGGTGGAATTATTCATATTCTATTGGTTATTGCCATCATTGTGGTTTTGTTAAGCGTTATACAAGGTAGAAAGCCCTTATAAGATAAGCGATGTTCGTTTATTGGAGATGAGGCAATGCTATGAGATTTCTTGCAGTGCTATTAATTTTATGTAGTTTAACATTAACGTTATTTTCTCAACAGAAAGTACCGCAGAAAAAGCAAGCTACATTTCCTTCTGATTCGATAGTACCTGGTAATAGTTCACCGGAGAAACAGATTAAAAAATCGAAGGAAGAAAAAGTAGAACATTTGTCGGACTCTGTCGGTAATGAGCCGATGCAAAGCAACAGAGTGGATACCACTGTGCAAAACAAGTATGGCGACCTGCTCAATGACGATTCTATTTATTCAAAAAGGTATCCAATGTGGATTCCGGTTCTTGAGTCTATCGGATCAAATGCAATAACGTGGGCTGGAGATCGCTATATTTTGAGAGACGAATATGCCAGGGTTGGATTGAAATCCTGGAAATCCAATTTTAAAAATGGATGGGAATGGGATGTCGACAGGTTTGGAATAAATTTTATCGGACATCCTTATTCAGGGACACTTACGTTTAATTCAGGTCGTTCCAATGGATACAATTATTTTCAATCTTTTTCAATTGCGGTAGGGGGGAGTCTGGTGTGGGAATATTTAGGAGAGAATACGCGACCCTCCTACAATGACATCATCAATACACCGGTGAATGGTGCATTTCTCGGAGAAATATTGTATCGATTAAGTTCGAACATTCTGGATGACCGGACAAGAGGTTTACCGAGAATTTCTCGTGAAATCCTCGCGGGGATATTAAATCCTATGCGTGGACTCAACCGAATACTTCAAGGGAAAACGTTCCATAGAACCAACAAGGAAGTCTACCAAAAAGAGCCGCTGAATGTTACTCTTTATACCGGGCTGCATTATGTGAATGAGGGTCACAAAGATTTTGGAAAAGGAACAAGAAGTGAATTGTTAAACGCTCAATTCGATTATGGGAACCCATTCGAAATCCGTTCGAGGAAACCATTTGATTTTTTTAAACTTCGAACCGAGCTTAATTTTGGAGTCGGGCGAAAGATTCTTGATAATGTGACAGGATACGGTATCTTAACAGGTAAAAACATCAAGCTGAAAAAGCAATCAATCTTGATTGGTTTATTTCAGCACTATGATTATTGGGATAACAAGACTTTTGAGTTGGGTTCGATCGCATTTGGCGGTGGACTTTTTTCAAAAATACCACTGAGTAAAACATCAGAAATTTATACAAATATTCACATTGCTGTAATTCCATTTGCCGGCAACAGCACTCACTTTGGTCCGGATTCTTCTGAATTCAGGGATTATAATTTCGGTGACGGTTTGGAAGGAAAGTTTGAAAGTACAGTTAACATCGGTAAATATGCTTCAGCATCCTTTGTCTATTATTATTATATCATCAGAACATTTGTTGGAGCAAAGGGAAATAATTATATCGGGATTCTAAAACCCAGAATTACTATTCGACTGTACAAGGACCTCAGTATTGGTTTTGAACATTTTGTTTATTACAATGACAGGTACTTACGGGATTTAGCGGCAATTCATTCTGCAAGAACAGAACAAAAGTTATTTCTTTCACTCTATTTTGAAGACAAGCAAAGAAGAGGCCATTACAATTGAATAAAAATGAGAGCGGAGCAATATAAATTATTTCAATTTCTGAAGATCGTTATATTGACGTTTGTATTTCTTACTGTAATTGTAAGTCAGGGAAATGCACAGGATACACTTCAGGGAAAGAAATTTACTGACTACAATTTTTCTCGTTTTACACATGAAACGGGTTTGTTTTTCGTGCAACCAGTAAAATGGAAGGGCGCCGATTGGATCCGTTTCGGAGCAATTGCCATCCTGACGGTTTCGATAATTCAGGTTGACAATGATGTCCGAAAACTGGCTCTTGACAATCCGAAGTATGTAAATACGGTACCAATGGAAATTGGTAATCAATGGGGTGGATTTTTTCTCGTTCCAATTTCCGCTGTGGCATTGTTGACACATGGAACATTAAGTGATAACAATACAACTAAAAAATTAGGATTTGAAATTGCTCAGGCGGCACTATATTCTGAAACCATTTCTTTTATTTCAAAAGGCTGTATTGGGAGATCAAGACCATTTACAAACAGAGGGTTTAACGATTATAAGCCGTTTACTTTTTTTGATAGTCCTCAGAATTCATTTCCGGCGGGTCATGTAGATGCAGCATTTGCATTGTCTACCGTTCTGGCGAAGAACACAGATTCCGGTTGGTTGAAGGTTGCCTCCTATATTCCAGCGGGACTAACCGTTGTATCCCGAATTTATCAAGATGAGCACTGGGCTTCAGACGTTTTTTTAGGAGGCGCAATTGGCTATTTTGTGGGGAATTGGGTGGTGAATTTACATGAACAAAAAGAATCAACAATTGAATTGACTTCAGTATTCCCTCTTCAAATAAAAATTGCTTTGAATTAAAATTGAAAATGAAGTTTAAAATTATCATATCACTCTTAATTGCCTTCAGCTTGAATAGCTCTGTCTTTTCTCAAGAGAAGAAAAATGAAGTCACAGCTCCGGAAACACCCAAGGAGAAACAATTGGAGAAGAAACTTGGAAAACGCTTATACAGCATTCCTCAATTCGCACACGAAACAATTTTATTTATCAAACAGCCAAGTAAGTGGAGTGGAACAGATTGGCTAAAGTTGGGTATTGTAACAGCCGCAACCTTTGCTGTGATGCCTTTCGACGAACAGATCACGAATTCTACGCAAGGTGAGCAACGATATTATAATAGTGTACCTATTGTTGGTGGAAGAGTTTATGGAGAATGGTATGCGATTGGCGGAGTAGCATCGGTTTTTGGTGTGTATGGTCTTATAGCGAAGGACACTGCTGCGAAGAAAATAACGATTGAATTGTTGCAAGCCGGACTCTATTCAGAAATAATAACCACTGTATTAAAGGTTGCCATTGGAAGAAAGAGGCCGGTCGTGACAGAAGATGCATTCTCCTATCGGCCATTCACCCTTCTGGAATACAACTTTCACTCTATGCCCAGCGGCCATACGACAAGTGCATTTGCCTTATCAACAGTGATGTCGCGGCATGCGAAGTCTGGTACACTTAAGGTTCTGGCTTACATCCCGGCTGGTTTTACCATGTTTTCAAGAATCTACCAGCACCAACATTGGTTATCCGATGAAATTTTGGCTGCAGCAATTGGATATTTCGCAGGCAATTGGGTCGTGGATTTACATGAAGGGAGAAGACACAAAATAAATGTTACCTCTCTTTATCCACTCGGAGTTTCTTATTCCTTCAATTGATCTATAGGATATCAATTTAAAAACACTGCAAACAATATTGAATATAAGTTCACAAATTAAAATTATACTACGATGAATACTAAAAACACCGGA
Organism: Bacteroidota bacterium; assembly: GCA_016720655.1. Lineage (GTDB taxonomy): Bacteria > Bacteroidota > Bacteroidia > AKYH767-A > 2013-40CM-41-45 > JADKJP01. The sequence goes on from JADKKE010000033.1 coordinate 184,956, forward strand.
ATTATCCTGATTGTAATTGGGATGATCATGATGATTTATACAGGATTCAATTATGTCACAACTAAAAAAGTTGTAGATCTGGGTCCGATTGAAATTAACAAAGAAACAAACCACCCCGTGCAATGGTCGCCGATTATTGGTGGCATACTGTTGGTTGGAGGCATTGTGCTCCTTTCTACTAGCAAAGGCAAACAATAATGAAGTGTGAATCATGTAACAAATTCGAAAAGTTGTGTAACAGTTACTGATGGGAAAGCAAAGACCTTTGGGAAAAGTTTTATACACAGCTTATGAAAAATTTAATCAATAAGACGAATGGGATATTGTTCGCCTGGATTCTCTTAACCGGAAGTATTTCAACTGCGAATGCTCAGAAAGCAGAATTCGGAGTGAGGTTAATGCCAACGTTTTCAACCTTCGACTTGAAAACGAGCGGAGGAAATTCAATTAAAGGCGAGGTTGTTTATGGATTTGGTGTCGGTGCGTTTTTTGGATTTAACTTTACAGATAATGTGGGTATTCAAATAGAAGGGATCTACAATTCAATTAACCAAAAATACAAAGAGGTTGATGTTGAAAGGAAAGTAAACTTGAGATATGTGAATATTCCATTATTGCTTTCTTTGAATACAGGTAAAAGCCGCGCTGTTAATTTGAATGTAGTAGCCGGACCACAAATTGGTCTCAGTGTCGGAAGTAGTGTAACCACCACCGGTTCCGACGGTGTTGCGAATTCAAAAGCAGTACTTGCAGTGAAGAAGGGTGACCTTGGATTGGCATATGGAGCCGGTTTGGATTTCGGTCTTAACTCCAGCCATACGGTTCGCCTTGGACTTGGATTCCGTGGCGTGTTTGGATTGATTGACATTAGCGATAACAGTGAAACAATGACTACGGATTCGTATTACATCCTTGATAAAACGAAGATTAAAACATATTCAGGATATCTCGGTCTTTCTATTTTATTTTAAACACCATCATTGCTCATTTGAACAAGCGTTTTTTCTGAAAACCTGTTTCTTTAGGGGGACAGGTTTTCACGCATTCAAACCCGATCCAGGACAATTGAAGCCATAGATCTTTTGTATGTTGCAAAAAGACATCTCGAAAAATGTTCACTTCCACAGGGCATTAATTTTCACTCGGGAAATCATTAATTTTATTTCAATACGTGAATGATGTAAGTCTTTTTAAAAATTATGTAATTCATTTTTGATGAATGTATTGAACCTTTGTATCTGAAGAATCTGACAAAAGCCAACGTGAAAAACAGTCAATACAATTTATCATGATGCAAGGGATTAGCGGAAATTGGGAGGAACAAAAAATTGAATTAAAAAAGAGATTTGCTCTTTTGACTGACAATGATTTATTGTTTGCTGATGATAGAAAAGCAGAAATGTGGATTAAGCTTGAAACTAAACTTGGGAAGTCGAAAGAGGAATTGCAGAAAATCATGTCGGCTTTATAGTTGTATGATTGTTGATTAGTATACCGTTTAACGTGAAGCGTTAAACGGTTTTTTAAACTAAAAAGAAACTCAAAAAACAGATAAAATGAAAAAATCAATTTTTACTCTGGCACTACCACTTGGTATAGCCCTAACGGTACTGTCCGCTTGTAGCTCACCGGAACAAAAGGAAGCCGCAGCCCAGGACAAAGTTCAGGACGCGAAAGAAGAATTAAATACGGTTCAGGCCAATACGAATGCCGAGGAACAAAAAGCGGCCAGTATCGAAGAATGGAAATTATTTAAAAGCGATACTGAAATACGGATAGGAAATAATGAAAAGCGAATTGCGGAATTAAAGGACAAAATGAAAAAGCCCGGCAAGACGCTTGACCCTTTGTATAAATCACGCATCGATGCACTTGAATTGAAAAACCAGGAACTCAAATCAAGGTTGGAAGCATATGAAAAGAATCAAAGCAATTGGGAAACATTCAAACGGGAGTTTAATCACGACATGGATGAATTGGGTGTCGCTTTAGCAGACTTTACAGTGGACAATAAGAATTAAAAACCATTTAGAAGAAAGATCCGGTCATTTAGCGCCCTTATGGAACAGTGAATCATGTAAACTTTTAATAGAATCATGTAACACGTCAAAAAGCTATGTTCCCCAACTTTGTAGTGTAATAATTCCATTACACTTAATTCAACAAACCATGACAACTCCAACGCCAATTGTGGCTCCAACTAAAGGCAACTGGACTGAGCAAAAAGCAAAGTTGAAAGAAAAATTTTCAACGTTGACTGACGCTGATCTTCAGTATGAAAACGGTAAAAAAGATGAAATGATGGATAAAATCCAAATCAAACTCGGAAAAACGAAGGATGAACTTGCTGCAATTATTGCGGCCCTTTAATTCTTTTTAATTCGATACAACATCGTGATGCGGTCAGCGTCACGATGTTTTTTCATTTTACACAGATTCTGAACCTTTACTATTTGACACATCTGCCGTTTTGCTGGAATTTTGTACCAGCCGATTTATTTCTGCAAGTTCATCAGCAGTAAATTCCCTCCATGTTCCTATCGGGAGATCCCCGAGAGAAATATTCATGATTCTTATTCTTTTTAATTTCACCACTTCATAATCCAGGAAGGAACACATCCTGCGAATTTGTCGATTCAGTCCTTGGTTGAGAATAATTCGAAACACGTATGTACTTAATTTTTCAACGAAACATTTTGAAGTAACTGTATCTAAAATAGGAATTCCATTTCCCATTCGTTGGATGAATTCTGTCGTTATTGGTTTATCGACAGAAACGATGTATTCCTTTTCATGATTGTTTCCTGCTCTTAATATTTTATTTACAATGTTCCCGTCGCTGGTTAAAAAAATTAATCCTTCGGATGCTTTATCAAGCCTTCCAACAGGAAAAATACGTTGTGGGTAATTTATAAAATCGATAATGTTCTTTTCTATTTTATTTTCTGTTGTACAGGTGATTCCAACAGGTTTATTAAATGCGATGTAAACTACTTTGTCAGGGTTTGTTATTGTTTTACCATCAATAGCAATCACATCGCCGGGGAAAACTTTATCACCCAGAATGCCCGGATTCCCATTGATGGTGACCCGTCCTTGTTCAATTATTTTATCTGCTTCCCTGCGGGAGCAATAACCGGTATCACTGATTGCTTTATTCAGTCGAATTGTATTTGTGTTTTCAGGAACCATCTGAGGATTGTTAAAATCAACCGAATGAGTAGTTTTTTAAAGGAAATTATCTATTTTAGAATCTTACAAAATACTCAATTATTTATTTCATTGCGCATTTTCTATGCAAACATATTTTCCCTCTTCTTTAACAAGCATCTCTAAAGAGGAAATCTGAATCTTGAATAATTTAGCAGTCAACAAATAGAACTTATGGAAAAAGGAAACAAAGAATCTCCCTGGAAATTAAAGACTCCACCACTTTCGTCTGAATTTGAAATGTATAAGGACGAAAAAGATGGAAAAGAAATTCTGGTTTGTACAGTTGGGAAAACGGTATTGCATTACGATTATCGATGTCTCAATGATTTGCATGCAATGTTGAAAAAGCACAAAGACTGGATGGAACTCGGAAGTGCAGACGAACAAAAGCCCGCTAAGGAAGGAACAGTCGAGGAGTGGGGCCGTTCTCCGAAGAACCCGGTTGGAGGTTGGTATGGATTAAAAAAGGGACTTCGCGGAAGATTTGGAATGTATATTCCTCCACTCATGGAGAAATTGGGCCTCGCTGAGTTGACTCATGAAGCGAAAGGAAATAGGATGAAAGCAAAATAAGCAGAAGAGACGATTTTTGGGTTTAGTAAAAAGGCTATAATATTTATTCAAATCTTCTTTTAAAATAAACGTATAATTCAATCTGATCACGATGGCTTACGATGAAAAACTAGCAAACCATACAAGAGAAATTATTTCCCTCACACATAAAAAAGTTGAAGAGAAGAAAATGTTTGGTGGACTTTGTTTTATGGTCAATGACAAAATGTGTGTAGGCGTGGAACAGGATCGTTTAATGGTACGCCTTGATCCGAAAAAGTACGATGAGGTAATTGAACTTGAGGGCTGTCAACCAATGGACTTCACCGGTAAAGTAATGAAAGGATATGTTTTTGTCGACAAGGCCGCTTTGAATACTAAAAAAAGATTAGAGTTCTGGATCAAACTTGCTCTTGAGTATAATAAAATTGCTAAGGCCAGTAAGAAGAAGAAAAAATAGCACTCTGTGTTTTCGATCGCACTCAATGATATTTTCTTTGTTCAGACAACCAGACTTTACTATCGATTCAGTTTAAGGTAAAATGAGCAGCTTGAATTTTAGTAATTCTTCGTTTTCATACGAGGCCACCTGATTTTAAAAAAGAAAGCCGTCACAGAAGTGACGGCTTTCTTTTTTAATGGAGTCGGATTTGTATTTACTGAACAGCGATACGGATTGTCCTGGCTTCTGTTCCTTCCTTCAACAAGGAGAGGAAGTATATACCGTAAGCATATTTGCTCATATCCAGTTCAGTGTAATTGTCGCCTTCATCAGCAGTAATTTCATGCTGCATGTAGATGTGTCCTACCATATCCGTAAGAATAAGAACATGTTTGTCTTTCTTATCAGAGCTGAAGTTTACTGTTAGTTTTCCAGCCGTTGGATTCGGATAGGCTTCAAATGTTCCTGTGAAGTCTGTGGATTCTTCTTCAGCAGTACGACAAGTGAGTGTCACGGCTATAGTCTTACTTTGAATAGCAGACGGTCCGCAAAGGTTATTCGCTTTTACAGTGAGCACAGCGCTTGTAGAAGTGGCTGTAGTGAATTTCACTTTCACACTTGTTCCGGATGTACTTCCAACAAATGTTGCTCCGCCTGTTATTGCCCAGGTGTAAGAAGTAGCACCTGTCACCGAAGCGATGGAATAAGTAACTGACGTTTGTGTTTTACAAACAGAAGCAGCTCCAGAAATAGTCCCGGGTTGAAGTGTTAATGCTGAAACACCCAGCGAAGAGATCGCACTTGATCCACAAGAATTATTTGCTGTAACAGTTACATTTCCAGTACCCGTGAAACTATTTCCATAAGTCACTTTAATGGAAGTTCCTGAATTGCTAGTGATACTAGCACCACTTGGAACAGTCCATGTATACGAAGTAGCTCCGGTCACTGCAGCAATAGAATATGTATTTCCGGATTTTCGACACACATTGCTTGTCGGCCCGGAAATTGTTCCCGGTGCAAGTGGTGTGGAACGAACGGCAAGAGTTGATACCGGGCTGCTTCCGCATGCATTCGTTGCGTAGACTGTCACATTTCCTGATGTAAATCCTGCAGGGAATGTGATGTATACCCTGTCGAAGGTGCTGTCAACCGTAAGCGGGTTTCCGGTTAATCCGGAGCCTTTGGAGATGACTGCACCCGCCGGAGCTGTCCATGTGTAAGAAGTTGCATTCGGGAATTTGTAAATTCTATACTCGCGCGTAGTACCAGCACAAACACCCATTGTTGGATTTTCCGATGAGGTGAATATCGGAGGGATTACCAGCATACCCAATACCAATTTCAATTGCGGGCCGCTTGTTCCGATGCAATTGCTTGCTTGTACAGCCAATAAACCAATTACATATCCTGTTACAAAATTAATTGTAATCGAATTTGTCCCCTGACCGGATGCGATGGTCGCTCCCGGAGCAATCAATGTCCATGTATAACTTGTTGCGTTGGCAACAGGAGCGATGGAGTAGGTTGCTGTTAAAGGACCACAAATTGTAGCAGGACCGGTAATCGTTCCGGGTGTAGCGGGACTCGCAGTGAAACGCGTGAGTGATTTGCACGTGAAAATACTGTTGCCGCATGCATTCACTGCTTTAACACAGAGTAATCCGCCGCTGTAAGTGCTTCCGAAATTGACTGTAATTGATGCGGCGGTTGAAGAACCTGTCACACCTGTTGGCAATGTCCACACATAGGAAGTGGCTCCGGCAACAGGAGTGATGCTAAATACAACACCATTTTGTCCTCTGCATCCACCGGAAGGTCCGGTGATTGCTCCAGGTGCTGATGGCGCACTTCCTGACACAACAATTACAGCTGTTGAAGCACTTGAACAGTTTTTGGAATCGGTCACCTGTACAGTATATATACCCTGAGCAAGACCAGAAATACTTGTTGTGGTTTGTCCGCCTGGTGTCCACAAATATGTGTAACCCGGTGTTCCTCCCGATGCAACAACTGAAGCCGACCCGGTGTTTCCGGTGCAACCTGTAGGTGTGACCGAAGTAACTCCACTGATTGCAGTAGGAACTGTAATTGTTGCAGAGGCAGAAGCCAAACATCCTTTCACATCGGATACAGTATAGGAATATGTCCCGGAAGAAAGTCCGCTAACCGGCGAACCTCCGTAAACATAGAATCCATTGCCACCGGTTGCAGACAATACAACACTTCCTGTTTGACCAAAGCAATCCGGATCGGTAGGTGTGGCGGTAAGTTCCAATGGAGTCGGAGCTGCATTAATAATTGCGACAGCTGTTGCGGTACAACCATTAATATCGGATACTGTATAGTTGTATGTTCCTTCACTGAGATTTGTGACAGCATCTCCACCGGTAGTGTAAGGTGCTGTACCTCCGGAAGGAGTTAAGGTTACACTTCCTGATTCACCAAAGCAATTCGGCTGAGTGGTAAATGCATTCAATACAACAGTTGAAGGAGCTGTATTGATTGTTACGAATACCATTTCACTACAACCATTCGAATCGTTTACAAAATAAGTATACACACCTCCTGAGAGATTGCTAGTATTTGATCCGGAGAAGGTGTATGGTGGAATCCCTCCTGTTGCACTCAAGACTACATTTCCGGTCTGACCAAAACAACTTGGTTGAGTTACAGAAACATTGAGATACAATCTTGGCGGGAACTGACTGATGATCACCTCAACTGTATTGCTGCAGCCATTATCATCAGTTACGGTGTAATGATAAGTTCCGGCATTGAGGTTCACCTGTGCATCGCCGCTATAGGTATAATTTCCTGTACCACCCGTAGCCGTCAGATCAACACTTCCGAATTCACCGAAGCAATGTGGTTGAGAAACATTCACATTCAATACGAGTGGATCAGGAATGATAAGTGATCCGTTTTCATATTGAACAGTATAATTGGAATCGGCAGCAAAGCTGAATCCGGATGGAACAATCTGATAGGTTCCTCCTTGTGTCAATGGACTCACGACCTGGTCAAGATCATCAAGAACAGTAAACGTTGGTCCGGATGCCGGTGTAACACCTGTTGAATCCTGGTTCTTAAATCCGGAAACAGTAGCTGTGAATGCAGGAGTTTCAAAACATGCGAGGTTCTGATCGTCTGCAGTTACAGTAAGTGTTGCCGGGAGAATGGTGAGACTTCCCAGTTCGTAGCTGATATCAAAATTATCGGAGAAGAAAGCACCCGGTACTACGATCCATGTACCCACTGTTGTACCGGTGATAAGATTCACCGACTTGAGTTCGGTAGTAGTATCGGTTGAGGTAACATCATCTTCATCCAAAACAACTGCAATGTTATCGCCATTGTTGGTATTCACATCAATACTGTCTACTTGCGTCGTACCGTTGGTGATTACACGAGGATTGGTAATCACGCGTGGATTTGTAATCACCCGTGGGTTCGCCATTGCGCGTGAATGCAATCCTGCACCCGGACTTTCGAGAACGATCAGCGAAGAATCCGCATCGAAATTGAACACCGATTCCGTAGCAAGATCGACGATGATTGTCGAATCTATTACAGTGAGTGTATTGGTGATAACCCTTGGATTTGTAATGACCCTGGGGTTCGCCAATGCATTACCTGTCGCAACGATTGCAAGATTTGCAAAGTCGGAGTTGGTGATCACGCGCGGATTTGTAATCACTCGTGGATTAACAAGAACCAGCGCATTCGACATTGTCAACTGGTGACTTTGCTGAATCGAATCGAGGAAGTGAGCCTGATTAGAAGCATCAATATTCGACGGATCATAGATGTAATTAAACTGGAAATCACCGATTTTGTCACCATAAGTAAGGGTAGTATCTTTTGGTGAAATCACGATAGGCATTTTCTGAATTGTCAAACCGCCCGGGTAGAAATGATATTCGTATTGAGCATTCAATGCCGAATCAATTGGATCGGAAAGATTGAGGGGAGACATGGAATTCGCTACCTGATACAAGCCAACACCACTTTCAGCAGTAGCAAGAGTTTGGTAGTTTAAGTTATCCAATTTCAATTCCGCAGCGGTGAGACTGTCTTCCGACAAATCTTTACCGTCAACAAGAATGGTCGAAGTGAACTCCGGTAATTTTTCTCCGTATTTCTTTGCCTTGTTGTCCACCTGAACAGTGAGGACGCGTTTCACAGAATTGAAGAAGAACAAACCGTTGGAGAATCCGCCGTCATTCAGATTCGGAACTGTTGGAGGAGTATACACTTGAATGATCGGATTTCCCAGGAAGGTTGGAATCGTTGCAGTGAGGTGTGTATTGTCAATAAATATGGTGGTCAATGCCGTTCCATCCATATAGATAGTGGATGAATCATCGAAATAAGCACCACTGACAGTAACATCAAAAACCACAGTTCCCGGAACAATCGAAGTATCTGGACGCATAAGAGAATCGATAACAGGTTTTCCTGTAGCGAAGCTGCTAATTGCTGCAGTAGCATTTATTAATCCGGCACCGGATTCATAGTCAAATCCACCGGCACCCATATCAATAGCCGTTGATTTCAAAATAGAACGCAGACTATCAGGAAGCATATTTTCAGAATAGAATTTCTGTCTTGCCTGAAGCACCAGAGCGGCGACACCCGCAGCATGCGGAGCAGCACAAGAAGTTCCATAGAAATTATAAACTCCATCCAGCTCAAGATCTTTCGAGAAGAAATTCACAGATGTATTTACTCCATCCGGAGCAGTGAAATCCGGTTTGTCGCGAACGACTCCGCGTACTGCTGTTCCACCAATAGAAGAAAACGGTTCTATTACCGGAGCAAGGTTGTTGTTGAACACCGGCGTTTGAGTATAACGTGCAGCACCAACAGACATTGCACCGTCAGCATTCGCTTGTCCAATAATCGTAGAACCTCCGTTTGGATATTCCTTGATTGTAATATCTCCACGATAAACGACATATTTGAATTTCATTGGTGTAACAGAATCAAGTGTCCAGGTACGTGAAATGATGATGTTGGCATCAACATCCGATTTCACAGTAAATGGCAATACTTCGATTGGGTCACCCCAGTTGTTTTTGCGATTCAGTCCAAAGAGTTTGGTTCCGGTAACATCCGTGAGGTAAATATCAAAATCGTTTTGTGCACCGGGTAATTGCTTCAGTGAATAGATCGAATCATCCCATTGCAACACGAGCGTATAAGCTCCTTTTTTCAAACCGATTTTTTGAAGGTAATCTCCTCCGCCAAAATCATGCACCTTACCGGTAATTCCGGCAGGAGCAGGTATCGGATTGAATGTTCCCTCGAATGATGCATTGCCGAAGTTTCCGGCAGATGTGAAATAACTCACTCCAAGATCACGTACATAGTTTACGGCTTTCGAAACAATTCCATCCTGGAAATAAGGTTCTGTAATGTAGGTTACGTCATCAACGATTACATCGCAGGTATCTTCTGCAAGAGCAACAATTCCTTCAGCAAAATCTCCGGCACTGATAAATCCTGTGCGGAATGCAAGGGTTGCTTTTGGAGCAATGTCATGCACAATTTGTAGCATAGCACGCCCTTCATCCAAACCTTTACCAAACGGATAATCAAGCAACACTTCAACTTCTCTTGTGTTCACCGGATTGCCTGGACCTGGAAGATCTTTGTTTCCGATATCAATATTTTTCGGATTGCCTGAAATAGTATTATAACTATCGGACATCACACCAATCTTAATTCCTTCTCCATCCAAATCAAACATCGATCTGGCAGAATCAGATTTCATTGAACGATCACCTTGTGAGGTAATAAATCCTGCGCTGGAAACCGCTGAATAATTCGGTCTCACGAAATTGATCATGGATGGAAGCGAATCCAGTTTTTTCAAATTGACGATCGGGTAATAACCTGTGATGATGATGGATGTATCTCCGTTATCAATCAATCCGGTCATTCCATAAGGAGCTGTTTGCAACAAAGCAAGCGTTGGATAGTATTGATTGATATTGGTAATGACATCAATGAGGACAGAACCAAAATCATCGAATTGGAAGATGACGTTATTGGTGTCTGGTCCGATTGAATCCGGATTCTCATACAACTGTGTTAATTCCGGTCCGAGAACAGTAGTTACCTTTCCGGAATCAGGCGCGTTGTAATACGGAAGAATACAATTGGTTACAAACACTTCTGTGAAAGCGGTCAAAGAACAACCATTGTTATCAGTAAGCGTGTAACTATATGTTCCGGCAACAAGGTTTATCGTATCTGATCCTGTAATTGTATACGGAGGAGTACCACCTGATGGTACTAGGGACAATGGCTCCGGTAGTAGAAGTTTCAAGACAAACGATAGTGCTATCTGTTACTCCGGACAAAACAAGTACATCCGGTTGAGAAACAAAAATACTATCACTTGCACTACAACCAACACTATCAATTACTGTAAAATAGAGAACAGTGTCTGAACCCGAAAACGAGCCATAACTCTGAATGCCTGTTCCTGAGAATGGCGGGATACCTCCGTTTACAGAAACGTTTAGTGTAAACGATTCACCATGACAATTCGGTCCGGAAGCGGTTGCCGAAACAGACATAAAAGGTGAAACAATTATTGTCACACTTGAACAAGATCCCGGAGAGGCACAACCACCTTCACCCCGTACAAAATATTCTGTAGTGTCTGTTGGAGTGACGTCAATCGAGGAACCGGTGCCAACGACCAGACCCGATCCACAGCTATCTGCATACCATGTCCAGTCGGTTGCGTCATTGAGATTTCCGGAAACAACAGAGAGTGTTGTTGTTCCACCAGAGCAAATAATGTCTTGTGAGACTGATATTACCGGAACATCGGGTTCGTTACAATTTCCGATTCCGATGGTAATCGTTGTATCAAAGGAACATGGTACTCCGTCTGTAATGCTGAGAGAATAACTTCCTGCGGAAAGTCCTGTGAAGGAACCGGTCGCGTTAGTGATGTTTACAGCACCACCATCGCTGATAGAGTAAGAGTAACCACCAATAACACCACCGCTTGCAGGTCCAACAGAAATAGACCCATCGGCTGCACTTGCGACAGATTCATTTACGACTACTACAGAACCCGGAAGAATTGGATCGAATTGATAGATCACAATAGTGTCTGTAGTCTGGCATCCAAATAAATCTGTACCGATCACGGAGTAAGGAGTCACTACAGTAGGAGATACGGTGATGTAAGACGTTGTTTCGCCTGTATTCCAGAGATAGGAATTGGAACCACTTGCCGCCAACACAGTTGAAGAGCCAGGACAAATCTCCCAGTCAAAACTTGGCCCAGCATTTACTTGAGCATTTCTAATTTCGATCGGTTCAGAAATTCCAACACAGGCACCGGATGTAACAGTTACAGAATAACTTCCCGGACCAGCAACAGCAATTGAATAAAGTGTTTCAGTAGTGGACCACAAATACGCATCGTAAGATCGCGGAGCAATTTGTCCAATCGCAACTGCATCAATTTCATTCCAATCATGAACAAACGGAGAGTTCATAGCAATTCGTACTGCAGAAACAGGGAATGCTGTCATACTGAAACTGATGTGCAGTTTGTGAGCAACTTCAGGAAGTGAACCTGCCGTAGCTGTATAAACAACCTGATAGGAACTTGTATATGGATTTAAAACATAAACAGTATCAATAGAACCCGGTGCATACGTTTCAAAGATGTCAATGAAGTTAATTGGCGCCGGATTTGCAAATCCTACTTCGATAAACTCACGTGACTGATCCTGGTAATTCGGTGCCCATGCGTTGGCATTGTCACCGTATGCAGGATAAACGTTTGGTGCTCCAAGTATTTGAACTGCACCAAAGTCAGGAGTAGTGTATTCGCTGCTGAAAGCGATCACAGAATTTGCGTAGCGAAGATTGTTGTATTCGGAGACAATCAGGGTGTCACTGATAGAGTTACAAACAGGCATTCCTGCGATCAATGTGTTGGTAATAACCGGACGAAGAACCTGAGTTGTTGCATCTAAATCATTACAATCCGAACTGTCCAGCACATAACCACTGGGTTGGCCAATTGAAACCTGGCTCACAAATGGATTTCCGAAGGAATCTCCATCGGCATCTTCATAGTATGTCAGCGGAATTCCTTCATCAATATTTCCGTCACAGTTGTCGTCAATTCCATTGGCGATTTCACCGCCGGTTGAACTGCCATTGTACATGCGAAGAATTTCTTCTTCGGAAAGTTCTCTTCCATAAACCAGCACTTCGTCAATTTTCCCGTGAAAGAAATAGTTTAATACCGGACTTTCATCGGCACCAATAAGAAGTGCGTGACCGCTTGCACCAAAACTGATTGTAGGTTCGTAGCGATAGGCAACAGGCACACCATCGATATAAAGTTTTGCTGTATCTGTATTCGAATTGAATGAGAAAGCCACATGCGTCCAATCGCCACTCGCTGAATATGGCGCATCAATAAATGCAGAAATCGGATCTGCACCATATTCATTACCAATAAAATCATCCGATAAGTTAGCATACAGGTTCCATGAATTGCCTGAACCTGCACCAAATGCTTTGCTTAAAATTGTGGCATTTAATGGCGAGCCGGATGTCGGATTAATCCATGCAGCCAGAGTTAGATCAGAAACGTTGAAGCTACCGGTATTTGGCACTTCGATGTACGCATCAGTACCATTAAATTCATATGCATTATCCGCAACACCGAATCTATCAGTTGTTAGGGTTGCATTGTGAACGATTCCGTTGTTTCCTGCAGGGCCGTTGTCATTTGCATCTCCGTTGAAGGGAAGATACACAGCAGCTCCCGGTAACAATGAGAATGGAGGGTGAACATTTTGGTTGTTATCATTACAATCAAACATATCAGTAACGTAACCATCCGGTGGAGCACAAATTGAGGCAACACTCAAAGGGACTCCTACGTTTCCGAATCCATCACCGTCAGCATCCTGATATGCGGTAATAGTACTGATGTCCGAACAATTGCCTGCCATACTAAAGCCTGTTGGTTTTACCCAATTCGAAGTTGTACCGCTCAAATTAAAATTATGAAGAGTACCATCACGGTTAAAACCGCTGGAATCTACCAACACATCAACAGCAGGCATGGTGTTATTGGCAAAAGCCACACCCTGATTAAAATTGTAGGACGCAACCATGCCAAATTGATAATGGGTCATTTCGCAGCTCATGTTGAGTTCAACTTCTGTTGCACAAAGAGCTCTGTCCCAGATTCTCAATTCATCAATCGAGCCTCTCCAGGATTCTCCACCATCCCATTGTGAACCGATCAATAAGGTTGCTACAGGGTTTAATGGCGGTACAGCGGTTGGACTTGGTATTGCAAATCCTCTTGTCTCCATCAGAACACCATCAAGATAGAAGTAGGTGTTGTCAGTGGTGCGAACAACAGTATAATTGTGCCAGGATAAATCCAAAGGAAACGGAACAGATGTATACCATGCATCACCGATACGGATAACCCCATCAAAGTTTTGTCCGATGTAAAAGTTTCGTCCTTGCGAAACGATATCAACCATTTCTCCAAAGATTGGATTGTCATATTTCGCCCAAATGGAAATTGAGTATGGACTATCATTTACAGGAATTACTTCACTCGGCACCTCTACGTAATCATCCGCCCCGTCAAAATGCAAGGCTTCTCCGGGAGAAGGAGGCAATGCTTCTCCAATTTGGAAATCACTGAATGATTGAAGTGCACCAACGGTGATGGATAAATTGTCATTGTCATATACAGGAACGGAGAACCAGTCAGGATCATCGTATTTCGAACCGACAAAAAGGAATGGGTCGGCACTTGGATCTACATCGGTCGCTGCCCAGGTGAGATGTGCATCCAATCCCAGAATAGATGCGGTAGTGTTGGTGATCGTCCAGAATCTGTTTACACTTTTATCCTGATCAATTCCGGAAGTAACAATAGCCGGGTGATCGCCTGCTTCTGTTTTGGCAAGAATATAACCGGGATCTGTAATGGATGCAGTTAGTGTGAGTGGAACATAAGTATCCCCATCTCCAATATCGTATGGTAAAGTAATGGAGTTGTTGAAGTAGCGCTCCATATTGCCGACTACATAACTGACTTCCGATGCGCCGGATACAGCAGTAGTTGCGCCAATCTTGAGGCTGTTACCACCGGTATAAATTTTACCCTGATCAAACAATAAATTTGCACTCACCAATTGATCACCATCGAGTGTAATATTATTGGAATTATTCAGACGCAAATTTGCAAATTCACCAGTACCTGTGATCCATTGCATATTTGTGCCACCCATATCAAATGCATCAACACTGATGATTCCGTTGTTTTGGATGGTGTCTCCAGTAAAAATCAATTCATTTCCTTGAAAAGTAGTGCCTGATTCAGTTTCAATTCTTCCTGCAAGTTCACCATTACTTCCATCAATACCCAAAGTGCCATTCTGGATTGAAAGATTACCGTAATTATTAAATGTGAAACCAGAGAAGAATGTAGAAAGGCCACCCCCGGATATGATCACTAAACCTCCAATATTATTATTAAAAATACCATCGGAAGTTGGTGAACTGATATCCGCATTATTCGTAATATCAAAAACAAAATAGTTGTTGAATACAGAACCATCAACAATAGTCATCAAAGTGTTCGAACTAAAATCACAAGTAGTGTAATTATTTAGTACAGCACCTGCTTCAAGACTATGATCAGAGTTTCCGTCGATTGAAAAACTACAACCCTGCCGTATATTAAAGACACCGGCCCCGCCGAGGTGTGTGAGCCCGCCCCAGTTAAACGACGATGAGCCCGTAAATTCAGCAACACCGTCAACGACAATAGAAGCAGTATTCATATTGATCGTACCATTACAGGTAAGATCATCACCAGCCCCGTTCAGCAAATGCAAAGTG
Source organism: Bacteroidota bacterium (assembly GCA_016720655.1). Taxonomy (GTDB): domain Bacteria; phylum Bacteroidota; class Bacteroidia; order AKYH767-A; family 2013-40CM-41-45; genus JADKJP01. The sequence continues at coordinate 200,089 of JADKKE010000033.1, forward strand.
CCTTCGGAGAGAGATAACTGTCCACCATTTTCGATGACCAACTGATCTGCATCAATGCCTTGAGATGCATTTGAAATGTTATGACCGGCGCGAATTGTAATCACTCCGCTGTTTACTCCATCTGGTGCATCGGTAGCAGCAACCCAAAAGGTACCATCATATATTTCCCATGTTGTAGAGTCTCTCCAATTGCCACTACCCGAGGTGCGATAATCATAGTTCGGAGTTGGCAGAGTGAATTCCCAAAGCTCTGAACCATTTGCAGCATCAGTAGCTGCAACATACAAATGATTGTTGTAATTCCCACTTCCACTACCGGGAATGATATCTGCCGCTAAACTTACAGAGGATCCATCGTAGGAAAACAACTCTTGTCCGCTCGTTCCGTTATTTGCATTAAAATATATTTTTCCGTTATAAACGGTTAATTGTTGAGGAGTAGAGCTGCCAACACCCGGATTAATATCTGCAGCAAGTGACACAGTGCTTCCATTGTATTTCCACAGCTCACTTCCATTGGTACCATCATTTGCTGTAAAATATAAATCGCCGGCAAACCCAACAAAACTTGAAGGACCAGAACCAATTGCTCCAGGGCGGATGTCTGCAATAAAACTTATTGTGACGCCATCATAAGAATAAAGTTCAGGTCCGGCCGTTCCGTTATTGGCCGTAAAGTACAGTTTGCCACCAAATACATAGAGCGATTGCGGTGAAGCATTTCCAGCACCTGTACTGATATCCGAAACTCTCGATGCGGATATTCCATCATACACCCAAAGTTCTGTTCCGAAAACTCCGTCACTCGCCTGGAAATACAATTTGCTATTGTAAACTGTGAGATAAGAGGGATTTGAACCAAGAGTTCCAACACGCACATCTGCTTTTAGGCTGGCAGATGTACCATTGAAAGCATACAACTCCGAACCGGTTGCGCCATCTGTAGCACTAAAAAACAGTTGTCCTGCATAGACAACAAGAGATTGAGGTACAGAATTACCAGTACCAGGATTGAGATCGGTGACCCGAGTCTGAGCAGTGATAGAATTCCTGCTAATGAGACTCATGAACAAGATAAAGAACAATACACTGAATGTTCGGTTCTTTACAGGTTGATTTTTGAAACTGTTTTGAAATTGTGTTTTCATGTTATTTAGGTGTGTTTGTTTTCAATTCATAAATGAAAAGGTTTAAGCCAACATTCTTCAAATAGTATAATTTGAATGAAAGCGTAATTTTCTTTTCATCGGTTTTGGTTTAAATAATCAAAGAATTATTTCAAAGATTCTTTTTGAAATAAATTCTTGTTGTGCAACAATCAGTTGTATAAAATATATGTATTGAGGACGTTAGTCCGGACAAGCATGAAAGCATTAACAATGCTGTGAGTCTATTCTAAAAGAATAAACCGGAAAGGCAAAATGTCAGAGAAACAGCCCTTTTCAGGACTCCAAGATAATCTTTATTGGCTAATTGTCAAGGCATTGGTTGATGATAAAGGTCGTTTTTGGGTTAGAAATAATAATATTTTGGTAAAGGGAGTGTTACGGTTTTGGCAAACTGACTTTAAAACTTGGTGAATTTCTTGCTTCGTATTTTTTTGTTTGGTTCAAATTGTGTTCTGGCAAAGATTTTTTAGCAATTTTTTCTTTGAAACGCAATGTTTATAGGAGCCCCGGCCATATTTCCGGGTATGATGTTTCGGGAAATATTCCCTGAACTTCTCCCTGATTTTGGAATTCCAACACAAACATAGGTACATAAAAAGCAAAACCTAATTGGTTTTTAGTCACTTATCTCGTCAAAGCATCCGGCTGTTTGCAGATTCTGAGCACTTGTCATTCCCAGCCTGCCAATTGAAAAATAATTTATCTTTTTTCATGGAAGCATTGGTCGAACAGGGTTATGCTTTTCTATTCATAAATAATCAAACAACCAAAAAGCCGGAGTTTATACCCCGGCTTTTTGGTTGTTTGATTTCGAGTGTTCAGAATAAAGACGTAATTATTCGGAGCACAAGTGTTGATCTAATTAATCAACGGCAACACGGATACTTTGTGTACTTCCGTTTCCATTGTCAAGACTAAACATGTAGAGACCTGTTGCCGATTGGCTCAAATCAATTTCGAAGATGTTTTTGCCTTCAACAGCATCGATGATTTCCATGAACACAACATTTCCAAGGAGGTCAACCACTTTTGCGATGTATCGTGCTTTCGCTTCGGAATTGAAACTTACCGTGAGTATTCCCTTGGTTGGATTTGGATATGCACTCAACGATTCAGAATTAATAGCATCCTGTTCTACAGTTCTGCAACCGGCATTGATGGCAATTGTTTTTTGTGCAGGCTGACCTGGACCGCACGCATTGTTCCCGTTGACTTTAAGTGTTGCGCTTGCCGATAAAGAGTAGTTAAAGTTTAGAGTAGCACTTGTGCCGGTAGGGATCATCGATGGGCCACCGGTTACTGACCAGGAATAGGTATTCGCTCCCTGAATTGTCGCAATTGAGTATTGTTGTGTTGAACTTTTGCAAACAGAAGCGGGACCGGTGATAATTCCGGCTGCTGCAGGCCGGGCTGTTATGGAATAACAACGTGCCACACCGGCACCACATGCATTGGTTGCTGATACACAAATATTCCCTGTTCCCGTGAAGGCAGCGAAATTGACGGAGATGGAAGTGGATCCGGTAAGAGGAGTGAGTGCTGTTACTCCGGCAGGTATTGTCCAGCTATAACCTGTTGCACCTGCAATGGCAACAATTGAATAAGTTACATTGGTCATTCCGCAAACCGCACTATTAGGACCAGTAATACTTCCCGGTTGAGCAGGAGCAGAATGTATTGTATATGCACGACTGAAACTACCGCATGCATTTACTGTTGTTACAGTGAGCACACCACTTGTCCAGGTCGGACTGAAATTCACAACACAAGAATTGTTACTTGTAGAAGCAATGTTTGCATTTCCCGAAATGGACCAGTTGTATGAAGCAGTTCCGTTGACTGAGCCCATCGAATAGGTCACTCCCGAAGTTCCGGGACAAACAAATCCCGGACCAACCAATGCATTGGAATGTGTTGGTGTTCCTGTGATACTTAGCTGTCGGGTCGAGCTAATACCAATACAATTACTTGCATATACATTTATTGTTCCTTGCCCGAATCCCGCTGGCACACTCACCTGCACACTGTTCGTTCCCTGACCACTGAGTAGTGTTACCCCGGTTCCGGAAACATTCCAAACGTAGCTCAGAGCGTTTGCAACTGCAGGAATTGCATAAGTGTATGTTGCGGGCCCACATGCAAGAGCAGGACCAGTAATAAATCCGGGGTTAGCAGGTTTTATAGCGAGGACAGGAACGTTTTTACAATTACTTATTCCATTACCACAATCGTTCACAGGTGTTACACAAATGAAACCACCATTGTAATTATTCGCGAATGAAACAGTAATTGAATTGCTGCTGGAAATTCCGGAACAACCACCCGGCATTGACCAGATGTAACTTGTTGCTCCGGGAACAGGCAGGATGGAATAAACAATTCCACTTGTATTTCTACAGGCACCGCTTGGGCCAGTGATTGCACCGGCATTTCCCGGACCCGATCCGGTGCTGGCAACAGCAATGGTTGCATTTCCAGAACATCCGTTTACATCCGTGATTGAAACAGAATAATTTCCTGCAGCAAGACCGCTTGCATTGGCAGTTGTTCCGCCAACAGGACTCCATAAGTAAGTATAAGAACCGGTTCCTCCGCTGGCAACAACAGCTGCAGTACCATTACTGAATCCGCAATTATCAGGCGTGGAACTTGCAAGGCCTTCTACTTTGGTTGGTTGGGTAAGAACAACAGATTTATTCACACTGCATCCATTGGCATCTGAAACTGTAAAGGTCCAAGTTCCCGCATTGTACGAGAATGTTCCTGTTCCTGTATAGGGAACAGAGCCGCCACTTGCTGTGATTGAAATATTTGCAAAACCATTGTAGCATGGAATAGTTCCTGCAGTTGCGTAAGCATACAATGTATCCGGTTCAATGATTGTTGCGGAGGATGTAGAAGTGCAACCATTTGAATCCATCACTGTGTAATAATAGACACCTCCGTGTAGATTGGATACAGAATCTCCTGTGAAAGTATACGGTGCAGTTCCACCATCACCGGTGAGACTCACACTTGCTGTCTGTCCGGCACATACAGGCTGCGTCGCGGATGCAGAAAGTACAAGAGGATCAGGGAGTGTGAGGGATCCGTTTTCATACTGAATAGTATAATTCGAATCGGCAGCAAAGCTGAATCCGGATGGAACAATTTGATACGTTCCACCTTGTGTCAATGGACTAACGACCTGGTCAAGATCATCCAGAATTGTAAACGTTGGTCCGGATGCAGGGGTAACACCTGTGGAGTCCTGATTTTTAAATCCGGAGACTGTCGAGGTGAATGCAGGAGTTTCAAAACAGGCAAGATTCAGATCGCCTGCAGTGACAGTAAGTGTTGCAGGAAGAATGGTGAGACTTGCCAGTTCGTAGCGGATGTCAAAATTATCAGAGAAGAATGCGCCCGGAACTACGATCCATGTACCCACGGTTGTACCTGTGATAAGATTCACAGATTTGAGTTCGGTAGTGGTATCAGTTGAGGTAACGTCATCTTCATCCAATACAACCGCAATATTATCGCCGTTGTTGGTTGTTACATCAATACTGTCTACTTGTGTCGTACCATTGGTGATCACACGCGGATTGGTAATTACACGTGGGTTGGTAATCACGCGTGGGTTCGCCATTGCACGTGAATGCAATCCTGCTCCCGGACTTTCGAGAACGATCAGTGAAGAATCCGCATCGAAATTGAATACCGATTCCGTAGCAAGGTCGACGATGATTGTCGAATCGATTACAGTGAGTGTATTGGTGATAACCCTAGGATTCGTGATGACGCGTGGATTTGCCAATGCATTTCCTGTCGCAACGATTGCAAGATTTGCAAAGTCAGAGTTGGTGATCACACGCGGATTGGTGATCACTCGTGGATTTACAAGAACCAGAGCATTCGACATTGTCAACTGGTGACTTTGTTGAATCGAATCGAGGAAGTGAGCCTGATTAGCAGGATCAATATTCGACGGATCGTAAGTGTAATTAAACTGGAAGTCACCGATCTTGTCACCATACGTGAGTGTGGTATCTTTTGGAGAAATCACGATTGGCATTTTCTGGATTGAAATTTTACCAGGAAAGAACACATACTCATAGGTAGCCGCAAGTGCCGAATCTACAGGGTCATTAAGGTCGAAAGGCGGTCTGGATGCAGCAAGTTGATAGTTTCCAACTCCGCTTTCGCTGGATGCAGCTGTTTGGTAAATCAGATTGTCAAGGCCTACATCTGCTAATGAAAGATTGTGGTCGGAGAGCAATTCACCATCAATCAAAATGGTGGCAGTGAATTCAGGAAGCTTTTCTCCATATTTTTTAACCTGGTCATCAGTCTGAATTGTCAGAATTGGTTTCACGGAATTGAAGAAATACAAACCATTGGAGAACCCGCCATCATTGCCATTTGGAGACATTGGTGGATTGTATACCCTGATAATAGGATTATCGCTGAAGACAGGGAACTCACCTGACAAATGATTTTCATCAATAAAGACCGTTGGGATTTCTACACCATTCAAATAAATGATTGATGAATCAGTAAAATAAGTCCCTTGTACAATAGCAATGATTGGAGCTGTGCCCGGGGTGACGGCAGCCGTTGTTTCGATGAGTGAATCAATTACTGGTTTAGGTGTTGCGAAGGAACGGATCGCAGCAGCAGCATCGATCAATCCTGAACCTGAAGAAAAATCAAATCCAGGTGCTCCCATATCCACAGCAGTAGATTTAAGAACGGATCGCAAAGAATCCGGCAACATTTGTTCGTTATAAAACTTCTTCTTCGCTTGTAAAACAAGTGCGGCCACACCAGCAGCATGCGGAGCAGCGCAGGATGTTCCGTAGAAGTTATACAAATTGTCGTGCTCTTCATCTTTGGAATAAAAATTCACAGAGGTATTGACTCCATCCGGAGCAGTAAAGTCCGGCTTGTTGCGCACCTGTCCGCGCACGGGTGCTCCACCTACTGAAGAGAATGTTTCGATGATTGGAGCAGCATGATTGAAGACAGGAGTTTGTGTATAGCGCGCCGCTCCCACTGACATAGCACCATCGCAATTGGCCTGGCCAATAATCGTTGACCCACCATTTGCATGCTCATCAATGGTCATATCGCCACGGAATACTACATATTTAAAATGCATCGGCGTGACAGAGTCCTGAGTCCATGAACGGACAATCATTATGTTTGCGTCCACATTTGACTTAACCGTGAAAGGCAGGACTTCAATAGGATCACCCCAGTTATTTTTTCTATTCAGTCCAAATAATTTTGTTCCTGTGATATCTGTCAGGTATACATCGTAATCGTTTCGGGCTCCAGGTAATTGTTTCATTGAATAAATGGAATCATCCCATTGCAATACCAAAGTATAGGCACCTTTTTTCAATGAAATTTTTTGCAAATAATCCCCCCCTCCAAAATCATGTGCTCTTCCAATGACTCCGGCCGGAGCTTGCATGGCGTTGAAAACACCCTCATAAGAAGTATTTCCAAAATTTCCGGCAGATGTGAAATAACTCACACCCTGATCTCTTACATAATTTACAGCCTGGGAAACAATTCCATCCTGAAAGAATGGTTCTGTTATATACGTTACATCGTCCACGATCACATCACAGGAGTCTTCCTGAAGAGCAACGATACCTTCGGCAAAATCTCCGGCGCTGATAAATCCAGTTCGGAATGCAAGCTTAGCCTTTGGAGCGATGTCATGTACGATTTGCAACATCGCGCGTCCTTCATCCAGCCCTTTGCCGAGCGGGTATTCAAGGACAACTTCTACCGGTTCGGTATTGACTGGATTTCCCGGTCCTGGTAAATCATGGTTGCTGATATCGATATTTTTCGGATTTCCGGAAATGGTATTGTAGCTGTCGGACATGACACCGATTTTGATCCCCGATCCATCGAGACCAAACATTGATCGCGCAGAATCAGATTTCATTGAACGATCTCCTTGCGAATTGATAAAACCTGCAGCGGCTACCGGAGAATAATTCGAGCGGGCAAAATTGATCAGTGCAGGAATCGAATCCAGTTTTTTCAAATTTTCGACGGGAAAATAACCGGTGATTGTAATTGTTGTATCACCGTTATCTATAAGACCTGTCATTCCATACGCTGGTGATTGCAACAAAGCATATGTTGCAGGGTACTGATTGATATTGGTAATTACATCAATCAAAACATCACCCAAACTATCAAATTGAAAGATGACATTATTGGTTTCCGGGCCTATCGAGTCAGGGTTCTCGTACAATTGTGTCAATTCAGGACCAAGTACAGTATTCACTTTTCCGCTATCCGGTGCATTGTAATACGGGAGAATGCAATTGGTAACAAAAACTTCAGTGAGTTTCGTAAGAGAACAGCCATTGTTATCGGTAAGCAGATACGAATAAGTGCCTGCGACCAGATTGCTTGTATCTGAGCCGGTGATAGAGTAAGGAGAAGTACCTCCGGATGGAACCAGCGATAAACTTCCTGTTGTTGAAGTCTCCAGACAAACAATAGTGCTGTCAGTAATTCCGGCTAACACAAGTGCATCGGGTTGGCTTACAAAAACATTAGTTGCAGCAGTACAACCTGCATTATCAGTAATCGCATACATGAAAGAAGTATCGGCAGCACTAAATCCGGAAAATGACTGTGCACCATCATTGAAATAAGGAGGAGTTCCTCCGCTGCCGATTACATTGACAAGAAAACCATCGCCATGGCAATTCGGTGAAAAAGGAGTCACGGAAATTCCAGGAGTTTCATTAACTGTGATAGAAATGATGCCACAAGAACCCGGCGTTGAACATCCACCTTCACCTCTTGCAAAATAGGTAGTTGAAAGGAGGGGAGTCACGGTTATCGAAGGACCATTCCCGATGGGTGAGCCACCACATGATCCTTCGTACCAAAACCAGTCGGTTGCATCGTTTAAATTTCCGGAAGCGATCGAAAGAGTTGTACTGGCGCCACTACAAAGTATTGTGGAGCTTGCAGAAATCGTTGGAACATCTGGTTCATTGCAAGCGGTCAACAATTCTCCAACCTGAAAATCTCCAAAAGTAAAGACACCGGCAATTGAAAGATCCGTAGCATTTTGAGCAAAAGTTGACATGGAGCCCCAGTTCGGAGCATTGTATTTATATGCAACAAAATTGGATGGATTAGCACCCGCATCAACATCCGCCGTATCCCAATATAAATACACATAACAAGCATTATTCGTTAGCGCATCTGTTTCGATATGGTAATTTTTATTTACTGTTTTTGCCGTGTTAAGTCCTGAGGAAGCAATTGCAGGATGATCACCCGCATCTACGCTTACCGTTACAGTACCATTCGTGAGCATACCATTCGGCAAAACTCCGATACGTCCAAAATGAATTGAATCGCCAACTTCAAAATAGAAGAGAAATGGAGTTGCAAAATAATGCGACATATTTCCGTCAACCCAACTAAACGAACTTGTTGCAGTTGATACATTCGTATCCATGATCATTGTGTAGGGACGAACATGAATAATTCCAAGACCAAATATCACATTGTTGACAATGGTTTGATCGGATCCCATTCTCAGACCATTTGCATTGTACATGTATAAATTGCTGATCCTTCCCATTGTGCTTCCGCCCAAATACTGGCGGTTAAGACCATCGAAAATCAGGTTGTTCAATGCAATTGTTCCATCATTAATGATCGTATCACCTGTAAAATGCATCTCTTCATTTCCTGCAAGTGTTGCACCGGATTGAATTTCATAATATCCTGAATGGACACCTATATTTCCAGCAATACTATAGGGAGTATTTATGGTAAAAGAGCCGCTACTTACAATAACTCTTCCGTAATTATTAAATACAACATCATCAAAGGAACCGGTGCCGGTTGACGTTTCGCCATTTCCGTTTTTCACAATTATTCCACCCGGCATGTTGTTTACGAATGCATCAAAATCGAGCGCTCTGAAATCATCATCACTATTGATGTTGAGTGTTCCATAATTGTTAAGAAACGTACTATTGAAAATCTGGATAGCTCCGGTGTCCCAGTTGCAGGTAGAATAATTGTTCAGGATGGTTCCGTTTGTCAGGCGGTGGTCGCCTGCTCCATTAATTGTGAACGTTGCACCACTTTGAATATCCATCGTTCCATCTGAGCGGATGACAGAGAAGTCATTCCAAGTGAATGATGCGGTGTTTTCAATTACCACACTGGCGGAATTTAAACGTAAGGTCCCGGAAGTGATAAAGCTTGTTCCGGTAATGATAAATGAACCCTGGCAACTAAAATCTGTTCCGGCTCCATCATTTAAATCAAGCCTTCCATTTATTATGGAAAGCGATGCGAGCGGAGTGACAGTCAATTCATCAGCAGTTTGGTTTGTTGTAATTGCAATATTGTGATTAATTGTAATGGTACTATCGGACGCAGAAGGAGGAACGGAGGCTGTAATCCAGGTGCAACCGTCAAATACTTGCCAATTTCCAGCAACACTCCATTCACCATCAGCTTGTGTTCGGTATTCATTTGTCGTAATACACTCATCAATTACACTGTTGCAATTGTCATCGATCCCATTGAAAAGAATTTCCGTTGCTCCCGGATTTGCCAAGGCATTGCTGTCGTCGCAATCTGTGCTGTCCGCAACATAATTCAGTGGAGCGAGGCAACCGGCATATAAAAATTGAGTTTGATCTCCATATCCATCTCCGTCTCCATCCAGGTAATAAGGGACCAGAACACATGGTGTATCGATGGTAAAACTTGACATTTCTGACCCCGTACATTCGGATGCACTACCACCGGCGTTATAAGGATAAACGACTATGATGTAATGACCAATCGCCGGCATTGGAATGTCGAAACTGGTTCCCACAATTACTGTGTCAAAGCTAAACGAGTTGGAAGGTTGATCATTACCCGAAATCGTGTAGAAAGTGGCTTCAGGAATTGGATCAAAAGAAATGCTGAGATTCGGACTGCTGTTTGGATCTGTAGTGGAGCCTTGAAGTGGTAATGTGATCGTTGTTAAACATGGAGGAGCAACGTATTGAAAAAACGTTTTTAAACTTAAGCCCCCTCCAAAACAACCGGCATCATTTCTTGAACCATCACTGATATCATTGTATCCCGGATTTGGGTCTCCGCCATTGATAGCATCGGAGCCGGGGAAAAGAGCGCCATCGGAAACAACGATTGTATTGGAAGTCCCTGTATTCGTATTGTCCGGAGTAAAACCTGCACTGAAATCAATGCCGCTGCCGGATTCTTTTCTGAAGAAGTTATAATTGAATTCCGCAGGCTGACCATCCAGAACCTCGTAGCCGAAAGTAGTACATTCATTTACATAAATCAGATTGTTTTGACAAGCCAATTTGGTCCACCGGCAAAACAAGCGGCAATATTGCACGAACCCTTACTGATAATGGTATTGTTTACAAAAAAGCTGTTGCCGGCATTGTAAACAGCAGTTGTATTCGCCAGACCACTGGGTCCGAGACCTCCTCCTTGCCAGAGCATAGAAAGTAAGTTGTTCGAGATGTACAGTGGATTTTGGTTGTTGGTAAGCAAGATTGCATTTCCGGTCTGTGTGATGTAAACCTGATTGCCAAGAATCAGGATTTGCTCATCTGTGTTTGTCGCATTTGCAATATTTATTCCATCACCATCGGCAAACACATAGCATGCCCGAATGACACCACGACCCGTTGTAATGCCAGTTCCACTTCCGCTTTGGAAAACAGAATCACGTTCAAGAATGGGAACGCCCGGAGCAGAACTCAGTTGCATCGTTCCATAAATTGCACAATCCTGCACAATCATGGTATCATCAGTCAAAGAGTTATTGTAGACCGAGCCGTTGGTTAACTTAGCATTATAGATTTTCCATCCACTCTGCAACACCACATCACCTGTGATACTGAATTTTTCTCCATTTACTGCAGTGTTGAATACCAGAAAACCAAGGCCCGGATCTCCGGAGCTAATGGTTTCAGGATAAGATAAACCGCCTGCGCGCGGATAAACTAAAATTGTATCTCCTGAAACGGAAGCAGTGATGGCATCTCCGATTGTTGTGAATGCACCATTCAATCCGTTTTCTTCAACGTAGTGAGTTGTGGGTGGTACAAGTGGCAAAGCTTCTCCTATTTCTACATCTCCGGACGATTGAATTCCGGAAATGGAAATGGAAAGATTGTCTGTGCTATTCACAGTTAATGGAAGCCAATTCGGGTTGTTATAAATAGCAGCAGAAAAATTAAAGGGGTCTGCTATTCCATCCAAATCACCTGGAGCCCAATTTAAAAACGCTTCTGCTGTGCTAAAATTTGTGCCCACATCAGTAATCGTCCAATGACGGTTCACACTTTTGGTTGCATCAATCCCGGAAGTCGCTACAGCCGGGTGATCACCTGCATCAGTTCTGACCAAAATATACCCCGGAGTTGAAATGGTTGGATTCAAATCAACCTGAAGATATTGAGTCTGGTCACCAACGAAAAATGGCAGTGTTCCGGAATTTGCGAAATAACGTTGCAAATTTCCATCGATATAACTCGTGCCGGAAGCTCCTAATACAGCCGTGGTTTCACCAATTAGAAAACTATTATTTCCTGTATGGATAACTCCGTTGTCAAACAATAAGTTTGCAGTAATAGTCTGATTGCCTGTTAATGTAATTCCACTCGGGTTGAAAATATGCAGATTCGTAATTTCGCCATTGCCACCAATTATTTGTGCGGAAGTTCCGGACATATCAAAAGCATCGAAGGCAATCGTTCCGTTGTTCACGATGCTGTCGCCGGTAAAAGTCCACTCGTTCCCTGTTAAAGCAGCGCCGGGTTCAATTTGATAATAGCCAGGGTTTACGCCATTGCTTCCATCAATTTGAATCGTTCCCTGATCAATAATGACTGTTCCATAGTTATTAAAAGTGAAACCGGAAAAGAAAATGGATACACCGGTTCCGCTATTTTCAAGGATTGAACCTGCCAGATTGTTAAAGATTCCATCAGAAGTTGTAGAGCGTATGTCTCCATCATTATCAATATTAAAAGTACCATGGTTATTAAAAACTGAACCATCCAGAATTCTCAACTCTCCGGAATCACTCCAGCTACAGGTTGTGTAATTGTGAAAAACACAACCTGATTCCAGGAATGCAGGCGAAGAAATGTTGAATCCATTTAGCGCTCTTACATTGTATGTGCCGGTACCACCGACATGTGAATCGCCTCCCCATGAAAAATCGCCATCTGTAGGTATTTCAACTACACCATCATTGACAATTGTTCCGGTGTTTAAATTCAGTGCTCCAAAACATACAAGATCATCACCAGCACTGTCGAGCACTGTGAGCGTGCCTTCTGAAATAAAAAGGGCTCCGCCATTTTGTATCACGATCTGATCTCCGGAAATGTTTTGTGAGTTATTTGAAATATTATAACCGTTTCGAATTGTAATCACTCCACTGTTCGTGCCATCAGGAGCGAAACTTGCAGGGATCCATGAAGTGCCATCAAAAACTTCCCAGGCAAGCGGGTTGTTCCATCCAAATAATCCTGCAACAGATCGGTAGTCACCTGTTTCTGCGGGCGAGTATTCCCAAAAATCTGTTAGGAAAATTGATCCATCGCTTCCCGTTCCCAGAAATCCTTTACTGGCGATTGAAAAACCAGGGGCTCCGGTTCTTCCGACAGCTGGAAAATCTGAAATTGCCAGCCAACTGTTAGAGCCAGGATCATAACTATAAAAATCACTTGGATAATTAGGAATCAAATCTTGCCCCAATCCAACATATGCTAAACCATTCACCGCAAAGCCGGAAGCATCGTATCTTGCCTGCCCGGGAAATGAAGCTTTCGCTGTCCATGTATTGATTGAAGGATCGTATTCGTAGAAATCATTTAGAGCACTTGCATTTAAACCAGTGCCTACATAGCCTTTTGATCCAATTGCAATTCCTACGGCCAGAGTACGCGGTCCGCCGGGTAATGAGGCAATGGAAGTCCATGAATCAAGAATGGGATCGTATTCCTCAAAATCATCAAATGTTCCGCCTGAACCGATATTGAAGCCGGTTCCAACATATCCTTTGCCATTCACTGAAAAAGCGACAGCTTGGTTCTGGCAACAGAAAGCATGTTTGCTTTCTGTACCCATGTGTTGTTGGAAGGATCGTATTCATACAAATCGTTGTGGTTTATTATTCCATCCGATCCAGTACCTACATATCCTTTTGCCCCAATTGAAAATGCCGCCGCATTGATTCGTGGATTACCGCCAAAATCAGCCAGCTGGGTCCAGGTATTTATTGTAGGATCGAATTTCCACCAATCCTTTTCTATGCTTCCTGTTTGACCTAAACCCATATACCCATTGCTTCCAATGTTGATGGCCACACCTCCGATCGACCTGCTCCCGCAAATCAGATTTTCGCTCCCAGGAATCAGATTGCGCTTGATTGTTTAAATAGAAGAATAACAAGGATAATGTAGTGAATACCAGTTTTTTCATTGAAGACGTGCTTGAAAGTGTTAAGATGCAATCGTGTTGATGGATATTTTTGGACGATTATATTTATGCTTTATTTGTTTGAATTGATCAGGGCATCAAAAATTGAATATATTCATATACATGAATAGTTAGTCCATTATCACCAACCAGATTGGAATCAGGTAAGTGACAAAAAACAAATTGATAATAGAAAAGCCAGAGAAACGTGCGTTTTATAGGCTTTCAAGATAGTCTTTAAATTTTAATAGTCAAGGCATTAGGGCCATTTTAGGTAAAATTTTATGTTTATTTAATATGTGTTCATTGGGTTCAGAATGGGTGGGTTGGTATATCGCTAAGAATTCTTGGTAAATGATACTCTGGTATTTTTCATACGATTTGGTAAGGTGGTGAAAGGATCCGTTTACCCTCAATCTCAGTAAACCGATTACCGAAAGAGCCGGATAAAACAATGCCTTTCACAACCTAAGCAGAATTTTGCTTCAGTGTATTTTTAAAGACTGCTGGTCTCAGAAACAAAAATAACCTCTTAAAAATTAAAACCTAATTGGTTTTTGAGCACTTATCTTGTAAAAGAGCCACTGATAGGCCGATAGCGTACACTTATCACTCTCTGAGTGCCAATTGAAAAATAAATTAATTTTGGAATTTGGTCAGGCCGAACTCGTAATTCTATTCTTTATTTGGAATGTAAGGTCAAAAAACCATGCTCCTGTCTTTTAAGAAATCAATTGTAGCCCTCAATCTGAAAAGCAATTACGTTTTTATTGGAAAATAGAATTTTGGTTGTGTAATTTTTTTCGATCTCCTGAAAAACCTCTTGTTGATGGGCGATGATCCTGTCTCCAGGCAACAATTCAACTGCTTTTTTAAAACTGAAATGAACGCCTTTGTCATTCAATAATCGAATGTAAAACAAGAGATGTGTTGGAAATCCATCGTGAACCAGATAAAAATTATCCAGATTGTATTTTCCCTTCATTGCCGATTGTAAGAAATGGCTGATCTCATACTTTTGTGAATCCCATGTTTCCTCATTGGTTTTCAGAGTACGTTTCAATGAAGTTCTTAGAGGTTCATAAAAAATGAACATAATCACAAGGACACAAATTATTCTAATGATCCCGCTGTTATTATGTTTTTTAAAATTGCGATAGAAACCATAAATAAAATTCAAGCCAAGTGAAATCAAAATTGAAAAGAAGGGGAATAATGGAATATCATACCAATAGCATTTCGTTTGTGAAAAGGAAATTATCAGGAGAAAACTAAACACAAGAAGTGTCGCAAAGAAGGTCAGATCAGACAATGGTGAATTTTTTTTATCCAAAAACCCAATTAAAATTCCAAATGGAATCAACAAATACCAGAACCTAAGCCGGTCATGAATTAAATTTGAGATATAATACAAAAAATCACCGGAATGATTTTCAATTGTATTGAGAAATCGACCACCAAGCTCATTCGAAAATACTGCATCGAAATATCCGGGATTTATTTTTTCACGGAGCAAATAATATCCAAGAGCGATAAACAGAAATGTAATCGAGCCAACATAAAATTCTCTTAGATGAAAAAGCGCAAGTAATTTTTTTTTAAAAATGGTATAAATGAACAAGGCAGGAAGAAATAGCAATCCTGAAACTCCTTTTGTCAACACAGAAAGGGATAAGAATAAGAAAAACAAAAGGAGAAATCCGGAATTGTTTTTATTAATATGCAAATAATAACTCAAACATGCTGCTGTTGTGAACAACGTAAGTAATGCATCGTAATCCCCTGTTCTCGTACCATGAAAATTCATATATCCGGTGAGCGTCACCAAAACAAGAGCAGAAAAAACGCCAAGGATTTTATTTTTTAAATATTCGTAACAAAATATAAAAACGAGAATGCAGGTTAGAAGACCCGCAAAAGCAGAAGGAAAGCGAATAGCAAATTCTCCGGGGCCGAACAGATAAATACACAGGACCTGGCACCAGATCATCAATGGCGGTTTTGTATTCCATAAATCAGGGATCCCTTCATAATGCGTAACCATGAATTGATGATCCTTAGCCATTTCCAATGCATTAATGGAATTTCGGGCTTCATCATATTCCCGGACAGGCAACGAAGATAAATTTCCGAAGAGCAAAAAAGCGATACTGCCAAAGAGCAATAAAATCCATAGTATGGATGATTTGTTTTTTAGAAAAGAACGGAATAAAGGAATAGTATTCATCGAATGAATTCAAAGATTAAACCCGCGACATCAATTGAAAAAGCAAGATTGGGAATCAAATGTATAATTTATATTGAAGGTTTAAGATGCCCCTCGGTTTAGCTTTGCAATTTCGATGCAATTCAAACTGAATAGTGCCGTTGAAATGAGAAGCCAGAGCGAAGTTGGCTCCTTGTTTAATTGATTTTATTGAGTATTACACTCACCCAATATTTTATAGGTTTCGCCAATTAATTGAAACATTGTTTAAATGATCTGTCAATATTGACTAGCTTTATTTTTTATCGATAATGATTTTTCAAAATGTGCACAACAAAATACCTCTTCGTTCTGGCAAAAATGCTTCTGCTCATTGGTTTTTTTTCCTTTGAAATCGCCGCGCAACCAAAAACATTTCTCAAAACATACAATTCAGGAAACTGTGGATTTTCAGTTCGTGAAGTAAACTCGAATTCGTATGCTGTCGCAGGGGGAACCGGATTGTATTACAACTATCATTTTTTCATGATGTCTCCGATCGTTTCGACAAACGTTCATTTATTCAAAGCGAACGTGGACGGACTTTTAATGTGGGAGAAAATTTTCAGTGCTCCCGGATCGCGAACGCTTGCTACCTGGATGGAGCTGACCCAAGACAGTGGTTTTATCCTAACCGGCCACATGAATCAGGATGTAATTTGGCCTCCGGATAGCAACGATATATTTTTAATGAAAACAGATTCTTCCGGAACAATTCAATGGTCTAAAAAACTCGATACCGGAAAAGATGAGCTTGCCTATTGTGTTCGACAGACAAACGATGGTGGTTATATAGTTTCCGGTTTTCATGACGCACTTCCGGTGAGTCTTGCAGGGGCAACATATGCAATGCTCACCAAAACAGATTCGAACGGAAATGTACTGTGGAATAAAAAATACTCTCTGGCCGTTCGTGATCTTGATACAGGCGAAGCATTGGTATGGGTTGTGAGACAAACAGCAGACGGAGGTTATGTACTTGTGGGGACCACAGCGGGTTCTCACGCTGCAGATCTTTATGTGATCCGCACCGATTCAAATGGTGATTTGGTCTGGGCTAAATCCTACGAACACGACAACAGTTCATTGCGTTTTTCGATGGGTCTTGATATTCTTGAAAGTCTGTCTGGAGATTTTGTTATTGCAGGATCTCTTGATAAAGACCAGACACTCACACAATACAATTACCCCTATATTTTAAAAATCAGCAGCACCGGAACCTTAATAACAGCAAAGTTTTTTGATTCAGTTCCTGTTCAGGTTTTTCAAAGCGGTTTTTCATCGGTCGAACAAACACCCGATGGAGGTTTTTTCTTTACCGGAATGGGTGGCTATGGTGGGTTTGGCGATCAGGCTCAATTGCTCAAGACCGATGTCGATTTCAATATGCAATGGTCGAGACAGTATTCCTTTGACGGGATTGCAACAATGGGTTCCAGATCCGGGCGTAGTACGAGCGATGGTTGTTATGTTTTTACCGGAAAACGTCAGTTCGCAGGAACAGCATTGTTGAAAACAGATCCCTTTGGTCTGGTGCCCTGTAAATCTCCGGGAACATTAGTGGAACTCATTCCATCGATTCTTGAGGTGAACAGATTTCCGTCCTCTCTTTCCGGAATCAATGCAAGTAATGTTCCGTTTATCACACTCCCCGGCCTGGTGGATACGACAACTGTTTGTCCACTTTCTCTTGCCATCTTACCTGTAGAATTGTTGTCATTCACTGCATCCCCCGTGCAGGGAAATCAGGTTGCTGTGGACTGGCAGACAGCTTCTGAAATCAACAATGATTATTTTCTTGTCGAGAAAAGTGTCGACGGAAATAATTTTACAGGCATAGGCATTGTAAAAGGTTCAGGGAATTCGACGGAAACTCGGAAGTACAGATTACTCGATGAAAATTTAGATCCGGATCCTATACTTTATTACAGGTTGGAGCAATTCGATTTCGATGGGAACAATCATTTTTCAAAAGTTATTCCTGTCAGAATTTTCAATGAAGACTTGAAGATTGTATCAATTCAGAGTGATTGGTATTCTCAAAAACTCACGATAAACATACAATGCAATTCGACTAACAGTCTGTCGACTACGCTTACCGACATGCTCGGAAGAACGATTTCCTTGAAGTCATATGTTTCCGGAAATGGAATGCACTCAATTTATTTTCCTGTACAAACACTATCAAGAGGTGTATATGTTCTGACTTTGAGCGATGGACTAACTGTACTGTCCCGCAAATTGATCTGGTAATTTAATTTCGCTTTATTAATTTGCCCCTTACTTCGGTATTTCCGGAATCACATCAACCCCTTCCTCTCATTATTTGGTTAACCTTGTCCTTTGAATTTTTTTTTGGTTTAACCTTTTCAGGACAAAGAAAAATACAAATTTCATTTTTATAATTTCGATCCACTGGATTATTGTTGGATAAGCTGAAGTGTTTAAGTTTAGCGTTCAATAAGATTCGCTTGAACATTTCAGCATTTCTCAGATGTGTTTTTTTAAATTATAGTGTGATTTTCCATTGATTTGTCAGGCGAATCTGTTAACACTGCTCTGTGAAAAAGAACTTGCGAGAGGATGGTACCAGCGTTCTTATTTCCCAATCTTTACCAGATTAATCGTCTGACCATTTCACTGGATTCGTTCATCTTGCCAACTGTATGAAAAAGAAGCATTTCATAGTTTTTATTTTTTCTTTATTTTTTTGTATTCAAAATTTGTTAGCGCAATCTACATTGAATACAATGAGTGACGTGAATAACGTATTTGAAGAAGTTGAATTCAAAGTGATGTTGCAAACCGATATGCAAAAAGCGGAATCCCTGGATCTGCCATCGAAAAAATATTTTATATCAATGAGTAATTACATTGATTTAAATGTGATCGGGAAAGGGAAGTCGCTTGTTTTGAGTTCTGATAAAATTACAACATTTATTCTTTCGCAATTAGGTACAGTGAATTCCGCTGAGCAACTCGGAGAAAAATTACTGAATGCATACATCAACGAAGAATTTTCGGAAACGGAAAAAAAGGCTGGCAACGAGAAAGAGAAACCCAAGGTGTCATTGGGCGGATATTTTGTTACAGAATATGAATACCACCAGGAGCCCGATGGTGTTTTTCATTCTATGTTGGAAATCAATCAAACCAGGATTTTTGTGGCAGCCGAGATCAATTCTTCGGACCAGAAAAATCGAATTTCATTTTTAGGAGAATGGAATCCGATCCCGGAAGAAGTAATTCATCAGGTTGACGAGGTTACCTTTGTTCGCGACTCTGTCGCCTATACAATTAGTAATCCCGGAGACAATGGAGGAATGATTCACATGGGTTCAGACGAAATGATTCCATTTGAACGCTTGTATGTAAAAGTTGCGAATGTTGCAGGGACAAAAGTAAACGTCACAGCAGGCCAATTCAGAAATCCATTTGGTTTCTGGAGTGATTATACATCACACAGAAATTTTACATCTACAAAAGGCAATCAGCTGGTGAATGGTTTTGCACTTAAAAAGATAGATCTGGGAGTAAAGCTTGATGGAGAATTGAAAGGAGGCTGGGAGTGGGCCGCAGCGATCATGCATGGCAGACTTTCCCGCACATCTCCACTCAGCAGGGAGGATACTGACGACATGAAAGATTTTTGTGGTCATCTTCGGTACAATGCAAAAAAATTCTCACTCGGAGCATCGGCATATTTGGCTGAATTCAATACCAAACGCATTGCCCTTGGTCTCGATTACCAGGTAAATTTCAAAAAAATTACTATCAGCGGGGAAACTGTTTATCAACGAAATTCGAATCCATCAGAAATATTTTCAGGCATTGATGATTTGAAAGAGTTTAAATCACTTTCTTCATACCTTCAGTTTGATCTTGAACTATCACACAAATTTCATTTGTATGGCTTGTATGAAATATGGGATTTCCGGGTTGATAATGTACTGGTCGCACCGAATCCGGAAGCCAAACTATTTCATGGAATCAAATATATTTTTAACAACAATTTACATTGGATGGTCATCGAATATGGACATATGTTTCATAAAGGATATGACAAAGGCTTTACACACTTCTCAACGTCGGTTGATTTGACATTTTGAACACGATCCGAAAATGAAGAAATATTTTCGCTTTATTCTACTCTACCTTTTCATCGTCTTACCCGGGGCGAATGCAGGAATTTTGCAAAACAATTATAAGTTCGAAGCCATTTATATTTATTCTTTTACAAAATACATCAGTTGGCCTTACCATGCCATCGGAAATCAATTTGTTATTGGTGTGTATGGGTATTCTCCAATCAGCATGGAATTGTCAACAGCAACTGCGGGGAAACAAGTGGGAAATAAAAATATTGTCGTAAAAGTATTTAATGCATTAGAGGAAATTGAAAATTGTCAGGTGTTGTTTGTCACTACTGAATTTGAAAATGAAATCCCCGAATTAACTGTACTGGCAAATTCTAAGCACATTCTGATTGTCACTCAGGGCCAACAAATGACTCAAAAAGGTGCCGGGATTAATCTGGTGAAAATCGATGGGAAGCAGAAATTTGAACTCAGCGAAACCATTTTAAAAAACGCAGGCCTCAAGATTTCCAATCAATTGCTACCGCTTGCAATACTTGTTAAATAGTAAGGAAAATGAACAATCCTATTCAAGGTCAATAACATGAATTCATAATTCAGGTTCTGCAGGATCCCAAAAAACAGAAGAGTTTCGAATTGTTTACATTTAGTTAACCTGATCCTTTAGGTTTAATCAACAGTGTTGTCTAATTTTGAACGCCCGAAACATAAGTCAAACACTTTGCATTTAAATCGGAGGAATTGGCAGATTGTTAAAATTTCTACCTTAATCAAACCTGAACTCGTACCGCTCCGCAGCTATTGATATTGGTTCGAATGCCGTGAGACTCTTGCTCTGCAATGTAGTCGAAGAACACGGAATCACACATTTTAAAAAAGGTGAGTTGATCCGGATCCCTTTGAGGCTTGGAGAGGATGTTTTTAATTCAGGGAAGATTTCTTCTGCAAGAGCAATACGGTTTCAAAAAACGATGCATGCATTTAAATTACTCATCGATGTTTTTGAACCGATCTCTTTTCGGGCTTGTGCTACAGCTTCCATGAGGGAGGCTTCGAATGGGGAAGAGTTGGTAAGACAAATCCAAAAAGAGTGCGGACTGAAAATTGAAATTATTTCCGGAAAAGAAGAAGCTGAATTAATTTACTCAAATCATATAGAAGAAGAGCTCGATCACGATCGTTCCTATTTGTATATTGATGTTGGAGGCGGGAGTACAGAATTGACATTATTCGATCGTGGCGTTTGTATCGTTTCCCAGTCTTTCAATATCGGAACCTTACGTTGGTTACAAGGGAAGAGTACAAAAGAGCAATGGGAAGAATTTAAGGCCTGGGTAAAGAAAATTTCCGAAAACCATGGCCCTTTAATCGCCATTGGATCCGGTGGGAATATTAATAAAATTTTTAAAATGCTCGGAAGGAAAGACAAGCCACTTCCATTTCCTGTACTTAAAGAGTTGTACGATGAAATGAAAATTCATTCAGTAGAAGAAAGAATGGAAATCTGGGGCCTCAATCCGGATAGAGCTGACGTTATCGTACCGGCAGCGAAAATATTTTTAGGCGTTATGAAAGCGGCACAAATTGAAGAAATTATTGTCCCACAGATTGGGCTGGCAGACGGAATCATTCATCAACTTCATGAGCAGAATTCACGTCTTGTGCAATTGAAATAACTTCTTATTTAAGTTTTAGAAATTTAGTAGTTAGCAGCTGTCCATCGATCTCGGTGCGGATGATATATGTACCCTGATCAAGGCGAGAAACATTCAGTTCTTGATTCTGTTCATCGACAATCCACTCTTGAGTTGAGATAATTTTTCCAAATACATTCCAAATTTCTGTGTGACATTTTTTTCCGACAGAAAGGGAAGGCAACTGCAGTTTAAGATTGTTTTGAGTCACAGGATTTGGCCATACTGAAATGGCATTTGAAGATTCGCCTTCTTCTATGCCGGTTCCGGAAGACACCAGAAATTGCCCCATCATGCCATCATCTTCGTGCATTAGGATATGACAATGATACATATATGGAATTGCAGGGTCTGAATAATCTTCGAACTTCATGATTAGTCGAACGGTTTCATTTGGAAGAAGCAACACATCATCTTTGAATCCCAATTCTTGAGGAGGAGGAATAATTCCATCACGGTCAAGAATGAAAAACTGGACATCATGAATATGAAATGGATGTGCCATCATACTTTGATTTGAAATTGACCAAACTTCAATGTGATTCAGTGGAACCGTGTAATCAATCCGCATCATGTCGAAGGATTGGCCATTGAAATAAAATGGTCCTTCATAGGAAGTGCTGCTCTGTGGGGTGATAGTGATCCAGCGTGTCTCATTGGAAAAAGCTTCTAACAGTGGCGTGACCTGGACAAGGGAAGAGGGTATCGAATTCACGGCTGTTGAAGTTGGAGAAACAACATCGATCCGGAGAATATTAAAATCAACTCCATTCAAGGGGCAATCCCAGGTGCTGTCCATTCCTGAAATCAATGGCCCACCATGGACACCCATCGGAAATTCAGAAGCGTAACTCATCAGATAAATAGTTTGTCCAAAGTAATGAAGCAGATCTATAAGAATTTCTGCTCTTTCACCCGGCGATAAACGAATCCGTGTTGTACTTACCGGTGCTTGCAACAAACCCCCATCGCTTGCAATAATGGAAAATGGAATATTTCCACTAAATCCAAAATTAAAATTTCTGGATTGTGACGCATTGAGAAGACGCAATCGTACGACCTGACGGGGAAGATTGATTTGTGGATTGACTGTTCCATTTACCAATAGAATGCTATCGTTCATGCCTCTCCAGAGGACCTGGTTCATGGAATCAAATTGTTGAGTCTGCACAATGATTGGAAAATCATCGACACCATATGTTCTTGGGAGGTTGAGCGTAGATTCTACACTGTCGCGAACAATAATTAATCCTGCCGCACCGCGCATTGCTTGTTCACCTGTTCGCATGTGAAGATGTGGATGATACCAATAGGTTGCGGCATTATTTTTTACTGTGAACTGAGCAAGCCAGCTTGTGTTCGGGAGAATCACCGTATGCGGACCACCATCTGCAACCGCCGGAACATGCAATCCATGCCAATGCACAGTACTGGTATCCATCAGTTGGTTTTCAACGGTTAGACTTACAAAATCACCTTTGTTCAGAATCAGCGTGGGACCGAGATAAGAATAAGAATTGAATGCATTGGTAAATGTTTTTGTTCCGTTTATAAATGCAGTACTATCAGCATGTAGACGCAAGAGTATACTCGTACCGGAAAGTGTATCCGGAATTGCTATCGGATTTTGTGCAGAAGCGAAAAGGGAAAATCCGGTTAATAAAGCTGCAATAAAAAATTTCATTTTTTAAATTTCATTTCCTGAACAGAAAGACTGTCATTTTGGGAACATTTATTTTGTACCAAAATTACAATTCAATAGTTAACGAACCAATGTTACATGTCCAATAAACCGATGCAGTTTTCCATTGTAATCGTGAACATTAATGATGTATTCATATACATCATTTTGACAAAGGGCTCCATTCCCGAAGAAAGTTCCATCCCAGGCCATTCCCGGTAAGTTGGAATGAAAAATTTTCACACCCCAACGATCAATGATCCACATGTCGTAATCGATGAATCCAATTCCCTGAGCAATAAATGTTTCGTTGATACCATCCTTATTAGGAGTAAATGCATTGGGAATGTAAATAGCAAATTCCTGTTCCACTTTCAGGATGCTGTATATCGTATCTGTACATCCGCCATTGTTGGTGACAATGAGTTGAACTATATACGAACCTGTATCAGGATAAATATGTGAAGGACTTGATTCGGCAGATGTCGCAGACCCATCTCCAAAATTCCATTCCCAGTAATTTGCATCAATACTGTTGTCGTTGAAAAATATTTCAGGATTGTAACTCGAGACAACATTGGACGATTGATAAAAAGCAGCGGTAGGGAAACCATGCACAATCACAGTATTTTCAACAGTAACCGTATCCGCACATCCTTCCGGAGAAATTATTGCCAATGAAATATCGTAATGTCCGGGCTGTTCGTAGATATGTGAGGGATTGGAGTCAGTGGAAAGTGTATTGTCATCCAAATTCCAAAAATAGGAAGAACCGGACTGCTGCGGATAGTAATTTTGAAATTCAACAGCTACAGGCATACAGCCCTGGATCTGGTGTGGGAGAAAATCAACCAAAGGAAGTGGGTGAACAATAACACTCACAGTATCCTTTGCAACCGGAGAACAGCCATCTGAAACCGTAACAATAAAAGTAGAATCCGATTCGGGATGAACCGAAGCGTCGGCAGTGATAATACTGCTGTCGTTCCATGCATACTGATAGGGTCCGCCATTTCCTCCTCCGGCCAGAGCGGAAATAGTTGTAGACTCACCAAAACATATTTCCGGAATAATATCTGCAATTACTGATAAGGCCGGGTGTACAGTAACCACGATTGAATCCGGATCAAGTGAACAATTGTTAGAATCCAGAACAATCACAGTATAGATTGTTGTTATGGCAGGTGAAACGATTAGTGAATCTCCGGGGTCACCCGTGTTCCAGAGAAAATTATACGGTGGAGTTCCTCCGCTGGCATTGGCTGTCAACACAGTTTCCTGGCCGATGCATTTTGTTACAGGTCCGGAACAATTTAAATTTAGCGCCGGTGGTTCATCGATTGTTACAGAAGTAGTGATCGTGCATCCGAAGGAATCCGTGACTGTAACAGTATAGTCACCGGCATGCAGGTTTGTTGCTTCACTGTTTGTATATCCACCCGGTGTCCATGAATATTGAAATGGACTTGTACCTCCTGAAGCAATCACAGCAACAGATCCCTGTGCAGAGTCTTTACACAATGCCGGAGTACTGCTTGTTATGGCAAGTAGCAATGTATCTGAAAAATAACGACACTATCTATTGATATACAGGAATTGGTATCGGTTACTGTGACGGTATAAAGCACATTCGAATCGGGCGCAACAATTATCTCTTGAGTAGTTGCTCCACCCGGATTCCACGCATAAACGATTCCTCCGCTTGCTTGTAATGTATCCTGTTCTCCAAAGCATAAAAACAGATCCGGGCCGGCATTCGCTATTGGCAATGGATGTACGGTGATTCGAGTTGTATCTTGTGCTTCACAACCATTGGTATCAATAACATGTACGATGTAACTCGTACTTGTGTCCGGAGCAATGGCAATGTTCTGAGTCGTACCGGATCCAGGATTCCAGGAATACGTGAAGGGTCCTGATGAGGCGCGTAAGGTGTCACTTTCACCAAAACAAATTGCCCGGTCGGCACCGGAATTTACAAGAGGTAAATTGTGAACTGTGACATGCACAAGATCGGTATCCTGGCACCCGAATGCATCGGTTACTTCAACAATATAATTTGTACTTGAACTTGGTTTGACAAGAAGAAACTGTGTCGTATCACCTGTAGGAATCCACGAATAATGAACACCTCCGGTCGCTCCAAGTGTGGTCGAATCGTTTAAACAGATTTCTGTATCCGGCCCGGCATTAGCAACAGGAAGCGGTTTTACATATACCCAAACACGATCTTCAGCAGAACAATTGTTGGTGTCGACAATAGACAATGTATACACTGTTGTGCTGAGCGGGTTCACGATTATCTGTTGTGTCGTTGCTCCTCCTGGATTCCATGTATAACTGCTTCCGGCAGATGCATTCAGTGTTGCAGCGTCTCCAATACAAATTGTCTGATCAATTCCTGCAAATGCACTTGGAATTGAATTCACCTGAACACGAACAGTATCCCAGGAATGACATCCATTGGTATCGGTCGCCGTAATAATGTAATCTGTGGTGACTGAAGGATGAACAGAAATTTGCGAAGTAGTTGCCCCTCCCGGACTCCATGAATATGTTACCTGGCCAAATGCATTTGCTGAAATCGTGGTCGTGTCTCCCAGACAGATAACTCTGTTTGAACTCACATTCAGATTGGGCCCCCGACGCACAAAAACCGTAACCGTATCCGTATTCTGACAACCGTAAATATTGGTGGCGGTGAAAATATATGGCTGCGTACTTCCCGGATTCACAGTGATGGATGCAGTTGTTGCATTTCCCGGGAACCATGTGTGCGTCGCTCCGCCAATTCCTACCAGTGTTGCATAAGCTCCATTACAGATTGTTTGATCCAAGCCGGCATTGGGAGCCGGCAATCCGGAAATCGTTACTGCGTGTGCAACAGAATCAATACAGCCATCAACATTTTGAACAACGAGTGAAACCATATAATTACCGGCAGCGGCATAAACATGAGCCGGACTTTGAACCGGTGATGTTGCACCATCTCCAAAATACCATGTCCAGTCTATGATTGTACTGGGCGAGACAGAGTGGTCAGTAAAATTCAACTGTGCATTTACACATGCATTGCTTGGAGTAAAAGTGGCAGTTGGATGGTTGAGAGAAAGGTGAAGTGTTTGAATTAGTGTGTCAATGCATCCTCCAGCTGTTTGAACAATCAGCCGAACTGGATAATTGCCGGCTGTTGCAAATGTATGCGCAGGGTTCTGCAAGAGAGAAGTACCTCCGTCGCCGAAATTCCAGGAATAAGAAGAGATCACACCTCCACTCACACTGGATAAATTAGTGAATTGAACATTCAGACTCGAACAAGAAAAATTGCTTGTAAAATTTGCAAGCGGCACTCCGGCCGCAGGATTCACCATTGCAGTATCCGAATTAAAACAAGATCCACCCGAAGCCGTTACAATATAAGTTCCGGGTCCGGTGGTTATCGATGACGTGGTTTGCCCTGTATTCCAGAGATAAGTATAAACTCCACTGCCACCGGAGGCGACGGCATTTAAAGTTGCAGTCGCATTGCAACCAATTGTAAAATCAGGACCAGCGTCAACATCGAGTCCGCCTACAGTAATGCAATATGAATAAATCTGATTTCCGGCATACGGACAATTGTCATCAGTAACGACAACTGTGAAACAATGTGGGTTCGGACTTATATCGGCCTGTGTAGGTGTCCAGCAAAAAGTCGCAGTCTCGCGATGACCGGGAAGTGTTGTCAGGATTCCACCGGGAATGGAATGATCCCAATCGATATAAGTATTCTGAACTGCATCACCATCACCTGAATTTATTGTGAAACAGGTTTGTGAACCGGCACATACGGTCATGGAAAAAACATTGGTTCCATTCATACCTGTAAGTGTTGGCAAAATATTGTTACAGGTAATCACAGTGACCTGTATGTCCCGTTCAACACTTCCGATGAGGACGCCATTCCTGAATTCCTGAACAAGTACGGCCATTACAGTAACTTCCAGGCTTGTCGGAGTCATGCAAATATCACCCGTGAGCGGATTGAAACTAACGGCAGGGTTAGATGAAAGTGGAGACGTTGCTGTAAAAGGAGGCAGGTAAGCGACAGAAAGTCCGGCAGAATCGTAGGGAGTAATCATTGAATAGGCAAGGGAGTCGCCATCCACATCAAAACCTCCGTGATTGTAACAAAACTGTTGCCCCATGCAAGCAAATGGAACCGGCTTGTTGGAAAAAACAGGTGAATTGTTGCAAGGTGTTATGGTGTTGTTCAACGTTGCATAAATATACATGAGCGTATTGCCCGGTACATCAATATTGGTGATCGCCCAGTTTCTGCAACACAAATTGAAACTAAAAGTCCAGTCAGCACACGGACCGGGAAGATTCACAATTCCTCTGTATACATATTCCTGAATTCCGGTGAACTGTCCGCCATTACATGTGGTGGTATCGTTTCGGCAGATCGGACTAATTTCCTGACCTGTGCCAGGAATCTGATAGATGGTCAGAGTGTCATCACCGAAACAGGAAGAATTAAAATGAATGAGTGCGGCAGTATCTGCTTCAACTCCGGCGCAATCGCGATAAAAAGAAAGAGTAATCTCATAACTGTTTCCACCCAAACAACGGTAAGTCAGATCGGATCCCATAGAGTGACTGGCTTGCAACTTTTGGTGGCTTGCAAGCATCATCAGGAGGATGAGAAGAAAGGAAAAGTATTTAACCGGAATTCGGTTCATTGTCGTTGGAAGGTGGAAAGGGGCATTAATTTACAAGAAATCAGCTTAATAACCGCGCAACTTAGGTCAATTTTCTGGTTGAAGAATGAATTAATAGGTAAAAACCCGCTTCTAATCGGTGTTTCATGGCTTTTTATTAAAATTAAGCAGAACCGGATTGAAATTTATTGGAAAAATCTTCTGCTTTTAATTTGAGCATTTGAAAATAATAGGAGATTCCGTTTGGGACAAGCTATTCCACCATTACCTTGGCTCAGGGTTTTCGAAATACAAATCGATCCAATGAACCACATGAATATGGTTTTTTAAGCGTCTTATCAGGTGAATGAAATTAAATTGATAAAAAATAGTTTTCAAAAAGAATCTGCCATTCTGCTACTCTTGTTTTTTCCGGCAGCTATCTGGATTGCCATTAACGATCACGCACCGATGTTATGGAAAGTTACGCATCCATTCTCGGATGCTGTTTTCGGCGTAGTGAATCAGGAGTTTCCGGGGCCATTGGTGTACAGAATTATGCTTCCGTATACAGTTAGTTTTTTACACGATTTGTTTCCAATGATTTCGTATATAAAATTTGATTTCGGAATTAAAGTAATGATATTGTTCGGGATACAATTTTCATTTTTCAGGTTTCTCCGTAATTTTTTCACTGGTGAACTGAGTCTATTAGGAGTATTGTGGCTTGATTTATTTATTGATTACTGTCTTTCATTTTTTCTCGGTTCCAACATTTTTGAGAGTGCTGACCTCATGAATATATTATTCATGAGCCTGGCGCTTCAGTTTCTGTATAAAAAAAAGCTGCCTTGGTTTTATCTCCTGCTTTTTATTGGAATGTTCAATCGGGAAACACTGTTGATATTGTTGGTGCCGGTGATGCTTGGGTATTTTCGTTCGGAATACAAGTTTAAGGTTGTTCTTTTCACAGTGCTTGCTCTTGTGATTCCATTTGTCGGGATTCGGTTGGCAATTCATCCTGCGAGTGGGCAACATTTCTTATTTGACTTCATCAAACAAAATTTTCCATATCCTGGAAATTCTGAAAATTTATTTGCTTTGAAATCGCTCTTTCGTTTCGGAATCCTTCTGGGTCCGGTGATTATTCTGGCTGCGTATAAATTCAGAAAAAAGACTCCGTTTTTATTACGTACAGGAACGGCATTTATCTTATTGCTGCTGCTCCATTTTCTGGTAGGCCGTATCATTGAGTCTCGTTTGTGGATGCCTGCATTTATTCTTCTCATTCCTCTGGCTCTGGAGACGATACGGACTATTTTTTCAGGCAAAGAAATTCCTGAACTTCGAAACGAATGAAATTAACTTAGTTGCCGGTAACTCCATAAATCTGGTCGAGTAGCCAGTTTTTGTCTGAAATATTCTGGTGTGAAATAATTTCGTTTTTTACGGCATTCAGTTTTGTTGTGCTTGTTCCCGCACGAAAGATTTTTAACGTGTAGCGGATAAAATTCAAATAGATTTCCTTTTGGTAAGCAGAGACCAGTTTATTCCGGCGAATAAATATTTTGAATGCTGAAATATGGTGCAACATCGTTTCTACATCATCCAATTCAAAATATACCTTCAGCAAAATTGAACGAGCATCCAATTGATAATAGAGATCGGTAAATTCTACTGCCTGAAGAAGTTTTAACGTTTGCCTGAAATTTTTATGATAATAGGAAAGCATCGCCGAATTGTAGGTGAGCGCGTTCGCGCGTTCATCAATAGGCAGAAAATTAAGATATTTTCGAATAAATTCCCTCACCCATTTTTCTTCCTGCAAACGCAAACCAAGTGTTACAATATTCTTGTATTCCCATGGTGAGAAATCACCGTGATTCATTATTCTTTTGTTCGAAAGTATTGTTTTGTACAATTCAAATAGAATTTTTCTGTAGCCATCATTTCCTGTATTGATCATACGGATACAGAAATTCTTTACATATTGATAGGTGTTATTGAGATCCGGAATCGGGAATTTTGTATTGGACAGATTAATGAGTTTCACAACACGCAGAAAATAATCTTCACTTTCTTTTTCCGGGCTTGTGAGCATCATCAGTATCCCATAGTAGACTTCAATAAGTGGCGACTGAAAAAAATTATTCCTTACGATGAGCTCACAAATATCCTCGATGAGCAGCATATCAGTTTCTGTATTGAACACATTTCGAAGATTAATGAGCTCACATTGCAACTGAAGTTTTCTCAGAAAATAAAAATGATCAAGGTTGCTAAGGATGCTCAGGTAATCGGCTTGTCGCACACGCGTTGCTGAATATTGATGGTCAAGCTCTGCGCTCTGGTATTGGTACAGATAGAATGAAACACTTTCAAGAGGATCCAGTTGCCGGAAACGGAATTTTGCAAATGCATGAGCCTTCACAGCGTTCCTTTCCGCTAGTGATCTTCTTAATTGCAGCAAGTATTGATGCTGATCTTTTTCGAATTCACGAAGGGCAAGAAAATTTTCGATATGCCCTGACAAATAGGAAAAAAGATAGCGCACTTGCTTATCATCATACCGTTTGCCGGGGAACAGGGATTTGTAAAGACTCTTTTTATCAATGGTTTTAGTTTGTGGAGTGTCTTTGCTGAGCAACTCAAACAACTGCACTACCTTTGGGTTTGATATATATATAGGAGAAGCCAGATAGGCTTCAAAAGCTGCCGTTTCAGTGTGCTTCAGAATACCCAACAATTCCTGTACCTTGATGGTCCGCATGGCTGAATTGATAATTTCTTCAAAGATAAAAAAATCATCTTGCTGACAAATGCCTATAAATAGTTAAAATATTTCGAATATTAAGGAGTAAATGTGTTAATTACATTGAAAACAAGTGCTGACAAACTTCATAATTTGTATTTTTATTCTGAGCTTACCCGCTCTATGTTTGTAGCGTGAAATTGTATCCACAATTTTGTACTAATGCAGAAGACTATGAAAACGATCTCCAGATTTTACCTCCGGCTTTTGGCCATATTATTTCTTCTCCCATTGATCAGCAATGCCGCAGACTATTATTGGGTTGGTGGCTCTGGTAACTGGAGCGATTATTCCAATCACTGGGCAACAAGCAGTGGAGGAAGTGTATTCCATGCGGGTATTCCAACTCTCAATGATGATGTCATCGTTGATAATCTTTCTTTTTCCGCGCCGGGTCAAACTCTTCTGCTGGACTCTACTTTTTACTATTGTAAAAGTATGACCTGGTCCGGCATTCAGTTTAATCCTGAACTTCAAGGAAACGGAGCAACCCTCTATGTTTACGGATCACTCACACTTGATCCGGCAATGGTATTCAGCAATACCTTGCTGGTATTTCGTGGAACAGGTGCCGGGAATACGTTCAGTCCCGGAAATCAGACTTTTTACCATATCACATTCGACAGCTTTGGTGAATACAGTCTGAGCGATGCATTGCACAGCAATCAGGATATTCGGCTTCAGTCAGGAGCAAGCCTGGATGCAAATGGTTACGACATTACCTGTCGTTCCATTTTTTCCGATAATGGAACAAACATAACCCTCGGCGATATTGATATTAATCTCGATGGTGTTTGGAATGACGCTCAAACATCACGAACGGTTCAGCTGAACGGAAATGTCGTGAATAGTGCATCCACAAATTTATTCTTCCACTGCAACATTGGTTTTGTGAATGCTATTGTTAATCCTATTGTTGTTGATTCGATCTCATTCTCGAATACCGGTTCGGTTCATGGTACCACGGCCAATTATCTTTCGGTTGCGGCGGTTTCAAATCTGAACACGTGTACGATCGGCAAAGCTTTATTTGGAGCTTCGGATGCATATCTCACCGATTGTACATTTGATACTTTGCAAGGACATTCCTTTGTGTTTAGCGGTGATGCTACTGTAATTACAGTCAATAGTCTTTTCGATTTACAATCCGACTGCAACAATCTTGCATCACTAAAAAGTTTCAACTCTCCTTCCGGATATACGGAACTAAACATTCCTTCCGGAACTGTAAGTATTGACTGGGTAAATCTTGAAGCCATTCACGCAATCGGAGGAGCTACATTTGTTGCAAACAATGTCATCGATCTTGGAAATAATACCGGTTGGTCCATTACACCGATCACCCCACGCGACTTGTATTGGGTGGGCGGAAGTGGCAACTGGAACGACGGAGCACATTGGTCACTAACAAGCGGTGGCAGCAGTGCCGGATGCAAACCAACATTGCTCGACAATGCATTTTTTGATGCCAATTCATTCTTAGGCAATGACACTGTTACATCAGATCAATACGAAGTTGAAGTCAACTCCCTCAGTGTTTCTGGATTGACAAGCAACCCGATGTTCCTGGGATCAATTCTATCTGTGTATGGTTCCCTTACACTTGATCCGCAATTGCGTTGGCAAATGATGAGTGTGCATCTGAAAGGAAATGTTCCTCTGCAAACGATTACAACAAATGGACTTGCTTTGAATTATGTCGAAGTACTTTCAGGTTCAAGCTATCAATTGCAGGATGATCTTTATTGTGAAGAATTTTATCTGATAACAGGAGAATTGAATCTGAATGGAAAACGTCTGGATGCAACCATAGTGAATACTTATACGGGAACTACATTGGATGCGTTTAATTCTACAATTTCCGGAAAAGAAATAACATTAAGTAGTGTAGTGAACGGTTCAAATTCGACTTCCTTAATACTTGACCGGCCAGCCTCTGTACTGTTAAGTCCTGGAAATTTTTACAGTGTACTCTTTCAGGAAGATGGAGTATTAACTTCTGATCTGACTGCACATTATTTAACGGCAAATTCAAATCTTGAAGTGAACGATACTGTTTATGTTGTTGTTGCGGATTTGCACAAGAATACTCATTGGAAATCAACAGGTGTAATCGATTCATTGTTGTTGAATAATGGAGGATACAATCTCACACTTGATCCGGGAGTTTTTCTCAATATCAATGCGACAATTATCAGCAATGGAGATTGTAATCATTTGGTCGGCATAAATTCTTCTGTCTATGGACAACAAGCAAACATCGGAATTGCAAGCGGACCCCTTACCATTGATTATGTTCAGGTCAGTAATATTATTGCAAATTCCACGATTACGGCAAACAACAGTATCGATGCCGGAAATAATTTAGGATGGACAATCAATTCACCTGCATCCAGAAATCTTTTTTGGATCGGTGGAAGTGGAAACTGGAGCGATGCTGCACATTGGTCTCTCAGTAGCGGAGGATCAGCAGCTTCCTGCATTCCCTCTGCTGTGGACAATGTGGTCGTGGATTCAAATTCAGGACTCGCATCCGGTACGATGACAGTTGATTTATCAAATGCAGCTGTGCACAATATTGATCTCAGTAATGCGGGTCCGGGAATTGTATTGACCGGAGAAAATTTGCAGGTCATGGGCTCGATGTCTCTTGCTTCCGGAATGGATTGGCAACTGACAACCTTAACACTGAGTCCGCAATCGGGTACGAGTCAAATCACAAGTTCGGGTACTCGTTTCTTTGATGTTGTTGTGAATGGAACCGGAACGATTTCTCTTAATGATGAATGGTATGGAAGAACACTCGACATTCAGAGTGGATCTTTCGATATGAATGGACAGGATCTGAGCACTTCTGTGATCACTAGTGCTACGGGAACTAATTTTATCAGCGGTGCTGTGACGATTACTGTTGCAAACTTTTATCTCCAGGGCTCAATTTCAAATTCATCGTCGACTGATTTTATTTGCAAACATTTACCGGTACCCTACAATGTGAACAATTTATTTTTATTCCGCACTTCTGGAACTTACCGGGACATCACAGTTATGGAATCGGGTCTTTCTTTTCTGAATACAGATGTGAATTGTCGTGTGATCACTGCGTACGGGGATTTTTCCTATGCCGGTTATGCGAGTGTTGATACAGTTCAGAAAATGGTAGCATTCGGTAATCTTACGACAGGCTCTCTTGTGATCGACACACTTTTCCTGAACAATCCGGGCAAAACAACAAATATGGTAAGTAGTTTGACCATCGGCAGCGAGCTGATTGCAAACGGAACACCTGCTTTTCCAATTCTCCTGCAGGGAAGTACTTTTGCAGTACTCAATAAAGCATCCGGACAAGTTTGTCTGAGCGATGTCCTTGTTAGCAATGTAACAACAGGCGGCGGTGCACAGTTTTATGCGGGCCAGGGTTGTGTAGATCTTGGCGGAAACACAGGCTGGCAATTTATTCCTTGCACAGTGACCTCGGATGTTTGGCCCGGCGATGCAAACTATGATCTAATTTGTGACAATGTTGACATCCTTAATATTGGTGTTGCATTTAATGAATCAGGTCCGCTGCGTACAGGGGCATCAACTTCATGGGTCGCACAACCGGCAAATGATTTTGGCACATGGTTCAGCAATGCAGTGAATATGAAACATGCCGATTGCGACGGAGATGGAACGGTGAACTATGCAGATACATTGGCTGTGAATCAGAATTACAGTTTGAACCATCCTGCACGACTTGCCAATGTTCCGAATCACATCGACTCCTCTTTACCTCCTTTGACCTTGGTGGCATCTCCGGATACTGTGGCCCCCTCCGCTACGGTATTCGTTGATGTCCAGCTTGGAACATCACTATTGCCAGTTGATAGTTTGTATGGAATAGCATTCAGCGTTCATTATGATCCGGCCATCATTGATGCAAATTCCTTGCATGCAGATTTTGCTGGCTCATGGCTGGGTACAGTCGGAACAGATATGATCGGGTTTGTTCGAAATAATCCTGCAGAAGGCCGTGTGGATTTCACGCTTTGCAGAACAGATCATACTAATATTTATGGCGGCAATGGACATTTGGTATTGTTTGATGTTGTAGTTGTTGATAATATTTCAACGCTAAGCGATGCCTTGTTTAGTTTATCCAATGTCACAGCAATAACCTATACACAGTTCAATCTTGCTATTGGACGAATGAACGACACCATTACTGTTGATCCACTACTGGG
The DNA here is from genome assembly GCA_016720655.1 of Bacteroidota bacterium. Lineage (GTDB taxonomy): Bacteria > Bacteroidota > Bacteroidia > AKYH767-A > 2013-40CM-41-45 > JADKJP01. The sequence goes on from JADKKE010000033.1 coordinate 235,205, forward strand.
TATTCACAAACCTGTTGATCTCGCATCAAACTTCTTCGTTTTCCCGAATCCGGCTAAAGATAAAGTAACGATTGTGTCGCACGATGTACAATTGAAATCTATCCTCGTCTATGATATGCAAGGCCGGATAGTACAGAGTGTAAATCCGGGATTTAACGAAGCGACAATCAACCTGATTAATTTATCCTCCGGCGTATATGAAATGCGTTGCATCACCGACAAAGGAGATTATCACTCCCGCCTTCAAATAACCCGGTAAACATTTTACCAAATAAAAAAAAGCGAGCCGTACCCACAAGTACAGCTCGCTTTTTTATGTTCAATTAATCTGATGTGAGGCTGAACCTACAATCTACAATCATCAATCAAAAATCTACAATCCTCCGGCTCACTTCCCTTTTTCATTGCTCAGCGCTTCATTAAAAGTAAAATCCACACTTGATCCTTCTGTTTTCAGAACTGCATTCTCGGTAAATGTATCGTTCCAGCGGAGGAGCATCTCTACTTTTTGCATATCCATTGAAGCACCACCTTGCATTCGGTTCCATTCTGCAACAAATGCAGCATCTTCGCCTTTGTACAGGAGTATTGGTTTTGGATTGGTTTGTGCAGTAGCATAGTCGTTTCCATCCGGCATTTTTACAGAAATTCGTGAAGGATAAATTATTCCAATCTGATCACCGGTATACACGCACTTAAATTTAACAGCTGTTTTGTCGGTTTCTTTGGACAGCTTACTCATGGTGCAATTGAAGTTACCCGAACTGAATTGGGTTTTGGGAGGGAGGCAAACGAAAATCAGGTGTTGCAATTCCTTTTTTATTTTCCGGAATCCTGTAGAGACCACCCACGACAAACGAATAATTTTTTATTGTGTTATATCCTGTTCCTTTGAGGTTGATCACACGTGATGCGGAACCGAAGGGTTCAACAACAACCCATTTTTCTGTCGGACTTGATTCTTTTCCATCAATTTTAAATTTACTCTCTTCTGGCTTGTACAAAATAAAGTCGCCGGATTTATTGGTGATCCGTACCTTGAATTTTATTTCCGCATCTGTAGCGACAGCATCAACGAAACCAATACTGAACTCATTCGTTTCGTATTTTGTTTCGTTGTAATAAATTTTTTCATATTTAATTTCCTTTTCATTTTTTTGCGAAAATCCGGTGATTGTGCAAACCAGGAGACTGATGATTAATAAATATTTCATATCGAATGTTTTTTAGCGAAACAAAATTATTGAAATCTCTGAGAAATAAAAACCGGATGAATTTCTATAGCAAAGCTGGCCTTCTTGCTCTGTTTTTTATAATACTCGATTCAAAATACTGATGGATCGGGTAGCCGTACCGAAAATGATCGTTTACGGTAAAACGGTTTCGTTTCTTGTTTGAACCGGGACAGTGAGAACAATCTGGGTTCCATCATTGGATTTAATCTGAAGATTCCCACCCATCATTGTGGCTCTTTCCTGCATCCCAAGCAAACCAAGGGTTTTGGGAGATTTCAAGGTTTTTTTATCGATACCGTGACCATTGTCGCTGATGGTGAGAATGATATTTCCATGCTTCCGAATGAGGGAACTATTCACATTGGATGCTCCGGAATGTCTGGCAATATTCGTAAGTGATTCCTGGTAAACCCTGAAAATTCCGGTGGCAGTTGCCTTTTCGTAGGGGTCATCAGCGAGGCTGGTTGAGAAGTCGGTGTGAATGCCTGTCCGTTTCTGAAACTCCTGACTTTGCCATTCCAGAGCGGCGACCAATCCAAGATCATCAAGAATTCCAGGGCGCAGTTCTGTTGAAATTCGTCGTACTGTTTTTACAGTGTCATCGACCAGAGTAATCATATTTTCCACTTTAGAATCCAGCTGATCGATTTCTTTTGGTAGTTTCCTCCGTAGCCAGGATAAATCGATTTTCAGACTGGTCAATTGTTGTCCCAATTCATCGTGAATTTCCCGCGATATTTTTGTTCGCTCTTCCTCACGCACCTTAAGTAAATGTGAAGAAAGCAAGCGAAGTTGCTCATTCATCAGGCTCATTTCCTGTTGCGCATTTTTTTGAATGGAAATATCTCTTGTGATTGCCAGGGAGGAGATAATTTCTCCTGATGAATTTCTCATGGGTACAACATGCGACTCAACCCATCGGTTAGTACCCGTTAAGGTTGTAATTTCGAATTCATATTTGAATGGGCGGCCCTCATCGAATACCAAATTTGAAAATTTCTGATACTCAAGTTTGTACGCGTCATGAATAAGGTAAAGGACATTTTTTCCAATCACCTGTTCGCTATTTTTTGCTTCAATCATCTCCAGACCGGCAGGATTCATTTCCAGAATTATTCCATTTCGATCAACCAATTTGATGCATTCCGGTTCTGTTTGCACAATCGTTCGTAACCTGTTTTCGCTTTCTGCGAGATCCTCTTGGTATTTTTTAATGCTGGTGAGATCAAATAATGTTCCAATCAGTTTTACAGGCAATCCAAGTTCATTTCTAAGAATGAATCCCCGGATATAATAAACACCGTATGTTCCATCGGAACGCAATATTCGGAATTCATCAGACCAGTAAGGGCTTTCGGATTCGAAGGCTTTGACAACTCCGGACATTACCCGTATTGTATCATCCGGATGAATCAAACTTTGAAAAAAGTTTATATTCATTTCAATGGAGCCCGGCTCGTATTTTAGCAATTTGAAAAGATTGTCACTCCACCACGATTTCCATTCTTCCAAATCCACCTCCCAAACACCATCGTTGGTGGCCATCAGCGCATATTGAAAGCGTTCATTTGTCTTTCGAATTTCCGCTTCATTTCGAAGTCGTTCACTTATATCACGAACAGTTCCCAGGATTCTTCCGTCAGGCAGCTGCGTGCCACTCATTTCTACCGGAATTTGGATATCGCCTTTGCACTTCAATTGTTTCGTTGAAAAATTCGTTGTCCCTTTAAGAAAATTATCAAACCATTGATCCGGTTTTTTTCCGTTTATTTCAAAAAGTTCTTTGATATTCATTCCTTTCAATTCGTCTTCCGAATAGCCAAAGAGAGCAAGGGCGCTGCTGTTTACTTCTATGTTGTTTCCGGTTTCATCCGCGATGAAAATAGCATGTTCAGAAGATTCGAGGAGTGCCTGAAAGCGGAGTTCGCTGTTTAATAATTTTCGCTTAGCAATAATTTCTTCAGTGACATCAATAGCAAGAACATTTCTGACTCTTCGATTATTGAATTCAATTGTATGGTAGTGAATTTCAGCAAAGATAATTGAACCATCTTTTTTCTGATGCTTCCAGACTCCACTATAATGCTCCTGATCGTTTGTGTTTTTTACATGATCAAGATATTTTTGGAGCTCTTCAGGCGGTCGAATTTCGGTTGCACGCATTGATAAAAACTCTTCCCGCGTATAGCCATAATGTTTAATTGCAGCAGTATTAACATCTATGTATCGAAGTGACTCCACATCGACAGTCCACATTGGAACTGGATTCATTTCGAAAAGAATCTGATACTTTTTATTCGATTCAAAATCAGGGTTCCATTCTTTTTTTCGATTTGTAATTTCTTTAATAATCAGTGTAGTACCTGTTGGTGAAGGATAAATTGAAAAATGGTACCATTTGTTGAATGGAGGATAATAATCTTCCAGAAAAACATTGGATTGCTCGCTCTTGCTTTTTTGAAGCTCAATAAAAAATTTCTGATTCACCAGTCCCTGAAACTCATCAAAGATGCTTTTGCCAAGAATATTTATACCTCGTTTCTCCAAAATATTCTGAGCAAATGGATTGACATATATGCAAACATCATCCATATTGAGTGAAATAATTGCATCATTGATTCGATCCAGCATTTCTGCAACACTGATTCCGGAATTCTGAATTCCCGCTTGTTCGTTCATGTGTGTTTCTTTTAATTAACCCCTCCACTAAGCGTTATAATCATCTCTGGTTAACACGTAAATCTTTACCTTTCGCACGATTCAAAGTAAATGATTAGAAAATAAAAAGCCCTCGTTTCCACAACAGGCTTTTTTTAGTATTGATTCGAATTCTGTCACTTTCGCGCAGTTCAGAATTATTTCCAGTGTATTAAAGGTAGTGACAAGAGTGTGAAAAAGAAAGACTTTTCGCTTTGCTTAGATTAAATTTATTAATAACCGGAAATTGAATTCTTTCCAGGCGGGATCAGGGAAGAATGAAAGCGAAAGCTGAACCCTGCGCTTTTTGTTAATGTCCGGCAGCCAACTGTTGATCGAAATCCATTCCCTGGTCCTTGAGTATTTTTTTCGTCCGAAGTGCATGCCATGCCATGTAAGCAAAACAAAGCAAAGGTAAGACATAACTGAAGTGTGTATAGGATAATCCTGCAATACCTTCAGGATGAACTTTGTCGAAATCACAGATTACGCCTTGCATTGGCGGAATGATGGCGCCTCCGAGAATCATCATAATGAGAAATGCGGAACCCTGACTGGTATACTTCCCAAGCCCTGCGATTGCCAATGCAAAAATACAGGGCCACATTACTGAACAACAAAGACCACCACTGATAAAAGCGAAGGTGCTTACCTGGCCCGTGGTTAAGAGTCCAATTAACATTGCAAGTGTTCCGAAAGCAGCCATTGTGAACAGCATTCTTGCCGGGCGTTCGTTTGCATAGAAAAAAGCAAGAATGAGGAAACACACACAAATGATATATACGTATAGATTGCTCACATCATTTCCGCGAAGATGATTTACCAGCAGGATAATGCCGAAAGCAAGCAAAGGCACAATAACGGTGAGGAGTTGCTTTGTTGACTTCTTTAAATTGAAGACTGCAACGGCACCGGTCCATCGACCAATCATCAGACTTCCCCAGTAGAGAGATATAAATTGCGAGATGAATTTTGCATCCAATCCGCCAAACTCAGGCTGGCGCAACAATGCCCCCATATTACTTTGTACTGTTACTTCCATCCCAACATAAATGAAGATGGCAATCATTCCAAGCACAAGTTGTGGATATTGCATGGCTCCCCACCCTTTTGGATTTTTTTGGGCGGCAATGAGCGCATAAAACAGGAGTCCAAGTATAACCACCAGTGAACCAAGAACCAGATACACTTTTTCATTTTCACCGAACATTGTGTTAAAAAACAACAAGACAATAGTCGGAACTGCAATCAGAAACAAAAGTGACATTGCCTTGGAACTATTTTCCACATGTTCTTCCAGGCGAATTGTAGGAAGTTTTTTTGAAGTCAGAAAGAAAATAGCAACAAGGAAAAACAAACCACCAAGAATGAGGTAAAGCGTTCGTATCGATTGGATAGTTGCATTTCCGTCATTGTTCAGGTCACCGAAGAGCACATAACTCACTGCGAGGGGACCCAACAGAGTGCCGAGCGAATTGACCCCACCTGCAAAATTCAGTCGATGCGCACCCGTAGCCGGATTTCCCAAAGCGATGGCAAAAGGTTGTGCAGCGGTTTGTTGAAGTGAAAAACCAAGCGCGATGATAAAGAAACAGGCCAGAACCATACCGAAAGTGGCATGATCTCCGGAAGCGATGAAAGCAAGGGAAACTGCACCAATCACTGACATGCTCAGCCCAAGGATGATTCCGTTTTTATATCCTATCCGGTTAAGAATATCCACCCCTGAAATCGTGGAAAACAAATAGAGCAGGAGGGAACCGAAAAAATAAGCACCATAAAAAGAGGTGTCGATTAATTGCGATTGGAATTGGTCGAGGTTAAAATGAGTCTTGCAGAAAGGGATAAATATTCCGTTTGAAGCGGCAACAAATCCCCAGAAAAAGAAGACTGTAACGAGTGTTGGCAATGCTCCTTTGCTGATGGCCTGACTTGAATTTCCCATAGAATACTTTTCTGAGTAATTGGATTTGAAAATAAGGATATTCCCCTGCGATCGGGGCTAATCCTGCAACGTTGTAAAAATAGAAGAATGGTCAATTTGATTAAATCTCCTGCAAATAGTTTTGAACACTATCCATTCAATTATTCGGACAGGTTTGGGGTGCTCGGAATTCTGAAATTTTACTTGCAGATCCGAAATATTGAATAAATTTGATCTGATCATATCAGGGATTTTAATTTTTGTCATTTTTTAAAACTGATTTTTATGCATGCATTACGAATTGTTCTCATTGAAGACAACCGGGAGACGGCTAAAATGATTGAGGATTTTCTGCATACAAATTTAAAATGGCAGAAACAATAGTGTATTCTTCGGAGAAGAGGCGATAGAAAAGACAAAAAATTACGCTGGAATTATTTATCATCGATTACTATCTTGATTCTGTAGACCCAAGGCTTTGGATGGTATCCAGATTATGATGCGATTGAAGGATGAACACGATGCACCGGTTATTTTTCTGAGTTCTCAGGAGAATGCAACGATTTCAGCGAATACGATTAAATATGGAGCAGAAGATTATGTAGCGAAAAACAGTCAGGATTCTTTTAACAGACTCGAAATTGCAATCAACAATGTTTTGCACAATATTCAATTACAAAAGGACATAGTGAAACAAAGACGATTTATCGGAATTATGGCATTCATTTTTTTAACCTTGATAGCCGGAGTAATTCTCACCAAAGTACTGAATTGAGAAACCGGCTTATTTTCTTTTTCGAAAAGTGGTTACAAGTAGCATATAGACAATGCAGGGGACCCAAATCCACAACAATTCACTTTTAAAAACTTCCCAACCCCGTGTCGTAAAGCCCTCTACACTTAGCGGTAACTTTCACCGGGCGAAACGCGAAGAAATATCGATGATTGCTAAAGGGTAAACAAAGCCACTCCAAGTCCTCCATTGGTGAACATATCAAGATAGGATGAGATGCTGTTGCAAAAAAATACAGGCATAATCCGACCCATTTTTTTCCTTTAATTATTTCATTCGTGAAAAATAATTTCATGACTAACAATGCAAGGAAAAATGAAAAAAAGAATGAATGTGTGATCCCGCGATGGCCAAACAAAGAATCATATGGAATTCCCATCTGAAAACCAATCGCATCAAGATCCGGAATGGCAGCACAAATACTTCCTATTAAAAGAATTTTGAAAATGCGAATCCGATCGGAGGAAGAGCCGATGGCAATTGCAACGAAAGCATGACTGAAAGCAGATGGCATTTGGATCGTAGGACTACAGAAAAGAACAAGCGAAAAATAAGCTATACACTAAGAACAACCTTTATATAAACGCTGGTTATTCTTAAACAACACGGAGTAGGACCATTTTTTTAGATTCAATTTAATGATTGTCTTTTAAGCAATTGCTTTTTATCTACTGACGAGCCAGTTCATTCAGATCAGTGATAAACACGGTCCATTTATCCTTCCATTTCGATAGTGTTACAAGTTTTCAGGCTCACTCAGGGAACTGGATTTAATGGAATTCATTGCAAGCATTTTTAAATCGGATAAAAGTTAAGATCCCGGGCCATGAAGGCTTCGCAGAAATCATAAGAAAGTGTATCCCATCATTCCCGGATCGTCAGGGTTAAGAGTAACAGGAACTCCACTACGAATCCAATAGACGGTAGGTGATTTCTCAAATCAGCCACATGCCGAGAACCTGATTACTAATCGACAAACTTCAATAGCGATGTGTCCTCCCTCTTTATCCATCAATGCCGGGTGCTTTATCAATGCCAGTCCATGCCCGATGCGTTTGCTTCGCAACATGATGGCTTCAGCAATATCCGAGTTGTTGTTCCGGTTACTTTCTCCTGCATGAAAATAGTAGGGAGAGTGATGCCTAGTTGCGGGCTTCTTTATCTATTTGAAGGAAATTCATCAACACAAGTACTCAGATCAGGCAACGGATCTTCTTCGCCGACAAGATCAAATCCGGCAACCCATTGCGGATATTTTTTGCGCAGCCTCAAGGCTTCACGCAAATCGGCTGTCAAAGCAGCGCTCCCGTTTTGTTTCATGCGTGTGAAAATAAAACGTAACTGAAAATCACGATGTATTTCACGGATTTCATCGACAGCTTTCTGGTACAAAGCGATTGCGGTATCAGCTCCTGCTCCGCGTTGATCATATCACAAGGTCCGCCAAGAAAGAACGGATTTCAAGCAATTGTTCATTTTCATCTGCAATCACTTTCAATTCGTGTTTGTTCCAGGCAGAATAAACAGCTTCATACGACTGCAATCCATTTATTCTTGAAAAACATTTTTCAAATTCTTCCCATATATCCGCTCTGTCAAGATCTTCTGTACCGAGAGTGATGGAACGATACAAATTTTCATCAAATTGTTGAGGGTTATCGGAGGCTTTGCGCAGCTCCGAAATGAGTTTCCATTCGGAACCGGGGGGAATGATTAGAAGGACATGGAACCCCGGACAACAGAATCATTGTCGGAACCTGTGTAGAGATAGCAATTCGGAAGATAGGTTGCAAAGTGAATCAGCCAATGAAAATCTCCAATAGCCCCGGGATGTGCATGAAGAACTGCACCTTTTGGCATCATTTTAAAAACGGACAACAGGGCTGAAGAATCAATCCGTGGTTTCTCAATCAAAAAATTTTTAGCCGGAGGAAATTCTTGACCATAACGAAGGACATCTTCTTCCTTTAGTTTGAACAGGTATTTTTCTGCTTTCTTTTCTTCTTCAGACAAATTTAGCCTGGAACTTTGGCTCATGGCCATTTCTGAGCGCATGAGCATTTTGCGGCTTGATTCGTATTCGTCTTTGGAACGAATTTGGGCGCTGGAGAATGTTGGAATGAATACTCCGATTGAAAGGGCCAACAAACCGATTCGGTATATAGCCTGGCGAAAAGATATCATCTTACAAATATATTCTAATTTCCAGAACGAGGGTTTCTGGTGCTTTCGAACCATTCATTTTTGGAATAAAAAAGAATTAAGTTCATTCCTCAACCCCGGATTCAAAATTTGCAATACAGATTAGGAATTGATGTAAATATCCCTGTTATTTATCAAGATATTTACAATCAATTTTATGT